>NZ_AEUE01000026.1 GCF_000186705.1 Citromicrobium sp. JLT1363
ATCTCATCGACGTCGTTGCCCACCGACACGGTGTAGCTCGACTGCGCAGGATCGAACGCCGGGTTCAGCGCGCCCTCGCTCACCGACAGCGCAGAGAGCTGCGCATCATTGGAAAGGTAGGTGTAGCCACCGGTCTGCGTCGCCGTACCGCCGGGCGAGGTGATGACCACGTCGACAGTGCCCGCCGCGTTAGCAGGAGTGATCGCATCGATCCGCGTGTCGCTGACAACGGTAAATGCGCCTGCGTCTACGCCCGCGAAAGTAACGCTGGTCACCGTCAGGAAACCTGTGCCGCTGATCGCGACTGCGGTGCCGCCGGATACCAAGCCCTCTGCCGGTGAGATGCCGGTGATCGTCGGCACCGGCGCTGCCCCGGCTCCATAGAGGCTATAGGTGAAGGTCGGCGTCGCGGAATCCGTGCTCGTGATCGCTATCGTCGTGGAGACGCTGCCGTCGATCGTCGGAGCGAACCGGATTTCGAACTCGTAAGAACCGCCTGGAGCGATCGTCCTCGATGCGTCGGCCTGCACGTCGAAACCGGTCGAAGGCGACGCGGTGATGCCAGATACCACCAGATCCGCATCGCCCTCATTGAAGATCAGGAAACCGCGAGATGCCGAGGATCCGACGGTGACCTGGCCGAAATCGGTGCCCGGCGTCGCCGATGTCCCGCCATCGGGAATCCGCTGGACGCCTCCGTTTGTCGAATAGACGGCGATCGTCGGCGGCGCGGCGCGGGTTACCGCCACGCCATATTGCCGCGTCGTGCCATCCGCCGCAGTCACCGCGACGGCGATCGAGGTCGTGCCAACCGACAGCGCCACCGGTGCGCTCGCGCTGCCAGAGGCCACCGCGTTGCCAGCCACGGTGATGGTTGCGCCCGCATCGCTTGCCGTCGGGGTGAGCGTGATCATATCGACCGTACTGCCCACCGATACCGCGTAGTCGGTCTGCGCCGGGTCGAACACTGGCGAGAGCGTTCCCTCGCTCACCGTCAGGCTCGATAGCGTCGCATCGCTCGAGGCGGCACGAGTCACCGCGACGGTATATTGCTGCGTTGTGCCATCGGCGGCGGTCACGACGACCGCTATCGAGGTCGTGCCTACCGACAGCGTCACCGGCGCACTCGCGCTGCCCGAGGCGACAACGTTGCCCGCGACCGTCACCGTTGCTCCAGGGTCGGACACGCTCGGAGTCAGCGTGATCGAGTCGACCGGGTTTCCAACCTCTACCGAATAGTTCGTCCGCGATGAATCGAAAGCCGGGCTGAGCGAACCCTCGCTCACTTCCAGCGCCGACAGCTGTGCATCGCTCGAAGCGGCACGGGTCACCGCAACGGTATATTGCTGGGTCGTGCCATCCGCCGCAGTCACGA
>NZ_AEUE01000025.1 GCF_000186705.1 Citromicrobium sp. JLT1363
ACCTGGACGGTACCTTCCTGGGCTGCCGCTATGCCATCCGCGCCATGAGGCCGAAAGGCGTGGGATCGATCATCAACATCTCCTCGCGCTCGGGGCTTGTCGGCATCCCGATGGCGGCGGCCTACGCGTCCTCCAAGGCCGCCGTTCGCAATCACACGAAAAGCGTGGCGCTATACTGCGCGGGGCAGGGCCTGAACATCCGGTGCAACTCGATCCATCCCGCGGCGGTGATGACGCCGATGTGGGAGCCGATGCTGGGCAGCGGCCCCGACCGCAGCAAGCGGGAAGCGGCAATGGTGGCCGACACGCCCCTGCGCCGCTTTGGCAGGCCCGAGGAGGTGGCTGCGCTGGCGGTCATGCTGGCATCGGACGAGGCGGCCTACATGACCGGGGCTGAACTGACGATCGATGGGGGGTATCCTGGCAGGTTCGGCCGCCGCGCCCGGACGTTAGGCCGCAAGGGGGGCGGACCGCTGTAGGTTCACCGGCACTACCGACTGCAGGCAGT
>NZ_AEUE01000024.1 GCF_000186705.1 Citromicrobium sp. JLT1363
CGGAGCCGCACGCCTTTCCCGCCTGACCGGCGCCCCGGTGCTGGCCTTTGGCGATGCGCTGGCAGGGCGGTCGCCGCTGATGTCCCGCCTGGCGCTGGAGGGTCTTGGCGGGGGCGAGGGGCTGGACCACGCTTTCGCGCCCGACCGCCACCTGCGCGACCAGGAGGTGATCACCACGCCCGACTGGTCGCTGACCGCGTGGCACACGCCCGGTCATGCGGCAGGGCACCTGTCGTTCCAATGGGGTGACCGGATCTTCTGCGGCGACCTGGTGATGGGCTGGTCCTCGACTCTGATCTCTCCGCCGGATGGGGACCTGGCGGAATACTTCCGCTCGCTGGAACGGCTGGCGGCACTGTCGCCGCGCGTCCTGCTGCCGACCCACGGGCCCGCGATCACGGCCCCGCTGGACCGGATCGCGGAACTAGCGCGGCATCGCCGCGACCGCACGTCACAGATCCTGGCCGCCCTGCCGGGTCCGCCCGATTCCGCGGCGGGCCTCGCGCGCCGCA
>NZ_AEUE01000023.1 GCF_000186705.1 Citromicrobium sp. JLT1363
GAGGGTCGCGCCCTTGGTGTTGTTGAAGCCGCCTTTGTACGCGCGGCCGATGGCGGTGCGGGCGGTGGAAACGATGACTGCACTACGGGTCATGGGAAGGGTCCTCTTGCTGAGTCCCAGCGGAAGCCGGGACCTCCTTATTCTTGCTGCCTGATCGCATGAGGTCCCAGCTTTCGCCGGGACTCACGCCAAGGATTTAGACGAAGAACATCGTCATCCATTCGCAGATCAGGGCGGGCTTATCCTCGCCTTCGATCTCGATCGTGATCTCGACCGTCTGCTGCCACTGGCCGGGGCGCTTCTCGGTCATTTCGAGCAGCTTCCAGTGGCCGCGGATCTTCTTTCCGCTCCGCACCGGGTTGATGAAGCGCGTCTTGTTGCCGCCGTAGTTGACGGCCATCTTGATCCCGTCGGGCTTGGGCAGGTCAGCTTCGGCGCTGAGATAGGGAATCATCGAAAGGGTCAGGAAGCCGTGGGCGATGGTGCCGCCGAACGGCGTCATCTTGGCCG
>NZ_AEUE01000022.1 GCF_000186705.1 Citromicrobium sp. JLT1363
TAGCCGATAACTACGACGCTTTGCAACTGCCCTATTGCGCCTTGCAATATGCGGTCGGGCTGCGTGTCGATACGTGACACGAACGGGCCGCTAACGACGTTGGCTACTTCGAAATACCCGCGACCGTCGCACTTCGGGCACACGCTGCGGATAAGCTTTAGGGGGCCGGATAGCATACCCGACCCTTTGCAATGCCCACACGGGTTCCGGTATGTCATGCCGACGCCGCCCGCTGCACAATCTTTTGCAGCGCGTCGGAAAGCGCGTCGCGCACTTCGTAGCCGAAGCGTTGGCGCTTAAGCACCTTGCGCAAGATTTGTTCGGCGTCTTCGTTTGCCTGTGCTTCGCTGTATTCAATCCTTCTAGCCATGGTGTATCCTTTCGTTGGCTTGGTGCGGCCCATGGGGGCGGGCCGTCACCTTATTAGCACATTACGATTGCGAATGTGTTAACGCGTATCGCCCGACCCTTGAAGCACGTTCCGTTCGCCCCGGTCGCACAGCTTGCAAAGGTTGCCGTAGGCGACTTCGGCAAGGTCTACACCAAGTTCGTTGCACGCCGCCGACAGATACCAAAGCACGTCGCCTACTTCTTTGACA
>NZ_AEUE01000021.1 GCF_000186705.1 Citromicrobium sp. JLT1363
TCGCGGTCGCGGGCATATCGTAGGCGTTTCGTTAGCTGCGCAGGCACGCGACGGCACGCGGGGTAAATGGTATTTCCCGGTAAGGCACGAAGTCGAAGGCGGCGACAACCTTGACCCGCGCGGCGTCTTCGGGTTCCTACGCGAAGCTTTGCACACGCCGACGATACCGAAGGCCGGGGCGAACCTTCTTTACGACGTAGGTTGGTTGACGACCGAAGGCGTATACGTTGACGGCCCGTTGCATGACGTGCAGTTTGCCGAAGCGTTGATTGACGAAAACGCACTAGTCGCGCTTGACGTGCTAGGCCACAAATACCTAGGGCGCACGAAGACGACCGACGCGCTTTACGAATGGCTACGGGCTGCATACCCGGAAACACCGAAGCGCGAAACGCGCGGCAATATCTTTCGCGCACCGCCCCGGCTTGTCGGGCACTACGCCGAAGACGACGCCGACTTGCCCTTGTCGATTATCCCGCACCAATACGAAGAAATGTTGCGGCAAGGCTTGCTTGACGTTTACCGGCTGGAATGCGACCTAATCCCGCTTCTAATCCGTATGCGCCTTGAAGGCATTAGCGTTGACGTAGAACAAGCGCAGCGCCTTAACGACGAAATGCAGGTTGAAATTGCCGCACTTTACGACCGCATTTACGCCGAATACGGCTACCGCCTGAATAGCACCGACGGGCGGCAACTTGGCCCCCTATTCAAGCGCGTAGGAATTGATACGCCGCTTACCGAAGCGGGCAACCCGTCGGTGCAAAAGGAATGGCTAGCTGCGCTTGAACACCCGCTAGGCGAAATTATCCGCGATATTCGGGAACGCGAAAAGCTGTGCGGCACGTTCATTCAATCGTATATTCTTGACAAGAACGTAGGCGGTAAGGTCTTCCCACAGTTTCACCCGCTTAAGGGCGACGACAACGGGGCTAAGGTAGGGCGCTTCGCGTCTTCCGACCCTAACTTACAAAATATCCCGTCGCGCACCAAACTAGGCAAAGCCGTTCGCAAGTGCTTTATTCCCGACAGGGGGCATTCGCATTGGTGCAAAATGGACTATTCACAAATTCATTATCGCATTCTAGCGCACTTTGCGGTAGGCCGGGTAGCGACGACTTGCGGGCTTCGTATATCAAT
>NZ_AEUE01000020.1 GCF_000186705.1 Citromicrobium sp. JLT1363
TCCGCTTGGTTAAAGATACCTTCGGCGTCGATAGGCGGCAACATGCGGTCAAAGGCGCGGTTGATAGTGAAGTTAAGGTAGCCGTTGCGCTGTGCCTTTTCCCGCTGGCCTAGGGGGCTATTGCGGAATAGGCGCATAAGCTGAATACGGTGTTGCGAATAGAACGCTAGAAAGTTCATATACGCTTGGTCGGCTTCCGACTGCGACGGGTAGTCGTTTTGCCAATCGCCGGAATGCAGACGCAAGAACTTGTCGCCGTTGACCGCGTTAGACGCCTTTTCGATAACTTCGGCGTCGGTTAGCTTTTCAACTATGTCGCCGCTAATCGTGTGCGTTTCGATATGCCCGCCTAGTTCCGTCCAAAGCTGTTGTAAAATAGCTTGGTGTTCGTTAACCGGCGCGTTGCGGTAAACGTGCCCGGTCATTGTGAAGAACCGGCCCGACGAATAAGCTTCAATCTTACCGCGACGACGCCCGTTAGGCATGTGGCCTTTGACAATGATATGAAGACCACGGCCCGACGGTGACGTTTCGGCGTAGCTGTTGAATGCTTCGAACT
>NZ_AEUE01000019.1 GCF_000186705.1 Citromicrobium sp. JLT1363
GCCGCAGGCATGACCCGCGTTACCGTCGAAGTTCGTTACCGTTCCGGTGCGTGTTTGCGCGACGTGGTGAAGTATCTTGACGAAATGGGGGTGCTTGACTAATGGCAAAGCTTACCAACGAACAATGGTCGGCAATGACGCAGGAAGACCGCGACAAGTTCTTACGGGGGCTTGTCACGTATACCGGCAAGACGGTTACGGGGCGGTTTCCTGCGCAGCCTGACCCGCAAACGCTTGACTTCACGGTGCAGTCGCGCCCGTTGACAAACGAAGAAGTTGAAGCAACTTTGCGTCGTGTTATGAACGAACCCCCGGTTGACAGGTCGCCGTTGGTTGACGTAGATTACGCAAGCATTGAACGGCGCATTATGGCGCAGCACTTCACGAAGGGAACCGACAATGAAGACTGACCCGAAGCCGACGAAGGCACAGCTTGACAACAGCGACGAAGACGTGCGAAACTACATCGCGCGCCTTGAAACCGCAATTGAAATGGCCCGTTGCGAACTGACCCTTGCAGCGGCCTACGCGGAAGTTATGCCGCACCCGACGACCAACCGCGCCGCGCTTATCGCCCGCATTGGCAACGCGCTTACCGAACTTGGCGGGCCGATTGAAAGGAAGACCAATGGCACCGATTAACCGTATTACCGCCGAAGACGTGAAGGCGTTTGCCGACCGACCGACGCTT
>NZ_AEUE01000018.1 GCF_000186705.1 Citromicrobium sp. JLT1363
CCGAACCTGTGTTGCCTAAGCGTCATGTGAAGGATAGGGATAATGGCACCGCGTAAACGAACCAAAGCCGCCGACAAAGAACCGAAGCTTTCGCTAGCGGTCGCGCTTGACTTTATCAAGCTTGCGCAGGCGGATAAGGCAAACGACCTAATCGCTAAGTCGCATTGCCGACTTGCCGGAAACTATGCCGTCGCGTTTGACGGCGTGCTTGCCATGGGGCACCCAATCGAAGAAGAATTGAACTTGTGCCCACAAACGTTCCGACTAATCGACGCGTTGTCGCGCTGCAAAAAGGCTGTGTCTATCACGCAGCTTGACGGCGAAAAGCTGGCAATCAAGTCGGGTAACTTTCGCGCGGTTATCCCTTGCTTGAACCCTGCGGCCTTACCCTACGCTAACGCCCGACCCTAGGGCCGGTGACGTGACCGACGAACTTAAGTCGGGCTTCGCGGCCTTGTCGCCTATCGTGTCGGGCACCGGGCAAACCGTCGTTGAAAGTTCGTTGTTGTTGAACGGCGGAAGCATGGTCGC
>NZ_AEUE01000017.1 GCF_000186705.1 Citromicrobium sp. JLT1363
TGCAGATTGCCGCGTTGCTTGCGGTTCTGCCCTTTGTATGGGCTTCGTTGCCCGACGACGTGAAAGCCTACGTTCCCGACGAATGGCGACCCTTCATTGTGTCGGCTGTGGCCCTTGGGGTTATCGTCGGTCGCCTGAAAGACCAACCGGGCCGCACAGGCCGCGCACAGGGGCCGAAAGGGGGCGACCATGCTTAACGGGCTTTTGGGCGACCTGTTGCCCACACTGGCAATCGTTGCGGGGCTTGTGGCGGCGTTTTTCGGGTATACCCGGAAGACGCGCAAAGACGCCGAAAAGGCTACGCGCAATGAAATGGAAAACGACGCTATCAAAGAATACGTCAAGGAACGAAAGGAAATCGACAATGCGACGCCTGTTGATACTGTGCCTAATTCTGCCCGTGACCGCTTGCGCGACCGCCAAGCCAAGCGCGACCGTCAACCCGACGATTGAACTTGACGACGGCACGACGGAAACGTTGAACGCCGTGTGCGACGGATTGCGCGA
>NZ_AEUE01000016.1 GCF_000186705.1 Citromicrobium sp. JLT1363
CGTTGCAGCCGGGGCCGGTTGGTCGTTGGGATAGGGGCACGGTTTTACATATCGCTTTTGACTACGGCGCTATTTCCAGTGTTTCCGAAGCTATAATGCTGAATAGCGCGTTGGCTATTGGCGTATACAACGCCGCAGTTAACGAATGGGAAGTTATACAATTCACGACCGCAGCGCCGCAGCCCGACGGAACCTACTACGTTACGAACCTGTTGCGGGGCCAGCTTGGCACCGAAGCGGCAATTACAGGAACCGACGTGCCCACAGGGTCTACCGTCGTGTTGCTGGAACCCGACACGCTGGCAACGGTCGTGTTGACCGACGAACAAAGTTCGAATGAAATACAATTTCTTTACGGGCCGTCGCGCTACCCTAATACCGACGACACATACAAGACCGCTACGCACACAGGGACACGACGCGGGCTACAGCCGTATTCGCCCACCGACCTACAGCTTGAAGCCAACGCGGCGGGCGATCTTACTTTGACATGGAAGCGACGCACGCGGTTTAACGGCGATAATTGGGGCGTGTCCGAACCGCCCCTTAACGAAGAATTCGAACGCTACCGCGTGCGTATCTACAACGGCCCGACGGTTGTTCGGGAAGTCGAAACCACGTCGCCTACCTACACCTACAGCGCAGCCGACCAAACTTCCGACTTTGGTTCGGGGCAGTCTTCGCTTAAGGTAGACGCAGCGCAATACGGGTCGGCTTACGGTGCCTACGGTGCCGTGACCGAAGCGACCCTAACCATTGGAAAGGTGACACCATGACCGATACCCCC
>NZ_AEUE01000015.1 GCF_000186705.1 Citromicrobium sp. JLT1363
CCAAAGCCGCCGACGACGCGAAGAAGGCCGGGCTTGACGCTACCGCAGCCGAAGCCAAGGCGAACGCCGACAAGGCCGCAGCCGACAAGAAAAAGACCGACGAAGCGGCGAAGAAGGCCAAAGAAGACGCCGACGCGAAGGCAAAGGCCGCAGCCGCTTGGAAGCCGAACGCGTAAAGGGGTTCAACTATGGCACTTGTTGTTGAAGACGGAACGGGCGTTAGCGGGGCGGATAGCTTCGCCGACCTTGCGACCATTCGCGCGTATGCGACGAAGCGGGGCGTTACGCTTTCCGCCGACGACGCGGTGCTTGAACCCTTGGCCTACAAGGCTATGGACTACCTAGAAGGTAAGGGGCTTGGTTTGTTGTCCCTTACCTTCCCTACCGAAACCGGCTACGTGTGCAGCTTGACCGACGCCGACGCGTTGGTGCGGCTGGCAAACGCGCAAGCGCAGTTGTGCATTGAACAACACAACGGCGTTGACTTGGCCCCGGCGCGAACGGGCGACTTCATTGTTGAAGACACCGTAGGGCCGAGTTACGACGAAGTATAGCGACAAGTTCGG
>NZ_AEUE01000014.1 GCF_000186705.1 Citromicrobium sp. JLT1363
TCGGGTCGTAAGGAACCTTCGTCGGTTTGTCGCCGTCGCGGTCTTCGTAGCGCCAAACAACCCATTGCGGGTAGTCGCGTAGTTCCTGTGGTATGTTAAACAGGGCTTCAAACATCAAGCGACTTCCCTGTTAGATACACGTAAAGCACTTCTACGCGGTTCACCGAAGGGTCGCCAATGTTTCCAGCCGCGAACGTCTTAAGCCATGCAAGGGGCACGTCGGCACCTTCGGCAATGTCTTTAAGTGTGACCGTGCGCGGCCTTTCTTCGATAATTTTTAGCACCTTAGCACGAAGGCGCGGCGTATAAGTGTCGGTCATGGGTTCGGGTATCCGTCATGTGTGGGCATTGATCCGTTGCCGACCCTAGGCGAAAAAATTTTATCCCGCAAGCGCAAAATTTTTGTTGACTGCGGATTGTCCAAGGCTTAGGTTCGGTTGTGTCGAAAGACGAACAACGCAACGCCAACGTAGAAAGGCAACCAACCTATGACCGCACAAACCCCGAAACCCATTGCCGAAATGACCCGCGACGAAGCTATTATGTCGTGGAACGAAGCAAAGGCGACGCTTGACGCCGCCAAAC
>NZ_AEUE01000013.1 GCF_000186705.1 Citromicrobium sp. JLT1363
CGGATAAGGTCGGCGGTTGAAGCCTTGTCGGTTAGCTTTTCACGCTTTTCAAACGGCGTGCCGCAGCAAATGCAGAATGCCGCCGACGCGTGGTTGTAAGTTCCGCATACGTCGCAGATACGCACGGGCGCGTCGCCCGCTTCGCCCTTTTTCTTCTTCGGTATACACGGGTCGTTAATGGGGCCAAGCCGCTTCGTGTTGCCTGCAAAGTCAAGCACAAGACAATCGCTTTTCGGGGTAGGTATGTAGACCTTTTCGCCGCCCCCTACGTCGATATAACCGCCCGACCAAGGCCGGGTTCCGCGCCCTAGCATTTGAACCCACAGGCCGGGCGACACCGTAGGGCGCAACATGCCTATTAGATCAATGGGCGGGTAGTCAAAGCCCGTCGTTAAAACGTTGTTGTTGACTAGGCAACGCAGCTTCCCGCGCTTGAAGTCTTTAATAACTTCGTCGCGGTTCTTAGTCTTTTGGTGAACGGCTGCGGAAGGGATACCGAATGCGTTAAGCGCCTGCGCTACGTGGTCGGCGTGTTCAACGCCCGACGCGAATACAAGCCAACTACGACGGTTCCAACCGGCTT
>NZ_AEUE01000012.1 GCF_000186705.1 Citromicrobium sp. JLT1363
GGCCTACGGGCGAAGAATTGCTTTTTAGGCACGCTAAGAAAGCGACCGATTACGACAACTTCCACGGTCACGAATACCCGTTTATTGGCTGGAACGAATTAACCAAGTATCCTACGTCGGAACTATACGACAAGTTAATGTCTACTAACCGTTCGTCGTTTAGCCCGAAGCGGGATACGCCGCGAAAAATGGGGCATAACGGCGGCCCGCCCTTGGAAGACGACCACGGCGAACCACTATACGACACGCCGAACGGCAAACCGTTGCCGCCAATACCGCTTGAAGTATTCAGCACTACGAACCCAAACGGGCCGGGCACAATTGGGTTAAGCTGCGGTTCATTACGTGCGCCAAAAACGGCGAAGTCGTGCGCAAAGAAATCCCGGTGTTTAACCCGCAAACACAACGCGACGAAGTTGTTGTTAAAACGCAGGTAGCCATTTTCGGTAGCTACCGCGAAAACNTTTACTTGCCGCCTGAATACGTCGCCGAACTTGAACAAATCAAAGACCCGAACTTGCGCGAAGCATGGCTTAAAGGGTCTTGGGACGTGAACGCAGGCGGTGCCTTTGACGACCTTTGGTCGCGCGACACGCACATTATTTCGCGCTTTCCTATTCCCGAAGGCTGGCACATTGACCGCGCATTTGATTGGGGCAGTAGTCACCCGTTTAGCGTCGGTTGGTTCGCCGAAGCCAACGGCGAAGAAGTTGAATTGCCCGACGGGTCTACGTGGTGCCCGCCGCGCGGCACGCTTGTTCAATTCGCGGAATGGTATGGAACCGAACAAATCGGCACGAACCAAGGTTTGAAAATGTCGGCACCGAAGGTTGCGGAAGGAATACGCGACCGCGAAATTTCGTTGCTTGGTTCGGGCTGGATTACGAAGCAACCGCAGCCCGGCCCCGCCGATAACCAAATTAGGGACGTGCGCGAAAGCGACGTTGATACGATAGAAAAGAAAATGTCTGACAAGGGTATACGTTGGGAACGTTCGGACAAATCG
>NZ_AEUE01000011.1 GCF_000186705.1 Citromicrobium sp. JLT1363
AAAAGGTAGGCTTCCATAAGGGTTTCAAGCTGCGTTCGCACCTTGCCTACCTTGTCGATTTCATAGCCGCGCACAAGCGCACCGGGGCCGTATAGGCCGGTAACGTCGTATTGGTCGGGGGTAAGCCCCGCCTTTTCGCACAGCGCCGCCACAAGCCGGGCTAGGGGCACGCTTTCAAGCCGCCCGGTGAACCAATGCCCCTTGAACCACAAGCCCCCGTCTGACCATACGGTGCCGCGTGCGGGCCAATCGGGAAACGGTCGCGCGTCCCATGTCCAAATAAACATATTGCGCGGTTCAATCATTTTAAGCCCGCCGCTTTCGGGCGTATTGTTGCGCCAATAGTCAAGCACGGTTTCAGTAGCGACGCGTTGTATGAAGTCGTCGCGCAAACCCGTAGAAAAGTAGGGGTAGGCGCTTTCGGAAGACTTAGGGTCGTAGAAAACGTTTGGTTGATTGGTGCCTTTATCGACCGCAGGAAAGCCGAATTCAGTAAACCAAATCGGCTTTGAATTAGGAACCCAACCCGTCGGCGAAGCGTCTTCGACGTAGCCGGGGCGGTTGTAATGGTAGTTATTCCACCAAGAACGGAAGTCTTTGTTGCGGAATACCCATGGTTTACCGTAGGCACCGTCGGTAATAGGCGTGCGGATTTGCGCGGCCCGGTCGGCTGCGTTCAAGTAATACCAATCGAAGTATTCGCCGCCTTCGATATTCGACCGCAGGTAGTCGGGTTCGTATGGCGAAACCGGCCCGTTAACCCCGTCGTAGTCAAGGTGCTGCGTTCCGTCGCGCCAATCGGACAACGGCAAATAGTTGTCAATACCGCAAGCGTCGATATTCGGCGAAGACCAAAGCGGGTCAAGGTGGAACCAATGGCCGTCGCTCGCGCTATGATACCATTCTGACCAATCGGCGGCGTAGGTTACGTCGGTGCCGCTACCCACAGTAGACTTAACCGAAGCCGCAAGCGACACTAGGCGGTCAACCGACGGGTAGGAACCCAACGCGTCGCGGCTGCGGTTCAAGCCGACAAGTTCCGACCCAATTACGAAGCCCGCAACGCCGCCCGCGTCGTCGCAAAGTTGCGCGTAATGGTTCACCATAACGTCGTATTGGTCATACCACGCGTC
>NZ_AEUE01000010.1 GCF_000186705.1 Citromicrobium sp. JLT1363
CCGAGGCGGAAACGCTGGCCGCCAAATTCAACATCACCGCAGCCAGCCTGGCGTCCGTGGGCGAAGGCCTGCGGTTCGATTCACTCGCCAATGTCGAGAACATGAACACCTACGGCGCCGAACTGGCGCGGGTGAACCTGCGCCTCGCGCGTTCGGGCGTCGGCAGCAACGACCAGGCCGCCCTGCTCGACCAGCGCGACAACCTGCTCGAGAAGATGAGCGCTTTCGCCTCGCTCGACACGAAATTCGCCTCCGACGGGACGGTCGCCGTCGCCATCGGGCCGACGCCCGGTACCGCCTTCGTCAATGGTGGCACGGTCGGCACCATGACTTCCACGGTCGGGGCCGACGGAACGCTGTCCTTCGCCATCGACGGTCAGGCCATCACGCCGGGTTCGGGCAGCCTGACGGGCGCCGCGCTGGCCTTAAGCGATCTCGCCGCGATCCAGACGCGCCTCGACGATGCGGCGAACGCAATCGCAACCACCATGAACGCCGCCCAGATGAATGGCGCGGCGCTCGACGGAAGCGCGGGCCAGCCGATGTTCAGCGGAACCACCGCGAGCACGCTGTCGGTCGTCCTGACCAGCGGCGCGGGCCTCGCCACGGCGCCGGCAGGCTCTGCCGCCAACGAGCGCGACCAGCAGAACCTCGCCGACATGCGGCAGGCGCTGACCGCCGCCAATCCGGCGGAAGGCGTCAATTCGATCCTGTTCGATGTGTCGAGCAAGGTAGCCGGACGCGCGGTGACGCAAAGCGCGCTCGAAACGATCGCCTCGTCCGCACGCATCGCGCTGGAGGAACAGTCCGGCGTCGATCTCGACAACGAGGCCGCCAATCTCATCCGCTACCAGCAGGCATTCCAGGCGTCGGGCCGGGCCATGCAGGTGGCGAGCGACATCTTCGACACGCTGATGGGGATCGGCCGATGATCAATCTGAGCACAGGCGCGTTCTACGAGCGCTCCGCAACCCAGATCGGCGCCCTGCGCGCGCGCGCTGAAAACCTGCAGAAGCAGATCGGCACGGGCGAGCGGCTCGAGAAATCCTCCGACGATCCGGTGGCCGCAGCCCGGCTACGCATGCTCGACCGCGAGGAACGCATCAGCAAGGTCGACACGCGCAATTCCGAGGCGGCCGAGAACAACCTGAAGTTCACCGATCAGGCGCTGAGCCAGATGACGGTCATGATCAGCCGCGCGCGCGAACTGGCGCTGCACGCGGCCAACGCGACCACCAGCGACGAACAGCGCGCCTCGATCGCGACCGAACTGGACGGTCTGCGCGAAAACCTGCTCGGCCTTGCCAATGGCCGCAACGCCTCGGGCCATTCGCTGTTCGGCGGGCAGGCCGTGGGCAATGCCTACGATGTCGATCCCGTCACCGGCGTTGCAACCTATATCGGCACCGCGACGCTGGACGAGGTCGAGATCGGCGAAGGCCAGACCATCACGCCGGGAAATACCGGTCCGCAGATCTTCTCGCTGGAGGCGGCAGACGGAACGCAATCCGATATCTTCGCCGAGCTGGCGGCGCTTTCCACCGCGCTGCGCGGAGGTGGCCAGGCATCCGCCGACGCGGCGCGCGAAGGGCTGAGCACGCTCGACACGAGTTTCGAAAAGGTCACCACCGCGCAGACCGTGCTCGGTTCACGCATGGCGTGGCTGGAGCTCATGACCGACCGGCGTACCGATAATCTGGAGCGGATCGCAGACGAACGATCGGTCATGGGCGGCGCCGATCCGGCGGTGACGATGACCCGTCTGCAGGAAATGATGACCGTGCTCGAGGCGAGCCAGGCCAGCTTCGTGCGTCTCGCCAATCTCAACCTGTTCACGATGCTGCGCTGACCGCGCGACCTAGGGGGAATTTGATTCATGTACGCGATTATCGGCATCGTTGTCTTGCTGGTCCTCGTCTTCGGCGGCTTCGTGCTGAGCGGAGGCGCCATGGGCCCCGTGCTGCACGCCCTGCCCTACGAAATGCTGATCATCGGTGGCGCCGCGCTTGGCGCGACCATCGCGGGCAACTCGCTCGACAGCCTGAAGGCGATCGGCGGCGCGTTCATGAAGATCTTCAAGGGCCCGCAGCACACCAAGCAGGACCACATCGACGCCATCGCGCTGACCACGCAGCTGATGAAGGTGCTCAAGACCGAGGGGCCGGTGGCGCTGGAAAGCCATGTGAACGAGCCGGAAAACTCCACGATCATCAGCGCCTATCCCAACCTCCTGAAGAACAAGGCGCTGATCGGCCTCATTACCGATACGCTGACGCTGCTGGTCGTGTCGTCCGGCACGCTGGAAACCCACGCGGTGGAAGAGGTGATGGACAATGCGATGAAGACGCATTTCCATGAACTGCACGAACCGCAGCACGCGCTTCAGTCGCTGGCCGATGCGCTGCCTGCACTGGGCATCGTCGCCGCCGTGCTGGGCGTGGTGAAAACCATGGGCTCGATCAACAAGCCGCCCGAAGTGCTGGGCAAGATGATCGGCGCCGCGCTGGTCGGCACCTTCCTGGGCGTGCTGCTGGCCTATGGCATCGTCGGCCCGCTTTCGACCCGCCTCAAGCAGGTGCTGGAGCAGGACGAGCAGATCTTCCACGCGGTCAAGCAGGTCATCATCGCCTCGCTCTACGGCCATCCGCAGCCGCTGGTGGTGGAAAGCGCCCGCTCCGGGCTGGGCCACAGCGTGCGGCCCGGCCTGACCGAACTGCTCGACGCGCTGCGGGGTCGCTGACATGCCGGCCAAGGAAGGCGACAATCTTCCGCCCATCATCGTCAAGAAAGTGACGGTGATCGAAGGCGGGCACCACGGCGGAGCCTGGAAGGTCGCCTATGCGGACTTCGTGACCGCGATGATGGCGTTCTTCCTGCTGCTCTGGCTGCTCGGCGCGACGACCGAGGACCAGCGCAAGGGCCTGGCCGACTACTTCACGCCGACGCTGGTGAAGGTGAAGGACAGTGGCGCGGGCGCCAACGGCCTGCTCGCCGGAGCTTCGCTGACCGATGTCGACGACTATCCCAACCGCCAGGGGCAGACCGGCAACAAGGGCATCACCATTCCCAGGGACGCGAGCGGCGGGCCCAAGGAAGCGGCACGCATGATCCAGCGGATCACCGCGCGCACCAAAGAAAAGCTGGCCCAGAATGCCAAGCTGGCCAAACTGATGAGCCAGGTGAAGATGGTCGATACGACCGAGGGCGTACGGATCGATCTGGTCGACGACGCCGATTTCTCGATGTTCAACCTCGGCACCACGGTGCTGACCGGCGAGGCCACGGCCCTGCTGGGCGCCATCGCCATCGCCATCGAGCCGGAAGAGCGCAAGATCATCGTGCGCGGCCACACCGACAGCCTGAAATGGAAGCATCCCGGCCGGGTCAACAACTGGTCGCTCTCCGCCGGACGCGCGGAAGCCACCCGGCAGACGCTGATGAACGAAGGCATTCCCGATGCGAGCTTCCGCCGGATCGAAGGCGTCGCGGATACCGAACTGCTGATAAAGGACGACCCGTCCGACCCGCGCAACCGCAGGATCTCGATCGTCCTCGCGCACTGATCGCATCGCCAGCCGGATTGGCGGCCGGGGTATCCCGACGGTTTCCGGACGCGAAGAACAGCCGCTCTCCCAAACTCCCTTTCCAAGGATGGTTACCATTCTTGGTGAATGCGCGCGGGCCTGAGGGCTGATGCAAGGCCATCGCTCTTGCCCCGGACGATCCATTCCGCAAATCTCGTGCGGAAGGTCGAGCTGGGAGATCGCAATGAGCTCAGGCAAACGGATCGCTGCGCTGGCTGCGGGGGCCGCCATGTTCGCCGCAGGGCCGCTGCTCGCACAAGACGAGGCGCTGCCCGAGGCCGAACCGCGGACCGAGCCGAACCGCTGGTTCTCTTATCCCATCCGGTCGATGAGTACCGATGAACAGGGCCAGGTCGGATATCGCCTTCTCGTAGGCCCCGGCGGCCGGGTGGAAAGCTGCGAGATTACACACGCCAGCATCTATCCCGCCCTGAACGAGGCGACCTGCGCGCAAGCAACGCGCCGTGCAAGGTTTCAGCGCTTGCCCGCCGACGCGAAAGAACCGGGATTGCGCGTATTCGAGAGCCGGGTCTCCTGGGCCATCGCCCCCGAACTTGTCTCGGGCCGCAGCGTAACCTCGCAAGACCTGCCACGGCCGCAATCGGAAGATGGCGCGAGTCAAATCTGGTATCGGCTGACGATCGATCCCGAAGGCAACGCGACCGCCTGCGCGATCGGGACGGGAGGGCAGGATGAGCTCTTCAAAGCCGCCGCATGCGAAGCGATCATGCAGGTTGCGAAGGACAGCCGCTTCAGCCCCGGATTTTACGGCATTGATGGCGAGCCGGTGATGCGTACCTTCGCCGATCTCGTGGTCTGGCCGCAGAAGCCCTGAAGGCCGCAGCTTTCTGCCCCAAGGTCATATGCAAATGGCCCGCCGCTCGGAAGCGACGGGCCATCTGCCTTGTTGTTGATTGGGAAGCTGAAACTTAGCGCAGCAGCGACAGGACGTTCTGCTGGCTCTGGTTGGCCTGGGCCAGCATGGCGCCCGAAGCCTGGCTGAGGATCTGCGCCTTCGCCAGCGCAGTCGTTTCGGCCGAGTAGTCGGTATCTTCGATCCGCGAACGCGCATCGGAGAGGTTGGTGATGTTGTTGTTGAGGTTGGTCACAGCCGATTCCAGCTGGTTCTGCGAGGCACCCAGACCCGCACGCACGGTCGAGATCGTTTCGATCGCGGTGTCGAACAGGGCGATATCGCCAGCTGCCAGAGCCGTCACGTCAACCGCAGCGGCGGCAGCCAGATCGGCGTCGCTGGTGAGATCGGTCGACAGGTCGATGTCGACCGTATCGGATTCGTTCGCACCGGCCTGGATCGTCACGGTGCCGGCGGTACCTGCAGACGCGTCGAACAGCTTCTGACCGTTGAACTCGGTGTTGCCGAGGACGTTGCCGATCTGCGTGTTGAGGGCGTCCATTTCCGACTTCAGGTTGGCAAGGTCGCCAGCCGAGTAGGTGTTGTTCGAAGCCTGGACCGTCAGTTCGCGCTGGCGCTGCAGCATGTTGGTCACTTCGCTCAGCGCGCCTTCGGCGGTCTGAGCCATGGAGATGCCGTCGTTGGCATTGCGGATGCCCTGGCTCATGCCGCGGACCTGTGCGGTCATGCTGGTGGCAATGGCGAGGCCGGCCGCATCGTCCTTGGCCGAGTTGATGCGCTTGCCGGTGGAAAGGCGCTCCATGGCAGTGCCCAGGGCCTTGTTGGCCTGCGACGACGCATTGGCCGCCTTCATCGCGCTGATGTTCGTGTTGATAACGCTCATTTCAAAGTCTCCCTGACAAAAAAGATCACTGCCGTGGGTAGGATCGGTTCGCAGCAGCTGGGACACAGACCGGCAGGGTGCGCGGGGAATTAAGGGCTTAGGCCGAAAACATTTCTCGAATGGGTATTTATACCCATGGGGAAAACACGCCGACTAAAAGTAACCAAGTTTTGTACGTCCACCGGCAAAAACGTGCCTAACGAAAGACGTTAAAGGCTGAACGGGGGGCCGACATGATTGGGGTTGACGAGAGCGCGCGATTCAGGCGGCAACATGGTGCCGTCGCATCGCGGCTCACAGGGATCGCCACATCGCTCTTCTTCGACCGGCCGGTTCAGCTGGTCGACGCGGACGATCCGAAGGCCAGCCACAGCGGTCGCACGATCGTGCTCGAACGGGCAGAAAAAAACGCCATCGAGCTTGCCGGCAAGGGTGGTACCATCCGCTACGCCGATCCATCGGGGGAAACGACCACCGCCGCGCTGGTCGCACTTCTCTGCGCCAATGGCGGGCCGGTGGCAGCCGACCCGGTTTCGCTTGCGGTCATCTCGCTCGCCGACCGGCTGGCGCAGACCGACATTCCCGTGCTGATCCACGGGCCGACCGGCACCGGCAAGGAAGTGCTGTCCAAATTCATGCACCAGCGCAGCGCGCGGTCGGACAAGCCGTTCATCGCGGTCAATTGCGCCGCCATTCCGGAAACGATGCTCGAAGCCCTGCTCTTCGGTCACGAGAAGGGCGCCTTTACCGGAGCCAATTCCTCGGGCGAAGGCTTCTTCCGGGCGGCCCACGGCGGCACGCTGCTGCTCGACGAAATTGCCGAAATGCCGCTGCCGCTGCAGGCGAAACTGCTGCGCGCGCTGCAGGAAGGCGAAGTCGTGCCGATCGGTGCGACCAGCCCGATCAAGGTGGATGTACGGGTGATCGCCTGCGCCAACCGCGATCTGCCATCCGAAGTGGCCGCCGGTCGCTTCCGCGAAGACCTGTTCTATCGCCTCAACGTGTTCCCGATGACGCTTCACCCGCTGGCAGAGCGCACGGGCGACATCGCTCCGCTCGCCTTCGCGATGATCCTGCGTCATCACACGAAGGGCCAGCCGATTCCCTGGCTCTCCGAAAGCGCGCTCGCCGTGCTGCGCGCCCACAAGTGGCCGGGCAACGTGCGCGAACTGGAAAATGTGATCCGCCGCGCGCTGCTGCTCGCATCGGGCAAGACCGCTATCACCACAGAACACATCGTGTTCGACACCGCGGTCCGCTCGGTCGCCGCGAGCGAACGTGCGGCTGTGGTTCCGATTGCCGAGACGGTGGCCCAGCCGGTTGCCTTGCCCGCCAGTGGCTCGCGCAAGCTGTCCAAGATCGTGAAACAGCACGAAGCCAACGCCATCATGGAGACGCTCGACGCGTGCAACGGACGCCGCGCGGAAGCCGCGCGCCAGCTCGGCATCAGCGAACGCACGCTGCGCTATCGCCTCGCATCCTTCCGTGAGGCCGGGATCGCCGTGGGAGGCTCCCGATGAACCCGCTTTCCGGGGCCGGAGGAGCCGGCTCGATCAATCAGGTCATGGCGCTGCGCCAGCAGATCATCGACCGTTCCAGCGTGCTGCAGGAACTGCACCAGAACAAGGACGCCGCCCCCGCAGAGGCCAAGCCCGCGCAGGAAGCCGGTGGCTTTGCGGATTCGCTCAGAACCGCGCTGGACGGCGTCAACGCCGCGCAGCAGCGTTCGGGCGACATTACCGCCGCCTACGAGCGCGGTGAAGTGACCGATATCGCCAAGGTCATGCTGGCCCGCCAGGAAGCGGGCGTTGCCTTCGAAGCCACCCTGCAGGTGCGCAACAAGCTGCTCAGCGCCTACCAGGAAATCATGCGGATGGGGGTTTGATAAATGGCCGGTCTGGTACCCGCTAACGGCGCCCCGCAAGGGCCTGCGCCGGGCCAAGGCTCCATCCTCGAACCGCTTACCTCGGGCACGGGCAACGTGGGCGAGCGCGCCCGCGCCTTCGCCGCACAGCCGCTTGTCCGGAAGGTGCTGCCCTGGTTCGTCGGAATGGCGGGCCTGGGCATTGCAGCGCTGCTCTGGGCGACGCTCGCGCCGGGGCCGCAGCGCGTCCTGTATTCCTCGCTCGACGATGCCAGCCGCGCCTCGGTGGTCGCCAGCCTCGACCAGGCGGGGATCGGCTACAGGATCGACAACAACACTGGCACGCTGACCGTCAGCGAAAGCGATCTGTATCGCGCGCGCATGCTGGTCGCCTCCGACGGCGCCATCGCTGCGCCCGAAACCGGCGCCGACATGATCGCAAACCTGCCGCTGGGTGCCAGCCGGACGCTGGAAGGCGATCGCCTGCGCGCCGCGCAGGAGCGTGAGCTGATGCTCACCATCAAGGAAATCGACGGTGTCGAGAGCGTGCGCGTCCATGTCGCCAAGGCCGAACGCTCCGTCTTCGTGCGCGACGACGTTGCGCCTTCGGCCTCGATCATGGTGCGCATGGCCAATGGCCGGCAGCTGGCCGACAGCCAGGTTTCCGCGATCGTCAATCTGGTTGCGGGATCGGTACCGGGTCTTTCCATCGACGCGGTGCGCGTGGTCGACCAGCACGGCAAGCTGCTGACCGGCAGGCGCGAAGGCGCGAACAACGAACGGCTGGATCTGCAGTCCCAGATGGAAGCCAAGCTGACCGCGCAGGTGGACCAGCTACTCGCCCCCATGATCGGCGCGAACGCTTTCTCCAGCCAGGTCCAGGTGGAGCTGGACATGAACGAGGTCACCTCGGCGCGCGAAAGCTACGACAAGGATGGCGTGGTCCGCCGCGAGACGACGCAGGAAACGCAGATGCCGCAGACGCAGGCAGGCGGCATTCCGGGCGCCACCGCGAACACTCCGCCCGCCGATCCCGAGCTGGCCGACCGTGCACCGCAGGATACCCCGCCCGAACAGGCCACGCAGGGGCCCGCCGATGTATCCGCCTCGCGCACCTACGAACTGGGCCGCGAAGTCTCGGTCTCCAACCTCACGCCCGGCGCGCTCAAGCACGTGTCCGTCGCGGTGGCGATCGACAAGAACGCGCTCGCCAATGCCAGCCAGGCCGATATCAAGAATATCGAAAAGCTGGTTTCCGCCGCGGTCGGCGCGCGCGAGGAACGCGGCGATATCGTCACCGTCGTGACCCGTCCCTTTACCGAGGTGACGGTGGAAGAGCCGCCGTTCTACGAAACCGGCTGGTTTGCCATGGTGGTCCGCAACGCGGTCGCCCTGCTGGCGGTGCTGCTGGTGCTGCTGCTGGCGGTTCGCCCGGCACTCAAGATGCTGCGCGGCAAGGGCGGCAAGTCCAAGAACGAGGAGAACGGCCCGGCGACCGCGCAGCTTCTGCCGCCGAATGGCGAGGTCGACCGCGAGGGGCTGGATGCACAGATCCAGCTCGCCCAGCGGATCGCGCACGAGCAACCGCAGGATGCGGTGATGGCACTGCGTCGCATGCTGGCCGAGCCGATGCCCGAAGGAGCCGCAAGATGAGCGATGTCGCCAGCGAACCGCGCGCCGGGATCGACCACGCGGCCATCATGGTCATGCTGATGAGCGAGGAGGACGCGACCGGCATCCTCTCCCAGCTCGATCCGAATGAACTGCGTCAGCTCGCCACGCGGATGTGCGCGCTGGGCGAAATCGATCCGCACGCGATTTCCGATGCGATCTCGGGTTTTTCCCGGTCGATAGACAACGGCGCGATCTCCGCGCACGGCCGGGTGGACAATGTGAAGCGCATGCTGACCAGCGCGGTCGGCGACATGAAGGCGGACAGCCTGATCCGGCAGGTCGCGCCCGATCAGAAGCAGGAACCCTCACCCACGCTCGCGGTGCTGCGGTGGCTTGATCCCGGCGTGATCGCGGAGATGCTGGCAGACGAGCACCCCCAGGCGATTGCCGTGCTGCTGCTGCAACTGGATACGGATACCGCAGCCGCCGCCCTCGCCGCGCTGCCGCGCGAACTGCACACGCCCGTGCTGCACCGGGTTGCGCGGCTGGGCCCCGTCTCGCGCCAGGCCATCGCGATTCTGGAAGACACGATCGAAGGCATGATCGAACGCCGTCACGGATCGGTTCCGCTGACCATGGGCGGCGTGAAGGAAGCGGCCGAGATCATCAACCGCGCGCATCGCAGCGTGGAAAAGGAGGTCATGCCGAAGATCAGCAAGATCGACAAGGCGCTCCACCAGCAGCTCGAACACGAGATGTTCAAGTTCGAGCACCTGTTCGTGCTCGACGCCCGGCAGATCGGCACGCTGCTGCGCGAGATCGAGAACGAGACGCTGATCAACTCGCTGCGCGGGCTCGACCCCGACGACCGCGAGATCTTCTACGGCGCCATGTCGACCCGCGCGGCCGACGGCCTGCGCGACGAGATCGAGACCATGGGCCGCATCAAGCGGGCCGAAGTCGATGCCGCCCAGCGCGAGGTTATCGCGATAGCCAAGCGCCTGATCGCGGACGGCGAACTCATCATGGGCGAAGCCGACGATGACTACGTATAGGCTGCCGGTCAACGAACTGCGCGAACGGCGCGGGTTCACCCCGAACGTCACCTTCCACGCAGGCTACGTTCCGTCCGAACCCGCCAATTCGGATGGTCCGGGCAAGGCCGATCCCCTGGCAGACGCTTTCGCCCGGGGCCGCGAGGAAGGGCGCGCGGAAGCAATGGCCGAAGCGGCGGCCCAGCGTGCGGAAGAGGATTCCGCGCGGGAGGCGATAAGCCTGGCCTTCGCGCGTTTCGATGAAGACAGCGCCCGGCAACTGCGCGAACGCCTGCAGGAAACCGTGCGCGCGCTGTGCGAAGACGCGGTGCTGCCGCTGGCCCTCGATATCGAAGGCCTCGCCCGCCGGGTCGAAGCCGCAGCCGCGCTGCTGCAGCGCAAGACCGATGAGCGCGTGATCCACCTCAACCCCAGCGACCACGCACTTGTCATGCCGCTGATTGATCCGGCGCTGACTTTGGTGCCCGATCCCACGATCGAGCGCGGCGGGCTGCGCATTGATACAGAGGACGGCGGCGTGGAAGACGGGCCGGCGCAGTGGCGCCAGGCCATCGCCGAAGCGCTCGGCCAATGCTGACACCGGCACCATGCTGAACCTGCTCGACGAAACCCT
Source organism: Citromicrobium sp. JLT1363 (assembly GCF_000186705.1). GTDB lineage: Bacteria > Pseudomonadota > Alphaproteobacteria > Sphingomonadales > Sphingomonadaceae > Alteriqipengyuania. The sequence continues at coordinate 10,488 of NZ_AEUE01000010.1, forward strand.
TGCCCCCCTATCCGGCGGATCGGTCGATCTGGCGCCGCGCCGCTTCGGCCGGGTGGTCGCATGCGATGGCGGGCTGATCGAGGTCAGCGGCCTCGGCGTGCCCGTGGGCAGCGTGTGCTCCATCGTCCATGGCGGCGGACAGCAGCACTACGCCGAAGCCATCGGCTTTCGTAACGGCCACACGATCATGATGATGCTGGGCGACACCGTGCTGCTGCGCCCGGGCGCCATGGTCCGGCCCGACGGCAAGCCGGGCATGCTCACCGTGGGGCCGGAATATCTCGGACGCGCGGTCGATGCCTCGGGCCAACCCATCGATGGCCGCGGCCCGGTGCGCGCCACGCGCGAATGGCCCGCTGGCGGGTGGCGCACCGGCGCACTCGACCGGACCAGCGTGACCCAGCCTTTCGATACCGGCATCCGCTCTCTCAATGCACTGACCACGCTGGGCATCGGCCAGCGTGTCGGTATCATGGCCGGATCGGGCGTGGGGAAATCCGTGCTGATGGACATGATCGTCGGCGGCGCGGAAGCGGACGCCATCGTGGTAGGCCTGATCGGCGAGCGCGCGCGCGAGGTTTCCGATTTCGTGGCGCGGCACATGAGCGGGCCCGAAGGCCAGCGCACCGCCATCGTCGCGGTACCGGCGGACCACGCCGCGAACCTGCGCCTGCGCGGCGCGATGCTGGCGACCTCCATTGCCGAGGAACTGCGCAGCCAGGGCAAGAAGGTGCTGCTGATCCTCGACAGCCTGACCCGCGTTGCGCACGCCGCACGCGAGATCGGCATGCTGCTGGGTGAACCGGGCGCAGCGCGCGGCTATCCGCCCTCTGCCCTTTCCACCATCACCAAGCTGATCGAACGCGCGGGCAATTCCGCGCAAAGCGGCGGCGCGATCACCGGCATCTACACCGTGTTGGCCGACGGGGACGACCAGAACGATCCGGTGGTGGACACCGCGCGCTCCATCCTCGACGGGCATATCGTGCTCTCGCGCGATATCGCGCAGCGCGGCCGCTACCCGGCGGTCGATGTGGGCGCATCGCTCAGCCGCGTGATGAACGACATCGTGCCCCCGGCCCACGTGGTCGCCGCGCGCAAGTTCCGTGCGCTGAACGCGGTCTACGAAGAGAACCGCGATCTGGTGCTCATGGGTGCCTACCGGCCCGGTCAGGACGCAAGCCTCGACAAGGCAATTGCCATGCACGAGCCAATGTCCGCCTTCCTGGGGCAGGATGTCACAGAACACGTTTCGCTGTTCGAAGCGGTCGGCCAGTTGCAGGACCTGATGACCGATGACGGCTGAGCAACGCCGCCTCAAACGCACCCGGCTGATCGAGCGTGTGCGCACGGTCGAGCAGCGGCAGTCCGCCCTCGCCGCCGCCGAGGCGGAGACGCAGCGCGCCCGGCTCGACGCAGTGTCCGCCAAGACCCGCGCACTCGCTGCGCACTACGCTGCGAGCAGGGATGCAACCGATGCCCAGAGCCTGCGCCGCAGCGGCACGATGAGCAGCCACCTGCGCGATCTCAGCCACATGGCGGAACGGCATGCGCAGGATGCGCGCGACCAGTCCGAAGCCTCGATGGCCGCGCTGGCCCGGAACGAGCGCCGTCGCCGCCGGGCCGAGGAAGACTATCGCGAAGCGGCCTCCGTCCTGCGCGAGAAACTCGCCGCGAGATAAGCGGACAGAGTGCCCGGACAGCCGGTTGGCACGCATCTTGAATAGCGGGATGCGATCAACCCACGGGGCCCTAATGACCGCGCTATCTCTCAATCTGTCCGCTACCGTATCCTCCGAACACGCGGGGCTCCCGCTTGAGGGGCTGCCTCCCCTGGAAGCGGGGCGAACGCTGCCGCAAGCCTTCGCGCAATTGCTCGGCCAGGCTGTCGGCACTGGCGGTAAAGAGGCCGGGGATGCGCAGGAAACCACCGATGCCGGGGCCGGAGATACAGCCGTCTTGCCACCCGCCTCCAAAGGCGCGGCGCAGAACGGGCAACCGGGCGCCGATCCGCTTGCGACGACCGGCAAGGCCTTGCCGCAAGCGCGGCCCGAAACTGCCGGTCTGGAGGCAAACGGCCGCGGCCATGTTCCGGGCCTGACGCGCGAGCAGCTTGCAGCGAACACCGAAGCCGATGCCGGATCGGCCCAGCCCGTCTCCCGCGAAGACGCGGAGACCGGGATTCTTCCGGAGAGCGACCCGTCGAGCCCGACTGCCGATGACGCTGAAACCCGGTCGCCGGAGGCAGGCGCGCAGGGCAAATCCGAACAGACGCCCGAACCGCCCCTGCCCGATGCCGCCTTGGTGCCCGGGCACCCTGCCCCGGCAAGCATCGTCGCACAGCTCGTGGCGCCCACCGCAGGCGCGCCGGCCAGTACGGGAGGGGGCATCCGGCCCGAGACAGGCGACAGCGCGGTTGCCAGAGTGCTTCCCGGGACGACCGGGCTCCAGAATATCGCTTCGCAGGAAGGTGGCGACTTCGCTCGCGGCGATGGCGGGGGCAGCGAAGAGGCTTCCTCCGGGAATGCCGAGCGTCAGGCCGCGCAGAGAACATCCGCCGCTCAACCCGCCAAGAACGATCGGGACGGCGCGCAGACCGGTATGAGCCTGCAGATCCGCGCGGCGGAAAAACCGGCCTCTGGCGTCGACCAGGCCCAGCCCGCCATGCTCTCCGCCGGTTCGAATGCGGGAGCGAGCCCTGCTTCCGCTACGTCGCCCCTCGCCGCGCCGCTACCGGGCGGCCCTTCACCAACCGCTCCGCTGGGAGTGGCAACCCCGTCCAGCTCCCTGCCCCATTTCCCCGAGCTTGCAGCGCTGGTGGACAGGATTGCCGCCGCGCGCGACAGCGCGGGCAGCGCGTCGGCCACCATCTCCGTTGCACACAAGGAACTCGGCAACCTGTCGCTGACCTTCGAGACGAGCGGGCGCACGCTCGACGTCGAAGTCGCGGCGCAGGACAGCGAGACGCAGCGTTCGGTCGCTGCGGCCATTGCTGCCGACCGGCCGCAGCTGCGCGGCAGCGAAGCGCAGGCGACCGGCTCCGCGCAAAATCAAGCCACCCAGTCAGGAAGCTCCGGCGCCGGCGCAGAGGCCGGGGCGCGCCAGTCCGGCGATGCAGGCGCCAGCCAGTCCGACCGGCGCGAACAGTCCCGCCAGGGGCGCAACCCGTCATCCGCAGGCGACCCGCAGGGCCAGCGCAATCCGAAATCCGACGGCGGAATTTACGCCTGATTAACCACCACCCCATAGACCGGATTAACCATGAGCAAAGACGCCGAAACGACTGACGACGCGCCCAAGAAGAAGAAGGGCGGTTTCATGAAATTCCTGCTGATCGGGCTCGTGCTGATCGGTGCGGGCGGCGGGGGCACCTATGCCGCCTTCGCCACCGGCATGATCGGCGGCGCGCACGAAGAGAAGGAAGACAAGGGCCCCCAATACGTCCTCAAGGGCGAGACGGACCCTTACGAGATCAAGAGCGAGAAGGATTCCAAGGGCGGCAAGGTCGTCCATGGATCGGGCGGCAGCAAGTACCGCACCGCCTATTACGAATTCCAGGAGGAGTTCACCTCCAACCTCGCCGGGGGTGCCAACCTCGTGCAGGTCAGCCTCGCCGCATCGACGCAGAAGGACGGCCGCGTGCTGATGTGGATCCACGATCACGAACTGGCGATCCGTTCGCGCATCCTCACCGAACTCGCCTCGACCGATATCGGCGCCATCTCCAGCGCCGACGGCAAGGCCAAGCTGCAGAAGCGGCTGGCGGCTGCGATCAACGAAGAGCTGATCGCGCATGAAGGCTTCGGCGGGGTCGACAACGTCTATTTCCGCTCGCTCATCGTTCAATGATCGAAACGTCCGCCCCTTCCGGCGCGGCACGCGCTGCGCAGCACTGCCCGGAGCTGCTGGCGAACACCGTGGACACGGTGGATCTCGCGGGCGAGTTCGCGCGCTTCGGCACGCGCTTCGCCCGCGCGCTGCAGCCGCGCCTCGCCAGGCTGTTCGACGCGCGCAAGCTCGAAACCGAAATGGTGGAGAGCGAGAAGGCGCCGGCTGCCGCACTGGGCGAAACGCTGGGCGCAGGGACGCACCACGCGCGCTTCGCACTGCCCGGCAAGGTGCTCGGCGTGCTGGCCAGCGCCCGGGTCGACGCGCTGATCGGTGAATTCGACCGGATGCTGGGCGGCAATGGCCAGGGTTTCGAAGGCGCAGCAACGCTGCCCGCATCGGCGGACCGCTTCGCCCGCCAGATCGAGGCCGAATTGCTCGGCGCGGCGGCCGAGGCAAGCGGGCAGGACAATCTCGTGGTGGCCGAGCGTGGCAGCAACCTCGCCGAGATCGTGCCGGACTCTGCGCGCGCACCGGTGCTGGTTGCGACCCTTGCGGTGAACCGGCCCGACGTCCCGACGCTCCACTTCAGGGTCGGCGTCTGCGAGGCGACCTTTGCCCAGTTCGCGACGCACGCTCCGGTCAAAAAGGCAGCCCGCCGCAGCATCGGCGAACGCGGGATCGAGAACTCCGCGCTTGCCCAGGTGGAACTGTCGACCACCGCCACGCTGGTCGACATGCCGGTTCCGCTGCACCGCATTGCAGGCCTGCAGGTGGGCGCGATGCTGCCGGTGTCGATCCACCGCAGCGTACCGCTTTCCGTTGCCGAGACGATCATCGCCCACGGCGCGGTGGGCGCGATCGACGATCGCGTCGCGCTCGAAATCCATCACACATCCCTGAGGAACACCTAAGCCATGACCATGCCATTCGATGGCTACGGCCTGATCCAGGAAATCGACGTCCGCCTGACGGTGGAGCTCGGCCGCAAGAACCTCCCCTTGCGCGAAATCCTCGCGCTGGGGGAAGACAGCGTGGTCGAACTCGACCGGCTGACCGACGAGCCGCTCGACATCATGGTCAACGGGCGCCTGATCGCGCGCGGCGAAGTGGTGGCGCAGGGCAATCGCTTCGCCATCCGCATTCTCGAACTGATCGGCGCGAATGCCGGGGCCGGCGCTTCGGCCGCCACCGCACCGCAGGTTCCCGCCCAGCCCGCAACGCAGGGCGATGGGCACGCGCAGATGGAAGAGCGGCGCGCACCGCCGCCGATCGTGGAACAGATCTGATGCTGCTCTACATCCTCAAGCTGCTGATCCTGCTGCCGCTGATCGGCCTGATGATCTGGGGCAGCCTGAAGCTGGCCAAGCGCATGCAGGGCCAGCTCGGCGGGCCGAGCGGCGGCGGCACCAAGGCGGTGCGCATCGTGGAGACGACCATGCTTTCGCCCACGCTGCGGCTCGCGGTGATCGAGTTTCACGGCAAGGAAATCCTCGTGTCGACGTCCAAGGGCGGGCTGACCCGCCTGGCAGAGGCCCCCGCACGCCCGAAGCCCGCCGCCACGGACCCGGTCCAGATCGCGCAGGATGAAGCCGCATGATCGCCAGACTGGGCAGATGGGCCGCCACGCTCGGCGCGCTCGCCTATACCGGCGCCGCGTCGGCTGCGGCTGCCGTACCCACGGATAGCGCCGCCGCAGGCGCGCTCGACCGGGCATTCGGCGAACTCGGCGGCGCAGGCGGCGAACCGCTGAGCCTGTCGCTCCAGCTGCTCCTTGTCATGGGGCTGCTGACATTCCTGCCTGCCCTTTTGCTGATGATGACCAGCTTCACGCGCATCATCGTGGTGCTGGCGATCCTGCGCCAGGCGCTGGGCCTGCAGCAATCGCCGCCCAATCAGGTGCTGATCGGGATTTCGCTGTTCCTGTCGCTGTTCATCATGGCGCCTACGCTCGACAACGTGAACAGCGCCGCGATCGAGCCCTATTCGGCAGGCGAGATCAATGCCGAGGTCGCGATCGAACGCGCCGGGGGCGAGTTTCACAAGTTCATGATCCGCCAGACGCGCGAGAACGACCTTCAGATGTTCGCGGACATCGCCGATGCGCCCAAGTTCGAAAGCCCGCAGGACGTTCCCTTCTCGATCCTGCTGCCCGCCTTCGTGACAAGCGAACTGAAAACCGCCTTCCAGATCGGCTTCATGCTGTTCCTGCCCTTCCTCGTCATCGACCTCGTCGTCTCCTCCGTGCTCATGAGTCTGGGCATGATGATGATGAGCCCGATGCTCGTCTCGCTACCCTTCAAGCTGTTGCTGTTCGTCCTGGTGGACGGGTGGTCGCTGCTGATGGGGTCCCTCGCCTCAAGTTTCATGTGAGCCGTTCGATGGACGAAATGTCTCTCCTGCTTTCCATGGCCGACCGCATGCTGTGGACCACCGCGCTGGTCGCCGCGCCGATCCTGCTTGCGGCGCTGGGCCTCGGCCTGGTGATCGGGCTGATCCAGGCAGCCACCTCGGTGAACGAACAGACGCTCACCTTCGTCCCGAAGCTGGCGGCGGTCGCCTTCGTCCTGGTCGTGCTCGGCGCGTCGATGATGGCGCTGGTGACGGATTTCACGCAGGACATCTTCGTCGAGATCGCCCGGATCGGGCACTAGAGAAGGCCGATGATCGCGCTCGACTTCGGGCTTGGCGGATTCGAGGCCGAGATATGGCGCGTCGTCTTCCTGATGACGCGGGTGGGCGCAGCGCTGCTCGCCGCACCGTTCTTCGGCGCAACCAACGTGCCCGTGATGGTCCGCGTGTCCTTCACCGGGGCGATGGCGATCTTCATCTCCATCTGGCTGCCCGAGATTCCCACGCCCGAGGCGCTACTGACGCTGGAAGGCATGCTGATGCTGGCAGGCGAGGCGCTGATCGGCCTGCTGCTGGGCTTCGTGTTGCAGCTCGCCTTTGCTGCCCCCACCATTGCCGCAGAGGTGATCGGCGGCGCCATGGGGATGAGCATGGCACAGACCGCCGATCCCGGCACCGGCGGCACCACCACCGCCTTCGGCCAGTATTTCATCATCGTGCTGACGCTGATCTTCCTGGCGACCGGCGCGCACCTGCACTGGATCGCGCTGGTGACGGAAAGCTATCGCGCATTTCCGCCGGGCGAGACATGGCTGGGGCCCGAGCGGTTCCAAGCGATTGCCGGTTTCGGCGCCGCCACCTTCGAAACCGCGCTGCGGATCGCACTGCCCGTCACGCTGATCCTGCTGCTGGTGCAGATCCTGACCGGCATTCTCAGCCGTTCGGCCCCTTCGCTCAACCTCTTCGCGCTCGGCCTGCCGGCGGGCGTTCTGGCGGGGATCGCCGCGCTCATCATCAGCGCGCCGCTGATCTATGACCAGTTCACCGATCTGGTCGAACTCGGCCTCGCGCAGGCGGAAAGCGTGGTGACGCCATGAGCAACGAGACCGCGGGCGAAAAGACATTCGCACCAACCGAAAAGCGCCTGAAGGACGCCGCCAGCAAGGGCGACGTGCTGCGCTCCAAGGATCTGGGCACGGCGGCGGTGATGCTGGTCGGCGCAGGCTGGCTCGCCTTCGGGGGGCCCTGGCTGCTGGGCGACATGTCCAGCCTGCTGCGCGAAAGCTTCAATTTCGATCACGGCGAGCTGACCGATTTCAGGCCCGGCCGGATGCTGATGCAGGGGCTGGCCGCCAGCTTGCCGCCGATCCTCGCGCTGGCCGTGCCGGTGATTCTGGTGACGCTGGCCAGCCAGCTGGCCTTCGGGCGCGGGCGCTTCGTGATGAAGAACCTGGAATTCAAGCACACGCGGATCAATCCCGCATCGGGCCTGAAGCGCATGTTCGGCCCCAACGGCCTGATCGAGATGGGCAAAGGCCTGCTCAAGATCACGCTGCTGGGCGGGATCGCGGGACTGTGGTGGTACTATTCGTGGGACAGCCTGCTGGGCCTGGGTCGCGGCAATCTCTCTGCGCAGCTCTCCACTGCTTGGTGGTCGGTCATCTCGCTGTTCGTCGCTCTGTGCGGCGGGCTGATCGTGATCGCGGCGGTCGACCTGCCGATCCAGTGGGTTCGCCGGAACAAGAAGCTCAAGATGAGCCACCAGGAAATGAAGGACGAGCACAAGGAAAGCGAAGGTTCGCCCGAAGCCAAGTCGCAGCGGCGCCAGCGCCAGCGCGATATTGCCGCAGGCTCCGTCTCCGGCGCGATGCGCGAGGCGCAGTTCGTGATTACCAACCCGACGCACTTCGCCGTCGCCATGACCTACGACCCGGAAAAGGCGTCCGCTCCCATCGTGCTGGCCAAGGGCCGCGGCGAAAAGGCGCTGGCGATGAAGGAACTGGCGCGCGAATTCGGCCTGCCGACGCTGGAATATCCGCAGCTTGCCCGCTCGGTCTATTTCACCAGCCGCGAACGGCAGATGATCTGCGAAGACCTGTATGGCGCCATCGCATCGGTGCTGGCCTACGTGCTCTCGCTCAAGCGGGGCGAACTGCCGCCGCTGCCTGCGATCGAGGTGCCGGTGGCCCTGCGCTTCGATGCGGATGGACGACTGGAAAACTGACATTTTCCCCTTAACCGCTCGCCCTCGCTGCCGTTCTAGGCGGTGATGGAAACGACCCGCACATCCGGCTCCTCGATAGCCAACAGCCTGGGCATCGGCAGCGGCGTGGACATGGTCTCGCTCGCCGAAGAGCTTGCCCGCGCCCAGTTCGAACCGCGCCAGCAGCGGCTGGAAAGCAAGTCGGAAGTGCTCGAGCGGCAGATTTCGACCGCTTCGACCCTGCGCAACCTGCTCTCCTCTTTCGCCAGCGCGCTGGGCGACCGTGTGCGCACCGGCGATCTCTCCGCGCAGCCCAGCATCGCCAATGCCAGCGTCGCCCGGGTCTCCGCCCCCATCGGCACCTCGGGCAAGGGAACCCATTCGCTCGAAGTATCGAAGCTGGCGCAGTCGCAGACTCTTCTGACCCCCAGCTACGGCGCAAGCGACGCCGTCGGGTCGGGTACGCTGACCCTGCGCTTCGGCACGGTGGCGGGCACCAGCTTTACCGAAGACACCGGACAGGCCGCGGTGGATATCGAAATCCCGGCAGGCTCCACCCTCGCCGACATTGCCCGGGCCATCAACGCCAAGGGCACCTCCGTCAGCGCCTATGTCGCCGACACGGGCAGCGGGTCGCGGCTGGTGCTCCAGGGCGCAGAGGGCGCGAAGAACGGCTTCGTGATCGAATCGACCGAAGACAATCCGGGCAATATCCTTACCGGACCGCAGGGCCTCGAACTGCTCGACTGGCGCCCGCAGGACGGGGATGCCGCGCGTCTCACCTCGAGAGCGCAGGATGCCGAGTTCACGCTGGACGGCGTGGCGCGGACCAGCCCCAGCAACCGGATCGACAATGCTGCCCCGGGCGTCGCACTGGAACTGACGGGCACCAATATCGGCGCGCCCACCACCATCGGTTTCGGCAATCCCAAACAGGCCGTCACCAGCGCGATGACCGATATCGTGGGCGCGCTCAACGAAATCGCCGGGGAACTGAACGCCGCAACCGACGCGCTGACCGGCGACCTGTCGCGCGACTATGGCGCACGCGCGCTGCGCCGCGAGTTCTCCGCGCTGGGCAGCAAGATTATCATGCCCAATGCGCCCGAAGGCAGCCCGAGGACCCTCGCCGAACTCGGCGTGGGCATTCAGCGCGACGGCACGTTCAAGCTCGACAGCGCGCAGCTGGAACGCGCCCTCGCCGAAGACCCGGAAGCGGTCGCCGCGATGTTCACACCCGGCATCAACGGGATCTTCGCGACGATCGACAGGATCGCGCGCAACAATGCCATCTCCACCGATCCCGGCTCGCTTGCAGGCTCGGTCGCGCGCTACACCAACCTGTCGGAGGACATCAGCGAGAATCTGGCCGAACTGGCCGAGAAGCAGGAAGCGCTGCGGGCCGACATGGTCGCGCGCTTCTCCAAGTCGGATGCGCGCGTGGCGGCATCGCAGTCGACGCTGGATTTCCTCAAGTCCCAGATCGACGTCTGGAACGCGCAGCGTAACTGATCATGCTCGCGTCATCCGAACCCCGCGCCGCTTACCAGCAGGCCAACTTCGATGCCCGCGTGCAGGGCGGCACCGCGCAGGATATCGTGGTCTATTGCCTGGACGAACTGGCGCTCACGCTCGGCATGCTTCGCCAGGCGGACATGCGCGGCAACCGCGCCGGGCGCAGCGCCGCCATCACGCGGGGCATCGCGATCCTGACCGCGCTGGAAATGGGCGTGGACAGGGACAACGAACTCTCCGCCAGCCTGCTGCATTTCTACGAAGGCTCCCGCCGCCTGCTGCTGGGATCGATCGGCGAAACGCAGATCGAGGCGATCGATGTCCTGCGCGCCGACGTCATCGAAATCCGCGACGCGCTCAAGATGGCAAACAGCGGCTAAGGGGGAGCCGGGCCGCTTCTCGGGCGGAGGATACCTGACAGGGGATCCAAGGCCTGCATTGACAAACCCCCTCCCGCTCTCCGACATTCCCTCAAGATCCTGAAGTCATTCGTTTCCCCGCAGACACGCGGGCTGGACGAAGCGGCAGGGGGCTGGGGGAAGGGGCTGGATGAAAACTGTCTTCGTAATCGATGCCAAGGCCGAACGGCGGGCTGAGGTCTGCCGGGTGCTGCTGCAGGGGGAACGGCACGCCGAACCCTTCGAGACGGCTGCCGACTTTCTGGCCTTCGCCCGCGAAGAAAGCCTGGCGCTGGTGCATGACGCGGACGGGGCGGCAGCCGGGCTGTGCGATAGATTGCGCGATGCGCCACAGCTGGTTCCGGTGGTCGGGTATTCAGAAAGCCCCAGCTTCTCCCGCGCGGTCACCGCGATGCAGGCGGGCGCGGCGAGCTATCTCGCCTGGCCCTTCACGGTTGACGAGTTTTCCGACGAGATCGACCGGATCGAACCCGCCATGCGCGAAACGCTGGACCGCAAGCGCCGCGTGGCCGAGGCGCGCCGGCTTCTGGCAGGCCTGACCGCGCGCGAACGCGAAGTGCTGGTCAATCTGATTTCCCACGGGACCAACAAGGCCATCGCGAAGGAGCTCGAAATCTCTCCGCGCACGGTCGAGAAATATCGCGCGGCGATCCTCGTCAGGCTGGGGGTGGCCAACACCGCGCAGGCGATCCGCGTGGCGGTGGAGGCTGGCGCAGTCGAGGGAGATTTCACCGACAGCGCCCGCAAAGGGGCTGCCGCCTCGCCCGCTCAGGCCGGCTTGATGGGCTGATCGCCCGCCGGCACCGCACTCTCTTCGCGGTCGGCAGCCTCTGCCTCGGCCTGGATGGCCAGGATCGTTTCGCTATGCGTCGCCACGCCGTGGCGCTTGCGTCGCACGTCGAACACGATCGCCTTGACAAGCGAGCACGCCATCAGCGCGACCACCACGGAAAAGGGCAACGCCCCGAGGATCATTGTCGTCTGCAGCGCATCGATCCCGCCCAGGATCAGCATGCTGGCCACCACCAGGCCCAGCGCACCGCCCCAGAACAGGATGTGCCGCCGACGGTCGGCATCGTCGTCGCCCGCGCCGTTGATGGTGTTGATGATCAGGATCGCACTATCCGCCGAGGTGATGAGGTAGGTCATCAGCAGGATAACGACGAGGCCCGCCATCAGCGTGGCCGCCGGTCCGCTGAGCATCGCCGACAAGGTGGCATAGAGCTGGTCGGAAATGGTCGCATCCAGGATCGAACCCTTGGCGATGCCGCTCAGTTCGAGGTCGATCGCGGTGCCGCCGACCACGGTCATCCAGATAAACCCCATCAGCGATGGCACCAGCACGACCCCCAGCACGAACTCGCGCACCGTGCGCCCGCGCGAGACGCGCGCGATAAACATGCCCACGAAGGGCGCAAAGGCGATCCACCAGGCCCAGTAGAAGATCGACCAGTCGAGCTGCCATTGTACCAGCGCATCACCGACCGGGCTGCCGTCGCTCGAAAACAGCATGAACGCCAGCTCGGGCAGGCGGCGCAGATAATCGAACAGGCCGACGCCCAGCAGCTCCATGGCCAGCAACCCCGAACCGAAGATCAGGAACACGGCGAGCAACAGGAAGGACAGGCCCATGTTGAGGTTGGAAAGGATGCGAATGCCGTTGCCCACGCCCGAAATGGCGGACAGGGTCGACGCGCCGACCAGCAGGGTCACGGCGAGGATGATGGCTTCGGGCGATGCGGTATCGTCGGATGTCATCAGCCATTCGCCCATCCCCAGCCGGTCGAGCCCGGCAACGAATTGCTCGACCCCGAAGCCAAGTGTCACCGCCACGCCGAGGATGGTGGCGACAACCGCGACGATATCCACCAGATGGCCGACGATCCCGGACATGCGCGTGCCGAAGAGCGGGGCCAGCGCGCTGCGGATCGTCAGTGGCAAGCCACGGCGATAGGCAACGTAGCCGACCGCCAGGCCGACCAACGCATAGGTGGACCAGGCGGCAAAGCCCCAGTGGAAGAAGGTGTAGACGAACGAGGGCCTCACATTCGCCTGCGAGGCCGGAGCAATCGCGCCGCTGATGGTTTCCGGATTGGTCTGGACATGTGCGAGCGGCTCCCCGGTCGAATAGGTCAGCAAGCCGATCCCGATCCCTGCGCCGAACAGCATCGCGAACCAGGAGAAATAGCCGAATTCCGGCTTTTCGCCCGGTGCGCCCAGCCTCAGCGATCCCGACTGCGGAAGGATCGCCAGGACCAGCGCGATCAGGGTGAGGAATGCCACGAGATAGACATACCAGCCGGCAAAGGCTTCGATCAGCGTATCGTTCGCCAGCGTCAGCGCGTCCGATGCAGCCTGCGGGAACAGCACGACCCACGCGATCAGGATGGCAACGGCAACCTTGCCGGGGATCGTGACGCGCGTGTTGAAGCCGCGGTAAAAACCGCGGTGCGCCGTGCGGATGGGAAGTTCGGTCAGCGGTTCGGCGATGATCTGGTCATCGCTATCGGTCGGTTCGGCCAAGCCATCCTCCTGCTGGTGGGGCAACGCCGGGATCGCCGCGCCACGATGCGAGGCCACCGGGTTTTGGGATCACCGGCCATGGAAAAAGAGCCCGGATGCCTCCCGCTCGGCTCGAGCTTGTGGCAAATGGCGCCCCACCGGGCAACCGCCAATCCCCGATTTCAGCGATTTAGCCTTGCCGCGGGCCGCTCAAAGCCAGTCCTGGTCGAAGCGCAGCGGGCCGTCCCCATAGAGGTAGTCTGCCTGGAACTGCGCATAGGTGCGCAAGGCGTCCCAGTCGGACGTATAGAGATCGCCCCGGCGGATTTCGGCCAGCTCCAGTTCGCGCAGCTTGCCCACGGCACGGTTGGCATGGATCGCGCTTACGCCGCACATGTCGGCCAGGTCGATCTGGGTGAAGGGCGTGCGCAGGGACCGCGCATTGGCCTGCCCCACAAGTTCGAAGCGACGATGCAGTTCGCAGTAGATGTGCGCGATCCGCCGCGGCGCATCGAGCTGCTCCAGCATCTGGATCCATTTGCGGTGGATCGCGGCATCCAGCAGGGTCGCGAACCACAGCGCGCGGGCGACACGCGGGCGGTGCTCCAGTGCATCGCGCAGCCGCTCATGCGGGGCAATTCCGTAGGTGATCGGGCCCGCTGCGACGATCGAGTGATCGAGCCGCTTGAGCGCGAAACCGTGCAGGTCGACGAAATCGCCGGGCACGTGAACGCCGACGATGAAGCGCCGATCGCCGCTCTCGATCGTCCGGAAGATATAGCCCGAAATCAGGATGGTGCTTTGTTCGGTCACCGCCCCGCGCTCAAGCAGCACGTCGCCGGTTTCGCCCTGCCGCGTTTCGGCGACAAGGGATTCGATGAATTCGAGATCGTCCTGGCTGAGCTTGTCGCGCAGTCTTCCAGCGAGAAAATCGCCGGTGTTAGGAAATTCCATCGCGCCCCCGTCACTCCACCCGTTATCGTTCCGCCTGTGCGCGATAGCCAGCGTTCGCGCGGACCGTCTACTGATGCATGTTAGCTTCAGGCTGTTTGCAAAGGCAAACCCACTGAAAAAACTACGTACTCACACTCGGTCTGACCGCAGCAGGTGCGGGGAGAAGAGAAAGCTGGCCTTCCCCATACAGGTAGTCGGCCGAAAAATCCGCATATTCCTCCAGCCCGGCCCGGTCCGTCGAAAACAGGCGTCCGCGCCTAAACTCGGCCAGGCCGCGTTCGCGCAGCTCGCGCAGGGCCCGGTTGGCATGCACAGCAGTCGATCCGCTCATGTCGGCGAGATCGGCCTGGGTCAGCGGGCTCTCGAACCCGTCGCTCTGCGCCAGACCGACCATTTCGAGCCGCCGCCACAACTCCGCAAAGATGTGCGCGATGCGGCGCGGTGTGGTGAGCTGTTCGAGCTTCATGATCCACTGGCGGTGCATGGCGGCATCGAGCAGGGTCGATCCCCACAGCATGCGGCCGAGATGCGGTCTCTCCTGCAGCACTTCGCGCAGCTTTTCGTGCGGGATGTATGCGAGCTTGGCCGGGCCGATCGTATCGACATTATGGTCCAGCCGCTTGAGCGCGAAGCAGTGCAGGTCCACGAAATCTCCGGGTACATGCACGCTCAGCGCAGATCGCTTGTCGCCTGCACCACTTGTCCCCGCGAGGCCGCGAATGATGAAGCCTTCGACCAGCAGCGTGCTGCGAGCGCAGGCCGATCCCGCCTCCACGATCCGAGAACTGCTCTGATAAGTGGCAATGTCTTCCGGCAGCGCCTCCAGCGCGACGCGCTCCTCATGGCTCAGAGCCTCGCGCAGGCGGCCGAACAGGAACCGCCCGGTCAGCGGGAACGCCTGCAATTCCTCCTCGAGTGTCATCGAACTCCCCTCGCCGCTCATCCCATCGCGGCTGCTGCTGAAACCGCCTAACCGCTCGCCGGGAAAACGTCGAGCCTTCAGCCTTTGCGGCCCACCAGGCAGGCAGACTCCACGCAAAGCTTGATATACGAAGTAGTTAGGGCCACCTCGAAGCAAGATGGACATGATGACGACCAATCCGCCCGCCGACCACGCGCCTATGCCCAGCACCGATCCGCTCGACCGGAGCGCGATCCGCAAGGCCTTCCGGCAGGAGGAAGAAGCCTGCGTCAAGGAGCGGTTGCGCGAAACGGAAGTCTTCTCGCGCGACCACGGCCATATCCATGCCTATGCCGTCGATCTGATCAAGGATGCGCGCAAGCGCGAGGTTGGCGGGATCGACGCCTTTCTTCACCAGTACGGCCTGAACACGAAGGAAGGCATCGCGCTGATGTGCCTTGCCGAAGCGCTGCTGCGGGTGCCCGATGCGCGTACGGCAGACGCGCTGATCCGGGACAAGATCGGCGAGATCAACTGGCGCGAACACCTGAACGAATCGGATTCCACCTTCGTCAACGCCGCCACCTTCTCCCTGATGCTGACCGGTGAGGTGCTGGAGCGCCCCGAACTGCATCACAAGAAGATGGAACGCACCTTGCGCGGCGCGATGAACCGGCTGGGCGAGCCGGTGATCCGCAACGCCACCTGGCAGGCCATGCGCATCCTGGGCGGCCAGTTCGTGTTCGGTCGCAACATGACCGAAGCGCTCAAGCGCGCAGCCCCGGAACGCGACAGGGGGCTCACCCACAGTTTCGACATGCTTGGCGAGGCGGCGATGACCTTCGCCGATGCCGACCGCTATCGCAAAGCCTACATCGATGCCATCGAACGCCTGAAGTCGGAAAGCGACGGCACGCTGACCGGCAGCCCCGGCATTTCGGTGAAGCTGACCGCGCTCTATCCCAAATACGACATCTTCCATGGAGAGAAGGCGGTTACCGCGCTGGTGCCGATCGTGAACGATCTCGCCCGCCGCGCGCGCGACGCCAATATCCACTTCACCATCGATGCGGAGGAAGCGGACCGGCTGGAGCTGTCGCTCGACGTGTTCGAGACGATGGCAGCGGACGATTCGCTCTTCGTGCGCGAGGACGGCTCGCAGTGGACCGGCTTCGGCCTGGCGGTTCAGGCCTATCAGAAGCGCGGCGTCCCCTTGTGCCAGTGGCTGATCGACCTTGCCGAGAAGCATGATCGCAAGTTCATGATCCGGCTTGTGAAAGGCGCCTACTGGGATACCGAGATCAAGATCAGCCAGGTGGCGGGCCTCGACGATTTCCCCGTCTTCACCCGCAAGGTTTCGACCGACGTATCCTTCATGGCCTGCGCGGACGTGCTGCTGTCCGCTCCGAAGCGCATCTACGGCGCCTTCGCCACGCACAACGCCTACACGATCGCCGCGATCAAGCAGCGCGCGTCCGCCGGTACCGAGTTCGAATTCCAGCGCCTGCACGGCATGGGCGAAGAGCTGTACGCCGCGCTGGGCAAGGCGGAAGGCGACGCGAAAACCCCGGTGCGCATCTATGCGCCCGTCGGCGGGCACAAGGACCTGCTCGCCTATCTGGTGCGCCGCCTGCTCGAAAACGGAGCCAACAGCTCCTTCGTCAACCGGATGGCGGATGCCGATCAGACCGCAGAGGATCTGGCTGCCGATCCGGTGGCGGAGCTGGCCGCGATGGAGCCGAAGCGCAATCCGGCGATCCCGCTGCCCAAGGACATCTTCCCGGGCCGCGTGAACAGCGCGGGGATCGATCTGGCCGACCCGCTGGTGCGCGATCCCCTGCTCAAGCGGCTGCACAATCTGCGCGACCGGCAGTGGGAAGCTTCGCCCACTTTCAAGGCCGAAATTCCCGGCGAAATCGCCCCGATTACCGCGCCTTTCGACCATGGCCTGCGGATCGGCACCCGCCGCGATGCCAGCGCCGAGGAAGTCGACATGGCGATCACCAAGGCCGAGGCGATCCAGCCGGGCTGGAACGCGCTCGGCGGAGAAAGGCGCGCCGCCCTGCTGGAAGCGGCGGCCGACGAATTCGAAGCGCATACGGACGAAATCCTGTCGCTGTGCCAGCTGGAAGCGGGCAAGACGATCGTCGATTCCGTGCTGGAACTGCGCGAAGCGGTCGATTTCCTACGCTATTACGCCACAGAGGCGCGCAGGCTCTTCGCCGAACCTACCCCGCTGCCGGGGCCCACAGGCGAGGAAAACTATCTGAAGCTGGCCGGGCGGGGCGTTTTCGCCACGATCAGCCCGTGGAACTTCCCGCTGGCGATCTTCATCGGCCCGGCCGCAGCCGCTCTCGCGGCGGGCAATACCGTGGTTGCCAAGCCGGCCGAACAGACCCCGCTGATCGCGGCGCTGGCGGTGAAACTGTGCCACGATGCGGGCATTCCGGAGGAGGTCTTCCAGCTTCTGCCCGGGGCAGGCGAAGTCGGCCAGCTGATTACGTCCGACACGCGTATCGCAGGTGTCTCCTTCACCGGCAGCACCCAGACCGCGCACGCCATCAATCGTTCGCTCGCCGCGCGCGACGGTTCCATCGCCACGCTGATCGCCGAAACAGGCGGGCAGAACGCGATGATCGTGGACAGCACCGCCCTGCCCGAGCAGGTGACGCGCGACGTGATCGCCAGCGCCTTCCAGAGCGCCGGGCAGCGCTGCTCCGCTCAGCGCGTGCTCTATATCCAGGAAGACGTCTACGACGAGATGGTCACGATGATCCGCGGCGCCTTCCAGGCGCTGGTCGTCGGCGACCCGACCGAATTCGCCACCGATGTCGGCCCGGTGATCGACCATGACGCGCAGGCCGCGCTGGAACGCCACGTGGCGCGTTCGGCCACGATCGGTCGCACGATCTGGCGCGCGGACGACGACCCGGCCTTCGCGCGCGGCAGCTTCGTCCTTCCCACGATCATCGAGATCGAGGGGATCGGGCACCTGCAGCGCGAGAACTTCGGCCCCGTGCTCCACATTGCCAAGTTCAAGAACAAGGACCTGGAAAAGGTCGTGGATGACATCAACGCGCTTGGCTACGGCCTGACCTGCGGCCTGCACAGCCGCGTCGAGGCGACGCGCCGCCTGGTGGAATCCAAGATCAAGGTCGGCAATTTCTACGTTAACCGCAACCAGATCGGCGCCGTGGTCGAAAGCCAGCCATTCGGCGGCGAAGGCCTTTCGGGCACAGGCCCCAAGGCAGGCGGCCCGCACTATGTAGCGCGCTTTGCCACCGAACGCGTGGTGACGGTGGACACGACCGCGGCGGGCGGCAACGCGACGCTGCTGGCCAGCCTCTGACGAAGCGCTTCGGGCGCAAGTTGGCGGATAATTGGCGCGGGGAGGCTTGCACGCCTCGCCCGCGTTCCACATCACGTGGGCCATGGCCATTCTATCCGACCGCTGGATTCGCGAGCAGGCACAAAAGCACGGCATGATCGAGCCGTTCGAGGAGGCGCAGCGGCGCGACGGCTGCATCTCCTACGGTCTGTCCTCCTACGGTTACGACGCGCGCGTGGCCCCGGAGTTCAAGATCTTCACCAACGTGAATTCGGCCACGGTCGATCCCAAGGCATTCGATGCAAGCAGCCTGGTCGACCGGGAGACCGACGTGTGCATCATCCCGCCCAACTCCTTCGCGCTCGCGCGCACGGTCGAATATTTTCGCGTGCCCGAGGATGTGCTGGTCATCTGCCTGGGCAAGAGCACCTATGCGCGCTGCGGCATCATCGTGAACGTCACCCCGCTGGAGCCGGGCTGGGAAGGCCACGTGACGCTGGAGTTTTCCAACACCACGCCGCTGCCCGCCAAGATCTACGCCAACGAGGGCGCCTGCCAGTTCCTGTTCCTGCAGGGCAACGAACGCTGCGAGACCAGCTACAAGGACCGCGCGGGCAAATATATGGGCCAGCGCGGGGTCACGCTGCCCCGGCTGTAGGCCCCATCTCGTCGAGGTTATGCGCGGGCCGGGAGGCGTCCGTCAGCACCCGGCCAGCCAGCCCATCATGCTCTGCATGCCCCGCTCGCTGCCGGCGACATATTCGGCGTAGGTCTCGTCGGCCTGCTCTTCGGCTCTGGCCTCCATCTTGTCGTAATAGGTCGAGCTATCGTCCTCGCGCATATCCCTGCGGGCGAGACGCTGCCAGTAAAGCTTGCGGCTGTTCGCGTTCCCGGCCGACAATTCCTCTCGCAGGCCCTGCCCGAAGGCGGGGTCCGCCGCACTCTCGACCGCGTAGGCCCAGCGATCCCACAGCGCCGAACACTGCAGCATTTCGCCAATCGTCTCGGGCGTGGTGAGAACGGACTCCAGCCCCTTCTCGTAAGCCGCGTTGTGGAGGGCAGCGGAGAATCCCCCGCTTGGTGGCTGGCCCGTCGCGGTTTGCGCAAAGGCGGGAATGGCGAGAGCAGAGCCTGCGATCAAAAACGGAAGAACACGTGCAACAGAGGCAGTACGAAAGGTCATGGCAGCATCTCCGCCTGAGTAGTGAAATCGAGGGTGGGGTCCGGCCCCGGCACTTTCGCCGGACCTGTCTGTGAAGCGATCAATCTTCTTCCTTGCACACCCTGCCCCCGCCGGTGCCCTTGTAGGTCGTGCACACGACCACTCCGCTACCGGTCCTGGGCCTGGTGGAGCTGCCACCCCCCAGCGAGCCGACATAGGGCGCGTTTGCCTGGCGGGCACGCTCTGCCCGGGCGTCGGCTGCACGCTGCGCCCAGCGCTGCGCTTCCGCTTCGGACTGGCGTTTCATGCGCATGCGGCGCTGGTACTCGGCGAAGACCAGCCGCGTGGCGGACGGGTTGTACTGCCAGTAGTGCTTGGTCGCGATGGCGTAGATCGCCTCGTCGCTCCACCGGCGCAGCCCCGCCGCCCCGGTCTCGACGATCAACTGGCCCAGCAGATCGCCGTCCTCGTTCGGCTTGAACAGGTCTTTGCCGTAGGGGTAATAGTAGACCAGGTAATCGGCGACCTCGCCGTAATCGCCCGTGCGCGTGGCGTAGGATCGCAACGCGGCCGCCGACAGCGTACCGAGTGAGTTCAGCTGGCCTTCGGTCACTGCTGAATCGCGCTCCGCGCGTTCGACATAGAGGTCCGAACAGTCCTGCGCGACCGACAGGATGTATCTGTCGAGCGCCTTGCGCCCGTTCTTCTTGCGGTAGTCGTCCCAGGCTGCATCGATGGCCTGATCCGCTCGCGCGCGAAGGCCCGCATCATTGCCGGTGACTTCGCCGAAATGCGCCATGGCCCGGTTGGCGGACACGGGCAGCCGCGTGCCCTTCTCCGTCGCGTAGTCGAGCGCCAGCGCACATTCGTAGATCAGCTCCGCATCCTGCGTGTTCGCGCGGGCGGGAGGAGCGGACAGCAGCACGGCCAGCGATGCCCCCAGCACGATGACACCGGCTGCGCCCGTCCGCAGGCCGGGCCGCGCCATGGACGAACCGATAATCACGACTGCAGCACGCCCATCTCGCGGTCGCACTCCTGCGCGCGGCGAAGCATGTACTGGTAGGCTTCATCCGCCCCCATCACGCGCGCGCGCTTCTTGTACTTCGCCCGGGCTTCGTCGATCGCCCTCTCGCCGTCCAGCCCGGTGCGCTGTTCGAGAATTCCGACAACGCCGATCCAGTCCGCCGAGCCATAGTTCAGCTGGACGTTGCTTCCCTCGGCGACGCCGACGACATAGGCGCAGCCCGCTGCCATCTGCATCAGCTTCTTCGCGCCGGGATCCTTGGCGCTTGCCGGGTTCGCAACCAGCACGAGCGCAGCAGCCAACCACAGCGAAGATGACGACCTGAGTACCATGGAATTCCTCTCTATTGAGCGGAACCGGCATACCGGGCCTCAGGGGCTGGCGGCATGTACGAATGCCGACATAATCATGACAAAGACGGTAAGTCGGGGCGCTGAACACGATCCGGCCGCTCCGGATCGCTCGAAGATCCAGCCCCGTTGATGCCACCGCGCCAGGTTACTGCCCAAGCGCTGCCTTCAGGGGGTCGAGCCAGGCTTCGTAAGGTTTCCATGCACCCTGCCCCGCCCGCGTGATCGGCTGGCGCACCTGCTCGCTGCTGGCCGTGCGGACCGCGCGGCGCGTCTCGTGGAAGGCGAGGCATTGCTCCTCGAACGGCAGGCCGATGTGGTCCAGCATGCGGCGTGTCTGACCTTCGAGATCGTCGAGCACGTCCTCGTGCCGTACCCGCAGGACGCGTCCGGGCAGAACCTCGTCCCAGTGCTCCATCAGGTCGACATAATCGGCGTAGTAACGTCCGATCTGTTCGAGCCCGTAGGTAAATTCCTGCCCCTCGGCGAAGAGCTGCTTGAACCCGGAGAAACAGCAATCCATCGGGTCACGACGCGCGTCGATGATGGTCGCGTTGGGGAGGATCAGATGGATCAGGCCGATATGCCGGAAATTGTTCGGCATCTTGTCGATGAAGAAAGGCGCACCCTGCCGGTGGATGCGGGTGTCCTCGATGAATTGCCTGCCGAAATCGGCCAATTGCTCACCGCTGAGGTCCCCGAGGATGTCGGGATAGCGAGATGCGCCGGCCTTGCGGCCGCGTAGCCGGTGCGCCAGCGCGAGGATGTTGGGCAGTTCAAGCGTGCCGTCCACCTGGCTGTGGCTGGCGAGTATCTGTTCCAGCAGCGTCGAACCCGCGCGCGGCAGACCCAGGATGAAGATCGGGTCGGGTGCCGGATGGCCATCGCCCTCATGGCACGCGAACAGATCGGCGGTGCAGACCTCGCGCTGCCGGGCCAGTTCGGCGCTCATGGCATCCGCGCTGTAGCGGGTCTGGGTGCGCTTCAGATCGTTGCCTTCGCGGTAATGCGCGAAACTTTCGGCATATTCGCCGCGATCCTCGTAGGCCTTGCCCAGAGCGAAGGCGATGTGGACGCGGTCCATGAAGGCAAGATCGGGGCGGGCAGCCTGTTCGCGCATCGCTGCCATTTCCGCGTCGGTGAAGCTGTAGGTCTTCAGGTTTGCGAGCGCATAGTATGCATCGCCCTGGTCCGGCTTCGCGGCGAAGGCGGCGCGGTAGCTCTCGACCGCTTCGGGCTGCTTGCCCATGGTCTTGAGAGCATGGCCGCGGCTCGTCAGCGTGGCGGGATCGCGGGGGAGCTTTTCCAGCACCTGATCGAACAGTTCGAAAGCGCGGTCGTAGTCCCCCGTCTGCATGCTCTCGATCGCAAGATGCGACTGGAACACCGGATTGTCGGGATCGCGCGCGTGCAAGGCTTCCGCTTCTTCGCGCGAACGCTCGAACTTCTGGCGGCGATGCAGCGCGTCGATATAGTCGAGCCGCAGCTGGATATCGTCGGGGGCAAAGGTGACGGCACTCTCCAGCAGGAACTCGGCATCGTCGAAAATGCCTTGCCGGATGCCGATCTGCGCCAGCAGACGCATGCCTTCGGTGTCCCTGGGATGCATGCGCAGGTAGTGGCGACAGATCTCCTCCGCGCGCAGCAGCCGGCCTTCGTGGAGGTGATTGGTGACGGCCAGGAGTTCGTGGGGCAGGGCGGCGATCCGCTGTTGCTGCAGGCTGGCAGCCCGCGCTTCGGCGTCCCGCCCGGCTGCCGCCTGCAAGCGCGCCAGTTCGCGCCAGCTCGCATCCAGTGCCGGGTTGAACCGGACGGCGCGCGCATAGGCGGCAATGGCCGCCTCGGGCCGGTTACGAGCCACGGCGAGGTGCCCCGCCTCCTGCCAGGCGCGCCCGTATTCCGGCGATATCGCACGCAGGCGGTTCTGATAGTCTTCGGCGTCGCTGAACCGTTTGAGATATCGGGCTGCGACGGCCGCGATATAGAGGGTCTGTTCATCGCCCCCGTCCCCTTCGATCAGGGGTTCGACCAACGTCAGCCCACCGGCGAAATCCCCCGCCTGCAGCGCCTTCTGCGCCGACGCCAAGATAGTGTCCTGATCGCTCATCGCCTGGTCTGTAGATAGCGGAACGGCGGAAATGAACCCCGCAAGGAGCCCATTCCCGCCGTCCGGTCCGATCGGATGATACCGATCAGTAGTTGTAGGTGGCGCGCACGCCGACCGTCAGCGGACGGTTCACGGTGATCCGTGCGCGGTCGAAGTTGAAGTTGCCGGAAACCTGGGCGCGTTCGTCGGTCAGGTTCTCGCCGTAGAGTTCGAACTTGTAGTTGGCGGTCGATACGCCAACCGAGAGATCGAACAGCGTGTAGCTGTCCAGCTCCAGACGGTTGATCTGGATGATGTCCGTGAACTTGGACGCCGAGTGGCTGACCTGCGGCTGGATGAATGCTTCCAGCGTGTCCGACAGATCCCATTCGTACCGCACGCGCAGGTTGCCCTGGAAGGACGGTGCGTAGGCCAGTTCGGACCCGACAACGATATCGTCGGTCGGCGTCAGCTTGTCCGTGATCTCCGTGTCGAGAATGGAGATGGCACCGGCAACCGTCAGGCCCGAAATGCTGTAGGGCGCATAGGTGAACTCTGCCTCGACACCCTTGATTTCAGCATCCGCAGCATTGTCCGAGAAGAACAGGTTGGTGATGCCCGGATCGAAGATCGTGGTCTGCAGATCGCTGACATCGACGTAGAACGCGCTTCCGTTCAGACGCAGCTGGCGATCGAAGAGTTCGGTCTTCCAGCCCAGTTCGTAGTTCTTCACATCGTCGGTCTGGAGTTCGAACGGGACCGTGAAGTTGCCCGGGCCCTGTGCGCCACCGGGGCGGTTGAGCAGGCCGGGGCGGAAACCTTCCGAATAGGTCGCATAGAACAGCAGATCGCTGGTCGGCGTCCAGGTCACCGTGCCCTTGAAGATCACGCCTTCGGCGCGGGCCTTGTCCGGATTGCCGAACGTGTTGTCCTCGCCATAAATCAGCGAGAGGTTGGTGCCGCCGCAGCCCGGGATGTTGGTCTGGTCGGCAGGGTCGACACCCACGTTGGCGCCGTAGATCGGGGAGTTCCTCTTACAGAAAGCCGAAGTTGCCGCGCCTTCCAGATCCACCTTCACGTCATAATAGCGCGCGCCACCGGTAACCGTCAGCGTGTCGGGCACGATATCGAACGATACCTCGCCGAAGATGCCGATCTGCTCATCGGTGCGTTTCACGTCGTTGCGGAACGCCGCGTTTTCAGGGAGCGGGCCCGGATCGCTGAAATAGCCAGGGAAGGCGTTGCCGGTGATGCCCGTCACTTCGGTGTTGGTGAACGGATAGATCGGCGCGAAACCGCGCGTAACACCATCCGAACCACGGGACTGCTCACGGCCGTAGAAGTAGTCGTTACGCTCCTTCAGGATGAGGTTCGAATAGAACCCGCCGGCGGTGGCGCGCAAACGGTTCTCGCTGGGCGTGCTGAAGCGCAGTTCCTGCGTGAAGACGGTCGTGTCGGTGTTCGACCCGACCGAGAAATCCGGCGCATAGCAGGTCGGATCGGCAGGTGCCGCGGCGACACTGCCCGGATAGATGGCTGCAGTGTCGCAGGAATAGTACGGAATGTACTGGCCCACGAACAGGTAGTCGGAATAGCCGACACTCTGCTGGGTTTCACGATCGGTGTAGGCCCCGTTGTAGATGACATCGAGCATGCCGAGGCGGCCTTCGACGCTCCAACTGGTGTTCGAGAAATCGTCCTGCAGCTTGTCTTGCGAAAAGCGCTGGATTTCCAGATCGTCGAGCCCGAGATCGGGATCGGCAAAGAACACACCGTCGGAATCGAGACCCTGACGCGTATGCGCCACGGTGATCCGCCAGTCCGGGGTGACTTCGTACAGCGCGGTGGCGCGGAAACCGGAATACTGGGTGTCGTTGAAATCGTCTTCCACCAGCGTGGCGTTGTTCGCCTCGATGAAGGTGACGTTATTGTCGATGTAAGCGAGCGACGCAGCGTCGGACTTGAAACCCGCGCGATCGGCGGAAACCGCCACCCCGTTGTCGCGCACGGTGCCGACAGGGCGGAACATTGCGCTGTCACGCAGCGAGCGCGTGCCCTGGACGTTGTCGATGTAGCCGCCCTGGTCGTCGAGGTAGACGACGCCGCGCAGTGCCAGGTTGTTCGTGACCGGCACGTTGATCATGGCTTCGGCCTTGTAGCTCTGCTCACCACCCTTGGTGAACGAGGTGCCCGCGGTGAAGCTGGCGTCGAAGCCCGCAAGGCTCGGCTTGTTGGTGATCAGGCGCACGACGCCCGCCTGCGAGCTGGCGCCGAACAGGGTGCCCTGCGGGCCCTTGAGCACCTCGATCCGCTCGAGATCGGCGGCATAGACGTCGAGGTTGCGGCCCGGCTGCGCAAGCGGCTGCTCGTCGAGATAGAGCGACACGTTAGGGGCAAGGCCCGCGACGCCGGCAGTGGTCAGGTTCGGCGTGGTGGAGGCGAGGCCACGAATATAGATCGTGCTCTGCGCCGGGCCGGATCCGCCCGCAGTCACCGACGGCAGCTGTTCGAGGTAATCGTCGAAGGTGTTGATATTGAGCTCGTCCAGCTCTTCGGCGCCGATCGCGTTGACGGCCACAGGCACGTCCTGCAGGTCTTCGCTGCGGCGCTGAGCAGTCACGACGATGGTGTTCACGCCTCCGCGCTTGGGCCGGTCGGCCTGTACGGCCTGCTCCTGCTGCGCCGTAGCGGCTGCGGCGGATGCATCGGCAGGCGTGGCTACCTGCGCATACGCGCCGGTGGAAAGTACGAACGAAAGCGCGCCGGACGAAATGCCGGTCAGAAGTCGATTCATTTTTTAAAAAGCCCCGTTGATTTTTCAGGTCCCGCCAAGTGTCTCGGCGCGAGCGACGACGGTGTCGGACGGCCTGGAGACGTGCGAAAAGGAATTCGCGGCGGTGACGGGCACGGTTAACAAGGCATATTGTGCGCAGCCACCCCGATGGGGGCAAACTGCGCGTTAAAAGCAACTCGTGTTGCACAATGACAACATTGCAGTGACGGCTCGAGAATGACCTCACGCAAAATCTCAATCGCGGCCCGGCATTATTTTTGGATAATTCAATATAGAAAGTCCGAGACCGCTACATTCTGCAAACTTCGGATTTATTCAGACGAATATATAATTCTCTACTATACCTCGCAGGCACGGCACGGAAGTCTTCCGATGCCCCTGACTTCGCGCGCTGCCGTGACGTTTTAGCGCGGGCACCAGGCCGCCAGAACAGCCCCAGAAGCGAGCGCAAGGTGGCGCAGCTTTACTTGCGATCCGGCATTCTTGAGCGCGCGCCGCGTTTAGGCTTGTCCGCCCGCCCCTGAACATAGACAGGATGGAGCGACGGGCCGATTGCCTTCCGCAACCGACCCGCCACGCCTCCCCGAAAGTCGGCCCAGGGCCGGCCCCGGGCCGCGATCTCGATCCAGACCGCGCCTGGCGAATGGGCGGTGGCGCGCATCAGAAGCGAATGCGCGCATGCATCTCCACGGTCGCCTGGTTGATACGCTCGCCAATCCGCGTGCCTGCACTGGCACCGATCTCGATCCGTTCGTTCGGGCGGACATCGAAGCCTGCCCCCAGAACGCCGACGGTCTCTTCCAGCGGAGCCCCGATGATCCGGAACGCGCCCATGTCGCCCGCGGCGCCGGCGAAACGCATTTCGCTGACCGCACCCAGATCGCCCCCGTACCGCTCGATCCCCCCGGCAAGATACGGCTCGAACGTGCCGCCCGATACCGGGGTGACCGCGCTCAGCCGCAGCTGTGCGGTGGCGTAGGTGACCTCGCGCGTTTCCTCCGAAACCCGCAGGTTCAGCGGGTCGGCCCCGGTTTCATCGAAGCCGTCCCGCTCGATCCGGATGTTGGAGAGCCCCACCATCGGCGTGAGCACCACTGCCCCGCCGAGCGACGCGCGATACCCCGCGAACGCGCCGAGCGTGCGCCCCGTCATCTCGATTTCCGCTTCGGCGGTCAGGGGACGGGTGTTGGCTGCGGTCACCAGACGCGTGCTGTCGAAGTCGCTGTTCTGATACGCACCGAACAGTCCGGCAAAGGCAGCCTTGCCCTCGTAACCCAGGTAGCCGCCGACATGCACGGTCTCGCCCTGCATGCTCGCCTGCAGCGAGCGGACATCGTAGCTGCCATCGGTATACCCCCCGGCAACGCCTGCCTTGAACTGCCCCAGACGGGCCTCCAGGCCGCCTGCGAAACCGCTTGCGTCGTGGCTCAGCTTGCGGGTGACCGCGTCCCCATCGAGCTGCGTCTCGCCGCCGAAGCCCTGCATCCACATCGAGACCGAGGCAACATCGGGGGCCGCCAGCGCATTGGCCGTCCCCTGCTGAACGGGCGCCAGCGCACGGGCCTGCGCAGGGGCCTTCGTGTCCGCCTTCATCACGGCCTTGCTGTAGATGCGCTGGGTCAGCAGGTCGGCGAAGCGCTGGCCTTCGATGAAGGCACCGGTCGTCGCGCTGGTCAGGCTCTCCCCGCCCAGACTGTCGAACACGCGCAGCTGGTCGGCCTCGTCCAGATCGGCCAGCGGCAGGATCGCATCGGCGAAAGTGTCGCCGATATCGAGCTGGCCGCTACTGAGCGTGGTCGCCACCGCGATCTGGTTGGGTGTCGCACCTTCGCCCAGGTTGGCGCCGAAATCGAACATGCGCCGCACTTCCAGCGCCACACCGTTCTCGACCAGATCGTAGCGCAGGCGCCAGAACAGCTTCGGTGCTTCCTCCATCTGCTGGAAGGTGTCGCCGTTGGCGAAGGTCCCCGTCAGGCTGTCACCCTGCACGATGACGTAACGCTGGACTGCCGGGAAGGTGCTGCGCGCGTCGCCGCTCGCGATCGCAACCTCGGTATCCGCGATCGTAATCGCACCGGTGGCGAGAAGCAGATCGGCGCCGCCGCCGAATTCGGGCGAGCGGAAATCGAACAGCGCAGTCCCGCCGAGCAGGTCGATGGTCTGCGCGGAGATCATGCCGACCGGCGCATCCTCGTACCCCGGCGACAGCGTGCCGCCGGTCATCGTGAGCGCGGATGCGAAGGTGCTGTTGCCGGACAGCGTGCCGCCCGAGATCAGCGCGCCGCCCCCGCTGTTTCCGAAGTACCGCAGCGTGCCGCCAAGCACTTCGAAATCGCCGGTCCAGCCTGCCTGATCCCCCAGCAGCGTGAAGACGCCGCTGCCGGCCTTGGAGAGCGTGCCGCTGCCGGAAAGCAGGCCTTCGAAACCGGAATCCAGCCCCGTTCCTCCTACCGTCAGCTGCCCCACGCCAAGCTCGACCGTGCCCATGCCGTACAGAGCAGCGATCGTTTCCGTCGCGGCCGTCAGGTCGAAGGTGGCGTCCTCGGCCACCTGAACGCTTGCCGTGTCGGCAAGGCGCTCGCTCGCGCCGAGGCGCAAGGTGCCCGCATTGATGGCGACAAGGTCCGCTGCCGAGGTTCCGTCCATCACCGAGGTGCCGCCGGTCTGGAACAGCATGCCGGTGCCCAGGTTCGCAGTGACCTGCGCCGTATCGAGCTGATACTCGGCCGCCGTGAGCGTGCCCGTCCCCGCGAGCGTACCTTCGACCAACTGGAAGAAACCGACCGTATCGGAATTGTCCCCCAGATCGAGAATCGCCTCCTCGACGGCGACGAGGGTTTCGTCCGAAAGGACATCCGAGGCGCCGAGAACCAGCGCCCCTTCCACGACTGCGGTGGTGCCGGTGTAGGTATTGGCACCGGTCAGGGTCATCGTGCCGGCACCGGTCTTCACGAAGCTGCCGGCGCCGGAGATTACCCCGCCGAAGGTCGTGTCGTCGCCATTGAGCCCCGCAATCAGCATGTTCTCGCCAAGCGCGACCGTGGTGGCCGCGCCGCCGTCGAGCGAGCCGATCGCTTCGTCGTCGGTAATCTCGAACGCGGCATCGCCGCGCAGGACAAGAGCGGAGGCGTTGGAAATCGCCGACCCGCCGATTGCGCGCAGCGTGCCGTCCAGCACCGCCACGGTGCCGGTGAGCCCTTCGTTGTTGCCCGCCAGTTCCAGCGTGCCCGCGCCGTCGACGATCAGGCCGGTCGCGGCGGTGACGCCGGCAATTCCGGCCTCGATCCGCGCGGTGCTGCCCGCATCGGCCACGGTGATGGTGCTGGCGATCCCGTCGGCGCTGCTGGCGATACCCGCAAACACGTTGGCAGCGGTGCCATTGGCCCCCAGATCGGGGGCATCGTCACCTGCCGCTTCGGCGATGACATAGCCATCGCTGTCGAAGCGCATGCCGCCGAAGCCGATATACCCCGCGCTGGTATCGACCGAGACCACGCCCGCCGTTCCGGCGAATACCGCGGTGACGGGCGGATTGATCGTACCCTGCCAGGAATTGTTGAGCGCGCCGGTCGCACCGGTCCAGTTCGTCCGGCCGAGCGCATTGGTCCACACGCCCGTACCGCCCTCGACGGCACCGTTGCCCGCATTCGCGCTGCCATCCCAGTACTGGGTGGAAATGGCACCGACCTGCACGTTGAGGTAGCGGCCGTTGCCCGTCGTGTAGATGCGGGAGCCTTCCGCCGCATTCAGCAGGGCGTATTGGCCAACGGCGATGCTGCCCTCGCCGCCCGTGTTGATGAGGCGATATGTGCCCGCGCCCGCATTGTTGAGATCGAAGGTACCACCGTCGATCACTGCGCTGCCGGCAAGGACCAGATCGTTGGTGGCGCCGCCGATCACATCCGCCGTGCCGAGATCGTAGCTGGTCGTCCCGCCAAGGCCGAACATCCCTGCGATGTCGATCGTCGCCACAGTGCCCATCGCACCGGGGGCGAAGATTGCATCGGCCAGGATCATGACGTCGCCATCGAAGGCCCCGCTGCCCGAAACGGCACCGCCATTGGCGACGAGGTCGCCCGCGATGGTCCCGTTGTTGGTCAGCAGGCCCGCAGTCTGCTCGACCCGCCCCGTGAGAGTGCCCGCGATCAGGATCTCTCCGCTATTGCCGATCAGGTCCGCCGCCAGCGTGCGACCGGCAGCGATACGCAGCCCGGCATTACCGCCCGCGCCATCCGCCCCGAGCGAGGCGTTGACCAGCGTGCCGACCCCGGTGAGGTCGCCGCCCGACACCGCCAGCACCGCAGTGCCGATATTGGCGACGTCCGAACCGTTCGACGCAAGATCGCCGGTGACGGTGAACAGCCCCGCGCCTTCGTTGGAAAGCTGGCCGTTCAGTAGCCCCCGGGCAGTGATGGCCCCCTCGTTGACGACGAACCCGCCCAGCGTGCCGGTGGACGACAGCGTGGCCCCGGCCCGGTTGGCGATCCCGCTGCTTGCAAATATCGCGCCGGTGCTGACGATCGAGCCGCCGCTTGCGTTGACCAGCGTGTCCACGTTCAGGATGCCATTTTCGGACAGCGACACCAGGCCTGCGTTTCCGAGCACACCCGCAACATCCAGGCGCCCCTCGTCCACCAGCAGCTGTGCATTGGTGAGGTTGGACACGTCGTTGCCGCCATTGCCACCGATGCTGACGACCTGCGTGTTGTCGCCAGCAAGACGGACGGTGCCCGCGTTGACGAAGGCTTCGTCGCCGCTGGCGTCGGTGTCGGTGTCGATCGTGGCGGCGCCCGCGAAGGCAAGCGTGCCGGTGGCGAGGTTCTGGATCGTGCCGCTGTCGATCAGGGATACGCCGTCTGCGGCATTGGTGGTCCCGCCCAGCGCCATGGAGTTGCCGGTGCCGATCAGGCTCGCGCCCTCGCCCAGCGTAAGGATCGTGCCTTCCGCCGTACCGAGCGAGGCGAAGGTCAGCTGGCCATCGCTGCCGATGGTCAGGGTACCGCCCTGCAAGGCGATATCGCCGGACAGGCTCGCATTCGTCGCGACTGTGGTCGCGCCGCCAATCTGCAGCAGGCTGCCTGCCTGGCCGCCAAGGGCCAGCGTGCTGTCGTTCTCGATCGCGCCGGTCACGATGCTGGTGTCGGCCAGCGTTGCATTGCCCTTATTGAGCAGGCTGGCCAGCGTGCCTTCGTTATTCAGCGTGCCGGTATTGCCCACATCGCCTGCAGTGCCCGTATTGATGAAGGTGGCGCGGTTGATGACGGCTGCGACGGCGCCGCTGTTGGCCAGGGTGCCCGCCTGCACGTCGATCGTGCCGGAATAGGTGTTGGCGGCGGTCAGGCTCAGCGTTCCGGTGCCGACCTTGGCCAGCGTGCCCGAGCCCGAGATGACGCCGTTCTGGGTGATGCTGTTCGCACCCGTGTCGAGCGTGAAGGCGCCGCCCAGCGCCATCGCGTTGCCGATGGTGCGATCGCCGATGAAGCCGATCGCCGTACCGTCGGTCGCGGTCAGCATGCCCGTGCCCAGCGCGCTATCGCTGCCCAGCACCAGCGCGCCGCCGTTGAGGGTGGTACCGCCCGAATAGGTATTGTCGCCGGTCAGGGCAAAAGTGCCCGCGCCGACCTTGGTCAGCGCCAGCGTGCCGCCGAGCGCCTCGGTAAGCGTGCCCGAGAACGTCGTCGAGCTGTCGTCGCCCCCGGTGGTCAGCGTCTGATCGCGGAAGATGCCCGCGATGGTGAGGCCCGAGCCCGAGATCGACCCCACGGTTTCGCTCTGCGCGAGGGTGATCGAGCCACCTGTGGCAAGGATCCGGGCGGTATCCCCGATAGTGCTCGCGCCGCCCGCATTGATGCTGAGCGCCCCCGAAACCATCGCCAGATCGCCGGTAAAGCTGTTGCCGGACAGGAACGACACGCTGCCGCCGTTCGTGTCGATGATGACGTCACCCGAACCGGTTGCGATACCGCCGCTGATCGTCGTCGACCCGGGGCCGTAGAAGAACAGATCGGTATCATTGCCCTGGATTGCGCCCGTGAAGGTCAGTCCGCCACCCGAAGCGCCCCCGATCGCCGCTGCATCCGCGAGCGTCACGGTGCCGTTCAGGACACCGCTGCCCACCAGCGCTCCCTTGCCGTCGACACCACCGCCGACGATCGAGATATTCTCCGACGTCACGAAGGTATCGATCGCCAGGGTCGCGCCGTTCCGCACGATCGTGCCGCCCGCCGTGCTGCCGAGCGCGTTGCTGCTGGCAACCGTCAGCGTGCCCGCCGCGACAGTGGTGGTGCCCGAATAGCTGCTGGCCCCGCTCAGTGTGAGGTTGCCGCTGCCGATCTTGACGAGCGCGCCCTCGGCGCCGCCGGAGATGCTGCCGCTCTGCGTCACGCTGGCGGTGCCGGTGTCGAAGGTGACGAGCCCGCCCAGGGCGATTGCATTGCCGATCGTGCGGTCGCCGACAAAGCCGATACCGGTGCCATCCAGCGCGGTCAGCGTGCCAGTGCCCAGCGCGCTGTCATTGGCGAGGATCAGGGCGCCTTCGGAAAGCGTCACGCCGCGCGTGAAAGTGTTGTCGCCCGAAAGCAGCAGCGTGCCGCTGCCGGTCTTGGTGAAGCTCGTCGCGCCCGCGATCACGCCACTATGGGTCGCGACGCCGCCCGTCTGGTTCAGGGTGAAGCGGTTGTTCGTCTCGATCCGGTTGGCGATGCTTACGCCCTCGGCGTAGTCCACCGTGGTGCCGCTGCCCAGGCTAAGCCTTCCGGTCCCCAGAGCACTGTCATTGGCAAGCCTGACCGTACCGCTGATGAGTGCGGTTCCGCCGGCATACGTGTTCGTGCCGGTCAGGATGAACGTGCCGCTGCCCGCAAGTCCGAGGTTGCCCGCACCGGAGATGGTCCCGGAGAGCGTTACGGTGTTGTCCGTGCTGCCAACATTCAATCCGCCCTGAAGGTCGATATCATTGGCCAGCACGATGCCATCTGCACCGATGGTGAGTACGCCGCCCGCCGCGGTGATCGTGCCGGTACCCAGAGCGCTGCCGTTGGTGATCGTGGTGAGGCCGCGCAGCGTGGTACCGCCGCTGTAGGTATTTGCGCCAGTGAGTGTGAGGTCGCTCCGGTCGGTCCGGATCAGCGCGCCGGTGCCCGAGATCGTGCCCGAGATCGTGGCGGCACCGGGTGCTCCCAGTGGCAGTACCTCGGTGCCGAACGCGGTATCGCCGTCCAGCGTGATCGCATTGGCAAGCGTCACCCCGTCGGCCATGGTAACGGTGGTACCGGCGCCGGTGGTCAGCGTGCCGGTGCCCAGCGCATTATCGCCCCCCAGCACCAGCGCCCCGTCTTCGAGGCTGGTCCCGCCGGTGTAGGTATTGTCGCCCGACAGGACGAGCGTGCCGAGATCGGTTTTGACGAGCTGCGCCGTGCCCGCGATATCGGCCGCGATGGTCGCGGTGAAGGTTTCGCCCACAGCGCTACCATCGCCAACCCGGATGGTCGCTTGGGCCCCGCCGTCGAGCGTCAGGGTGTCGCCATCGATCACATAGCCGCCGGTGGCGAACTGCAGGCCCGACGCGGTGACCGCGCCCAGCGAATTGTCGATGGTGACGGTGCCTGCCGCACCCTGGAAGATGGCGAAGGTCCCATCGTCGTAGCCGCCGTTGAACTCGCCGTTCGCGCCGGTCCAGTTCGTGTTGCCCGCGCCGGTCTGCCAGATGCCGTCGCCAC
This sequence comes from Citromicrobium sp. JLT1363, assembly GCF_000186705.1. Taxonomy (GTDB): domain Bacteria; phylum Pseudomonadota; class Alphaproteobacteria; order Sphingomonadales; family Sphingomonadaceae; genus Alteriqipengyuania. The sequence goes on from NZ_AEUE01000010.1 coordinate 43,627, forward strand.
CATCGACATTGCCGTTGTTCGTCCCGGCAGCGCCGTCCCAGAAGCTGAAGGTTACGCCCGTCGTATTGATAAGGTTGATCTGGTTCGCGACCGAGGTCTGGACGAACAATCTGTCTGTCGGCGTGGTGCCCAGCGTCAGCCCGTTATCGGTCAGCGTGCCGCCATAGTTGAACAGGCGGTACACGCCCGCGCCGAAGGTGCCGCCCGCCGAGGGGGAGACGTTAAGCGTGCCGTCCAGCGTCAGGTCACCGCCCACGTTGACCAGATCGTTGAGCGCGCCGCCCGCGACACCGGCTTCGCCGAACTCGAAGTTGAGGATCGAGCCGCCCGAGAGCGCGAGATTGCCGTTGATAGTCAGCGTGCCCGGGCTCGTGCCCGGATTGAGCGAGGCCCCGTCCGCCAGCGTCACGTCGCCGCCGATAATACCCGTGCCGCCCAGCGTCGCGCCATCCGCTACACTGGTCAGGCCGGTCGCGGCGCTCTGGTCGCCGTTCACATAAAGCGTGCCCGCCTGAACATTGGTGCCGCCGGTAAAGGTATTGGCACCTCTTAACGTCAGGGTGCCGGTGCCGGTCTTGGTCAGATTGCCGTTGCCGGAGACGACGCCCGACAGCGTCCCGCTGTTCGTGCCGGTATCGACTGTGAACGCGAACGGCATCTCGATCGCATTGGCAACCGTGAGGTCTGCCGCTGCGAAGCCCAGCGTGCCGCCCATTGCGGAAAGCGTGCCCGTGCCGAGCGCGCTGTCGTTGCCGACCAGCAGCGTCCCCTCGGTCATCTCGGTGCCGCCACTGTAGGTGTTCGCGCCGGTCAGCGTCAGCGTGCCGGTGCCATACAGGCTGAGCGTTCCAGTGCCTGAAACTGTGCCGCTTTGCGTGGCCGAATAGTCTCGGTCGCCACCAAGAAGGGCCGTCCCGTTCAGCGTGAGAGCGTTCGCCAGGGTAATGCCGTCTGCGTACTCGATGGAGGTGAAATCGCCCATCGTCACGGCGCCGGTGCCCAGCGCGGCGTTGTTGCGCACGGTGACCCCGTAGCTTTCGATCGTCGTCCCGCCCGAGAACGTGTTGGCCCCGGTAAGGATCGTCAAAGCGTTGATGCGCAGGCCGCCCGATCCGGAAATTACGCCATCCTGCAGCGCCCTGCCATAGGCCGTGATTCCCAACTCGCCGTTCAGCACGATGGCGTTGGAAACCGCCTGCCGGTCGGTATCGTAGCGCAAGGTGGTGCCATCGGCCGCAGTCAATGCACCAGTGCCGAGCGCGCTACCGTTGCCCAGCGTCAGCGTGCCTTCGGAAAGCGTCACGCCGCGCGTGAATGTGTTTGCGCCCGAAAGCACCAGCGTGCCGCTACCGGTCTTGGTGAAGCTCGTCGCACCCGCGATCACGCCGCTATGGGTGGCGACGCCGCCCGTCTGGTTCAGGGTGAAGCGGTTGTTCGTTTCAATCCGGTTGGCGATGCTTACACCGTCGGCGTAGTCGATCGTGGTATCGCTGCCCAAGGACACATCCCCGGTGCCAAACGCCGCATTGTTGGCAAGCCGCGCGGTGCTGCTGACGAGCAAGGTTCCGCCCGTATAGGTACTCGCGCCGGTCAGGATGTAAGTGCCGGTCCCCGTCAGTCCAAGGTTGCCCGAACCGGAGATGTTACCTGACAGCGTTACGGTTTTGTCCGTGTTGCTGAGGTTCAGGCCGCTTTGCAGGCCGATATCATTGGCCAGCACGATGCCATCTGCACCGATGGTGAGTACGCCGCCCGCCGCGGTGATCGTGCCGGTACCCAGAGCGCTGCCGTTGGTGATCGTGGTAAGGCCGCGCAGCGTGGTACCGCCGCTGTAGGTATTTGCGCCAGTGAGTGTGAGGTCGCTCCGGTCGGTCCGGATCAGCGCGCCGGTGCCCGAGATCGTGCCCGAGATCGTGGCGGCACCGGGTGCTCCCAGTGGCAGTACCTCGGTGCCGAACGCGGTATCGCCGTCCAGCGTGATCGCATTGGCAAGCGTCACCCCGTCGGCCATGGTAACGGTGGTACCGGCGCCGGTGGTCAGCGTGCCGGTGCCCAGCGCATTATCGCCCCCCAGCACCAGCCCCCCGTCATCGAGTCTTGTCCCGCCGGTGTAGGTATTGTCGCCCGACAGGACGAGCGTGCCGAGATCGGTTTTGACGAGCTGCGCCGTGCCCGCGATATCGGCCGCTATGGTCGCGGTGATGTTTGCGCCCGCCGCCGTGCCGTCGCCGACGCGGATGATCGACTCCGGGCTGCCGTCGAGCGTCAGGGTGTCGCCATCGACCACATAGCCGTCGGTGGCGAACTGCAGGCCCGACGCGGTGACCGCGCCCAGCGAATTGTCGATGGTGACGGTGCCCGCCGCGCCCTGGAAGATGGCGAAGGTGCCATCGTCATACGTGCCGTTGAGCGCGCCGGCCGCATCGGTCCAGTTGCGATTGCCCGCGCTGTTCTGCCAGATACCGCTACCGCCATCGACGGCGTCGTTGTTCGCCCCGGAACTGCCGTCCCAGAAGCTGAAGGCGAGGCCCGTGGTGTTGACCAGGTTGACCTGGTTCGCGACCGAGGTCTGGACGAACGCGTTGTTGCCGGGGACCGAGCCCAGGGTCAGGCCATTGTCGGTCAGCGTGCCGCCATAGTTGATGACGCGATAGACGCCCGGGCCGAAGGTACCGCCTTGGGTCTGCGTCACGTTCAGCGTGCCGTCGAGCGTCAGGTCGCCGCCCACGACCACCAGGTCGTTCAGCGGGCCGCCCACGACCCCGGCTTCGCCGAATTCGTAATTGAGATAGGAGCCGCCGGAAAGCGACAGGTTGCCGTTGATCGTCAGCGTGCCCGGGCTTGTTCCTGGGTTGAGCGAGGCGAAATCGGCCAGCCTCACATCGCCGCCGATCGTGCCCCGGCCGCCCAGCGCCGCGCCACCCAGGACGCTGGTCAGCCCCGTCGTCGCGCTCTGGTCCCCGTTCACCACCAGCGTGCCCGCCTGTACGGTGGTCTCGCCCGTATAGGCATTGCTCCCGCTCAATGTCAGCGTCCCGTTGCCAATCTTGGTCAGCGCAAGGTTGCCGTTGGACGTATCGGCCATTCTGCCCGAATAGGTCGTGCTTGTGCCGTCGGTACCCACGGTGAGCGTACTGTCTGCCGTTGCCTGCAGTGAGCCGCTGCCACTAAGCGAACCGATCGTATTGGACTGGCCAATGGTCAGGAGTGCGGCGGCCCCGATGGTGACGCGCGCGTCACGATCAAGTCCAGTCGACTGGCTGACGTCCACCCTACCACCGGTGATGACGAGGCTCCCGTAATCATTGTTCGCGCCATCGAGCCTGAGACCCCCGGGTCCGGTCTTGGTGAGAATTCCGGCACCAAGTGACAGCTGCCCACTGATTCGAGACAAGCCTTCGGACGAGAAGGTAAAGTCGGTATCGACACCCGTAATGCTGCCCGCCAGATCCAGGTAGTTCGCCCCGCGGGAAGTGGAAACGAGTGTATTACCTGCAAGTGTGATCGCGCCGGTTACGGTTCTTACTCCCGGCCCCGATGATACCAGCGCGCCCGCGCCATCCACTCCTGTCCCGGTAAGCGTAAGTGCTTCGCCGACCGAAACGATGCCGGAGCCGCCCAACACCAGCGTCGCACCATCTTCGACGACGGTTCCAGCGGAAAGTGAGCCAAGCGCGCCGCCGTTGGTAATCGTCAGCGTACCTTCGGCGACGGTCGTTACGCCGGAATAGCTGTTGTTCCCCGACAGCGTGAGGTTGCCGCTGCCGCGCTTGGTCAGGGCGAGCACGCCACCGGATGGGGTGTTTTCGGTAAGCCGGCCCGAAAACGTGGTAGAATCGCTGCCCGCGATCGTCAGGGTGCGCAGCGCGTCGCGCGCTTCTACGTCTCCGCTTCCGACCAGCGCCCCGATCGTCTCGTCCTGGTCGAGAGAAACGATGCCCGCACCGTTGATCGTCAGACGGGCGGCATCGTCGATCGCATTGCCCGGATTGGACGCGCGGCCAACGACCAGCTGGCCGGAATTGACGATCACATCGCCGGTGAAGCTGTTGTTCGCCCAAAGCGACAGTATGCCGGTACCGTTCTTGGTAAGCGTGCCATCGCCAATGTCGAGGTTTGAGGCGATCACGGTGATGCCGCCCCCCGTCGTCGTCAGGTCGTGCGCGCCGGTGATTCCGCCATTAAGGTCAAGAATGCCGGCACTGTTGGCAATCGTCGAAGCGCCCGTCAGGGTCACAAGTCCGTTAATGTCGGTCGCCCCGAAGAGGTTGCGCAGTGCACCATTCCCCGAAACGCCATCACCGGCAATCGAGATGTCCTCACCAACAAACAAGATGGAGCCATCGATGGCCAGCGTCGCACCATCTTCGACGATGGTTCCAACCGAAAGCGAGCCAAGCGAGAAGTCGTTGGTAATCGTCAGCGTGCCCTCGGCAATCCTGGTCGTGCCGCGATAGGTATTCGATCTCAGTGTGAGGTTGCCGGTACCGGTCTTGGTGATTGCGGCGTCGCCTGTGATCCGGCCACTTTGCGTCGCGCTGCCGCCCGCCTGGTTGAAGGTTACAAGTCCGCTATCGAGATTGATACTCCGCGCATTCGTGATCCCGTCCGCGTAGTCGATCGTGGTGCCCGCAAACGCATCAAGACCCAAAAGATTCAATGCCTGGTTGTTGGCAATGCGCAACGTACCCTCGGTGAGATAGATGCGCCCATTGTGGGTATTGGCACCGGCCAGTGAGAGAGTCCCGGCGCCGGTCTTCGTGAGATCGTTGAAGCCCGAGATCACCCCGCCGAAGGTTGCGGTAGTCCCTGCAGCGGTGTCGATGGTGCCAGCCTGGTTCAGCGCGACGTTGCGCGTACTGGTAATGTCGGCCAGCGTCCGAAGGGTCGCGCCCGCGCCGCCGAAGGTCAGCGCGGCGGAATCCGCGCCCAGGACCCGGTCCGCCGAAATGGCGAGGGTACCGCCCGCAATAGTGAAGCCACCCAGAAACGGGTTGTTCTGGAAGCCGTAGCTACGCGTCAGCGTCATCGTGCCCGTGCCGGTCTTGACTACCGACAGGGTGCCGCCCCCGGTAATGAATTCGCCGCCGAAGCTGGTGCTGGTGTTGTCCCCGCCCAGCGTCAGCACACGGTTTCCATTCCCGGCGGAGACGAGGCCGCTGGTGCCAGCAAGCGAACCGATGGTCTCGTCCTGATAAAGCGTCAGCCGCACGAACCGGCCCGAAGCGGTCATCGTCAGACGCGCATTGTCGTCGATCGTGCTCGCGCCACCTGCCGCCAGCTCCAGCGTGCTGGAATTGATCCTTACGTCCCCGGTGAAGCTGTTGCCGGCGTAGAATGCCACGGTGATATTGTCGGCGATCAGGTCGCCGTCACCAATATCGAGATCGCCGCTGAAGGCGACCACGCGCTGCAGGTTGTTGAGCCCGTTGAGCGTGAGATCGTAATCGCCGGTTACGCCCCCGCGGAAATTGATCCCGCCCTCGTTCACGACGACCCTGCTATCCCCCGCCAGCGTGACGAGGCCGTTGAGCGAAGTATCCCCGTTCTGCAGCCGGAGCGCCCCTGCCCCCGAAGCGCCGGTGCCCGTGATGCTGATCGCGTCGGCTATATTGAGAACTGGCGCATTGAACGCCAGCGTCGCCCCGTCCTGTACGATGGTGCCGCCATCGGCCGTGCCCAGGGCTCCATTGCTGGCAACGGTCAACGTGCCTTCGGCAACCGTGGTGGTGCCCTGATAAGTGTTCGCACCGGAAAAAGTGAGATTCCCGCTGCCGGTTTTGCTGATGTTGGCGGAAGAGCCACTGATGACGCCCGCGATGGTCGCGTTGCCGGAGGACTGTTGGAAGGTTGCGGTCGAGCTGGAACTGCTCGGATCGTTCGAAAGCAGCACATTGTTGGCGATGGTGACCGCGTTGCTCAACACGAGGGTCGTGCCGGTGTCGACGATCAGATCGCCGCTGCCCAGCGCGTTCGACCGACCGACGCCGAGAATCCCCTGATCCAGATAGGTGGTGCCGGTCCTGCCACTACCGTCACCGCTGAGTACAACCCTGCCGCGGCCCGTCTTGATGAACCGCCCACCGCCGGTGAAGGTGCCGCTCAGAAACGCGCTGGTCCCGCTGGACATATCGATCGCGCCATTGCCGAGAAAGCGTATGTCGCGCGCCGTGTTGAGGTTGTCGTAGCTCCTCAAAACTGCGGTGAATTCCAGCGCGGTGTCGGGGTTGTTGAAAGTCAGCAGGCCCGTATCGGCGCCCAGCGCCCCGGCGCTCAGAATTTCGAGTACGCCGTCCGAGATCGTCCACGGGGTGATCTGTGTCGTCGTTCCGCCGAGCGTGAAGGTCGAATTGCCCGTCTTCTCGAAGCTGCCGAAGCCTTGGTAGGTCGATCCGATCAGAGCGAGGTCGAACGTACCGTCCGTGTTGCCGCCCAGCCGGAACAGATCGTCGCCATCGCCGACGACATTGCCGGTGACAGAGCTTCCGGACTGGTATTCGAACACGTTCTCACCCGCGCCGAACGTGACAGCATTTGCGCGCGGCGCGCGGCTGCCGGGGCCGGACAGCCCGCCGGTGATGGAGCCTGAATTGATGACGGTAAGGCCCGCCCCGGAAACGCCCACGCCCCCCGCACCGGGAGTTCCGGCGGACGAGAGGCCGCCCCCCGCCCCGCCGGCGATTGACCCTGAATTGACAAGCAGATTGCCGGTCCCGGTAAAAAGGACGCCGGCACCACCCGTGCCATGCTGACTATAATTGAAATCAATGTCGTCTCCGGCTCTCCCACCGGTGCCGCCCTGGACAGTCCCCGTAGACCCGACCCGCACAGTGCTGCTGTTCGCGAAAGCTCCGATACCGCCGTCGCCGCCCGCGCCGCCTGTCCCGTAAAAGGCAAAGCCGCCATTGCCGCCATCGCCGCCAGCCAGATCGCTATTGACGACAAGCGTAGCATCGGCGGCGTAGTTCGCGTGGCCATACCCGCCTGCGCCACCCCCGCCGCCGCCGCCGCCGCCGTCGTACGAGGAGGCGAAGCCTCCATCGCCACCACGACCGCCGGTCTGCGTTGCGGTGAGAGTGTAGGTGGTCGCATCGTTTCCGACCCCGCCATGCGCGCCGCCGCCGCCGCCGCCACCGGCCGCCTCGAACGGGCCATACTCGCCATTGGCACCGTCTGCCCCCGGTGTCGCACCGCCCGCGCCGCCTCTCGATGCCGGATTGGCGTTGTTGGCACCGCCATCTCCGCCGTCACCACCGGTCGGTCCGGCGGCCCCGCCACCACCACCGCTGCCAAATGTGCCGCTGGTACCGTCAAACGTTCCAGAAACGCCGTCGGTACCCGCCTCGCCATTCGGGCCGACACCGCCAGCACCCCCGGCGGTGCCATTGCTGCTTTCGCCACCATCGCCGCCGGACGTCTGCGCGAACGCGGGCGCGGCGATCGTCAGGGCAAGGGCCGATGCACCCCCCACCAGCAGAGCGCGGCGCAGCGCGCGGGCCTTGCGATCTGCGGAATTGCCGTTGCTACCGCTTTGCGCGACCGTGAGTCCCATCGAAAATTCCCTTTTAATCCAGCCAGTTACCCGTTCACGACTCATTGGAAGTCATTGGGCGCGCAGGTATTTTTGCGTGCGCGGTCAAGCACTGGAGGGAGAAAGGAACAACCGATGAAATTGGAATAGGACATATTCCAATGTCGAATATTAACGAGAATTCACCCCGAAAATGCTTGATTCAGAGGGAAAGTGGCCGCACCACCTCGATCCCACATGAACGAACAATATTTGCAGGCGGAATAATGGAAGATATCGCGCGCGAGCAACGGCACCGGGAGAGCCGCGATCTGCGCAAGCTCGATCTGAACCTTCTGATCATTTTCGAAACTGTCTATCAGACCGGCAGCGTCAGCCAGTCGGCGCGCGTGCTGGGGATGAGCCAGCCGACCGTCAGCAACGCACTTTCGCGGCTGCGCGGGCATTTCTCCGACCCTCTCTTCGTCCGGATGGATCGTGGGATGAAGCCCACTCCCAAGGCGATGAGCCTGCTGCCGCCGATCACCGATGCGCTGGGCGCGCTGCGCAGGGGCCTGGCTTACGACAGCGATTTCGACGTCGCCACGGCCAAGCGGCACTTCCGCCTGCTGCTTCACGATTTCAGCGTTCCGTCGGTTCTGCCTCCGCTCGTCAGGGCGCTCGACGAGGCGAAGTCGGCCTGCACCGTGGAGGTGATCACACCCGATTGGGAACGGCCGCATGAAGCGCTGACCCGCGGGGATGCGGACCTCATCATGGATATTTCTCTGCAGGAGCAGCCAGGCGTCACGCTGGAGCCACTGATGGACGCGGATGCGGTCTGCATCGTGCGCGAGGGGCATCCCAGGATCGGCCACGAAATGTCGCGCGAAGATTTCGCCAATAACGGGCACGCGGTCCTGCCCAGGCAGATGCGCCTCCATCTGCCCACCGCCCGACAGGTGCGCGCGGCAGCGATCGACCGGCGGGTCGGCGCGATCCTGCCCAACGCCGCGAACCTTGCGACGACCGTCGCCACGACCGACCTCATCGCCATCGTGCCCCGGCGCTACGCTGAGCTGGTTTCGCCGATCTATCGCCTGCGGATCCTGCCCGTGCCCTTCGAGTACCCGACATCCAAGGTCTTCCTGGGTTGGGCGACGGACAAGGAAGACGATCCCGGCGTACGCTGGCTTCTCAATCATATCCGGGCGACGTTTTCGAATTGAAGCCTGCCGGGTTCATCGATGCGCGGACGCATCGGGCAGCGCGCGTGACGGTTCGGCTTTCCGGCGCGGCAGTCTTCAGCCGAGCATGGAAATGACCATGATCGATGCAATCGCCGGCGGCACGACGAAGCGCATAACGGGCAACCAGCGGCAGGAAGATGTTCGCCGCGACATAGTCCTGAACCACGTAGATGGTCCGGCCCGGCAGCACGCCGAAGGTTTCGAGCGGATGGAATTCAGCCCACCGATCGAACGACAGCACCGATCCGACGCTGACCTTTACGCCCGACGTCCTCGACTGACGGGCCGGAGCTAACCCGGGGCGGCCTGCCTCACTCGCCGCGGCCCCGAATGCCGGCCACGGCCAGGGCAATCCCGAGCGCAAGAACGGAACCGTCAACTGCGGTCGGCACGATGCCTTTCACCCCGTGCTCCACCAGCCACAGGCCGGCCGCGACGACCAGACAAGTGCCCGAGCCCAGCAGGAGCCGGGGATACAGCACGCTCGCACGGGCCGGCAGGGAAAGAAACAGCGCGAACGCGGCCGCCCATCCGCCAAGACAGGCGGCCAGCGCCAACTCACCAAGGCCGCTTGCCGCAACAAGCGTGGCCGCCGATAGTCCGAGAGTCAGCCCTGCGGTCATGCCTTGCCAGGCAGCGTTCAGACGCGGGACCGGACGCCCCTGCTGCCGCCGCCGGGCGAACCAGATTTTCATCCCCGAACTGGTCACCCAGGTCAGGGCCAGCGCCATTACGAAATAGAGCAGCTTCACCGGATAGCCGCCGAAAGTGCCGTAATGCAGCGGCTGGAGCATCGCCAACGCTCTGATGCCGCCCGGCGCTCCCGCCCCGCCATAGGATTCGATGAACGCTCCCGAGTTCCGGAAGATCAGCGACTGGCTCTGGTCCAGCAGACGCTTGTCCAGCACGTTGACCGTCGTCACCCCGCCCGCGTTGGCCGGTTTTTGCACGACCAGCAATTCGACGGGCCGACCGTCTGTGCGGGCGGTTTCCACCATCGACGCGATCAGGGGGAATTCTTCGAGTGCACGTCCCTCCACCGGCATCGGCCCCTGGATGCTGGCCAGAGCGCGCTCCTGATCGCCCTCGTACGCGATCATGGCCACGGCCCCCACGATCAGCCCGGCAAGACCGAGAAAGCCGCCGGTGAAGGTAAGCACGAGATGGAACGGAAGCCCCCAGACGGACAGGCGGTTGTGCACGTCGGTCCAGGCGGTTCGCTTGTTGCGGTCCACGCGCAGCTTGAAGGCATCCTTGAAAATCGTCGGGTGGGCCAGGATTCCCGAAATGACGAGGCTGAACATGCACACGCCAAGCAGCCCGACAAGATAGCGCCCCCAGGGCGTGGGCAGATGCAGGGCGACGTGCAGTTCCTCGATCAAATGAGCGAGCGGCGCCTCTGCCTTTCCGAGAAGCGCGCCGGTCTGCGGGTCCGCTATCCAGTTGGTCTGCTGGAAGTTTCCCTGCTCGTCGGTTTCGTTGAGCCGCACGAGCAAGGCAGGCGCAAACTCGCTCGGCCCATAGGCCACGAGGCTGTCCAGATCCCCATCGGGGTCTCTTGCGGCATATGCTCCTTCCAGTGCGTTCTGATAGACCTCGCCGCTCACGGAAGCGACGGTCGGTGCCCACGCATTCTCCCACAGTTCGATCTCGTGGGCGAAGACCGTGAAGGCTCCGGTCAGAGACACGATGTAGATCAGCGCAGCGAAGGCAAGGCCCAGGATCGAATGGGATTCGATCATCCGTGCCACGAAGCGGCTGTTGCCGGCCTTGCGCGGTGTGTTCGCTTGCGCGTCCAGTGCAGTTTCCGGGTCGGTCATAGCGCCAGATACAGCCCAGCAAACACGGTGAAGACGACGATTGGTGCGCCCAGCACGCGGAAGAGCCTCAGGTCGGCAGTCGCGTGCAGCGCGCCGAGGGCCCAGACCGCGGGGACGACGAAGCCCCCCATCATCAGGCGATTGACCTCCTCCCACGGCAGCTTGGTGGCCAGCACCGCACTGACCGAAAGCGAAGCCGCAAGGTAAAGCGGGCCAGCCGCAACCAGGCGCAGCGCCAGGCCCAGCTTGCCACCGCGCGCTGCCCTGGTCCTGCTCTTGCGCGAACGCGCGACCGGAGTGCCGATCTGCCGGGCAGTCAGCAAACGCGGCACAAGGAGAACGTAGGCGACCAGCGAGACCGACAAGAATGCGCGGCTAATCCCGAGGGCCGCGCCAGAGCCGGAGACGAACGCCGCGACCGACGCGGCCAACAAGGCCAGGCCGATGACGAACAGCGGTCCCGGAGCCACCCCGGAGCGCGCCCTCGACCAGGCGTACAGGCCGGCGAACTGGGCTCCAATTCCTGCAAGGGCGAGCATGAGCGCGGCGTGCCCCCTAGAAGTCTACGTCGAGCCGGACTGCGACGGTGCGCGGATCGCCCAGCCGGGCCACTTCGTCACCCGGAACCGAGAAATTGACGAAAGAGTAGTATTGCGCGTCGAGCGCGTTGCGCACGTATGCGCTCAACCGGAAGTTCCGCCACGCGAAGCCGAGGCGGGCATTGACCAGCACACGCTCGCAGCATTGGTTGACCGCGAAATTCTCGGCCAGGGCATAGACGCTGGACTGGTAGCTCGCATCCACCCCTCCGAAAAATCCGTGGTCCGATCGATAGGCGACCCCGAGATTGCCCGACCATCTGGGGGCGAAGGGGAACCGATTGCCCTCGAAATTCTCCTGGTTGGATTCGCTTTGCGGCAGGCCCGGATCGAAATTGCCGTTGGGAAAGTCGTCGAATTCGGTGAAGGAATAGCCGACGCCGCCGTAAATCTCGAACGCGTCGGTCACATCGAAGGAAAGATCGGTCTCGAAACCGTAAAGCGTCGATTCCCCCGCATTCACCGTCCGCGCGAAGGTCGGGAAACCGGGGATGGGTTCGCTTACCTGCTGGTCCGTCCAGTCGGAGTAGAAGAGGTTGGAGTTCCAGCGCAGGCGTCCGTCCATCATCGTGGTTCGCGCTGCGAGTTCGTAGTTCCAGAGATATTCCGGATCGAAGGTGTTCACCGAACCGTCGATCACGCTGATTTCCCCGCCGCCCGCGCGGTAGGCGCGCTGCACGACGAAGGAGAGGTTGGTATCCGGATCGAGATTCCAGCGCACACCGGCCTTGGGCAGCCAGGCATCGTAGGCTGCATCGATCGTGCTGGTTTCCGTGCCTAGCAGCGGGGCGAGATAGCCGAACTGCGGAGGAAGAGGATCTACGGTGTCGGTGGTTGCGCTGGCGATATTGCGCAGCTCTTCGTTGTCGTACCGAAGGCCGAAAAGCAGATCGAACCGGTCCGACAGGCGAAACTCGCCGTCTGCGAAAAAGGCGAAGTTTTCGGTTTCGTTATCCGTATCCGACACGCGCGAAATCAGGATGCTGGCGGGCAAGGCCGGATTCAGGATGGTGGCGGGCACGACGAAGCTGTCGGTAAAGCCGTCCTTGTTGGTGAAATAGTAGAACCCGGCCACCGCCGACAGGCGGTCGCCGAAGTACTTCAGTCGCAGCTCCTGCGACCAGGCCTCGTCGTCCCCCGTCCTGTCCAGCGCTGCGACGGGCGCTGGCGTGACGTCGAAGTCTTCCTGGCGAACATAATCGGTGTTCTGATAGGTCGTGATCGACTGCAGCTGGATCGCCGACGATACATCCCATGTGGCATTTACCGACTGGATGAAGGTATCCGTGCCCTCGAGCCCCGGGGTGTCGTACGCGACTTCGCGGACCACATCTTCGGCGGCAAGCGGGTTGCCCGGATTGCCGTTCGTGGGATCGAGGCTGTCTTCGCCGGCAAAGTTCTCCGTGTAGGAGGTGGTGGTGATGATCGAGAGATTGGCTGCCGGTTCGATCAGCAGCTTGAATCGGCCCGTTTTCAGTTCGGTCCTGTCGGCCTCGGCATCGAGGAAGGTGTTGTAGATGAAGCCGTCGCTTTCGCGGTAGTTCGCAGAGGCGCGGAAGGCCAGGAGGCCGTCGATGATCGGCCCACCGGCCGCAGCCGCGATCTGGCGCTGGCCGTTGTCGCCGATCTCGCCACGCAGGCGCGCATTCCATTCGTAGCCCGGATCACGCGTCCGCAGGTAGATCGCTCCCGCCAGCGCGTTGCGTCCGAAATTGGTCGATTGCGGGCCACGATAGACCTCGACCTGGCCGAGATCCCAGCTGTCGGTCGGGCCGAAGAACGTGGTTGAATTGCCGAGCGGGGAATCGTCGACATAGACCGTCAGCGTCGCCCCGTTGCCGCCAATGCCGCGCTGGTCGATACCGCGAATGGCAAAGCCCTGCTCGCCGAAGGCCGCTGTCACATTCGGGACCCGGGTAATAATGTCGTACAGATCGCTGACCGGTTCGCGTTCTATTTCCTCGCCGGTCGTGACATCGACGCTTGCCGTCACCTCCTGCAGGGACTGGTCGATCTTCTGCCCTTCGACAATGATGACGGATTGATAGTCCGAAGCCTGGGGATCGGGGCTTTCCCGATCACCGATGTCCGCAGTCTGAGCCGATGCCGCAGTGGCGAATGCGAAGGTCGATACCCCCAGAAGCAAGGCGAGGCGCATGGATTTCCCTGTTCATCCCGAGTCGTTGCGCGCGCCCTAGGACTACTTCCGGTGAATGTAAATGCGACTTACTAGCATTTGCGAAAAGGCATCGCTGGAGACTGGACAGCGGTTTTTCCTCCGCTGCCTGCACGAGCCCCACCGGCACCCGCGCGACTATCCCATATGGGATATTCAACCCGCTCGCTCCGCACAGCATTCCCTGCCGACCATTCACAGCAAGGGATCGCTGCAATGAAGCACTCAATCATGACTGCCATGGGCCTCGCGCTCGTGGCGACCTCCTTCACCGCACCTGCGGACGCCAATCCGTTCAAGCGGCTCAAGAACAAGGTCGAGGAGGTCAAGAAAGAGGTCGAGGAAGTGGAAGAGGCTGCCGATGCGGTAGGCGATATGGTCGACGCCGTGTCGGGCGATCGCCGGGTGGGTGGCCCGGTCATCGGATCGAATGGCCCCACCACCCGCACGCGCTACCCCAAGACCGCAAGCCACGGCGACTGGAAGGGCCGCGCACCGGCGGCTCCGGCGAAGTATGCCGGGATGACCCAGTGCGAGAATCTGAACCTGGGTAATGCCTTCATCGCAAAGGCGGGCGAATACACCTTCTCCAAGGGCCTCAACACGGAAACGCGCAGCGGCTTGATCGAACGCGAGCCCGTCCAGCCCAACGGCTGCACGCTGCCCGGCGTGGGCTCGGGCGACGTCATCTACGTCGAGGTCGACCGCGGCAACTTCAACACGCACGAATACAACATGCAGTGCGTCTCCTTCGACGGAAGCCAGCAGTTGGATAGAGCGTGGGTCCCACCGACCAACAATTACACCGGCAAGGACGTGATGCTGCACACGGGCAACAGCCTGGGCTACGAGCCGACGGCGACCGGGAGCAATTCCACGCGGTCCGGAGAGTACGATAAATGGCTGAAATCTCGCGGTCGGGAGATGATCACCTTCAACATGCCTTATCTGCACACGGACAAGGGCGGCACGGATTTCTACTGCCAGTACTATAACGACAAGACCGGCAAGAGCGCGGTCGCCTTTACCTATCGTCGCAGCCCGGTGGGCCGCCCCTGAAGCAGACAACCTCCTGCGCGGCGGCCCCCTACCCAACCCTTTTATCCGTCGCGCACACACATTTCACGGAGAGAAACCATGCGTATTTTCATCGTCGCGAGCGCCGCGCTCCTCGCATTCGGAACAGCCCCCGCCGCCTATGCCCAATCGAGCGGCACCGAAGTGGCCAAGGACGGCGCCTGCCCCACCGGCTTCAGGGCGTCGGGTTCCAAATGCGTGTCGAGCAGCGGCAAGGTCGCCATCGTCAAGCTCGGCAGCTGCCCGAAGGGCTTCAAGGCGAGCGCGAACTACTGCGTCGGCGACAAGGGCGCCTATGCCGAAGTGCGCAGCGGCAGCTGCAAGAACGGGCTGAAGACCGCCGGCAAGTACTGCATCAAGGACTAGAAAGTCCTCACACAAGAAGGAACGGAGGGTCGGCAGCGATGCCGGCCCTTTTTTGCTTGCTGAAAGGGCGAAAGACGCCCGCGATATCCCATGTGGGATATTCCGCTTCGCCGCCGGACTTTCCAAGCCCCCTGCCGGATCGCATCACGCAGGGGTCGAATCATGTCTCAGTTTTCGAAGAATTTTCGTCGCGCGCTCGTACTGGGCGGGGTTTCCAGTCTCGCTCTGGGGACGCCGGCACAGGCAGCAACAGGCACTGCGCCAACCAATTTTACCTTTCGGAATAGCGGCAGCAACTGCGTCATTGATGCAACGTGGACCGTCACCGGCACCACCGACGATAATGGAAATAATATCGACTTCACTTCGATCGAACTAACCGATGGCTCGGGCAATATGTTAGGTTCAACAGGCACCGGTACCTCCGTTGGATCGACGAGAACCCTCCAGGGTGGCTTCGGCGTTAACAGCCAGACTACGGCTTCGGGGCCGATCTACATGGCGCAATACGACGTTGATGGGTCGAGCAATCGGCTAAGTCTATTGGGTCGCACCACCGTTGATCTTAATCAGATGGCTGCTGCCGGCGGTGCGTGCGCTACCCTCGCTGCAAATCTTTCTGCACCGGCCAACAATCCGCCGGTAGCCGATGCGGGCAACGACCAGAATGTCGCGCGAAACAGCATGGCGCAACTCGACGGCTCGGGTTCGAGAGATCCCGACGGCGACCCGCTGACCTATAGCTGGACGCAGACCAGCGGCCAGACGGTCACGCTGACCGGAGCGAACACGGCCACCCCCAGCTTTGCGGTGCCCAATGTCGACCGCCGGGGCGCGACCTACGTCTTTGAGCTCACCACCTCCGACCCCAGCGGCGCGACCGCGACCGATACCGTCCGGATCGTCGCCCCCGCCAACCAGCAGCCCAATCCGGATGCCGGCCCCGACCAGACCGTGCAGGGCGGCAGCACCGTGACGCTGGACGGAAGCGGCACCACCGATCCCGAAGGCGATCCGATCACCTTTGACTGGGCGCAAAGCGGCGGGCCCACGGTCACGCTCAACAACCCGAACAGCGTCAGCCCCACCTTTGTCGCGCCCGCAGCGACGAACAGCCCGCAGGTGCTCGAATTCACGCTGGTCCCTGGAGACGGCGTGCCGAATCCGCCCAACGGCGTAATCAGTGTCGATACGGTCTCCATCACAATCCCCGCCGCACCCGTCAACGGCACCCCGACAGCCAATGCCGGTCCCGACCGCACTGTGCTTGGCGGGCAGACTGTCAACTTCGACTTCTCGCAGTCGAGCGATCCGGAGGGTGATCCCCTCACCTACAGCTTCGTGCAGATCAGCGGGCCGCAGGCGACCATCGTCAGCGCCGTCGGAGCCGGGGCGAGCATCGAGGCGCCGCCGACCGCAGCCAGCGCCCAGACGCTGGTCTTCGAACTGACCGTCAACGATGGCACTTCGAGCGACACCGACACGGTGACGGTGACGGTCGAGGCCAATCGTGCCCCGGTCGCCGATGCAGGGCCCGACCAGACGGCGCAGGGCGGCTCGGTCGTCATCCTCGATGGCACCGGATCGTCCGACGAAGGGCAGTTCACCTACACCTGGGTCCAGACCGGCGGCCCGACGGTGACCCTCGATAATGCCAACCTTGCCCGCCCGCGCTTCACCGCACCGGCAGGCCAGGCAACGGCGACCCCGATCACCTTCGAACTCACCATCGACGACGGGATTGCGACTGCGACCGATAGCGTTGTGGTCACGGTTGAAGCCAATACCGCCCCCGTTGCGGATGCGGGGGCCGATCAGGGCCCGATCGACAGCGGGCAGACCGTGACGCTGAACGCGACCGGGTCGAGCGATCCCGAGGGCGATACGCTGACCTACAGCTGGACGCAGGTTTCCGGGCCGAGCGTCGCGCTCAGCAATCCTTCGGCTGCGAACCCGAGCTTCACCGCGCCCGACGTCAATGGCCAGGAGAACCTCGTGTTCGAACTGGTGGTCAACGACGGGCAGGTGGATTCGCCTGCGGACAGCGTAACCATCGCCGTGCGCGGCCTCGGCACGATTACCATCGTGCAGCAGGTCATCGGCGCGGACACCACCGTCGGCTATACCAGCACGGTGCCGGGCCTGCCTGCGAGCGCCACCACCAGCGGCGGGACGGCGACCATCGCGGCGACGGATATCGCCACAGGAAGCTACAGCTTCTCCGTGAACGACCTGCGGGCGCAGGGGTACGCCCTCACCGCGCTCGCCTGCAACGATGGCGACAGCACCGTGTCGCTCGCCAATGCCAGTATCGCACTGGCCCTCTCGCCGAGCGAGGATCTGGTGTGCACGGTCACGCTGACCAATTCGCGCAGCGCCGCGCAGCAGGCGATCGGCGAGTTCATCGGCGGGCGCAACGCGCTGCTGCTGGCCAACCAGCCGGACCTGCAACGCCGCCTCGGCAGGCTGCGTGGCAGCCAGTCGGCCAGCGGATCGGCGCGGGTCGGTCAGCTGCCGGTCCCCGGCAGCCAGTACCTGCCCGCCCAGATCGAGATCGACCGGGCGAGCAAGTCGGTCACCACGAGCCTCGCCATGGCGAAGCAGGCGATGGGCCTCGGCGGATCGGACCGCTCGAAGCTCGACATCTGGGCCGAGGCCAGCGTTTCCGACGTGACGATCGGACGCAACAAGGGCACGTTCGTGCTCGGCTATCTCGGGCTCGATTATCTCGCCACGGACGACATGCTGATCGGCGCGCTGGTCCAGATCGACGATTTCGACAACGAGGCATCGGGCCTGGGCGCCGCCCTCGCAGAAGGCCATGGCTGGATGGCCGGACCTTACGTGACGGCACGCCTTGCCGAGCGGTTGTACGTCGATCTGCGCGCAGCCTACGGGCGTGCGGACAACAGCGTGTCGCCGCTGGGGACCTTCGTGAGCGCGTTCGACACCGAACGCTTCCTGATCAGCGGCTCGGCCATCGGCGATGTGCCGCTCGGTGGCGGGTTCGGGATCTGGCCCGAAATCGGGGTCCGCTACATCAGCGAGGATGTGGAGGACTATGTCGATGCGCTGGGCGTTGCGATCCCGGGCACGCGGATCGACCAGGGCGAAGTCGCCTTCAGTCCGCGGCTGGCCTACCGCAAGACCTTCGCGAGCGGCTGGGCCATCGCACCCTTTGCCGAGATTGAGGGGCTGCTGACCTTTGGCAGCGATGCGTTCTCAGCGGTCGAGGACGGGCTGCGGGCGCGGCTCATGCTGGGGCTCGACGGCAGTGCGCCTGCCGGCCTGCGCTTCGGCGTGCGGGGCTTCTACGACGGGATCGGGGAGGACGAACTCGAAGCGCTGGGCGCCAGCGTCACGGTGGGCTTCAACTTCTGATCTTCCTCAAGGTCGCAAACAACGGAAAGGGCGGCTTCCCGGCGAGGCTGCCCTTTTCCGATTCCTGTCCGCCCGCCTCAGCGCCTGAGGGCGTCCACCGCCGCAGCGGGGTTCTGGAACACCAGAAAGCTGCCCGCATCCGCGATCGGGGCCGCAAGTTCGAACCCGAACCGCTCGGCGAAGGAACGCGCCAGCCCCTCGGTCGCCAGACGGTCCTGCGCGCCGCGAAGGACGGTGACCGGCGGGGCAACGTCGCAGGCGAGCGCGCTCCAGTCCGAGGCATAGAGCTGCAGTTCCTGCATCGCCGCGGCGAACCCGTGTTCGAAGATCGCGAGCGATGCGTCGCGCAGGAATTCCCGGTTGTCGGGCTGCGCAGCAAACGCGTGATCCGCCGCGGAATCCCTGAAGAAGGTATCCATGTAATTCCCCAGCAGTCCCTTGCGGATCTTGGCGACGACGGCCCTGACATAGAGGCGCATCGCGGCTGGCAAGCGCCGGGTGAGTTGCAAGGGCAGGCGGTGCCCGATGCCGAGCATGGCCAGTTCCTCGTCGGTGCTGATCGGCAGCGCAGGCCCGGCGATCACCACCCTCTCGCACAGATGCGGGAACTCCCTCGCGAAGGCGAGCGCGAACGCAGTCCCGCCCGAGGCGGCAAGCAGGCGCGCCCGGCCGATCCCCAGCTGATCGAGCAGGTGAACCATCCCCCCGGCGAAGGCGATGGCCATGTCCTCTCCGCTCCCTTCCTCCGCCGTCCGGCCGCAATAGGGGCGCCAGGGCGCGATAACGCGAAGATTGGCTTTCTCGAGTGCCTCCACGGTCGCCGGCGGGAGGAAGGGTCCGCCGAACAGCGGATGGAAATAGAGCACCGGCGCACCATCCGCCGCCCCGTAGAAGTTCACCCGGGTTTCGACCTCATCGAGCAGGAAGGTCTGGCTCGGGTGGCGCAGCGCATCCTGGCCGGAGACTTCGCGCCGGAGGCCGGTCAGCCCCCGAAAGCCCCCGTAGAGCGCGATCAGCTCGCCTTGCGAGCCAAGTTCCAGCTTGTGCAGCAAGCGTTTCAGCTGGTTGCGCACCGTCCCTAGCGAGGTCTCCCGCTCCTGCGCCAGAAGCCGCAGGTTTCCGCGTTCGAGCACTTCGCGCACGATCGCCTGTTCCGCCGGCGTCAGGGCAAAGGCCTGCGCGAAGTGCGCGGCGCTTTGCGCCTCCCAGCGCAGCGGCACCGGGCATAGTTCGACTGCCGCAGAATCGTTCGCGCTGCGGCGGGCGAGGTGCGGAGTCGGGCGATCGCAATCGGGCGACAGCAGCAGGCCGATCACCGCCTGCCGCTCCTCCCCCTCGCCGATCATCTTGAGGATGGCGCGGTCTTCGCGTGCCCGGTCGGTCAGCCAGACACGCTCGGGCAGCGAATCTCCCGGGCCTGCATCGTGAATGGCGGCCGTCGCCGTCAGCAATCTCAGCCTTTGGTCCAGCAGGATAGTGTGCGCCTCGCCATCCGCGGTGGCGTCACCTCCGGGCAGAGCCGCGCCGCTCAGGATCGCATCGGCATTCTCGAAGTGAAACGACAGCCGCGCACCGCCATCGGCGAGCGCACCTTTATCGGCAAGCTGCGTGAGAACCGGCCTCAGCGAGAGCAATTGCGACGGGTCCGCCGCGACCGCGTAGATCCGGGCAATGAGTTCGTCGTGGTCGCTCGCCTTGCTCATGAAGCATCTGGAATCCCACTTGAACCCGAAGACGCCATCTATGGCTTCAGCATGCTCGCAGAGCAAGGCATGGGGGCCACCCCGCTGCCGGGATGGCCCCCGGCGGGACTGACGACGGCAAGCCATCGTCGGATCGCAAACGTCCCGCCAAGCTCGGCGATCTCAGTGTTTCGCGCACCCGGACGGTGCGCGTGCCGCACGCCCTAGCGGCGGGAAATATCGCGCGGCATGTCCCATCTGGGACATTCCCATCCGCCCGGCGCGGTGCTGTTTGCGGGCGTCAAAGCCCAGCGGATCGCAACGCAACCATGACCAGGCACGCCAGCTCGACCGAAATCGAGAAGATCGTCGCGCAAGCCTATTCGGCGATCGCCAGCCCCGAGAGCGTTATCGAGCTTCTGGGACCGGTATCGCGTGTCGCATCGGCCGGAGCCGACGGGGCCTCCGCGCTCGAAGTGCATCTCGAAAATGCCGCCGACATCATCGATCGGGTCTATCCCCTGACGCCCGACGATCTCGCCGATCTCACCTTCCGGCAGCCCGGCGAATACGACAGCGATCTGACCATCGATGCGCAGCGGCGCATCCTGCACATCGCCGGGGGCCTGTTTTCGGACCCGGCTTTTGCGCAAGGGCGCTTCCTGCCCGCCTGGGCATTGTCCCATGGCGCGGAATCGGAGCGCGTTCGTGACGCCCTGCCCGCCGGCGACAATCCCGGCCTCGTGCGCATGGCGGACGGGGAAGACGATCCCCAGGGCATGTGGTTCATGGTCCGCCGCAGAGATCATGACGCCAGCGTCCACTTCGATTTCTTCGCGCTGCGCATGCAGTGGAACGACGAACACGGACTGAGTTTTCAGGATGCCCTGCGGCTGAGCGATGTGGAAACCATGCTGCTGCGCCACCTGGTTCGCGGCGGGTCGCTGCGCAGCTTTGCGGATGCACGCGGGCGCTCCATCGGCACCGTGCGCAACCAGATGAAGGTGCTGCAGCGCAAGCTCGCCGTGCGATCGAAGGAAGAAGTGCTGCTGCTCTACGCAGGATTCGTCAGCACGCTGGAGGAAAGCTCGAAAAGGGCGAATGCCGCAGCGCACGTCTGCGCCAATCTGCTGACCACCTCCACCGGAACGATCGCGTGGGAAGAGATGGGCGATCCCGAAGGGCAGCCGGCCGTCTTCTTCCATCCGCTGGAGGGTGCCCTCCTCCCCAAATCCGCCAATGCCGTTTTCGAGCAAGCGGGCCTGCGCATCATCGCGCCCTGGCGGCCCCATTACGGCGACACCAGCGGGCACGGCTTCGGCCTTGCCGGGCTTTCATGCTTCGCGGAGAACGTGCAGGCCCTGCTGGATCACCTGCAGCTGGCGCGGGCGACCGGCTTCGCCACACAGGCAGGGGCGCCCTACATGTTCGCCTGCGCCAAGGCTTCGCCCGCGCGGTTCGACCGGATTGTCGGTGCCGGTGCCTTCCTTCCGGTGTCCGGCGAAAAAGAGATGGCGATGATCCCGCTCAGCCATCGCCTCTCGATCGCAGCCGTCAGATCGACGCCCACGTTCGCCCGAATGTACCAGCGCGGCATGCGCGCCTCGATCGGCAAGGGATCGTTCCACCGCTTCATCGACAATTTCTACGCCGGGCACGAGCGGGAGCTGGCGGCGGTCAGGAACCCCGAACTGCAGAGCGTCTTCCGGCGTTCGGCAACCTATGCGCTGACCCGCTCGATCGACGGCGCGATCGACACGATGCAGACCTGGGCCAGCGACTGGTCGGGCCTGCTGGTCGATCCGAAGGTCGATCTCACGCTGATCTACGGCACCCGCGACGCCAACATGCCGCCAGGCCTCGTCGCCGCTGCATCCGAAAGACTGTCGCTTCCCAAGGCCATGGCCGTCGAGGGCGCTGGCAGCTTCCTGCTGATGGATGCACCGGACAAACTGGCCCAAGTGCTTCGTCGAAAGGCGGATGGTGCCGCATGGAGGACGAAGAAGACGCTCTGATCAGTCGCCATCCTCGAAAATATGCTGTATCGCGTCGTCATGACAGATCGACACGAAGCTGTTGTCGAAGAGGTTCTGCAATCGTCTTCCAGCGCCGCGCATTCCGTGGTCGCGGCCAGCTGGTGTCGTTCGGGCCTCAAGCACGGGCTGGACGCCGCAGCCGATCGCGTGCCGGAGCTTGTTTCGGGTCGCGATCTGACCCAGCGGCGCCAGCGCCACGAGGTGATGCTGGATGTCGCCCGGCCCTTGCTCGACCAGTTGTTTCAGACCGTGTCCGCCACCGGGTGCGCGGTGATGCTGTCCGATAATGAAGGTGTGATTCTGGAGGCGCGCAGCCTGTCCGGCGACCGCGAATTGTTCGACCAGGTCGGGCTGACGCCGGGTGGGGTCTGGAGCGAAGGCCGCGAAGGGACCAACGGAATCGGGACGTGCCTGATCGAAGGCCGACCGATCACGATTCATCGCGACGAACACTTCGCCAGTCGCAATATCGGCATTAGCTGCATGGACGCGCCGGTGCGCGACGCCACGGGACGGTTGATCGGGGCCCTCGATATTTCGAATTGCCGCGACGATCACAGCGCCGCGATGGGCATACTGGTTCAGAAGATCGTCCAGGATGCAGCGCGCCGGATCGAAAGCGGCGTCTTTCGCAAACACTTCGCCGCGCATCGGATTGTCGATGCCAATCTGCCGGGCGGCGATGCAGCCCTGCTGGCCGTGGATCGGGACGATCTGGTGATCGGCGCAACCTTTGCCGCAAGGCACCGCTTCGGGCTGACCGACGCTTGCCTGGAAGCGCGCCGTACAGCTTCCGACATTCTCGGTCGTGAAGAAGCCCTGTCCTTCCACGACTCGGAACGGGCGGTGTTGCGAAGGGCACTGGCGCAGGCCGATGGCAACGCCACTCGAGCGGCAAAGGCTCTCGGAATAGGGCGTGCGACGCTCTATCGGCGGATGGAAAAGGCAGGCTTGCAGCGCAGCT
Organism: Citromicrobium sp. JLT1363; assembly: GCF_000186705.1. Lineage (GTDB taxonomy): Bacteria > Pseudomonadota > Alphaproteobacteria > Sphingomonadales > Sphingomonadaceae > Alteriqipengyuania. The sequence goes on from NZ_AEUE01000010.1 coordinate 66,488, forward strand.
GACGCAGGGACAGGCCAGAGTGTCTCGATAGCGAGACAGTTTGCCGAACCAGTAACCGCCCGGCTCTGTTCATCACCGCCTTTTCGCGGAACCATCATCCTCACGACCGGGAGCACCCGGCAATTTGGAGAGGATGAACTGATGGACATGCAAACCAGCCCCGCCGCATCGATGACCGCCCCCTTTGCGGAGCGTTACGACAACTTCATCGGCGGCAAATGGGTCGCGCCCAAGGACGGGCGTTACTTCGACAATATCTCCTCGATCACCGGCAAGGCGGTCGGTCAGGTCGCGCGCAGTCAGGCGGCCGACATCGAAGCCGCGCTCGACGCAGCGCATGCCGCGAAGGATGCCTGGGGCCGCACCAGCGTGGGCGAGCGCGCGCTGATCCTCAATCGCATCGCCGACCGGATGGAGGAAAACCTCGAAAAGATCGCCATCGCGGAGACCTGGGACAACGGCAAACCGCTGCGCGAGACGATGGCCGCCGACATCCCGCTCGCGATCGACCATTTCCGCTATTTCGCGGGCTGCATCCGCGCGCAGGAAGGCGGCATTTCGGAAATCGACCACGACACGGTCGCCTACCATTTCCACGAGCCGCTCGGCGTGGTCGGCCAGATCATTCCGTGGAACTTCCCGATCCTGATGGCGGTGTGGAAGCTCGCCCCCGCGCTGGCGGCGGGCAATTGCGTGGTGCTCAAACCGGCCGAGCAGACCCCGGCATCGATCATGGTTCTTATGGAACTGATCGGCGACCTGCTGCCCGCAGGAGTGGTGAACGTGGTCAACGGCTTTGGCGTCGAAGCGGGCAAGCCGCTCGCCAGCAGCAGCCGGATCGCCAAGATCGCCTTTACCGGCGAGACGAGCACCGGCCGCCTGATCATGCAATATGCGACCGAGAACCTGATCCCGGTCACGCTGGAGCTGGGCGGCAAGAGCCCGAACATCTTCTTCGAAGACGTGTGCCGCGAGGATGACGACTATCTCGACAAGGCGATCGAAGGCTTCGTGATGTTCGCGCTCAATCAGGGCGAGGTCTGCACCTGCCCCAGCCGCGCACTGGTTCACGAGAGCATCTACGACCGCTTCATGGAGCGGGCGATCCAGCGCGTCGAAGCGATCAAGGCGGGCAACCCGCTCGATATGGAAACGATGATCGGGGCACAGGCCTCGTCCGAGCAGCAGCAGAAGATCCTCTCCTACATCGACATCGGCAAGCAGGAAGGTGCCGAGCTGCTGACCGGCGGCGAGGCTGCGCGGTTCGAGGGCGAGATCGCGGGCGGCTACTACGTCAAGCCGACCGTGTTTCGCGGCAACAACCGGATGCGCATCTTCCAGGAGGAGATCTTCGGACCCGTCCTCTCGGTCACCACCTTCAAGGATCATGACGAGGCGTTGGAGATCGCCAACGACACGCTCTATGGCCTCGGCGCAGGCGTATGGAGCCGCGATGCCAACACCTGCTACCGCTTCGGCCGCGCGATCCAGGCTGGGCGCGTGTGGACCAACTGCTACCACGCCTATCCCGCGCATGCGGCGTTCGGCGGCTACAAGCAGTCCGGCATCGGGCGCGAAAACCACCGCATGATGCTGGATCACTACCAGCAGACCAAGAACATGCTGGTCAGCTACAGCCCGAAGAAGCTGGGCTTCTTCTGAGGCGATAGGCCCGGCGGGCGGCGGCGATCCCGTCGCCCGCGCAAACCCCCGAAATTCAGGAGAATTGTCATGAGCAAGACCATGAAAGCCGCAGTCGTCCGCGCCTTTGGCCAGCCGCTTCAGATCGAGGAAGTGCCGGTTCCCGAAGTCCAGCCCGGCATGATCCAGGTGGCGATCCAGGCTTCGGGCGTGTGCCACACCGATCTGCACGCCGCCAAAGGGGACTGGCCGGTGAAGCCCGAGCCGCCCTTCATTCCGGGCCATGAAGGCGTGGGCTTCGTCTCTGCCGTGGGCAAGGGCGTGACCCATGTGAAGGAAGGCGACCGGGTCGGCGTGCCGTGGCTTTACACCGCCTGCGGCCATTGTGTGCATTGCCTCGGCGGGTGGGAGACGCTGTGCGAGAGCCAGCTCAACACCGGCTATTCGGTCAATGGCGGGTTCGCCGACTACGTGCTGGCCGACCCCAACTATGTCGGCCACCTGCCCGACAATGTCGGCTTCAACGAGATCGCGCCGGTGCTGTGCGCGGGCGTGACGGTCTACAAGGGCCTGAAGATGACCGACACCAAGCCGGGCGACGCGGTGGTGATCTCGGGCATCGGCGGTCTCGGCCACATGGCGGTGCAATATGCGGTGGCCATGGGGATGAACGTGGTCGCGGTCGACGTCGACGACGCCAAGCTCGACCTTGCCCGCAAGCTCGGCGCGGTGGAGACGGTGAACGCGCGGACGGACAATGACCCCGCCGCGACGGTAAAGCGGCTGACCGGCGGCGGCGCGCGCGGCGCGCTGGTGACGGCGGTGAGCGAGAAGGCGTTCGAACAGGCGGTCGGCATGGTCGGGCGCGGTGGTACGCTTGCGCTCAATGGTCTGCCGCCGGGCGATTTCCCGCTCAACATCTTCGGCATGGTCCTCAATGGCATCACGGTGCGCGGCTCGATCGTCGGCACGCGGCTGGACCTTCAGGAATCGCTCGACTTCGCCGCCGATGGCAAGGTCAAGGCGACGATTTCGACCGCCGGTCTGGACGACATCAATGCGGTTTTCGACCGGATGCGGCAGGGCCAGATCGAAGGGCGCGTCGTCCTCGACATGACCCAATGATGCAAAGCGACGCGCCGGAGGGCCGCGTGGTCCACCGCGTGATCGCCACCGACGCGGCCACGGCCCTGCTGGGCCAGATCATCGAACGTCACGGCCCCGTGCTGATCCACCAGTCGGGCGGGTGCTGTGACGGCTCAAGCCCGATGGTCTATCCGCGCGGCGAATTCCGCCTCGGCGGATCGGATGTGCTGCTGGGCACGATCGGCACCACGCCGGTCTATATCGGCGCGGCGCAATTCGCGGCGTGGAAACACACGCAGCTTATCCTTGATGTGGTGGAAGGGCGAGGCGGCATGTTCAGCCTCGACAATGGAACGGGCCGACGCTTCCTCGTGCGAAGCCGGGCCTATGGGGAGAGAGAAATCGCCATGTTGCACAAGGCAGACAGGCTTCGCGCCATGCAGGCATCGATTGACAGCGATACGGACGCCTTCTGGCTGGACGAAGCGCACCGGCTCGACTGGAGCGTGTTTCCGACCCGCGCGGACGAGAGCAGCTTCGACAAGGCCGATTTCGGCATTCGCTGGTTCGCCGACGGCGAGCTGAACGTCTCGGTCAATTGCCTCGACCGCCATCTCGAGACGCGTGGCGACCAGCCGGCGATCGTGTTCGAAGGCGACGAGCCGGGCGAGGGTCGCACGCTGACCTATCGCGAGTTGCACGGAGAGGTTTGCCGCTTCGCCAACGTCCTGAAAGCCAACGGGATCGGCAAGGGCGACCGGGTGATCCTTTACATGCCGATGGTGCCCGAAGCGGCGATTGCGATGCTCGCCTGCGCCCGGATCGGCGCGGTCCATTCGGTGGTCTTCGGCGGCTTCTCGCCCGACAGCCTGGCCGACCGGATCGCCGATTGCGGTGCCACGCTGGTCGTCACAGCCGACGAAGGCACGCGCGGCGGCAAGCGTATTCCGCTGAAAGCCAATGTCGACAGCGCGCTGGAGCGCGCGAGCGGGGTCGATACGGTCATCGTCATGCGGCGGACGGGTGGCGACGTGGCGATGCGCGAGGGGCGCGACATCTGGTGGGAGGATGCGTGCTCGAACGTTTCCGCCGAATGCCCGCCCGAAGCGATGAACGCCGAAGATCCGCTGTTCATCCTCTACACCTCCGGCTCGACCGGCAAACCCAAGGGCGTGCTGCACACCACTGGCGGCTACCTCGTATGGGCCACGCTGACATACGATCTGCTGTTCGGCCCGGAGGAGGGCAAGGACGTGGTGGACGATCTGTTCTGGTGCACCGCCGATGTCGGCTGGATCACCGGGCACACCTATGTCGTCTACGGCCCGCTCTCCAACGGTGCGCGCACGGTCATGTTCGACGGCGTGCCCAACTACCCCGATCCCGGCCGTTTGTGGGAGACGAGCCAGCGCCTCGGCGTAACGATCTTCTACACCGCGCCGACCGCGATCCGCGCGCTGATGCGTCATGGCGACCGGTGGGTCCTGCAGCACGACCTGTCGTCGATTCGTCTGCTGGGCACGGTGGGCGAACCGATCAACCACGAAGCATGGGAATGGTATCACGACATCGTCGGGCGCGGGGAGTGCCCCATCGTCGATACCTGGTGGCAGACCGAAACCGGCGGCGCGCTGATCGCTCCAGTCCCCGGCGCGACCGAGACCAAGCCCGGCAGCGCGACCCTGCCCCTCCCCGGCGTCCACCCCGAACTGGTTGATGGCGAAGGGCATCTGCTCACCGGCCCAACGGAGGGCAATCTGGTTCTCACCCGAAGCTGGCCGGGCCAGATGCGCACCATCTTCGGCGACCACGACCGCTTCTTCCAGACCTACTTCAGTACCTTCCCCGGCACCTATTTCACCGGCGACGGCGCGCGGCGCGACGAGGATGGCTATTACTGGATCACCGGGCGGGTCGACGATGTCATCAACGTGTCCGGGCACCGCATGGGCACCGCCGAAGTCGAAAACGCGCTGGACGAGCACGTGCTGGTGGCAGAGGCTGCGGTCGTGGGGATGCCGCACGATATCAAGGGCCAGGGCATCCACGCTTTCGTCACGCTGAAGGCCGGGGCCGAGGGTAGCGATGCCCTGCGCCAGGAACTGCGCGATCTGGTGCGCAGCGAGATCGGGCCGTTCGCCACGCCCGACGTCATTCAGTTCGCGCCCGACCTGCCCAAGACCCGGTCGGGCAAGATCATGCGCCGGGTCCTTCGAAAAATCGCCGAGGGGCAGCCCGACCAGATTGGCGATACCTCGACCCTTGCCGATCCGGCGATTGTCGAAAGTCTGATTGAAGGGGCGAGAGTCTAGGCCGAACAGTCCGGGCGGTGTCGGCTGAGTGTCGTCCGCGCTCCGTCACCCCCGGTGCGCTTTCGGGCGAACTATCGCCACCCTACATTGCGTCTGCTTTGCGCCCCGATTTCGGTCGTTGGCCCATGTGCTCGCCCCACCCGCTAGCTGTCATTGTCAGCGAACGCTCGAAATCCGAGCCTGCTGCGACGCACGCCACGCTCGGTGCAATATCCCAGCGCCTGTTACGGACCGCTATCCATCCTGCCGATTGCCGCGTGAAATGAGACGAACGAGGTCGCAAGCGCAGCTTGGCTGTCGATCAGCGATTGGCGGCTGCCAATCAGCTGGCGTTGCGCGTCGAGCACGTCGAACAGTGTCGCCAGGCCTTCGCGGTAGAGCGCATCGGACTGTTCGAGCGCGGCCTCGCTCTGTTCGATGGCATCACTCAGCGCATCGATCCGCTGACCATTGGCTTCAAGCGCGACCAGTGAGTTCTCCACCTCGCCCAGCGCTTCGAGGAAGGTCAGCCGGTATTCGCCGAATCGCGCATCCGCTTCGGCCTCGGCGGCCGCCATCTCGGCGCGCCTGCGACCGCCATCAAACAGCGGAACGTCGAGTGCGGCACCGACCGTGGCGATGAAGTCATCGAGTATGCCGCCGATGGAACCATCGCCCAGCAGCACACTGCCCGGAATCGTGAGCGAGGGGCGCAGGTCCGCCTGCTCGATCCCGACATTCGCGGCAGCGCGCAGCAGCGCGGCTTCGGCGGCTAGCACGTCGGCGCGACGACGCAACAGGTCGGCCGGGGTACCGGCGGGCGGGCCGCCGGCATATTCGGGAATGGTGCTCTCGCCGCTCGACGAAGGAGGCGCGAACAGGCCGGGCGGACGCCCCAGCAGGATCGCGAGGCGGTTCGCCGCCCCGGAACGCGCTATCTCGATCAGCCCGCGCCGCGCGCGCGTCTGCGCGAGGTCCGCAGCGGCCCGGCGCACGTCGAGATTGGCGGCGAGCCCCGCTTCGAAGCGCAGGGTCACGATCCGCAGCGTGCGCTCCTGCAACTCGGTCGACTGGGCGAGCAGATCGAGCTGCGCGCCGGTGCGGCGGTATTCGATATACTGCGCGGCGATGGCTGCGGCGACCAGTCGGCGCTGGTCGGCAACGACGTATTCGGCCTGCGCGTAATCGGCGGCAGCAACGCGGATTTCGGCCGCGAGCCGCCCGGAGATGTCGGGATCGAACGTGCCCAGCAGGCCAATGCTGGCGGTATCGACGACATCGCTGCCGAGCCCGATCGACGCATCCGCCGCCCCGTCGAGCCGGGGGAGCCGGTCCGCCCGCTCGGCGCGCAACAGTGCGGCGGCCCCGCGCAACCGGTCGCGCGCGATGGCGATCTCGATATTTCCGGCCAGGCCTTCCTCGACGAGGCCGTCAAGCACCGGATCTCCGAAGCCCTCCCACCAGTTCTCCGCTATCCCGCTGGGCGGAAGGTCTCTCGCATAGGCCTGCGGCGGCACGATCGCGGTCCCGGGCTCGTAGGGGTCGAGAGTCGCGCAGGCGGACAGCCCCAGCGCCGCGAGCGAAAGGATCGCGGCGCGCATCATGCGGGCGCCACCGTCATGTCTTCGTCGAGAGCGTCGATCTCCTCGCGCAGCTTGGTCAGGTCGACGCTGCGCGGTTGCCCCAGCCGCGCAATGACGAGGTAGAGCACCGGCGTGAGGAACAGCGTGAACAGGCTCGCGATGCCCAGCCCGCCGAAGATCACCCACCCGATAGACTGGCGCGCCTCGGCCCCGGCCCCGCTCGCGAGGATAAGCGGGGTCGCGCCGATGACGGTCGAAATCAGTGTCATCGTGATCGGCCGCAGGCGGATCGCCGCGGCCTCTTCCACGGCCTCGCGCACGCTGCGGCCCTGGTGGCGTAGCTGGTCGGCGAATTCCACGATCAGCACCCCGTTCTTGGCCATCAGACCGATCAGCATCACCAGCCCGATCTGCGAATAGATGTTGAGCGACACGCCCGAGAGGAACAGCGCGAACACCGCGGCCGCCAGCGCAAAGGGCACGGTCAGCAACACGACGAGCGCACTGGTCAGGCTTTCGAACTGCGCGACCAGCACCAGGAACACGATCACCAGCGCGAAGCCGTAGGTCAGCATCAGCGCGTTGGAACTTTCCTCCAGGCTTTCGGCATTGCCCTGCAACAGCATGTCTATGTCCTCTGCCACCGCCTGCTCCGCCAACCGCTCGATCTCATCCACCGCATCGCGCAGCGGCGCGCCCGCCTCGATATCGGCATCGACCTCGATCGCGCGGCGCTGCTCGGTCCGGTCGAGTTCGGCGGCGATGCCCTGTTCGACTATGGTGGTGACGGCGGATAGCGGAACCAGTGCCGACCCTCCTTCCGCGCCCTGCGAGCCCCTGACATAGAGGTTGCGCAGGTCGCTCGGGTTCGTGACGCTGACCGTCTGCGCGGTCAGGAAGATCGGCACCGCCTGATCGCCGACGTTGAGATCGACCAATTCCTCCCCGCCGACCATCGCGCGCAAGGTCTGCGACAGGTCTGCCAGGTCGACGCCGAGGTCCGACGCGCGCCGTCGGTCGATCTGTACCGACAGCTGCGGCTGGGTCGGCTGGTAGGAAATCTCCGCGTTCGAAAGGATGTCGGACTGCGTATCTATCGCCGCCGCGAGCGCATCGGCACTTTCGTAGATGCGGTCGTACTCGGGCCCGGTCAGCGCGACCTCCAGCCCCTCTCCCCCACCGCCGAAGCTCAGCGTGCCGCGCCCGCGCGCATTGGTGCGCGATCCCGGAATCTCCGCGAGCGGCCCGTTCAGCTCCTGCACGATCTCGGTCTGGCTGCGGTCGCGCTCGCCCCAGTCGGCGAGTTCGGCGGTGACCCGCACGCGGTTGGGATCGTAGCGGCCGACGATGGAGAAGGTGCTCTCTATCTCGCCGCTGTCGAGGTAGGGCTGGAGCACCTGCTCGATCTCGTCCAGCTCTCGGTCCATGAAGGCGAGCCCCACCCCGTCGGGCCCGGTCGCATCGACCGTGATGACGCCGCGATCCTCGTCGGGCACCAGTTCGTTGTCGAGCTGGGTGTAGAGAAACCCAGCCAGCCCAGCGACCAGCACCGAGCCGAGGATCATCGCGTGCGGCTTGTCGAGCATGCGGTGCAGGGTCCGGGCATAACGCTCGGTAATACTGCTGCCCAGCCGCGCCAGCCGGCTTTCCTTCGCCTTCTCGTCGCTCGTCAGATCGAATTTCGAGGCGAGCGCGGGGACCAGCGACAACGCGACGAAGCTCGACAGGATCACGGCCACCGCCAGCACGAAGCCGAATTCGCGGAACAGCCGCCCGGTTTCCGAGGGCAGGAAGCTGATCGGTACAAACACCGAGACGAGCACGGCGGTCGTCGCGACCACCGCGAAGAACACCTGCCGCGTGCCAACCACTGCCGCGGCGCGCTTGCCCAGCCCCTTGTTCTGCAATCGCTGCGCGTTCTCCAGCACCACAATGGCGTCGTCGACGATCAGCCCGGTGGCGAGCACCAGCGCCAGCAGGGTCAGCAGGTTGATCGAGAAACCCATGATCCAGATCCCTGCGATCACGCCCACCAGCGCGATGGGGATCGTGGTGCTGGGCACCAGCGTGGGACGCCAGGCGCGGAAGAACAGCAGCATCGTGGCCACCACCACGGCGATGGTGAAGGCGAGCGTGATCAGCACCTCTTGCACCGAGATACGGATGAACTCGGCATCGTCGGACACGATCTGCAGCTCGACGTCGTCGAACCGGCGGTTGACCCGCTCGACCGCCTGGCGGATCGAATCCGAAATCTCGATCGTGTTCGAACTCGCCTGCCGCACCACGCCGAGGCCAATGATCGGCTGCCCGTCGAGCCGCACGAAATTGCTGGCATTGGCGGGCGCGAAGTCGGCCTGCGCGACGTCGCCTACCCGCACGTTGCCGGTGATGACCACGTCCTCGATCCGTGCGGGATCGGTGGCGCTGGCATCGGCGCGGACGACCAGGCTCTGCGCGTCCGAGCGGAACGACCCGACCGGCACATCGAACGGCGCGCTCTCCAGCGCATCGGCGACATCGGTGAGCGTAAGGCCGAAACGGTTTAGCCTGAGCGGGTCGACCGCCACGCGCATCTGGCGCTGTCGCGCGCCGAACTGTTCGATGCTCGCCACGCCTTCGGCGGTCAGCAATTCGGGAATGATGTCGTTGTCGACCAGCCGGGTCAGCTCGGACTGGTCGTAGGCATCGCTGAGAACCGCGAGCGTCATGATCGGCTGCGCGTCCTGGTCGGCCTTGACGACGGTCACCTGCTCGACCCGTTCGGGCAGATCGCGCTGCGTGCGGCTGACCGCTTCGCGCACATCGGTCGCCGCGGTGTCGAGGTCGATCCCCGGATTGAACTCCACCCGGATGCGCGTGTTGTTCTCCTCGCTCGAAGAGCTGATCTCGCGCACGCCGGAAACACGCGCGACCGCATCTTCGAGAATGCTGGTCACCTCGGCATCCATCGTCTCCGGCGCGGCGCCGGGAAGGCTGGCGGTGACCGAGACGATCGGGCGGTCGACATTGGGCAACTCGCGCACTTCCACGCCCATCAGCGCTGCCACGCCTGCGATCACGATCAGGAGGTTGAGCACCCCGATCAGCAGCGGTCGCTTGACCGCGAGCATCGGCAGGTCGGTCTTATTCTCCACGCGGCGTATCGCCCCGCGTATCCTCTACCCGCACATCCTGCTCGGGCTCGCGGGCCTGTCGCACGAGCCGGATGTCCTGCCCGTCGCGCACCTTCTGCACGCCTTCCACGATCACGCGGTCGCGCCGCCGGATCGCTCCGTCGACGAACACGCGCCCCTCGCGGCGCGAGGTTATGGTGACGGGCACGCGCACCGCCTTGCCTTCGCGCACCAGGAACAGGTGCGATCCCTCGCCGCCCCACACGATCGCTTCCTCGGGCACCGCCGCGCGGGTGCTGCCGTTGCGGGTGAAGTTCACGCGGAAGCTCATGCCGGGGCGCAGCCTGTCGTCGCGGTTGGGGATCGCGGTGCGCACGATGAAATCGCGGCTTTCCCGCGATATGGGGTTGTCGGTCGCGATCACCTCGGCGGTGATCGTGCGGTCGGGCTCGGAGAACGGCGTGACCTCTACGGTGTCGCCCGGGTCGAGCCCCGCGAACACTTCCTCGGGCGCCGAGAAATCGACATAGAGCGTGCCGCGTTGGTCGATCTGCGTGATCGCGGTGGAATCGTTCACCCGGTCGCCAACGTCGATCTCGGTCAGGCCGACATGGCCGCTGAACGGCGCGCGCACGGTGCGGTCGGCCAGCGCGGTCTGCGCCTGGCGCAGCTGAACGCGCGCCGCTGCCAGCGATGTCTCGCCCGCTTCGATCTGGCTTTCCGAGATCGCGCCGGTATCCTCGATCCGCCGATAGCGACCGAGCAACTGGTCCGCCTCGCGCACCGAAACGCGCGCGGCCTCGACATCGAGCCGCTCGGCCCGGTCGTCCAGCTGGAGCAGCGGCGCGCCCTGCCGCACGTAGTCGCCCGCGCTGAACATCACCCGGGTGACCCGCCCGGCCGTCTCCGGGTAGAGTTCGGCGGAAGTCGCGGCGCGCGCCGTGCCGATCACCTCAACCTGCGAGATTTCCGGCAGAAAGCGCACTTCCTGCGCGACGACAGGCACTGCCTCGGCCGCTCGCTCTTCCTCGGCGCCCGCGCAGGCCGCGAGCAGCGGACCAATGCTAACGAGCGCCAATATTCTGAAACAAAGCCGGGACATCGTGTTCCTGTCTATGGGAGACGATTGACTGGCGAAAGGCTTTCCGGGTTCGCTGCCCAGTGCGCAACACGGGCTATAGGCCGGGCGCACGCGAGGCAAAGGCTTTCGCGCATGGTTCGGCTCGATACGCTCTCGGTTTGCGCTACCGTCATGCGGATTGCGAAATTCGCCTCGATGATGCTCGCAGACGGAGCGCTGGTCGAGCGGCTGTTTCAGCTCGAGATCAGGTAAATCCGGACAGATCGCTCCCGCCAAAAGGCGGACATTGGCGAGTTGCGCCTCTTTGCCAAGGCCCGAGTATCACGCCCACTCACTCGCTTCCCAAAGGCGCGCCCAGACGAACGGCCTTTCGCCCTACAACGGTGCGCGGATAAGCTGAGGAAGGTGGTGCCGCTTACGTGACTCGAACACGTGACCCCATCATTACGAAATCAGGGGTAGACTGCCATTGAGGCTTAAGGATTGCGAGGTTTCTGACGTCGCTGCCTGTGGTACTGGGTGACGGCCCCAAGCAGCTCCCAAAGTGCGCTAACTGCAAGTGGTGTTTGCAATTGAGCTAAAGCGCCTTGAAGTGGGAAGACCAATCACATCGACCCACTGCATACCTCTTCAGCCGACCGACAACCGTCCTGAACCACGAGCCACCTAGTCCTCTTCGCTTGGTGGCGCGGAGGCATGCTCGCCTAGGGACGTCGGCAAAAACCATTCCCGGCAAATGTCTTCGTACGTTCTGGGTAGAAGGGCGAGCACGCGCCACAATTCCATTATATGCTGAGGTCGTGGCACTGTTACCCAATCGCCTCCCCTGTCTTCTGCGGGGACGTGCGCACCGAATAGTTCAATTTCGCCAGTTTGGTTGAATTTTTTTACTCGGTCACCCCACCATTTTATGGGGATCCACATATCGACATCGTCCCAAAAATCATAATTAGCGATACGCCGCGCGAAATACCGGGAGAGTTCCTCAAGCTCATCTTCTGTTTGCGCCCAACCCAATTCCGCATATTGATACACGAAACGCTGGAATGCAGCGAAGAGTTTTGGCCGCTTAGCGTACCATCGAAGCGCAATAAGGCCAGTCTCAGTACCGATCTCGTTGCGCCAAGGGACGTGTATTGTCCTCCTGCCCGCAGAGCGATAATCCGCGTGCTTTGGTATAAGTATTTTATCGACATAGTCGTTCAAGCAAACGAAGGAACAGCGCTCATTCTCCAGGTCAGCAAGCACTAGGAGCACCGGAACACCCACCCCCATCCTTTCGACTGTGGCGAGTTCCGACACCTCTAAACTGAATGCGTAAGTATCCAGAATGCAGACCAATTCTTTCTTATCGAGACTCTCTGGCGCTTTCTCAACATTTCCGCGGGAATATACCTTAAGCTCTGACGTATTCGGCTTTTCCACAGTCTTAAGCTGTATAAAAAGGTGTTCGCCCAGCGTTTCGTATGTCTTGGATTTTCCCGTCTCCTCACCCTCGCTAAAAATCTCCAGCGCGAAATCCAGCCCGTAATCGGGCCGATATTCCCGCAAAACCCAATGTTTGGGCAACTTGCTTTTAAGCAATTCCTGTCCAGCTCGATCTATTAGATGTTGCTCAGATTGCTTTTTTGCACTCGACACTGCGTACCTTTTTTGATTGTGCGACATGAGAGTTGCAATCTAATCATTCTGAATAGGATTTGGGCAACCCAAAAAATTGAACTGAGGGGATTTAGGCGCAGATGCGCCGTGAAATCTGTGCGCTTGCCAAAGGCAGCGCCTTTCTAGTGACACGGCTTCACATAAACCGCATTATCCGTTCCACCCTACCCGGACTGACCAGCCGCTCCGCAAAAAAAAATTAAAGATGGCCCCTCGCACAGGTCAGGGCGCGAGGGGCTATTTGGGCACTCTGTGATCAGGCCAGTTGTTCCGCCGCCGCTTCGACCGCATTCATCAGCGTTGCATTGGCGAGGTGGCTATATCGCATTGTAGACTGGTAGTCCGCGTGCCCGAGCACCTTGCCGATCGTCAGGAGATCAACCTTGGCGTTCGCCATGAACGATGCTGCTGAGTGGCGTAAATCATGTATACGCAGCCCCGGAAGGCGAGCTTCCTTTCTTGCCGTGGCCCAGGCTCGCTTGATCGAGTTGTATGGCTTGAGCGTTTCCGGGTTTGGCACGAGCCACGGACAACCCGGTATCTTCATCAAACCCTCGATGATGACCACGGCTGGTCTCGAGAGAGGCACCCGTCGCGCCTTGCCGGTCTTGCTATCCGGGATCAGCCAGGAGCGCGCCACAAGATCTATATGCTCCCACCTGGCAGTGAGGAGCTCGGTCTTGCGAGCACCCGTGTACAGCAGGAGGCTGACGATCGCCCAAAGCTGCGGATTACTCGAACCCTTGCATGCCGTAAGCGGCCGTTGAGCTTCCTCCTTGCTCAGATACCGTTCGCGTGCATTGTCGAACTTGAACCGTTCGACGTTTCGAACCGGGTTCGGTTCGGCACCGGGAATTTCCCACTGCCTCGCCAACTCATACGAGCGGCCAAGCATCATGCGCAGCTTTTCTACGGTTGCGGGAGCCAGTTCCTGCCGTTTTTCCGCGAGCCACTTCGAGATGTCGGCTGATTTGATCTCGTCCAGCCGCATGTCGCCCCATCGCGGCAACAGGTGTGTATTGATCACCGCCTCGGTGTTCTCCGGGCGTTTGAGATAGGTCCGGGCGTGGTCAATGTGTTTCTGCGCCAGATCTGCATAAGTCGGCACCTTGCGCTTCTTCGCCTTAGTCTCGGCTGGGTTTCCCGCCATGACCACTTCAGCGCGTAACTTCTTTGCAGCCTTCTGGGCGGCTGCAAACGTGATGTCTTCCCAGCGACCGATCTTGACCTGCCGCTGCCGTCCATTGGGATCGATGTAACGCAGAGCGTATGTTTTCCCGCCACTGGCGCGGCATTCAAGCAGGAAGCCCGTTGTTACGGTATCATAGTAATCGACCTTCGTCTTGTGGTAGGGGCAATGAGCTTCGGCGCAGAACTCTGCGGATAGTTGAACCTTAGGCATGAGAATTTCCTTCGTGAAAGTGAGATAGCGGAGGCACGAGGAGCGCGGCAGGAGCGGTGGCAGGGGCAGGCCCCATCGACTGCCCGATCGCTCGCCAGCGCGGCTCTCTCGCCGCCTCTGCATGGTTTTTTGGGTCGAGGGGCGGCTCGTGGTTTTGGCTGCGGAGCCGCAACGTCGGTGATGGTGCGAAAAGTGCTGCCCCCTCCCCACCCCGTCATTGCCTTAGGGTTTTCCTCGAAAGGCACGTGGTGGGGGGAGGGGGAGGCAGATTTTGCGAGTTAGTCGAACTTGTCCTCGCGGGCCTCGACCCAGGTGCCCGCGTCGAACTTGGCTCGCCAAGGGACGTACCACTGGTACAAACCGCGATTTTTCGAGGGCTCGCCCAACAACCTGCGCAGGGTCACATTCGCTTCCAATCAGGTCGACATCGAGAGCGGCTTCTATCTTCGCCTCAATCGCGCCGACCACCCGATGCTGCTCGTTGATTTTGCTCAACGCGGCTTCCTCGGCATCGTCGAGCCACCACTGTTCTTTTTGCTCGAACGCGACCTTCAGCTCGGCGAAAACCTGCTGCATGTCGATATCGTGCTGATAGTCGATTTCCTTGACCGCAATGGTCCAGAACCGACTGTTCCGGTGGTATCCAACAGGAACTGCCGATCATTGACCGACGCACCGAAAATGGTCGAACGTGGGTACTCGGATTCTACGCGAGCGTAGGGTGGACGGATCTTGTCGGTCGTCTCGGTGATGAATGCCTTGAGGCTCGCAATTTCCTTCCGGAACGAGCCTTCGAGTCGCCTAGCTCGACGATACGATGCCTGAGCGCCATCAAGCGGGCATCCTTCTGACCTCCATCCCAGTTGAAGCCCAGTTTGACAGCATCCTCTCGTAGCTCTGAAGGCGTAACGAGACTTGCGAACCACGAGGTCTTTCCAATCCCCTGCCCCCCTTGGAGGGTAAGAACTCCGCGGGCGCGGAATCCCCGGTTCAGGTATGATGCCGCTACGATCGACAGGAGCCACTTACGCACCAGAATGTCGCGCATCTGGGCGGGGTAATCATCTTCTGGAAGGATCGTCGCGCAAATCTCGCAAACGCGAGACGTGCCGTCCCACGGCTTACCGTCGATCCAGTCCGCGAACGGGTCGTAGGTGACTTCATCCCCGAGGACGGTGATGTAGTTACGAACCTTGGTGGGTGGCATTTGATGCTGGATGGCAAGGCTCTCCAGCCGGGTAAGCAGAATGTCGTCCCGGTTCTTCGCTTCCGTGCGGATCCCCCGGTATCTCGATATCAACCCGCTTTTTCACGCGATTGAACTTGAACCTAACGTCGTGCTTCCGCGCGAGGTATTCGAAATTGGCAAGCGTACCCGGCACCATCGCCTTTGACGAAGGGGGCCTATCGGGCCATTCCGCTCGCTTGATCCGGTTTGCGTCCGATTGGGTTTCTTCGCTTATGTCGAGTGCCGAGGGGGATGGCTCCCCCTCGGCACCAAGCGGCTTCTCGAAAGCCTCAGCCACGTGCCATCTCCGTGAGCTGATAGCGACCAACCTCGTCGCGAACCCACAGCTGGGGCCGCGCGAGCGGTGATCGATGGATTTCGAGCAGGAGTGGCACCTCACGGTCGTAGTATGGTCCCCCAAATTGGCCGACCTTCGCGATGATCGCTTCCTCGGTGTTCCAGTCCCCTTTCATGCAAGCTGCCATCAAGCTGACCAGGCCTGGCCGTTTCGCCAGCTGGAGCCGGACTTCGAGGTCTTGGTGGTCGGCGAGAAGCCGCTCGCCGAACGCGAAGAGTGGCTCGGACGCGGAGGTGGTGTGGTCTGTGTGAGTCATATCGTTTCCATTTGATCGGGCCCTGACGAGGCACGACGACAGCGTGTCACCCGCGCCAAGCGCGAGCCCAGAGTTGCAGATTGGCTGAACCGGTGCCTGGGTGACTCACCACCGAGGATTGGTTCTTCTCTGGCGACCCGATCACAGAGGATCGGACCAACTGCCGTTCGAATGGAATACGCCGTGGAGGTACTGAACAACGGCGGCTTGATCCGGTCGTTGTCGGCGCACGATATGCGAACTTGCGAGGCGTCTCTTACCCCTGCCCCGTGTTGATTCGCAATCCCCTATGGCGACAGACTGTACTCAATAGCGCCACGCAACCGACCACCATGAACGCCAATAGCGGCTGGGTCCCGAAGATCAGAACGGTAGCGACCGTCGCTGAAAGACAGAGAAAGTCGCGCGGTCGCTTGATCGCCAGCAAGATTGCCACGCTGGCTAGAAGGATCAGCGCCAAGGCAATGGCCAGCCGGAGCAGCGCGAGCCCCAAGCTGGCCAGGATGATATAGCCCACCAACCTCACGTGGCATGCTCGCGGCATAGCTTAGCGAAGGGTGAGCCGTCTGCGTCCTCCACCATTAGAATGTAGGCGAATCCCTGATTTCCTACCGTTAGGATAAGCTCCCACCAACCGGCGTGGGCTTCAATCCAGTCCCAATCCGGCATGTTTGGCAGGTCATCTATTCGCGATCGCATCGGGCTGAACCCGATTGCGTCGATCACCGCTTCTTCCGTGTCGCCAGCTTCAATGACCAGCACGTGCGTCAAATCATGCAGACCACAGTGCAGCGAATCGTCGAGACGATCGCGGAGCAGGGTCTTCGGGGTAGGATCGATCGGGTGGTCGAGGATGGAGCGCAAGGCGTCCATGTCAGGCAGGTCATGCATTGTGATTTCCTTTCGGCATAAAAAAAGCCCGCTCGGATTGAGCAGGCTGCGTGGTGTGGGTTGGCTGAGAGCCTAGGTCTGGTCGCGGTAGGTCGAAGTGCTACTTCCCCTTGGGTTGCTCGGCATTTTTGCGACAGACGGTAAGCAAGGTGGCATCAATTTCGGCTTGGTCAGGGACTAGGACCACATGGCCCTCTCCGAGATCGCTGATGATAAACACGATCTCGAACCACCCCTCACTGCGCTCAATGAATTCCCAGCACTCGAACGGTCGCTGCCGAACAGTCGCTAGGTCTGAGGCGCTGTCGCCGGGTTGGATGATAAAAAGCCATGCGATCGGCTCCGTCTCAATCATTGCCGCGTAGCGATCGAGGATGTTCGAAGGGATGTTGGCGCACGCTTTCTGGGCATGGCCTATCGCTTCCCCGCTTGTGAGAATTAGCATTGTTGTTGCTCCAATGGAAAAGGCCCCCGGAATCGCTTCCGAGGGCCCGAGTTACGGTGGTGGTGATGGGGTTAGAGGCTGGACAGGTCGCCCATCGATTTGACCTCGCAGCTGTCAGGATCGACCCTTGCGCTGACGCGCCCCGTGCGGGTTGCGCCGAAGCCATTCTCGGCGCGGAACGTCATGAAGGTGTTGGTACCGGTGACGCCCAGGAAGCTCGTCTCCACATGCTCAAACGAGTCCGGATTGTGCAAACTCTCCTTCACCCGGTCCTTGAGCTCGGGCACGCCTCCGCCGAACATTGCCAGGCACCTTCTCAGCTTGGCTTCCGTATCCGCCATCTCGGCATCTACCTCGCGCTGCCGCTGAGCATCCGCTTCCCGTTCGTCAGCTTGTCGCTGACGATTCGCCACCTCTGCATCAAGTTCGACTTGGCGTGCAGCTTCGGCCTCAAGCTCAGCCTTGGCGACCTGACCGGCTGGTGTTTTGTAGTATGCCTCCTGCACCTGCCCGAGCATCGCACCCAGGAAGAAAAATGCGCCAATAGCGGCGAAATAGGCTAGCAGCTTTCCGGACTTTGGCAGTCGAAAGAAAATCGGCGGCGAGATGATCAGGCCAGCGAGGGCGAGACAGGCGGCTGCAATGTAAAAGGTGGTGACAGGCGCATCAGGAGACGCGAGGTGCTCTCCGTTTGTCAACGCCATCAGCATGGCAAACAGCACGAGCGGAACCGCGACGATCCATTGAAGGACGCCCCAACCACGTCGCAGGAGCGATGGTTTGTCGGATGTTGATTCAGTCAATTGTTCCTCCCTGATTGGGCAAAGCTTCGCCGCTCTCGCGGCAAACGCAAGCAAAAATGAGATTCATAGTCCGTAGTTTTATGGACCACATCTCGGTTCAGTCTGGTGGATGGATGTCCGCTGCCGCCTAGCCGAGAACATGAAGAAGCTCAGGAAAGAGCGCGGCTGGTCGCAAGAGGCCTTGGCCGGTGAGGCTGGGCTGGATCGAACCTATGTGAGCGGCATCGAGCGCAGGGTGAAGAACCCCACGGTCACGGTCATCGAGCGGATCGCGAAGGCGCTTGGGTGCAAGCTTGGCGACCTACTCGACTGACGGCATCCTATATAAGATGCCCGATTTCACGTAAGATCGATGATCCTCTGAAGCTGAAGAAACGACGCTTCAAATCGACCTCGGGCATTTCTCACTCTACACCCTTGTGTTGCGCAGATGACGCGCATATACGGTCGCCGAAAGTGAGGCCGAATGACACCCATAGACATGCTCGCCTTAGCGCTGAAGTCCGCACCCCATCAAAGGGAGGCGATTGCTGCTCGCATCGGCGTTTCGATATCTTCTCTAGATCGTTGGGTTGCACGGAGCGCCGTTCCCACCGAGACGCACCGCGCGAAACTACTTGAAGTACTTGGAGAGTTGAACGCCAGGACCCCAGCAAGCGAGGCAAAGCAACTGATTGATGCGCTACCGGCCGTGCGAGAGGTTATGCATAGTCGAGGCGTTACGTCTTCCCGAAATGACGCTATCGATCAAATCTCGGCTCTGATATTATTCCAAATTCTCCACGCCCGGAAATTCACATCCCACCCCCAAAAAATAATAGATCGCCACAACTTCCAATTTGCATTAACCTACTTGCCCTCGGTCATCAAAAAAACATTTTCCGAACATGTGAGCAATAGCCTCAATTCTACATTGTCGTTTTTCAGAGATGAAATAAGCTTTACGTTCTCGTTATTAGACATTTTGAAGCCTGTATTAAATGAGATCGCTAGCCGCACCACCGGGACGAGCGACCACCTTTGGCACGAACTCTTTGTTGGCTTTCTTTCCTCTTCTTTTCACGAAGAAAAAGAATTTGCACAATACATGACCCCCATAGAGGTTGTGGATTTTATGGTGCAAGCGGCGGCGCTCTTTCTCCCCAAGCACCAGAAAACGGTCAAGGTTCTCGATCCTAGCTGCGGGACGGGAACATTCCTTACTAAGTGCTCCGACCTTATAAGTGACCGAAAGCTAACTATTTGCGGCGTAGACACGAATGAGCGAATGGCGCGATTGGCCGCCATATCAGCCGTTGCGAGCGACCTTGATCCGAAGTGCATCCGGCTAGGCAATTCGCTCAATGCCGATCTTGATGCTGACTTCCTCAATCCTGGATTCGTCGATCTCATACTCACCAACCCACCTTTTGGAGCAGAGCATTCCAAGGGATCACATGGATCGAAAAAAGTCCCCTCCGAATTAGCTTACTTGCCCCGTTATCTTGAGTGGCTAAAGCCAGAAGGCGTTTGCGCTGTAATCCTTCCCGATAGCGTCCTCACTAACCGAGGAGCTTTCTCAAACGCCCGAAGGGATTTGGCAAACGGTGCGGACATTCTCGCTGTCATTTCCTTACCCGCAATGACTTTTGCAGCGTCCGGAACCACGACAAAAACCTCTATAGTTATATTGCAGAAGTCTTCGCCGACGCGGACGGCACAAAAGACATTCTTAGCCACTGTCAGCAATGTCGGTTTCAAGGTGGTGAATCGCGGCTCAGTCAGACGACGAGTACCTTCACTCCAGTCAGATTTTCCTTCACTAATCTCGGCACTTCGCGGGACTGATAATGCATTTGCGGGGATTATCGAAACACAACTCCCTCGCGACGGGGAGCGCTGGGATGCACCATATTGGATATCGTCACTTCCTCGTCACGATCAGGATGCGTACGCGCAGGAGCTCACCCCGCTTTGCGAGCTCGCGGATTTGGTGAACGAGAAGGTGAATCCGAAAGTACTCGATGCCCAGACTTTCTTTTATATTGAGATTTCTGGTGTCGCGGGTGATCTGCTCAGGGTGTCAGCCACAGAGACCCCGACAGCAGGCGCACCATCTCGCGCTCGAAGAAAGGTGAAGGCTGGTGACGTTCTGCTTTCGACAGTTAGGCCGGAAAGACGAACCGTGGGCGTCGTCCCGGCACACCTCGACGGCGCGATATGCTCGACGGGCTTTGCGGTAATTCGGCCGAAGTCGATTTCACCATACGTCTTAGCATCTATGCTAAGAAGCGAGATCGTAACCTCTCAATTAAATGGAATAGCTTCTGGTGTAGCCTACCCTGCATTCGACGCGGCGGCGGTCGACAAAATTTCCGTTCCTTTTGTCGATGAGAGAAGGGTGCAAAAACTTATTTCCTACGGTCGGACGCTTGAGGCCCTAGAAGTCGCAAGGCTTGCCCTGGAAATGAGCTAAGCAAGATCCCAAACCTCGTCGATGCTGGCGAACCAGACGCCATCGCCAGGTTCGCACAAGGGGTTCTGATTGACGTGTTCCGGATATTTTCGTGAGCGAGGCAAACCATGCTGCTCGACGTCTTCCGGCACAGACCTAGCAAAAGCTATGTCCCCTATCCTTCCTGTCCTGAGAAATAGGCCAACCGCAAAAAAGTCTTGGGTTTCGAACTTGCAGCTGCTCGTGGGATAATAATTCTTCTTTTGCGCGACACTCCAGTTCGCAGGATCCCCCTTAGGGGCGGTGGTTGTACTATGGATAAGGCGCGCCCGCCTCACATCGGTCCCCCAAAGTGATTTGGACTCGACGCGTTTCGAAACCCCATCTTTCTCGAAGACAAAATCGAAATTTGCATATGATCCTAAATGCCTAGCCATATCTTCCGGCATGCGCGTTACCGTATACCCCCTGTCGACACCATGTCTGTAGAGATAATACTCTGACAGCGCACTCAATACCTTAGCAGATGCTCCGTATTGATCGACTTCCCATAGGTCTGACAATGAAAGTTGTTGAAGAGCAGCCTCAAGATCGACCTTCTTCGTCCCAACATATATTTCGCCATGCGCGATCTCATTGTCGTGGTCTACATCGCAAATTCGACCTTTCGCGATTTCGCGCCAATTTGCTCCGGCGGCCGAACCCGGAACGAACTTACCTGTTCGCCCACGCACAACCACCGCACGATTTTCTGGGGTCACCTTAATTGTAAAGCTTGCCCGCCAATGATTTTCACCATCGTTACGAAAAACGGTCTTGTCTAAGCTCGCGATCGGCACAAGCAGTGGACAGAGAACAGCAGCCATCGATTCCAAAGTCGCGCCCTCGTATCGGCGCGTCAGTTCGGCCAAAATGTCCTGCTCTTGCTCTGTCGCCATAAGCCCCCCTCTGAAAGAGCGTATGGCAATCAGCGAAAGGAGCGGCTGTCAATGGCACAGTACCCGCTTTGCTTCGCTTCCCGATCCTCAGCCGCGATCTGTTAAGCGAACGCGTTCTCCCAGAGCCCACCCACTCGCTTCCCATAGGCGCACCCAGCCGAACGGCCTCTCGCCTTACAACGGCGCGCGGATAAGCTGAGGGAGGTGGTGCCGCTTACGTGACTCGAACACGTGACCCCATCATTACGAATGATGTGCTCTACCAACTGAGCTAAAGCGGCATTTCGCGTGGAAGGACGCCCCTTAATCGTCACGTCCGCGCCTCGCAATGCCAAAATGCGGCGGCGGGCCGGACCGGGCCTCTCACGCTAGGCGGCGATCCTTTCGCACACTGCGCTTATGACCTCGTGCGTGCTTGCCGATCCGCCAATATCCCCAGTGCCGATTCCGTCGGACAGGCAGGCCGCGATGGCGCCTTCTATCGTGACGGCAGCATCTTCCTGGCCCAGGGCGTGGCGCAGCAGCATCGCCGCGCTGAGCATTGCGCCCACCGGGTTGGCCTTGCCCTGCCCCGCGATATCCGGCGCGGATCCGTGGATCGGTTCGTACAGGCCGCCATGGGTCTGCGAGAGCGAGGCCGAGGGCGCGAGGCCGATGGAGCCCGCGATCACCGATGCCTCGTCGCTCAAAATGTCACCGAACATGTTTTCGGTCAGGACGACGTCGAAGGCGGCGGGCCGTTCGATCAGCTTCATGGCCATCGCATCAACCAGCACATGGTGGAGCTCGATGTCCGGATAGTCGGCGTCGCGCAGCGCGATCACCGTGTTGCGCCACAGGCGGCTGGTGGCGAGCACGTTGGCCTTGTCGACCGACGTGACCCGGCGCGAGCGGCCCCTTGCGGCATCGAAGGCGATGCGCGCGATCCGCTCCACTTCCTGGCGCGAATAGCTGCAGAGGTCGGAGGCGTTTTCGTCACCTTCCACCTTGTCGCCGAAATAGATACCGCCGGTGAGTTCGCGCACGATCAGCATGTCCGTACCCGACGCGCGTTCGGCCTTCAGCGGCGAGAGATGCTCAAGCCCGGGAAACAGCGTGATCGGGCGCAGGTTGGCGAACGCGCCAAGCGCCCTGCGCAGCGCAAGCAGGCCCGCTTCGGGGCGCGGCCCGCCCGCGTCCCACTTCGGCCCGCCTACCGCGCCGAGGAACACCGCGTCCGCCTCCACGCAGGCCTCGGCCGTGGCGTCGGGAAAGGGATCGCCATGCGCATCGATCGCGCAGCCGCCGATATCGTGGCTGGAGAACTCCAGCGGAAGGCCATGCGCGGCGCCAGCTTTTTCGAGCACGGCGCGCGCGGCCTGCGCGACTTCGGGGCCGATACCGTCGCCGGGGAGCAGTACGATTGTGTGGGTCATGCCGCGGCAGCCTCGTAAGCGGCGATGGCTTCCTCGTGCGCGACGATATGGCCGAGCGGGTCGACCCCGTCGAGCAGGCAGCGGCGCGCGAATGGCTCAACGGTGAACTGCGCGCGGATATCGTCCTCGGTCTCGAGCGTGCAGCTTTCGAGATCGATCACGATCCGGATGCCCGGACGCTCCAGCAAGGCCGCATGGGTCCGCTGATCCACCTCGACCGGCAGCAGGCCGTTCTTGAGCGCGTTGCTTTTGAAGATGTCCGCGATGTCCGAACTGATGACCGCACGAAAACCATAGTCGAGCAGCGCCCAGGGCGCATGTTCGCGCGAGGAGCCGCAGCCGAAATTGGCGCCAGCCACCAGCACCTGCCGGTCGCCCGCCCCCGCAACCGGGAAGGGAGAGGCGTTCTTCGGCTGGTCGTCTTCGGTGTAGCGCCAGTCGTAAAAGGCACTCTTGCCCAGCCCTTCGCGCGTGGTCGTGGTGAGGAAGCGTGCCGGAATGATCTGGTCGGTATCGATATTGCTCTGGCGCACGACCAGCGTGCGCGCTTCCAGTCGGTTGAAAGGCTCAGGCTGCATCGCGCGCCTCCGTGCCGAGATATTGGGAAGGGTCGGCGATATGCCCGGCGATTGCGCTGGCGGCAGCGGTGGCGGGGCCGGCCAGCACCGTGCGCACGCCCTTGCCCTGCCGGCCGACGAAATTGCGGTTCGAAGTCGAGACGACCAGTTCCCCGGGCGCGCCCTGATCGCCGTTCATCGCAATGCACATCGAACAGCCCGGCATGCGCCATTCGGCCCCGGCTTCGGCGAACACCGTGTGCAGCCCCTCGGCCTCGGCCTGCTGGCGAATCGCTTCCGAGCCGGGCACGATCAGCGCGATAACGCCGTCCGCCACCTTGCGCCCGCGCATCACCTCGGCCGCTTCGCGCAGGTCCGCCATGCGCGAATTGGTACAGCTGCCGATGAAGACGCGGTCGACCTTCGCCTCGGCAAAGGGCCGGTCGGCGGCAAAGCGCATGTACTCCGCAGCCTCGCGTTCGGAATCGTTCGCGGGCCGGGGCGCGTTGCCCGTTACCGGCGCCGCCGCATCGGGCGATACGCCGAAGGTTATCATCGGACGGATCGCGGCGGCATCCACCCTCACTTCGCTGTCGAACTGCGCGTCCCGATCGGAGGGAAGTTCGCGCCAGCGCGCGACGGCCGCATCCCAGGCTTCGCCCTGAGGCGCGCGCTCGCGCCCTTCGAGGTAGGCAAAAGTCGTGTCGTCCGGGGCGACCATGCCCACGCGCGCGCCCGCCTCAATCGCCATGTTGCACAGCGTCATGCGCGCTTCCATCGACAGCGCTTCGACTGCGGGTCCGGCAAATTCCACTGCGTAGCCCTGCCCGCCATCGGCGCCGATCTGCGCGATCATGGCGAGCGCCATGTCCTTCGCACCCACTCCCGGCGAAAGCTCGCCCTCGAAGGTGATGCGCATCGATTTCGGCTTGCGCTGCAGGATGCATTGCGTGGCCAGCACGTGCCCCACCTCGGTCGTGCCGATCCCGAAGGCCAGCGCGCCGAATGCGCCGTGGGTGGAGGTATGGCTGTCGCCGCACACGATCGTCTTGCCCGGCTGCGTCAGCGCCAGTTCGGGGCCGACAACATGGACGATGCCGCGGCGCGGATCATCCAGGCCGAGCAGGTCTATGCCATGCTTCGCGCAGTTCGCCTCCAGCTGGTGGACCTGTTTTTCCGCGTCCTCGGTCGCGTAGGGCAGGCGCCCGTCGGGGCCTGGCGGCAAGGTCGGCGTCGAGTGATCGAGCGTCGCCTGCGTCAGGTCCGGACGCCGCACGGGCAATCCGCGCTCCTCCAGCACCGCGAAGGCCTGTGGCGAGGTAACCTCGTGGATCAGGTGCAGGTCGATGAAGAGGATCGCAGGGCTATCCTCGCTTTCGGGGACGACGACGTGCGCGTCCCACAGCTTGTCGAACAGGGATCGTGCCATTGTTCCAGCTCTCAGGCTGCGTCGGCAAGGCGCGAACTGTCGGCCATGCGCGCGTGATTGTTGAACGCGGCGAGCAGCGCCTCGGCGGCGGCGATCACCACATCGGTGTGCTGGCTGCGCCCGGCAATGGCGACCCCATCGACCGTCAGGCCCACCCCGATTTCCATCTCGCGCGAAAGCTGATGGGCATCGACGCTTTCGAGCATGCCTTCCTTCACTTCGGCGGCGACGCAGAAGGCATCGGTCAGCGCCTCGAACGGGCCGGTGCCGTGACCGATGGTGGTGATCCGCCCGCGCGCCCGGTGATCGAGCGTGACCTTCGCCGTCGGGCGCTCCTGCGCCTTGGTGCCGGTGCGCATCTCCACGCGCACCAGTTCCCACGCATGCCCGCGACCGTCCTCCGCGACCAGATCGCACAGGTCGTTATCGGTCACTTCGCGCTTGGTGTCCGCCAGCCGCTTGAAGTCGGCATAGAGCTGTTCGAACCGGTTCGCGCCGAGTTCGTGACCCAGCGCTTCCAGCCGCGCGCGCAGCGCGTGCTTGCCCGAGTGCTTGCCCAGCACCAGCGCGTTGGACGGCAGCCCGATATCCTCGGGCTTCATGATCTCGTAGGTGCGCCGGTCGGCCAGCACGCCGTGCTGGTGAATGCCCGCCTCGTGCGCGAAGGCGTTGCGGCCCACGATGGCCTTGTTGCGCGGCGGCGCGTTGCCGGTCGTCTCGCCCAGCAGACGGCTGACGGCGAAGATCTCGCGCGTTTCCACGCCGGTGGTGGCGGCATAGTGATCGGGCCGGGTGTTCAGCGCCATGACCACTTCTTCCAGCGCGCAATTGCCCGCACGCTCCCCGATCCCATTGATGGTGCATTCGACCTGGCCTGCGCCGCCGCGAACCGCGGCGAGGCTGTTCGCCACCGCCATGCCCAGATCGTCATGATTGTGGGTGGAGAAGATCACATGGTCGGGCCGCGCGACATTGGCGGTCAGGTCCGCGAACAGCGCGTAGATTTCTTCGGGCGAAGTGTAGCCAACCGTGTCGGGCACGTTGAGAACGTCCGCACCTGCCGCCGCCGCACATTCGAGAACCTCCTTCAGGAAGGCGGGTTCGGTGCGCAAAGCATCCTCGGCCGAAAACTCGATCTCGGTGAAGCGGCCCCTCGCCATCTTCAGCGCCCGTTCGATGGTCTTGAGCGCTTCGGGCTTTTCCATCTTGTGCTTGGCCGCCAGATGCAGGTCGCTGGTGCCGAAGAACAGGTGCAGCCGGCTGCGGCGCGCAGGCCCCAGCGCCCGCTCGGCGGCGTCGATGTCACCCTCCGTCGCGCGCGAGAGCGAGCACAGCATGGGCGCGTCGTGCAGATACCCGATCTCGCTGGCGATCGTATGGATCGCCTCGGCATCCCCGGGGGAGGCGGCTGCGAAGCCGACCTCCATCACATCCACCTTCAGCTTCGTCAGCGCATGCGCGAGCTTGAGCTTCTGCGCCGTGTTCATGGAGAAGCCGGGCGCCTGCTCGCCATCGCGCAAGGACGTGTCGAAGATCGCAATATTGCGCACACCGGTCTCAGGCTGTTGCGACATTGGCTACCTCCATGACCGGGGGGGCATTGCTCAGGCGGATCGTGGTCTCGACATCGTACAGCCGCTCCACCTGGCGCAGCATGATGTCGACCCGGCGGCTCTCGTCCAGCGGCTCCAGCGCCAGCGTCATCACGGCGCGGTTGCCATCGCTGCCCATCTGCATGGAACGGACCGCGAAGGCGCGCGCCTCGATCACGCCGAGGATCCGGCGAAGCGCGCCTTCCGCGCAGCGGAATTCGATGCGGATATGTTCAAGTTTCATTGCGCTTCTCCATCATTTCGGCATTGGATTTGCCCGGTGGCACCAGCGGCCACACGTTTTCTTCCGGATCGATCCGGACATGCGCGAGGATCGGTCCGCGCGCGGCCATCAGCCGGTCGATCGCCCCGTCCACTTCCTCGCGCCGTTCGATGCCGAAAGCCTCGATTCCGAAGGCGTTGGCGACCTCGACGAAATCGGGATTGTCGGACAGATCGACCTCGGAATAATTGCCGGCAAAGAACAGCTCCTGCCACTGGCGCACCAGGCCCAGCATCGCGTTGTCGAGCAGCACGATCTTCACCGGGATCTGGTAGCGGCGCAGCGTCGCCAGTTCCTGGATGTTCATCTGGAACCCGCCGTCGCCGCAGATTGCGAAGACCTCCTTTTCCGGCTCGGCCAGCTTGGCGCCGATTGCGGCGGGCAGGCCATATCCCATCGCGCCGAGGCCGCCGCTGGTGAGGTGCGCCTGCGGGCGCGAGAAGCGGCAGTGCTGCGCAACCCACATCTGGTGCTGGCCGACATCGCACGCGGCGACGAAATCGTCACCCACGCGTTCCGACAGCGCCTTGAGCATCGCGGGCGCATAGATGCCATTGCCCGGCGCGTCGTAGCGCGGGGCGTAGGCGGTGCGGTCCGCCATGATCCGGTCGGTCCACGGCTGGATATCGCCCCGCGCGAAGTCGATCGCCGCCAGGCTTGCCTTCAGGTTGCCGCACACTGCCGCATGGGCAAAGCGCAGCTTGCCCAGTTCGGCGGCGTCGACGTCGATATGGACGACCGAGGCGTGCGGCGCGAATTCGGCCAGCTTGCCGGTCGCCCGGTCGTCGAACCGCGCACCGACCACGATCAGCAGATCGCTTTCCTGCACCGCCATGTTGGCCGCGCGGTGGCCGTGCATCCCCAGCATGCCCAGCATCGCGGGATGCTCGGGCGGCAGCACGCCCAGGCCCTGCAAAGTCGCAACCGCCGGGATGCCGCTTTCATCGACGATGCGGCGTACCATCTCGCTCGCGTTGGAACGCCCGATCCCGCCGCCAAGATAGAACAGCGGGCGCTGCGAGGCGGCGATCAGCTTTTCGGCCTCGGCAATCGACTCCTGCGACGGTGAAGGCAGCACGTCCGCTTTGGGAAGACGTTTGCCGGGATTATCGCATTGCGCCTGCTGCACGTCCTTGGGCAGATCGACCAGCACCGGGCCGGGCCGCCCGCCCTCGGCGATGGCGAAGGCCTCCGCCAGCATCGCGGGAATATCCTCGGGCCGGCGGATGATGATCGAATGCTTCACGATCGGCATCGTCATGCCGAAGATATCGGTTTCCTGAAAAGCGTCGGTCCCCATCATCGGCTGCGCGACCTGGCCGGTGATCGCAACCATCGGCACCGAATCGAGATAGGCATTGGCAATCCCGGTGATGAGGTTGGTCGCACCCGGACCGGAGGTGGCCAGGCACACCCCCGCCCGGCCGGTCGCCCGGCCATAGGCATCGGCGGCGAAGGCGGCGGCCTGTTCGTGCCGGACGAGGATGTGACGCGTACTGCCCTGCGGAAGCGCATCGTAAACCGGCATGATCGCTCCGCCGGGATAACCGAACACGCATTCTACCCCGAGCGCGCCCAGCGTATCGACGACGAGTTGCGCACCCGTGCGGGTGGCAGGCTCAATCTCGGGACTGGGGGCGGGCGTGGTCATGGCGGTCATGGTTCTCGCTTTCAGAAAGGTGTCCTGCGATCAGGCAGCCTTCTGCTCCTTCTTCTTCCGGGCGGCTTCCAGCCACGGCATCATCGCGCGCAGCTCCTTGCCGGTCGCTTCGATGGGGTGGCTCAGATCGGCGGCCTGCATCTTGTCGTATTCGGCCTTCCCGGCCTCGTTCTCGGCAATCCAGTTCTTGGCGAAGGTGCCATCCTGAATGTCGGTCAGGACCTCCTTCATCCGCGCACGGGTTTCGTCGTTGATGACGCGCGGACCGGAGACGAGATCGCCGTAGATCGCGGTTTCGGAGACGAACTCGTGCATCTTCTCGAACCCGCCTTCGTACAGCAGATCGACGATCAGCTTCAGTTCGTGCAGGCACTCGTAATAGGCGATTTCAGGCTGGTAGCCCGCGTCCACCAGCGTCTCGAACCCGGCGGCGACCAGTTCGGTCGCACCGCCGCACAGCACGGCCTGTTCGCCGAACAGATCGGTCTCGGTTTCCTCGCGGAAGCTGGTTTCGATCGCGCCGGCGGTCGTCCCGCCGATCAGGCTGGCATAGGCCAGCGCACGCTCGCGCGCTTCGCCGGTGGCGTCCTGACGCACGGCGAACAGGCACGGCACGCCCGCGCCGCGTTCGTATTCGCGGCGGACCAGATCGCCCGGCCCCTTGGGCGCAACCAGGATCACGTCGATCCCGTCGGCGGGCTGGATGCGCTCGTACAGCACGGTGAAGCCATGCGCGACGAGCAGCGCGTCGCCCTGTTCCAGGTTGGGCGCGATCTCGCTGGCGTAGATCGCCTCGTGGCTCATGTCCGGCGTCAGCAGCGCGACGAGCGATGCGGCCTTGGCGGCCTCGGCCACCGGCATCACGGTCAATCCGTCGGCGCGGGCCTTGGCCGCGGTGGGCGAGCCGTCGCGCAGGCCGACGATCACTTCGCAGCCGCTTTCCTTCAGGTTCATCGCATGGGCACGGCCCTGGCTGCCGTAGCCGATCACGGCAACGGGACGGTCCTTGACCAGCGCGGGCTTGGCATCGGCATCGGTGTAGACTTTGATGGTTTTCGGCATGATTTCAGTTCCCTCACTCGGTAACGGGTGGAATGGTGGTGGCGCCGTAAGCGGCGGACGAGACAAGGCGGGCGTACTTGTCGAACGCGCCGCCCATGCGGTTGAGTTCACGCGGGACATGCGCCGCGCGGCGCGCGTCCCAGTCGATATCGGCGTCGATCCGGCGTGCATCTGTGTCGATACGGACGATGTCGCCTTCCTCGATCAGTGCGATGGGGCCGCCAGCGGCTGCTTCCGGGGAGCAGTGGCCGATCACGAAACCATGGCTGGCTCCGGAAAAGCGCCCGTCCGTGATCAGGGCGACCTCTCCGGCGAGGCCCTGCCCGGCAAGCGCTGCGGTAACCGCCAGCATTTCGCGCATGCCCGGGCCGCCTGCGGGGCCTTCGTAGCGGATGATAACCACGTCTCCGGCCTTGATCCGGTTGGCGTTGACGGCGGCGAAGCAGGCTTCTTCACCTTCGAACACCCGGGCCGGGCCCTCGAAGGATTTCGAACCATATCCGGCGGTCTTGAGCACCGCGCCTTCGGGCGCGACATCGCCGTAGAGAATGCTCAGGCCTCCGGTCGCCTTGACCGGATCGGCGGGGGTTTTGACGACCTGCTGGCCTTCGGTTTCCTCTGCCTCGGCCAGTTCGGCGAACAGGCTGCGCCCGGTCACGGTCGGCGTATCGGCGATCATCTCCGCATCGGCCAGCCGCTTGCCGAACAGCGGCACGCCGCCTGCCGCGTAGAGATCGCGGGCCAGAAAGCGCCCGCCCGGCTTGAGGTCGGTAATGACGGGCACGGTGCGCGAGAGCTCGTCGAAGGTCTCGATCGGGAAGGCGAAGCCCGCCTCGGCCGCGATCGCAGGCAGGTGCAGCACCGCATTGGTCGAACCGCCGCTGGCGACCACGGCGGTGGCCGCATTGCGAACCGACGCCGGGGTGACGAAGCTGCGTGCCGAGGTGCCCTCGTGCGCCAGCTTCGCGGCCAGCCGCCCGCAGCGCGCAGCTTCGACACGCTTGGCGGCATCGGTCGCGGGCGGATCGCCCGATCCCATGGGGGAGATACCCATCATCGCCAATGCCATGGCCATGGTGTTGGCGGTGAACTGGCCGCCGCACGCGCCGGCGCCGGGACACGCGGCACGCTCGACCTTGTCGAGTTCCGCATCGCTCATGTCACCCTTGGCATGCGCGCCGACGGCTTCGAACACATCCTGGATCGACAGGTCGCGCCCATCCATGTGGCCGGGCATGATCGTGCCGCCGTAGAAGACCAGTCCGGGAATATCGAGCCGCGCCAGCGCCATTGCGGCGGCAGGGATGGTCTTGTCGCAGCCGACCAGTATGACCGCCGCGTCCAGAGAATGGCCGCGCACCGCCAGCTCTATCGAATCGGCGATCAGTTCACGGCTCATCAGCGAGGCGCGCATGCCCTCGCCGCCCATCGTGATCCCGTCGGAAACGACGATGGTGTTGAAATCGACCGGGGTCGCACCGTTTTCGCGCAGGCCCTGCCGGATCGGCTCGGCCAGATCGGCGAGGTGCATGTTGCACGGTGTCACGGTGGACCATGTGTTGACCACCGCGACCATGGGCTGTGCCATCTGCTCGTCCGTAAAGCCCGCGCCACGCAGCATGGCGCGCGCCGGCGCCTTGGCCGGGCCCTTGGTGATCGCGTCTGAGCGTTTGGAAGCTGTTTGCGTCATGTCGTTTCGTCCCCAGAGCATGCCTGGACGGTCCAAATAAAAAACCCCGCTATCCTTACCGGAGAGCGGGGTTCGAGAGGTCCGTCTGGCTTGGCTCAGCCGATGGGCACCCCTCCCCGCTCGATAAGAAGTACGAGTACAAGGACAAGGAGCAGCACAAAGGCCAGCGCGGAGGGCGCTGCTTCGTTTGCAATCCGGGGTGCGGCCTTGGCCTGCATTCCTGATTCCTCGCATGCGCAGCACCATTGCTGCGGTGGCGAGACGTTTATATCATCAGAACTTAAGGGCAAGCAAAAATATTACCGAATTTTCGATTTTTACGCTCCGATTGTGTCCCGACCAGCGCAAGCCTGCTGGATTCCGGCGGAATCTCAGGGGTCTGCGGGGGCGAACAAAGTGGCGCGGGCGCCCTCCGCCAGCCGGTGGATCGGGTGGTCCTCGCGCCCGCTGGCAATGATCGTGCGGCACCCCAGCGCTCCTGCATGGCGCGCCGCCGCGATCTTGGTGGCCATGCCACCCGTGCCCACGCCATCGGCCTGCGTGCCCCCCGCCATTGCGACGATCCCCTCGTCGATCGAAGATACGTACCCGACATGCCGCGCAGCCGCCTCGCGCGGGTCGCGATCATAGAGCCCGTCCACGTCGGACAGCAGCAGCAGCAGGTCTGCCCCGGCCAGTTCGGCGACGCGGGCGGACAGCCGGTCGTTGTCGCCCAGCTTCAGTTCCTCTGTGGCGACGCTGTCGTTCTCGTTGACCACGGGCACCGCGCCCGCTTCCAGCAATACGGCCAGCGTCGCCTGCGCATTGGCCGATCGTTCGGGCGATACGCTGTCCTGCAGGGTGAGCAGCAGCTGCGCGACCGCGACATCGTGTTCGGCAAAGGCAGCCGCCCATGCATTCATCAGCAGGCTCTGCCCGATCGCCGCCGCCGCCTGGCGTCGGTCCAGCTGCGTGGAGCGCGGGATGCCGAGCCGCTGCCAGCCAAGCGCGACGGCCCCCGAACTCACGACGATGACGGTGGCGCCCGCTTCGCGCAGATCGACCAGGTCGCGCGCCAGTCCGGCCAGCCAGCCCGCACGCGGGGTCCGGTTCGCCGGGTCGATCAGCAGCGAGGAGCCGATCTTGACGACGATCCTTCCGGCAGAGCCCAGCCATTGCGCGGCAGTCGGTTCGGGGTTTCTCAAGTGCTCTCTCGCTCCGTCTGCCCGTGATGAAGGATCAGCAGGCGCACCAGTTTCGCGATCGGCCGGGGAACGCCGATGCGGCCATCCAGCCAGAGACTCACGGTCGAACGGTCGACCCCGATGGCCCGGGCGAGCGCAGTCTGGGTGGAATATCCCAGTTCGTCCATCGCCAGCTTGAGTTCCGCGGGCTGCATCGAGGCGAGCATCGGGTCGACCGCGTCTGCATCTTTTGTGCAACTGCGGCTCGCAGGTGCAGTAGCTTTAATGTCACACTCGTTGCCCGTTGAATATTTCACGCCCGTTTTTTGGCTCATTGCGGCCTTTAAAGGTCCGTTTTTCAAAGCCTTCCCCCACCAAATGCTGCGCTGCAAAACAAGATTGACCGGCTCGTTGTAATTGTGCGATGCATCATAAATGACAAATCCATGACCCTTCAAGCAAGAATTGGAGGGAGTGGCTGCTGTCACGTGAAATTTTCTACCAGGGGGGAATATGAAACTAGTCGTAGCCATCATCAAACCTTTCAAGCTCGATGAGGTCGTTCAGGCACTCACGGGCGTGGGAGTGACGGGCCTGACCGTTACCGAAGCCAAGGGATTCGGACGCCAGAAAGGCCACACCGAAGTCTATCGCGGTGCCGAATACGACACGAGCTTCGTGCCCAAGGTGCGGCTCGAGGCGGTCGTCGCCGACGATGTCGCGGCCAAGGCCGTCGATGCCATCGCCGCCGCAGCCAAGACCGACTCGATCGGCGACGGCAAGATCTTCACGCTCGACGTTCCGTCCGCGCTGCGCATCCGCACCGGCGAAACCGACGACACCGCACTCTGAGGGGGGTCAGAAATGAAATTCAGTATCAGATCCATTGCCGCCGCAGGCCTTGCAGCATGCGCTGCAACGCCGGCTTTCGCGCTCCAGGCGCCCGCCGAAACGGTTGAAGCCGCCGCCACCATCGCCAAGGGCGATACCGCCTTCATGATCATTGCCACCGTGCTGGTCATGCTGATGATCGTGCCCGGCCTCGCGCTGTTCTACGGCGGCCTCGCCCGCACGAAGAACATGGCCTCCGTCCTCACCCAGGTGCTCGGCGTCGCGTGCCTCGCCATGATCATCTGGGTCACCTACGGCTACTCGATGGCGTTCGGCGACACCGGCAACGCCTTCATCGCCGATTTCGGCAAGGTCTTCCTGAAGGGGGTCACCTCGGATTCGGGCGCGGCGACCTTCACCGACGGGGTCGAGATCCCCGAATACATCTTCATCGCCTTCCAGATGACCTTCGCTGCGATCACCGCCGCGCTGATCGTCGGCGGGACGATGGAGCGGGCCAAGTTCTCGACCATGATGGTGTTCACCGCCATCTGGCTGACGATCGTCTACTTCCCGATCGCGCACATGGTGTGGGCGACCGGCGGGCTGATCTTCGAATGGGGCGCACTCGACTTCGCGGGCGGTACCGTGGTCCACATCAACGCGGGCGTTTCCGCGCTGGTCGGCTGCCTGATCCTCGGCAAGCGCGTGGGCTACCCGAAGGAACCGATGCCCCCGCACTCGCTGACCATGACGCTGATCGGCACCGGCCTGCTGTGGGTTGGCTGGTTCGGCTTCAACGGCGGGTCGGAGCTCGAAGCGGACGGCGTGGCCTCGCTCGCGGTGCTCAACACCTTCGTCGCCACGGCTGCGGGCGTGCTGTTCTGGATGCTGGGCGAGACCATCTCGGGCCGCAAGGGTTCGCTGCTGGGCGGCTGCTCGGGCGCCATTGCAGGCCTCGTCGCGGTCACTCCGGCGGCAGGTAACAGCGGGCCGTTCGGGGCGATCCTGATCGGTGCGGCTGCCGCGCTGGTGTGCTTCTGGTTCGTCACCATGCTCAAGCCCAAGCTGGGGCTGGACGATACCGCGGACGTCTTCGGCATCCACGGCATCGGCGGCATCGTCGGCTCGCTCGGCACCGCCTTCACCATGATGCCGGGCCTCGGCGGACCGGGCGATGCGGAATACGACGCCGGCGCGCAGTTCATCATCCAGGCAATGGGCGTGGGCGTCGCAATCGGCTGGGCCGCAGTGGGCGCCGCGATCGCATGGATCATTGCCAAGCTGGTGACCGGCGGGCGCGTCTCCGAAGAGAAGGAACGCGACGGCCTCGACCTCAGCGAACACGGCGAACGCGCCTACAACTACTGATCGACGTTCGCACCGGCCGGGCCGCATACCCGCCGCACACAAGCGGGATGCGGCCCCGGCAACCCAATAGCCGGGGGGGACCGGTTGATAATAAGGAGAACGAAAATGAACCTTTTCAAGCTTGCACCGGTGGCCGTCCTGTCCGCCACTTTGCTTGCCAGCCCCGCGCTGGCGCAGGACGAGTACGAGGAAGAAGCGGACGCGATCGAAATCAGCGGTAACGTCTCCCTGGTCAGCGATTACCGCTTCCGCGGCGTATCCTTCTCGGACGAGGATATTGCGGTTCAGGGCGGCATCGACATCGCCCACGAAAGCGGCTTCTACGTGGGCACCTGGGCATCCTCGCTCGAAGAGGGCGCCGGCCCGTTCGGGCACACCGAACTCGATCTCTACGCCGGTTTCGGCACCGACATCGCCGAGGGCGTCTCGTTCGACATCGGCCTGCTGTATTACGCCTATCCCAACAGCACCCCCGGCGTAGACACCGAATATTTCGAGCCTTACGCCTCGATCGGCACCACGCTCGGCCCGGTGGAAGCTGGGGTTGGCGTTGCCTATGCCTGGGACCAGGATTCGCTGGGTGACGACAACGTCTATTTCTACGGCGATCTGGGCACCGCCATCCCCGATACGCCGGTGAGCCTGTCGGCCCACCTCGGCTATTCGGAAGGCAGCCTCGACTACGGATCGGGCGGCTACCTCGACTGGTCGCTGGGCGCCACCGCCTCTTACGACATTCTCACCTTCGGCGTCGCCTATGTCGACACCGATCTGCCCAACGTCGCCGGGCAGGACGCTAGCGTCGTCTTCAGCATCGGCGCCAGCTTCTAGCGAATCGGCGGCGCACCAACTCAGCCGTCGGTCGGCCCGTCGTCCCCCTGGTCGGCGGGCCGTTCGCTTTGCGGTAGCGCCCATGGCGCCGATCTCGGCAATGCATGCCGGGCGGGACATAAATCCCCGCCCGGCCATTGAATTGAAGGCGGACTTGGCTTTACGCCCCGCCCCAGCAAACAAGCGTGTCGCCTTGCAACCAGAGCAAGGGGGCAGAGGAGGAACCGACCCCCGCAATGCCCACATCCTCTTCCACCCTGCTGCTGTTCGGCGCCACGGGCGATCTCGCCAAGCGCATGCTGCTGCCCTCGCTCTACGCCCTTCACGAGGATGGCCTGATCGCGGAAGACCTGCGCATCTTCGGGACCGCGCGCAGCGCTCTGTCCGACGACGAATATCGTGAAATCGCACGCGAGGCCCTGGACGAATACCTGCCCGAAGACCGCAAGGACGAAGCGAAGATCGCCACCTTCCTGGGGCACCTGCGCTACCAGTCGCTCGACGCATCGACCCTGGAGGGGTTCGACGATCTGGCTGCCAGACTCGGCGATATCTCGGGCGGGCTCGCCATCTTCCTGTCGACCGCGCCCTTCCTGTTCGAACCCACCATTCGCGGGCTGCAATCGGCGGGCCTTGCGGGCGAGAACGTGCGCATCGGGCTGGAAAAGCCGCTCGGCAACGATCTCGCCAGTTCGCGCGTCATCAACGATGCGGTTGCCAGCGCGTTCGACGAGGACCGGATTTTCCGGATCGACCACTATCTGGGCAAGGAAACCGTCCAGAACCTGATGGCGCTGCGCTTCGCCAACGCCATGTTCGAACCGCTGTGGAATGCCAACGGGATCGACCACGTGGAGATCACCATCGGCGAGACCGTGGGGCTCGAAGGGCGCAATGCCTTCTACGACGAGACCGGCGCGCTGCGGGACATGGTGCAGAACCACATGCTGCAATTGCTGGCGCTGATCGCGATGGAGCCGCCGGCCGATTTCGACGCCACCAGCGTGCGCGACGAGAAGGTGAAGGTGCTGCGCTGCCTGCGCCCCGTCGCCGCCGAGGAAATGGTGCGCGGCCAGTATGCGGGCGGCGCCGTGGGCGGCGAAGTCGTGGGTTCCTATACCGACGATCTGGGCGAGCCATCCGACACCGAAACCTTCGTGGCGCTGAAGGCCCATGTCGAAAACTGGCGCTGGCAGGGCGTGCCCTTCTACCTGCGCACCGGCAAGCGCATGGCGGAACGCCGCAGCGAAATCGTGATCCAGTTCAAATGCGTGCCGCACAACATCTTCGCCGAACGCGGCGGGAAGCTGGCCGCGAACCGGCTGGTGATCCGCCTGCAGCCGGAAGAACATGTCCGCCTGATGGTGATGGCGAAGGAGCCGGGGATGGACCGCGACGGGGTGACCCTGCGCGAAGTTCCGCTGGACCTCTCGCTCACCCAGGCATTCTCCAAGGCCCGGCGGCGGATCGCCTACGAACGCCTGCTGCTGGATCTGGTGGACGGAGACCCGACGCTGTTCGTCCGCCGCGACGAGGTGGAGGCGCAGTGGAAGTGGATCGACGCGATCCGCGCGGTGTGGAGCAAGGAAGCCATCGCCCCCAAGAGCTACAGCGCGGGCAGCTGGGGGCCGAGCGCATCGGTCGCGCTGACCGAACGCGACGGAGTGAGCTGGCATGAGTGACGAACCCCGCCTCTGGACACCGAAAGGCTGGCACACCTTAGAAGATGGCGCCGCAATGGCTGCGGCCTGCGCGGATCGGGTGGCGGCAATCGTGGAAAGCGCCATTGCCGAAAGGGGGCATGCCGTCGTCGCCTTCCCGGGCGGCTCCACGCCCGTCCCGGCCTTCGAACTGCTGGCCCGGCGCCCGCTCGACTGGTCGAAGGTCTCCATCCTTCCGGGCGACGACCGGATCGTGGATCACGACGATCCGCTTTCCAACTTCGCCATGCTCGATCGCTATTTCGGCGGCACCGGCGCCCGGTTGATCCCGCTGGTGGATGACGTCGCCTCGGGCGCTACGCATGCAGAGAGCGCCAATCGTCGCCTCGCCGATCTGCCCTGGCCGCCCGACCTTGTATGGCTGGGCGTGGGCGGGGACGGCCACACCGCCAGCATCTTTCGCGGCCCGGACTATCGGGAAGCAATCGAAACCGAAGCCCGCGCGCTGAAGGTCACGCCCGATCCGCTTCCGCCCGAAGCACCCGTCGCGCGCATCACGCTGAGCGTGCACGCCATCCGATCCGCCCGCCACCGCATGGTGTCGCTGCGCGGAGAGGATAAACGCATGGTGCTGCTCGAAGCCCTGTCCGACGGGTACAAGAGCCGTTTTCCGGTCGGTGTCGTGTTCGGGTCCGCGTCCGGCGAAGTGTCCGGCGAATTCTACTGGAGCCCCGCATGAGCCTGCATCCCACGCTCGCCAAAGTTACCGACCGGATCATCGAACGCTCGAAGGACAGCCGCCGACGCTATCTCGACCTGATCGACCGGCAGCGCGACGAAGGCGTGCATCGCCCCACCCTGTCCAGCGGCAACCTGGCACACGGTTTCGCGGCGAGCGGGGAGGACAAGCCGACCATCAAGGCGGGCACCGCGATGAATATCGGCATCGTCACCGCCTATAACGACATGCTGAGCGCGCATCAGCCATACGGGCGCTACCCCGAACTGATAAAGGTCTTCGCGCGCGAGCGTGGCTCCACCGCGCAGGTCGCGGGCGGCGTGCCCGCCATGTGCGACGGGGTGACGCAGGGGCAGGATTCGATGGAGCTGTCGCTGTTCAGCCGCGACGTGATCGCGATGGGCACCGCGGTCGGCCTGTCGCACGGAATGTTCGAAGGTGCGCTGTTGCTGGGCATCTGCGACAAGATCGTGCCCGGCCTGCTGATCGGCACGTTGCGCTTCGGCCACCTGCCCACGATCCTGGTGCCTGCAGGGCCCATGCCCTCTGGCCTCGCCAACAAGGAAAAGATCCGCGTCCGCCAGCTCTACGCCGAGGGCAAGGTGAGCGAGGACGAACTGCTGGAGGCCGAAAGCGCGAGCTATCACGGCGCGGGCACCTGCACCTTCTACGGCACGGCCAATTCCAACCAGATGATGATGGAGATGATGGGGCTGCACATGCCCGGCTCCAGCTTCGTCAATCCGGGCAACAAGCTGCGGCAGGAACTGACGCGCGCCGCCGTCCACCGGATGACCGAGATCGGCTGGGATGGTGAGGACTATCGCCCGCTCGGCCACTGCATCGACGAGAAGGCCATCGTGAACGCGGTGGTCGGCCTTCTCGCCACGGGCGGATCGACCAACCACGTGATCCACCTGCCCGCCATCGCGCGCGCGGCGGGCATCGTGCTCGACTGGGACGATATGGACGAACTGAGCGACATCGTCCCGCTGATCGCCAGCGTCTATCCCAACGGGGCGGGCGACATTAACTACTTCCACGCTGCGGGCGGCATGCCTTACGTGATCCGCGAATTGCTGGATGCGGGGCTGGCCCATGGCGATATCCTGACCGTGTACGGCCAGTCGCTGGCCGAGGGCGCGCGCGAGCCGGTGATGGATGGCGACAGCCTCGTGTGGAAACCCGCCGCGCAGGAGAGCCGGGACGAAACGCTGCTCAAGCCCGTCACCGATCCGTTCCGCAAGGATGGCGGCCTCGCCCTGCTGGAGGGCAATCTGGGCCGCGCCACGATGAAGGTCAGCGCGGTCGACCCCGAGCGGCACACGATCGAGGCACCCGCGCGCGTCTTCTCCGACCAGCATGCCGTGGCAGAGGCGTTCAAGGCGGGCGAGCTGGACCGCGATGTCGTCGTGGTGCT
This sequence comes from Citromicrobium sp. JLT1363, assembly GCF_000186705.1. Taxonomy (GTDB): domain Bacteria; phylum Pseudomonadota; class Alphaproteobacteria; order Sphingomonadales; family Sphingomonadaceae; genus Alteriqipengyuania. The sequence goes on from NZ_AEUE01000010.1 coordinate 105,407, forward strand.
GCGCTTTCAGGGTCCGGCAGCCAACGGCATGCCCGAACTGCACAAGCTGACCTCTCCGCTCGGCGTGCTTCAGGACCGGGGCTACAAGGTCGCGCTGGTGACGGACGGGCGCATGTCCGGCGCGAGCGGCAAGGTGCCCAGCGCCATCCACGTTTCGCCCGAAGCCTTCCACGGCGGCCCGCTGGCCAAGGTCCGCGACGGCGACATGGTCCGCGTATGCGCCACCACGGGCACACTGGAGGCGCTGGTCGGCGCGAGCGAGTGGGACGCGCGCGAACTCGCCGCCGCGCCACCGCCCGAAATGGGCACGGGCCGCGAGCTTTTCGCCATGCTGCGTCATCACAGCGATCCGGCGGAAAAGGGCGGCAGCGCGATGCTGGCCGAAGCGGGGCTGTGAGCGAAGCGCGAGAGATCGTCGTCGCCGATATCGGCGGCACCAATGCCCGCTTTGCCCTCGCCACCTATGCGGCGGGCGAGATCGCGCTTGGCGAACCGGTGAAGCTGCCGACCGCGGATTTCCCCGGTCTGCCCGCCGCCTTCCGGGCTTTCGCGGACCGGATCGGGCGACAGCTTCCGTCTGCCGCCGCCTTTGCGATTGCCGGTCCGCTGCGCGGCGGGGGCGTGCAGATGACCAACAGCCCGTGGCGTCTCCGGTTCGACGAGATTCGCCGCGATCTGGCGCTGGAGCACGCGGTTTTCCTCAATGATTTCGCGGCCATCGGGCATGCCGTCGGTGCCGCGCACGAAGACGACCTGCGTCCTGTCGCCGGGCCGGACCAACCCCTCCCGCGCGACAGGCCCTGCACTATCGTCGGGCCGGGGACCGGGCTTGGCGTTGCGCTGCTGCTGCCCGAGAGCGGCCAGGTGGTGCCGACCGAAGGCGGCCATATCGACTTCGCCCCGCTGGACGAGGTGGAGGAACGCCTGCTCTCCCACCTGCGCACGCGCTTCGGTCGCGTTTCGGTAGAACGGGTGGTATCCGGCCCGGGCCTGCGCGCCTTCGCCGAAACGCTGGCCGCGATCGATGGCATCGCAGCCCCGGAGGGCGACGACACCGCCTTGTGGACCCGCGCGCTGGCGGGCGAGGACACGCTGCTGCGCCGCGCGCTGGACCGTTTCTGCCTCAGCCTTGGCTCGGTCACCGGCGATCTGGCGCTGGCGCACGGCCCGGGCAGTGTTGTGCTGGCCGGTGGGCTCGGCCAAAGGCTCTCGGAAATACTGCCGCAGTCGGGCTTTGCCGAAAGATTTGCCGCCAAAGGGCGCTACGAAGCGCTTATGGCAAGCGTGCCCGTCAAGATCATCACCCACCCCGAACCGGGACTGTTCGGGGCAGCCGCCGCCTTTGCCAGGGAGCATTCATCGTGAAGCCCATCGAACAGATCATGCGCACCGCGCCCGTCATCCCCGTTCTGGTGATCGACGATGTGCACGATGCACGCCCCATCGCCGAAGCGCTGGTGGAAAGCGGGCTCAAGGTTCTCGAGGTGACGCTGCGCACCGACTGCGCGCTGGAAGCGATCAAGCGCATGAACCTGGTGCCCGGCGCCATCGTCGGCGCGGGCACGGTCACCAACAAGCAGCAGCTGGACGACTGCGTGGCGGCGGGCGCGGAGTTCATCGTTTCGCCCGGGCTTACCGAGCCGCTAGCCCATGCCGCGGCGAGCGCCGGGGTGCCGCTGCTGCCCGGCGTCGCCAATGCGGGCGACATCATGCGCGGGCTCGACCTGGGGCTGAAGCACTTCAAGTTCTTCCCGGCAGAGGCGAATGGCGGGATTCCAGCGCTCAAGGCGCTCACCGGGCCGTTCGGCGACCTCAAGTTCTGCCCCACGGGGGGCATCAAGCAGGATACGGCGGCAGACTGGCTTGCCCTCGATCAGGTGCTGTGCGTGGGCGGGAGCTGGCTGATCGGGCCCAAGCCGCTCGACTTCGATGCGATTCGGGAGCGCGCGGCCAAAGCGGCGGCGCTGGCCGGATAGCTCTTCGCGAAAAGGTGGAGGCCCGAGCCGGAATCGAACCGGCGTGCAAGGATTTGCAGTCCTCTGCGTAACCACTCCGCCATCGGGCCCCGACTTTGCGGGCTAGGCGCGAAGCGGGGCGTCTAGCGGCTCGTGCCGCGCAGTTCAATCAGCTTTTGAACGATCCGGTTTTGGCGCGGTATCGCGCAAGCACGGCTTCCCTTCGCCGAAGCTTGGTATAAGACCCGGCCCCATGTCGATTACCGCAATGCTGGAACCCATCGCCGGAAATGGCGAACCCGTTACCCTCCCCGCGCAGGAATGGCTGCAGGGCCGCACGCTTTATGGCGGGGCGAGCGCGCTGATTGCCTACACCGCCGCCATCCGTGCCTTTCCCGATCTGCCCCCGCTGCGCTCCGCCCAGGTGGCTTTCGTCGCGCCGGTGGGTGCGGACGTGACCCCGCGCGCGGAGATCATCCGGCAGGGCCGCAATGTGACGCAGGTGCGTGTGGACCTGCTGGTCGATGGAAAGCCGGGCCTTACATCCTTCTGGCTGTTCGGCGCCGCACGAGAGCCCAATGGCGTACATCGCGCCCCGCCCGTCAGCCCGGCGCCGGTGCCTTTCGAGGACGCCGAGCCGATGATGGTCGGCAAGGGCCCGGCTTTCATCCAGCACCAGTTCGAAATTCGCCGCGCCGAGCCTTCGGGCGGTCACGAAGAGGCCGTGCCCGTCATGCGCCGGTGGGTCCGCCTGAAGAACGACGACGGGCTCGATCCCGTCAGCCGTTCGGTCCTGCTCGGCGATGTCAACGCGCCCAGCGCGATCCGCGTGATGGAGCGACCCGGCCCGCTGAGCTCGATGAACTGGGCGATCAATATCCTCGATCCCGAAGCCCGGACGCGCGAAGGGTGGTGGCTGGCCGAAACGGCAAGCGACCATGCGGATGCCGGCTATTCGAGCGAACGCCTGCGCCTGTGGAATGCCGACGGCCAGCTGGTCATGGTGGGCCAGCAGGCCGTGGCGGTGTTCGGCTGAGGTTTCTTCTTTGGACCTCCCGCCCCGCCAAAGCGGGGCAGCGGGTCAGTCCATAAAGCTAGGATGCATCGCCGAACTCGGGCGTCCGCTTGGCCATCCCGGCCATCACGGCTTCGATCTGGTTCGGCTGGCGGATCACGCCTGCCTGTTCCTCGCTTTCCGCCATCAGCATGTCTTCCCCGCGCTCGTCATGCATGCGGTTGGAAAGGCGCTTGGCCGCGCGGATCGCGTCCGGGTTGCGCTGCGCGATGGTGGCGGCGATCTCGTTCGCCTTCGCCAGCGGATCGTCGGCAACGAAGGTTGTCAGCCCCAGCCGCAGCGCCTCTTCGCCGGTGAATTCGCGATTGGTGTAGACCAGTTCGCGCAGCACGTCGTCGCGCACCAGCCCGCGCCACAGGTGATAGCCGCCCATGTCGGGCACCAGGCCCCATTTCATTTCCATGATCGCCATGCGCGTATCGGGCGCGGCCACGCGGATATCGGCTCCGCTGGCAATCTGCATCCCGCCGCCGAAGCACACGCCGTGGACCGCCGCGATCACCGGCATCGGCAGCTTGCGCCAGACCGTGGCGACCTGCTGGTACTTGTTCGAATCGCCATAGGTCCGGTCGGTCAGCGCAGGTTCGTTCGATCCCGGCTCACGCGCGAAGCTCGACGTATCGAGCCCGGCGCAAAAGCTGCGTCCCTCGCCCGAGAGCACCACGACGCGCACGTCCTTGCGCTCCATCAGCGCCTCGCCCGCCGCGATGATCGCGGTGAACATCTCCGGGTCGAGCGCATTCATCTTGTCCGGCCGGTTGAGCCGGACATGCATGATGCCATTATCGCCAAGCTGCGTCTCGACGCGCTTTTCGTCCGCCTGTGTTGCCATTCTCGGGCTCTCCCCTTGCGTGCCGCTTTTGGTTTTCGAGCAGGCTTCGTCGCGCAAGCGCGGTGCGCTGTCCAGCCTGCACGAAGGGGCAGGCGCAAGATCGAGCCGGTAGCCCGCCCCATCCGTGGCGATCAACCGGCCCAGCCCCACGCCATCCAGCTTGCGCCGCAGCCGTGCCACATGCACCGCGACCCGGTTGGTGCCCGGCTCCATGGAAAGCCGCCAGACGTCGGAGAGCAATGTGCGCTGGGACACCGTACGCCCCGGCGTCTCCGCCAGCCGCCACAGCAGCGCAAACTCGCGCGGATGGAGCGCCAGCCAGCGCCCCCTGCAGGAGGCATCGCGGTGAAACAGGTCGAGCCACAACGGCCCGGCCTGCATCTGCCGCGCAATCAGTGCCTGCGCTGTGTGCACGCGCCCCGCCGCCTCGCCGTCCCATTGCCCGATCGTCCTGCCCCGAGGCTAAAGCCTGGCGGCAGGGGAGCAATTCAGCGTGGCTGCTTAGGGAGTTGGACCTAGCCGGGGCAGGCCTGTTCGGCCCGTGTCAGCTTCCTTCGCGTTGGAGGAAGCGTTTCACGTTGCGCGCCGCCTGCCGGATGCGCTGCTCGTTCTCGACCATGGCGATCCGCACGTAGCCTTCGCCTTCCTCGCCGTAGCCGATACCCGCCGCCACCGCGACGCCCGCTTCCTCCAGCAACTGCTTCGAGAATTCCAGGCTGCCCATGTTGTGGAAGCCCGGCGGCAGGGGGGCCCAGGCGAACATGCTCGCTGGTGGGGTGGGGATTTCCCAGCCCGCCCGCCCGAAGGCCTCCACCATCACGTCGCGCCGGTTCTGGTAGCGCAGGCGGTTTTCCTCGACGATGTCCTGCGGGCCGTTGAGCGCGGCGCACGCCGCCGCCTGGATCGGCGTGAAGGCCCCGTAATCGAGGTAGGACTTCACCCGGGTCAGCGCCGCGATCAGCTGGGGGTTGCCGACCGCAAAGCCCATCCGCCACCCGGCCATGGAATAGGTCTTGGACATGGAAGTGAATTCGACCGCGCATTCCTTCGCGCCCGGCACTTCCAGGATCGAACGGGTCGGCTTCCCGTCGTAATAGAGTTCCGAATAGGCAAGGTCGGAGAGGACCCAGACCTTGTTCTCCCGCGCCCAGGCAACCAGCCGTTCATAGAAGGCGAGGTCGACGGTCTCCGCCGTCGGGTTGCTGGGGTAGTTGACCACCAGCACGCTCGGCCGCGGCGAGGTATAGGCCATCGCCTGATCGAGCGCTTCCCAATAAGCTTCGTCCGGCGTGGTCGGCACGGAGCGGATCGTCGCGCCCGCGATAATGAAGCCATAGGTGTGGATCGGGTAGGACGGGCTCGGCGCGAGCACCACGTCGCCCGGCGCCACGATGGCGGTGGCCATCGAGGATAGCCCCTCCTTCGATCCCATGGTGACGACCACCTCGCGCTCCGGGTCGAGATCGACGTTGAAGCGGCGGCCGTAGTAATTCGCCTGGGCCTTGCGCAGGCCGGGAATTCCGCGCGACTGGCTATAGCCGTGCGCGGATGGCTTCCCGGCAACCTCGCACAGCTTGTCGATCACATGCTGCGGCGGGGGATGATCGGGATTGCCCATGCCAAGATCGATGATGTCGCGCCCCGCCCGCCGGGCCGCGTGTCGCATCGCATTCACTTCGGCGATCACGTAGGGCGGCAATCGCCGCATCCGGTAGAACTGGTCGTCGCTCAAGCCTTGCTCCCGCTGGTTCGCGCATCACTATCCCCATTCTGGAACGCCGCGCGCTTCTGTGCAATTGTTGCTAGCGAGAGGACGCCCAGAATTTTCCGGCAGTCGATCCCGATGGGATGCGGCCTCTTAGCGACAAGAGAGGACCGATGCGATGGCGGACACGACACCTGATCCTTCCGGAACCGATCCGTTCGCAGCGATGCTGGAAGCGCAGGCGCGCTGGACCCAGATGATGTTCGCCCCGCTGACCCAGCCGTCCACGGCAGGCGCGGATGCTGCACCGCTTCCGATGGCCGACCTCCAGAAGTGGGCGGAGAACGCCACCCGCCTCCAGACGATGTGGCTGGAATTCTGCCAGACCAACGCGATCGAGGCCACCAGCGAGATGATGGCGGGCGATCCTGCCGAATGGCCGGCCAAGTGGTTCGCCATGTTCGAGACCTGGACCGAGCAGCTGCCCTTTGCCGATCCGGCGGAACAGCAGCGCTGGTGGGCGGAAAGCGCGCAATTGTGGCAGGCACTGCTGGTCCCGCCGGGCGACTCGCAGGACGCGGCTGGCGGCGATGCCGAGCTGCCCCGCGAGGACCGGCGCTTTGCCGACCCGCGCTGGCGCGAACAGCCGATCTTCGCGTTGATCCATCAGACCTATCTCCTGCTCACCGAACGCGTTCTGGCGATGGTGGAGAAGATGGATCATGTCGATCACGCCAAGAGAGAGCAGCTGAAATTCGCCACGCAGGCGATGGCCGAAGCGCTCAGCCCGGCCAATTTCGCGGCGACCAATCCGATCGTGCTCGATCGCATCATGGAAACGCGCGGCGAAAGCCTGGTCAAGGGCATGCAGAACCTTCTGCAGGACCTGCAGAAGGGCCAGCTGACCCATTCGGACCCGCAGGCCTTCACCGTGGGGGAGGATATCGCGGCCACGCCGGGCCAGGTCGTGTTCGAAACGCCGCTGTACCAGCTGATCCAGTACGAGCCGACCACCGAAAAGGTGCTGAGCGTGCCGCTGATCATCTTCCCGCCGTGGATCAACCGGTTCTACATCCTCGACCTCAACGAGAAGAAGAGCTTCGTGAAGTGGGCCCTCGATCAGGGGCTTACCGTGTTCATGGTCAGCTGGAAATCGGCCGACGCCTCGATGAAGGATATCGTCTGGGACGATTACATCGCTGCCCAGATCGAGGCGATCGACCATGTGCGAAAGCGGCTGCGACAGCCCCACGTCCATGCGATCGGCTACTGCGTGGCAGGCACGACGCTGGCCGCGACGCTCGCCCTGCTCGCCTCGCGCGAGGAAGCCGACAAGGTCAAGAGCGCGACCTTCTTCACCGCCCAGATCGATTTCACCGACGCTGGCGACCTGCTGCATTTCGTCGACGATCAGCAGATCGCCGCGATCCAGGGGCTGAAGCGCGACGGCTATCTGGACGGGCGGTTCATGGCCGCGACCTTCAACCTGCTGCGCGGCAACGATCTGATCTGGAACTACGTCGTGCGCAACTACCTGCTGGGGGAGGATCACACCGCCTTCGATCTGCTCCACTGGAACGGCGATGTGACCAACCTGCCCGCCAAGTGGCACCGGGACTATCTGCAGGACCTCTACCGCGACAATCTGCTGGTGAAACCGGGACGGCTGCAGGCGCTGGGCACGCCGATCGACCTGAGGAAGGTGGAAGTGCCCACCTATGTGCAGGCAGGCAAGGACGATCACATCGCCCCCGCAGCTAGCGTGTGGAAGATCACCGAGCATTTTCGCGGGCCGCTGCGCTTCGTGCTTGCCGGGTCCGGCCATATTGCAGGCGTCGTCAATCCGCCCGCCGCAGGCAAGTACCAGTACTGGATCAACGAGGACGGGGACGTCGACACGCTGGAGGAATTCCGCGCGGGTGCAACCGAGCATCCCGGAAGCTGGTGGCCCGACTGGATCGAGTGGATCCGGGCGCAGGACAGCAAGGAGCTACAGGCGCGCGGCAAGCGCAAGCCCGGCAGCGGCCAGAAGGACAAGGTGATCGAACCCGCCCCGGGCCGCTACGTGAAGGAACGCTGATAAAGGGCGATATTACAGCTGGCTAACGCCTTTTGTGCACTGCACAAAAAAGGCTTGAATATTCTTGCTGGAGGGCATATTTGTGCATTGCAGCAAGAAACGTGAGATTCTTCATGGCCGACGAAACCGATACCAAGGGCGATGCCGCCGCGCAGAAGGCGTATGAAAGCGCCGTCGAAGCGAAATCCGGCAGCAAGCCCGCTGAAGAGGCCCCGGCGGCTCCGGCGGAAACTCCGGCACCGGCTGCTGCCAAGGCTGAGGCGAAGCCTGCCGCAAAGGCAGCCGCGCCCGCCAAGGCCGAACCGGTGAAGGCTGAAGCCGCACCGAAGCCGAAAAAGGCCGCGCCGCGCAAGAAGGCCGCCGTCGCCAAGGCTGCCAAGGCTCCGGCGAAGAAGGCTCCTGCGAAAACGTCGGCCGCGAAGACCACCGCTCAGAAGAAAACCACTACCAAATCGGGTGCCAAGCGCACCGCAAAAACCTCCAGACCCAAGGACACCACCATGGCTACCAAGACCCAGACCAAAACCGCCGACATGGCCAGCAACATGGCCAACGAAATGCAGACCCGCCTTGCCGGCATGTACGAAAAGGGCACGGAAATGACCGGTGAAATGGTCACCTTCCAGCGCGCCAATGCCGAAGCAATGGCCGAAGCGGGCAAGATCCTCTTCACCGGCATGCAGGACATGACCCGTGAAGCGGTCGAGGAAAGCCGCAAGGCGGCCGACCAGATCAGCGAAGATGCCCGCCTGATGGCCGCCGCCAAGTCGCCGACCGAGCTGGTGAAGCTGCAGGGCGACATCATGCGCCGTTCGTTCGACAACGCGGTTGCCGCCGGTTCGAAGAACACCGAAGCCTGGATCAAGCTGACCAACGACGCGATGGCCCCGCTGACCAGCCGCGTGAGCGAAGCGGTCGAAAAGATGAACAAGGTCGCCGCCTGAGGGTGAGCGAATTGGCCGATGCCCGGCGCGTGAGCGCGGGCAGTCGGAACCAGGGCCGGGGGCCGGGCGACACGATCGTCCGGCCCCTTGCCTTTTGGCCCTGATCATCTGGCCCTCGCCTTCTGAAGCCCGGCGCCCGCACCAATGGCGCCTTCCCCCCGTCCTTCTTGCCCTGCCTTCCGCACCCTCTCTTGCGGATTGCGCGGGCGTTACGATACTGTGTCGCTATGCGTGAACCAGCCAGCCCCGCTTCTCAGAGGATTTCCTCGTACGGCCCGGAAACCGCTCGTATGCCGGCCATCCATTGCATGGCCGACGACGGAACCGATGGCGACGACAACGAGGGGCGGCCCGCCAATCCATCCGTCGGCGTCGCCACCAAGACGCGTGCGAAGCCCAAGAAGCCGAGCCAGTACAAGGTGCTGATGCTGAACGACGATTACACGCCGATGGAGTTCGTCGTGATGGTCCTCAAGCGGTTCTTCCGCATGGATCTGGACGAGGCGACACAGGTGATGCTCCACGTTCACCAGCGCGGCGTCGGCGTATGCGGGATTTTCCCCTACGAAGTGGCGGAAACAAAGGTGAACCAGGTGATGGATTTCGCCCGCCAGAACGAACACCCGCTGCAATGCACGCTGGAGAAGGCCTGAGCCACCAGTCTCTGAAAACACGCGGATGACGAAGGCCCGCTTTGCCGCTAGGGCCTGGGGCACAGACGCAATCACCCGCGGGACTTCCCTTGCCCTTCACTTCGCGACTCGACCGATACATCTTCCGGCTGGTGATCGTGCCGCTGCTGGGCGTGTTCGTGCTTGCCGCGTCGCTGCTGGTGCTGGACCAGATGCTGCGGCTGTTCCGCTTCGTGTCGACCGAGGGGGGGCCGGTGGGCGTCGTGTTCCGCATGCTGGGCGCGCTGCTGCCCGATTATGCCAGCCTCGCCATTCCGCTGGGCCTGCTGCTCGGCACGCTATTCGCCTTCCGCCAGCTCGCCCTGTCGAGCGAGCTGGACGTGATGCGCGCGGTCGGCCTCAGCTACACGCGGCTTCTGCGGGTTCCCTACGCCATCACGCTGACGCTAATGGCGATCAACGCCGCGCTGGTGTTCTACATCCAGCCGGTATCCAAGTATTACTATGAGGAACTGCAGTTCGATCTGCGCTCGGGCGCGCTGGGCGCGTCGATCAAGGTGGGCGAATTCACCACCCTGGCGGACCGGATGGCGCTGCGGATCGAGGAAAGCGAGGAATCGGGGCGCGAGCTGAAAGGCATCTTCGCGCGGATCAACACGCAGGACGGACAAACGCTCTCCATCAGCGCGCGCGAAGGACGCTTCCTGTCCACCAGCGACGATCCCGACACGATCATCCTGCGCCTGTCCAATGGCACCATCGTGCAGGACCCCGACGGGCAATCACCCCGCGTGCTCAGCTTTGCCATGCACGACCTCCCGATCGACCTGCCGACCATCGAGAGCTTCCGCCAGCGCGGCGAGGCGGAGGCGGAATATATCCTGCCCGAACTGCTGCAGATGGGGTGGAGCGACAATGCGAGCGAGGACACCCGCAATGCCAGCCAGGCCAGCCTGAACTACCGGCTGGTCGAACTGGCGATGATGGCGTTCCTGCCGCTGCTCGCGGTGGCTCTTGCGATCCCGCCCAAGCGATCGACCAGCGCGCTCGGCGTATTCGTCGCGGTGGTCCTCGTGGTCGCCTATCACAAGATCAACCAGTACATGCAGGACTTCGCCGCGCTGGGCCGGATCGATCCGACGCTGGGGCTGTGGGGACCGTTCGTCATCTTCGTCGGGCTGATCCTGTGGTGGTTCTGGCAGATCGCCTATGTGCCGGGCGGCCAGCCGATCGGCGCGCTCGAAAACGTTTTCTCCAAACTGGTGAAGTGGCTCGGCCGGATCCTGCGGCCCCGCCGCCGACGCGCCAACGCCCTTGCCGAACAGGGTAGCTGACGGCCCCTCGCATGACGTTCGATTTCTTTCCCTCGCGCACGCTGACGCTTTATCTGGCGAAGATGTTCAGCCTGCGCATCCTCGCGGTGCTGGTGATGCTGGTGCTCGTGCTGATGATGCTCGACCTGCTGTCGACCAGCGGGGAAATCCTTGCGGTCGAAGGCAACAGCGAGGCGGACCTGTGGCATTACGCATCGCTGCGCGTGCCGCTGCTGATCCAGCGCTTCCTGCCCTATTCGGTGCTGCTCGCCACGATCATCACGCTGGTCACGCTGAACCAGAACAGCGAAGTCATCGCAATGAAGGCCGCCGGGCTTTCCGCCCACCAGGTCTTGGCCCCGCTGATCCTGACCGCGATGGTCGTCTCTCTGGCAAGCTTCGCCTTCAATGAAAGGGTGGTGACGCGCGCCGCGGCCGAACTGACGGCATGGGAGGATACCGAATTCGGCGCCCTGCCCGACGCGCCCGAGAAAAGCGGCATCATCTATCTGGTCGACGGCCCGAACATCCTGACCGCGCGCAGCTACGAAAAGGGCGGCCCCGCGCCGCGCCTGAACGATGTGACCTTCTACCGCCGCAGCCCGAGCGGGGAAATCATCCAGCAGATCGATGCGGAACTGGCGATCCGCGGGAATGGCGGCTGGGCGATGCAGGCGCCGCGCGTCTTCACCATCGGCACGGCAAGCCTTGCCGAGCCTGCCGAGGTGATCGTGGCGCCCGGCATCACGCCCGCGCAGATCGAACTCGCCTCGGTCGATCCGACTGCGCAGCCCTTCTGGCAGCTTGGCGATTCCATCGATGCCTACAAGGCGGCCGGGCGCGATACCGGAGAGCTGGAGGCCAATTACTGGCACAAGATTTCAGGGCCGCTATCGGCCGTCCTGATGCCGATCCTGGGCGCGGTCGCGGGCTTCGGGCTGGCCCGATCGGGCCAGCTTTTCGCGCGCGCGGTGGCGGGCATGTTTCTGGGCTTTGCCTATTTCGTGATCGACAATGCCGCGCTCGCCATGGGCGATTTCGGCGGCTATCCGCCCTTCCTCGCCGCGTGGGCACCGTTCTTCCTGTTCCTGCTGATCGGTGAGACGGTTCTCGTGCGCACGGAAGAATGAGCGGACACGGCGAAACCGACTGGTCGATCCGGCTTGCGCGAGCCGGCGATGCCGATGCCCTGCCCGCGATCGAGCGCGCCGCCGCCACGATGTTCGAACGGATCGAGCCGCTTCGCCATATCGCCGCGCAGGAGCCGATCCCGGCCGAACGCCTGCGCCGCTATATCGCGCGCGGTCACTGCCTCGTCGCGGTGGCGGACACGGGGACGCCGGTCGGCTTCATCGCGACCGAGCCTTTCGGGCGCGAGCTTCACGTGTGGGAATTGAGCGTCCATCCCGACTGGCAGGGGCGCGGGATCGGTGCGGCCCTGCTGCGCGGCTGCATCATCGATGCAGGCAATTCGGGCTTCACCGCCATCACGCTGACGACCTTCGACGAGGTTCCGTGGAACGCGCCCTTCTATCGCAGGCTGGGGTTCGTCGATCGCGATTCGGCGGACAATGCCCGCCTCGCGCAGGAGCTCGCACGCGAGGAAGCGCACGGCATGCCGCCCGGTTCGCGCGTCGCGATGGTCCGCGATCTGCCGTGAGCTTTCGGCGCGGCCTGCACAAGCGCGGGACCGTGCCGATCAGGCGCCTGATTCCTTAGCGCTTGAGCATCGTGCTGCGCGCAATCTTGCCCACCAGCACCAGCATCCCGGGGTGGTTCGCCCCCTCGTAGGTCGAACCGACGCCCAGCTCGCGCGCGAGGCGGCGGTGCGCTTCGGGCAGGTCGTGATAGGGCATGGAGGGCATCAGGTGGTGCAGCGCGTGGTAGCGCAGGCCCACCGGCGCCCAGATTTCCGCCGCGATCCCGGGCGGGGGCACGTTGACCGAATCGAGGAACTGCGCGGTCACGGTCATCGCCTCCCCCTCGTTCTCCCACAGGTGCGCCACCAGCGTGCGCAGCTGGTTGAGCAGCGCGGTGAGCGACAGGATGGCGAGCGCGATCAGCAGCGGCCGCCAGCCGAAGGCGAGCGGGCTGGCAAGCAGCGCGATCGCCCACACGGCGGCACCCGCTTCCTGCCAGCGCACCCGCTTGCCGAAATCGCCTTCGGGTGCCTTCCGGCGGAAATCGGGATTGATCGAGAGCGAAGAGAGCCGCTGCCAGGTGAAACGGCGCACCGCGGGGATGACGACGCCAAGCGGCACCAGCACCGCGAAGCGGAACAGCAGCGCCACGGGCGCCAGCAATGCGACAGCCACGAACAGCGGAAGGCTCCACGGCTTCATCAGAGCCAGCGGCAGGTATTCGGGATCCTCCACCGTGCCGTACTGCGTGCGCTTGTGGTGGATCGTATGGACGCCCTCGTACATGAAACTAGGGGTCAGCAAAGGGATGCCAACCAGCACGTTCCAGCCGGTGCGGAAGCCCCGCAGAGCCTTCTTGTGGATATGCGTCAGCTCGTGGATGAACATCAGCGCGCGATAGAACGCCAGCGCCGCGACGAGCCCCGCGGCGATCTGCACCGCGAGATTGCCCGAAAGGATCGCAACTGCGATGCCCGCATAGCCAAGGCCCGCCGACAGCAGCATGTCGGGCCAGTAGACCGACGGCTTCGCTTCGCCGAGACCCTTGGTCAGGTCGCGCGCGGCGCGCAGCATCGCCTTGTCGTCCTGCGCCATGAACTGAAGGCGGTTCGCGCGCACGGGTGCGGGCTGGGCTGGGTCGATTGTCTGATGCATAGTCATAAGGGGGCTTTGTTGAGGGCGCGTATTACTGCAGTTTCTCCAGCGAGCCAAACGCATCCGCCCGGCCGGAATGATCGACTGGCTTGCGTCCGGCGCGCGCGGGAGACACAGGGGCCAAAATGCACAAGCAGATACGGGACACGCAAGTGACGGATGCAACCACCGACGGCCTCGGCGCCTCTGCGCCGGGCGGCGATATAGTGATCGAGCCTGCTACCGGCAAGCGCGGCCGCGAGGCCTTCGTCGACCTGGGCCGCCGCTTTGCCGCGCAGGTGCCGCACGCGGTGCCGCAACTGCGTTCGGAACAGCTCGAGCTCGTCCATCCGGAAAAGAACCCTTTCTTCGGTCACGCCGACGTGCAGCTTTTCATCGCCCACCGCGCAGGCCGGCCGGTCGGGCGGATCAGCGCGCATATAGACCGGCTCGCACTCGAAGTGCCCGCCGAACAGGGCATGGGGCCCGGCACCGGCATGTTCGGCTATTTCGATGCCGAGGATCAGGCAGTGGCCGATGCGCTGCTCCGGCTGGCGGAAGACTGGCTCAGGGCCAAGGGCATGACGCGCGTGCTCGGCCCGATTTCGATGTCGATCTGGGAAGAGCCGGGCCTGCTGGTGCGCGGGCAGGATCATGCGCCGATGATCATGATGGGTCATCACCCGGCGCAGTATGCGGACTTCATCACCGCACACGGGTACCGGCCCGCAAAGCGGCTCCACACCTACGACCTGGACATTTCGCAGGAATTCCCGCCGCTGGTCCGCCGGATCGTGAGGTCGGGCGAACGCAATCCGCGGATTCGCGTGCGCGAGGTGGATCTGCAGAATTACCAGAGCGAGATCGAGATCATTCTCGAGATCCTCAACGATGCATGGTCGGGTAACTGGGGCTTCGTGCCCCTGACCGAAGCCGAGGTCGCGCATACCGGCAAGAAACTGAAGCCGCTGGTCCATCCTGAACTCAACCGGATCGCGGAGCTGGACGGAGAGCCGGTCGCCTTCATGCTCACCCTGCCCGACATCAACGATCTGCTGGCGCGCACCAAGGGCAAGCTGTTCCCCTTCGGCTGGATTTCGACGCTGCGCTGGCTGCGCAAACCCAGGGGTGCGGGCATGCGCGTGCCGCTGATGGGCGTGCGCAGCCGGCTGCACAATTCGCAGCTGGCGGGCCAGCTCGCCTTCATGATGATCGACGAAATCCGCCGCTCGGCATCGGACCTGTTCGATTCCAAGCGCGGCGAGATCGGCTGGATTCTCGAGGACAACCAGGGGATGGTGGCCATCGCGGATACCATCGACAGCCGGATCAACCGCGAATACATCATCTACGAGAAGCATTTATAGCGGAACGCCCGGCACCCCGCGTCGTTCGATTGTCTGACCCTGCCCATCACCGGCACGGTTTTTCACCAGGGACGAATAAGACTATGCCGCCGGATGGCGCCCCTTCAGGCAAGACTCGAAAGTTCGGCCCCGTGCTTGTGGTGGAAGACGACGCAGCCCTGGCCCTTGCGGTGGAGGATGCGCTTCTGGATGCAGGCGCGAGCCGCGTGGTCATCGCTGCGAGCACCGCGCAGGCGACCGACACCCTGCGCGACGAGCGGTTCGAGACGGTGATCCTCGACGTTCACCTGGCAGACAGAGGCGATGGCTGGGCGATCGCCGAGCTGCTCCGCGCGCTCGGTGCGGATGCGCCCAGGGTCATCTTCGCCACCGGATCGCCGCAGGAAATCCCCGAGGACATCGCCGATCTGGGACCGGTTCTCGCCAAGCCGTACGATTTCGAACGCCTGGTGGAGCTTGCCCGCGCGCGGGCACGCACCGGCCTGTTCTCCCGCCTGCGGCGAGACTGACACCACCTTTATCACAATGCGCCGCTGCCGCTGCCGCTCAGGCGGGGGCCCTGCCCCCATGCGGCAGGCTCACCCGTCGCCGGCAACCGGACGGCAAAAAAAAAGGCCTTCGATCCGTCTGTTAACGGAACGAAGGCCTTCGGGATCGTATCACCAGCCGCTTGGACGGGAGGGGGGTCTCGGCGGTGATACAGGGAAAATGCACCGCACCCGCCCGGGTTCCACGCCCGACAATTTTTTTTGATATCTCCTCTTCGGCGGCTAGAGCCCAAGCCTTGGAACCGCCCTTCACGCCGCACGTTGCGAGGAAGGTTCAGACGGGAAAGAGAATTTATGTCCATTGGTGAAAATGTCGCTGCGAACCTCCCTTACCTGCGCCGCTACGCGCGCGCGCTCACCGGATCGCAGCAAACCGGCGACGCTTTCGTACGCGCCACGCTGGAGGCCGCGCTGGCCGATGACGACCTCAAAGCCTCGCTCGAAGGCGGCCGCGTGCCGCTCTACCGCGCGTTCAACAAGGTCTGGTCCAGCGCCTATCTCGAAGTTGCCGATCAGGGCGCCGAAGGCGCGGACCTGCCGGGCGACGTGGAGGCCGACCGCCTCCAGAACGTCACCCCGCTCAACCGGCAGGCGCTGCTGCTGACCACGCTGGAAGATTTCACGATCGAACAATCGTCCGAAATCATGGAAATCCCGGCCGAAGAGGTCGAAAAGATGGTGCAGGACGCGATTGCCGAGATCGATCGCGAATCCGCCACCAGCGTGCTCATCATCGAGGACGAGCCGCTGATCTCCATGCAGCTGGAAGATCTGGTGCGCGGGCTGGGCCACGACATCTGCGGCACCGCCGCCACCCGCACGCAGGCGCAGGAAGTCGTCGCGCAGAAGACCCCGGGCCTGGTGCTGGCGGATATCCAGCTTGCCGACGGGTCCTCCGGGCTCGACGCGGTGGACGATATTCTGAGCATCGGCAGCGTGCCGGTGATCTTCATCACCGCCTACCCCGAACGCCTGCTGACCGGCGACCGGCCCGAACCGACCTACCTGGTGACCAAGCCGTTCCAGGAAGCCACGGTGCGCGCGGCAATCAGCCAGGCACTGTTCTTCAATTCGAACCGCGAAGACGCCAACGCCTGACGCGGTCTACCGACCGACCCGATACGAAGAAGGGCTCCGCGATTGCGGGGCCCTTTCTGGTTTGGTTACGGGTTTTCTGCGGTGCGGCGGCGACCGGCACGCGGCCTCAGCCCTCGGGCTGATGATCGCCCAGCTTCTTGCTGCGCGCGCGCATGCGGAATTCGGTCGGCTTGCGCACCGGGACCTGCAGGACGCAGCGCACGCCTTCCGGTGCGAAGCGCAGATCGACCGGGTGCTTCAGCTCGTGCGCGACGATCTTCTCGATCAGTTCGGTACCGAACCCGCGCGAGCGGGTCTGCGGAACCGGGGGACCGCCCGCCTCCTGCCAGACGACCTCCACCAGACCGGCCTCCAGCCGCGACCATGTGACCGACAGCCGCCCTTCCTCCACGGAAAGCGCGCCGTATTTGGAAGCATTGGTGGCCAGCTCGTGGATCGCCAGGCCGAAGGAGAGCGCATCATTGGGCGCAAGCTCCACTTCGGGCCCTTCGAAATGCAGCGTATCGTCCTGGGTGTTCGCATAGGGCGCCAGCTCCGCCTCCAGGACGGCGCGTAGCGGAGTGGTGCCCCATTCGGACTGGGTCAGCAGGTCGTGCGTGGCCGAAAGCGCGCGAATGCGCCCGTCGAGACCGCTGGCGAAATCCTCCAGCGAACTGGCGCGCCGGCGGGTGAGAGCGACGATGGAGAGCACATTGGCCAGCGTGTTCTTGACCCGGTGATTGAGCTCGCGCGTCAGCGAATTGCGGATGGAGTTCTGCTCCGCATAGAAATCCAGCGCGGCCTGGTCTTCATGCGCCTGCTGGGTCAGCAGCCGCGCGACCAGCATCGAAAGGCTGGCCACTGCGATTCCGAACAGCAGCGTGATCATGGACAGCAGGGACAGTGCATCGCCGCGGGCGCTTTCCACCTCCACGGTCATCGGTCGATCGGCAAGCTGCACTTCGATGCGCGTGACATTGCCCGTGAGCCGTTCGGGCGCATGGGACGCGATCAGATTGGCGGGCTCGGGCGCCCCGTCGTACAGCCTCACGCCGCGCCCGCCGACCAGTTCGCGGGTCAGCACCGAATCGAGAAAATTCTGTGAATTGAACGGGCTGTAAACGAAGCCGCGGATCAGCTCCTGATCGGTACCGGGTTCGAACACCGGCATGTAGACGATGAACCCCGCACGCGCGCTCTCGCGGTTCTGGACCAGATCGAGCTTGCCGCTGGCGGTCGGCCGTCCGGTCCGGATGGCCTCCTGCATCGCCTCGCGCCGGGTTTTCTCGGAATACATGTTGAAGCCGACGGCAAGGCGGCTTTCTTCCTTCATCGGTTCGAAGAAGGTCACGGGAACCGCGAAGTTGCTTTCGCGCGATGGCCTGGGCTCGATGTCGAAGGCCTGGCCGGTTTCCGACGATACCAGCCTTTCGAACGCATCGATCTGGCCGCGTGGCACGATCGGGCTCCACCCGATCCCTACCGATCCGCGATAATCCGCATCCAGCCGCAGCTCGGTGGCGAAGCGGCGAAACAGGTTGGCCGGCACCCGGTCGAGCGTGCTGATGAGCGCGGCACCGGCAATCAGGTAGGACCCGCTGGTGTTGACCCGCCGGTCGAGCGAAGACGCAATCACCTGCGTCGTTTCGCCCAGAACGGCCTTCTCGCGCTGGCGCTCGCCGCGCTCGATCGCAAAAACGCTGAGCGCGGTGATCGCGGTGATCAGCAGAAAAATGATCACCGGCACTGCGCGCGGGTAATAGATCAGCCAACGTCGGAAGCGACGTACAGGGAGTGCGGAATCGGACGCCACTTGTACTCCGGCTTGTGTCTTGCACCCTGGCTTGGCGGGCGCGTGCTCTGTTCATCGGTCACTGGGGGAACCACGGGGTGGCCGCAACGTTCCGGCTATCTAGGATCGTTAACGGGAGAGGCGGGCTTGGGTTTCGGTTTCCGAAGGCCCATGTTAGCCGACAGACATGGACGACAATCAGAATCCGAAGCAAAAGAGCGCGCCCCAGGTGCGCGCCGACAAGGGTGAAAAGCCGATGGGTCAGCCTCAATGGGCGGACAGCTTGCGCAATCTGTACGATTCGGTCGTCGACGAGCCGATTCCCGACAGTTTCAAGGATCTGCTCGAACAGCTGGACGAACCGGACAAGAAGAAATCCGGCAAGGATGGGGGTGACGCATGAGTTCGCAGCCAGCCCCGGCCGCCGATCCGGTCGAGTTCAAGCGTGAACTGACGGCCGTGGTGCCGCATCTGCGTGCCTTCGCGCGCGGCCTGTGCGGTCGCCCGGACATGGCGGACGACCTCGTCCAGGAAACGCTGATGAAGGCATGGGCCGCGCAGGAGCGGTTCGAGCCGGGCACCAGCATGCGTGCATGGACCTTCGTGATCCTGCGCAATGCCTACCTGACCGACATGCGCCGCAACCGCTTCCGCGGCGAATATGACGAGAACGTCGCCGAGCGTATCCTGACCGCGCCTGCGGGCCAGGAAGAGCCTATCCACCTGTCCGACATGCACCGCGCGCTGCTGACCCTGCCGCCCGAGCGGCGCGAGGCTTTGCTGCTGGTGGGCGCAGGCGGCTTTTCCTACGAGGAAGCGGCCAATATCTGCGGCTGCGCGGTGGGCACCATCAAGAGCCGCGTGGGCCGTGCGCGCGCCACGCTCAACGCGATGCTCGCCGATGGCGACATTCCGCGCCGCTCGATCGACGACGACACCGCGCACCGCGCCATCCTCGAGGAACTGGACGATGTCGCCGCGGGCAATGGCCTTGCCGAGCCGACCAATGGGCGCACCTGACGATCGCGCGCGCGGTGCGCCGTGAGCGATCCCGGCGCCGGGCCGAACGCGGCCCCGAAACCGAAGGGCGGGTCCGCAAAGAAGCGTAACCTTCTTGCCGAGCAGGAACTGCGCCTCCTCAGCACGCTGGTACTGTTGCTGGGCATCGGATTATTCCTCGCCCTGCCTTTCGTGTTGTCGATCGGTTCGGTGGTGTTCCTGCCCTTGACCACCGCCGTGATCCTGTCGGTGCTGCTGGCGCCGCTGGCCGACCGTCTTTCGGCATGGGGCGTGCCCAACACGCTCGCCTCCGTCCTGTCCCTGCTGATTTTCGTCGCCATCGTGGTGCTGGCCTTCAGCGCCATCCTGCAGCCGGCCTTCAGCCTGTTCGACCGCTTGCCGGAACTGATCGAGCAGATCGGCGCGCGCTACGAGGAATTGCAGGCCGAATTCGCCTGGATCGCCAATGCCAATGATCGGCTGGCGGACCTGGTCGGCAGCTCGGGAGGAAACGAGGTCGTCCTAGCGGGACCATCTGTATTCCAGCAGGTCGCGATCAGCGCGCCGGTGCTGCTGCTGGAGGTGATGCTCACTTTCCTGATGGCCTTCTTCATGGTCGAGGCGCGCGGACGGCTGCGGCGCAACATCCTGTTCGGGCGCACCAGCTTCGGCACCAGCGTCAAGGCGGCGCGGGTCCTGCGCGAGGTGCAGGACCGGGTGGCGGCCTATATTCTGACGGTGGCGTGGATCAATCTGGGCGTCGGCATCGTGGTGGCGCTGGGCGCCTGGGCGATGGACCTGCCCGCGCCGATCATGTGGGGCGGCCTCGCCACGCTGCTGAACTTCATTCCCTATATCGGCCCGCTTGCGATGACCGCGCTGCTGACCCTGTTCGGGCTCGGCACGGCGGATACGGTCTTCCTCGGTCTGATCCCGCCCGTCGCCTACGTGGTGCTGCACGTGTTCGAAGCGAATGCCATCACGCCCGCGATCCTCGGGCGGCGCTTCACCATGAACCCGGTGATGATCCTGCTCGCCTTTTCGTATTTCACCTGGATCTGGGGCGCGGTCGGCGCGCTGCTGTCGGTGCCGATCCTGCTGATGCTGACCGCATTCTTCGACCATATCGGACGGCCCAACCTGCTGGGCTTCATCTTTGGCGAGCCGCTGTTCCAGACCCCCCTGATCGAACTGGACGCGGAAGGGGATACGGGCGCCGACGCCGCGACGGCCAGCGAGGCTCGCCCCGGCTGATCCCGCCGGGCAGGATCGCCGACTCAGGCAAAAGGGGCCGGACCGCTTCCGGCCCGACCCCTCGAATGTCCAACTAAGCGGGACTTACTGCGGATAGGTCCAGGTCTTGCCCCGCGCGAGGTTCTCGCTGGCGAAGGCCCAGTTCAGCTTCTCGGTCGTCAGCGCCTTGAGATAGGCGGGACGCGCGTTCTGGTGATCGAGGTAATAGGCGTGTTCCCACAGGTCGATCACGAGCAGCGGATTGACGCCGTCCTGGTCGGCCAGCGTATCGCCATCGTGGGTTTCCTCGATGGAGAGCTTGCCGCCCTTTTCGGCCAGCCACACCCAGCCGCTGGCGAAGTGGCCCGCGCCGCGTTCCTGCAGCTTTTCCTTCAGCGCATCGACCGAGCCGAACGCGCTTTCGATCATGCTCTTCAACTCGTCCGACGGGGCGCTTTCCTGGCCGGCCATCGAATTCCAGTAGAAGCCGTGGTTCCAGCTCTGGGCCGAGTTGTTGAACAGGCCCTGGTCGCTTCCGCGCGCCGCCGCGATGATCGCTTCGAGCGGCTTGCCGGCATGGTCGGTGCCTTCGATCGCCGCGTTGGTCTTGTCGATATAGGCCTTGTGGTGCTTGCCGTGGTGGTAGCTGAGCGTTTCGGCGGAAACCGCCGGGGACAGCACGTCGTCAGGATAGGGCAGCGGAGTTACTTCGAAAGCCATTTTGGTTTTCTCCCGTTTTTTGTGGGTTTGAAATCAGGTGTCGGTGCCTCAACGCGCGGGCGCGCCATCCGTTGCATCATCCGGCGTATTTTCGCCGTTTTCCCGGTCGGTCGCACTCGCCAGCGCCACATCGGCGGTGACGTTGGCCAGCGTGCGCATGATGTCCGGGATCATCTCCACCGCGACCAGCAGGGCGAGCGGTTCCACCGGAACGCCCATGGCCAGCGCAATCGGCCCGATGGAGACCACGAAGCTGATCGAGCCGGGCAGGCTGACCGACCCGATCGAGATCACGAAGGCGACCGCGAGGCCCGCCAGCATGGCGGGCAGGCCCAGCTCTATGCCGAACAGGTGCGCGACATAGATCGCCACGCCCAGGTTCATCGCGGGGCTGGTCGCGCGGAAGATCGCCACCGAAAGCGGCAGCACGAAATCGGCGACATTCTCGCTCACATCCAGCCGCCGCGCGCTGGCCAGCATCGCGGGCAGGCTGGCGAGCGAGCTCTGGGTGGAAATGGCCACCGCCTGCGCGGGCAGCATCGCGCGTGCGAAGGCGACCGGCCCGTGCCGCACCGCGCCCACGGCAAAGGCTGCGACCAGCACGATCCCGCCCATCGCCGCCACGCTGAGGATGTAATGGATAAGGGTCAGGAACGCCGCATCGCCCCCTGCCCGCACCGCCACGCCCAGCGCCAGCGCGAAGACGCCTACGGGCGCGAGCCACAGCACCCAGCCGATCACCATCAGCATCGCGTTGGCCACCGCTTCGAAGAAGCTGCGCAGGATAACCGACTGGTCTTCCGGCAGGCGGGTGATCGCCACGGCGAACAGCGCGAAGAATATCGTCAGCGGTAGCATCGCGGTCTCGGCGGCAGCGGCAACGATGTTGGGTGCAACCAGCGACAGGAAGAACTCGGCAAGGCCGGGCACTTGCTGCGGATCGACATTTTCCGCCAGCAGGCTCTGCGCGCCGGGCGGCGGCGGGATCGCGTCGAGCAGCAGGGGCAGCGCGATGATGGTCGCAAGCCCGCTGAAGACCAGCGTGGCGGCCACCAGCGTCAGCATGCGGCGCGCGGTCGCACCCGCTCTCGCCGCGCTCGCCAGCTGGGTGATGCCCAGCACCAGCAGCGCGGCGACCAGCGGGATGATCGTCATCTGCAAGGCCCGCAGCCACAGGGTGCCGACCGGCTGGACGACGGGCAGGATACGCTCCGCCACCGGCTGGCCCGCAATCAACGATCCGGCGATCAGCCCGGTCACGAGCCCGCCGAAGGTCCACCAGATGGGCAGGCGCAGCGTCACCAGCTTCGCCGGGCGTTGTGTTTCAGGTGCCGACAAGCGCGATTGCCCCCTTCCCTCTCACCGCCCGGGCGTCCACAAGCGCAGCCCACGCGAACCAGCTCCGGTATAGACCACAAGCAAGGGTGTGAAGACCTCTCCATGGCACGCAAGTATTTCGGCACCGACGGGATCCGGGGGGAAACCAACAAGGGCGCGATGACCGCGACGATGGCGATGCGCGTCGCGCAGGCGGCAGGCGCGCATTTCCGGCGCGGCGATCATCGCCACCGGGTGGTGATCGGCAAGGACACGCGCCTGTCGGGCTACATGATGGAAAGCGCGCTGGTGGCCGGCTTCACCAGCATGGGCGTCGACGTGATCCAGACCGGGCCGCTCCCCACGCCCGCAATCGCCATGCTGACGCGCGAGATGCGGGCGGACCTCGGCGTGATGATCTCCGCCAGCCACAATCCCTTCCGCGACAACGGCATCAAGCTGTTCGGGCCGGACGGCTTCAAGCTGTCCGACGAGCAAGAGGCGGCCATCGAAGCGCTGATCGAATGCGATCCCGACCTTGTCCCGGCGCAGGAGATCGGGCGGGCGCGGCGGATCGACGATGCGCGCGGTCGCTACATCCACGCGGTCAAGCAGTCGATCAGCGACAAGACCCGGTTCGACGATCTGAAAGTGGTGGTCGATTGCGCCAATGGCGCGGCCTATCAGGTGGCCCCCAGCGCGATCTGGGAACTGGGGGCTGAAGTCGTCACGATCGGCGTCGAGCCCAATGGCACCAATATCAACGACAAGTGCGGCTCCACCTCGCTCGACGCGGTGAAGGCCAGGGTGGTCGAAACCGGCGCGGATATCGGCATCGCGCTGGACGGTGACGCGGACCGGCTGATCGTGATCGACGAGAAGGGCGAGGCGATCGACGGGGACCAGATCATGGCCTCCATCGCCACGCGCATGGCCGAAAAGCAGCTGCTGCGCGGTGGCGGCGTGGTCGCCACGGTCATGAGCAACCTGGGGCTGGAACGCTATCTGGAAGGCGTCGGCCTGACGCTGGAGCGGACCAAGGTGGGCGACCGCCATGTGCTTTCCCGGATGCGCAGCGGCGGGTTCAACGTGGGGGGCGAACAGTCCGGCCACATGATCCTGCTGGACCATGCGACCACCGGAGACGGAACCGTTGCCGCGCTGCGCGTGCTCGCCAGCCTCGTGCGCTCGCAGCGCCCGGCAAGCGAGGAGCTGCGCATGTTCGATCCCGTTCCCCAGCTGCTGAAGAACGTGCGCTACGAAGGCGCCAGTCCGCTCGATGCAGCCAGCGTGCAATCGGCGATCGAGGATGCGGAACGGCAGCTGGCAGACCGCGGCCGTCTGGTGATCCGCGCGTCCGGCACCGAACCGCTGATCCGTGTGATGGCCGAAGGCGACGATGCGGGCGAGGTCGAATCCGTGGTCGACTCGGTGTGCGACGCGGTGCGCGAGGCAACCTGATGCACGAGTTCGCCAATGCTTGAAATGCGGCCCGATTGCGAACGCTGCGGCGCGGATCTTCCGCCATCGTCGCCCGGAGCGTTCATCTGCAGCTTCGAATGCACCTTCTGCGCGACCTGTGCCGAAGCGCTGGACGATCTGTGCCCCAATTGCGGGGGCGAACTGATGGATCGCCCCACCCGTGCGCCCAAGCTGCTCGAGCAGTATCCGGCCAGCAGCGAACGAAAGTTCAAACCATGACCGACAGCCCCCCTCCCCGCATCCTGTCCATCGCGGGCACCGATTCCAGCGGTGGCGCCGGTATCCAGGCCGATATCAAGACGATCGCAATGCTCGGCGGCTATGGCATGGCCGCGATCACCGCCATCACCGCGCAGAATACGCGCGGGGTCCAGGGGATCACCCCGCTGACGGGCGATTTCGTGGTCGAACAGATCGAATCCTGCCTCACCGATATCGGCGTCGACGCGATCAAGCTGGGCATGCTCCACGATGCAGGGATCGTGGCGGCCGTGGGCGAGTATCTGGGCAACGCGCCCGAAGCGCGCGGCGTGCCGATCATCCACGATCCGGTCATGGTTTCGACTTCGGGCGCGCGCCTGCTTCAGGAAGACGCGGTGCAATCCATGCGCGACACGCTGTTCCCGCTGGCGAGCCTGCTGACCCCCAATCTGCCCGAGCTTGAAATCCTCGCCGGGCACAGCCTGACGGACACCGGCGCCATCGTCGAGGCTGCGCTGGATCTCGCCAAGGCTTATGATTGCCACGTGCTGGCCAAGGGCGGTCACACTCAGGACGCGCGGGTGATCGACATTCTGGTCGGCCCCGAAGGATTCCTGATGCAGTTCGACGATGCGAGGATCGATACGCGGCATACCCATGGCACAGGGTGCACCCTGTCCTCGGCGATTGCCACGCTGGTCGGGCACGGGCAGCCGATGCATCACGCGATCCGGCTGGGGCGGCAATTCACCCGCGCCGCGATCGAGAACGCGCCGGGCCTGGGGGATGGCAACGGCCCGCTGGGCCATCAGGCCGTGCGCAGGCTGGAAGCCTAGCCCTTCAGCTCGTAGAATTTCGCGATCGCCGCCCACGCCTCCTCGGCGGTTTCGCACCAGGTGATCAGGTCGAGATCGCGCGCGGAGATCGTGCCTTCCTCGGCCAGCGCATCGAAATCGATCACCCGGTTCCAGAAATCCTTGCCGAACAGCAGGATGGGCAGCGGCTTCATCTTGCCGGTCTGAACCAGCGTGAGCAGCTCGAAAAATTCGTCGAACGTGCCGAACCCGCCGGGGAACACCACCACCGCCTTGGCGCGCAGCAGGAAGTGCATCTTGCGCAGCGCGAAGTAGTGGAACTGGAAGCTGAGATAGGCCGTGACGAAGGTGTTCGGCGCCTGCTCGTGCGGCAGCACGATGTTCAGCCCGATGCTCTCGCCGCCCGCATCGCTGGCCCCGCGATTGCCCGCCTCCATGATCGAGGGCCCGCCCCCCGTGGTAACGACGAACTGGCGCTGGCCGTTCTCGATGATCGCCTTTTCGGTGACCATGCGCGCCAGATTGTAGGCTTCCTGGTAGTATTTCGCCTTCTCGATCAGCCGCTCGATCGTCTTCTGTTCGGCTTCGGACTTTTCGACAGCGGATTCGCGCAGGGCGTCGACCTCTTCGGGCGAGGGAATCCGCGCGGACCCGTACATCACCATCGTGCTGCCCACGCCTGCCTGGTCGAGCAGCATTTCAGGCTTGAGCAGCTCAAGCTGGAAGCGCACCGGCCGCAGTTCGGGCCGCAACAGGAATTCCTCGTCGCGGAAGGCCAGCTTGTAGGCCGGATGGCGCGTCTGCGGGGTCTGTTCGGCGGAACAGGCCTCGTCGGCAAAACACGCTTCTTCTTCCGCTGCATAAAAGCGCCGATCGTACAGATCGCGCACACCACTGCTATTGCTCATGCAATGGGCGATAGGATGCAATGCGCGGGTGGGCAACCACTGGCTGGTCCGGCGCGCCGAGAGAGCCTAAGCATGCCTGCACGAACCGCGATGAAGCATTGAGCAGGGAGACGCACCACCAATGGTCGACATGGTACAACTCGAAGAGGGCGTCTGCGCCACCGGCCAGCTTTCGGCCGCGCAAATGTCCGAAGTGGCGGACAAGGGATTCAAGTCGGTGATCGGCAACCGGCCCGATGGCGAAGAGCCCGGCCAGCCGGAATGGAGCGTGCTGGAAGATGCCGCCCGGTCCGCAGGGCTGGAAACGCGCTTCATCCCGGTCGCCAGCGCGGAAGACCTCGCCGCGCAGAGCGGCGCCTTTGCGCAGGCGCTGGAGGCACTGCCTCGGCCGATCCTCGCCTTCTGCCGTTCGGGCGCGCGCACCGCGCGGCTCTACGAAGCTGCAAAATCGGGATAGCGGGGGCCTTCGCGTATCAGGGCGAAGCGGCAGGCTGGATGCCCCGTGAGGATTCGAACCTCAATTGACGGAGTCAGAGTCCGTAGTCTTACCATTAGACGACGGGGCAATAGCCGCGCGGCAAGCACCCTGCTCGATGAGAGACTCGGGCGTCCGCGAAGCGGCGCATCTAGAAAGCCTGCTCGCCAGCGTCAAGCACTCTCGGGGCCAGGCGGAGCACTGCGTCCGGAGCCCGCCCTTGCCCGAAGTCCGCCCGCACGGTAGCATGCGCGCTAGGTCCCCGCA
This sequence comes from Citromicrobium sp. JLT1363, assembly GCF_000186705.1. Taxonomy (GTDB): domain Bacteria; phylum Pseudomonadota; class Alphaproteobacteria; order Sphingomonadales; family Sphingomonadaceae; genus Alteriqipengyuania. Next base: position 131,918 of record NZ_AEUE01000010.1, read on the forward strand.
GCATATGCGCTGCGGGCGGAATGGAAACTGAGTATTATGGCGGACTTCGCGCCGCCGGACGATGGAAAAAGGGCTGAGGACACGGGGAGCGAACCGTCCGGCGAGGTAGCGAAAAAGCGCTATCATCATTCTCCCAAGCCCACAGGATCGAAGACGCGCCAGCGCCCAGCCGATGGCAGGCCGCGCCATTCTGCGAACAAGAGCAATCCGCAGCCCGGTGGCCGCAGGCCTGCGAGGCAGGGGCGACAGGCCTATGCCGCGCTCGATCTGGGCACCAATAATTGCCGCCTGCTGATCGCCCGCCCCTCCGGCCAGGACTTTACCGTGATCGATGCTTTCAGCCGGGTCGTGCGCCTTGGCGAAGGCCTCGCGCTGTCGGGCAGATTGTCGGACGAGGCGATGGACCGCGCGCTGGGTGCGCTGCATGTCTGCGCGGAGAAACTGCGCCGCCGCAATGTCTTCCTTGCCCGGTCGGTCGCCACCGAAGCCTGCCGCCGGGCCACCAACGGGGCGGCCTTCATCGAACGCGTGCGGCAGGAAACCGGCATCGTACTCGATATCATCTCGGCGCAGGAAGAGGCGCGGCTGGCAGTGCTTGGCTGTCATGTCCTGCTGGAACAGGGCGAAGGCCCGGCGCTGATCTTCGATATCGGCGGCGGATCGACCGAGCTGATCCTGGTCGGCCCGGGCGATGGTGCGGTGCCGCGCATTCTCGACTGGCAGAGCGTGCCATGGGGCGTCGTTTCGCTGACCGATACGGTGATGCGCGAAGAAGCCCCCGCCCACGACGAGGCGGGCCGCCTGCGGCTCTATGCAGCCATGCGCCGGATGGTGGACGAGAGCTTCGCGCCTTTCGCCCAGCGGATCGACGCGGCCACGCGCGAGGAGGATATCCGCCTGCTGGGCACCAGCGGCACGGTGACCACGCTCGCCAGCCTGCACCTGCAGCTGCCCCATTACGACCGGCGCGCGGTCGACGGGCTGATCGTGCCTGCGCGTTCCATGCGCGAGATTTCCACCAAGCTTTCGCGCCTTAGCGAAGAGGAGCGCGGGCAGGTGCCGTGTATCGGGCCGGATCGCGCCGAGCTGGTGGTGGCCGGCTGCGCGATCCTCGAATCGATCCTCGACCTGTGGCCTGCGGACCGACTGGGCGTGGCCGATCGGGGAATCCGCGAAGGCATCCTGCGCAGCCTGATGGCGGCGGACTTTTCCGGCGAGGCCATGGCCCGCGCACAACGGGGCAGAGACTGACATGGGCCGATCCAGGGGCGATCCCGACAAGCGCGTACGCACGGCACGCCGCCGCACCGCATCCTCCACCCGATGGCTGGAGCGGCAGCTTAACGACCCCTACGTGCGCGAGGCGAAGGCGGCAGGCTATCGCAGCCGCGCGGCCTTCAAGCTGATCGAGCTGGACGAGAAGTTCGGCATTCTTCGCGGGAGCGAGCGGATCGTCGACCTGGGCATTGCGCCAGGCGGCTGGGCCCAGGTCGCGATCAAGAAGCGCCCGCAGGCCCGCATCGTGGGGATCGACCTGCTGCCGACCGAGCCGATCGAGGGCGTCACGATCCTGGAAATGGATTTCATGGCGGATGAAGCGCCGGATGCCATCATGGAGCACCTTGGCGGTGCGCCCGATCTGGTCATGTCGGACATGGCGGCCAATACGGTGGGCCACAAGCAGACCGATCACCTGCGCACCATGGGGCTGGTGGAAACCGCCGCCGACTTCGCGATCCAGACGCTGGCGCCCGGTGGACAGTTCCTCGCCAAGGTGCTGGCCGGGGGCACGGATGCGGAGCTGCTGAAACTGCTCAAGCAGAACTTCAAAACGGTTAAACACGCCAAACCCCCGGCGAGCCGCAAGGGCTCCTCGGAGTGGTACGTGGTTGCCCAGGGGTTCAAGGGCGGCCGGTCGGCGGGCGAGTGACCGCCCGCCTGGCCGCGCCGGGTCAGTCTTCGCTGACGGTCGCGGAAACCTGTTCGGGCACCGGCTGATCGTCGGACATGGCGCCTGCCGACTCGGGCTCGCCCGCTTCGGCACCTTCCACCGCACCCGGGCCCTCGCCCGGGAAATCGCTATCCGCGCCTTCGGCACCTTCTTCGGTCTCTTCACCTTCGGCCACCGGCTCGGGCAGCGGCGGGCCGCCGCCGTTTTCGAGCAGGTAGAGGATCACGTTGGCGCGGTCTTCCGGGTTGGAAAGCCCTGCGAAGCTCATCTTGGTGCCGCTGGCGAAGGCACGCGGGCTGGCGAGCCAGGCATCCATGTTTTCGAAATTCCATTCGCCGCCATGGCCCGACAGCGCCGAGCTGTAGGCGAATCCGGCAGCATGCTGGCCGATTCCGGTCCCCATGACACCATAGAGGTTGGGGCCGATGCCGTTCGCGCCGCCCTGGTTGATCGTGTGGCAGGCGGTGCACTTGGCGAACACGCCCTCGCCCGCGGACGCGCTGCCCGCGGCCAGCAGGTTGGCGAGCGGCGGGCCGCTGTCTTCGCCGCCTTCCTCGCCTCCGCCTTCAATGAAGTAGCCGGGCTCTTCCGGCGACTCGGGGTCGTCCGCGCCGAAGTAGTGCGAGCTGATGCTGGTCGCACCGAGCGCGATGATGCCCGAGAACAGGATCCACCCGAATGCGGTGTTACGATCGTCTTTCATCGAATTATGCCTGGCAGGTTAGCTTCATGGGATGCGCGCGCGATCTAGCCCCCGCGTCGGACATGCGCAAGTGCAACGCCACCGGTGTGAAAAAGGATTTGGCGACGCGCAACCGCTTGCAGGTGCCCCGCCCCCATGCCAATCGGTTCGCGTGACGACGGGGGCAAGCACGAATGAAGGGGCGGTCGACGCCTGGCGTGCTGTGCGCGACGATCCCGATATCCAGTTCGAACCGATTGCCCCGCCCGACGCGCCCGAGACGCCCGACTGGCTGCTCGCCGTCGGTGATTTCCTCGCCTATGTTTTCGGCTTCGTGGCGCGCGGGTTCGTTTTCGCGTGGCCCGTGCTGCAATGGGTGTTGATCGCAGTCGGCATTGCCTTGCTGGCGCTGCTGATAGCGCGGATTTTCGGCGTGCCCATCCTCCGGCGGCGGGAGAAATCCGACGCCGATAAGGCCAGCGTCACGCCCGACCGGGCGGAAGCGCAGGCGCTGCTGGGCGATGCTGACGCGCTGGCGGCGCAGGGCCGTTATGGCGAGGCGGTCCGCCTGTTGCTCGCGCGCAGTATCGGCCAGATCGCCAGCCGCCGCCCCGATCTGGTCCAGCCGTCGAGCACCGCGCGCGAGCTGTCGCGACTCGATTCGCTGCCCGACAAGGCACGCGCCGCCTTTTCGGCCATCGCGCGCAGCGTGGAACGCGCGCTCTTCGCGCTGGAAGACCTGAGCGAGCGGGACTGGCACGAAGCGCGCGCCGCCTACGCCGATTTCGCGCTGGAGCCGCGCTGATGGCAGCCCGGGCCAATCCTTCCGCCTTCGGCAAGCGCGGCACCTTTGCGCTGGTCGCCTTCGCGATCCTCGCCTTCGTGGCCTTCCTCTATCTGGTGGGACAGGGCGGTTTGTCGGGCAGTGGCAATAATGGTCAGTCGCATGTCGCGGGCAACGGACTGAACGGGTTTTCCGCGCTGGCCCGGATGCTGGAGGCGGACGGCACGCCGGTGGCCCGCTCGCGTGAGCGCGGCGCGCTGGACGATCCGGGACTGCTGGTGCTCACCCCGCCCCAGCAGGTCGACACGGACGAGCTGGACGAGATCATCGCGCGCCGCCGCACGATCGGGCCGACGCTGGTGATCGCGCCCAAGTGGATCGCCTTTCCGGTTGGCGATGCGGCGGATCAGCCCGGCTGGGTCGCGCTGGCGGGCGCTGCCCCGGAATGGTCGTTCGACCTCGATGGCGAAACCTACGATCTGGTGGGCGAAACCGCGCTGGAGCGCGCGCCCCGATGGTCCGGCCTTTCACTTGGCGGCCGCCTGCCGAGCGAGAAGGCGTTGATGCATTTCAGCGCCAACGAAACGCAGGACCGGATCGCACCGCTCGTGCAGGATGAAGAGGGGCACATCCTCGCGGGCCACCTTGTGGACGATGGCAGCTACCGCGCGGGCGAGCTCTACTTCGATCCGGACTGGGGCGGCGACCTGCCCGTCTATGGCGTGATGATCGTGGCCGAGCCGGATCTGCTCAACAACTGGGGCCTTGCGGCTGAAAGCCGCGCGGCACTTGCGCTGGAGCTGGTCGAGATTGCACGCCAGGGCACCGATGCGCCGGTCCGCTTCGACCTGACGCTGAACGGCCTTGGCGGATCGCGCAACCTGCTGACACTGGCGTTCGAACCGCCCTTCCTCGCCGCGACACTCACACTGCTGCTGGCACTCGCCATCGCCATGTGGCGTGCCTTCAACCGCTTCGGCCCCTCCCTGCGCCCCACGCCCGCCATCGCGGCGGGCAAGGGCCAGCTGGTCGCCAATGGCGCGCAGGTGATCGGCCGCAGCGGGCGCATGCACCTGCTGCGCGATCCCTACGCCAATCTGGTGGGAGCGCGCGTGCTCGAACGGCTCGGTCTGCGCGAAAGGCAGGGCGAAGCGATCGAGGCAATCCTGCGCGAACGCGGCGAAGACGCGCTGGCGCAGGCGATGGAAGACCTGCGCGATGCGCGCGGGAACACGGAAACTTTGCGCGCAGCACGCGCGCTGCGCGAAACAGAACTGCGCGAATCGGAAAGGACCACTAAGGTATGACTGCCGCTCTCGAAACGCTCCGGGGCCTGGCCGCCAACGTCAAGGCCGAGGTGGGCAAGGCCATCGTCGGCCAGGAGGACATCGTCGACCACCTGCTGGTCGCGCTGATCGCGCAGGGCCACGTGCTGATGGAAGGCCCGCCGGGAACGGCAAAAACCTTCCTTGCGCAGTGCTTCGCACGCGCCACCGGCCTGGATTACGGGCGCATCCAGTTCACCCCCGATCTGCTGCCGGGCGATATCCTGGGTTCCAACCTGTTCAACTTCCAGACAAGCCAGTTCACGCTGACGCGCGGCGCGATCTTCACCGAACTGCTGCTGGCGGACGAGATCAACCGCACCCCGCCCAAGACGCAGGCCGCGCTGCTGGAGGCAATGCAGGAACGCCGCGTGACGCTCGACGGCGAAACGCACGTGCTGCCCGACCGGTTCATGGTGATCGCGACGCAGAACCCGATCGAGAGCCAGGGCGTCTACCCGCTGCCCGAAGCCCAGCTCGACCGGTTCCTGTTCAAGCTGCTGGCCGAATATCCGAGCGAAGAGGAAGAGGCGAACATCGTCGCCCGCTTCGGTGCGCAGCAGGGCCCGCCCCGGCCGGAGAACCTGGGCGTGGAGGCCGTCACCACCCGCGAGGCCCTGCAGGAGAGCATCGCCAGCGTGAGCGCGGTGACGCTGGCGCCCGAAAACGTCGAATATGTGGTGCGGCTGGTGCGCGCGACGCGCGGCCATGCCGATCTCGCCACGGGCGCCTCCCCGCGCGCGGCCGTGCTGCTGGGCAATGCGGCCCGCGTGCGCGCGGCGCTGGAAGGCCGCGATTACGTGGTGCCCGACGATATCAAGGCGCTGGCAACCGCCGTGCTGCGGCACCGCCTGATCCTCTCCGCCGCCGCCGAGATCGAGGGGCGCGAGGTCGAGGCGATCGTCGGCGACCTGATCGAAAGCACCGAGGCGCCGCGCTAGCGCGCGCGAGAACCCGCATGGCCGCCCTGCTCCCCACCACCCGCACCGCGCGGATCGTCGCACTCGCTGCGCCGCTGGCGCTCGCGGTGGCGCTGATCGCGCCTGCTGCCTGGCTGGTGGTGCCGGTGGCGGCGGGGGTGCTGTTCGTGCTGGTGCTGATCGACGCGGCGCGCGCGGGCAGGCTGGCCGACTGGCAGCTGGACCATGACAACGATGTGGAGATCGGCCAGCCTGCGGCCTTGCGCGTCTCTGCCGATCTGACCGGCAAGGCGGGTGCGGTCCGCGCCGCACTCTCGCTCGATCCGCGCATGGCGCCGGGCGGACGGGTTGCCCTCGACCTGCGCCCGGATCATGGCGCGTGGAGCGGCGGGACCGACGTGAGCGCCACCCGGCGCGGCACCGCCGATATCGACGCTTTATGGATCGCATGGGACGGCCCGTGGGGCCTGGGCGGGCGACAGAAGCGCATCGCGCTCGATCGCGCCATCCGCATCTGGCCCGATCTCTCCCCGATCCGCTCGCAACCCTTGCAGGCATTGCTGCGCGATGCGGAGCTTGGCCTCATCAACCGCAGGCGGCGCGGCGAAGGCACGCAGTTCGAGGCGCTGACCGAATACCAGGCGGGCATGGACCGCCGCCGGATCGACTGGAAGGCCAGCGCGCGCCACGCCGCCCTCTATGCCCGCGAGAACGAGGCGGAGCGCAACAACCAGATCGTGTTCGCCTTCGATTGCGGGCAGGCGATGTGCGAACCGATCGACGGCCTGCCCCGGCTGGACCGTGCGGTCAGCGCAGGCCTGACCGCAGCTTACGTCGCGCTGAAGGGCGGCGACCGCACGATGCTGTTCGGCTTTGCCCGGCGCCCCGTGCTGGCCAGCCCCTTCGTCAGCGAAACGCGCGGCTTCGCGCGGCTGCAGCAGGCGGCGGCGGGGCTGGACTACATGCAGGGCGAGGAAGCGAACTACACGCTCGCGCTCGCCACCCTGTCCGCCCGGCTCAAGCGGCGTTCGCTGGTGGTGCTGTTCTCCGATTTCAGCGACACCACTGCCGCCGAACTGATGATCGAAAGCCTCGCCCGGCTGACCAAGCGACATGCCGTGGTGTTCGTCACGCTGGAAGACCGCGAACTGGCAGGCTTCACCGAAGCCGAACCCGACTCCATCGACCACATGGCACGCGCGGTGACCGCCGATGCCCTCGCCCGGCAGCGGCAGCTGGTGCTCACGCGCCTGCGCCGCATGGGCGTCGACGTGATCGAGGCCCCGCACGAGCATGTGGGTTTCGCGCTGATCGACCACTATCTGGCGCTGCGCGCGCAGGAGGCGATTGCCGGATGAAACCGCCAGCCTTGCGCAATCCATTTGCCGCCAAGCCGCTGCCCGAACAGCCCGATATCGAGGCCGCCGCGCTCAGGTCCGACCGTTTCCGGCTGGAACGCGAGGGCGAATGGCGACGGCTGGAGCGGATCGTGTCGCGGATGGAGCGCGGGCGAATTCGCGGCCTCCCGGACGAGGACATCGCCGATCTGCCGGTGCTGTACCGGCAGGCCGCCTCCAGCCTGGCGGTCGCGCGCGAAACCTCGCTCGACGCGGCCACGCTCGCCTTTCTCGAAGACCTGGTGGAGCGCGCCTGGTACCAGGTTTACGGGCCGCGAAACGGGCTCTTCCGCTGGCTCGGCGGGTTCTTTCGCGGGGGCTGGAGCCGGGCGGTGCGGGCGATCTGGCTCGATATCGTGCTCGCCTTCGCGGCCATGGCGGCGGGCGTCGCCGCGGGCTGGCTGCTGGTCGCGCGCAATGTCGAATGGTATTTCACCCTCGTGCCCGGCGCGATGGCGGGCGGGCGCGTACCGGGCGCCAGCCGCGCCGATCTGGCCGAGACGCTGGGCGTGGCCGACAGCGCGGGCGGCCTGTCTGCCTTTGCCGCCTACCTGTTCTACAACAATGCGAGCGTGTGCATCCTCGCCTTCGCGCTGGGCTTCGCATTCGGCGTGCCCACGCTGCTGCTGCTGATCTACAACATGGCGATGCTGGGCGCGATGGCGTGGCTGTTCAATTCGGTCGGCCTGCTGCCCGAATTCATGGCGTGGCTCAGCGTGCATGGGACCACGGAATTTGCCGCAATCCTGCTGGCGGGCGCGGCTGGCGTGCATGTCGGGCGAAACATGGCCTTCCCCGGCGAGGCGAGCATTCTGGCAGCGACCGCGCAGGCGGGCCGACGCGCCGCGCTGGTGATGCTGGGCTGCGTGTTCATGCTGATCGTGGCCGCCATCCTCGAAGCCTTCCCGCGCCAGCTCGCCGGGTTCGAGACGCGCGTGCTGATCGGCGTGTTCATGCTGATCGCGTGGGTGGCACTGTTCGCGCTGGTCGGCCGCAGGGGCAGCGCGGAGACTGCATCATGACCGCAATCGCACGCCACATGGACGCCAAGCGGCGGCGCGAGGTGGTGACGCCGGAGGGCGTGCCGCTGTCCATCACGCTGGCCACGCGCGGATCGCGGCTGATGGCGCTGGTGCTGGACTACTGCATCATCTTCCTGACCGTGCTGATCGTCACGGTCTCGCTGATCTTCATCGGCATCAATCTGGAACAGCTCGATTCGCTGGACGGCGGCGGCGGCGAGTTCCTGCTGGTGCTGTTCTTCATCGCCATGTTCGTGCTGCTGAACGGCTATTTCATCTTCTTCGAGATGGGCCCGCGCGGGGCCACGCCGGGCAAGCGGATGGTCGGCATCCGCGTTGCGGCAAGGCCGCGGGGCGAGCTGGCCCGGTCGGGCGAGAGGCTGACCGCCGAGGCCGTCATCGCGCGCAACCTGCTGCGTCAGATAGAAATCTTCCTGCCGCTGAGCTTCTTCAGCAGCGCGGGCGAAGGCGGCGCCGGATCGGCGTGGATCGTGGGATCGCTGTGGTTCGCCACCTTTATGCTGTTCCCCTTCTTCAACCGCGACGCGCTGCGGGCGGGCGACGTGGTGGCGGGAACCTGGGTGGTCGAGGCGCCGCGCCGCAAGCTGGCGGACGTGCTTTCGCTGGCGAGCGATGAAAGCAAACGCGGGGTCACCGATTACCGCTTCGGCGACGAGGAACTGTCGATCTACGGCGAGTACGAGCTGCAGCAGCTCGAACGCGTGCTGCGCGATGGCGACGACAAGACACTCGACGCGGTGCACAAGGCGATCGTGCGCAAGATCGGCTGGCAGGCGGGCTCGGGCGACGAGCGCGCCTTTCTCGAAGCCTTCTACACCGCGCTCAGGGCCAAGCTGGAGGGCGACATGCGGCTGGGCCAGCGCAAGGCGGACAAGCATACGCAGGCGCAGCGCTGATCCCGGGCGCAATTGCGCGCAAGCCCCGCTTCCGATAATATCGGTGGCGGAGAGAGACTTATGAAGCACGCCCCCGCGATCGGCGATTACATCACCACTGGCGAAGTCGCCGCGCTCAGCACCAAGTCCGATGCGCGCGCCGCCGCGACCCTGCTGTTCCAGGCCGGGCTGGCGGTGGCAGCCTTCGCCGTGGCCATCATCTGGCCCAACCCGCTGACCATCCTTGGCGCGATCGTCATTCTTGGCGGGCGCATCCAGGCCTTCGGGATCATCACGCACGACTGCGCGCACGGCGCGTTCTTCCGCACGCCCAGGCTCAACACATTCGTCGGCAAATGGGTCAGCGGGGCGGCGGCGCATGTGCCGCTGGACCTCTACCGCCGCTACCACCTGAACCATCACAAGTACGCCGGCACGCCGGACGATCCGGACAAGTGGATGGTGAAGGCCTATCCCGTCACCCGCGAATCGCTGAAGCGCAAGCTGATCCGCGACGTTACCGGCCAGACCGGGTTTCGCGATCTGCTGGGCGAGATCAAACGCTTCAAATGGGCCGAAACCGGCCCTTCGGTGCTGTTCCACGCATTGCTTTTCGCCGCGCTGCTGGCGGTAGGTGCGCCGTGGGCCTACGCCCTGTGGTGGGCGGCGCGGATCTTCGTCTATCCGCTGACCATGCGTCTGCGGCAGATTTCCGAACACGGCGTGGCGAAGGATCGCGACGCGATCGACGCGCGGATCAACACCGGCACCACGATCCCGCGCTGGTGGGAGGCTCTGCTGCTATCTCCATGCAATGTGAACTACCATCTGGAGCATCACATCTTCGCAGGCGTCCCGCCCTATCGGCTGGCGCGGGTGCACCGAATCCTGAAAGAGCGCGGCTATTACCGCGGGCACGACTGCATCGCCTACGGCTACGGCGATGTGCTGCGCCGCGCGACGCGGGCGGCGTAAACTCCCCTCCCCTTTCAAGGGGGGAAGAGCAGATTACGCCAAGCGCTACCGGCAGATTTTTCTACTTCACGCGCACCGGCTAGCGTGGCGACGGCTCTTTCCCATCGTCGCCCCCCGTCTCACGCACGCGCCACATCGCGGCCCCGCGCGGCGCCACATCGCCAAAGCGTCACCCACCTTGCAGCAAGCCTTTGAGAGACATGGCATTTCTCTGGGTGACACACGGATGACAAGTGTCACCCGCGTCACGCGCCTTCGCTCAATCGCCCTCACCGTAGATTGCAACCTCGCGTACGCCTGCGCTGGTGGAGCGGGCACGGTACATGCCGGGCGTGTTGAAGCTGAAGATCGCGTCGCCTGCGGGCGTAACGAGGATCACGCCGCCATCGCCGCCGAGTTCTTCGACCTCCGCCAGAACGTCGTCTGCGACGTCCTGCGCCATCTCAAGGTCCAGCGCTTCGCGGGGCGCGAGAGCGACTTGGCCCTGCGGCGTGAGAGTATGGGCAACTGTCCCGTCATCCCCACCAATGATCCGCAACCGCGTGCAAATCTCCTGCGCCACGCCCACCCGGATGAAATACTCGCCTGCACCCGTGGCCGAGACCGCGCAGCTGCGATTGTCGGCATAGGTGCCCGCGCCGATCACCGGCGCATCGCCGATCCGGCCCCAGCGCTTGCCGGTGAGCCCTCCGGTCGAGGTGCCCGCCGCCATGTTGCCTTCGAGGTCGAGTGCGACCGCGCCCACCGTGCCGTACTTGTAATCGACGTCGATGGCGGAGAGCTGTTCCGCCTTCAGCCGTTCGAGCGAGCGCAGCCGGCTCTCGGTCCGGAACCACGCGTTGGGCACCCGCTCCAGATCGGTGCGGTCGGCGAAGGTCTCCGCACCGGCGCCGCTCAGGAAGACATGCCGCCCGTCGCGCATGACCTCCTGCGCCAGCAGGATCGGGTGGCGCACCGTGCTGGTGCCGGTGACCGCGCCCGATGCCCGGTCGCGCCCGTCCATCAGCGCCGCGTCGTGCTCGATAGTGCCGTCCCAGGTGAACACCGCGCCGCGCCCGGCGTTGAACTTCGGATCGTCTTCGAGCCGCGTGATCGCCGCGGTCACCGCCTCCAGCGCGCTGCCGCCGTCGCGCAGGATATCCTCGCCCGCGGTCAATGCCGCGTCGAGCGCGGCGCGATATTCCGTCTCCTGCTCGGGCGTCATGCTGGCCCGCTCGATCGTGCCCGCGCCGCCGTGGATCGCGAAGGACCAGCGCGGCTCGCCAGCGCCGTCCTGCGCCATGGCGGGCGCGGCGATCATCGTGGCGACGAGTGCAAGAGCGAACTGGAAACGCATCAATATTCCTCCCAGGACCTGCATCGACCATGCCCGCGAGTACGCGCCCGGTCCAGCGCTTCCCTTTTGCGTCACGGGCGCTAGTCCAAGCCCATGATCCTGCGCCCCGCCACCCTCGAGGATACTGCCGCACTCGCCGAACTCGGGCGGGAGAGCTTCTGCGCCGCGTTCGAGCATCTCTACCGGCCCGAAGACCTTCACGCCTTCCTCACCCAGGCCTATTCGCAAGAGGCGGTGGCCGGGGAAATCGCCGACGATTGCTGCATCCACCGGCTGGCCTGGTCGGACGCTGGCGAAGACGGGGGCGAAAATGGCAGCGCTCGCCTGCTCGGCTACGTCAAGCTGCGCTATCCCAGCTGGTATACCGAACATTCGGACGCGGCAGACCCGATCGCGCTCGGCCAGCTTTACACCCAGCCCGATCTTACCGGTCGGGGGATCGGCGCGGCGCTGATGGACTGGGCACTGGCAGAGGCGCGTGGGCGCGGCCACGATGCCATCCAGCTTTCGGTGTGGAGCGGGAACTTCGGCGCGCAGAGATTCTACCAGCGCTACGGCTTTGCCAAGATCGCGGACATAGGCTTCTGGGTCGGCGAGCAGCGCGACGACGAGCTGCTGTACGAAAAGCGGCTCCAGCCTAGAGCCACCTCAGCCGCTTGAAGATCGCCAGCAGCACACCGATGATCGCGATGCACACGCCGGTGACCCACCAGAAGGCATGGCCATCGTTCACCCCGGGCATGCCGCCGACATTGATGCCGAGCAGCCCGGTCAGAAAACCCAGCGGCAGGAAGATGCCCGCCACGATGGTGAGCATGTAGGTGGCGCGTTCGTTGCTGGCGAGCGCGCGCGTGCGCAGCTCGTCCATCAGCACTACCGCGCTTTCCTTGCTCACGTCGATATCGTCGAGATAGCGGCGCAGCCGGTCGATCGTCTCGGCGATCTCGCGCCGGTCGTGATCCTCGAACCAGGGCGGCGCATCGCGGCTGATCGCTTCCAGCGCGACATGCTGCGGACCCATGTGGCGCTGCAGGCCCAGGCAGTTGCGGCGGATGCCGGCGATCTTCTGCAGCATCTCTTCGGGATCGTCGTCCATGTCCTGATGCTCGAGCTGGTCGATATGATCGTTCATGTCCACGATGGAGGCATTCATCCGCGCCACCATTGCTTCGGTCAGTGCGGTGACGATGGCACCCGCATCGCCCGGCCCCGCCCCGCGGTCGATCTTCGCCAGGATCTGGCGCGGGGTCTGCAGGGGATGCCGGCGCAGGGTGATGAGGCGCGTGCCGTCGCTCCACACCTGCATGGAGATCATGTCCTCCGGCTCGGCACCGGGGTTGAAGTTGATGCCGCGCAAGGTGGCGACCAGCGTGTTGCCTTCGCGAAAGGCGCGCGGCCGCGTGTCGTCGCTGGTCAGCAGCTCGGCGGTCGGTTCGGGGATGCCGACCTGATCCTGCAGCCATTCGTAAACGCCGGGCGTGTTGCGGCACACGTGCATCCACAGGACCGGGCTATCCGGGCCGGGCTCCCACTGCTGGATCTCCGCCCAGTCGATGGCGCGCCCGCCGCCCTCGCCGTCCAGCACGCGGGCGAACAGCAGCGGCGTGCCGGGTTCGGTCTCGGTAGGATTGCTCATCGAGCGAACAATGCCCCAGACGCGCGCGATTTCCTACTGCCCCATGGCATGTTAAGCCCCGTGCCATGCCAGGGGTCGTAAAATCGAAGCATCGCAGCCATATGATGCAAGCAGACGACCGCGCGCGAGGCGCCAGGTTTTCCTCCCCTGAACACTGTGTCAGGTGTGTCAGCAGTCCGGCACGAAAGACGTAAGAGCATGAATGCAATTCGCCCCTGGCGCACGATAGAGCGCCGTCCGTCCCGCCAGATCATGGTCGGCTCCGTGCCCGTGGGCGGCGATGCGCCGATCAGCGTGCAGACGATGACCAACACTCCGACGGAGGATGTGGCCGCCACGCTCGACCAGATCCGCCGGTGCGAGGATGCGGGCGCAGACATCATCCGCGTGTCCTGCCCCACCGAAGAGGCGACGCGGCATTTCGACAAGATCACGCGCGCCGCGAATGTGCCGATCGTTGCGGACATCCACTTCCACTACAAGCGCGCGCTGGAAGCCGCCGACAAGGGCGCGGCCTGCCTGCGGATCAATCCGGGTAACATCGGCTCCAGCGAGCGCGTGGCCGAAGTCGTCCGCGCCGCCAAGGCGAACGGGTGCGCCATCCGTATCGGCGTGAACGCGGGCAGCCTCGAGAAGGACCTGCTGGAAAAGTACGGAGAGCCCTGCCCCGAAGCGCTGATCGAAAGCGCGCTCGACCATATCAAGCTGCTGCAGGACCATGATTTCCACGAATACAAGGTGGCGGTGAAAGCCTCCGACGTATTCCTCGCCGTGGCCGCCTATCACGGGCTGGCGGATGCGGTCGACTGCCCGCTGCACCTCGGCATTACCGAGGCGGGCGGCATGATTGGCGGCACGGTGAAGTCGTCCATCGGCATCGGATCGCTGCTGTGGGCGGGGATCGGCGACACGATCCGCGTGTCGCTCTCCGCAGAGCCCGAACAGGAAGTGAAGGTCGGGTTCGAGATGCTGAAGGCGCTGGGCCTGCGCACCCGCGGTGTCCGCGTCGTCTCCTGCCCCAGCTGCTCGCGCCAGGGCTTCGACGTGATCCGCACGGTCGAGGCGCTGGAGAAGCGGCTCGAGCATATCAAGACGCCGATGAGCCTCTCCGTCCTCGGCTGCGTCGTGAACGGCCCGGGCGAGGCACGCGAAACCGACATCGGCATCACCGGCGGCGGCAAGGGCAAGCACATGGTGTATCTGAGCGGCGTGACCGATCACCATGTCGAGGACGAGTCGATGCTCGATCACATCGTCCGACTGGTGGAAGAAAAGGCAGCGAAGATCGAGGCGGGCGAGGCCACGGCCTTCGATCCGCACGCAGCACCGGCGGTGGAAGCGGCGGAGTAGCCCCTAACTTCGTGCGGCAGAAGGGAACGCTTAATGGACGTATCACTGCTGTCGCTCATCGTAGTGGCCGTCGGCGGTTTCATTACCGTCTGGCTGCGACCCGTAGTTTTACGAAGGATACAAAGCGCTAATGAAATCCGCTATCTCCATGAAGAATTCAAAGATATAGCACGGCATCTTACACTTAATCTTTCCGTTATCGAAAATATTTGCAAGCAAAAACATCGCCTTCCGATTCTGATGCACCTAGAAAAGCTTAAAATCCCGACAGATTCCGCTATCTTCTCAATAGATACGCTTAGGCTTGCCAATCCTCGTATCGCCTCGCGTCTTTATGAGATGCGCCTCAAAATGCGAAATCTGAACATTGAGATAGATCAACTAATATCACTTGCAGATAGTGGACAGATTGATGCGTTCTATGAAGTGCTAGAATACCATCGTCAAAAATCTCATGGCGCAATTGAGGTATTGGACAATGAACGGAAGGTTTTAAAATCATCTAGATCGGACTCGAAGCAAAAATCGCTAGTTCTTCCAGCAATTATAGCGAAGCCAGGCACTATAAATTCACTAAATACAGATAAAGTACGAGGCGAAGGAGGATTTTCCTCCAAGCCAACTGAAGAATCCGAGCCTGACGCCCACCCAATTACACCTCCGACTTTGAACTCGACCCGTTCCAAGGAAAAACTGGCACCCGAAGAGGATAGGAAGGAATAGCATCCTCCACGTCGTCCACCATGTCGACTACATGGCACCGCGCCCGGAACGCGGCACCTTCAAGTTCGACAAGTACTATCTCGTGATGGAAGAACTGCGGGCGAGCGGCGAGCCAATGGTGGAGCACGCGCCCGATCCCTGCCCGCGTGAATGGCTGGAGGCGGTGCACTGCCCCGACTATGTCGAGCAGGTCTTCGCCGCGCAGGTCCCGCGCGAGAAGGAACGGCGGATCGGTTTTCCGGTCACGCCGCATATCGCCAGCAGGGTGCGCCACACCAATGGCGGAACCTGGCTGGCGGCGCAGCTGGCGATGGAGCACGGCTATGCGGCCAACAGCGCGGCCGGCAGCCACCATGCGCTTTACGATACGGGCGCTGGCTTTTGCGTCTTCAACGATCTCGCTGTGTGCGCCAACCGACTGATCGGCGAAGCGCAGGCGGACCGCGTGCTGATCGTCGACTGCGATGTCCACCAGGGCGACGGCACAGCCAGCCTCACCGCCGGGCGCGACGACATCTTCACGTTCTCGATCCATGCGGAAAAGAACTTCCCCGTGAGGAAGGCCCGCTCCAGCCTCGATATCGGTCTGCCGGACGGCACCGGGGATGACGACTATCTTGCGGTGCTGGACGCGCACCTGCCGCGCCTGCTGGACGATTTCGCGCCCGATATCGTGCTCTACCAGGCCGGGGTGGACCCGCATGCGAACGACAAGCTGGGACGGCTTGCGCTGAGCGATTCAGGACTGGAGCGCCGCGAGCGTTATGTGGTGGATGCGGTGCGTTCGCGCAGGGTTCCGCTCGCCAGCGCATTGGGCGGAGGCTACGGAGAGGACCAGCGCGAGGTGGCGGGACGGCACGCACGCTCGATGATCGCGATGGCGAGCGAAAATGCCCGCTACGCCGCGCCCGCTAGTAATAGATATCCACGTAGTCCGTCAGATAGTCGCACCACTCGAACTCGCGCAGCCGGTAGTAGCGCCGGTTCTGCGTGATGGCGAAATGCCACATCTTGTCCTGCCGGCAGCTTCGCCCCGCATCGGGCGCATCCTCGATCGACACCAGCCCGCGCAGCGTGAAGTATCCCTCGCCGATCTCCACGATCCGGCCGCGTACCAGCAGCTCGCCACCGTCCTCGCCGGTCTGGCTGCCGGAAAGCTGCCACACGCCGTCATCGTCCACCGTCACCTCGAGCGGCCCACGCTCGTCCCAGCCGATCCATTGCAGCGTGATGCCGCTGGTATGGCGCAACCGGTCTGCATCGGTCTCGCTCAGCACACGGGTCGGCGCACCGTGGGAGATGGCGGGCGTGGCGGGGTTCGTCGCAGCCGGTGCCGGAGGCAGTGGCGCGGGCGGCAGGATTTCCGGCGTCGGATCGCGCGGCACGCATCCGGCAAGCGCCAGCAGCGGCATGCATCCGGCAAGAACAAACTGTCGCATCCTGGAACCCCCCAAAGGCCCTAACGTAATTCGGCTTCAAGCATTCATTAAGCTGGGCTATAGCACATTTCAGTCATGAAGCGTCGCGATCTCATCAAGACCGGGCTCGGCACCGGCATCGCCCTTGGCGCCTCGGCCAGCCTGCCGGCAAGGGTTTTCGCGCAGCCTATGCCCGGAAGCCCGCGCGACCGGGAGCTGTTCGCCATCGCCAAGCGAGAGCTGGACAAGGCGGGCGACGTCATCTGGCGCAAGGATATCGTCGGCATCGCCGATTACGGCCTGCATTCGGCAGAGCGGCGGTTCCATTTCGTCAATCTCGATGCGCAGGAAGTGAAGAGCTTCCACGTCAGCCACGGCACGGGCTCCGATCCGGAGCATGATGGCTGGCTCAACATGTTTTCCAATGTCGAAGGCTCGAACGCGACCAGCCGCGGCGCCTACATCACCTGGGAATGGTACACCGGCAAGTTCGGCACGTCGGTGCGGCTTGGCGGGCTGGATGAAACCAACAGCCACGCGCTGCAGCGCTACATCGTGATGCACCGTGCGAGCTATGCGGAGCCTTCGCATATCGAGCGCTGGGGACGGCTGGGCCGCTCCAACGGCTGCTTCGCGCTGGGCGAGGAGCAGTTCAAGATCGCGCTGCTCAACCTGTCCGGCGGCCGCCTGCTCTACGCGGAGGCGCTGGGCCTGAAGGAAGACGGCACCCGCGCCTATCCGCCCCAGACCATCGTGGGCGAGCCGGAAAACGGCTACCACATCCTGCGCCAGCCCCGGCAGGAAACCTTCGAGCAGACCAACCCCGGCGTGTCCTAGGCGTGCCCTACCGCCCAGGCTACGGTGCGGGAGCTTTCGGATCGGTACCCCTGCTCGCCGCCATCGTGCCCGCCAGCATGATCGCGGCAATATGCGGCGTGTCCGTGCTGGGGGTCCTGGCTCTTGCAAGCATGGTCGGGACGGATTGGGCAGCGACGCCCATGGCCGTCCTGAACGGCTTGTTCTATCTCAGCCTGATGCTGGTCGTCTCGCTCGTGGCAGCTACATTCGTTACCGCGTTCTATCTGACGATCTTCGGCCTGCCCGTGGCATGGATGCTGGGAAAGCGCATTCGCCATCGCGGCGCATGGTTGCTGATCCTGCCGGCGATCCTGGCAAGCGCAGCATTCGCATCTCACTGGTTGCTCGGCGACTATTCCAATCAAATGGACGATTGGCGCACTTTCGACCCGATACCTTTCGTCATCGTGCTCGGCTTCGCTCTGCCGGCAGGTTTTTTCTACCGGCAGAACGTGATCTCGATGCTCGACGAAGCCGAACTGGACTAGCCGACCTTACGCAATGTCGCGCGGGTCGTTGACGATCTCGATGATTTCCTCGTCGGTCACGCGGCTGCGGTTGGCCTTGCGCGGCGCCTCGAACGCGGCGAGCACGGGCGCGTCGCGGTCGTAGATGTCATTGAAGGTCGACATCTTGCCGTCGATGTTCGTCGCCATCGTGAAATAGGTGATGTACGCGGGCATCTTCGTGTCGAAGCCGATCCGCGTATACTCGCCGCTGGCGAGAATATCGGTCGCCTCCTGCGCCGTCAGCCCGGCCTGCAGGATCGCCAGCGTGAAGGCCAGTTCGGTCGCACGCTCGGTACGGATGCAGCCATGGCTGAGCGCGCGGTTGGACTGGCTGAACAGATTGCGCGAGGGGGTATCGTGGAAGAAGATCGCGTGCCGGTTGGGCATGTCGAGTTTCATCCGGCCCAGAGCATTGCCCGGGCCGGGGCCCTGCACCACGCTGATGTAGCCATTCGCCCCGCGGGTCGCGGTGTAGCCCTTGGCTTTCGCCCATGCAGGATTGTTCAGCACGCGCGCGCCCAGCCCTTCGCCCTTCACGATCGACTGCGGCACGGTCCAGTTGGGGTTGAGGATCACGCCCTCCACACTCTCTGCGAGCTGCGGGGTCGCGGTGCGGCCCGGCTTGCCCACGATGGTGCGGTAGGTCTTCATGATCTTGTCGTTGACGGTAATGCGCAGCTGATATTCGGGCACGTTGGTGATCAGGTAATGGTGGCCCAGATCGCGCGGCAGCCAGCGCCAGCGGTCCATGTTCGCCTGCACCAGCTTGTACCGCTTGCTGCCCGGCTGCGCCTTGGCGAGCTCGGCCTTGAGCGCGGCGTAATCGGGGTGAAGCGGAGCCACGCCTTCCAGCGCGCCCATGATGTCGCCATCGCTCAGCGCCTGCTTCAGGATCGTGCCGCTGCGATAGCGGTCCGCGTCCGGATCCATCACGAACCACTGCTTGCGACCGTCCATCGGCGTGCGGCCGTCGCGCATGTCCTCGACCAGCCAGACGAAACGCTTGCTGGCTTCGGCATCGAGCGTCGCGCCCGGTCCCGCAGCAATGTGCGCGCGCAGGCCCGCGAGGTCGTAGTCGGCAGGGATCAGACCATGCGCGGCAATGCCTTCGATGACGGCTGCCAGCGACTGCGCCTGCGCAACCGACCACTGCTGCACCACCGGATCGATCTGCTGGACCACCGGATCGCTGGACAGCTCCACCGGACCGGTCGCCGTGCCGGAGGTTACCGCGTCGTCATCCTGCGGGTCCTGCTCGACGGGGCCCTGTTCGTCCGGCAGAAGGTTGGCAGGCATGTCCTGAGCGACCAGCGCTGCGGGCGAGGCCATCGCGGTGCCAGCGAGCAGGAGAAGCGACGCGGTAATCTTGTTCATGGCGATCAGTGGGTCCTGTTGTCGGGTTCGGCGCGCGCGAGGCGGTCCCCATGCGCATGAACCTCTGCCGAAATTGCAGCAATCATCAAGCGACAACGCTTTATGAAGCCTGAATTTCCTCGATCTGTGCGGCAGAAGTGTGACGCTTTCGCCAGCTTTGCGCTACCGCGGTGCGATCATGCGTGAACATCATCCCCTCGCGCCGTTTCTTGCTGCGCTTGCAGGCGTCGCCATGCTGTCGCTGATGGATGCCTTCATGAAGGGTGCAGCGCTGGCCATCGGGGCGTTTTCCGCCGCCCTGCTGCGTGCCGCGATTGCCACCGCGATAGCCGCACCTCTCTGGCTGGCCCGGCGCAGGCACTGGCCGGACCGGGCAACGTTCCGCCTGCATGTCCTGCGCGGCGTCTGTTCCGCCTTCATGGGGCTGACGTTTTTCTACGCGCTGACCAAGCTGCCGATCGCGGAAACCATCGCGATCTCCTTCGTCGCGCCGCTGATTGCGCTTTACCTCGCGGCGATCCTGCTGGGCGAGCGGATCACCCGCCGCGCGGTCCTGGCCTCGCTGGTCAGCTTTGCCGGCGCACTGGTGATACTCGGCGCACGCCTGGGACGGGGGGAGATGGATGGCGATGCGGTACTGGGCTTTGCGTCGATCCTGGTCTCGACGATCCTCTACGCGCTCAATTTCATCATCATCCGCATGCAATCCCAGCGCGCCGGGCCGCTGGAGGTGGCCGCGTTCCATGGCGGTATCTCGGCCATCGTGCTGGGCATCGCGGCCCCCTGGTTCTTCGTTGCCCCGCCGGTTGCGGTGCAACCGGGCCTGGTGATGGCCGGCCTGCTGACCGTTGGTGGCGCGATGGCGATAGCATGGGCCTACGCGCGGGCCGAAGCCCAGGCACTGCTGCCGGTCGAGTACTCGGGCTTCTGCTGGGCGGCGCTGTTCGGCTGGCTGTTCTTCGCTGAAAGCGTGGACACAGGCACGATTGCCGGGGTCGCCCTGATCGTTGTCGGCACCTGGATTGCCGCTTCGAAAGGGCGCGCTCCTGCACGCGTCGCGGGCGGCCCGGAGGCATCTGCTCCCTGAAACACGGCGCGAGAGCTTGATTTTCGCACCCGCACAGGCAAAAGCGCGCGGCACATATCGGCGCCCCGCCCGTTGGATGGGCAAGAGCCCACCAACCCGCCGCAAGAAGCAACAGAAAGGACCGCCAGCACCATGACCCAGGTCGGCAAGGACACCCTCGGAACCCGCAGCACCCTCACCGTCGACGGCAAGGACTACGCCTACTACTCGCTCGCCAAGGCGTCCGAGCAGATCGGCGACGTCTCGCGCCTGCCCTTCAGCCTGAAGGTTCTGCTGGAGAACATGCTGCGCTTCGAAGACGGCGGCCACACGGTTTCGGTCGACAATGCGAAGGAAATCGCCAGCCGGGTGCAGACGCCGGAAACCGGCGGCGAAATCCAGTACCGCCCTGCGCGCGTGCTGCTGCAGGACTTCACCGGCGTGCCCTGCGTGGTCGACCTTGCCGCGATGCGCGACGCGATCAAGGCGCTGGGCGGCGACACGCAGAAGATCAATCCGCAGGTCCCCGTGAACCTGGTCATCGACCACTCGGTGATGGTCGACGAGTTCGGCCATCCCAAGGCGATGGAAAAGAACATGGAGCTCGAATACGCCCGCAATGCGGAGCGTTACGACTTCCTAAAGTGGGGCTCCAAGAGCTTCGAGAACTTCTCTGCCGTGCCTCCGGGCACCGGCATCTGCCACCAGGTAAACCTCGAATACATCGCGCGCTGCACGTGGTCGAGCGAAGACCCTGACGGCACCATGGTCGCCTACCCCGACACCTGCGTCGGCACCGACAGCCACACCACGATGGTCAACGGCCTTGGCGTGCTGGGCTGGGGCGTCGGCGGGATCGAAGCCGAAGCCGCAATGCTGGGCCAGCCGATCTCGATGCTGATCCCCGAAGTGGTCGGCTTCAAGTTCACCGGCAAGCTCGCCGAAGGCGTCACCGCGACCGACCTCGTGCTGACCGCCACGCAGATGCTGCGTGCGCACGGCGTGGTCGGCAAGTTCGTCGAATATTACGGCCCCGGCCTTGAATCGCTCACGCTGGCGGACCGCGCGACGCTCTCCAACATGTCGCCCGAATACGGCGCGACCTGCGGGTTCTTCGGCATCGACGACAAGACGCTCGACTACCTGCGCCTCACGGGCCGCGACGAGCACGAGATTGCGCTTGCGGAAGCCTATGCCAAGGAACAGGGCCTGTGGGTCCACCCCGATGTGGAGCCGGTCTTCTCCAGCACGCTGGAACTCGATCTGTCGAAGGTCGTGCCCAGCCTTGCGGGGCCCAAGCGCCCGCAGGACAAGGTTGCGCTTCCCGAGGTGGACGAGCTGTTCAACCGCGACCTCAAGGAAATCTACAAGAAGGACAAGCCGCACCGCGTCGACGTGGAAGATACGCACCACGACGTGGGCGACGGCGACGTCGTGATCGCCGCGATCACCAGCTGCACCAACACCTCCAACCCGGATGTGCTGATCGCCGCAGGTCTGGTCGCCAAGAAGGCGCGCGAGAAGGGCCTCAAGCCCAAGCCGTGGGTGAAGACCTCGCTCGCGCCCGGATCGCAGGTGGTCACCGACTACCTCGTCAAGTCGGGCCTGCAGGACGATCTCGATGCCATGGGCTTCGACCTTGTCGGCTATGGCTGCACGACCTGCATCGGCAACTCGGGCCCGCTCGCTCCGCCGATCAGCAAGGCAATCAACAGCAATGATATCGTTGCCGCCTCGGTCCTGTCGGGCAACCGCAACTTCGAAGGCCGCGTCTCGCCCGATGTGCGTGCCAACTTCCTCGCCTCGCCGCCGCTGGTGGTCGCCTACGCGATCAAGGGCACGGTGACCGAGGACATCATCGACACCCCGCTCGGCCTCGACGAGCAGGGCGAGCCGGTGATGCTGGCGGACGTGTGGCCGACCAATCAGGAAATCGCGGACCTGCGCGCAGCCAATGTCGGCCGCGACATGTTCGTCGATCGTTACGCCAACGTCTACGAAGGTGACGAGCACTGGCGCGCGATCACGGTCGAGGCGAGCGATACCTACCAGTGGAACCCGACCAGCACCTACGTCGCCAGCCCGCCGTTCTTCGACGGGATGAAGATGGATCCGGAGCCGGTCGCGGACATTGCGGACGCCAAGCCGCTCGCCATTCTGGGCGATTCGGTCACGACCGACCACATCAGCCCCGCAGGCTCGATCAAGGAAGACAGCCCGGCGGGCGAGTACCTGAAGAACCATCAGGTCGCGAAGGCGGACTTCAACTCCTACGGCAGCCGCCGCGGCAACCACGACGTGATGATGCGCGGCACCTTCGCCAATATCCGCATCAAGAACGAAATGGTCCCGGGCGTCGAAGGTGGCTACACCACCTACAAGGGCGAACAGATGCCGATCTACGACGCCGCGATGCGTCACAAGGAAGACGGCACGCCGCTGGTGGTGATCGGCGGCAAGGAATACGGCACCGGCTCCAGCCGCGACTGGGCCGCCAAGGGCACGATCCTGCTGGGCGTGCGCGCCGTGATCGTGGAGAGCTACGAGCGTATCCACCGCTCCAACCTGGTCGGGATGGGCGTGCTGCCGCTGCAGTTCAAGGATGGCGACAACCGGGAGAGTCTGGGCCTCACCAGCACCGACAGCTTCACCATTCGCGGCCTCGCCGATCTGAAGCCTGCGCAGGACGTTACCGTGGATGTGACCCGCGAGGACGGCTCGACCTTCAGCTTCACCGCCAAGTGCCGGATCGATACCGAGAACGAGCTGGACTACTACCGCAACGGCGGCATCCTGCAGTACGTGATCCGCAAACTCGCCAGCCAGTAAGCCTGGCAACGGTCCGAAAACGAAAGGCCCGGCCGCGCGAAGCGGTCGGGCCTTTTGCTATCCGGAAATGGAAAGGGCGGAGGCGGCTCCTGGCAAGCCGCCCCCGCCCAAGACACAGCGCTCCTGCGACCCTTGCGGTCGAAGCGCCGATCAGTCGTCGGTTCTGGAAGCCCACTTGCGGCGGGTGATGATGGCCAGCGCGGCCGCGCCGAACAGGAGGCCGACAGGCGGTGCCGGGACCGGCGTACCGCTGCTGCCGCCCGGATGGCCCGAACCGCCCGTGCTCGAATAGCCCGAGGTGCTGACGTCGCCCGAGGTGGACGAACTGGAAGATACGTCGCCCGAGGTCGAGGAACTGCTGGAAACATCGCCCGACGTCGAAGAGCTGCTGCTCACATCGCCGGACGTGGAACTGCTGCTCGACACGTCACCGGAGGTCGACGAACTGGAGCTGACATCGCCCGAGGATGAACTCGAAACATCGCCAGAAGACGAGCTGGAAACGTCGCCCGAGGATGAGCTGGATACGTCACCCGACGAGGAGCTCGAAACGTCGCCCGAGCTCGACACATCGCCGGAGGAGGAACTGGTCGTGGTGGACGTCAGCCCACCGGTGGACGTGGAGGTCGAAGTCGATCCGCCCGAGGTGGACGTCGAGGACGACGACGAAGTGGATGTGGACCCGCCCGAAGTCGAAGTGGAACTGCCGACCTCGATGTCGATATTGACGCCGCTCGACGATCCGACGCCGCTGGTGGTCGTGCTGATCGCCACCCCACCGCTGCTGCCGCCACCGCCGAAGAAGCCGCCGAAGAAGCCACCGCCGAAACCGCCGCCTCCGCTGCCGCCGATCACGACCGGGCCTCCGCCCTGGCCGCCACCGCCGCCGGCAAAGCCGCCGCCGCCAAATCCGACCTGGGTTGCGGTGGGTGCGACCGCCACCACGGTCCGCGATGCGCCGTCGCCCATCCGGGCGCAGGCTTCTGCTGCGGCCACAAGATCCTCGTCATAGTGCGATATCTGGGCGCGGCCTTCGCGCGCGTCGTAGACGATCTGCTCGCCCGCACCGACACCGCCTGCATAGCCTTGGCCAGCCAGGCTGGCGGGCACGCATTCCACCGTCCGCTTGACGACCCGGCGCTTGCGCAGCGTGGTGCGGGGCACCTCCCGCTCTACAACGCGGTCTTCCTTGATGTAGCGCATGGCGGGCGCCGGGTCTTCCTTGACGGACTTGTACCCGTATTCCCCGACCTGCTCTTCGGCCACGTGGAGCGCTCCGCCCGCAAGCATTGCGGTGCCCGCTGCGGTGGCGGATAGTTTTGCGAGGGCGATCTTCATCGACATATGCCAGGCTCTTTACTTGCAGAGCGCTTTACAAACCGTTGCCACCGGCGGCTCCGATGGTTGGGTACAGCGCGCCTATTTGCCTTAGGCCCGATGCAGGGGCCTTCGCGCAACGCGATTAACCATGAAAAGGCATTGATTTGCGAAGATCTGGCGGAGCGCCGCCGGGCTGCATCGCCACCTGTCCCATGCTGGCACCGCCCCCGGACGAAGGGTTACGCCATTCTCAGGACTTACCCGCGAACAGGTCGGGCGAATCACCTTTCGGTGCATCCAGCCCCAGATGCTGCCAGCCGCCGGGATTGAGGCAGCGCCCCCGCGCAGTGCGCGCCACCAGCCCGAGCTGGATCAGGAACGGCTCGACCACATCTTCCAGCGTGTCGCGCGGTTCGGCGAGGCCCGCCGCCAGCGTCTCGATCCCGACCGGGCCGCCGCCATAGGTCTCCGCGATCATCGTGAGGTAGCGCCGGTCCATCGCATCGAGCCCCAGCGAATCGACTTCCAGCTTGGTCAGCGCGCTGTCGGCCACCTGCGCGGTGATGCTCGGCGCGTTGTCGACACTCGCGAAGTCGCGCACCCGGCGCAGCAGGCGGCCTGCAACACGCGGCGTCCCGCGAGAGCGCCGCGCGATCTCGCGCGCGCCATCGGGCTCGATCTTGAGGCCCAGCTTGTTCGCGCCGCGCGTCACCACCCGCTCCAGCTCCTCGTGCGTGTAGAAGTTCAGGCGCACCGGAATGCCGAAGCGATCGCGCAAGGGGGTAGTCAGCAGGCCCTGCCGCGTGGTCGCGCCGATCAGCGTGAAGGGCGGCAGGTCGATCCGGACGGATCGCGCCGAGGGCCCCTCCCCGATCATCAGGTCGAGCGCGCGGTCTTCCATGGCGGGATAGAGCACTTCCTCGACCACCGGATTGAGGCGGTGGATCTCGTCGATGAACAGCACGTCGTGCGGTTCGAGATTGGTCAGCAGCGCGGCGAGGTCGCCCGCCTTGGCGATCACCGGCCCGCTGGTCGAGCGGAACCCCGCCCCCAGCTCGCGCGCGACGATCTGCGCCAGCGTGGTCTTCCCCAACCCCGGCGGCCCGAAGAACAGCGTATGATCCATCGCCTCGCCGCGAGTCTTCGCGGCGGCGATGAACACACCGAGGTTCTCGCGCGCAGCCTCCTGCCCGATGAACTCGGTGAGGCTCTTGGGCCGCAGCGCCGCATCGGGATCGTCCGGCAGGCGTTCGGGGGTGTGGAGGGGTTGGTCGGTCACGTTGGTCACTCTAGCCGGTCGGATGGCTTGCCCGGGTACCGCCAAGGCGGACCTCCGAATATCCGTCTCATAATCTCGTTGAAGATTGTGGGGGCGTAATCGATAACCTCCCACACCCCCACTTCGGAGCCGGCAACTTCCATAGTACTCGGCTTGCGCCTAATCACCATGAACCCTTCTTCAGCGCCCCACCCTACACACGACGTGTTGTTCATTGGTACGAAGCGATAACGTTTCCCCTGCATCGCATCCGGTCCTGCAATCACACGCGCGGTAAATGCCCAAGCATCCGCTATCGGACGCGGGTCAGTCACCTCGAGCAGGATGCTATCCGCCGGTACATTGGTCGGCTTCGTTTCCCACACCAAACCGGTTGAGTATCCGTCCGGTCCGGTGGACATGCAGGCATTCGCTGGCGCAGCCATGACCGCACACAGCAAAACGATGAAGGAAAGAAGGGCCCTCAAAACGGGTTCACCGTATAGCCCTGCTGCTGGAGCAGCGCGTGGGCGGTCATGGCGGAGAGGGCGAGTTCCACGCCGGGGAGCAGTTCGGACTTTGCGACGCCCTGCCCCGCCGCGCTCTGTCCGCAGACGATGAAGCGCACGCCCTGGTCGATCATTTCGCGCACCATCGCGCCCGAGGGGTTCGCCTCGCCGCGATCGCGCGCTACCCAAGCGTCATCGCTCAGCAGGTCGAGCACCGCAGCGCCGTGGACGACCACCGCCGCGCGGTTCTCCATCGGCTCGACCCCGGCGCGCGCGTGCATGTTGATGAGCCGCGCCGCGCTCTCGAAGCCGCGGTTGAGCTTGCCCTCCTCGGCAGCGCGCGCAACGTCGAAGGCGACATGGAAGCTCGCGTCCTCGGGAATGGCGAAGTCGGCATCGGGCACGTCCGCCACGGGGCCGAACTCGGTGAACACCGGCCCGTAGGAGGCCTCCTGCGCCGCCGCAGGCGCGCCGATCCCGAGAGCCATCGTGATGGCAACTGCTACGGGCTTCATACTCCGATCCTTCGACCTTGTTTGCGAACTACCACGCGATTGGCTCCTCAGGTGCTTCCACACAGTAAGCGCCAGGCATTGCGCCACCAACCCATGCGCCGCCTTGCGCGTCACATTGCTCAACAGCCTCGATCCAATCCGTCACGTGGTGAACGATTGCCATGGCTGCGAGGATCATCCCGAGGATGACAGGCACCCACACCTTGATGCAGCCGTTCAGCCGCAAATCCCCATAGTTGCCCCTTTTGAATATCACCCCGCCGCCTTCTTGAGCGCGATGCGGATCAGCTCGCCCTCGCTTGCGCCTTCTCCCAGTTCGCCCATCGCCTCGGCCACGGCCTTGGCCGCCACTGCGGGCTTGAAGCCGAGGTTCTCCAGCGCGGAGACCGCGTCCGCGCTCGCCCCGCCTTTGGGAGCCGCCACCGCCACCCCGCCCGGGGCCGCAGGTAGCGCGCCCGCCTTGTCCTGCAGCTCGTTGACGATCCGGCCCGCCAGCTTTGGCCCCACGCCGTTCGCCCGCGCGACCATCGCCGCGTCGCCGCTGGCGCAGGCCGCCTGTACCTCGCCCGCCGACAGGACGGAGAGGATCGCCAGCGCGACCTTGCTGCCCACGCCCTGCACCGATGTCAGCAGGCGGAACCAGTCGCGCTCCGCCGCCTCGGCGAAACCGAGCAGGCGCATGTCGTTCTCGCTCACCTGCAGGTCGGTGAACAGCCGCGCTTCCCCGCCCTCGCTGCCCAGCGCGTCGAGCGTGCGGGTAGAGCAGTGGACGAGGTAGCCCACCCCGCCCACGTCGATCACTGCCCAGTCGGGGCCGGTCGCGTCGAGCGTTCCTGTGAGCTTTGCAATCATGAGTCTCTATTCTGCGCTACCGCTTCGCTACTTGAGCGCGCCTGTTCCTGCCCTAGGCCGACTCGCAATGCCAGCGCAGTGCGCAGGTTTTGCCAAGCCGGACGCCGCCCTGACACACCTGACACAGTGTCCAGGGGTGGAAATCCACTCGATCACTGCGTGAGCATTTATCGATCCGTTCGATCAGGTCGGGCAAACCCGAATCCCGACAATGGGAAAGAGCGGCGCGCACCATACCGCGCCCCGGCGGAGTAGGAAAATTCACGGCAAGCGTTGCGCCGTGGACAGCGCGCCGTGCTTGCGGCAACGCTTCGCGCATGAGCTGGAACACATTCGGGCGGGTCTTCCGCTTCACCACCTGGGGGGAAAGCCACGGGCCGGCGATCGGCGCGGTCGTCGACGGGTGCCCGCCGGGCATTGCGCTCACCGAGGAAGACATCCAGCCGTGGCTCGACAAGCGCAAGCCGGGGCAGAGCAAGTTCACCACCCAGCGGCGCGAGCCCGATGCGGTGCGCATCCTCTCGGGCGTGTTCGAGGGCCAAGACGGAATACAGCGCACGACGGGCACGCCGATTTCGCTGATGATCGAGAATGTCGATCAGCGATCGAAGGACTATTCGAACGTCGCGCAGGCCTATCGCCCTGGCCACGCCGACTACACCTACGACGCGAAGTACGGCTTCCGCGACTATCGCGGCGGTGGGCGGTCGAGCGCACGCGAAACCGCGATGCGCGTGGCGGCAGGCGCGGTCGCGCGGCTGGTCGTGCCGCAGGTGAGCATCCTCGCCTACGTCGCAGAGATCGGCGGCGACCGGATCGACCCGGCAAAGTTCGACGCCGAGCAGATCGGGCAAAACCCCTTCTGGTGCCCCGACGCGGACGCTGCGAAGCGCTGGGAAACACTGGTCGACGACGCGCGCAAGGCAGGCTCGTCGCTCGGCGCGGTGGTCGAATGCGTGGCGACCGGCGTGCCTGCGGGCTGGGGCGCGCCACTCTACGCCAAGCTCGATAGCGAGCTGGCAGCGGCGATGATGAGTATCAATGCGGTCAAGGGCGTGGAGATCGGCGACGGCTTCGACGCCGCGCGTCTCTCGGGCGAGCAGAACGCCGACCCGATGCGGCCCTCGGCAGGCGGAGACGCGCCCGAGTTCGCCGCCAACCACGCGGGCGGCATCGCGGGCGGGATCGCCACCGGCCAGCCGGTCACCTGCCGCGTGGCGTTCAAGCCTACATCATCGATCCTGACCCCGGTCGACACGATCACGCGGGAGGGTGAAGCGACCCAGATCAGCACCAAGGGCCGCCACGACCCCTGCGTTGGAATTCGGGGTGTGCCCGTGGTCGAGGCGATGATGGCGTGCGTGCTGGCAGATCAGGCGCTGCTACATCGGGCGCAGTGCGGGTAGCGGTTGATCCATGAGCGGCGGCAATGGCGTGCACATCACGCCGATGGAGCCCGGCGATATTCCCGAAGCGCTCGCGATCCAGGCGCAGGCTTATCCCGTGTCGCTTCAGGAAGGTCCGGCGGTGTTCGCCGCGCGGCTAGGTCTCTCACCGTCCTTTTGCTTCACGGGCCGCCGGGCGGGCGCGATGGTCGGGTATCTGATCGCGCATGGGTGGGAGCGGGCGAACCCGCCCGCGATCGGCACTCTGACGGGCCCCGCCGGGGCGAGCGACGTGCTCTATATCCACGACCTCGCCATCGCGCCGGACGCACGCGGGCTTCGCTTGGGCGAGCGGCTGGTCGCCCGTGCTTTCGACTCTGCCCGAGCCAGCGGGCTTGGCGAGGCGGAACTGGTGGCCGTGGAAGGCGCGCACAGCTTCTGGCACCGGCTTGGCTTTTGCGAAGGCCACTCGCCCGCAATCGCCGCAAAGCTCGCATCCTACGGCGCGGATGCGCGCTGGATGTGGCTCGAAGGGCTCGGCCCAGGCCAGGACGGGGATTGAGAGCAAAGCAACCCAGATCAGCACC
Organism: Citromicrobium sp. JLT1363; assembly: GCF_000186705.1. Lineage (GTDB taxonomy): Bacteria > Pseudomonadota > Alphaproteobacteria > Sphingomonadales > Sphingomonadaceae > Alteriqipengyuania. The sequence continues at coordinate 161,395 of NZ_AEUE01000010.1, forward strand.
AAGGGCCGCCACGCCGCCTGCGTCGGCATTCGCGGCGTGCCCGTGGTCGAGGCGGTGATGGCCTGCGCGCTGGCGGATCAGGCGCTGCTGCACCGGGCGCAGTGCGGGGAATAGGCGTTCGCTGACGAGCCGGATGCGGATTTCCTCGATCCAATCCCTCTGCGGCAACTTCGGGCTTCGATCGGGGCCTGCGTCAGCGTCGCGATAACGGCTGTCCACCAGCCCTTGGTTCCAAACCTTCGGTGGATTTGTAAAGGTGGTGAACAGAGCGACCCGAACGCCTGCCGAAGTCACCTGCGATCCAGTCGGAGCGCTCTGTTTCGAAATAGCTATCCGTCTGCCGTGAAGGAGGGCCGAGGAGATAGCCCTGCAGGCAATTCACCCCCATGCCGATCAGGGTCTCAAGCTGGGTATCCGTCTCGACACCTTCCGCCACCACATCGAGCTCGAGCCGCCTTGCGATCATGATGATGCTCTCGATCACCGCGCGACCGTTCCCCTCCAGGTCCGCGACGAAGGACCGGTCGATCTTCACCGCATTGATCGGCAGGGTTTGCAGACGCGAGAGGGACGAATAGCCAGTGCCGAAATCGTCGATCGCGATGAAAACGCCCAGTGCGCGCAAACTGGAGATCGTCTGCTTGATGATTGCCGGGTGATCGTTTTCGAACAGCGATTCCGTGACTTCAAGTTCGAGCCGGCCCGGCGGAAGCTTCGTACGAGCCAGTATGCGCAGGACCTTCATGGCAAAGGTTTCGTCCCGCAACTGCTTGACCGATACGTTGACTGCCACTTTGGGGGCATTATCGCTGCAGGGCCATGTTGCCGCTTCCCGGCAAGCCTCCTCAAGGACGAGATCGCCAAGCGCAGTGATCCGGTCGGTCGTTTCGGCCAATGCGATGAATTCCGCAGGATTGATCTTGCCCAAGGTGGGGTGCTGCCAGCGGGCCAAGGCCTCGAATGCGTGGATCCGCCCTGTCGAAGAGTCCACGATCGGTTGGTATTCGAGGAACAGCTCGTTGTTTTCTATGGCCGTTCCGAGGGCGCGACCGAGATCGAAGCGCCGTCTCTGGACGAGGCTCAGCGTCTCGGAATATTCGAGGCTTGCGCCACGCCCGTTGCGCTTGACCTCTGCCATGGCGAGATCGGCCGCAAGGATCAGGGCGCGGTGATCCCTTGCATCGGAGGGGTAGAACGATGCGCCGACGGATAGCCCGATACTCATCGCATGATCGTCGATCAGGATAGGCTGGCCGATCCTCTCGATCAGACAGGTGGAAAGATCCTGAGCAGTGGCTCTGACATCCTCGGTCTGTGGCAGGACGATAACGAATTCGTCGCCCCCCCAGCGCGCCAGCATGGCACCCTCCGGCACGCAGGCCATCATTCGCTGCGAGGCGACTTTCAGAACCTGGTCGCCAACGGAATGGCCCATCGCGTCGTTGATCTGCTTGAACCGGTCGAGGTCCAGGAACAGCACCGATGCTTCGCGGGCGTCGTCTGGATCGAGGTGGCGCCCCATCCACTCGATCAGGCCGCGCCGGTTTGCCAGCCCGGTCAGATCGTCGCTGTTCGCGGCATTCGCCAGTTGCCTGGTGCGCGTGGCGACCGTGTCTTCCAGGCCCGCATTGACCGATTGCAGTTCCTCGACCAACCGCCGGTTCTCGATCGAGAGTTCCAGCGCCCTGCGCGTGACCTTGTGGTTCCGATCATGGACCACCAGCATAACTGCCAGAAAAACGAGGCCGAGCGCCATCAGAACCGTGCCGTCCTCAAAGCCCCGGAACATGAGGATGGATGCCGGCCCCAGCATGATCGCTATGTAGGTCCGCCCCTCCCGCAAGAGGGCGGCCATGATGCCCGTTCCACCGGCCGCCAGTGCGGAGAAGATTATGGCCAGCGTATAGATCGACGCGACCGAGTCATGCCCTACCAATGATAGCGGAGCCAGCCACAGCGCCGCCGAGCCATATAATCCGATCGCGTAGGTCCGGCGGTATCGGGCGACCATAGGCATTTCGGCCTGCTGAATTTTTTCTGCCGAAACGCCGCGGCCGAGTGCGAACCGAACCAGGTTGAGAAAAACCAGCCCGGCAAACCAGAACCAGATCCACGTGTATCCCGCCCCGCTCAGCACCACCGACGCGCCGAGCGATGCAACCACGCTCATGACGAGCAAAGTGCGAAGGTTGGCATAGGCGATCGACAACAGACCGCGCTCGACCTCGACCGCGTTTGGCTTCGACATCTTCACTCCCTCCGCAGGAATCGTAATCGAAAACCAGCTTGGGATTGGTTAAAGACCGAACCCGGGTACGAGCCGTAAATAGAATAATGCCCCAACATCAGTTCGCGAACGCACCGCCTTGGGATTACTCCTGGGGTCGTTCTATGCTTGCCAGCGACACGAACGCATCGCGCGGACAGCGGTCTGAGCCGGATATGGCAAGGAGGGGATAGAGCGGAATCCATAATTCTACCGGCAAGCGTCCGGCTTCATTATAGCGTGGTCAGTGCCCTCAGATCCCGCGCTCGGCCCATTTCTGCTTCGCAACCCTGACCGGGTGAGTCAGACTTGGCCTGGATCGGACAAACCGGCGCAGCGCAGTTCAAATTCGCTTGCTACGCCTGCCCGAGAAAAGTTCCACCGATTTCATCGATAATTCCGATTGGTGCCATCGCCACAAATCGCTTTTGTGCGTCGCAGCAGCCCTTATCTAGGCGTCGAGTTTCAACCCCTACAGGAGACAGCGAATGGGTATCATCGGAAGCCAGATCAAACCGTTCAAGGCAACCGCCTTCCAGGCCGACAAGGACTTCTTCGAAGTCACCGACGAGGACGTGAAGGGCAAGTGGGCCGTCTTCTTCTTCTATCCGGCGGACTTCACCTTCGTGTGCCCGACCGAACTGGAAGACCTCGGCGCGCAGTACGACACGCTGCAGAAGATGGGCGTGGACGTCTACGGCGTCAGCACCGACACGCATTTCAGCCACAAGGCATGGCACGACACCTCGGAAAAGATCGGCAAGCTCAAGTTCGCCTTCCTGGGTGACCAGCTGCACACGATCTCCAAGAACTTCGGCGTTCTGCGCGAGGAAATGGGCCTCGCCGACCGTGCGACCTTCGTGGTCGATCCCGACGGCGTGATCCAGGTGATGGAGCAGACCTGCGAAGGCGTGGGCCGCAATGCGACCGAACTGGTCCGCAAGATCAAGGCTGCGCAGTATGTCCGCAACAACCCCGGCCAGGTCTGCCCGGCCGCGTGGGAAGAAGACAGCGACACGCTGACCCCCTCGCTCGACCTTGTGGGCAAGCTCTAAGGGTCGGCAAGCTTTAAGCGACACTACCGGAGGCTCGGCATGCGCCGGGCCTCCCCTCCCCCCGCGAGGTGGGGGACATTACAGTGACACATCGATCCATCTTTCAACCCATCCCGTGAACGATGCGTTGAAAGATGGATTGCCGGGCCGCGCGATGCGGCTCGCAATGACTTATCAGGATGGAGTTTCCCCATGCTTGACGCCCAGATGACGCAGCAGCTGAAGCAGTACCTCGAAAATCTGCGCGAGCCGGTGGAGCTTGTCGCATCGCTGGGCGAGGACGAGACTTCGGCCAAGACGCGCGAACTGCTCGAAGAGATAGCCGCGCTGCACGACCTCGTCAGCGTGGACTTCGATGGCGATCACGAACGCCGCCCCAGCTTCATCATCCGGCGCGGCAAGGATGCCGAAAAGTGGGTCCGCTTTGCCGGGCTGCCGATGGGCCACGAGTTCACCTCGCTGGTGCTCGCGCTGCTGTGGGCGGGCGGGCATCCGCCCAAGGTCGATGCCGATGTGCTGGAGGATATCCGCCGGATCGAGACCGATCTGGAGTTCGAGATGTTCTTCTCGCTCTCGTGCCACAACTGCCCGGATGTAGTTCAGGCGCTGACCCTTATGGCGCTGGAGAACAGCCGCATCACCGCCACGCTGATCGAAGGCGGTGCCTACAAGGACGAGGTCGAGGCGCGCGACATCATGGCCGTGCCCGCGACCTTCCTGAACGGCGAAAGCTTCTACAACGGCAAGATCGAACTGCCGCAGATCCTCGAACGGCTCGATACCGGCGCGGGCGCCAAGGCCGCTGCCAAGCTGAACGAGCGAGAGCCCTACGAAGTGCTCGTGATCGGGAGCGGGCCCGCCGGGGTCGCGACCTCGGTCTATACCGCGCGCAAGGGCTTTCGCACCGGCATCGCGGGCGAGCGTTTCGGCGGGCAGCTGCAGGACACGCTGGGCATCGAGAACCTGCCCGGCACCGCCTATACCGAAGGCCCCAAGCTTTCCGCCGACCTCGACGAGCAGGTGAAGGCCAACGAGATCGACAAGATCGACCTCGTTCAGGCCGAAGAGCTGATCCCCGCCAAGAGCGAAGGCGGCATGCACAAGGTCCGCTTCGCCAATGGCGGCGAATTGTCCGCCCGCGCAATCATCCTCGCGACCGGCGCACGCTGGCGCAATCTCGGCGTTCCGGGCGAGCAGGACTACCGCAACAAGGGCGTGGCCTACTGCCCGCACTGCGACGGCCCGCTGTTCAAGGGCAAGCGGATCGCGGTGATCGGCGGCGGCAACTCCGGCGTTGAAGCCGCGATCGACCTCGCCAAGATCGTCGACCACGTGACCCTGATCGAATTCGACACGCAGCTGCGCGCCGATGCGGTGCTGGTGAAGAAGCTCGAAAGCCTCGACAATGTCGAGATCGTCACCAACGGCCAGACGACCGAGATTACTGGCGACGGCAGCCGCGTGAACGGCATCATCGTGAAGGACCGCGAGAGCGGCGAAGAACGCACGATCGAGCTGGCGGGCGTGTTCGTGCAGATCGGCCTCGTTCCCAACACCGAATGGCTGAAGGACTCCGGGCTGGAGCTTTCCAAGCACGGCGAGATCGTCACCGACGAGCGTGGCGCGACCAACCTGCCCGGCATCTTCGGCGCAGGCGATGCGACGACCGTACCCTACAAGCAGATCGTGGTCGCGATGGGCCAGGGCGCCAAGGCCGGCCTGACCGCGTTCGACTACCTGATCCGCACCGAACCGGCCGACGAGATCGCGCAGGCCGCCTGACTCCCGCAGTCTCGAACACCGCGTTCCAGCGGCGGTCGACCCTCTGATGTTCCGAGGGTTGACCGCCGCGTGTCCCTGTCGATATAGTTAGCATGGTAACTACTTGAGGCGTACATGAGTGAACAGCTGAATGTGATCGCGCGCATCGCCCCGCACCGGGAGCACTATAGCGCAGCGCGCGACGCGATCTGCAGCATTGTCGAGCGGACCCGTGCCGAGCCCGGCTGCATCGAATTCCGGGTGAGCGAAGACCCCGCGAAGGGCACCCTGCACCTGTACGAGGAATGGCGCGACGAGGGCGCGCTGGCAGCTCATCATGCGCAAGCATACACGGCGGCCGTCTTCGAAGCCTACCGCGAATGGCTCGCCGAAGAGCCGCAGATTCTCCATCTGCGCCCGGTCCGGTAGTCGCCGTGTTTTTTCTGAAAGAACTGCCCAGCCGGCAGATGGTCGAAGGTTATGCCTCCCGGTTGGAGGATTTCGATGCCGACGAGGTTCTGCGCGCGCTGCGCATCATGCGCGACGGCAGCCTCCTGATCCGCGAGCTTGAGGCCTATTTCGCGCGGCACGAGCTTTCGCAGCTGCGCTTCCTCGCCATGATCGTGATCGACCGCGAACCCGATCGCGACAGCCTGACGGCGGGCGAGATTGCGGAGCGGCTGGACGTATCGCGACCCGTCGTCACCCGCACCCTGCAAGGGCTGGAGAAGGCGGGCCTGATCGCAATCTCCAGCAATGCGCACGATGCGCGCGCGCGCGACGTAGCGCTCACTCCTGCAGGCCACGCCACGCTGGACGAGGTTCTGCCGGGCTATTTCGCCATCCTCCACGACACGATGAAAGGCATCCGAGCATGACCGACAGGTTCGAACAGGGTCTGGAAAACCTGCGCAAGATAGACGGCGAAGCCGGACAGAAGGTGATCGACAGCCTTCAGGACATATCGCCCGATCTCGCCCGCTACACGATCGAATATCCGTTCGGGGACATTTACGCGCGACCCGGCCTCGGCCTGCGGGAGCGCGAGATGGCCACCATCGCCGCGCTCACCGCGATGGGCACGGCCCAACCCCAGCTCAAGGTGCATATCCAGGCCGGTCTCAATGTCGGGGTGACGAAAACCGAGATCGAGGAAATCATCATCCAGATAAGCGTCTATGCGGGCTTTCCCGCGGCGCTGAACGCGATGCAGGTGGCCAGGGAGGTCTTTTGCGACGCCGCATGAGAGGTTCTGGCAGACCTTCGCTGCATCATCGGCTCATCCAATAAATGATACGCAATTAATCGATTGGACCAATCACACGGTTTCACGCATTCTCCCTTCATGACGCGACACGAGTCGCCAACGAGAAGGAGCGGATGATGGACGCGAAGACTGGTTCGATGGGCGGCGGTTGCCCGGTACATGGCGATGGCGGCGTGCGCGCGCTGCTGGGGCGCACCAACAAGGACTGGTGGCCCGATGCGCTGGACCTGCACATCCTCACCCAGGGCGGGCGCTCGCCCGATCCGATGGGCGAGGATTTCGATTACTGCGAGGCATTCAACGCACTCGATTACGATGCGCTGAAGAAAGACCTCCATGCGCTGATGACCGACAGCCAGGACTGGTGGCCGGCGGATTACGGCCACTACGGCCCGTTCTTCATCCGCATGGCATGGCACGCGGCGGGTACCTACCGCACGGGCGACGGGCGCGGCGGCGCGTCCAGCGGCCAGCAGAGATTTGCTCCGCTCAACTCCTGGCCCGATAACGGCAACCTCGACAAGGCGCGGCGTCTGCTGTGGCCGATCAAGCAGAAATACGGGAAGCACATCAGCTGGGCGGACCTGTTCATCCTGACCGGCAATGTCGCCATCGAAAGCATGGGCGGGCCCGTGTTCGGCTTCGGCGGCGGCCGCAAGGACGTCTACGAGCCCGAGCAGGACATCTACTGGGGCTCGGAAGAAGAGTGGGTCGACGAAGGCGTCGAAACCCGCATCATTCCCGATGAAGGCAAGGCGCTCGAAAACCCGCTCGCGGCGATCCAGATGGGACTGATCTACGTCAATCCCGAAGGCCCCGGAGGCAATCCGCACGATGCCGAGGGCATGGCGCGCGACATGAAGGAAACCTTCGCGCGCATGGCCATGAACGACGAGGAAACCGTCGCGCTGACCGCGGGCGGCCACGCCTTCGGCAAGTGCCACGGCGCCGTCCCGCCCGACCAGCTCAGCGGGTCTCCCGAATCTGAAGCCCTGCAGCACATGGGCTTTGGCTGGGCCACCGACGCCGAGCAGATCGAGAAGGGCCACATCACCACCTCCGGCCTCGAAGGTGCATGGACGCCCAACCCGACGCAGTGGGGCGGCGACTATTTCCGCCTGCTGTTCAAGTACGAATACGAGCTGGTCGAAAGCCCGGCGGGCGCCAAGCAGTGGCAACCGATCGATCCGGACCCCGAGGACATGGCGCCCGATGCGCGCGATCCGTCCAAAAAGGTCCCGACCATGATGACCACCGCCGACATGGCGCTGAAGCTGGACCCGGATTATCGCAAGATCTCCGAACGCTTCCGCGACGATCAGGCGGCGCTCGACGATGCCTTCGCCCGCGCGTGGTTCAAGCTGACCCACCGCGACATGGGGCCCAAGGCACGCTACCTCGGCCCCGACGTACCTGCCGAAGACCTGATCTGGCAGGACCCGGTGCCCGCGGGACGCGTGGCGTCCGACACCGCCGTCGATATCTTCAAGGACAAGGTGCTGCGTAGCGGGCTGAGTGTCAGCGAACTGGTCAAGGCGGCGTGGGCTTCGGCCAGCACCTACCGCAAGAGCGACCATCGCGGCGGCGCCAACGGTGCGCATATCCGCTTCGATGCCATCCGCAACTGGGCGGTCAACGATCCGGAGGAACTGGGCGCGGTGCTCGCCAGGCTGGACGAGCTGCGCGACGATATCTCGATGGCCGATGCCATCGTGATCGCGGGTTCGGCTGCGGTGGAGAAAGCGGCGAAGGATGCCGGCTTCGACATTGCGGTGCCCGTCACCACCGGACGCGGCGATGCGAGCGAAGAGCAGTTCGACGCCGAAAGCTGGGAGCCGATGGAACCCTTCGCCGATGGTTTCCGCAACTACCTGAAGACCAAGGCGAGCGTGAAGACCGAGGATCTGCTGATCGACCGGGCCAGCCTGCTGGGCCTCTCTATCCCCGAGATGACCGTGCTGGTCGGCGGGATGCGCGCGCTGGGTGCGGTCAGCAAGCACGCCAAGCACGGCAACGCCATCGGTGTGCTGACGGATCGTCCGGGCAAGCTGACCAACGACTTCTTCGTGAACCTGCTCGACATGGGCACGAAGTGGGAAGTGGTCGACGATAGCGGTGATGAAGAGTTCCTCGGCAAGGACCGCAAGTCGGGCGAGGAAAAGTGGCACGCCACGCGCACCGATCTCGTCTTCGGCTCCAACTCGCAGCTGCGCGCCGTGGCGGAGGTCTATGCCGAGAACGGGCACGAGGAGAAATTCGTGCGCGACTTCGTGGCTGCCTGGACCAAGGTGATGGACGCAGACCGGTTCGACCTGAGCTACGCCCAATATCACTGACGAAGTACCGCTGATCGGCGCGGATTGCGCTGCATTCCGACCATCGGCCCCCGGCAGCAATGTCGGGGGCCTTTTTCGTTCTGGTGGGCCGGCATACGGCAACAAGATCGCGGCGGAAAACCGCGAGATTCCGGCATGCGGCTTAAAAAAAGTAAGCCCCTCAGACTCTTATCCCGGCATACGGTCCTAAGTAGGTATGGTCTTGCGGCCATGGGGGTCCGCTCTGTTTTCGGGATAGTCAAATGGCAGATCAGATCCGCAGCCGGCTCCAGTTCATGGAATTCGACGATACGCAGCGCGACAAGCTGCGCACCGCACAGCCTGTCGTTCGCAAGGTCATCGGCAGCGCGCTCGACCGCTTCTACAACCGGGCGAAACAGACCCCGGAAACGGCCGCCTTCTTCGATAACCAGGCCCATATGGACAAGGCCAAGGCAGCGCAGGAGAAGCACTGGTCCCACATCGCCAACGCCGATTTCGACTCCAACTATTACGATAGTGCCCGCCGGATCGGGGCGACCCACGCGCGCATCGGGCTCGAGCCGCGCTGGTATGTCGGCAGCTATGCCATCGTGATCGAGGAACTGGTGCACGGCGTCGCACGGCGCACCCCGCTGTGGAAGCGAGTGCTTGCGCTGTTCAATCCCTCCGCCGCGCACGACACGAGCCTGGCGCTGATCAAGGGCGCGCTGCTCGACATGGAGCTGTCGCTCTCGGTCTATTTCGAGGAAGCGAGCGCATCGCGCGAGGCCGCCGTCGCCCAGCTCGACACCGTGCTGGCTGCGCTGTCGGAAGGCGATCTCACCCGTTCGCTGACCGGCATGCCCGATAGCTTCGCAGGCCTCGAACGCAGCTATAACGGCGCGCTGGGCAAGATCCGCGAGATGATCGCGGCAGTGGCCGAGGGGACCAGCCGGATCGATTCCAGCGTCCAGGAAATCGCGCAGGCTTCGGAAGACCTTGCCCGCCGCACCGAAGGCAACGCGTCGAGCCTGGAAGAGACTTCCGCAGCGATCACGCAGATGGACGGCCGCCTCAGGACCAGCGCCGAAGCATCGCAATCGACCGTGCAGCGCGCCGACCAGACGATTGCCACCGTCGCCAGTGGCCGCAGCATCGCCGATCAGGCGGTGGGCGCGATGACGCGTGTCGCGGATTCGACCGAAGGGATCGATGGCGTGATCGAAGGGCTCGACAAGATCGCCTTCCAGACCCGGGTGCTGGCCATGAATGCCGCTGTCGAGGCGGGCCGCGCGGGCGAAGCGGGCCGCGGTTTCGCCGTCGTTGCGGACCTGGTTTCGGCGCTCGCCATGCGGGCCGAGGAAGAGGCCGGGCAGGCGCGCGAACAGCTGACCGCGATCCAGACCGACATCGGCACCGCGGTCGACATGGTGAAGCGCGTGGACGGGGCCCTCTCCGATATCGCGCAGGATGTCGATCAGGTGCACGAGTTGCTGGGCAGCATGGCTGCGGACAACACCGCGCAGGCCGGTACGATCGGGGAGATTTCCTCGGCAGTCAGCACCATGGACACCTCGACCCAGCAGAACGCCGCCATGGTCGAACAGACCTCTGCCTCCGCGCGCAATCTCGCCGACGAGGTCGGTACGCTGGCCGAACTGACCAAGGCCTTCCGGCTGGAGGGGGGCAAGGACCAGGTGCCGATGGCGGTTGCCGCGCGATCCTTCCCCGCCATGGCGGGCACCGCGTCACTCCGCCCGAACTAGGCCGAAAGACAGGCCAGCAGGCAATAATGGCCCCCGGTAGCGATACCGGGGGCTTTTCTGTATCGATTACCTGTCGACAGCCGCATCGAGTCTGTTAATGCGAACCCGTCGCAAAAAGAGAGGTACAGAATGCGCACTTTGAAATTCCTGGTCCCCGCCGCAGCAACCGCCCTGGCCCTCGCCGCCTGTTCGGAAGCCCCCGAGGCGACGACCGATGAAACCGCCGCTACTGCCGAAACGGAAACCGATACCGCGGCCGTGGACGCCGAGACCACCGTGCTCGACGCGAACACCGCCACCGCCGAAGATCTGGCAGCTGTCGAAGGCGTCTCGCCCGAGCTGGCCGACGCGATCGTCGCCGGGCAGCCTTACGCCAGCGTCACCGATCTCAACGCCATGCTGATGGAAACGCTGGACGAGGACGAAGCGCAGGCCGTGCTCGTCAACGTGTTCGTGCCGATCGACCTCAACACCGCCAGCGAAGAGGAAATCCGCCTCGTCCCCGGCATGACCGACAAGATGGTCCACGAGTTCGAGGAATACCGCCCCTACGCCGACATGGGCGTGTTCGACCGCGAAATCGGCAAGTATGTCGACGAAGAGGAAGTCGCGCGTTTGCGCCAGTACGTGACGCTCTAGGTTCTGGCAGGGCGTCGCTGACGCCACTGCAGCACCACCCTGACGATCTCGATCGCCGCCAGTATTCCGATGTGAATATAGGCGGTGGTCGGGTCGAAGGCCGACAGGGCCCAGTGCACGAACACCAGCACCGCCGCCGGATAGACCAGCCGGTGCAGGCTCTTCCACCTGCGCTTGAGCGCCCGCATCGAGACGTCGTTGGACGTGATCGCCAGCGGCACGAACAGCGCGAAGGCGACCCATCCGGCAAGGATATAGGGCGTCGACACTTCGTCCCAGATGATCGCCGGATCGGCCTTGCGCCACAGATAGACGATTGTGTGCCCGGCAGCGTAGGCGAAGCTCGCCACGCCGAGATCGCGCCGCTTGCGCATCAGGTACTGGACGAAGGCGTTGCGGCGGAAAGCCAGCCGCAGCGGAGTGACCGCGAGGGTCGCCATCAGCAGCCATGCCGCCCACTCCCCGCTATCGCCGATGATGTGACCGTAGCCGTAAAGATCGGGCGTCGCCCACCAGCGCCACAGCATCCACGCGCCCGGCAAGGCGAGAACGAGCCACAACAAGGGCCTCGACCGCAACACCGCCATCAGCTGCTCCTCTTCAACACGACATAGAGCGCACCTTCGCCCCCATGGCGCTGGTGTGCCTTGCGGACCGCGGCAATCGATCCGCCGTGCTCGCTCGCGGCGAGCCAGTCCAAAACCTTGGCACGGATCGCCCCGCGCCGTTCGCCCCGGTCCGCCGGATCGACCGGGCGCGATCTGCCGGTGACGATCAGGACCACCCGCGCGCCCATGCTGCGCGCCTGCGCCATCCCGTCCATCAGCCGGTCATAGGCGCGCTCCAGCCCGTGGCCATGCAGGTCGAGGCTGAAATCCGGGGCGATGTCGCCCGCCTTCAGCCGCCGGTCCCAGTGCGAATCCAGGTTGCCCTGGGGGCCTCTGCCCGCCCTGCGCGCAGCCGGTGCGGACTTTGGTGGAGGCACTGGGGGCACGGGAGGCACCGGGCGTTGCCGGGCCGCCGGCGGTGCCGCCTTGGGAGGCGCTGCTTTCGGCGGCGCCGGGATCGAGCGCGATGGCGCCACCGGGCGCAGCGGTTCGACCGTCGCGGCGAGCTTCAACCACGCCGCCGCCTCGTCGTCCGACAGGCCGCGTGGCGGCCTCATCGCTGGCGAAGGCGCGCGACGGTTCCCCTGGGCAGCAGGATCAGGGCCTGTCCTCTCGCGCTCATACCCCCGGCGATGTCGCGCGCATCGCCGCCATTGCCCCAGAAGGTGTCGAAGCGGTTGGCGCCCTTGATCGCACCGCCGGTATCCTGCGCCACCCACAGCCCGTCGGCCACATCGCGGTCCATGTCGAGCACCACGGGCGCGCCATAGGGTACGAAGCGCGGGTCCACCGCCACGCTGTTCTCGCGCGTGACGGGCACGCCGAGCGAACCGAGCGGCCCGCTGGTGTTCAGTTCGCGGAAGAAGATCCAGCTCTCGTTCTCGCGCATCAGCGCCTTGCCGGCCACCGGGTTCTCGTTGAGATATTGCACGATGCCCTGCATCGATCCGGGGTACTGGCCCGGTCCGTCGCCCAGCAGGCCGCGCTCGCGCATCAGCCCGCCAATGCCGGTATAGCCGCGCCCGTTCTGCCCGGCATAGCCGATCCGCATGCGGGTGCCGTCGGGAAGGCGCAGCAGGCCGGATCCCTGGATCTGGAGGAAGAACATCTCCACCGCGTCGGCCGCCCACGCGATTTCGAGCCCGCGCCCGGCAAGCGCGCCGTCCTCTATCTCTGCGCGCGAGTAATAGGGCACGAAGTCGCCATTGGAGTCGTAACGGCCCAGCGGAGGGCGCCCTTCGCGCTCGCTCTCCGGCATGTCGGCGGGCCATGCGCGCACCAGATCCTCCGGCATGCGATAGACGGGCACGTCATAGCCCGGACGGCGCGTGCGGCTGCCGAGAATCTCGGGCTCGAAATAGCCTGTGGCGAAAGCCTCGCCGCTGCCGATCCGGGCGGTCTCGAAATAGGTCTCTAAGAAGGTGCGGGCATCGCCGTCCCAGCGCAGCGCGGCGGTGCATACGGGCAGCCAGTCCGACGGGCGGGTCAGGCCGCTGGCGTCGTCCTTTTCGGAAGCCCAGTCGCAGCTGGAGCGAAATGCGGCCAGCGCGGCGGCGGCATCCTGCGCGCCCAGCCGCAGCGAGGCAATGCTGGGGCCGGCTTCGACCCCGGCTGCCACGGCGCTTTCGGTCTGCGGCGGCGGGGGCCGGTCGATCGGCGGATAAGGCGGCTTGTCCGCGCCGGGGCCGACGCAGCTGGAGAGGGTTACGAGCGCCGCGAGGGGCCACATCCACTTGAACATCGGTCCCCCTCAATGCGGGCTGCAGGCCCGCCATCGATCGGCAAAGATCAGCCTTCGTCGGTTTCCACCAGCTGCCAGTCGGGCGTGCGCGAATCCACGCGGCGTGCGAAGGTCCAGATGTCGCGGCTTTCGATCGCATCGTCGAGCGATCCGGCCACGACCGTCCCTTCGCTGTCGCGCGTCACGGCCGCGATATCGGCAACGAAGCGCACGGTGATGCGCGCTTCCTTGCGCTCCAGCTCGGCATCGCGAATGGTCGCGTCCTCGATCCGGATCAGCTTGTTGTCCAGCGTTTCGCCCGCTTCCTCACGCGCGTCGATCGCGCTGGCGAAGCCTTCGTACACCGAATCGTCGCACAGTTCGCGCAGCGTTTCCTTGTCGCCCTGCCAGTAGGCTTCCAGGATCATGCCATAGGCACCCTTCGCGCCTTCGAGGAAGGACACGATGTCGAACCCGCGATCCGCCGCGATGATCGACTGCACGCCGCGTTCCACCACCGGCAGAACGTCGGGCTTGGCTTCCTGTTCGGTCACGGCGCGCGCGGGAGCCTGCGCGGCCTGCGGGGCCTGCGAAATGCCGGGCTTGTCCTTCGGTTCGAACCGATGGGGCACGGGCTCTTCCTCATGCTCGGCCCGGCGGCCGAGGACGGAGTAGAGCCGCAGTCCCAGAAAGACCGCGATCATGGCGAGGATGACGATTTCTGTCACTTGGTACGGCACCTGACTAGTCGGAGGCGCGCACTTCCGGCTGTGCTTGCCGCGCGCCCTTCGTGTTTTGCATCATTCCCACAGATAGGGGATGATATCAAATGCACAACGTCGCCTTGTATCATCCTGAACGGCGTTTCGTTCCCGTTGCGGGCCGGGAGAACGACTGCTAGGCGCAGCGCCAGTCCATCGCGCGCCCGCCAGGGTTGCCCGACCCATCAACCTTGCAACCTTAGAGTGAGCTTCATGGCCGACGAAGGCGACGTTCTGACCGATCTCAACAATCAGACCAATGGCAACGGGGCGGACAACCGTCCGACTGCGGGCTTCATCACGCAGTACATCAAGGATCTCTCGGTCGAGAATCCGAACTCGCCCAGCAGCTTCCAGTGGCAGGACGCCCCGAAGATCGACCTGCAGTTCAATATCGGCGCCAATTCGGTCAACGAAGAGGTCAGCGAAGTCGAACTCAAGATCAACGTGACGGCCATCTGCGATGCCGGCCAGCTCTACGTGATCGAACTGGTCTATGCGGGCCTGGTCGGGATCCGCAACCTGCCCGAGGATCAGGCGCACATGTTCCTGTTCGCCGAAGCGCCGCGCATCCTGTTCCCCTTCGCGCGCCGCGTGGTGTCCGACGCCACCCGCGATCTGGGCTTCCAGCCGCTGATGATCGATCCGATCGATTTCAACGGGCTCTACCTGCAGCGCCTGCAGGAAAAGCAGCAGGAAGACGCTGCGGGCGCAGCCGCTGCAGGCAGCGCGCCGGGCGGCAACGCCTGACGAGAGCCCATTAGGGAGGCGGGCGGATGAGCCTGCTCAAGAATGTCGGGACCATCGGCGGCCTGACGCTGGTCAGCCGCTTCGCCGGGCTGGCGCGGGAGATGATCTTCTCCCGCGTGCTCGGCGCGAATGCCGTCACCGATGCCTGGTTCCAGGCCTTCATCATTCCCAACGTCTTCCGCCGCCTGTTTGCGGAAGGCGCCTTTTCGGCCGCCTTCGTGCCCATGTTCTCCAAGCGGTTGCATGGCACGGGCGACGCCGACAGCGGCCTGGACGAAGCGCGCAGCTTCTCCAACGATGTGTTGAGCGTCTTTCTGCCGGTGCTGATCGCGCTGTGCGCGGTGATGATGCTGGCCATGCCGCTGGTGATCCGCCTGCTGGGCGACGGCGACTCGCCGCCCGCCGACTTCGCCATGGAAGTCGATTTCGCGCGGATCATGTTCCCCTACATCGCGCTGGTCAGCCTGGTGACGCTGTTCACAGGCATGCTCAATTCGGTCAGCCGTTTCGCGCCGGGGGCCAGCTTCCCGATCATCCTCAACCTCGTGCTGATCGCCGCGCTGCTTTTCGGCGACTATGCAATGAGCGAATGGGGCTGGACCACGCGGCAGGTCGGCTACAGCCAGGCCTGGGCGGTAACGGGCGGCGGCGCGATCCAGCTCGCCTGGCTCTATTACTGGACCCGCGTCGAGGGCTTCCGCCCCAAGCTTCTGTGGCCGCGCATCACGCCCGAGGTGAAGCGGCTGAGCATCATCGCGCTGCCCGCGGCGATCGGTGGCGGCGCCTACCAGATCAACACGCTGGTCCAGCTCTACTTCCTCAACCAGCTCGACAGCGGGTCGATCAGCTACATGAATTATGCCGACCGGCTGAACCAGCTGCCGCTCGGCATTATCGGCATCGCCCTGTCGACCGCGATCCTGCCGACCCTGTCCAAATTCGTCGGCTCCAAGAACCGGGAAGGCACGGACCGGATCCAGTCCGACGCGATCGAGCTTTCGATGCTGCTGACGATCCCCGCAGCCGTGGCGCTGGCGATCTGCGCGGTGCCCTTCGTGACCATGATCTTCCAGGGCGGCCGCTTCAGTGTGGAGCAGGCGGCGCTGACGGGCGACGTGCTCGCCATGCTCGTGCTCGGCCTGCCGGCCTACGTGCTGGTCAAGGTGCTGGTCCCCAATTTCTACGCCCGGTCGGACACGCGCACGCCGGTCTACGCCGCGTTCATCTCGCTGATCGTGTTCGCGGCGATGAACTTCGCGCTCGTCGCCGACTGGGGCGTGCGAGGCGTGGCCTTCGCCAGCGTGATCGGCGCATGGATCAACGTGACCTACCTCTACGCCGTGCTGGTGAGGCGCGATTACTATGCCATCCCGCTCAAGCTGGTGGGCCGCATTGCGCGCCAGCTGGTCGCGGCGGCGGCGATGGGCGTTGCCCTGTGGTTCGCGCGCGACCTGCTGACCGGGTGGTACGATGCGGGCCTGTTCGAACGGGCCGGCGCGCTGATCGCCCTCGTGATCTGTGCGGGCGCGGTCTATTTCGCGGTCGCCTTCGCCATCGGCGCGATCGACAAGCAGCGCATACGCACGCTGACCCGCAAGAGCCCGCTGCCCGAGCAAGGCGGCGCGCCGGACGATCTTGCCCGCTGACGGGCCTGTGCTATGCCCGCCGCGATGACTGACACGCCACTCTCTTCCCGTTCGGCCCCGGCACGCTTCGTGCTGCGCGGGCGGGCGGCCTGGCGATGGTTCTGGTAAGCCCGAACCCGGCAACCCGATCCTGCCAGCGTGCCCGCTGGCGCAATCCAGTCTTCTAAGGAAATACCCCCATGCGCGTAGTTTCGGGCATCCAGCCCACCGGCAATCTTCACCTCGGCAACTATCTCGGCGCGATCCGCAACTGGGTGCGGATGCAGGACGAGCTGTCCGAAGGGAGCGAGTGCCTGTTCTTCCTTGCGGACATGCACGCGATTTCCATGCCGCACGACCCGGCGGAGCTGCGCCGGGGCACGATCGAGATGGCGGCCGCGCTGATCGCCTGCGGGATCGATCCCACCCGCTCGATCCTGTTCAACCAGGCGCAGGTTCCCCAGCATGCCGAGCTGCAATGGCTGCTGACGGGCACTGCGCGGATGGGCTGGCTGAACCGGATGACGCAGTGGAAGGACAAGGCGGGCAAGAACCGCGAAGGCGCCTCCGTTGCGCTTTTCGCCTATCCCGTGCTGCAGGCCGCGGACGTGCTGCTGTATCAGGCGACCCATGTTCCCGTGGGGGAGGACCAGAAGCAGCATCTGGAGCTGGCGCGCGACATCGCGCAGAAGTTCAACAACGACTTCGCATCGGAAGAAAAGCCCGTCTTCACCCTGCCCGATCCCTTCATTCCGCCAGCGGCGGCGCGGATCATGTCGCTGCGCGACGGGTCCGCCAAGATGAGCAAGTCCGACCCTTCGGAGATGAGCCGCATCAACCTGATCGACGATGCGGACACGATCATGAAGAAGGTGAAGAAGGCCAAGACCGATCCCGATCCGCTGCCCGACAATGTCGAAGCTCTGGAAGGCCGGCCTGAGGCGCTGAACCTCGTCACGATCTATTGCGCGCTGACCGAGTCCGCGCCCGAGGCCGTACTGGCAGAGCAGGCGGGGAAAGGCTTTGGTGCCTTCAAGCCGCTGCTGGGCGAGGTGCTGGTCGAGACGCTTGCGCCGATCTCGAGCCGTTTTCGCGCCCTGCTGGACGACCGCGAGGCGATCGATGCGGCGCTGGCACGCGGCGCGGCGCTGGCGCGAGAGCGCGCTGCGCCCACGCTCTCGGCCACCTACGAGGCGCTGGGCCTCGTCCGCGGGTAGACAGGGCAAGCCACGGAAATCGCAGCAGGTTCAGGGGGTTAAACCCCCGTTCAGGGACAGGCGTCTACCCGCTGCATTATTGCTGGCCGTGTGTCGGCTGAATGGGGGGCATCCCCACGGAAGCCTCCCCCGAACAAGGGGCCCAACTATGCCAAAACCACGTTTTCTTGCCGCTCTGGGCGCGCTCGGACTGTTGGGCGTCGGCCTGACCGCCTGCGCGACGGGTTTCCAGGCCGATGTCTCGCGCTTCGAATCGCAGCTTCCGGCACCACAGGGCCAGACCTTCGCGGTTGTGGCCGACGATCCGGCGCTCAGCGGCGGGATCGAATTCGGCCAGTATGCCGACCTCGTGCGAGAAGAGATGGCGGAGCTCGGTTACGTGCCCGGTTCTCCGGAGACCGCCGACCTGCTGGTCCGCTTCGATTATGGTGTCGATGATGGCCGCCAGCGGGTCGTCAGCTCGGGCGTGCGCGATCCCTTCTTCGATCCGTGGTACAGTTACCGCCCGCGCTACTACCGCACGCGTGACGGCCGCATTTTCGCAGTGCGCGACCGTGCCTGGGGCTATGGGTTCTACGATCCGTGGTTCCGGAGCAACGACGTGCGCAGCTACACGGTCTACACCAGCGATATCGAGATCGAGATCGACGATCGCGTAACCGGCCAGCGCCTGTTCGAAGGCACTGCGGAGGCGATGTCGCGCAGCAAGCGGCTGCAGTACCTCGTCCCCAACCTCGTCGAAGCGATGTTCACCAACTTCCCCGGCAATTCGGGCGAGACGGTTCGCATTTCGATCAAGCCGGAAGACCAGTAGGACCGGCTGCAAAGCAGCAAACGGGGAAGGCGGGCCGCTTGGGTCCGCCTTTTTCGTATCAGAGCTGCGCGTGACCGCCGGTGGACCCGAAGCCCCCTGCGCCGCGCGCCGTCTCGTCAAGATCGTCGACCTCGGTGAAGGCCGCGCGGGTGACGGGGGCCAGCACCAGCTGCGCCACCCGGTCGCCCCGGCTGATCGAGAAGCTCTCTGGCCCGTGGTTGATCAGCAGAACCTTCAACTCGCCGCGATAATCCGAATCAATCGTGCCCGGCGCATTGGGCACGGAAATGCCGTGCTTGAAGGCAAGGCCGGATCGCGGGCGCACCTGAATCTCGTAGCCTTCGGGAATGGCGAGCGCGAAGCCCGTGGCGACCGCGTGGCGGCCGCCGGAGGCAAGCTCCACATCTTCCGCCGCGCATACGTCCATCCCGGCCGCGCCATCGGTGGCGTAGGCGGGCAGCGGCAGGCCATCGCCGTGTGGAAGGCGCTTGATCGCCACGGGGACATCATTCGCCATGGGCAACCTCCAGCTCTGCGGCGATCCGTTCGACCAGTTTCATGGCAACCTCTTCCTTGGGCATCTGCGGCCAGTCTTCCACGCCGCCTGCGGTGACGAGATGGATGGTGTTGTCCGCTCCGCCCATCACGCTTTGCCCCACCCCGCCCGACACATCATTGGCAATGATCCAGTCCGCGCGCTTGCGCTCCCGCTTGGTGCGGGCGTTCTCGACCACATCGTTGGTCTCCGCAGCAAAGCCGATCAGCAGCGCGGGCCTGTCTGCCGACGCGCCCAGCGTAGCGAGGATATCCGGGTTCTCTTCCAGCTGAAGTGCGGGAGGGCCGGAATCGCCTTTCTTCATTTTGCGATCGACCGCATCGCGCGCGCGCCAGTCGGCCACGGCGGCGGCCATGATCGCTATGTCGGCGGGCAGATGCGCGCGCACCGCCCCGGCCATGTCGCGGGCGGTCTGCACGTCGATCCGGGTGACGTCCGGCGGCGTGTCGAGGTTCACCGGGCCCGCCACCAGCGTCACCCGCGCGCCTGCGGCGGCGGCGGCGGCGGCGATGGCGAAGCCCTGTTTTCCGCTCGAGCGGTTGGCAATGTAGCGCACCGGGTCGATCGGCTCGTGCGTGGGCCCGGCGGTGACAAGCACGTGCCGCCCTGCAAGCGGGGCGCCTTCGAAGCGGTATGCGTAGCCTTGCGGTTCAGGCTCGGGCGGCGCGGCAGCTGCGCCCTTGCTCGCCAGCAGCGTGTCCGCGTTGCGCGCCGCCTTCCGGCCCCCGCGCGGGATGAGCGAGGCGATCAGCCCGCCGAGCCCGCCCTGCGATGCCGGTGCGGCCTGCGTCGCAAAGCCGTCGCCACCCGACGCCCAATTTGCAATCGCGGCCCAGATCGCCTCCGGCTCGGGCAGGCGGCCGGGGCCATATTCGCCGCAGGCCATCGCGCCCTCGTCCGGATCGAGGACCACGACACCTGCCTCTCGCAGGCGCGCGACATTGCCCTGCACCGCCGCGTGGCCCCACATCCGCACGTTCATCGCGGGCACCGCCATCACGGGCTTGTCGGTCGCCAGCAGCAGCGTGGTGGCCAGATCGTCCGCAATACCCGCCGCCATCTTGGCGAGCATGTTGGCGGTCGCCGGGCACACCACCACCAGATCCGCCTCGCGGCTCAACTGGATGTGCCCCATTTCGACTTCGTTCTTCAGGTCCCACAGCGTGGTGTGAACCGGGTTTTCGGACAGCGCCGCCAGCGTCATCGGGGTGACGAACTGCGCGCCGCCATCGGTCAGCACGCAGGTCACCTCGCCGCCGTTCCTGCGGATCAGGCGGATCAGCTCGCACGACTTGTAGGCCGCTATGCCGCCGCCGATAACCAGCAGGATGCGCAAGGCCTTGCCGTCATCCATGTTCCGTGTCTTCCCGTGCTGTCTTCGCTGCGTTTCGGCGACGGTAACGGGGCGAGCCCCAGCGCGCTAGCCCGCGCACCACTGCATGGGCTAGGAACACCCCGCGGCAGCCGACAGGCGCCGAAGGGGGAGATATAGGACCATGACCACAATCCTGCGTATCGTGCTGCTGCTGGGCGGCATCTTCTATGGCGTGATGGGCGCACGCTTCCTGTTCGATCCTGCCGGCGCGGCGGAAGGCTTTGCCCTCTCCGCCACCGGCCCGCACGGCTGGGCGACCATTCGCGGAGACATGGCCGCCTTCTTCCTCGTCGGTGCACTCGGGCTGATCTGGGGCGCCGCGCGGCGTGCGAGTACGCCGCTGGTCTTCACCGCCGCGCTGTTCGGCATCGCGCTCACCGGGAGGGCGATCAATCTGGCACAGGCGGGCAGCTACGAGGGGTGGTGGACGCCGATGGTGGTGGAGGCGGCCACAATGGTGATCGCCCTGATTGCAGCGAGCGTGCTGTCACGCACGGCGCGACACTAGCCAGCCAAGGCTAGCCCAGCACGCCGAAGGCGAACAGGCCGGCCATCAGACCCGCGCCTGCCAGCAGGAGCGCAGCCTGGCCCAGCCAGCCGGGGCCGGGTTTGCGCTCCTTGCGCTCCCACATCAGCTCGATCTCGGGCAGCGGCGGCGGATCGGGCGCGCCGCCACGGGGCGGAAACTTCTCTTCCAGCCGCCGGATCAGCGCGGGAATGCGCTGGATGGTGTCCGCATCCTCGCGCAGGCGGTCCGCAATCGCGGCTTCCGGCCCCAGCTCGTCGCGGATCCAGTTGCGCACGAAGGGGGCGGACACATCCCACATGTTGATCTTGGGATTGAGCTGGGTGGCGATCCCTTCGACCATCACCATCGTCTTCTGCAGAAGCAGCAGGTGCGGCTGGGTCTGCATGTCGAAATCGCGGGTAATCGCGAACAGCCCGTCGAGCATCTGGCCGACCGACAGCTCGCTCACCGGCTTGCCGCGCATGGGTTCGCCCACCGCGCGCAGCGCCGTGGCGAATTCGCCGACCGAATGGTAGCTGGGCACGTATTGCGCCTCGAAATGGATCTCGGCCACGCGGCGGTAATTGCCCGTGGTCAGGCCGTAGAGGATTTCCGCCAGCCATTGCCGCGCGCGCCGGTCGATCCGGCCCATGATCCCGAAATCGATCGCGGCGATGGTCCCGTCCGGCTCCACGAACAGGTTCCCCTGGTGCATGTCGGCATGGAAATAGCCGTAGCTGATCGCCTGCGTCAGGAAGGCGAGCACCAGCCGTTCGGCCAGCTGGTCCAGATCGTGCCCGGCCTCCAGCAGCGCCTTGCGGTCGCTCATCTTGATGCCGTCGATCCACTCGATGGTCAGGACGCGGCCATTGGTGCGGTCCCAGTCGACCGCCGGGATGCGATAGCCCGCAAAGCCCTTCATCGCCTCGGCCAGCTCGCTGGCAGAGGCGGCCTCGCGCCGCAGGTCGAGCTCCGAATTGGTCCAGCGCTTGAAGTTGGCGATGGTGAGCGAGGGGCGCAGCCTTGCGGCCTCTCCGCCCATCGCCTCCACATGCGCGGCCGCCCATTCGTAGGTGGCGATGTCGCGCGCGAACTGTTCGCGGATGCCGGGGCGCAGCATCTTGACCGCGACCGTGCGCCCGTCGCTGGTCACCGCCTTGTGCACCTGCGCGATGGAGGCCGCGCCGACCGGATCGGGGTCGATCGACTGGTACAATGCATTCAGCGGCTGGACGAAGGTCGACGCAACCGCGGGGCGCAGCCGTTCGAACGGTACGGGCGGCAGATTGTCCTGCAGGCTGAGAAGGTTTTGCGCCGCCTCGTCCCCCACCAGATCGGGCCGTGTGGCGAGCGACTGGCCCAGCTTGATCGCCGCCGGGCCGATGGCGCGGAAGGCCCCCGCATAATCCGGCGTGGCAGGCTGGCGCGTGCCGAGCCGGGCAATGCGGATCAGCTTCTTGACCGGGACCGGCGCGTTGGGATCGTTCTCGATCCCGCGCAGGGCGCCATGGCGGGCAGCGATCCGCCCCCATTTGAGGAGGCGCCAGATGTGGGTACTGGGTCGGCTCACCGGCTCAGATTTTCCAGCCCGAATGGATCGCGACGAGCCCGCCCATGATCGGCTCCACCTTCGTCTGGCTGAAACCGGCCGCGCGGATCATGCCTTCGAACTCGCTCATCGGCGGGAAGCGGCGGATCGATTCGACGAGGTAGCGGTAGGAATCCTCGTCCTGCGCGATCGCCTTGCCCAGCTGCGGCACCACACGCTCCGAATAGAGATCGTAGGCGTCCTTGAAGCCGGGCCATTCGACCGTGCTGAATTCGAGGCAGAAGAACCGCCCGCCGAACTTGAGCACGCGGTGCGCTTCGGCCAGCGCCCTGTCGATGAAGGTCACGTTCCGGATGCCGAAGGCGATGGTGTAGGCATCGAACAGGCCGGACGAATAAGGCAGTTCCTCGGCGTTCTGGCAGCTCCAGCTCAGCCCTTCGATCCCCCGATCCATCGCGCGCTCGATCCCTGCGTCGAGCATGTCCTGGTTGATGTCCGCCACGGTCACTTCGGCGCCCGCGGCGGCCATGCGGAAGGCGATGTCCCCCGTACCGCCCGCCATGTCCAGAATTGCCTCGCCCGGCTTGGGCTTCACCCGCCGTACGAAGCGGTCCTTCCAGAGGCGATGCATCCCGCCGGACATGGCATCGTTCATCACATCGTACTTGGCGGCGACGTTGGAAAACACGCCGCCAACGCGCGCGGTCTTCTCATCGGGGCTGACGTCTTCGTAGCCGAAGGAAACGGTATCGCTCATGGCGTTGCGCCTTAGGGTGAAAGTGGGGTGGCGTCTATCGGCGGGATCATGGCATCCCTTCGCTAAAGCCCCGGCCCTCTCCCCCTCCCGACCACCCATGCTGATCCTATCGGGCGGTCGGAAGGGGGAGAGGGCTGGTGCCGCCTCCGGCGAGGCTCCATATCCATCGGTGACACCTGCCCAATCGCCGGAAGACAAATGCCCGAACTTCCCGAGGTCGAGACCACCGTGCGCGGGCTCGCCCTGCATCTCGAAAACCGCATCATCACCTCGGCCACCACCGCGCGGCCGGACATGCGCCGTCCCTTCCCCGCCGGACTGGGCCAGGCGCTGGTCGGCGCGCGGGTGACGGGGCTCGGCCGGCGGGCAAAGTTCGGCCTGATCCACACCGACCGCGACCAGACGCTGATCTTCCATCTGGGCATGAGCGGGCGCTGGCGGATCGATCCCGAACAGCCGGACCGGCACGACCACCTGACGATCGAAACCGATACGAATCGATTCGCCTTGAACGATCCGAGGCGGTTCGGCTGGGTCGACCTGGTCGATACGGACGCGGTCGAGAGCTGGCCCAGCTTTGCGGCGATGGGGCCCGAACCGCTCGGCCCGGAACTGACGCCGGAGTACCTCAGGCGCACGCTTGCTGGCCGCAAGCAGGCGATCAAGCTGCTGCTGCTCGACCAGCGGATCGTCGCAGGCCTGGGCAATATCTACGTCTGCGAGGCGCTGTGGCGCGCGCGGATCAGCCCGAAGCGCGCTGGCGGACGCATCTCGCTGGAAGCCTTGCGCCGCCTCGTCCCGGCCATCCGCGAGGTGCTGACCGAATCGATTCGCGACGGCGGCTCCACCTTGCGCGACTATGCGCGGCCCGATGGCGAGCTCGGCTATTTCGCCACCCGCTTCCACGTCTATGGCCGCACGGGCGAGGCGTGCCATCGCGATGACGGCGGGGAGATCCTGCGATTCGCGCAAGGCGGCCGCAGCACATGGTACTGCCCCGCGTGCCAGCGCTGACGGGCGGATTTCGCGCGGCGTCGGTTTTCCCCAAATTCCTTGACGCACACCCGCATCGGCCCTATGTGCCGCGCCTTCTGGCGAGCGATCGCCGCTCCCGACTTTGAAACGAGACATGTGGCCGCGCCGACCGCGGCCCGAAACAAGGACGATCATGGCCAATACGCCGCAAGCTCGCAAACGCATCCGTCGCAACGCGCGCCGTGCCGAAATCAACGGTTCGCGCATGAGCCGCATCCGCACCTTCGTGAAGAAGGTCGAAGCAGCTATCGAAGGCGGCGACAAGGAAACCGCGCAGAACGCGCTGCGCGCAGCCCAGCCCGAGCTCGCTCGCGGCGTGGCACGCGGGGTTCTCCACAAGAATACGGCGTCGCGGAAGATGTCGCGCCTGTCCAAGCGCGTCGCGGCGCTCTAAACCCTCTTTCACGCAAACGGTTAGACCGGTTTTGGGGTCGTCGCACGATGCGGCGGCCCTTCGCGCATCTGTCGTAAAGGTGACGCACAGCGATTGCGATTCGAGCAAGGAAACCCGCCGATTCGAAGGTTGGGGAAAACGGTAAATTCAGCGTTTACAACAGCTTGAACGACCGCCTGCGGCTCGCGCACTGTCAAACGCTTTATTTCGTTTCGAAGACTATTTTCCCGCTTGCCGACTCCCCCCCGGACCTGTTTATTAACTCTCGTCGCCGGGGACGAAGCATCCCCGGCAGGATAATCGAAGATGGCTTAGGGGGCCTTTCCAAACCGGACGCGGATCACGCGTTTTCGGCTACGGGCCCGCTGTCTTCATCAAACGTCGTAGGGGATAATCCGGAGGTGACACGCACTTCCGGAAGCGGAGGTGTATTAGCAAGTCATGGCACGAATTCCGGACACCAACGGGGCTGCGCGCAAGGCGGCTAAGGGCGAAAGCGAAGACGAGATGGAGCGCGTCGCGCTGGCTGCGGACTGGGACGATATCAGTG
>NZ_AEUE01000009.1 GCF_000186705.1 Citromicrobium sp. JLT1363
GGATCGCGCTCGTAGATCTTCAGCTCGTATGGCGCGCCCAGCTCTTCCAGCAGCCAGAGGATGCGGAAGCTCTGCGAATATTCGAGATGGTGGAGCGTGATCATCGTTGCGGGTCCTTCTGCCGTGTGCGCCATGCGGTGCATGAGCGGACGTAGGGACGCAACGCCAATCGGCGGTCGGGCGACATTTCGGAAATGAAATGGCGCGAGTGACGGGACTCGAACCCGCGACCTCCGGCGTGACAGGCCGGCGCTCTAACCAACTGAGCTACACCCGCGCAAACACGAGGGAGAAGGTGTCTCCGCTGCGTGGGAGCGGCGCGCTTAAGCCACACCCGCGAAGGTGTCAATGGCCACCGACACCCCTTTTTCAAATCCTTTGTGCGCAACGTGGTTAGCGGCGTGTTTACGCTATTTTGAGCTTTCCCTGCGAGACCCGTCGGCAATCCGCGAAACCGGCAGGGGGGCCGTTTCCATGCGTATGAAAATGCAGATCGCAGCGATCGCCCTGGCCATGGCCAGCGCAGCCGGCGCGCAATCGCTGGTCGAGATCGACCGCGAGGTTTTTGTCGAGACTTCCGAAGAGCGTGACGGCGCCGTCCAACGCGTCCTCGCGCCCGCCGAAACGCTGGAGCGCGGTGATACAGTGGTGCTGATGCTGGCATGGCGCAGCCCGCAGGATCGGCCCTTCACCATTTCGAGCCGCGTGCCGCGCAGGCTCGCCTTCCGGGGCAGCGGTCGGGACACGCCGCAAGTCTCGGTGGATGGCGGGCGGACCTGGGGCCACCTGTCGCAGCTGCGGGTGAATGGCCGCGCCGCGACATCGGCGGATGTCACGAACATCCGCTGGGATGTCTCCAACCCGCGCGCCGCACGCGGGCGCGGCGTGTTCACCTACAGCGCGGTCGTCCGCTGATCAGTTCGCCAGAATAAGCGCGGGCGATTCGAGACGCTTCTTGAGCGCCTGGATGAAGCTCGCCGCATCCCAGCCATCGACCACGCGGTGATCGCAGCTGATCGAGATGTTCATCAGCTTGCGCTTCTCCACCCGCTCGACACCGTCCGCGCCGGTCACGAACATGGGCCGCTCGACGATCTTGTTAGGGCCGATGATGGCGACTTCGGGCCGGTTGATGACGGGCGTGGTGGCAATGCCGCCCAGAGGCCCGAGCGAGGTGACGGTCAGCGTGCCGCCCTGCATCTCGTCCGACTTCGCCTTGCCGGTCCGCGCGGCTTCGGCCAATCGACCGATCTCGCGCGCCAGCTGCCACAGGTTCTGCCCCTGCGCATTCTTGATGACGGGCACCATCAGCCCCGCGTCCGTCTGCGCGGCCATGCCCATGTTGACCGATCCGTGGCGCGTCACCACGCCTTCTTCGTCGTCATAGGTGGCATTGATCATCGGGAATTCGGGCAGGCACTGGCAGATCGCGGTGATCAGCAACGGCAGGATCGTCAGCTTGGGCTTTTCGCCCCGCCCCTCGTTCAGCTGCGCGCGCATCTCTTCCAGCGCGGTCACGTCGACCTCGTCCACGTAAGTAAAATGGGGGATGTTGCGCTTGGACGCCGCCATGTTCTGCGCGATCCGGCGGCGCATGCCGATAACCTTCACGGTCTCGTCTTCTCGGGGGCCGCTGGCAGGCGAATAACCGCCCGAATAGGCGAGGAACTGGTCCAGATCGCCATGGCGAATGCGACCATCCTCGGCCGGTTTTACCTGCGCCAGATCGATACCCAGATCCTTCGCGCGCTTGCGCACCGCCGGGCTGGCGAGGACCTTGGTATCGGCCTTCGGCGCGCTCTTTTCGACCGGCTGTTCCGGCGCAGGCTCGGGATCCGCCTCGTGCGCATCGTCGGCATCGCTGGCGTCCGGGTTCTCGACCTCGATCCGCTCTTCCACCTCGTCGTCCTTGGGCGCAGGGGCCGGTGCGGGGGCAGGCGCAGAATCGGCGTCCGCTTCCGCAGCCTTGGCGTTTTCTTCCGCCACGTCGTCGGGAATTTCGCCTTCGACCTCGATCGTGACGAGCATTGAACCGATGGCGATGGTGTCACCCACCTCGCCCGCGACTTCGATGACCTTGCCCGCGACGGGGCTTTCCATTTCGACCGTCGCCTTGTCGGTCATCATGTCGGCGATCTGCTGGTCTTCCTCGACCATGTCGCCAACCGAAACGTGCCAGGCCACGATTTCGGCCTCGGCAATGCCTTCGCCGATGTCGGGCAGGTTGAAGGTGAATTTCGCCATGGGGTTCAGTCCTTCAGGATCTTGTCGAGAGCCGCGCCGATGCGCACCGGGCCGGGGAAGAAGGCCCATTCGAGGCTGTGGGGATAGGGCGTGTCGAAGCCGGTCACACGCGCGATAGGCGCTTCGAGGTGGTAGAAGCAGCGTTCCTGCACCAGCGCGGAAAGCTCCGCACCGAAGCCGGAGGTGCGCGTCGCCTCATGGACGATCATGCATTTCCCCGTCTTCTTCACAGACTTTTCCACAGCCTCTATGTCGAGCGGGACGAGCGTGCGCAGGTCGAGAATATCGGCCTCGATGCCCTTCTCCTCCAGCACCGCCTTGGCGACGTGAACCATGGTGCCGTAGGTCAGCACGGTCAGCTGGTCGCCCTCGGTCACGAGCCGCGCCTTGCCGAGCGGGATCGAATAATGCCCCTCCGGCACCACGCTGTCCGGGTGCGACTTCCAGTTCTGCACCGGACGGTCGAAGAAGCCGTCGAACGGGCCGTTATAGATGCGCTTGGGCTCGAAGAAGATGACCGGGTCATTGTCTTCGATACAGGAGATCAGCAGGCCCTTCGCGTCGTAG
Organism: Citromicrobium sp. JLT1363; assembly: GCF_000186705.1. GTDB lineage: Bacteria > Pseudomonadota > Alphaproteobacteria > Sphingomonadales > Sphingomonadaceae > Alteriqipengyuania. Next base: position 2,812 of record NZ_AEUE01000009.1, read on the forward strand.
GGCGTGGCCGGGATCACGGTCTTGATGCCCGAGGCGTGCGTGAACAGCGATTCGGGGCTCTGGCTGTGCGTCTGCCCGCCGAAGATGCCGCCGCCGAAGGGCGTGCGCACGGTCATCGGCACATTGTATTCGCCCGCACTGCGATAACGGATGCGCGCCGCCTCGCTGATGATCTGGTCGTAGCCGGGGTAGATATAGTCCGCGAACTGGATTTCGGGCACCGGACGCAGGCCATAGGCGCCCATGCCGATGGCGGCTGCGATGATCCCGCATTCCGAAATCGGCGTATCGAACGCGCGGGACTTGCCGTATTTTTCCTGCAGGCCTGCAGTACAGCGGAACACCCCGCCGAAATAGCCGACGTCTTCGCCGAAGACGACCACGTTCTCGTCGCGGCCCATCGCCACGTCGAGCGCGTCGTTGATCGCCTCGATCATGTTGAGGCGGCGATCGTCGCCAGTGGCGTCGCGGCCCTGCTTGGGTTTGGGCTTGTCTTTCGTCTCGCTCATCAGTGCGGCACCCCGTCCGGATACTTCTTGTCGCGTTCGGCCTGCGACTGCTCGTTCTGCTCGCGCAGATGCCAGGGCTCTTCCTCGAACACGTCTTCGAACATCGTATGGAAGGGCTGGTGCATGCCATGGCCCAGGATGCCGTTCTTCTCGGCCTCCTTGGTGTCTTTCTTGACCTTTTCGGCCGCCTTCAGGTCCATCTCCGCCTGGCGCTCCTCGTCCCATTCGCCCAGCTCGATGAGATGGTTCTTCAGCCGCACCACGGGATCGCCCAGCGGCCATGCCTCACGCTCCTGCGCGCTGCGATAGCCGGAGGGATCGTCCGAAGTGGAATGGCCTTCCGCGCGATAGGTGAAGAACTCGATCAGCGTCGGCCCGGCATTGGTCCGCGCACGGTCCGCCGCCCACTTCTCCGCCGCGTAGCACGCCAGCGGATCGTTTCCGTCGACCCGCAGCCCGGCGAGGCCGTAGCCGATCGCGCGGCTGGCGAAGGTCGCCTGCTCGCCGCCCGCAAAGCCGGAGAAGCTGGAGATCGCCCACTGGTTGTTGATGACGTTGAGGATCACCGGCGCCTGGTAGACGCTGGCGAAGGTGCACGCGGCGTGGAAGTCGCCTTCCGCCGTGCTGCCCTCACCCACCCAGGTCGCGGCGATCCGGGTATCGTTCTTGATCGCGCTCGCCATGGCCCAGCCCACCGCCTGCGGGGTCTGCGTGGCGAGGTTGCCGGAGATGCTGAAGAAGCTGTGCTCGCGGCTGGAATACATGATCGGCAGCTGGCGACCCTTCAGCTTGTCGCCGCTGTTCGAATAGATCTGGTTGATCATCTCGATCAGCGGATAGCCGCGCACGATCAGCACGCCCTGCTGGCGATAGCTGGGGAACACCATGTCGTCGGGCTGGAGCGCCATCGCGGTGGAGATGCTGGTCGCCTCTTCCCCGGTGCACTTCATGTAGAAGCTGGTCTTGCCCTGCCGCTGACCGCGGAACATGCGTTCGTCGAAAGCGCGGACCAGCGCAAAGTGGTGCAGCATTTCGCGCAAGGTATCGGGGTCGAGCTTGGGGTCCCACGGCCCGTGCGCCCGGTTATCGTCACCCAGAACGCGGATCAGGTCCGTGCACAGACCATGCGTTTCCTCAGGGTCGCATGCCTCGTCGGGCCGCGACTGGGCGCCTGCCTCGGGTATCTCGATCGCGGAAAAATCCACATCGTCTGCATCCGGCCGATAGCTCGGCTCGGGCACATGCAGGGTGAGGTGCGGCTGGTTCTTGCCGTCTGCGTTTCGCTTGGGCCGGTCGGCCATGCGTCTCTCTCCCGGCGTCTTCCCAACGAAGACGCATTGTTTCTCTCACGCGACCGGATATTGCGTGCGCCTGTAATGGTCAAGCGCTGGCCATTCCGCGTCGTCAGACCGCGACGGGGGCCTTGATGGCGGCGTGCGGACTGTAGCCGCTTACCGCGAAATCTTCGATCGTGTAACCGAAGATGCTCGGTGCGCGCCTGCTAATCTCAAGCGTCGGGCGCCCTCGCGGTTCCCGTTCCAGCTGTTCGCGAATCAGCGCCTCGTGGTTGAGATAGAGGTGCGTGTCGCCCCCCATCCACACCAGTTCGCCCGGTTCCAGGTCGGTCTGCTGCGCGATCATCCGGGTGAGCAGCGCGGCGCCGAACAGGTTGAACGGCAGGCCCAGCGCCACGTCGCAGCTGCGCTGGTAGAGCAGGCAGTTGAGCCGCGTGCCATCCGCGCCAACATGGAACTGGTAGGTCTTGTGACACGGCGGCAGCGCCATCCGGTCCAGCTCCGCGACGTTCCAGCCTTCGATGATGTGGCGGCGGCTGCCGGGGGTGGTGCGCAAGCTCTCGATCACCTGAGAAACCTGATCGATCCCATCGCCCTTCTCGTAAAGGCCATCGGGGCGATAGCGGTAGGTCGGCCAGTCGACCCACTGCTTGCCATAGACCGGGCCGAGATCGCCCCAGCGCGCGGCAAAAGATTCATCGTCCGCGATCCGCTGCACGAATTCGTCGAGCGCAATGTCGTCGCCCGTTTCCCTGACGTAGCGCGCGTGCGGCCACTCGTTCCAGATCTTCACGCCCTGCAGCACCAGCGGGCGGATGTTGGTCTCCCCCGTGAGGAACCACAGCATCTCGCGCGCGGCGGCCTTCCAGAAAACGCGCTTGGTGGTGAGCAGCGGGATCGCGTTATCGGCAAGGCTGAAACGCAGCTGCGCACCGAAGATCGACCGGGTGCCCACGCCCGTACGATCGACGCGTTCGTCGCCCTCGCGCCAGATGCGCGCCATCAGGTCGAGGTATTGTTGCTCGTAATGCGATTCGGACACGTTGTGCGCTCGTTTGGCCAGGGCCGGACCAATAGGACAATTCTTCCACGAATGTCCGCTTGCGTGTGCGGTGATCCACACCTATAGGGCCGCCTCTGCCTCGCGGGGTCCGCCCCGCAAGCATCCGGTCGGGGAGTAGCTCAGCCTGGTAGAGCACTGTCTTCGGGAGGCAGGGGCCGGAGGTTCGAATCCTCTCTCCCCGACCAATTTCTTTTTTGTTCAAATTTAAAATTTTGCGCAACCGCAGGCCACCCCATGGGGCAGGCCTGTGGGATGAATCAGTTTGCGACAGTGCTGTTGCAGAATGGGTGCTGAGTCATCGAGTTTTCGACCTCGGCACAGCCTTCATCCCGCTTCGCCTCGACGTGCCCCACCTGCATCCCATTCTTATGCAGGTAACCGTTAAAAGTTGTACATTTAGGGGCGCTGGGCGCTCCTCGGCCCTTGCAGCGGCTTCTCCTCGCCGCGCAATTGATGCAGCATGGTGGCCCTTCCCCGCCCGCTTGAGCATGGCAGCCCCATTGGGGTTTCCGAGGCGCACACCGCGCTCTCAAGCGGATCTCAGCGCCTCCGTCGTGCTCGTATAAGCCTAGGAATATCCCGCCGACATCCGATGGCGCTTTCCGAGCGCGAATTATGGCTGGGGCGTTCGGTCCCGGCTACACGAGGCCACGTGGATTTGCGTTCGGAGAGCCCGGACGGACTCCCCGACTCAATGCAGCTTGTGAAGGCCCGGCACCTTGACCGTCAGCCGGCCGCAACTGCCGTTTCGAATGCTTCACCAAAGATACGGAGCCCTTCGACCATCTCTTCATCCGAGATAGTGAGCGCGGGCAGGAACCGGATCACGTTGCCGTACATCCCGCAGGCCAGAATGATGAGGCCGCGCTTATGGCATTCAGCCATGACGGACTTGAGCAGCGCCGCATTGGGCTTTTCCATCGATCCGTCCTGCACCAGTTCCAGCGCGATCATCGCCCCGCGATCCGCGCGCACTTCGCCGATCAGATCGGGATGCGCATCTTGCAAGTCCTTCAATGCCGAACCGAAGCGTGCGCCTATCGCGAGCGCCCGTTCGACCAGCCCTTCCTCTTGCAGGACATCGAGCACGGCGAGCGCCGCCGCGCAGCCGATCGGCGAGCCTGCATAGGTGCCGCCGAGCCCGCCCGGATCGACCGCATCCATGATCGCCGCCTTGCCGACGACGCCTGCAATCGGGAAGCCGCCCGCCATGCCCTTGGCCATGGTCATCAGGTCGGGTTCGATGCCCGCATATTCGCTCGCGAACATCTTGCCGGTGCGCCCGAAACCGGTCTGCACCTCGTCTGCGATGAGGACGATGCCGTGTTCGTCGCAGATCTCGCGCAGACGGCGGATCCATGCCGTCGGGGCCGGATAGAACCCGCCTTCGCCCTGAACCGGCTCGAGGATCATCGCCGCGCAGTCGGACGGGTCGAGATCGGTACGGAAGAGCGTGTCGAGCGCCTTGAGGGAAGCCTCTTCGGTCACGCCGTGGCCCGCAATGGGGTACGGCGCGCGATAGATTTCGCCGGGAAACGGCCCGAAGCGCGTCTTGTACGGGGCCACCTTGCCCGTCAGCCCCAGCGTCATCATCGTGCGCCCGTGGTAGCCGCCATCGAAGGCGACGATCCCGCGCCTGCCGGTGTGCGAGCGGGCAATCTTGATTGCATTCTCGACCGCCTCGGCGCCGGTGGTGACGAACATCGTCTTCTTCGGCGTATCGCCCGGGGCCAGCGCATTGAGACGCTCGGCCAGTTCGACCGCGCTCGCATAGGGCGTGATCATGATGCAGCTATGGCTGAGGTGATCGAGCTGCTTCGCAACCGCGCTCTTCACCTTGGGATGGAGGTGGCCGGTGTTGACCACCGCAATGCCGGTGCCGAAATCGAGATAGCGTCGGCCCTCGACATCCCACAGCTGAGAGCCTTCCGCACGATCGATGAAGATCGGCGCCAGGTTGCCTTCGCCGCGCGCCATGGCCGCGTCCTTGCGCTCCTGCCACTGCGCGTTGCCGACGACCTCTGCCTTTACCGCGTCCTGTGCGAGTGTAGCGCTCATGCCGAAAGCCCTCCCATGCGAATATACTTCATTTCGAGATAATCCTCGATCCCGTGGCGCGAGCCTTCGCGGCCCATGCCCGATTGCTTGATCCCGCCGAACGGCGCGGCGACTGATGAGATGATGCCTTCGTTCAGACCCACCATTCCGTATTCGAGCGCGTCGCTCATCCGCCACGCGCGGCCGAGATCGCGGGTGTAGCAATAGGCGGCGAGCCCGTAGGGCGTGTCATTGGCCGCCGCGACAACCTCTTCCTCGGTATCGAAGGCGATGATCGGTGCTACGGGCCCGAAAATCTCCTCCCGCACGATGCTCGCATCGCGGGCAACGTCGGCGACCACGGTTGGCTCGAAGAACAGGCCTTCCGTGCTCGCCCCGCCGGTCGCGATGCGCGCCCCGCCCTCGACGGCTTCTGCGAGCAGGCGCGACACCTTGTCCAACGCGGCCTGATTGATGAGTGGCCCGACTTCGGTTCCATCCTGCGCCCCGTCGCCCACCTTGAGCGCGCGGACCCGTTCGACCAGCTTCGCGCAAAAGGCGTCGTGGATCTCGCGCTGAACGTAGAAACGATTGGCGCACACGCAGGTCTGGCCCGCGTTGCGGTATTTCGAGGCCATCGCCCCGTCCACCGCTGCATCCAGATCGGCATCGGCGAACACGATGAAGGGCGCATTGCCGCCCAGTTCCATCGAGGTCCGCTTCACCGTGCCCGCACATTGCGCCAGCAGTTTGCGGCCCACTCCGGTCGATCCGGTGAAGGAGAGTTTGCGGACCACCTCGCTCTCGGTCAGCGCGCGGCCCACGTCCGCCGCGTCGCTGGTGGGGACCACATTGAACACCCCTGCGGGCACGCCTGCCTCGATCGCCAGCTGCGCGGCGGCGAGCGCGGATAGCGGTGTATCTTCTGCCGGTTTCGCAACCATCGTGCACCCCGCCGCCAGCGCAGGCGCAACCTTGCGCATCAGCATGGCACTGGGGAAATTCCACGGCGTGATCGCCGCGCATACGCCCACAGGCTCGCGCGTCACGAAGGCCTTTGCGCCGCCGACGGGCGCGGGAATGATCTCGCCATAGACCCGCTCTGCCTCCTCGGCGAACCACTTGATGTAGCCCGCGCCGTAGCGCACTTCGCCCAACGCTTCGCCCAGCGGTTTGCCCATCTCCGCAGTGATGAGACGTGCCAGCGTGTCTTCCTCGGCGATCATCAGGTCGTACCAGCGGCGCAGGATCGTACCCCGCTCTGCTGCGGTGCGGGCACGCCATTCGGGCAGGGCGCGCTGCGCCGCGTCGATCGCTGAGAGTGCATCATCACAGGAGCAATCGGCCACCGTCGCGATGACGCCTCCATTGGCGGGGTTGCGCACCGTGAAGGTCTTTTCGCCCGCCGCAGCGCGCGGCTCGCCATCGACGAGAGCCTGCCAGATCTGCTGGTCGGCGTTGGAAAATCGCGGCATATGGTTCATTCTTCGCTCCCTCTCCGCTCGACATCCCACTCGGAAGACGCTGGCGATAGGTCCAGAATTTCTTGAAATCTGGAGCCAGTTATCCGCTCTTGCTCCGGTCGAGCGACCGGGCCGGAAACAGCATGACGACTGCGCTGAGAACGAAGGTGGCGATGGCGACGTTGATGAGCAGCCCGTAGTCTCCTCCACTGCCGAGCAGCTGCCCGGCAACGAGGGGGCCGGAAGCAAGCCCGATCTTCGAGACGAAGCCCGCCGCCGCCGCCGTCCGTCCGGCCCCGTCGAACTGCGATGCCATGCCCAGCAGGTAGGCCATCACCATGCCCCAGGTTATGCCCGTGCCGCAGTTGGCGATCAGGTATGCCGCAGGATGCGCGCTCCAGTGGAAGATGGCGGTGCCCGCGAGCGTCAGCAGCATGACCAGCGCCAGCGGCAGGAAACGCCCGAACTTCGTCCCGATCACGATCACGCAGAGCGGCCCCAGCAGGGCGACCCAGGTCGCCAGCCCCAGCGCATAGCTCGTGTAGGTCCGGTCCAGATCATAGGCGAGGCCGAGCCGGAAGATATAGGCGAGCAGCCCCATGTTCCCGGCCTGGAACAGGAAGATCGCCAGCAGGGTCAGGACAAGCGGCCCCCACTCGATCTTGCCGGTGCCCAGCGTGGTGGCCGGCTTGGGCGGGAAAGCGGGCAGGAACACCAACATCACGAGGCTGGCGAAGCTGAACAGCGCGAGCGCAATGAACAGCGCCTGCGTGCCATAGATCGGCACCAGCTGCGGCAAGGTCATCACGCCGAGCCCGCCGAGGCCGAACTGGACGAACAGCAGGATGCCGAAGGTGCGGTCGGCCTGCGCGGTGCGGGCGATCACGCCGAAGGCGGTCCCCACCAGCATGCCGCCCACCAGGCCATGCAAGGCGCGTACGGCGAGCAACACCTCGGGACTTTCGATCGGCATGGAGACCAGATCGAGCGCGATCAGCAGTACCAGCAGGGTATAGGCCGCAGGTCGCCACGGGACGACCTTGATGAGCACCACCGCGATCAGCGCACCCACCGATGCGCCGTAGATATTGGCAGAGCCGATCAGGCCCGCCTCGCTCTCCGACAGGCCGAGGCCGGTAATCAGTCCATCGACGATGGCCGCCATGATGTTGACGTAGAACAGCCCCGCCGTCGCCAGGAAGCTGAGCATGATGCCCGCGAGCATGCCCGCCGGATCGACCTTCATTCTGGTCAGTGTTGCGGCGCTCATTCGGTTTCCCCACACAGCGGATGATATTCGTGAATGGCCTTGGCCGACGCACCCCAGCGGTAAGTTCCGCCATCGCTGACATGCCAGTAGAGCCTCTCGCCCGGCAGCAGCGCGGCGGTGAGCCCGCCGAAGCCTGACATCAGCGGTATCCACCGGTCGGCATCGCATCCGAGATAGGGGCCGGCATTCCACGCCCAGAACCCGTTGCGATAGCGCTGGTCGTCGCTCGCCGCGCGCAGGCCATGGGGCGCATCGCCCTGTTGCAGAGCCTCGGCCAGCATGTCGGGATCGAGCAACGCCTCGCCGTCGATCGTGCCGCCGCGCTGGAGGAAGGCGGCGATGCGGGCGAGATCGGCGCGGGTCAGGTACAAGCCCCAGCCAGAGAACGGGATCGCGCTTTCGTCATAGGTCCGTCGCGGGGCGTCCATCAGCGCGGAGAGGCCGAGCTTTTGCCAGATCGGCGCGAGCAGATCGGTGTGCAGGTCGGCGCTCGCCTCCTGCCGCTCGGTGCGCAGGATGGCGGTCATCGCGGTGCCTGCAATGTAGGTGTCGCCGGTGCGGTAGACGAAGCGCTTGCCCGGATCGGTGCGGCGGCCGAAGGCCTTGCAGGCGATCAGGATCTTGCCCGGATGATCCTCGACCAGGAAGAACTTCTGCATTGTCGCAGAGCCCTCGTCGACCTCGTACTCGCGGCTGTTGTAGTGGCCCGACGCCATGTTGAGGACGTGCGACACGGTCACGTCTCCCCAGCCGTCCTCATCGCAGCCACCCACGTAAGGGGCGATTCTGCGCTGCATCGCGCCGGGATAGAGATGTTCGAGCCGCATTGCGGCAACACCGGCGAAGATCGACTTGGCCCAGCTGTAGGATGGCAGCACCAGCTCGGCGCAGAAGGGATAGGGGCCTGCCCGGGTCGGGCAGTCGGATACATAGTGCGTGCCTTCCAGCACGGTGCCGTAGGCGGTCAGCGCCCCTGCCGGAACCTGATCCTCCGCTGCCAGGCGATCGGCAAAGGGCAGCGTGCTGACCGGCTTTTCGGGCAGGCGGGCAGCACGTTCGCGCTTGTCCGCAGCAATGACGGCCGGCGCGTTGGGAACCGGGCGGGCGGTGAAACGCACGGGCAGGCCGGCGCGCATGTCGAATTGCAGATAGGCGCAGGTTTCGCTGGCGATCTGGAAGTCTGCGGGCTGTCCGGGGTCGGACAGGTTGATCTTGAGCAGCCCGTTGTGAACGCAGTTCGCGTTCCGCTCCGCCAGCGCAACCGGCAGCGAAAGCCAGGTGACGCCGTCTTCATCGCTCCACGCTTCACCGGGCTGGACGATCCATTCCCAGTGGGGATGCGTGCCGCGGATCGGGCCGCGCTGCACCGGCAGGATGCGGCTGCCATCCTGCACCAGATCGACCCGCAGCGCCGGAATCGTCTCCAGCTCCTGCGCCTTGCGATCGATCCTGAAGCTGTTGGCATGCAGGTCGAACAGGGCTGCCCCGCCTTCCCCGATCTCCAGAGAGCCTTCGATTTTCTCGGCCGGTTCGCTCGGCACCTCGGGAGGAGCGAAATGGGAGGTCGGCAGCAATGCCTCGCCAGACGCCATTGCGGCTCCGGGGAGCGAAAAGATCAACCCGCTCAAGATGATTTTGACCTTCGAAATCATTGGATCACCCCTGCCCGCGACAGCTTGTCGAACAGTCCCTTGAAATGCGCTTCATGGCGCCGCCAGGCACCGACCGACCGGTTGTGAATGGGCTGGCGCACCTGCGCCGCGCTGGCCGTTGCGCTGGGGGAACGGGCCTCGTGGAAGGCGAGCACACGCTCGTCCCATTCGAGCCCCGCAGCCTCGACCAGCCGCCTGCTCTCCCCCTCCTGATCCTGCACGAGATCTTCGTAGCGGACATGGTGGATGCGATCGCCCAGCAGTTCGTGCCAATGGGCCATCAACCGGTGCTTCGCGATCAGATATTCGCCGATATCGTCAAGCGAGTAGGCGAAGGGATATCCCATGCGAAACAGCGTCTTGTAGACGGCAAAGGCAATATCCATCGGATCGCGCTCGACACTGACGATGGTCGCCTTGGGCAGGGCACGGGCGATAAGGCCGAGGTAAAGGAAGTTCAGCGGAGTCTTGTCGACGGTGCGCGGGGCGTCGGGCACGCGCCAGTGCATCCGCTGCGCATAATTGGCGCCGATCGCCTGCGCGGGGCCGCCATGCGATTTCTCGATCAGCTCCTGCTTCGAGCCGACGGGACCGGTCTGCTCCATGATCGCAAGCGCTAGGTCGTTGACCTCACCGACGCTGGCAACGTCGGGGTGGCTGGCGAAGATGCGGTCGACCAGCGTCGTGCCCGAGCGCGGCATGCCGACCACGAAGATCGGCGCAGCATCCTTATGGCCCGCCCCACCCTCGCCGCTCCCGGCCGAGCACGCGGCAATCTGGCGCATCGTTTCGGCGTCAGCCTGCACGCGGTACTGCATGGCTTGCCTGCGCAGGGTGTTCCCGCGCTCCAAGGCCTGCCAGCTCTCCGGATGGCGGCCCAGATCCTCCAGCTCCTTGGCGCAGGCGAAATGCGCCGCGAACGCATCGCGGCGGCCCTGCATGCGTGGCAAAACGCGCCCGAGATCGCCCAGATTGTTCTGCTCGGGCGTTTGTGTCCGCAGGGTGGAGAGATTGTAGCGCGCGTCGCCGTCGAGCGGCTCCGCCTTCAGCACTGCCCGGAGGTTTTCCTCGGCCTGCCGGAAGTCACCCAGGGCAACCTGCGCGGCGGCGAGATTGAAGCGGTATCGCGGATGGGCGGGCCGAGCCTCGCAGGCGCGCAGCAGGAGGCTGGCCGCGAGCTCGTAGTCGGCGATCTGCGTGGCCGTCTGCGCGAGTGCGTCGAGCCGCTCGGCTGCGGTGTCTGTGCCCTCGGACAATTCGACGACGCGTTGCCGGGCGGTCGGGATGTCTCCCAGCAGCACCAGCGCTTCGAGTTCGAGAGCCTGCGCACGGGCGTCCTCCGGCGAGGCCTTGCGCGCCATCACGGCGCTGCGCACCATCGCCGCGAAGTTGCTCTGTCGCTGGTAGGCGCGGGCCAGCACGGTCCACGCGGTCGTATCACCCTGCGCCTCGCCCAAGGCCGCTTCCAGTATCGCGGAAGCTTTTGCCGGAGCCCCCTGCTCGAGCAGGGTCACGGCTTCGCGCGTTGCCGCGGCCAGCCGATCATCCTGCTCGAGCGAGGTCTCCATGCGTTCAGCCGACCGCTAGAACGACACGGTTGCAGTCAGGCCCACGGTGCGTGGAAGCGAGATGAACTCCTTGCTCCCGTTGCCGAAGTACCCGAGTGTCGGTGCGGTGCCCATGTAGGCCTCCGTAAAGACGCCGCTCACACCTTCCTCGTTGAAGATGTTCTTGACCCAGGCGGCGATGGTGAGCGGCCCGTTGGATACGCTCGCCGTGGCATTGAACAGCGCGAAGCCTTCAAGCGGCACGTTGAACGTCTGGCTGGTGCCGATCGCATTGCGCGTTTCGGACTGGTAGTTGCCATCGGTGCGCAGGAACAGCGACCAGTTGTCGCTGATCGGCGTATCGTAGCTGAAGGCCCAGTTGATCATGTGCTCGGGCGTGCCCGGCAGACGGTCGCCATCCTGGCCCAGCACCGCCCCATTGGGTGCCAGCACGTCGCCGGTCAGCTCGGCATTCACGTAGGCATAGCCCAGCTGGTAGCGCAGACTGTCCGAAAGATAGCCATCGACCGCCAGCTCCAGCCCGTAGGTACGCGCGGATTCCCCGTTGCGCACCGCGAAGAAGCCCCAGTTGGTGGTCGCCGTGTTGAGCTGCGGATCGCTCCAGTCGACATAGAACACGCTTGCGTCGTAGGTCACATCGCCCGCGCGGCCCTTAACCCCCGCTTCGTAGTTCACCACGCTGTCTGCGGTATAGATCTGCCACGCGGGATCTTCGGCAAAGGTGCCCGTCAGCGGGACCGCGTTCGAGCCGCCCCGGCGATAGCCTTCCGATACGGTCACATAGGCCAGCTGGTCGGGAGCGAACTTCCACGAGAGGTTGCCCTTGAACAGCACATCGTCCTCGCCGACTTCGAAATTCGCGGTCGTCGGGTTGGCGACCGATGCATAGAGCGGAAGATCGATGAAGGTGTCGTTGTTCGACTGGTTGTCGAAATAGCGCGCACCCACGGTCAGGTCGAACGTCTCGGTCGCGTGCCAGGTCACTTCGCCGAAGACCGAGACTTCCTCGAAATCCTCGTCGCGGCGGTAGGCGAAATCCTGATCGCCCGTCACGGCGGCAGCCGCGCCGGGGAATGCCGCATCCCACCAGCGCTTGAATCCGCGCAGATAGCTGCTCTGCGTGGAGAGGATGCTCTGGTCGCGGTAGAAGCCACCGATCACGTAATCGATCGTTTCGTTCCCGTTGGAAACGAGGCGGAGCTCCTGGACGAATGCCGAATCCTCGTAGGTTCGCACGGCCGACGCGGCAGGACGCGGGTAGTTGTAGTAGAAGCCGAGGAAGCCGGCCTGCGCATAGAACCCGGTGTTCTCGCTCGTGCTGCTGCCCTGCGTATCGTAATACGACGTCGAAGAGGTCAGCGTGGCGAAGCCCATGTCGATATTGGCTTCAAGCGCGATGAGATCGACTTCGCGATCGGAGGGTTCGAGCTGGATCGAACCGATCTCGTTGTCGTCGTACGCGTTGCCGAAACCGTCCACACCAACGGTCTGCGCGCGGCGGCCGCCGATATCGTCTTTCTGGTGCGCGTAGAGCAGTTTCGCGTCGAAGGTCGCGCTCGGTTCGAACAGCATGGTCGCGCGGACCATCCATTGTTCTGCGGTATCCGCATCCTCGACCTCGCGGTAGGAAGCTGCCGGGTCGAGCACGCCGTTGGGTGCTGCCGGAAGGCCCTGAGCATCGAGTTCGTACACGTTCACGTAATCGGTGATGCCGGGATAATCGGCGTAGGAGCCGACCACCCGGACAGCCAGCGTATCGCCCAGCGGCACGTTGAGCACCCCGTCGACCGAATAGCCGATACTATCCGACGCATCGACATGCGAAAGCGATGCGCTGGCATAGCCGCCGAATTCGCCGAGTACCGGATCGCGGGTGATGAAGCGCACCGTACCGCCCAGCGAACCGGAGCCGTACAGGGTGCCCTGCGGCCCGCGCAGCACCTCGACCCGTTCGATATCGCGCAGCATGAAGTTGGCGAATACCGGGGTCTCGTTGACGTAGGTGGAAACGGTCGCAACCGAAGAGGTTGCGTAGTCGCCCAGCGCATTGCTGTCGACGTTGAGGCCGCGAATGCGGATCTGGTTCACCGTGCCCGCATTCCGGAAGCCGCGATCGACCACGGCCACGCCCGGGATCGAGCGCAGCAGCTCGTTGGTGTCGAACGTCTGCGCCGCCTCGATATCGTCTCCGCTGACCGAGGTGATGTTGTAGGGCACGTCGATCACGCGTTCCTGCCGGCGGGTCGCCGTAACCGTGATGATGGGCCGCTCGTTATCTTCCTGAGCGGTTTCGTCCGCCTCGGTTGCGTCCTGCGCGTGCAGCGGAGCGACCAGCGCGGTCGATGCGAGCAGCAGGCCGCCGAAGGTCATCATGCGCGTCTTTGTTCTGTGAATCATGGTCGAGACCCCTTTATTGTTCTTGGTGGACTTTGAAGATTTTCGCTTCGGTTTCGGGCGCCCCCTCGGCACCCGCGTCACTTTGCGGAACGGCCAGCGGACCCAGATCCGACATCGCCTTCGCGCGTGCTTCGGCATTCTCGTGCAGGGGGTAGCGCAGCGGCGTGTCGCGGAAGCTCTTCATGACCTGGCCCAAGCCCTGCCAGCCTTCCTCGCGCGCATCGCGCACCTGCTTCAGATCGAGCCGAAGGGCCACGACGTCGCGCCCCTCGCCACTCTCGTAGATCGGCTCTCCGCCCGGCCCGAAATAGGCCGAACGCCCGTTGCCGAGCGCGCCTGCGCAATTCACATCGATGAAAAAGCACTGGTTGGTGGCGGCGTTGGCGCGGGCAATCGCCAGTTCCACGTCGCGGTCGACCGTGTTGGTCATCGTGGGAAGGACGATGACCTCCGCGCCCATCGCGGCGAGCGTGCGCATCGCTTCCGGGAACCACATGTCGTAACAGATCGCGAGACCCACGCGGCCGATGCCGGGAATTTCGAACACGCAGTAATCCTGCCCGCAGGCAACGTCCTTCTCGTAGGGAAGGAAGGGGAAGAACTTGTCGTGCCGGGCGATGATCTCGCCCTGCGGGTCGAACACCGGGGAGACGTTGAAGATGCGTCCTTCGCGTTCCTGGTAGAACGAGCCCGGGATCAGATAGGCGCCGGTTTCGCGCGCCAGCGCCGCCATGCGCCGCTCGAACGCTCCGCCTTCGGGCTCGGCATGCTTGGGAGACGCGCCATAGGCAGCCAGTTCGCCGAACACGACCAGATCGACCCACGGGAACCGGCGCGTCACCGCGCGCGTCTCGCGTTCGATCAGATCGACATTGTCGGTCGCTTCGGCGTCGACCTGGATTGCAGCAATACCTAGCTTCGCCATCAATTCCCCCTCTGAGGAGAGAGGTTCTCGCAGTTGCGGCAAAGTTATTAGAGCCAGTTCGGTCGGTTTTTTGGGGCCAGATCGCTCAGTCCCGGGAGGGGGCAATCAGCGCCTCGTCGATCCTGCGCCCGTCATCGTCGAGCCAGAGAATGCGGTTGCCTTCGCGCGCGACGAGGAAACGCCCCGTCTCGCCATAGGCCCATTCGTTCCACTGGCGGCACCAGTGGTCCCCTTCGATCCACCAGCGGCCCTCGTCGCGATCTTCCTGCGCATAGCCCGCCCGGCCACGCATGCTGCCATCGGCGAAGAGTTCTATGATGCACGGTTCGCCGTAGACGGTCTGATAGTTGAGCCGCTGGTCGGAGAAGAGCCGTTGCAATTGGGCCCCGGGGAGCGAGGCGAAACTATCCTCTGCGGGGCGCTGTGGCGATCCTGCATCTGCAGGCGCGTTCATCAGTTTGAGCATCTCGCGCGACAAAGCTTCGATTCCGGGCCGGATCCGGCTTTCGTCAAGGCTGGTGACGCCGAGCCTGAACATGTTCGAGCGCCCCTGCCCGTCCGCGAAATAGGGGGTCGCCGGTTCGATCAGCACGCCGGAATTCTGCGCCGCGACCCGGAGTTTCTCCGCATCGAGATTCTCGGGGCCGCGCACCCAGTAGGACGTGCCGCCGGTGACGGGCGGAATCGCAATCGACAGCGGACGGTAATGGTTGAGCGCATCGCGCAGCGCGATCAGACGCCGCTCGTAAATCCCGAAATGGTTGCGCAGCATGGCGTCGTAATGGCCCAGCGACAGGAAGATGCCCGCCGTGCGCTGCGTGATCGGCGAGGGTTTGCGCGTGGTCAGGTTGCGCAGCCTGCGTGCGGCGCGGATGAAATCGGCCGGTCCGACAAGAAACCCCAGCCGCAACCCGGGCGACAGCACCTTGGACAGCGACGCGACATAGACCACGCGCTCGTCGCGATCACCACTTTTGAGCGAGGGTGGCGCATCGGCGAGGAAGCCGAGTTCGCATTCGAAATCATCTTCGACGATCAGCGTGTCGTGCCGGTGCGCCTCGGCCAGCAGCGCGGCACGCTCGCTGTCGGGCATCGTCACCCCGGTGGGTCGCTGGCGGCTGGGAGAGACGTAGAACAGGTCGATTCCCTCAAGCCCGCTCGCAATCTCGACCCCGGTATCGCCGACCGGGAAGTACCTGACCGTCGCTCCACGCTCGTGGACCAGCGAGCGGATATCGGGTTCGCCCGGGTCTTCCAGACCGACCGTGCTTTGCGCGCCGCACAGCAGTTCGAAAATCAGATGAAGCGCCTGCTGCTCGCCCACGGTGACGAGGATTTCGTCGGCGGCCGCCGCAATCCCCCGCCGGGTGAGGATCTTCTGCCGGAACTGCTCGACCAGCAATTCATCGTCGGCCTCGCCGGTATCGGTCGACCAGCTTTCTACCTCGTTGACAGCCAGCGCCATCCGGCTCGCCTCGCGCCATTCGGCGATCGGGAAAAGAGTGCGATCGTAGAGCCCTTCGATGAAAGGATAGGGAAGCTGACGCCAGTCCGCCGGGTAGCGCAATCCTTCGTTGGGGACCACGCGATCGGGGGCCTTGCGCATTATGGCCGATTGCACACGCCGCGATTTTGGTCCGGCGACAGCGGGAACTTTCGCTGTGTGACCGCCATGCGCGACATACACCCCGCTTCGCTCGCGCGAGATCAGATGGCCCGAAGCAATGAGATCCTGGTAGGCCAGCGACACCGTATTCCGGGCGATGCCGAGTTCACCGGCCAGCTTTCGCGACGATGGAAGCTTCAGTCCTGACGGCAAAACACCGGAATCAATCGTTTCTACGATGCGCGCCCGCAACTGGGCCTGCAGCGAGCTGCTCGAATCCCGGTCCAGCCGGAACAGGTGAGCAATGGGTTGCTTGGCCATTCCTCATGTCCGTGGCCCAATTGTAGCGTTTGCTCAAGCTCGGTGACGATACGTGCTGCGGCTTGGCATGCCGAAACCATCGTCGGGACAGCGCAAACCGACAAAAAGCGCAAATCGCAAGAACCTCCGGCGAGCTGGTGCCGCGATCGCTTTCGGGCGATCCCGTTCAATCGCCGAAGGTCTGAAACTGCAACCCCATCACCCCCCGACGCTGGGGTCGCTCGTGTTTACGCTGTCGCGCGCGTCGGCGAAGGGGCGGGAATCTCCCAGATATGCGCGGCGATCGAGATTTCCGGTAGCCCGGAGCAGCGCCGCCTGCGCGATCAGCACATCGCTGCGCGCGCGCGCCAGCGCGAGCTGAGCACTGCGGTAGCTCTGTTCGGCCAGCAGGATATCGATCGTCGAGCGCAGGCCGAATTCGTACTCGGCGCGCACCCCGTCGAGCGCGAGCTGCGCGGCGGCAAGGCCGGTTCGACTCGCCTGTTCGCGGCGTTCGGCGGCCTCGAGCGCAGCCCATGCCGTATCGACCGAGCGGATCGTTTCGCGCGCTTCGGCCAGCACGGCATAATCGTCCGCGCGCGCGGACGCTTCGGCTTCGCGGACCTGCGCCGCCACCAGCCCGCCGGTAAGCAACGGAATGCGCAGGGTTACGCCCACGCTCGCCGCGCTATCGTAGCCGCGAAAGTCGCCGCCGCTCTCGCGCAGGCCGCGGCCATAGGCCCCGGCAAGGTCGACGCTCGGCGCTCCTTCGGCGCGAGCACGGTCGATCCTTGCTTCGGAGGCGTCGGCGATGCGGAGCCGTTCGAGCAGGCGCGGATTGGCCTCTTCGGCGGAGGACCGGGCGGAGGGGAGATCGGCGGGCAAAAGCGCCGGCGGCGGGACATCGGCCGCAAGCTCTTCCGGCTCTTCCCCCACCACCGCGCGGTACCCCGCCCGCGCGCTCGCCAGTGCCGCTTCGGCATCCGCGAGGTTGGCCACGACGCTCGATCTCTGCGCTTCGAGTTGTGCCACATCCGTGCGCGTTGCCTCGCCCGTGTCGAAACGGAATTGCGCCTCGTCCACCTGGCGATCGAGCCGCCCGATACCGATCCGCGCCACCTCGACCGCCTCCTGCGCGAACAGCAGGTCCGCATAGGCCGCGACCACCCGTTCGAGCATCGCCGCCTCGCTGTCGCGCAGGCCCTGTTCGCCCGCCGCGACATCGTGCGACGCGGCGCGGACCGATGAGGAGACTCGCCCGCCGGTCCAGATCGGCATTGCGGCGCGCAGATCGGCGCTACCGGCGTTTCCGTAGCCCAGATCGTCGTACCCGCCATTGGCACTGGCCGAGAGCGTGGGACGCCCCTGGGCACGGGCCTGCTCGGGCCGTTCCTCCAGCGCTTCCTGGCGAGCGCGCGCTTCGGCCAGCGTCGGGTTGGTGGCATAGGCCATCGCGATCGCCTCGCGCAGCGTCTCGGCCTGCGCCGTGCCGCTGGGCAGCAGCACCGCCCCGGCCATCAGCGCGGCCCCGATCCGCGCGCGCCTAGTCATGGCGCAGGGCCCATGCCGGAGCGGTCCGGCTCGCGCGGAGCGACTGACCGAGCACGGTCAGCACCGCGACGAGGATCGCGATCACGCTCGCGCCGATGAAGAACACCGGCGACAGGGCGATCCGGTCATCGAACCCGGCCAGCCATGTGCGCATCGCGTAGTATGCCAGCGGCCAGGCGATCAGGTTGGCGATGATGACCGGACGCAGGAACTGGCCGACCAGCAGCTTCACGATGTCGCTGGCCGACGCGCCGAGCGACTTGCGGATGCCGATTTCCTTCGTGCGCCGCGCGGTGTTGAAGGAGGCGAGCCCCCACAGGCCGACCACGCCGATCAGCACCGCCAGCCCTGCCCCGATGGCGAACAGACGCGCGGTGCGCTCGTCATCCTGGTAGAACATTTCGAGCCGTTCGTCGGACGTTTCCATGCCGAGTGGGAGCGGGCCTGCGCTTTCCTGCCACGCCGCGCGCACCGCCTCCTTAACCGGGCGCGGATCGCCGGTGAATTTCAGCGTGGCGATGGCGAAGTCGGGCAATTCGCTCTTGTAGACGTAGAAGGTCGGCCCGATTTCGGCGCGGGCGGAGGTATAGCGGACATTGTCGACCACACCGACGATCGTGCGCGGCCGTCCCCCGCCGACGACCTTGCCGATCGCGTCTTCGGGCGAATCGAAGCCCATTACGGGCACGGCGTTGCGGTTGATGACGATGTTGAAGTTGCCTTCATCTTCCGTCTCGGTCGCATCATCGCGGCCGAATTCAGGGCTGAAAACGCGTCCAGCCAGTGTCTCGATGCCGTAGGTTTCGAAGAACTTCTCCCCCACATCGATCTTGCGGACGCTCGGGCCGGGTCCGGGCACGCCGGGCAGCTGGACGTTCTCGCCGGTATTGCTGCCGCTGCCGCCCACCGCCATGGTTGCGGAAGTAACCGAGGTGACCTGCGGAATCTCGCGAAAGCGCGCCATCAGGGTGCCCCGCGCAGCGGAGTCGAGCCCGGAGTCGTTGAAGGTGCTCATCACCAGCAGGCCTTCGCGCTCGAAGCCGAGATCGGCGTTCCGGACATAGCTGGTCTGGGCCATCATCACGGCGGTGCCGATCATGAAAGCGATCGACAGGCCGAACTGGAACACGACGAGGGCTTCGCGCACCCTGGCACCGCCCTTGCCGCCGCCCGGCGAGCGGGAAGAGGCGAGCACGGCCGCAGGCTGGAAGCGCGACACGACCATCGCCGGATAGAAGCCCGCCAGCACGCCCGCGACGATCGACAGCACGACCAGTGCGGGCACGACCAGCGCATAGGGAATGTCGAGCGACAGCCCGCCCGCCGCGTTGACGAAGGGCAGACCCAGCTCTGCGAGGATCAGGCCGAGCAGCGCGGCGATCGCCACCGTCAGGATAGCTTCGCCCATGAACTGGCGCATCACCTTGCCGCGATCGGCACCCAGCACCTTGCGCATCGCGACCTCGCGCGCCCGCAGACCCGAACGCGCAGTGGCCAGATTGACGTAATTGGTGAGCGCAATGAGCAGTGTGACGAGCCCGACGATGCCGAGGGTCGCGACCGTCTGCGGCAGCGTGTCGGAGATACCCAGATGGAAATCCGCGATCGGTTCGACGATGTAGGACAGGATATCCTGCGGATCGGTGCCCAGATCCGCGCCGTTTTGCTCGATGATGGCGGGCATTGCGTCGAGGAACGCCCGCCTCTCGGCTGGCGTATCGAGGCGGACATAGGTGTACGCGCTGAGCGCGCCGAGATTGCGCTGCTCGGCGATGTCCTCCGGCGTGGTCGGTTGTTCGAACGGGACCAGCATCGTGAAATCGAGGTGGGTGTTTTCGGGAAGATCGCGCAGGATCGCACCGACGGTGTAGTTCGTCGGCCCATCGTCGCGAGAAATCGTGATGGTCTGTCCGATCGCATCGCCCGAGGGGAAGTAGCGTTCGGCTGCGCTCTGGGTCAGCACCGCGTTTTGCGGCGACTTGAGCGCGTCGCGCGAGCCGCTTGCCAGCTCGAGCCGGAAGAAATCCAGAAAGCCGGGATCGACCGGGGCGATATCCTCTGCGGTTCCAACCCCGCCCTGGATCACGGTGCCATAGGCGGGCATGATCTTGGTACCTTCGAGGTCGGGGTCGGTCTCCCGGAGTATCTCGAGCAGGGCCGTCGGAGTCTGCGGGGTCATGCCATCAAACGGGCTGCCGGGCAGGTTCCAGTCACCCTGGACCATGTAGAGATTCTCATGGTCCGGCACCCAGCGATCGTAACTGGTCTCGAACCGGACATAGAGGCCGAGCACGATGAACACGGCGATGCCGATGGCCAGCCCGCCGATATTGAGCGCGGCGTAGAGCTTGTGCCGGGTGAGCGAGCGATAGAGCGAGAGCAGCGCGAAGCGGTTCATGGGGGCGGCCTCCTCAGATCGCGCGCATGGCGCTGGCGACGATGCGACCGTCGAGCATGTCGATCCGGCGCTTCGCCATGTCGGCGTGGCTGGGGGAGTGGGTGACCATCACGATGGTCGCGCCGTCATCGTTGAGCGCGGTGAGGATGTTCATCACCTGCTCGCCATTGGCAGTGTCGAGATTGCCCGTCGGTTCGTCCGCCAGGATCAGCTTCGGCTGGCCGACGATCGCGCGGGCAATCGCGGCGCGCTGCTGCTGGCCGCCCGAAAGCTGGTGCGGGAAGTGGCGCCCGCGGTGGGCGATGCCGACCGTGTCCATCGCCGCGGCGACCCGCTCGCCCTTGTTGCCGGACACATCCTTGCGATAGGCGAGGCCCAGCGCAACGTTCTCCTCTATCGTCAGTTCGTCGATCAGGTTGAAGCTCTGGAACACGAAGCCGAGCTGCGCGCCGCGGAACTTCGCCAGCGCCTTCTCGTCCATCGCGGCGAGATCGGTGTCGCCGAACCAGTAGTGGCCTGAAGTCGGCCGGTCGATCGTGCCCAGCGTGTTGAGCAGGGTCGATTTGCCGCAGCCCGACGGGCCCATGATGGCGAGGAATTCACCCTCTGCGACCTCGAGGTTCACATCGACGAGGGCGGTCGTCTCGACCTCGTCCGATACGTAGCGACGTTCGATATTCTCGAGCTTGATCACGGAAGAATGTCCTCTGCTTAGCGAAGATTGATGGTGTCGCCCTTCACCCGGGCGAGGTTGCTGGTGACGATGCGCTGTCCGGGTTCGAGGCCCGACAGGATCTCGACCTGGCGCGGATTGCGGCGGCCGATTTCCACGCTCACCCGGCGGGCATGCTTGCCATCGGGATCGATCACGAAGACCGAGGAGCCGCCCTCGTTCAGCCACGCGCCGACCGGCGCGATCAGCGCAGGCGTTGCGGCGCCGAGCGTAATCCGCACGTCGAGCGTCTGCCCGCGGTTGAGATCTTGTTCCGGCATGGTCTCGAAGGTCAGTTCGACGCGGAAACGGCCATCGGCGACGGTCGGCAGGACCTTGGATACGGTCAGCATCGCGCCGCCGGAGGTGGTCGCCTTCTGGCCAAGCTCGACCCGGCCGAGATAATATTCGTCCACCTCCGCCTCCAGCTTCCACGCGCCTTCGCTGTCGACCTGTCCGGCGGGGTCTCCTGGCGCCAGCGTCTGGCCCGGCTGGAGGTCGAAATTGGTCAGGCGGCCCGCCATGGGCGCGCGGATGGTCAGCGCATCGAGGCTCCCGCGCACGGCGGCGAGATTGTTCTGCAGCCGCGCGCGGGTGGCATCCAGCATGCGGCCCTGCGTGGCGGTTATCCCGGCTTCGGCGGCGCGGCCCTGTCGCAGCTGGGCGAGGCGCTGGGTCTGGTAATCGACCTCTTCCTGATAGCTCTTCACCCCCGCATCGGAGACAAAGCCCTTCTCGTGCAGCTGGCGGCGGATATCGAGATCGCGGCGCGCGCGGATCAGGTCGTATTCGGCGGCGGCGACCTGCCCGGCGCGATCGACCTTCGAACGCTGGATGCCGAGATTTTCGCCCGCCACGCCGCCCAGCTGACTGGCGATCTGGGCTTCCTGACTGAGCACGGTGAGTTCGAGATCGGGATTGGCAAGCCGGGCAAGCGGCTGGCCCTTCGTGACCAGCGCGCCGTCCTGCACGAACAGTTCCTCCACCTGCCCGCCGCTCATAACACCGACCAGCGTGGTGGTGGCCGGAACAACGCTGGCGCGCACGGGCAGATAGTCGTCGAAGGCCGCGCGCTCGACCCGGGCGGTCTGGACCTCGTCGGCGTCGACATCGGTCGAGCCGCTTGCGGGGATCGCGCGCCACCCGATTATCGCAATCGCCACGAGGGCGATCGCGATCAGGAAACGCCTGTCGCGCCACCACGGCGCGCGCTTCTTTTCGACCTTTCGATCCATCCCCGCACCGGGTGCGGGCGGAGACAAACTATTGGACTGTTCGGCTGTCTGCGTCATCATGCAGCCATTATCGCCGAACCGGACCGAAAGAGCTAAAGTGCTATGATTAAACGGGATTCTCGCCACACCGACGGAGCCGACCGTCCGTCGCCGGACACAGTGTCCGCAAATGGACAGGGGCCCGGTGCGTCAAGCGAAAAGCCCGGCCTCGCGATTTTCCTGATCGACGACAGGCCAGAGGTCGCAA
The DNA here is from genome assembly GCF_000186705.1 of Citromicrobium sp. JLT1363. Taxonomy (GTDB): domain Bacteria; phylum Pseudomonadota; class Alphaproteobacteria; order Sphingomonadales; family Sphingomonadaceae; genus Alteriqipengyuania. Next base: position 25,040 of record NZ_AEUE01000009.1, read on the forward strand.
ACGCTATGGAAATCGCTTTCCGCATGGCCGGCCACAGCCTGACGGTGGCGCCCGATCCCGAGGAAGCCTTCTCGCAGCTCGCGCGCACGCAGTTCGACGGGATCGTGCTCGATCTCAATTTCTCGCCCGGGAAGAGCGACGGCAAGGAAGGGCTCGCCTGCCTCGAGCGGATCATGGCCGACGATCCCGGCGCCTGCGTGGTGGTGCTGACTGCGCATGGCGGCGTGCGGATGGCGGTCACCGCGATGCAGAAGGGCGCGCGGGACTTCGCGGTCAAGCCGTGGAACAACGCCGATCTGATTGCCAAGGTCGAAGCGGCGGTGACGCGCGAGCCGAACATTGCGCCCGCAGCGGGCGGGCCGGCCGTGACGGGCCGCGGCACGAGGCAGGTCCGGATACTGGGCGAAACCGCGATCATCGAACACTTGCGCCAGATGATCCGTCGTGTGGGGCCGACCATGGCAGGTGCTGCGATCACCGGCCCCTCCGGCGCTGGAAGGACGCTGACGGCGCTCGCCGTCCATGCCGCCTCCGCCCACGCTGACAGCGCGCCGGCGCTGATCGACCTGCGCGAAGACAGCGCGCTGGATGCGATCGTCGAAGCCACGGGCAGCGTTCTCCTGCGCCACCCCGACCGGCTCGACGAACTGGCGCAGGATCGCCTCGCTGCGCTCTTGCCCGACCATGTCCGCCCCATCGCGATTCTCGATCGCATCGACAGGCTCACTCCTGCCTTGCGGCGCCGCATCGCAACGATCGAGCTGGCGGTGCCTCCGCTGGCGCAGCGCCGCGACGACATTCCGATCCTCGCCCGCCATTTCGGCGCCGATGCGGCCGAACGCTTCGGGCGCCCCGCACCCCGCTTCACCGAAGCCGCAGAAACTGCCTTGCGGGAAGCCGACTGGCCGGACGAGGTGCGCGGACTCGCGGCCGCGGTTGAACGGGCGGTACTGCTTGGCGAGGATGGCACGATCGACACCGGGGCCCTGGCGCTCGGCGCGCCCTCCCCCGCGCCCGGCGCGGACCGAAACGAGACGTCGAGCTACGATCTCGATCGCTCCGAGAGAGCGATGATCGCCGCAGCGCTGGCGGAGCATCATCATAATGTCAGCCATGCCGCCAAGGCTCTGGGGCTCAGTCGCGGCGCGCTGTACCGGCGGATGGAGCGCCACGGGCTATGAGGCTTTACCATCGGCGGGGCTGGCGGGCAGCGGCACTGGGCGTGGGGCTGCTGGCGAGCGCCTTTGTCGCTGCCTTTGCCTGGCATTCGGGTCGCTGGGGGCTGCTGGTCGGCGCGCTGCTGGCCGGGGTCTGGGCGCTCACGCTCGCCTGGTGGAACGCCGCGCTGATCCCGACCCGCCCGCCGGAGGGGGAGAGCGATGCAGAGGACGAAGAAACCGCAGTCCATCGCCTTCTGCTCGATGCAGCCCCCACCCCGCTGCTCGCGCTTGAACGCGACGTCGCGCGGGTGCTCAACCGTGCCGCGCGCACGATCTTCGGGGCCGACGACCGCATCGTGCCCCCGCCCGCCGCGCTGCTCGATCCCGCCGCTGCAACGCTCCGCCACGAAGGCCGGTTGTGGCGGATCGACCGGGTCGAAGCCTCGACCGGGGTGACCGTCGCCGCGCTGATTGATGTCGAGCGCGAGGAGCTCGCTGCCGAAGCGCGCGCCAGCGCGGACCTGATCGAGGTGCTGGGCCACGAGCTGCTCAACGGCCTGGCCCCTATCGTGTCGCTGGCCGAAAGCGCCGAGGCGGCGGCAGCGCAGCAGCCGGTCGACACGGCATTGCTGGCCGAAATCCTCGGCCCGCTGGCCCGCCGGGCCGAAGGCCTGCAGCGTTTCGCCACGGATTACCGTATGCTGGCCCGACTGCCCGAGCCGATCCTCGCTCCGGTGGCGCTCGATCAGTTCGCGCATGATCTTGCACGCCTGTTCGCCCAGCGCTGGCCCGATGCCGCGCTGACGCTCGACGTGCGGGCGGGCGGCGCATGGGCGATGGATGGCGACCAGATGCACCAGGCGGTATGGGCGCTGCTCAACAATGCCGCCGAAGCCGCTCTCGACGCCGAGGCGCCACAGGTGGGTCTTTCGCTAACGCGCGACGCCAACCGTCTCACCATCGCGGTGACCGATAATGGCGCGGGCGTGCCGCCCGAAAGCGCGCCGCTGATCTTCCGTCCGTTTCACACGACCAAGGTCGAAGGGTCGGGCATAGGCCTCTCGCTCGCCCGTCAGATCGCGCGTGGCCACGCAGGATCGCTCGAACTCGCGGGCGCATGCCCCACGGTCTTCCGGATCAGCCTCCCCGAAAAACCGGCAGCTGAAGGATCGGGCAGACCGTGAAGAGTGCGTAAAAAATGCCGGCGGAACGTGGCGTCTCGGCTTTGGCCCGGGCGCTCCTGTCGGCGGACGCCCCCCTCCCTGCCCGTCAGCCGTACGGGACCGCTGCTGCACCGATGCCGGTTCGCGGAGCGGCGAAAGCGCCTTGCGGCACCGGGTTGCCCGAGCCTTCGCACGCAAGCCATGGATAACTGCCAGATGCGGCTTTGCTGGCTGCTCGCGCACACCTATTCGTAAGGCATATGACAGCGCAGATCGAAATTGGCACGGATTCGGCCGGGCAAGGCATTTGCGTCGATATCGAGGAATTGCTCGCGACCCGGCTGCTCGTGCAGGGCAATTCTGGCTCGGGGAAATCGCACCTGCTGCGCCGCCTGCTCGAACAGACCGCCGGGCTCGTCCAGCAGGTGGTGATCGACCCGGAGGGCGACTTCACCAGCCTGGCGGACGAATTCGACCATATCGTGATCGACGGTGCCGCCCATTCGGTGCGCGAGATCGAGGCGCTGGCCGGTCGCGTGCGCCAGCACCGCGTCTCGGTCGTGCTGGCGCTGGACGAGCTGGAGGTGGAGCAGCAGATCCGGTGTGCCGCGCTGTTCCTGGGCGCGCTGTTCGATGCCCCGCGCGAACACTGGTATCCCGCGCTGGTGGTGGTGGACGAAGCGCAGATGTTCGCGCCCTCGGCTGCGGGCGAGCTGGCGGAGGAGACGCGCCGGCTGACGCTATCGGCGATGACCAACCTGATGTGCCGGGGGCGCAAGCGCGGGCTCGCCGGGATCGTCGCCACGCAGCGGCTGGCCAAGCTGGCCAAGAACGTCGCGGCCGAAGCGTCCAACTTCCTGATGGGGCGCACCTTCCTCGACATCGACATGCAGCGCGCCGCCGATCTGCTGGGGATGGACAGGCGACAGGCGGAGCGGATCCGCGATCTGCAGCGCGGGCATTTCCTTGGCCTGGGGCCCGCGATCAGCCGCCGTCCGGTGGCGGTGCATATCGGTACGGTGGTTACGGGCGGCAAGAATGCTGCGGAGGGTCTGATGCCGCTGCCCGAGGCGAAAGGAGACGAGCTGGAAGCGCTGCTCCATTCCGAGCTGGCGGAAGAAGCCGCCGAGCCGGTCCGCCCGCCCCCGCCTCCCCGGCCCGCGCCAGACGTAGAGCAGGCCATCACCGAGCGTGCCGCAGCCCAGGCCGAACGGGAAGAGCGCGGCGAGCCCGTGGCGACCAACGAACCCTGCGCGGGTGAAGACATCTCCCCCGGGCCGCAGGATGGCGAGGCGGCCGTCACCCGGATCGTCGCGGACCTGGCGGCAGAGGAAGGCGCCACCTTCCAGTCCTCCGCCGTGCTGTTCCGCAATTTCGCGCAGCGCTGCCGCCAGCAGGGCGTGCCGAGCGCGCATGTCGACATGCTGGAGTTTCGCCGCCTCTTCGCCTTTGCGAGCGCAAGGTTGCACGAGTTGCAGTCGCCCATGCGCGAAGCCATCGAAGAGCTTGCGCAGGGCGTGCCCGAAGACGTGCTTGCCCCCTATCTCGCGCTGGCGGTGGCTGCGGCCCAAGGAAGGCCCGCGCCCGACGAGGACGAGCTGGCGCGCGTCTACGGCAGCTCCTCGCCCAGCCGCATCCGCCGCCTGCTGGAGCATCTGGAGCGTCAGGGTCTGATCGTCGTGCGCGAGGAATTCGGCGGCGGACGCACCATCATTGTGGTCGGGCTGGACGAGGCGGCGGCGGCAGAAAGCTGACGCAATTCGGCGAACGGCACGGAACGGCGCCCGTTCGGCGCGGTTGATGAGGCAAAGGAGAATATCTCACATGCCTATCATCATCCTCATCGCCACGATCCTGCTTCCCCCGCTGGGCGTCGCGCTCAAGCACGGGCTCGGCCAGCAGTTTCTCATCAGCCTGGTCCTCACGCTGATCTTCTACATTCCGGGCCTGATCTACTCGCTCTACGTCAACTACGCCTGATTTCATGGCGGACAAGGAGGACCGGCAGGGGAAGCACCGGGCGGTCCCCTCTTCCCGCTTCGGGCGCTTGAGCGGCTTCGGTCGCCTCGCCGGAGGCGTGGCTGGCGGCATGCTGGCCGAAGGCGCGCGCCGGGTTGCGGCTGGCGAGCGCCCCCGCGTCAACGACCTGATCCTGACTCCCGGCAATGTCGGCCGGTTGACGGAGCGCCTCTCTCACCTGCGCGGCGCGGCGATGAAGATGGGGCAGATGCTGTCGATGGATGCGGGCGATGCCCTGCCGGCGGAGCTGTCCGAAATCCTCGCCAAGCTGCGCGACAATGCGGATTTCATGCCGCCGCGCCAGCTCGACCGGGTGCTGGCGGAGGAATGGGGCGCGGACTGGCGGACCAATTTCCGCCGCTTCGAACCGCGCCCGATTGCCGCAGCGAGCATCGGCCAGGTCCACCGCGCGCTGACCCGCGACGGGCGCACTCTGGCGATCAAGGTGCAATATCCCGGCGTTGCACAGAGCATCGATTCCGACGTCGACAACGTCGCCACGCTGCTGCGCATCACCGGCCTGCTGCCCAAGGAACTGGACATCGCCCCGCTGCTGGCGGCTGCCAAGGAACAGCTGCACGAGGAGGCCGACTATCGCCGCGAAGGGCGCATGATGCAGCGCTATGGCGAACTGCTCGCCGGACATGATGCATTCGTGGTGCCCACGCTGGACGAAGAGCTGACGCGCGACCGGGTTCTGGCGATGAGTTACGAGGAAGGCCGGCCTGTCGAACAGCTCGCCGACCAGCCGCAGGACGTGCGCGACAGCGTGTTCGCGCAGCTGATCGAGCTGGTCGCGCGCGAGCTGTTCGAATGGGGCCTGATGCAAACCGACCCCAATTTCGCGAACTACCGCTACCGCGAGGCGGACCGGAAGATCGTGCTGCTCGATTTCGGGGCCACGCGCGAGGTCGACCGCCAAGTGCAGCAATCCTACCGCACACTGCTCCAAGCAGGGCTCGCGCGCGATCACGAGGGCGTGAAGCAGGCCGCGCTCGACGCCGATTTCATGAGCCCCACCGTGGTCGAGCGGCACGGCGAGGCAGTGGACCGGATGATCGATATCATCTTGGGCGAAATGGCGAAGGACGCCCCCTTCGATTTCGGCGATCGCGGCTTCGTGCCCGCGCTGCGGGACGAAGGCATGGCCATCGCGCAGGACAAGGCCAACTGGCACATCCCGCCCGCGGAAACGCTGTTCGTGCAACGCAAGGTCAGCGGCACCGCTCTGCTCGGCGCGCGGATCGGCGCGGTGGTGAACATCCACGCGATCGTTCGCGATGTGCTTGAGAGGACGGAAAAGGTTTCGACCTGATCATATCCCGCTCGCCCTGAGCTTGTCGGCCTCGCGGAAGGGGGCGAAGCGCCAATGGCCGTTCTTCTTCTGCGACGCCGGGCAAAAGAAGGACGATCCTTCGACAAGCTCAGGATGAGCGGATCTCGGGATTCGCTAGGAAGCCTGCTGCGCAATCCAGCGGTTCACATGGTCTTCCAGCACATCCAGCGGAACCGCGCCGTTCTCCAGCACGGTGTCGTGGAAAGCGCGCAGATCGAACCGGTCGCCCAAGGTCTCTTCCGCGCGGGTCCGCAATTGCCGAATCTTCAGCTCGCCGATCTTGTAGGCCAGCGCCTGCCCCGGCCAGGTGATGTAGCGGTTGACCTCGGCGTCGATATTCGCCGCCGAGAGCGCGGTGTTATCGGTCATGAAGTCGACCGCCTGTTGCTTGGTCCAGCCCTTCGAATGCAGGCCGGTATCGACGACCAGCCGGGTCGCGCGCCACATCTCGTAGCTCAGCCGCCCCATCTGCTTGGCGGGCGTATCGTACAGTCCCATCTCGATCCCGAGGCGTTCGGAATAGAGGCCCCACCCTTCCACGAAGGCGGTGAAGAAGGTGCCGTTTCGGCGCAGCGGGTGCAGGTCCAGTTCCTGCTGCAAAGCTATCTGCAGGTGATGCCCCGGCACCGCCTCGTGCACGCCCAGCGCGGGCAGTTCCCACAAGGGCCGCTGGTCAAGCTCGGTCAGGTTGACGCGGTAGATGCCCGCCTGCCCCGTCTCCAGCGAGCCGGGTTCGTAATAGGCGGTCGTGTTGCCCGGCGCCTGCGCGGAGGGGATCGGCAGCACCGTATAAGGCTGGCGCGGCAGCGTGCCGAACAGCTTGGGCATCCAGCCGTCGATTTCCTTGGCCAGAGCCTGGGCGAAGCGCAGGTATTCGCCCTCATCGGTCATGTAATATTGCGGATCGGTGCGCAGGTGTTCGATGAAGGCCTCGCGCGTATCGAAGCCTGCGTCGGCGGCAACCTGCTCCATCTCGGCGCGAATGCGTGCAACTTCGGAGAGGCCCAGCTGGTGCACCTCATCCGCCGACATGTCCGTGGTGGTGAAGCTGCGGACCCGGTAATCGTAGTAGTCCGCCCCGCCCTCGGTCTGCGAGATGCCGGGCAGGCCATCGCGGCATTCGGGCGCATATTCATCCGTGTAGAAGCTGACGAACTCGCGCAGGCCGGGGAACACGACGTCGTCGATCGCCGCCTTCGCGCGCGCTTTCAGGGACGCCCAGTCGGCATCGGAGATGGTGGTGGGCTGCTTGGCGAAGGGGCGCCAGAGGCCCGATTCCTCGGCACTGTCGGCAATCTGGCCGCTGACCTGATTCTCGAACCCTTCCATCGGCCCGCACGCCTGCGTCAGCCCGCGTGCCACTGCCTCGCGGCTGCGCGCTATCCCGGCTTCATTGTAGGACCCGAAGGCTTCGAGCCTGCCGACGTAGCTCTCGTAATCGGCCAGCGTGAAGAACGGGGAACTGTAAGGCAGCGAGGAGAGCGAGCTGAACCAGCCGCCGCGATTGGTGAACAGAACGTAGCGGCTATGGTCGAACTGCGAACCTTCGATCGAATCTTCCAGCGAGGATTTGAGGATCGCATAATCGACCCGCATGTCTTCGGGCAGCGCGCTCTCGTCGATGGCGTTCAGCCGCGCGAGGAAAGCGCGGTCTTCGGCCACATTGCGCTCGTAAGCCGCCATGCTGATGTCGCCCAGCTTGCCGTCCCCGCGCCGCTCTCCCACCGAGGTGGCGAGCGTGGGGCTGTCGTCCAGCATGTCCTGCCACACGTCTTCGCGCAGGTTCTGGTACATTTCTTCCGGGTGGGCCCCGGTCTGCGCGGCGAGCGGGCTGGCCGCCATCACCGTGAATGCGGTTGCGGCGAGAAGGTGCTTCATCATGGTCGTTCCCCCATTGGTTGCCCGGTTGTCTATTGCGCGGCTCCGCCTGCGTCCAGTACGCGAGAGGCATGGAAAAACCCGCGATCCTGTTCGTCTGTCTTGGCAATATCTGCCGCTCCCCGCTGGCCGAGGGCGCATTTCGCGCCGCTGCCGAAAAGGCGGGGCTGGAAGCCGATGCGGATAGCGCGGGCACTGCGGACTACCACGTGGGCAGCCCGCCCGACCCGCGCAGCATAGAGGAAGCCTCGAAGCACGGGATCGACATTTCGGGCTATGCCGGGCGGCAGCTGTCGGTCGAGGATTTCGACCGCTTCACGCACATCTTTGCGATGGACCACCAGAATCTGGCGAACATCGACGCGCTGCGGCCCGAAGGATCGCGCGCGCATGTCTCGCTGCTGATGGACCTCGTGCCGGGACGCGAAGGCGCTGCAATTGCAGACCCGTATCACGACGGCGAAGAGCAGTTCGAATATACGTGGGAAGACGTCGACGCCGCTGCGCAGGCGCTGGTCGCGCAGTTGAAGGACTAGCCGCCCCGCAGCGTGCGCACGCCCGCGTCGCGCTCATGCAGGTAGAGCAGGATGCGCGCGGCCTCTCCCCGCTCGCCCTCCAGTCCCGCATCGCGGTCCATCAGCAGCTTCGCATCAGCGGTCGCCGGGTCGAGCAGGCGCTGCATCTGGTCAAGCGTGGCGATGCGGAACGGCGTGTCGCCCGACTGCCGCGTGCCGAGCAGTTCGCCTCCGCCCCTCAGCTCCAGGTCTTCCTCGGCAATGCGGAACCCGTCCTGCGTTTCGCGCATCAGCGCCAGCCGTTTGCGCCCGGTCTCGGACAGCTGTTCGCCGCGCAGCAGCAGGCAGACCGATTTGCCGCTCCCCCGCCCTACGCGCCCGCGCAACTGGTGCAATTGCGCGAGGCCGAAGCTTTCCGCACGCTCGATCACGATCAGCGTGGAGGCGGGCACATCGACCCCGACCTCGATCACCGTGGTCGCCACCAGCAGCTTCGCCTCGCCGCTGGCGAAGCGCGCCATGCCTGCATCCTTGAGCGCGGGATCGAGCTGGCCGTGGACCAGCACCACGTCATCGTCGAACCGCGCCTTGAGCGCTGCGTAGCGCTGTTCGGCAGCGGCCTTGTCCTCGCTGCCATCCTCGTCGCGAACCATCGGGCACACCCAATAGGCCTGCTGACCGCTGGCGAGATGCCGCCCGACCGCCTCGACCACTTCGGGCAGGCGATCCATCCCGACCACCCGCGTATCGATCGCCTGCCGACCGGGCGGCAGTTCATCGAGGCGGCTGACCTCCATCTCACCGTAGTTGGCGAGGGTCAGCGTGCGCGGGATCGGGGTTGCCGTCATCGAGAGGGTGTGCGGCGGGCGCTTGCCCTTGGCGGACATCTGGAGGCGCTGCGACACGCCGAAGCGGTGCTGTTCGTCGACCACCACCAGCCCGAGGTCGCGGTACTGCACTGCCTCCTGGAAGATCGCGTGCGTGCCGACAACGATCTGGATGCTGCCATCCATCAGCCCCATCAGGATGCTCTCGCGCGCCCTGCCCTTGTCGCGCCCGGTCAGCAGCGCGACTTCGACGCCGGTGGGTCGCGCCATCGCCTTGAGCGTCTCGAAATGCTGGCGGGCGAGGATTTCGGTTGGCGCCAGCAGCGCGGCCTGCGCGCCAGCCTCCACCGCGATCAGCATCGCGTGCAACGCCACCACCGTCTTGCCCGCGCCCACATCGCCCTGCAGCAGGCGGAGCATCGGCGCGTCCTGCGCCAGATCGCCCTCTATCTCGCGGATGGAACGCTCCTGCGCGCCGGTCAGCGAATAGGGCAGCTGAAGCTTCCCGCGCAGCGAACCATCGCCCGCCAGCGCCCTGCCCCGCTTGCGGCGGCTGTCCGCCCGGACCAGCTGCAGCGCGAGCGCATTGGCGAGCAGCTCGTCATAGGCGAGCCGGTCCTTCGCAGTCTGATCGTCGCGGGCATGGACGCTGTGCAAGGCATCGCCCCATGTGGGCCATTTCTCGCGCGCCAGCATGCCCGGTTCGATCCATTCGGGCAGGTCGGGCAGCTTCCCCAGCGCCTGCGCGGCAAGGCTGGCCATGCGCGGCTGCGTCAGACCCTCGGCCAGCGGATAGATCGGCTCGCGCATCTGGCCGAGGCCCGCATCGTCCATCGCCATCACATGGTCCGGGTGGACCATCTGCAGCATGTCGCCATAGCGTTCCAGCTTGCCTGCCACGCGGCGCTTCTCCCCCACCGGGAGCTGCTTTTTCGCGGTGTAGGAAGCGCGCCCGAAGAAGGTCAGCGCCAGCACGTTGCCCGCGCTGTCCGTGGCCAGCACGCGGTAGGGCGCGCGGCGCGATGCTCCGGCGCGATGCTCCGTCACGGTCAGCGCAATAATGATCTGCTCGCCCTCGCCCGCTTCGTCCAGATTATCGACCGGGCGGCGGGTCACGAAACGGTCCGGCCAGTGATACACGAGGTCGCGCAGTCGCGTGCAGTGCAGCTTCTCCAGCGGCTTGCGCAGCTTGGGACCCACGCCGTCGAGCGTATCGACCTCGGCAAACAGGGGGTTGAGGATTTCGGGCCGCATCGCCCGCGACCTTAGCCAGGTTCGTCGTCCCAGCGAAAGCTGGGATCGGCCGCGGATGTGCCTCACCAGTGGATAGCGATGCCAGCTTGCGCTGGCATGACGGGATAGTTACCCCGCCCAGCATGACCTCCCCCACCTTCGAAGCCCGCCTCGCCCGCGCGAAATTCCGCAGCTGGCACCGCGGCACGCGCGAAGCCGATTACATGATCGGCGGCTATTTCGACCGCTACCACGCCGACTGGGCCGAGGAAGACCTCGTCTGGTTCGAAAGGCTGCTCGATTACGACGATGTCGACATCATGGCCTGGGCGCTCAAGACCCAACCCGTGCCGGCCGAAATGCAGGGCGAACGCATCGCCATCATGCAAAAGCTCGATTACGTCGATATTCCGCGCTAGGGCCACTTCACCAACAGCCATCGAACCCCCTTCCCGATCCGGGCAGGGGGCAATTTTCGTGTGCGCGGAACGCCTTCGCGCCGGAGCGACTTAGACACCAATGCCCGACCTTTCCCGCATCCTCGCCGCCAAGCAGCCGCTGACCTTCGCGCAAGTGGCACGCGGGGCCCAGCCACTGGTGATGGCCGACCTTGCTCGCGCCGCAAAACGGCGCGCGGTCTTCATAGCGCCCGAAGACAGCGCAATGCGGGCCATGGCCGACGCCGCACGCTATTTCGCGCCCGAGTTGAGCGTGATCGAACTCCCCGCGTGGGATTGCCTGCCCTACGACCGCGCCAGCCCCGCGCTGTCGATCAGCACGCAACGGCTCGCCGCGCTGCACCGCCTGCAGAGCGAGAAGGACGCGCCGCAGCTGCTGATCACCACCGCCAATGCGGTGCTGCAGCGCATGCTCACACCGTTCCGTATCCGCGAGGCGGTACGCGAGCTGAAGCCGGGCGTGCAGATCGGGCACGAGAGCCTGACGACACTGCTCCAGAAGCAGGGTTATAGCCGCACCGATACGGTGATCGACGCGGGCGAATTCGCGGTGCGCGGGTCGATCTTCGACATTTTCCCCTCGGGCCTGGAGCAAGGCCTGCGGCTCGACTTCTTCGGGGACGAGCTGGAATCCTTGCGCCTGTTCGACCCCAGCACGCAGCGCACCACCGGCACGCTCGATTCCTTCCTCCTGCTGCCCGCCAGCGAGGTGCTTCTGGAGGACGCGACGATCAAGCGCTTCCGTTCCGGCTACCGCGAGCGGTTCGGCGCGCATGCCACGCAGGACCCGCTCTACGAAGCGGTCAGCGAAGGGCGGCGTCAGGCGGGGATGGAACACTGGCTGCCGCTGTTCGAGGACAAGCTGGCGACATTGTTCGATCATCTGGGAGAGAGCGACCCGGTGGTGATCGATGTCGGCGCGCTGCAGGCCAACGAGGAGCGGCTGTCCGACATTGCCGAGTATCGCCGGTTGCGGACCGAGACGGCCGGGCAGAAGGCGGGCAGCTATCGCCCGCTCGACACGCACGCGCTGTATCTGACCGAAGACGAGCTGGGCACCGCGCTGGACCAGCGCCCCGTCCACCGCGCGACCGGGTTCGACGAGCCCGAGAGCGACACGGTCATCGATTTCGGCTTCCGCTCCGCCCGCGACTTCGCGCCCGAACGCGCGCGTGGCGACAACGTGTACGAGGCTGCGGGAGAGCACTTCAAGAAGGTCGGCAAGGCAGGGAAGCGCCCCGTTCTCGCCACATATTCCAAGGGCAGCCGGCAGCGCATCGCCTCGATTCTGGGCGAGGCGGGCGTCAGCGTGGCAATGGCCGAGACCTGGCAGGACACGCTCGGCAAGTCCGCCCCGAAAAACGGCAGCGGCCAGCTCACCGCGACGATTCTGCCGCTCGACAGCGGTTTCGCCAGCGAGGATATCGAACTCGTCACCGAACAGGACCTGCTCGGCGACAGGCTGGTGCGCAGGCGCAAGAAACGGCGCGATTCGGACGCTTTCCTGAGCGAACTCCAGGCGCTCTCGCGCGGCGATCTGGTCGTCCATACCGAACACGGCATCGGCAAGTATCTCGGCCTCGAACCGATCACCGTCGGCAAGTCCAAGCACGACTGCGTGATGCTGGAGTACAAGGGCGGCGACAAGCTCTACATCCCGGTCGAGAACCTCGAAGTCCTCTCGCGCTATGGCTCATCCGAAGAGGCGGTCATGCTCGACCGGCTGGGCGGCGAGGCGTGGCAGAAGCGCCGTGCCCAGCTGCGCGAGCGGATTCAGGAAATCGCGGGCGAGCTGATGCGCACCGCCGCCGCGCGGTCGCTCAAGAAAGCCCCCGTGCTCGAAGCCGACGAAGCGAGCTACAACCAGTTCGTCGACCGCTTCCCGTGGGAGGAGACCGACGATCAGGAGCGCGCGATCGCCGATGTGCTGCGCGATCTGGAAAGCGGCAAGCCGATGGACAGACTTGTCTGCGGCGATGTCGGCTTCGGCAAGACCGAGGTTGCACTGCGCGCCGCCTTCGTCGCCGCAATGGGCGGGCAGCAGGTCGCGGTCGTCGCGCCGACCACGCTGCTCGCGCGCCAGCACTACCAGCATTTCAGCGAGCGCTTTGCCGGCTTCCCGCTCAGGATCGGCCGGCTCAGCCGCCTCGTTCTCCCCAAGGAGGCGAGCGAGACCCGCGATGCGCTGGCCGATGGCACGATGGACATCGTGATCGGCACGCATGCGATCCTCTCCAAATCCACGAAGTTCAAGGATCTGGGGCTGGTCGTGGTGGACGAGGAACAGCGTTTCGGCGTCACCCACAAGGAAAAGCTCAAGCAGCTGCGCGCCGACGTCCACATGCTCACGCTCACCGCCACGCCCATCCCGCGCACGCTGCAGATGGCGATGACGGGCCTGCGCGAGCTTTCCACCATCCAGACCCCGCCGGTCGACCGTCTCGCCGTACGCACCTACGTCATGGAGTGGGACGACATGGTGATCCGCGAGGCACTGCTGCGCGAACACCATCGCGGCGGGCAGAGCTTCATCGTGTGCCCGCGCATCGCGGACATGGAAGGCCTGGAGGAATGGCTGCGCGAGAACGTGCCCGAGGTGAAGGTCGTCCCCGCGCACGGCCAGATGAGCCCGTCCGAGGTCGAGGACCGGATGAGCGCGTTCTACGAGAAGAAGTATGACGTGCTGCTGTCGACCACCATCGTCGAGAGCGGGCTCGATATTTCGAGCGCCAACACGATCATCATCCACCGCGCCGACCGCTTCGGCCTCGCCCAGCTCTACCAGCTGCGCGGGCGTGTGGGCCGCGCGAAGCTGCGCGCCTATGCCTATCTGACGACGCCTGAAGACACCGCCCTTTCCGAAGTGGCGGAGAAGCGCCTCAAGGTGCTGAGCGACCTCGATTCGCTGGGTGCGGGTTTCCAGCTTGCCAGCCACGATCTCGACATTCGCGGCGCGGGCAACCTGCTGGGCGACGAACAGTCGGGCCATATCCGCGAGGTCGGCTTCGAACTCTACCAGTCGATGCTGGAGGACGCGATTCTCGCAGCCAAGGCAGGCGAGATGGGGCTGGAGAAGCCGCCCGAGGATATCAGCCCGCAGATCACCGTCGATGCGCCGATCATGATTCCCGAGGAGTACGTGCCCGACCTCGCCGTACGCATGGCGCTTTACCGCCGTCTCAACCAGGCGCGCGACAAGGCCGAGATCGAAGGGCTGGCGGCGGAAATGATCGACCGCTTCGGCGACTTGCCGTCCGCCACGCAGAACCTCGTCCGGCTGATCGAGATCAAGCACCAGGCGATCGAGGCGAACATCGCCAAGATCGACGTCGGCGCGCGCGGCACGCTGGTCACCTTCCACAAGGACAACTTCCCCGATCCGGCAGGCCTGATCGCCTATGTGGACAAGCGCGAAGGCGCGGTGAAGCTGCGGCCGGACATGAAGCTGGTGGTCAATCGCGCCTGGGGCGATCCGCAAAGCCGCCTCAACGGGCTGTTCCAGCTGACCAAGGGGCTCAGCGCGATCGTCAAGCGCGGCGCGAAGGAGAAAGCGCCAGCCTGACGGGCACGCCTAGCCGCTCTTGCCCGCCAGCTGCAGGAAGTCCTCCTGCTTCAGCGGTTTCGAGCGCAGGAACCCCTGGTACGCGGTGCAGCCCTCTTCGGCGGCGATCTGCCGCTGCGCTTCGTTCTCTACGCCCTCGGCCAGTACCTGGAGATCGAGCGCGCGGGCCAGCGCGACCACCGCGCGCAGCACGGCGCGATCGCGCGGGTTCTCCGCCACACCGTCCAGCATGATGCGATCGAGCTTGATGATGTCCAGCGGCAGGTATTTGAGATAGCCGAAATTGCAGAAGCCCGCGCCGAAATCGTCGAGCGCGATCCGCATCCCCGCATCCCTCAGCAGGCCCAGCGAGCGCGCCGCCAGGTCCAGATCGCCCAGCAGCGCCTGCTCGGTGATCTCCAGCGTGATCCGCTCCGGATCGACCGCAAGATCGCCCACCATATCCAGCATTTCCCGGGGAAAGCGCGCGACCGCCAGATCGGCGGCGGTGACATTGATCGAGCATTTCAGGCCGGCGGGCCACTTGAGCACCGACTTCAGAGCGGCGCCGACAACCTTTCGGGTCAGCTGCGTGGTCAGATCTGCACGTGCCGCGATCCGTAGCAGTGCTTCCCCGCCGATCGAGCCGAGCAGCGGCTGGTCCCAGCGCACCAGTGCCTCTGCCCCCACCAGCCGGTCGTCCGCCAGCGCGAACTGCGGCTGGAACATGAGCGAGACCGCCCCCTGGTCCAGCGCCCGGCGCAGCTCCGCCTCGACCCGCGCGGTGTCGATCCCCGGCGGCGCTTCGTCCCGGTCGATCCACACCACCCGCCGGCCCGCCTCGCCCTTCAGGGCGATCTGCGCATCGCTCAACCGGCTCAGCATGCTTGTGGGATCGTCGCCCGAAAGCGCGCGGACCAGCGCAATATGCGGCCAAAGCTGCGGCAAGCCCACGCTCGCACCCGCCAGCGGCTGGGCCACCGTGTCCGCCAAGGCCTCGGCCAGGAACTGCCAGCGCTCCCGGCTGCAAGGCTCACGCGTGGCGAGCAGGAACTTCCCGCCATCCAGCCGCGCGGCGAACCACGCATCGTCCGCAAACTCGTCCTGCCCGAAATGCGCGATCCTGCGCGCCACCTCGGTCAGCGCGAAATCGCCCGCGCTGGTCCCGTGCGCGATGTTCACACTGTCGAACCGGCCCAGCACCAGCAACAGGCCATGCACCCGCGTATCGCCCACGCCCAGCCATTCCCCCAGCACCTTGCGCGCGCGCGCAGGCGTGTACAGGCCGGTCAGCAGATCTTGATCGTCATCCGCGCTCATCGTCTTTCCCTATCGCAAGCCCTTGCCCGATCGGAAAGGCCATGCCGCATGCGAATACCCGGCTTGTATGCTCTCTCATTGCAAAGAGCGCGCGCGCTCCATAGGCAGGCAGCCACGCTGGAGAGGATTTCAATGGCCGGGCAGCCTCAATTCGAGCGGCTGGCGCTCGCAATTTCGAACACCGCACTGGCGCAGGATACGGCCCGCGCGCTGCAGGACGCGCACGACTGGGTGCCGCAGGAAAAGGCGGACGCTGTCGTGGCGCTGGGTGGTGACGGCTTCATGCTGCAGACGCTGCACCGCATGCTGGACAGCGGAAACATCCTGCCCGTCTACGGGGTCAACCGGGGCACGATGGGCTTCCTGATGAACAAGCACCGCCCCAAGGGCGCGCTGATCGACCGGGTGAACAAGAGCCGCCCGGTGGGGATTTCCCCGCTGCGCATGGAGGCCGTGACGCAGGATGGAGAGCACCGCGTCGAATGCGCGCTGAACGAAGTCTCCCTGCTGCGCGAGACGCGCCAGACCGCCAAGATCGAAATCCTGGTGGACGACAGGACGCGGATCGAAGAGCTGGTGGCGGACGGCGTGCTGGTGGCCACGCCCGCAGGCTCCACCGCCTACAACCTTTCCGCCAACGGCCCGATCCTGCCGCTCGATTCGCAGCTGCTGGCGCTGACCCCCATCAGCGCATTCCGCCCCCGCCGCTGGCGCGGGGCGATTCTGCCCGATCGCGCACGCGTGACCTTCCGCATCAACGAGCCTGCCAAGCGCCCGGTGGCCGCAGTGGCGGACCAGAAGGAAGTGCGCGACGTGGCCGAGGTTCACGTCGAAATCGCGCGCGATTCCGAGCTTACCCTGCTGTTCGACAAGGGCCATTCGCTGGACGAGCGGATCGTCGCCGAACAATTCATGGGCTGATTTGGCTTTCGTCGCCGGATTCGGCCTGGGGGGGCTTGCGCTATCCCAAACACCCCCATATAGGCGCGGGCCTGCCGATATGGCTGCTCCCCGATAGCTCAGCGGTAGAGTAGGTGACTGTTAATCACTTGGTCGTTGGTTCGAATCCAACTCGGGGAGCCATTCTTTCACTACATCGCTGACCGAAGCCGCGCGCCGACGATGATCGTCAGCCCGACCGGCGGCGTTGCAATACGGGTGGCTACTCTTGGACTAGGGGGCCGTCCGGCAGATCGATCGCCGAGAGCTTCCAGCCAATACCATTGCGCTCAAAAATCAAGGTAGGGACAGGCTCGTCTTCCCCGGCAACGGGGGTCGCCGTAAATCGGCTGATTCCCTCGCGCGAGATACTCCATTCGACATCTCGTTCCTGACCTTCGCGGGGGCTCTGTTCGCCGGCTTCGATCGAAGCTTCGCGCTCCATTTGCCCCTTCTCGATCATCGCGGCCATCGATTCAGGATTCACGAATCCATCAACCATCGTATCGACCATCGCCATCGCAAAGGCACTCCCCAGAACCGCAAAGCCATCTTCTGCGTCTTCCTGCTGCTTCACCATTTCTGCGGCCATGGCGGCACGCAGTTCCGTCTTCAGCGATTCCCTGACGGATGGAAAGTCGATGCTCTGTTCAAGGCGGTCAGTGTCACCCTCGGTTGCCGCGGTTTGAAGTTGCGACATGGCCCATGATGGCGACGCGAAGTACCATCCGAGGAAGAGCAGCAGAGCCAATCCAAGTATGGCGCCAACAACCACGTTCTTCTTCATGAGCCCTCTCCTATCTGGTCGAACAAATGAATAAGCCATTCCAACAGCGCGTACCATCGAAATAACCTGATCGGGGTATCCAGTACTGCATACCAACCGTCGCCATTTTCCTACTCCGCCACCGCGCGCTAAACGCAGGAGCGATGGCGCATGCGCACCCCCTCACCGACCGGATCGAGCGGTGTTGCAGAGAGGGCCTTACAAGCGGGCAGTTTTTCCGCCCTTGTACACTGTGTCAGGTGTGTCAGGCCCGCGCGGGCTACGCGCTCGAAACCGCGCGATCGCTGGGCCTAAAGCCCCAGCAGCAGCCTCACGCCGACGAACAGCGTCAGCGCGGCGGTCAGCCACGCGATCAGCTGCGGCTTGAACAGGCGCACCGCGAACAGGCTGCCGATCTGGCCACCGATCACCACCGCCAGCATCAGCGGCAGGCCCGTGCCCGCCGCCTCGCCCAGAAGGCCGGTGCCGTTCTTGGCCAGCTGGCCGGTGAGGCCGAACAGCGAGTTGACGAGAATGAACAGGCTCGCGGTGGCAGCGATGGCGCGCGGGCCGTCCCAGCGTACCAGATGCAGCAGCGGGGCGAGGAAGATGCCGCCGCCGATCCCCACCAGCCCCGCAAGGTAGCCGAGCGGCGCGGCGGCGAGCAGCATTGCGCGCCCTCCTCTGGCGCCCGCCCCTCCGCCAGGCCCGTCAGTCACCTTGCGTCGGGGGAGCAGCAGCAGCGCGCCCGCGACGCACAGGCTGGCGCCCAGCAGCATGAGGAAGGCGCGCTCTGCGATGGGGGTCAGCCCGCCGAGCAGTGCGGCGGGCGCAGCAATGCCGGTCAGCAGCAGAGCACCGCGCCACGGAGTGATGCGCGCCCGCGCAAAGCGGATCGTGCCGCCGCTGACCACCACCAGATTGCACAGCAGGGAGACCACCGGCAGCAGCCGGTAGTCCATGCCCGAGAGTGCCAGCAGCGCGCTATACGTCGATCCGCCGCCGAAGCCGACCGACGCGTAGAGCAGCGCCGTTACGCAGAAGGCGGCGAGGAGGGCCGCGAAGCCGATCCGCCCGCTCCTGCAGGCCCGCCTGCTGCGCCGTGGCAATGCTTGTACTTGTTGCCCGAACCGCACGGACACGGGGCGTTGCGGCTGATATCCTCACCCGCCCACGGGTTCTCCTGCCCGCCGGTGCTGCGGCCCGGCCCCGCGCTCGCGCGCGGGCTGCCGGCGAGCGAGCCGAACATCGCCGCCTTGCCTTCCGAACCGTCGCCATCGTTGGAATCGTCCAGCCCGGTCAACGGGTCGATATGGCCGGTCAGGAAATCGGGCAGGTCGGGCAGCTTCTGCTGCGGCGGCGCGATGCGCAGTTCGTTGCGCAGCAGGATGCGCGTCACATCCTCGCGCAGCGTGTCGAGCATCTTCTCGAACAGGCCGAAGGCTTCCTGCTTGTATTCGTTGATCGGCGTCTTCTGCGCATATGCGCGCAGGAACACCACCTGGCGCAGCGCATCGAGCGTGGCGAGGTGTTCCTTCCAGTGGTGGTCCAGCCGTTCGAGCAGGATCGACTTTTCCACCCGGCGCCACAGATCGGGCTCTGCCGCGGCAATCTTGCGCTCCATCACCGCGTCGGCTTCCTCGCGGATACGGTCCTCGAACAGCTCGGGCTCGATCGCGTCTTCTTCCATCCACTCGTCGATCGGCGGGGTGAGGCCGGTGACGTCCTCAACCCGTTCCTTGAGGGCGGCCACGTCCCACTGCTCCGGGTACGATCCGGGCGGGCAGCTTTCCGCGATGACGGCGGCGATGGTGTCGTGCCGCATATCGACCACGACATCGGCCACCGCTTCGGAATCCATGATTTCCGCGCGCTGTTCGTAGATGACCTTGCGCTGGTCGTTCATCACGTCGTCGTATTCGACGACCTGCTTGCGGGTGTCGTAGTTGCGCGCCTCGACCTTCTTCTGCGCGGTCTCGATGGCCTTGGAGAGCCACTTCGAACCGATCGCCTCGCCATCCTTGAGGTTGGAGTTCATCATCCGGGCGAACAGCGTGTCCGGCCCGAAGATGCGCAGGAGGTCGTCTTCCAGACACAGGTAGAAGCGCGAGAGGCCGGGATCGCCCTGACGGCCCGAACGGCCGCGAAGCTGGTTGTCGATCCGGCGGCTTTCGTGGCGTTCGGTGCCGAGGACGAACAGGCCGCCCGCTTCGAGCACTTTGGCCTTGTCCTCGGCCACCTGCGCCTTGATCTTCTCGATCAGTTTGTCGCGCTCGGGCCCTTCGGGCATGTCGCCGACCTGGTCTTCGATCAGGAAGTCGAGGTTGCCGCCCAGCTGGATGTCGGTCCCGCGGCCGGCCATGTTGGTGGCGATGGTGACCGCGCCCGGGCGGCCCGCCTGCGCGACGATATGCGCCTCGCGTTCGTGCTGGCGCGCGTTGAGCACTTCGTGCTTCACGCCTTCCTTGTCGAGGAACTGGCTGAGCAGTTCGGACTTCTCGATGCTGACCGTGCCGACCAGCACCGGCTGGCCGATTTCGCTCTTTTCCTTGATCGCCTTCGCGATGGCCTGGAACTTGTCCATCGTGTTCTTGTAGAATTCGTCGTCCTCGTCGATCCGCTGGACGGGGACGTTGGTCGGGATTTCGACCACGTTCATCTTGTAGATGTCCCAGAACTCCGCCGCTTCGGTGGCGGCCGTGCCGGTCATGCCGGAAAGCTTGGGATACATGCGGAAGTAGTTCTGGAACGTGATCGAGGCCATCGTCTGGTTCTCGGGCTCGATCTTGACGCCTTCCTTGGCTTCCACTGCCTGGTGCAGGCCGTTGGACCAGCGGCGCCCTTCCATCATGCGGCCGGTGAACTCGTCGATGATGACGACCTTGCCGTCTTTCACGATGTACTGATCGTCCAGCTTGAACATGAGGTTGGCGCGCAGGCCTTCGTTCATGTGGTGGACGACCTGCGTGTTCTCGACATCGTAGAGATTGTCGGTTTCGAGCAGGCCGCTCGCCACCAGCCGCTGTTCGATCTCTTCCGCGCCGTCCTCGGTCAGCGAGACGGTGCGCGATTTCTCGTCCGTGTCATAATAGCCCGCGCCTTCGCTGCTGCTGTCGGGCAGCGCGTTGTGATCGGCCACGAACTTCTTCACCACCTCGTCGATCGAGACGTAGAGGTCGGTCTTGTCCTCGGTCGGGCCGGAGATGATCAGCGGGGTACGGGCCTCGTCGATCAGGATCGAGTCGACCTCGTCGATGATCGCGTGGTTGAAGGCGCGCTGCACCATCTGGCCGCGCTCGTGCTTCATATTGTCGCGCAGGTAGTCGAAGCCGAATTCGTTGTTCGTGCCGTAGGTGATGTCTGCGGCGTAGGCTTCCCGACGTTCGAACTCGCCGATGTTGGGCACGATCACGCCCACCGACAGGCCGAGCCAGCGGTAGACCTGGCCCATCCACTCGGCGTCGCGCTTCGCCAGATAGTCGTTCACGGTGATGACGTGGACGCCTTTGCCCTCGAGCGCGTTGAGATAGGTCGCCAGCGTGGCGACCAGCGTCTTGCCCTCACCCGTGCGCATTTCCGCGATTTCGCCGCGGTGGAGTACGATCCCGCCGATCAGCTGCACATCGAAATGGCGCATGCCGAACACGCGCACCGAGGCTTCGCGCACCGTGGCAAAGGCTTCGGGCAGGATATCGTCGAGCTTGGCGCCCTCGGCCAGCCGCTCGCGCAGCTTGGGGGTCTGCGCCTGCAGGTCCTCGTCGCTGAGCTCCTGCATCGCAGGCTCGAGCGCGTTGATCTGCTGGACGATCTTGTCGAGCGATTTGACGTAACGGTCGTTCGAGGAACCAAAGAACGACTTCATCATGGATTGAAGCATGGAGGATTGGCCTTGGAAATAGCGGGTTATGCCGGATCGCGCCCTGGCACAGCGGTGCCGGGCGGTCGCATGGATTTCGTTTGAATGTCGGGTGTCGCGCTATTCCAGCGCGCGATCGGGGCCCAGTTGGACGGTGGGCACGAATACCCGCAGATCGTGCAGCAGGCACACCGTGTCGCACGCAATCCGCCCGTCACGCAGACGGATGGACGTACCGCATTCGCACCGCACATCGCCCTGGTCCGGATCGGAGATTTCGGCCGCCGAGTGACTGACCGAGCTTTCCGCGAACATCGCGTTCGCCGGCGCACCGATAGCGATCAGCCCGGTGAGGAAAGCGAGGCAGGTTAGCAGGAGCCGCAGCATGGAGCGCTACATAAGAGGTGCATGGCACTACGTCCAGCCGCAAGCGGGTGGAGATAGAGGGGCGCCTGCCCTCGTCCGGGCCGCGTCACCGATCCGGAAAACAGGCCCGGTAATCAGCCGCACCCGCAGGTCTTGCGGAGAGCCTGCTCCCACAGATCGGCGACGTGCGCGTCGCCGTAATGCGTGTCGATATAGGCGAGCCCCTTCGCCAGGCGATCCTGTTCCTCGCGCCAGTTCGACGCATATCGCGCGAGGCCGTCCTGCCAGTCGTCGATCGGGATGAAATCACCCAACTCCTGGTAGGAGGGCAGCGCGTCCGCGACCACGCCCAGCCCCGCCCGCAGCGCGGTCGCGGGGCGATTGATCGATTTGCCCAGCGTGAAGCTGTTGCGTCCCACGGGGATGATCGCCACCCGATGGGCGCGCAGCGACGGCAGGAAGCCCGCAAGCGACCAGCTGACGTAATGCGTCGGAATCCCGAATTCCGGCGCCATGCGCCGGTAGGCCAGCCAGGTATTGCTGATGATCGTCAGCGTGATCGGATGATGTTTCGCAAACGCCTCAAGCTCGGGCATGCGTTCGCGGACATGGACCAGGCCCGCCTGCGCGCCCGAACTGTTGCCGAACCATACGCAATGCAGCGCGCCGGAATGCCGGGAGAGGAAACCTCGCAGGCGCCGCAAGCGCCATCGCTCAAGCAGGGAAAGGCGCAAGCCGGCGAGATACTGCGTGTTTTCGAGCAGGTCGGGAATGACCTGCCCCGGCACGCCGGGCACCTGTTCGCGCAGCTTCTCCAGCAAATCAGGCGTCGGCGCAGTCATCAGAGCCGCCCGCTGCAGGCCGGCTATCACCCGCCGCTCCGCCCGATCGTCGCCCTCTGCGCGGGCCTTGGCGACCAGATTGTCGCACATGTCGTAGAGAACGGGCACGCCCGCCGCCTCGGCCCGATCCAGCACCCGCTCCGCCGTGCCGGTAAAGCTCTTGGAGATGACGATGCAGTCGAGGCCGTCGGGTGCCCGCGCTCCATCGTAGAATACGCATTCATGGCCCCGCGCCTCCAACAGCGCCATCGGGCCATGAACCCGCAGACGGGCGCTCGCGTGCTTGGGATTGGGGCGCTGGGTATACCAACCGATACGCATTCGGCTCTCGTCACTTGGCTGGTCCCGCCATTCCTCCCGCGTGACGGAATGGGCGATCATGGCCCGGATAGCGTCCGGCAGCGCGAGCGCAAGGAAGAAACGGGCGCGCCTGGGCCCGTCACCTGCAATCGAACGGGCTTGCCTCGCTTCGCGCGCGAACCTAACCGCCGCCATCATGGACCTTGAACGCTCCCCCCTCGCCCGGCCCTTCCCCGACATCCCGCCGATTGCGGGCGTGACGCTGCGCGTGGCCCGCGCGCGCTACAAGACCTGGGATCGCTGCGACCTCACCTATGCCGAACTGGCCGAAGGGACGACCGTGGCAGGCGTGTTCACCCGCAGCGCGTGCCCTTCCAGCGAGGTGGAGCTTGGCCGCGAACAGGTGAAGGCAGGCCGGGCGCGGGCGCTGATCGTCAATGCGGGCAATTCCAACGCCTTTACCGGCTATCGCGGCCGGGAGGCCGTGGAACAGATCATGGCGCAGGTCGCGGACAAGCTCGGCTGCACGAAGGAAGAGGTCTTCGTCTCTTCCACCGGCGTGATCGGCGTGCCCCTGCCCAAGGACAAGGCGCGTGAGGGCGTGGAAGCGGCGCTGGGCGCCCAACCCTGCTCGTGGGAGGAAGCCGCGCACACGATCGGCACCACCGACACCTTCACCAAGGGCGCGCATGCCTCCGCCATGATCGGCGACACGCGGATCGAGATCGGCGGAATCGTGAAGGGATCGGGCATGATCGCGCCCGACATGGCGACCATGCTGGGCTACGTCTTTACCGACGGGGCGATCTCGCCCGCTTTCCTGCAGGAGTGCCTCTCCCACGCGAACCGCGAGACCTTTTCCTGCATCACCGTCGATTCCGATACCTCCACCAGCGACACCGTGCTGGCCTTTGCGACCGGCAAGGCAGGCAATGCACAGCTGACCTCGTTCGAGGATCCCGGCGCGGATGCCTTCTTGGCGGCGCTGCGCGATGTGTGCCGCGAGCTGGCGCATCTGGTGGTGCGTGACGGCGAAGGGGCGCAGAAATTCATCGCGGTCACAGTCACGGGCGCGAGCGATGACGAGAGCGCGCGCATCATCGGCCTCTCCATCGCCAATTCGCCGCTGGTGAAGACGGCCATTGCGGGCGGCGATGCGAATTGGGGCCGCGTCGTCATGGCAGTGGGCAAGGCGGGCGAACCGGCCGACCGCGACAGGCTCTCCATCGCTTTCGGCGGCCACTGGGCCGCGCGGGATGGGCAGCCCGTTGCCGATTACGACGAGGCACCTGTGGCGAAGCACCTGCAGGGCCAGGAAGTCGATATCTCCGTCGATCTGGGCCTCGGCGAAGGGCGGGCCACGGTGTGGACCTGCGACCTGACGCACGGATATATCTCGATCAACGCGGATTACCGGTCGTGAGCGCACTCGACCGCGAAGTGCTCGCGCTGATGCGCGACGTGTCCGAACGGATCATCATGCCGCGCCACCGCGCGCTCGAAGCGACCGAGATCATCGAGAAGGCGGACGACGACCTCGTCACTATCGCCGACCGGGAGGCGGAGGTGGCGCTGGCCGAAGGGCTAGCCAAGCTGCATCCCGAAGCCGCCATCGTGGGTGAGGAGTCGGTGCACGCCGACCCTGCGGTGATGGATCGCCTGTCCGGCACCTGCTGGATCATCGACCCCATCGACGGGACCAGCAACTTCGCCAGCGGCAAGGGCCATTTCGGAATCATGGTGGCTTTGGCGGAGAATGGTTTTGCGCAGGCAGGCTGGATCTACGATCCGGAGCGGGATCGCCTGTGCGCAGCGCATCTGGGCCAGGGCGCCACGATCGATGGAGAACAGGTCCTCGCCCGGCCCAGTGGCGCGAACCCGCCGCATCTCGCGGCGATGACGAAGTTCATGGCGCCCGCGCAGCGCAAGCGCTTCGAAACCGAGATCGCCCCCAATTACACGCTGGTTCAGCCGCCAGGCGCTGCGTGCGAGCAATATCCGCTCACCGTTCTGGGCGAGCACGATGTCGCCATCTACGAGCGCACGCTCCCGTGGGATCACGCAGCGGGCAACCTGTTCCTGAACGAAGCAGGCGGCACCTGCCTGCGGCTGGACGGAACGCCCTATCGGGTGGACGATGGCAGGCGCGGGATGATCGGCGCGGCGAACCGCGAGCTGTTCGACCAGCTGATCGCGCGGCTGGCGGCAGCGGGCTATCAGCCCGCCGCCTGAGCGCCGATCAAAGCTCGCCTTCGAGCCATGCCTTCAGCTGGCTCTTGGGCCGTGCGCCGGTCAGTTCGGCGGCGCGTTCGCCATTCTTGTAGAGCACCAGGTAGGGAATGCCCTGCACGCCCAGCTTGCCGGGGGTGTCGGTGTTTTCCATGATGTCCATCTTGGCGATGGTGACCTTGTCGCCCATCTCCTCGCTGATTTCTTCCAGCGCGGGCGCGACCATCTTGCACGGGCCACACCATTCGGCCCAGAAATCGACGAGAACGGGCTTGTCGCTCTCGATCACGTCGGACTGGAAGCTGGCGTCGGTTACGGTTTTGGTGGCCATGCGGCATGTCTCCTTTTCGTTGACCCCGTATCTAGTGACGCTGCGGCATTACGCAAAGCCGGGCGCAGCGAAGTCTTCCTGCTGATCTGCCAAGCCGGGCTTGTGCGCCGCGAGCAATCCCTCCGGCAAAGCGATAAGCTGCGGGGTATGCGTATAGAGCAACGCCGCAGAAATCCGCCGCCCCGGGTAGATCGCGGCGAGCGCGTGGGCATAGGCGGACATCTGCTGCAAGGTCGATTTGGGCACGGCATCCGCGTCGGTCGGCGGGCGGCGCGTGGTCTTGTAATCGACCACCAGAACCTCTTGCTCGCTCACGCACAGCCGGTCGAGCTTGCCCGTCACGACCTGCCCGTTGACGGTTGCGGCAAGCGAAACCTCGGCCAGCGCGCCGGGCGTGAAGAGGTCCGCGAACTGCGGATCGTCGAGCACGGTGAGCACCTGAGCGACCATTTCCGCATGCGCGCCTTCGGGCAGGTCTGCAGCGTGTGTCCCAAGCCAATCGAGCGCCCGCGCCTCGCGCGCTCCGGCCGCAATATCGGGCAGCCGTTCCAGCAGGCGGTGGACCAGCGTACCGCGCTGCGCCGCGTCGTTCCCCGCAGACAGGCCCGGCGGATTGGGAGCGAGATCGTCCCCGACGGAGGACGGCGCGAGCGGGCGCAGTGGAGTGGGTTCGGCGCCGGGGGGCCTGATCGCCCAATCGGGCAGCCCGGGCATATCGTCCACGCGATCCTGCGCAGGGGCAGGCACGCCCGCCTCGCCCAGCGTGCCGATATCGTTTCGCGCGCCCCAGATCGGGTCCGGCACCGGCTCGCCCTCGAACAGCGCGGCGGCCTGCGCGTACCAGCTTGCCTCGGGCACGTCCTTGTCGCTCGGCAGCAGGGCGCCGCCGATATACAGCGCTTCCTCCGCACGGGTCATGGCGACGTACATCAGCCGCCAGTGCTCCTCGCGCTCGCGGGCCGCCTTGGCTTCTTCCGCCGCCAGCACCGGCCCGGCCTTGGCCTCCTTCGGCAGGCTCGGCAGCGGCACCGGACGTCCGTCGTCCGTTGCCAGCTCCCCCGCCCGCGCCGGCCCGCGATCCGGATTGCCGGTCGCATCGGCAAGGATCACGATCGGCGCCTGCAAGCCCTTGGAGCCGTGCGCGGTGAGCACGCGCACCGCATTGCCGCTGCCCGCCGCTTCGCGCTTCAGCTCCTCGTCGGAGGCATCGAACCAGTTGAGGAAGCCCTGCAGGCTGGGCGTATGCTCGGCGCAGAACGCGAAGGCTGCGCCGACCAGCTCGTCGATCGGATCATTCGCTTCGCGTCCCAGCCGCGCAACCAGCTTGCGCCGCCCATCCCACGGGCCGGTCAGCAGCCATTGCAGCAGCGCCTGGGGCGGCTCATTATCGACCCGCGCGAGCAGTGCGCGCAGCCGGTCGGCGGTCTCCACGCACTGCGGCGCGTCGCTGCGGCGGATATGGTCCCACAACGTCACCTTCTTCTCTCGCAGGCCGTGGTCGAGCAGATCATCCTGCGACCAGCCGCCCAGAGGCGACACCAGCAGATTGGCGAGGCTTAGGTCGTCGCGCGGCTGCGCGGCGAAGCGCAGGGCGGCCAGCAGGTCTTTTACAGCCAGCGGAGAGCCGAGCCGCAATCTGTCGACGCCTGCCACCGGCACGCCAGCTGCATGAAGCCGCGCGACGATCAGCCCGGCAAGGGCGCGGCGCTTCCTGACCAGGATCATGATATCGCCCGCCGTGGCGCGGCGATTGCCGCCCTTGGTCAGCGGATGCCCGTCTTCCAGCCACTGCTTCACCTGCGTGGCGATGCGATCCGCCATGCGACGCTCGGGCGCGGGCAGCCAGGTTTCCGCGCCTTCTTCCTCCACGGCTTCGGGATCGTCGCCTTCGTCCGCGCGGATCGGCGCCCACAGGGTAACGCGCCCTGCCCGCTCTTCGCCCGTATGGTGCACCGCCTCGCCCGCCATGCCCATCGCTTCGGTGCCCACCTGCGCCACCGCGCGGTCGACGAAATCGAGAATGGTCTGCGAACTGCGGAAATTGCGCTCCAGCCCAAGCTTTTCGAGCGGCGTGAGCGGCACCAGCGGCCTTTCGCGCGTTTCCATCGCCAGCGCTTCGGCATTGGCGATGGCGGCGTTGATCCGCGAATCATATTCCGCGCGCTTGGCAAGGAACAGCTGCGGCTCGGTGCCCTGAAAGCCGAAGATCGCCTGCTTGTAGTCGCCCACGACGAAGATCGTGCGCAGCCGGTCTCCCGCTGCGCCGAGGCCATTGAAATAGTCCTGCGTCAGCGCGTCGATGATCGCCCACTGGCTGGCATTGGTGTCCTGCGCCTCGTCCACCAGGATATGGTCGAACGCGCGGTCCAGCTTGTAGCCGATCCACTGCGACATTTCCGAATTGGCGAGCAGGCTTGCCGCACGGGCGATCTGATCGTCGAAATCGACCAGCCCGCGCACCCGCTTCGCCTCGTCCCACATAAGCGCGAAACGCCGCCCGAGTTCGAGCGCGGGGGCGAGATATTCGGCCAATGCCAGCAGAGCCAGCTTCTCACGGATCGCATCGAGGCTGGCCTGAACCGCGGCGACATTGCCCTCGTAAGCGGGATGCCGCTTGGCGAGGTTGGTGAGGTTCTTGGGCTTGGAGCCATCGGCAACCAGCAGACTGCCGTTGAAGCAGGCCAGCGTGGCAAGGCGCTGCTCCGGTTCGGCGGCAAGCCAGGCGGAGATGGGCTCTGCCGCCTCGCGCCCGCTCTTGGTGTTCCAGTCCTGCAAGGTGGCAAGACAGGCTCGCAGGGAGCCGCAATCGAACCGGTCGTCCGCGCATTCGCCCGCCAGATCGGCCTCGGAAAATTCGCTCGGCAGGCCCAGGAGCTGCATGATCCGCGGGCGCATCGGGCTGCGCCACCCGCCCGGTTCCGCCCATAACTCGCGCGCGCTGGCGCAGGCCATCAGCCACGCCTTCGCGCCGTCGGGTGACAGCCTTAGCGAGAGCATCGCCAGCGCGCTGCGATCATCCTCGTCCGCATTGCTCACGAGGTCGGTAAGCACCTCGCGCGCGAGCAGTTCGCGCGTGCGGTCGTCCATTGCCACGGTGCCGGGTTCCAGCCCGGCTTCCTCAGGGAAGGCGGCGAGCAGGTATTGCGAAAAGGCATGGATCGTATCGATCCGCAGTCCGCCGCCCGGGCAATCGAGCACCTTGGTGAATAGCGTGCGCGCCCGCGCCTGCGTTTCGGGATCGAACTTCGCGCCGATCGCCTTCAGGTCGCCAGCCAGCGCGTCCGGCTTCATGCGCACCCAGCGCGCCAGCGTTTCGTTGACGCGGGTCGCCATTTCCGCCGCGCCGGCCTTGGTGAAGGTGAGGCACAGGATCGATCCCGGCTCCACCCCCGGTTGCAGCAAGAGCCGCAGCACGCGGGCGGAGAGCACCTGCGTCTTGCCGGTGCCCGCGCTGGCGGACAGCCACACCGAACGTGCAGGGTCCGCTGCCAGCGCCTGTTCGGGCAGAAGATCGTAGAGCTTGCCGCTCATTCCTCTCTCCCCAGCCATTCCTCCAGCCGCATCAGCTGGTCGTAGGTCGCATAGAGCTTCAGGTCCGGGTTGGGCCGCGCGGTGAAAGGCTCATTCCCGAGGATCCACCGATCGAGCGCATCGTGCAGAAAGCGGCGTGCTTCGGGGAGGAAATCGTCCGGCTCTATCCCGGTGCGCGCCGCACCCACCTTCAGCGGCGTGGTGACATAGCCGAAGCCGGTATCCGACTTCGCATCGCGACCCAGCGACCAGTATTCGAAGCGCGTCGGCGTGCCGTCGATCCCGCGATCCGCGTACGCGCCGTCCGCCAGCAGCAGCCCCAGCGTGCCCAGCTGCAATGCGAAGCCTTCCGCCACCATCTTCTTCGATGGCGGCCCGCCGGTCTTGTAATCCACGATGGCGTAGGTGCCATCCGCCAGCCGGTCTATCCGGTCGGCCGTCCCCTTGATCTCGACCCCGCCGTAATCGCGCTTCGCCTGTTCCTCTACCGCCACGATGGTCCGGTCCGGGTCCCCCTCGACCTCGTTGGCGATCCATTCGAGCGCGGCCATCAGGCGCGGTTCCCACAGGGCGCGGGTCAGCGGATGGGCATCCATTTCGGCGAGGTGCTTGGCGGCCAGATCGGTGAGCGCGCCGCCGTGCTTGTGCCACTCCTCCAGAATCGCGTGCGCGAGCGTGCCCTGCCACGCGGGCGAAGGCTCCGCATCGAGCGGGTCCTTCTCGTCCAGATGGAGGATCGAGCGGGCATAGAACTGGTACGGGTCCGACCGCAGCCGGTCGAGCGCGGTGGCGCTGATCGAAACGCGGCGTACGGCGGCGGGGGGCATGGGCCGTGGCTGCGGATAGAGCGCAGCAGGCTCCGCATCGCGCAAGGCGCGGACCAGGCCGGGGAGCTCTTTCTCCTCGTGCCGGTTGGCAAGATCGCCCAGCAAGGCCTTGATCCGCAGGAAGAACCGCGAAGGGATTGCAGGCCCGTCCGCATCGCGTTCCGCCCTGGTCAGCAGCACCTGGGGGGCACCCAGCGCGCCGGCCAGATCATGCGCAGCAAGACCGATGCGGAACTCCGCACCCGGCACACCCAGAGCGCGCAGAACAGGCGGCGCGAGCAGCGGATCGGGCGAGGCGCGGCCCGGCCAGATTCCTTCGTTGAGCCCGGCGCAGATAATCAGATCCGCGCGCGCCATCCGGCTTTCGAGCAAGCCGTAGATCGCAACGCGCGGATGCCCCCCATAGGCCGGGCGCACCGCGACCCGCTCCATCGCGTCGGACAGTACATCGTGCAGGTCGCGCGGATCGAGCAGGGTGCCCGCCGCGATCGATTGCTGCCGCAGCTCATCCACGAAGCTGCCCAGCGCGCGGCCGTCTTCCCGCGCCCAGATATGCTCGCCGCAGAAATCCTCGAGGGTTTGTGCAAGGCCGGTCAGCAAGTCGGCCAGCGGCACATCGCCGTGCTGCCCCATCAGCGGTTCGAGCTTGTCCGCCACGCCCTCCCACCAATCGGGCACCTTCGCCTTGGCGGCATAATGGCGCAGCGGGCCAAGGCCCGGCGCCGGGCGCGGTCCGCGCAGCCGATCCTCGAACGCGCGCAAGGCATCCAGCCAGTCGGCGCGCGCCTTGCGTTCGTCCTGAGCACCGGCAATCCCCATCGCGGGGTGCCCCAGAAACGCGATCAGGGAGACCGGCGCGGCGCGATCCGCGATAACCTTCGCCAGCAGCAGCAGCGCACGCCCGGCGCGCGTTTCGCCCAGCGGCGCACCGGCGGAATCGTCTGCCTGAATATCCCAGCGGCGCAGATGGTGTACGATCCTGCGCGCCAGCCCCCGGTCCGGCGTCACCACCGCCACCCGCTCGCCCGGCTGCTCCAGAGCCTGCCGCACCGCCAGCGCGACCGCCTGCGCCTCCTCCTCCGGGTTGCCGACTTCAAGCAGGCGAACGCCCGCGAGCCGCCGCTTCTCCGACGGCAGATCGACCCAGCTCTTGCTCGCCTGCGGGGGGAGGAACAGCGCGCTGACCGCGTGGGTCCGCTCGGGCGGAGCCGCCCCGATACCCCGCCGGTGCCATTGCTGCACTTCGCCGCGGTTCACCCCCATGCGGTTGAGCAGCAGCTTGAGGTGATATTGCGGGTGGGTCGGCGCATCCTCGCGGCCCAGCCGCTCCCCCCCGGCATCGTCGGACTGCCCTGCCCTGCCCAGCTCCGCCCAGGCCGCATCCGACAGCGACAGGTCGAGGTCCGGCAATATCACGGCACCCTGTGGCAGTTCGCTGACGACCCGCAGAAGGCGTGCGAGGGCGGGTGCCGCGCTGGTCACACCGGCAGCGACGATGGGTGTGGCCGGCGGATCGGCGCGCCAGGCCCTGGCTGCCTGCCCGAAGAGCAGGTTGCGACGGGTCGCAGCATCGACGCGGCCCATTGCCGCCAGTTCGACAAGCCAGCGCGCCTGCACGCGGGCGAAGCGCCGCAAGCTGTCTTCCCAATGCCGCGCGACCGAACCGACGACATCCTTCACGCGTTCGCCGATCAGGTCCTCGGGCGCGATTTCCTCGACCAGCAGGCGGTCCATCGTCTCCGCCATCATTCGCGCCTGCCGGAACAGCGGTGGACCCTGCGGAGCCTGATCGCCCATTTCCTCCGTCAGCAGCGCCGCGAGACGCAGCCAGCGGTAGGTCGGATCGACCGCAGGGGGAATGCCATCACCGCCGCCAAGCGGATCGAGCAGCGGGCCAAGCGCCTCGTCCAGCGAAAGATCGCCGATGGTGACCATGCGCGGCAGCAGCAGGCCCTGGCGGCCGCCGTCCTCGCCCATCCGGCGAACGAACGCCTCGCTCACCGTGCGGATCGCGCGGCCGCTGGGCAGCAGCAGGGTCAACCGCGCCAGCCCCAGCCCATCCTCGGAATAGCGCGGCAGCAACCCTGCCACCAGCGCATCGGCGAACCCGCGATGGGCCGCAATCGAATAGACCTGCGGCCCTAGCCTGTCAGACATGCGGCCTCAGCCACGCGCCAGCGCTTCCTCGGTCTGGCGTACCGCCGCTGGCGTGCCGACCTCGAACCATTCGCCGGTGAATTGCAGACCGAACAGCCGCCCTTCTTCCATTGCGCGGTTCCACAGGATGTTGGTGGAAAACTTGTCCTCGGGTGCATCGCGCAGCAGGCGGTGCGACACCAGCTGGATACCGGTATAGATGAAAGGCGCGATCCGGCCCGACTTGCGGCGCGAGACGAGGCCGCGCGCGTCCAGATGGAAATCGCCCGGCCCGCTGAAATTGCCGGCCCGCTTGTGCGGAACGACCAGCAGCAGCGCGTCCATCGCGGCATCATCCCAGCGATCGGACAGCTCCGCAAAGGCATTGCGCGGCCCTTCCAGCCAGATATTGTCCGAGTTGAGGCAGTAAAAGGGATCGGGCAGCAGGCCTTGCGCCTTGATCATCCCGCCTCCCGTTTCGAGCAGCTGTTCCCGTTCGTCCGAGATGTCGACCTTCGGGCTTTTGCGCTCCGCCAGATGGGCTTCGAGAGCGTCCGCCAGGTAATGCACGTTGACGACCGCGCGGCTCACGCCCGCGTCCGCCAGCCGATCCAGCGTGTGGTCGATCAGCGGCTTGCCCGCCACCCGCACCAGCGGCTTGGGCATCGTGGCGGTGAGCGGGCGCATGCGCTTGCCCAGCCCCGCCGCCATCACCATCGCGGTGTCGGAGACAAGCGCGCTCATTGCGGCACCGCGCCGCGCTGCTCGCGCAAGTTCGCGGGGATATTGGCATCGAACCACCGCGCCACGGGGGCAAGCGCGGGATGGGCAAGATCGCGCTCCAGCGCCTCCCACACACGCGGGATCATACCAAGGTAGCGCGGCTTGCCATCGCGCCGGTCGAGGCGCGCGAAGATGCCGACGATTTTGGTGTTCCGCTGCGCGCCCAGCAGCGCATAATCGGCATCGAACCGGTCGTCGCACTGCGCACATTCGCGGTAATGGGCCAGCATCCTTGCTTCCAGTTCCGGCGCCACGTCGCGCCGTGCATCCTGCAGCAGGGAGACAAGGTCATACGCCGGGTGGCCGACAAGCGCGTCCTGGAAATCGATCACGCCCTGTTCGTCCAC
This sequence comes from Citromicrobium sp. JLT1363, assembly GCF_000186705.1. Taxonomy (GTDB): domain Bacteria; phylum Pseudomonadota; class Alphaproteobacteria; order Sphingomonadales; family Sphingomonadaceae; genus Alteriqipengyuania. Next base: position 57,743 of record NZ_AEUE01000009.1, read on the forward strand.
GCCATCATCGGGGCGCAACAGCATGATGTTTTCCGCATGATAATCGCGCAGCACGGTGACGCCGGGCTGCTGGCTTTCGATCAGCGGGGCGAGTGCCTTGCGCCATGCTTCATCGAAACCCTGCGTATCGACATCGAGGCCGAGCGCAGGACAATACCATTCGGTAAACAGCTGCGCCTCGCGCAGGTAGGTCAGCTCGTCGTAAGGCGGAAAAGGCCCGGCGGACTTGCGGTGCAGATCGGCCAGCGTATCGATCGCGGCGGTATAGGCTGCTTCCTCGCCGGCTGGATTGTCGTCCAGCCAGTCGCGCATGCGCGCGTCGCCGAAATCCTCGATCAGAACCCATCCATTGTCGAGATCCTCGGCATAGATCTGCGGCGCGCGGATCTCGTTGTCGAGCAGCCAGCGCCCGACATGCAGGAACTCGCGTGGTTCTTCGGGCGGCGGTGCGTGCATCAGCATCGCGCTCTTGCCCTGGTGGTGGAGCCGGAAATAGCGGCGGAAGCTGGCATCGCCGGTCAGCGGTGCGATCTGCGCCCCGGCCCAGCCTGCCGCGCCGAGGAAATCATGAATACCGTCAGGCAATGTCGTCATGGCGCGCGTCCTAGCCAATCTGCCCCGCATTCGACAATCGCCAAACGCGTATCGCCCCGATCCGACAGCGAAATCGAGAGGCAGGCGGGTTCATGGCCGAAGCCGCCCGCCTTTTCCGGCCACTCGGCGATCAGCACCGCGCCTTCGCGGTAATCTTCCAGCCCAAGCTCCTCGGCCTCGGACGGGTGTTCGAGGCGATAGAAATCCGCGTGCGCCACGGGGGGATCGAGCGCGTCGTACATCTCGATCAGCGTGAAGGTGGGCGAGGGAACCTCGCCTTCGTGGCCTGCTGCGCGCAGGATGGCGCGTGCCAGCGTTGTCTTGCCCGCCCCCAGCGGGCCGGACAGCGCGACAACGTCGCCCGCACGCATCCTTGCGGCAATCCGCGCGCCTAAATCCTCCACCGCAGCGAGGTCGGGAAGCTCCACGGGTTCACTCATGACGCGCGCGGCAGCGTCATGGTGACGCTGGTGCCAACTCCCTTCTGCGACTGGATTTCGAACCGGCCCCCATGTGCCTCGATCAATTGCCTGGCAAGTGGCAGGCCCAGTCCCTGTCGCCGCGTCGTATCGCTGCCGCCATCGTCGCGCATGCCGTCGAGCGCTCGGGTCAGCTCGGCTTCTTCCATGCCACGCCCATTATCCGAAATCACGATGCGTGCCCCGCCCTCATGCGCGGAAATATCCACAAGGATGCGCCCGTTTTCGCCGCAAGCCTCGATGGCATTGTCGAGCAGCTGGCCTATCGCGCGGCCCAGCTGGCGCGGGTCCGCCGCCAGCTTGAGCGACTGGCTGCCCCGCAGGTCGAGCGTGATCGACTTCGCCTCGATCGCATCCTCGCGCGCCCGCGCAACCCCGGCGACAAACGCCAGCAGCGACAATTCGCGCCGCGCAATCGGGAGAAGGCCCGCTTCGCTCTGCGAGAGGTCGAGCACGTTTTCCACCTGATCGGTAAGGCGCGCGACCGATTCGAGAATGGCCGCGACATATTCCTTCGCCCCATCGCTCAGCGGCCCGGCAACCTCGGCCTGCAGCAGCTCCGCAAAGCCGCCGATGGAGGTGAGCGGCGTGCGGAATTCGTAGGACATGTTGGCGAGGAAACGGGTCTTCACCTTGTCCGCCTGTTCCAGTGCCTCCGCCCGGTCGCGCAGAGCCATCTCCGCCTGTTCGTTGGCGGTCACATCCAGCGTGGTGAGCAGGCCGTTGCCATCGGGCAGCGGGATGCCCGCGAACTCGATGGTCCGGCCATCGGCCAGCTGCAACCGCCCCGCCCGCTCCTTGCGGTCGAGCGTGGCGGAACGGATCACCTCGGCGACGCCCTTGATCTGCCGTGGTCGGGCAAGGTTGCGCTCTATCATGTCGAGCAGCGCATCGACGGAAGGATGGCTGTCCAGCGCGTCTGCTTCCAGCCCCCAGGTTTCGGGGAAGCTGTGGTTCCACAATTGCAGCGTCCCGTCGGGCGCGAACACCGCCAGCGCTTCGAAGAGGCTGTCGAGCATGGCGGTGCGCGTGCGCAGCAGGGTATCGCGGTTGGCCGCAAGCGAGAGCTGTTCGGTACGGTCTTCGAGGATCAGCGCGAGCCCGCCGTCGGGCATCGGCTGGCCGACGACCGAAAGGTGCGTGCCATCAGACAGCGGCCAATCCTCTTCCTGCGTCGCATCCTCGCCGAACCAGTCCACGCGGTCCTTGCGCCAGGTCGGGAAGTCGCGGACTTCGGGCAGGCGGCCCTCGTCGCGCGCATCGCTCAGCATGCGTTCGAAGGATGTGCCCAGCGGCCCGGAACCGGGGCGCATGCCCAGCAGACGGCGGAACGGCTGGTTGGCGAAGGTCAGCTTGCGCTCTCCATCGAACTGCGCGACGCCGACCGAGAGCCGGTCGAGCATGCTGCGCTGCGCTTCACGGTAGGCGCGATGCTGGCGCGCCTGGTCTTCCTGTTCCTGGATATCGACCGCGTAGCCCGCCACCCCTTCTTCCCCCAGCGGCAGGTCGGACACGCGAAAGCGCCGCCGCACCCCGTCAACACTGGTGACGGAGACGACCCGCTCGATAGGCTCGCCCGTCACGGAGGCTTCGCGCGCGACATCGGCGGGGATCGCACCGTCGACCGCCTCGACCAGCTCGATCTGCTGGTCGATGACGCTTTGCGCATCCTCGGCACCCACTGCGGCGACATAGGCCTTGTTGACCAGCTGCAGCTGCATGTCCGCATTGCGGAACCACATCGGCGTGGGGGCCGCCTCGATCAGGCCGACCAGCGCCGCGAAATCGGACCGGGCGCGCGCCGTTTCCTTGCGCATGCGGCTGAGTTCCAGCTCGCTCTCGCTGAAGTCGAACACCCAGATCAGTGCGGCGCCGCCGGGCGACACCTGCGGGTCGGCCAGGCTGCCGCGCAGTGCGAGGCTGCGCGAGGACCCGGGCAGCGTCACCGCCATGCGAAACGGCGCGGCGGATTTCTGCGCCAGGCGGACCTTTTCGGTCAGTTCGTCCAGCTGGTCCGAGGTCAGGCCACGGTCGGGATACTTGGCCAGTTCACCGAGGAACTGCGGAAGCTGATCGAGCCCGAGCCAGTGCGCCAGCCGCTCCGACCCTTCCAGCCGTCCGTCGCTGCGCACGAGCAGCGCGGCCGTTGGCGCCTCGTCAAGCAGCCGGTTGAGGCGCATGGCCGTGCGCCGCGCGGCGTCCGCACCGCGCGCGCGGGCACCCGCGGCGATCATCAGCCACGCAGCGCCAGCCGTCCACGCCGCCAGCAGAAGGCCGAGAAGCGCCAGCGCGGTTGAGCCAAGGTCCATGAGAATCAGCTAGGCCCGGCGATGGCTGCTTGGCAACCATCCCGGGCCTGCATGAGGCGAGGAATTCCCCGCCCCAACGCTTTCGCGCGCTTAGTAGCGGTAATGCTCGGGCTTGTAGGGCCCTTCCTTGGGCACGCCGATGTAGTCGGCCTGCTCGTCGCTCATCTCGGTCAGATTGACGTTGAGCTTCTGCAGGTGAAGCGCGGCAACCTCTTCGTCGAGGTGCTTGGGCAGCACGTGCACCGCGTTGTCGTACTGATCGGCCTTCGTATAGAGCTCGATCTGGGCCAGCACCTGGTTGGTGAAGCTGGCGCTCATCACGAAGCTGGGGTGGCCGGTCGCATTGCCGAGGTTGAGCAGGCGGCCCTTCGAGAGAAGGATCATCCGCTTGCCGTCGGGGAACTCGACCAGATCGACCTGCGGCTTGATCTCGGTCCACTTCATGTTCGACAGCGCATCGACCTGGATCTCGTTGTCGAAGTGGCCGATGTTACCCACGATCGCCATGTCCTTCATGGCGCGCATGTGGTCGACGGTGATGACGTCCTTGTTGCCCGTGGTGGTCACGAAGATGTCGGCACGCTTGGTCGCCTCTTCCATCGTCACGACCTCGAACCCGTCCATTGCTGCCTGCAGGGCGCAGATCGGGTCGATCTCGGTGACCATGACGCGCGCACCGGCACCGGCGAGCGAGGCCGCCGAACCCTTGCCGACATCACCGTAGCCCGCGACGCAGGCGACCTTGCCGGCCATCATCACATCGGTGCCGCGGCGGATGCCGTCGACCAGCGATTCCTTGCAGCCGTACTTGTTGTCGAACTTCGACTTGGTGACGGAGTCGTTCACGTTGATCGCCGGGAACGGCAGCTTGCCCGCCTTCGACAGCTGGTAGAGGCGGTTGACGCCGGTGGTGGTCTCTTCCGAGACGCCGCGCACGGTTTCCACCGTCTTGGTCAGGTAGCCGGGCTTGCGTTCGATGAAGGCCTTGAGGGCGCGCTGCATTTCGCGCTCTTCCTCGTTGGTCGGCGCGGGCATTTCCTCGCCCGCTTCGATCCGGGCGCCCCACAGCGCAAACATGGTGGCATCGCCGCCATCGTCGAGGATCATGTTGCAGGGCTCGTCACCCCAGTCGAAGATCTTGGCGACGTAGTCCCAGTAATCGGCCAGCGTCTCGCCCTTGATCGCGAACACGGGGATGCCCTTGTCGGCGATGTAGGCCGCGGCGTGATCCTGCGTCGAATAGATGTTGCAGGTGGTCCAGCGCACGTCGGCGCCCAGTTCCACCAGCGTTTCGATCAGCACGCCGGTCTGGATCGTCATGTGCAGCGAACCCGCGATCTTCGCGCCCTTCAGGGGCTTGCTCTCGCCGTACTGTTCGCGCAGCGCCATCAGGCCCGGCATTTCGGTTTCGGCGATTTCGATCTCCTTGCGGCCATAGTCCGCAAGATCGATGTCCTTGACGATGTAGTCCTGTTCCTTGGTAGCCATGCTTGCTCCTTTGGGCTTTGTGGGCATACGCCGGCTTGGCGCAGGGAACCCGGGGAATGTTCCGTTGTGCGCGATTCAGTGCCGCGCTTGTTTCGCGGCCAATATAAAGACTTCTTTATATCTGCAAGCGCCGAGAGCCACAGGTGGTGCGGCAAATCCGTTGGGTGGACGCGTGCAGCCCGAAAAACGGGATAGATTCCGCGCATGATCCGTAGGAATGGTGAACCCGCAGCCGGGCTCTGTCGCCAGCGCGTCTCAAGGGATTGCCCGAAGACCGGCGGCAGGCCACAAGCGGGCCCGCAACTCTCAGGTGAAGGACTACCGACCCATGAATATTTCCGAAGGCGACACGATCCCCCAGGTGAAGATTTCCAAGGCCACCGAAGGCGGGCCGGAACCGGTCGACACGCGCGAGTTCTTCGCGGGCCGCAAGGTGGCGCTGTTCGCCGTGCCCGGCGCTTTCACCCCGACCTGTTCGGCCAAGCACCTGCCCGGTTTTGCGGAGAAAGCGGAAGAACTGAAGTCCAAGGGCGTGGACGAGATCGCCTGCATTTCGGTCAATGATGCATTCGTCATGGGTGCATGGCAGCAGGCCGACGGCAGCAAGGATGTGACCATGCTGGCAGACGGCAATGGCGAATTCGCCGAAGCCGTGGGCCTCACCATGGATGGATCGGGCTTCGGCATGGGCAAGCGCAGCCAGCGCTATTCGATGATCGTCGACGACGGCAAGGTCCGCAAGCTGAACGTCGAGAAGCCGGGCGATTTCAGCGTCTCGAGCGCGGAGCACATGCTCGGCCAGCTCTGACGAACCGGCTTTGCCGATAGGCATGGGGGCGACCGCTCGGAGTGGAGCGGTCGCCCTTTTTCGTATCAGTAGCCCATCAGGCTGAGAACTTCCTTGCGGCTGCGCTCGTCGTCGCGAAATACGCCCATCATCCGGCTGGTGACCATGCCGACGCCGGGCGTGCGCACCCCGCGCGCGGTCATGCAGGCATGGCTTGCCTCGATGACGACCGCCACGCCTTCGGGCTTCAGATTTTCCCAGATGCACTGCGCGACCTCCGCGGTCAGCCGCTCCTGCACCTGAAGGCGGCGGGCATAGCCGTGCAGCACACGGGCCAGCTTCGAAATTCCCACCACGAAGTCGGTCGGCAGATAGGCGATGTGCGCCACGCCGATGATCGGTGCCATGTGGTGCTCGCAGTGCGACTGGAAGGGGATATCCTTCAGCAGCACGATTTCGTCGTAGCCGCCGACTTCCTCGAACACGCGGGACAGGTGGACCGCAGGGTCCTCCTCGTATCCCTGGCAATATTCCTTCCAGGCGCGCGCGACGCGCTTGGGTGTATCGATCAACCCCTCGCGCGTGGGATCGTCCCCCGTCCACTCCAGCAAGGTTCGCACCGCTGCCTGCACATCCTCGGGCACCGGCAACTTGCCTGCTTCCCTGTCCTCGTCCGGACCGACCAGACTGCTCATTTCAGAAATTTCCTCTTTGCCCTGTCGCGCAACCGCCTGAGCCGCCCGCCTTTGCCGAAAAGGCCGCCGCGCGCAAATGGCCTGAGGATACCCGATGGCTTTTCAGGGTCGAGCATGCCCGATTCCGCAAGCCATTCCTCGAATTCGGTCTTGGTCGGCGGAACATAGGGACGCAGCGTCCTGCTCCCTTCGGAGCCGAGCGCGGCAATAGCGCCTTGCATTGTGCCATGTTCGTCCAGCGCGGCCTGCATTTCGTCTTCCGGCACCCCGCAATGTTCCGCGAGAAGAGAGATGCGGATGGCTTGAATCTTATCTTCCAGTCCCCGGCCCGAATTGTGGGGCCTCGCCGCGTCGAGCACGGTATCGCATTCGCTGTCGAGCCCGAGCGAGCGGTTGTTCAGATTGGCCGATCCGATCCGCAGCACCTCGTCATCCACGATCATCAGCTTGGCGTGGACGTAGATCGGCGTTTCGCCGGTATAGGGCACATAGACCTCGAAGCGATCGCGCGCGTCGGCGGCTTCGACCGCTTCGGCAACAAGATCGCGCGCATGGTCCATCGCCTGCTGTTCAAGCCAGCCGTCGGCATGGCGCGGGTGGACGATCACGATCTCGGGCGGATCGGGCTCGCTCAGACGCCTGGCGATGGCTTCCGCGATCTTGCGCGAGGTGAAGTACTGGTTCTCGATGTAGATAAAGCGTTTGGCGCGCGCGAAATGGGCGAGGAACAGTTCCTCGATCTCGCTTACCGCGCTCACTTCGCCGACACAGGCACGCGTACGGCACAGGCCGATCTCCACATCCTGAAATTCGGCCTGCAGGGCATCCGGCCAGGGGCTTGTTTCCGGGCGTTTCGGCCGGTCCAGCGGGTCCCCGCCCGCGACCTGCCAGCGCGTGTCGCACAGATCGAACAGAGCGCCCGCCACCGGGCCTTCCATCATTACCGTGATATCGTGCCAGGGCCCGTGCGTATTGCCGGGCCAGTTCACCCGGCGCGGGTCTTCTTCCAGGTGTTCGCGGGTATCCCAGCGATCATAGGTGAGGTCGATACCGCCACACACCGCCATCTGCCGGTCGAACACCGCGATCTTCTGATGGTGGCTGCAACCGGGGGGATGCCGGCTGTCGAAGCGGAAGCTGATACCGTCGACCATCCACATCCGGGCGATGTCGTAGGCCATCCGCCCGCGCTTGAAGAACTGGACCCACGACAATCCCCACTTGAGGATGCGGATGTCCAGCCCGTCGTGGGTCTTGACCAGCCATGGCAGATAATCGCCCAGCCGGGCCGGCCGTTCATGATGGCCGTTCTTCCATTCCTCCCCACGCCTCAGCGAAATGCGCGTATCGAAATCCCAGCCGATCAGCACGATCTGGGCGCGCGCGTTGTCCATCGCGTTATGGATGTGCGCGAAGTAATCCTCGCCATCGATGACGACCGCCATCCTGTTGGCAATCTCGTAGCGCCAGATTCCGTTCTCGGCGGATGCATCGGGCCCCTGGCCGGAGGCGATGCTCCGCTCGAGTTCCGCGCCGCCCCCCGTGGCGGACATTATTCCTTCGCGTCTTCTTGCTTTTCGGGCGTGACTTCGGCCTCGTCCTTTTCCTCGTCCTTCCGGCGTTCGAAGACCGCCGCCATGTGCTCCACGTCCTCGTTGTCGAGGTACTTCCGGAAGTCCGGGAAGTGGTCTTCCTCTTCCTCTGTGATGTGATGGCGATAGTCGTGGTCGAAGGTCTTGAACTTCTGGAGCCAGGCGCCCTCCGACATGTCGGTTGCGGCAAGATCGTTGAGCATCTCGTCGATCTCGTGATGTTCGGCGACCGAATGGCGCGTCTCGTCCGTGGTGGGCGGCTTACGCAGCATCGTGGAATAGAGCGCCTGTTCCTCCGCCGCAGCGTGGCTCTTGAGTTCCTTGGTCAGCTCGGTGAACAGCTGCTCGCGCTCGGGGCTGTCGCCGTGCGTCTCCATCAGCTTGTCGAGCAGTTCGCGGTGACGATCGTGATCCTGCTTCAGACGGTCGAAAATGGCTTGTGCGTCGCTCATGGGGAATCTCCGTGAAGGGTCGTGCACCTTCAACCGGGCGGGCGTGCGCAGGTTCCGCGACTCCCCGATGATTGCCCCGGGGGATAGATGGCGCGTCCTCCAGAGCCGAAGAAGTCGCGGTCGGAGCAGGCGAATGCTCGAAGCGCAAGGTGGACGAGCGGCGCTGGCGAACCCTTTGGGGGTGTTCGAGGGACAGGCTCGGCTTCGAATTTCCCTGCCTCATTCGTCTGGAAGTCTGCTATCGGGCCGAGCGTGGAATTGCTCGGGGAATTTTGCCGATTGCGGCGTCGGCTCGGACTGCCCCCGCAAGGGGTTTGTCGAATGACCGGTTATATCGGACGCAAGCTGACGGTGTTCTGGAAGCTCTCCGTGCCGGCCAAGCTGCTCCTGCTCCCCGCCTGGCTGTCGCTGTGCGTGGCGGCGGGCATTTTCCGTTTTGTCCGGTTCGGAAGACTTGGCCAGCTGCTGGGGCGAAATATCGGCGCCGGGGCGTGCTGCCCGCTGGCGTCTCCTGCCGCTGTGGATCGTGCGATTGCGATATCGAGCGCGGTGCAGATCGCCAGCAGATACACCCCTTTTCGGAGCGATTGCGTGCCTCAGGCGATAGCGGGCCAGTTCCTTTGCCGTGCGTTGAACGTGCCATCGGCACTCCATTTCGGCGTTGGCAATCGCGTTGCTTCGGCTGTTTCGGGGGAAAGCATGCAGGCGCATGCGTGGCTGGTCGTCGGCCCGATCTTCGTAACTGGCGGTCGTTCGTTCAAGACCCATACGACCACCGCGTGCTTCGTCGCGCGCTGAGCAAGGCCCACATTGCCTGTCATTTGCGGGTTGGCAGCGACGGTCCTGCAATCCACAAATCGTTCGAACGATGAGGTTGCGCCGCCCCTTGAATCATATGAGGGCCTGGCGACGTAGCGCAGGACGAGGGGCCGCCGAGAAATGCTAACAGCCCCGAAGAGGCAGAATTGGGTGCAATCGATCCGCGCCGGCGATACGCGCATTCCCATCGCCGCGCTGGCGCTCGCCGGATTGGCGATCGTCTTCTGGGTCGGGTCCCGATATCCCTCTCTCAACGACAAGGCCATCATGGGCGGGAATGCGCCCCTGTCCGGCTTTGCGTTCGATATCCTGTTCGATATCTTCCCCGACAGTTCTCTCTGGTGGCAATTCGTGGCCAACAACGTGAACTGGGTCATGACCAACATCAAGGGAATGACCTTCGGCGTTCTGTTCGGTGCAGCGGTCCTGACGCTGCTGTCCCTGATCGAACAGCGCTCTTTCAAGAACGGGTTTGCGAACTCCGCGCTGGGCACGATTATCGGTGCCCCGCTGGGCGTATGCGTCAATTGCGCGGCGCCCATTGCTCTTGGCCTGCACATGGGCCGGATGCGTCTGGAAACGACCTTGTCCGCGCTCCTCGCCTCGCCGACCCTGAATGTGATCGTCGTAACGATGAGCTTTTCGTTGCTGCCGCTTCATATCGCACTCACGAAACTGGTGCTCGCCCTGTTCATGGTGCTCTTCGTGGTGCCCGTCGTGTGTCGACTGTTCCTGAAGGAAGAGGTCGCCCGGACACAGCAAGACTTAGCCTCCATCGCACCGCTTGCCGAGGGCAAGGGATTGACCGCCTGGATCGCCAGGTCGCTATCCACCTCGCATGCCCAGCCCCGGCCGGACGGGATCGGGCCCAGCTTGCTGTGGTTCGTGAGGACTTTCTCGCGCAATTTGTTCTTCATCGCGATCATCACGGTTCCGATGATGTTTCTCGCGGCGCTGATGGCCACGGTCATTGCGATGGGTTTCGACAGCGGGGCCCTGGCCACGGCACTTCCTTATGCCAATCCCCTATCCGTGCTCCTTGCGATGGTGGCAGTCGCGCTGATTGCCAGCTTGGTGCCAGCCCCGATCGCACTGGACGTCATCCTGACGATCGTCCTGCTGGGCCTCGGCCTGGGTTCTCACTACGGCGCGGTGCTGATTATCGCGCTGGGGACGTTCAGCTTCTACGCCTTCCTGGTCTTGTGGAAGGCGGTCTCTCTGAAAACCGCCGTGATTGTCTGGGGGGCAACCATCGTACTGGCGGTGGCAGGCGGCGTCATCGCCTACGTGGCCGCGCCTTACGAACGCATTTTTCAGGCAAACCGCATGGCGAGCTTCATCGAATCCCGTGGGCCGGTGGAGTTTCCGGAACCGCCCGAAATTTCGAAAGGATCGGCCTTGTCGGCGCTGAAGGATCGGATCGCGGCCCAATCGCGGTCCACGAGGCCGGTCGGCGGCGAGATTCTCGATGAAGGCGGAAACACCATCAGCGTCGACCTTCTCGTCAGTCCGGCGGCGGAGGCGGATGACGACCGAGCGACCAGGTTTTCGCGGGTAGCCGGCCCCGATATCGGACTGATGGACATCGCAATCAACACGCCACTGCACGAACTTGCCCCGCAAATGATGATGGGAGGTATCGGTTCGGGGGACGTCCACAAGGATGGCTGGCCGGATGTCGTTTTCCGACGCCCACTGGGGGCCAAGGGGCTTTCGCTCTACGCCAATCTGGGAGGGCGCTTCGAAAGGCAGGCGCTGGAACTGGGCCCGGTGGACGATCTGCAGGTGGCCAACACCGCCCTGGTCGATCTCGACAATGACGAATGGCTCGATCTCGTGGTGACGACCGCTTGGGACGGGGTGTTCGTCTTTGCCAACCGGGAAGGCACATTCTCGTCACAAGATATGCTGCACATATCCGGTTCCCGCCATTCCACCGTGCTGTCGATCGCCTTTTCGGATCTAAACAATGACGGCAATCTGGACATGATCCTCGGCAACTGGAATTCGCGCCAGGGCGGCGAGGGATGGGCCTATCTCACACCTTTGACGTCGCGCAATCAGGTCGCCTGGAATAAGGGAAACGGCACGTTCGTTCTGGAAACCATGCCCGGATCGGCCGGCCAGACGCTGACCGGGCTCGTCACCGACTACAACCGGGATGGCAGGCCCGAATATCTGAAGGGCGACGATCTGGCCGCGACCGACGAGTTCATCTTCTTCGACGCCAATGGCCGGATGGCTACAAGCCGCGAGCAGCAGCCCTTTCCCTACTTCACCCAGACGAGCATGAGCTACGACGAGGGTGACTGGAACAATGATCTCCTGCCCGACTATTACGGTGGCCAGATCTCCGAAGCCAGAACGAGCAGCGTGAGAAGTTCAAGACGCGGCGACGGGCGGGTCAACCAGCTATGCGAGCAATACGCAGCCGACATGGATTGGACCGAAGATGCCGTCCGTCGCTGCGCAGCCGAAATCCAGTCGATCAACATGATCCGTTCGCGAAGGACGGGTTTCACGTTGTATCCGTGCCAAAATTACTTCCTTTCGGATCGTGATGCCACCTTGTGCGGGATAACTAGCTCGCTCAGCACAGCTGCCAATCTCGATTATTTTCTGGGCGATATCAGTGGGGCAGAGGCGCGATCGCGCTGCGAAAACGCCTTGCAGGACTGGCCGGAAATGGCCGCTTACTGCAAGACATACGATGTTCCGACAGCCAAGAAATTGACGCAAAAGGAGATCGCCCGGCGGCACGCCCCGGCTCTGAGCCAGGGCAATATCCTGCTGACGGGCGATCATGGCGGGACGTTCACCGATGCCGCGCCGGACCAGGCGGTCAATTATCCGGGATGGACCTGGAACAGCCGGTTCGTCGATCTCGATCAGGATGGCTGGCAGGATATCTTCGTGGGCATCGGCAGCTGGTTCGCCCCGACGCGATCCTCGACCAACATGCTGTATCACAATCGGCGCGGGGCATTCGTCGAAGACACCGCATCCTTCGGCCTCGACGATATCGTGCCGACATACAGCTTCGTATCGCTCGATTTCGATGGCGATGGGGATATTGATATTATTCGCCCTCCGGAGGGGCACACGGCAATCGTCCATCGCAACGAGAAACCGGCCGGGCCGGCGCTTTGGGTCCATCTCAGAGACGAGATCGGCAACCGGATGGGGGTCGATGCGCGCGTAACCATCTGCGTCGATGGCCAGACGACGATCCGGCCCGGCAAATGCCAGACCCGCCCCGTGAATGCCAGCGGGGGCTATATGTCGTTCGATCCCATCGCTGCCCATTTCGGCCTGGGGTCCGCACGATCGGTTTCGCTGATAACGGTTATCTGGCGCGATGGCACCCGCACCACCGTCATGCCGGACGACATGCTGGATGGTGAAGTGATCATCCGCCGGACCGGAGGCTAGAACATGCGACCCATCGTCAGGAAGCCGGACTTTATCCGACCTTTGGGCAAGGTGGACATCGACCCGCTGATGTCGCTCGTCCCGCGCCTTTCGGACCGAGTGTGGGAAAAGGCGGACGGCGCCAAGGAAAACACCTACGCGGTGTTTCACCACACACAGCATATCGTGTTTCGCTTCATCCACCGGAACAGGGACCCGGACGATTATTACGATACCAGAGCGTGGCCCCTGTGGGCCCCCGTTGTGGAACCGATCATGCACAAAGCGGTGGCCGAATACGGCTTCCGCTCGCCGATCTTCCCCAAGGCCATGCTGGCCAGGCTGAAGGCGGGACATTACATCGACCTTCATTCGGACGGCACGGGCGCGCCACCGCGATGCCATAAGATCCATGTGCCGCTGATAACCAATCCCGACGCGATATTTCACATTGGCGAGCAGAGCTTTCATCTGCCAGCCGGTGAAGCCGTGGAGGTGAACAACATGAAGAAGCACGGCGCGGAAAACGCCGGAACGCAGGATCGCATCCACCTCATTTTCGAGGTATTCGAGGGCGCTCGACCGGACGCGTAATGCGATCCTGCAGCCTGGTTTCACGGGGCTGCCAGCGGTATGCCGCTTCCCTTTAAGCTGTTACCGTGCCTGCGAAATTTTGAACGACTGCTACACACAGGATAATCACCCATGCCGAAAGCGAGCGAAATCACATTGGCAACGACGCTGGGCAAGGCCGAACAGGTACTGTCCTCATCGGTCGATGACGGACTTTTGTTGATGGATATGGATACGGGCGACTACCATCACTTCGACGATATCGCGAGCAGCATCTGGAGCAGGATCGACGGGGACAAGTCCGTCGGGGACGTCTGCCTGGAATTGCAGGACGAGTTCCAGGTCGACCCGGCGCAATGCGAGGAGGACACGCTGGAATTCCTTCGCCAGGCGCATCGCGCCAACCTGGTGGCAGACCAATCCGCCTGATCGATCGCCGACCGATCGGCGCCAGCCCGCATCGCCCATGCGGGGTCCTTTTCCGGCCGATGAAAGCACCCAGTGACTGACCGCAAATATCGGCTGTTCGGCCTCGACCTGCAATCGTGCATCGCGTTGACGGGCCTCGACGAAGTCGATTCCGCCCAGCCGGACGTGGTCGTGTCCTTCGGCGATATCGATGCTGCGCTGGCAGACCTGCAGGACGCGCCGATAACCGAGTACAAGACTTGGCGGGCCTCGGCGAAGTTCTTCGAACTTACCGTGCCGGGCGTCGGCCGGTATCTGGCCACAGGCGGCAACTCGGTATTGATCGAGCCCGAGGCGGGGGCCGATGCGCGCGATCTTTCCGCCTTCTTCATGGGCTCTGGCATGGCGGCCATATTGCAGCAGCGCGGTTTCCTGACGCTTCATGCCAGCGCGGTAGAAACAGCGCGCGGCGCGGCCCTTTTCGTCGGACGCTCGGGCGCTGGCAAATCGACGCTGTGCTACGCCTTGCAGCAACGCGGATTTTCCATGATCGCCGACGATATGTCGGCCCTGGTTGCAGCGTCCGATGGCAGCGTGACGATCATGCCCTCGCCTCCGCTGAACAGGCTGTGGGGCGAGACGTTGCAGCAATTCCCGGTCGATCGGCCCGACAGGATCGCCATGCGTCGCCGCGTCGACAAGTTCCTGGTTCCCTCGGAAAACCACTGTACCGCCCCCCGCACCGTCGAGCGGATATTTTTCCTGACCCCGTACAACAGGCCGGACATAGTTCTGCGGGATATGGACACGACCGAGCGTGTACACCGATCGGGGAAATTCACTTTCCGGCGAAAAGTCTATCGCGCGCAGGGCCTTGCCGAAATGCACTTTCGCGCGATTACCGGCCTCGCAAAAACCATTCCCATGACGCAGGTCTTCAGACCCGAGGGCCCATTCCTGCTGGACGAACTGGCGGACGCCATCGTCGCGGAAATCGGCTGATCGGCGACGCGATGTCGATTACCTGGATCGCATCCTACCCGAAATCCGGCAACACCTGGGTGCGGGCCTTCCTGAGCAACTATCTGACCCAAGGCGCCGAACCGGTGGGCATCAACCAGCTTATCGGGCAGTCCGTTCATATCGACCGGTTCCTGTTCGACGAAACCATGGCGGTGCCATCCGATCTGCTGGATGATGGCGAACTTGCCGAACTGCGCCAGCTGTTTCTTGCCCAGCTGTCGCAAACGGTGAGCGATCCGGGTTTCGTAAAGACGCATGATTGCGGGGGGCCGTCTGACACCGGAAACAGCACCTTCGGGATGCTGTCGGGCGGGAACAGGGCGATCTATCTGGTCAGAGACCCGCTCGACGTGGCGGTCTCTTTCGCACACCACCGCAACGAGCCGGTCGACGACGTCATCGCACTGATGCGATCGCCCGATGCAGTCCTGAGAGGCGGGCGGTTGTTCTTCGATGAAACCCTCGGGCGGTGGGGCGATCACGTCGATACCTGGACCGATCAGCGCCGATCGAATGTGTGCGTCATCCGTTACGAGGATCTGATCGACGCCCCCGCCGAAAGCTTCACGCGGCTATTGGACTTTTGCGGCCTGGAGAGCGACGAGAAACGCGTCGCACAGGCGGTTGATTTCGCCCGCTTCGAAGCATTGCAGAAAAGCGAGAAGCAATCCGGTTTCGACGAAAAGCAATCCACTGCCTCGTCCTTCTTCCGGCGCGGGCAAAAGGGAAGCTGGCGCAGCGCCCTGACCAGGACGCAGATCGAAACCGTGATCGGGGATCACGAAGCGACCATGGCAAGATTCGGGTATATCTGAACGTGTTCGAAGCTCACTCTCGAAATGCGGAGTCCGCAACGTGGACCTGATCTGCGGGATCATATCGCCGAGGCACGCCGTGCCCGCCGAGCGACGCCGGATCATGGCCCAGTCCTTCGCCGAAAGGGGGCTGACAGAAGCTGGCTTTTGCGCTTGTCCCGATGGCTGGAACGATCCCGGGGACATTCTGTTTGCCAATTTTGCGTGGCCACGTCCGGATCGTGAAGGGCGTTCCGCGTCCCCGCTTTGCGATGAGGATATGGGCCTCGCGATTGCGGCGGATTGCCGGATAGATGATCGCGAGCGCCTGGCACGGGAACTCGGTCTGGATATTGCACTGCTACCCTTCGGCAGCCGCCATGACCAGGACCGGTTTCTGATCCTGAAAGCCTACGAGAAATGGGGCGAGCAGTGCGCGGATCATTTGCTCGGCGATTTCGCGTTCGTCATATTCGACAGCCGGAACAAGACCGCCTTCGCCGCGCGCGATCACATGGGCGTTCGACCGTTTTTCTACTACGAGAAGGACGGCGAATTCGTCTTTGCCAGCAATGTGAATGCCATACTCGCCCTGCACCCCGAACTCGGCGAGCTGGACGAACAGCATCTCGCCGCCTGCCTGACCTTCGGAAACCACCATTCGCATACCGACACCTTCTTCCGGAGGATCAGGAAGCTGCCTGCAGGACACCGGCTGAAGCTGGATCGCAGCGGCCATTCGGTAAGCCGGTACTGGCATCCCCGGCAGGTCGCGCCGATCAGCTACGCCACACACGCCGAGTACGAAGAAAAACTGCTCGATCTCTTGCGCCGAGCCGTGGCGGATCGTGTCGATCGACAGGGAGACATCGGCGTCCACATCACCGGCGGGCTGGATTCTTCCACAATTGCCACCCTGGCTCTGGAAGCCTGCTCGCAGCGGGGCACCTCGCTTACTCGCGGATATTGCTGGCAGCCGGCGGCCAATCCCGGCGAGCCGCTTTCCAACGAACATCGCTGGATCAAGCGGATCACCGACTACCTGCAGATCGACGTTGCGCACATTACGGCCGATGTCGACACGCTCGAGGCGCTTTACCGCAGGGATTGCACCACGCAGCCGTGCGATAAAACGCTCCTGAACGAGCTTCCGGTCCAGCGCGAAGCGGCGGCGGACGGTGTCGCAACGATGCTCTCCGGCTGGGGCGGCGACCAGATCATATCGAACGGGGGCAAACTCTCCCCCACCAGCGTATCGGGCAAATTCCGGCAGAGCCTGAAACGATTGATCGACCCGCAATTGGTCCGAAAACTGGTCGACAAGGCCGGCCTGCGGAAGGGAACAGGCGTTACCGCCCAAATTCTGAAAAAGGTGCTGCCCGAATACCGTCTGCGCGAGGCGAGCACCGAGCATGTCGACAAGGACTTCCTGAGAAGGATCGACCTTCCCGACGCGTCCTTGCCGGATGACAAGCTGACGGTCCGGGAGACCCAGCTCTGGCATCTGGAGAACGGAACGATGACCCGTCGCATCGAAGAATGGGCGGGAAGCGGTCAGGAATTCGGGATCGAATACAGCTATCCGCTGCTCGACCGCCGGATCATCGAATTCGCGCTTGCCATACCTGCCGGGCAGTACCGCCAGGGCGCGAAGCAGCGCTGGATTTTCCGGCGAACGCTCTCCCATATCGCGCCACACGATCTTTGCTGGAGCAACACCAAACGCGAGATCGTGAGAGTGGGCGCGCTCGAAGGGCCCTTCGTCGCGATGACGCGCCGGCTCGCCGCAATGCTGAAGAGCGGTCGGATCAAGCCCGAGCGCGCGAAATATGTCGATATAGATGCTCTGATCGCTACGATCGAAGATGAGAACTTCGCAGAGAATGGGCGGTTCGGCCCCACCCAGACGGCGTTGCGCATTCTCGATTTCCCGGATGGGCGGATGGACGCATCGTGAGCCGCCCGCCCCGGTTGAGCCTGGTCACCGTCAGCAGCGACGACTTCGTTCCGGGGACCATCGCGATGCTGCATTCGTTTTCGGTGTTTCACCCGGAAATTGCAGCCGATTTCGTGGTTATCCATGATGACCTGTCGCCCCGGTCGATCGATCGATTGACGGCGCTGTTTCCGACCATCGCGTTTCGTCCGGCAAGCCGCGACTTGCGCGAACGGCTGGATCGCCTGTGTTCAGAGCTTCCGGAGTTCACCAGCAGGCGCAGGAGATTCCTTTCGGTCGAGACAATGCTGTCCACCGGCTATGACAAGGTGCTGTTCTGCGACAGCGACATTATCTTTCAAGGGTCGATCGATCCGGCGCTGCAATCGATATCCCCGCTGGTCTGTTGCGGCGACATCGCCTTTCTCGACAAGACGGGCCGCGACACGGTCACTTTCAGCAAGGCCACGCACTCTGCCGTTCCCCGCCTGATGAACACGTTCAATGCCGGCCTGATGGTCTTCAACGGCGATTTGTGCATCGAGAGCAACCGGGCGGCATTGCTCAGTGCCATCAATCCGAAGCGGTGGAAGGACATCGCGACAAAACACACCGACCAGATCCTGTTCAACTGGCAGTTCAACGGTCTGCAGGAGATTGTCGGGCCCGAATTCAATTATCTTCTGGGGCATCGGGATCAGATAAGGCGCTGCACCGGCGCGCGCGCGGAAGAGGCACGTGTGCTGCATTTCAACGGGCCGGAGAAGCCCTGGCTCGTGCCCTCGTCTCCAGGCCCCACCCGGCAGAGCAGAAGCGGTTTCGACCCGTTGCAGGAATGGAGGCGGGTCTATGATGCGGCTATCAGGCGATCCGGCGAAGGCCCTTAGCTATCGAGAGCGACTGCCCCGGTTTTTCCAAGCCACTGCAGGAACTCCCACAAGTTCACCCGTTCTTCTTCGGTAGAGCCGAGCGCCAGCAGTTCGCTCGCCGCGACGCTGAGGCCTTGCGCAAGGCTCTGCATCCACGAGGTCGCGCCCTCGACTTCGGGGACGTACCGCATGTGTCCTCGGGCAAGCAGGACCTGCTTGCCGAAACTGGTGGTGAGCAGGATCGGAAAAATGTCCGTGTGCTTCGTTTTTACGCTGGAGGAGCGCGGGACGACTTCCAGGCCGCCCATCGGCCTTCCCGCCAGGCCGCCATTCGAAAGATTGGCCAGCCGGAACAGCCGATCCGCTTCGGCTTGAACGTCGCCGAAAGGAATGGGCAGCCATGCCTGTGGGAGTGCCGGAAGGCCGTGCGCACCGGAAGCGATTGGCGAAGATTGTGGGGGCCGCAATTGTCCCGCCACCTTTTCAAGCCGGTCGAACGGCGAGAATCGCCTGAACAGAATGCACAGATTGGCGCAGAGCTGCGGCGCAGAGCCGACATGCAGCACCGGAGTTTCGATATTTGCTATCTCGCCGCTGCGCACTTCGAGAACCGTCGAAACGGCTTTCAGTTCGTCGTCCGGCGGAAGCGCCATGGCCCGGGCGGGAACCTGTCCGGCGCTCCAGGTGTGCAGGTGTTTCGTGCCCGGCCCGAAGTGAAAATGGAGCGTGCGATCCAGATTCAGATCCTGGTGGATGCCGATGGGCGACGATTGATACGAACCTGAAAACGTGCCGATTGCGAGGGCCCCGCAGTGATCGACGCTGCGCGTATAGTCAGCGGCATAGTGCGCGGCGGCCCATGCGATCCGATCGTCAAAGGATTCCAGATTGTTGAGAACTATGCAGAATTCACGACCGCGAAGTTCGCGTTCGGCCCAGCTTTGCATCGTATCGCCAGGGGTCATGGAGCAGGCGCACGAAGCCAGCCCCCCGGCGCCGAGCCTTGCACCGTCGATCCAGACCCTTTTCTTGTCGTGGCCCTTCGCGCTCGACAGCACATGGCGAACATGGCGCCACAGCGATCTATCGAAGTCGGCGCCTGCCTGGAACGTATTCGAGAGTACGCAACTCTTGCCGTCCAGGCTTCGCAGTATCTCGGTCAGCGGAGGGAATGCGGAAAAGAAACCCTCATCACCGCGATCACGAGCCAAGCGGGAGACCTCCAGCTGGCGATTGGCCGAAAACAGCGAAATCGCTCATCTGGGCCAAGACTGTCGCAGCGTTAGCCGGCGGTCACAGCACCATTTCTCAGGAAGCGTAAAAGCCATCTTCACCAGAGGACGGGGGCAAACCGCCGCGCGTGGCTTCAACCGGGAGAGTCTTCATCTTCGGTGCGCGCCAGTCCTTGCGGGTCGTCGCTTCAACGGCGTTGGTGGCTTTGTCGTTCATGATCACTCTCAAAATTGCCGGTCTTGCGCATGGTACGCACCCGCATCCGCATAGGTCAAGCTTGCCCCGTATCAATCATCAATAGCCGAACCGGGTCAGCAAGTCGCGATCGGCTTCCAGCACACTGGCAGCTTGCGCAATCTGGGCGCGGGTCAGTCGCGCGATCTGTTCGGCGTTGCGATCGATGATCGGCGATGCCGGCATTCCCTTGACCGGGACCGATCGATTGAAGTCGAGGCCACCGATCTCGGGCACCAGACCGTCGATGCACCGCGCGGCCGCAGCGGGGGAAGCGCATAGCTGCTCGTAGGTCAGGCTGACAGAGACATCCCGATGGGCGTCGATGTTCCCCGCCTGCTCGCGAAGGCACCGCAGCATGTGACGCGCAGCAACCTCGACGATATCGTCATCAGGCCCCAGCGGCTGTTGGTCCGCCCGACGGATGATGCCCTCGATCGCGGCATAGGGATTGCGGACGAGGAACACGAAGCGTGGATTTCTGAAGTGCTTCCTGATCTGATCGACCGCAAGAAGAAAGGGAGGCGACGATGTGACGAAGACCGCTTTCGTCCGCTGGCGCCCTTCATCGGGCCGGGTCGCCTGCGCGTACCATGCGGATTGCGAACGGCCCCAGTCATACTTGGCCGGATCGCTGAATGTTTCGATCCATTCCTCGCGGCTGGCCCAGATCAGGCGGGTTCCCGTACCGCGCGAAGACGGGCCGGCAAAGCCGGGCGCATGCTGCCCCTCCATCGGTAGCGACAGGCAGCCATTCGCCGCGATCAGATTGCGCAGCAGGGTCGAGCCCGAATTGTTCGGTGCAATGACGAACAGATTT
>NZ_AEUE01000008.1 GCF_000186705.1 Citromicrobium sp. JLT1363
GGCACGACCCGGAGCTACACGGTCGCTGTAACGCGCGCTGCCTCGAGCGATGCGCAGCTCGCTGCCCTGTCGGTGAGCGAGGGGTCGCTGAGTCCGGCGTTTGACCCCGCGCAGTCGAGCTACACGGTGTCGGTGGGCAACGACGTCGACGCGATCACGCTGACCCCGACGGCGAGCGATGCCGACGCCGCGGTCACGGTCGCTGGCAATGCGGTCGCCTCGGGCAGCGCGAGCGCTCCGTTGGCGCTGCCGGTTGGGACCACACGATAGAAGTGGTCGTGACCGCCGCCGACGGCACGACGCAGCAATATACCGTGGCGGTCACCCGCGCTGCCTCGAGCGATGCGGCGCTTGCTGCTCTGTCGGTGAGCGAGGGGACGCTGAGCCCGGCATTCGATCCTGCTCAGTCGAGCTACACTGTGTCGGTCGGCAACGAGGTCGACACGATCACGCTGACCCCGACCGCGAGCGATGCCGCCGCCACGATCACGGTCGCTGGCAACGCGGTCGCCTCGGGCGGCGCGAGCGCTCCGGTGGCACTGGCGGTCGGGACCACGACGATAGAAGTGGCCGTGACCGCGCCCGACGGCACGACCCAACAATACATCGTGGCGGTCACCCGCGCCGAGCTTGTCCGGCCGGATCCGTCTGCGGACGGTGAGGTCACCGGACTGATCAATGCGAGGGCTGATGCGGCCAGGCGGTTCGCCGAGAATCAGCAACGCAACTTCGGGCGTCGTCTCGAGCAATTGCACGACGAGGGCGAACGGCGCGCGTCCAGCATGGATGTGAGGATGGCCTATCAGCAATCGGCGCCGCGCGGTCGACCAGGGGATCTATTCGGCCAAGTGCGATCGGGTAACCTCGCCAGCGAAGTCGACTACGGACAGATGTTCCCTTCGTCCTTCGCTTTCGAGGATCGGCAGTCCTCGGTGGCCAGCGCCCATGCCCAAGGATCTGGTCCGTCAGCCTACGAGGGCTCACAGGCAAGTCCCTATGCCATCTGGTCGAACGGGTTCGTGAACTTCGCTGAAGACAGCGGCGGCATGGTTGACCTGGACTCCACCATGGTCGGCGTCAGCACCGGGATCGACTACCGGTTCTCGAACAGCTTTGTCGGCGGCGTGGGTGTCGGATATGGACGCGACCGAACCGAGGTCGGGGCGAACGGCAGCCTTAGCCGTGCAGATGCCTACAGCATGGCGCTTTATGGCAGCTATACGCCGGCGGCGGACCTCTTCATCGACGGTGTGCTGGGCGGCAGCATACTGGAATTCGATTCGGTTCGCTTCGTGAAGCCGACAGGGCTCATCGCGACCGGAGACGTGGGTGGTACTCAGATCTTCGGCTCGTTTACCTTTGCTTACGAGCGGCGTGACCATGGCTGGATGGTTTCTCCCTACGGACGGGTCGAATTCTCGCGTTCGCGCATCGAGGGTTTCAGAGAGTTCGATGCGGGTGTTTACAGCCTTGCCTATGGAGACCAGCGGGTGGACAGTCTTTCGGCGAGTTTGGGCCTGCGCGCGTACGAGACCATCGAACTCCCCAATGGCCTTCTGCGGCCCGAGCTGCGCGGGGAATACGGCTATGATTTCGCAGACCGGTCGAGCCTGATGCTCGGGTATGCGGATCTGAGTTCGCTGACCTATTCCACGGTGCCCGGCCGGAACGCGCGACATCATCTCGATCTCAGCTTGCTGCTCGACCTGCGAATGGCACAAGGCTGGGGCATCGGCACAGGATACCGCACCAGAATCGGGTCGGGTTCGCGGATGAGCCATACTGTGGACGTACGTATCGAAGTGCAGTTTTAGACCGAGATCAATGACCGTGCGGTAGACAGATGCCGCCGATGCTTATGGACTTGGGGCCACGACCAAGCGGAGCAGGCAGGGTAATCGGGGCGACCTTGCGGTGGCGAAGGTGCCGCAGAACCCAGCCTTTTCGGCTGGAGGAGGGCTCCCCATTCTTCTTAGGTCGCGGCGGCTTGCTTCGCTGGTGCGCGCAGATCGGCCCATACGGGCAGATGATCGGACGCGCGCGAGGCGAGGGGGCTGTGGTGGACGCCGAAGTCCACTGCCTCAAGCGAGGGACCGTGCATGATCCGGTCGAGCCGCCCGAGCGGGCGCTGGCTGTGAAAGCTGCGGCCGCAATCGAGCAGCGTGAAGTGGCGTGCGAACTCCTTCAGGCAGCCGCCATTGGGGCGCCATTCGTTGAGGTCGCCCGCCAGCAGGGTCGGCCTCTCCCGCTGCGCCGCCTGCGCCAGTTCGGCGATCGCCCGCGCCTGTCGCACGCGCCAGAGGCCGGAGAGGTCCAGATGCATACCGAACACCGAAAGTTCGGCTCCGCCAGGCAGTCGCAAGGTCGCGGTGACGACGCCGCGCGGTTCCAGGTACGGGATGTGGAGAACATCGTGATCGATGACGGAAATATCGCGCCTGACCATGATCGAGTTGCCGTGCCAGCCCATCGAATCGTGCTGCACGTCGAAGGGAACCGGCACATAGTCGCTATGCTGCTCCACCAGAAAATCGGGCAACGTGCGGTCGCGCGTGCCGAAGCGCCGGTCCGCTTCCTGCAGCACCACGATATCCGCATCGACCTCCGCCAGCACCTTCAGGATGCGCAGCGGATCGCGCTGCCGATCCGTGCCGACGGCCTTGTGGATGTTGTAGCTGGCAAGCTTGAAGGTGGGGGCTGGCGCGGAATCGTTCATCGGTTCAGATTAGGTCGCTCATCATGCGCGCTGCGTTTTCCAGCACCTTTTGCGTAAGGGACCGGCTCTCCCACTTCTCGCGCGAGAGGCTGGTGGAGCGTTCGAGGTACCCCTTTTCCAGATGTTCGAGCTTCTCGGTCAGTTCCCGGTCGTAGCATAGCAGATCGATCTCGGCGTTCAGTTCGAAAGAGCGCACGTCCATGTTGCTCGATCCCAGGATCGCGACCTCGTGGTCCACGCGGCAATGCTTGGCATGCAGGAACTCGGGGCCGAACAGGTGGATCTGCGCGCCGACCGAAAGCAGTTCTTCGTAATAGCTGCGCTGCGCCAGCCCGGCGAGAAACTGGTCGCTGTTGGCCGCCGTGATCAGGCTTACCCGCACCCCGCGCAGTACCGCGCCGCGAATGGCTGTCAGCAGTGAATCGTTCGGCACGAAATAAGGCGTGACGATCACGATCTCCGCCGCCGCGTTGTGCATTGCCTGGGTTACGATCAGGTCCATGCCGCCCACCGGATTGTCCGGCCCCGTGGCGATTATCTGCGCGGCCAGTCCAGGGCTCGCCTCCATGGGAGGAAACAGCGACGTATCGACCAGGTCCTCGAGCGTTTCGAGATACCAGTCGCACACGAAGATCGCCTGCAGCTGGACGACGATCGGCCCCGTGACCCGGACCGTCAGTTCGCGGTTCGCCGCCCGCCCGTGATCCGCTGGTTCCCAGACATTCTGCGAGCCGGTGTAGCCGATCCGCCCATCCACCACGACGATCTTGCGGTGATTGCGCAGGTCCACCCGCGAACTCGTAAGTCGGCGGCGCAGCGGGAGAATGTCGTGTACCTCCACGCCAGCCGCTTGCAGCCGCCGCTTGATCGCCGCCACAGAGCCGTAGGAGCCAAGCGCATCGATCAGCAGGCGGCAGGTCACGCCGCGCGCGCTCGCCCGTTCGAGCGCCGCCATCAGCCGTTCGCCCACCCGGTCGTTCCGGAAGATGTAGAATTCGACGCTTACGTGGTGCCGGGCGGCGTCGATATCCGCGATGATCCGGTCGTAGGTGGTGCCGTAGTCGCTCAAGGTCTCGATCCGGTTGCCGTCAACCGCCGGGAACTGTCCCAGTCCACTCGCCAGGTTTGCGACCGATAGATTGTCCTCGCACAGGCTGGGTGCGAATTCTGCCCTTTCGATCCCCGTTTCCGTCAGGATTCGCTCAAGAATTCGCGGCAGGTCCTCGTAACGCTGCTGGCGCAGCTTCGCATATTGCGGGCGGCCGATCATCCAGTAGATGAACACGGCCACCCAGGGCAGGGCGAAGAACAGCAGCAGCCAGTTGCGGGCCTCTGCCGGCGGACGGCGGAAGGGCACCACGACGAAGGCGATCAGGGCAATGATCCAGCCTGCGAGCGTCAGCTTGTTACCCCACAGCCAGGCAAGAGCGCCATCGATCACGCTGGCGTAATCGATCATCGCGCCTGGCTCGCTGGTTTCGCAGTCAATTCTGGCATCTGGCACCCGGTCATTAGCGCTAGTAGCCGCCAAGATCGCGCGCGATCAATGTTTCTCGGTTCCGTTGTGGCTTTCGCGGGTCTCCGGCGCCAGACACCGGACGTGCGCCCCGGCCCGAATGCCGGTTGGGGCTTCGTGCAGCGAGGCGAAGCCTCTGGCCCGTTCGTAACTAGTCCTCGATCAGGGCGAAGGGCCCCCAGACGGAGGGCTCGTCAGCGCCGGGAAGCCCGCTATCGGTCCGCAGGGCGATCAGCGCCTCGCGCAGGGCACGCGCCTTGTCCCCATGTTCGCGCCAGTTGCGCAGCGTCTCGCGCGATACGAAGGCGGCCACGTCGTCGCGCACCTGCCAGTGCGTCACCAGCAGGGCCCCCGCGCCGGCGGACCGGAAGGCCTGGGCGAGGCCCGAAAAGGCGGGCTGCCCGCCGCGCATCCCGGCAGCGCTGTCGCAGGCCGACAGGATGACCCATTCGGCTGCAAGATCCAGTTCGGCCACCTCGCTGGCGGTAAGCACGCCATCCTCGCCCCCGCCACCGGCAGGCGCGGCGAGCACCAGCGCGGGTTCGGCCACCCCCTCGATCTCGCCTGCAACCAGACCGTGGGTGGCGAACAGGATGACGTCCGCTTCGCGCACGCTGGCCTGTGCCAGCGCTTCCTCGCGAGCTTCCGCGCCCACCAGGATGGTCGAGCTTGCAGGGGCGAAGAACCGGGCAACATCGCGTACTTCTGCCAGCGTGGCTTCCAGTCGTGGCAGACGTGCCAGGACCGACGTATCCGGGCCATCGCGGTCGAAATAGCTCGATATGCCGCGCGTGGGCTCGGCAGGCTGGGGAGTGGTCGCGTCACCGAAGGGTGCCGGATCGGCAAACCCCACGAAGCGCGCCAGCCGCCTGTCCTTCGGCTCCGCCGGGCGAACCGCCTGGAAACCGCTGCGATTGGAGATGGCGAACCGGTCGACCAGCTTCTGCTGCGTTGCCCCGCGCTCCTCCGGCCAGTCGAGCAGCGAGAAGGGTAGCGACGCGAGCGCGCCACCGGCAATGATCCTGAGCGATGACTTGTCCGAAAGCCGGTCACGCACGTTCCGTGTGAAAATCGCCCGGGACAGGGCCTGTGCTGCCCGATCGACACCGTTTCCCGTCACCGCGTCGCCCCGAAGATCGCGCGCAAGCGAGAGAATCCCTGCCCTCCCGCCTGCGGTCGCGGAGACCAGAGCGCCGTCGCGATCGACCAGAAGCTGATAGGTCCCGGCATAGGCCGGCATCACGGCAAGAATGGCCTCGCCTTCGGCCAGCGAGGCGCGCAGGTCGTCGAGGCCCGGATTGCGTCTGTCGGCATCGGTGGACGACCATGCGGGAAATTCGGCGGCCAGGTGTGATCGCGCCGCCTCATGCCGTGCCATCGCCTCGGCATGGGCCGCGCGCGCCTCCTCGGTCTGCCGGCCTTTCAGCAGCGCTGCCAGAACCGCCCCGTCGGCACGCTCCACCGCATCGTTGGCGTCCTGCAGCGCGCGGATGGCATCGGCAAGCCGAGGGTCAGCTTCCTGCCTCCGGGCATCGCGCCGCAGCGTAGCGGCCGAGATCTCCGACCCGCCGAGCAATTGCATTGCCGACAGCATCAGATCCGCATCATCGGCGATCGCCGCGATTTCCATCGCCAGGTCGAGCGCACCGCGGATCTCTGCCGAGCTGCTGCCGTACATCCGTGCGGCCCCTCTGCGAGACAGCAGTTCGAGGATGGCATTCGCCTGCGCGACGGCTTCGTCCGTCGCATCCGCATCGTTCACAGCCCTCGATCTTGCGATGAGCGTGTTGGCGATCCGCAGAAACAGTGCGTCGGGCTGATCCGATTCAAGCAGGCGCGCCCGGAAAGAGGTGGCCACCGCCAGTGCGCGGTCGGGCGCGCCCGTGGCGATGAGTGCGCGGACATATTCCGGCGCGATCCGGCGCCGCAGGTCGATATCGGTGCTTTCTTCGCCGAGCCGCGCTTCCAGGGCTTCAAACCTGCCGACGGCCTCTTCCGGGCGCCCTTCCACGAAATCGATCTGCGCTGCATAGGCGAGCGAGCCCACCGCATATGGGCTGCCTTCGCCCTGCTTTTCGCGGAACAGGGCCTCTGCTTCCACGAACAGCGGCGCGGCCGCCGCGTAGTTTTCCCGCTGCAGCAGGATCGTGCCCAGGTTGTGTATGCCATAGGCGAAGATCAGGTTGTCCGGCCCTTCGTGCACCCGCTTGAGTTCCAGCGCGCGGATCAGATAGTCGGTCGCCTCCACCGGGCGCCCGCTGCGGGAAAGAACGATGCCCAGCATTTCCAGCGAACGCGCATAGGTGGGGTGCGAGGGTTCGATGTGTGCCACCGCCCTTTCCACCGCGGTCCGGGCCATTTTCTCGGCCTCGTCCATCCTGCCGGCACGGCGCAGGGAGCCGGCATAGCTGTAGTAGCTCGCAATCGTGTCCGGGTCGTCGGGGCCTAGCGCGTCTTCCCGCGTGTCGAGGCTGGCCTTCTGGTAGACGAGCGATTCCGCCGCGCGGCCCGTGCGCGAGGCAATCTCGGCAAGCGCGAACTCGAGGTTCGATTTCGCCATCGCCGGGCCGTTGAGGCTGTCCGGCGTAATTTCGACGGGGCCGATGGCCAGATATTGCTCGTACCCTTCGCGCACGAATTCCCATGCCGCGTCGGCATCGCCGTCCTGCGTCATCAGCACTCCGAGCAGCGCGAGCCCCTCGGCCCATTTCGCCGGATAATAGGCGCGATAGGGACGCAGACCTTCGATCGCGGTCTCCAGCTCGGCGCGGGCCTCGGCATTTTCGCCCAGCGTGTAGAGCTGCGAAGCGGCGGAGATTCCGGCAGCGTGCGTCAGGGGGTGCGGTACGCCGCCGTCGACCAGCGTGGTGCTCGCCGCATCCTGCAGGGCCCGCCAGGCCACGATGATTTCCGTGCGAGCCTCGGCATCCTTCTGCGGACGAGACATCAGGCCGACGGCGCGATCTTCCAGCTCGGCAAGCTCGGCGAATTCGGGGCGTTCGGTATCGTAGGGATTGCCCGGCTGCGCTGCCGCCGGAACGGTAATCGAGGCAAGCGCCAGGGCAGTGACATACCGCCCGGCCGATGCACCCATATCGCGCCTGAAGCCCATCCCGTGTGCCCTATTCGAAGCTTATGAAGTACCGGACGGCGGCACGCCTGGGATTGTCGATCCGGATGACGTGCCGCTGGGTGTAAGGCGGCGTCCAGCGGCACGCCATGCGCTCCCCGGACTTCGCGCAAAGCCGTTTTGCGCGCCCGTCGAAGACCTTCAGCGCCAGGGGGTGGCCGCCATGAGTGCGCAGGGCGATGCTGGCACCCTGCCCGGCGAGGAAGGTCTGTTCGAGCTCCACCATGCTTCCCGCGGCCAGCTCGCCGGAGCGAAAGGCCGGGCCGAGCGCCCGCCCGCGTGAAGGCGCAGGCGCGTCCGGCGCGGCGCTTTCCCACTTTTGGAGCAGGGTGGCGCTCGCCGGGTCATCCGGCTGCACCCCCAGGGCATCGAGTGCGTGCATGGCCCGGGCGAGACGGTCCGTATCGCCATTCGCAAAAGCCGCTTGCGCCGCAGCGAGAGCGTCCACCGTGCGCGACGCCGCATCCTCCTGCACCGGAGCGGCCCCGGCAGCGATCATATCGGGTGCGCCGGCGGGCGCCTGGCAGGCCGTGGCGAGAACTGCCGCAATCACGAGAACTGGCAAGGACTTCATGCCGACCCCCTCCCGACCCTGAAGCAGGCTCCCTTATCGGCAGGTTGAAGGGTGATCGTCAATCCATGACGCTCTGCAATGGCCTGTGCGAGCGCGAGGCCGAGGCCGCTTCCGGTCGGCCCGGCGCTGCTGCTTCCGCCGCGGTAGAAGCGTTCGAATATGCGCTCGGCCTGGTCGGGCGCGATCCCCGGGCCATCGTCGCTCACGGTCAGGGTGGGGCCGGGCTCCAGCGTCAGGGTGATGTCGCAGCCGGCCGGCACGTACTTGAACGCATTGTCCAGCAGGTTGGTCATCAGCCGGGTGAGCTGCGATTCCTCGCCGTCGATCCAGACGTCGGGCGCGATTTCCCACGAAAATCCGTGGTCCGATTCCTCGGCACTGTCGGCGTAGAGATTGCAGATGCGATCCGCGATCTCGCTCAGATTGACGGGGCTCAGGCCATGCAGATTGCCCCTGCGCGCCTTGCTCGACGCGATGTCGAGCAGGGATTCGAGCATGGCGACGAGCCGGCGGATTTCCATGCGCGCTTCGATCAGCTTCTCCGCGACGCTGTCGGGCAGGGGTTCGGCCAGAGCCTTCACCAGCCGCTGGTCCAGATGCATCAGGGGCGTGCGGATCTCGTGCGCGACCTGATCGGAGGCCTCGCGGTGAGCTTCCAGCAGGCGGCGCACACGCTCCAGCGCCCGCGCGCTATGATCGGCAAGTTCGTCGATCTCGTCGCCCCGCCGCGCGTGGCCGGGCGTGGCGACCGTGCGCACCGTATCGGGCGTGCGGAAGGCGGCGTTGATCTGCTCGATGCGCGATTGCAGGCCTCTGGCGGCATGGCGCCCGAACAGGCCGACCAGCAGGACGAACAGCGCGCCGCCGATCAGGAACACCAGTGCAACGCGCCGCAGGACAGGACCGGCCTGATCGCTCTCGTAAGCAACGACCAGTCGCAGGTCGGGCCCCAGCTGCGTCGCACGCGCCAGCACCGGCACGCCATCGAGCACGCTGACCGCGCCGCGTTCGGATACCTTCGGGTCCAGATCCGGCCAGCGATCCAGATCGCCCGTGATCGGGTTTCCGTCTCCATCGGTCAGCAGGTAGTGCGGCTGGCTCCGCCCGGCGGGCGTGATGGCGAGGCGATCCTCTATCCGCTGTTCCAGCTCCGGCTGGCCGCCGCTGGCGTAGATATCGACCAGACCTGCCAGATCGACATCCACCGCCTCTTCGGTAGAGGTGCGCGCCGCATCGCGGATGGTGCGATCGGTCGTCGCCCAGAGCGCGAAGATCAGGACGAGCGAAAGCGCGATCGCGAGCCAGACGATCCGGGAGAATATTGAGCTGCGTGCGATCGCCCTAGCTCCCGTCCAGGAGACGGTAGCCCGAACCCCAGATCGTCTCCAGCGCCGGACTGTCGAAGCCTTCTTCCAGCTTGCGGCGCAGGCGACCTATGTTCACGTCGACCACATTGGTTTGCGGATCGAAGGTCATCCCCCACACATCGCGCAGCAGCATGTCCCGCGTGACGGTTTCGCCCGCGTTTTCCATGAAATAGCGGAACAGCTCGAACTCGCGCGGGCTGAGCGCGAGGTGCCGGTTCTGGCGGAAGGCCGTGCGCGCCTTCACGTGGCATTCGAACGCGCCGTACAGGATCACCGCGCTGTGTTGCTGCCCCGCCGACCTGCGGTGCAGGGCCTTGATCCGTGCAAACAGCTCGCCCGCTTCGAACGGCTTGGCCAGATAATCGTCCGCCCCCGCATCCAGCCCTTCGGCCCGGTCGCTCGTCCGCCCGAGGGCGGAAAGCATCAGGATCGGCGTGCCGACCCCGCTTTCGCGCAGCCGCTGGATGATCGTGACACCGTCGATATCGCCGAGCATGCGATCGAGGATGATGACGTCGAACGCCTCCATTCCAGCGCGCAGCAGACCGGCGGAGCCGCTCTGCTCGCACACGATCCGCGCCCCGCGCGCCAGCGCCAGTTCCTGCACCTGTGCGATCGATCTCGCATCGTCCTCCACGTAGAGGAGGCGCAGATTTTCGAGTTCAGCGCCCATGCATCCTCCGGCAGCGCCCTGCGATGGCATCATGGGTGCCACCGCCGGGCCGTCCGGACAAGCGCCTGCTGCGTCAGCCAAGGTCTTCAACCGACACCCAGCCTTTGGTGCCGTAATTGTCCTCGACCTCGATAAACAGGCCGTCGCGGGTTCCGGTCGGCGTCAGTTCGGTGCCTGCGCGCAGCGAACGGACTTCCTGCGCGGTGGCGCTGGGGGCGGAGCGCAGGATCGTGTCGATCGCGGTGACGGCGGCGGGCTGTGCCGGCGCGGCGGCGACGGCGGGCTGCATCTTAGGCACCGACCGGATCGTCTCGCCCTGCGCGACGACCTCGTTGAAGGCGATGACGAAAGCCTCGACCAGCATCTGCCCCTTCTTGCTGTCGCCATAGCCCGCTGCGGCGGCACCTGCGGTCCAGCCGCCCGCTCCGCCGAAGCTGATCGAGGATTTCTTCACCTCGCCGCTGCCGGTCACGATGGTGAGGCCGGACGCGGGGCTGAGCAACTTGATGCCTGCGGCCACCCGCTTCTTCTTGCCGCCGAAGCCACCGAACATGCCCAGCACTGCGCCTGCGACCGGCACCTTGGACAGCACGGCGGACGCCGCGCCGGAGCGGACGAGGCCTTCCATCGCGGCGGACTTCGCCATCTCGATGGACTGGTCCACTTCCTCGCTGTTGCCCGCCACGACGTTCAGCAGAAAGTCGGCAGGGACGCCGCCAGCGGCGGTGTGCGGCGTGAAGCAGCCGGACTCCACGGCCAGCGAATTGATCAGTTCGCGCGGAGAGCCGAGGCCGTATTCCGACCAGCCCTGCGTATCGCCGTCGACCACCGCGATGGTGCCCATGCTTTCCGCGCAGGTCGCCAGCGTGAGGTCTTCCTGCTTCTTCTTCGCCATCGCCGGAGCAGGCGCGGCCATGGCAAGGGCCACCGCCGAGGCGGTCAGGATGGATGCGTTCTTCATTGCGAACTCCCTTGTTGCAATCGCGCCCGACCATGCGGCGTCCGCGTCTCGCAGCCCACTGACCAAGCCTGTGAGAGAGATGACAATGTCCGTTAGATCGGATCGGGATCGTGCCGTGAGCCTCTTCCGGCGGCGGATTGCCGGGCGCGGCACTGGCCGCATGCCTGCGGGCGATCTATCGACCAGCCACCGTCACGGATCGACCTACGGCAATGGACCTGTTTGACTGACCTGTTAGCTTCGGGCCCATCTTCAGGGGAATTCCAACAATGCTCGAACTGGCCAATGTCACCCATGTGTATCCCAACGGCGTACGCGCGCTGGATGACGTGAGTCTGTCGATTCCCAAGGGCATGTTCGGGCTTCTGGGACCCAATGGTGCGGGCAAGTCGACTCTGATGCGTACCGTGGCCACGCTGCAGACGCCCACTTCGGGCAGCATCCGGTTCGGCGAGATCGACGTGCTCGAAAATCCTGAGGAACTGCGCAAGCAGCTTGGCTACCTGCCGCAGGATTTCGGCGTCTATCCGCGCGTTTCCGCTTACGATATGCTCGATCACATGGCTGTCCTGAAGGGCGTGTCCTCTGCCTCGGACCGCAAGGATACGGTCGAGACCCTGCTCAACCAGGTGAACCTGTGGAACGTGCGCAAGAAGGCCATCGCGGGCTTTTCCGGCGGCATGCGCCAGCGCTTCGGCATCGCGCAGGCGCTGATCGGCAATCCGAACCTGATCATCGTGGACGAACCCACCGCCGGGCTCGACCCGGAAGAGCGCAACCGCTTCCTGAACCTGCTGGCCGAGATCGGCGAGAACGTGGTGGTGATCCTGTCGACCCATATCGTGGAGGACGTGGCGGACCTGTGCCCGCGCATGGCGGTTCTGATCGATGGGAAGATCAGCCTGCAGGGTGCGCCCAGGGACCTGATCGAGAAAGCGCGCGGCACGGTGTGGGCGAAAGCCATCGAGCGTTCGGAACTCGACGCAATGCGCCAGAGCCACGAGGTCATTTCCACCCGATTGTTCGCGGGGCAGACGATCGTTCACGTGCTGGCCGAGAGCGCGCCGGGCGCCGGGTTCGAGCCGGTCGATGGCGGGCTGGAGGATGTCTATTTCTCCACCCTTGCCACCGCGCGCCGCACCACCACCGACATCGCAGCGTAAGGGGCGGTCAGAATGTTCGGCAAGATTGCTCTGTTCGAGCTGCGCTATCAGCTGCGCAACCCGGTGTTCTGGGTTGCCGCGGTCATCTTCTTCCTGCTGACCTACGGCGCGATGGCGAGCGACGACATCACCATCGGCGGCGGCGGCAACGTCAACCTCAACAGCCCCGTCGCCATCGTCACGACGCATCTGGTGCTGACGATTTTCTTCATGTTCGTGACCACCGCCTTCGTCGCCAATGTGATCGTGCGCGACGAGGAAAGCGGCTTCGGGCCGCTGATCCGGTCCACCCAGGTCAGCAAGTTCAGCTATCTTCTCGGGCGGTTTGCCGGGGCCTTCATGGCCGCCGCGCTCGCCTTTCTGGTGGTACCGCTGGGTATCTGGCTCGGCTCGCTGATGCCCTGGCTCGATCCCGAAACGATCGGTCCCAACCGTTTCGCCTACTATGCGGTCGCCTATTTCGTGTTCGCCCTGCCGTCGGTGTTCATGGTCAGCGCGCTGTTCTTCGCGGTCGCCACCATGACCCGGTCCATGATGTACACCTATGTGGCCGTGGTCGGCTTCCTGGTGCTGTACATCGTGCTCAACGCGATCATGGGCAGCCAGCCCGAATACCGCGATCTTGCAAGCTATGTCGAACCCTTCGGGATTGCCGCGTTCGGTAATGCCACCCGCTACTGGACGGCGGCGGAATCCAATTCGATGATCCCGCCTGTCGACAGCGTCCTGCTGGTCAACCGGGCAATCTGGCTCGGCTTTGCGGTGCTGATGCTGGCGCTCGCCTTCTGGCGCTTCCGCTTTGCCAGCAAGGCGATCTCCGCGCGCAAGGCACGCAAGGCGGCGAAGAAGGAAGCGAAGCTCGCCCGCAAGGAGCCTGCCGTAGTCGAAACCTTGCCCGAACCAACGCCCGACAAGGCCGGGTGGGCGCGGCTCGTCGCGCGCACGAAGTTCGAGATGGGGCAGGTGCTGCGCAGCCCGGCCTTCTTCATCCTGCTGCTGATGGGCCTGTTCAATGCCTTCGGTTCATTGTGGTTCGGGAACGAGATCTACGGCACGCCCGCGCGCCCGATCACCTTCTCCATGATCGAGCCGCTGATGGGCAGCTTCACCATCATCCCGATCATCATCGCGATCTACTACGGCGGTGAGCTGGTCTGGCGGGACCGGGACCGCAAGTTCCACGAGATCGTGGATTCCACCTCGGTCCCCGGCTGGTCCTACATGGTGCCGAAGACCGTCGCGGTCGCTTTCGTCCTGATCGCCACCCTGCTGATCTCCGTGGTCGCCGCGATCCTGATCCAGGCGGGGCGCGGCTATACCGATTTCGAGATCGGCAAATACCTTGGCTGGTACGTCCTGCCTCTGTCGGTCGACATGCTGCTGATCGCGATCCTGTCGATTTTCGTCCAGGCGCTCAGCCCCAACAAGTACGTCGGCTGGGGCATCATGGTGCTCTATACCGTTGCCACCATCGTGCTGGCGACGATGGGCTTTGACCATCCGCTCTATCTCTACGGCAGCACCGGCCAGATGCGTGTGTCGGACATCAACGGTGCGGATGTCGGCTGGGCGACCGGCTGGTGGCTGCGGCTTTACTGGGGGGCGATCGCGCTGGCATTGGCGGTGCTTGCCCATATGCTGTGGCGCCGTGGGGCGGATGCCGCCCTGCTGCCGCGCCTCAGGCAGATGCCGCGTCGCCTGGCCTCGCCCGCGGGCGGCATCCTTGCCGCATCCCTGCTGGTCGCTGCCCTCAGCGGCGGGTTTCTCTACTACCAGATGAACGTGCTGAACGAGTACCGCACGCAGGACGATGTCGAAGCCGCGCTGGCAGCGTACGAGAAAAAGTACCTCAAGTACGAAACGCTGCCTCAGCCCACCGCGACCGATGTGCGGCTGGCGGTCGACCTGTACCCCGAGGAAACGCGGATGCAGGCGCGCGGGCGGATCGCCTTCGCCAACAACACCGACGCGCCGATCAAGCAGCTGCACCTTCGCCTGCCCGATCCGAATGCGGAAATACTCTCGCTGGACGTCGCCGGGGCCACTCTGGCCATGAACGACGAAGAGAATCTCTACCGCATCTATCGCTTCGAGGAACCGCTGGCACCTGGCGCGACCGGGGAGTTCACCTTCACCACCCGCCGCTGGCAGCAGGGGCTGCGCGCGCAGGGTGACGATACGCGGCTGGTGCGCAACGGCACTTTCCTCAACAACAGCGAGTTCATGCCGCAGATCGGGATGGACCGTTCGGGGCTGCTGCAGGATCGTGCGACCCGCCGCAAATACGGCCTGCCGTCGGAACTGCGCCAAGCGAAGCTGGAAGACGAAAGTGCGCGCAACCGCAACTATGTCGGCAATGCGCCGTGGGTCACGTCCGATATTACCGTTTCGACGGTGGCCGGCCAGACGCCGATCGCGCCGGGCGATCGCGTTGCGGACGAGGTTGAGGGCGACCGGCGCGTGGCGCGCTTCGTGGCGGAGCAGCCGATCCTCGGCTTCTTCTCCATCCAGTCGGCAGACTACGAAGTCGCGCGGCGCGAACACAACGGGACGACGCTGGAAATCTATCACCACCCGACCCACGACTTCAACGTGGAGCGGATGCTCGACGCGATGGAATCGAGCCTGGACTACTACGAAGCCAATTTCGGCCCGTACCAGTTCGATTACGCCCGCATCATCGAATTCCCGGGCTATGCCAGCTTTGCGCAGGCCTTTGCCGGGACGATCCCGTTTTCCGAAAGGATCGGCTTCATCGCCGATAATGGCGATGCGGAAGCGATCGACTACGTCACCTATGTCACCGCGCACGAGCTGGGCCACCAGTACTGGGCGCACCAGCTGATCAGCGCGGACCAGCAGGGCGGCACCATGCTGGTGGAAACCATGGCCCAGTATTCCGCGCTGATGGTGATGAAGGACCTGTATGGCGAGGATAACATCCGCCGCTTCCTCAAGTATGAACTGGACAATTACCTGAGCGCCCGCGGCAGCGAGGCGATCGAGGAACTGCCGCTGGAGCGGGTCGAGAACCAGGGCTACATCCATTACCGCAAGGGCGCGGTGGCGATGTATCTGCTGCAGGATCGGCTGGGCGAGGATCGCGTCAATGCGATGCTTTCGGACTTGCTGGAGCGCTACAGGTTCAAGGGTGCGCCCTTCGCCAATTCGCGCGATCTGGTCGGCGGGTTCGCCTCGCTCGCCCGCAACGAGCGAGAGCGCGACCTGGTGGAGGATCTGCTGCGCCGGATCACGCTCTACGATCTGAAGGCCGAAGAAGCGGTCGTCCGCGAACTGGACGATGGCCGGTTCGAAACCGAGATCGAGATCGAGGCCGACAAGTTCTACGCCGACGGCAAGGGTGAAGAGCGCAAGGCCATGCTCGACGACGTAATCGAAATCGGCCTGTTCACCGAAAAGCCGGGGCTGGGTGCCTTCGATGCAGACGACGTCATCCAGCTGCGCCGCTATCCCGTACGGTCGGGCGCGCAGACCATTCGCATCGTCACCGAGAGGCGGCCCGCTTTCGCCGGGATCGATCCCTACAACAAATATATCGACCGCGATTCGGACGATAATATCGTTGCGACTGAGTAGCCTGGCCGCATTCGTGCGGCCCGGTTCCCATTGCACGGCGCTATCGGGTTATTGACGCGGGACCTTCGCACTTGCGAGATCGTTCCTGTTTCGAAAACCAGGGAGTGAACGTGAGCGCCAAAGCCAATCTGACGAGTCTAGACGGTCTTACCGAGCGGTTGCAGGCGCTGCACCGCCGAACGCAGGAGACCCCGCTGTTCAATCCCGTGTTCCAGCTCTCCCACGAGCTGTCGCGCGGGCTGGAGAGTGGTGAGCTGACGCTGGAAGGGCTTTCCGGTCTGGTCGACGAGCTGGTCGACCGCTCGCTGGGGTCACGCGCCGCGCGCCTGCGGCGCTTGCTGGAGCCCGAGACGCATCGTGCGCGGCTGACCGCGCTGGCCAGCGATCCGGACGGCGATTTCGAGGCATTCCGCGAGGCATGGTCGCACCCCCGCATGCACGCGGTGTTTACCGCTCACCCCACCTTCCTGCTGACCCCCGCGCAATCGGATGCGGTCGCGCAAGGCGCGCTGACCGGCGACACGCCCGCGCCCGACAAGGAGGCAGCGGCTCCCGAGATCACGCTGCGTTACGAGCACGAGCGGGCGATGGCTGCGATGGCCAATGCGCAGGATGCGCGCGACACCATCGTGGCGGCGGTTCTGCGCACCGCGCAGGACAGGTGGCCCGATCGCTGGCAGGAGCTCGATCCGCTGCCCTTCCGCTTCGCCACCTGGGTCGGCTACGACATGGACGGGCGTACGGACATTACCTGGTACACGTCCATTGCGTTCAGGCTGGCGGAAAAGGCGCAGCGGCTGGGGCGGTATGCCGCTTTGCTCGAACGGATCGACGCGAGCCACGAACTGCTCGGCACTCTGCGCGCGGCGCAGGAGCATACGCAGGACATTTCCGATGCCTTCGCAGGCGATCTTTCCGACCCCGCCGCCCTGACCCAGGCGGCCGACCGGCTGACGCAGGAGCATGACGCGCGATTGCTCTCTCTTGCGCCTCTCATCGAACGGCTGGAAGGCGATGCCCGCGATGCCGAGCCGGAAAAGGCAGTGGCGCTCCGCACTCTGACAGCGGCGATGCGCGCGGACGGCCTCGGCATGGGGTGGATACATTTCCGCGTGAACGCCAAGCAGTTGCACAACGCGATCCGCCGCGAACTCGACGATCCCGAGATCGACCTGTCCAGCCGCGGCGCCATGGCGGCGCTGCGCGACCTGCTGGACAATGCGCAGCCGCAGCGCGCCAACTTCGCCAGCCTGGCCGTCGAGAGCAGCACCGCCGTGCGCCAGTTCCTGGCGATGACGCAGATCCTGAAGCATATCGATGGCGATGCGCCGATCCGCATGCTGGTGGCCGAGTGCGAACAGCCCGCGACCGTGCTCGCCGCGCTCTATTTCGCGCGGCTGTTCGGTATCGAGGACCGGATCGATGTCTCGCCCCTGTTCGAGACCGAGAGCGCGCTGGAACATGGCGGACGCTTTCTCGACTCGCTTCTCGCCGAGGAGAGCTACCGCACCTACGCCCGCAAGCGTGGACGGATCGCCATCCAGACCGGCTTTTCCGATGCAGGCCGCTTCGTCGGCCAGGTTCCCGCCAGCCTGGCGATCGAGCGGCTGCAGGGCCGCATGGCCGAGGCGATGGCCGCCAATGATCTGACCGATGTGGCGGCGCTGGTGTTCGACACGCATGGCGAGGGGATGGGACGCGGCGCGCACCCGTCCAGCTTCGCGGACCGGCTCGAATGGCCGCTCAGCCCGTGGGCGCGGCGCCGCTTCGCGCGGGCCGGGATCAGGCTGGAGGCCGAAGCGAGTTTCCAGGGCGGGGACGGCTACCTGTTCTTCGCCGGGCCGGAACTGGCGCTGTCCACCCTCACGCAGATCGCGGCGCTGACGCCCAAGCTTGCGGACGCGGACGTGCCGGTCGATCCCTTCTACCGCCGCACGGACCTGAGCCTCGATTTCTACCGCGCGATCAAGGAGCATCAGCGCGACCACCTGGAAAGCCGCACCTATTCGCGCGCGATCACCAGCTTCGGTCTGGGCCTGCTCAGCCAGACCGGTAGCCGCAAGTCGCGCCGCCAGTCCGACATCAATGCCGAACGCGAGATGAGCCTGCGGCAGATCCGTGCGATCCCGCACAACGCGATCCTCCAGCAGCTCGGCTATCCGGTGAACATCATCGCCGGGATCGGGAGCGCGTCCGACGGCACCTACGAAGATATCGCCGCGCTGCTGGCGGAAAGCCCGCGCGGGCGACAAATCATGCGGCTGGCCCGCGCATCCGACGCGCTTGCCAGCATCAAGACGGTCGCGGCGCATGGCGAGCTGTTCAATTCGGCCTACTGGGCAAGCCGCACCTATCGCGGGGCGGAGAGCCACCTGGCGCGATCGTGCGAGGCTTTGGCCGAATACCTGATCGGTGACGACCGGACGGGCGTGTTCCGCCGGCTTGCCTCGCGCCTGCGGGTCGATGCGCTCAAGTTCCATCGCCTGCTGGACCTGATGGAAGAGGAAGCGACCGACGCCGATGACCGGACCGAGCGAGAGAGTGTCCGCCGCACTATCGGCGCGCTGCAGGCGCTGCGCCTCGCGCTGTTGCAGCACATGTTCCTGAAGGTCGTCTCAGTCCCGGCGTTCAGCCGCGCGAACGACATCAGCCGGACCGACGTGCTGGAAATGGTCTTTTCGCTGCGGGTGGACGATGCGCTGGCGCAGCTGCGCCGCGCCTATCCTACGGAGATCGCACGCAAGAGCGACTTCCCCGTGGCCGAGGCGGGCGACTACCCGCAAGGGGAAGGGGATGGCTATGCGGCGATCCGGCGCGAGTACATCGAACCGATCGAACAGGCCTACGATCTGTGTCTTCGCATCTCGACCGCTATCGCCAACCAGTTCGGCGCGCATGGCTGAACACGCCTGCGCCGGGCTTCATGTCTGGCACTTGGTGGAGCGGGAGGTGTAGCCGTCGAACCGGAAAATGGCGTGCGTATCGTCTATCCGTTCGACCTGCACTTCGCGCACAATCGGCGGATCGAGCCGGATGCTGCCCGGCTCGCCCATCTCGAACTGTTCGGTGATGCTTTCTGTCACCGTGGTGCCCGACGCCTCCCAAGTGCCCGATTCGCTGTCGGTGTGCATGGCGCCGTCGGCGGCATAAACCGACACGAAATCGGAGGCGCAGCTTCCATCGTGGGACCACGTGCCGACGAGCCACTTGCTCAGGCCCTGCTCGGCGGGTTCGGCGGTCTGGCACGAGCGACTGATCGAAAGCCGGTACGGCGTCGTCGCGCGCTCCGTCCTTCTCCTGCTCGGAACATCCCGCCAGGACGAGGCCCATGGCGATCACGGTACAAGTGGCAAGACGCATGATCCATTCCCCGATAAGACCGATGGATTGCGCTGCGATCCTGCAGCCGAATTCGCGCAGCGTCTACCCCGCAATTCTTCGCCCCCTGATCGGCCGCCTCAGGAAGCTCCGAAGCCGCCGCCGCCCGGGGTCAGGATGACGAAGCTGTCGCCCGGCTCCATGTCGGCTGATGCGGCCGCGGCCAGATCCTCGCGCGATCCGTCGCTGCGTTCGACCCAGTTCCGGCCAGGCAGCGCATCCTCGCCCCCCCGAATGCCGCGCGGCGGGACCGCACGGCGGTTGGCAAGGATGTTGGCCCGCATCGGCTCGAGAAACGTGATCCGCCGCTCTACTCCATCGCCGCCGCGATGCGCTCCTGCGCCGCCCGACCCGTGGCGGATCGCGAAGCTTTCCAGCCGGACGGGCAGGCGGGTTTCCAGCACCTCCGGGTCCGTCAGGCGTGAATTGGTCATGTGCGTCTGTACGGCGCTGGTGCCGTCATGGTCCGGCCCCGCACCCGATCCGCCGGCGATCGTCTCGTAATACTGGTGCGCCTCGTTCCCGAAGGTGAAGTTGTTCATCGTGCCCTGTGATGGCGCAAGGCGACCGGTCGCGGCAAACAGGCAATCAGTGACGACCTGGCTCGTCTCCACATTGCCTGCGACCACCGCCGCGCCCGGCATCGGATTGAGCATCGAGCCTTCCGGCACGATCAGTTCGACCGGGCGCAGGCAGCCATCGTTCATCGGGATAGGATCGTCGATCAGCGTGCGCAGCACGTAGAGCGCGGCTGCGCGCGTGATGGAGCGGGGCGCGTTGAAATTGTTGGGCTGCTGCTGGCTCGTCCCGGTGAAGTCGAACACGGCGGAGCGGCTGGCATCGTCGATCCGGATGCTCACCGTGATCTGCGCGCCGTTGTCCATGGGATAGGTGAAGCTGCCGTCTTCGAGCTGACCCAGCAGGGCGCGCACGCTTGCTTCCGCATTGGCGAGAACGTGACCCATATAGGCGGTGACCATCTCCGCCCCGCGCTCGCCCGCTGCCTGGTGCAGCAGTTCGCTGCCGCGCGTGCACGCGGCCAGCTGGGCGCGCAGGTCGGACAGGTTGCGGTCGGGATTGCGGGCCGGATACCTGGCATCGGCCAGCACCTGCCGCACCGCGTCCTCGCAAAACGTGCCCTCGTCGACCAGCAGGAGATTGTCGATCAGGACGCCCTCCTGCTCGATCGTCGTGCTCTCCGGCGGCATGGAGCCGGGGGCGATCCCCCCGATATCGGCATGATGGCCACGCGCCGCGACGAACGCGTCGGGCTTGCTCGCGCCATCATCGTAGAACACGGGCACGATCACGGTGATATCGGGCAGGTGCGTGCCGCCCCGGAAGGGATCGTTGACCGCATAGGCATCGCCGCGCCGCAGCCCGCGCCCGTCGCGCGGCTTTCCATCCTCGCCCGGGCCACGCACTTCGAGCACGCGCGCGACACTGTCGCCCATGCTGCCAAGGTGCACGGGGATGTGCGGTGCATTGGCGATCAGCGCGCCGGTCGCATCGAACAGCGCGCAGGAGAAATCCAGCCGTTCCTTGATGTTTACCGAGGTGGCGGTGTTCTGCAGCACCACGCCCATTTCCTCGGCAATGGCCATGAACAGATTGTTGAAGATCTCCAGCCTGACCGGATCGACCTCGGCGTCTTCGGGCGTGCCGGCCGCGTGCGTGCGCTCCAGCGGCGTGGCGCGTGACAGCAGGAGGCTGCCTTCCTCGGCCAGTCTTGCCTCCCACCCTTCGTCAACCACCGTGGTCGAACCCGGATCGATGATAAGGGCGGGGCCCGCCACGGCTTCCCCCGGCTGCAGCGCGCTGCGCGCGTGCGTGGGCCAGTCGCCCGAAGCCTCGCCCTGTGTCTCGACCGGATCGACACGTGCATGGCCCAGCCCGCCCGAGATGCCGCTGGCTTCCACGCTGAGAGCTTCGACCATAATCTGCGCTTCGGCATCGGAATAGCCGTAACGCTGGCGGTGCTGGACGCGGAAGGCGGCATCCATGGCGTCTTCCTGTGCGCACTCGACGGTGAGAAGCGAATCGCTTCCGCGGAAGCGCAACCGCGCGCGGCGCGCCAGCGTGATGTCGCCCGGTGCAATGCCTTGGCTGGAGAGCGCCGCCTGCGCTTCTTCCTCCAGCGCGGCAAGCGCATCGGCAAAGCCATCGTGCAGCGGGCGAACCAGGCTGACCTCGTGGATCGCTTTCACCGGGGCGAGGCCGATCCCGTAGGCGGAGAGGATGCCTGCCAGCGGATGCACCAGCACCGTCTCGATCCCCAGTTCGTCCGCCACCTTGCAGGCATGCTGCCCGCCCGCGCCGCCAAAGCAGGCGAGCGCATATTCGGTCACGTCGTGGCCGCGTGCCACCGAAATCTTGCGGATCGCGTTGGCCATGTTGTCGACCGCGATGGACAGGAACCCGCGCGCGATCTCTTCGAGCGGCCTGGCTTCGGGCAGGGCGGAGGCGATCTCTTCCAGTCGCGCCTCGGAGGCAGCCGGGTCGAGCGGTTCGTCCCCCTTCGGGCCGAACACGCTGGGAAAGAAGGCAGGGTCGATCCGGCCAAGGTACAGGTTGCAGTCGGTTACGGTCAGCGGCCCGCCCTTGCGGTAGCAGGCAGGGCCGGGGTTCGCGCCCGCGCTTTCCGGACCGACGCGGAAACGCGCACCATCGTAGCTGCAGACCGAGCCTCCGCCCGCCGCGACGGTGTGGATCTGCATCATCGGCGCGGCCACCCGAACGCCCGCGACCACGTTCTCTGCCGCCAGCTCCAGCTCGCCCGCATAATGCGCGACATCGGTGCTGGTCCCGCCCATGTCGAACCCGATCAGCTTGTGATGGCCAAGCGCTTCACCCGCCTTGACCATGCCGACGACGCCACCCGCCGGGCCCGAAAGGATCGCGTCCTTGCCCCGGAACGCGCCGACCTCGGCCAGCCCGCCATTGGACTGCATGAAGCGCAGCCGCTCCACCGGCGGCAGGTCCCGCTGAAGGCCATCGGTGTAGCGCTGCAGTACCGGTGAAAGGTAGGAATCGACCACGGTGGTATCGCCGCGCGGGATCAGCTTGATGAGCGGCGCGACCTCGTGGCTGACGCTGACCTGCGCGAACCCGATCTCACGCGCCACGGTGGCCAGTTGCGCCTCGTGCTCGCGGTATTTCCAGCCGTGCATCAGCACGATGGCGATGGCATCGAAGCCTTCCTCGCGCAGGGCCGCGAGGCTGGCACGCGCCGCGTCCTTGTCCAGCGGCGCAAGCACCGTGCCGTCCGCACCGATCCGCTCGTCGATCTCGAGAACCTTGGCAGGCAGCTGCTCGGGCAGGATGATGTGCCGGGCGAAAATCTCAGGCCGGGCCTGGGTGCCGATCCGCAGTGCATCGCCGAGGCCGCGCGTGGTCACCAGGGCCAGGCGCTCCCCCTTGCGTTCGAGCAGCGCGTTGGTGGCCACCGTGGTCCCGATCCGCAGTTCGGCGATGGGCGCGTCACCATGCCGAGCCATCAGGCGACGCACCGCTTCGGTTGCGGCGTCATCGTAGTGGCCCGGATTCTCGGACAGCAGCTTGTCGGTCACCAGCCGGCCGTCGGGCGTGGTTGCGACGACATCGGTGAAGGTTCCGCCGCGATCGACCGCGAAGCGCCATGCACGGGATGTATCGGTCAAAATCTATCGCTCGCCTTGCCGAAAGGGAAATCGCAGGCACCTTCTAGGCGCACGCGACCACATGTCCAATCGGGGAGGCCGGCGGGTAGGTGAGCGGCGGTGCCCCACCGCGACCCTGGCGACGCGGAATCCCGGTCAGCCGCACAGTCTCAGGACATATTCGTCATCGCTGACCGCCAGCGGGACGATACGCTTCATCCCCATCGTCTTGCCACCGACCGATGCGGTGTCCCCGTTGATATCCCTGACGTTGGTGTACGGGCCTATATCGTCGCCGATATTGAGCCAGTAGTTGAAGACCGAGTCCGTATAGACCCGGCCATAACCGGTATAGACCAGTTCCCTCGACGCATTGGGGGCGAACGTCCAATATCCG
This sequence comes from Citromicrobium sp. JLT1363, assembly GCF_000186705.1. Lineage (GTDB taxonomy): Bacteria > Pseudomonadota > Alphaproteobacteria > Sphingomonadales > Sphingomonadaceae > Alteriqipengyuania. Next base: position 23,111 of record NZ_AEUE01000008.1, read on the forward strand.
TCGAACCCGTTATAGGTGCCGTTTTCCTGGATGTTGAACACCGCGTTCACGGTCTTCCCGCAATCGTTGACGATACGGAACCAGCGCCGCGGCCCGCGCCCGCCTTCGCCGCCCAGATCGTCCCATTCGACATAACCGACAGGCAGGCCGTCGATCAGGGCTTCCGCGAACCCTCCTCCTACCGACCCGGCGATCGTCACCTTGGTCGGGAAAGGCAGTTCCTCGACCACCTGGGAGTAGCGGTTGGGAGAGGAATAGACGGAGGTCTGGCGGATTACGTAAAAGTCGTCGGCCGTGCTCGTATCGAGGTCGGGCGGTCGATCCGTCGAGACCGTGCTGGCCTTGATGAAGCGCCCGGCGAAAGGCCCGCGGGTAATCTGGAGCCACTCCGAATTGCTGCTTGCGGTAACGGCGTTGAACTCCATGCCTCGGGGCATGGTGCCTTCGCTCGCCCCTTCCGGCGCATTGCGATAGTTCGCCTGGGTCTTGGCGTAGTACGTCGTGCCGAGCGGAAGGGCGGGCTCGGCTGAATCTTCCATCATTTCGGAGGCGTCCTCGGCGTAATAGTCCGTGCTGTCGTAGTCGGACTCTTCCCCCGAAAGGCTGATGATCCAGCCGACGAAGACAACCGCGAGCAACGCCAGTCCCGCAAACACGACCTTGCGGTTTCCTCCATCGTCCGGGCTGCCCGCATTGCCAGTCCGCGCAGGGGCGGCGGGACGGCCCCCCTCGGTGCCCGCGGCGGCGTGGTGCGAGGGAGGCGTCTGTGAGGTGGTATTCACGGCGGCGGGGCCTGCCTCTGCCGATTGCGGCGCCTTTTCCGCTGCGGTCAGCCCGAAGGCATCCGAGTAGTCGAGACTGGGTTTGTCCGGTTCCGTGGGCGGCGGAGCATCTTCCTGCGACTGCTCAGCCTCGTCCTCTGCCACCGGTTCGGGCACCGGCTCCGGTTCGGGGCCCAGGATTTCGTCCAGCAACGGGACCAGCGCGGGGCAATCGCGGGCGGGCATCTCGGTGATGTGGCCCGGCGCGTCCTCGTACTCGATCAGCGTGTCACGATCGATCGATCGATCGTGAATTGCGGCGCGCCACTGGCGATCCTGCGACAGTCGCCTGCGGCGCCCGCCTACTTGTGCCGTGACGACGGGATATCCTTCGTAATCGCTCATCGCGTACCGCTCAGCCTGCCTTTTTCAACGAGTGCCCACGATCCATCGCTCCGACGTTTCATGCGCGCCGGGGCGATCACGCGCAGGTCCTCGCCGGACTCCATGTCGAAATGATGGGCAAAAGGGTGATCGAGCGTTTTCTCCCGCAGACGGGGCCAGATCTTCTTGCTGGCTATCCCCGGGATGAGCGCAGCGCGGGCCCGATCCCTGGGGTCCACGATCAGCCAGAAGCGGTCCGCCGCACTCTCGAACAGTTTGGCGATATCGCTCTGGCGATCGTTCGCACAACCTTGGGCGTTCCACCGCTCCTTAAGCGCTTCGAGGTCCGCGGTGCTGGACAACGCGTTGAACGGCTCCAGCAAATCCCGCTCGAGGTTATCGAAATCGGGCGGAGGCGGCGGAGGCGGCGGAGGCGGAGGCGTCCGTGCCGGTCGGGGCGTCGGCGCTGCGCCTGATGACGCTTTCGCAGGGCTGTCGAAGTTCGGCTCCCACCGGCCCGATTCTCCCGAGGTGGCAGGTGCATCGCCTTCGCCTGCCTCATCCTGCAGCAAGGCATCGAAGTCGCCGTCGGGTGCCAGCGACGCGATCTGATCCTTTAAAAGATCCATGAAGTCGTAAGCCTGGTTGAGCAGATCCTGCAACTCGACCACGCTGCGGGCCAGTGGTTGCAGCGCATTCGCTGCGTCGGGGGCGGACTGCACCGCGTCAGTATCGCCCCGTGGTGGCGCGGATGGCTCGGCAGCGGAGGGCGCAGGGGCGGGCGCATGGGTATGGGCAGGATCGGGCGCTGCGGGCGAGGCGGGCCGCCCAGCGCTGCCGCCTGCGCCGGGGCCGGGCCCCTGTTCGGTTGCTACGGGTGACTCTCCGGAAGACTGCATCGGCTGCCGATCTGTCTTTTCGGCCGAATGGAAGAAGCGCTTGAGCGGCGCGTAGTTACCGGCGAGCGACCTGAATTGAGAGCCCCCGTTCTCATCGACTTCGATAGGTGTGTCTTCGCTCAGCGTTCCGTTCCTGACGGCATCGGCCAGTTGCCTGGCGGAGGACAGCCGCCGTTTCCGATCGGTCTCGATACTGATTGCGAAGTCGAGGTTGTCCGGCTCCATGGTCAAATCCGGTCCTACTTGAGGCCTGAAATCTCGCCCTTTTCGTACAGGTCCCAGTCGCCCGAAGACGTGCGTTGCAAGATGGCGGGCTTGTTGATGACCAGACGCTCTCCGCCCGATCTCAGATCGAAATGATAGGCGAAGACGTGGTCGGTCGTCTTCTCGCGCATACGGTTCCAGCCCGCCTCCGAAGCGAACCCGGGGATCAGGACCGCCTCGTTCGGGTTGGCCGGATTTGCGATCAGCCAGAACCTGTCGCTGTTGTCCTCGAAGATTTTAGACAGGTCGCGGGTGCGATCATTGCTATAGGGCCGCGCGTGATATTCCTGCCGCAGCGCATCGTAATCGCGGCGCTTTTCGGCTTCGTTGAAGCGGCGAACCAGATCCCTGATCTCGGCACTGTCCCTGAAGGCGAAGGCGCTGGTTCCTGCGTGGCCACGGGGAGCTTCGGACTGCTCCGAACGGGGGGCGCCTGATCCCAGAGTCTTGATGCCAGCGTTGGCAGAAGGTGGGGCCCTGTTGTCGGGCTCACGTCCTGCACCGAGTTTGTCTACTGCAAGCTGCAGGGCAGTAATCGTCTTCGCCTGTTGATCGCGTTCCGTTTTCAGGGTGTCGTAAACTTCTTTCGGCACGAACGCGTCTGCGCTCCTGTCATCGTTCGCCTCGTCCTCGTCACCCGAAGGGCGCGCGCGTCGCTTGCGCAAAACGCCGCTCAGGTATGCGGCCAGGATGCCAAGCCCCAGTCCAAAGATACCGGCCAGCAGATGGGTGGACCACGGCGCCAGTAAGGGCGCTTTGTTGCGGGTATTCCCAGCCGCAGGCTCGGGGGGATCGGGTTGCGTCGCGGCCTGTTCGACCTGAGCGGGGGTCGCCTCGCTTTCCGGGGCGGTTCCGGCTTCGTCTGAGGGTTCAGCGCCATCGGGTGCGGAATCCTCGGCAGCAGGAGCTTCGGGCGCCGCCGCCGGGCTTGCACCTTCGGTCGGCGCGTTTTCGGCCCCGTCGGGCTCGGGTGCGGCATCGCCGGCGCGGGCGGCCTGCTCGCTCTCGTTGCCTTCGGCAGGCGCCGCTTCCTGCGGCGCCTCCGCTGTATCCGGATCGGGCACGCTCGCGTTGCCCTCGTCTTCGGCGGGCGCATCGGTATCGAGACCGGCAGGCGCATTCGCAGGCGGTTGCGGCGCGTCGCTTATGGCCGCGCGGTCCTCCATCTCCTGCGCGCTGGGGGCGTCATCGCCAGCATCCAGGAAGTCGCAGCCCGAGGTGACAGCCAGGGCGACGAGGATTGCTACGCCGCGAAGCAGCTTGCTGGCGGGCGCGCTCATCTCGGCGCCTCGGTCCGCACGACAACCTCTTCCTTACGCGCGGCCACATTCTGCGCCAGCATATGTACGAGACAGCGCAGTTTGGAGATGAAGGGAGGCTCGATTTCCAGCGTCTCGTCGTCATCCTCGCTTTCTTCATAGTTTTCGAGCGCATCCAGATTGCCCGAGAAAGCGTATTTGACCGTGTTGTTGATCTGCGAACGCGCTTCGCCGCCCTTGGAATCGATGTTGATCTTCAGGCCGACCCGCTGGCGCAACAGTTCAAGGAAGCGGTCGAATTCGTCCTCGCCGATATCGATCAGGCGGGCGCCCGGCGGCAACTCGCTGATGTTATGCAAGGCCGAAAGCGACAGCTCTTCACCGTCTGCCAGCAGTTCCACGCTTTCGCCCAGCGGGATGGCTTCATCCATCGCCTTCTTCCGGCCAGCGGCGTCCCCGCACAGCATGCCGTAGGCGACCTCGTGCTTGGGCAGTTCGGAAAAACTCTCGTTCACCCGCGGATTGGTGAAGGTCCAGGTTTCCGGGTTTTCCTGCGCCTTCTCCTCCTCTCCCGCCAGAACCACATCGGTCATCATCCGCACCGCGCGCCCCAACGGGCTCTCGTCATTGCGCATTTCGCCGAGGAACTTGAAGAAGCTGGAGCCGCGGCCGGCAAAGGCGACCGTAAATTCGTCCATGCTCTTCGCGCGAAGCTGGCGACGTTCGATCAGGGAGCGAACGACCAGACCCGAATAATAGAAATAGCCCGCGATCATCACCAGCGCGGCGTTGCGCAGACCCAGGCCTTCCGCCTCCTCGCTGAACATGGGATAGCTTTCCCCGAAGCTCTCGTTGAAGCCGTCCTGGCTGATGTAGAGTTCGACGAAGTGCCGCGTGGATTCGTTGCCGCCAAACTCCTTCAGCACGCGCTCGAACTCGGACGTGTCGCCCGCGACATCATCCTTGAATTGTTCGAAAATCTTCGTGTTGTTCGACAGGAAGCGGGTGAAGAAGTCTCCGCCTGCCAGCTTGAAGGAGCCGCGCCACACGTTCTTCTCGAGATCGTAGATCGCGATTTCGGTGGAGCCGCCGCCGATGTCCAGCATCAGCACGCGCTGCCCGGTCTTGCCGGCCGATGGCCCCTTGATGAAGTAGCGGAGCGCCGCAGCGCCTTCGGTCTCGAACCGGATGTGGTCCAGCGCCTTTGCGCTCTTGCCCAGAACCGGATGCAGGATTTCTTCCCAGGCCTGCGTCACCGCCTTCTGGAAATTCGAGACCTGCGTGTGGTCCCACGCCTGCGGATAGGAGAAATGCCACTCGATGTTCTGCGGCTGGATATTGCGGCTCATCGCCTCGACCGTGCTCATCAGCACGATCTGTCGCAGGAACCGGCGGACCATCCGCTTCTGCTTCGAATCGGTCCCCCACTTCAGATCGAATTCGAGCTGCTCCTTGGCCTCACGTTCCGCTGCGTAGGCGATTCTGCTCGGCACGTTGGGCATGAAGAAGATGTTGTCGGCGATGCCGTGGTAGCCCGATGCGGCGCCGTCCTTCAGCGCCTCCGATCCGCCGAGATCGAACACGCGCTTGTGCATCACGGTCGGGAACGGGGATGGCACGTCCCTGGCGGGGAGGAATTCCACGCAGTCGTAGGCGAACTGGTCTTCCTCCGCCAGTTTGCTCCACAAGGGGCGGAAAACCCGCTCTTCGAACACCATGGCTTCGGGCGAACCGGAAGAGCCGGTAGAATAGTAGACCACCGTATTGGTGGTACCGAAATCGACTGCGATCCGCATGCTGCCCTGATTGAGCGACGCCGGCTTCTTGGGCAGCATGAGACATCCGGCCGGCGATGGATAATCGTCGTCGCCCAGCTTGCCGGAGAAGAAGATCGTCTCGCTTCCCTTGCCCAGAATGTGCTGTTCGCCGATCGCGTCGGATACGTTGCGGAATCGCACCCGGTGCAGGATCAGGTCGCCATTGGCGGACTTGAGCTCGGCCATGTCGCCGTTGAAGACGGGGTGGATACGTTCGAACACCAGGTCTCCCTGATCGCCGAGCGCCTGCAGCGCGGAAAGGGTCTTCGCGGTATCGCCCTTGGCCATCGCCGTGACCATGGCGGAAAGGCTGCCCCGGGAGGCGGCGAACCGCGGCGCCATTTCGTAGCGGCTGTCGTAGCTGAAGCGCATGAAGTTCCACGGCCAGCCCGCGAAGGACTTGTTCGGCCACAGCACGATATCGTCCGGCACTGCCTGTTCGTCGGTATCGGCCTTCTTGTCGTAGCTTTTCACGACCTGGTGAGAGCCCGGACGCGCGAGGTCTTCTCCGCCCTTGAGGCCGATCGTGAGCCCGACTTCGAACCGGTCGCCTCGGTCGTTCAGCTCGAGGCTGTCGACGATCTTGTCCTTGCCCGTCAGCAGAAGACCGAGGGGGCTGAGCGGCAGCAGCAGGTTTTCCCACTTCGGCCCGTGCGCTTCGACCTTGCCGTCATTGAGCAGCCGGACAAGCTTGGCGGTCAGGAGGTCTTCCGGCGTGACGACCAGATAGCCTTCACCCAGCGCTTCCTTGCGGATCGCGTCGAGATCTTCCTTTCGGGCCGCGGCCTGCAGCGAATATCCCTTCCACGCCTTCACGTCCTGTATCGGCCGGTTCAGCGTACGCGCGATGGCAGGATCGATCAGGATGATCCCCTTGATCCCCCCAGCCACCGACAGCAGATCGCTTTCTGCCGGGACCAGCACCTCGCAATCGGTCAGCCTGTCGTCTTCGGGTTGCAGGGGCGGATCCAGCAGCACTTCGTACAGCGAGGAGGGTACTTCGTCCTTGGCGCTGGCATATCTGGCTTCGGGCGCGTTGCCGACCCCGGCGTCGGCCAGCTTCTCTCGGCAGCCCGCCATGAACGTATCGACTTCGTTGCGAATGGCATCGACGCCGGCACTCTTGACGATATCCGGTTGCTTCAATCGCACTTTGATGCGGCCGAGATAGTCGTACAGGGCGGCCCATTGCGCGGCGGGCATGGCGTCCTGATCCAGAGGGTCGCCAAGCCCGTTGGCCAGCCATGGCACGGAGGGCACTTTCAGGTAGCTGGTGCTCTTGGCCGGGGCGACGATGCAATTGGGTACCAGCAACCCGATCGCGGTATGTTCGCCAACGTCGAAGCGGTCCTCTCCCTTAGGCTGAAGAGTCAGCACACCGAATTTGTCCCACGAGGCCTGGCTGGTAATCGTCTCGGTCGGCTTGAGCTGGCGCAGCACCTTGCGGAACTGCGGGTTGCCCGTGCTCTCGTCCGCCAGATCGATGTTGATCAGGCCGATCACGTATTTGTTCGCGTAGAAATTGCTCAGGCCAAGGAGCGCGAGAAGGCCGCGCCACTGCCGGATCGCAGCCTTGCGCGCGATATGGTCCTTGTTGGTCAGCGCATGGCCGAAGAGGAGGGGGCGGGCCCACACATCGGGCAGGGATTTGAGCCGGTCGATCTCCGCTTCCGAGCGCGGCACATCGAGCGATGTAGCCAGATCGCCCAGTGGGCCGGACTGCGCCCAGCGCCCGGTGGCATCCGGATCGCGGTACTTGCCGGAGATAAGCGGCGAGAGATTGAAGGTCGGTTCCATATCAGCGCCTCTTTGTCCTCACTGCTCGTCTTCGGGATCGAAATCGCCGAAGTGGTAGAGCGCCGCAATAAAGCGGCCCATCAGCTCGTGCTGGCCGGTCAACTCGTAGTCGGTGAGATTGTCGGCCAGCTCCCCTATGTGCGACATGCTGTCGTCCGAAGCGGCGTATTTCCCGGCAATGCTCTCATAACTTCTGCGGTAGTCCTGATCGTCGAGCCGATCCTTCACCGACGGGTCCTTGTTGGGACGTTTCTCGTCGATCGGATCGACCAGCGCCTTGGCGATATGCCAAAGCTCGAACTTCACGTCCTGATCATGACGGGCGTAGGTTTCCATTGCCGCGAACCAGCGCAGGGCATGGTCGATAGAGGCTTCCATGTAGTTCAGCGCCTGCGACGGACTGGCCTCGTCCCAGTCGACATCGTCCAGCCCCTGCGCGACATACCATTCCTCGGATCGCTTCATCTCGCGGCGTTCCTGGGAATTGCCGATCTGCGGTTTCCAGTATTTGAAGGCGACTGCGAAGCGCAGGAAGCGCGCGACATATTCGTGCAGCACGCGCTGCATTTCGCCCGATCCGCTCGTCAGGGCGGGTACGTCCGGCCAGCCGAACTGGTTCTTGTCGCGGCGGGCGGAAACCATGATTGCCTGCAGGCCTTCCTCTTCCGGCAACCTTTCGCTGAGGAAGAAGCGGCTGGCTGCGCTGCCCGCCACGAATTCGGGGAGCAGGGCGGGATTGCGCTGATCGCCCGAACCTTTCTCGTGATATTCCAGCCGGATCAGCGGATTCCAGCCGACCATGTAGAGCTGGTCGAAAATATGTTCGCCACCCAGCATGTCCTCGTAGTGACGCAGGGCGCCGCGCGATTGCATCAGCTGTTCGTCTGCCAGCGCGACGTTCTGGTCCTGGTCCTCGTTGGGATTGGGATAGCCGAAATAGGGCAGCATCAGGATGCCCCCGATATCGACTCCGCGGGTGATCCCTTCATCTTTCAGACGGTTGCGGATCAGGCGCGCGATCGTGGGGAAACCTGCCGCCCCCGTGCCACCGAAGACCGATCCGGCCAGCAGGATGCGCACGGCACCGCCCGATCCGGCGCTCTTGATCGTTTCCGTCACGCTGTCCCAGAAGGCGCTGCGCTGCTCGGCGCGATCGGTAATCACCGCCGCGCCGATATGCGGACGCCCCTGGAAACCATCGTCCAGCGTCAGCTGCTGTTCCTCCGCGGTCTTGTCGTCGCCGGTGTGGAACAGCGCGTCGAACAGGTACTGATCCTCGCCCATCGGTCCGAACACGCTGGCCAGCGTCGTGCCTGCACCGTCGTCTGGGATCCACAGGCCATCCTGCTCGCCGAGCGGTTCGATGTCGGTCTTGAAGAGCGGGCATTCCTCTGCCCCGCCGAGCCGGTGGACCGCATCATCACCGCGCCATGCTGCGCGGGTGCTGCGGTAGCTTTCGAAGACCTGCAGCGCGCGGTTGAGATTGCCGTTGGACCGATCCTGGTCGACGAAGCCGACCCGCAGGCTGTTGGGGCCCACACCCATCGCGGCGAAATGGAGTACCGACTCGACCACTTTCGCTCCGGTTCCGCCAACTCCGATGATGATGTTCACAAACCCATCCCCTCAAGCATTCGAATATTGCCGCGACCGCGACGCGCTTCGCCTCCAACCCGGATCAGAACGGGATCGACGGTTGCATTTTGTGCGGTGTCGCCAGTTTGGTGCCGATGATGTAGGTCGCCGCCCAGACGACTGTCAGCAGCGACAGGTCCGCCCAGCGTCGCATGGGCGCCAGCTCGGGTGCCCAGGCGCCGAACAGGCCGCCGTGGGCGAAAACCCCGGCGATGATCGCGAGCACGCCGACAAGCGCGAGATAGAGGAACCAGTCCTGCCGGAGGGACCGGAATTCGGAACGCGTGCCAGCCGTTTTCGCGCGCGCGATGATCTTGCTCATGAAGATGCCGCCGATGATCAGCACGCCCAGCGAAGCGACGCCGAACCAGGTCATCAGATCGGAGGCTGCATCGTCCGCGTCACGTTGCAGCGCCGCTTCGACACCCTCCACGCAATCCTGCTGCGTCGATCCGGAGAAGGTCCCTTCGGCCGCTTCGCACTGCTCGAGCCTCAGCGATTCGTTCGCCGGGTTCAGCGTGGACGGATCGCCATGCGTGAATGCCAGCGCGAGCCCGGCCAGTACCGTGGCCGCAAACCAGACTGCAAAGAATTTGAGCATGCCGTTCATGGATCAACCCTGTCTGCCTATTCGGTCCTGATGACGAACTGAGCGGAGGACCGCTCGATCTCTTCGCGGCCGGGGATCAGCAACTCGGCCAGCAAGATGTTGCGCAGCGGCTGCAATCCCGGAACGCCAAGGCCGCGCGTCGTCGCGGATTGCCGAAGCCTGGATGTGAGCCGATCGTTGGTGTCGGACCATTCCCCCATCCACTCGACCGCCTCATGCTCGCGCACCAGCCCCCGCTGGCCCGCAATCATCTGCACGAGATATGTGCCTTTGCGATCCATCCCCGCCGCTTCCATTTCGTCCAGGCCCAGCGAATAGACCGCCCGTTGCCCTTTGCTCAGGGCGCCATCGGGGCCAAGGCGGGCATAGTTGGTCCAGACCTGCTGAGGGTTGCAGGCTGCCGGATCGAATGCCGCCTCGTCGAGCTGCCAGACGAAGCCGACGCTCACGGGTTCGTCACCGATGACCTCGTAGCTTTCCTTGTTCGCCCCCGCATCCAGCTGGACGCGCAGACGGGCTTCGGAATCCTCGTCCGCCGCGCCGGGCCTGAAGGAGAATTTCTTCAGATCCTGTGTCCCCGGTACGTCCAGCGAGAACGAGCGCGAGGAAAAGCCGGAACCCGTCCCGCTGAGCTGCGGTGCTGCTTCGGCGATGGCGCTCGCTTCCAGCCCGAACAGCGCGAACCGACGGTTGGTAAGCGCCGTATCGGACGAAAACGGCGCAATCTCGGAGGTGTCGAGATAGTCGTAGAAGGCGCGAACCTGGAAAGGGTCTCCGATCATCAGGATGATGAGCGGGCGATCCGGCACGGCTGCTCTCAGGGTCGTATCGCCGACGAAGACATTTCCGTTGAACGGCACGCGAACCGCCAGGAGGCCGACCGAGAGCTTTTCGTCGATCATCAGGTTGCGCAGCACTCCGCCGACGGATGCCTCGAAGGCGTCGACTGCCTCGCGGTCGTCGAGCATCAGATCGGTCACGACAATCGACAATGGGTCGGCTCCATCGCCTGCCTTGTCGTGGCGATGCTCGATCCACCGGAGGACATCGGCGAGCCGGGTGTTCTCCTCGTTGAAGGCTGCGGGCCGGGCCAGTTGCTCGGCCGTTTCGACAAGAGCCGGAGCTTCAGGCGATTTCGCATCGAACCGGTAGTCGCCGAAGCGGAAAAACCGCGTGGTTCCCGGGGCCGAGGGGGCGTAGTTGCTGCTCTTCGTGAAATTGAGCGACAGGCTCATCAGGTTGCCAAGGGCGTTGGGATTACCCGCAGCAGCATACCCCCGCATGCCTCCCGACGCGTCGACATAGACGTTCAGGTCGCCAGGTGGCCGAGTAGACGCCAAGTTGGCGGTTTCGGCATCCCTGACCGACGCAGGAAGACAGTCCGCTACCGGTCCCGCCTGATCTGTACGTGTATTTGGCGTCAGCAGGAAATAGGCGGCCGCGGCGATGGCGATTACTGCGGCAACGGCAATGATGATTATGGGCAGGGGTTCTACCCCCGAACTGGCTCTCTTTTTAACCAAGTCCGCCCCCTACGCCCATTTGCGTACTCCCCCATTTACAATGACATGGGCTGCCCGATTCGCAAAGGCTTTCTAGAAAACTTGCCGAATTTTCATACAGAGCGTCTGGCTTGTCAGCGATGGGACAAGGAAAAAGGTAAACTATTCCTGTAATTACGCCGAATGACTGGCCTGGCGATCGGTGTCAGTCGGCTGGCATGGCAGCCAGCACCCTGTCCGGGGTCATCGGATAATCGAAAATGCGCGCGCCGCTTGCGTCGAAGATCGCGTTTCCAATGGCCGCCGCACCTCCGCACATGCCCAGTTCGCCGATACCCTTGGCCTGGATCGGGCTGGCCGCCGGGTCGCGTTCTTCGACCATCAGGACCTCGAGATCGGGCACGTCGCGATTAACGGGCACATGATATTCGGCGAGGTCGCAGTTCACGAGGTGCCCGTCGCGCGGATCGAACTCCAGCGCTTCGGTCAGTGCCGCGCCGATGCTCCAGGTGATTCCGCCGATACATTGGGATCGGGCGGTCTTGTGGTTGAGCACGCGGCCGAAGCCGAAAGCGCCGAGCATCCGGTCGACCCGGGTTTCGCCGGTGAAGCGGTTCACGCGGACCTGGGCGAAGAACGCCCCAAAGCCCGATGCGGTAAAATCAGAGGCGATATCGCCGGGTTCGTAGTGCCCTTCGCGTGCCATGTCCTGACCGTCCAGAAGCTGGCTCAAGGTCTGTCCGGCCTGCGTCCTGCCGTTCGACAGGTCGAGCTCGTCTTCGGCGATGCCCGCCCGCCGGGCCAGTTCCTCGCGCAGCGCGGTGCAGGCGACGTAGACTGCGGAGCCGACCGAAGCCGCGCCCCAGCTGCCGCCCGAACCGGACCCTCTGGGGTGGCGCGTGTCGCCCAGGTCGACCAGCACCTTGCCGGGATCGAGGCCGAGCATTTCCCCGGCGATCTGCGCCAGGATCGTGTAGGTACCGGTGCCGATATCGGTCATGTCGGTTTCGACCAGCGCCGTGCCATCCGCTTTGAGCGTGACGCGCGCCCTTGCTTCGCCGACGTTGTGCACCCGTGCCGCGCTCGCCATGCCGGTGCCGACCCACCATTCGCCCTCGCGCGTGTGGCGCGGTTTGCGCGGGCCGTGGTCCCATCCGAAAGCCTCGGCGCCCTGGCGCAGGCACTCGGCGAGCTTGTGGGAGGAGAAGGGCAGGCCTTCTTCGGGATTGTCTTCCGGGATATTGCGCAGGCGCAGCTCGACCGGGTCGATCCCGATCTCGTGTGCAAGCACATCCATCGCGCCTTCGAGCGCGGGCATGCCCACCGCCTCGCCGGGCGCGCGCACCGATCCGGCGGTCATCCGGTGGATGCGCGCGAGCTTGAGCATCAGCTCGCGGTTCTGCCCCGCGTAGAGGAAGTGCGAGGATTGCAGCACCGGCTCCGCAAAGGACTCGCCCGGCAGGTTGGAGACCAGCGCTTCGTGCCCGAAGCCGGTCAGCCTGCCATTCTCGTCTGCGGCCAGCCGGATGCGCTGGGTGGTTTCGGACCGGCGCATGATGCACTGGAGCACCTGCTGGCGCGACAATACGACCCGCACCGGACGGCAAAGCTGCATTGCGGCAAGCGAGGCGGAAACCACATCTTCGCTGATGCCCAGCTTCGATCCGAACCCGCCACCCACGAAGCGCGAGATCAGGCGAACCTTGCTTTCGTCCAGCCCCACTGCATCGGCGAGCTCGGTGATATTGTAGTTCAGCATCTGCAGCGAGGCATGGACCGTCAGGCGTTCTCCATCCCATTGCGCGATCGCGGCATGCGGCTCCATCGCTGCCGAGGAGTGCCCCTCGGTCGTGAAGGTGACGTCCACGCTGTGCGCGGCCTGCGCCATAGCATGCGCCAGATCGCCCTGATGGACAGTCTCGCCCTCCTGCTCTTCGGGTTCGACCGCGTCGGGTGAAAGCGGTGCGCCGGCCTCCTCACGGTATTCGACCTTCAGGTGCTTGGCCGCATCGCGCGCGTCTTCGAAGGTTTCGGCCACAACCAGCGCGATCGGCTGGCCCCAGTAGGAAACGCTTTTCGGTTTCTGCTGCGGGGCTTCGTTGGCCGTTCCCTGCGCGGGGCGGGTAATCAGGCGCTCGTCATCGATCACCGCGATCACGCCGGGCATGGAAAGGACGCTGTCCTTGTCGATCCGCGTCACTTCGCCGCGCGTAATAGTGGAAGTGACGAGCACGCCTTCGGCGCAATTCTCCATGAGGTATTCGGCTGCGTAAGGCGCCGTGCCGGTGACCTTCGCCATGCCTTCGACGCGCGGCAGCGGCGCGCCGATCACACCCTGCTTCATGTCGTCGAGGCGGTTGGAGGTATCGGGCTTGTCCTGCTTGAGATGCACACTCATGCCGCGTCCTCCGATGCCTGTTCCAGCACCGCGTGCAGCGTGCGCCGGGCCAGCGGTATCTTGAAATCGTTCTCGCCGTGGCCCTGTGCATCCTCCAGCAGGATGTCCGCAGCCCGGTCGAAAAGCTCAGCCGACGGCGCATTGCCGACCAGCGCCTGCGCAATGCGCGGATCGTGCCACGGCTTGTGGGCAAGCCCGCCGAAGGCGAGGTCGGCGCGGGTGAAGACACCGTCCTCCATCTCGACAATCGCCGCGATGGAGACGAGCGCGAAGGCATAGGAGGATCGCTCGCGCACCTTGCGGTAGAGCTGTGTTCCGCCGACCGGCGCGGGCAGCGTTACCGCGGTGATGATCTCGCCGGGCTCCAGCACATTGTCGCGCCACGGCGTATCGCCGGGGAGGCAATGAAAATCGCGCACCGGGACGGTGCGTTCCGTACCGTCGCTGCCGTTGATTTCCACGCTGGCGTCCAGCGCGCTCAGCGCCACGGCCATGTCGCCGGGATAGGTGGCGATGCATTCACCGCTCGCGCCCAGCACGGCGTGTAGCTTGGCGATACCGTCCAGCGCGCCGCAGCCGCTGCCCGGTTCGCGTTTGTTGCAGGGCTGGTCGATATTCATGAAGTAGAAGCAGCGCGTGCGCTGGCACAGGTTGCCGCCGGTCGTCGCCTTGTTGCGTAATTGCTGTGTCGCCCCGGCGAGGATCGCGCGGGAGAGCACGGGGTAATCCGCACGCACGCGGGGGTGAACGGCGGTCGCCGTATTGGTGGCCAGCGCGCCGATGCGCAGGCCGCCATCGTCGGTGTCCGCAATCTCGCCGAGCCCCACGCGGTTGATGTCGGCCAGCTCGCGCGGCGTTTCCACCTGCAGCTTCATCAGATCGAGCAGGTTGGTGCCTCCGGCGATGGCCATCGCATCCTCGCCCTGCATGATCTGCGCGGCGTCGGTCAGGGTGCGGGCGCGGTCATACTGGAACGGCCTCATGCGCTTTCCTCCGCAGCGACGTCCCGGATGGCGGCGACGATGTTTGCGTAGGCACCGCAGCGGCACAGGTTGCCGCTCATCCGCTCGCGAATCTCGTCGCCAGTCGCTTCGATATCGCCGTCGAGCGTTTCGCTCGCATCGCTTGGCCAGCCGTTGGCGATCTCGCCCAGCATCGCTGTGGCGGAGCATATCTGCCCCGGCGTGCAATAGCCGCACTGGTAGCCATCGTTTTCAAGGAACGCCCGCTGCATGGGGGAGGGGGCGTCCGGCGTGCCGAGGCCTTCGATGGTGGTCACCTCGTCGCCTTCGTGCATCGCGGCCAGCGTAAGGCAGCTGTTGATGCGCATGCCGTTGACGATCACCGTGCAGGCCCCGCACTGGCCGTGATCGCAACCCTTCTTGGTGCCGGTCAGCCGCAGATCGTGCCGCAGGAAATCGAGCAGGGTGATCCGCGGATCTTCGGGGATCGGATGGGCGGTTCCGTTGATGGAGATCGTTTCGGCCAAGGGTGCCTCCTTTGACCGACCAATTCACGGGCGCATCAAAAAGGTCCGCAGTTCGCCTATTGTTAAGGCCGCGAACCTTCGAGCGGCCCCGTAAGGCCCATGGATATGAGAGTTTTGGTGCGGTCGAGAAGACTCGAACTTCCACGGCCTTGCGGCCACAACGACCTCAACGTTGCGCGTCTACCAGTTCCGCCACGACCGCACACATGGCCCGCTTTTCAGGGCCTGCATTCAGGGCGTTCCGCTTGGGACGCCCCGTGAGGAAGCGGCGCCCTAGCAGGGGTGCACGCACCTCGCAAGCGCATTTGCGCAGGGTTTTACACGCCGCCCGGCAGAGTGCTCAGGACGGGCTCCAGCCGATCTCCGCGAATTTCGCGGATTTGGGCAGATCGGTGATCGCTTCGTTGATGCTCAGCGTCTCGCCCGGCTGCAACCGGCCCTGACGCGGAAGGATTTCCCAGTTGTACACCTTGCGGTTGCGCTCGTCGTACAGGACGATCAGCACCGGCGGCACCGCCTTGGTTTCGCGTCCGACATTCTTGATCTCGCCCGCGACGCCGAAATACTCGCTGCCATCGGGCAGCGTGCGCCGGTCCTGCTGGCTGGCCGGGAATTCGAGCACCAGATCGGGCTCGTTCATGGCAAAGGTCGGCCGGCTGACGGGCACCCAGTCGGGCAGGCCGGCATAGCTGACCGCCGCGATCGTCCCCACGGAAATCACCGCGAACAGGCTTGCCGCCATGCTCCACATCTTCACCGGATTGCGCCGCGGCTTGAACGGCGGCTCGGCCGAGAACTGCGAGCGGTCGTCGCGCGATACCGCATCGCGCTCGTCGGAATTGCCGATCGGCGGGACATCGTGCCACGGCTGGGGTTCGCGCGGGGCAGCTTCGGTCTTCGCCGTGCCTTCCCTTTCCAGCGTTTCCAGGTCCAGCTCGCTGCCTTCCTGGAACCAGCTGTGCCGGCAACGCGCGCAGCGCACGGTGCGGCCATCCGCGCCGATGGCGCTGTCGGGCACGGCGTAGCGCGTGTCGCAGGCTGGGCAGACGAGGATCATAGTGACAAAGCCATTACGCCCGGCAAGCATTGCTAGGCAAGCGCCCCGTCAGTGGACGGGCAGGTTTTGCGCCTTTTGTCCACACTCGATGCACCCTATATCCCGCTACGTGTTAACCACGGGACGGGTCGGACAAGCATGAGGCAGCACCATGTCGGGAGGTGACGGGGAAGTCGCGTTCTTCGACAATGTCGGCCTGCGTTACGGCACCGGCAAGGAAATCCTGACGGACGTCAGCTTCTCGCTGTGGCCGGGAAGCTTCTACTTCCTGACCGGCGCCAGCGGTGCCGGCAAGACCAGCCTGCTCAAGCTGCTCTACCTCTCTCAGCGCCCCTCACGCGGGATCATCCGCATGTTCGGCAGCGATGTGATCACCCTGCCGCGTTCCCGCCTGCCGGGTTTCCGGCGGCGGCTGGGGGTGGTGTTCCAGGACTTCCGCCTGGTCGAGCATCTCTCCGCATTCGACAATGTGGCCTTGCCGCTCCGGATCGCGGGCGTGGACGAAAGCGAACTGGTTCAGCCCGTGTCCGACATGCTCGAATGGGTGGGGCTGGCCCATCGCGCCGAAGCGAAGCCGGAAACGCTGTCGGGGGGCGAGAAGCAGCGCGTCGCCATCGCGCGCGCGGTGATCGGGCGGCCGGACATGCTGCTGGCGGACGAGCCGACCGGCAATGTCGACCCGGAAATGGCGCTGAAGCTGATGCGGCTGTTCGAATCGCTCAACCGGCTGGGAACCACCGTGATCGTGGCGACCCACGACGTGCATCTGCTGCAGAACGTGCGCAGTTCCACGATCATGCGGCTCGACAAGGGGCGCCTGGCGGACCCGACCGGCGCGCTGCGCTATCCGCCGCGCAGGCCCGTCCACGCGGGGGGCACGCGATGAGCACGCCGCCCGTCACCGACGCCGCGCGCAGCGGCCAGCATAGCTTCGAAGGTGCCAAGGCGCAGGCGCTGATCCCGCAGGCGCGGCTGGCCGGGCCGATGCCGTGGGTGCTCGCCATCATGGTCGCGCTTACCGTGCTTGCTGCGGGGGCGGGGCTCTCGCTCGGCAATCTGGCGGGCGATGCGCGGTCCGAACTGTCGGGCGGGGCGACGGTCCAGATCCTCCAGGCGGACCCCGCCACCCGTGCGGAGCAGGCCCAGGCAGCGCAGGAAGCCCTGCAGGCCATGCCGATGATGGAACAAAGCCGCCAGATTCCGCAGGACGAACTCGATGCCTTGCTGGAACCCTGGCTCGGCGAATCGGGCGATGCGGAAACCGTGCCCGTGCCCGCGCTGATCGACGTGCGGCTGGAAGGGCGCGCGGACGATGCGGCGATCGAACGCCTGCGCCAGCGGATCCTCCAGGTGGCCCCGGATGCGCGGGTCGATGCGCAGTCGGACTGGTTGCAACCCGTCTTCAGTGCGCTGACCTCGCTGCAATACGTGGCGCTGGCGCTGGTCCTGCTGCTGGCGGTGACGAGTGCTGCGGCGGTGTTCCTCGCGGCGCGCAGCGCGCTGGGCAATAATCGCGAGACGATCGAGATCGTCCACCTGCTCGGCGGGACGGACGGCCAGATCGCCCAGCTGTTTCAGCGCGCAATTTTGCGCGATTCGGTGATCGGCGGCGGTGTGGGGCTGCTGCTGGGCCTCGCCGCCGTGCTCGGCCTCGGCTATCAGTTCGCCGCGCTCGACAGCGGCATGATCGGCGGCGGCGGGCTCGACTGGCTCGACTGGATCCTGATCGCGCTGATCCCCGTTCTGGGCGTGGTGCTCGCGGTGGCAACCGCGCGCTTTACCGTCCTTTCCGCCGTCAGGAGAATGCTGTGATCTGGCGTACCGGTCTTCTTGTCGTAGTGGCGTGGCTGCTCGGCTTCATCTGGTTTTCCGGCTGGCTGCCCGGCCCGGCGCCCATGGAGCGGACCGATGCTGTCACCGTGCCCACGGGCTTTGCCGGCCGGATCGGCCGCGGGCTCGAGGTCGTGCAGTCCGACAGCGCGGATAGGCTGCTCGTCACCGGGGTCGATCCGGAAGTGACCCCGGCGGAGTTCGCGGCTGAGTTCGAAGTGCCCGACGATGTGATGGCGTGCTGCGTCACGCTGGGTTTCGCGGCCACCGATACGCGCGGCAATGCCGAGGAAACGACCGAGTGGGCGCTGGAAAACAATTTCAAGAGCCTGCGCCTCGTCACCAGCGACTGGCACATGCGCCGCGCCGCGGTGGAACTGCGCCGCGAACTGCCGTCCGATGTGAGGCTGGTGGAGGATGCGGTGCGCAGCGAACCGAGCCTGTGGCTGCTGTTCGTCGAATACCACAAGTGGCTGGTGAGCCGCACGGTCGGGCCCCTCTTTACCTGAGCCGGTCGCTGACATGAACATGCTCCGCAGCCTTGCCTTCTATGCCCTGTTCTATGCCGGCACCCTGGTGCTGCTGGTTCTGGTTCCCTTCCAGCGAGGACCGGCGATGCGCCGCCTCGCCAACGCATGGAGTGCGTGGCATCGCTGGTGCGTGCGGCATCTGCTGCGCATCCGGGTGATCCAGGAAGGCGCGCCGATCCACGGCCCGGCGCTCTACGCCATGCGGCACGAGAGCTTCTTCGAAGCGATCGACGCACCCTGCGTATTTGGCGAACCGGTGATCTTCGCCAAGCAGGAGCTGCTGGCGCTGCCGCTATGGGGTTCGGCGGCGAAGAATTACGGCATCATCCCGGTGGCCCGAAGCGAAGGCGCCAAGGCGCTGCGCGATCTGATGCGCGCGGCGAAGGCAGCGAAGGAAGAGGGCAGACCGTTCCTGATCTTCCCTGAAGGCACGCGCACGCCGCACGGGCAGGAGGGTGCCATCGTGTCCGGCTTCGCGGGCCTCTACAAGCTGCTGGACCTGCCGGTGGTGCCGGTCGCGGTGAACAGCGGGCCGCTCTATCGCGGGTCGATCAAGCGGCGCGGGCAGATCACCTACCGGTTCGGCAATGCCATACCGCCCGGGCTCGACCGCGCTGAAGTGGAACGCCGCGTGCGCGAAGGGATCAACGCGATCAACGGGTGATCGGTTTTTCGGAGGGCCCCAGCCGCCTGCGCAGCCTACTGCAGCAGCGCTGCCTCGATGGCCTTGCCCACCTCGTCCATCTGGTCCTCACGCCCGATGGTGATCCGCAGCGCCTCGCCCAGGCCCTGCCCGGGCAGGTGGCGCACGGCATAGCCGGCGTCGGCGATGGCATCGCGCACGCGTTCCGCCGTGGGCTGGTCGCGGAACCGCACGAGCACGAAGTTCGCCTCGCTCGGCACCGTCGAGACGCCGCGATTGCCGAGCTTGGCCAGCCGCTCCACGAACATCTGCCGCACGCGCCGGTTCTCCTCGCGCGAGCGGGTCACGAAATCCCTGTCGCCCAGCGCCGCCAGCGCCGCAGCCTGCGATGCGCCGGCCACGTTGAACGGCCCGCGAATGCGGTTGAGTGCATCGATCAGCGTTGGCGCACCCGTCGCCCAGCCGACGCGGGTCGAGGCAAGGCCGAAGATCTTGGAAAAGGTCCGCGTCACCAGAAGGTTGTGCGCTGCGCCCGCCAGCGCGAGGCCCGGCGCGCCTTCGTCTGGCAGGTATTCGGCATAGGCCTGGTCGAGAACCAGCAGCACGTCACCTGGCAAGCCTTCATGCAGGCGCGCGATCTCGGCGTGCGGCAGGTAGGTGCCCGTCGGATTGTTGGGATTGGCGATGAACACAACCCGCGTCCGCTCGGTCACGGCGGCCAGCAGCGCATCCACGTCCGCGCCGAAGTCTGCCGTCTCCGCCTCTACCGGTGTCGCGCCCACCCGCCGCGCCGCGATCGGATAGACGGAAAAGGAGAAGCGCGGCATCAGCACCTCGTCTCCCGCGCCCGCAAAGGCCTGCGCGGCGAGGTTGAGCAATTCGTCTGAACCCGTGCCGCACACGATCCGCGCCGGGTCTATCGCGTGCAACTCGCCCAGCGCGGCGCGCAGCGCGGTGCTGTCCGGATCTGGATAGGTGGCCATATCGTGCGCCTCGCCAAGCGCGGCCCGCGCCGACTCGCTGGTGCCGAGCGGATTCTCGTTGGCGGAGAGCTTCACCAGCGCGCGCCCATCGGCGCTTTTCGACTTGCCGGGCACATAGGGCGCGATGTCGAGGATGTAGGGTTTGGGCTGGGGGACGGTCGATTTCATGGGCGGGTTCGCAGACTGGGAATCCGTGCTTCGCCTGGCTCGGCACGGGCAGATTACAGGAGAAATTCCCCTAACCGTTAGCCTTGAGGTTGTCGAAGGACTGTTTTTGCTCTTTCAGGCAGGTCGAGATGCAAGACCCCGCGACCGCCCTCACGCTGCCCGATCCGCTGCCGCTGGATAGCGGTGCGGTGCTCTCGCCCGTCACCATTGCTTACCAGGAATACGGGAAGCGGGCGGCGGACGGCAGCAATGTCGTGGTGATCTTCCATGCGCTGACCGGCGACCAGTTCGCCGCGAGCCCGCACCCCGGCACCGGTCGTCCCGGCTGGTGGGACCGGATGGTCGGCCCCGGAAAGCCGATCGACACGGACCGGCTGTGCGTCATCTGTGCCAACGTGATCGGCGGGTGCCTGGGGTCGACCGGCCCGGCCAGCGAGAGGCCCGATGGCACGCGCTACGCGCAGAGCTTCCCGGTCGTGACGATCCACGACATGGTGCGCGCCTTTGCCCGGATGCTGGACGAATTGGGGATCGATCGGGTTCACGCTGTCGTCGGCGGCTCCATGGGCGGGATGCAGGCGCTGGCCTTCGCATCCGATTTCCCCGACCGCGCCGAACGCGTGCTGGTGCTGGCGAGCGCGGCGCGCCAGTCCGCCCAGAACATCGCCTTCCACGAAGTCGGACGGCAGGCGATCATGGCCGATGCCAACTGGAACGGCGGCGACTATTACGGCGGTGCGCATCCCGATGCAGGCCTCGCCGTGGCGCGGATGGCGGCGCACATCACCTATCTTTCCGAAAAAGGACTGACCGAGAAGTTCGGTCGCCGCCTGCAGGCGAAGGGTGACGGCAAGCCGGGCGAGAAGTCCTTCGGGTTCGACGCGGACTTCCAGGTGGAGAGCTATCTGCGCTACCAAGGCAGTGGCTTCACCCGGCGCTTCGATGCCAATTCCTACCTCTATATCACCCGCGCGATGGACTATTTCGATCTTGCCGAGGAACATGGCGGCCGGCTGGCCGACGCCTTCGCGGGGTCCAGCGCGCGCTTCTGCATCGTCAGTTTCGATACCGACTGGCTCTATCCCACGGCGGAAAGCCAGCATCTGGTGCGCGCGCTCAACGCGGCCGGTGCGCCGGTCAGCTTCGTCGAGCTGTCCTCCCCCTTCGGTCACGACGGCTTCCTGCTGGAGACGCCGGGGCTGGACGAGGTGGTTCGGGGTTTTCTGACATGAAGCCGCACAGCACCGCGCTGGCCGATCTGCGCCCCGATCTTGCCGCCATCGCCTCGGTCATCCCCGAGGGTGCGCGGGTGCTCGATATCGGCTGCGGCGAGGGTACCTTGCTGGCCGCGCTGGCCGCGCACAAGCAGGTCGACGCGCGCGGGCTGGAGATCGATCCGGAGCGGGTGGCAACCTGTGTCGCGCGCGGGCTCTCCGTCGTGCAGGGCGATGCGGAGCGCGATCTCGTCCATTACCCCGACGATGCGTTCGACTACGCGATCCTGGGGCAGACCATCCAGATGGTGGATCGTCCCGCCGAGGTTCTCGACGAGCTTTTGCGCGTCGGCCGGTCCGCCTTCGTCAGCTTCCCGAACTTTGCCCACTGGCGCATGCGGGTTGCCCTGGGGCTGGGCGGACGCATGCCGGTGACGCCCGCCCTGCCTGAAACCTGGCATGCGACGGGCAACATCCGCAATCTGACGGTGGTCGATTTTCGCGCGCTGGTAGCCGAACGCGGGGCCCGGATTGAGCGCGAGTGGCACTTCGCCAAGGGGCACACGATTCGCAAGCGCGGGGCCAACCTGCGGGCCGAATTCGCGCTGTTCCTCGTCGGGCGCTAGGCGGCGGCGACAGGACCTTTGCGCGCTTTCGCCCGCTGGTGACGGGGCGGAAAAGCCGAACTCTTCCGCCCCGTGTCGATCAGCCTTCGTGGATGGTCTTGGCGACCATGCAGTGCATGACGCCTTCGGCCCCGTCCTCACGCCCGAAGCCGGACCATTTCACGCCCCCGAAGGGCGCATCCGGGGCGCTTACATTGGCGCCGTTGATCGCGAGCATTCCCGCTTCCACATCGGCGGCAAGGCGGCTGCGCAGAACCGGATCGTTGGTCCACGCATAGGCGGCGAGGCCATAGGGCAGGCGGTTCGCTTCCTCGATGATCGCGTCCGCGCCCGCCATCGGGTTGATGAGCGCGATGGGACCGAACGGCTCCTCGTTCATGATTTCCGCCTCGGTCGGCACTTCGGAGAGGACGGTAGGCTCGAAGAAGAAACCCTGGTTGCCGATCCGCTCGCCTCCGGTGTCCAGCTTGGCGCCGTGGTTCTTGGCATCGGCGATCTTCTTGGCGAGCCCTTCCGGCCCGCGTTCGTTCGCCATCGGGCCCATGCGGGTGTCCTTGTCGAACCCGTTACCGACCGCGATTGCCTTCGCCCGTTCGACAAAGCCGTCGCGGAAGGCGGGGAACAGGTCTTCCTCCACCAGGAAGCGCGTGGGGCTGACGCAGACCTGCCCGGCATTGCGGTAGGCGGCGCCCACCATCGTATCGAGCACGGTGTCCACATCGCTGTCCTTGAACACCATCACCGGGGCATGGCCGCCCAGTTCCATGGTCGTGACTTTGAGATCGTCCGCCGCGAGCTTCACCAGGTGCTTGCCCACTGCGGTGGAGCCGGTGAAGGTGACCTTGCGGATGACGGGGCTGGCGAGCAGGTGGCGGCTGACCTCGTCCGGCACGCCGAACACGCACTGGCACACATTGCCTGGAACACCGCCATCCAGCAGCGCCTGCACCAGCGCGATGCCCGCAGCAGGCGTTTCCTCGGACGGTTTGACGATGACGGAGCAGCCGGCGGCAATCGCGCCGCCGACCTTGCGCACCACGTTGATCGCGGGGAAGTTCCATGCCGCAAAACCGGCAATCGGGCCGACGGGCACATAGATGACCCGGGCGGCCTGGCCTGCGGGGCGAACCAGTTCGCGGCCATAGGTGCGCTTCGCCTCGCCGGCGTAGAATTCCAGCAGCATCGCGCAGTAAACCACTTCGCCGATCGCTTCGCGCACCGGCTTGCCCTGTTCCTTGGTCAGCAGCTGGCCGATGTCGCTGGCGCGCTCGCGCAGGAGCGCTGCTGCCTTGTTGAGCGCTGCGGCACGCTTGTCCGCGCTGGTCCTGCGCCATTCCTGGAAGCCGCTTTCGGCATTGGCCAGCGCCTGATCCAGATCGTCCTTCGTGGCATGGGGCAGGGCGCCCAGCACTTCGGCCGTGGCGGGGTCGATCACGTCCTGCGTTTCGCGGCCACCGCCGGAAATTGTCTCGCCGCCGATCAGCAGGTGGAGGGAGGTATGGTCAATCATCGGGGCAAGCTCCTGTTATGCAACACTTCGTCCTGTTTCCTGCCGCGCTTCCCAGAAAGGAGGCGCGACACACGCCGCCATCAGGTATAGGCCTTGGCCATGATCGCCAACCTCCTGCCGTTCGTTTTTGTCGCCCTCCAGCCCGCCTCCGGTACTGCCGCACCCGCGGAGCAGGTGAAGGAGGTCGCCCCGCTGCCTGCAAACCAGCAGGGGGCCATCCGCTGTTCGGCGGCCTTCGCGCTGATTGCCGAACGCCAGCGCCTCGGGGACGAGGCGGCGCTGCAATATCCTCCG
The DNA here is from genome assembly GCF_000186705.1 of Citromicrobium sp. JLT1363. Lineage (GTDB taxonomy): Bacteria > Pseudomonadota > Alphaproteobacteria > Sphingomonadales > Sphingomonadaceae > Alteriqipengyuania. The sequence goes on from NZ_AEUE01000008.1 coordinate 46,781, forward strand.
CTGGGCGAGCGCGGGCGCGAATTCTTCGTCCGGGCCAGCGCGCAGGTCATGGATGAATCCAAGCTCGATCGGGAGGCGATTGCCGCGCAGCTGAACGCACAGGCGGTCAGCATTGTCGAGGAAGGATCGCTGGAGCAGATCATGCCGCCGTGCCTGATGCTGCTGGAGGCGTCCGGCATTTAGGGCGGTCTGCCGAAGCTTTCGTCGCAAGCATCTGGATTTGCGCGAAGCTATGCCCCATCTGCGCTTTGCATGTGGACCCTCCACCAGTTTCCTCTCTGCCCGTTCAGCCGCAAGGTACGCATCCTGCTGCGCGAAAAGGGCGTGCCCTTCGGCCTGCAGCGGCTCGACCCGTGGAAGGCGGACGACGACTTCTTCGACATGAACCACGCAGGCCGCGTGCCCGTGCTGGAAGAAACCGAGAAGGGCATCGTCCTCAATGATTCGACCGCGATCTGCGAATATTTCGAAGAGACGGTCGACAAGGCGCCGATGATCAACGGATCGGCGCTGAACCGGGCGGAAATCCGGCGGCTGGTCGCGCTGTTCGAGGAAAACCTGTTCGGCGATGTGACCATGCCGATGATGCACGAACGCATGAAGAAGCGCCTCGTCACGCGCGAGCCGCCCGATTCGCGGATCCTGCGCGAGGCGATGAAGCTGGCGCACGCGCATCTCGACTATCTCGACTGGCTGCTTGACCACCGCGCCTGGCTTGCCGGGCCGCAGATGAGCCTGGCCGACATTGCGGCTGCCGCGCAGCTTTCGGTCGCCGATTATCTGGGCGGGATCGACTGGAAGGACCATCAGCCCACGCGCGACTGGTATGCCGCGTTCAAGAGCCGCCCCAGCTTCGGCCCGCTGCTGGCGGACAAGATGGACGTGATCCAGCCGCCCGCGCATTACGCCCAGCTCGACGATTGAGTGGATCCTTCGGGCTGGAACCGATCCGCGCGAGGGCCATATCGATTCCATGAAGGAGCCCCTATGACCGATTCCACAACCGACAAGCTCGACCTGACAGAGGACCAATGGCGTGAGCGGCTGAGCCGCGAGCAGTTCCATGTTCTGCGCGAGGGCGGCACCGAACGCGCCTTTACCGGTGCGTACGACAAGCTGAAGGACGACGGCGAGTATCACTGCGCCGCCTGCGGAAACCTGGTTTTCGACAGCGAACAGAAATACGACAGCGGATCGGGCTGGCCGAGCTTTTATGCGCCTGCCGATGGTACCGCGGTCCAGACCAGGGAGGATGTCTCCCACGGCATGACCCGTACCGAAGTCCTCTGCGCCAAGTGCGAGAGCCATCTGGGCCACGTCTTCCCCGATGGTCCGAAGCCCACGGGACTTCGCTACTGCATCAATTCCGTCGCACTCGAATTCGAAGCGGCGGGGCAGTTGCCGGCGGGGAACTGATCGCGAATTAAGGCGAAAAAATGTCGTTCATTCGCCATTGAGCTTGGCCTATGCATAGCGGCACTCTTCAAGGGCGCAGGCATGCGCCGCAGGCCGGGATGAGAGCATTTAGATGGCGAGAATTCGCACCGCGCGCAAGCAACGGGGAAGCCGGTTTCCCGGAGCCGAAACGTGGGAAAAGACACCTCGCTGGCTCCGCCTGACGATCATGTGGGCGGGCGGGCTCGCCGCGCTCGCGGTTCTGTTCCTGCTGCTGGCGGTGGCCTTCGCGGCGCGGTCGCTCCCCTCTTACGAAGAGCTGAAAGCCGCGCAGACCGCGCAGACCATCGTCGTGCGCGCGGCGGATGGCAGCGAAATCGTGGAGCTCGGGCCGAGCTACGGCGAATGGCTGGACAAGGAAGAAATTCCGGCCGTCATGAAGCAGGCGATGATCGCGGTGGAGGATCGCCGTTTCTATTCGCACTTCGGGGTCGATATCTGGCGCACCGGCGGCGCGTTCCTGGAACCGATCATGGGTTCGCGCGCGCGTGTTGCCGGGACCTCGACCATTACGCAGCAATTGGCGCGCAACGTCTTCCTCAACTCCAACCGCACGATCGACCGCAAGCTGCGCGAAGCCGTGCTGGCGCTGGCGCTGGAGGCGAAGTTCGACAAGGAGCAGATCCTCGAACTGTACCTCAACAAGGTCTATTTCGGCGGCGGCGCCTATGGCGTGGACAGCGCAAGCCGCAAGTTCTTCAGCCACCCCGCGACCGAGCTTTCGACTGCCGAGGCCGCGATCATCGCGGGGCTGGTCAAGGCGCCCAGCCGCTACTCCCCCACTGCCGATGTCGACGCCGCCGTGGGCCGCGCGCAGGTGGTGCTGCGGCTGATGCGCGAACAGGGCCGCATCACCGCCGAACAGGCCTCGGTCGATCCGTCGGCGGTGAAGCTGAAGGAAGAGACCGGACAGAACTCTGTCCGCTATTTCACCGACTGGGCCTTGCCCCAGCTCGATATCCTGCTGCCCAACACGCTGGAGCCGATCGAGGTGTGGACCACCATCGATATCGGAATGCAGGGCGCGGCAACCGCTGCGATCAAGTCCAACGCGCCGGAGGGGGCGCAGGGCGCGCTGGTCGCGCTGGACCGGGACGGAGCAATCCGGGCGCTGGTCGGCGGGACGGATTACGTGACCAGCAATTTCAACCGCGCCACGGTGGCGCAGCGCCAGCCGGGATCGGCCTGGAAACTGTTCGTCTACCTTGCCGCGCTGGAATCGGGCTACCGCGTCGATGACACGGTGGTCGATGCGCCGATCACCATCGGCGACTGGAGCCCCCGCAACTACAACGGCCGTTTCGCCGGCGAAATGACGGTGCGGCAGGCCTTCGCCTATTCGGTCAACACCGTGGCCGCACAGCTGGGCAACGAAGTGGGCTTCGGCACGGTCGCTTCGATGGCGCGACGCTTCGGCATTACCTCGGAAATTTCCACCTTCCCCTCGATGGTGCTGGGCAGTTCGACCGTGCGCCTGCTGGACATGACACGCGCCTTTGCTGCCGTGTCGGCAGGCGGAATGGCGGTCGAGCCTTACGGGATCGTCAAGGTGACCACGACCGGGGGCGAAACGCTCTACCAGCACGAACAGTCGCGCGAGGTCCGCCTGGTTCCGGATTACGTCGCCACGCAGATGACCGACCTGCTGCAGGCCGCCGTGCAGACCGGCACGGGCAGCGCCGCGCAGATCGGACGCCCGGTTGCAGGCAAGACCGGCACCACCAGTTCGAACAAGGACGGATACTTCGTCGGCTTCTCATCCGGCATCACCACCGGCGTGTGGATGGGGCGCGACGATAACAAGGCGGTCTCCGGCCTGTCGGGCGGGCGCGCGCCTGCCCAGGCCTTCGCCGCCTTCATGCGCTTTGCGGTGAAGGATCGGCCGGTGGAGCCTTTCAACACCGATACCGACCTGCCCGAATGGCAGATCGAACCGGACGAGGAATTCTACTACGGCGACCCGGACGATTATTACTTCATCGACGAACAGGGCAACCTGATCGAACCGGGCCGCGGCGCGGGCGAAGCTGGCCCGGCGAGCGAAGGCGTGACCGAGCGGCCCCGGCCGCAGCCGGGCGAAGGTGCCGATGGAGAGCCGCAGGCGGTGGACGACGACTTCCTCGACCGTGCAATCGGCGGCGGCAACCAGGGCGGGCAGGGCGCCCGCAACCAGCCGCCCCAGCAGCAACAGCCCCCCCAGCCACGGCCATCGCCGCAACCGGCCCAGCCGGGCCGGGGAGAGGCGCCGGCCCTGCCGCCCCAGCAGCGCGAACAGATCTACTAGCCAGGGCTGGCACCATCCGGCACCGACAAGAAAAAGGCCCCGCCGGATCGCTCCGACGGGGCCTTTTTTCCGATGGGGCCTGGCCGCTTACTGGATGCGCACGGCCACGTAGCCTGCGGGCCCGCGAATGCGCTGGATGCGCAGTACGATCGCCTCGCGGCCTTCCTCTTCCGCCTCGCGCACGATGCTTTCGAGCTGCTCGGTCGAGGTCACGGTCTGGTAGTTGGCGGAAAGGATGATGTCGCGGCGCTGGATGCCCTTGCGCGCGGCGTCCGAATTCGGGTTCACCGCCGCAATCGCAAGACCGCGCGTATCCGCCGAAACGCCCAGCTGGCGGGCAATCGCCGGGTTGATGGCGACCGCGCCAAGGCCGAGCTTCTGCGCGAGGAACTCGTTCCCGTCGAGCGGCGCGTTCATCTGGTCTTCCGCATCGTCCTCGCTGAACATCTGCGATTCGCGCAGCTCTTCCGCGCTGGGCCGGGTGCCGACCGTCACATTGACCGTGCGGCGCTTGCCGTCGCGGATCAGCGTGATGGGAATGGTGGTGCCCGGCTTCACGTTGGCGACGAGGAAGGACAGCGTCTGGTCGGGCGTGACGTCACGCCCGTTGACCGCAACCACGACATCGCCCGGTTCGATACCGGCACGTGCCGCCGCTTCGTCGTCGACGACCGACTGCACCACCTCGCCACGGTTGCGCGGCAGGCCGAGTGCGGCGGCGAAATCGTCCGTCACGGGGCCGATGCCCACGCCCAGATAGCCGCGTTCGATGGTCTCGCCCCGGCGCAGCCGTTCCACGATCGGCGCGGCGGTGTCTGCGGGAATGGCGAAGCCGACGCCCACGCTGCCGCCCGAAGGCGACAGGATGGCGTTGTTGATGCCGATGACGTTGCCCTGCATGTCGAACAGCGGGCCGCCGGAGTTGCCGCGGTTGATCGCGGCGTCGGTCTGGATGAAGCGGTCGTAGGCACCGGCACCGGCGGTGCGCAGCACGGAGGAAATGATCCCGCTGGTCACCGTGCCGCCGAGGCCGAAGGGATTGCCGATCGCAACCACCCAGTCACCCGCGCGCGCCGAAGCGGAATCGCCGAACTTCACGAAGGGGAAGGCCTCGCGGCGGCTGATCTTGAGCACGGCGAGGTCGGAATCGGCATCCTTGCCGACCAGCTCCGCCTCGTATTCCGCGCCGTCGGGCATGGTCACGGTGATCTCTTCAACCGTGCCGTTGCCCTGCGGCGTAACCACGTGATTGTTCGTGACGACATATCCGTCGGCCGAGATGATGAAGCCGGAGCCGAGCGACTGGCCTTCGCGCGTGGTCGGCTGGCCGCCGCCGCCGCGATCGCCGAACAGGCCTTCGAAGGGCGTGCCCGCGAAGGGGTTGGCGCTCTGCACCTCGACCCGCTGGCGGGTGGAGATGTTCACCACCGCCGGGGCGAGCTGTTCGGTCAGGTCGGCGAAGCTGGCAGGTGCCCCGGCGCGCGGCACCGTGGTCTGGATCCGGCTGTCGTCGTTCTGGGCGACCTGCGCGCCAGCGGGCTGGCCGGTCACCAGGGAGATGGTCGCGCCACCGATGAGCAGCGCCGAAGTCAGGCCATAAGCATATCGCACGGGTCTCACGTCCTTCTTGTTCCTCTTCTTGTCTCGGCCCCGCTCGCGCAATCAATGCGCGGAAAGCCGTTCTTTATCCCGCGCCGACTGAAGGGGGCGGGCGCTTAATCGCGATTGAACGAGCCCGGGCCGCTCTGCCGAGTGGCCACAGCGCTCGACGAGCGGGTCTCACCGCCCGCGGAACTGCCGCAGATATTCATTGTCGGGCGACAGGATCACCGAGCTTTCGGCGTTGTCGTTCATGAACGTGGTGCGGTAACTCTGCATCGCGCGGTAGAAATCGTAGAATTCCGGGTCCTTGTTGAAGGCTTCGGCATAGATCTGCGCAGCTTCCGCGTCGGCTTCGGCGCGGATGATCTGTGCATCGCGGCGGCCGCCCGCACGGATCGTCTCGGCTTCTTCCTGTCGGTCCGACTGCATCCGGGTGAAGGCGGCCTGCAGCGGCGTACCCTGCGGCAGGTCGGCGCGCTTGATCCGCACGTCGAGCACCTGCGCCCCGTACTGGCGAGCCTGCCGGTCGAGCGCGTTGCGGATATTGGTCATTGCGTTGCCACGTTCGGGCGTCAGCAGGCTGGCGAAGGTCCGCCGGCCAAGCTCCTGCCGCAGCACGGAGGTGAGGATCGGTTCAAGCTGGTTGCGCAGCTGCTCTTCCGTCCCCGCGGCCTCCACGAACAGGACCGGATCGAAAATCCGCATCCGCGCATAGGCGTTCACTTCCAGACGCTGCTGATCGTTGGAGAGGACGGTTTCGCCCTCCATGTCCAGATCGAGGATGCGCTTGTCGACCAGCTGCACCCGCTCGAGAATCGGGATGCGCAGGATCATGCCGGAGCCGGTCTGGCCATAGCGTTCGTCGGGATCGAAATTGTTCGCCACGCGCACGGGCTCACCCGTGCGGATTACCACGGCCTGATGGGTTTCGGGCACGATCACCACGCTCATCAGCAGGATGACGATCAGCGCCAGCACCGCGATCACGGCGCCCTTGTAGTCGTTCCAGATACGGCTCATTGGCTGCCTCCCGCATTGTCGCCCGAGGGCGCCGTTGCCGGTGCCGGCTGCGCCTGCGCGCGGCGGCGGATTTCGGGCAGCGGCAGATAGGGGGTCACGCCGCTATCGGTTTCGACGATGGTCTTGTCGGTGGTCGACAGCACGCTCTCCATGGTTTCGTAATAGAGCCTGCGCCGCGTCACTTCGGGCGCGAGCCGGTACTGTTCGTAAATCTCGTTGAACTCGGCCGCGCTACCCTGCGCCTGCGCCAGAAGCTGCTGTTCGTAGCGGCGTGCCTCGTTCAGGTTACGCTCCCGGTCCTGCCGGGCGGCGAGCACGTCGTTGAACGCCTCGATCACCTGTTGCGGAGCCTCGGTCCGGGCGATCTCGACACCCTGCACCGCGATCCCGGCACCATAGGCGTCCAGCAGCGTCTGCATCCGCTGGCGCACGCGCGTCTCGACGGTTTCGCGCCCTTCACCCGAAAGGACCGTGTCCAGCTCGGTCTCGGCCACGGCGGCACGCACCGCCGATTCGGCCACCTCGGTCAGCGTTTCTTCCGGCTCGGCGAGCGCGAAGCGGAACTGGACGAGGTCCTTGATGTTCCAGCGCACGAGGTAGGACAGGTCGACCAGGTTCTGGTCGCCGGTCAGGATCAGGTTTTCCCCGCCTTCGCCGATGGCGTTCTGGCGAATTTCGCTGACGTTCTCGATGTCGACGATCTGGATCGGCCACGGCGCGGTGAAGTTGATGCCCGGCTGCAGCGTGCGCGAATATTTGCCGCCCAGCCATGTCACCATGCCCTGCTCGCGCGGGCCGACCTGATGGGTCATGGTGACGGCAAGCCAGATGATCGCGACGATCGCAATGATCACCGGCACCCAGCTCTTGCCACCGGGACGGTCCGGGAAACGGAAATTCGGGCCGCCCGGGCCGCCGCCGCCGGGCCGGCGGCGCGGGCCTTCGGGGCCGCGGTTCTTGAAGATATCCTCTATCGAGGCAGAGCGCCGTTCGCCATCCCCGCGCCGGTCGCCGCCCTGCGGCAGCCATGGGTTGCGCGGGCCGGAGGGCTTGTTGCCCCTGTCTCCGCCCTTGCCTGCGCCCTTGTCGCCCTCGGGACGGTCGGAACCGTCGCCATCGTCCGATGAGCCACCGGATGAACCGCCCCAGGGATTCTTGCCGGCCATGGCCAGCCCAATTTTCGAGTGAAACCCGTCCAAGATTCTCATGCCTGCCGTTATAGGTACCCCGCGCAACGAAAAACAGGGGTTGCCCGCGCATTTTTGCTGTTATTGACGCTCGCGTGACACAGGAAGAAACACTGGACGTTGGCAAGGTGAGGGCGGCGCTGCGCCCCGGCCTTGGGGATCGGGTGGCAGCGGTGCGGGTGCGCGAGGGCGCGATCTCGCTGGTTGTCGAAGGCACCGGGCTGGACGCGGCGGCGCGCGGCGCGGCCGAGGCGGAGCTGAAGGAAGCCCTGAACGACCTCGCCAATGGCAAGACGATCGCGGTCGCCTTCATGGGCGAGCGCGTGAAGCGGCGAATCGTTGCCATCGGTTCTGGCAAGGGCGGCGTGGGCAAGTCCACCGTCACCGCCAATCTCGCGGTTGCGCTGAAACGTGCGGGCGTGAAGGTCGGCGTGATCGACGCCGATATCTACGGCCCCTCGCAGCCGATCCTGCTCAAGAGCGAGGACATGAAGCCCGAGGCCGAGGGCGAGACGCTGCAGCCCGTCGTCGGCGCGGCGGATATTCCGATGCTGTCGATGGGGCACCTGGTGAACAAGGGCCGCGCGCTCGCGTGGCGCGGGCCGATGGCGGGGCGCGCGCTCGCGCAATTGTTCGAGGCGAACTGGGGCGATGCGGAGCTGCTGCTGGTCGATCTGCCGCCGGGCACGGGCGATGTGCAGATCACGATGCTGCAGAAATTCCGCCCCGATGGCGCGGTGATCGTCTCTACCCCGCAGGACCTGGCGCTGGCCGATGCGGCCCGCGCGGGCTCTCTGTTCGACCAGGGCGAGGTGCCGATCCTGGGACTGATCGAGAACATGGCGGGCTACGTCTGCCCGCATTGCGGCGAGGCGAGCGATCCCTTCGGCAGTGGCGGCGTGGAACGTGCGGCCGGGCGGCTCGACCTGCCGTTTCTGGGGCGCATCCCGCTCAGCCTGGCGATCCGCGAGGCGAGCGATGCGGGCACGCCCATCGCACTGGGCGACACGCCCGAAGGGGCGGCCTACCGCGCCATCGCGGACAGAATTTCTGAAGCGCTGAGGACCGGCGCCGCATGAAAATCTCGCGGCGGGGGGTGCTGGCGGGCGCGGCGGCGGGCGGTGGCCTTGCCATTGCCTTCGTCCTCATGCCCCAGCGCTTCGGCGCGCCGCTGGCCCCGACCGAGGGTGAGGCCGGCTTCAACGCCTGGCTGAAGATCGCCGCCGACGGGGTGGTGACGGTCGCGGTGCCGCAATGCGAGATGGGGCAGGGCGTCACCACGCTGCTGCCGCAGATCGTGGCGATGGAGCTCGGCGCGGACTGGCGCCAGATCGCGGTCGAACCGGCCCCGCCCACGGGCGCCTACCCCAATGCGCCGCTCGCCGCCCACTGGGCCCAGCTTTGGATGGCAGGCGGTGCGGACATCGCGGGCAGCGAGGATTCGCTGCTTGCCCGCCGCTTCGCCGAACGCACGCGGTTCAACGCCACCGCCGCCGGAACCACGCTTGCCGCCTACGAAGGCCCGGCGCGCGAGGCGGCGGCCACCGCGCGCGCCATGCTGATCGCGGAAGCCGCCGCGCGCTGGGGCGTCTCCCCGGAGGAATGCAGGGCCGCCGACGGCTTCGTGCTTGCCGGGGAACGCCGCCTGCGCTTCGCGGAGCTGGCCGAAGGCGCGGCCCGGCGCGATCCGCCCGACATTGCGCCGCTCAGCAGCGAACCGCCTGCCGAGCCGCCGCGCGGGGCGGGCACCACCGCCGAGACTGCCTTTCCCCGGGTCGATCTGCCGGCCAAGGTCGATGGCAGCTTCCTGTTTGCTGGCGACGTGCGCCTGCCGGGCCTGGTCCATGTGGCGATCCGCCACGGCCCGGTCGATCGCGCGCGGCTGAAGCGATACGACGCGGCGGCGGCTGCGAAGGTGCGCGGGCTGGTCGGCATCGTGGAGGGCAATCGCTGGCTCGCGGCGGCGGGCGAAACCTGGTGGGCCGCCGAAAAGGCTCTGCAGGCTATGAAACCGGTGTTCGTCACGGGCGCACCGGTCGACAGCGACGGAATTGCAAAGGCGCTCTCCGAAGGTCTCGAGGAGGGCGGGGCCGAGCGGGTCGTGCTGGTCGGCGCGGGCGAAGTGCTGGACGGAGAGCCCACGCTTGCCCGCCGCTACGACATCGCGCCCGCGGTCCACGCCCCGCTGGAAACGGCATCGGCGACCGCCTGGCTCGAGGATGGCAAGCTGACCCTGTGGATGGCGAGCCAGGCGCCCGAGCGTGCGCGGGTCGCGGCGGCGCGGGCGATCGGCATCGGCGTGGAGAATGTCGTCCTCGTGCCCATGGCCGCAGGGGGAAGTTTCGATGCGCGGCTGGATCATACGCACGCGATCGAGGCTGCGGTGATCGCGCGCGAGCTGGGCCGTCCGGTACAGCTGGTCTGGTCGCGCTGGCAGGAAATGGTCGCCAGCCCGCCGCGTGCCCCCGCCGCGGCCGAGCTTTCCGCCCGGCTGGGGCGCGATGGCAGCATCATCGCGTTGACCAGCCGAATCGCGATCCCGCCCTTCATGCGCGAACAGGGCGCCCGCCTGTTCGAAAATCGCACCACCTGGGCCGCGCGCGAGAATACGCGGGGCGAGAGCGATCCGCTTGCAGTCTCCGGTGCGGTCCCACCTTATGCGATCCCCAATCTGGCGGTGGATCACGTGCCGGTTGCAATCGGCCTGCCGGTCGCCCGCATGCGTGGCGGCGGCGATGCGATCACCGCCTTTTTCACCGAATGCTTCATCGACGAACTGGCCGAGGCGCTGGGACGCGAGAAACTCTCGTATCGCATCGCCATGCTGGGGCAGGACCTGCGCATGGTCGAGGTGCTGCAACGCGCCGCGCGGCTTGCCGAGTGGAGTGGCGGAGAGATTGCCAGCGGGCAGGGCCTCGCCTGCCACCGCATGCAGCTGGGCAATCGCACGGGCCGTGTCGCCTGCGTCGCGCAGGCCAGCCGGGGCGAGGGCGGGGTGCGCGTCACCCGGCTGAGCGTGGCCGCCGATATCGGGCGAATCGTCAATCGCGATCTTGCCCGCCAGCAGATCGAGGGCGGGCTGGTATATGGCATGTCGCTCGCGCTCGGTTCGGCCATCGGCTTCCGGCGTGGCCTGCCGACTGCCAGTCGCCTCGCCTCGCTCAACCTGCCCACGCTTGCCGACAGCCCGGAGATCGCGATCGATTTCGTGGGCAGCAGTGCCGATCCGTTCGACCCGGGCGAGCTTGGGACCGTGGTCGCCGCGCCCGCCATTGCCAACGCGCTGGCCTCCGCGACGGGGCAGCGCTCGCGCAGATTGCCGCTCGACGCGGCATCCGGGCAGTGACCCTCGGCAGGGGGCTGCCCATCATGGTCATCTTGACGAAGCCTGCCATACGGGCATGGCGCAGCGCATGACCTGGCAAGAACAACAGCTTCCCGAAGAACATCCCCCCGTGCGTTCGGGCAAGGTGGGTGTCCTGCTCGTCAATCTCGGCACGCCGGAGGCGCCCACGGCTAAGGCGGTGAAGCGCTATCTGGGCGAGTTCCTGTCCGACAAGCGCGTGATCGAGATACCGCAGATCGCCTGGCAGCCGATCCTGCGAGGGATCATCCTGAATACGCGACCCGCCAAATCGGCCGAGGCCTACAGCAAGGTGTGGAGCGACGAAGGCTCTCCGCTCGCCGCGATCACGAAGGCGCAGGCCGAAGCGATGCAGCGCGCCTTCGGCGATGCGGTGCAGGTCGACTGGGCGATGCGTTACGGCGCGCCTTCGATCCCCGACCAGCTGAATGCCCTGCAGGAGTCAGGGTGCGAGCGTATCCTGCTGGCGCCGCTCTATCCGCAATATTGCGCGGCGACGACCGCGACCGTGGTCGACAAGGTGAACGAGTGGCTCGCCGCGCAGCGCTGGCAGCCGAGCTTGCGCACGCTGCCGCCCTATCATGACGACCCGCTCTATATCGACGCTTTGGCTGCCGATATCGACCGCCAGCTCGGCACGCTGGATTTCGATCCCGAGCTGCTGCTGATGAGCTTTCACGGCATGCCCGCGCGCACACTGCAGCTGGGCGATCCCTACCACTGCCACTGCCAGAAGACCGCGCGGCTGCTGGAAGCGAAGCTGGCCAGACCGGGCCTGCGCTTTCGCACCAGCTTCCAGTCGCGCTTCGGCCCTGCCAAGTGGCTGGAGCCGGCAACCGACGCCGTGCTGGAGGAAGAGGCGCGGGGCGGCACGAAGCGGCTCGCCATCGTCGCGCCCGGCTTTTCCGCCGACTGCCTCGAAACGCTGGAGGAACTGGCGATCCAGGGGCGCGAACAGTTCACCGATGCAGGCGGGGAGCAGTTCGCGGCGCTTTCCTGCCTCAACACGTCCGACGCCGGGCTGGCGATGCTCGAAGCGCTGCTGAAGCGCGAATGTGCGGGGTGGATTTGAGCGGCTGGATTCGGCTCGGAAAATAACTTACATTGGGGTCAATAAGGAGAGAGGACACCCCATGGCCACGCTTGCCGCCCATCAGCCCGCAACCGAGCGCCCGACGCACTGGAAAGAGGATAATCCGAGCCCTTCGGACCTCTCGCACATTCCGGGCGAAACGGGCCTGCCCGTCGTAGGCAACACCTTCAGGATGCTGGCCGATCCGCCCGCCTTTACCAAGGCGATGGTCGAGAAATACGGGCGCGTTTACCGCAACAATGCCTTCGGCGGGACGACCGTGGCGCTGATCGGCGCGGACGCGAACGAACTGGTGCTGTTCGACCGCAAGAAGATCTTTTCCAGCGAGCAGGGCTGGGGCCCGATCCTCGACAAGCTGTTCCCGCGTGGGCTGATGCTGATGGATTTCGACCATCACCGGGCCGACCGCAAGGCGCTGTCGATCGCCTTCAAGCCAGAGCCGATGCGCCACTACGTCGGCAGCCTCAACCGCGGCATCGCCGACCGGATGGAGGAATGGGGTGCGGGCCCCATGAAGTTCTACCCCGCGATCAAGCAGCTCACGCTCGATCTTGCGGCGGACAGCTTCATCGGCATTCCCTTCGGCGAGGAAGCGGACAAGGTGAACCAGGCCTTCGTGGACATGGTCCAGGCCTCGGTCGCGCCGATCCGCCATTCGCTGCCCTTCACCAAGATGAAGAAGGGCACCGACGGGCGGAAATATCTGGTCGAGTATTTCACCCGCGAGACCGAACGCCGCCGGGCCGAAGGCGGCGGGCAGGACATGTTCAGCCAGTTCGCCACCGCGACCCGCGACGACGGCGAGCTGCTGCCGGTCGACGAGGTGGTCGACCACATGAACTTCCTGATGATGGCCGCGCACGACACGATTACCTCGTCCGCCACGTCGCTGGTCTATTACCTCGCCACGAACCCCGAATGGCAGGACAAGCTGCGCGAGGAACTGCGCGCGATCACCGGCGGGGAAGGGCGCGCGCTGGGGTACGAGGATCTGGCCAGGGCCGAGCTGACCGAGATGGCCTTCAAGGAAGCGCTGCGGATGATGCCGCCCGTTCCCTCCATCCCGCGCCGCGCGCTGGAGGAATTCGAATTCCACGGATACCGCATACCGGCGGGCACGCCGGTGGGCGTGAACCCCACTTTCGTCCACAACGACCCGGAAATCTGGGATAACCCGGAAAAGTTCGATCCGATGCGCTTCACGCGCGAGGCGGAAAAGGCGCGGCACAAATATGCGTGGGTGCCCTTCGGCGGCGGGGCGCACATGTGCCTGGGCCTCCACTTCGCCTACATGCAGGTGAAGATCATGATGGCGCACCTGCTGACCCGCTACCGGGTCGAGGTGGCGGAAGGCTACGCGCCCGACTGGCAGGCATGGCCGATCCCGCAGCCCAGGGATGGCTTGCAGATCGTGCTGAAGCCGCTGGCCTAGAGCGCTGTCCTAGGCGTCAGAAATCGATGGCGATCCCGTCCTTCACCCAGTCGCCATAACGCGTGGGGCTGAGGCCCTTGGGGTCGTCCTCGCTGGCATCGATGGGCTCGGGCTGCGGCGCGGGATCGTCGCTCCAGTGCGCAGGCTTCTTGAAGTCTTGCGGGCGTTCGGTAGCGCGTTTCATATGAGAGAAATGATCCTGTTCGCACCCGGTTTCAAGCATGACTAAAGCCGGTAAGCCCAAAGGCGGGGCCGACGTGCCCGGCCTGCCAGCCCGCCGCGCGGCGCTGCGCATGCTCGATGGCGTGCTGCGCCGGGGCGAAACGCTGGAGCAGAACGAGACGGCAGCGCTCCACGGACTGCCCGCCCCCGATGCGGGGCTGGCGCGCGCAATCGCAGCGGAAACCCTGCGCTGGCTGGTCGATTTCGACGCGCTGATCGACAGCGCGACCCGCGAAAACCTGCCGGAAGATGCCAAGCCGCGCACGGTGCTGCGGCTGATGCTGGCGCAATGGCTGCGGCTCGACACGCCGCCGCACGCGGTGGTCGCGACCGCGCTGCCGCTGCTGTCGGGCGGGCCCAAGCGGCTGGCGCACGGCGTGTTCGGCGCGCTCGCAAAACGCGGTGTCGAACTGCCCGGCGCGCCCACATTGCCGCCCGCTGTGGCGGGAAGGTGGGGGGAGCGCGCCGGTGCCATCGCCGCCGGCCTCGCCGAACCGCCGCCTCTCGACCTGACGCTGCGCGATCCCTCGCACACCCCCGAATGGGCGGTGAAGCTGGGCGCGGACAGCCTGATGCCCAGCCACCTGCGCCTCTCGCGCGGGCAGGCGGTGCACGGGCTCGAAGGGTTCGAGGATGGCGCATGGTGGGTGCAGGACCTTGCCGCGTCGCTTCCCGCGCGCCTGCTGGGCGACGGTCAGGGCAGGCGCGTGCTCGACCTGTGCGCCGCGCCCGGCGGCAAGACGCTGCAACTGGCGACGCAGGGGTGGCAGGTCACCGCGCTCGATATCTCGGCCAAGCGGCTGAAGCTGCTCGAGGAAAACCTCAAGCGTACCGGGCTGGAAGCCGAGGTAATCGCCGCCGATGCCTTCAAGTGGGAGCCTGAGGCGCCCTTCGACGCGATCCTGATCGACGCGCCGTGCACCGCCACGGGGACCGCGCGCCGTCACCCCGACGTGCTCCACCGCATCGGCCCGCGCCAGATCGCCGACCTCGCCGAAGTGCAGGCACGCCTGATCGAGCGCGCGAGCGGCTGGCTCACGCCCGGCGGCGCGCTGGTCTATGCGGTGTGCTCGCTCGAGAGCGAGGAAGGGGAGGAGCAGGCGGAGAAAGTCTGGCTCCCGCGCGAGCCGATCAGCGCGGAGGAACTGCCCGCAGGCCTGTCACCCACCTCAAAGGGAACCGTGCGCACCGACCCCGGAATGCTGCCCGAACACGGCGGCCTCGACGGGTTCTTCATCGCCCGCTGGCGCAACAGTTAGCCACATAACTCCCTCCCCTGGGGGAGGGGTCGGGGGTGGGGGCTCTGCGCCACCGGCCTCGGCACACCCCCACCCGACCTTCGTCGAGGGGGAGGGGGATGGTGTGGTCCTCGTGGCGTGGTGGCGGACGGAAGTGAAGTGTCTGCTACTAGGCGGAAAACAGACAGAGCATGTCAACGGTTGCGACGGTCTGCGAAATAGCGCCACGCTGATTTGCGATAATCTGGGTCGCCTGTATCGAACTCGATAGACTCGAAGGGTATGGGGGCCCTCCGCCATCGTTGGGTCCAGCGGACGAAACGCACCTCCTGCTCGGGCGAGGTGAAGATGAGTCCAATCAGCACTGCCCAGCAAATAGGCACGATGGTGCCCAATATGCCGAGCAAAACGACATACTGGCTCCCGTTTCTGGAGAGCGGAAGTTGACGGACGATGCCTTCCGTCCGCTCGGGATAGATTACGGCGAGCGCCAACAGAACACTGAGCACCGAGGCAATCAACGTGAGCCGAACAATCGCTCGAATCTTCTGATCTTGATAGTTCAACGCGTTGCTACCTGTGCTTCACATCGAATGAACTAAAGCACGGTCACGCGATGTCCACAACGGGGCCGAAGCTGCTGCTCCAAATCTCTTTCTTGTCAGACCGTCGCGCGTACGTCCCAGTATCAATTTCAAATGCAGCCCCCCAAAGAAAAACGGCCTCCAGGCATTCGCCCGAGGCCGCTTCTCGTTTCCTCAGGCCGCATCGAACTGCGGCCCGTCACAAGGCTCGCGCGAGTTAAGCGGCTTCCTTGATCTCGACCAGCGTCACGCCGAAGGTCAGGTCTTCGCCTGCCAGCGGGTGGTTGCCGTCGGCCTTGACCGAGTTGTCGTGCACTTCGGTGATGACGAGCTGGATCGGCTGGCCGTCCTGGCCCTGCGCGGAAAGCTGCATGCCCGGCTGCGGTTCGGGTTCGGGCGGCAGGTTCTCGCGCGGCACGTCGATCACCAGTTCCTCGCGGCGCGGGCCGAAGGCGTTGTCGCTGTCGATCTTGACCTGCTGCACGGCGCCGACTTCCATGCCGTCGAGCGCGGCTTCGATCTGCGGAAAGATTTCCTGCTTGCCGAGCGTGACGACCTGCGGGCCGCTTTCCTCGGTGTTGCCGACCACCTGGCCGGCTTCGGTCTTGACCACGAAATCGATGGCGACGGTGTCGCCGTTCTTGGCTGTAGGCATAAGGTATTTCCTCTCTGACTGAGGGGTGAGGGCGGCAGTAATATTGCGGCCACGGGAATATTCGATGCGCTCCAACGTGGGGCCATCCGCGCGAGGCGCAACCCCGAAGTTCGAATCCGCCTATAAACGCGCTGTCCTACAGCCACGCAGGCGTGCCATGCCCACGCCATGCGCCACGATACGAAAACGCCGGTCGGACCCGTCTTTTTCGACGTCCGAACCGGCGGTGGTTTTTTGGCCCCTGGACACTGTGTCAGGTGTGGGAATAGGGCGAGGGACTCAGGCGTCGTCCTTCACGTATTTCTGGAAGCTCTTGCGCAGCTTCATCAGCTTGGGCGGGATCGTCGCCTGGCAATAGGGATTGCGCTGGCCTTCGCCGTCCCAGTAATCCTGATGATAGCCTTCCGCCGAATACCAGGTGGCGGTTTGCTGCCCATCGGACATGCCTTCGATCGTGGTTACGGCCATCGCGCCATTGGCGGCGTTCCAGCGGCCGATTGCGGCCTCGGCTTCTTCCTGCTGCTTCGCGTCGAGCGGGAAGATCGCACTGCGGTACTGCGTGCCCACGTCGTTGCCCTGCCGGTTGAGCTGGGTCGGGTCGTGCGTGCCCAGAAACATGTCGAGCAGTTCGGCATAGCTGATCGTGTCGGCATCGTAGGTGACCTTCACCGCCTCGGCATGGCCGGTCTTGCCGGTGCAGATCTGCTTGTAGGTCGGGTTCTCGGTCTCCCCACCGATATAGCCGCTTTCGACGCCTTCCACGCCGATCACGTCCTTCATCACGGCTTCGGTACACCAGAAGCAGCCGCCTGCGAAAATCGCGGTTTCGGTCATATCGTCGTTCTCCTTTGGCCCGCAGATAGGAAGCGTGGCCGCGATTGCCATCACCCGACCTTGGTGCAGCTTGCCATGCCTCGGTAGCACCCTAGAATGATCCGCACACATCACTCCGGGGGAGAATATCCGATGCGCCGTTTCACCAGCCTTGTCGCGCTTGCCGCGCTGACCGTAACCACGCCTGCTCTCGCCGATCACCATGGCGGTGCGATGATGGGCGAAAGCCATGCGCACCACCACGCGCTGAAAGAGGCGATCGCCGCCGATGCTCGTGGTGAGGACGCCGCACGCGACCAGTGGCGCCACCCGTTCGAAACGCTGGACTTCTTCGGCGTGAAGCCGGGGATGACCGTAGTCGACTACATGCCCGCAGGCGGCTGGTACACGCGTATCCTGGTGCCCTACCTCGGCAGCGAAGGGCGCTATGTCGGCCTGACGCCCGATCCGGCGGCAGCGGATGCAGCCCGCTTCGGCGAGTATTTCGGCGGTCTGCCGGGCAAGTTCCAGGAGGTCTCGCCAAGCTGGAACCTCATCGGTGCGCCGATGAGCGTCTATGCCTCGCAGGATGTCCCCGAAACGATGGAAGGCACGGTCGACCGGGCGCTGATCTTCCGGGAAATGCACAACCTGCTGCGCTCGGGCGTGCTTTATACCGAACTCACCCGCATCCGCTCGATGCTGAAGGACGACGGGATGCTCGGCATCGTGCAGCACCGCGCGAACGAAGACGCGCCGGGCGACTATACCAATGGCTCCAAGGGCTATCTGCGGCAGGAAGACGTGATCGCGCTGGTCGAGGCGCATGGCTTCGAGCTGGTCGGGATGAGCGACATCAACGCCAACCCCGCCGATCCCGCCAACTGGGAAGGCGGCGTGTGGACGCTCGCCCCAAGCAATAGCGGCAATGTCGCCGATGCGGCGCCGGTGGGCGAGAGCGACCGGATGACGCTGCTGTTCAGGAAGCGCTGAGCGCATGCAGGCAGCGTTCATTCGCGCGTCGTCAAGCGAGCGGTTTGACGTCGTAACAACGGGATGATTGCCGTGCGAAAGACCTGCCTGCCCCTGATCGTGACGCCGCTGGCGCTTGCCGCCTGCAACGAAGCCTACGACCCGCGCGGGGTCGACCACGACGAGACACTCCTGTCGGTCAGCGCGACGGGTGAGTCCGAAGTCCGCCCCGACGAGGCGTTCTTCCAGGTGGGGGTCGAGAACTTCGCTCGCACCGGCAAGGCGGCCAGCGATGCCAATGCGGAGGATATCCGCGAAGTCGTGGCGGCGCTGCGCGAGGCGGGGGTGCCTGCGGACGATATCCAGACGCGCACCGTGGGCATCCAGCGGATCCAGTACGGCGACCGCAAGGGCCAGTACCAGGCGAACAACATCGTCGCGGTGACCGTGCGCGATATCGAGAAGGCGGGCGATGCGGTGACTGCGGCGACCGA
This sequence comes from Citromicrobium sp. JLT1363, assembly GCF_000186705.1. Classification (GTDB taxonomy): domain Bacteria; phylum Pseudomonadota; class Alphaproteobacteria; order Sphingomonadales; family Sphingomonadaceae; genus Alteriqipengyuania. The sequence continues at coordinate 65,196 of NZ_AEUE01000008.1, forward strand.
AGCGGGCGCGAACGTGTTCTCCGGCCCGGACCTGCGCATCTCCGACAGCGAGAAGGCCGCCAACACTGCGTATGGCGAGGCCTTCAAGGCCGCGAAGGCGCGCGCGCAGGCCTATGCCGATGCGGCCGACATGGAGATCGCCCGCGTCCTGACCATCCGCGATGGCGGCGGCGCGCAGGGTGGCCGGTACATTCCCGGCGCGCCGCCGCCGCCCCCGCCCCCCGTGGCGCCGGTGGTGCGCACGCAGGCCATGCCCGAAGAGCAGGCGGGCGGGGTGATCCAGCCCGGCCAGACGACCAGCCGCGTCTCCGTGCAGGTAGACTTCGCGCTGGTGCCCAAGTAACCGGCGGCCATGCGTGAGATTACCGTAGCCGCGCTCCAGCTGGCGCTGGGCGCACAGGACGAGGCAGAGAATATCGAGGCGGTTTCCTCCCTGGTGGAGGAAGCGGCGTCTCGCGGCGCGCAGGTGGTCCTGCCGCCCGAGCTGTTCGATGGGCCCTACTTCTGCAAGGTGGAGGACGAGGCGCTGTTCGCCCGCGCCGCGCCTACTGCCGAGCATTCCAACGTGCGTGCAATGGCAAAGCTGGCCAGGAAGCTGGGCGTGGCGATCCCGACCAGCTTCTTCGAGAAGGATGGGCCGCACCACTACAACTCGCTCGCGATGATCGCCCCGGATGGCGAGATCATGGGCGTCTACCGCAAGAGCCACATCCCCGACGGGCCGGGCTACGAGGAGAAGTACTACTTCCGCCCCGGCAATACCGGGTTCAAGGTGTGGGATGTCTTCGGAACGCGGATCGGCGTGGGCGTATGCTGGGACCAGTGGTATCCCGAAACAGCGCGCGCGATGGCGCTGATGGGGGCGGAACTGCTTTTCTATCCCACCGCGATCGGCTCCGAACCCTATGACGCCGAATTCGACACCAGCCGCATGTGGCAACGCGCAATGCAGGGGCATAGCGTGTCGAACTGCATGCCGGTGATCGCGTCCAACCGGATCGGCGTGGAAGACGGGCAGGCCTTCTACGGACACAGCTTCATCACCAACGAATGGGGCGACAAGCTGGTCGAGTACGGGCGCGAGGAAGATGGCGTTCTGGTCGCCACGCTCGACCTCGATACCGCAGCGAAACACCGCGCAGGGATGGGCTTCTTCCGCGACCGGCGGCCCGAGCTTTACGGTCGGCTGGCGCAGGACGTGTGACCTGAGCGAGGCCTACCTCATCGCGCTCGGTTCCAACCGCCGGCATGGCGTCTACGGAGGTCCGCGGGGGGTCGTGCTCGCGGCAATGGAGGAGCTGTCGGCGCTGGGCACCGTGCGCGTCCGCAGCGCGGTGATCGACAGCGCTCCGATCGGCCCGGCGCGGCGCATTTTCGCCAACGCGGTGGCGGTGCTGGAAAGCGATCTCTCGCCGCCCGCCCTGCTGCGCGCGCTCAAGCTGCTGGAGCGCGAGTTCGGACGCAGGCGCGGCAGGGCATGGGGCGACCGGGTTCTGGACCTCGACATCGTGCTGTGGTCGGGCGGAGTGTGGAACGCGCGCGACCTGCGCATCCCCCATCCCGGGCTGGTGGAACGCGCCTTTGTGCTGGACCCCGCAACCGCCATCGTGCCGGAGTGGCGCGATCCGGATACCGGGTTGAGTCTTCGCCAGTTGCAGGCCCGCTTGACCCGCCCGCGCCCCCTCCTTAGGGAGCCGGCTTGGTCGGGCCGTTAGCTCAGTCGGTAGAGCAACTGACTTTTAATCAGTAGGTCGCTGGTTCGAACCCAGCACGGCTCACCATCCTTCCCGCCATTTTGCGCCGCTCTAGGTAGAGCCCCTGAACTGACAGGGGCGCAGATTGCGTCCAAGCTCCTCTCCGGGTCGCATACCTACTCGGGGGGAGTAAGATGGCGAGTTTACTGGCCGCGGCCCTGCTGGTCGCAAGTCCCGTATCTTTTGCAGATGGCCCTGGCGTCGAGCCGTCTGTGCCGGTGCAGGAACACCTTCCTATTCGCGAAAGGATGGCCGTACGCAGCGATGCCGGATCCGATCTGGCAGTGGTGCCGGGTGGAGCGACCGGCGATGTTCAAGGCAGCCCTCAGGAATCTCCTGCAGCAGAGCCTGGACGCGAAGAGGACGATGCCGCCGAGCAGGTCCGGACGACGACTGTCGTCGAACAGCCGGACAAGGACTTCATGGGGATCAAGTTCGGCGTCGGCGTGGCGTTCACGCTCGACTGGGGCGGGCAGAGCCGCGTCAAGGATGCCGAACTGGTCAACAACATAGTTCGGGTAACGGAAAGCCAGGACGGCGAGGCGCGCGTCCTGCTGGAGGTTCACCATTTCTGGCCGCTCGGCACCGGGGACTCCGAAAAAGCGCTTTATGGGGTAGGGCCGTTCGTCTCCGTCCAGCCCGGCTCGGACGATGTGATCGATTCGCTCGGCATCGGCGTGATGGTGGGCATGCGGCGCAACGCCAAGTCCAACAGCAGCCTGAACATCGGCCTGGGCCTGATCGTCGATCCGAACTCGCAGCTGCTGGGAGACGGCATCGTTGCCAACCAGCCGCTGCCGGCCGGGGAGACAGCGATCCGCTACAAGACCGAGTACGAGACGGGCTTCATGCTGATGGCCTCTTTCTCCTTCTAGATGGCGCCGGAGCCCCCGGGGCGGAATTTGTCGCCACCCTCGGGGCCTGGCTCCAGCCCGACCACCGCGCTCCTAGTAGCCGCTGGCCTGCCCGTCCTTGCGCATCTCGGTCGCACCGACATAGACGCCGGTTTCCGGGTCGCGGGCGATCGCCTGGTAGCCGCCGAAGGGAATGCCGGTGGTTTCCACCTCCACCTTGTGGCCCATCGTGCGCAGCGCCTCGACCGTGGCGACAGGAACACCGGGTTCGACCATCAGCGTGCCCAGATCGTCGATCTCGACACTGTCGGCCGGGCTGCCCGCCAGCGCGTCGGTCGGCTGGCGGCCGCCATCATGCATCAGCCGCGCGGCATCGCCAGCTTCCTGCAGGTTCATGCCGTAGTCCACCAGATTGACGAGGATCTGCACATGCCCCTGCGGCTGCATCCCGCCGCCCATCAGGCCGAAGCTCATGAAAGGCTTGCCGTCCTTCTTCACGAAGGCGGGAATGATCGTGTGGAATGGCCGCTTGTTCGGCTCATACGCATTGGGATGCGCGGGATCGAGGCTGAACAGCTCGCCTCGGTCCTGGAACATGAAGCCCAGCCCCGGCGCGACCAGCCCGCCGCCCATGCCGCGATAGTTGGACTGGATCAGGCTGACCATCATCCCGTCCCTGTCGGCGACGGTCAGGTAGGTCGTGTCGCCTTCACCCTCCAGCTTGGGTTCGCGCATCGGCTTTCCGGGGCCGAAAGCGGGCGTTGCCCGCGCAGGATCGATCAGGGCGAAGCGTTCGCGGCCATACGCGTCGCTCAGCAGGCCTTCCGGCGCGGGCGCGAAATCCGGATCGGCGTAAAACCGCGCCACATCCTCGAACGCCAGACGCTTCGCTTCGGTGATGTAATGGATGACCTGCGGCGATCCGCGATCCCACTGCGCAAGGTCCACGTTCTTGAGGATGTTGACCATCTGCAGCGCGGCAAAGCCCTGCCCGTTGGGCGGCAGCTCGCACAGCTCGTAGCCCTTGCGGTAACCGACGCAGGATACATCGACCCATTCGCTGTCGTGTCTGGCGAAATCTTCCAGTGTAAAGGCGCTGCCCTGTTCGCGCAGATAGTCCACGATGATCCGCGCGGTCTCGCCCTCGTAGTATTCGTCGCGGCCATTGGCTGCGATCCGTTCCAGCGTGTCGGCGAGATCGGGATTGCGGAACATCTCTCCCGGTTCGGGGGCATCGCCGTCGGCGAACCAGGTCGCGCGGGCATTCTCGAAGTCGAAATCGAACCGTTCGAGGCGCGCTTCGTAGGCGGCCAGCGAGCGCTCCAGATACATCGAAATCACCGGGGCTACCGGGTGGCCTTCGCGCGCGTACCGAATCGTGGGCGCAAGATTATCCGCCATGGAAAGCTTGCCGAACCGCTCGTGCAGGTCGAACCAGGCATCCACGGTGCCGGGTATCGTGATCGGCAGCGGGCCGACCGGGGGAATCGCCGTGGCACCGGGCCCAAGCTTTTCTTTCAGCTGGGCAAGAGTTTGGCCCGATGGGCTGCGGCCCGATCCGTTGATGCCGTAAAGCCGGTCGGTCTTCGGATCGTAGACGATTGCAAACAGATCCCCGCCGATGCCGTTGCCGGTCGGCTCCATCAGGCCGAGCGCCGCATTGGCCGCAATCGCCGCATCAACCGCGCTGCCTCCGGCCTTGAGGATATCGAGCGCGATCTGCGTGGCGAGCGGATGTGCGGTCGCAGCCATGCCGTTGGCAGCGGCAACGGGAGAGCGGCTCCAGTCCGCACCGACCGGCCTTGCGCCGGGGCCGATGGCCTGTGTCGCCTCCTCCGTCGTGTCGGCGGTGTTGATCGCAGGCGGCGTGGCCTCCTGGGCGAGGGCGGGGCAGGCGATAAGCGCGCTTGCCGCCAGGAAAGTCGAAATAGGTCGCACGACACCTCTCCTTCGTAAGGCCTGTGGACGCAGGCTAGGGCATGGGTGGGGTTTACAAAAGGTCGCGATGCAACAACAAGCAGGCCAGCTTTGGTCCCGACCTTCGCACGCGCAACATTTCGCATTGAAATTTCGCGTGCCATGGCCAATGCTATTATAAGGATGCGCCGGAGGGGGCGCAGACTTTCCGAAACGCTAATCTTGACGCTTGAAACTGGGCCGGTCCGATAGAACGTAATTCAACCAATAAATTCGTCGAGCGCGAGCAGGCCTATCCGGCCAAGCGCGACCCCGAAAGCCGTCGCGCCGACTTCCTGGAGATCGGCGCGCCTTTCGCGGACGAAGAGGCGCAGCGCCAGGCGGGCCGCTGCTCGCAATGCGGCGTGCCCTACTGCCAATCGCATTGTCCGCTGCACAATCACATTCCCGACTGGCTGCGCCTGACCGCGGAAGGCCGCCTGCGCGAAGCCTACGACCTGTCTGCACGCACTTCCACCATGCCTGAAATCTGCGGCCGCATCTGCCCGCAGGATCGCCTGTGCGAAGGCAATTGCGTGATCGAGTTCTCTGGCCATGGTGCCGTCACCATCGGCAGCGTCGAGAAATATCTCGGCGACAATGCGTGGAAGGAAGGCTGGGTTCGCCCGATCGAGCCGGGCCCTGCAACCGGGCAGTCGGTCGGCATCATCGGGGCTGGCCCCGCCGGGCTGACCGCAGCCGAATACCTGCGCCGTGCGGGCCACGAGGTGCACGTGTACGACCGGCACGACCGCGCAGGCGGCCTGCTGATCTACGGCATTCCCAACTTCAAGCTGGACAAGAGCGTGGTCGACCGGCGCGTCGCCCGGATCGAAGAAGGCGGCATCCACATTCATCGCGGAGTCGAGGTGGGCGCAGATGTGACCCTGTCCGAACTGCGCGAGCGCCACGATGCCATCTTCGTCGCAACGGGCGTGTACCAGTCGCGCGAGCTGACGGTGGACGGCGCGGACAAGAACGGCGTGATCCGCGCAATCGATTTCCTGACTGCGTCCAACCGCAGCGGGCTGGGGGACGAAGTCGCAGCGCACGCCGATGGCAGCCTGCTCGCCAAGGATCGCAACGTGGTCGTGATCGGCGGGGGCGACACTGCGATGGACTGCGTGCGCACCGCCGTGCGCCAGGGCGCGGCCAGCGTGAAGTGCCTCTATCGCCGCGACCGGGAAAACATGCCCGGCAGCCGCACCGAAGTGGCGCACGCGGAGGAAGAGGGCGTCGAATTCCTGTGGCTTTCCGGCCCCGCCTCAATCGAGGGGGGCGAGCGGGCAGAGAAGGTGCAGGCCAATCGCATGCAGCTGGGCGAACCCGACGCCGATGGTCGTCGCCGCCCGGTGGTCGACCCCTCCAGCAGCTTTGCGCTCGACGCCGATCTGGTGATCCTGGCGCTCGGCTTCGAGCCGGAGCCGCTTCCGGCGATCTTCGGAGAGACCGGCCTGAACGTGGACCAGTGGGGCACGCTGGAGTGCGATGAAAACATGATGACCTCGCTCCCCGGCGTATTCGCGGGTGGCGATATTGCGCGCGGCGCCAGCCTGGTGGTGTGGGCCGTACGCGACGGGCGCGACGTGGCCGAGCATATCGAGACCTATCTCGCCGCCGAACGCAAGCCGAGCGCAGCAGCAGCATGACCAAGCAGGAACTGGAAGCGCTCCGCCTCGCGGCGGAAGGAATGTACCATGCCGATAGCGAGCACGATGCCTGCGGCGTCGGGCTGATCGGCGAGGTGTCGGGCAAGCCGACGCGGCGGGTGGTGGATGCGGCGATCGATGCGCTGTCCTCCATCTGGCACCGCGGCGCGGTGGATGCCGACGGCAAGACCGGCGACGGGGCAGGCCTGCTGCTCGATCTGCCGGTCGATTTCTTCACCAGCGCGATTCACGCCAGCGGGCACGACGTGCGCGACGGCCGGCTGGCGGTCGGCGTGATCTTCCTGCCGCGCACCGATCTGGGCGGGCAGGATGCCTGCCGCACTATCGTGGAAGCGGAACTGATCCGCGCCGGGCTGTTCGTCTACGGCTGGCGGCAGGTGCCGGTCGACATTTCGGTGATCGGGCGCAAGGCGCGCGAGACGCGGCCCGAGATCGAACAGGTCCTGATCGCCGGGCCCGAGCCTGACGTGCAGTCGATCGACGAATTCGAAAAGCAGCTTTACGTCGTGCGGCGGCGGATCGAGCGGCGGATCGTGGAGGCCCAGTTGCAGGGCTTCTACATCGCCTCGCTGTCGGCCCGTTCGATCGTCTACAAGGGCCTGTTCCTCGCGGAAAGTCTGCCGACGTTCTATCCGGACGTCATGGACCCGCTGTTCACCAGCCGGATGGCGATCCTGCACCAGCGCTATTCCACCAACACCTTCCCGCAGTGGTGGCTGGCCCAGCCTTTCCGCACGCTGGCGCATAATGGCGAGATCAACACGATCCGCGGCAACAAGAACTGGATGCGCACGCACGAGATCAAGATGGCGAGCCTGTCCTTCGGGGGCACGGCGGAAGACATCAAGCCGGTGATCCCGGTCGGTGCGTCGGATACGGCCAGCCTCGATGCGGCCATCGAACTGCTGGTGCGCTCCGGCAAGGCGATGCCCACCGCCAAGTCCATGCTGGTGCCCGAAGCGTGGCAGGCTTCGCCCGACATGCCGGACGAAACCCGCGCGATGTATCAGTACATGGCTTCGGTGATGGAGCCGTGGGATGGGCCCGCCGCACTCGCCATGACCGACGGCCGCTGGGCGGTTGCCGGGCTGGACCGCAATGCACTGCGCCCGCTGGCTTTCAACCTGACCGATGATGGCCTGCTTGTGGTCGGTTCCGAAAGCGGGATGGTGTCGCTGGAAGATAGCCAGGTGGTCGAAAAAGGCCGGCTGGGACCGGGCCAGATGATTGCCATCGACCTGGAGGAAGGCCAGCTTCTGCGCGACGAGGAGCTGAAGTCCCGCATCGCGCGCGAGGCGCCTTACGAATCGCTGGTTGCTGGCTTCCGCGGGATCGACGATCTGCCCGATCCACCGGAAAATGCCGCGCCTTCCTTTGAGGGCGACGATCTCAGTCGGCGCCTGACCGCAGCGGGCATGACCACCGAGGATATGGAGCTGATCCTCGATGCGATGGCGCTCGACGGCAAGGAAGCCATTGGCTCCATGGGCGACGACACGCCGCTGGCCGTCATCAGCGACAAGCCGCGCAGCGTCAGCCAGTTCTTCCGCCAGAACTTCGCGCAGGTCACGAACCCGCCGATCGACAGCTTGCGCGAACGGCATGTGATGAGCCTGCGAACACGCTTCGCGAACCTGGCCAACATCCTCGAGGAAGACGACCAGAACGACAATGTTCTGGTCCTCGAAAGTCCCATCCTCACCTCGCGCGACTGGGCGCGCCTGCGCGCAGGCTTCGGCGATACCATCGGCGAGATAGACTGCACCTTCGATGCACCCGGCAAGCCGGTCGATCTGCGGCTGGCCATAGAGCGGATCCGCAACGAGGCCGAAGCGCTGGTGCGCGACGGCAAGGCGGAGATTTTCCTGACCGACGAGGCCACGGGGCCCGATCGGATCGGCGTGCCGATGATTCTGGCCGCGGCGGCGGTTCACACCCACCTGACCCGCGTCGGCCTGCGCAGCTTCACCTCGGTCAATGTCCGCTCGGCCGAATGCCTCGATACGCACACGCTCGCGGTGCTGATCGGTGTGGGCGCGACCACGGTGAACCCCTACCTCGTCGAGGCCGCGCTGCTATCCCGGCACGAGCGCGGGTTGTACGGCGACATCAGCCGCGAACAGGCGCTCGCCAATTTCCGTGTTTCGCTGGAAGACGGCCTGCTGAAGATCATGGCCAAGATGGGGATTTCCGTGATCTCCAGCTATCGCGGCGGCTACAATTTCGAGGCGGTCGGCCTCAGCCGTGCGATCACGGCGGACCTGTTCCCCGGCATGCCCAACAAGATTTCCGGCGAAGGGTACGAATCCCTGTTCCTCAGCGCGTCGGACCGGCATCGGCTTGCCTACGCGGTGCGCGATGCGCAGTTGCCCATCGGCGGCTTCTATCGCCAGCGTTCGGGCGAGGAAGTGCATGCCTGGAGCGCGGACGGGATGCACGCGCTGCAGACCGCATGCGCGACCGGCAACGAGAAGCAGTGGCGCCGGTTCGTCGACGTGGTGGAGAACCAGCACCCGATCTACCTGCGCGATCTTCTGGGTATCGACGAAGCCGACGAGCCTCTGCCGCTGGACAAGGTGGAGCCGATAGAGAAGATCCGCACGCGGTTCCTGACACCGGGGATGAGCCTTGGTGCGCTGTCGCCGGAGGCGCACGAAACGCTCGCCATTGCCATGAACCGCATCGGCGCGAAGGCCGTTTCGGGCGAAGGCGGCGAATCCGCAGAGCGCTTCACGCCGCGCGCCAATGGCGACCTCGCCAATAGCGGGGTCAAACAGGTGGCCAGTGGGCGCTTCGGCGTCACCGCGCACTACCTCAACAATTGCGAAGAGATCGAAATCAAGGTCGCCCAAGGCGCCAAGCCGGGCGAGGGCGGGCAGCTGCCCGGCTTCAAGGTGGATGAAGTGATCGCCAAGCTGCGTCACTCGACGCCCGGGGTGACGCTGATTTCGCCTCCGCCGCACCACGACATCTACTCGATCGAAGACCTCGCGCAGCTGATCTACGACCTCAAGCAGATCAACCCGCGCGCCCGCGTGTGCGTGAAGCTGGTCAGCGCGGCGGGTATCGGGACCATCGCAGCCGGCGTCGCCAAGGCGCACGCGGACGCGATCCTGATTTCGGGTCACACCGGCGGAACCGGTGCCAGCCCGCAGACCAGCATCAAGTTCGCCGGTACGCCCTGGGAAATGGGCCTCGCAGAAGTGAACCAGGTGCTCGCGCTCAATGGCTTGCGCCACAAGGTGAAGCTACGGGTCGATGGCGGGCTCAAGACCGGGCGCGAAATCGTGATCGGTGCGATCCTGGGGGCCGAGGAGTTCGGCATCGGCACGATGAGCCTGGTGGCCATGGGCTGCATCATGGTGCGCCAGTGCCACTCCAACACCTGCCCGGTGGGGGTCTGCACGCAGGACCCGCGTCTGCGGAAGATGTTTGGCGGAAGCCCCGAAAAGGTGATCCAGCTGATGGATTTCCTCTCCGAGGACGTGCGCCGTATCCTCGCCAAGCTGGGCTTTTCCTCGCTCGACGAGGTTATCGGGCGGACCGAGCTGTTGCGGCAGATCAGCCGCGGTGCCGAGCATCTGGACGATCTCGATCTCAACCCGATCCTGCAGAAGGTTCAGACCGACGAACCGCGCGTGTTCAGCATCTCCGAACATCGCAATCCCGTGCCCGACAGCCTCGATGGCGAGGTTCTGGAAGACGCGCGCGCGGCACTGGAAAAGGGCGAGCGTTTGACGCTCAGCTATCCGGTCCGCAATGTTCACCGCGCGGTGGGCACGCGGCTTTCGTCGGAAATCGTGACTCGTCATGGGCCCGAAGGCCTGCCCGACGGCACGCTCGACCTGCGGCTGACGGGCAATGCCGGCCAGTCACTCGGCGCGTTCCTTGCGCGCGGGATCCGTCTGACGATTGCCGGCGACGCCAACGACTATGTCGGCAAGGGCCTGTCGGGCGGGGAGATCGTGCTGCATCCGCCCCAGGGTGCCCCGCGTGAAAGTCAGCACAACGGCATCATCGGCAACACCGCGCTTTATGGCGCGACCTCGGGCGCGCTGTTCGCCTCGGGCAAGGCGGGCGAGCGGTTCGCAGTCCGCAACTCGGGCGCGACTGCCGTGGTCGAAGGCTGCGGCGCCAATGGCTGCGAGTACATGACGGGCGGGACGGCAGTGATCCTAGGCCCGGTCGGCAGCAATTTCGGGGCCGGGATGACGGGAGGCATGGCTTTCGTGTTCGACCCGGACGACCGGTTCGAGCGCATGGCCAACCCCGGATCGATTGTGTGGCAACGGATCGCCACCGATTACTGGCACGATCATCTGCGTGGCCTGATCGAACGCCACGTGGAACTGACCGGCAGCGACTTTGCGCGGACCCTGCTGCGCGACTGGGAGGGGACGCTGGCACATACGTGGCAGGTGTGCCCGAAGGACATGCTCGACAAGCTCGACCATCCGATCAACGGCGAGAGCATCTCGGTCGAAGCGGCGGAATAATTGGCTCTGGAAGCGTGCCGATTTCGGTCACGCTTCCAGAACGACCTCGACAATAGCGCCCGGACTGGCAGGTCATTCGGCGTGATTTGGCAGGAGGTTTCAATGAAAATGCTTACGGGATTGGCCGGTATCGCGATCATGGCTGTCGCAACCCCGGCTGCGGCTTACAACACTCCGCCCGAGGGCGAGCCCACCGGCACGCGTGGTGGCGGCTCTACCGAAGTGCCCGCACCGCCCGTGGCTCTGCTGTTCGGCCTTGCGGCCGGCGCGATCCTGGTCCGCCGCAAGATCGTCTGAACGCGAGGAGAGCCGGGACGCGCCAATCACGGCGCCATCGGCTCTCCGCCATGATCGATCTGGGCGCGGTCCTTGCCGCGCCATTGCTGAACGCGGGCCGCGGCGCGCATCTGGATGATCGCCAGCGCGGGGATCAGCAGGATCAGCAGCGCGGTCCCGAACAGGACGCCGAAGCCCAGGCTGGCGGACATCGGGATCAGGAACTGTGCCTGCAGACTGGTCTCGAAAGTGATCGGAGCTACCCCCAGGAAGGTGGTGATCGCGGTCAGCATCACGGGCCTGAAGCGTGATTTGGCCGCTTCGATCATCGCGTCTTCGGGCTCCATCCCGTTGTCGAGATTCTCGTTCAGGAAGTCGATCATCACCAGCGAGCCGTTGATGATGACGCCCGACAGCGCGATGATCCCGAACATCGAAAGGATGCCCAGAGGGATGCCGAGCAGAAGGTGCCCGATGAGCGCGCCGATCATGCCGAAGGGGATCGCTGCCATGATGATCAGCGGCTGGATGTAGGAGCGGAACGGCACCGCCAGCAGTGCATATATCACGAGCAGCGCCAGCAGGAAGGCACGACCCAGGTCGCCGAAGCTTTCCTGCTGCTCTTCCTGCTCGCCGCCGAACTCGTATTGCAGCGCGGGGTAATCCGCCTGCAGGTCCGGCATGATCTTCTCGTCCAGCAATTGCGCGACTTCCTGCCCGGTAATCGTGTCGTCATCGACATCGCCGGTGATGGTGGCAATCCGGTGCCCGTCCTCGCGGCGGATCACCGACGGCGCCTCGCCGAAGGATACGTCCGCTATGCTCGACAGCGCGACTTCGCCGCCCGGCACGCGCACGCGGTAACGTTCGATGTCGGCGATGCTGTCGCGCTCTTCCTCCGGCAAGCGGATATAGACGCGAACGTCCTCTCGCCCGCGCTGGACGCGCACGGCCTCGGCCCCGAAGAAGGCAGCGCGGACCTGGCCGGCGACGTCCTGAAGCGTGACACCTAGCGTTCTGGCGGAGGGCTTCAGGCGTAGCTCGACTTCCTGCTGACCGGCATCCTGATCGCTTTCCAGATCGAAGACGCCGCTGACACGGCCCAGTTCGGCCATCAGGCGGTCGCCCGCCTGATCCAGCACCGCATCGTCGGGATGGTTGAGCTGGACATTGATGGGCGCTCCGACGCCCAGCAGGGAAGACGATATGGACAGCGAACGGGCCTCGGGCACCTCCCCCAGTTCCTCGCGCCATGCCTCTTCGATCTGGACGGCAGACACATCCCGCTCAGCGGAAGGGACAAGGCTGAGTTGCACATTGGCGAGGTTCGGTCGCAGCGTGGTCTGCGGCCCTCCCGGGCCATTCGTGGACCGTGCCTGGCCTATCGTGGTGTACACCGCCTCGAGGAAAGTGGGGCCAGCCGTACCGTCAGCTTCGGCAGCGTCGGTCGGCGTGTCCTGATCCGCGAACCGCGCCATCGCGCGATCTGCGGCTGCTTCTATCCGCTCGGTAACTTCGGCAGTGCGTTCCACCGTGGTGCCCGATGGCATTTCGAGCGCGGCGACCACGATGTCACCCTCGATCTCCGGGAAGAAGGAGAACTTGATCAGGCCGCCCGGGATCATCGCCATGAACACGACCAGCAACGCGACCCCGCTCGCCACGATCAGATAGGGCATGGCGACGACGAAGCGCAGTGCCCTGTCGAGCGGCCCGTTCACGAAGGTCTGGAACCGCGCGTCCACCCAGGCTTGTACCCGCGCGAAGAAGCGCGTGACCGGGTTGCCCGGCTTGTGTTCGGGATCGGGCAGGGTGCTGAGGTGATGGGGCAGCACATACAGCGCTTCGATCAGCGAAAGGCTGAGCACGGCGATCACCACCAGCGGGATGTCCGCCAGAATCTTGCCGATCACACCGCCTACGGCCAGCAGCGGCAGAAAGGCGGTGACTGTGGTGGCCACCGCAAAGAACACCGGAATCTTGACGCGCTGCGCGCCGGCGATCGCCGCGCCGATCCCTGTGCGGCCCCGCTCGCGCTCGGCATAGATGTTCTCGCCGACCACCACCGCGTCATCGACCACCAGCCCCAGCGCCAGGATGAAGCCGAACAGGGAGAACATGTTGATGCTCGATCCGGCCCAGTCGAGGATGAAGATCGCACCCACAAAGGTCGCGCCGATTCCCACCGCCGTCCACGCCGCGAGGCGCAGGTCCAGAAACAGTGTCAGCGCGGCAAGAACCAGAACCAGGCCTAGCGCGGCATTCCGCAACAGCAGGCTGAGACGGTCCTCCAGCAGTTCGGAACTGTCTTCCCAGATGGCGTAGGACACCCCGGGAGGCAGATCGAAGTCTTCGGCGATCAGAGTCTTGGCCGATCCCGCCACATCCAGCACGCGCTCGTCGCTGGTGCGATAGATATCCACGAAGGCTACCGGCTCGTCATTGAACCGGGTGATGAGGTCGGCATCCTCGAACTCATCCCGAACCTCCGCGATGTCGCCCAGCCGCAGCGTCGCACCATCGCTGGTGGTGAGAACGACGATGTTCTCGAAATCCTGCTGGTCGTAGTTCTGGCCGATGGTGCGCACGCGCACCTCTTCGCTATCGGTCTCGATCGCGCCTGCCGGGCTGTCGAGGCTGGACTGCCCGACCGTCTGCGCCAGCTGCGGCAGCGAAAGACCCAGCGCACGCAGGCGCGATTGCGGCACATCGGCGTAAATCTCGTAATTGCGAACCGCCGAGGTCTCGACATAGCTGATTTCGGGAAGGGCGGCGGCGGCGTCTTCCAGCCGATAGGCCGTTTCCTTCAGCGTCCGCTCGTTCACGTCGCCGAACAGCGCGATCCGCAATGCCACCTGGCGGGTGGTCAGTTCCCGGATATCGGGCTCCTCCGCCTCTTCCGGGAAGGTCTGTATCTGATCGACCTCGGACTTCACCTCGTCCAGAGCGCGGGCGATATCGGTGCCCAGGTCAAGCTCCACATTGACCGAGCCCCCGCCTTCGGAGGCGGTCGAGGAAATCTGATCGACTCCGTCGATCGCCTCCACCGCTTCTTCCACCTTCAGCAGGATCGATTCCTCGATCTCCTCCGGCGTTGCGCCGGGATAGGTGACCGAAACAGTGATCGTATCCAGGCTGTTCTCCGGGAACACTTCCTGCACGATGGTGGTGTAGGAAAAATAACCCGCCATCAGCATCAGCAGGAGCAGCAGGTTCGATGCCACCCCGTTGCGCGCCATGAAGGCAATCGGCCCGGTGCGATCGCGCGCCCGGTCGGTCGCTTCGTTGCCGTAGCGGTCGACCGCTGCGGACTTGGCCTGCGAATCACTCACCGCGCGATTGCTCCGGCGTCGGACCTGGCGAGGGGCGCGTGCGCGTATTCATCCGCACCTGCATTCCGTCGGTCGGCGCGCGCAGATTGCTGGTCACGATCTGCCCGCCCACCGCGAGGCTTGGCGTGGTGACATAGGCGATCTCGTCCGTGCGCTGGATGACGCGCACGGGCAGGATGCGCAGGCGTCCGTCGCGTGCCACCCATACCTCGTTGCCGGGGCGCAGCGCATCGATCGGAATACGCGCGAACGGTACCGGGATTTCGCCCGCGATGCGCGCTTCGACGAAACTGCCCAGCAGCAGGGGAGGGCCCGGCGGGGCATCCTGCGCATCGTCCACCGGCTGGCCCGCCTGCAAGGGGCCCGGAACCTGAAGGAAAACGTCGATCGTGCGCGTTTCGGGATCGAGGATCGGATCCGCGCGGTCGACGAAAGCCTCCCATCGGTAGGTGATCCCGCCATATTCGAAATAGACGCTTGCCGGGATGCGGCCTGCGCCCGGGCGCAGTAGCGAGGGGATCAGCGCTGCCTCGTCTTCGGTCAGCGCAACGCGGACCTCGAAGGCATCGGTGGCCACCAGCGTGCCGAGCGTCTGGCCGGGCTGGACCAGCGTGCCCACCGCCGCGCTCTCTTCCTGCACGAGGCTGCCGAAAGGCGCTGCGATGCGGGTACGCGACAAGGTCAGTTGCGCCGCCTCCAGATTGGCGGCCGCGCGCTCGCGGGCGGCCTGGGCGGAGCGCAGCTGCGGCTCGCGAGTCGCAAGACGGCTGGGTCCGGATGCAGCAGGGTCGCTGCGATCCCCACCGAACGCCTGCCGTGCAAGCACCGTGGGCGGAAGGATGCGCGCGGCGTAATCATCGGTGTCGATCCCGGCCTGCAGCACGTCGCGCGTCTGCTGGCGCTGGGCGAACCGCTCCAACTCGTCGCGCGCGATCTCGACCTCCTCGCGGGCCTGCAGCACCGCCACGTCCTGCGCCGCGACATCCGCGCGCGCGGTGCGGACCTGGTTCTGGTAGTCGACCGGATTGACGCGGAACAGCGTGGCCCCGCGCGGGACGATGCGCCCCTCCTGGAACGCGGGATTGACGTAGACCAGGCGGCCGGAGACTTCCGCGCCCAAAGTCACGGTCTCGCGCGGCTGGACCGTGCCGCTGCCGCGCACTTCCAATGCGCCCGAGCCTTGTTCGAACGGTACGGTTTCGACCAGCGGGGCCTGCTCGACGCGTTCCTGTTCCTCCGGTTCGGGGCGCAAGGTCACCATAAGAACGGCGATCAGGACGGCTGCGCCCAGCACTCCGAGGGCGAGGATGAGCTGACGGCTCATGGCTGGGTTCCTTCCTGCGGCGCGGGGACCATGGTGACGGGATTGGAGCGGCCCGGTTCCGGCGCGAGACCCTGCGACCAGTCTCCGCCCAGCGCGCGGTGCACGCCGAGCCGCGACAGGGCCACGGCACGCCCGGCGGAGGATAGCGCCGCTTCCACCTGATAGAGCGCACGCAGTGCGTCGAGATAGCTGACGTAGTCGCCGATGCCGGCCTTAAACCTGCGGGCCTGCAGGTCGGCGGAAAATTGCGCTTCCTCTAGCTGGGCAAGGATCAGCGCATAGCGCTGCCGGTTCTCTTCGTAATCCTCGATCGCGCTGTTTGCCTCGCGGTAGGCGGTCAGAACGGT
This sequence comes from Citromicrobium sp. JLT1363, assembly GCF_000186705.1. Taxonomy (GTDB): domain Bacteria; phylum Pseudomonadota; class Alphaproteobacteria; order Sphingomonadales; family Sphingomonadaceae; genus Alteriqipengyuania. Next base: position 81,205 of record NZ_AEUE01000008.1, read on the forward strand.
GCGCGCGTAATTGGCCGCCTGCTGATCGTAGACGGCGCGCGCCGCCTCGATATTGGCGGAGATGCGGCCGCCCTGGAAGATCGGCGCCGTAAGTCCGGCAGCCAGATTGAGCGCCCAGTTGTTCGCAATGTCGAACGCACCGGCCACGTCGCCGCCCTGGGTTCCGAGAGAGGCGGACAGCGTGATCGAGGGAAAGCGCTCTGCCCGCCGTGCACCGACGCGAGCGCGCGCAGCCTCGAGCCGGGCCCAGGCAGCGGCGACGTCCGGCCGCTGGCCGAGCAGATCGGCGGGCAGGCCCGCGGGCACCTCTTCGAACACCAGCCTAGGCGTCAGAGGGCGGGCGAGCCGGCTTTCCATCGCTTGCGGGTACTGCCTGACAAGCAGCGCCATCCGCCCATGCGCGTCGTCGAGCGCAGCTTCCTGCTGGGGCAGAGAGGCTTGCGTATTCCGCTGGTCCTGCTGCACCTGATACAGTTCGAAGCTCTGGGTCAGACCGCGGCGGAAGCGCTCTTCGGTCTGCGTCGCCCGCTCGGCAAGAAGGTCGATCGTTTCCAGCGTCAGCTCGATCTGACGCCGCGTGTCGACGATTTCGAAATAGGTGCTGATCGTTTCGGCGGCGGCAGCCAGCTGCACGCTGCGATAGTCGTACTCGGCGGCGATGGCATCGGCACGCGCGGCGGCAAAGTCGTTGCGCGCGCGGCCGAACAGGTCGATCTCGTAGGAGGCGCCAAGACCGAGCGAATAGCTGTCGTTCTCGATCCGGGTGGGTCCCTGCTGTCCGCCTCCACCGCCTCCGGCGAGCCCGCCGAAGGCGCTTCCGCTCAGTGGCGTGTTCGAATAGCTGGCGTCGCCACTGGCGTTGATGCCCGGGAGCAGCGCGGAGCGAGCCACCCGCGCCTGGGCTGCGGCCTGGGCAACCCGTGCGGATGCTTCCGCAATGTCGAGATTGTCGGCCAGGGCATCGCGCACCAGTGCGTCCAGCACCGGATCGTCGAACGCGGTCCACCATGCCTCGGGGCGATAGTCGCCCACGCTTTCGCTATTGGGAAAGTCCGCCGGGATCTGAGCGGTGAGTTCGGGCTGAGCGCGGTCGGGCGCGAGGTTGGCGCATCCGGCCAGCGAGATGGCCACGAATGCCACCGGGAGCCATGGAGGAATCACGCCGCGCATGGTCCACCTCGATACCCTCCGATTCAGATCGTGACGAGGGTAACGGACAAATAAGTTTCGATTGGCGACGGAAAGGGGCGCTCCGGCGGCTTCAGGGTGTCAGCCACCAGCGCAGGATATAGGCGACTATGCCGAGCGCGCCGACACTCATGGCCCAGATCGCCGCCATCCAGCCGAGGCGTTTCCACAGCGGGGCATCGTCTGCTGCACTGTCGCGCATCAGTGGTAGCCTTCGTCGCCCACCTTGCCGCGAAACACCCAGTAGGCCCATGCCGTGTAGGCGATGATGAGCGGCATGGTGATCGCCACGCCGACCAGCATGAAGACCTGGCTGCGCACCGGTGCGGCGGCTTCCCAGATGGTGAGATCGGGCGGGGCGACATAGGGCCAGATCGTCACACCCACGCCCGCCGTGCCGAAGAAGAACAGCAGCAGCGCCAGCCAGAAAGGCTTGGAGTGGCGATCGCGTGACAGCGCGTGCCACATGAACCCGGCGACGATCAGCGTGGCGATGGGAATCGGTGCAACCCAGTAGAGTTCGGGCGCCGTCAGCCAGCGGTCGGAATATTCGGGCCGGACGAACAGGTTGAGCAGGCTGACCCCCGCCATCAGCGCCAGCGTTGCCAGCGCGGCAATCTTGCCGAGCTTGCGGGCATGGGCCTGCCCTTCGCCGTCGAGCTTCCAGACCAGCCACGTTGCGCCCAGCAGCGCATATCCCGCGACCGTGCCGAGGCCCGTGAGCAGCGTATAGGGCGTCAGCCAGTCCCACCAGCTGCCCGCGTAGGCGCGCCCGTCGATCTCGATACCCTGCAGCAGCGCGCCAAGGATCATGCCCTGCGCCATCGTGGCGATCAGCGAACCGCCGGTGAAGGCGGCATCCCAGAAGCGCCGGTGCGATGGATCGCGCCAGCGGTATTCGAACGCCACGCCGCGGAAGACGAGGCCCAGCAACATGGCGATAATCAGCGGATAGGTCGCCGGAAGGATGATCGCGTAGGCCAGCGGGAAGGCGGCAAACAGCCCGCCGCCGCCCAGCACCAGCCAGGTCTCGTTACCATCCCACACCGGTGCGATGGAATTCATCGCCCGGTCACGCTCACGCCCCGGCGCGAAGGTGGGGAAGAGGATGCCGATGCCCAGATCGAAGCCGTCCATCACCACATAGGCGAAGATGGCGAAGGCTATGATGAAGGCCCAGATGACGGTCAGGTCGATCATTCGCCGTCCTCCTTGCGTGCGGGCTCGATATCCTGCGGCTCGACATATTCGATCGAGCTGAGCGAATCCGGGCTCAGGTTGCCCGGGTCCTGCGTGGGCCCGGGGGTGATACCGGCGGTACGGATCGGGCCGGTATCGCCACGCTTCACGCCGGTCTCACGAGCATGCGGCGGCTGGCTCATCAGTTTGAGGATATACCAGGTCCCGGTGCCGAATACCGCGAAATAGACTACCACGAAGGCGATCAGCGAGGCGCCGACCGCGGGCGCGTCCAGCGGGCTCGCAGCGTCGGCGGTGCGCAGCAGGTTGAAGATGACGTAGGGCTGGCGGCCGACCTCGGTGGTGATCCACCCGGCGATGACGGCGACGAAGCCGGATGGGCCCATCACCAGCGCGGCCTTGTGCAGCCATGGCCAGTCATACAGCTTGCCCCGCCACCGCGCGATCAGGCTCCACAGGCCCACGCCCAGCATCGCAAAGCCCAGGCCGACCATGATCCGGAACGACCAGAAGACGATCCCGACCGGCGGCTCTTCATCGTCAGGAATGGTGTCGAGCCCATCGAGCGGGGCGTCGGCGTCGTGCTTCAGGATCAGGCTGGAAGCCTTGGGAATCTCGACCGCGTATTTCACCTCGCGCGCGTCACTGTCGGGAATGCCGAACAGGATCAGTGGCGCGCCGTCGGGGTGGCTCTGGTAATGGCCTTCCATCGCCATCACCTTCTGCGGCTGATGCTCCAGCGTGTTGAGGCCGTGCAGGTCGCCCGCGAAGATCTGCACCGGCACCACCAGCGCGGCCATCCACATCGCCATGGAGAACATCTTGCGCGCGTGCCCGTTGGTGCGGTCCTTCAGCAGATGCCACGCGCCCACGCCGCCGACTACAAAGGCGGTTGTCAGATAGGCGGCCAGAACGGTGTGGAAGAGGCGGTAGGGGAAGCTGGGATTGAAGATGATTTCCATCCAGCTGTCACCGGGAAGGAACTGGCCATTCGCCCCGATTTCGTAACCTACGGGCGTCTGCATCCAGCTGTTGACCGACAGGATCCAGAATGCGCTGATGAAGGTGCCGCCTGCCACCATCAGCGTGGCCACATAATGCAGCTTCTTGCCCACCCGGTTCATGCCGAACAGCATCACGCCGAGGAAGCCTGCCTCCAGGAAGAAGGCGGTCAGCACTTCGTAGGCCATCAGCGGGCCGATGACGGGGCCTGCCACGTCGGAGAAGACCGACCAGTTGGTGCCGAACTGGTAGGACATGACGATGCCGGAGACGACGCCCATGGCAAAGGCGATGGCGAAGATCTTCAGCCAGTACTTGAACAGGTCCATGTAGACCGGCTTGCCGGTCTTGAGCCACAGCCCTTCCAGCACCGCGAGATAGCTCGCGAGCCCGATCGAAAAGGCCGGGAAAATGAAGTGGAAGCTCACCGTGAAGGCGAACTGGATTCGGGCTAGCAAGATTGCGTCGGTGCCTTCGAACATTCCCGCGATCTACAGCAAAGCCCACCGCGCTTCCAGCGTAGGTTCGGCACCGGCTGTTGCGTCTAACGCAACATCTGCGGGCAGGCTTCCTCAGGCGGCGAGCGATGGCTGGTAGCGCGTCCCGAACCCCTTGCCAGCCTTCTTCGCGGCATAGAGCGCGCGGTCGGCAAGCACATGCAGCTCGGCAATGCCGGTGGCATCGTCGGGATAGCAGGCAAATCCCGCCGTCACACCAATCTGCACCAGGGCTTTCCCATCGACCGTATAGGGCGTGTCGGAGACTGCGGCGATGACGGCTTCAATCCTGGCATTGGTTGCCTCGGCCCCCTGCCCCGGCAGCAGGGCGAGAAACTCATCCCCGCCGATCCGTGCCAGAACCTGGCCTTCCGCCAGAGCATTGCGCATGCGCTCGCCGACTTCGCACAGCAGCCGATCGCCTGCCGCATGGCCGAAACGGTCGTTGATGGGCTTGAAGCCGTCCAGATCGAAGCACACGAGCGAAAAAACTTGGTTGCGGGAGAGGTCTTTCATGACACCTTCGAGGCCGTGACGGTTGAGCAGACCGGTCAGCGGATCGTGCCGCGCGCGCTGGGCATTGATCAGTTCCGCGCCGAGGGCGGCCAGCATCGCGCTGCGGTACTGCGCCAGGATCTGCAGCGCGCCGAGGAGGAAGCCGGGAAGGAGGACAACCAGGGCCAGCATAAGCGGCTCGCCCGTACTCGCTGCTCCGATGACAAAAGGCGCGACACACAGCCCGACGAGCAGCAGGGCAAGCCGTGGTGCTGCATAATTGCGCGCGCATAGCGGGCCGACCAGGCCCATGCAGTGCGCGGCGGCCAGGACCATCAGCGGGGTGCTGCCGGTTCGAATGGCGAAGAAGAACAGCGCACCCTGAAGGCTGCACCAGATAATCGACAGCGTTATCGGCGTGTCGATCGCCGGGACACCACCGGCCTCGTGGATCGACTTCACCCGTTTGAGGCTGACGAGCCGGGTGGCCAGGAGTATCGCCTCGGCGATCATGATGATGGCGAATGCGGTGCCGCCGATTGCGAAATGGGCGAGGCCCGCGACGAACAGACCGTTGAGAGCGCCCAGCACCACCGAACCCGGCGAGGAAAGCAGCGCGCCGCACATGGCCGGCCGCAGTTCGTGGGGGGTTCTGCTCCCCCACCGCATCAGCCAGGGGAGCGGGCCAGCGCCTGCCCGCAGCCGCCCTTGCGGCCTGACCGTCGAAAGCAGGGCTGCTTCATCGTTGAACGTCATCCTGCCAACTTAGCGCGCCTTTGCGTAGGAAAGGTAAAGGCGCGAAGGTCCGGCGGGATGGCGGCGTGGGCGGCAATCCCGATAAACGCCGGCAGCGGATACGAAAAAGGGCGACCCGAAGGCCGCCCTCATCGTGTTCGTTCGGGTTTCGGCCCTTATTCGACGACGTCCATTTCCTCGATCAGGTTGCTCGCGCCGTCGACCTTTTCCATCACCCACAGCATGTAGCGGCTGTCGACGTGGATCGAGCGGGTGGTACGCGGGTCGAAATCCCAGTCCGAGTTCACGCTTTCGAACGTGCCGTCGAACAGCAGGCCGACCAGTTCGCCCTGTGCGTTAAGCGTGGCCGAGCCGGAGTTGCCACCGGTCACGTCGAGGTCGGAGAGGTAGTTCACCGGCACCGAGCCGATCGAGGCGAGCTCGTAGCTGCCGTAATCCTGCGCTTCGATAAGGTCGAGCTGGCGCTCCGGCGCATTGAACGGGTCTTCGCCGGTGTCCTTCTGCGTGATCCCTTCGAGCGTGGTGAAGGGCAGGTACTGCATCCCGTCGAAGGGCGATCCGCCCATCACGTTGCCGAAGGTGATCCGCAGCGTGGAGTTGGCATCGGGATAGGGCAGCTGGCCCTGTTCACGCTGCCACTGCGTGATCGCCTGCATGTAGGCGGGGCGCAGCGCCAGTGCGCGCCCGGCGCGTTCCTCGCCTTCGTTCTCCAGCCCGCGCTCGTAATCGTAGAGCGCGATTGCCAGCTGCATGAAGGGATCGTTGCTCGCTTCCAGATCGGCGACGCTTGCATCCATGAGCGCAAGGCGAGTCTCGCTCTCGTCGAGCGAGGTGTTCGCGTAATAGCTGTCGAGGATCGCATTGATCTGCTTGGCATCGTCGACACCCGTCAGCCCCAGCGCTTCGTCGAACACGGCGACGCGCTCGGCTTGGGGCTGGGCGAGATAGCCATCGAGGAACAGCTTCCATTCGGCCTTGTCGACGCTCGCGTCATAACGCCGGTCGAGCGCCTGCAGGCCCTGGCGGAAGAAGGCCATGTCGCGTTCCTGATAGCCGGATTCGCGCTGCGCATTGGGCTTCTCGCGCTCCTTGGCGAGGCGATAGAGGCGCTGTGCCACGCCCAGCAGCTGCGCGCGCGTGGCGTTTCCGTACCAGAAGCTGGTGCGCGCGGCGGTGGCACTTTCCTGCGAGAGGTCGGAAAGGTCGGCAATCGCCGTACGGTAGCCAGCGCGTGCGGGATCGGCGGCGATCCATGCCGCCAGCGCTTCCTCACGCTCGCGGCGACGTTCGATCAGGCCGACGCGGCGTGCGCCCTCGATCTGCCCGCGCAGGTTCTTCTCGTAATTGTTGAGCCCGGCGAGGCGCGATTCGTACTTCACGCGCGCGTCGGATCCTTCGGGGGCAGCGGTCTCGATCGTGTCGATCCAGTCGGTCAGCAGCGTCTGGAAGGTCGGGTACTGCCAGCCAAACGTATTCTCGACTTCGGCGAGCATTGCGTAGCGCGAGGTCGAGCCGGGATAGCCCGCGACCATCACGAAATCGCCATCGTCGAGGCCCGCCGCGCTCACCTTCAGGTGATGGTCGGGCGCGTAGGGCACGTTCTCCTCGGCATATTCGGCGGAGGAGCCATCGGGCGCGACATAGGCGCGGTAGAAGGAGAAGTCGCCGGTGTGGCGCGGCCACATCCAGTTATCGACGTCGCCGCCATACTTCCCGATCGAATCGGCCGGAGCGTAGACCAGCCGGACGTCCTTCACCTCGAGCTGCTTGATCAGCTTGTATTCCGCGCCCCCGTAATAGCTCGCCACCCGGCAGCGGTAGCCGGCATCTTCCTCGCACTCGGCGGTGATGTCCTTCATGCGCTGTTCGACCGTGTCGTAGCGTTCGTTCGGGGTCAGGGCCTCGGTTCCCTCGCGCACGCGCTGGGTCACATCGCTGAACGCCGTGGTCACGTAGATGCGCGAACCCGGGGCGGCGGGAAGTTCGGCGCCCATGGTCTTCGCCAGGAAGCCGTTTTCGAGATAATTGTTCTCGGCGGTGGAATTGTACTGGACCGATCCGCGCGCGCAGTGGTGATTGGTCACCACGAGGCCCTGCGGCGAGACGAAGCTGGCCGAACAGCCGCCCAGCGATACGACTGCGCCCATGGGGAAACCGGTCAGGTCGGACAGCGCTTCGGGATCGAGTTCCAGCCCAGCTTCGCGCAGGTCGTCCGAGATTTCGGGCAGCTGTTCGGGCGTGAACATGCCTTCCTTGGCGGCAAGCGGCTGCGCTGCGACGCTCGCCAGCAGGACGGCGAGGGTGAAGGTTCTGGTACGCATTGGGGTCCCCTGGAAATTTGCAATCGGCACGGCATCATGCCGATGTAATAGTGTCACGTGCTATTCTCCCGCGCGCGGCAACGCAAGCGCTGGCATGTCGTTGATCGATCAGCGTCGGCCTCTGATCGGAGCCCCGATCGGGCCGGGCTCTCGCTTGCCAGGTCGCCAAGCGGCCGAAGATGGGTTAGCTCCTTGCGACAAGAACAGCCTGGGAAGGAGAGCCAAGCGCATGAGCGAATTCGTCCAGCCGCCGCAGAGCACCGTCACCAATTGCACCGCGCAAGACTACGAAGCGGCCTATGCCCGCTCGCTGTCCGATCCGGACGCTTTCTGGCTGGAGCATGCGCAGCGGCTCGACTGGATTACGCCGCCCACAAAGGGCGGCGAATGGTCCTACGACCCGGTCGAGATCGCGTGGTTCGCCGATGGTACGCTCAACCTGTGCCACAACGCGGTCGATCGTCACCTGGCCGACAAGGCCGACAAGACGGCGCTGATCTTCGAGCCCAACGATCCCGATGGCGAGGTCCGCACGCTCACTTACGCGCAATTGCATGCCGAGGTCGTGCGGATGGCCAATGCGCTCAAGGCGATGGGCGTCACCAGGGGTGCGCGCGTGACGCTGTACATGCCGATGGTGGTCGAAGGCGTGGTCGCGATGCTCGCCTGCGCGCGGATCGGGGCGGTCCATTCGGTCGTGTTCGGCGGCTTCTCTCCCGAGGCGCTGGCCGGACGGATCATCGATTGCGACAGCGAGTTCGTGATCACCGCCGACGAAGGGCGGCGTGGCAACAAGCCGATCCCGCTCAAGGTCAGTGTCGATGCCGCCGTGGACGAGCACGATACGCCGGTGAAGGGCGTGCTGGTGGTCAAGCATACCGGTGCCGACGTCGCGATGAAGGACGGGCGCGACCACTGGTACGCAGACCTCGCTTCCGATGAAGACTGCCCGTGCGAGCCGATGAACGCGGAAGACCCGCTGTTCATCCTCTACACCTCCGGCTCGACCGGAAAGCCGAAGGGCCTGCTCCACACGACCGGTGGCTATGGCGTGTGGACCGCAACCACGTTCCACTACGTGTTCGACCACCAGCCGGACGACATCTTCTGGTGCTCTGCCGATATCGGCTGGATCACCGGACACAGCTACGTCACCTACGGGCCGCTACTGAACGGCGCCAGCCAGGTGATCTTCGAAGGCGTGCCCAACTACCCCGACCACGGGCGGTTCTGGCAGGTGGTCGAGAAGCACAAGGTCAGCATTTTCTACACCGCGCCGACCGCGATCCGCGCGCTGATGCGCGAGGGGGATGATTTCGTGACTGCACACGATCGCTCCTCGCTGCGCCTGCTGGGGACGGTGGGAGAGCCCATCAATCCCGAGGCGTGGCGCTGGTATCACCGCGTCGTGGGCGAGGGGCGCTGCCCCGTGGTGGATACCTGGTGGCAGACCGAGACGGGCGGCGTGATGCTCACCACGCTACCCGGCGCGCACGCGATGAAGCCGGGCAGCGCGGGCTTGCCGTTCTTCGGCGTGCAGCCACAGCTGGTCGATGCCGAAGGGCAGATGCTGGAGGGCGCGGCAGAGGGCAACCTGTGCATTACGTCGAGCTGGCCGGGCCAGGCACGCACGATCTACGGCGATCACGACCGCTTCGTGCAGACCTATTTCAGCACCTACAAGGGCAAGTATTTTACCAGCGACGGGTGCCAGCGCGACGCGCAGGGATACTACCGCATCACTGGCCGGGTCGACGACGTCATCAACGTCTCTGGCCACCGGATGGGCACCGCCGAGGTGGAGAGCGCGCTGGTGCTGCACCCCAAAGTGTCCGAAGCCGCAGTTGTCGCCTTCCCGCACGACATCAAGGGGCAGGGCATCTACTGCTATGTCACGCTGAATGCGGGGCTGGAGGGGTCGGACGATCTGGCGGCGGAACTTCGCCAGCAGGTCCGCAAGGAAATCGGCCCCGTCGCCACGCCCGACCGGATCCACTTCACCGACGATCTGCCCAAGACACGCAGCGGCAAGATCATGCGCCGCATCCTGCGCAAGATCGCGGAGAACGACCATGGCTCTCTGGGCGATACCTCGACGCTTGCCGACCCGTCGCTGGTCGATCGCCTGATCGAAGGGCGGGTTGACGGATGAGGCGGGAAATGCTGCGTTGCGGAACAAATCCCGGGCGATGGCGGTTAGGACTTTATCGCCGGTCGAGGGGCCGTGAATAAGACATAAGATAGATCAGGAAGGCCCGGGACCGAATTGAGCTTCGACGAAATGCTAGGATCGGGCGGAGGCAACGGCGAAGATATTCGTCCGGCCTACCAGGCATTTCGCCAATGGCTCGATCGGCAGCCCGAAAATCGCGTTTCCCGCAAGTCCGAACAGGCGGAGAACTTCTTCCGCAAGATCGGCATCACCTTCAACGTTTATGGCGAGGACGAGGCGGACGAGCGGCTGATCCCGTTCGATGTCGTGCCGCGCGTTCTTTCGGGCAATGAATGGCGCAAGCTCTCCAAGGGGATCGAGCAGCGCGTGCGGGCGATCAACGCCTTCCTGCACGATATCTACCACCGGCAGGAAATCCTGCGGGCGGGGCGCATCCCGCAAAGCCTGATCGCCAATAACGACGCCTTCCTGCCAAAGATGATGGGCTTCGATCCGCCTGGCGGCATCTACACCCACATCATCGGCACCGACATCGTGCGGACCGGGCCGGATGAGTTCTACGTGCTGGAAGACAATGCGCGGACCCCGTCCGGCGTCTCCTACATGCTCGAGAACCGCGAGATCATGCTCCAGATGTTCCCAGAGCTGTTCGCGGAAATCCCGATCTGCGAGGTGAGCGACTATCCCAGCTGGCTGCGCCGTTCGCTTTCGGCCTGCGCTCCGCCGGCCTGCATGGGCCGCCCGACGGTCGCGGTGCTGACGCCGGGTACCTACAACTCCGCCTATTTCGAACACAGCTTCATCGCCGACCAGATGGGTGCCGAGCTGATCGAGGGATCGGACCTGCGCGTGGTCGACGGGCGCGTCGCCATGCGCACCACGCAAGGCTACAAGCCGGTCGACGTGATCTACCGCCGGATCGACGACGATTTTCTCGATCCGCTCAACTTCAATCCGGATTCGATGCTGGGCGTGCCCGGCATCTACGATGTGTACCGCGCAGGCGGGGTGACCATCGCCAATGCGCCGGGCACGGGGATCGCCGACGACAAGGCGCTCTATAGTTACATGCCCGACATCGTGGAGTTCTACACTGGCGAGCGGCCGCTGTTGCAGAACGTGCCGACCTGGCGCTGTTCCGAGCCTGACCAGCTGGCCGAAGTGCTCGACCGGCTGGAAGAGCTGGTGGTGAAGGAGGTTCACGGATCGGGCGGCTACGGCATGCTGATCGGGCCGGCCGCCAGCAAGGCCGAGATCGAGGAATTCCGCGCCAAGCTGAAGGCGAAGCCGGATGGCTACATCGCGCAGCCCACGCTGGCGCTGTCGACCGTGCCGATCTACACCGAACAGGGCCTCGCCCCGCGCCACGTGGATTTCCGGCCCTTCGTGCTGATGGCGCCCAATTCGATCGACATCGTGCCCGGCGGCCTGACCCGCGTGGCGATGAACGAGGGGTCGCTGGTGGTGAATTCCAGCCAGGGCGGCGGCACCAAGGATACGTGGGTGCTCGATGACTGATCGCTCTGCTACATATTTTCGGGGGCCACGCGATGCTCGGTAAGACCGCCTCCGGCCTGTTCTGGATGTTCCGTTACCTGGAACGCGCGGAATCGACCGCGCGTCTGCTCGATGCAGGATTTCGTATCGCGCTGACCCGCGCCGGGTCCTCGCGCTCGGAATGGGAATCCGTGCTGACCACGACGGGCCAGCTCCAGGGCTTCCGCCAGCGTCATGGCGAGGCGACGTCCACCACGGTCATGGAATATCTGCTGAGCGACAGGAGCAATCCGGCCAGCATCATCTCCATGGTGAAGGCGGCCCGCGACAATGCGCGGGCGGTGCGCATCGCCCTCACGCGAGAGGTGTGGGAGGCCACGAACGAAAGCTGGATGACGCTCGACAAGCTGCTGTCCGGCCGCATCCCCGAGGCTGATCTGCCCGATACGCTGACCACCATCCGGCAACAGAATGCGCTCGTGCGCGGGGCCACCAACGGCACGATGCTGCGCAACGACGGGTACAATTTCCTGCGGCTGGGCACCTTTGTCGAACGCGCGGACAACACCGCGCGCATTCTCGACGTGAAATATTACCTGCTCCTGCCTTCCATCAGCCAGGTCGGCTCGACGCTGGATATCAAGCAGTGGGAGACGATCCTGCGGTCGGTTTCCGCCCTGCGATCCTACACCTGGCTGCATGGCGCGACGGTCAATCCGCGCGACATCGCGCAGTTTCTTATCCTGCACGAGCAGATGCCGCGCAGCCTCGCGTTCTGCTACAACAAGATCTGCGATAATCTGGGCTATCTGGAGAAGGACTACGATAACCGGACGCAGGCCTGCGAAATGGCCGATTCCATCCGGACCGACTATCTCGGACGGTCGATGGAAATGATTTTCGATGACGGCCTGCACGAATACATCGAGGACTTTCTCGCCAGCAACTCACGGCTCGCCAAGCAGATTACGGCAGATTACTCGTTCGAGGTGACGGCATGAGGCTGCGGATCGAGCACGAGACGCGCTATTGCTACGATGCGCCGGTCGCCTATGGCCTTCAGCAGGTGCGCCTGCGGCCCAAGGATACGCGGGGCCAGTCGGTTCTCGACTGGAAGATCTCCATCGAAGGCGGCGCGCCCGAACTCCACTACGAAGATCACAACGGCAATGCAGTCGACCTGATCGGGATAGAACGCGGTGCCACCGAAACAGCGATCCGCTGCGTCGGACTGGTCGAGAACACGAACAACGATGGCGTGCTGGGCAAGCATCGCGGCTTCCTGCCGCTGTGGCATTTCAGGCGCTCGTCCGATCTGACGAAGGCGGGCGAGGGTGTGCGCGAACTGGTCGGCAAGCTGGCCGATGCCGATATCGGCGATGTCTCGACCGGGCACCGCCTGTCGGAGGCCATCCTCGATGCGGTGGGTTACGAGGGCGGCAACACCCATTCGGGGACCACGGCGGAAGAGGCGATCGCCGGCGGCACGGGCGTGTGCCAGGACCACGCGCATATCTTCTGTTCCGCAGCGCGTCTGATGGGCCTGCCTGCACGCTACGTGTCGGGCTACCTGATGATGAACGACCGGGTGGAGCAGGATGCGAGCCATGCCTGGGCGGAAGCTTTCTTCGAAGGGCTCGGCTGGGTCGGGTTCGACATCTCGAACGGCTATTCACCCGACGAGCGGTATATTCGCATTGCCACCGGCATCGATTTCCGCGAGGCGGCGCCCGTCAGCGGCATGCGGATGGGGGGAAGCAACGAGGGCGTGCTTGTTTCCCTTCGCGTCGAGCAATAAACCGGTCGCACTGACCTTTCACGAGACATAAATTCAATGACCTATTGCGTTGGCATGCGGCTGGACCGCGGCCTGATCTTCATGTCCGACACCCGCACCAATGCGGGCGTCGACGATGTCTCGCAGGTGCGCAAGATGCGCCATTGGGAGAACCCGGGCGAACGCGCCATCACGCTGCTGTCCTCGGGAAACCTCGCCACGACGCAGGCCGTGGTCAGCCTGCTGGACGAGCGCAGCAAGGCCCCGGCGGAGCGTGATCCCTCGATCCTCTCGGCGCCCTCCATGTTTCAGGTGGCGACCATCGTGGGCAATACGCTGCGCGAAGTGATCGCAAACCTGAAAGGCGAAAAGCAGCAGGCCGCTGCCTCGCCCTTTTCCGCCAGCCTGATCGTCGGCGGGCAGATCAAGGGAAGCGAACCGCGCCTGTTCCTCATCTATCCCGAAGGCAATTTCATCGAGGCGGGCGACGATTCGCCCTTCTTCCAGATCGGTGAGACGAAGTATGGCCGCCCGATCATCGTGCGCACGTTCGACCCGGCCATGCCGTTCGAGGATGCGATCCGCCTGCTGATGGTCTCCTTCGATTCCACCATCCGGTCCAATCTGGCGGTCGACCTGCCGCTGGACCTCTCGATCCACGAGCGCGATGCCTATCGGGTCGGCAAACAGCAGCGGATCGAAGCGGACGACCCCTATTTCCGCCGGATATCGGAACAGTGGAGCCTGTCTCTGCGCGAAGCCGTCAACCGGCTGCCACCCTTCCAGTTCGAACGGAACGACACGGGCGACGCCCGATAGCGTCGGGCAGAAGCGCAACCAAATCCGGCCCTCGCTCGTTGAGCCCCCTAGACAAGGAGGGCCCATGGCCGCGCGTGCATATTGGCAGGGGCAGATCAGGCTGGCGCTGGTCTCGATCCCGGTAGAAATCTACTCCGCCTCGCAAAGCGGAGCGAAGATCAGCTTCCGGCAAATCCACGAGCCGTCGGGCAAGCGCATCTCCTACGAAAAAGTGGTCGAGGGCGTGGGGCCGGTCGATCGCGACGATATCATCCGCGGGTACGAGCTTTCGAAGAACAACTACGTCCTGCTCGAGGACGAGGAGATCGAGGCGGTCAAGATCGAGAGCAAGAAGACACTCGAGCTGGTCCAGTTCGTCGACCATTCCGAGATCGACCCGCTCTATTTCGAAAAGCCCTATTACGTCGTCCCGCAGGACGATCTTGCCGAAGAGGCGTTCATCGTGCTGCGCGAGGCGTTGCGGGCCGCGAAGAAGACCGCGCTGGGGCAGCTGTCGGTGCGCGGGCAGGAAAAGCTCGTGGCGATCAAGCCCTGCGGCAAGGGCATGTTGCTGGAAACCCTGCGCTATGCGGACGAAGTGCGCGAAGGGCAGAAGTTCTTCGGCGGAATTTCGGACGACGAGCCAGAAGACGAACTGCTCGATCTGGCCAGCACGCTGATCGAGAAGAAGACCGCGCCATTCGACGCCGGAGAGTTCGAGGATCGCTATGCCGAGGCGCTGCGCAAGCTGATCGACAAAAAGGCCAAGGCGAAAGGGGACAAGAAGATCCTCGAGGATGTCGAGGAGCCATCGGGCGATGGTTCGGGCAACGTGATCGATCTGATGGCGGCTCTGAAGAAGTCGGTCGATGAGGAGAAACCGAAGAAATCCTCTCGCAAGAAGAAGAGCGCCTAGGCCGTGGCCGGCAAGAAGGATCCACTCGCCGAATATAACGCCAAGCGCGATTTCTCGCGCACGAAGGAGCCTGCGGGAAAGGCTGGCAAGAGCGGCAAGGACCGCATCTTCATGGTCCAGAAGCATGACGCGACGCGGCTGCACTGGGATCTGCGGCTGGAAGCCGATGGCGTGCTCAAGAGCTGGGCGGTCACGAAGGGCCCTTCGCCCGACCCGGACGTGAAGCGCCTCGCCGTGCGGACCGAGGATCATCCGATGGACTACGCAACCTTCGAAGGGACAATCCCGGCGGACGAATACGGCGGCGGCACCGTGATGCTGTGGGACCGCGGCACCTGGCACCCGATCGAAGGCAAGAGCGCCGACGATATCGAGGAAGGCCACCTGCATTTCGTTCTGGAGGGAGAGCGGATGAAGGGCGAGTGGCTGCTGATCCGCATGAAGCCCAAGAAGGGCGAGAAGCGCGAGAACTGGCTGCTGCGCAAGCTGGACGACGCTTATGCCGAGGAAGGCGATGCGCTGGTGGAACAGGCGCTCACCAGCATCGATACCGGGCGCTCCATGGCCGAGATTGCCGCCGGGCGCGAACCCGGGGATGCGACCGGCGAGGACGCGGCGCTCGAAGACCTTGCCGAAATGAAGCACGCGCGGCGCAGCGGCAAACCCGGCAAGCCGCCGAAATTTCGCAAGCCTCAGCTTGCGACGCTGGTCGACGAGGTGCCGAGCGGAAATGGCTGGATGCACGAGATCAAGTTCGACGGGTACCGTGCGCTGATCGCCGTCGCTGGCGATGACGTGACGGTATGGACGCGCAACCAGAAGGACTGGACGGACAAGTTCGGGCCCCTGGTGGAAGCTATTGCGGCGCTCGACCTGCCGCCTGCACTGATCGACGGCGAAATCGTGGCGCTGGACAAGGACGGAAATCCCGACTTCTCTACGCTGCAATCCGTGCTCAAGCGCGGACATGGCTCGCAGGGCCCTGCGGACAAACTTGCCTTTTTTGCGTTCGATCTTCTGGAAATCGACGGCGCAGACCTCACCAGGCAAAGCAATATGGAGCGCAAGGAACGGCTGGAAGCGCTGCTGCGCGATGCACGGCCGCCCATCCATCTTGCCGATCACGTGATCGGGGCGGGCGAGAAGCTCTACGCGCGGATGTGCGACGCGGGGCAGGAAGGGATCATTTCGAAGGGGGTGGACGCGCCCTATCGCCACAGCCGAACCAAAAGCTGGGTGAAGGTCAAATGCGTCCAGCGACAGGAATTCATCGTGGTCGGCTGGTCCGAAAGCTCGGCCAAGGCGCGCCCCTTCGCCTCGCTGCTTCTGGCGACCAGAGATGGCGACGATCTGGTCTATCGGGGCAAGGTGGGGACGGGGTTCGACAGCGACGATCTCGATCGCCTCTCCGGCAAGCTCGACAGGCTGGCGCGCAAGACGCCTCCGCTCGACGTGCCCAAGGCGGACGCGCGCAAGGTGCACTGGGTTACGCCCAAGCTCGTGGCCGAGATCGCCTTTGCCGAACTCACCAGCGAGGGGCGCGTGCGCCACGGCAGTTTTCTCGGCCTGCGGCAGGACAAGGACGCAGGCGATGTGCAGGACGAGCGCAAGACGCCTGCGCCCGAGGCCAAAGGGGATGTGGAAATCTCCAGCCGCGACCGGGTGATCTTCCCCGACAGCGGCCAGACCAAGGGCGATCTGGCGGACTACTATGCTGTGGTCGCGCCCATCATGCTCGCCTTCGCTGCCGAACGCCCGCTCAGCCTCGTGCGCTGCCCGCAGGGGCGCGCGAAGAAATGTTTCTTCCAGAAACATGACAACGGCGGCTTCGGTGATGGCGTGAAAGCGGTGCCCATCAAGGAGAAGGACGGCGGGACCGAGGATTACCTATTTATCGAGGATGCGCGCGGCCTGCTGCAATGCGTCCAGATGGGCACGATCGAGTTTCACGGCTGGGGCGCCCGATCCGGTGCGGTCGAGAAACCGGATCGGATGGTGTTCGATCTCGACCCGGATGAAGGGCTTGATTTCGCGCAGGTACGCGACGCTGCGGGCGATCTTCGCAAGCATCTGGCGGACATCGGCCTCACCAGTTTTGCGATGGTGACCGGCGGGAAGGGCGTGCACGTGGTCGTCCCGCTGACCCCCGGCCATTCATGGGATGCGCACAAGAGTTTCGCAGAGCGTTTCGCCAGGGCGCTGGCCCAGGCCGAGCCGGACCGGTTTACCGCCACGATGAGCAAGGCGAAGCGGGAAGGGCGGATATTCATCGACTGGCTGCGCAATCAGCGCGGCAGCACGGCCGTAATGCCCTATTCTGCCCGCGCGCGGGAGGGCGCCCCGGTGGCTGCGCCCGTCGCCTGGAACGAACTGAAGGACATGGAAAACGCGCGCGGCTTTGCGATCGGCGACGCCAAGCGCCTGCTCGACCGTGCGCAGTCGAAGTCGCTCGCCGGGTGGGGCTTCGCGCAGCAGCGGCTGCCCGACGTCTAGCGCCTCGCGCGGTATGCGCGGCGCCGCAGTCCCTGCCTCAATCCAGCCGCCCCTCCTCTGCGACCACCTGCGCCACCTCGGCGTAAAGGCCTGCAAAGGCGGCGTTCGCTCTCCAGGCTGCGGCCACGCTGCGGTACTGGGCCCAGCCGGCCGGTTCGGCGATCCGCACGCCATCGAGCCCACCGGCTTCCGAGCGGATGTAGAGTTCGGGCAGCATCGCGAGGCCGACGCCTGAGCCGGCCATCTGCTGCAGGGTATAGAGGCTGGTGCCCTCGTAATCGGCCAGGATCGTGGCCCCCAGCTGCTCGCAGATTTCGGATAATTGGCGGTGATAATGGTGGCGGTGATCGAGTGTCAGGAAGGTCCTGCCGGAAAAGTCGGCCTCGCTCAGAGTGTCCAGCGATAGCAGAGGATCGTCTGGCGGGGCGACGATTCTGAGGGGTTCGCGAAACAGCGGTTCCACATGCAGGCCGCGCCCGCGTACCGGCATCGGGGAGAGGATCATGTCCAGTTCGCCCGCCACGAGCTCGGCCTGCTGAAGCGCGGGAATGCCCTCGCGGATGAACAGGCGCAGGTCCGGGTGGCGGCGGTGAAGCACCTTGATGACCCCGGGCATAAGGTACGGGCCGATGGTCGGCGTCACGCCGAAGCGGATCGAGCCTGCCAGCCGGGCGGCAACGTGATCCGCCGTGTCTCGAAAATCCCGGTTGGCCCGCAGGACGTCCCGGGCGGGCTCCAGGATGTTCCGCCCGCTGGGCGTGAGCTGCATTCCCCTGGGCACGCGTTCGAAAAGGCGCAGCCCTAGGCGACCTTCCAGCGCCCGAAGCTGCTGGCTGAGCGCGGGCTGCGTGAGGCCAAGCGCCATCGCGGCTTCGCCCATGTTCTCCATCTCTGCGAGACGCACGAAAATCTCGATCTGGCGCAAGGTCGGCATGGAGCCCTATTAGAGAAACTTATCGATATCGTGCAAGCATTCGAATTGGATTATCGTGAGCCGGCCTCGCATATCACTCCCATAGAATGATGGAGAAAAGCGATGACGGCATCCCCCGAAGAGCGGACCGCGATCCCCTACCTGCACAAGCTGGTCCGCGAGCATCGCGCGCTTAACCGGCGGATCGACACCACCAAGACGGCCGGCGCGCGGGAAGACATCAAGGTGCTCAAGCGCCGCCGGCTGCGCCTGAAGGACAAGATCGCCGCGCTGCAGCACCGCTATCACGGCCGCGGCCTGACGAGCTGAGCAAGGCGGTGGGCGACTGGCCCCCTCGGGCCTGCCGGCCACCGCTTCCTCGGGCAGCCTGTTCCCGTTCGCGCTCCAGGGCACCCTGGCTCGCGTCGCCCTGTCCCGCCCCCGGGGCTGCCGACTGACACACCTCATAACGAAAGCTCTATGACCCAATCTTCCGCTATCCGGAATCTGCGCGCCTTTATCGCCAGCGAGAGCGCGGGGGGCATCATGTTGATCGTCGCCGCCGCGATTGCGCTTGGCGTCGCCAACTCGCCTCTGCTGGGGGCGTATCAGGGCTTCCTCGCCACGCCGGTCGTCTTTGGTGCGGGCGATTGGGTCTCGATCGACAAGCCGCTGCTGTTGTGGATCAACGACGGCTTGATGGCGCTGTTCTTCTTCCTGATCGGGCTGGAGGTGAAGCGCGAGATCGTGACCGGCCAGCTGCGCAGCTGGAAGCAGGCATCGCTGCCGGTCTATGCCGCGCTGGGCGGAATGATCGTCCCGGCGCTGGTCTTCGTCGCGATCAATGCCGGGTCGCCGGAGAATATTCGCGGCTGGGCCATTCCTGCCGCCACCGACATTGCCTTCGCGCTCGGGCTGCTGGCCCTGCTCGGCAGTCGGGTGCCGGTGGCGCTCAAGGCGCTGCTGCTGGCAATCGCCATCATCGACGATATCGGCGCCATCGCGATCATCGCGCTGTTCTATACCGAGAACATGAACATGGGTGCGCTGGGCCTCGCCCTGCTTCCCGCGGCGGGCCTGCTGCTGCTGAACCGGGCGGGCGTGGCGCGCACCATTCCCTATTTCCTGCTCGCTGCCCTGCTGTGGATCTGCGTGCTGAAATCCGGCGTCCACGCAACGCTGGCGGGCGTGCTGACCGCAATGTTCGTTCCCATCGCCACCGGCGAGGAACGCCCGCTGGAGCGGCTGGAGCATGCGCTGCACCCATGGGTGGCGTTCCTGATCCTGCCGGTCTTCGCGTTCGCCAATGCCGGTGTCTCCTTCGCCGGGGCGGGAATCGACGCGCTGCTCGCACCGCTCTCTCTGGGCATCGCGGCAGGGCTGGTCGTGGGCAAGCAGATCGGCATCTTCGGCGCGTGCTGGATTGCCGCGAAAGCCGGCTTCGCGACGATGCCGGAAGGCGTGACCTGGCGCCACATCTACGGCCTGTCCTGTCTTGCCGGGATCGGCTTCACCATGAGCCTGTTCATCGGCGGCCTGGCCTTCGCCGACCCCGCCCAGGTCGATGCGGTGAAGATGGGTGTTCTGTCCGGTTCGCTGATCTCCGCCCTCGTCGGGATGGCCGTGCTGACAGGTGCGCGGACCCCCTCGGATCGGGCCACTCACGATGCGCCCACCGGCTCCCACCCACCACAGATGTTTGAATCAAGAAGCTAGGAGAAAGCGTGATGAAATATGTTGCAATCGCTGCGGCCCTGTCTCTCGGCATATCGAGCGTTGCCCTGGCGCAGGGCAAGGACTGGACCTTCGGTGACGGGGAAACACCCGAAGCCTGGGGCGCGATCAATGCCCAGTATGCCTCCTGCGATATCGGCAAGATGCAGTCGCCCATCGATCTGACCGATCCCGACGCGATCGGCACCCTCAAGCTGACCACCAATTTCGGTGAGGCCAGCGGAAAACTGTCGCTGGGTGAAGAGAAGGTCCAGATCGACTTCGATCCCGGCCAGAACAAGGGCATGATGAGCGGGGCCAAGGCCTTCAACCTGTTGCAGGTCCACTTCCACACGCCGGCGGAGCACGCGGTGAACGGCCAGCGCTATCCCATGACCGCGCACTTCGTCCACGCGACGAGCGCGGGTGAACTGGGCGTGCTGGGCGTCTTCTTCACCGAAGGGGACGAGAACGACGCGATCGAAGAGCTGCTGGACGCCCATGCGCAAGGCAATGGGACCGCGCTGTCGATAGACATAGACGACATGCTGCCCGAAACGATCGAGGTCTATCGCTACATGGGCTCGCTCACGACGCCGCCGTGCAGCGAAGGGGTCAACTGGCACGTGGCGAACGTCCCGGTCGAAGCGAGCGCGGACCAGATCGCCAAGCTGCGCGGAGCGCTGGGGCCGACGGCGCGTTCCATCCAGGACCGTAATGGTCGCCTGCTGGTGGCGCCGGAATAATCCATGCACAAGGCATTGCTGCCAATCGTCGCCGGGGGTGCCATCCTCGCATCCCCGGCACACGCGCGCGACGAGCAGTTCGAGCTGTGGCTCAACCCCTCGTTCGAGACCGAGCTGGACGAGAATACGGGCTTCGAGCTGGAGACCGCCCAGCGCTTTCGTGACGGCGCGCAGGGGCGGGTGGACACCTATTTCGTCCGCGGATGGCTGAAGCAGGATATCGCCGGCGATGCGACGCTCGCGGGTGCGCTCGAGTACCGGGTCAATGATGGCGGGTCTGACGAGGTGCGCACGATGCAGCAGCTCTCCACCAGCCACGGTATCTTCAAGACCCGGCTGCGGCTGGAGCAGCGCTTCGTCGATGGGGCGGATCGCATGGGCCTGCGGCTGCGCCCGCGGGTCGGCATCGGGCTGGACCTGACCGGCGATGGCCGCTGGTCGGCAGGGGCGGATGCCGAACTCTTCTGGACCCTACGCGGCAATAATGTGGGCAGTGACACCGGAATAACCGGCCTCAGGACGACCATCGGCGTCGATTACGCGGTCAGCGACACGCTGACGCTCGGCCTGTCCTATCTCCGCCAGCAAGACTTCGAAGACAATGCCCCGGACGACATCGGCCATGCACCGCTGATCGTCCTCGAACAGAGGTTCTGAGTATTTATGGACCAGCTCACCGCCACGCTGCTGTCTGCGCCCGTTCTGTTCTTCGTCCTCGGCGCGCTGGCCGCCGCCGCGCGATCGGACCTTTCCGTACCCGAGACGATCGCCAAGGGCATGTCGCTGTATCTCATGGCGGCTATCGGCCTGAAAGGCGGGGTGGAGGTCGCCAAGGCGGGGATCGGCGCCGAACTCGTCACCGCGCTCGCCGCCGGGCTTGTGCTGAGCGCGGCCATACCCTTCCTGGTCGCGCCGGTGCTCTCGCGCATCGGCGGGCTCGACCGGACGAACACGGGCGCGGTGGCCGCGCACTACGGATCGGTCAGCGTCGTCACCTTCGTCACGGCGAGCCAGGTTTACGGCGACAGCGGCTTCGTGATCGCGGGGTTCATGGTCGCGGTGCTGGCGATGATGGAAACCCCAGCCATCCTTTCCGGCCTGTTCATCGCGCGGCGCGAGGGCGGCAAGCTCATGTCGCCCGAATTGCTGAGGGAGGTGCTGTTCAACGGGTCGGTCGTGCTGCTTCTGGGCAGTTTCGTGATCGGCATGGTCATCGGGGAAGACGGGTTCGAGCCGGTTTCCCCGCTGTTTCGTGCAGGCTTTACCGGCGTGCTGTGCCTGTTCCTGCTCGACATGGGGCTGATCGCCATGCGCCGCATCCTCAAGACGCGCGCGCTCACCGCAAGGCTGGCGCTGCTGGCCGTTATCTTCCCGATAGTGAACGGCACGCTTGGCGTGGTGACGGGCACGCTGATCGGGCTCGATGCGCCGTCTGCCGCCGCGCTCGGCATCCTTGGGGCGAGCGCGTCCTATATCGCAGTGCCTGCTGCGATGCGGCTATCCCTGCCGCAGGCCGATGCGGGGCTCTACCTCGCCATGTCGCTGGGCGTGACCTTCCCCTTCAACATCGTGCTCGGCATACCGCTGTTCCGCTGGATGGCCGAGACCCTGGGAGCCGTGGCATGATCGAGACGACGACACGAACGCGCATCGAAGTGCTGGTGGACGCACCGCTTGCACCGCGATTGGCAAGGCTGGCCGAAGACGCGGGGATAACCGGCCACACGCTGATCCGAACCGAAAGCGGGCGGGGGCGCCACGGCGAATGGTCGGAAGACCTCATCAGCGGCGCGACCGCTAAGTATGTCTTCCTGACCGTCGCCAACCAGGAGCGCGCGGATGCGTTTCTGGAGGCACTCACACCGCTTCTCGAAACGCACGGCCTGGTGGTGCTGCGCTCTAACGTGGACGTGATCCGACCCGACCGGTTCTGAGCCTGAGACGATCACGATACCGCGGAGCCCGGTCCCTGCCTGGCGGGCGAAACTAAAGCGCGGTCAGACCGCCTTCAGCCCCTCGTCCAGCTGCGCGATCAGATCCTCCGCGTCCTCCACCCCGCAGGAATAGCGTAGCAGCGTCTCCGAGATGCCCAGTTCCGCGCGCTGTTCTGCCGTGCATTCCACATGGCTGGTGACGGAGGGCGGGCCGATCAGCGTGTTGACCGAACCGAGGCTGGCCGCGCGATGGACGTATTTCAGCCCGCCGACAAAACGCTTGAGCGCGTCGAAATCGCCATCGACCGAGAAGCTGAGCATGCCGCCGAAACCGGACATCTGACGCTTGGCCACATCGTGCTTGTCGTGGGTTTCGAGGCCCGGATAGAACACGCTGGCCACCTTGGGGTGCTGGTTCAGGAAGCGGGCGACGGCCAGGCCGGTCTCGTTCTGCTTCTTCACCCTGAGGTCGAGCGTCTTCATCCCGCGCAGCAGCAGGTAGGCGGAAAAGGCGGACAGCACTGCGCCGCAGATTTCGCGGTGCTCGTACACGGTGCGCACCAGGTCTTCGCGCCCGATCAGCACGCCGCCCATCGCATCATCGTGCCCGCCGAGATACTTGGTAGCAGAGTGCAGCACGAGGTCGGCGCCGAATTCCAACGGGCGCTGGTTGATCGGTGTGGCGAAGGTGTTGTCGACCACCACGATCGCGCCCCGTTTCTTGGCTGCCCGGATCGCCCGGTCGAGATCGATGATCTTGAGCGTCGGGTTGGTCGGCGTTTCGAGATAGACCAGTTCGCAGCCCTTCGCGATGGCCGCATCGATTGCGTCGGCATCGCTGGTTTCCACCAGATCGACCTCGATCTGCATGCGCGGTAGCGTATCCATGAACAGCCGGCTTGTGCCGCCGTAGCTATCCTTGATCGACACCACCCGGTCGCCGGGTGAGAGCAGCGAGAGCAGCGTGTTTGAAATTGCGGCCATCCCGCTGGCGAAGGCGATGGCTTTCTCTCCGCCTTCGAGAATCCGGCACTTCTCCTCGAACACGCCCACCGTCGGATTGGTGTTGCGCGAATAGATGTAGCCTTCGGCCTGGCCCAGCGCGACGGCGGCCCATTCGTCCATATCCTCGTAGGCGAAGGGTGCGCTTTGCACGATCGGCACCTGCGCTGCGCCGAAGGCAAGCGGCTTTTCCTCACCCCCCCAGACGGCGATGGTCGAAGGATGCTGGTTGGTGATCGCCATGCGGTCCGCACCGTCCGGCGACGCGTGGGAGGGCGTGTAGTCGGCCATTTTCGTTCAGTCCTCGTTGGCCAGCGTTTCGTCGGCGTAAATCGCCTCTTCCGCCGGGTGTTCGCTGCTGGCCGCGCCCCGGTACATTCCTTCGGTATTCATCGCGAAGGCGATCCGGCCCATCGCGTCCATTGCGATCAGCCCGCCGTCTCCGCCCAGTGCTCCGATGGAGCCGATGGTGTCGTCGGCGGCCTGCGCGATGGTCTGGCCGTTCCAGGCGACGCGGTCGCACACCTGCCGCCCGGCGCTTTCGCGGATGAAATATTCGCCCGTGCCGGTGCCGGAGACCGCGCACTTGCCGTTGGCGGCATAGGTGCCTGCACCGATGATGGGGGAATCGCCGATCCGCCCCCAGCGCTTGCCGGTCAGCCCGCCGGTGGAGGTGGCGGCCGCAAGGTTGCCGTCCCTGTCCAGCGCCACCGCGCCCACCGTGCCGAAGCGATGCGTCGGGTCGAGCGCGAGCGCGGAAAGGTTGTTCTTGCGCCACTCCTGGATCTGCTGCCAGCGGCGCTCGGTACGGAAGTAGGCCGGATCCACCTGCTCGATGCCCTGTTCCCGCGCGAACTGGTCCGCTCCTTCGCCCGACAGCAGGACATGGCGCGATTTATCCAGCACCGAGCGGGCAAGCGTGATCGGGTGCTTCGTGGTGCTCACACCGGCCACGGCGCCTGCATTCAGCGTGGCTCCGTCCATGATCGAGGCATCCAGCTGGTTGCGGCCCTCGGCATCGAACACCGCGCCGCGTCCGGCGTTGAACAGCGGATCGTCTTCGAGGATGCGCAGCGTCGCCTCGACCGCGTCGAGGCTGGTGCCGCCGTTTTCGAGAACTGCGGAGCCCGCCGCCAGTGCCGCCTGCAGGCTTGCGCGGTAGGCGGCTTCCGTCTCGGGCGTCAGGTCGCCGCGCTCGATCACGCCGGAGCCGCCATGGATGGCCAGCGACCAATCACGGCGCTTGGCTTTCGGTTCTTCCGACAGCTTGCCTTCGGTCACCCGGATCGTTGTCATGTAGGCTGGTTCCGATACCGTCATGGTGGCCATGTCGAACCGGGTTTCGGGACCGATGGCGATAAGCTGGACGGCATCCCAATCCAGTGCGCCCGATTCACCGAAGCTCGGCTTCGCCAGAGGCTGGACCAGCCAGGCATTTCCCTCGCTGGTGCTATAGAGTCGTGCGGTGCCGTCGGCTTCGACGGTCAGCGCCGTATCCTCGTCGATGCCGAGACCGATCGTCTGCTCGCCCTGCGCTGCGCGGGCCTGGGCGAGGAAGGCCACAAGCCGGCCCAGCCGATTGCGTTCGGTGAAATGGGTGTCGGTGATGATGTTCCCGAGGAAGGGCATCTCCAGGAAGTCACTGACCAGCGTGACCTTCGGGCCCTTTGGATCGGCGAGGGCTTCGCGCGAGTCGACCGCTTCCTCCGCAAGCGCGCCGTATCCCGTGCCGCCCAGGATCGCGAGCCCTGCGCTGGTGCCGCCGATCGGGCGCCCCGCCGCGACATGCGCGTTCAACGCATCCGAAACCGGCGTACCCTTCCAGAAGCGGACATATTTCGACTGGTCGCCGCCGGCGATGAAAATGCCGTCTGCCTGTTCGAGAATTTCCGCGACGCGCGGATCGAACGCGGCCTCGCGATCGGAGAATACGAGCGTCTGCACGGAGGCGAGCCCGCCGATGTGCTCCATCAGCCACTCGCCATCGCTGCCGTCCTGCGAAGCGCGCAGGATCACCAGATGGCCTTCGCCTGCCTTGCCCGCAAACCAGCGCCAGGCGGGCTCGCTCCAATCCGATCCGCCGATCAGCAACAGGCCGGGTTCAGGTGTTTTCGGAGTGGGCGCGGCCAGATCGCCGGTCTCATAGTAGGTGTACCCGTCCCCGGTTTGCACCTTTGCCTGGGAGGCGCCTGGCAGAAGCAGCGCCAGCGAGGCGAGCGCCACGACAAGGAATGATCTGGCAAGCATGAATGAACCCTCCGAGCTTGGCCGTTTTGCCCCTTGCGAAAACGGCGAGACGATCCGCTGTCTCCCACGTCGTCCCCGCGATGTGCAAACGATTCGACCATCGCTAATTTCGCAGATAGACAGGGCGATATCTGTACGATTGAGGCGGAATAGGACTTATTCTGTCGCTCAGGAGGCTTGGGAGGACAAGTTGAGGAAAATCGACGCGGCAGACGCGCGGCTGCTGGAGGCCGTTCAGCAGGATGCCCATCTCACGGCAGAGCAGTTGGGGGCCGCCTGCGGATTGTCGCCCACCGCCGCGCTCAAACGGCTCAAGCGGTTGCGTGCGGACGGTATCATCGAACGCGAAGCGGCCTTGGTGTCGCCGCGTGCGCTGGGTTACGCCATCATGGCCGTGGTGATGGTGACGCTGGACCGCGAGGATCGCGGAGTGATCGATCGTTTCAAGCAGGACATCCGCAACACGCCGCAGATCACCAGCGGCTACTACATCACGGGCGATGCGGATTTCATTCTGACGATCGTCGCGCGCGACATGGACGAGTACGACGACTTCACGCGCGAATTCTTCTACGACCGCCACCCCACCAAGACCTTCAAGACCTGCGTGGTGATGTCGGCGGTGAAGACCAACGGTGCGCTGCCCGTTCACGATTTGGCGCAATCTGCAATCTGACAGGGTTATCACGACAGAATTTGTCGCCGTCGCGCTCGCATTGTGCAAAAGTCGCCGGGTGAGCGCGATATAGTTTTCCCACAAGGTCCAATGCGTTGCGCATGCGAACACAAGCATGCCGCCGCACGGGGAGGGGTCGCCGGATTGGCGAAGTCAACATGTTCGCGGGCGTTCACCGCCCGAGGGGGGACAATACCATGCGCCGTATCTCAATCGCTGTCGCGCTCGCCAGCACCAGCCTTCTAGCCACCGCCGCCGCCGCGCAAAACGTGCCTGCCGCCAGCGAGGCGGACCCGAGCGAAGAGGCCGATGAGAATTCTCAGGATACGACGGCCACCGAATCGGACACGATAACCGTCGTCGGGTCCCGCATCCCACGGATCGAGCAGGAAGGCCCGGCGCCTGTCGTGACGATCACTTCGGACGATATTCTGGAGCAGGGCTACGCGGACGTGCCCGAGATTCTCGCCTCGCTCTCGCAGAATAACGGTGAGACCCAGACCGCGCAGGATTACGGTGCCAACACTTTCACGCCGGGCGCGCAGCAGGTCGATCTGCGCGGGCTCGGGCCGAACCACACGCTGGTCCTGGTCAACGGGCGCCGGATCGCCAACTTCCCCATGCCCTATGGCGGCAACAGCAATGTCGCCGATATCTCGAGCATCCCGGCAGGTTTCATCGACTCGGTCGAGGTGCTGAGCGGGGCGGCTTCCGCCATCTATGGCTCGGACGCAATCTCCGGTGTGGTCAACTTCAAGCTCAACGAGGAAGTCGAATACACCCGGATCGATGCCCGCGTCGGATTGACGGGCCGCGGCGGCGGCGAATCCTACCGGCTGTCCCTGACGACCGGCTTCGAGACCGACCGGTTCTATACGCTGATAGGGGCCCAATACAGCCACCAGGAGCAGCTGTTCGGTTTCGAGCGGGACATTCAGGATTCCGGTCTGGACAACCCCACCTCGGATCTCGCCTATCGCAACTTCCTGCGCACGGATTCCGACGGCTATTACATAGATCCGGGCCAGGCGACGTGCGACTCGCTCTCTTTCACCAACCAGGGCTCGACCTACTACGCCAGCCGCGAGGGCTACGGCTTCGAATATCCGAGCTATGCCACCACGCCGGGGTATTTCTGCGGCAGCCAGGAGGCCTGGGGCTACGGCGCGATCACATCGGGCTGGGACCAGTTCAATGTTTACAGCTCCTCCGGCTACGAGGTGAGCGACAGCGTCGACCTCTTCCTCGACGCGCAGTTCGGCTACGTCGAACGGCAGGTGCTGAACGGTTTCAAGACCTGGTACTATCAGGCGCCCGACGGGGATGAATCGGGCCTGTTCTACAATCCCGACTATATCGACGTCACCAATTCCTACTGGGACGACGGGCTCGATTACTGGCAGCGCATTTTCACCCCGGAAGAAACCGGCGGCTTCGAAAATGCGATGATCAAGGCCCGTTCCTACACCTTCAATATCACTCCCGGCATCAAGGGGACGTTCGACCCCGGGCTGGGCGAGGAATGGAACTACGAGGTTTACTACAACCACGCCGAATACCGTTCGCGCATCTCATGGCCCGAGATCGTCATCGACGCGGCCAATGACTTCTTCCTCGGCCAGCCGGTCGACGATCCGACCAACACCAGCGGATATCAGCGCTTCGATGCCGATCCTTCGCGGCTGTTCACCGCGCTGACGCCTGCGGAATACGCAAGCATTTCTGCCGATACGGTCTATAATCCCAAGACCTGGGTCAACAATTTCCAGGCAACCGTGAGCACTGCGGAAATCTTCCGGCTTCCCGCTGGTCCGGTTGGTTTCGCAGCCGTGGCAGAAATCGGCGATGCAGGGTACGAGATCAATCCCGATCCCAAAGCGCTGACGCAGTATTACGTCGGCATTCAGGATTCCGACGGCGAAGGGAAGCGCGATCACTGGGGTGTGGGCGCGGAAGTCAGGGTGCCCGTGTTCGATTTCCTCCAGCTGACCGGAGCCGGGCGGTACGACCGGTACAAGTATGCCGACAATGACTTCGGCCAGTTCACCTACAACCTTGGCGCAGAACTGCGCCCGACCGATACCCTGCTGCTGCGCGGCGCAATGGGCACCGGTTTCCGCGCGCCGGACCTGCACTACGTCTATCGTGGGCAGGGCACGGTGAACTCTTCGGGCGCAGATTATTACAATTGCCGTCTCGACGATGCTTCGGCGAGCGCCAACGATTGTATCTATTCCGATTGGTCGAATTTCGTGGGCCGCAGGGGCGGCAATCCCGACCTGCTGCCCGAAACCGCGGAGTCGATCACCGCGGGCATCGTGTGGGCGCCCAGTTCGCGCTGGCAGTTCTCGGCCGATTATTTCCGGGTCGAGCTGAACGACGAAGTGCTCAACCTCAGCACCGATCTCCTTCTGCGCGACGAGGCGGCCTGCCGGCTGGGTACGACGTTCGATGGCACGTCGGTCGATGTGAATTCGCCGACCTGTCAGGATGCACTGGCGCGGGTGGAGCGGTACGATAGCGGCCCGCTGGCGGGTGACATCAGGCTCATCGATGTGCTGCCGGTGAACACCGCCCAGCAGGTCACCGACGGGCTCGATTTCTCTGCCGATGGGTGGTTCACCGTGGCCGGGGACTGGGATCTGTCGCTTGGCGGATCGTTCACCTACGTACTGAACCACACGCTGCTGCAATATCCGGGCGACCCGGTGATCGACAAGTTCGATGTATCCGAGGGTTACGGCGTCGCTCGCGAGAAGGGCAAGGCATGGGCCACGCTCAGCACGGACGAGTTCAAGATTTCCTTGACCGCGCTTTATACCGGGGAGCTGACCAACTGGAACTGGGATGGGCGGATCGACAGCAGCGTATGGTACAACCTGTCCACGCAATACTGGGCGACCGAGAACATCCGGCTGAACTTCTGGATCAATAACCTGCTCGATAGCGACCCGGTGAAGGACCCGACGCACGCCTCTTACCCGTATTACAATAGCTCGTGGTACAACAGCGTGGGTCGGGAGTTCTACTTCTCCGCAACCTTCTGGTTCAAGTGATCGGCGGGGAAGCAAGGTTCTGACCATCGCCAAGCTTGACCGGCCCTGTGGCCCGACGGACAAGAGGGGCTCCCGATTATGAAGGAGCCCCTCTTCGTGTCCTCCCTGCTGCGCGCTGCTGGCGCCGTAATCGCCTGCGCCGCGCTGACCTTCACCACGATAGCCCAAGCCAGCTATGCCTATTATGTCGGCAGGGACCTGACCAAAGACGGCAGCGTGATGCTGGGCGGCACGGGCGAGGAGGTCTCGAGCCACTGGCTGGAAATCGTCCCGGCGCAGGACCACCCGGCAGACGCGACGATCACTGTGGGCGTCACGCAGGACGCCGTGATCCCGGGCGAACTGATCGAGATACCGCAGGTGGCGCACACGTTCCGCTACATGCAGATGGCCTACACCGATTTCGAAGGCTTTCCGCCGCCGCTGACCAATGGCGGTGTCAACGAACACCAGGTGGCGGTGCGCGACGTGTGGGCACCCAGCCGGCAGGAACTGGTCGACATGACCCCGCGCCCGCAGCGCGGCCTGCAATATTCCGATCTCGCCCGCATCGTGATGGAGCGTGCCCGCACCGCGCGTGAAGGGGTGGAGATCATCGGCGATCTGATCGCGCAGCACGGGTTCGCCACCTATGGCGGCAACACCCATCTGATTGCCGATCCGGACGAAGGCTGGGTCGTGTGGGAATTCGCCGGTGGGCAGGGTCTATGGGTGGCCGAGCGGCTGGGCTCGGATGATGTCCGCGTGCTCTACCCCGGCGGGATCGGCGAGATACCGACCGATCTTGAGAATGATCCCGATTACCTCGCGTCGGACAACTTCATTGCCTTCGCCGTCGAACAGGGCTGGTATGACCCCGCTTCGGGCAAGCCGTTCAACGTACAGCACGTCTATGGCGACCAGAGTATCCGCGACTACCGCGATCCGGGCATCAAGTTGATGTCGCCCGCCGCAATGGAAGCTGCCACGCGCGCGATGGCCCCGGTAAGCGAGGCCGACCTGATGGAGCGCGTACGCGACCCGCGCGTGGTCGACGACGACAGCGGCTACGGACAAGTGGTCAGCCTTCGTTCCCACCTTTCGGACCCGGACCTGATTCGCGTGTGGAATGCGCCGACAGGATCGGTCGCCGCGCCGTTCAACGTCTGGTGGCTCGGTGTGCAGCACGTGCCGATGGAGTATGCCCAGCACCGCTACCTGACCAAGGATTCGGCTTCGACCTTCCTCAACCCCGATTACCAGATGCAGGAGGCGACCCGCTTCGCCGGACGCACGTTCAAGCGGGTGATGTACTACGCCTGCTCCGACCCGAAACGCCTGCTGCCGCCCGTCACCGACATGCTCAGCGCCTTCGAGGCGGAGACGATGGCCGATCTGGACTGGGTGGAGCGCAGCGCGTTGACGCTGATCGCGCAGGGCGACCGCGAGGCTGCACACGAGTTGCTGACCCACTATGCGGGCAACCGCGCGCTGGAGGCCCTCACCATGGGAGAGACGATGGCCGAGGCGCTGGATGCCTATACAAGGCTCATCCCCGGCCGCACCGCTCCCGAGGGAAGCGAGATCAATACTTTCGATCCCACGGTGAACTGCCTGGCCGATGGCGACCCGGACGTGCCCGAATAGGTCGGGCGAGGCGCGCGCGCTCCGCGCCGCCGGGCTCTATTTTGCGCGTCGGGACAGGCGAAAATCGGCAGCGGGATAGGTGCCGATCACCCGCAGCGTGTCGGTGTAATGCCGACATTCCTCCAGCAGTGGCTGAACCGCCGGTTCGGAGGTTTCAAAATCGATCTGGAAAGACGAGCATTCGAAATTGTCACCGAGCAGGCCGCTCTCCAGACGAGAGACATTGACACCATTGGCGACAAAGACCGTGAGGAGCCTGAACAGGGCGGAGGGAACGTTTCTGGTCTGCGCGATGATGGAGGTGACGAAAAGTGCGTCCTCACCCGTCGGACGGCAGGGATTTGGCGTCTTCGAGAAGGCGACGAAGCGCGTGAAATTGTTCGTCTGGTCGGCCACATCGGAACGCAGCACGTCCAGCCCGTACAGCTCTGCGGCAAGCGACGATGCGAGCACCCCGCGATGGCGATCCCCGTCTTCGGCCAGCGCTTTCGCCGATCCCGCCGTGTCTCCCGCCGCGAAGCTCTTCGCATTCAGCTCCCGGATCAGCTTGCGGCACTGTGCCAGCGCGTGGACGTGGCTCGCGATCGTCGTGATGTCCGCGATCTTCGCACCGGGTACGCCCAGCAGTTCGAACCGGATGGGCTGATAATGCTCGCCCACGGCGTGGAGATCGATGGAGTGAAGCAGCTGGTGAACGTCTGCCACCCTTCCAGCCAGCAGGTTCTCCACCGGCAGCAGCGCGAGCGATGCCTGCCCGCTCGCCGCTGCTTCGAAGGCATCGTAGAAGCTGGGGCAGGGCAGGGGAGTGAAGTCCGGCGCGTATTCGCGGCAGGCCAGGTGCGAGAATGCCCCGGGTTCGCCCTGAAAGGCGATCGAACCGCCACCGGGCGCTTCATGGTTCATGGCATTCTCCGTGCAACATGCGAGGGAGCGGCGTTAGCTTGTCGTGCGGGAAAAACCACGTTCAATCGGGGGCGGGCACATGCGAAAACCTGTCGTGCCTATTGCCACACGCACGCAATGCCCATAACTCACGCGCGGAATTGCGGCATCGATTTTACTGGCGAGTCCGCCCGGCCCGACCACCCAGGGTATCTTGATCGGTCATCCGCCTGCGCAAGCGAGTACACCCGACGTTGGCACACTCCGGCGATCCTCACGACGGACTAGAGGCGGTTTTCCTGGCAAACAGGGAAACACTGCTCCGCTTTCTCGTCGCGCGCGGGGCGGGCGACAATGCCGAGGACATATTGCAGGATGTCTGGCTGAGGATTTCGCGGGGGAAGGCCGGGCCGATAGCGGCGCCGCTCGCCTATCTCTATCGCGCGGCCAACGCGGCGATGATCGACCGCTATCGCTCCGCAAGGCAGGCGGAATTGCGCGATGCCGCGTGGAGCGAGGGACACGGCGGCGCGACCATCGGCGTCTCCGACAGTCCATCGGCCGAACGGGTGGTTGCCGGCAGGCAGCTTGCGGCACGCGTCGAAGAAGCGCTTGCCCCGTTGCCGGAGCGGGCGGTGGCGGTGTTTCGCCGCAGCCGCATCGACGGCGTGACCCAGCGCGTGATCGCCGGGGAATTCGGCGTGAGCATCAGCACTGTCGAGAGCGATTTGCGCCTTGTCTATCGCGCTCTGGCCGAATTGCGGGAGCGGCTGGATGAGGTATGATGGCCAGGACTCCGTCATGTTGCCAGGAGCATTCATGAATGGCGGTTGATCAGCGAACCCTGGATGAAGCCGCGATGTGGGCGGTACGAACGTCGGAGCCGGACTTCGCGGACTGGCCCGCGTTTACCGACTGGCTGGAGGCCTCGCCCGCACACGCCGAGGCTTACGACCGCGCGATGATCGCGGCGGAGGACGGGGCGCGGGCGCTCGACTCGATCCCTGCGAACGATCCCGAATGGTCGGAGGAGGAAGAGGAAAGCTCGCCGCGCCGCTGGCTCGCGCCCGCGCTTGCCGCGTGTCTCGCAATCCTCGCCGCGCTATGGCTATGGCCCGCCGGGGATGCCGGGATGACCTACAGCACCGCTCCGGGCGAGACGCGCGAGATCGCGCTGGAGGATGGCAGCACTGTCTTGCTGGCGGGAGATACCGAAATCGTGATCGATGGCAACCGCCAGGCGCGCCTGAACAGCGGCCGCGCCCTGTTCGAGATCCGGCACGACGAGGGCGAACCCTTCCGTCTCGCGGTCGGCGATGCGCAGCTCGTCGATGCGGGGACCGTCTTTGAGGTTGCGATCCGCGACGCCGCGGTCGCAGTGGGAGTCGCCGAAGGAGCGGTGATCTACAACCCCGGCGGCCCCGCCGCGCGCATCGACCCGGGCGAGGTCCTGCATTTCGATCGTGGGGATGGGGGCTACCGTATCGAAACCGTGCCCCTGGAGCAGGTCGGCGAGTGGCGGGAAGGGCGCCTTACCTTCCGCGATGCGCCGCTGGCCGAGGTGGCGAGCGACCTCTCGCGGGTGACGGGCATTGCCTACCGCACCGCCGATAGGGGACGCGACCGGTCGATTTCGGGGAGCGTTGCGATCGATCCGCTGCGCCGCGACCCGGCGGCGCTCGGCCCGCTGCTCGGGATCGAGGTCCGGCAGGACGGCGACGTCTGGGTCCTCGACGGAAGCTGACGATGCGCGCGGATACGCTTCTTGTCGCAGCCCCGGTCGCTGCCCTCGTGGCGAGCGCCGCCTGCCCGGCCAGCGCGCAGGAGCGGCGCATCGATGTGCCCGCCGGGACGGTCGCGGAGTCCGCCATCGCGCTGGCGCGCCAGACCGGATCGAGCATCGTCGTCAACGGTTCGGGCCTTTCTTCACGGCGGGTCGCCCGCATTCGCGGGACCATGTCGGTTCAGGCAGCCGTGCAGCGGCTGGCCCGGGCGGCGGATGCCCGCGCAGTCCGCATCAGTTCGAGCGCGTGGCGGCTCGATCCGCTTCCCGAGCGCGCCGCCCCCGCGCGCCGCACGGCACCTC
Source organism: Citromicrobium sp. JLT1363 (assembly GCF_000186705.1). Taxonomy (GTDB): domain Bacteria; phylum Pseudomonadota; class Alphaproteobacteria; order Sphingomonadales; family Sphingomonadaceae; genus Alteriqipengyuania. The sequence continues at coordinate 115,199 of NZ_AEUE01000008.1, forward strand.
CCAAGCGGGTAGAAGCAAGGCCCGTCCCGCCGCCCCCGCCCCCGCCGCCGCCTGCCGCCCCACCGCAGGAAATCGTGGTGACCGCCAGCAAGCGCGAACTGCCGCTGAAGGACATGCCGGCGCAGGTCGCCATGCTCGAGGGTGAGGAATTGTCGCTGGGCGGCGTGGGAGGGACCGAGAAGATCACCCAGCGCGTTGCCACGGTTTCGTCGACCTATCTGGGCAGCGGGCGCAACAAGCTGTTCATCCGGGGCATCGCGGACTCCAGCTTTACCGGGCCCACCCAGGCGACCGTCGGGCAATATCTGGGTGATATCAGGCTGAGCTACAACGCGCCCGATCCCGATCTCAGGCTGTCGGATCTGGACCGGGTGGAAGTCCTCGAAGGGCCGCAGGGCACCTTGTATGGCGCAGGTTCGCTAGGCGGGATCATCAGGCTGGTCCCGAACAGCCCCGACCTGGGCAGCACGTTTGCCACGGGCACGCTGGGCGGTGCGCTGACCGAACACGGCGACGCCAGCGGCGATATCGGCCTGGTTGCCAATCTCCCGCTGAAGACGGACAGAACCGCGCTTCGCGTCACCCTCGATGCGGTGAGCGAGGGTGGCTATATCGACAAGCCCTACCTCGATCGTACCGACGTCAACCGGACCTCGATCCTCTCCGGTCGAGCCATTCTCCGGACACGGCTGGCGCCCGACTGGACGATGGACCTCATCGGCCTCGGCCAGACCACGCATGCGCGCGACAGCCAGTATGTCACCCGCGACCAGCCCGGCTACGACAGCGCGGCAAGGGTCCGCGAAGGGTCGGAGGCGGACTATCTGCATGGCCAGCTCGTGATCGACGGTCGCATCGGGACCGTGCGATTGCGCTCGTCCACCGCCATCGCCGGGCAGACCCTGCAGGAACGATACGACGCCACCACGGATGTCCAGCGCGACCGGGTGTTCGTGCAGCGCAACGAAACCCGCATGATCGCGCATGAAACGCGGCTGTGGCAGCCGATCGGGAACAGGTTCGGCTGGGTTGCCGGGATGAGTCTGGTGGACAACCGCACCGAGCTCAGCCGAAGCCTTCAGCAGGCGTCCCTGCGCGCTGCCACGACCGGGGTTCTCAACACCGTGGCCGAAGGAACGATCTACGCGGAAGGGTCGTATCGGTTGCGCGACAATCTCATCGCCACGCTGGGCGCTCGCTATTCGCTGGTGCGACTGGGCGGCAGCGCGGAGGATGTGTCTGCCGCGCTGGCGATGGAGCGCGCGGCGGTGACGGCGAAACGCGACCAGTCGGCCTTCCTGCCGTCTGCGTCGCTCGTCGCCCGGCTTGCACCGGAAACCAGCCTCTATCTGCGCTATCAGGAGGGCTTTCGCCCGGGCGGGCTGGCGATCGAGGGCGATTTCGTGCGCAGGTTCGATCGCGACGATGCGAAAACATTCGAGGTGGGCGTACGTCACGGGCGGCCGGGCCGCGATTCCTTCGATCTGGCGCTAAACCTGTCCTATACCAGATGGAACGACATCCAGGCCGATTTCATCGATCTCGCCGGATTGCCCAGCACGGCCAATATCGGCGACGGTCGTGTCTGGACTATCAGCGCGAGCAGCGGGCTCTACATAACCCCCGATCTTCGCGTGAGCGGCGGGGCCAGCGTCAATCGCAGTTCGATCGACGAGCCGCCCTTCAACCTGATCCTTCTGCTTGGGCGGACCTCCCACGTGCCCAATATCGCGGAGTTTTCAGGGCGGTTGGGTCTGGAATACTCCCGCCCCATCGGCCCGGGTCTCGATCTCGATGCGCGCGCGTGGGCCAGCTATATCGGGAAGTCGCGGTTGGGTATCGGCCCCGAACTGGGCGATTTCCAGGGAGACTATCTCGATAGCGGGCTGACCGTCCGGGTAGGGAACGATCGGATCGGCGGTACGCTTTCGCTCACCAACCTGGCCGACGCGAAGGGCAACCGGTTCGCGCTGGGTACCCCGTTCGCGGTCGTCCGTGCACAGGAAACCCCGCTGCGTCCGCGCACGATCAGGCTGGGTGTCGACTTCGCATTCTAGCGGCAGGGGGCGCCTCAGATTTTTCTCGCCCGGGCCCAAGGGAAGATCCGGCTGGCTCCGTCCTCCCGTCTGACAACAGACGGAGGAATGCATGTATCGTTATCTTCTGGCCGGAACCGCGCTTGCCGCCCTGGCAGTGCCCGCGGCGGCCCAGACCACGGTCGATTCTAAGCGTACGCAGCCGGTTCGCACCTCGCAGCTCGACAACGGCGCGGGCGACGATGTCAAGGTGACGAGCAACGGTTCTATCGAGCTGACGAGCGGTTCGGGCATCGTCATCGACAGCGATCATGACGCGACCAACGAAGGCAATATCCTTGTTTCCAACGCCGATGGCGCGAGCGGGATCGAGACCACGGGCGACCGCCAGGCGGACATCGTCAACTCCGGCACGATTACTGTCGACGAAACCTATACCCCGGAAGATGTCGACAAGGACGGCGATCTCGACGGTCCCTTTGCGGTGGGCACGGACCGCGCAGGCATTCGTGTCCGCGGCGACCTGACCGGCAATATCGTCAATTCCGGCAAGATTACGGTCGAAGGCAATGACTCGGCCGGCATCACGGTGGCGGGCACCCTCGACGGCAAGTTCGTTCACGACGGCGAAACGAACGTCCTGGGCGACCAGAGCGTGGGCGTGGAACTGCACGATGTAACGGGCGACGTCCGGCTTGCCGGTACGGTAACGGCCAAGGGCGAGGACGCCGTTGCAGCACGCTTCGCGGGCGATCTGGACGGCACCCTGCAGGTGCAGGGCACGATCGCTGCCACCGGCTACCGCTCCACGACGCTGCCTTCCGATACCAGCAAGCTCGATGCCGACGATCTGCTCCAGGGGGGCAGTGCAATCGTCGTCGAAGGCGACGTCGCCAAGGGCATCCGCTTCGCCGTGCCGCCTGCCGACGCGGACAAGGACGATCCCGACGAGGACAAGGACGGGATCGAGGACGCCAAGGAAGGCACCGCGAAGGTCACGTCCTTCGGTGCTGCGCCGGCCGTTGTCATCGGGGCGACCGGCAGGGATATCGCGATCGGTGCGCTTCCAGCGACAGCCTCCGGCTTCGGCATCATCATCGACGGGTCGATCACCGGCACGGGCGTCTATGCCGGGGTCGATGGAAACGGGATGCTGATCGGCGGGCGCGGCGGCGACGTTTCGGTTGCCGGGGGCATCGCGATCAACGGGTCCGTGACCGCCGCCTCGAGGGACAGCAATGCCACCGCGCTACGGTTTGGCGCGGGCGCTACCACCCCCGAACTGCGCAATGCGGGCACCATTTCCGCATCGGGCGGGGCCAGCGATACGACGCAGGCGACCGCGCTGTCGATCGATGCCGGGGCAAACCTGCCCTATGTCCGCAACAGCGGCAAGATCACCGCGACTGCTCTCAAGGACGCAAGCTCCGCCGTCGCGATCGTGGATCGCAGCGGCACGCTGCAACTGGTCGAGAACAGCGGGAGTATCAGCGCCAGCGGCGCGAAGGCCGGCACGGGCCGGAATATCGCGATCGATCTTTCGAGTGTCAGCGCCGGCGCGGTCGTGCGCCAGACGGTGGTCGGATCGGGAGTGACCGCGCCCTCCATCACGGGCGATATCCTGTTCGGTGGCGGCGCCGACCGGCTCGAACTGCTCGACGGGACTGCGGCGGGCGACGTATCTTTCGGCGCAGGCGTGGACCGTTTCGTTATGTCCGGCGATGCCCGCTTCTCCGGCAAGGCGAGCTTCGGCGGCCAGGCCGACGAGCTGATCCTCTCGGGCACGTCGGCCTTCGCGGGCACCGCCGATTTCGCGGGCGGGACCGGTACTCTCACCCTGGGCGACAACGCCCTGTTCAAGGGGCGTCTCGCCGGTAGCGAGAACGTATCGGTCACGGTCGACGGCGGTACGCTCGATCTGGGCGTGCCGACCACCTTGTCGACCCTTGCGGTGGGGGCGAACGGCGTCATCGTCGGCACGCTCAGCAAGGACCCGGCTGCGGGCACCGCCATCACCGTGACGGGGAACGCAAGCTTTGCCGAGGGCGCAAAGCTCAAGCTGCGGCTGACCGACATCGCCCAGGCAGAGGGAACCTACACCGTCATCAGCGCAGGCAGCCTGACCGGCGCAGGAGACCTCGACTCGGACGTTGCGCTCGTGCCGTTCATGTACGACGCGCTGCTGGCCGTGGATCAGGCCGCCGGGCTGGTGAACGTCGACATCGCTCGCAAGGCGACGGAGGAGCTCGGCCTCAACCGCTCGCAGGCGAGTGCCTATGATGCGGTGTACGCCGCTCTTGCGGATGACGACGATGTGGCGGGCGTCTTCCTCGGCATCACGGAGAAAAACGCGTTTCGTGCAGCCGTCGCCCAGACCCTGCCCGATCATGCGGGGGGCGCGTTCGATGGTATCAGCCTCGGCATCCGGACCTTCGCCCGCAGGCTCGCGAACCCCGAAGGGCCGCTCGAACGCGAGGAAAAGCTGAGCATCCTGTTCGATGCAGCGGCCTGGGATTCGTCCAAGGACGAAGGCGACACCGCGCAATACGATCTCGACGGTCTCGGCTTTTCGGGCGGTGCCGAGCTTTCGACCGGGGTCGGCACGCTCGGTGCCACGGCCACCTGGCTCTGGAACCGCCACGATACGCTGGCCGAGAACAACATCATCTCCAACACCTACGAAGGGGCCCTTTACTGGCGCGGCACATGGGGCGCGCTCTCCGGTTTCGCGCGTGGTTCCTACAGCTTCGCCGACTTCGATGGAGCGCGCTATTTCTCCGGAGCCAATGGCGAGGAGACGGTCCAGCGCACGATCGACGGCCAGTGGTCGGGCAATGCCACCAGCTTCATCGCGGGTGCCTCGCTTGAATTGGGATCGCAGTTCTTCTTCGTCCGGCCGTCCGTCTCGCTCGACTATATTCGTCTGAGCGAGGACGGATATGTCGAGACGGGCGGCGAAGCGCTGAACCTGACCATCGAGGATCGCACCAGCGACGAAATGGCGATCAATGTTGGCAGCGCGGTCGGGTTCGACCTTCTCGGCATGCGTCGGCGCGACAAGAACTGGCTGCGGATCGAAGCGGAAGGCGGCTGGCGCGAAATCCTCTCCGGAGAGCTGGGCGCGACGACAGCCCGGTTCGGCGACGGTGACAGGTTCACGCTGACGCCCGAGCAGCGCGCCAGCGGGTGGTACGCGGGGCTGCGCGGGTTAGGGGGCACCGCCTTCTATACGATCTCGGGCGAAGTCTCGGCCGAGGAGCGTAACGAGCAGATCGGTTATGCGCTGCGAGCCTCCATCAGTTTCGCGATGTAGAAAGGCCGCAGAGCTCACGAGATGGGTTCGGCAACCGGTCCAGACTCCTTCCCACGGAAGGGCCGATCGAATCCGGAACCCGGGCGCCTCATCAGGGGCGCTCGGGTTCTTCGTTCCGGGACGCGTGCGGGCATGGTCGGGGAACTCCGCCCGGGCGGCTTCGGCGGCACTGCTTCCGCCGGTCAGCCCCGCGCGCGCGATAAGCCGGCTTCGCTGATGCCTTCATGATAGAGGGCGAAAGCGCGACCGCTTGGGTTGTCAAAGGAACCAGACGCCTGATTTTTGGCGTGGTCACCTGAATGATCGAAAGCCTGCATCGCGGCATCCTAACGAACGATGCGCCGAATCCTTGGGCCTTCCAACCACATCAGCGCCGTGGGGCGGGTTGCGGGACGGCGCGACCTTCCTTTGGGCAACCACGTTGAATCAACGATTTCAGGAAGGAAGGTGGCGGAGACGGAGGGATTCGAACCCTCGATACCCCGATAGAGGTATGGCTCCTTAGCAGGGAGCTGGTTTCAGCCACTCACCCACGTCTCCGCACGCGCCCTGCGACGCGAGAGCCGCGCGCTATACCGAGGGGTGGGGGTGGGCACAAGGGCGCATCGCCAAGGAATTCGCGCGGGCCGCCATCGACCCGTTCGGCGCCGTTTTCGATTCGGTTCGGCCCGTTTTCGATTCGCCTCGCCGTGTTCGCCCTTGATGCGTGAGGTTCAGGCGATTCAGTCTACAGGCGGAATTGCCCGTACAACCATTCGCGAAGGAGCGTGGCCCATGCCCCGCACTCTCAGCATCCGGCGTGTCGCCACGCTTCTCGCGGCGATCTTCGCCATGGCTTCCGCCCCGCTTGCCGCGCAATCGATAGAGCAGGTCGATCCGAATCTGCAGATCGACGGCGATATCTCCGAAAACCCCGGCGAACCTTCGGTCTATGGCAATCCCGATGGCACCGCACAGCAGCCGGCCCCGGCAGAGCCGGAATCGCAGGTTTCGACCTGGACCGATCTTTCCCCCTCGAACGATCAGGCCACCGAAAGCGAGACCTACGGCAGCACGGCAGCTACGCCCGCGCCCGACTATGCCCAGGCCGCGCGGGATGCTGCGGACGATCCCAATACCTGGCGCGACGACGACCTGATCGGCGCCGCACAGGGCTTCTTCGGCGAAAATGCCGAAGGGATCGCCCGCATGATCGAGCGTGTGCTGGCCGATCAGGGCAAGCCCAACGGCTACATCGTGGGACGCGAGGCGGGCGGTGCGTTCATCGTCGGCGCGCGCTACGGATCGGGTACGCTCTATCACAAGGTGGAAGGCCAGCGGCCGGTCTACTGGACGGGCCCTTCGATCGGCTTCGACGTGGGCGCGAATGGCGGCAAGACCTTCGTGCTGGTCTACAACCTGTTCGACACCGAGGAACTCTACGCGCGCTTCCCGGCGGGCGAGGGGCAGGCCTATTTCATCGGCGGCGTCACCGCGAGCTATCTGCGCAAGGGTGACAAGGTGCTGATCCCGATCCGCATGGGGGCGGGCCTGCGCCTGGGTGTGAACGCGGGCTACATGAAATTCTCCAAGAAGCACCGTTGGTTGCCGTTCTGACGGCGCTGCCCTGCACATTAGCGGTTGCCCTCCCGCCCCGGCGATAGCATGGGGCGGGCATGCTCGATCGCCTGCAAGACACTCCGCCCGACGCGCTGCTCGCGCTCATCAAGCAATTCGCCGCCGACGAGCGCGAGGACAAGATCGACCTCGGCGTGGGCGTGTACCGTACCGACGATGGCGCGACGCCCGTGTTCGCGGCGGTCAAGGCGGCGGAGCGGCGCCTGCTCGATGAGCAGGACAGCAAGAGCTATCTGGGGCCGGAGGGCGACAGCGGCTTCGTCAACGCGCTGATGCCGATCGTCTTCGGATCGGACGCGACGATGGGCGGCCGGATCGACGGTTTGCAGACCCCCGGCGGGACCGGCGCGGTGCGCCTCGCCATTGCCATCGCGCAGAAGGCCGGGGTCACGCGCGTGCATGTCGGCACGCCGAGCTGGCCCAACCATATCCCGATCATCACCGATGTCGGGCTGGAAGCGCCCACGTTCAGCCACGCAAACGCCGATGGCAGTGCCGATGCAGACGCGCTGCTCGAGATCATCCGTGCCGGGCGCGAAGGCGATGCGGTGCTGATCCACGCCTGCTGCCACAACCCGACCGGGATCGATTATTCGCCCGAGCAATGGGACGAGATCGCCGAGGCGCTCTCCACCAGCCCCGTGCTGCCGATCATCGACATTGCCTACCAGGGCCTTGGCGAAGGGCTGGAAGAAGATGCGGCGGGCCTGCGCAAGGTGCTGGCCAAGGTGCCTTACGCGCTGGTGGCCTATAGCTGCGATAAGAATTTCGGCCTCTATCGGGACCGGGTGGGCGCTTTCTACGCCAAGGTTGCCGAGCCCGCGCAACTGGGCGCGGCCCTTTCTAACGCGGCAGCGCTGGCGCGCGCCAACTGGTCCATGCCGCCCGATCATGGCGGCGCTGTGGTGCGCATCGCCCTGCGCGACGAGGAAATGCGCCAGACCTGGCTCGACGAACTGACCGGCATGCGCGAGCGGCTGCGCTGGGTGCGCTCCTACCTCGCCAAGGCGGACGGCAAGGTGGACGGCGTGCCGCTGGGGCATCTGGAGGATCAGAACGGACTGTTCGCGATGCTGCCGCTGAACAAGGATCAGATCGCGAAGCTGCGCGACGATCACGCGGTTTACATGGCCGGTTCGGGGCGCATCAACATCGCCGGGTTGACCAAGGGCAATATCGACAAGTTCGTCGCCGCCCTGGCGGATGTCTCTGCCTGAGCTGGACCGTCAGCCGCGCCTCGAAGGGGCGCGGTATCTGCTGCGGCCGCTAGCCGCCGAGGACTGGGACGCGCTCTACGCAATCGCCTCGGATCCGGCGGTGTGGGAACAGCATCCCATGCAGGATCGCTGGCGGCAGGATGTCTTCCGCGACTTCTTCGACGATGCGCTGGCCAAAGGCGGCGCGCTGGCGATTATCGACAAGGTCAGGGGCGAGATCATCGGCTCGTCACGGTTCCAGGCGCTGAAGAGTGCCGAGGAGGACGAGGAAGAGCAAAGCTCGGTCGAGATCGGCTGGACCTTCATCGCCACGCGCTACTGGGGGAAGGGCGCTAACCGGGAGATCAAGCGGCTGATGGTCGGCCATGCTCTCGAGAGTGTCGAGCGTGTCGATTTCCGCGTCGGCGAGGCCAACTGGCGCAGCCGCACCGCGCTGGAAAATATCGGGGCACAGCGTACCCGGCGAACCGACCTTTCCAAATACCAGCGCAAGCGCGTGCTGCACCTGATCTACGCCATCCGCCGTGAGGATTTTGCGGACGGCCCGCTGGCAAGCGACACCTAGGCGCGCGCGTCGGGACTCAGCGGCTTCGGGCGGACATCGGCAGGCGACGGGTCATGCGCAGCCCGTCGCGCATGTTCAGCGCAAGCAGCGTAAGGTTCACCGCGCCTGCGAGAAGTTCCACGGCCTGTACCACGAAGAACACCGTATCGAATTCGCCCGCGTCGGCTTTCCAGGCGAAGAACAACGCCGCCGGGATGAGGATGATCGCGCCGTTCGCCGCAATGATCGGCATGCGCCGCAGCTTGCGCCCGACAAGGCCTCCGCGCGCCCCGCGCGACCGGATGAACCCCGTACCGCCCGTAGCGGCCAGCGCGGGGACCAGCAGCAGGAAGCCCCAGGGTATCGCCAGCTTGACCGTGGCGATCTGTGCATGGGTGCCCAACGTTTCCACCAGTACGGTCGACAGCCAGAAGACCGCGATCAGCCCTGTTGCGAAGACCCCTGCGATGGGGTGGATCAGTTTAGACATGACGAACCTCCGTGCTTTCGCGCGCCCCGCCGCGACAGCCGCGGCGGGCATATACATAGCTAGCTATTATATTGCTTGATAGCAAGCTATGCTTATTTGCATAGCGAGCTATGCCGGCCTATCGGGGGGCCATGCGCTTCTCGAAAGACAGTTCGGCCGGCTATCTGGTCAACGACCTTGCCCGACGCTTTGCGGCTGCGCTGCAAGCGCGGATCAAGCCGCTGGGGCTTTCCACCGGTGTCTTCCCGGTGATGGTCCAGCTATGGGAGGATGACGGTCTGACGCAGACCGAGCTGGTCCGCCGCATAGGGGTGGAGCAGGCCACCATGGCGAACACGCTGGCGCGGATGCAGCGTGACGGGTTGATCGCCAGACGGCGCAGCAAGGCCGATGGCCGGGTGCAGGAGATCCGCCTGACCGACAGGGGCAAGAGCCTGCGCGGCCCGGCGATCGATGCGGCGCTGGCGGTGAACGACACCGCGCTGTCGAGCCTGTCGCCCGAAGAGCGCGAGCAGTTCCTGGGCCTAATGGGCAAGATCATCCGTACCTTCGACGATGGGGAGGGTGCTGCCGCCGACGATTAGAGATCAGATCTGCTCAATGTCCCGCCTCAGGGCAGGCGCATCGTCCGCATCGCGCAGAACGCGATGTGGGCGGGCATCCGCGCGGTCCGCCCCGCTGCGCATCTGGGCGATGATGGATGGACGGTCGTGACAAGGGACGGAAAAGCTCTGCGCGCAGTTCGAACACACGGTGGCCGTGGCCGCCAAGGGCGGGGAGGTGCTTGCGCTGAGGCAGGCCGAGACGGCCCCGGTCTGACATCTGGCACCGGGCGCTGTCCTACATCGGCCCGCACCGCTATGGTCGGACCGTTCTTTGACACCGTTCGCTGCCGCAACGACCCGCGCTGTGAAAGCGCGAGGAATTCTCCCTCTGGACACTGTGTCAGGTGTGTCAGGGCGCGATGGGCCGGGCGCTCGCTTCGGCCCGTCGGGCACCGCCGGCCTTCGGGTTGTTCAGGCTGAGGTACACGCTGTCGCACCACTCGTCGCCGATCTTCAGCGTGCGGCTCTCGCGGCCCGTTTCCTCAAAGCCCATCCGCCGGAGCAGGCGTAGCGAGGCGGTGTTTCGCGGGTCCACGTCTGCTTCCACTGTGGGCAGATCGTGCACAGCGAAGGCACGGTCCAGCACGGGCCGCAGCGCCTCTCCCGCGAAGCCTTTGCCCCATGCATCGGGATGGAGGATGAAGCCGATTTCGGGGAATGCGAACAGGCCTGCCTTCCCGATCACGCGCCCCTCGTGCTCGATCACGAAGTCCTCGCCCTGGGCCGGGTCGATGGCAAGCATGGCGTCCAGCCAGGCTTGGGTTTCGGCAATGTCCGTGTGTGGTGGCGTCGACCAGTATGCGGTCGCGTCCCTGTCGCTGAGGATGGTGTGGAAGGCCTGGAGGTCGCACGCTTTGGCGGGGCGCAGCAGCAACCGCTCGGTTCTGATTTCCGTCATGCGGCTGCGGCATTGCTCCAACGGACTTCAAAGCCACCGGCGTCGCGTCCCTCGCCATCGTCGTCGTTGGCGCCGGTGAGGCGCGCGGGCGTCCGCTGACTGCGCCTGGCGCGCGGTGTTGCGCCGCTGGCCTTGCGCTTGTCCTGTCGCAAGAAGCGGGGGCGCCAGCGCGACAGGGCGGCATGGGCGCGGGTCCACGAAGCGGAGGCCGCCGCGATCACCACCAGATCGATATAGAGCGCGACATCGGCGGCATAGGCCAGCATCAGTTCGGGCCCGAAGATCAGGGTCGCTTCGCCGCCCAGCAGCAGCATCAACGGCGCAATGATCATGAAGACGAACTGGTGCCGCCTGTGGGCAAGAAGGATGTCGAGAGGGCGCTCGACCAGATGCCGGTTCAGCATACGCCGGAAAGGGATATCCGGCCCGAACCGCATGAACAGCGCCAGCACCAGCAAAATGCCCCAGGTCATCATTCCACTATCTCCGATCAGCCGGCCAGCGCCTGCATCCGCTTGAGGTAGCGTGCAAGGACATCGATTTCGAGGTTCACGTGGTCGCCTTCGGCCAGTTGGCCCAGCGTCGTCACCTCGCCGGTGTGGGGGATGATGTTGAGCGCAAACCGCGCCGAGCCGTCCGCCTCGTCCTCAACCGCGTTGACCGTCAGCGAGACCCCGTCGACGGTGATCGAACCCTTGGGGGCGATGAAAGGCGCAAGCGTCTTTGGCGCGCGAATTTCGAGGTGGATGGAGCCATCCACGCGGCGCACCTGTGCCACTTCGCCCACCGCATCGACATGGCCCGTAACAAGGTGCCCGCCCAGCTCGTCACCCAGCCTGAGCGAGGGTTCGAGGTTGAGCCTGCGGCCTTCCTCCCACTGGCCGGGCACGGTGCGCGATACGGTTTCCTGCGATACGTCCACCGCGAACCACGCATCGCCGGGCGTCCCTCCGCGCTCCGTCACTGTCAGGCACACGCCCGAGCACGCGATGGAGGCGCCGATGGCGATCCGGTCCGGGTCGAACGGGCAGGCGATGCGCACGTGCAGGTCGCCGCGCTGCTCGGTTGCGGCGATGGTGCCGATGGCTGTTACGATACCGGTGAACATGGCGGCTCCATTAGCGGGTGCGGGCAAAGGCCTCGAACGTATCGGGGCCGAGATTGCGTCTTTCCACCGGCTGCCAGCGTCCGTGCGCCTGCGCAAGCTCGCCAAGGCCGAAATCTGGCAGGGCAGGTATGCCGCCGCCTATCAGGATCGGTGCGCGGTAGATCTCCAGCCGGTCGACAAGGTCGGCTTCCAGGAAGCTCGCGGCCGTGCGGGCGCCGCCCTCGACGTAGAGGTACTGCGCCGGAATGCGCGCGATCTCCGCCGGAGCGGCGATCGTCCGTGCGCCCGGGGCCTCCTGCGAGGTTAGCACCCAGCGCTGCGGACTGCGCGTCTCCAGCCCGGGCAGGCGCACGTCGAGGCGGGGGGTGTCGGCCCGCCATGTGCCTCCACCGACCAAAATCGCATCGGCCAGCGCACGGCGCGAATGGACATGCGCGCGCGCCGCCTCGCCGGTGATCCACTGGCTGGAACCGTCGGCCATCGCGATGCACCCGTCGAGCGAGAGCGCGAGCTTGAGCGTGACATGCGGTCGATCACGCCGTGCGCGGGTAAGGTAGCCGGAAAGGCTGTCGGCGCTGTGCGGGTCCTGCGCAAGGATCGCCTCGATCCCTGCGGCCCGCAGCCGTTCGATGCCTTTGCCTGCTGTGCGCGGATCGGGATCGCTCGCGCCCACGATCACCCGCGCGGGCGCTGCAGCCGCCAGCAGGTCGGCACAGGCGGGGCCGCGCTGGGAGACATGCGCGCACGGCTCCAGCGTTACGAAAACGTCCGCGCCGCGTGCGTCGTCGCCCGCCAGTTCGAGCGCCATTGCCTCGGCGTGGGGGCGGCCGCGGGCCTGGGTCCAGCCGCGCGCGATCACGCGGCCCTGCTTCACGATAAGGCATCCGACGCCCGGGTTGGGGTTGCTCGCGGGCCGAGCGCGCAAGGCCAGACGCGCCGCGGCGGCCAGCCATCGTGCTTCGCTGCTGCCGAGGTTACTGGGTGTCGGAGGTGTCAACCGATCCGCCCGTGGCCTCTTCCAGCCGGGCCTGCGCCTCGGCTTCCTCGCGGGCGCGCTCTTCGGCGATCTCGGCCTCCATCTTGTCGGTATCGATGCCGGTCGCCTGCCCCAGCGCGCGGTACATCTCGCGCCGCTTTTCGATCCGCGCTTCCTCCAGCCGCTGGCGCGCTTCCTTGCGCTCCTGGTTTTCGAGGTTGGAGGCGATGATCTCCTCCTCGCTCCGGTCGGGGGCGAAGGTGGTGATGTAGACGATTTCCGGCGCAGCGGGCTCTGCGTACCAGCGCTCCGACGCGAAGACGTACAGCATAAGGCCCGGCACCACGCAGGAGGCAGCCAGGATCGGCCAGCGATAGGGCTGGGGCCGCTTGAGTTCGTTCCACAGGTCCCCGACACCGCCGGCAACATCGTATTTCGGGCTGATACGCATCCGGTCGATATAAGGCCTGCGCCCGCCAGCCGCCAGTGCGGACTTTGGAGCGGGGTCAGCCGAAGCTTGCGAAGAGCTGCGGTCCATGGGCCTTCAGCCAGGCCTCCGCCTGGATCAGGTCGCCCTCGAACAGTTCGCCCAGAAGCGCGTGGAACTGCGGCGAATGGTCGAAATGGACGCGGTGGGCGGTCTCGTGCGCGACCACCGAACGCCGCACGGCGTCGGGGGCCTGTACCAGCCGCCAGTTGAGCCGGAGCGTGCCGTTGGAAGAGCAGCTGCCCCACCGCCGACGCGCATTGCTGAGCGCGAACTGCGGAGCCGCTATCCCGGCGCGGCTTGCGTAGAAGTCGATGTCGTCGGCAAACAGCGCGCGCGCTTCGCCCTGCATCCAGCGCTTGAGGCGTGCCGACATTCCCTCTCGCGGACCGCCCAGTGCAACCGCCCCTTCTCTGAGATGGACCCGGCGCGGGTGGGACTCGAACCAGTCGATGGTGAGTGTTTTGCCCCGGAAATCCACTGTGCCACCCGGTTCCGGCTCCCTTGCAGCCGGGCGCTTCGCGCGTTGCGCCTCCAGCCAGTCGGCGCGCGCCTGCGCGAACCGCACGGCCTCGCGCGTGGCGGCCCAGCGCGGCAATGTGACCTGCGCGCTCTGCCCGTCGAGCGAGAGCCGCAAGGTCATGCGCTTTGCGCGAGGATGACGGCGGATCACCAGCGGCAGATCGCCATGCGCCAGCGCGACCACGGGATCGGCAGGATCGCGCAGCCAGTCGATCACCCGTCCGTTTCCCCGGTGGCGTCGGTCCATTCGACGATGTGATGCTCGATCGGCCCCGCATGGGTTTCCGAGATCACGCGACCGGCCACGCCTGCGCCAGCAAGGTGCACATCCTCGCGCGATCCGGTGAGCAGGTAGTGCCAGCGCGGCAGCGGGCGCCCGTCCGCACGGCGGCGGTAGGCGCAGCTATCGGGCAGCCACGGCAACTTGCCGACCAGTGAACGGGTCAGCCGCAGGCAATCGGGCACGAAGGTCTTGCGGTTGGCATAGTCGCGGCAGCGCGCGGTCGAGCAGTCCAGCAGACGGCAGGCGACGTTGGTCTCGGCAAGTTCGCCGGTGTCCTCGTCCTCAAGCTTGTGCAGGCAGCACCGGCCACAGCCGTCGCACAGCGCTTCCCACTCTGGCGTCGTCAGTTCGTCGAGCGGACGCTCCCAGAAACGGTCCCTCAGCGTACCCATCTGTCGAGTTCCGCGGCAACTGCCTGCGGCCCTTCGTCGGTCGGCAGGATGGCGATGGGCTCGCCGTCGGGGCCGAACAGATAGGTGATGCTGGTATGGTCGACCAGATAGCCGCCCGCTTCGTTCGGTTCGCCGATCCGGTAGTAGGCAGCGAAGTCCTTCACCACCTGGTCCAGCTGCGCCTTGCTGCCGGTCATGCCGATCAGCCGCGGGTGGAAGGCGTCGGTAAACTCGGTCAGCACCTCGGGCGTGTCGCGCTGCGGATCGACGCTGACGAACAGCGGCTGGATCTTCGCGGCGCGTTCCGGATCGCTCTCCTCGAACCGCTTCAGACCCGCCATGGCGCGCTGCACGTCGACCGGACAGACGTCTGGACAGAAGGTGTAACCGAAATAGATCGTGCGGTACTGCCCAGCGAAATCGCCCCAGGAAACGGGCTCGCCGTCCTCGCCGGTCAGAGTGAAATCGCCGCCGATTGCGGCGCCTTCCAGCGGAGGTGGGGCGGCGGGCTGCTCGCTCGCCGAACAGGCAGCAAGCATCAGCAGCACGGAGGCCATCACAGGGCGGGTCAGGGCGGGTAAGAAGTGCATGGTCGCGCGCATGGCAATCGGGTTCAGCGTCTGCTAACTGCGGATCGGAAAGGGCTCCGTGCACGAAATCTAGGGGCTTGGACAGGAGTGTATAAGGTGTCGCTGCCGTTTTTCCGCAACTTGGTCCGCGTGGCCGTCTTATCAGTCGCCGCGCTCGGTAGCGCCGCTTTCGCCCAGGCCGGGCTGGGTTCCGACGGGTACCAGTTTCTGGAAGCGGTGCGTGATCGGGATGGCGCGAAAGTGAATGCCGTCGTCAAGGACCCGAGTGCCACCACGATCCTCAACACCCGCGACAAGACGAGTGGCGAAACCGCGATGCACATCGTCGCGGCCCGGCGCGATACGACCTGGATCAGGTTCCTGGCCAAGAATGGCGCAGACCCCGATCTGGCCGACAGGGACGGCGTGACGCCGCTGATGATCGCCGCGCGTCTCGGCCATGTCGAAGGCGTCACCGCGCTGCTGGAATACGGCGCGCGAGTGGATCCGCTGTCGAGTACCGGGGAGACCCCGCTGATCGCAGCGGTGCATCGCCGCGACATCCCGCTGGTGCGCGTGCTGCTGGCCAATGGAGCCGACCCCGACCGGACCGACAATTCGGGCCGCTCGGCGCGGGACTATGTCGCGCTGATTGGCGAGCGCCGCCTGAGCGAAGAATTTGCCACAGCCGACGAGGCGCGCGAAAACGCGGCGCCGCAGCAGCAATACGGGCCCAGCCTCTGATGATCGACGACGCCGCAGACCTCACCCTCGACGAATTGCGTCTCGCGCTTGCGCCCGCGATTGCGGATTCCGCGATCTTCGACGGCTGGACGCAGGCCGCGCTGACGGCGGCCGCCGAGATGGAGGGCGTGGACCCGGCACTCGCCCGGCTGGCCTTCAAGGGGCAAGGGGGCCAGTCAGAAGCGATGGCGATGATCACCGCCTGGATCGAATCGATCGATCAGGCGATGGCGCGCGACCTGCCGCCGGAAACGCTGGAAGGCCGCAAGATCCGCGACAAGATCCGCGACCTGGTATGGTATCGGCTGGACGCGGTCGCAGGCCAGGAAGAGGCGTTGCGCCGGGCGCTGGCCATCAGCGCCATGCCGCAGAACGCCCGCCAGGCGATGCGCAGTGCATGGCAGAGCGCGGATATCATGTGGCGGCTCGCCGGCGATACGGCCACGGACTACAATCACTACACGAAGCGCGCGATTCTCGCGTCGGTCTATGGTTCGACACTGCTCGCCTGGCTCGATGACGAAAGCGAGGACAAGTCCGAGGCCCGCGCCTTCCTCGATCGGCGGATCGAAAATGTGATGCAGTTCGAAAAGACCAAGGCGCAGCTGACGGGCGGGGGAAGCCGCGAGCGTTTCAGCCCCGTGCGCCTGCTGGGACGTATGCGGTACCCCGCCAGATAGCCTCCCATCCAGTATTGATAATCAGTTGCATTTACGCCCGTGCTTTGTCAGAAGCGCGCGCATGACGCTCGAAAGCCTGAAACCTGGCCATCGCGCCCGGATCGCCGCCATTGACTGGGGCGCGCTGCCGCCCGCCGATGCGAAGCGGATGCGCGCTCTCGGGTTCGAAACGGGTGTCGAGGTCGGCATGGCGCACCACGGCGTGTTCGGTGGGCGCGACCCGGTCGCGGTGTCGATCGGCCGGATGACGATCGCCCTGCGCAAGAGCCAGGCCTCCGCCATTTCGCTCGAAGCGGACTGAGGGGCAGCGGATCATGAGCGAGAATTTCCGGGTCGCGCTGCTCGGCAACCCCAATTGCGGCAAGAGCGCGCTGTTCAACAAGCTGACCGGCGCGCGGCAGAAGATCGCCAATTATCCCGGCGTTACGGTGGAACGCGTGGCGGGCATCCTCGCGCTGCCCGATGGCACCCAGGCCGAGGTGATCGACCTGCCCGGCGCCTACGCGTTCGACGCATCCAGTCCGGACGAGGAAGTCACGCGGCAGGTGGTGCAGGGCGAATTTCCGGGCGAGGCGGAGCCGGATGTGCTGGTGCTCGTGCTCGATGCGGGCAATCTGGAACAGCATCTGGTTTTCGCGCAGGAAGTGCTGGCGCTGGGCAAGCCGACCATCGTCGCGCTCAACATGATCGATATGGCCGAACGCGACGGGCTCAAGCTCGACGCGACGGTCCTCTCGCAGGCTCTGGGCGTACCGGTGATCGAGACGGTTGCCGTGCGCCGTCGCGGGCTCGACGATCTGAAAAGTGCCATCGCCGATGCGCGTGCGCAGATCGGTACGCATGCCGATCGCCCCGTCATGGACGCGACCGAGCGGCGGCTGGAGGCGCGCACCATTGCGAAGGCCACGGTGTACCAGACTTCCAAGGCGCGTCGCGTGGGCGACCGGCTGGACAGCGTGCTGCTCAATCCGTGGGCCGGTCCGCTGATCCTGCTCGCGCTGCTGTTCGTGATCTTCCAGGCCGTGTTCGCCTGGGCCGCGCCGCTGACCGATGCGCTCGATGGCGGGGCCGGGGCGCTGGGCGCGTGGGTCGAGGGTGCGTTGCCAGAGAGCTTCCTGCGCGATCTGCTGACCGAGGGGATCATCGCGGGCGTTGGCTCGGTGGTGGTGTTCCTGCCGCAGATCGTCATCCTGTTCCTGTTCATCCTCATCATGGAGGCAACCGGCTACATGGCCCGCGCCGCCTTCCTGATGGACCGCCTGATGGCGGGCGTCGGGCTGTCCGGGCGCAGCTTCATTCCGCTGCTCTCCAGCTTTGCCTGCGCGATCCCCGGCATCATGGCGACCCGCTCCATCGCCGATCCGAAGGACCGGCTGACCACGATCCTGATCGCGCCGCTGATGACCTGTTCGGCGCGGCTGCCGGTCTATGCTGTCATCATCGCTGCCTTCATTCCGGCGCGCGAGGTGGGCTGGGGGATCGGCCTGCAGGGGCTTGTGCTTCTGGCGCTCTACCTGGCGGGTATCGTGGGCGCGCTGATCGTCGCGCTGGTGCTGCGCGGCACCCTGACCAAGGGCGGGGCGACCGGCTTCATCATGGAACTGCCGCGCTATCAGCTGCCGAGCGTGGGCGACATCGCCCTGGGCCTGTGGCAGCGCGCCTGGGTGTTCCTGCGGCGTGCGGGTACCATCATCTTTTCCGCGACGGTGATCCTCTGGGTCCTGCTCAGCTTCCCGCAGGCCGAGCCGGGCGAGAGCCAGGTCGACGCATCTTTCGCGGGCCAGATCGCGGACGGCCTGAACGTCGTTCTTGAGCCGATCGGCTTCAACCGCGAGATCAGCCTGGCGCTGATTCCCGCGATGGCCGCGCGCGAAGTGGCGGTCGCCTCGCTCGCAACGACCTACGCGATCGATGCGGAGAACGAGGAGGCCGAGGCCGAGGGGCTTGCCAGCACGCTGTCGAACAGGTGGAGCCTGCCGACCGCGCTCGCTTTCCTCGCCTGGTTCGTGTTCGCGCCTCAGTGCCTTTCCACCATCGCGGTCGCCCGGCGGGAGACGAATGGCTGGAAATGGCCGCTGTTCATGGTGGGATACCTGTTTGCGCTGGCCTACATCTTCGCGGGCATCACCTACTGGAGCGCGGTGGCGCTGGGGCTGTAGCGAGCCTGTTCAAATCGGTAGCGTCCCTACTGGCCCCGATGCGCCCCATTCGATAGGCCCTTGGCAACAGACACGAAGGGATACGAATCATGGCGGGCAGCCTCAACAAGGTCATGCTGATCGGCAATCTGGGCGCAGACCCCGAAATCCGCAGCTTCCAGAACGGCGGCAAGGTGGCCAACCTGCGCATCGCGACCAGCGAGACGTGGAAGGACCGCAACACCGGCGAACGCCAGGAGCGGACCGAGTGGCACAGCGTCGCGATCTTCTCCGAAGGCCTCGTCAACGTGGTCGAGCGGTTCCTGAAGAAGGGCAGCAAGGTCTACATCGAGGGCAAGCTGCAGACCCGCAAGTGGCAGGACCAGAACGGGCAGGACCGCTATAGCACCGAAGTCGTGCTGCGCGGCTTCGACGGGACGCTGACCATGCTCGACGGCGCACAAGGCGGCGGCGGCGGCGGTGGTGGCGGCGGCTTCGGCGGCGGCCAGCGTGGTGGCGGTTCGGGAGGCGGCTACGGCGGCGGATCGGGCGGTGGCAACGATCAGGGCGGCAGCTGGAACCAGGGCGGCGGCGGATCGGGTGGCGGCGGCGCCAATTACGACGATCTAGAAGACGACATTCCGTTCTAGGGTGCTGGCCGGCGGCGTTGAGCCGGGTTCACACTTCAGACATTACGACACGGCAAGGATGAGCGGATGCATATCCGCTCATCCCGCTTCCGCATGATCGCAGCGCTCGCCTGCGGGCTTGGTGTGCCCGGGGCGCTCCATGCGCAATCGCAGCCCGCCGCGCCTGCGCAGCATTTGCGATCCATCCCCGCGGACGAGGCGAGCTGGGTGCTCGATGCGTTGCGGCAGGAGCAGGCAAAGTTGAGGGATGGCAGGAACACCTACTTCGACCTCTCCAGCGGTGCCCCCGCATCCTACGATCAGAACCGCATCGGCCCGCGCGATGCCTTCGTCGCGCTAGACCTCGACGATGTCTGGCAGATCGAACGCAAATCGCGCGATGGCGAGGTCTTCCCGCGCTACCAGCTCACGCTGATGCCCGACGGGCACAACGCGCCGATCTGGACGGTCGACGTGACGATGACCTGGCCCAGGGACGTGATGCGAATCATCGAGGTCGCGATGTTCTACGGCCCGCCCGCAACGTTCTGAGCATCCGCCCTGACACACCTGACACAGTGTCCAGGGGCTAAAAACTCCCTTGTCGCAAGGGAGCCGTTTCCGGCGGAAAAGACGCTGTCAAAGAGCCTTGCGTTCAAGCCGCGCGAAGATGCCGTGTGCCGTGGCTGTAGGACAGCGAAATCGGTGCGTTGGTGCGGCGCGTGCCCCCTCGCAAAGCACTTCGGCTTGCACCGGCCAAACCCCCCTCATACATTCCAGCCGAGCCAGAGAAGGAATTGTGCCGTGAACATCAGGACGAACAACGCGAACCGCTTTGTCCCGATCCCTGCCACGGTGCCCTATGTCTCCCTTCCTCACACTCGATTCCGTAACCGCGCGCACGCCTGACGGCAGCCCGCTCTTCCATGATCTGACGCTCTCGATCGGTACCGAGCGAGTCGGCCTTGTCGGGCGCAACGGCTCGGGCAAGTCGACCCTGCTCGACCTGATTGCCGGTGCGGCAAAGCCGTCGTCCGGCACCATTCACGCTTCCGGCACGCCTGGCGTCCTGCATCAGGACCTGCCGCCACAGTTTACGATTGCTCGCGCGCTCGGCGTGGCGGGCCAACTCGAAGTGCTCCACCGCGTGCTGGCAGGCGAGGGCACTCCGGACGATCTCGCCCATGCGGACTGGTCTCTCGAAGATCGGATCGAGGCTGCGCTGGCGCAGGTCGGCCTGCCTGCCATACCGCTCGACCGGCGAATCGGTACCCTGTCCGGCGGGGAGCGGACCCGCATCGGAATTGCGCGCCTGAGGCTGGAAGCGCCAGATCTGCTGCTGCTGGACGAGCCGACCAACAATCTCGATGCTGCCGGGCGCGCTGCAATCGCAGCCCTGATCCGCGATTGGCGCGGCGGCGTGCTGGTCGCCAGCCATGATCGCGCGCTGCTCGAAACCATGGACCGGATCGTGGAGCTGACGCCCATCGGCATACGCAGCTTCGGCGGCGGCTGGTCCGCCTTTGCCGCCGCGCGCGATGCGGAGCGCGCACGCGCTGCCGAGGAGAGCGAGCGCGCCGACGCAGCACTTCGCACTGCGCAACGCTCTGCGCAGGCGCGGCGAGAGGCCAAGGCGCGGCGCGACAAGGCGGGCCGGGCGGTGGCCGCACGGGGATCGGAACCGAAGATCGTGCTCGATGCCCGGGCCGAACGTGCGGAGAACACCGACGGACGCGAACATGCGACGAGCGACCGCCTGATCGGCGAGGCGGCAAGGCGCCGGGAAGAAGCGCAAGCCAAAGTCGAGATCGTCACACCGCTGACCATCGAGATGCCGGCAAGCGGTCTGCCGTCCGGGGCGAGGGTGCTTGCGCTGGACCGCGTGGAGGCGGCTGTCGGAAGCCGCAGGCTGGGCCCGTGGACCCTGCGGATCGACGGGCCGGAACGTGTTGCGCTGACCGGCCCCAACGGGGCGGGGAAGACGACGCTGCTGCGGATTGCGGCAGGGCTGCTCGATCCCGTGGCGGGCGAAGCGTACCGCGCGCAGGGTCGGATCGCCATGCTCGACCAGCATCTGGAGATGCTGGACGGCGATGCGAGCATCCTCGACAATCTGCGCGCCCGTCATCCCGAACTGGATAGAGAAAGCGCCCATGCGCAGTGCGCGCGCTTCGCGTTCCGTAACCGCGATGCGCTGCGCATCGTGGGCACCTTGTCAGGAGGGGAAAGGTTGCGCGCAGGCCTGGCGGTCACACTGGCTGGCGCTGCGCCGCCCTGGTTGCTGATCCTCGACGAGCCGACCAATCACCTCGATATCGAGTCGCTCGAAGTGCTGGAGGATGCGCTTCGGCAATTCGATGGCGCGCTGCTGGTCGTCAGCCATGATGCGTCCTTTCTCGAACGCGTGGGCATCGAACGGTTCGTTGCCGTTTGATCCGCCAGTTCGCTTTTGCGTCTTTATTCGCCCGCGCGATAGGCGCAGATGCGGCGTGTGCTTGCCCTACGCGACCCGATTCGTCTGATCCCGCTGCTGTTTCTGGGCGCGATCATCGTGGGCACGATCCTGCTCAGCCTGCCTTTTGCGACCACTGCGGGCACCCGCGCTCCGCTGCTGACCGCAGTCTTCACCTCCACCTCTGCCGTGGCTGTCACCGGGCTGATCGTGGTCGATACGCCCACCTACTGGTCGGGCTTCGGCCAGGGCGTGATCCTGCTGCTGTTCCAGGTCGGCGGGTTCGGGATCATGACCTCGGCGACCTTGTTCGGCCTGATGGCGGGGCGCGGCTTCGGCCTGCGCGACCGAATGGCGACGCAGGTGGAGCGCAGCAGGCTGGAAAAACACGACGCGGTCACCGCGCTCAAGCTGATCCTCGCGATTACCCTGGTGGTGGAAGGTGTCGTGGCGGCGATCCTCGCCGCGCGGCTGTTCGGCACGTACCACGAATCGCTCGGCCTCGCGGTGTGGCACGGCCTGTTCCATTCGGTCAGCGCGTTCAACAATGCCGGCTTCTCCAGCTATTCGGACAGCGTGATGGGTTTTCAGAACGACCCGCTGATCCTGGGCCCGCTCATGTTCGCGGTGATCCTGACCGCGCTCGGCTTTCCGGTGATGCAGGATTTGCGGACCAACGGCATCGCCTGGCGGCGCTGGTCGCTGCACACCAAGATCACGGTTGCGGGAACCGCCGCGCTGCTCGCCTTCGGCTTCTGCGCGACGCTGGCGATGGAATGGCACAATCCCGAAACGCTCGGCCCCATGGGGTGGGGCGCCAAGATCCTCAACGCCGCCTTCCATTCGGTCATGCCGCGCACCGCCGGGTTCAACAGCCTGAATGTCGGCGCCTTCCATGACGAGACGATCATGACCAATTTCTTCCTGATGTTCATCGGCGGGGGCAGCGCCGGGACGGCAGGCGGCATCAAGGTGACGACTTTCTTCGTCCTGTTCGCCGTGGTGCTGACCGAGGTTCGCGGCCAGCGTGACGCGGGCCTGTTCCAGCGCCGCTTCGGGCGCGAGATCGAACGGCAGGCGCTGTCCGTCACCGTCCTGTCAGCCGCTCTGATCTTCGCATCCACCACCTATATCGCCTCGATCAGCCCGATCCCGCTGGACGACATCCTGTTCGAGACGATTTCCGCCTATTCCACCGTCGGCCTGTCGACCGGCATCACCGCCGATCTGCCGCCCACCGCGCTGCTGGTGCTGGTGATGCTGATGTTCGTGGGCCGGGTGGGAACCATCACCGTCGCCACCGCGCTTGCCATCGGCGGGCGCGACCGGCCCTACCGCTATCCGCAGGAGAACCCCATTGTCGGCTGACAGGCGCAAACCCGTTCTGGTTATCGGCCTCGGCCGTTTCGGAGGCGCGGTCTCGCGCACGCTGGAGCGGATGGGGCACGAGGTGCTCGCGGTCGATTGCGACGCGGAGCTGGTGCAGGAATTCGCGCCGGACCTGACCAAGGTGGTGGAGGCGGACGCCACGGACGAGGCCGTGTTGGAACGGCTGGGCGTGGCCGATTTCGGATCGGCAGTGGTGGCGATCGGCACCGACATAGAAGCCAGCGTGCTCAGCGTGCTGGCGCTGGCGGACCTTGGCCTGACCAACATCTGGGCCAAGGCGACCAACGACAAGCACGCCCGCATTCTTGAGCGGACCGGGGCGACCCACGTGGTCTTCCCCGAACAGCGGATGGGGGAACGCACCGCGCATCTCATCAACGAGCGGCTGCTCGATTTCATTGCCTTCGGCGACGATTTCGCCATCGCACGGCTGGCGGCGCCCGAGCCGATCGTCGGCCTGCCGCTGGTGACCAGCGAGTGCCGCAAGAAATACGAGGTGACGGTGGTCGGCGTGAAGCGCGAGGGCGAGGATTTCATCCACGCCGTCCCGGACACGATCATCTTCCCGGGCGACGAACTGGTCGTCTCGGGCCGCATCCGCAATATCGAGAAGTTCTCCGGGATCTGACCCGCGAGCGGGGCGGTCAGCCTTTCTTCAGCGCGGCGCCCAGCGCTTCGGCCAGCGGGCCGCTGGGCGCATCGTCGCTCTTGATCCCGGCCTTTTCGCGCGTGGCGTCGGCATTGGGCCCTTCGGCATAGGGATCGATCGCCAGCGCCAGCGTCTGCGCGATGGCTTCGCCGACATCGAAGCTGTCGCCGGCATATTCGATCTCGTCGAGATCGTCCTGCTCCAGCTCGATCTCGATTTCCTCGCCTTCTTCCAGCGAGGGATGGATGGAGCCTTCGGGCACGAAGCGCAGCGCGATCTCTTCCTCGATATGGACGGGGAAATCCTCGCCGGAGACTGCGCAGGGCTGGACGATATCCGCCTGAAGCGCCCCCTCGACCGCGACACGTTCGCCGTGCCGGTCGAGCGAGACCCGTGCCGTCAGCGATTCGACCGCGCTGATCGCGAAGCGGCGGGCCAGCGCCGCGCGTTCGGCCTCGCTGGCTTCCAGATCCAGCGGGTGGCCGACGATCTGGCGCAGCGAGATTTCGCGCGAGAATTCGGGCTGGGGCAGTGCGTCGCTCATTCGGCGATCTCCCCGCGCTCGAGCATGGCAATATCGGTGCGTGTGAGCCGTGCGTGGAGCGCGCGCAGCCCCTGCGCCATGGCATCGGGCCCGTTCTCTTCGTCCGAAAGGTGCATGTTGCGGCGCACGACGCCCGCCAGATCGGCATCGTCTTCCCTGGCCAGGGCATCGCGCAGCGTGCCCGCGCGACCGCCCAGCGTCGCCATCATGCGGCCCATCAGCTTGCCCACGGTGGGATCGCCTATTCCCGCCTCGCGCATCTGGCCTTCCATGTCTTCCACGAAGAGTTCGGTCAGCCGCGCAGCGGCGGGCACGCCCTCGGGCTCTGCCTCGAGGCGGAGCATGAACAGCGCGGTGAGCATCGAGATCATGTCGAACCGCCCGTCCAGCGTGTCCGCCGCACCGCGCTGCGCATACCAGTGCTCTTCGCGCGCAGCGCCCACCAGACGGTGCCACAGGGGGCGCCATTTCTCGCGCGGATCGCGCTGCGTACCCAGCAATCGGGAGAGGAATGTCATCGGCCGGGCAGTCCTTCATTCAGCGGCAATTCAAACGCGCTCGCCACATCTGCGGCGCGGTGTCGGCTCCGATCGGCCCGGTGCCATTGCGCGGGCGCTGGCAAGGCCTTAAGGCTCCGCCACGATATAGCGTTTGTGCCCTTGCGCAAAAGGGCGCGCACAGAATTTGCAAAGAGGGTTTCGAGACTATGCGGATCGTTAAGGCCATGGCGCCGGTCCTGTTGGTGGGGCTGGCGGTGTCGGTAGGCGGCTGCTCGTCGATCCGGGAAACGCGCGGCTACATCAATGACGAGCGGCTGATGGGTCTCGTCCAGCCCGGGATCGACAACCAGCGATCCGTGGAAGCGACTCTTGGGCGGCCGACCTTCACCAGCCAATTCGGCCCCGAAACCTGGTACTATGTTTCCAGCATCACCGGGCGCAAGCCCTTCGTGCGGCCGCGGATCGAGGATCACTCGGTGCTCGCGGTTCGGTTCGACGGTAACGGCAACGTGGTCGAGGCGGATCGCTCCGGCATCGACGAGGTGGTCTATCTGCGGCCCGACGGCGACGCGACGCCGACGCTGGGCCGCGAGCGTGGCTTCCTGGAAGACCTGTTCGGCAATATCGGCACGGTCGGCGCACCGGGTGCCGGGCCGGGCGGCGGCGGGCCGGGGCGCTGATCGGGCGCAGCGGCCAGCGCATGCGGCAGCGTACCGCTTGATAGCCGCAGAGGGCCTCCCATATCGCGCGGTATGAGCAATTCAGCGGCAGATCACGGCCTGCAACAGTGGCATGGCACAACCATCATCGGCGTGAAGCGCGGGGATACAACCGTGCTTGCCGGGGACGGTCAGGTTTCCATGGGCAACACGGTGATGAAGCCCAATGCGAAGAAGGTCCGGCGGATCGGCGATGGCAAGGTCGTCGCCGGGTTCGCAGGCGCGACCGCCGATGCCTTCACCCTGTTCGAGCGACTGGAACGCAAGCTGGACCAGTATTCGGGCCAGCTGATGCGGGCCGCGGTCGAACTGGCCAAGGACTGGCGCACCGATAAATACCTGCGCAATCTCGAAGCGCTGATGATCGTGGCCGACAAGGACACGCTGCTGGTGCTGACCGGCAATGGCGATGTGCTGGAGCCCGAAGGCGGCATCGCCGCGATCGGCTCTGGCGGCAACTACGCACTCGCCGCCGCGCGCGCGCTGTCCGACTACGAAACCGATCCGGAAAAGATCGCCCGGCGCGCGATGGCGGTTGCCGCAGAGGTGTGCGTCTTCACCAATGACCAGGTGACGCTGGAAACGGTCTAAGTGCGACGGCGAAGTATCTTCTTCACGCGGTAAGTAGCACTATCGCCAAGATAACGACGATCCCCGCGAGCAGGATATAGCCCACGGTGCGGCCCAATTGTTCGCTTGAAGAAACAATTGCACCTCCGCAATGTTTGCACTTGGTCGCTTTGGGATGAACGGTCTCAAAGCAATGGGGGCAAGTGGCTGACATGCAGACCTCTATAATAAGCGCTCAGGAAAGGCATGTTTAGCCGAAGTCCTGTTTGCGGCCAAGGTAGAGGACATGCCTGGATCCGCGGCTATAAGCTGACCGGCGAGCTCATAAACCTGCATCGCATACGGGGATTTCGGACGTGCACGACAACCCAAGCCCGATCATGGCACGCCTTGCGGCCCTTGCCGGTTTCAATCGGCGGATGAGCTGCAGCGTCTAGGCTTTCTGGGCTGCCGCCTTGCGATGACGGCGGGTGCGCCCCAAATGCCCCGGCGATGACAGACAACCTGACACCCAAAGCGATCGTAGGCGCTCTCGACGAACACATCATCGGCCAGAAGGATGCCAAGCGCGCGGTCGCCGTGGCGCTGCGCAACCGCTGGCGCAGACAACGGCTGGGGCCGGACCTGCGCGACGAGGTGACGCCCAAGAACATCCTGATGATCGGCCCGACCGGTTGCGGGAAGACCGAGATCAGCCGCCGCCTCGCGCGGCTGGCCGAAGCGCCCTTCGTGAAGGTCGAAGCCACCAAGTTCACCGAGGTCGGCTATGTCGGCCGCGACGTCGAACAGATCGCGCGCGACCTGGTTGAAGAGGCGATCCGGCTCGAGAAGGAACGTCGCCGCGAAGCCGTGCGCGAAAGCGCCAGCCAGGCCGCAATGGAGCGCCTGCTCGATGCGCTGGTGGGCGACAATGCCTCCGAAGCGACACGCCACAGCTTCCGCGAACGCATCGTCCAGAACGCGATGAACGAGGTCGAGGTGGAGATCGAGGTGCAGGATCAGCCTGCGACCACGATGGATATTCCCGGAATGGGCGGCAATGTGGGCATGATCGACCTTAGCGACATGTTCGGCAAGGCGATGGGCAAGAAGCCCACCAGCCGCCGCAAGCTGCGCGTGCCCGAAGCGTGGGACCGGCTGGTCGACGAAGAGGCCGAGAAGCGCATGGACCAGGACGATGTGGCGCGAGTCGCGCTCGCCAATGCCGAAAGCAACGGGATCGTCTTCCTCGACGAGATCGACAAGATCGCCGTGTCCGACCAGCGCGGCGGCACCGTGAGCCGCGAAGGCGTGCAGCGCGATCTGCTGCCGCTGATCGAAGGCACGACCGTGGCGACCAAGCATGGGCCGATGAAGACGGACCACGTGCTGTTCATCGCAAGCGGCGCGTTCCACGTTTCCAAACCCAGCGACATGCTGCCCGAACTGCAGGGCCGCCTGCCGATCCGCGTCGAGCTGCGCGCGCTGACCGAAGAGGATTTCGTGCGCATTCTCTCCGAAACGCGCGCCAATCTGGTGGAGCAGTACACCGCGCTTATCGCGACCGAGAAGGTCACGCTCGACATTACGGACGAAGCCGTGCGCGAAGTCGCCAAGATCGCCGCGCAGGTGAACGAGGCGGTCGAGAATATCGGTGCGCGTCGCCTGCAGACCGTGATGGAGCGGCTGCTGGAGGACATCAGCTTCGAAGCCGAAGAGCACGAGGGCGAGACGATCACCATCGACGCGGCCTATGTGCGCGAACGGCTGGACGACCTCGCCAGGGATACCGACCTCAGCAAGTATATTCTCTAGGATTCGACGTGTCGGAAGGCAGGCATGCTGCCTTCCTTCGCGCCGCTTCGCGGGCGGCGTGCAGTCCATCATGGGGAGGGCGAACAGCGCCCGGCCACGCGCGGCATCGAACGGACACTGCCCTGGCTCAGGCGGGGCGCAGCGCGGTTCACGCAAGCCAATTCCGGCCCGTCTGCTGAAAGACTCAACTCCGATCGATCGGACAACTCTCTCGGATTTCAGCACGGAGCTTTAACGCCGATCATGGTCGCGTTCGCTCGTTGGACTTCGACTATGCCACTCTTTCTTAAGTAAAGAGTCGCATACTTCGCTGATGGGAGAGATTTGTTCGACATATACGGTGTCGGCGGCCGACCGCCTGGGAATAGGGCGGCTGCTGCGGAGCGCACCGAGCCCGGGGGCCGACATTCAGGGCCGCCTCTACGCACAGCTTGGCGGTTCGCCCGCAGCGGCCCTGATGGGTTCGCTATGCGCGCTGGTCGTCCTCGCCGTGGCGATCTACCGGTCTTCGGCGCCGGTTTTCGTCGTGTTCGTGGCGCTGGAGATCGTGCTTGCCTTCGCGCGGATTGCCGAATCGCGATGGCGCACGAGACGCAAGGCCGAGTGCTTGTCCATCGACGTCAGCTGGTCTGCTCTGTTCTCGCTTCTGTGGTGCTCGCTGCAGGGGGCGGTCGCCTTCGTCATCATGAGCGGCGACGATCCGGTTCTGCAGGTCCTGTCGGCCACGCTCGTCACGGCCGCGCTCGGGCTGATCTGCGCGCGCAACTATGCCGCGCCCAACTTTGCGACCCTTCTTCTGTTGCTGATGGACGTTCCCTTCGCGGCGGGGGCCGTGCTCGCCGATGCGCCGCTGCTCTCGGTCATCGTGATCCTGACGCCGCCTTTCATGTTCGGCGCGCGGCAGATCATCACGACCTTCCACGGCACCCTGCTCAAGAGTCTGAAGGCGGAGAAGGAGAACCTCTATCTCGCCTATCACGACAGCCTGACGGGCATTCTCAATCGCCAGGGGATGGATCATCACCTCGCCAAGCTGGCGAACGAACCCACGCACACCATGGCGATCGTCTCGCTCGATCTGGACGGGTTCAAGGCGATCAACGACGAATATGGCCATGGGGCGGGCGACACGGTTCTGGTGGAGGTCGCCCGGCGCATCGAAGCCGTGGTGGGCACCCGCGGCGTCGTGGCCCGCATGGGGGGCGATGAGTTCATGGTCCTGGTGAGGGATTGCGGCATCGAACATGTCCGCGCGCTGGGCGAGAAACTGGTCGAGCGAATTTCCGAAGGCGCGATCCCGGTCGCCACCGACGTGCCGGTACGCGTCGGCGCGAGCGCGGGCTTCGCGTGCATTCCGCAGGACGCGCTGACCACGCACGAGCTTCGCATCCGTGCCGACATGGCGCTGTATGATGCGAAGGATGCGGGCAAGCACACCTGCAGGCGATTCCGCCAGCCCGACCGTCCGATCGGGGATCTCAACGCAAAGCTCAGGCGGGCATTCTCGCGCGGCTCCCGCGTCGCTGGATGAACGCGCGCTCCAGCCCGGCCATCGTCACTGTATCTCCGCCTGGCTGATGAGGGGCCGACCGGGCGCGCGAATGATCCGAACTGCTGTCGTGGGGCCGCTTGGTCTGGGTGCCTTTGCCCGCAGTGTCGGGGACGGGAACCTGTAGCCCCCCCTGCGCCGGGAGGTGTGGCAGCGCTTGACCCGGAGCCCGGCGTCTTCAAAGGCGGGCGCGCATGACCGAACCGACCCGCCTCACCACAGCGCAGGAATACTGGCTTGCCGTCGCAGCGGCGGTGGTGACGGCCAACGCCTATTATATCCACCCGATCATCGGCGATGTCGCGCGCCACTTCGGAGTGAGCGCCGGACAGATCGGCCTCGTACCCGCGCTCAACCAGCTCGCGCTGGCGCTGGGCATTCTGCTGTTGCTGCCGCTGGGCGATCGCTTTTCCAACCGCACGCTCACCATCCTGTTCACCATCGGCCAGTGCGCCGGGCTGATCGTGATGACGCTGGCGCAGGGCTTCACGCTGTTCACCGCCGGATCGACGCTGCTCGGCTTCTTCACGATCGCGCCCTATCTGCTGCCGGCCTATGCCTCGAAGCGCGTCGCGCCCGAGCGGCTGGGGCAGGTGACCGCGCTGCTGACCGCAGGCGTGATCTTCGGCATCCTGGTCGCGCGGGTCGGAGCGGGCGTGGTGGCGGAGTATCTTGGCTGGCGGGTGGTCTACTGGATTGCGAGCGGACTGATGATCGCCATCACCCTCGCTCTGCCCACGATCATGGAAAAGGGCGTGCGCGACAAGGATGCCAGCAGGCTGGGCTACGGCGCGCTGATCCTTTCGCTCCTCGCGCTGGCACGCGACCGGCGCGAGATCCTGCTGTCGGGCGCGATCCAGGCGATCGGCTTCGCCCAGTTCATCGCCCTGTGGCTGGCGCTCGCGCTGCACCTGACCGGGCCGCAGATGGGCTACGGCACCGATGTTGTCGGCTACCTGGCCGGGTTCGCGGCGATCAGCGTTTTCTCGACCCCCTACTGGGGGCGGCTCGCGGACCGGATCGGGCCGCGCAAGGCCCGGGTCGGCTACGCAATCGTCCAGGTGCTGGGGATTTCGCTGCTGCTACCTTTCGGCAACAACCTGTGGCCGCTGATAATTCCGATCCTGATCGGCAATATCGTCGGCCCGGCGATCGACGTGACCAGCCGCATGACCTTCCTCTCGCAGGAACCCGAGCTGCGCACCCGGCTGACGACGATCTACATCGTGATGATGTTCATCGGCGGCGCGGTCGGCAGCATTGCGGGCACCGCGCTGTTCGAGGCGTTCGGCTGGACGGGGACGGCGCTCGCCATCCTCGTCAGCTGCCTCAGCCTCTGCCTCCTCTCCTATCTCGCGTATCGCCTGTACGGCCATCGGGACGCCGCAGCCTGACCCTTACGGATGCGGGGCGAGGCCGATCTCGACGCCCGTGCGGTCGGTCGCACCGTGGCGATCGACAAGGTCCGCGCTGGCTTCGTTGAGGCCGACGACCTGCACGCTGCGGCCATGCATCCGCATCCGCTCGACCACCTTGTCGAGCGCGCCGATGGCCGAGATGTCCCAGAAGTGCGCGCGGGTGACGTCGATGATGACATGATCCGCCGGGTCGGGTTGCAGGCTTTCCGGGCCCAGCGCCGCCTCGAAGCGGGCAACGCTGCCGAAGAAGATCTCGCCGTGCGCGGTGTAGGTGGCAGTGTCGCCTTCCTTCGTGCGCTCCACCTCGAACATGTGCATCACCTTCTGGACGAAGAAGATGCCCGACAGCAGCACGCCCACGAGCACACCGATGGCGAGGTTGTGCGTGAACACCACCACCGCGACGGTGACGAACATCACCATGGAGCTCTGCCACGGGTGCACACGCAGGTTGGGGATCGAGTTCCAGCTGAACGTGCCGATGGAGACCATGATCATGATCGCGACCAGCGCGGGCATGGGCACCTGGCCGACGATGCCGCCAAGCAGGACGAGCATGATGAGCAGCGCAAGGCCTGCGGTGAAGGTCGAAAGCCGCCCCCGGCCGCCGGACGTCACGTTGATGACCGACTGGCCGATCATCGCACAGCCGCCCATGCCGCCGAACAGCGCGGCGACGATATTGGCGACGCCCTGTCCGCCGCATTCGCGCTGCTTGTCGCTGCCCGTGTGCGTCATGTCGTCGACGATCTGCGCGGTGAGCAGGCTTTCCAGCAGCCCGACCGCCGCCATGGTGAGCGAATAGGGCGCGATGATCGCCAGCGTTTCCCAGGTCAGCGGTACGTCGGGCAGCATGAAGTAGGGCAGGCCCTGCGGCAGCTCGCCCATGTCGCTGACGGTGTTGACCGGTGAGCCGAGCCAGAGCGACAGGCAGGTGAGCACCACGATGGCGACCAGGGGGCTGGGGATCGCGGTGGTCAGCTTGGGCACGAGGTAGATCATGGCGAGACCGCCCGCGACCATGGCGTAAGTCAGCCAGTTCACGCCTTCACTGGTCGGATCGAGCTGGGGCAGCTGGGCCATGAAGATCAGGATGGCGAGCGCGTTGACGAAGCCGGTAATGACGCTGCGCGATACGAACTGCATCAGCAGGTTGAGCTTCAGCAGCGCGGCGATGCCCTGGAAAACGCCCATCAGGATCGTCGCGGCGAACAGGTATTCCACGCCATGATCGCGCACCAGCGGGATCACCACAACGGCCACTGCTGCAGTGGCGGCGGAGATCATCCCGGGACGCCCGCCGGTAAACGCGATCACCATGGCGATGGCGACCGAGGCATAGAGCCCCACGCGCGGATCGACGCCCGCGATGATCGAGAAGCCGATTGCCTCTGGAATCAGCGCCAGCGCCACGACGATGCCCGCCAGCACATCGGCGCGGACATTGCCGAACCATTCGCTCTTCCATCGGGCTGTTCTGCTGGCATGCGCGTGCGCGCCGGTGCTGGGCGTCATGGGAAATCCGTCAATTTTGCTTGGAAGCTCCACCCGTGCACCATGCTGCGCTGCAACACAACCCCGCGACGGGCCGCCGACTGCCGAATGCCGCATGCTGTTCGTCGATCACAGACGGCGATGCCTTGCGACCGGCCCCGGTGTCTGGTTCATTCCCGCCGGAAATTCTCAAGGGGTCAGGGGAGCCAACAATGCTCAAATCCGTTCTCGCCGCCAGCGCCGCCGTGCTCGCCTTCGCCACTCCAGCCTTTGCGCAGGATGATGCTCCGGATCTGGAGCCGGGCCTGTCCGCGCCCGAGATCGACTTTACCGAATGGACGCTGGACAATGGCCTGCGCGTGATCGCCATCCAGGACGAGGGGACCGCCACCGTCACCACATCGTTGTGGTACGAAGTCGGATCGAAGCACGATCCCGAGGGGCGCAGCGGTTTCGCGCATCTGTTCGAGCATATTCTCAGCCGCAAGACCGAGAACATGCCCTACAACATGATCTACGGGCTGACCGCGGATGTGGGCGGTACGCGCAACGCCTCGACCGGGTCCGACCGGACGAATTACTACGAGACCGTTCCGGCGGAATATCTCGAAACCATGCTGTGGACCCACCGCGAACGCATGTTCAAGCCGGTGATCGACCAGCAGGTGTTCGATTCCGAGCGCGAGGTGGTGAAGGAAGAACTGCGCCAGCGCGTGCTCGCACCGCCCTATGGCCGTTTGCAGCGCTTCGTCATTGCCGAAAACGCCTATGACGTCCTGCCGCAGCGCCGTCCCGGGATCGGTTCCATCGAGGATCTGAACTCCGCCACGCTCGACGATGCACGCGCCTTCCACCAGGCCTATTACGGGCCGGACACCGCCACCCTCATCGTGGCGGGCAACTTCGAAATGGATAACCTGCGCGCGCTGGTCGACGAATATTTCGCCGACATTCCGCGCCGCGCGGACCCGATCGACCTGACGATCGACACCCGCGAGCCCGAGCGGACAAGCCCGCGCAGCTTCGTGGCCACCGCGCCGAACGTGCCACTGCCGGTGGCCGGTTCGATCTGGAAGGGGCCGGAAGCGGACAGCATGGATTCGGTGGTGCTCGACGTGATCTCGGCGATCATGGCGCGCGGCCAGAACAGCCGTCTCTACGAAGCGCTGGTGCGCACCGGCAAGGCGGTCGACAGCGCGATGTTCTCCGCAGCGAGCGAGGAGGGCGGTTACGTCGCGAGCTTCGCGATCACCAACCCGATGGCCGACGCCGACGAGGTCGACGCGCTGCTCAAGGCGGAGCTGGAGAAGCTGCGCACGGGTACGGTGAGCGCGGCCGAACTGGCGGAAGCCAAGAGCGAGCTGTTCTCCGATTCGCTTCGGCGCCGCGAAACCGCGCGGGGGCGGGCGTTCGAACTGGGTGAGGCGCTGGTCTCCACCGGCAACCCGCGCGCTGCCGACGACCGGCTGGCGGCCATCGCTGCGGTGACGGTGGATGACGTGCAGCGGGTGGCGGCGAAGTGGCTCGCCCCGCAGGCGCGCGTGGACATGCGCTATGTCGCGGGAGAGGAAGATCCTTCGGCCTATGCGAACCCGGTCCCGATGCCGACCTTCCGCTCGCTGCCCGAGGCGACCGGCGAGCCTCTGTCGGTCCTGCCCGATGGCGAGCGGCAGGCTCCGCCCGCTGCGGGCACGCGCCCTGCGGTCGACGCCCCCGAGATTGTCGAGCAGACGCTGAGCAACGGGATCGAGGTCGTGGCCGCACAGACCGGCGACGTGCCGATTGCCACGATGACCGTGCTGGTGCCCGGCGGCGCCTCTACCGACAGCCGCGAAAAGGCCGGCGTCGCACAGTTCGCGGCGCAGCTTGCCGATCAGGGCACGGCCGACATGAGCGCGCAGGAGATTGCCGCGCGGCTCGAAAGCCTTGGCGCCAGCCTGAGCGCGAATGCCGGGCGCGACGGCACCTTCTTCAGCCTGACCGCGCCGGTCGCCAATTTCGAGGCGGCGGGCGAGGTGCTGTCCGGCATCGTGCGCAGCGCGCAGTATCCGCAGGCCGAACTGGACCGTGAGCGCAAGCGGGCGATCGACGGGCTGCTGGTGGAAATGAAAGACCCGGGCGAACTGGCGGGCAAGGTCGCTTCGCTCGTGATGTACGGCGATGCGCCCTATGGGTCGCAATCCGGCGGTACGTCGGAAAGCCTCGCTGCGATTACCCGCGAAGATCTGATCGAACACCGGCAGACCTGGTGGCACCCGAGCGAGACGAAGATCATCGTCAGCGGCGGTATCGCGCCCGCGCAGGCAACCGGGCTGGCGCAAAGCCTGTTCGGCGACTGGACGGTCAGCGCCCCCGCGCCAACGCCGCCCGCCAATCCCGCAGGCGATGCGCAGCCGGTGCGTACGGTGGTGATCGACATGCCGGAGGCAGGGCAGGCAGCCGTCTACGCGGCGGTGCGTGCCATCCCGCGCGATGACGAGCGGTATTACGCGCTTGAGCTGGCCAACGCCGTGCTGGGAGGCGGTTCGAGCGGTCGCCTGTTCGAGGAGATCCGGACCAAGCGCTCGCTCAGCTACGGGGCCTATTCGGGCTTTGCCGACCGGGCGGACGATGCCGTGCTCGCGGCGAGCGCGCAGACCAAGAACGAGACTGCGGACGAGGTCGCGCAGATATTCCTCGACGAGTTCGCCCGGCTGGGGACCGAACCGCTCGACGAGGCGCTGCTCGACCGGCGGCGGCTTTATCTCGGCGGCAGCTATGCCCGTTCGCTCGAAAGCAGTTCGGGATTCAACGGCATCGTTGCCGGCCTGATGCAGCAGGGCCTCGAACCGGCCGAGGCGGCGCGTTATGCCGACCGCCTTGCGCAGGTGACGCCGCGCGATGCGGGTGCGGCGGCGCAGGAGCTCGTCGATCCCGACAAGGCGACGATCGTGATCGTCGGCAACGCAGCGGCGTTCATCGACGATCTGCGGGCCATCCGCCCCGATGTGGAAGTGATCCCGGCTGAAGGGCTGGACCTTTCCAGCGCGGATTTCGGCCTCGAAGACTGATCCGGCGCTCTACGCGGGCCGGGCGTCTTCGGTACGCTCGGCCTGCTGGCGCGCCCACATTTCCGCATAGAGGCCATCGCGCCGCAGCAGCTGCGCATGGCGTCCCTGTTCGGCCAGCCGCCCGTTTTCCAGCACCAGAATGCGGTCCGCGTCCGCGATGGTCGAAAGGCGGTGCGCGATGGCCAGCGTCGTCCGCCCGCGCGCCACGCGGTTCAGCGTGGCGAGGATTTCCTGCTCGGTACGCGAATCGAGCGCGCTGGTCGCTTCGTCCAGGATGACGATGGGCGGATCCTTCAGCAGCGTGCGCGCGATGGCGACGCGCTGCTTCTCTCCACCCGAAAGCTTCAGCCCGCGTTCGCCCACCTGCGTATCGAAGCCTTCGGGAAGGGCTTCGATGAAGGGCAGGATGGCAGCGCCGCGTGCAGCTTCGCGGATATCGTCCTGTTCCGCATTCGCGCGCCCATAGCCGATATTGTAGCCGATCGTGTCGTTGAACAGCACGCTGTCCTGCGGGACGATCCCGATGGCGGCGCGCAAGCTCTCCTGCGTCACCTGCGCGATATCCTGCCCGTCGATCAGGATGCGGCCCGCAGCAGGATCGTAGAAGCGGAACAGCAGCCGCGCGATGGTGCTCTTGCCCGCGCCCGAGGGGCCCACCAGTGCCACGGTCTCCCCCGCCGCGATTTCGAAATCGAGGCCGTGGAGGATCGTGCGATCCTCGTCATAGCCGAAATGCACGTTTTCGAAGATGATGCCGGGCCGGGCGATGTTGAGCGCGGGCGCGCCGGGTGCGTCCTCCACCTCCATCTCCGCATCGATCAGCCGGAACATGGCTGCCATGTCGATCAGGCCCTGGCGGATCGTGCGGTAGACGAAGCCCAGCAGGTCCAGCGGGCGGAAGAGCTGCAGCAGATAGGTGTTCACGAAAACGAGATCGCCGGTGGTCAGTTCGCCCTGGCTCCAGCCCCACACGGTATAGGCCATCGCGCCCGCCATCAGCAGGTTGGTGATCAGCGACTGCGCGATGTTGAGCAGGCCGAGCGAGGAATCGGACTTGATCGCCGCT
Source organism: Citromicrobium sp. JLT1363 (assembly GCF_000186705.1). Classification (GTDB taxonomy): domain Bacteria; phylum Pseudomonadota; class Alphaproteobacteria; order Sphingomonadales; family Sphingomonadaceae; genus Alteriqipengyuania. The sequence goes on from NZ_AEUE01000008.1 coordinate 151,641, forward strand.
TCCGAATATTCCCGCGCTGCCTTGGCGTAGCGTTCTTCCTCGCGCGCTTCCGCTCCGAAATATTTCACCGTCTCGTAGTTCAGCAGCGAATCGACCGCGCGCGCCAGTGCGTGCCCGTCCAGATCGTTCATCTCGCGCCGCAGCTTGGTCCGCCATTCGGTGATGACCTGCGTTACGACGATATAGGCTACCACCGTGGCTGCCGTGGCGAGCACCAGCTCGATCCCGAATTCGACGTAGAAGATGCCCGCGACGAACACGAGCTCGATCGCCGTCGGCGCGATGTTGAACAGCAGGAAGTAGAGCATCGTATCGATGGTCTTGGTCCCGCGCTCCACTGTCTTGGTGATCTCGCCCGTGCGGCGCGAAAGATGGAACCGCAGCGAAAGGCGGTGCAGCCGGTGGAAGACGTCTTCGGCAAGGTTTCGCGTTGCATCCTGGCCGACGCGTTCGAACACCATGTTGCGCACATTGTCGAAAAGCACGCTGGAAAAGCGAGCGGCGGCGTAGGCGGCGACGAAGGCGATGGCGACCATCGCCGCTTCGTTGGCGGGGGTTTCCATCGCGTCGACCGCGGCGCGGTAGGCATAGGGCAGGGCGAGCGTGGCGCCCTTGGCGACCAGCACGAGCACCATCGCAACCACGATGCGGATGCGCAGGTCCGTCCGGTCCTTCGGCCACAGGTAGGGCAGGAAGCGGCGCAGCGTGTGCCAGCCTTCGGGCGGGGCGCTGTTCGTGTCGGATTTGGTGTTTTTTGGCCCCATCGCGCGCCAGCATGTGGCGATACCGGGCGCGCTTCTCAAGCCGTGGCGGCAGGCGTGCCGCTTCGAATGGCCCTGCGATCAGGCGCTGGCGACCGCCGGCGGCTGCTTGCGAACCACCAGCCGGAACAGTTCCAGCAGCATGTCGCGCCGAAGCACGTAGACTATTCCGAGGTACGCGAGCGCGCCCGTGGGCACGAGCACCGCCAGTTCCAGCGGGGCGGGCAGATCGGGCAGGGCGGCGGCGAGCGCACGCACCACCAGCGCCATGCCGCAGGCCGCGCCGAGGCCCGGGGTAATGGCGCCCAGCAGGCCGCTTGCGGTGATCCCGAGTGCGCGCCCGCCCATCGTCAGCACGGTGAGGGGCAGCAGCGGGCTCGCAAGCACCCACGCCCAGGCCAGCCCGGAAATGCCGTGCGGCAGGCCGATCAGGAAAGCGCCGACCAGGATGGCGGTGACGACTGCGGAGGTCTTGGCCGAAAGATCGGGCCGGTCGATCGCGTTGAAGGCGGGTGCGAACAGGATGTAGATCGTGAAGGCCGGCATCGCGAGCGCAAGCGTGCCGACGATGGGGGCCATCTCGGTCCACTTCGGGCCGAACGCCGTCAGCACCAGCGGCTCTGCCGTGGCGTTCATGCCGAGGAAGATCGGGCTGACCACCAGCACGATCAGCCGGATCGCAGTCAGGAAGCCACGCGCCAGTGCCTCGCGGTCCGATTGCAGGCGGGCGAAACTGGGGAAGGCCACATCGTTCAGCGGCGGGATGAAACGCGCGGTGACGATGGTGACCAGGAAGATGGCTTCGGAATAGAGCCCCACCTGATGCGGATCGAAAGCGCGCCCGGCGAGGAAGATGTCCGCCTGTGTCGCCACCGTCCAGCACAGGTGGCTCGCCAGCAGCCAGCTTCCGTAGGTGAACAGGTTGCCGCTGCCGCGGAAATCGAAGCTTGGCCATACGAGACTGCGGGCGGCGATGGTCAGTCCGACAGCGCGCACGAACAGCAGCGCGATGGGCGCCCAGATCAGCGTCCACACACCGAAGCCCAGCAGGGCGAGCACGAGCGCGACTCCGGCGGAAACGATCGCCGCGATCACGTTGACCACCGCGTGCCGTTTGAAGTCCAGCGCGCGCATCAGCAGCACTTCGGGAATGGCGATGAAGGGGATGGCGATGAAGATCAGCGTCTGCAGGCGCAGCAGATCCGCCACCATCGGCTGGCCGTAATAGGCGGCGGCTACCGGGGCGAGCGCGAACTGCGTGGCGGCGATGGCGGCGTTGACCAGAATCAGCATGCCGAAGGTCTGCTGCACGATTCGTCGGTCGATCTCCTCGCGCTGGATCAGCGCGCTGGCAAACCCATAGCCGTTGAGGAAGGCGAGGAAGGTGACGACCACCTGGCCCATGGCGAACAGGCCATAGTCCGCCGGGTCGAGGATGCGCACCACGGCGAGCGTCACGCTCCACGTGATGATCTGGGCCACGATCTGCCCACCCGATCGCCATGCGACGGCGGAGCGTACGGTGTCGGTAAAGCTCATGAGATCCGCCATGCGATGGCGCGACGCAGCCATCCGAAAAGATCGCCGGCGCGAGTCGCGATGATGCCCGGATCCTCGCGCAGTGCGCGCAGGAGGTAACGCAGCCGCAGTTCGTGGGGGTTGCCCAGGAAAAGGGCGAGCCAGGCACGGGCACGGCGACTACGGTCGCCAGCCAGCACGATCTCGCGCTCGAGTACACGCTCCACCTTGCGGCGGTTCTCGTACCAGCGGCGGTCGGTCAGGCTGTGGGCGTGCCTGCGGTAGTCGTACAATTCCTGCTCCAGTGCGTGGAAGCGAAAGCCCGCGCGCGCGGCGCGCAGCCAGAAGTCGTAGTCCTCTGCGCCAAAGAGAGTCTCGTCATAGCCGCCGAGCGATTCGTCCACCGCGCGCCGGTAGAGGAAGCAGCACCCCACCACGTTGCGTTCCAGCAGATGCCCGGGCGGCTCAGCAGGCGTGTGACCCACGGGCTTCCCGTTCGCATCGATCACCCGGTAGCCGGCATGGATGATATCGGCGCCCGGGTGCCGGTCGCGCGCGGCGAGGAGGGTGGCAAGCATGTCGGGATGCAGAAGGTTGTCGTCGGAGGTCCAGCTCAGCCAGTCGGCGCGGGCCCGGGCGAATCCCGCATTGAGCGCGCCCGGCAGCTTGGCGTTGGTATCCAGGGTGATCACGCGCACGCGCGAGTCCTTATTGGCGAAGGCTGCGAGTATCTGCGGCGAGGCGTCGCTCGACATGTCGTCCACCGCGATAAGCTCGAAGTCGGCAAAGCTTTGCGAGAGAATCGATTCGAGCGCTGCGTCGAGGAAAGGTTCGCCGTTGTGGACCGGCAGGACGATGGAAATTGCGGGCGATTCGCCTGCTGTGCCCGCGCGAGGGCGTGCATGCGCCGCCGGCCGCACGCCGCCGCGCGGCGCATGCGCACATGAAGGGGAAGAAAGATCGCTCATTCGGGGCCGGACATAGGCCGCACAGGGTAAAGATACGTTTGCCATCACACCCGATTCTCGCGGATTCGGTGCGGTTTGCGGCGGATTCGCGCCTTGGGGTGCCCAAGCCGGGCCGCAGCCGGGGGTCCGAAATCGCAGAATGTATCGTTTTAAATCAGCAGCTTATGCACAGAGTGACAGAATTTTGAAAAAAGGGGCTTGCCCGAATCCCGACCCCCGCCTAGATGGGCTTCACCGACGCGGCGCTGGCGGCTTCCACCGCCCACCGCTTCGGTCGCCAACATAGTCGGACAGGCCGTCCCCCGGTCATCAGGTCGGGGATCACTGACTGTCCGCCTCTTGCTTTTGGCGGCTCTTTGAAATCGTTGGTTTTTGATGAAGGGACATGTGGGCGACGGCGCCCGGTCTGCGAAGTTTAAGGTCGCAGTAACCGGTATATATAAGCCGAAGCCACATCCATGGGAAACTCCACGTTTCCCACAGATGATGCATGTTCATTCGTATCCATTACGTTTGACAGCAGGTTTCGGCTCCTTGAACTCTTGCTTGTCGGGTTTGCGATCTCCGGATCGTGCCTGGTAGGTAAGTGACACAAACTTGAGAGTTTGATCCTGGCTCAGAACGAACGCTGGCGGCATGCCTCATACATGCAAGTCGAACGAAGCCTTCGGGCTTAGTGGCGAACGGGTGCGTAACGCGTGGGAACCTGCCCTTAGGTTCGGAATAACAGTTAGAAATGACTGCTAATGCCGGATAATGTCTTCGGACCAAAGATTTATCGCCTTTGGATGGGCCCGCGTAGGATTAGGTAGTTGGTGTGGTAATGGCGCACCAAGCCGACGATCCTTAGCTGGTCTGAGAGGATGATCAGCCACACTGGGACTGAGACACGGCCCAGACTCCTACGGGAGGCAGCAGTAGGGAATATTGGACAATGGGCGAAAGCCTGATCCAGCAATGCCGCGTGAGTGATGAAGGCCTTAGGGTTGTAAAGCTCTTTTACCAGGGATGATAATGACAGTACCTGGAGAATAAGCTCCGGCTAACTCCGTGCCAGCAGCCGCGGTAATACGGAGGGAGCTAGCGTTGTTCGGAATTACTGGGCGTAAAGCGCGCGTAGGCGGCTATCCAAGTCAGGGGTGAAATCCCGGGGCTCAACCCCGGAACTGCCCTTGAAACTAGATGGCTAGAATACTGGAGAGGTGAGTGGAATTCCGAGTGTAGAGGTGAAATTCGTAGATATTCGGAAGAACACCAGTGGCGAAGGCGACTCACTGGACAGTTATTGACGCTGAGGTGCGAAAGCGTGGGGAGCAAACAGGATTAGATACCCTGGTAGTCCACGCCGTAAACGATGATGACTAGTTGTCCGGGCTCTTAGAGCTTGGGTGACGCAGTTAACGCATTAAGTCATCCGCCTGGGGAGTACGGTCGCAAGATTAAAACTCAAAGGAATTGACGGGGGCCTGCACAAGCGGTGGAGCATGTGGTTTAATTCGAAGCAACGCGCAGAACCTTACCAGCCTTTGACATCCTAGGACGGTTTCTGGAGACAGACTCCTTCCCTTCGGGGACCTAGTGACAGGTGCTGCATGGCTGTCGTCAGCTCGTGTCGTGAGATGTTGGGTTAAGTCCCGCAACGAGCGCAACCCTCGTCCTTAGTTGCCATCATTTAGTTGGGCACTTTAAGGAAACTGCCGGTGATAAGCCGGAGGAAGGTGGGGATGACGTCAAGTCCTCATGGCCCTTACAGGCTGGGCTACACACGTGCTACAATGGCATCTACAGTGGGCAGCGAACTCGCAAGGGTGAGCTAATCTCCAAAAGATGTCTCAGTTCGGATTGTCGTCTGCAACTCGACGGCATGAAGGCGGAATCGCTAGTAATCGCGGATCAGCATGCCGCGGTGAATACGTTCCCAGGCCTTGTACACACCGCCCGTCACATCATGGGAGTTGGTTTCACCCGAAGATCGTGCGCGAACCCGCAAGGGACGCAGCGAGCCACGGTGGGATCAGCGACTGGGATGAAGTCGTAACAAGGTAGCCGTAGGGGAACCTGCGGCTGGATCACCTCCTTTCTAAGGATCTTCACGAAAGCGCCGGCGCTAGCCGTCGGAAGTGCTTCGTGGTTTCCAAAGAACATTGCCGTCGTCCTCATGTCCTTTCATCACTGGAGATCAGCGCGAAGCGCACCGTGTATCGGTGTGTGTCGCTGCTGTTGCCTGAGCTGGCTTACGCGGCTATCGGCCCTTTCGGCCGGTTCCGGCATGCGTGGGCCTGTAGCTCAGTTGGTTAGAGCGCACCCCTGATAAGGGTGAGGTCAGAAGTTCAAATCTTCTCAGGCCCACCATTATTGCGTGCGACTGGCCAACGGGGCCTTAGCTCAGCTGGGAGAGCACCTGCTTTGCAAGCAGGGGGTCATCGGTTCGATCCCGATAGGCTCCACCAGTCGCGCAAGCACTCCAGAGATGAGGAAAACGGATCCGGCATCTGGCCGGTAGTACGATTTCGATCGTACGTCTTTGACATTGTGAATGGGTTTTATAATCGATGCCGCGGCGCATAGTGCGTCGGCTTTCGGGCCGACAAGCATGTGCTGCAACATTAATCAGATGATTTATCTGGCTGAGATTAAATTCTTCCGCATCATCGTGAAGACGCATGGGCTTTTATGCAGGCCTGTCGTTGATGGTGTGGATTCTCAAGCGTGAGGTAAGAGCATTTGGTGGATGCCTTGGCGTATACAGGCGATGAAGGACGTGGCACGCTGCGATAAGCGTGGGGGAGCCGTGAGCAGGCTTTGATCCCGCGATTTCCGAATGGGGAAACCCACCTTCACCATTTCTCTTCGATCCCTTCTGGGGCTCGGAGTGAGGTGGACAAGGTATCACCGAGCTGAACACATAGGCTTGGTGAAGCGAACCCGGGGAACTGAAACATCTCAGTACCCGGAGGAAAAGACATCAACCGAGATTCCCGTAGTAGTGGCGAGCGAACCGGGACCAGGCCAGTGCCTCATCTTCAACTAGCCGAACACTTTGGAAAGAGTGGCCGTAGCGGGTGACAGCCCCGTAGGCGAAAGTGAGAGATGAGGACTTGAGTAGGGCGGGACACGTGTAATCCTGTCTGAATATGGGGGGACCACCCTCCAAGCCTAAATACTCGTATACGACCGATAGCGAACACAGTACCGTGAGGGAAAGGTGAAAAGCACCCCGATTAGGGGAGTGAAACAGTACCTGAAACCGGATGCTTACAAGCAGTTGGAGCCCCATAGGGGGTGACAGCGTACCTCTTGCATAATGGGTCAGTGACTTAATGTATCATGCAAGCTTAAGCCGTTAGGTGTAGGCGCAGCGAAAGCGAGTCTGAATAGGGCGACTGAGTATGATGTATTAGACCCGAACCCCGGCGATCTAGGCATGGCCAGGTTGAAGGTGCGGTAACACGCACTGGAGGACCGAACCGGTGAATGTTGAAAAATTCTCGGATGAGCTGTGTTTAGGGGTGAAAGGCCAATCAAGCCGGGAAATAGCTGGTTCTCCGCGAAATCTATTGAGGTAGAGCGTCGGATGTATGCCGATGGGGGTAGAGCACTGGATGGGCTAGGGCTGCGCGAGCGGTACCAAACCTAACCAAACTCCGAATACCATCGAGTCTTATCCGGCAGACAGACGGCGGGTGCTAAGGTCCGTCGTCAAAAGGGAAACAGCCCTAACCTACAGCTAAGGTCCCCAAGTCATCACTAAGTGGGAAAGCATGTGGGAATCCCAAAACAACCAGGAGGTTGGCTTAGAAGCAGCCATCCTTTAAAGAAAGCGTAACAGCTCACTGGTCTAAATAAGGGTTCCTGCGGCGAAGATGTAACGGGGCTCAAGTGATGCACCGAAGCTTAGGGTGTACAGTTTACTGTACGCGGTAGCGGAGCGTTCCGTAAGCGAGTGAAGCCGAAGGGTAACCGACGGTGGACGTATCGGAAGTGCGAATGCTGACATGAGTAGCGATAAAAAGGGTGAGATGCCCTTTCGCCGAAAGACCAAGGGTTCCTGCGCAACGCTAATCGGCGCAGGGTGAGCCGGCCCCTAAGACGAGCCCGAAGGGGGTAGTCGATGGGAACCACGTTAATATTCGTGGGCCTGCAGATGTGTGACGGATGGCGGACGTTGTCAGTCCTTATTGGATTGAGCTGGCAGCCAAGTTGTCCCAGGAAATAGCCTCTGCATATAGACCGTACCCGAAACCGACACAGGTGGTCAGGTAGAGTATACCAAGGCGCTTGAGAGAAGTATCCTGAAGGAACTCGGCAAATTGCCTCCGTACCTTCGGAAGAAGGAGGCCCCATTATTGCGCAAGCAGTAGTGGGGGGCACAGGCCAGGGGGTAGCGACTGTTTAGCAAAAACACAGGACTCTGCTAAGTCGGCTTCAAGACGACGTATAGGGTCTGACGCCTGCCCGGTGCTGGAAGGTTAAGAGGAGGAGTGCAAGCTCCGAATTGAAGCCCCAGTAAACGGCGGCCGTAACTATAACGGTCCTAAGGTAGCGAAATTCCTTGTCGGGTAAGTTCCGACCTGCACGAATGGCGTAACGACTTCCCCACTGTCTCCAGGATATGCTCAGCGAAATTGAATTCTCCGTGAAGATGCGGAGTACCCGCGGTTAGACGGAAAGACCCCGTGCACCTTTACTGCAGTTTCAGAGTGGCATTAGGAAAGAGTTGTGTAGCATAGGTGGGAGGCTTTGAAGCGACGGCGCCAGCTGTCGTGGAGCCATAGGTGAAATACCACCCTGCTGTTTTCTGATGTCTAACCTCGCACCGTTAGCCGGTGTAGGGACCCTCTGTGACGGGTAGTTTGACTGGGGCGGTCGCCTCCTAAAGAGTAACGGAGGCGCGCGATGGTAGGCTCAGGACGGTTGGAAACCGTCTGCGAGAGTGCAATGGCATAAGCCTGCCTGACTGCGAGACTGACGAGTCGAGCAGAGACGAAAGTCGGTCATAGTGATCCGGTGGTCCCTCGTGGAAGGGCCATCGCTCAACGGATAAAAGGTACGCCGGGGATAACAGGCTGATGATTCCCAAGAGCTCATATCGACGGAATCGTTTGGCACCTCGATGTCGGCTCATCACATCCTGGGGCTGGAGCAGGTCCCAAGGGTTTGGCTGTTCGCCAATTAAAGTGGTACGTGAGCTGGGTTCAGAACGTCGCGAGACAGTTTGGTCCCTATCTGCCGTGGGCGTCGATACTTGAAAGGAGTTGCCCCTAGTACGAGAGGACCGGGGTGAACGTGCCTCTGGTGTACCTGTCATCCTGCCAAGGGTGCCGCAGGGTAGCTATGCACGGACGGGATAACCGCTGAAAGCATCTAAGCGGGAAGCCTCCCTTGAGATTAGGTATCTTCGAACCGTCGTAGACCACGACGTTGATAGGCTGGGTGTGGAAGCGCAGTAATGCGTGGAGCTAACCAGTCCTAATAGTTCTGATCATGCTTGAGGATTCGCACCATCAACGACAGTCCTGCTTCGGCAGGCGTCGAAGATCGGAAGAATTTTCCAGCCGGATAGACGCCTTTAATACCGCATCGATTATAACCCGTCGCACGCAAGCTTCATTGCTTCGTGGTCATAGCGCCTGTGACCCACCCGATCCCATCTCGAACTCGGCCGTGAAACCAGGCAGCGCCGATGGTACTAGTGCAAAAGCACTGGAAGAGTAGGTCGCCGCGAGGCATTGCAGCTTGCGGGCAGCGGGAAACAAAACCCATTCACTTGTCAGGGCCTTATGGCCCTCTTCCGGAGGGCCGTTCGCGGCCCTCTTTGCATTTGCGGCCCCTTTTACGGCCGCACACACGGTGACGCGGGATGGAGCAGTCCGGTAGCTCGTCAGGCTCATAACCTGAAGGTCGTTGGTTCAAATCCAACTCCCGCAACCACCGAGACCCCGAACAGACCCCAGAAGAAGCCCCGTTGTATCCAGCGGGGCCGTTCGTGTGTCTGCGCTCGACGCGCAGTTGGGAGGCCGATTGCCCTGCCCAGAAGGGGTTTGCGCGGTCGATCATTGGTGCCCGCCAAGCAGTCCTGGCGCGCGATCGCCGTTCGCCCCGGCTGGGCATGGCCGTCAGGCTCCGCTCGTCATTCGCCCTCTTGCCGGGCCAGCTTTTTACCGGCGCACCTCCCGGCACGGCTTGCCACGTGCTCGCAAGGCAGCCTAGCAGTGCCGGTCTGATGGTCGCTTTGATTTGCGGATGGGTTGGTGCCGGGTTCGGCGGCGAGGATGAGCTCGCGCGGTTTGCGAACGCGCTGGTGGCCAATCCCGGTCTCGAAACCGATTTCGTATTCCACACAGCGGGGCAGGGGGCAGTATCGCTGGCCGCGGTTCACGTTGCCCCGCGCGGTTTCACCGGCGCGCCACCTGAGATCCGCGGGTGCCATGGCGCGGTTACCGCAGTGGCCGACGCACGAATCCACAATGCCCACGCTTTGCGGGCGGAGCTGTCACCTGCTGCGCGCGACAGCGCGGCACGGGGCGACGCAGCGCTGATCGCCGCGCTCTACAGCGAGGCGGGCGAAGCGGGGCTGGACCGGTTGCGCGGCGAATTCGCCTTCGCGCTCCACGACGCGGCGAGCAACCGGCTGATCTGCCGCCGCGACCAGATGGGCGTGCGCCCGCTATATTCCTACGAAACGGCAGACGGCTTTGCCTTTGCTTCGCTGGCCCGTGCCTTCACCGGATCGGGCATCGTTGCAGGCCGGCGCGACTGGGCCGGTTCGATGCAGTTCCTCGCGCGCAACACCAACCCGGACGGGCGCACGATGATCGAAGGCGTCTCGCGCATGCCGCCTGCATCTCAATTCACGTTCGCTTCGGGCCAATTGAAAAAGCGGCGCTACTGGGCTCTTCGCGAGCCGGCGCCTGCCGGCCATCCGCCCGATTTCGAGGCCTGGTGCGATGGGCTGAAGGAACGTTTCGACGAGGCCGTGGCGCGCCGGCTGCCGCGGTCGGGCCCGGTGGCATCGGAAATCTCGGCCGGGCTCGACGCGGGCGGAATCTCCGCCACGGCCGCGCGGCTGCTGCCTGGTGAAGACCAGCATCTGCACGCCCATGTCTATGCGATGGCGCAGGATTCGGATCCCGAACTCTTCATCGACGAGAGCGAGCTGGCGGGGGAGATCGCCCGCCAATCCAATCGGATGAGCGTGACGAAAATCCGCCATCAGGGCCGCGATCCGGGGGAGGTGGGCCAGATCGAACCGGATCGCACCGAAGGGCGCTATGTTCATCTGGAAGATGACGTGTGCGCGTCCGCCTCGGCCACCGGCGCTGAGGTCGTGCTGTGTGGCTGGGGCGGGGACGAATGCGTCACCAACAAGCTGCGCGATACCCCCGCCCAGATGCTGAAGCGCGGTGAAATCTCGCAGTTGGCGGAAGATCTGCGCGCGACTTATTCGCGCGAGGGGCTGGGCAGTGCCGCCCGACGGACGGCTTCGATCGCGACCGAACTGGCCGTCCCCGCTGCATGGCGCAATCGGCTAGCGGACTGGCGCATGGGCCGGGGGCTCTTCCGATCCCAGGCCATCACCATGCCCGGCCTGAAGGCGAAGCATTTCGAGCGCGTGCGCTGGCGCGATCTCTCTGGCAGTGCGGCGGCGCGCATGATCGCGGGGCTGGAGCGAATAGCGACCAGCGGGCGCACGGACAGTCTGGCGGCGACATCCGCCCGCCACGGGGTGCAATATAGCTTCCCCATGCTCGACATCGATCTCATCGAATACATGCTGACCTGCCCGCCGGGCTATCTCGCCGATGCGGAGCTGAAGCGAAAGCCTTTCCGGCAGGCGATGAAGGGCGTGCTGCCGGACAGCGTGCGCATGCGCGGCCGGAAAATGATGCCGATCCCGGAAATCATTCCGGATGTTGCACGCAACAAGCAGCAGTATCTGCAACGCCTCGATGCGCTGGAGCGTGATCCAAGGCTGCACGAATATGCCGATTTTTCGCGGCTGCGCAAAATGATCGAGAAGCTGCCCGATTACGATGAAACCATCGCGTATTTCCGGGAGCAGCGCGCCAAGGGTGTTCAGGCTAGGCCCGACACCCTCGAAGGGGTTCCGTTCCGTACCATTTTCGCGCTGGAGCGGTTGCAGTCGTGGCTTGCGGAAGAAGAGTAAGCGCAGGCAGCGGGCCTGGAGTTGAATACTACAACGGATTCGACTCTTTCCATTAAACGAGACTTACGCGCTAGGCGCGTGCACGGGCTGTTCCGCCGCCATTCCAGTGAACCGCCAACTGCCGCTCAGCAGGCCACGGGAAGACAGGTGCCAAGTGCCGTTGACCAATCGGTATCCCCTGGCCAGTTTCCGTGTCGGTGCAGCTTCCTTCACAGACGATCCTCGGACTTTCCAAAAATAGTCGACTCTTTCTAGACTTACGGATATTTCTGGGACCCAACTCCACAGAGGAACGTCCACAGATGAACCAGCCGCACGAGACTTTACCCACGAATGCTGGCAAGCGCGCATGGTCGACACCGCAGGTTGTCGACCTCGACGATCGTCGGGCGATCGCGGGAGGCGCAGTCAACGCCCCCGAGTATTTCGCTCCCACATTTTATTCCGTATCCTGAGAACGCGCGGCCGGCGCGCGAGCAGGGGCTTTCCTGTCTCACGCTGTCGGCCGATCTGATAATCCCCAAGGCCTGGTTGCCCGCCGCATGCGGAAGCTTCGTCGGCATTTCGCAATTCCCCCGCGAAGGAATGCTCTCCGGGATCGTGCCGGGGGCTGAATCTATTGACTTTTATGTTGGGCCCAATATCCCGCACAGCGGATTCAAGAGGGGAACCGACATGAAACAGCCGCATGAAGCACTTCGCACGAATGCTGGCGAGCGCCGCTGGTCGACACCGCAGGTCGTTGACCTCGATGATCGGCGAGGAGTCGAGGGCGGTGTTTCGCCTGCAACTGAGGCCGTAGCGCCTACAGTTTTCTCCCTTTCCTGAAGGCGTTTCGGGACCACGCGCGAGCAGACGGCGGTCTTGACCCGCCCGGCGGATGGGCCGGATATCAGCAGTCTATGCTGACCAGCGTGCGCTCCCTCAGATCATCGAAAAGCTTGCCGAGTTCCTCTCGGCAGGTCGCTTCGCTGACGTCATAGTCACCGCGCACGGCCTCCACGAGGTCGCCGAAGCGCGCATGCTCGTCCAGCAGGTTCCACGCGTGGCGGCCGGTGTCCTTTAGCGCATAGAAACGGCCATCGACGATGTGCATCAGCACCAGTTCCTCGTCGACGACGGTTTCCACGAAATTCTCGCTCTTGCGGATCGTACAGTCGCTCTCGATTGCCATGTTGCGTCCCAATTCTGTCAGTCACGGCTCGTAGCCGAGCTCTTCCATCACTTCGCGGTTGTGCTCGTAAAGGCGCTGGCGCTGCTCTGTCGAGAGGCGTTGGCGCCCATCACCCGATCGTCCGGAATTGAAGAACCTCCCGGCCTTTTCGGGCTTTTCGCGAAATCCGTGCGCATCTTCCTTGGCGCGCAGTTTCTCGAACCGGCTTTCCTCCACCGCGCGGGCAATGGCTGCATCGTCCGTCGCCTCGTCGAGCGCGAGGAAAGCGGCCATCTGCTTCAGGCAGGCGGCAGTGTCTGCCAGCATGTCTTCGTAACGGATGGTGAGCAGGGGGATCGCGCGCTGTTCGTGCCAGCTGATATAATGCCCCTTCCAGCCGAGCGTGCGCTGGCGCAGCTGCGATTGCCTTCCCCCGGCCATGATGTGATCGGCGTGGTTCATCTGTTTCACGATCCGGTCGAAATTCTCGTGCCCCTGGTGATTGGCGTAAGACACGGCGACATCGTAGGGATGGCGCACGAGGTAGATCGCGCCGAAGCTGCAGCCTGCGGGGAACAGCGGTTCGCCCGCGCCGCTGTCGTGATAGCCGTCATGCACCTTCACGAACTGCCGCTCGATACAATCGACGGCGAGAGCGCGGTAGAAATCGGGGCGGACAAGATCGATCTCGTCGTCGGTCATGTCCGAAGAGGGCAGGCCCGTCACCTGATCGAAGCTCCGCCGGTTGGAAGAGATCGATCCGGGGAGCGAGGCGAAATTGTCATCGTCGACGTAATCGTGCGCCAGCAGGTTGGACAGCAGGATACGCGTCCAGGTGTTTCCGGACTTGGGGAAGGACGTCAGCCAGGTGATTGGCTTGTCGAGATACCCGTCCGGCGCGGGGGCAGGGTCAGCGGGCTTCCGGGTCATAGTCCAGAATCCATTCGCGCATGACCGCAGTCGAGTTTTCGAATTCCGACTTCAGGAGCGATCGATCGAAAGTCTGTACGCGAACCGCTGAAATGAGGGCGCCGAGAGTTCTGAAAAGCTTCTCTCGGCCGATGATCGCATTGGCGAAGCGCATGCGATACACGCTTTCGCGCAAGGCCCTGAGGGCCAGGGCGCCGCTGATCTGCTCTATCTCGACCGGCGTGCGCGCGCGGCGCACATTCTCGTTCTTGAGGATGGTCAGGCTCGACAGCAGGCCGGACGCATTCTCGCCCATGGTCGCGGGGCGGGCAAAGAACTTCTCGAAGCTCGGTTCGTCACGCACCGCGCCAAGCTTGTCCGATCCTGTCAGATCGAACGCATCCTTCCACAATTTCATGTCCTTCTGCCCTGCGTAGCAGAACGACCTGCCCGGTTCGATCCGCTCCGGATCGATGATCAGAACGTCGTCGGTAAAGAAGTCCAGCTCACTGCGGGAAAGGGCGGCCACCAGCGTGGACTTGCCTGCGCCCGAAGGGCCGGTGAAGGCATGGACCTGTCCATCCCTGATCACCGCGCTGGCATGGAGCGGGATGAGGCCCCGCTGATAACAGAGCGCCCCCCAGGCGGAACCCAGCAGAAACAGCGCCATGTCCCGATCGGATGTGTCGTTGCGCCTGTAGGTGATGCGCGAACCACCCTCGACCAGGAAGCTCGCCCCGCGAGGGACATGCAGCAGGAAGCGATCCCCGCTGACCTCGAAGTTGGTTCCCGCCTCGCTGGCATCATCCAGCCTATCTGGCACGCAGCCCTCGCAAATCCGCACATCGGCGCTGTCCGCGCGCACGAACGGTTCTACCCGGGATCCCAGTTCGAGGTCCGCGGTGACGGTAAAGGGAACATCACTCATAGAAACGGTATCTGTAACTCGCATTCAATCGACGGCGCAGTGTGGGCTACATGGTCCGCGCCCCTCTCGGGGAGGGCGAACCCTTAACATTCGGGCTCCAATGTCAACAATTTGGCCGGCAAAACCCCCATCGCGGTGCTGGCACTTTGGTCGCCCGCCAATCGCTGATAGGGAAACCGCATCATGAGGATAGTGCGGTTCCTTCGCAGAAAGCTCGGCGAAGCCGAAATCTGGGTCAGCCTGGCCGTGGCCTGGGTGCTGGTCCGTTTCGTGCCGTTCAACTGGTGGCGCAAGAGCATCGGGCCGATCGGGGGGGAGGGCATGGCTGCCCTTCGGGTGGACGAAGCGGCCACCAGGCGAGCCTACGGACTGGGCAGGGCGGTAGAGCGCATTGCCGATCGCGCCTGGTTTGCGCCCGTGTGCCTGCCGCGCGCGATCGCCGCGCGCTGGATGCTGAACCGGCGCGGCATTCCTTCGCGGATCGTGTTCGGTTCGCGCCGCAATGACGATCCTGCGGGCAGGAAACTGCTTTTCCACGCCTGGCTGAAGGTCGCGGACGTGGTGGTGACGGGCGCCCAGGGGCACCACGCCTTCGTGCCGTTCGAAAAGAGATCGACCGAAAATTCGAGCGACAATTCACCCGGCGAGGACCGGCCGGAGCGCGAACTTTCGGATGCGATAGCGACCCGAAAGTTCTGAGCGGCCTGGCGTCAGCGCTTTGGCGGTTCGCTGCGCGCGCCGCCCTATGCTTTGGCCTCTGCCGTGCGTGCCCGGTCCTCCTCGGGCTCGCCTTCGTGGGTCGCGGCCCACACCACGCTGCCAGCGCTGAAGCCGTGAACGATGGTCGATAGCAGGATGGTGAAGGTCACCGTGGCCCACAGTGCGCCCTCGTCGACCAGGTCGAGCTGGCCGCCTGCATAGGCGAGGTAGTAGATCGAGCCGATGCCGCGCACGCCGTAAAACGCGACCACGCCGCGCTGCCGCACGGACAGTTTCGTCCGGACGAGGGCGAGCATCCCGGAGGCCGGCCGGATCACGAAGATCAGCGCAACGCCGAGCAGCGCGTGCGGCCAGTCCAGGTAGGTCAGCAGCGAGGGGATTGCCCCGCCCAGCAGGACCAGCAGGATCGCGGTGACGGAGTGTTCCAGCGCGCTCGAGAAAGAGTGCAGCCGTCCGTGGTAATCGTGCTCCGCCTCCTTCCGGCGCAGGACAATGCCCATGACGAAGGCGGCGATGAAGCCGTAGCCTTCGATCAATTCGGTCAGTCCGTAGGTGACGAGCACGCCCGCCAGCGCAATCACGCCGGTGCCCGCATTGGCCAGTGGATTGTGGCCGGGCAGAGAGAACAGGATCTTGCCCAGCAGCCAGCCCGCCGCCGCCCCCGCTGCCGCGCCGACGACAATCTTGTACCCGACGTAGAAGCCGAACCACTCGCCGAACCAGTCCGATACGCCCCCGCTCGCGGCCACAAGGAAGATCGCCAGATAGACGAACGGAAAGGCCAGCCCGTCATTGAGGCCGGCCTCGGTGGTCAGGGCGAAGCGGACCGGGTGCTCGCCGCCTTCGGTTGGCGGCCCGACCTGGACGTCCGCCGCAAGAACCGGATCGGTCGGCGCGAGGACGGCGGCGAGCAGCACCGCCGCCGCGAGCGTCAATCCGACCCCGATACCGAGCGCCACAACGGCGAGAATGCACAGCGGCATGGCAATGGCCAGCATGCGGACCGTCGGCCCCCAAAGGTCCTTGCCGATAATGCGATCGATCCTGATGCCGGTGCCGAAAAGCGCGATGATGACGGCGAATTCGGAAGCCAGTTCCCAGATGCGCGGCCGGTCGAGCGGACTCAGCGCGTCGGGCACGCCGGGGATGATGCCGAACACCGCCAGACCGCCAAGGATCAGCAGGCCCGAAGAGGCAGGCTCGCGCCCATGCAGGAACCGCGGAAGCCAGTAGGCGAGGATGATCGCGAAGCCGCACCCCGCGAGCAGTATGTGATAGGGATCGAAACCGAAGGTAGCCTTGTCCATCGTGGATGAACGCCCGAGGCCGCGAGGTGGCCCCCGCTATGCCCTGCGAGGGCGCCTCAGGCCAGCTCTCGCGACAGCTCGCGCCATTGTGCGGCTGTCGGCTCGCGCCTTTCGTTGGCGATGTAGAACAGCGTGTCGCCGCCCTCGATCCGGCGATCGGCCACGCAGTTGAGGTCAAGGTGCCGGCCATTCGCCTCGCTCACCCCGATCAGGGTTATGCGGTGCGATTTCTTGAGCGCCACCAGCGCGTCGATATAGGCCATCGGTGGCGTATCGTCCGGCACGTACAGCGAAAAGGCGGTGCTTTCCGTGCGAGAGGAGAACATCAGGTTGGCAAGGCGCGATGCGCCCGGATCGTTCGCCGCGCGCACCATCATGTCGACCGAGATCGAGGAGAAGACCTCGATATTGTCGATCTGGTGTTCGAGCAGCCGGGCCGTATCCTCGTTCTCCATGTGCACCACGATATGCGCGGTCGGCGCGGCGGCACGCGCAGCCAGCGTCGCGGCCAGCGTGTCATCGTCGTTCGCGCCGCGGATGAGGACCGATTTGGCCCCACCGGCACCCGCGCGGACATAGGCGTCGAGATCGGACAGCGTCTCCGAATAGACGAAGTCGATTGCCTCCGGCATCGGATTTTCGGCAACCGCGGCCGCCATCAGGATGGGGCGCACAGGCTGGCCGCGATCTTCCAGCAGCGTCTCGATCAGGCGCTTGGTGGCACGTTCCTGCCAGCCGACGATCACGATATGGTCGCTGCGCTTCGCGTAGTTTCCCTTGCCTTCCAAGCCTCGCCTCCATTGGTTGCCGATATCGCTCACCGCCTTGCCCAGCACGGCGGTGAACAGGGCGATCGAGCCAGGCAGGACCACGATCGCCGCGGCCGTGCGCCCGGCATCGGTCTGCGGGCTGAGATCGCCGTATCCCACCGTCGTGGCGGTGGTGGTGTAGTAGTAGAAATAGACCGCGAGATCGGAGACCAGTTCGGTCTCTCCGGTCGCTGCGAGCACCACGTAGGACAGGACCATGTGCAGCGCGATCACTGCCAGCAGCACGCTCCACCGCAGCATAGCGATGGCGTAGTAGATTCGCTGCAAGGTCCGGCTCATCACCCCCATGACGCGCAGGGCATAGCCGGGGCTGCGCATTTGGACAATCGCCCCCGCCGCTTCGCCGGGCTGGCGCGGAGACGGGAACGGGGCGCGCCGCCAAGGTTTCTTGTTGAAACGGACAAGAAAGACGGCAGTGAGCGACAAGGCGCAAGAAAACAGCGAAATTCCGGTCGGTATCGACCGAACGGGAGAACGCGTCGAATTCGATTCCATGGGCGAGGTGCGCGTCCCGGCGGATCGCTACTGGGGGGCGCAGACGGCCCGTTCGCTCGAGCATTTCGCCATCGGCGAGGATCGCATGCCGATCGAGCTGTGCCGCGCCTACGGCTACCTCAAGAAGGCCGCTGCCATCGTGAACGAACGGGCCGGTTTGCTCCCGCGCGAAAAGTGCGAGGCAATCGTCGCCGCGTGCGATGAACTGGTCGCGGGCGAACTCGACGATCATTTCCCGCTGCGGGTCTGGCAGACCGGGTCCGGCACGCAGACCAACATGAACGTCAACGAGGTGATCGCGAACCGTGCGATCCAGCTGCTGGGCGGTGAACTGGGCAGCCAGAAACCGGTCGCGCCCAACGACGATGTCAACAAGAGCCAGTCGTCCAACGATACCTTCCCCACGGCCATGCACCTCGCGGCGCTGGGCGCGCTCGACAGCATGCTGCTTCCCGAAATGGAGCTGCTGGCCGAGGCGATCGAGGCCAAGGCGCAAGGATGGATGGATGTTGCCAAGATCGGGCGCACCCATCTGCAGGACGCGGTGCCCCTGTCCGTCGGGCAGGAATGGAGCGCGTGGGCGGAAGCCCTGCGGGCGTCCATCGCGGATCTGGGCGTCGCGCGCGAAGGCCTGATGGAGATCGCGCTGGGCGGTACTGCGGTGGGCACCGGGCTCAATGCGCCAGAAGGCTTTTCGGAAGATGTCGCAAAAGAGATCGCCCGGCTCACACGCCTGCCGATCCGCACCGCCTCCAACAAGTTCTACGCGCAGGCGACGCTGGACCCCACCGTACGCCTGTCCGCCGGCCTGCGCGGCGTCGCGGTTGCGCTGATCAAGATCGCCAATGACGTGCGCTGGCTCGCCAGCGGGCCGCGCTGCGGAATCGGTGAACTGAAGCTGCCCCAGAACGAGCCGGGATCGTCGATCATGCCGGGCAAGGTCAATCCGACGCAGAGCGAGGCGCTACTGATGGTCGCCATGCAGGTGATCGGGCACGATACGGCCAATGCGATGGCGGGCAGCTGGGGCAACCTGCAGCTCAATGCCATGCGCCCGGTTATCGCCGCCAACGTGCTGCATTCCATCCGCATTCTTGCCGATGGCTGCGCAAGCTTCCGGGTGAATGCCATCGAAGGTACGGAGCTGGACCGGGACCGGATCGGCCACCTGCTCGAACAATCGCTGATGCTGGTGACGGCGCTGGTGCCCGAAATCGGCTATATGGCCGCGGCGCACATCGCCGAGGCCGCGGCGAAGAACGGGACGACGCTGCGCGAAGAAGCGATTGCCAGCGGCAAGCTGAGCGAGGAAGACTACGACAGGATCGTGCAGCCCGCGACGATGATCGGAGACGATCTGTCGGGCGCCTGACCAGGGAGGTCGCGTTGCCGTAGCGGTAGGCTGCGCGCGGCGGAAATCGAGATTTGACAGGCCTGCCGCCGACGCGCCAAGCGTTCGCGCAAGGGCCACAGGAACGACAGGGGAACCTCGAAAAATGAGCGATGCGAACATGCAGGACCGGGCAGGATTGAAGATCGCCGGAGAGCTGGTCGATTTCGTCGAAACGCAGGTCCTTCCGGGGCTCGACCTGGCGGCGGAAGATTTCTGGCGCGGCGCTGCGGGCATTTTCGAACGTTTCGTGCCAGGCAATCGCGACCTGTTGCAGAAGCGCGAGGCCATCCAGAGCAAGATCGACGATTGGCACCGCGCCAACCCGGCGCCGGTCGATCCGGAAGCCTACCGCGCCTTTCTGACCGATCTCGGCTACCTCGTTCCCGAACCCGAGGCCTTCACCGTCGACCCGAAGAACGTCGACCCCGAACTGGCGCAGATCGCCGGGCCGCAGCTGGTGGTCCCGGTGCTCAACGCGCGCTTTCTCCTGAACGCAGCAAACGCGCGCTGGGGCAGCCTGTACGATGCGCTGTACGGGACGGACGCCATCCCCGGATCGCCCAAGCCCGATGGCTACGATCCCGAACGCGGCGCGAAGGTGATCGAGTGGGGCCGCGAGTTCCTTGATCGGGCGGTGCCTCTGGAAGACCAGCTCTGGCGCAACTGGGACGGCAGCGAACCGAAGCTGAAGGGCGATGCCCGGGTGGTGGGCAAGCGCGACGCCAACTGGCTGATCCGGCACAATGGCCTGCATATCGAAATCGTGATCGATCCCGCGCATCCGGTCGGCAAGACGGACAAGGCAGGCGTCGCGGACATCATCATGGAGGCGGCGCTTTCGACCATCTGCGATTTCGAGGATTCGGTCGCGGCGGTGGACGCCGAGGACAAGGTGCTGGGCTACACCAACTGGCTCGGCCTGATGAAGGGCGACCTGCGGGAAACCTTCATGAAGGGCGGGGAGGAGATGACTCGCACGCTCAACCCGGACCGGCATTATGTCGATCTGGAAGGGAACGCCTTCACGCTGCCGGGCCGCAGCCTGCTGCTGGCGCGTAATGTCGGCCACCTGATGACGACGCCCGCGGTGGTCCTGCCCGATGGCAACGAAGCGCCCGAGGGCATTCTGGACGCGATCATGACCGCGACCATCTCGTGCCACGACCTGAAGCGGACCGGCGCGCTCTCCAACAGCCGCGAAGGATCGATCTATCTCGTGAAGCCCAAGATGCACGGGCCGGAAGAATGCGCCTTTACCAATGATCTGTTCGATGCGGTGGAAGACCTGCTGGGGCTGGACCGGCACACGATCAAGGTCGGCGTGATGGACGAGGAACGGCGCACGTCCGCCAATCTCGCAGCCTGCATCCACGCGGTGAAGGACCGGATCATGTTCATCAATACCGGCTTCCTCGACCGTACCGGCGACGAGATTCATACCGCGATGCGCGCGGGTGCGATGCGCCGCAAGGGCGCGATGAAGGAAACACCCTGGATCGCGGCCTACGAGGATCGCAACGTGCAGATCGGGCTTGCCTGCGGGCTTTCGGGCAAGGCGCAGATCGGCAAGGGCATGTGGGCCATGCCTGACCGGATGGCGGACATGCTGGCGGAGAAGATCGGCCACCCGATGTCGGGTGCGAACACCGCCTGGGTGCCTTCGCCCACCGCCGCCACGCTGCACGCCACGCACTACCACCTCGTCGATGTGTTCCAGCGACAGGGCGAGCGCCGGGAAGAGGGCATCGCCCCGCTTGCCGACCTGCTCACCATCCCGCTGGCCGATGGCGTGAACTGGCCCGCCGAAGAGGTGCGTGCGGAACTGGAGAACAACGCGCAGGGCATCCTGGGCTATGTGGTGCGCTGGGTCGATCAGGGTGTCGGATGCTCCAAGGTGCCCGACATCAACGATATCGGCCTGATGGAAGACCGCGCGACACTGCGCATTTCAAGCCAGCATATCGCCAACTGGCTGGAACATGGCGTGGTGAGCCCCGAACAGGTGGATGAAGTGCTGCGGGAAATGGCCAGGAAGGTCGATGGACAGAATGCAGGCGATCCGGATTACCGTCCGATGGCCGACGATCCCGAGAACTCCATGGCCTTTCAGGCGGCGCGCGCGCTGATCTTCGAAGGGACCGAACAGCCCAGCGGCTATACCGAGCCGCTGCTGCATGCCTACCGCCAGAAGGTGAAGGCGGGCGGCTAGATCAGGCCGAGCAGCTCGCTCCGCCCAGCACGCAGAAGCGCGCGCAGTGCGGATGGTTGAGCTTCACCGCCACGTTCGCCTCGGCCAGCGTTTCGCCGAAGTCGAATTCCTCGTCGTAGGGGATCAGCGTGCAGGCCACGACGCGCGGGACAGGTTCGCCCTTGCGGTGGACCACCATGCGGCTGGATGCGCACATGATGTCGGCGGGTGACTTGCCGAGGATGTCCCAGCATGCCGTGGTAATCTCGGCGACATCCTTTTCGGCATCCATTTCGGGAAAGAGCACGCATTGCGCAGGGTCGTGCGCGTCGATGTGCAGCCTCTCGCGCGCGAACAGCGCGGCGTAGCCCTCGCGCGCCTCGATCATGCCTTCGCCGGGTAGCAGCCGCCCTGCGACCGCAATGCGGAAGTGGTTGTCGGACAGCCACTTGAGCCCGCCAATCGCGGCGTCCCAGCTATCGGGCCCGCGCTCGCCCTCGTGGACCGCCTTGGTATGATGATCCAGGCTCACACGGATTGTCAGTTTCGCGCCGTAAGCCTCTCGCAGCGCGAGCAGCTTTGCCTCGTGACGGCGCATCGGCTTCATCGCATTGGACAGCACCAGCGCCTCGAAGCCACGCGAGAGCGCATCTTCCAGCATCGGCAGGAAATGCGGATTCATGAACGGCTCGCCGCCCGTGAAGCCGATTTCGCGCGTATTCCACCCGTCGCGCTCGATCTCGTCGAAGTAGCGCGCGGCGTGTTCGTGCGTGAGATAGATCAGCGCATCGTTGGTCGGGCTGCTTTCGATATAGCAGGTGGCGCAGGCGAGGTTGCACAGCGTGCCCGTGCACAGCCATAGCGTGTCCAGCTCCAGCAGGGGCACCTCGGCGCGCTGCGAT
Source organism: Citromicrobium sp. JLT1363 (assembly GCF_000186705.1). Lineage (GTDB taxonomy): Bacteria > Pseudomonadota > Alphaproteobacteria > Sphingomonadales > Sphingomonadaceae > Alteriqipengyuania. Next base: position 173,880 of record NZ_AEUE01000008.1, read on the forward strand.
CCGTCGGCCGTAACGTCTGGATCGGTAAACTTGCCTTCGGGCAGGGCGGCGGCCTCGACCGCGAAGGGCGACGGGCCTTGCGGCGCATTGCGAGCCTTCGAACGGGCAGGGGAATCGGAAGCCATCAGAACGGGCGCATCCGGCGAAACCACGCGCGCGTCTTGGCGTAACCACGCGGCACCTTGCCGAAAACGGTGCCTTCCCACGCGCTGAAGGCGGCGGCCTTGGTTATCTCGCTGCGGGTGGGGTAGGCGACAATGGCACTGCCCAGCGCGAACGTGCTCGCCTTGCCGGTGATCAGCTGCGCGAACGGCAGCAGCATCTCGCCCGCATTCTTGCCCACGATACTGGCGCCCAGGACCTTCTTGCCTTGCATGATGACCTTAAGGTGGCCCCGCGTATCGCCTTCCGCAATGGCACGCTCGTTATGGTCGAAGCCTTCGCGGACCACCGTCACTTCCTGCCCGTGCTTTTCGCGTGCCTGCGCTTCGGTCAGTCCGATCTGGGCCACCTCGGGATCGGTATAGGTGCACCAGGGAAGGGCGGACCAGTCCACCTTGGTCGGCAGCCCCAGCGTGATTTCCAGGGCAACATTGCTCCCTTCGTAGCCGGAGACATGCGTGAGGCGCGGCCCATCGCGGCAGTCGCCTATCGCGTAGATATGCTTCAGGCTCGTCCTGCGCCGTTCATCGACCAGGATGCCGTTGCGGCCCAGTTCGATACCGATCTTTTTCAGCCCGTAGCCTTCGGTCCGGGCCCGCCGCCCAACCGCGACCAGCAGGTGCGTGCCGGCAATTTCCTGCCCGTCCTCCAGCGTGACGGTCAAGCTGCTGAGCGCGCCGGGCGTTACCCTGGCGGCCTTGCCCTTCACGAACATCACCCCTTCGGCCTCCATCGTCTCGACCACCACTGCGACGGATTCCGGATCGTCCCGGCCCATCGGCTCGCCCGGTTCGATAACCGTGACCTCGCTGCCGAGCCTGCGGAAACTCTGCGCCATCTCCATGCCGATCACCCCGCCACCCACGATGATGAGGTGCTGGGGGAGCTGGTCGAGATCCCAGATATTCTCGTTGGTAAGGAAGGGTACGCTGTCGAGACCGTCTATCGGAGGCAGATAGGGCGCCGATCCGGTGGCGATGACGATCTTCGGCGCGGCCAGATCCACATCGCCCACGCGAACCTTGCGCCGGCCCGTGAAGGTCGCATGGCCGCGATAGACGTCGCAGCCCATTTCCTCGAACCGCTCCTGGCTGTCGTGCGGCGCGATCTCGGCGATGGCGCGGTGGATGTGGGCATGCACGCCCGACCAGTTGACCCTCGCTGCGGTCAGCTGAACCCCGAAGCGATCCTGTTCGTTGGCAACGGCTGCGCGTTTGGCCGCGGTTATCAGTGCCTTGGACGGCACGCACCCGTTGTTAAGGCATTCCCCGCCCATGTCCGCGCGCTCTATCAGCGCAACCTTCAGGCCGAACAGCGCGCAGCCCCCCGCCGCAGTCAGCCCTGCCGCACCCGCGCCGATCACGATCACATCGTGCGTAAATTTCATACCTGCCCCTGAAACCCACCTTGTCGATCAAGCGAACGCCTGCTCTCTAGCCCACCTCAGCAGCCAGAGGTCGATAGGTTTCATGAATCTCGAAAACTCGCAAAACTATTATGGCGAGGTCCTGCAAGGTTCCTCCGATCTGAAGACCGACGCCTGCTGTACGCTGGATGCGCCGCCGCCTGCGGTGATGGACCTGCTGCGCAATGTCCACGAGGACGTGCGCGCGCGCTATTACGGCTGCGGCCTGGTCGCCCCGCAGGCCATCGAGGGGGCGCATGTGCTCGATCTGGGATCGGGTAGCGGGCAGGATGCCTACCTGCTGGCGCAGATGGTGGGAGAGCATGGATCGGTTACGGGGGTCGACGCAACGCCCGCGCAACTGGCGGTCGCGCGCGAGCACGAGGACTGGCACCGGGAGCGTTTCGGCTACGCGCAGTCGAACGTGCGCTTCCTCGAAGGCGATATCGAAAAGCTGGGCGACCTCGGGCTGGAAGAGGGCAGCTTCGATGTGATCGTGTCCAACTGCGTCATCAATCTGGTGGCGGACAAGCGGGCGGTGTTCGATGCGGCCTATCGCCTGCTGAAACCCGGCGGCGAGCTGTATTTCTCCGACGTATATTCAGAACGGCGCGTGCCCGAAGGCCTGCGCGACGATCCCGTTCAGCACGGCGAGTGCCTTTCGGGCGCGATGTACTGGTTCGATTTCATCGCATCGGCCAAGGCCGCAGGCTTCCTCGATCCGCGGCTGGTCACCAGCCGACCGCTGGGCACCAACGACGCGGCCATTGCTGCCAAGCTCGATGGTATCGCCTCCCACTCGGCCACCGCGCGGCTGTTCAAGCTGCCGGAGCTGGAGCCGCTTTGCGAGGATTACGGCCAGGCTGTGCGCTACAAGGGCACTGTCGCGGCCGAAGAGCGTGTCTTCGTCCTCGACGATCACCACCGGATCGAGGCGGGGCGCATGTTCCCGGTTTGCGGCAATAGCTGGAAGATGCTGGCCGACACGCGCTTTGCCGGGCATTTCGAGTTCTTCGGCGATTTCAGTACGCATTACGGCATCTATCCCGATTGCGGCACGCTTTTCCCGCTGGCGGGCTCCGCGCCGCAGGTGGCGAGCGGCGGCGGCTGCTGTTGAACCGCATTCTCGTGACGGGTGCCGCCGGGCTGATCGGCGGCGAGGTCTGCGCGCGCCTTGTGGCCGCGGGGCACCGGGTGACCGCGCTTGTCCATCGTAATCCGCTGGTGTGCGGCAATGATGGATGGGATGTGCCGGTCTCCGAAACCATCGGATGCGACATCCGGCAGGAAATGCTGGGACTGGATAGCGAAACCTTCGCGCGGCTGGCGCGCGAACACGATCTGGTGATTCACTGCGCCGCCACGATCCGGTTCGACCTTTCCGATGAGGAGTACGAGGCCGTCAACACGCGTGGCACGGCCAACGTAATCGCGTTGGCCAAGGCGGGCGGGGCGGGGCTGCTCCATGTCAGCACCGCCTATGTCTGCGGCACGCGCGACGGCCCGATTGGAGAGGACGACCCGCTGCCTGCCAGTGACGCGTTCGCCAATGGCTACGAAGCGAGCAAGGCGGCGGGAGAGCGCCTGGTGTGCGAGAGCGGGCTGAATTTCGCCATCGCCCGGCCCGCCATCGTGCTCGGCGAATACGAGAATGGGCGCATACGGGGTTTCGATGCGCTTTATGCCGCTTTTCGGCTCATGGCGGAGGGGCGCATCCGCACCATTCCGGTGCGCGAGGATGGGACGCTCAACTTCGTGCCGATCGACCATGTTGCGGGCGGGATCGTCGCCATTGCGCAGCAGATGGGGGCGGCTTCGGGCGGGACGTTTCATCTGGTCGCCGCGCAACCCTTGCCGGTGCACGAGTTTGCTGCGGCCATTGGCGGCTACGCGCAGTTCCACGCGCCCGATCTTGCGCGTCACGACAGGTTCGATGCCTCTGTGCTTCCGGCCATGGAGCGGCGGCTTCACCGCCGTGTTGCGGGCCTTTATGCGGGCTATTTCCAGCGCGATCCGCGGTTCGACGATGGCCGGTTCCGCGCGCTGACCGGGATTGAATCCGGCCCGGCGGATCGGGCCTACATGCAGCGGCTGATAGATTTCTGCATCGCCGACGGGTTTCTTCCTTCCGCGCCAGCGGACTAGCGCACGTCCGGATAATCGCGCGCCATGCGGCTGCGCAGGCCCAGCGCCCACAGGATGCCGACCTTGAAGTAGATCCAGTTGGCCTTCAGCGGCCCCCATGCGGCGATGCGCCGGTCGGAGGTGCGGACTACGCGGGGCACCATCCGGATGCGCCCCAGCCGCGCAAACTTCACGCACAGGTCCGCCTCTTCCATCACCATGTCGCCCGGCGTGCAGCCGCCGATCTTCAGGAAATCGGCGCGGCGGAAGAACATCGCATGGTCGCCGAACAGCAGCCGCACGCCGCGCACGAACAGGTGCGGGCGGCACAGCAGCGGCGCGTACCAGGTCTTGATGTAGTTGTGCGCGGAGGTGATCCAGCGGGTTTTCGTGCCGGTAATCAGCGGGGTGAAGCTGGCGAGCGCGGTGCGTTCATCCGCCAGCGCCCTGCGGACGACCGCGATCATGTCCTGCGGCGGGAAGCTGTCTGCATGGACCACGCATACCAGCGGGGCCTGCGCGGCCTCGACCCCGGCGTTGATCTGCCGCGCCCGCCCACGCTCGGCCGAGATCACGCGCCAGCCCGCCTGCTGCGCCAGCGCGACGGTTTCATCCGTGCTCCCGCCATCGACCGCGACGATTTCATCGGGGGCGGGATCGAGCGTGGAGAAATGCGCGGCAAGGGCAGGAAGCGCAGCAGCCTCGTCGAGCACCGGCACTACGATGGCGACGCCAGCACCACTCACGCGAGCAGGTCGGGCCAGGCGTCGAGATCTTCGCCGGTGTCGATATCGGTCAGCTCGGGCAGCAGGTGAGGGCTGATGCCGTTGGCTTCCAGCCGCCGCATGGTTTCGGCGAAGACTTGCGGGGTGCTCCACGCCATGTCGGTGAACAGGTCGGGGCAGGGCTCCCTCAGGGCGAGCAGCCAGTAGCCGCCGTCGTCCGCCGGGCCGATTGCCGCATCGCGATTGGGCAACACGCTGGCGGCCTCGCGCAGGAGCGCCGCCGTAAGGCCGGGGCAGTCGCTGCCGATCATGATGGCGGGGGCGCCCACGCGGGCCAGCTTTTCGCCAAGATCGCCATCGCCCTGGTCGCGCACGTCCAGATCTTCACCCAGCCAGTCGCGGAATCGCTGCGGATCGCCCCCGGTCACGCGCAGATGGAAGGGCAGGCCGCTTGTTCGTGCCTCGCCCACCGTCATCTCCAGCAATTTGCGGTAGAGCGCGGCCGCCCCTTCGGCGCCCAGTCTCGGGATCAGGCGCGTCTTGGCCATGCCCGGTTCGGGCCAGCGCGCGAAGATGGCGACCTGAGGTGTCTGCATCCCTCGGACATAGCGACATGCTCTCGCGTTTCCCATAAGGTGGCGACGAATGCCGCGTATTTCTCCTCTCGCGCTGGCGGGCGCTGCGCTCATCGGCGGTCTGTGGCTGGCCGAGCGGGTGCGGCCCCTGCGCCGTCAGACGCACGACACCGCCACCCGGCAGGTGCGCAATGTCGCGCTGGGGCTGGGCGCGATGGCGGTCGTGTCGGCGATAGAGATGCCGGTGCTCACACAGCTGGCGAAGGACAATCTGCGCGCCCGGCGGGGCCTCGTTCAGGTGCTGCCTCTCCCACGGCCCTTGCAGGTGATCGTCGGCGTCGCAGCGATGGATTACGCGTACTACTGGTGGCACATCGCGACCCATCGCGTGCCGTTTCTGTGGCGGCTTCATCGCGTCCACCACATCGATCCGGATATGGACATGACCACCGCGCTGCGGTTCCACGCGGCGGATATGGTCGTCTCGCTGCCATTCCGCGTGGTGCAGGTCGTGCTGGCGGGGGCGGATCCGCGCATCCTGATTGCGCACCGCCGCTTCTTCGATGCTTCCGTGCTTTTCCACCATTCCAATCTGCGCCTGCCCGGGCGGTGGGATGAACGCCTGTCGCTCGTCTTCACCACGCCGAGGATGCACGGCGTGCATCATTCCAAGGTGCCCCAGGAGATGAACAGCAACTGGTCCAGCGGGCTCAGCCTGTGGGACCGGTTGCATGGCACCTCGCGCCGCAAGCCGCAGGACGAAATCGACATTGGCGTGGCTGACCGTGCTTCGCTGGCGGACCTCTCGCTCGGCAACAGCCTGACCGCGCCGTTTCGGGCAACGCCGCAGCCGCTGCCGCCCGGCAATGTCAGCTTGCGCTAGCTGTCTGGCTGCTGCGCTTTGGGAGGCGCGCCGGCAAGGACCTTGCGCACGATGAGCACCGCGACCAGCCCGCCGATCACGTTGGCCGCCAGTTCCGCAGCGTAGATCGCGTCCGAATTCCACAGTGGCCGCAGCAGCCAGCCGAAAGGCAGCATCACCAGGAATACGCGCCCGCAGCTTTGCGCCAGCGCGAGGCCGGCCTTGTCGACCGCGTTGAGGATGCCGTTGCCCACGATCAGCAGGCCGAACCCGGCATAACCCCACGCCGCGATCTCCAGATAACGGGCGAACTGCCGCACGATTCCCGGATCCTCGGTGAAGAACCCCGCGAACCACTTTGCCGCCGCGACCAGGGCCACGGCGATCACCAGGCCATAGACGATGCAGAACAGGCCGGCGCCACGTGCAGCCGCGCGTGCGCGATCCGGCTGGTTCGCCCCCCAGTTCTGGCCGACGATGGCGCCAATGGAGCCGGACAGTGCCAGCAGCGGCACCACCGCAAAGCTCTGCAACCGGCCTGCCGCACCGAAGGCCGCCACAGCCGACTGGCCTTCCAGCGCGATCAAGGCGGTGAGCACCGAGAGCCCGATGGGATTGATCGCGTTGGAGAACGAGGCTGGCCCCGCGACTCTCACGATCGCCATGACCGGTTCTCGCGGGTTCTCGCATTCACGGATCAGCACCGGATTGAACGGCAGGTGGGTTCGCCCGACGCAGATCACCGCCAGCACCACCGCGACCGCCCAGCCGATCAGGGTCGCGTAGGCCGCGCCCGCGATCCCGAAACCCTCTATCCCGAATGCCCCGGTAATCAGGATCGGGTCGAGCACCCAGTTCACCGCCGCGTAGGCGATGTTGATGAAGCTGCTCATGTTCGCCTCGCCCTGTCCGCGCAGCACGCCGTTGAAGCCCATCAGGACGAGCAGGAAGGGGAAGGCGAGGGCGAAGGGATCCATGTATTCGCGGATCAGCGGCAGCAGGTGGTCCGGCGCGTTCATCAGGCGGAACAGTGGCTCCTGCAGCACCCACAGCGCGACGCCCAGCGCCACACCGACCACCGTGGCGAAGGCGACGCCCAGATTGGCGCGCCGCGCCGCCTTCGCGTGGTCGCCCGCGCCCAGCGATCGCGCGACGACCGAATTGATCCCCACCATCACGCCTACACCAAGGCTGGTGAGCGCGACGGTGATCGGGAAGATGAAGCTGATCGCGGCCAGCGGGTCCGCCCCCAGCTGCCCGATGAAGTAGGCGTCGATGAGGCTGATCGACATGATCGCGGCCACGCCCACCGCCATTGGCGCGGTCTGCTTCACGAGGTGGCCCGGAATGCTCCCGCGCGTCAGCTTGGCGTGTTCGCTCATCGCCCGGGGCGGTAGACCGAACGCGGCGCGAGCTAAAGCGCCAATTACGTACGCTTGTGCGCCTCCCCGGCGATGTTCTATCCTGGCGGGCAAACAGACATGAAGGAGAGACCGAAATGGCGACGCAGGCGAAGCTCGACTACGAATGTTCGAAGGAAGAATGGCAGGCGCGGCTGGACCTCGCCGCATGCTATCGGATCTTCGATCTGCTCGGCTGGTCGGAATCGATCTACAACCACATCTCGCTCGCCGTGCCGGGGGAGGAGGGCGCGTTCCTCATCAATCCCTTCGGCCTGCTTTACGAGGAAGTGACCGCCTCCAACCTCGTGAAGATCGATGTCGAGGGCAATAATATCGGTGGCTCGCCCTACATGGTGAACAAGGCCGGGTTCACGCAGCATGCCCACTTCCACAAGCAGCTGGGCGAGCGGGCGAACGCGATCTGCCACGTCCACACGACCGAGACGATGGCGGTGTGCAGCCACAAGGACGGGCTGCTGCCGACCAATTTCTACGCCTGCAACTTTCAGGATCAGGTCGGCTATCACGATTTCGAGGGCGTGACGGTGCGCGCCGAGGAGGGCGACCGCCTGATCGAGAATCTGGGCGACAAGTCGATCCTGATGCTGCGCAATCACGGCCCCGTGGTGATGGACAAGGGCATCCAGGGCATGTTCGTGAAGATGTGGGCGCTGCAGCGCGCGTGCGAGATCCAGGTTGCCACGCTCGGCATGGGCGAGCCGCATCTCGTGCCGCAGGAAGTCGTCGATGTACACCAGCGCGATCTGTCCGTGATGCAGGGCCAGGGCGGCGCGGGCGTGTTCGATTTCGAGGCATGGAAGCGCAAGGCCACCCGGATCGACGACAGCTGGCAGCAGTGAGCGATCCCACTCCGCCCGAAGCGCGCCACTGCGGCAAATGCGGCGGACGCAGCGCCGAAGGCTTCGTCGTCGATATGGGCTATGGCGAGGTAAAGCCCGCGCGCTGGCAGGAAGGTACGCCGCAGACCGGCTGGACCGGCAGCGTGAAGGTGGACAAGAAGGAATTGAAACCGCTGCGCGCCTTCCGGTGCGAGCGGTGCCATCTGGTTGAATTCTACGCGGACTGAGTTGGTGATGCCGTGACGAAGATGACGGTCAATAACCGGCCGGTAGAGTATCTGCTCGACCCCGATACCCCGCTGCTGTGGGCGCTGAGGGATGCGAGCAACCTGACGGGCACGAAGTATGGCTGCGGCACCGGCGATTGCGGCGCGTGCATGGTTCTGGTCGACGGGGTGGCGCTGCGTTCGTGCCTCGTCACGATTGCCGAGGCGGAAGGGCGGCTGGTCACCACCATCGAAGGGCTGAGCCGCGACCGGTCGCATCCCGTGCAGCAGGCGCTGGTCGCGGAACAGGCGATCCAGTGCGGGTTCTGCACGCCCGGCATCGCAATCGCCGCCGCCGCGCTGATCGAAGACAATCCATCCCCCTCGCGGGAGGATATAGACGCCGCGATCCCCAATCTCTGCCGTTGCGGGGTCTATCCACGGCTGGCGCGCGCGATCAAGCGGGCGAGCGAGGCGGCAAGCGGCGCAGCTCCCATCGAAGCCGCGCCGCCGCCTGCAATAGAGCCGGCGGAGGCGGCGCGCGATGTGCCTGCATTGAGGCCCACCTCCGCGCCGCCGCGAGACTAGTCGTTACAGCGACAACCGGACGCCGAACCGCGCGCTGAACGGGCGCCCCGGCTGGATGTTGTTGTCCCCGTGCGCGCTCGGGTAATATTGCTCGTCGAACAGGTTCTCGATGTTCACCTGGACCGACAGCCGATCCGACACGGTGTAGAACAGCGCGGCATCCACACGGATGTAATCGGGCAGGGTCACGTTTCCGCTGAAGCTGGCGAACTGCTCGCCCTGGTAGATCACGCCCGCGCCGATGCCGAGCCTGTCGGACAGGTTGAAGCGGTTCCACGCGGTCACCTGATGCTCGGGCAACTGCTGAAGCCGCGTGCCTGCGACCGCGGCATCGGTGGTCTGCGTGATTTCGCCGTCGAGATAGGTGTAGCCGAGGCTCGCCTCCCAGAACGGTGTGACTTCGCCCGTCAGGCTGATTTCGAAGCCTTCGGTCCGGCTCGCCCCGGTCAGCACGGTCAGGCCGCTGTTGGTGGGATCGGGCGCCGTGGTGTTGTCGCGTTCCAGCCGGAAGATGGCGGCGGCGGCGAGCAGGCGGGGGTGGATGGACCATTTCGCGCCCAGCTCGTAATTGGTGAACTGCTCCGGCTCGAAGGCCGCGTCGCCGGGGCTCAGCAGCACGAACTGGTCACCCGCCTGTGGCAGGAAGCTCTCCGAGTAGGCGCCGTAGAGCGAAAGGTTCTCGATCGGCTTGACGATCACGCCAACACGCGGGCTGACCTGCTCGTCCACCCGGCTGCCGTTGACGCTGTTGACCAGATCGACCGTATCGAGATCGAAACGGTCGAAGCGAAGTCCTGCGATCACCTCCACATGATCGCCGATCGCCAGCTGATCCTGGATATAGGCGGAGAATGTCGTGAGGTCGCTGTCGCGCGAGCGGCTCCGCGCAGTGGTGTAAGCGGGAATGAAGATCGTGTCCGCCAGCGGGGTGGTGTTTGCGCCCGTAAAGGTCACGCCGTCGCGGCTGTTCTGCGTATCCTGACGCCCGGCTTCGATACCGACCAGCAGCGTGTGGCCGAGCGGTCCGGTATCGAATTGTGCGACCAGATTGGCCTGCCCGATCAGATTTTCGCGCTGCGTCGCGTCGGCATATCCGCCCAGGTTGACCGTGGTGCCGTTGGTGCCGGTCGGCAGGATATTGGCATAGGCCTTGACGTAATTCGCATACTGGACGGCAGCATTGAGGCTGACGTTCTGCGACAGGCGATGGCTCAGCCGCGCGCGGGCGATATGCGCCTGCACTTCGTTGGTGTTGAAGCCCGGATCGCCGAAGAAGGTGTCGTAGTAACCCGTCAGCGGCCCGCCCTGGAACGAAGGCACGCCCCGGTCGGTGGTCCGCCGGTCGTCGTCATAGGTGTAGGAGAGGTCGAGCCGCGTGTCCGGGCCGATGTCGATGCCCAGCGTGGGCGAGATGCCGATGAAGCGGCCTTCGTAGAAATCGCGATTGCTGTCGAACTCCTCGTAGGTCGCGTTGACGCGCAGGCCCACGGTGTCGGTCAGCGGCTGGTTGACGTCGGCCAGCAGAGCGAAGGCGCCGAAAGTGTCGAGAGAGGCATCGAACTCGCCGAACGTCTCGCCGCCTTGCGCCTTCTTGCTGACGCGGTTGACGACCCCGCCGCCGCCGCCACGGCCGAAGATCAGCGCATTGGCGCCCTTGAGTACCTCGACGCGGCTGATGTTGTAGAGCGAGCGATAATATTGCGCGTCGTCGCGCAGGCCGTCGAGATAGAAGTCCGCGGTGGTTTCCTGCCCGCGGATGAAGATCTCATCGCGGTGGCCTTCGCCCGATTCGAGACTGATGCCGGGCACGAAGCGCAGCGCCTCGCCCAGCTGGCGGATCGACTGGTCCTCCAGCTGATCTTCGGTGATGAAGGTCGCGGATTGCGGCACGTCGATCAGCGGCGTTGGCGTCTTGGTCGCGGTGCTGCCGTCGTCGGTATCGTAACCGTCGCGCTTCCCGGTGACGACGATGTCGGCGGGCAGATAATCGCGCTCGGGCGTGGCCCCGTCTTCGGTTTCGGTGTTGGCCATTGCTGGGGTGGCAATGGCGGAGGCGATCGCGGCGCCCAGGAAGAGGCCGGATCGGAAAGTCGAACGATGCATGAGAATCCCTGATGCGAGTAATTAGCGTTTGCGAAAGGCCCGCTATTGATAATTAGTCGCACAGGCAAGGCCTTGTGAAGGTCTTCCCGATTTTCCGTGCAAAGGGGGGTAAAGGAGCACCCCCGCAGTGATGATGGGTGAGGCGGCGCGCGAGACTGCTTGCAGGAAGCACTACCGCACGCCGCCACCTCAATCCCGCTAGTAGTCGCTTTGGCCCGCGGGTTCGGTTGCCGACCGCGCCGCACCCGGGGCAGTGGCTTGCTCGATCAGCGCGCGCGCTTCCGCAATCGCCGCATCCTCGGCGATCTGTCCTTCCTGAAGCTCGGTCCCGATGGTCAGCAGGCGGCCACTGATGACGGTGCCGGTCTCCGCTTCTTCCTCGATCGTGATCCCGCCGTTGGCCTCGGCCACTTCGTCCCACTTGTCGCGCACGGCATCCCAATAGGTCTTGGTCGCAGCCCAGTAGGCGTCGGCCGCGCCGGTATTGTAGCCGTCGAACGCGTTATACGTATTGAGCACGTATTCCTGCACCACGGGCTTCAGCCCGTCCTCGGCTCCGGCGTCGGGCATCATCTTGGTATTGTCCTGCCAGTGGATCCAGCCGGTGGGGGTCAGCTGGTGGCGGTTGATCCCTTCGTAGCGGTCATAGATCGGGTTGCGAACGGCATCGCGGCGGGCGAGCGGGCGCGTCGTCCAGTTGGACCGCCAGCGGCGGATGCCCTGGCTGTCCTGCCATTCGCCCCAGCCGGCGTAGCGCGGGCTGTCATCGACCTGATAGACCGTCTGCGACCAGCGCCCGTTGCGCAGCCGCTCGGGCATTTCCTTCCATTCCCACGTGTTGGGGCCGGTATAGGCAAGGATCTTCTCGGGCTCGTATTCCCAATCCTGGCGCCAGTGCTTGATGACGAATTCTTCGCCCTCCGGCCCGACGACGAGCAGGTGCTGGAGGACGATCTTCGTGCCCGTATCCTCGATCACGCGGACCGATTCGTAGCCCCCGGAAAGCTTGCGATCGAGCGGTTCGTAGCCTTCCATCCAGGGGGTGGATTCCTGCATGTCGAAGCGGACCTTGTAGTCGCCCGCCATGGCCAGGATCGTTTCGCGGTCCTTCTGGAAATGCGCCTTTTCAACTGCTTCGCCGCGATCGGCAATCGGCCCGTCTGCCAGCGCAGGGCTGGCAACGCAGGCAAGCGCGAAGCAGGCGGCAATCGCCAGGCGTGAAGGTGTCTTGAGCATTGGTTTGTCTCCTCCGAAAAATCTGGGCTGGCAGCGGCATTGATGCAACTGCCTGTCATTATAAGGTTGTATCAGAACTGGAAGCTGAGCGAGATGCTCGCGTTGCGGCCGGGCCGCGTATAGGCATCGGTGACATTCGACGTGGCCGAGAGCCCGCGGACGTCCTGCCAGTAGGAATAGGTCTCGTCCGTCAGGTTGAAGATGCCTGCACGCGCCTTCAGGTTGTCGCTCAGCGCGACGAATGCGGTCAGGTCGACGATGGTGAAAGCATCGGGGCGAAAGTTGCCGGTCGCCGTGCGGTCTTCATCCTTGCGTGCATGATGCGTGGCGATCAGTTCGCCGCCGAAACGACCGCCCGGATCGCGGTAGCCGAGCCCGGCCACCAGGTTGAGCGGATCGATCGTTTCCAGCGGTGCGGTGCCGCCGCCGGGCAGGATCTCGTCGCCCCTGGCATAGGCAATCGCAAAGCGCCCCGTAAAGCCGTCGCCGAAGCGCACTTGCGCGCGCCCTTCGATCCCCTCGATCTCCACCGCGCCGATATTGACGTACTGGAATATGGTCGGATCGGTCGGCGTGCCTGAGCCACCGACATCGGCCTGGTCGATGAAGTCCTTGTAATCGGCGTGGAAGGCCACCGCCGACAGCGAGACGGTCTCGCCGGTATAGCGGATACCGCCTTCCCAGCTTTCGCTGCGTTCCGGCCCAAGGTCCGGATTGGGCCGCGAGGTGTAACCGAAAGCCGGGTTACTGAAGAAGTTGTTGATCTGGAACGGTGTGGGCGCGCGGAAGCCTTGCGCGTAGTTGGCGAAGATCCGCACATCCTTGCCCGCCTTCACCACCGCGCCGAATTTCGGCGACAGGCGTGATTCGTCCTGCTCGCCCAGGTTGGGATCGGGATACAGCGGGTCGGCCTGCGGCGTCAGGCTGTAGAAATCGAACCGCAGGGCCGGGAAGAGCGTCAGCGTGCCGTCGAACAGCGCGATCTCGTTGCCCAGAAAAATCCCGCCCAGCATGAAGTCGGTCTCGGGGAAGGCGCTGGTCGGGTAGGTTTCGCCCGAGGGCGGAACGGTTCCGTCCCGGATGCCCCTCTGGTTGGTCCAGCTGATGTCGCCGCCCAGCGCCACCCGGTGTTCCAGCGCGCCGGTCGCGAACTCGGCCCGCGCTTCCGCACTCAGGCCATAGACGGTGTTTTCGAAGGTATTGAGCCGGGACCGGTCGGGGGAGGGCGTGCGGTCTTCCTCGGTATACTGGATATCCTCCCCGCTTTGCCAATAGGCCGCGAGATGCGCGTAATCGACCACGCCTTCACCCAGCCACGTCCAGTCAGCCGACACGCGCGTGCGCTCGGTCTCGTCCTCGGCTTCCAGCCGATCGGTGGTCCAGGCGGGCGGGGCGGGAGGGCCGCCGAAGAGGTATTGCGGCCCCTGGCCTGTCAGCACGTTGGTATAGAGCTGGCTGTCGAGATATTCGCCGGTCAGGCGAAGGCGGTGATTGCCGCGCTGCCAGACCAGCTTGCCGAGCAATGCGTTGGATTCGCCGTCCTGTGGATTGGGCAGCGTACGGTCCCCGCCAAGCCCGCCGACATCGCCCTTGTTGTCCAGTTCCTTGAAGTCCCGGCGGGTATAGGCAAGCATTGCGGAAACATTGCCGAGCATGCCGGCCACTGCGGCTGTTTCCGAAAATTCCTCGTCCGCGCTGGAATAGGAGGCGCGCACGAAGCCACCCAGCGTCTCTCCGGGCGTCATCAGATCGACGGGGTCGCTGGTGTTGAAGCTGATGGCGCCGGCCAGCCCGTCACTGCCGTAAAGCGCGGAAGCGGGGCCGCGCAGGATCTCGACCGATTTGACCAGGCTGACATCGGTGTATCCACCACGGCCTGCATCCTGTGCACCGAAAGTGAAGCCTTGCGGGCTGCGAATTCCGTCCACCTGGATCAGTACCCGGTTGCCGCCGATTCCGCGGATCACGAAATCCTCGTTCCGGGCGCGGCCCGTGACGCCCAGTGCGGCACCGAAGCGGGATGGTGCGCGGCGCACGGATACGCCGGGCTCGTAGCGGACGAGATCCTTGATATCGGTCGCCAGTTCGTCGGCAATGTCCTCTGCGTCGATTACGGTGATCGTGGCGGGCGCATCCTCTGCCGCGATGGGAGTGCGGGTGGCGGTGACGACGATCTGCCCGTCTTCGTCCAGCAGCGTCGAAGCGTCTTCTCCGGTCTTCTCCGAAGTCTCGGCATGCGCCAGGCCCGGCATCAGTGCGGCGCCCGCCAGCAATGCGAAACGTAAAGTAGTGCCCCTCAAGTCGATCCCTTTCTGCAAATGATTCGCGTTCGCGGCGCTCTATTGAGAATCATTTGCAGCTTCAACCCCGATCTCGTCTTGGCGTCGGGAAATCTCGGGGCTAGGGACGCGCCAAAGGCAAATCAGGAGCAGAAATCCCATGAAAGCGACCATCTGGCACAACCCGAAATGCGGCACGTCCCGCAAGACGCTGGCGATCCTGGAGAACCTGAAGGCCGTCGAACTGACCGTGGTTGAATATCTGAAGGACCCGCCGACGCGCGAGAAGCTGGCCCAGCTCTATGAAGCAGCCGGGATCACGCCTGCCGACGGTCTGCGCACGCGCGGCACGGACGCAGAAGAGCGCGGGTTGCCCGAGGCCGACGCGGACACGATCCTCGATGCGATGGTCGCGGACCCGATCCTGATCGAACGCCCGCTGGTTGAGACGGAAAAAGGCGCGCGCCTGTGTCGTCCGCAGGATCGCGTGCTGGAAATCCTGTGATGGATGGCGGTCGGCGCTAGTCGTCCGCGCTCGCCATCAGCGCCGCGTCGCTGTCCAGCCGGGTCCAGCCGATCACCATCACGGCAATGCAGAAGCCGATGATCGTGGCAAAGCCGATCCAGTCGCTATGCCCGTAGAGCCACACCCCCAGAGCGGGCGCGTAAATGTAGCTCGCGCCATTGATGCTGGCGACCTTGCCGGAAACCTGGCCCTGCTCTGGGCGACTGACCGAAAGCGAAGCCCCGGCGGTGAAGCCGGGACGAAACAGCCCGAACCCCAGCGCCGCAATGGCAAAGCCAAGGGCGATGCCGTGCAATTGCGTGGCCGTGCCGAAGACCACCGCGCCCACCACGCCGAGCGCCATGCCCGAAAGGGTGGACACGCGCGGCCCGAGATTCATCACCGGAATGAGGCCCCATTGCGCGAGCAGGGTCGCCACCGCGCCCATCATCAGCACGATGCTGACCGGCCCCGCACCGGCGGTCGGATCGTCGCGCAGGCCCAGCCGGTCGAGCACGAGGAAGCCCGCGATCCCCAGCATCATGGCCTGGGCATGCCCGCCCAGCAGCCCGGATAGCAGCCACGGGCGGATGCGCCTGTCGGTCCAGGCAAGCTCGGGCGCAGTCGCTGCCTCGGCGGTCAATTGCTGGCCCCTGCGCGGCTGCGCGGGCGCATCATCCGCCGGGATATCCTCTGCCCTGTCGGTCGCGTGCCGGCCCGCGCCGCTGCCCCCATAGGGCGCGTCGAAGGCATAGGCGTGGGTGGCAAAACGCGGCTCGTCATTGGGCAGGCGCAGCCGCAGGGCGATAATCGCGATGATCCCGATTGCGGCGAAGGCGAAGAACGGCCCGGTCAGCCCCAGCAGCGGGAAGATCAGCAGCGGGGCGAGGGCGGGCCCGATGACGGTGCCCAGGCCGAAGCTGGAAGAGATCAGCGAGAGCGCCTGCGTGCGCTGCGCGCGCGGAGTCCGGCTGGCGACATAGGCCTGCACCGCCGGAGGCGCAGCCGAGCCGAGCAGGCCGTAGAGCGAGCGGCAGACGGCGAACAGCACGAGCGTCAGCAACGGCCCGATCCAGCCCGCCAGCCCGATGTACAGCGCCGCCCCGCACAAGCCCATCGAGGCGACGAAACCCACCAGCCCGATGGCCATCATCGCCTTGCGTCCTCGCCGGTCGGAACGGCGCGCCCAGAATGGCGCGAAGCCGACCCACAACAGGGCGGACCAGCTATAGGCCAGGCTGATCCAGACGTCCGCCACGCCCAGCGCGGTGCCAATGGAGGGCATGACCGACTGCATCGCCGTATTGCCCGCCGCCGAGACGAGCACGACGGTAAACAGCAGCGCCATGCGGCCGCGCGGTATGCCGGACTGGTCCAGGGCGGCGGCCGAGTCGCTCAGGGGTTCCGGGGGCGCGCGTGTTTCGGGATCGGGAGGCATGGGCGCGCGACGCTAGGCCGCGCGCCGCCCGGTGGCAATCGGTCCCGAGCGCCAGGAGCGCGTTATTCGAAGGTCTCTGTCACGGCTTCGGTATCGGGACCGGCAAGCTGGCGGTGAACCGCCGCCAGCACGCCGAGCATGATGACGACATAGACCGCATTGAGGATGGCGTTGAACAGGCCGGCACCGATCGCCGCAACCTCCGGCCCGGCGAGCCCGAAGACCAGCGCCACGATCAGGCCGAGTACCAGGCTGACGACGAGCAAGGCGATAACCAGCAGCACGAAGAAGGCGAAGAGCCGCAGCGAGTTGCCCTTGGTCAGCCGCCAGGATCGCGCAATCGCCGCGAAAGGATTGTATACCTTGTCGATTCCGATCACCGGGGCGACCAGCGACAGCTTCACCGCGATATAGATCAGGGCGACCAACAGCACGATACCGAGGATCACTGCCAGCGCGGTGATATCGCTTGCGATGGCGATGCCCATGATCAAGCCGCCAGCGATGCCCATTCCGATGTAAACGAGCAGCATGACCACGATGTAGGTCAGAAAACCGATCGCCCCGATCTTGATCGCTTCGCCCACTGTCGGCCGGTCGTGGGCGCGCAGCAGCGCCAGCAGTGCAATCGTCCCGACCACCTGCGCCACGATCATCAGCACCATGGCCCACCACACATCCGCGTAGAGCGCCATTATCTGGTCCATGACCACCGAGGGATCGTCAGAATTCGGCTCGAAAGCCATCGACTGCGCCATGTCCGGCATCAGCAGGACCAGAGCGAAATACGGCAGGAAGAAGAAGACGCCCGCGACGATGGCGACAACGCCGCTATTGGTCTGGATCAGATTGAGCGCATCGGTCCACGCGCGGTTGATGTCTAGCTTCATGAATTCCCCCGGGTCTGTGCCCTCTTGATAAGCGGGGGACCATGCGCCACGCAAACGAAAATGCCGACGCTTGAACATATCGAATGGCGCGTCTCGCCCGAGCCGGTGCCCTATCGCGAGGCACTGGCTGCGATGGACGCACGCAACGCCGCCGTCGAGGGGGGCGGGGCGCAGGAACTGATCTGGTCGCTCGAACACCCGCCGGTCTACACCGCCGGGACCAGCGCGGCAGCCAGCGAGCTGCTCGATCCGCGGTTCGAGGTGGTCGAGGCAGGGCGCGGCGGGCGCTATACCTACCACGGGCCGGGCCAGCGCGTGACCTACACCGTCCTCGATCTGCGCAGGCGCGGCAAGGATGTGCGCCGCTTCGTTCATGGGATAGAGGGATGGGCGGTGGACGCACTCGCGCGGTTCGGAGTGGAAAGCTGGACCGTGCCCGAAAGGGTCGGCATCTGGACGCAGGGGCCCGACGGGCGCGAGGCGAAGATTGGCGCGATCGGAGTGCGGGTGCGCAAGTGGGTGACGATGCACGGCTTCGCGGTGAACCTGTCGCCCGATCTCTCCCATTTCACAGGCATCGTGCCCTGCGGGATCGAGGAATTCGGTGTCACCAGCCTCGCCGATCTCGGCATCGATCTTGCGCCCCAGGCATGGGATGAGGCATTGCAGGCCACCGCGCCCGCCTTTCTCGAGGCGCTTGAAAGACAGGACGCCCGATGAAGCGTAAAGCCGCCGCCATACCCGCTCTCGCCCTCGTGCTTCTTGCGTGCGGTGGAGGTGAGGAGAAGGCCGATCCGGCGAGCGACGAGACCGTCGGTCCACAGGGCGAAGTCCAGGGTGGCACGATTTCGGACGCGATGCTGCCCATCGCAACAGTGCGATCGCAAGCGCCCCGGCGGGGCGGCGATAGTGACGAAAGCGCTGGCGAAGAGCGGGACGACGCCGAGTAGCGCCGCCCCGCCAATGGATCAGGCTGCGGAAGCCTGCTCTTCTTCCAGCGTCGGATAGTCGATGTAACCCTCCGCGCCCGGCAGGTACCAGCTCTTCGGCACGTCGACGTTTTCCGCCAGCGCGGCACCCTTGGCGATCCTGATGGGCAGGTCCGGGTTGGAGATGAAGGGGCGCCCGAAGCTGATCGCGTCGGCTCGGCCGCTCTCGACATCCTTTGCCGCCTCTTCCGGCGTGTAATCGCTGTTGAGCACAAGCGGCCCCTTGTAGATGCCGCGGATCAGCGCATCCTGCTTGGGCACATCGGTACTGCCGAAAGTGCCATCGGGGCCGGGCTGCCGCAATTCGAGGAAGGCGACGCCGCGATCCTGCGCGACCTGGGCCGCCGCGCCGAAGGTTTCGGCGGGATCGGGATCGTCCGCGCCCTGGGAATCGCCGTTGGGCGACAGGCGCAGGCCCACCCGGTCCGCGCCCCACACGTCGATCAGCGCATCGAGAACTTCGCCCAGCAGGCGGGAGCGGTTTTGCGCCGAGCCGCCATATTCGTCTTCGCGAAGGTTGGTGCTGCGGCGCAGGAACTGGTCGATCAGGTAGCCATTCGCGCCGTGCAGCTGCACCCCGTCGAACCCGGCTTCCTTCGCGTTGGCCGCGGCCTTGCGGTAATCCTCGATCAGGCGCTTGATATCATCGAGAGTGAGAGCGCGCGCCTGCACGTAGTCCTTCCGACCGGTGGGCGTGTGCGCATGGCCGGGCGCGGTCGTCGCGCTGGCAGAAACGGGGGGCTGGCCGCCCAGGAAGTCGGGATGGACGATCCGCCCCATGTGCCACATCTGCAGGACGATCCGTCCGCCTTCCTCGTGCACGCCATCGGTGATCGGCTTCCAGCCTTCCACCTGTTCATCGCTCCAGATGCCCGGCGCATTGGGCCAGCCGAGCCCTTCCACGCTGATTCCGGTCGCTTCGCTGATGATCAGGCCGGCGCCGGCGCGCTGGCGGTAATAGGTTTCCATCATCGCGTTCGGGACGAAGTTCGGCGGCGTCGCGCGGCCGCGCGTCAGCGGGGCCATCAGGATGCGGTTGGGGGCGGTGATTGCTCCCAGACGGAGCGGCTGGAACAGGGCGTCGTGCATGAAAGGTGGTTTCCTGTTTTTCTGTTGACCCTTTGGTGCGAGTGCGAGGTAGGGGCACGCCATGGGCACGACAAGCGAGAGCCGCGATAGATCGCCTATGGCCTCGCAAAGCGGTTCTCCCGGCGCGCTCCACTGGGCGGCGCTGATCGCGGGCAACGTGGCGCTGGCGCTCGGTCCGTGGTCGGTCAGGCTGGCGGATAGCGGCCCCGTGGCAGCAGGCTTCTGGCGGTTGGTCATCGCGCTACCGCTGCTGTGGCTGATCGCGCGGCGCATGGGCGAGCCGGTGTCCGGCCTGCCGCGGCGCACCGCGCTGCTGGTGGCGCTGGGTGCGCTCGCCTTCGCTTTGGATCTGGCCCTCTGGCATGTCGGGATCGAGCGTACCCGGCTGGGCAATGCGTCGCTGTTCGGCAATTCGGGCAGCCTCGTGCTGCTGTTCTGGGGCATTCTCGTCGCCCGGACGATGCCCGCCCGGGCAGAGTGGGCCGCGATCGTGCTGGCGCTTGGCGGGGCCGCGATCCTGATGGGGCGCAGTGCCGACATCAGCGCGAGCACGCTGGTGGGCGACCTGTTCTGCGTTTCCGCCGGGTTCCTCTACGCGGTCTATCTCCTGTGCCTGCAGGATGCGCGCAAGGGGCTGGGCGGCTGGTCGCTGCTGACCCGCGTGTGTCTGCTCGCCGCGCCGGTACTGCTGGCGGTGGCATGGCTGCGGGGCGAGCCGATCTGGCCGCAGAACTGGACGCCGCTGGTGCTGCTGGCGCTGCTCAGCCAGGTGCTCGGGCAGGGACTGCTGGTGTTCGCGCTGCGCGCCTTTTCGCCGATGATAATCGGCCTTGCGCTGCTGATGCAGCCCGCAGTGGCGGTGGCCTATGGATTTCTCGCCTTCGGAGAGGTTCTGGGCCCTCTCGACATGGTGGGAATGGTCATGGTCGGCGCTGCGCTGGCAGTGGCCCGCGCACGCACGGGATGATCCCTATTCCGGGCCATCCTCCGTCCGGCTGCGGAACAGGGCGAAGCGCGCCTCCACCTGTTCGAGATCCGGCCCTGACAGGTTCGCCTTGGCCTGCCGCATGAGCTGGTCGGCCTCGTCGCGCAGGACCTTGTGCCGGACCGGATCGGCCGTCGTCGCGGCCGCACCTTCGAGCGTCTCGAACATGACGGAGGCCGCCGCAGGACTGGTGGAGACCCCGTTGCGGATCGTGCCGAAACCGCGCGCCACGTAGTGGCGGAAATCGTCCGCCATGGGGCGTAGAGGGCGCCTGCCGTCCTCGTCCGGCTCTCCGATCGACCAGTTGAGATCGCGCTTGCCCAGTTCGGCGGTGGCCGCGCCGATCCAGTGCAGCGCGGAGATGGCGGTGAAGGGATCGTTGATGCCAGGCGAGAGGGCGCGCAGCCCGATCTCCACCAGTTCGTCGATCATGAAGTGCAGATCCTGCGAGGGGGTGCGCGTCTCGCCCAGGGCCAGGCACTCGCGCAATTTCTCGTCCCACTCATCGCCCGGAGCCTCGGACCAGTAACCGATGGCGACGGAGGGATGCACGAAATCGCCTGTCCTTACCGCCATCTGCAGTTCGGCTCCGCTATCGCGTGCCACCTTGAGCATCTGCTGCCAGTTGATGACCTGAATATAGCCGGCGCTGGCGGCATAGACGGGCGTGCCTTCGCGCATCTCGCCTTCCACCCGCGCCTTCATGGGTTCTTCGAAATTGTCGCGGATCGCGTGCAGCAGCCGTCTGCCGATCCCTTCGAGCACCGCGTTGATGCGGATCGAGGAGGGGACGTGGTTGAGGAAGTAGACCAGCACCATCACCGATATCATCATCAGCAGGTAGGCCACCAGCAGCGAAATCTGCGGTGTGAAGCCGGGATAGGCGGTGCCCTGTGCCAGCGGGCTCGCCTCGTCCGGCATGCGGACCGAGCGCAGGATGGTGATGGCGTAGACGAAGGTGCCGATGAATGTTGCGAGGCTGATCTGGTTTCCGCGATCCTCCATGAAATTGGTCAGCAGTCGCGGGCCGTAATTGCCGCTGGCGAAGGCGACCGCCGCGATCGTGATGGAGAACAGGGTGGACGCTACGCCGATCATCGATCCGGCGATGACGGTGAGCATGTTGCTGGCACCGTCGGGCCGGGCGGGCTGGAGCCATTTCACCTCGTTGATCCAGGCAGCGTAACCGGCACGGTCGAGCTGGATGGTGATGGTCGCCAGCAGCAGGGCGGCGACAGCAAACAGTGCGGGAAAGAACCAGTAGCTGGCGTTCACATCGCTCCAGAGCTTGCGCAACTTGGCCATCATGGTCGCGGAATATCCTTTCCTCGCACCGGGCCATTAGGGACTGGTGCTTTCGCTGTCTCGTCACGGAACGCGCGTAACGCGATTATCGGTCCGGCAATTGCACTAACGCGCTGATCCTGCGATTGAGCGGCAATGCGGCGGGGCAGGACAGCGCCCTGCCACCGAAAGGACGTACATGGTTGCCCCGATTACTGACAATACGGTCGTTTCCCCGCCAATTCCGGAGGTAAACACCGCGCTGGCCAACCAGCTCGGCAATATCGAGAACGTCGTTACCCTTACCATGCAGCAATACACGCTGGGATCGCTGATCCTGATGGTGAGCTACGGGGCCTGTTTCGCCTTCATCCTGTTCTTCCTGATGAGCGTGCAGAACCTCGCCCCGCGCTATCGGCTGGTGCCGATCCTGTCCGCGGTCGTCATGGCGAGCGCCGGGCTCAGCCTGCTGCAGGAATTCAGCCTGTGGAAGGACAGCTACGCGTTCGTCGACGGCCTCTACCGTCCGCTGGCCGAGAACGAGACCTTCACCAATGCCTATCGCTACGGCAACTGGACGATCACCGTGCCGATCCTGCTGACGCAGCTCGCCATCGCCATGGGGCTGCGGCAGGGGGAAATTCAGCGCCGTTCGCTGCGGATGGGTGTTCCGGCCGTGCTGATGATCTGGACCGGGCTGTATGGCCAGTTCGGCGAGGTCGGCGATTTCTCGCACCTCAACCTGTGGGGCGTCGTTTCCTCGATCTTCTTCCTGTGGCTGATACTCGAAGTGCGCCAGACGCTGATCGCGGGGATCAGCAGCACGCCCGACATCCTGAAGCCCTGGCCCAACAACCTGTGGTGGTTCTTCTTGGCGACCTGGGGCCTGTACCCGATCGCCTATGCGCTGCCGCAGCTGGGCGCCACGGCGGAAATCGTGATTGCGCGCCAGGGGATCTATTCGCTCGCCGATATTGCTTCCAAGCTGATCTACGGCATCATCCTTGCCCGCTTCGTGCTTCGCCGCAGCGCTTACGAGGGGTACATGCCCGCAGCCGAGGCGCTGGCTTCCGCCCCGGAGAAGCCGAATACCGGCGGCCCCGGGCTGCGCCGCGCACCTTAGCCGCGGGCGACACATGAAATTCGGATCGTCTCCCTGACGATACCTGAAGAAAAGGCCGGGGTGGTGGTTCGCCCCGGCCTTTTTTCCTTTCCGGCGGCGCGTCAGTCGATCTTGCCCAGATCGCCCTTGCCGCCACTGGGCAAGATCAGATCTTGCCCAGGTCTCCTTTCCCTATCGTGCCGCTGGCCATCTCCAGCATCCTGTCGAGGCTCTGCTTGGCCTTCATCCGCAAGCCTTCCTCGATCTCGATCTGCGGAGTGAGATCGCGCAGCGCGGTGTAGAGCTTTTCCAGCGTGTTGAGCGCCATGTAGGGGCAGATGTTGCAGTTGCAGTTGCCGTCCGCGCCGGGCGCCCCGATGAAGTTCTTCTCCGGCAGGGCCTTTTCCATCTGGTGGATGATGTGCGGCTCCGTCGCCACGATCAGCGTGTCGCCCGGGAAGGTCTCCGCGAATTGCAGGATGCCGCTGGTCGATCCGACGTAATCAGCATGATCGACGATGGCGGGCGGGCATTCGGGATGCGCTGCGATGGGCGCGCCGGGGTGCTGGGCTTTCAGCTTGAGCAGCTCGGTTTCACTGAAGGCCTCGTGCACGATGCACACGCCCGGCCACAGCAGCATGTCGCGGTTGAACTTGCGGTTGAGATAGCCGCCAAGATGCCGGTCCGGCCCGAAGATGATCGGCTGGTCTTCGGGGATCTGTTCGAGGATCGTCTCCGCGCTGGAACTGGTGACGATCACGTCCGACAGGGCTTTCACCTCTGTCGAGCAGTTGATGTAGGTCAGCGCGATATGATCGGGGTGCGCCTCTCGGAAAGCCTTGAACTTCTCCGGCGGGCAGCTGTCTTCCAGGCTGCACCCGGCGTCCATGTCGGGCAGGACCACGATTTTTTCGGGGCTGAGGATCTTGGCGGTGTCGGCCATGAACTTCACGCCGCAAAAGGCGATCACATCCGCGTCGGTTTCCGCCGCCATCTGGCTCAGCTGCAGGGAATCGCCCACGAAATCGGCAAGGTCCTGGATTTCCGGCTTCTGGTAGTAGTGCGCCAGGATCACCGCGTTGCGCTCCTTGCGCAGGCGTTCGATCTCGGCGAGCAGGTCGTCGCCGGTAGGAGGACGGGATTGATCGGTCATTGTTCTTGGGCCCCGGTCGTTTCTGTTGCAGATCGCATATAGTTCGAACGGACGCATGCGCGAGGGTGTTCCGTGCAAAACGCTTCCGCGGATGGGTGCGATGACGGGCCGGGCATCCCGTCAGACCGCAGGAAAACCATTGATTGTCTTGCCCCGGGGAGGCGGGAATGCGACAGCCCCCCGCCATGACCGATCCCGTACTGACAGAAGCCGCCGACAATCCCTCGCAATTGCGTCTTGTGGCCAATCGTCCGGTGTTTTTCGGCTCGGCCATACTGATCGTGGCCTTCGCACTGTTCGGTGCGCTGTTTTCGGAAACGGCAGGGCAGGTGTTCGATCGCTTGCAGGCGTTGATCGTGGCCGACTTCGGCTGGTTCTACATCCTTGCGGTCGCCGGTTTCCTGGTCTTCGTGGTGTTCCTGACGCTCAGCAAGTATGGCGACATCAAGCTGGGGCCGGACTGGAGCGAGCCGGAATACAGCCATCTGTCCTGGTTCGCGATGCTGTTCAGCGCCGGGATGGGGATCGGCCTTGTGTTCTTCGGCGTGGCAGAGCCGCTGCTGCATTATGCGGAGCCGCCGCGCGGCGACCCCGCCAGCGTCGACTCCGCGCGGCAGGCGATGGTGCTCACCTTCTTTCACTGGGGCGTGCATGCGTGGTCGATCTATGCGGTGGTGGGTCTGGCGCTGGCCTATTTCGCGTTCCGTCGCGGCCTGCCGCTGACGCCGCGTTCCGCGCTTTATCCGCTGCTGGGCAAGCGCATCCATGGGCCGATCGGCCATGCGATCGACATTTTCGCGGTGCTCGGCACGATGTTCGGCGTCGCCACCTCGCTCGGGCTGGGCGTACTCCAGGTCAATGCGGGGCTTGCCTTCATTGCAGGCGTGCCGCAATCGCCTGGCATCCAGATCGCGCTGATTGCAGGGATCACCCTGCTTGCCACGCTGTCTGTTTACATGGGCCTCGACAAAGGCGTGAAGCGCCTGTCCGAATTCAACATCATCCTGGCGGCGATCCTGCTCGGATTCGTGCTGCTGACGGGCTCGACCATCTTTCTGCTGCAGGCCTTCGTGCAGAACACGGGCGCGTATTTCGGCCAGGTGGTGGAACGCACCTTCCGCCTCTATGCCTACGAGCCGAACGAATGGCTATCCAACTGGACGCTGTTCTACTGGGGCTGGTGGATCGCCTGGTCACCCTTCGTGGGCATGTTCATCGCGCGTATTTCGCGTGGACGCACCATTCGCCAGTTCGTGGCCGGGGTGCTGGTGGTGCCGGTGCTGTTCACCTTCCTGTGGATGACGGTGTTCGGCAATACCGCGATCGCGCTGGACATGGCAGGCGTCGCGCCCATCGCCGAGATCGTTCAGAACAACCTGCCCACGGCGCTTTTCGCCACGCTGGCCGAGCTGCCGCTGTCCTCGATCACTTCGGTCGCCGCCACCCTCCTGATCGTGACCTTCTTCGTCACCTCGGCGGATTCGGGCGCGCTGGTGATCGACACCATCACCAATGGCGCAGTGGATGCGCCGCCTGTCTGGCAGCGCGTGTTCTGGGCGATTTGCGCAGGCGCGGTCGCGGCGGTGCTGCTGGTCGCGGGTGGGCTGCAGGCTCTGCAGACAGCCGCCATCGCCAGTGCGCTGCCTTTCGCCGTGGTGATGATCTTCATCTGCTATGGCCTGCTCAAGGCACTTGCGATGGAACAGAGCGGCGGGGTGCCCGATTACGGCATGCTGCCCACGCAGCCGCTCGACGCGGATATCAACTGGAAGAAGCGGCTTTCCACCATCACCGGCTCGTTCCGAAAGGAACAGGTTGCCGAGTTCCTCGAAGAGAAAGCCCTGCCCGCGCTCGAAGATGTTGCGGCGGAAATGCGCCGCCGCAGCCTCGCGCCCGAAGTCACCCGCGACGGCGGCGACGTATTGCTATCCGTACCGCATGGCGAACACGGCACCTTCAGCTACGAAGTGCGCGCGCGTGCCTTTCGTGCGCCCAGCTTTGCCTGGGCCGAGGCGCACCGTCCGGGCGAGGATGATGGAAAGCGGAATTTCCGGGCGATGGCGCGCAGTTCCGAAGGCGGCCATCCGCTGGACGTGACGGGCTACACCAGCGAACAGCTGATCGGCGACCTGCTCAACCGCTACGCACACTTCCGCCACGCGCGCCGGCTGGCATGATGATCGCCGCCCGATAAGGGCGCGCGTGTCGAAGCCTATTCCTCCGCGGCCTTTGCGGGGGCACGCTTCTGCTTGCTAGGCGTGTCACCGTCGAAGCTGACGTCCACGGTGATGTTGCGATAGCCGGCTGCCGCCAGCGGAACGGCAATGTTCTGCTGCACGGCCGCGCGCGCGGACGTCCGCGCCAGTTCCATCAGGGCGGGGCTGCGTGCGCTGTCGAGCGCTTCGCGCTCGGCGATCTGGGTGTTGTTGCGGCTCAGATCCTCTTCCGCATTGGGGGTGATCCAGATGCCTTCGCGCATGTATCGCGCGCGCGCTTCGTCGAGATTGGGCTTGCTGAGTTCCAGCGCGGGCAGGCGTACGCCCATGGTCTGCGTCTCGGCGTTCCACGAAAGGCGCGACCGGTCCATCTTCGACAGATCGACCGAGTAGTTCACCCGTGCCGGGATCACCGCGACCTGGCGGCTCTTGAGCGCACCGAAGAACCGGCTGTCCTTGCTGGCCACCACCGGCGCGAATTCCGCGGTGAAGACCACCAGTCGGTTCTGCTTTTCGAAGGAAACCAGCGTCGTCCCGATGGGGTCGCCCATCCGGTTGGGCCCATAGGTCCGCCAGCCGATCCAGGCGAGCGCGGCGATCAGCAGGATCACCAGGAACCAGGGCAGGAACTGGGGGCGCGACTTCTTCGCGCGGGTTTGGGTTTCTTCGTCACTCACTGCGGTTCGTCTCCACTAAAGGGCGGCCCATCTCTCATCCGAACGGTTAACCATGTTGCGGCGTTCCAGATCGATCAGATGCGCATGGACGGACATCTGCGCGGCCTTTTCCAGCCGCGGGTCCAGACCCTTGTACATCACGGGGATGAACTCAGGCAGACTGAGCGGCCCTTGTTCCAGCGTGCGAAGTATCTGTCTTTCGCGCTGGCGGCGGTGGCCGATCATCGAACGGACCAGCTGCTGCGGCTTTTCTACCGGCTTGCCATGCGCCGGGTAATAGACCCGGTCCTCGCGCTGGTAGAGCTTGTCCAGGCTGGCGAGGTAATCGCCCATGTCTCCATCGGGCGGAACGATCACGCTGGTGGACCAGCCCATCACGTGGTCGCCGGTGAACAGCGCGCCCGATTGCTCCAGCGCGAAGCACAGGTGGTTGGACGTATGCCCCGGCGTGGCGACCGCACGCAGCGACCAGCCGTCGCCTTCCACACTCTCCCCATCCTGGAGAACGCGGTCCGGCTCGTATGTGGTATCGAAGGCCTCGTCGGCGCGCGGGCCGTTATCCGCGATCACCAGCTTGGCGCAGCCCATCACCGGCGCTCTGGTCCGCTCGGCAAGCGGAGCTGCGGCGGGCGAATGATCGCGGTGGGTGTGGGTACAAAGGATCGCGGTGATTTTCGCATCCCCGGCAGCGTCCATGATCGCCTGGAGATGCTCCGCTTCGTGGGGGCCGGGATCGATGACCGCGCGGTCCTCGCCCGCACCGACGAGGTAGGTCTGGGTGCCCGTGAAGGTGTAGGGCGAAGGGTTCGGCGCAAGCACACGGGTGACGAGCGGCTCAGGCTTTTCGGGAGTGCCGGTGGGCCATGGGCGGGGCGGAATATCTACCATTGCCTTGCATATGGGGCGGCCACTGGCGCATGTCACGCCGCACGTTCGGGAAGAGGTGAGGTTTGAGCGAGCATATTCTGGTCATCGACGCGGGCACCACATCGACCCGCGCGATGCTGTTCGGGCGCGACGGCGTGCTTCGCGGCAGCGCGCAGGCGGAGATCGCGCAGCACTTTCCAAGGCCCGGATGGGTGGAGCACGATCCGCAGGAAATCTGGCAGGCGAGCCTCAATTGCGCGCGCCGGGTGCTGGGCAACCGCAGCCCGGAAGGCATTGCTGCAATCGGCATCACCAACCAGCGCGAAACGGTGGTCGCCTGGGACCGCAATACGCTGGAGCCGCTGTCCCGTGCGATCGTCTGGCAGGACCGGCGCACGGCGAAGGACTGTGCGGCGCTGCGCGAGAGCGGGCGGGAAGACGACGTTCACCGGGAAACGGGCCTTCTGCTCGATCCCTATTTCTCCGCCACCAAGATGCGCTGGCTGCTCGAAAACGACGATGCGGTGGCGTCCGCTGCGCGTTCGGGGCGGCTCGCCTTCGGCACGGTGGAAAGCTGGCTGGTCGCGAAATTCTCGGGCGGGGATCACATAAGCGATGCGAGCAATGCCAGCCGCACCTTGCTGCTGCCGCTTGGCGAAGCGGGCTTTTCCGAGGACCTGTGCGACCTTTTCGGCGTGCCGCATGCGGCGCTGCCGCGCGTGGTCGATACGCATGGCGAACTTGCCAGCTGCGATCCGGGCCTGTTCGGCCGGGCGATTCCGATCTGCGGGCTGGTGGGCGATCAGCAGGCCGCGACCATCGGGCAGGGCTGCCTGTCCGAAGGCGAAACCAAGGCGACCTACGGCACAGGCGCATTCATCCTTGCCAATCACGGCACCGAGATACCGCGTTCGGAGCACCGCCTGCTCTCTACCGTGCTGATGCAGCGCGATGGCGTGCGGACCTATGCGATCGAGGGATCGGTGTTTGTCGCGGGGAGCCTGATCCAGTGGTTGCGCGATTCACTGGGCCTGATCGCGGATGCGAGCGATACCGAGGCGCTGGCGCGTTCGGTCGAAAGCTCGGGCGAGGTGGTGATCGTGCCCGCGCTCGCCGGGCTGGGCGCGCCGCATTGGCGGGCCGATGCGCGCGGGCTTATCTCAGGGTTGAGCTTCGCCAGCGGCAAAGCACAGATCGCGCGCGCGGCGCTCGAATCGATCAGCGCCCAGACGCACGATCTGGCGCGGGCGTTCGCCGCCGACGGCGCGAAATGGGAAAGCCTGCGGATCGACGGCGGGATGAGCGCGAACGACTGGCTGGCGCAGGATATTGCAGACATTCTGGGTCTGGCGGTGGAACGGCCCCGTTTCGTGGAGACCACTGCGCTCGGCGCGGCCATCGCCGCTGCGACGGGGATCGGCTGGTTCGACGATCTGGCCGAGGCGGCAGACGCCATGCGCGGCGAAGTCGACCGCTTCGACCCGTGCATGCGGGACGGCGTGCGCCGTGAACGGCTTGAGCGATGGGAGCGGGCGCTGTCGGCGGCCTGAGGCTCAACCGCGCGCGAAATGCCTGCCCAGGCGCTGGTGCAGCGATCCGATCGAAGGCGACGAGACGGCGGAGTGGCGCTCGCGATATTCGCGATCCAGCCGCGCGATGCGGGCGTGCAGCCGCTGCGTTTCGGCGACGAGGGCCTGTGTCGGCAGGTCCAGCAGGTCCATCATGTCGGCGGCAGGTGCGCGATCGGGCGGCAGGTTGGTATGCTGTTCCCACTGGCGGTCGCTCATCTGTCCGGCCAGAAAGGCCCGGTGATTGAGCAGCCATGCGAGCACATGCATGATCCGCGTCGTCGCTTTCAGCCCTTCGCATTCGAGCGCGCGGCGCAGCGGCAGTTCGGGGGGCATCAGTTCGCTGACCGCCGGTGCGAAGACAGTCCGCACCTCATCCGCGAGGACGTTGGCCTCGCAATATAATTCTTCGACGATCAGCGCCGTGATATCGACCGTGTCCCTCATGCGAGCGACCGGCTAAGCCATTCGCTTCATTGCGATAAGCGCCTTGGCGGGCCTGTCCCGCGAAGGGGCGGATGATAACTCGCCGCCACGCCGGGCGAGATCAGGCGATGATGTCGGGGATCAATTCATCCTCGATCGCGGCCATGCGATCACGCAATTGCAGCTTGCGCTTCTTGAGCCGGGCGATCTGCAGCTGGTCGGGCGAATCCATTGCCGACAGCGCATCGATCGCCGCATCGAGATCGCGGTGCTCGATCCGCAACTGTTCGAGCCGCTTTCGCAATTCCCCCTCGGTCAATTCGTCCGTCCTCGTTCACGGCAACGGCCGCCATCCCACACGATCCATCGCAGCATCGGCTGGATTGGTCGAGAAGCCTCATATCACCCCTTCGCAGGAATGCGATTCTATGGTTCACTCTTCCAAGCGGTGGCCCGAAGGGCCGTACTGTCTCTTCCGGTGTCCCCGCGCTGCTCGCGTCCTTTCGCGAGCGGCTTCGACACGAAAGAGGAGAAGAGGCTTTATGAACGCTTCGCACATCACCGCCCTTCAGACCAAGCATGCCACGCTCGACGCGGCAATTGCCGATGAAATGCGCAAGGCGGCGCCCGATGATGCGACGCTGCGAAGTCTCAAGAAACAGAAGCTGCGGCTGAAAGAGGAAATGGCAACCGGTTGAGGCCGGAACGCGGACGCGTGAGCAGCAAAACGCAAAGGGATTTCCCCTGCGCGGCGCAATGAGCTAACCCGCACCCATGAGCGCAACGGTAGCGGCCCGGAAAATCCTGACCGGCCTTCACGAGTTGATGGCCACCCGCCTTTCGGCGCAGGACAAACTCGACCGCACTGTGGAGATCGTGGGCGAATCGCTCGATAGCGAAGTGTGCTCGATCTACCTGCTGCGTGGCGGCATGCTGGAACTGTCCGCCACGCGCGGGCTCAACCAGTCGGCCGTCCACGTCACCCGCCTTGCGGTGGGGGAGGGGCTGACCGGCACACTCGTCGCGCATGGGGAAACGCTCAACCTCGCGCAGGCCAAGGCGCATCCCGACTTCCAGTACCGGCCCGAAACCGGTGAGGACAAGTTCTCCAGCTTCGCGGGCGTGCCGATCGTCTATCGCGAGCGTGCGGTGGGCGCGCTCAACGTCCAGCATGTCGATCCGCGCCGGTACGAGGACGTGGAGATCGAGGCGCTCCAGACCACCGCAATGGTGCTGAGCGAAATGATCGTGAACGCAGGGCTGATCGACGAGCGTTCGGCCGACGAGGCGGCGCCGGAACGCAGCGGTCCTGCGCAGCTGACCGGCCTGACGCTGGTGGCGGGCCTGGCAAGCGGTTCGGCGGTTTTCCACCAGCCCCGCATCACCATCGACAAGGTGGTCGCCGAAGACACCGAGTTCGAGCGGCAGCGGGTCTATCGCGCGTTCGAGCGCATGCGTGACCAGATCGACCAGATGGCGCAGCAGGCGGAATTCGGCGCGGGCGGCGAAACCGACGAGGTTCTCAAGGCCTACAAGGCCTTCGCCTACGACGAGGGCTGGAGCCGCCGGATCAACGAGGCGATCGATGCAGGGCTGACCGCGGAAGCCGCGATCGAGCGTGTGCAGCAACGCACCCGCATGCGCATGCGCGAAATCGACGATCCGCTGCTCGCGGACCGGATGCACGATCTGGAAGACCTCTCGAACCGCCTGCTTCGGATCGTCTCGGGGCAGATCGGAACCGCCGCGTCGAGCGGGCTGAAGGAAGACGCGATCCTGATCGCGCGCAATCTGGGCCCGGCCGAACTGCTCGAATATGATCGGCGGCGGCTCAAGGGCGTGATCCTGGAAGAAGGCTCGCTCACCTCGCATGTGGTGATCGTGGCGCGGGCTATGGGCATCCCGGTGCTGGGCCGCGTGCGGGGCCTGCGCGGCGTCGTGGGCGAGGGTGACCACGTGCTGCTCGACAGCGATGCCGGGCTCGCGCATGTCCGCGCCCAGACCTCGGTCATCGATGCGTTCGAGGCGCGCTTCGCCAAATCGAAGGAACGGCGTGCCGCCTATGCCGAACTGCGCGATGTGGAACCGTTCACGCGCTGCGGCACGCGTATCCAGGTGATGATGAATGCTGGCCTGCGCGATGATCTGACCACGCTTTCGATGGTCGGCGCCGACGGTATCGGCCTGTTCCGCACCGAGTTCCAGTTTCTCGTCTCCGCCACGCTGCCGCAGCGCGAGAAGCAGACGCGCTTCTACAAGGATGTGCTCGATGCGGCGGGCAGCAAGCCGGTGGTGTTCCGCACCGTCGATATCGGCGGCGACAAGGCGGTGCCCTATCTTTCGAGCGACAGTGGCGCGGCAGACGAGAACCCGGCGATGGGCTGGCGGGCCCTGCGCCTCGCGCTGGAGCGCGACGGCCTGTTCAAGGCACAGGCCCGCGCGCTGATCGAGGCGGCGGGCGGGCGCACGCTCAGGGTCATGTTCCCCATGATCTCCGAACCGTGGGAATTCGATGCCGCCCGTGCAGTGTTCGAGGAACAGCGGGAATTCCTGCGTGCGCGCAAGCGGATCATCCTGCCCGAAGAGATCGAATATGGCGCGATGATCGAGGTGCCGGGGCTGGTCGAGGTGCTCGATCTTCTGGTGCCCAAGGTGTCCTTCCTTTCTGTGGGCACCAATGATCTTACCCAGTTCCTGTTCGCTGCCGACCGTGCCAACCCCAAGCTGGCTGCGCGCTACGACTGGCTGTCCCCGGCTATCCTGCGGTTCCTCAAGCGGATCGTGGATGCGACCGCCGGGCATCAGGTGCGGCTGGGCCTGTGCGGCGAAATGGGCGGACGACGGCTGGAGGCGCTCGCGCTGCTGGGCCTGGGATATCGCCGCCTTTCGATCACGCCGGTTTCCGTAGGCCCGATCAAGGAACTGATCCGGCAGATCGACCTCGATGAGGTGGGCAGCTTCATGAGTCGGCTGATCGCGCAACCGCCCCCCGATACGCGCGCGGCGATTGCCCAATGGGCGCAGGAACACGGCATCGAAGTGGAATGATCCTGTTCCGGCTGGGAAAAAGGCGCAAAATCCGGTCTTCCCGCCGTTGGCTTCGCATGGGAACGCCGCTAGACAGGGCGTTCCTGCAGCGGGGGCCGTAAGGATCAGTAATGGCGGACGACGAACCCGGATTCGAAATAGACAATTCCGAGCCGGCTGCCCCGGGCGAGCGGCTGCGTGCCGCGCGCGAAGCCAAGGGCATGAGCATAGAGGATGTGGCTTCGGCCACGCGGATTCCCAGGAATCATCTCGAATCCATCGAAGATGGCGATTTTGCCGTGCTGCCGGGCCGGACCTATGCGATCGGCTTTTCGCGCAGCTACGCCAAGGCGGTGGGCCTCAACGACGACGAAATCGTCAACGAAGTGCGCGAACAGCTCGGGATCGAAGACCCTTCCGAGCGTCTGCGCGACGGCACCATCCAGACCGAAGATCCCACCCGCCTGCCATCGCGCGGGCTGGTGATCGGTTCGATCGTGGCAGCCGTGATCCTTCTGCTCGGCCTCTTCGCCTTCTCGCGCACCTTCTTCAATCCCGGCGCCGGGCCCGATTCCCTGCTGGCAGCAGAGGAAGACCGGACGATTGCCGAAGAGCAGGCGCAGGCAGCGGCGACGCAGAGCGCCAGCCAGCAGCCGGCAGCCGATGGCCCGGTCGTATTCACTTCCACCGAAGAGGGCATGTGGGTGCGCTTCTACGATGGCGTTGAATCGAACGTGCTGATGGAAAGCCTGATGGCCGAGGGTGAAAGCTATACCATCCCCGACACTGCCGAGGACCCGCAGATGCGCACCGGGCGGCCCGACGCATTCACGATCACGATCGGCGGGCAGAGCGTGCCGCGCCTCGCCGAGAACGATGCGGTCGTCAGCGATGTGGAGGTGAGCGCGGAGGCGCTGCTGGCGCGCGACGGCATCGGCCTGCCCGGTGAGGGAAGCGACGCGGAGGGCGCCGACAGCCCGCCGCAGAGCACCGGAACCGGCGGCGTTCGCTGATCGGCGCAAGGGTATCGAGAAAGCGATGGTTCAGCCCCGGTTCGTGACGAAGGGGGCACCACCCGCGAAAACGGACTTGGAATACGAGGGAGACAATGACTTTGTTCAATTCATCCGCGAAACCCCGCGCGGTTTTGATCGGCGCGCTGGCCGGCCTGCTCGTGACAACGGGCACGCCCGCAGTCGCGCAGGACGGTGACGAAGCGCGCATCCGCAAGCTCGAAGCCGAAGTCCGCGCGCTTCAGCGGCGGGTCTTCCCCGGTGGCGACGGGCGCTATTTCGAGCCCGAAATCTCATCATCGCAGAGCGGCGGCGCGACGAATGCCGCGCAGACGACTGCCGTTACCGACATTCTGGCCCGGCTCGACGCGCTGGAATCCTCGATCCAGACGCTGACGGGGCAGGTCGAGCAGGTCACCAACACGCAGCGGGGCTTCGAGGCGCGCCTTTCCGCGCTCGAAAGCGCGACCGTGCCGCGCACCGCCTCGAATACATCCGGCTCCGGCACGACCACCCAGCCACGCACGACGACGACGCCTACGCCCACACCTGCGCAAAGCTCCGGCCCCAGCGCAGAGCGTCTTGCCGCGGTGCGCGCGATCACCAAGCCGCAGACCGACGATGCGGGCGACGACGATTACTCCTACGGCTTCCGCCTGTGGGAGGCCGAGCTTTATCCCGAGGCGCAGCAGGCGCTCGCCGCCTTCGTGGAGCAGTATCCGAACCACTGGCGCACCACCTACGGGCGCAACCTGCTGGGCCGTGCTTATCTCGACAACGGACAGGCGCGTGAGGCCGCTCCGTGGTTCCTGCAGAACTACCAGGCCGATAACGACGCCGCCCGTGCACCGGACAGCCTGCTCTATCTTGCCGAAGCAATGATCGAGCTGGGCGATACGGACCGCGCGTGCATCGCCCTTGCCGAATTCGGCGAGACCTATCCGGCAATCGCCGCCGGTCGGTTGAGCGATCAGTACGAAGCGAACCGGCGCAAGGTGAGCTGCTCCAATTAACGCAGAGGTCGATCCGGCGCTGGTCGCGCGGTTTCTCGCCGATTGCCGGCTGGACGAGGATTACGGGGAGAGGCTGGGCGTGGCGGTGTCCGGGGGGCCGGACAGCCTCGCCCTGCTTCTGCTGGCCAATGCCGCGATGCCGGGCCGGGTCGATGCTGCAACGGTCGACCACGGCCTGCGGACCGAATCGCGGGCGGAAGCAGAGTTCGTCGGAGAGGTGTGCGCGCAGATCGGCGTGCCCCACGCGATCCTTTCGGTGGAACTGGCGGCCGGCAACACGCAGGCGATGGCGCGCGCGGCGCGCTACGAGGCACTGGGCCTGCACTTCACGCAGATGGGGGTGGCCACATTCGCCACGGCGCATCACGCCGACGACCAGGCGGAAACGCTGCTGATGCGGCTCAACCGGGGGAGCGGCCTGTCGGGGCTGGCAGGCGTGCGGCCTTCCTCGATCTTCTTTCCCGCCGGAGTGGTCGCCGAAATGCTCCTGATCCGGCCCCTGCTGGGATGGCGGCGAGAGGAACTTGCCGCGATCGTGGCCGAGGCAGGCATCGAACCGGTGAAAGATCCCTCCAACACCGACGACGCGTACGAGCGCGCGCGGATACGCAAGGCGAGTGCCGATCTCGACTGGCTCGATCCGTCCGCCATGGCGCGCTCCGCCCGGTATCTGGCAGAAGCGGAAGTGGCGGTGGAGCATATCGTCCAGCAGACGGCCCGAAGCTGCTGTATCTGGCGCGACGGGGGATGTGCTTTCACGTGGGGGCATCCACGCCTGATCGAAATCGGCGTGGTCGAACTCATTCTGGAAGGGCTCGGCGCGTCCGATCTTCGCAAATCGGACATCGCCCGGATGATCGACCGGTTGCGTTCGGGGGAGAATGCCTCGCTCGGCGGTGTGCTCGCCCGGCGGCGGATGTACCCCACCGCGGAGCGGACGACCACCGACGTGATGTGGTTCGAACCCGAGCCGCCGCGATCCGCCGGGGCGTGAGGCCTAGGTGATCGGTTCGCCCAGCTTGAGCGTTTCCCCGCGGGTGATGATCACCTTGTCGCCCTTCTTCGCCACGGCGAACACCTTGGCCGCGAATTCGTTGGGCAGCCCGATGCAGCCGTGGCTGGCATAGCCGTTTTCTACCTGCGAACCGTGCAGCGCCACGCCATCATTGGTGAGGAACATCGAATAGGGCATGGGTGCGTTGTTGTACTTCTCCGACACGTTGTGCCGCATCTTGTAGCGGATCGGGAACGTGCCGAGCGGGGTAGGGTGTTCCTGCGTGCCGAGCAGTACAGCCGCCGCGCCGATCTCGTACCCGCCGCGGAAAACCGAGATGACACGCGCATCGAGATCGACCGTCATCACGATCGGGCCGGGCGGCACTCCGTCCGTATCCCAATGCCACTCGCCGTAACGGATCGGGCCGGTAATCGGCAGGACGCGCTTGACCACCATGGGCTCTGCCCGCGCCGGGGTCCGGCGCGAGACGGTGCGCGACGACTGGTCGCGCGCATCGTAGATGGTCTCGCCTTCGCGCACTGCGCTGGCGGGGGCCGTTTCGGAGGTGCCGGGCGCGGTGGCTTCGTCCGCCTCGATCGTCTCGTCGGTCAGCGCGGTGTCGGCTTCCGCTTCGGAATCAAGCGCTTCTGCGCCGTCCTGCGTACCGGTGCCATTGCCAAACTTGGAGGGATCGACCGGAATCGCGTCTTCCAGGTCCGGCGCCGCAGCCACGCTGTGCGTTTCGGCGCCGGTATCGAGGAAACGCGCGCCGATGGATGCGCCGCCGAACAGCAGCACGGTCGCCAGTGTGGCGCCACCGATCCAGATGAGGGCTTTGCTCATATCAATGCCTTCTTGCCTCGCGCGCGCGGGAAATCCTAGCGTACGTGGCCTTCGCGTCTCGTCACGAGACGGTATAGCGGGCAAAGGTTAACGGCGGAGAAGGCCGCCTAGTCCCGCCATACCTCCACGGTCTTCTCGCACAGATCGACCATGCCGAAGCTGGTCAGGAAGCTGACATCGGCCGCGTCCCGGCCCACGCCGATCTTCACGATTTCGTCCGCGCGGGCCATGCCGGTCGCATCGACCAGCTGCCAGGTTCCGCCGTCCTCACTCTCGGGATCGTGCAGGAAGACTTCGGCCACAGCGTGAAAATCCTGCGGGTTTACGTCGGGCCCGTAGCAGGCGACGTAGCGCGCCGGGATCGTGCTGGCACGCGCAAGCGAGATGACCACGTGGGCGAAATCCCGACAGATGCCGCGCCGCTCCACGAAACTGTCGAGCGCGGTGGTGTGCGCATCCGAACTGCCGGGCGCGTAGGCAAACCGGTCCGACACCCACTCGCGGATCGCCTCGACACGCTCTCCGCCAGAGGTCCCGCCGAACTGCGCCTCGACAAAGCTCTGGAACCTGTCTGCCGGGCAGAAGGCGGAATCGAAAAGGTATTGCACCGGGGCTGCAGGCATCCGGTGCGGATCGAGCTGCTGCAGCGATGGCAGGTCGACAAGCTGTCGCTGGATCTCGACCCGCGCATCGTGTCGCACCTCGAAGCGTCCGTCGGCACGCACCCAGACACGCTCCCCAATGTCCTCCTGCGCCGGAATGCGGATGCACTGCGCGGCCTCGGTCATTTGCGTATTGCAGGAGAGCAGCTTCTGCTCGGGAATGTCTGCCGCTTCGAACTGAAGCATGGCATCGATTGGCGCTTCGGTGGTGAAGGCGAAGCTCGATCGGATGGAAATGGTCATACCCGGTAACGCGCCGCGAGCATCAAGTGCCGAGTTTTCTCAAACTTTTTCGCTCGGCACGCCGAACAGGTCGTGCTCGTCGGCGTCTTCCACCATCACCTCCACGATATCTCCGGACGCCAGGCTGGCGGAGACATTGCGCAGGAACACGTTGCCATCGATCTCGGGCGCGTCGGCCTGGCTTCGCCCGGTGGCGCCGATATCGCCATCTTCATCGGGTTCGCCGACCTCGTCGATGATGACGGGGAGGGTGCGCCCGATCTTGGCCTGAAGCTTGGCCGCGCTGATCCGCGCGGTTACTTCCATGATCCGGGCGTAGCGTTCTTCCTTCACAGCTTCGGGCACCGGATCGGGCAGGGCATTGGCTGCCGCGCCCTCGACCGGTTCGAAGCGGAAGGCGCCCACACGGTCCAGCTGCGCTTCTTCCAGCCAGTCGAGCAGGTACTGGAAATCCTCTTCCGTCTCGCCGGGGAAGCCGACCACGAAGCTGCTTCGCACTGCAATCTCGGGGCAGATCTCGCGCCAGCTTTTCAGGCGTTCGAGTACCTTGGCCTCGTTCGCGGGGCGCTTCATGCGCTTCAGAACCGATGGCGCGGCATGCTGGAACGGAATGTCGAGATAGGGCGTCAGCAGCCCTTCGGCCATCAGCGGGATGACCTGATCGACGTGCGGGTAGGGATAAACGTAGTGCAGCCGCACCCACGGCGGCGTGCCCTGATCGGTCCGTAGCTGGCCCAACTCGCGCGCCAGATCGGTCATGTGCGCGCGGACTTCTCTGCCCTTCCACTCGCGCGGCTCGTGGCGGGTATCGACGCCATAGGCCGAGGTGTCCTGGCTGATGACCAGCAGTTCCTTCGTGCCCGCCGCGACCAGCTTTTCCGCCTCGCGCAGCACCGCGTCGATCCGTCGGCTGACGAGTTTCCCGCGCAGGGAGGGGATGATGCAGAAGGCGCAGGAGTGATTGCACCCTTCGGAAATCTTGAGATAGCCGTAGTGGCGCGGCGTCAGCTTGATATCCGCCAGATCGGGCTGGGGGATCAGGTCGATATACGGCCCCTGGCTTGGCGGCGCGTGCTCGTGCACGGCTTCCACCACTTGCTCGTACTGATGCGCGCCGGTCACTGCGAGCACCTGAGGGTGCGCGGCACGGATCGCATCGGCTTCGTCGCCCATGCAGCCGGTCACGATCACGCGGCCGTTTTCGGCAATCGCCTCGCCGATCGCCTGCAGGCTCTCCTCCTTGGCGGAATCGAGAAAGCCGCAGGTGTTGACCAGCACGATGTCCGCACCGGCATAGTCGGGGCTCATCGTATAGCCGTCGGCGCGCAGGCGCGTGAGGATGCGCTCGGAATCGACGAGCGCCTTGGGGCAGCCGAGGCTGACCATGCCGACCTTCTTGGGGTCGGGAATAGTGGTGGTGGTTGCTGTCATGATTGGTCGCGCCCTCTACACCCATGCGCCGCTTTGCGCTAGGCGGCGCGTCGCGTTGCAATTAGGAGCCGCCGCGATGGGCCAGATAGACCTTCTGAGAGTTATCCTTGGCGCAGGCGCCTTCTTTCTGGTCGGCATGGTCTGGTATGGCGTGCTGTTCGGCAAGATATGGAAACGCGCCATCGGGCGTAGCGAAGACGAGGATTTCAGCGGCGACCGGCCGATCTGGCTTGTCTTCGGACTTACCTTCGCCTTTGCGCTGCTGATTTCGCTGACGCTGGCGCACCAGTTCGCCATGTCGAGCCCGTCGGTGCGCGCGATGATGATGATCTCGGTCGGCTACGGGCTGATGCTGATGGTGCCCGCCATCGGCATCCGCTACCTCTATCTGAACGCCCCGTGGCAGGTCTTTGCCATCGACGCCGGGTTCTTCGTTACCGCGATGGCGGCGATGGGCGGGGTCTTCGTGCTGCTCTAGCGGCGCGCTTCCTGCTGCTTGGCGCGTCCGTTTCCGCTGCCGTCGCCCAGATCCTCGCCCTCGATCGTGGGCACGATCTCGACCACGATGTCACCCGCCTGCAGGTTCTGGCATTCTTCCT
The DNA here is from genome assembly GCF_000186705.1 of Citromicrobium sp. JLT1363. Lineage (GTDB taxonomy): Bacteria > Pseudomonadota > Alphaproteobacteria > Sphingomonadales > Sphingomonadaceae > Alteriqipengyuania. Next base: position 213,425 of record NZ_AEUE01000008.1, read on the forward strand.
CCCAGAAACCCAGTGCCTCGCCATTGCGATAAATCCTGAGGCCGCGTCCGCCGGTGCGCAGATCGGAGATCGCGCAGCCGCATTCCTCCGCCGTGACCGGGCGTTCGACCAGCTGGACCCGACCGGAGATGGAGGCAAGGTCGGCCAGGTAGTCGGCGATGTGCGCACCCTTCACGCTCCCCGCCAGCAGCAGGCCGGTAAAGTGGACCGGATTGATGACATTGTTGGCCCCGGCCTGACGCGCGATGCTCTCGTTATCGAGAGCGCGCACGACCACGCTGATCGGCACGGCAGGCGCGAGCGCACGCACGGTGAGCACGATCAGGATGGAGGTATCGTCGCGTCCTGCGGAGACGAGCACGCTTTGCGCACGGTCGATCCGCACGGCTTTCAGCGTTTCGTCGCGCGTGGCATCGGCCGCCATGATATTGCAGCCCAGCGCCTCCGCTTCCGCCAGCCGTTCCTCGCTCGGGTCGATCACGACGATGCAGTGCGGATCGGTGCCGCGCTCGATCAGTTCGTTGACCGATTCGGAGCCCGACACGCCGTAGCCCAGCACGACCACGTGGTCGGACAATTGCTCCTGGATGCGGTTCATGCGGAATTTCTCCCAGCTGCGCTGAATGAGGAAGTTGTAGGCCGTGCCGACGAAAATGAAGAGGACGGCGAAGCGGACCGGCGTCACGATCACGGCTTCCACCAGCCTGGCGCGATCGGTGATCGGTGCGATGTCCCCGAAACCGGTCGTCGTGATCGAGATCATGGTGAAGTAGACGACGTCGAGGAAGCTGACCTCCCCGTCCAGATTGTCGACCAGCCCTTCGCGATCCCACCAGTGGATCATGATGACGAGGAAGATCAGGCCCAGCGCCAGACCCAGCCGGATGGAAAGGTCTCCCCACACCGGCACCTTCAGTGCGCGGCGCAGCGGCTGGAACTTCGGCCCGCGCACATCGCGCGTGCTCATGCCCGTGCGGACCTTTTCGATTTGCTGCTTGTCGCGGCTCATGAGGGGAAACTGCTCATCGGAACAGTTCGATTAGCGACGCACCGGGGGCGCCGCAACAATAGGAGTTCGGACCGTGCAATAGGCGAGCTGGTTCAGCCGAAGCGTTCGCCCAGTTCGCCGAGCGAGGAATGATGGGTGAGATCGAGCTGCAGCGGCGTGACCGAGACGCAGGCATCGCCGATCGCCTCAAGATCCGTGCCGTGGTCCAGCGTATGTTCGATAGCCTGCAGGCCGAACCAGAAATACTGGAAGCCGCGCGGGTCTCTCCCCTCGACGACCGTGCCGCGCGAATAATCGTGGAAGCCCTGGCGCACTGCGCGAATGCCCCTGATCTCATCGGCGGGCAGGGCGGGGAAGTTGACATTGACCAGCGTGCGTTTGGGCAGCGGCGTGTCGAGTAGCGGGCCGAGCACTTTCGGCCCCCAGGCGCGCGCGGCCTCGAAGGTATCGTTGGTCGCCGCGCCGTCCTTGTTCGTGACCTGGCTGAGCGCAATCGAGCGGACACCGGCCAGCGCGCCCTCGATGGCGGCGGAGACGGTGCCCGAATAGGTGATGTCGTCGCCCAGGTTCGCCCCGCGATTTACGCCGGAGAGGATGACGTCCGGTTCTCCGTCCATCACCTTGCGCAGCCCCATGGTTACGCTGTCGGTCGGCGTTCCCGTGACGGAGAAGCGCCGCTCACCATGCCGGCGCAGGCGCACGGGGCGGGTGAGGGTGAGGGCGTGGCCCATGCCCGACTGTTCCTCGTCCGGCGCGCAGATCCAGATATCGTCGGAGAAGTGGCGCGCGATCTCTTCCAGCACTTCGAGGCCGGGGGCGTGGATGCCATCGTCGTTGGTGAGGAGGATTTTCATTCGGGTCCGCTTTCTCCAATTCGTCATGCTGAACTCGTTTCAGCATCCAGTCCTGCGTCACCTGCAACCATCCGCGTCGGGGAGGGCTGGACCCTGAAACAAGTTCAGGGTGACGGATAAATCACTCGGGGCTCAGCTTCGTCAGTCCGCCCATGTAAGGCCGGAGCGCCTCGGGTACATCGACGCTGCCGTCTTCGTTCTGATAGTTCTCCAGCACCGCCACCAGCGTGCGGCCGACCGCAAGGCCCGATCCGTTCAGCGTGTGGACGAACTCGGTCTTCTTGTCGCCGCTTTCCGGGCGATAGCGCGCACTCATCCGGCGTGCCTGGAAATCGCCCACGTTGGAGCAGCTGGAAATCTCGCGGTAAGCGCCCTGGCCGGGCAGCCACACTTCAAGATCGTAGGTCTTGCGCGCGCCGAAGCCCATGTCGCCGGTGCACAGCAGCATCTTGCGATAGGGCAGGCCGAGCGCCTGCAACACGCCTTCGGCGCATTGCGTCATCCGCTCATGCTCGGCCTCGCTATCCTCGGGCGCCACGATGCTGACCAGTTCGACCTTTTCGAACTGGTGCTGGCGGATGAAACCGCGCGTATCCTTGCCCGCCGCGCCCGCTTCGGAGCGGAAGCACTGGGTCAGCGCAGTCATGCGCAGCGGCAGGAACTGTTCCTCCACGATCTTGCCACGCACCGCGTTGGTCAGGCTGACCTCGGCGGTCGGGATCAGCCAGCGGCCGTCGGTGGTGTGGAACAGGTCGTCCGCGAACTTGGGCAACTGCCCGGTGCCGAACACCGCATCGTCGCGCACCAGTAGCGGCGGATTGCATTCGAGATAGCCGTTCTCGGTCGTCTGCCGGTCGAGCATGAACTGGCCGAGTGCACGGTGCAGCCGCGCCATGCCGCCGCGCAGGAAGGTGAAGCGCGCGCCCGCGATATCCGCGCCGATCTCGAAATCGAGACCCAGCATCGGCCCGATATCGGCATGTTCGCGCGGCTCGAAATCGAAGTCGCGTTTCTCGCCCCAGGTCGAAAGCTCGACATTCTCGTCTTCGCCCGCCCCATCGGGCACATCCTCGGCCGGGATATTGGGAATGCCTGCCAGCAGTTCGTCCAGCTCGCCGCCGATTACACGCGCCTGCTCTTCGAGCTGGGGCAGGGTGGTCGCCTTGAGGTCGCTCACCTCGGCCTTCAGCCGGTCGGCTTCTTCCGTGTCGCCCTTGGCCATCGCCTGCCCGATCGCTTTCGAGGCGGCGTTGCGGCGGTTCTGCGCCTCCTGGAGCTGGGTCAGCACCGCACGCCGGCGGCTGTCCAGATCCAGTATCCTGGCGGAGACGGGTTCTGCCCCCCGGCGGGCGAGTCCCGCATCGAAGGCTTCGGGCTGGCTGCGGATGGTGGCGATATCGTGCATGCGTGCGCCTATGGCGAGCGTGCGTTTGCTTGGCCAGTATCAAGTTTCGGTTGGGCGAGGGATTGTGCATCCGCGCGATGGCCCGATGGGCACAAAGGCCGCAATGGATCGTTCGTTGCGATCAGGGAAGTGGCGAAGAGGCGAGATGCAGGTTCAGCAGGAAACGATCCAGGCCCCCCCTCGGCGCACGCCATTCATCGACGTATTGAACCGGGCCATTGGCCTGGGCCAGAAGGTTGGAGCGGTGGCGAATCCTCGGCTGGAAAAGGCCGCCCTGATGGATGCTGCGGCAGTGCGAACCGGTCTGTCCGACTTCGGTGACCCCTGGTTCGAACAGCCGTTTTCCGTTCTTCTCGACTCACTGCGCGAGGAGGCGCACCTCAATACTGCGGGCGAACTCGCCGCGCGGCTGCAGTTCGGCAAGGTGCTGCGCGACCGGTTGACCGCGATGGAATGGTTCAGGCGCCACCCCGAGATACTCGAACGCCGGATCATGCGCCCGGTGGTGATCGTGGGCCCGATGCGTTCGGGCACGACCCGGCTTCACCGTTTGCTGGCAAGCGATCATCGCTTCAGCCACATGCGCAGTTTCGAGACCATCTCGCCCGTTCCGCGCCTCGATTTCGAAGAGGTTCTGGCTGGCCGAAAACGCGATTTCCGCCCGACGCTGGCCAAACGTGTGATGCGTGTCGCGCGGCTGGCCAATCCGCGCACGCTTTCCATCCACCCGACCGGCCCTTTCGAAGCGGAAGAGGAACTCGGCCTGCTGGTGAACTCGATGTACGGGATGAAGCACGAGGCGCAGTGGCGCGTGCCCACCTATGGCCGCTGGTGCGAGCGGATCGATGCGACCCCCGCCTATCGCCACCTCGCCGATCTGCTGCGGCTTGTCGGCTGGTCGCAGCAGGCGAGCGAGCTCAAGCCGTGGGTCCTCAAGACGCCTCAGCATGCGCTGGACCTGCCCGCGCTGCTCAACGTCTTTCCCGATGCGCGCATCATCTATACGCACCGCGATCCCAGGAAGGTCGTCGGCAGTGCGGCTTCGCTGGCCTGGAACCAGACCGCGATCCATTCCGATGACGTCACGCCTCACGATGTAGGGCAGGAATGGCTGCGCAAGAGCGCGCTTCAGCTGGAACGGATGACGGCAGCGCGCGCGCTGGTGCCGGCCGAACGGCGGATCGATGTCGGGTTCGACGAGATGGACCGGGACTGGGAAGGCACGATGCGCCGCATTTACGGCTTCCTCGATCTCGATCTTGCGCCTGCCCTGCCGGCGATGCGGCACTACCAGGATCGTGCGTGCCGGGTGGCTCGCGAGCCGCATTCTTACAGTCTGTCACAATTCGGCCTGTCGGAGAGCGAGGTCCGCGCTCGCTTCGCCGCATATACGGCTCGTTTCGACGTTGCCGAGGGCGATTTGGGCGTTTCGTCCGTCGCTGGCCGCGTTTCCTCTATTGCCGCGCGCTGACCGTCCGCGACTCCGCAGGCTTTCTTCGATTTCGTTAACAAGACGAACCTGTCAGCCGCCGTTCAGGCTCGGCTGCAGGCACGCAAATGGCATAATATTGCCACAGGGTTCGCGTTGCTTTGCGCTTGTAACCCAGCCGTCACAGCGCGGCCCCGAAAGTGTCACCGGCCATCCCTAGCTCCCCTTCTGCGATCACAATTCGCGCCCGTATGTTCGATTCTTCGGTTTTTGAGGGGACCGCTCGCTGTGAAAAATCTTCAACGCACGCTCATTATCGGCTGCAGCGCACTGGCACTTGCCGGCTGCGGAGCAGACGAAATCGTTTCGCCCGGTACGGGCGGTAACGTCACCATCAACAACCCCGCGCCGCCGCCTCCGCCGCCGCCGCCCCCGCCGACGACCGCGCTGATCACCCCGGCTCCCAACTGCCCGACCATCGCGGGTGGCACGATCCAGGATCTCGCCACGATCTCCGGCCCGACCGGCGAATATCGTCGCTGCCGCCTGCCCACGGACATCACTGCTTCGTCCACCCTGCCCAACGTGGCGGGCCTGGTTTACGAACTGAACGGCCAGACCAACGTCGGTGTCGACCAGGGTTTCAGCAGCACCAACACCGAAGTCGTTCTCGAAATCGAACCTGGCGTGATCGTGATCGCCGACGGTAGCGACTTCCTGAACATCAACCGCGGCAACCAGCTGGAAGCGGTCGGCACGCAGACCAGCCCGATCATCTTCACCAGCCGCCAGAACCTGCAGGGCCAGGTGAACATCGATTCGTCGAGCCAGTGGGGCGGCGTGATCCTTTCGGGTCGTGCTCCGGTGGCGCAGGGCTGTGCCCGCGGCGGGCCGAACGGCAATGATTGTCAGCGTGCCGTGGAAGGTGCGCCGAACGAAATCCTTTACGGTGGTTCGAACTCGGCCGACAACTCGGGCACGATCAGCTACGTGCAGATCCGCTTCTCGGGCGTCGCGCTGGCGCCGGACGCCGAGCTCCAGTCGCTCACCACGGGTGGCGTCGGTTCGGGCACCACGATCAACAACGTCATGAGCTTCAACAGTTCGGACGACGGCGCCGAATTCTTCGGCGGTACGGTCAACGTGCGCCGCTTCATCGCGGTCGGTGCGGAAGACGACTCGCTCGATACCGACAACGGCGTGAAGGGCACCTTCGACGAGGTCCTCGTCGTTCAGCGTAGCACCATCGCCGATACCGTGATCGAGCAGGATTCCTCGGCCGGTGCGTCTGCCAAGAACGACACGCCGCGTACCAACGTGCGGATCAACAACGCCACGCTTATCTCCAACTCGACCGGCGGCGATGGCCTGATCCGTCTGCGCTCCGGTGCGTCGGACTTCGGCCTTTACAACTCGCTGCTCGTCGATCTGCGCACCAACGCGCCGGCGGACTGGGGTTGCCTGAAGGTCGACGACAACGAAACGATCAACCAGGCGGCGAACCCCGCCATCGACGAAGCTGGCCCGTTCGAGTTCCAGTCGGTCGCCTTCGATTGCCCGACCAACTTCTTCGACACCAGCCGCCGGGCTGCCACCGAAGCGCAGGTCGATGCAGGCGCCGGCAACGACAAGGCCTACACCAACACGCTGCAGCGCCTGACCGGTGTCACCACCGGCGCGGCCTTCATCAACGGTGCGAACGAAAACAGCTACCTGCCGATTTTCGACGTGAGCGCGGTGTCCGCGTTCTACGCGAACTCGACCCGCGGCTACATCGGCGCGGTGCCGAGCGAAGCGGCCAACTGGGCCGAAGGCTGGACCTGTAACTCGGCCGTAGTGACGCTGGGTCTGAACAACACCGGCAGCTGCCTGTCGATGCCGACGAGCTGATCGGAGTGAATGACCGGGGGTGTCCGGCGGTCAGCGCCGGGCACCTCCGTTTCGCTGTTTTTAGAGACGCGTCGGCGCGCCGCGCCGTACGTGCCCAGTTTTACAGACCTTAAGCATGAGGGGGTCTCATACCATGTCCACCGGTAAGCAGTTGGCAGGGCTGCTCTTGCTCTCCACCGCGCTCACCTATCCGGGTGTCGCTTTCGCACAAGATACAGGCAACGCAGCCGCTCAGCCGGCCACGGAAACGCCTGTCGAAGAGCCGATCAATCCCGATGACGTGGTGCAGGACGACACCGCTCAGGAAGAGGTCGACATCTCCGTTCCCGGTGGCAACATCATCACCGTAACCGGCGTGCGCGGCCCGCGCGACGTAACGCGCAGCTCGGCCCAGGTGGTCTCCGTGCTGAGCAGCGAAGATATCGCGCGTACCGGCGAAGGCGATATTGCCGGCGCGCTGAGCCGTGTGACCGGCCTTTCCAACAATGGCGACGGGCGCGTGTTCGTGCGCGGCCTTGGCGATCGCTATTCGCTGGCCCTGCTCAACGGTCTGCCGCTGCCTTCGCCCGAGCCGCTGAGCCGTGTGGTTCCGCTCGACATCTTCCCGACGGACATCATTGCCTCATCGCTTGTCCAGAAGAGCTATTCGGCGAACTTCCCCGGTGAATTCGGTGGCGGTGTCATCAATCTCACCACCGAGGCCATTCCCGACGAAAGCTTCTTCGAAATCAGCCTCGGCATCAGTGGAGATACCGAAACCACGTTCGAAAACGGCCTGCTCTACTACGGCAGCGATTACGACTGGTTCGGTTTCGACACCGGGCGCCGCGATCCGGTTGGCGCGCTCGACAATTTTCTCAATGGTTCGACCGCGCTCGAGGATCTGACGCTGGCGGAACGCCAGGCCATTGCCAGCTCGATCACCAAGCCCAACCTCATGGTGGTGCAGAAGGCCGACAAGCTGCGGCCCAACTTCTCCGGCGGTTTCACCGCAGGCACCAGCTTCTTCGTTGGCGGCGATGCCGAACTGGGCATCATCGCGACCGCGAACCTCAGCAACTCGCTGCGCAATCGCAACGTGACCGCGCAGCGGCCGATCGGCTCGCTGCCGGTTGCCGTGGCGAGCGATGGCGAGCGCTTCGTGACCGACAACCGCGTTCTCCTGAACGGCCTGCTGGGCTTCGGCCTGGAATTCGGCGAGCAGAAGATCCGCTGGACCAACGTCTATATCCGCGACGTGCTCAAGCAGGCTTCGCTCTCGCGTACCGAAGTGTTCGACGCGTCCGCTTTCGAGGACCGGACGGAGATCGGCCAGACGACCGCGTGGTTCGAGCGGCAGCTGATCGATACGCAGCTGGTGGGTGAATTCCGCCTGGGCGATATCGGCCTGGATGTTCGCGCAGGCTACGCTCAGACGGATCGTGAAAGCCCGTACGAGTTCAACTTCGAATACACGCGCACCAATGATGCGCCGTCCAATCCCTTTGGCGACATCCTGATCAACCCGCTGAACCGCGCGCGCGGCGATGCGGCCGAAGTCACCTTCTCGGACCTGACGGAAAAGCTGTACTACGGCGGCGTCGACCTGACGGTGCCCGTGGTGCTGGATGTCTTCTCGGTCACGGTTGGCGGCGCGATTTCGGATACTGATCGCTTCTCCACCCGGCGCGCGTTCTTCTACTCGGCACCGTCCAACTTCCCGCTCGGCATTGCGACCCTGCGGCCGGACCTGCTGCTTTCGCCCACGGTTATCGAGGCGTCGAACATTCCGGGCTTCGCATCGCCCGGCGTCGCATCCCCCATCAATCTGATCGAACCCGATCGCGTGCCTGCGTTCGATGCCGATCTGGAAGTCTACGCGGGGTACCTCAAGGGTGTGCTCACGCCCGCATACGGGCTGACCATCGACCTTGGCGTGCGTTACGAGGACGCAACCCAGACCGTCGCCGCGCGCGAAATCTTCGACAACCAGGTGAATATCGGGGCCGCGACCAATCTGGAAAACGACTACTGGCTGCCCGCCGGTACGATCACCTATCAGTTCGACAATGGCCTGCAGCTTCGTGCCAGCGCATCGAAGACGATTGCGCGTCCGCAGTTCCGCGAACTGCTGTTCCAGCGCTTCACCGATCCCGACAGCCTGCGCACCTTCGTGGGCAACCCGTCGCTGCAGGACAGCGAGCTGTTCAACGCAGAAGCGCGCGCCGAGTATTATTTCGGCCAGCGCAGCCGCGTGTCGCTCGGCGGGTTCTACAAGTCGATCGACAATCCGATCGAGCCGTTCTCTTCCTTCACCGAGAACGAGCAGACGACCCGTTTCGCCAACGCCCCCAAGGCCGAGGTTTACGGCGGGGAGTTCGAGTTCGTGTGGAACTACGACCTGTATGACTGGGGCGGCTTCTTCGAAAGCAAGCGGGCGATCGTCATCGCGAACTACACCTACACCCAGTCCCAGCTGATCGTGGGGCCGGACGATCAGTCGCTGATCTTCGTGTCCAATGTCGGCGGCGTTCCCAGCGACTCCGATACGCTGTTCCGCGACGGCGCGCCGCTTTCGGGGCAGTCGGACCACCTGCTCAACCTGCAGCTCGGCATCGAGGACGTCGATCGGCTGAGCCAGGCCACGCTGCTGCTCTCCTACGCCAGCGACCGCGTGGTGAGCCGCAACAGCCAGGGTTCGCAGCTGCCGGACATCATCCAGCGTCCGGGCGCCCGGCTCGATCTGGTGATCCGCCAGGGCCTGGATGTGATCGGCATGCCGCTGGAACTGAAGTTCGAAGCGCGCAACCTGACCGGCACGGACAACCAGGAGTTCATCGACGACGGCACGACCCGGATCGACACGAACAGCTACGATATCGGCCAGTCCTTCTCGCTGTCTCTGACGGCCGAGTTCTAGAACCGGCTGCGCCCTTCGCGGCGCCGGAACGAGGGCCTGCGGCACGGCGCCGCGGGCCCTTTTTCGTGGTCGCGCAATGGCCGGGCAGGGCGGGAACACCATGACGCGTTCTCTGCGTCGCGCAGCGCGCCTTCAGCCGATGTCAGGCTTCGAGATCGAAGACGTAGCCCTGCGCGCGCACGGTGCGGATCGGATCGGGCGCGCCCACCGCGCGCAGGGCGCGGCGCAGGCGGCCGATCCACACATCGACCGTGCGTTCGTCTATCGGCGGGTCGAGCTTGCCCAGCCCCGCGATGATCTTGCGCCGGGAGCTGATCTGCCCGCGTTCGGAAACGAGATACCGGAGCAGGCGAAACTCGTTCGGGCTGAGCGTCAGCGCCATGCCGTTCCAGCGGGCTTGCTGTGCCGCCGGGAGGATTTCCAGCAGGCCGTATCTCTCGCGTTCGGGCAGCCGCCGGATTCCACGCTGCGATTGCAGCTTCAGGATCCGGTCGAGCACCGAGTTGCGGTCCACCGGGCCGAGGACATAGTCATCCGCGCCTGCCTGGATGGCGCGGCGCCGGTCCTCGTCGCTGTCACGTTCGAGGATGATGGTGATATGCGCATCGCCCAGCCTGTCGTCGGCCCGCAGGCGGCGGATCATCTCGAGGCCCGAGATATCGGGCATGATCCAGTCCACGAAGATCCATGTCGGCCCGTCGACCAGGTCCTCAGGTCCGTCGGGGCCAATGGTCTGGAAGTCCAGCAGCCGATCTTCGCCCCCGCCGGGGGTGCCCCCTTCGAGGGGGCCGGTCAGCAGGATATTCACCTTGCGCATGGCGGTTGCGAGCCTCGTTGTCGCGCGCAGAGGTGCCGTGCGTGTGTGACTGGTTTGTGACGCTGCTGCGTGGCGCGGCACGTTTAAACGCCTTGGACCCTCGGGGTTGGAAACTCCTGGCGCCCGTGAAGCACCATGACGCAGCATGGAGTGCGCGCCTGCCGGCGCCGCAGGCTCGTGGTGCGCTCAGTCCGGCGATCGCAGCCACGCGGCCAGCGTGTTGTCGGCGGCCGCTTCGCCATGGTGGCGCGGGGCGGCGCGGGCCTGGAGATAGCCGCGACCTTTCTCGCCGAGCCAGGCAGGATAGGCCTTCCAGCGGCGAATATCGTCGATCCCGGTGCCCGCGCGCAGGGCCAGCGTGCGGGGATCGGGCACCAGCGCGCGTTTGGCGGCGGCAGCGAGGCCCGTTCCCCGGGCCACCGCCGCCCGGTATCGGCGCTGTTCCCTGCTCGCCATATCCTGTGTCACCAGCAGGGCGGCATGGTCGAGCAGCGCGGGAGGAGGGCGATGGGTGCGCAGCAGGTCCAGCGGCGGCAAGGCGATCTTCGCATGCCGCTCAACCAGGGCCAGGACCAGCGCCGCCGAACGCTCCAACCCCAGCCGCCCGCACCATTCTTCGAACTCGGCCCAGTCGGGCGGCAGGCGCTCGATCAGCCGGGCCATGTCGGCAAGCAGAAGCGGGCCATTGTCGAACAGATGGTGAAGCGTGCCGTGCGCGACCACGCTGAGCATCAGCGGGAGGGGAGCCGATCCCGGTACAGCCCTGTCGCCCACCGCCATCGGCTGCGATGTGGCAATCAGCAGATCGGCGAGCACGCGTGCGCCGTCCCAATCCGGCGGGGCCAAGGTGTGGTGAACCTCGATTGCGAAACCGCCGCTAGGCGCCACCAGCGGCGCGAGATGATGGCGATCCTCCAGCCCGTCGCCCTGCGCCCAGGCCGGGGCCGCGCATCCGATTCCTTCCAGAAGGGCCTGCGCCTCCAGCGCACGGTCTGTCGGCACCAGCAGGTCGAGATCGCGCCGCGGGCGCAGCGCCGGTTCCTGGTAGGCCATCTCGGCCAGCGTCCCGCCCTTCAGTACGACGAAGTCCATGGCGCTCTCTTCCAGCACCGCCGCCATCTGGCGGAGAAACGCCTGCTGTCGCAGATGGGTGAAGCCCCAGCGTCGCCGGTTCGCTCGCCAATCCTCCATCAGTGGCGCGGGAACCGGCCACTCATGCGCCGCCGCATGGTACGCCAGCAGCGGGCGCAGGCGGTGGTCCTTTGCGCAGGTAGCGATCCAGGTCCAGTCGCCGTCTTCCAGTGCGCCCAGCGTTTCGGGTGCAACGCTCGCAGGCGACAAAAGCATTGCGAGAAGGAGATCAATTCGCGCCATCATGTCGATGCCCCTACCAGCGCAGGCCGCAGACTGCCGATGCTTCACGCGCTTGGCGTGCAGGATTGCTATGGTTTTCAGGTCCGTTGCGAACCTTACTGTCGCCAGAAGAAACCGCACGGAATATTTCCAGGAAGAAGCAGTGTTGCGGGCTTCGGATACGCGGCATGGTGAGGTGCCTTACCCGACGGACAACGCGGCGCCCCCATAATCGCCTGCAAAAGAGCTTACAGTCGAAGCGCTGGGACTTCCGGCGATAATCGCTCAGGTCCGATGGTCCGGGTGCGTACCATCGCGAAAGGGGCAATCCGCTACATCTCTCGGGCGCGATGCGGTCTCGGGCGTCAACTTGGGGGGGAGGGGATGGCGCCTCGAGAGCTTGCAATTGATTGTTTTCAGGGGGTGGTTTACCATCCTGTGTCGAAACCGGAGTTCTGCGCCATCGGTCTTCCCAAGCGAGCCCGGGTATCCGCTGACTCGCTAGATGAAGCTCTATTCCTGTGCTGCCTGAGGCTCCTACGCGCTCGTAACCGAGCGATTTAGTGCTCGCCACCATTCGAGAAAACCGGGGTGAGGCGGATGCTGAGAGAAGCGGGACCGCGTGCGCTCGTAGACCTTGGCATGACGGGGGCATGCTGAAGGCTCTCGCTTAATGGTTCGGAAACCGGTGCCCTGTACCAATCCAGAAGGTCTAAAGTTCGGAAATATCATGGAAGATCGTGAAAAAAGGCGGCTGCAGACACTCCACGGCTACCGATTGCTCGACACGCCGCCGGAGCCGGAATTTGACGATATCGTAAGGCGAGCAGCAGAGCGGTTCGATACCCCGATCGCGCTCATGTCGCTGGTCGACGCCGACAGGCAGTGGTTCAAGGCGAAGGTCGGCCTCGATGTCGACGAGACGCCGCGTTCGGTCGCGTTTTGTGCCTATACCATCCAGGGCAGCGATGTGATGGTGGTGGAGGATGCCAGAGAGGACGAGCGTTTCAGTCGCAATCCTCTGGTGCTCGATGATCCATCGATCCGCTTCTACGCGGGCGCTCCGGTTACGGCCGAAGGTGGAGACAAGCTGGGCACGATCTGCATCATCGATCGCAAGCCGAGGCACGATTTCAGCGAGGCGGACAGGGAAGCCCTGGCCAACCTGGCGGCCGAAGTCAGCCGGATGCTGGGATCGACCAAAGAAATGGCCCGCTCCGGCTAGGACATGAGCGGGAGCGCATCCATCCGCGCAGGCAGAGCATCGGGTCCGTTGATTTGGGGCGGGCTGCTGGCCAGGCTTCCGGTGCAAATCCTTGGCCTTGCGCTGGGATATGCCCTGCTCGGCTGGATCGGCCAGCAGCTGGCACCGCCGCCCGGCTTTGCTTCGCTCATCTGGCCGGCAGCCGGTCTCGCCATCGCTGGCATCGCTGCTCTGGGCTACCGTGTCTGGCCGGGGGTGTTTCTGGGCGCGTGGTGCGTCAATGCAATTGCGGCTGGGTCCGTAGAGCTTCAACCCGATGCAACCGTGTTGCTGAATGCCACTCTGATCGCGGCCGGCTCGACCCTGCAGGCCGTTCTGGGGGGGTACTGGATACGGAGCCGCGCGGGTTTCCCGCTCAGGTTGGAGGGGCCCCGGGAACTCGGGCGGCTCCTCTTGTTGGTCGGTCCGCTGACCTGTCTTGTCGGTGCCACCGTCGGAACGGCGACGCTTTTCGTAAGCGGCGTCGTGTCCCAGAGCGACCTGCTGAACTTCTGGGTGCACTGGTGGGGCGGCGACATGGGCGGCGTTTTGATTATCGTCCCGCTTCTGTTCCTCGCGCCCTGGAGCCGTGGCGCTGTCCGCTGGCGAGGCCAAACGCTCTCACCATTCTCGACCCTCGCTTTCATCGCCATTCTGGTGCTGCTGTGCGCGACCTTGGCCGCGTGGCGGCTGAACATGGAGGCGGCTTACGAACGCAGTCAGACGTCCTTCGAATCGCTTGCGGCAGATAGCCGCCAAGCGCTCGACCATCGGTTGCAATCCTATCGCCAGGCCCTCGATGGCGGCGCGGCCCTTTTCGAGGCATCCGATGAGGTTACCCCGGAACAATGGCGCGTCTACACCTCGGTCCTCGACTTCTCGCAGACCCTTCCCGGCATCAGCGGTATCGGTTTCATCGAGCCCGTTCGCGCGGGGGAGGAGCAGGCGTTTCTCGATAGCCTGGCCGCCAGGGGGCGCGATGATCTCGACATCCATCCGCTGACCGATCGCGACGAGAGATTCGTCATCGTGGCGATCGAACCGCAAGCCGACAACGTTGAGGCCATCGGCCTCGACATCGCGTTCGAGAAAAATCGCAGAGCTGCGGCACGCAACGCGCGCGATACCGGCAGGGCAACGATCACGAAGCGTATCCTCCTCGTTCAGGACGAGACGGAAAGCCCCGGATTTCTGCTGCTGCGTCCGCTGTACAGGCCGGGGCTGGCGACAGATACGGTGGAGGAGCGCCGTGCGGCGTTTGAGGGGTGGATATATGCCCCTTTCGTGGGCTCGCGTTTCATGTCCGACCTCACGCCCAGCTAGGGAAAGCTGTTCGACATTGCCGTCTTCGATGGCGCGCGGCCCACCCCGGAAAAGCTCATTTTCAGCAGCTCCGACACACGGGAAAGCGAAGCGTCGTCCGCCTTTACCGTCCAGCGGACGTTCAAGGTGATGGAACAGACCTGGACGGTCGTGTGGACCAGCACCCCGGCGTTCGAGCGCGGCGTTGTGACGCGTGAAGCCAGTCTCGTACTGATTGGGGGCCTGCTGCTCACGCTCATTTTTGCGGGGTTGCTGTTCAGGGGTTCGCGCCGCGAAGCCTATATCGAGTCGCAGGTCGAACAGCGCACCCGCGAACTCGAGGAGACCGTGTCCGCACTGGCGGAGAGCGAGCGGCGGTTCGGCGATCTTGCAGGTCTTTCTCCAGCAGGCATATTCCGAACGGATGCCTATGGGTTCTGCACCTATGTCAACGAAGCGTGGCTCAAGGTGACCGGGCTGAGCGCCTCTCAGGCATTGGGTGCAGGCTGGCTCGATGCGGTCCATCCCGACCTTAGAGAAGACGTGAAGCGGGATTGGCTCGATGCCGTCCAGTCAGGTACGCAGTGGCGCTGCAAGCTGCAGTTCCTGAAGCCGGATGATATTGTCTCATGGGTGGACCTGATCGCCGCCCCGCGGATCGGCGACGACGGCGAAGTGCAAGGCTTCATCGGCGTTGCGATCGATATCACCGAACAGAAGTTGGCGACGGACGCGCTGAAGGAAAGCGAAGGGCGTTTCCAATCGCTGGCGAGCTTTTCGCCAGCAGGTATTTTCCGCACGGACAGCGAGGGAGCCTCCTACTACGTCAATCCCGCATGGTGCGAGATGGCCGGCCTGACAGAGGCAGAAGCGATGGGCACGGGCTGGAGCAGGGCCGTCCACCACGACGATGTGGACGGCCTGCTCCAGCGCTGGACTGCAGCCGTGGATCGAGGGAAGCCATACCGGGGCGAGTTTCGCTGGCTGCATCCGGACGGTTCGATCGTTTGGGTCGATGCCGTCGCGCAGCCCGAATTCGACGATGATGGAAACGTGCGCGGATACATCGGCGTGGTCATCGATGTATCCGATCGCAAGCGCTTCGAAAAGGAGATCGCCGACCGGGACAACCAGCTGGCAATGCTGGCGGAAAATGCCACCGATGCGGTATTTCGCGTCGAGCTGGACGGAACGTGCCTCTATGCGTCACCCTCGGCAAAAGACGTGCTGGGCGTGCCGAGCGAGCACTTGATCGGCACCAACGCACTCGATGGCTTCCACCCGGAAGACCAGGAACGGATGCACACCTTGTTCGACGATCTGCGTTCCGGGCGGATCAAGCAGATTGTCGCTGCCTACAGGTGGCGATCGGCCAAGGAAGACGAATATCGTTGGCTGGAAGCCAATGCGGGGCTCGTCAAAGACCCGCAGAGCGATGAGGCAAAAGAGGTTT
Organism: Citromicrobium sp. JLT1363; assembly: GCF_000186705.1. Taxonomy (GTDB): domain Bacteria; phylum Pseudomonadota; class Alphaproteobacteria; order Sphingomonadales; family Sphingomonadaceae; genus Alteriqipengyuania. The sequence goes on from NZ_AEUE01000008.1 coordinate 229,079, forward strand.
CGGTATCTATCCGGGACATTGGCGACCGCAAGAAGATGGAGCTGGACCTGGTCGCTGCCCGCCAGAATGCAGAGACGGCCGCCGCCGCCAAAGCCACTTTCCTTGCGAATATGAGCCACGAGATCCGCACGCCGATGAATGGCGTGGTCGGCTTTACCGAATTGCTGCTCGCCGGAGAGCTGTCGCCCGAACAGCGAGAGAATGCGCAGATCATCGCGGATTCGGGCCGGGCGATGATGCAGATTCTCAACGACATTCTCGATGTTTCCAAGACCGATGCGGGTCAGATGAAGATCGTCCGGGAGCCGATCGACCTGCGCCACAAGCTGCAGTCGTGCATGAGGCTGCTGGAGCCGACCGCCCGCCAGAAGGGGCTCAAGTTCGACCTCCTGATTGATGAGGATGTTCCATCCCGCGTGATGGCGGATCCACTGCGATTGCGGCAGATCCTGACCAATCTGGTCGGTAACGCGATCAAATTCACGGCCAAGGGTGTAGTAAACTGCCGCGTTTCGATGGAGCAGGGGCCGGAAAATCAGGAAACGCTATGCATCGCAGTGGAGGATTCGGGGATCGGCATACCGCCGGACCGGCTGGACGCCATTTTCCGTGAGTTCAGCCAGGCCGATGAATCCACCGCTCGCATATACGGAGGCACCGGCCTCGGCCTGACGATCAGCAACGAGCTTGCGAAGATGATGGACGGCGAATTGCTGGTCAGCAGCGAAGAAGGCCATGGCTCGGTCTTCACCCTGCGGCTCCCGCTTCTGCGGGCGGATGGCGATCGGATCGAACTGGCCAGGACACCGCGCAGCGAACGCGCACTCACTTTCGCCAGGCCGCCTCGCATCCTTGTCGCCGAAGACCATGACATCAACCAGGCCCTCATCATCTCCATGGCCAGCCGCATCGGATTGGCGGTCGACATTGCCGAGAATGGTGAGGAAGTGGTGCGCTTGGTCACCGATGCGCAAGCAGCCAGCAAACCTTACGATCTGATACTGATGGACGTTCAGATGCCCATCATGGATGGTCTGGAGGCCACGCGGACATTGCGGGACGCCGGCATTACCCCGGAAGAACTGCCGATCCTGGCGCAGACCGCCAATGCCTACAGCGACGACGTTGAGCGTTGTCTTGCAGCGGGGATGCAGGGACATCTGGCGAAGCCGATCCGGATGCGCAGCCTGAAGGCCGCGATCAAGGAATGGCTGCCCGTCGATCTCTTCCGCGAGGCAGCGCCCCGTTCGGAGCAGAAGGCTCCGCACAATCCGGAAGAAGCGCTGGTGAAGAGTTATGCGGAGCGGCGCGAGACGACGTTCGAGGCGCTCGACCAACTGGACGCGACCAACCCGCTAGACCGGGGCGAAGTCGAAGCGGTGGCGCAGATGCTGCACAAGCTGGCTGGTACCGCCGGGATGTTCGGCGAGGCAGAACTCGGCGAGGTGGCGCGCGCGCAGGAGCAGGCCATGCTCGATGCCGAAGAAGAGGACATGAGCGCGGTCGTTCGAACGGCGCAGAAAGTATTCGCCAAGTGGAAACTGGTTGAAGCGCCGACCACGCTGTTCAGTGGCGCGGGTGACGCTTCATCGTGAGCGGGTAAAACACCAGATTGATCGGGATTCCGGATAATCGCCGTCGATGCAGACCGGCCCTGATTGTCCAGGATTTATCATCCGTCTTGGCCATGTTTAAACCGCAGGCGGTTACTGTTTACGAGACGCTCACAGAACTGGCGGTGACGCCGCGATTGACAGATGGAGATTGCAGATGGTCAGCGACTGGGCTGATCTTCCACCTGAAGCGCAGATAGAGCTGCTGTCACGCCGCCTCACGCGCGCGGAGAGGGCGCTCGAGGACGCGGAAACGATGCTCGACCAGCGCATGCGCGAGCTCGACCGTGCAAACAGGGATTTGCGCCAGCGCGAAAGTGAGCTTGTCGAACGGCTCGATATCGAGAACCAGAAGCTCTTGAATGCGCAGCGTCTCGCCGAGCTGGCGACCATCTACGTCGAGCACGGTCGCCATTTCACGGCATCTGCGAACTTCGCGGTGCTTCTGGGCTATCCTGAAGGAACGATCATCAGCAAGAAGCGGCTGGGCGAGGCGATCCATCCGCTCGACCGAAAGCGTTTCACAAGCGTTGCACGCAACGCCTTCGCCTCGCTCGAGCCGGACAGGGATCATACCTTCCAGCATCGCATCCTTCGGCCCGACGGAGAGGTGCGCTGGCTCGATTGGCACGTACGGCGCGAGAGCACGCCCGTTGAGGATCAGTTTGTCGTGTTCGCCACCGCGCGCGATGTCACCGAAAGCCGTACCAATGCCCGCCGCGTCCGCGCCCTGCAGTTGCGGGCCGAGCGCCGGGTGAAGGAACTGGACCGGCTCACAGACGCACTTCGTCTGGCGCAGGCGGAGACGGGCAGGGCGCTGGAGAAGAGAAACCGCTTCATTTCCGAGATGGCCCACCGCATTCGCACCCCCATGGGGGGGCTGACCGGCGCAATGGAGCTGCTGGTCCAGCGCTATCCGGGTGACGAACTCGCCAACCGGGGCCTGGATGCCGCGGACAATCTGGCGGCGATTGCCGATCAGCTTATTACGACTGCCGATGAGACTGGCACCAGGCAACGTGAAGATCGGCCAGTGCCCGTCAGCGTTCCGACCACTGAATTCACGGCGCTCCGTACGGCAGATGGCCAAGCGCCAAAGATACTGCTGGCCGAGGATACCGAGAGCAATGCCTTCGTCATCACCCAGCTGGTCGAGATCATGGGAGGGGAGGTCACTGCGGTGACCAACGGACGCGATGCGGTAGATGCCATCCGCAATGGCGACTTCGACGCGGTGCTGATGGATGTGATGATGCCGATCATGACTGGGGAAGAGGCGACGCTCGCCATCAGGGCGCTGCCCGGACCGCAGGCCCGCGTCCCGATCATCGGCATAAGCGCGCACAGCCTGCAGGCGGAAAGGGAAAGCCTGCTGACCGCGGGCATGTCCCAGTGTCTCGTCAAACCGATCAGGCGCGATGCACTCGATGCCGCCTTGCGCGCGGCTCTGTCAGCCGACAGCGCGCAAGCTGGGGAAACGGCGCTGTTCGATATCGAGGTTTTCCTCGAAGCATTCCTGGTCCTGCCCCCATCCTTTCGCGAAAAGATGCTCCATGCGTTCCGCAAGGATCTGAGAAAGAATGGTGAAAAACTGGTCAGCGCAATCCTCGCCAGCGACGATGAACTTACTGACAGGCTTGCCCACAGTCTCAAGGGCATCTGCCTGAACGTTGGCGCTGTCGCGATGGTGACTCAGCTGGGCGAGATCCGCAGCGCACCGGTCGATCAGCGGGAGAGCCTGGTCGACCCTTTGCAGCACACGATCGCCGCAAGCCTTGCGGCTTGCGACGACCTGTATGGTGAGCGTGTCGCGCATGCTCAGTAAGCACCCCGACCGGTAGCGACGGCCGGAACCGTGCGCAGCAGCAGCGACAGATCGGTCAGCAGGCCACGCCGGCGCAGGTATGCGCAATCCATGGCCACCTGGCGCCTGAACGGGATTTCGGCCCGTCCACTGACCTGCCAGATGCAGGTGATGCCCGGCTTGCCGCCCAGTCGGCGCCAGCTCTGCCCGGCGTAGGTCACGACTTCGGATGGCAAGGCAGGGCGCGGGCCGACCAGCGACATCTCACCCGTCAGCACGTTGATGAGCTGCGGCAATTCGTCGATCGAGGTCCGGCGGATGAAGCGCCCGACCTTGGTGATGCGCGGATCGTTCTTCATCTTGAAGCAGGTTCCGTCGCGCTCCGAGTGAGCAAGCAGCGCCGCACGCCGCGCTTCGGCATCGGTGTACATCGAGCGGAACTTGATCATGCTGAAATTGCGTCCGCGCTCACCGATGCGGGTCTGGCGGAAGAACACCGGGCCGCGATCCTCTAGCCTGATCGCCAGCGCGACGGCGAGGAAGACCGGACACAGAGCCACCAGCGCCATCGCGGCGATCGCCATGTCGGTGGCGCGCTTGATGGCTGCAGACGCTTTGTCCATCGCACCGCGACACTCCAGCGCGTGGCGCGCCGCATGCGCCATGAAAACCGCGTTGCCGACGATATAGCGCTTGGCCAGGCGACGCGGCTCCATTGCGAGGCGCCATGCCCATTCGCAGCCGATGGCGCGAACCGCCTTGGGCGCGCGGGGGATGCGGCCCGAGTAGTAATCGAACAGGCCGCCGACGCCGAGGATGACAGGCACTTCGATCCGGTGACGGTTCTCGGCAATCCACTTTTCCTGGAGCGGCACGCCGAAGCCGACGAACAGGATCGAGGCGCCGGAGCGATTGATCCGTTCGATCAGGGCGTCTTCCTGCCCGGCATCGAAATAGCCGTGCCAGGTGCCCGCAATATCGATGCGAGGGAAACTGCGCGCCGCCCATGCTGCGGCACCGTCGGCCACGCCATGGTCGCCACCCAGCAGGAAGATCGCCTGGCCGCTATATTCGGCGAATTCGCAGATGTGCGGAAACAGATCGGTCCCGTTGAGGTTCTCGCCCAGTTCCACGCCCGCCATCCGTGCGGCGAGAGACATGCCGCTGCCATCGGGAAGGATGCGGTCGCTGGCCTCGAGGGCGCGGCGATATCCGGCATCGTTGTAAAGCGTGTTCACGCAATGGGCGTTGACGAAGTTGACGACCGTGCGCTCTCCGCGAGCGGCGCGCGACACGATCTCGCGCGCGGTATTCTCACGGGTGCCTTTGACGAGGGTGTGGCCGAACAGATCGACCGTCGGCTGCGCCTCCGCCGCGTTGATCCGCTGCATGAACGCGGCGAAGTCGTAGGTGGTGAATTCGCTTGTCGGATTATGTCTCATGGAAGCGTTCCTTCTATTGGATGGCTCCCACCCAGCAATTGCCGTGCCAAATCTTGAAAAGTACGCAATTACAGTGAGATAGAAGATACGCATTGGGGCGGCCCCGGTCCCGTTCGATTTCATTTCGCAATTTGCGCGTGCTTGTTTTCGCGGATTGCCACGGGTCGCGTTGCAGAATGCGAAAATGCCCACCTCGCTTGTGGGGGGCGGCATCCTCCGGCTATCGAAAAGCCCAGAAAACAGGGATTGGCACAGTCCTTGAAACAATGCGGTGAACCCATTCGAGGACCCGCATTCAATGTTCGCACGTACCATCTCCAACCGGCTGCCCGCAGGCATCGCGCCGATTGCCAAAGGCCTCGTCGCCTATGGCTCGGCCGAGGCGGCGACCCGGGTCGTGCGCATCCTCGCGATTCTTGTGATTGCGCGGCGCACGTCGCCCGAACTGCTTGGCACGGCGGCGCTGGCGCTGACCTTGTTCGAACTGATCCGCGTGCTCGCAAATGCCGGCATCGGCCAGCGCATCATCGCCGCAAGCGACGAAGAGCTGCCTGCCCTGTGCAATACTGCCGCCCGCCTGTTCTGGGCGGTCTGCCTGGGCGTCGCCAGCATTCAGCTGGGCATTGCAGGCGCGCTGTTCGCGATCTGGGATCTCTCCGAAGCGGCGCTGATGCTGGCGGTGCTCTCGGGCGTCTATGTCTGCATGCCCCCTGCGCTGGTGCAGGTTTTCCTGCTGATGCGCGACGGGCGCCTGACCACGACCGCGCGGATCGGCGCCACGCAGACGATGGCGGACCATTGCCTGACACTGGCGTTGGTGGTCGTGTGGCCAAGCGCATGGGCGATCGTGCTGCCAAAGCTGCTGACCGCGCCATTGTGGACCGTGCTGACGCGCCGCGCCCGTAAATGGTCCGCCAATCCCGCCGCGGGTTACGCCCCGGTGCGCGAGTTCGCGGCCTACGGCCCGGCCATTCTCGGTTCCGAGCTGATCGCCGCGCTGCGCATCCATGCCGACAAGCTGGTTATAGGCGCGCTGCTGGGAAGCGAAGCGCTGGGCCTGTACTACTTCGCCTTCAATGCCGGGCTGGGCATCACCCTGTCCTTCGTTGCGGCCTGCAACACGGTGGTCTTCCCGCTGCTGTGCAAGCAGGCAGGCGATGCGGACCGCGCCCGCCTGTTCCGCCAGTCCTTCGTGCTGGGCCTGGTTCTGCTGGCCCCGGTCGTCGCCGCACAGGCGCTGCTGGCACCGGTCTATGTGCCGCTGGTGTTCGGCGCCGAGTGGATCGACGCTGCCCCCTACATCGCGCTGCTCTCTCTGGCTGCGCTGCCGCTCTACGCCGGTTCGCTGATCGGTGCCTGGCTGCGCGCCCGCCAGCGGCCTTTCGTGGAAACGCGCCTGGCTCTGGCTGCCACCATCACCGGCCTCGCCGGGCTGGCCGCCGGCTCCACCCACTCTCTTGCCGCGGCATGCACTGCCTACGCCGCCGGCCTCGCGCTGGTGATGCTGCCCGCGGCCATCGCGCACCTGTTCGCCTCGACCCTTCAATCCAACCCGACCCCAGGAGAAGCCTGATGCACACCCCCCGTTTTTCCGTAATCATCCCGGTTCACAATGCCGAACGGACCATCGTCGCCGCAGTGCAGAGCGTGCGCGCCCAGTCCTTCAAGGACTTCGAGATCATCCTGATCGACGATGGTTCGAGCGATGACAGCGTGCGCGCAATGCTGCCATTTGCAGGCAACGACCACCGCGTGAGGCTGTTTTCAAAGAACCAGGAAGGCGTTTCGGTCACCCGCAATTTCGGTGCCCAGCTGGCCCGGGGCGAACTGATCGCATTCCTCGATGCGGACGATTGCTGGCGCCCCAACAAGCTGTTGCAGCACGACCGTCTGCACGGGATCTATCAAGGCATTGAGGCAAGCTTCGCCAAGATTGCCTTCCGGTCCGAACGCGAAGACGGCACGCTTGCCGATCCGCTGACCTATTCGACCGTTCAGGTCGATCCGCTTCGCCTGGATGCGGTCCTGTCGGAAAACCCCGTCTGCACCACCTCGAACCTGGTCATCAAGCGCGAGACCTTCCTTGCGATGGGCGGCTTCCAGGACGGCATGAACCACGCCGAGGACCAGGAGTTTTTGGCACGTTTCGTGGATCAAGGGCGCAAGATCGCCGGCATCGACCAGTGCCTGGTGGATTACCGCCTCAGCCCGGACGGCCTTTCCTGCGACTACGAGGCCATGCTTGCAGGCTGGCGGGAGCTCGCAGCCAAATATGAAGGCCGCTTCGACATGCGCCGGAGCGAAGCAATCTACTGCCGCTACCTCGCTCGCCGCATCCTGCGCGCAGGCGGGCCCGCACCGCTCGCCCGGCAGATGGCCTTCGATGGCCTGCGTGCCGATTACCGCGGCTTCTTTTCCGACACGCGCCGCGGCGGCCTCACGCTTGGCGCGGCGATCGGAAGCAGCCTGCTTCCGCAGGCCGTGCGCACCAGCGTTTTTGCCTGATTTCAAGACTTTCAAAGGGGACTTCCAATGACCAATCCGAAAATGTCCATCGTGATGCCCGTCTACAATGTTCAGGACTATGTGGCCGAAGCGATCCAGTCGGTTCTGGCCCAGACCTTCACCGATTTCGAACTGATCATCGTCGACGATGGCGGACAGGACGGCTCGATGGAGATCGTGCACAGCTTCTATGACGAGCGTATTCGGATCGTCACGCAGGCCAACCGTGGTCTGGCCGGTGCTCGAAACAGCGGGATTGCAGCGGCGCGCGCGCCCTATATCGCACTGCTCGATTCCGACGATCGCTGGCACCCCGAGAAGCTGCGACTGCACTACGTGCATCTGGAAGCGGACAAGTCGATCGGCGTCAGCTTTTCGGGGTCGCGGATGATCGATCAGGTCGGCAACGAGCTGGCGGTGGCGATGCGCCCCAAGCTGACCGGCATTCGCCCTCAGGATATCCTGCGCCGCAACCCGGTCGGCAATGGCAGCGCCGCAGTGCTGCGCCGTTCGGCCATCGACGCCGCAATGTTCACCCACCCGGAGGAATCCTGGCGCAAATGCTGGTTCGACGAGAGTTTCCGCCAGTCGGAAGACATCGAATTGTGGGTACGCCTGTCGGCAGCGCACGGGGTGCGTTTCGAAGGGATCGCGGGCGAACTGACCGAATACCGCATCGTCGGCGGCGCGCTTTCGGCAAACATCGTGAAGCAGTATCTCAGCTGGACCGAAATGCTGGACAAAGCCATGCGCTATGCGCCCGATCTGGTTGCGAAACATGGCGTAGCGGCACGGGCCTACCAACTGCGATATCTTGCTCGCCGTGCGGTCCAGCTCGGCAATGCAGAACTGGCCGCCGACCTGTTCGCCCAGGCCGTCCGCCTCGAGCCGCGCATGCTCGTGGCAGAACCGCGCAAGAGCGCGACCACGGCCGGTGCCGTCGTGGCGGCGAAGGTCCTGGGCCCGCAACGCTTCCGCGCGATCTCGCAGCACTATCTCAAGCAGGCTGCGGCATGATCGACGTTGTTCACCTGCTCGACGATTTCGCCTTTGGCGGCGTGTCCCGGGCGCTCACCGTGTTCGAGCGCCCGGAATTGACCGGGCATGCCCGGTCGCGGACCGTGGCCATCGAACAGGACCGGCTGGCCCCCGTATTCGATGCGGATCTTGTGGTGACGCATGTCCCGCCCTGCTGGTCGCGGCTTGGGTACCTCCTGTCGCTGCGCATGCGCAATCGGTCTGCCCGTCTCGTCCATGTCGAGCACAGCTATACCGAGGGTTTCGTGCGCGAACGCGTCCAGGCTCCGGTCAGGTTCATGACACTGCTGCGGCTCGCATATTCCCTGTACGACGAGATCATCTGCGTTTCGCAGGCGCAGTGTCGCTGGCTTGCCCATGACGTCGGCATTTCAACCCACAAGCTGCGCGTCATCCACCCGTGGTGCGGGCGTGAGGAATTGTTCTCGCTTCCTGGCATCCCCCAGGCGAGGAAGGGCCCCCTGCGCCTCGTCGCCTATGGTCGTTTCGCGGGGGAGAAGAACTTCGCGGCGCTCATCAAGGCAATATCGCTTCTCCCGCAGGGCGAGATCGATCTCCAGCTGATCGGTGAAGGCCCGGAAATGGCCGCCATGCGCGAAGCGGCGGGCGAGAATCCCCACATTCACTTCCGCGGTCGGATCGACGATCCCGCTACGTTCCTTGACGATTGCCATGCCGTGATCGTGCCGTCCCGGCATGAGGCTTTCGGTCTGGTGGCGACCGAAGCGCGGATGGCGGCGCGGCCCATTCTGGTCGCCGATGTGGACGGGTTGCCCGAACAGGTCGGCGCGGCCGGCCTGGCGCGCCCCATGCGTACACCGCAGGAAATCGCCGCGGCCATCGACGAGTTCGCCCAGCTGCCGCTCCCCGAGCTGGGCCATGCGGGGCGCTTCGAGGTGTCGGGTCTCCCGGATGCGATCCTGGCCGGATGGCTGGAAGTCTTCGCCGCCGCTGGCAGTGAGACGGCAGGCGAAGTGCATGCCCCCTTCTGGAGAATGGCCGCCTGAAGCGAGCCTGCCCCCCATCAGGGCTCGCTTGGGCCGCCCCGCTGCATCTGGCAGCGGGGCGGCCCTTTGCTTTTTGGGGCAGAGAAAATCGGCACGTTCGACCCAAGGGAACTGCCTGTGCACCCTTACCTTGATTATGGGGGCAGGTGCTAATCTGCGAGTGTTGGATGATGGAGAGGCGCGCATACGATCGACTGATGCACATACGGTGCGCTGACCTGGGCTTTTGCGGATGCATCAAGCACGAACGACCGATGCACGTCGATCTGCTGATCCCGCCCGAAGGCCCGGTGACAGCGGACCAGTTCGTCGAGTGGGCTTTCCTCGCGGATGATATGAACCCCAATAGCGAAGCGGAACGCTGGCAGCCCCACAAGGCCGCCATCCGAACCGCTTTTGTCGAGTGCATGGGGGCGGACACCGTCGATGCCTCCCGCCTGCGGTGGAGTCGCGAGCGAGAAGAGCAGAGCGGGGCGGATGAAAGCGGCGAGGGCTGCTAGCCCGGAGCCCTCCCCGCGTCAGGCGTCTTCCCGCTCTGGCCTGGCACCGCCGCCGGGTTTAGCCAGCACCTTGCCCACCAGAACCAGTGCGGGCCAGAACAGATAGGCGAGGATCTCGAGGTTCTCGCCGAAGCTGTAGAGCACCAGAACCAGCACCATCGACAGCGCGACCCGCTCGGCGCTGCCCTGCCGCGCCCGCCATGCGAGCACCAGCAGCGTGCTGAACAGCGGCACCGCCAGGGCAATCGCGCCGGTCAGTCCCTTGACGAACAGCAGGCCGTACCAGCTGTGATGGCTGCCGATGGGCATGTATTCGACCAGATGCGGCCCGTTCTCGACGATCCCGTGGCCGAACCAGTATGCTTCGCCCTGCCAGCGTTCGATTGCAATGCGCCCCAGGGCTGCGCGCACCCGGCTGGAATCGGCTCGCGCGGCGGAGAAATCGTTCATCAGCGCCTCGACGATCTCGATCAGCGCGGGCCCGAATATCCCCAGCAACACCATGGCGGGAGCGGCGAGATACCACATCCACGCGCGGTCCATCCGGCCCAGGCCCCACACGACAGGAGCGATCACCGCCAGCGCGACCAGAGCCAGCCTCGATTGCGAAAGGATTGCCAGCACAAGCCCGGCGATGATGCCGACCGTGCGCCAGCCCACGTGCTTGTCGCGCGCGGCAAGCAGGACGAAGATCACCGCGACCATGCCGGCCGCCGGGGACCACGGAGCGAAGAACTGCCAGCGCGGCGTGCCGGCGCCCGGCTCGATCGTATAGAGCGTGGTGGCGAAGTATTCCGGACCCGGGCCGCCGACGGCCTTGAGCGGAGAGACCCACAGGGTCTCGGGCAGTCCGATGAAGGGCGCCAGCACGAACAGCGGCAGCAGCATCAGCGTCTGCGCGCCGAGCTTGCAGACCGCGCGATAGATGACCTCCTCGCGCACCTGCAGCAACGCGCCTGCCAGCGGGAACAGCGCGATCAGCGCCCAGCCCTTGGCCCAGCCGATCGAGGATTTGATCGTCTTTCCCGTGCCCAGATCGAAGTTCGCGTGGCCCGCCCAGAGGATCAGCAGCATCGCGGCCATTCCCAGCAGCCACAGCCAGATCGTCAGCGGCAGGTTGGCGAAACGCTCGCTCACCCTCCGGTCGACATAGGCCAGCCAGCACGCCATCAGCGCGAGCGTCCAGCCGATCACCGGCCCGGCGATATACAGTCCACCCACCAGCCAGAGCAGCCAGGTGGACTGTATCGCGACCGAGATCAGGCGTTCGGCAGGAGTTTGCGGATGATCGGTTGACGCAGCCACAGCAGCAGGAACCCAAAGAGGACAAAGATACTGGCACCAAGGGCACCGGCGAGGGCGATGATCGGCGACGGGGCCGAGCGACCGCGCGGAAGCGAGGGCACTTCCAGCGTCTGGACCAGCGGGTAGGACGCGAACGGGTCCGCCTTGTTGGTATCGAGCCGGGCCAGGGCCGAGCTGAACACTGCCTCGGCAACGCGCAGATCGCGCACCAACCCGGCAAGCTCGGACGCCTGGGCGACAAGCTCGTCACTCCGGCCCGATTCCTGGCTGATCTGGCGGCGAAGCTCCGCCAGGGCGGCCTGATTGCCCGCATGCATGCTGTCGCGATTGGTCAGCGTTTCGAACAGCCGTTCGCGCGTGTCGGACACGGCGAGATCGGAAAAGGCGAGCACATCCTTGTTGCTGGCGCCGGTCAGGCGCGCACCACGGCGCGCCAGCGCTTCGCGCAGTTCAGAGCGTTCTGCGCCGAGCTTTTCCATTGCGCCATGGGCCGAACCGAGCGTGCCGCCCCGCTGCGTCTCTTCGCCGACCGTCGCGGCGTAGCGCGTGAGCAACTGCGAGAAGACGGGATCCGCCTTCAGCTGCATCGCCAGCCGCGCCTGCGGAATGCTGATCTGCAAGGAAGACGCCAGGCGACCGGCGGTGCCACCGCTTTCCGCCACGAGCACACGGCGGTCGCGCTCGGCGGCCTTCATCTGGTCGAGACTGGAGACCCGCCCGGCAAACTGGTCGAGCGAGACGAGCCCGGTTTCGCCCTGGAACTGCAGCAGCGCCGCCTGAGCGGCATCGACCTTGTGTTCCAGTTCGGCGATCCTGCGTGCGTCTGCCTTTTCGCGCGTCGCCGCCTCGTCCTTACGCAGGGTGTCGAGCGCGGCCATGAAGGCAGCCTGCACGTTCTCCATCCGGGCGCGCGCCTGCTCGGGCGAGGTGCCGGGAATGGTCAGTTCAATGAGGTTGGTCTGGTCGATCAGCTTGACCTGCGGCGCGGGAAAGGCGTCTTCGTCCTCGCCCGACCGATGGGCCGCGTCGCGCAACACGATGTCGGACGTGATCAGCCGCTTGTAGTTTTCCGTCGGGCTCAGCGTGGTGCTGGAGAAAGCGGAGGCCGAGGTGGACGTTGCCTGGCCGATCGACTCCAGATTGACCGAGCCGCCCACGCCCGAACCGGGGAGGATCAGCGTCATCCGGCTGTCGTATCGGTCGGGCACCAGCGCCAGATAGGCGATGGTGACGATCCAGATCGCCGCCAAGGGGATCGCCATGGTGACGATGTAGCGGCGATAGCGGCCCACCGCAGGCATGCCGTCGCGAACGAAGGCCCATACCCTCAGCAGCCAGCGCGGCGCCGGTTTGTAATAGGGATCGGTGCGGTCCATCAGTCGGCTCCGCTGAGCAGGATGGCCGGGGTCACACTGCCCGCAGCATTGCCGATCGAACCGATCACTTCGTTCAGGTTCGACAGGCGGCTGTCATAGCAGGCGATCGCATCGCTGGGCATCAGCAGCGGATTGGCCGCATCGCGCCCTGCACCGCGCACCAGCTTTTCGATGTCGCGCTCCACCACGATGCTCTGCCCGTTCAGCGGATTGCGCGAGATCAGCACCGCGCGCCGATCCGACTGCATGTAGGACCCGCCGACGCAGTTCATGGCGACCAGCGCCTGCAGCAGCCGCGTGCCGTAGGGCAGGGAGGTGGTATCCGACCCGACGCCGGCGCCCGCATTGTTGTTGGCACCCTTGGTTAGGTTGGACATGAAGACCTTGATCCCCGGAGGCGTCAGCGGGGTGGGGCGGGCCAGTGCGGGATCGAAACAGCCGCGGCTCGGCACGATCACCCGGTCGCCTGCGGCAATCGCGACGTCGTTCGCGGTCCAGCCACGCGCCAGGCCGGAGAGGTCCAGCTCGATATAGGCATCGCCGCGAATGAGGTAGATGCGCTGCACGTCCGCATCGGGGCGAACCCCGCCCGCTGCCCGGATCGCGGTGGCCACGCTGCGCGACACGTTGTCGTCGCCGCGCACGTCGCCTTCCTTCAGGCCGATCCGGCTTTCCGGGGTCCGTTCCCCGGCGCGCACCGCGCCTTCCATGAACACCGCGCCCGATACCGCGACGGGCACGCCCGCCGCCTCGATCAGCGAGAGCGACACGGCATTGCGCAGCGGCCGGACCACACCCGATCGCACGAGTTCCGCGCGGATCGCCTGCTCGGCTTCGGTGATCGAGCGGCCTGCCAGCATCAGCGGCCGGTGGCCGGGCACCACGATCGTGCCGTTGCTTTCGATCACGTATGTGCCGCCAAGCTCGTCCTCGTCGCCCAGCAGGCTCAGCGTCAGTCGATCACCCGGAGACAGGGGCGCGGTGCGCGCGAGGAATTCCTCCGGCCGCGCACGGCGCAGCGTGTCGAGTTCGCGTGGCGCGCGCCAGTCGCAGGTCGGCGCACCGCGCGCGGCCGGCGAGGCCATGACCCAATCGCCTTCGGGATGACCACTGGTGCGAGCCAGGTCCTGGCCAGGCAGCCAGGCGGAGCCGGAGATGTTGGCCGGGGCAGGGCCCGATACGCAGGCACCCACCGAAGCCGCCATTGCAAGAACGGAAATGCGGCGATTGAAATTGAAAGACATCGAACCTGACCCTCTGGATTGCATTTGGGCCAGGTGTTTCAAGGAGCGTGCCAGATGGCGCGCATGGCGGTTTTCGGGCGTTCGGCGCCGCCGAAGTCTTCGGCTTCGCATTTTGCGAAGGGCTATCTTCGCATTTTGCAAAGGTATTTCGCATTATGCTTCGGCCAATGGCCCGGATTTACGCTTTTCCGCCGCTCGAAACCGGCACGCATCTTGCTCCTGTGAATGCGTCCGCGCGCAAGCGCTCTCCGTTGAGACAGGAGCTTCTTTTGAAAGGCCTTATATTTTCAGAACTCATCCGCTTCATGGAAGAGGAGCAAAGTCCGCTATTCGTGGAGCAGGTTATCGCCGCGGCGGATCTGCCGAACGATGCCGCCTTTTCGCGCATCGGCGTCTATCCCACAGCGCACGCCCTGCTCCTCGTGGGGGAGGCGTCGAAGCTGTCGGGCGTTCCGGTCGCTGCCTTGTGCGAGGCTTTCGGCTGCTACCTGTTCGGGCGCTTCACGATCCTCTATCCCGAGATCATGTCGTCCTACTCCACTGCCGAGAGCCTGCTCGAACATGTGCGCGGCCATATCCACGAGGATGTGAAGGTGCTCTATCCGGACGCGACCCCGCCCGAAGTGACGACCGAGACGCGCGACGGGCAGTGCATCGTCGAATATCGTTCGCACCGTCCGCTGGCGCATATTGCTTGCGGCCTCATCCGGGGATGTCTCGAACACTTCGGCGACGAGCGAAAGATCGAATGGGTCAACTGTAGCGAGAGCGGCGATGCCGCCACATTCAGGATTGCGGCATAATGGCAAACTCCGTTCTGATCGTCGAAGACAGCGCCTCCATCGCGCTCGGATACGCGGCGCAGCTGCAAAGTGCCGGACACAAGGTCGATGTCAGCGAGACACTGGCCGACGCACAGGCGGCCCTGAAGAGGAGCGATTTCGACGTCGTCCTGCTGGACCTGCAATTGCCCGACGGCAATGGAATGGACCTGATGAAGGCCGGTTCGTCGGGCGACAAACCGGCGCCTGCGTTCATCATCGTCACCGCAGATGGCTCTCTTGCCCGCGCGATCGACGCGATGCGGCTGGGCGCGTATGATTTCCTGGTCAAGCCGGTGGCGGGCGAGCGATTGCTGACCACGGTGCGCAACGCCGCCGAACGGGGCCGGCCCGCGCGCAAGGCACAGCCGCCCAAGCCTGCGGACACCGCAAACGGGTATCATGGCTTCATCGGCAAATCGCCTGCCATGCAGCAGGTCTACGACGCGATCGAGAATATCGCGAGTTCCAAGGCGACAGTCTTCGTCACCGGCGAGAGCGGCACGGGCAAGGAGGTGACTGCCGAAGCGATCCATGCCGCAGGCGCGCGCAGCAATGGCCCCTTCGTGGCGATCAACTGCGGCGCCATTCCCGAGAGCCTGCTGGAGTCCGAGCTGTTCGGCCATGTGAAAGGTGCCTTCACCGGCGCGGTCGAAAACCGGATCGGCGCTGCCAAGGCGGCTGATGGCGGCACGCTGTTTCTCGATGAAATCTGCGAAATGGAGCTGAAGCTGCAGGTCAAGCTGCTGCGTTTCCTGCAGACCGCGACCGTCCAGCCGGTCGGGTCGAGCAAGGTCGAACCGGTCGATGTGCGGATCGTGTGTGCCACCAATCGGGATCCGATTGCGGAAGTGGCAGCGGGGCGGTTCCGCGAGGATCTGTTCTATCGCCTGAATGTCATCCCGCTCGAACTCCCGCCGCTGCGCGCGCGCGGAACGGACGTGCAACTGATCGCGGAGCAATTCATGGCGCGCTTCGGCAAGGAAGAGGGGCGCGAGATGACCGCGTTGAGCGAGGAAAGCCGCGCCGCGCTGTACGAACATCCATGGCCCGGTAATGTCCGCGAGCTGCAGAACACCGTCCGCCGCGCTGTGGTCGTCGGGTCGGGTCCGACTCTGGAACTCGCATTGCAGCGGCATCCCGGCACACCCGCCCAGCAGGCGGGCTCCGCCAGCCATGCCCAACCGGATGCGAGCACGCCGACCCCGCTCGGCGCGGAGCAACAACCTGCGCGGCAGGACGTGTGGGAAGGGATGACGCTGGATCAGATTGAGCGCATGGCGATTCACGCAGCGATCAAGCGATGCGATGGGAATGTCACCAAGGCGGCGAAGGCGCTCGATGTCAGCCCCTCCACCCTCTATCGCAAGCTGGAAAAGTGGGGGGCAGCTGTCAATTGAGCGGTCATGGCTTGGCGATAATGCCCCGGATGGCCGCCAACCGGCTTCGCCAATCTCGCGGGTGAGCGCCTGCTTGCAGGGGAAACCGCCAGAGTTCTGGCGGTAATGACTGCCGGTCTTTCCCAGGTTTTCTATGGACCACCTTTGCGGTCCGCATAAGCCACGGAAAAGATGGTGGGCGCGGCAAGGATTGAACTTGCGACCCCACCCGTGTGAAGGGTGTGCTCTACCACTGAGCTACGCGCCCGGCTCACCGTTACCGATAATCGCATGGGCCGAAAAAGGCATGGGATCGGAACGGGCCGAGGGGCGCCTTTGCCAATCCTGTCGCTTCAGCGCAAGCGCTTTAATCGGCCAGACCGGCAACCCGGCCGATCTGCCCGTATTACCCGGCAGCCAGACGCATGAGCGTGGTCAGCCAGTTGCCCTGGCCCGGCCCGGCAACGGAGCGCTGCACCGCAGTCTTGGGTTCCGGACAGCCGAGGCAATACACGCTCATGCCGGGGCGTTCCATCAGGCGTTCCATGTCGTGCGCAACGCGGGCGGGGGTCTGCGCCTGCTGGCGCGCGACCAGGGCGAACAGGTCGCCGCCGGAGCCCCGCGTGTCGCCGCCCAGCATCTGGGCCAGCAATGTCTGGAACTCGTCGGCACCGCCACCCAGGAAGGCGGCATGCCAGTCGCCGTCTTCCAGTTCGGCCTGCTCGGCCACCCAGGCGAGGGCGGCGTCGAGATCGCCGAACTGGTCCACGAGGCCATTCTGGCGGGCGGTACCGCCATCCCAGACGCGGCCCTGGCCGATGGCGTCGATCTGCGCAGTGCTCTTCCCGCGCGATTTGGCAACGATCCGCAGGAAGCGGTCGTACCCGTTTTCGATGGAGGCCTGCAGAATCTGCTCGGTTTCGGGATTGAACCCGGCCACGAAATCGGGCTGTCCCGATAGCGGCGTGGTGGAAACGCCATCGGCGCTCACGCCCCAGTCGTCCGCCAGCCGTTCGAATGTCGGCAGGACGGCGAAGATGCCGATGGAGCCGGTGATCGTTTCGGGCTCGGCAAAGATGCGGTCGGCGGGGGTGGAGACCCAGTAGCCGCCGCTGGCCGCAACATTCGCCATGCTGACCGCGACGGGGATGTCCATCGCCTTGTGCCGCAGGATCGCCTCGCGGATCGCTTCGGACGCCAGCACCGATCCACCGGGCGAATCCACCCGCACGACCAGGCCCTTCAGGTCATCGTCCAGCGCATCGTCGAGCAGCTTGGCAATCCGGTCCCCCCCGGCGGTGCCGGGCCCGGCGTCCCCGTCCACGATTTCGCCCGCGATGGTGACGACGCCGATCGCATCGCCGCTATCGTCCATCGGATTGTCGTCGAGCCAGGCCCCAAGCTCGGTTCTGGCGAAGGCGCCGGGCGCCTTGTCGCCCGGATCTTCGCCAGCGATTTCCGCGACGCGCTCTCCGAAGTCGGTCCAGCTGCCCAGCTTGTCGACGATGCCCGCATCCAGCGCGGCCTCGGCAATGTCGCCGTCGGCGGACTGCACCCATTGCGCCGGGGTCTGTGCCACACGCTCGATATCGATCTTCGGCCGCGCCTTCTTCACCCGCGCCTGCCATTCGCTCCACAGCTCGCCATAGAGCGCCTGCGCGTTCTCGCGCGCGGGCTCAGACATGGAATTGCCGAGATAGGGTTCCACCGCGGACTTGTAGGTGCCCACCTTGAACACGCGCGCGTTCACGCCGAGCTTGTCGAGCAGTTCGCCATAATACAGGCGGTTGCCGCCGGTCCCGGCGATGACCGCGCCGCCCAGCGGATCGAGCCAGACTTCGCTCGCGTGGGCGGCCAGCCGGATGCTGTCGTCTGTGTAGGCGGTGCCATAGACCAGCACGGGCTTTTCGGCGGCCGTCACCTTGTCCATCGCCGCGCCGACTTCGCGCAGGTGGACGGCGCCCGCGCCCAGAAATTCGCGCAGGTCCAGCACGACGGCCTTGATCCGGTCGTCCTCGGCTGCGGTTTCGAGCGCGTGGATCACGTCCTGCACGTCATGCTCGCCAGTGGGCGCTTCTCCGGAGAAAAGGACGGCGAAGGGATCGAGAGGGGCGGGCTCTTCCACGATGAACCCGTCGAGGTTCATCAGCAGCGCGCCTTCCTTGATCGCCGCGGCATTGGGCCGCGCGGTCAGAATGGCAAACAGCAGCGCGAAGAACAGCAGCAGGAACACCAGCGAGAGGCCGTCCTTGATCGCGACCAGCAGTTTCCAGACGTTCTTCGCAAATTCCATGAGGCCCGTTTCCCGTAGCTTTTAGCTTCCCATCCCTAAAGGCGCTGAAGGAATGTCGCCAGCCGAATGTGCTTGAGCGACCTACATGGCTCGACTAGTGGCATGGCCTCGATGGCTTCCGCAGGATCACCACCCGGCACGGGCTCCGGTCGCTTCCCCGCAGGGGGGCATGCCTTTCCCCATCCCAGTCTGACCGGCATCGCCCAGCTGGAGCGGCACGAGATCCTGTACCTGCTGCACGAGGCGGAGCAGTGGGTGGAGTTCAACCGCCAGCCGGACAAGCACTGCGATCTTCTGGCGGGGATGACGATCATCAACGCCTTCTTCGAAAATTCCACGCGCACTCTGCTGAGCTTCGAGATCGCGGGCAAGCGGCTGGGGGCGGACGTGGTCAATATGCATGCCGCGCAGTCGAGCGTGAAGAAGGGCGAGACCCTGCTCGATACCGCGATCACACTGAACGCGATGCGCGCCGATGCGATCGTGATCCGGCACGGGTCGAGCGGTGCGGTCGATCTGATCGACGGCAAGGTGGACTGCCCGGTGCTCAACGCAGGCGACGGCAGCCACGAACACCCCACCCAGGCGCTGCTCGATGCGCTCGCGCTGCGCCATGCGCTCGACGAGCGGGGCGAGGGCGCGGAGGACTTCACCGGACTGGTCGTAACGATCTGCGGCGACATCGCGCATAGCCGCGTGGCGCGCTCCAACATCCTGTGCCTTCAGGCGCTGGGCGCGAGCGTGCGGGTATGCGCGCCGCCTGCGCTGATGCCTGCGGGAATCGAGATGATGGGCGCGAAGCCCTACGTCGATTTCGATGCCGCGCTGGACGGGTGCGACGTTGTTATGATGCTGCGCCTTCAGGCCGAACGGATGAGCGGGCAGTTCATCCCCTCGACCCGCGAATACCATCATCTCTACGGGCTGACGCAGCAGCGGCTGCGCCGCGCCGCGCCCGATGCGCTGGTGATGCATCCCGGCCCGATGAACCGGGGTGTGGAAATCGACAGCGATGTGGCCGACATGCTCGACCGCTCGATCATCACCCGGCAGGTGGAAATGGGCGTGGCCGTGCGCATGGCGTGCGTCGACGTGCTGACGCGCCGCGCGCGGCAGTTGCCCGGCTGGGAAAGCCCGCTGGGGCAGGGACAGTGGAAGTGAGGGGGCGGCGATGAAGCAGACGCGGCCACTCACCCTCGCCAACGGCAGGCTGGTCACGCCCGATGGCGTGCGCGATGGCGGCGTTCGTATCGTCGATGGCGCGATTGCCGCGCTCGGCGAGGATGTGGCGCAGGACGGCGATGAAATCGTCGACGCAAAAGGCGCGCTGATCGTGCCCGGTCTCGTCGATCTGGGCGTTTTCGCCATCGACAAGCCCGCGTTCCACTTCGGCGGGATTACCCGTGCGGCGCTGATGCCGGACCAGTCCCCGCCGCTCGATCTGCCGAGCCGCGTCAACTACATCGCCAAAAGCGGCAAGCCCGATCTGTGGGTCCATCCGCTCGCCGCCGCGACCCGCGGGCTCGGTGGGGAGGAGTTGGGCGAGGTCGCGCTGATGCGCGAGGCCGGCGCGCGCGGCATCGCCACGGGGCGCGGCTGGATCGCCGATAGCGGCGTGATGCTGCGCGTTCTGCGTTATGCCGCGATGCTCGATCTGGTGGTGGTCTCCCATGCCGAGGATAGCGGGCTGGCGGGCGATGCGGTGGCCACGGCGGGCGAGATGGCAACGCGGCTGGGCCTCCCCAGCGCCCCTGCCGAGGCCGAGGCGCTGGCCGTGGCCCGCGACATCGCGCTGGCAGAGATAGCCGGGGCGCGATTGCATTTCAGACAGGTGACCACCGCCGCCGCGCTCGATCTGGTGCGCGGCGCGAAGGCGCGCGGCGTACCTGTGACTGCCGGGGTCACGCCCGCGCACTTCATGCTGTCGGACCTTGCGATCGGCGACTTTCGCACCTTCGGCAGGCTCTCGCCGCCGCTGCGCAGCGATGACGACCGGCACGCGGTGGTCGCCGCGATTGCGGACGGCACGATCGACGTGGTCTCCAGCGGACACGATCCGCGCGGGCCGGAGGACAAGCGGCTGCCGTTCAGCGATGCCGAGCCGGGCATGGCGGGGGCCGAAACGCTGCTGTCCTGCACGCTGACTCTGGTGCGCGACGGGGTGATCGATCTGCCGCGCGCGTTCGATCTGCTGGCGGGCGCGCCTGCCCGGCTGCTCGGTGTCGAGGCCGGGACGATCCGCGAAGGCGCCGAAGGCGATATCGCGCTGGTCGATCAGGAAAAACCGTGGGTGGTGGACCGCCGCAAGATGGAAGCGACCGCCGATAATACGCCCTTCGACGGTCAGCCCATGCAGAGCCGCGTGCTTGGTCTGTGGAAGGGCGGCGTCAAGGTCGACTGACGCCGCGCGCTTACCTGCTGGCGACGCGGCGTCCGGAATCGAGCGTGCCCGGCAGCGGCCTGCTCTGCTCCCACGCGATGCAGCCCTGGCCCTTGGCCTTCACCGAGGCACATAGCGATCGCGCGCTCGACGAGGCGAGATTGCCCGCCGAAAGACGATAGTAGATCTTGCCGCGCACCCTGGCGCGGGTGATGACCTGCTCGCGGTCCGAAATCTGCGGATAGCGCTTGGCCAGAATGGCCCATCCGCGCTTCGCGTCGGCTTCGCTGCCATAGCTGCCAAGCTGCACCAGATGCGTGCCGCCAGCCAGCGCGCTTGCCGTATCGGCACGTTCGCGTGCGGGGGCGGGGGTGGCGGGCCTGGGTTCGGGCTTCGGAGCCGGTGTGGATGCGACGGAGGTGCGCACGGGCGTGCTCTGCACGACCGGATTGCTCACCACGCGCGAGGCCGCGCTGGTGTTCTCACCGCCGAATGCGCGGTCGAAATCAGCCGGGTTCGTCTGTGTGCCGCCACGCGCGCCGACCGGCTGGGCAAGCGGCTTGAGTTCGCGTGCCGCGCCGTTCGCGGCGAGCAGGTCGACGGGAGGCAATTCGCCGCTCGCAGTCGCCGGGGCCGCTTCGGATGCCGCCGCGGCCTGTGCCAGCAACTGCTCGGGCGCCGTGGCGCCGTTGATCGCCAGCCGCGTCGGCATTCCTGCATCGACCTGGGGCTGCACGCCGAGCAGCGCAGCCACCCGCGCGGTGTAATCCTCGGGCCGGGCGACGCTGGCCCATTGCGAGATGCGCTGGTCCAGTTCGGCAGGATCTACATCTTCTGCCGCGAGGATGCGCGCAGACGCCCATTCTCCGCCCAGCGCGTTGGCATAGGCGAGGTTCTGGCGCACGATGGGCGTGTTCTGCCCGCTGCGCAGCGCGTTAGTGAGAATCTGCGCCCCCATTTCCGGGTTTCCGGCAAGGGCATAGGCCAGGCCGAGATCGGCTGGGTCCATCGCGTCGCGCCATTCCTCAAGCGTTTCGATCGCGGCGCTGTTGTCGCCCAGCGCAATCGAGGAGAGCACGAAGCCGAGCGCGGTGCGCGGGCTTACATCGCCCAGCACCAGCGCATCGTCGAAGGCTGCCCGCGCGGACTGGAAACGACCGGCGGCGAGATAGGAATGGCCCAGTTCCGCCTTGGCTGCGGGATCGCGCGGTGCGGCCAGAGCCGCCTGCTCTGCAATCGCGATCGCCTTGTCCGTCTTGCCTTCGCTGCGCGCTTCGGCAGCCGATGCGAGAGCCTTGGGGCCCGAGCCGCCCGAACCAGCGGTACAGCCGGTGAGCGCCAGCGTTCCGCACGCGGCACCGATCAGCAGGGCCTTGGAAAATGTCTGGCGGATCATGGAATTATCCCTCCTGGTGGGTTCGCGTCTGGACGCGGGCAATAAGTGGATCGAGCTCGGGCATTTCAGCGAACATCGCGTCCACCGCTTCGGTTACGAGAGACTGCGCGCTGCGGCCCGTGAGCGTGCAGGCCATGCGCAGCTTGAGGTGGCGTTCGGCGTCGAGCCGCAGGGTGAATGCGGTGCGTTTGCCCCTGGTTGTGGGCATTGGCGCCACGGGATCGTCCGAAACGGGATTGCTGGCCGCCAGCCGTGGGCGCGGCAGGCGCGGCGCGCGTTCGTGGATCGGTGTGACGCTTGCGGAGTGCGCTTCCTCCGCCGCGTTGCCCCTGGCGTGACGATCCAGCGGCGCGAAATCGCCTTCGGTCGTGTCGTCTTGGGCAAGATCGTCTTCGACCTCGTTGGTATTGCTGGCGACGGCATGGCTGCCGGAAGCAGCGCTCTGGGTGTCGCTCGTCTGGAGCTCCGCACTCCCCGCATCGGGGCTGTCGGCGGTGGCACCCTCCTGGGTGGTTTCGCCAAGGTCGTTCCAGCCCAGGTCTTCGAGACGGTCCGCTTCCCCGCCGTCGGTCACGCCCGGCTGGTGCGGCTGCGCATTCGTCAGCGCGTCCGAAATCATCGGCGACTGGCGGCGCATGGCCGGCTTGGCCCCGCCCTTGCGGGCAAGCAGTGTCGGTGACAGCGAGGCGAAGCTCATATCGGACATGCCGGCGGCGCCTCCTACTGCGCGATCCGGCGGCCGAAGCCGCCCTGACGCGGGGCGTAGGGCATGTGAACGGTTGCCCCCGGGGCGGAGAACACCGTGCGGCGGAAGTTCTTTTCCAGCCGGTCGGCGACATAGTTCCACAGCGCGGCGACCTCTGCCGAGGACCGGCAATCGGGGTCGATCTCCATCACCGTGCGCCCGTCGATCATCGACGCGGCGAAATCGGTGCGGTGATGCAGCGTGACCGGCGCAACCGTGCCATGCTGGCTCAGCGCAACGGCGGCTTCGGAGGTGATGCGCGCCTTGGGCGTCGCGCCGTTGACCACGAAGATCAGCGGCTTGCCCGCGCGCTCGCACAGGTCGACCGTGGCCCCCACCGCCCGCAGGTCGTGCGGGGAGGGGCGGGTCGGCACGACGACCAGCTCGGCGACCGAAATCACGGACTGGATCGCCATGGTGATGGCGGGCGGCGTGTCGATCACGGCCAGCTTGAAACCCTGGCCGCGCAGCGTGTTGAGGTCGTGCGCAAGGCGCGCGACGGTGGTCTGCGCGAAGGCGGGATAGTCCGCCTCGCGCTCGTTCCACCAGTCGGCGAGCGAGCCTTGCGGGTCGATATCGATCAGGACCACGGGCCCCGCGCCTGCGCGCTGTGCCTGCACCGAAAGGTGGCCTGACAGCGTGGTCTTGCCCGATCCGCCTTTCTGTGAAGCCAATGCCAATACCCGCACTGGGCGTACCCCCCGAATGATGCGTTTCTGTCTCGCGCTTCGGCCCACGCATGGCCCGATGCACGCGAATGCTTCGCAGGATACCCTTTATTTTGGGTTAAACCGGGCGGTCGCGCGCCGGCCGCCAGCGGCGCGGGGCGGCCCCTGCTGGGCGTCGCGAAACGGGGCGGCGGCCATGGGGGCGTGGCGTGCCGGGCACTACGGTGGTAATTGCGCGTTAACCAACTGGCGCTAGCGCAACCGTGAAGTATTGCGACAATCTGCCTTTGGCCAAGGACGGGAAACCCATGACCATGCGAAGCACCGAAAGAAAAGGGCGTAGCTTTGGCCTCAAACTGGTCCTTGCCGGGGCGCTCCTGACCGCGCCCGGACTGGCGCTGGCCGATGTGAATACGGGCGTCGCCGCGTGGCAGCGGGGCGATTATGCGACCGCAGTTGCCGAATGGCGCGAACCTGCAGGGCAGGGCGACGCCGATGCGCAGTTCAACCTGGGCCAGGCCTATCGCTTGGGCCGCGGGGTGGAACAGAACACCCGCCAGGCGGAAGTCTATTACGCCAAGGCAGCGGCGCAGGGCCACCTGAAGGCGGCCGACAACCTTGGCCTGCTGCTGTTCCAGAACGGGCGGCGCGAAGATGCCATGCCCTACATCCTCGATGCGGCGGGTCGCGGCGATCCGCGCGCGCAGTATCTGCTGGGCATCGCGCACTTCAACGGCGATCTGGTGGAGCGGGACTGGGTTCGCGCCTACGCGCTGCTGACGCTGGCGAATGCTGCCGGTCTGCCGCAGGCGGCGGGCGCAGTGCGGCAGATGGATACGCATATTCCGCTGGACCAGCGCGAACGCGCGCAGGCGCTTGCGCCCCAACTGAAGCGCGAAGCCGATGCGCGGCGCACCAGCCGTCTCGCCGCTGCCGACCTGGGGAGCAGCCCGCCTGCACCCGCGCGCCCCTCTGCCGATCCCGCCAGCAGCGCCACGCCTGCCAGTGCCATGGCTTCCGCGCGCGCCGCGCGCGTGCCGCGCCCTGTCGAAGAGACGCGCGTGCCGCCGTCGGTCATTGCCGCGCAGTCCGCGATTGCCGAGGCGAGCCGGGTCACCGGGACCGAAAGCCCCGCCGATGCCGGGGCGACCTTTGCGCGGCGGTCCGCGCCTGCGGCAGTCGCCAGTCCAGACTATGTCGAGCCCGAGCCCACGACACCCGTCGTCGCGCGGGCAGCCCCGCAACCCGAACCGCGCCCCCAGGCGAGGGCGGAGCCGCGCGCGCAGCAGCCTGCCTCGCCAGGCACGCAGACGCGCGCAATGGGCGGCCCGTGGAAGGTCCAGCTCGGCGCCTTCGCGGTCGACGGCAATGCGGAACGCCTGTGGGCGCGCCTCAAGAGCCGCGCCGAGCTGGCCGGTGCCAGCCGCGTGCTCGAACCCTCGGGCCGCGTGACGAAGCTGCTCGCAGGCGGCTTTGCGAGCCGCAGCGATGCGCAGAACGCCTGCAATGCGCTCAAGCGCGGCGGGCAGGACTGCCTCGTAACCCGTTAGACGGCTTCGCTGGTTGAAATCTGTCGGCGCTCACGCGTCGTCCGTCGATCGCAATTCCCCCGGCTCCGCTACGCTGCTAAGCAGCAGCTCAGGGGGATTCTTCATGAGCA
Organism: Citromicrobium sp. JLT1363; assembly: GCF_000186705.1. GTDB lineage: Bacteria > Pseudomonadota > Alphaproteobacteria > Sphingomonadales > Sphingomonadaceae > Alteriqipengyuania. The sequence continues at coordinate 254,255 of NZ_AEUE01000008.1, forward strand.
GCACCGACGACCTGCGCCGTGCCGAGCGCGCGTTTACCGACACCGATGATGCGACGCCCGATCAGGTCAAACCCCTGTCGGCCAGCGGCGGCAACCGCCTGCTCAGCCTGGATTTCACGCGCGGAATCGCTGTGATGGGCATTCTGGCGGCGAACATCGTCGCCTTCGGACAGCCGATGATCGCCTATATGTGGCCCGATGGCTTCCTGACGCCGCACGGGGAAACATCCGACTGGATGTGGGTGGCGCAGTTCGTGCTGGTCGATGGCAAGATGCGCGGCCTGTTCACCCTCCTGTTCGGCGCGGGGATGATCCTGTTCCTGGAAAAGGCGTGGGAGCGGGGCAAGGGCCGGGATCTGCAATTGCGGCGATTGCTATGGCTGCTGGTGTTCGGCCTCGTGCATTTCTTCTTCATCTGGCGCGGCGATATCCTGACGCTGTACGCGATGTGCGGCATCTTCTGCCTGCTGTTCGTCAAATGGCGCCCCCGAACTCAGCTGGGCGTGGGCATCACATTCTACCTGGTCGGCGCAGCGCTGTTCACCGCCATGTCGGCTTTCTTCTACTGGGTGATGGAAGCGGGCGGGGCACAGGCCATGGCCGCCACCGGGGCCGAGAGCGGCGGGCCATCCGATCCCGAGCAGGTGCGCGCGCAGTTCGAGGCGATGAAGACCCAGGGGCTCGACACCGCGCAGGTCGAAACGCCGATGATCCAGGCCGGCGATTACCTGGGCTGGGTGCAGTACAACCTGATCGAGCACTGGGCCGAGCCGCTGAGCGGGATCCTGATCTTCGGGTTCGAGACGATCCCGCTGATCCTGATCGGCATGGCGCTGTATCGTTTCGGCCTGTTCGACGGCAGGATCAACGCGAAGAAGCAGGCGATCTGGGGTTCGATCGGCGTACTCGTCGGCCTCGCAGGCTCGCTTGCGATCGGCCTCTGGACGCTGGAGCGGGACCTGAGCTTCTATTCCACCTTCATGAGTTTCGTGGGGACCAGCACCTTCGTCCGCCTGCCTTTCGTGATCGGCCTTGCTGCGCTGCTGGCCCTGTGGGGGCCGAAGGCGACCGGCTGGCTGGGCTCTCGCGTAAGCGCGGCGGGCCGGATGGCCTTTTCCAACTACCTGGGCACCTCGGTGCTGATGCTGTTCGTCTTCCACGGCTTCGCGCTGGGGCTGTATGGCGAACTGACCCGCCCGCAGCTCTACATCGTGGTGGTGGCGACCTGGATCATCATGCTGGCGTGGTCGAAAGCGTGGCTGTCGGTCTTCCGCTTCGGCCCGCTCGAATGGCTGTGGCGTTGCCTCACCTACGGCAAGCTGTTCGCCATCCGGCGCTAGCAAGCGCCGACGGCCTGAGAAGGAAAAGTCACAAAGCCTCTTGTTTATGAGAACAAGTCGCATTAACAAGAGTCCTGCAAGCCGTTCGCAGGAGTTCTTGCCGCAATGTTTATCTGCATCTGCAACGCCATCAGGGAAACCGAGCTGCGCCGGGCGGCGCGGCATTGTTCGGGCGATGCGGAAGCCTGCTACGCGATGCTCGGCAAGCGGCCGCAATGCGGATCGTGCCTGTGCGATGCGGACGATGTCGTCTTCGAAGAGCGCGAGCTTGGCCTGACTCCGGCTGCAGCCTAGACCCATTCTCAATTGGAACACGCCTTTGAGAGGCGCTTGCAAAAGCCCGGAATTCCGGGCTTTTTTCGCGTCCGGCCCTTGCGCGCGCTGCCTCGCGCGGCCATGACACCCGGCAACCACCAGTCACAGGAGTACGGGCCATGAAGGGCGATCCCCAGGTCATCGACTATCTCAACAAGGCGCTCACCAACGAATTGACCGCCATCAATCAGTACTGGCTGCACTACCGCGTGCTGGCCGACTGGGGCGTGACCAAGCTGGCCGAGTACGAGCGCCACGAATCGATCGACGAGATGAAGCACGCCGACTGGCTGGCAGAGCGTATCCTGTTCCTCGAAGGGCTTCCGAACTTCCAGGCGATCCACAAGCTGAAGGTCGGCGAAACGGTGGAGGAAATCCTCAAGGCCGATCTCGCGATCGAGATGGAGGCGATCCCGCTGCTGAAGGACGCTGCCGAATACGCCAAGAGCGTGAAGGACTACACGTCGGAGCAGCTGTTCGAGACCATCCTCGCGAGCGAGGAAGAGCATGTCGATTTCCTCGAAACCCAGTTCGACATGATCGAACGCATGGGCCTGCAGAACTACGTCCAGCTGCAAAGCCACCCGGCGGGCGAGGGCGAAACGGGCGCAGGCGCGCCCTGATCCTGCCTAGCTCTTGCGGTTATGGGAGGCCCTGCTCGCGGGGCCTCTCGCCGCAATCCACGTCTCGCGGAAGAAGAAGGACAGCCCGGTAATCAGCAGGGCCATCGTCGCCACCCACAGGATGGCGATGAGCGTGCCGATCTTGAAGGTGATCGAGGCCGAAATGAACAGCGCGGCGATCAGCACGCTGATGAGACCGGCGGCCGCAGTGGAGAACATCACCGCACGCTGCGAAATGCCGCGTCGCCGCTCCAGCCACGCCACCTCGTCGGAACACGGCTCTTCGGGCTTGTCCTCGTACTTGGCTTCCAGCCGCTCGATCCGGTTGGCGACCCAGGTCAGCCGCGCCATCATGACGTTCATGATCGATCCGATGCCCACCAGCAGGAAGGCCGGGGCAAGGCTGAACTGAAGCATCTGCAGCACGCGCGGTGTGCTCGATGTCTGTTCCAGAATGCTCAGCGCGGCCTGCGGGGTGGCGATGGCGAGAAGATCCATCACTTGTCCTCTGCGTAGGGATTCTTCGATGGTTTGAGCACCACGCGCACCGGCACCGCGCCGAAGCCGAGTTCGCGGCGGATGCCGTTGACCAGATAGCGTTCGTACGAGGTGGGCAGCATGTCCAGCCGGGTGCCGAACACCACGAAGCGCGGCGGCCGGGTGCCGGCCTGTGTGATATAGCGCAGCTTGATCCGCTTTCCGCCGGGGGCGGGCGGCGGATTGGCTTCCAGCGCGTGATCGAACCAGCGGTTGAGCGCCGAGGTCGAAACCCGGCGGCTCCATGCCTCGCGCAGTTCGAATGCGGCGGTCAGCAGCGCGTCGAGCCCCTTGCCGGTCTTCGCGCTTACCGCGATCACCGGCAGTCCGCGCACCTGCGCCAGCCCTTCGTCGAGCGCGAAGCGGATGCCGTTGTAAAGCTTGCTGGGCTCCGCCGCGACATCCCATTTGTTGATCGCGATCATCAGGGCGCGGCCCTCTTCCAGCGCGAGGCTGGCGATCTTGAGATCCTGATGCTCCAGGCCCTGGGTCGCATCGAGCATCAGCACCACGACTTCCGCGAAATCGACCGCGCGGCGTGCATCGGCAACCGAGAGCTTCTCCAGCTTCTCCACCACATTGCGCTTCTTGCGCATGCCTGCGGTGTCGATCAGGCGGATCTCGCGCGTGTCGCCGCTTTGCGGATCGGTCCATTCCCAGTCGATGGCGATCGAATCGCGGGTGATCCCGGCCTCGGGCCCGGTCAGCAGGCGGTCCTCGCCCAGCAGCCGGTTGATGAGGGTGGATTTGCCCGCGTTGGGCCGTCCGACGATGGCGAGCTTGAGCGGCCCGGTCGGCACGCCGTCCTCGTCCTCGTCCTCGCCTTCGTCGATTGCCAGCAGGGCATCGCCTGCTTCCGACTTTTCTCCGATGATCGGCCACAGCGCCTCGAACAGATCGGCGGTGCCTTCGCCATGCTCGGCGGAAATTCCGAGCGGCTCACCCAGACCCAGCGAGTAGGCGTCGAAGATGCCTGCGTCCCCGCTGCGCCCCTCTGCCTTGTTGGCAACAAGGATCACGGGCACGTCGGCGCCGCGCAGCCAGTTGGCGATCTCGCTGTCGAGCGGGGTAACCCCGGCGCGCGCGTCCACCACGAACAAGACCGCATCGGCATCCTCGATGCTGACCTCGGTCTGCATGCGCATCCGCCCGGGAAGCGTGCTGGGGTCGTCGTCTTCCCACCCGGCGGTATCGACCACGGTGAAGCGCATGCCCGCCAGCGTGACATCGCCGAAGCGGCGGTCGCGCGTGACGCCGGGCTGATCGTCGACCAGCGCGAGGCGCTTGCCGACCAGCCGGTTGAACAGCGTGGACTTGCCCACATTGGGGCGACCGATGATGATGACACGTGGAAGCATGGCTAGGCCGCGTGAGGTGGAGGTTCGCGGGCCACTTGGCAAGCGGCGTCAGCGGGTAAACGAAGATGGTTGATTCGCGTTAACCACCTTTGCGAGGGTGATCGAAAGACGAAGCGGCAAGAATTTGCCGCATGACAAACCGCCCTCACATCCTCCTTGCCCCCCTTGCAGCTCTTGCCGCAACTATCGGAATTACGCAGGTTTCTCATGCGAAACCGGTAGTCCTCCCCGTGGCGAATGCGGCAACGAGCGGCCAGGAATTGCCGGCCTACCTGCAATGCGTGCCCTATGCGCGGGATGTGACCGGCATCGATATCTACGGCGATGCGCATACCTGGTGGCAGCAGGCCGCCGGTCGCTACGGGCGGGGCAATACGCCGCGCGTCGGTTCGGTGATGGCGTTCGCGCCCACCAGCAAGATGACGCTGGGCCATGTGGCTGCAGTGGCGCGGGTGATCGATTCGCGCACCGTGCTGCTGGACCACGCGAACTGGTCGCCGATCGATGGCCGTCGCGGCCAGATCGAGCGCAATGTGAAGGCGGTGGACGTCTCGCCGAACAACGACTGGAGCCAGGTGCGCGTGTGGTATCACCCGCTGCAGGCTCTGGGGACGACCGCGTGGCCCGTGCATGGCTTCATCTATCCGGACGGCAAGGCGCAGCCGCGTCAGCGATTTGCACAGGCGCAGACGCAGCGCAGCGCGCCTCAGCCGACCCGCGAGGAGCCCTCGCGCGCGTTTCTGGCGGCGTTTTCGAATACCCCCGAGCGCGCCTCGCCCGAACGCAGGGCGCCGCGTGCCGCGGCCAGCAGGCCTGCGCCCCGACTGGCCTACGCGACGGCCCGTCCGCTTGCGCCGCGCGGCAATAACGACCGCGCCGACGCAGTGGTCGAGCGCGCGGTCGCGCTTTACGAATGATGTAAGCTAGTCGTCGAGCCTGGCGACGGGGGCGTCTTCGCCCAGATCCTCGAACCAGGCTTCGACCGGACCTTTGAGCTTCAGCGTCAGCGGCTGGCCCTTGCGATCCATCGTGCGGCCCGCCTGAACGCGGACCCAGCCTTCGGGAATGGAATATTCCTCGATATCGGTGCGCTGGCGCCCCTTTAAGCGGATGCCCACGCCGCGTTGCAGCGCCGCCTGATCGAAATGCGGGTTACGCGGATTGACCGACAAATGCATCGGCGGCACGTCCGCGCCCTTGTCTGCCGCGGGTTCGGGCGTGTTCTCGGGGCTCTGTTCGGGGGTTTCTTCGCTCATGGCGCAGGCCGATAGACAGACCTGAAGGGCCTGACAATACGGCACAAGAGGCGCGGGGTCGCGCCCGGCCGGTCAGTCGGGCGTCATGCTCGATCGATAGAGCGAAAAACGCCGCGCCTGTGCCGTGCGCAGACCGGCGTCGCACCGCTCCCGGTCGATCTCGCTGGTCCAGGAACTGCGTACGAGCAGGGGATTTCCGCCCGGGCCATCCTTTTCCAGCTCTTTCGACGAGAGGCGGCCATTGGCCGGATCGACGGGCGGGACCATCGGTTTGCGGAGCATGTCAGCTCGATTGTTCATATGCGGCCCATCCAAATTTGACATTTTCGTTACGTTATCCCGAAGGTAAGTAACAAAAGCGTCATAATCAAGTCCGTACGCGGTTCGGCGAGGATATCGGCGGAGTGCTTGCCCTTTGGAGCGAGAGGCTCTAGACGCGCCGGTCTGTCGTGAATGGCATCTGCCGTTCGCGCGTCCTCGTTCGGATTGCGGGCGTGGCGGAACTGGTAGACGCGCTTGGTTTAGGTCCAAGTATCGCAAGATGTGGGGGTTCGAGTCCCTTCGCCCGCACCAAGCTCCCGCCGCGCGATGCAATCGCCACCACTTGTCGGAAAGCACGTAAGACACACCCCATGCAGATTAACGAGACCACCAATGAGGGCCTGAAGCGCGAGTATCGCATCGTGATTCCGGCGAGCGAGATCGACGACAAGATCAAGGCCGAGGTGAAACGCATCGCCCCGCAGGTGCGCATGCCTGGTTTCCGCCCGGGCAAGGTGCCCGCCAATCTGGTGCGCAAGATGCACGGCGAACAGCTGCACGCGCAGGTGGTGAACGACACGATCCAGTCCTCGGTCGACGAACTGATCAAGGACAAGGGCCTGCGTCCCGCAATGCAGCCCGCCATCGAACTGAGCGAAGGCTACGAGGAAGGCAAGGACGCCGAGATCGACGTCAAGCTGGAAGTTCTGCCCGAGATCGAGGCGCCGGAAGTCGATGGCCTGAAGCTTGAACGGCTGGTCGTGCCCGTGGACGAGAGCGCGATCGAGGAAACGCTTCAGCGCATCGCGGACCAGAACAAGACCTACAAGGATGCCGCCAAGACCAAGAAGGCGGCCGATGGCGATCAGGTCATCATCGATTTCGTCGGTTCGATCGACGGCACCGAATTCGAAGGCGGCAAGGCCGAAGACGCCCCGCTGGTGATCGGATCGGGCACCTTCATCCCCGGTTTCGAAGAGCAGCTGAAGGGCGTGAAGGCGGGCGACGAGAAGACCGTGAAGGTCACGTTCCCGGAAGAATATCAGGCCGATCACCTGGCCGGCAAGGACGCCGAATTCGCCGTCACGGTGAAGGCGGTGAAGACGCCCGAGGACAGCAAGATCGACGACGATTTCGCCAAGAACCTCGGCCTCGAGAGCGCGGACAAGCTGCGCGAGCTGGTCAAGGCCCAGATGGAGCAGGAAACTGCCGGCCTCACCCGCACGCAGATGAAGCGCCAGCTGCTGGACACGCTGGCCGCCGGCCACGACTTCCCCGTGCCCGAACGCATGGTCGAAGCGGAGTTCGAACAGATCTGGGCGCAGCTGAGCCAGGAAGCGCAGCGCGAAGAAGATCCCGAAGCCGCGATGAAGGAAATCGAGAGCGAGCGCGACGATTACCGCCGCATCGCCGAGCGTCGCGTGCGTCTGGGCCTGCTGCTGTCCGAAATCGGGCAGGCGAACGAAGTGCAGATCAGCGGGCAGGAAATGTCCATGCTGATGCAGCAGGCCGCGCAGCAGTATCGCGCCGAGGATCGTGAACGCTTCATGCAGTTCATCCAGAACGATCCGATGGCCGCCGCGCAGCTTCGCGCCCCGCTGTACGAAGACAAGGTCGTCGACTTCCTGTTCGAAAAGGCCGAGGTCGAAGAGCGCGAAGTGACCCGCGAGGAGTTGGAAGCGGCGATCGAAGCCGAGGAAAGCACCGAAGCCGAAGCCGCCAAGGCAAAGAAGGCCCCCGCCAAGAAGGCGGCTGCCAAGAAGGCCCCGGCGAAGAAGGCTGCGGCCAAGTCCGACGATGCGTCCGACGACAAGAAGCCTGCCGCCAAGAAAGCGCCTGCCAAGAAGGCGCCCGCCAAGAAGGCCACCGCATCCACTGCGAAGGACGGCGAGACCAAGAAGGCCCCGGCGAAGAAGGCTCCGGCCAAGAAAGCGGCTGCGTCCACTGCCAAGGATGGCGAGGCCAAGAAGGCTCCGGCGAAGAAGGCACCGGCCAAGAAGCCCGCTGCCAAGAAGCCTGCCGCGAAGAAGGATTGATCCTCACGCCAGTCCTGGCGTCAAACCGGATAGAGCGGGGCGGTCGGCATATGTCGGCCGCCCCTTTTCGTATCGGCTATTGCGCCGGGTCGCCGGCGGCAGGTTGCCAGCGGTTGAAATCGGGCGTGGGGAGCGTGGCGGTGCGGGCGCGTTCGTAAGCGGCGCCCGCCTTCAGCACCTCCCAGTCCCGCCACTTCTGCCCGATGATCGACAGGCCGACCGGCAGATCCTCGACCCCGCCCATGGGCACGGTCAGGTGCGGATAGCCCGCGATCGCCGCCGGACTGCCAAAGCCGATGCTGCCGTTGAAATTGTCGCCATTGACGAGATCGCTCGTCCACGCGGGTCCGCGCGTCGGGGCGACGAGGAACTGCACATCGTTCTCCGCCATCAGCCTGTCGATCCCCTGCTGGCCTGCAAGGTGAATCGCATTCTCGCGCGCTGATTCATAGGCGGCGCGATCGGTGGTGGTTTCTGCCAGTTCGAAGATGCCCTGTCCGAACCAGCGCATCTCGGTTTGCGCGTTCGCCTTGTTGAAGGCGATCAGGTCGGCAAGACTGCGCGGAGTATCGCCGCCCTCGATGGGCGGAATCGAGCGCAAATACTCGCCCATCTCCTCGCGCAGTTCGAACAGCAGGATCTGGAAGCTGTCGCGGGACATTTCCTCGTCGGGCTCGAACTCGATATCGACCAGCACAGCCCCCGCGGCCTCCAGATCGCCGAGCGCCTGTTCGAACACGGCGCGGACATCGTCGTCGTCGCCGATCTGGCCGCGCATGACCCCGATCCGAACTCCCGCCAGCGAGGCGTCCTCCAGCCCCTCGGTAAAGTCGCGCTTGTAACGATCCGCTTCGGCGGTTGCCGGATCAGCCGGGTCGCTGCCTGCTATGGCGCCGAGTAGCATGGCGGCATCGCGTACGCTCATCGCCATGGGCCCGGCGGTGTCCTGCGTGCTCGAGATCGGCACCACATGCGTGCGGCTGACCATGCCCACGGTAGGCTTGAAGCCGACCACGCCGTTGATGCTGGCGGGGCAGGTGATCGATCCGTTGGTCTCCGTGCCGATGGCCGCCCAGGCGAAGCCCGCCGCGACCGCCGCGGCGCTGCCCGAGGACGATCCGCAGGTATTGCGGTCGATGCCGTGGGGGTTGCGGGTCAGCCCGCCCACCGCGCTCCAGCCGCTGGTCGAGCTGAAATCGCGGATATTGGCCCATTCGGAGAGATTGGCCTTGCCCAGCACGACGCCACCGGCGGCGCGCAGATTGGCGATCAGCGGGGCATCGCGTCCGGTATTATTGCCGAGCAGCGCCAGCGAACCGGCGGTGGTCGGCAGCTCGCGCGTTTCGATATTGTCCTTCACCAGCACCGTGCGCCCGCCCAGTGGCTCGCCGCCCAGGCCTGCAAGGGCAGCTTCACATACCGCGTCGGGATTGACCGATATGACCGCGTTCAGGCCATCCTCACCGCCATTCAGCTGCGCAATCCGCTCCAGCTGGGAACGTGCGTCCGATTCGGCGCGGCCCCCGGCACGCGGTAGCGAGCAACTGCTTTGGAGCGCCGCTTCAGCGGAAAAGGAACGCACTTGCTGCACGTCGTCGACCTTTCTTTCGGCGCTTTGAGCCGAAACGGGGGAGGTGGCAGCGAGCGCGAAGGCAAGGGCGGCGAAGGAGGCATGCAATTTCATGCCCGTGAACCTGCGTCAGCGGTCCGGCCCGGTCAATCGAGCAATCGGGAAAGATCGGCTCAGGCGCGCTCGTGCCGGTCTTGGCCCTCTGCCGACTTCTCCTGCGCAGGCTTCTCTTGCATTGCGAAGACAGACGGCCCCTTCGAAAGCTCTTCGGGCGAGGGCACGGGGTCTTCGCGGTAGACAGAGGTCTTGGCATCGTCCGCCAGGATCTTGAGCGGGTCGATCCCCTCTTCCTCCCAGATATCCTGGCACTTCTGGTACCATTCGACCGGCCCGATACCGAGATGGCTGCGCGCTTCGTCGATCGTCATCGCCAGCAGTTCGCGGATCGATTCCTCCGCGATCGGACGGCACGATTTGCCGGACCGCTTGGCATCGTGGATGGCGCGCAGCACGGGCGCCTTGGTCTTCACATTGGCCTTGATCACCGCCGCCCCGGCATAGCCCAGGATCAGGTGCCCGTGGCTGGGCCGCTGCTGGAAGACATAGGCACCCAGCGCCTGTTCGCCCAGCGTATCGCGGCCGATGGTGGTCAGCAGGTGGAGCAGGTCGTGCGTGTCGCGCAGGCGATCCGCATACCATTCGATCTGGTCGTCCAGCCGCGGGCGATCGCCGCGGAAATCGTCGTATTCCTGCACCAGACCCGCCGCGCTGAGGCCTTCACGCTCCATGTAGTCGCAATAGTCATGGGCGAGCGAGCCTGTGGGGTATTCCCGCCGCAGCATGTCGTGATCGTCGAGGATATCGGGCAGGAAGGGCTCGGTCTCGAACACGTACTGTCCGCGCTCTGTCGAAAGATACTCGCGGACATGTTCGGGCATGCCGAGCCACGGAAGATGTTCGAAGAAGCGGAAGACCTCGCTCGTCTTCTCCTTGTCCTTCTTGAACTCCCAGAAATGATGCCAGGCGCGGCGGATGTTGCGCTTCGCGGGCACGCGATCGGGGTGGGAGAAGGGGATGGTCGACAGACGCGACCCCGGGGTGCGAGCGACGGTGGCGGCTTCGGTCATGGCTATTCCCACACGCGGGGACGCAACCCGTCGCCGCACGACCCGCGGCGAACATGCTGTTCCGGCCCTCCGGTAAGGAAATATAAACCATGCGCCGCAAGGCGCGCAACCCCTGCTCAATCCACGAGTCGCGCGCCTTTCTGGCTGGTGATTTGAGGGGCTTTGGAGTGCCCCGAAACGCTAGCCCCAGGTCACTTCCTTGGCGCTGTCGATCACGGTGCCGAGGATGCCGTAATCCTTGGCTTCCTTCGTGCTCATCCAGAAATCGCGGTCGATATCCTTCAGCACCTTCTCGTGCGGCTGGCCGGTGGCATCGGCGATCTTCTGCGCGATGCGTTCGCGCATCTTCACGATTTCCTGCGCCTGGATGGCAATGTCGCTCGCCGGGCCGCGCGCGCCACCCGAGGGCTGGTGGATCAGGAAGCGAGTGTTGGGCAGGCAGAAGCGGCGCTCTGCCGGGACGCTGAGGAAGATATGCGTCGCGATGCTGGCGACCCAGCCGGTGCCGATCATCGCGACGGGCGAGGCGATGAAGCTGATCAGATCGTGGATCGTATCGCCCGATTCCACGTGGCCGCCCGGCGAATTGACGATCACGCGGATCGGTTCGTTCGAAACGTGGTCCAGATAGAGCAGCTGCATCGAGATGCGCTCCGCCATCTTCTGGTCGACCCCGCCGAAGATCAGCACGGTCCGCGCATCGAGGAACTTGTTCATCATCGCTGCGCCAGCGTTGCTCATGTCCTTCTGCTCGTCCTCGTCATCGTCGGCGCGAAAGGGGAGGGGGGTGTTGGGCATCGAGATCATCATCAGGCTCCTGCGGTGCGCTCCGACGCGAAATCGCGACGGCGCTTGGTGTTGGCGGGACAACTGGCGTGGCCGGGCTTTCCATTCAAGCCTTGATGATGAAGAGGTGAGGTCAGATATAGGCGTCGACGAGAGACAAGGACACTTCATGCAATTCGACGAATCCGGCTACTTCCGCGATCCCGCAACCGGCGCCCTGGTGCCCGTCGTGGTCGAACAGACCAGTCGCGGGGAACGCAGCTTCGATATTTTCAGCCGCCTGCTGCGTGAACGCATCGTGTTCATCACCGGGCCGGTGGAGGATGGCATGGCCAGCCTGGCGGTGGCGCAGCTGCTCTTCCTGGAGAGCGAAAACCCCTCCAAGCCGATCAGCATGTACATCAATTCGCCGGGCGGCGTGGTGACGGCGGGCATGGCGATCCACGATACCATGCAGTACATCCGTCCGCGCATCTCCACGGTGTGCGTGGGCCAGGCGGCCTCGATGGGCAGCTTCCTGCTGGCCGCGGGCGAGCCGGGCATGCGGATCGCGCTGCCCAATGCACGGATCATGGTCCACCAGCCTTCGGGCGGCGCGCAGGGCATGGCCTCGGACATCGAGATCCAGGCGCGCGAGATCCTGCGCATCCGCAAGAACATGAACGAGCTTTACGCCAAGTACACCGGCAAGGAGCTGTCCGAGATCGAGGAAGCGATGGATCGCGATACCTTCCTCGATGCGAAGGAAGCGATGAAGTTCGGCATTGTGGACAAGGTGTTCGAGACCCGGCCCCAGGGCGACTCCGGTGACGATTCGGATGACGATGACACCGGATCGGGCGGTGCACCTGCCTGAACACCGGGCTGTCGCGGTGTGCCGAAGCTGGCCACCGCGACACACATGTTTGAATTTTTAGGGGTAAATTTACGCGGGGGCTGTCTTCAGCCCTTCGCAAGGCGGCCTGTGGCAGGATAGCCATCTGTTGCAATGGCGCGCGTGAAAGTTACATTCGGTAGGTTCCCGCCCACGCGGGGATTCGAGGATTAGAAGGTTATGAGCAAATTGAGCGGAACGGATAGCAAGAGCACGCTGTACTGCAGCTTCTGCGGCAAGTCGCAGCACGAAGTGCGCAAGCTGATCGCCGGGCCGACCGTCTTCATCTGCGATGAATGCGTCGAGCTTTGCAACGACATCATTCGGGAAGAGACCAAGGCGGGGCTGACCGGGCGCAAGGAAGGCGAAGTGCCTTCGCCGTCCGAAATCTGCGCCACGCTCAACGATTACGTGATCGGGCAGGAGCGTGCGAAGCGCGTGCTCTCCGTCGCGGTGCACAACCATTACAAGCGCCTGAAGCATGCGGGCAAGCAGGGCGACGTCGAACTGGCGAAGTCCAATATCTTGCTCGTCGGGCCGACCGGCTCGGGCAAGACGCTGCTGGCGCAGACGCTGGCGCGCACCTTCGACGTGCCGTTCACGATGGCCGATGCGACCACGCTGACCGAAGCGGGCTACGTGGGCGAGGATGTGGAGAACATCATCCTCAAGCTGCTGCAGGCCAGCGACTACAACGTCGAGAAGGCGCAGCACGGGATCGTCTATATCGACGAGATCGACAAGATTACCCGCAAGGCGGAAAACCCCTCCATCACCCGCGACGTGTCGGGCGAGGGCGTGCAGCAGGCGCTGCTCAAGCTGATGGAAGGCACCACCGCCTCCGTTCCGCCGCAGGGCGGGCGCAAGCATCCGCAGCAGGAATTCCTGCAGGTCGACACCACGAACATCCTGTTCATCTGCGGCGGTGCCTTTGCCGGGCTCGACAAGATCATTGCCGACCGTCTGCAGAAGCGCAGCATCGGTTTCGGCGCGCATGTCGCCGATCCGGACAAGCGCCGCATCGGCGAACTGCTGGAAAAGAGCGAACCGGAAGATCTGCTCAAGTTCGGTCTGATCCCCGAATTCGTCGGTCGTCTGCCGGTGATCGCCTCGCTGCACGATCTCGATGTCGATGCATTGGTGACGATCCTGCAGGAACCGAAAAACGCCATCGTGAAGCAGTACGCCAAGCTGTTCGAGCTGGAAGGCGTGGAGCTGACCTTCAACGACGACGCGCTGCGCGCGATTGCCGAGCGTGCGATCAAGCGCAAGACCGGCGCACGCGGCCTGCGTTCGATCGTGGAAGGCCTGCTGCTCGACACGATGTACGACCTGCCCGATCTGGAAGGCTGCAACGAAGTCGTGATCGACAAGGACGTGGTCGAAGGCCGCAAGGAACCGATCCGCGTGTTCGACGGCGAGGGCAAGCGCGCCTCCGACGCGGCGTGATAGTGGCCGGCTGATATGAGCGGGATCGCAGCTTCTTTTCCGGGGCTGGCGATCCTGTTCCTGTTTCTTTCGGGCCTGACGCGCGCAGGGGTAGCCTAGCTTGGCAGACCGCAACTACCTGTTCGTGTGCAGCCAGAACCGCTTGCGCAGCCCCACGGCCGAGCAGGTCTTCTGCGAGACGGCCGGAATAAACGCGCTTTCGGCAGGCACCAACAACGATGCCGAAAATCCGCTGTCGGACGAACTTGTCGAATGGGCAGATGTGATCTTTGCGATGGAGAACACCCATCGCAACAAGCTGCGCAAGAAGCACAAGGCCGCGCTGAAGGACACGCGCGTGATCGTGCTGAACATCCCGGACGATTACGCCTTCATGGACCCAGAGCTGATCCGCCTGCTCAAGGCCCGGATGTGGAAGTGGCTGCCCACACACTAGCAATATGAAAAACCCCGCCCGGCCGGGTTACTGGCCGAGCGGGGTCCCTGGTGCGACGCCGGTGTTAGCGGGGTGGAGGCAACCGACGCCGCGAGGGGTCTGAAATCATCCGGGCAGCGACACCGCGTTGGTCACGTGGATTACGCCGTTGGACTGGAACACATCCGCCTGGGTTACCGTGGCGGTTCCGCCCCTGGCGTCCACCAGCACCACGTTGCCGCCTTGCATGCGCGCGGTCAGCGTGCCGCCATTGACGGTTTCCAGCCTGGCCATGCCCCCGCCCTCGCGGATCATCTGCATCAGCTGGCTGGCCGAAACGCGTCCGGGGACGACGTGATAGGTGAGAACGTCGGTCAGCATCTGCTTGTTCTGGGGCTTCAGCAGCGTGTCCACCGTGCCGGCGGGCAGCTTGGCGAAAGCGTCGTTGGTCGGCGCGAAGACGGTGAAGGGGCCGGGGCCCGAAAGCGTATCGACCAGACCGGCGGCCTTTACCGCAGCAACCAGCGTGGTGTGATCCGCCGAATTGACCGCATTCTCCACGATATTGCGCGATGGGTACATCGCGGCGCCGCCGACCATGACGGTGGTTTCGGCATTGGCGCTGGCCATCTGGCTGCCATCATCCATGCCGTAGGTCTCGCACCCGCCAAGCATGGCTGCGCTGGCGCCGAGCATCAGGGCGGCATGGGTTTTCTTGAGCAACATCGTCGATCTCCTCTATCCAACAGGTCGTTTCTTCCCGTCGGTGAGGAGTTACGAAGCGGGCCTCGCTCCGGATGCAGCGACGCCCGAAATTCTTTTCGGGCTCAGGTTTTCAGCAGTGTCCCTTCGGCCACCACCGGGCCGGGCGCGGACTTGTCGGGTGCGCCACCGATCGGCTCCTGGCTGAGCAGGATCTGCGCACCTTCATGCATCGATCGGGCCGTCTCCGTTTCGAGCGGAACGCGCTTCTGCGTTCCCGGAGCGATGATGCCCAGCGATTGCACCTGCGCGCCTTCACCGGGAGGCAGCAGCCACAATTCGTGGTCGTGGACACCATCGGCGCTGAGCCCCTCGGCAGCTACCAGCAGTTCCTCTCGCCCGGGAATGTAGGTCACGCCGATGCGCAGAGGCGTATCGGCAATGGGGATCGAGGCGACCAGCGGCGTGCTTTCCTGCGCAGGGGCCGGGCCGGGCGCCTGCACAAGTGGCACCAGAAGCAATGCGAGCGCGGCAACGGCCGCAACCGCGCTGCCTGCCGCGACACGCTGCCAGAGCACGACCCGGCGGTGCAGTGAGACAACCTCGCTCTCGCCTGCGCCATCCTCGATATCGCTGGCGATACGGCTCCAGAGTTCGGGCGGAGGGGCAAGGCCCTCCACATCGTCGAGCATGGGGACAAGGCGCTTTTCCCACTGGGCGACCAGCCCCGCGAACGCCGGTTCGCGCGCGATCCGCCCGCGCGTGGCGAGCAGGGCTTCGCCTTCCAGCAGGCCCATCGCGTATTCCGCTGCCTGCCGTTCATCGCCCGCCAGTTCCGGGCCGTTGCCGGGTGTCTTGTCGTCCGCCGCGCTCATTCGCCGCGCTCCATGCATTCGCGCAGTTTCAGCAAGCCGCGCCTGATCCAGCTTTTCATGGTGCCCAGCGGCACGCCCGCCTGTTCCGCAAGCTCCGCATAGGTACGCCCGTCGAGAAAGGCGGTGCGGATGGGTGTGCGCTGCTTTTCGTCCAGCGTTTCGAGGCAGGAATGCACCCGTGCCTCGCGCTCCGCGTCGATCAGCATGGTGTCCGCTGACGGGGTATCGTCGGAAAGACCGGCTGCCTCGTCCACCGATACCGCGCCGCGGCGGACCTTGCCCGAACGCAGCCGATCGACCGCGCGGTTGCGCGCGAACGTCGCCAGCCAGGCGATCGGGCTCGCACGGGTGCCGTCGTAACGGTCGGCATTGCGCCAGAGAGTGATGTAAACGTCCTGCAAGGCGTCTTCGGCTTCTTTCCTGTCCTGCAAGATACGCAGGCAGATGCCGAAAAGCTTCACATTGGTGAGGCGGTACACCTCTTCGAGCGCGGCGCGATCGCCCTTCGCCATGCGCAGCATGGCGGCTTCGAGTGCCTCGCGGGCTTCGGGGCTGGAGGGTATCAAGGAATCGATGTCCCGCTCGCGACCAGTTCGGACAGGGTGACGGGCCGCAGCCCGCGCTCCTCGAGACCACGCAATACGATCGGCAGGGCATCGCGCGCCGTCTGGTTATGGCGATACATGGGATGCATCAGGATGATCGATCCCGGGCGCACCCGATCGAGGATATCGTCCGCAAAGGCCTGCGGATCGCCATCAAAGTCCTCCGGACGGTCTTCGACATCCCACATCGCCAGACGATATCCGGCACGCTCGACCTCCTGCGGCAAGCCGATCAGCCGTCGACCGAATGGGGGACGAAACCAGACCGGTGTCGCCCCGGCCTGTTCCAGCGCATCGTGCGTGCCGGAGATTTCCTCACGGTAGAAAGCACGGTTCTTGCCGATGTTGCGTTGGTGGGACCAGCTGTGATTGCCAAGCTCGTGGCCCGCCTGCAGCAATCGCTCGGCCTGACCGGGGAATTTCTCCATCCGGTTGCCGATCAGGAAGAACGTGGCCTTCGCACCATGCTCTTCGAGGATCGGCAGGACGGCGTCCACTCCTTCAGGGGTGGGGCCATCGTCGAAGGTCAGTGCCACCAGCGGCTCTTGCGTATCGACCGAACACACGAATTCGCCCGTGAGCTGGAAACAGCGGCTCTTGGACAACCGGTTGACGCCGAACGCGAGGACCACGGCGAGCGTCACGGCGCAAAGAAGTGCGATGCCCAGCGTGCGCCATCTATTGAAGGTCATGATCGAACCGCCCGCCATCTTCGCTTCCCTACTGTCATTGTCGCGGGACATCCATCTGGCCACAAGGACAAAGTGCGTTGGCGGCGATGTTCGCGAACGCTCCGAAGCAGTGCCGCTCAGCAGCCGCTGCTGCAGTCGCGTTTCTCTTCGATCTGAAGCGTGGCATGGCCGATATTGTGATCGTGCGAAAGCCGGTGCGCTACTTCCGCAAGAAACGCGTCGCCAGGATGGCCTTCCGGTATCACGAGGTGCGCGGTCAGCGCGGTTTCAGTGGTCGACATCGGCCAGATATGCAGGTCGTGGACCTCGGTGACGCCCGGCTCGCTTTCCAGTGTGGCACGCACTGCCGCTTCGTCGATCCCCTCGGGCACGCCCAGCAGGCCGAGCTTCAGGCTGTCGCGGGCAAGGCCCCAGGTGCCCCAGCCGATCACCGCCAGGATGACGAGGCTGGTGAGCGGATCGATCCAGATCGCGCCGGTCAGCAGAATCGCGGCGCCCGCAACCACCACGCCTACCGAAACCAGCGCATCGGCCGCCATGTGAAGAAAGGCGCCGCGGATGTTGAGATCGTCCTTGCGGCCGCTGACGAACAGCAGCGCGGTGGCTGTGTTGATGACGATGCCCACGCCCGCAACCCAGATCATGGTCCAGCCTTCGGGCTCTACCGGGTCCAGCAGGCGGTCGATCGTCTCGAACAAAATCGCGCCGATAGCGACCATCAGCAGCGCGGCGTTGGCCAGCGCGGCGAGGATGGTGG
The DNA here is from genome assembly GCF_000186705.1 of Citromicrobium sp. JLT1363. Taxonomy (GTDB): domain Bacteria; phylum Pseudomonadota; class Alphaproteobacteria; order Sphingomonadales; family Sphingomonadaceae; genus Alteriqipengyuania. The sequence goes on from NZ_AEUE01000008.1 coordinate 271,833, forward strand.
AACTCTTCAGGCCATAGGTGAAGCGGGGCGAGGGTGGGCGCTTGGCCGCCGCGCTCGCCCCCCAGGCGATCAGCAGGCCGAGCACGTCGGACAGGTTGTGGCCCGCATCGGCGACCAGCGCCATCGAGCCGGAGATATAGCCGAAGGTCGCCTCGACAATGACGAAGGCGGTGTTGAGCGCGATGCCGATGGCGAAGGCGCGCCCGAAATCGGCCGGAGCATGGGAGTGCCCGTGCGAATGACCGTGCGCGTGTGAGTGATCGTGTCCCAAATCGCCCTCTGTCGCCGCGACCCCGGTAAATGAAGGCGCGGTCGCCCGAAAATACCTGCGCGCCCTATCGCGATCTAGGAGGGCGGCAAAACTTTTTCTTCTGTTTCAACATGATATGCCATACCATTCCGGACGTTTTCAGTGCCTTGCGCCGGCGATATCGCAGGCAAATAGAAGAACTTGCTGCTCCGATCGGCCAGTGCGGGGCGCGGTGATCGCGTGTGACTGCCCGTCGCTATGCGGTCAAGCAGCCCGGCAGGCTAGCGTTGAGAATCGCTGGGGTCCGCGCGAGTCACTCGTACACGCACGCATCCAGCCCCTCGCGGGCCATGGTGTCGATCGCGCGCGCCGTGCGGTCGCCGTGGCGGCGCAGCCAGCCCTGCGGGTTCTTCACCTCGCGCTTCTTGGGGCTGGGCAGGGCGACCGCCATGCGCGCCGCCTCGGAATTGCTCAGCCGGTCCGCCCCGTGCCCGAAATAGCGTAGCGACCCGGCCTGCGCGCCGTAGGTGCCGATCCCCGTCTCCGCGACGTTGAGGTACACCTCCATGATCCGCCGCTTGGTCCACAGGTTCTCGATCAGCACGGTGAACCAGGCCTCCAGGCCTTTGCGGAAGAAGCCGCCGCCCTGCCACAGGAACACGTTCTTGGCGGTCTGCTGGCTGATGGTGGAGCCGCCACGCTGCTTGCCGCCCTTCAGGTTGTTCTCCATCGCCGCCTGCATCGCGGCATAGTCGAACCCGTTATGCTCGCAGAAGTTCTGGTCCTCCGCCGCGATCACCGCGCGCACCAGGCTGCGGTCGATATCGTCCAGCCCCCGCCAGTCCTTGGTATAGCCGTTTTCGTCCATCAGCATGGTCGCGGTGACGGGCACGGGCACGAAGCGCCATGCCACCGTCAGGAACAGGCTGAGGCCGATGAACGTCGCGACCAGCGCGGTCAGGATCTGCAGGATGCGGAACATCGCGGAGGCCTATGGACGAAAGGCGGCGCGGCAAGCCAGTGCCCGCCGCGCCGCGCTGTAGGTATTCAACGATCCGTCCGCGTCAGGCCGCGACCGGCATCAGCTTTTCGCCCGCGATCCGCTGCATCGCCTTCTGCAGCTTCTCGAACGCGCGCACCTCGATCTGGCGGATGCGTTCGCGGCTGACGTCGTAGACCTTGCTCAGCTCTTCGAGCGTCTGCGGGTCTTCGGTCAGGCGGCGTTCGGTCAGGATGTGCTTTTCGCGGTCGTTGAGCGAATCCATCGCTTCCAGCAGCATTTCGTGGCGCACATGCGCTTCCTGCGCTTCGGCGGTGGTCTCGTCCTGCAGGGGGCGGTCGTCTGTCAGCCAGTCCTGCCACTGGCTGGCGTTTTCTTCCTCACCGCGCATGGAGACGTTGAGCGAGCTGTCGCCGCCCATCATCATGCGGCGGTTCATGTTGATGACTTCCTGCTCCGGCACGCCCAGATCGGTGGCGATCTTCGCCACGTCATCGGGGTGCATGTCGGAATCCTCGTAGGCCTCCAGCTGCTTCTTCATCCGGCGCAGGTTGAAGAACAGCTTCTTCTGCGCGGCGGTGGTGCCCATCTTCACGAGGCTCCACGAACGCAGGATGTATTCCTGGATGCTCGCCTTGATCCACCACATCGCATAGGTCGCCAGGCGGAAGCCGCGATCGGCTTCGAACTTCTTGACGCCCTGCATCAGGCCGACATTGCCTTCGGAGATGAGATCGGACACGGGCAGGCCATAGCCGCGATAGCCCATCGCGATCTTGGCCACGAGCCGCAGGTGGCTCGACACGAGCTGTGCCGCGGCCTCCGGGTCCTCATGCTCTTCGTACCGCTTGGCGAGCATGTATTCCTGCTCTGCCGTCAGCACGGGGAATTTCTTGATTTCCGACAAATAGCGGTTGAGGCTTTGCTCCCCACCAAGGGCCGGTATGGCTACTGCCTTGCTTTTACTCACTTCGTCCCTAACCTTTCTATAGTCGACCTCACCCCCCTGTTTGGGCCGGACCCCTGCTGGGCATCCGTAAGTGGCGGGCCACCAATTCCCTTATAGGTCTTTTCGCCCCGGAATTCGAGCGCTGTTCATCGATTTCAACGAGCGATTTCGTCGATCAGTTCCGCCATGTCCCGGGGCAGGTCAGCCTGAAAATGGACCCGTTCGCCGGTTGCGGGATGAATGAACCCGAGGCTGGCGGCGTGGAGCGCCTGCCGGTGGAAGCCCAATTTCTCAAGAATCGGCCGCAGGGCCTTGGGATCGCGTCCATATTGTGGGTCTCCCAATAGCGGATGACCGATTGACGCACAGTGAACGCGGACCTGATGCGTGCGCCCGGTTTCCAGCCTGCATTCAAGAATGCTTGCGACCCCGAAAGAATCCGTTGTCCGATAATGCGTGATCGCATGCTTGCCGCGCGTCGCATCCGGGGGGAGCACGGCCATCTTCTTGCGGTCCCTGTCGGATCGGCCGAGCCGTGCGTCGATCGTGCCTTGCGCGGGTTTCGGCTGCCCCGCGCAGATCGCGATATAGCGGCGCGAAATGCTGTGATCGGCAAACTGCTTCGCCAGCCCTTCATGCGCGGAATCGGTCTTCGCAACGACCAGCAAGCCACTGGTATCCTTGTCGATCCGGTGGACGATACCGGGGCGCTCCACGCCGTTGATGCCCGAAAGCTGCCCCGCACAGTGGTGGAGCAGCGCGTTGACCAGCGTGCCATCCCGATTGCCCGCCGCCGGATGGACGACCATGCCCGCAGGCTTGTCCACCACGATCAGGTGCTCGTCCTCGTAGGCGACGACCAGGGGGATGTCCTGCGGTTCAGCCTCCAGCGGCGTGGGGGCGGGCAGGTGGACGGTGAAGGGCGCGCCTTCGGCCACCCTGGCGGAGGGCGAATTCGCACGCTTGCCGCCCACTTCGACCGCGCCGTCCGCGATCAGCCCCTTGATCCGCTCGCGCGACAGATCGGTGGCCTCGGCCAGTGCCTTGTCGAGGCGGGTGGAGGCGGAGATGACTCCCCCTATCAACTCCGCTCGTCCTGAGCCTGTCGAAGGACCGTCCTTACTTTTCGCCAATCGGGAGACGCCCTCCCAATCGCCCCGGATGAGCGCTTGCTTCTTTGCCCTCGACCATCCCTTGATGCGGCGTTCGGCCTCGAATGCTTCTTGTAGCGATGCAAATTCCTGAGACCACACGAGTTCCACCGGCAATTTGTCGGAGGTGAAACCGGCAATCTTTCCAGACCGGTGCGCAGATACGCGCTGATCGAGATCGTCGGTGTGCCCGGTGTAATAGGCACCGCCACGACAGTGGAGCATGTAGGCCCAGAACGGCATGGCTTCGGGAGTAAGAAAAGTACGATCCTTCGACAAGCTCAGGATGAGCGCGATATGGGTATTGATCGGGGCGGTTCGAAAAGCTCAGGGCAGGCGGGTTAAATGAAGATATCGAAACGAACGATAGACACCATCCTTGCTTGCGCGACCTCAGCCCACCCCCACGAATGCTGCGGGCTGCTGCTGGGTGAGGGCGGGCGGATCACCCAGGCGCTGCCCGCCGCGAACGTCCATCCCGAACCCGCCCGCCATTTCGAGATCGATCCGCGCGCGCTGATCGATGCGCACAAGGCTGCGCGGGCAGGTGGGCCGCAGGTGATCGGCTACTACCATTCGCATCCAAACGGCGATCCCCGCCCTTCGGACACGGATCGCGCCGCCGCCGCGCATGACGGGATGGTCTGGGCGATCGCCGCTGCGGGCGAGGTCCGCTTTTTCCGTGATGGGGAGGAGCGATTCGAGGCGCTTTCCTATATTGTTCAGCCACGCTAGGCAGGCGGCGATGATTGATCACAGCGCACCCTCGTACGGCCTGCTTACCACCCTGTCAGGTTCGCCCGGTTTTTCCGCCCCTGAACACTGTGTCAGGTGTGTCAGGGCGCTGGTCGGGAGCATGCCTGCATGACGGGCGAGACCGATCCCCTGCTGCTTGCCAGCCAGCTGTGCTCGCGCCTGTGCCATGACATGCTCAGCCCCGTGGGTGCGCTCTCCAACGGGCTCGAACTGCTCGCCGACGAGCAGGATCCGCAGATGCGGCAGCGCTGTTTCGAGCTGCTGGAGCAGAGCGCGCGGACGAGCGCGGCCAAGCTCAAGTTCTTCCGCCTGGCCTACGGCGCGGGTGGCGGTTTCGGCGAAAAGGTCTCTATCGACGAACCCAGGGCGGTGATTGAGACGCTGGCCGCCGATGCCAAGCGGATCGAGCTGGGCTGGCAGATCGAGACGCCGACCGTGACCAAGGCGGCAACCAAGGTTCTGCTCAATCTCGCGCAGATCGGCCTCGATGCGCTGGTGCGCGGCGGGACGCTGGACCTGGGCGTCGAGGAACGCGACGACGCGACCGAGATCGTGGTCCGCGCGGCGGGGGCCAAGATCGCCTTCGATCAGACGATCGGCGATGCGCTGGCGGGCCGGATGGACCCGGCCGAACTGACCGGGCGCACGGCACCTGCCCATGTGCTCGCCATGATTGCCGAGCGCCAGGGGGGCATGATCCAGACCCATGTCGAGAGTGGTACGCTGCTGCTTGGCGCAACCCTGCCGAACGGCGCATGAGGGACGATGTGCGGAGCGGGGAGGGGATGAGCGAGCTGGTCCATTCCGAGAGGCTTTCGCCCAATTACGACGAGCGTGATGCGCCGGTTTCCATGGTGGTCGTCCACTATACCGAAATGGAGAGCGCGGACGCTGCCCTGGAGCGCCTGACCGATCCGGAATCGAAGGTTTCCGCACATTACCTCATCAGCGAGGCGGGCGAAGTGACCCGGCTGGTGCCCGAAGAGAAGCGCGCGTGGCACGCGGGCGTATCCTACTGGCGCGGCGAAGCGGATGTGAACGCGGTGAGCGTGGGGATCGAGCTCGATCATCCGGGCCACAAGTTCGGCTATCGCGAGTTTGCCGATGCGCAGATCGCGGCGCTTGTGCCGCTGCTGCACGCGATCGTGAAACGCTACGATGTGCCGCGGGCCAATGTGGTCGGCCACTCGGACGTCGCCCCGCAGCGCAAGATCGATCCGGGCGAGCTGTTTCCCTGGGCTCGCATCGCGGAACTGGGCCTGTGCATACCGCGCCCCACGAAGCTGGAGCTGGGCGATCCGTTCGACAACGACAGCGCCTTCTATCTGGCGCTGGAGCGCTATGGCTACGATGTCAGCGACGGGCGCAAGGCGGTCGAGGCGTTCCAGCGGCGCTGGCGGCCCGAACAGATCGACGGCGTGATCGACGGAGAAATTCGCGCGATCCTGTTCCAGCTGCTCTTGGATCGGGACCGCGGGCTCGCTAGATAGTGCGTGCCAGGAGGCCGGGCAGCCGCGGGTATGCAAATACGCGAGGAAAGTCCGGGCTCCACGAAGCAAGGGTGGCGGGTAACGCCCGCCCGGGGCAACCCGAGGGACAGTGCCACAGAGAGTATACCGCCGATGGAGGCTAAACCTCACAGGCAAGGGTGAAAGGGTGCGGTAAAAGCGCACCGGGGGCCTGGTGACAGGTCCCGCCATGGCAAACCCCACCCGGAGCAAGGCCGAATAGGGACCCCGCGCCGGAAACGGCAGGAGCGCTTCGCTTCCGAGGAGGTCCGGGTTGGCTGCTGGAACCGTCTGGCAACAGGCGGTCTAGATGAATGGCTGCCACCCTCCGCAAGGGGGGAACAGAACCCGGCTTACAGGCCTCCTGGCACCTTGATTGCGGCCGCCTATTCGCGGCCCACGCTGGTGTACCGGAAACCCGCCTCACGCATGTCGTCGGGCTTGTAGATGTTGCGCAGGTCCACCAGCACGGGCGCCTTGGCGAGCTGCTTGACACGGCCGAGGTCGAGTGCGCGGAACACGTCCCACTCGGTCACGATCACGACCGCGTCGGCGCCTTCGATGGCCGCATAGGGATCGTCTTTCATCTCGACCTCGGGCATCAGCGGTGCGGCGATCTCCATGCCTTCGGGATCGAAGGCCGCGATCTCCACGCCAGCATCGGCCAGCGTCTGCGCCACCGCGATGGCGGGCGAATCGCGCATGTCGTCGGTATTGGGCTTGAAGGTGAGCCCCAGCATGGCGACCCGCTTGCCGCGCGCGGCATCGTGCCCGCCCAGCGCATCGACAACCTTGCGGCCCATCGCGCGCTTGCGGCTGTCGTTCACCTTGACCACGGCCTCGACGATCCGGGTCGGGCTGTCGTAATCCTCGGCGGTCTTGAGCAGCGCGAGCGTATCCTTGGGGAAGCACGACCCTCCATAGCCGGGGCCGGCGTGCAGGAACTTGGAGCCGATCCGGTTGTCCATCCCGATCCCGCGCGCGACATCCTGCACGTTCGCGCCGACCTTCTCGCACAGGTCCGCGATCTCGTTGATGAAGGTGATCTTGGTCGCAAGGAAGGCATTGGCGGCGTACTTGATCAGCTCGCTGGTACGCCGACCGACAAACAGGATCGGCGATTCGTTGAGGAACAGCGGGCGATAGACTTCGCGCATCACCTCGCGCCCGAAATCGTCCTCGGCCCCGATCACGATCCGGTCGGGCCGCTTGAAATCGCCGATGGCCGCGCCTTCGCGCAGGAATTCGGGGTTCGAGACGACGGCCACCTTCAGCCCGCGCTCCTTGACGGCCGGGCTTTCGACCAGAATCCGCTCCACTTCGTCGCCGGTGCCAACGGGCACGGTCGACTTGGTTACGACCACCGCGTCGTTGGACAGCGATTCGCCGATTTCGCGGGCCACGGCATGGACGAAGGAGAGGTCGGCGTGGCCATCGCCCCGGCGGCTGGGCGTGCCGACCGCGATAAAGATGGCCCCTGCATCCCTGATGCCCTCCGCCAGATCGGTCGTGAAGGACAGGCGCCCGGCGCGCGCATTGGTTTCCACCAGCGCATCGAGGCCGGGCTCGTAGATCGGCATGATCCCCTCGCGCAGCCGCTCGACCTTGGATGCATCCTTGTCGATGCACACCACGTCATGGCCGAAATCGGCGAAGCAGGCACCGGAAACGAGGCCGACATAGCCCGAGCCGACCATTGCGATTTTCATGCCAAGTTCCCTTTCACCGGGCGTCGACGCCTACGCGACTTCGGCCCATTTCTCGATTTCGATAGCGCCGCCATCCTTGCCGGATCGGTCGCACGCCTGAATGTAGCGCCGGGTCTCACCCTCCAGCACCAGCGCCGTCAAGCGCCCGTAGCGAAAAGCGCCGGTATCGATGCCGATCCGGTTGGCCCGCTGATCCACCTCTTCGAAGATGGTGTGGCCGTGAACGATCACCTTCTCGAACGGTGCGTCGTGGCCCAGGAAGCGTTCGCGGATCCATAGAAGATCCTGCCTCGCCTGATCGTGGAGCGCGCGCGTCGGTTCGATCCCGGCATGGGCGAAGGCATAATCGCCCGCTACGATGATCTCTTCGAAGCTGCGCAGAAACTCGCGATCCTCTTCGGGAACAAGGCTGTGCAGCCGTTCCTGCAGTTCGTCGAGCTCCAGCTTGCTGTATTCCGACTTGGCGATCGGGTAGCTGAGAATTGTCTCCCGCCCCCCGTGCTTGAGGAAGTGCCTGAGCACGTTTCGATCCTCGAAGCTGTCGAGAAACATCTCCTCGTGGTTGCCGGCCAGATAGCGCACCTTGCGGCGGGTGCCCCATTCGCGGGCCTTCGCGATTACCTGCGCGCTGCCCGGGCCCCGGTCTACCAGGTCGCCCAGCAGGATGGCTGTGGTATCGGCCGGTCCGGCCTGTGCATCGTCCGCCTCGATCGCATCGATCAGGGCATCGAACAGGCGGTCGCACCCGTGAATGTCGCCGATCGCGTAAAAGCGCGTGCCCGCAGGGGTCGAGGGGCGCGGGCCTTCGGGCGCGTTGCGGAAAAGGTTGCGAAGGGGCTTGAGCATCTGCAGCTGTCGGAAGCGGATCGGTGCGGATCAGACGACTCCCGTCCGCACCTGCACGGCGCCAGATAAGGGCAACCGTGCAGGACCGCAAGCGGGGCGGTCAGGGCGTGGCCTGCCGCGCTTCGTCGTACTTTTCCGAGTCTTCGGGATGCGTGGTGGTGAGCCGCAGCACCACATACCCGATAATCGCGGACAGGATCGAGCCCAGCAGGATGCCGATCTTCGCCTCTTCGACGAACAGGCGATTGCCGGCAAAGGCGAGTTCGCTGATGAACAGTGACATGGTGAAGCCGATCCCGGTCAGGATCGTGACGCCCCAGATTTCCATCCAGTTTGCGCGGTCCGGCTTCTTCGCGATGCCCAGCTTCACTGCCAGGGCCACGATGGTGAAGATGCCGAGCTGCTTGCCCAGGAACAGGCCGGTCGCAATGGCGAAGGGCAGCGGAGCGAACAATTGTTCGGTGGTCATGTCGAGCACGTTCACGCCGGCGTTGGCGAAACCGAAGATCGGCACGACGAGATAGGCGCTCCACGGTGCGAGGCCATGCTCTGCCTTTTCGAGCATGGAGTGCCCGTCACCCTTGCGCATCGGGATCGTCAGCGCGGCGAGCACGCCTGCAATGGTTGCATGCACGCCCGAGAACAGCACGGCGAACCACAATGCGATGGCCACCAGCACGAAGGGCCAGAACTGCTTTACGCCAAAGCGGTTCATGCCGACCATCAGGGCGAAGATGCCCGTGGCGATGGCGAGCCACATCACGTCGAGATGTGCGGTGTAGAAGACTGCGATCACCAGCACCGCGCCGATATCGTCGACAATCGCGACGGTCAGCAGAAACAGGCGCAGCGAGGAGGGCACGCGGCTTCCCAGGATGCCCAGCACACCCATGGCAAAGGCAATATCGGTCGCGGCGGGAATCGCCCAGCCGCGGATCAGCTGCGTATCGCCGCCCGCGATGGCGACGTAGATCAGTGCAGGGACTGCCATCCCGGCGACCGCTGCCATGATCGGCAGGGTCCGCTTGTCCGCGCTGGAGAGCTGGCCCGCGATCAGTTCGCGCTTCACTTCGAGGCCTACCACGAAGAAGAACAGGACCATCAGCCCGTCGTTGATCCACAGGTGCAACGTATTGAGGTAGAAGGTTTCCTTCGGCCACAAATAGTCGTTGAACAGGGCGTCGTAGTCTTCGGCCAGCGGCGAGTTCGCCACGACCAGCGCGGCCGCCGCTACCAGTATAAGGAGAACGCCAGCCGACGCATCGCTGACGAACAGCGCGCGCACGGGTGCGATGGCGCGGCGGAGGGGACTGCGGATCGGTTCAAGCATGGCAACCCTTTTTCTGAAACCTTCCCGCGTTGCAAGGCCCGGATGCGTTGGATAAACTGCAAACACGGCAAGGGGGACTTGGGCGATATGGACGTGGCGGCACTTTCGCCGGTCGATTGGCTGGCGCTCATCCAGCACGAACTGCTCTTGTTTGCGAGCCTGTTTTTCATTCTCGGCACGCTCGACGAGCTGGCGATAGACGGGCTCTATGCGCTGGGTCGGGTGCGTGGTCGCCTGCGAACCGCCTCGATCCCGAGAGGCGAGGTGGAGGGCAGAGAGCTCGCCGGGCCGGTGGCGGTAATCGTCGCGGCCTGGCGTGAGGACGATGTCATCGGGGCCACGATGCGCCACCTGCTTGCTGCCTGGCCGCAGCAGGGCTTGCGGCTCTACGTCGGCTGTTACGCCAACGATCCCGCCACCATCGCCGCCGCGTCGCGGGCCGCCAGCGGGCATGCGCGGGCGCGGATCGTGATCCATGCCGATCACGGGCCGACCACCAAGGCGGACTGCATGAACCGGCTCTACCGCGCGATCGAGGAGGACGAGCAGCGAGAGGGCATCTCCTTTCGCATGGTCGTGATCCACGATGCCGAAGACATGGTCGATCCGGCGGCGCTGCCGCTGTTCGACGCAGGCCTGGCGCGTGCCGAACTGATGCAGCTGCCCGTCGTCCCCATGCCGCAGACGCGTTCGCGCTGGGTCGCGGGGCATTACCTCGACGAGTTCGCGGAATCCCATGCGAAGGCGATGGTCGTGCGCGACTGGCTGGGAACCGGCTTCCCGTCGGCCGGTGTGGGCTGTGCCATCGCACGCGGGCGGCTGGCCAAGCTGGACGCGCAGTCCATGGGCCAGGGGCCGTTCGATGCGGCAAGCCTGACCGAAGATTACGAGCTTGGCCTCAAGGTGGCGGAGGCCGGGGGCAAGACCGCCTTTCTGCGCGTTCGCGGTGACGATGGCGCCCTGGTGGCCACCCGTGCCTATTTCCCCCACCGTCTGGAATCGGCGATCCGCCAGAAGTCCCGCTGGGTGTGCGGCATCGCACTGCAGGGTTGGGACCGGCTGGGCTGGACCGGCAATCTGCTCGACGGGTGGATGCGGCTGCGCGACCGGCGCGGGCCCCTGGCGGCGCTGGTGCTGTTCACCGCCTACCTCCTGCTGATGATAAGCGGAGCGCTGATCGTGCTGCAGCAGCTTGGCCTGGCGAGGCCGGTGCCCCTCACGCCGCTCACCGAGACCCTGTTGATAGCCAATGCGTTCAGCCTTGCGTGGCGAGCGGCATGGCGCTGCGCCTTCACGGCACGCGAATACGGCATGGCAGAGGGCATCCGGGCGATCCTGCGCATCCCCTTGAGCAACATCATCGCCATCATGGCCGGTCGCCGTGCGGTCTCGCAATATGTCGCCAGTCTCCACGGGGGGAGGGTGCGCTGGGAGAAGACGGACCATCACGGCCATCCCTCCATCGGCCAGCGGGCGGTCGCGTGACCGCCCGCGTGCGCCCCGGCGGTCGTCCGCTGATTGCGGTGCTGGCCCTCCTGTCGGGGTGGATCGCGATCCGTGCGAGCGTGTGGGAACCGCCTTTTCCGCTGCCTGCAGCCGACGCGCTCTTCGCACAGGCCCAGGCCACTGGCGAAACCTCGTACCGAACCCGCGATGGCGCGCAGGCGAGGGCGAAAATGGGCGCCGGCCCGCTTCGCCCGCAGCGTCTGGAGCTACCCGCGATGGCTCTCGCCATGCGTCGGCCGCACATCGTCGGGGCGCGGGCAGGCGGCTTCCCGACCAGTGGGGCGGCATACGCCTATCCGGCCGGAATGCAGCTCGCGCGCCTGCGGCAATATGCCAGTCACCAGCTGCTTTTTGCAGCCGCGCTGTCCTCCCTGCCTACCTATGGCGCCATGCCGGAAGGCAGGCTGGCGAGGGACAGGAAGGGCAGGCCGGGCCGCGGGCAGCGTCCTGCGGCGCTCGGCTGGCAGGCCATTGGTCTGGCATTGCAGACGCCGCCGGGTACAGGACCGGTGAAGCCGGCACGCAAGCCGGATCGCTGGGCCGTGGACGCATGGCTGCTGATCCGCGAAGGGTCGGGCCCAGGCCGTCTCGCCGGTACCGGTCCGGCAAGCTACGGGCAGGATCAGGCTGGCGCGGTTGTGCGCTATGCGCTGGCACCGGGTAGCGCTCTTCAGCCAAAGGCCTACGCCAGGGCCAGCAAGGCACTGGTGCGCGGCGGCGAAACCGAGATCGCTGCGGGAGCCAGCATCGCGCTTGTGCAAGACCCTCCCCTGACGATCCATGGCGAAGCCCGGCTGACCGACCGGCCTGGCGTCGCGGGCGACCGGACTGAACTGCGCCCTGCCGTCTTCGTGGTGACCGGATTTCCGCGCAAAGAGCTTGCAGGCGGGCTGGAAGCCGACGCCTACGTGCAGGCAGGCTATGTCGGAGGCGATTTCGAAACCGGCTTCGTCGACGGCAAGGCCAGCCTCGAAGCGCCCGTGCTGCGCTCGGACGCCGGAAACGTGACGCTCGGCGCGGGCGTATGGGGCGGCGCCCAGCGCGATGTCTCGCGGCTGGATGTCGGGCCGACGGCAAGCGCCACCGTGGCGACCGGAAAGGCGACGCTGCGCGCCTCGGTCGGCTACCGTTTCCGCATTGCGGGAGACGCCAATCCCGGCGACGGGCCTGCGCTAACGCTGGCCGCTTCATTCTAGGGTTCATATCTGGTCTAAGCGCGCTTTATTCGCGGGGCCGAAAGGATTACGGCTCTGGCCGCCCATGGATGTCTACCTCCCCATAGCCAACCTGTCCGTCAACGGACTGGTGATCGTCGCGCTCGGCGCGCTGACGGGCATCTTGTCGGGACTGTTCGGCGTCGGCGGCGGGTTTCTCACCACGCCGCTGCTGATCTTCTACGGCATTCCGCCCACCGTCGCCGCCGCCTCCGCCGCTACGCAGGTGACGGGGGCCAGCGTTTCGGGCGTGCTCGCGCATAACCGCCGTGGCGGCGTCGATTACCGGATGGGCGGCGTGCTGGTGGTCGGCGGGATATTCGGCGCGCTGATCGGGGCCCTGCTGTTCCGCTTCTTCCAGGCGATCGGCCAGATCGATGTCGTCATCAGCATCCTGTATGTCTTTATGCTCGGTTCGATCGGATCGCTGATGATGCGAGAGGCGCTGTCCGCGCTCAATATCCGCCAGTCCAAGGGCCTCAAGCGTGCCGCAAAACGGCGCCACCATCCGCTGGTCGCCGGTCTGCCCTATCGTTGGCGGTTCTACGCCTCGGGCCTCTACATCTCGCCGCTCGCGCCGCTGATCCTGGGCACGGGCGTCGGCATCCTGACCATGCTGATGGGGGTGGGCGGCGGCTTCATGCTGGTGCCCGCGATGCTCTATATCCTGGGGATGAGCGGCAAGGTCGTCGTCGGCACATCGCTGTTCAACATCCTGTTCGTGACCATGGCGACCACGATGACCCATGCGCTGACGACCAAGGCGGTGGACCTCGTGCTGGCGGGCCTGCTGCTGGTGGGCTCCGTGCTGGGTGCCCAGTTCGGCACGCGCATTGCGCTGAAGCTGAAGCCCGACTGGCTGCGCCTTGCGCTGGCCACGATCGTCCTTCTGGTGGCGCTGCGCATGCTGTTCGGCCTGAGCATCCAGCCCGACGAGGTCTATTCGGTGGTCAACCTGTGATCGGCGCGCGGCCCCTTCGCGCCGCGTTTGCGCTGCTGTGCCTGCTGGCACTGCCCGCTCAGACCGGAGGCGATCCGGTTCTCGTGCCCGAGGTGTCACAGAAGGAAGTCCAGGTCCGCCAGGGCTTTACCGGTACCGAGCTGTTGCTGTTCGGTGCGGTGATCGATCCGGTCGGCGGGGACGAGGGCTTCGATGTCATCGTGGTCCTCAAGGGCCCGGCGCAGCCCATCCAGCTGCGCGAGAAGCGCCAGATCGGCGGGATCTGGATGAATGCGGAGAGCACCGCCTTCCGCTCTGCCCCCAGCTATTTCGCGGTCGCCTCCAGCCGCCCGATCGACCAGATCGTGGATGCGCGTACCGCAGCGATCTTCGAATTCGGGACCGAGTTCATCCAGCTCAGCCCGTCGGGTTCGATCGATCTCGAAGAACAGGCGCGCATGCGTGCCGGTCTGGTCGACCTGCGGGAGCGGCAGGGGCTCTATCGCACGATAGAGGATGGCGTGACCGTGCGCGAAGGCGTGCTCTACCAGGCGCGTATCGGGCTGCCGTCCAACGTGCAGACCGGCGCCTACACCGCAGAGACGTTCGCCGTGCGCGACGGCCGCGTGATGGCTTCCGCCGTGGCCGAGGTATCGGTCCGCAAGGTCGGTTTCGAACGGTTCGTCGAGGTCTTTGCGGATCGCCAGCCGCTTCTCTACGGGCTCGTCGCGATCTTCCTTTCGCTGCTGATGGGCTGGATGGCCGGGCGTATCTTCAATCGCTCCTGACGGTGTCGGCCGGCTGGGCGATTTTCCCCGCATTGACGCGAACTTAACCCTCATTCGCATATCAACGCCGCCGGCTTTCGCATGCAGGGAGCCTACACGAGGGGCGTTGTTTTCAAGCATGACGGACATTGCAGGTCACGATTTTCGCGCGACGGGCGAACCGGCCGACGCGGAAGAGGCGGAAGCGCCGGGCCAGGCACCCAATGGCACCCGGCCCATCGGCGTCGTGCTCGACGTGGCGGGTGCGGGCGCGACCATCGCGCTCGACAGCGAACGGCTCAACCAATGCGCAGGAGACGCAGATCCGGCGCTTGCCATTGCCGGGCAGGTCGGCAGCCCGGTCAAGATCCGCGCAGGCGACGACTGGCTGCTCGGCAATGTGCGCACGCAGCGGCAGGATCGCCGCGGCACGGGCGGGATCATCGCGGAGGTCGATTTCCTCGGCGAAGGGACGGAGGAGAAGCTGACAGGCCGCGTTCGCGGGTTTCGCCGCGGCGTTACGCGCTATCCCGTACCCGGTGGCATGGTCTTTGCCGCCAGCACCAACGATCTGCGGCATGTCTACGCGGGCGACGGGCGCGCCTTCATCGAGGTCGGCACGGTCTTCCCGACCCGCGATATCCGCGCGGGGCTCTATATCGACCAGCTGCTGGGCAAGCACTTCGCGCTGCTCGGCTCGACCGGCACGGGCAAGTCCACCACCACCGCCCTGATGCTCCACCGCATCTGCGAAGCTTCGCCGCAGGGCCACGTCATCATGATCGACCCGCACGGCGAATATGCCAGTGCGTTCCGGACCAACGGCGCGATCCTGGATGTCGGCAACCTCAAGATGCCGTACTGGCTGATGAACTTCGAGGAGCATTGCGAAATCCTTCTCACCAGTCGGGGGGACGACCGGCAGGTGGACGCCGATATCCTCGCCAAGTGCCTGCTGGAGGCGCGATCGAAGAACCGAATGGCGGAAGGGCTCGGCAAGATCACGGTGGATTCTCCCGTGCCCTATCTCCTGTCCGACCTGTCGGCGGCGCTCAACCGCGAGATGGGCGATCTCGACAAGGCGACGGGCAGCGCGCCCTACATGCGGATCAAGACCAAGCTGGACGAGGTGAAGTCCGATCCGCGCTACCAGTTCCTGTTCTCCGGCATGCTGGTGGGCGACACCATGGGCGAGTTTCTGGCCCGCATCCTGCGCCTGCCCACCGATGGCAAACCGATCTCCATCATCGACGTGTCCGGCGTGCCCTCAGACATCACAACCACGGTCGTCGCGGTGCTCAGCCGCCTGGTGTTCGACTACGCCAGCTGGGCGCGCGAGGAGCGCACCCGGCCGATCCTGCTGGTCTGCGAGGAAGCGCACCGATACGTGCCGAGCGAGAAGCACTTCGATGCCTCTGCTGTCGGCAAGGTGCTCAGCCGCATCGCCAAGGAAGGCCGCAAGTACGGCGTGGCCCTGGGCCTCGTGACCCAGCGCCCGTCGGACCTTGCCGAGGGGGTGCTGTCGCAGTGCGGCACGATCATCTCCATGCGGCTCAACAACGAGCGCGACCAGGCCTTCGTGAGGGCCGCCATGCCCGAAGGGGCACGCGGCTTCCTCGATTCGATCCCCGCGCTGCGCAACCGCGAATGCATCATCTGCGGAGAAGGCGCCGCCGTGCCCATGCGCGTCACCTTCGATACGCTGGAGGAAGCCAAGCGCCCTGCATCCGAAGACCCGAGCTTCAGCGCGTTGTGGCGCGAGACCGGGGGCGAGGAAGAGGCGCTGCAGCGGATCGTCCAGCGCTGGCGCAGCCACTCGTAGGTCTGTACCGAAAGCTCATGTTCCCCGGGTGTCGCCGAACAGGTGGATATGCAGCCGGTCGGACAGTCTGAACCCGTGTTCGAGGCAGAGCGGCACCAGCCATTCCTGCCGTTTGCGCAACGTCCCTGAATCGGTGCCCTCCGCCATCAGGAACACGCGCCCGCGCGGCAGGGCATGGGCGCGGACAAGCTCGCGTACCTCATCCACATCGGCAGGTTCGGCGACCACGAACTTGAAGAAGGCGCGCCCGTCGCTGACGTAGGTGCGCAGCACCTTCGGTATGATCGCCAGTTCACGCGCATTGCCCGAATGCGCCAGTTTCGGACTGATATTGAACTGGTCCACCCACACATCGAGCTTGGGTGGAGGGAAGGCAGTGCCGTTGGTCTCTATCTCCACCGTTAGATCGGGCAGCGCGGCGAGCAGCCGAGCCAGCGCGGGCGCCTGCAGCATCGGCTCTCCCCCGGTGACGACCAGCCGCCGCTGTTCCAGCGCCAGAATCCGGTCGGCCACATCCTCGACTTCCAGCGTCACCTGATTGGCCTTGCGGTCGAATGTCTCGCCCGAGCGGTGCGGGCGCTCGTCCCCGGAAAAGTGCCACGTATAGGCCGTATCGCACCACACGCAGGCGAGGTTGCAGCGCGACAGGCGCATGAAGGCGGTCGGCTCGCCCGCGCTGGGCCCTTCGCCCTGCACGGAGGCGAAAATCTCCGGCCCGCCGGTGTCGTCGGTGGCGAGGACGAGAGTCATGCCCGGGCTCCGCTGACACACCTGACACAGTGTCCAGGGGCGAAAAACCCGGCTCCGTCACGGGGGCGCGGGACGCGGGTGCCGAAGTTGGAGAAATGCGCGGTCATCGGCTGGTCTTCGCAGAAATCGGGGCAGTAGGAAAACCGGTCATCGCCTGTCGAGCAAACTTGCCGCTTGAACGCAGGGTCAGTGCCACTGGGCGGGGTCCAGCGCCAGCAGCTTACCCAGTTGGTCATACAGCGCCGGCATCTGGTCGCGCATCGCGCGAGGCCGCTCGAAGAAGGTGACGATGGCTTCTGCGAAGAACTCCTGATGGCTGGAGGCGCCATAGGGGTCGATCAGCGTGCGTTCCCCGTTTTCGACGCGCTGCACCTGATCCGCGAACGCGTCGAGCATGGCCCTTTCCCAGCCCGCATAGGCCTGCCCCTTGCGCAGGATCGGGATGCCGTTCGTGTGGCCCGAGAGGCCATCGAGCTGGTGCGCGAATTCGTGGATCACGACATTGTGCCCGTCTTCGGCGTCCAGGCCGCCATGCAGCGCATGGTCCCATGACAGGATGACGGGGCCCCGCGCCCAGCTTTCGCCCAGCGTGGCGTGGCTGTTCTCATGGATGAACTGGCCGTCATGCGTGTTGCGGTTCGTGAGGAAGGCCGACGGGTAGATCAGCACGTTCCGGAGAGTGTCGTACCAGACCGGGCTGTTGACGACCAGCAGACAGGCCTGCGCCGCGATGGACAGCTCCATGTCCTCGCTGACTTCGAGCCCGTTCTGGCCGCGGAAGGTGATCTGGTCGAGGAAGAGGTTGATCTTCCCCTCCAGCGCGCGACGCGTGGGTTCGGGCAGGCGACGGACGAGTGGCACCAGCCGTTCGACCGTCGCGCGTTGCTCCGCTGTCAGCGGCGACGCCAGCAGTTGCTCGCGCTTCCGCCGTTTCGCGTGGCCCCGGTAAAACACGAAAGCGGCACCGAGCAGCGCAAGGCCGAGAATGATCCAGGGCGTCATGCCGCTGAAGTAGGATCGCGGTTACGGCTTTGGTAGGAGGGCTCCCCCCGCCGCGCGATGCGAACCTACCCCAGCCTTGCGAGCGCGTGGCGCAGCCGGTCGATCTCGCCGGCGTGGAACGCGGCATCCGCCTTCGCTTTCTCGACGGCTTCGGGCTTGGCCTTCTCGACGAAAGCGGGATTGGACAGCCGCTTGTCGAGTGAACCGAACTCCTTCTGGCTGGCCTCCATCGCCTTGGTCAGGCGAGCCTTTTCCGCGTCGACATCGACGATGCCTTCCAGCGGGATGATGACCGCATCCTCGCCCGCAGCGATCTGCATCACCGGGCCTGCCGGGGCATCCTCGCCCAGATGAAGCGGGGTCAGACGGGCAAGCCGTTCGATGGCCGCAGCGCTGCGGTCCACCACGCGAGCTGCGAGGGGGGAGGGGGCGGGCAGCCACGCTTCCAGCTTCGCGCCGGGCGCAATGCCCAGCTCGTTCTTGGCCGCGCGGGTCGCGGTGGTGAGCGCGATGACCCAGTCGATCGCCGCGACGGCATCCGCGTCCACCTCGGCCTGCGGATCGGGCCATGCGGCGAGCATCAGCTCGTATGGACGCTCTCCGCCCTGGAACTGCGCCTGCGCGTGCCACAGTTCTTCGGTGACGAAGGGCATGAAGGGGTGCAGCATGACCAGGATCTGGTCGATCGCCCAGCCTGCCACGGCGCGGGTTTCGGCGGCTGGGCTCCACTCCCCCTCTCCTTCAGGGGAGGGGGTCGGGGGGAGGGGGCGGCCAGGCGATGCTTCGCCAT
>NZ_AEUE01000007.1 GCF_000186705.1 Citromicrobium sp. JLT1363
TTCCCGCGGACCAGTCCGTCCCGCGCAATTCGATGCCCCTCCCCCCAACCCCCTCCCCCTGAAGGGGAGGGGGAGAGTAGGCCGGTGCCCGTCCTCGCGATGACCCCGCGCGGCAAGCCGATCACGCAGGCGCGTATCCGCGAGATCGCGGAAGGCCCCGGCGTCACCATCCTGTGCGGGCGGTTCGAAGGCTTCGATGAGCGGCTGTTCGAGGCACGGCCCGAGATCGAGGAGGTGAGCCTTGCCGACATCGTCCTGTCCGGCGGAGAGACCGCCGCAATCGCGATACTCGACGCTTGCATTCGGCTGCTTCCGGGAGTAATGGGCGCGGCTTCAAGCGGGGCGGAAGAGTCGTTCGAGGACGGCCTTCTGGAATACCCGCACTACACCCGACCTCAGGAATGGGAAGGGCGCACGATCCCCGAAGTGCTGCGATCGGGGGATCATGCGAAGATCGCGGCGTGGCGAAAAGCCCAAAGCGAAGAGATGACACGGTTACGCAGGCCGGATTTGTGGGAGCGCCATACTGGTGCTCCGGTCCAGTCTGCCTCTGGCGCGCAGCGAGAAACGAAGGACGATTAGGCATGAACCTGATCCAGCAGCTCGAAGCCGAAGCGATTGAAAACCTCGGCAAGGATATTCCGGAATTCCGCGCGGGCGACACCGTGCGCGTCGGCGTGAAGGTCGTCGAAGGCACGCGTGAGCGTATTCAGAACTTCGAAGGCGTGGTCATCGCGCGTTCGAACCGCGGCATGGGTTCCAACTTCACCGTTCGCAAGATGAGCTTCGGCGAAGGCGTGGAACGTGTGTTCCCGCTCTACTCGCCGATCGTCGACTCGATCACCGTGGTCCGCCGCGGAGTCGTGCGTCGTGCGAAGCTCTATTACCTGCGCGGCCGCACCGGCAAGAGCGCGCGTATCGCCGAACGTCGCGACACGCGCCCGGCCAAGAACGCGCCGAACCAGAAGGCCGACTGAGCCTTTCTGCCAGCATCGGTTTGACGAAAGGGCGCTGCGGTCTAGAACCGCGGCGCCTTTTCTTTTGCCTGTTTCGAGGGATTGCCCACCAATGCGCCACCTGCTTGCCGCCGCTGCCATCCTTGCCCTTGCAACTCCGCTTGCGGCGCAGGAAAGCGACCCCATGACCGCAGAACAGTCCCAATCCGCCGACCTCACCTTCGAACGCGTGTTCGCCAGCCCCGGCCTGGATGGTGCGAGCCCTCGGCAGGCCAAGCTCTCGCCCGACGGACGCTACCTCACGCTGCTGCGCAACCGCGCGGACGAGCGCGAGCGCTACGATCTGTGGGGCTACGACCGGGAGAGCGGCGAGTGGACCATGCTGGTCGACTCCAAGGCCCTGGGCTCGGGCCGCGAGCTGTCCGAAGACGAGAAGATGCAGCGCGAGCGCGCGCGGGTCGGCAACCTCAGGGGCATCATTACCTACCAGTGGAATTCGGATGGATCGGGCGTGCTCGTTCCGCTCGATGGCGATCTCTATCTTGCGAAACTGGACGGTACGGTCACGCGCCTGACGAATACCGAGGAAAGCGAACTCAACCCCAAGCTCAGCCCGGAAGGCAGGTATGTCTCCTTCGTCCGCGACCGGCAGCTGTGGACTGGCCCGGTCGGGGAAGATGCGCAGCCGATCACGCCGAAAGAAGGCGAACTGATCCGCTGGGGCGAGGCGGAATTCGTCGCGCAGGAAGAGATGGCCCGCCTGACAGGGTACTGGTGGGGGCCGAAGGAGGAGCGGATCGCGGTTCAGCGGACCGACGAGAGCCCGGTGGGCGTGGTCACCCGCGCTGCCATCGGCGCGACCGGCACCAAGGTGTACGACCAGCGCTACCCCGTAGCGGGAAGCGACAACGCCATCGTCGAGCTGTTCGTGATGGATCCGGACGGCGGCAACCGGGTGAAGGTGGACCTTGGCGAGGAGACCGACATCTACCTCGCCCGCGTCGACTGGGCACCCGATGGCACCTTGTACGTCCAGCGCCAGAACCGCGAGCAGACCCGGCTCGACATGCTCAAGGTCGATCCGGCGACTGGCAACAGCGAAGTCTGGTTCACCGAGGAAGCGGCGACCGAGGACTACTGGATCAATCTGTCGGACAGCTACCGCTTCCTGAAGGACGGATCGCTGCTGTGGTGGTCCGAACGCGACGGTTACGGCCAGTTCTATCGGTTCGACGGGAATGACTGGCAGCAGCTGACCAGCGGCGACGAACCGGCCACCTCGCTCGTCGGGGTCAACGAAGAGACTGACGAGTTCTTCTACCAGGCGACAACCAATGTGCTGACCCAGCAGATCTATCGCACCTCGCTGGATGGGCAAGCGGGCGGCGCACTCCTGACCGACCCCGGTTTCACCAACAGCGCGAGCATGGACGAGCAGGGACAGACGCTGCTCGTCAGCCGGTCTTCCC
The DNA here is from genome assembly GCF_000186705.1 of Citromicrobium sp. JLT1363. Lineage (GTDB taxonomy): Bacteria > Pseudomonadota > Alphaproteobacteria > Sphingomonadales > Sphingomonadaceae > Alteriqipengyuania. The sequence goes on from NZ_AEUE01000007.1 coordinate 2,426, forward strand.
CCAGCCAGCCGCCGCAAAGCTACCTCGCCGATACCGACGGGCAACGCCTCGCCTGGGTGCAGGAAAATGCGCTCGACGAAGATCACCCTTACGCGCCCTACCTCGCCAGCCATGTCTGGCCCGAATTCGGCACGCTGCCCGCAGAAGACGGCACGCCGCTGCATTACATGATGCTCAAGCCCGAAATAGAGCCGGGCAAGCAGTACCCCGTGTTCATCATGCATTACGGCGGTCCCGGCTCTCAGATCGTCGATCGCGGCTGGAAGGGCGCGCTTGCGCAGGCCATCGTCGACAAGGGCTACATCTACTTCGCGCTCGACAATCGCGGATCGGCCAATCGCGGCGTCGCCTTCGAGCAGCCGCTGTACCGCGCGATGGGAGGCGTCGAGGTGCGCGACCAGAAGGCGGGCGCACAGTTCCTCAAGACTCTCGATTTCGTCGATCCGGACAAGCTGGCGATCTACGGCTGGTCCTACGGCGGCTACATGACGCTCAAGCGGCTGCAGGCCGATCCCGGGCTGTATGCGGCGGGTATTTCGGGTGCGCCTGTCACCCGCTGGGGCCTCTACGACACGCATTATACAGAGCGCTTCATGGGCGATCCCAACGTGGTGCCCGAAGCCTACGAAGCGGCGAGCGCGATCCCGAACGCCACCGACATCTCCGACCCGCTGCTGCTGATTCACGGCATGGCGGACGACAATGTGGTGTTCGAGAATTCGTCCGAGCTGATCTCGGTGCTGCAGGAAAACAACGTGGCGTTCGAAATGATGCTTTACCCCGGCTACACCCACCGTGTGTCGGGCGAGAATATCAGCCCGCACCTGTGGAACACGATCTTCCGCTTTCTCGACAGCCACGGCGTGACGCCGCCGGAGTGACATTCGCATGAGCGGGAGCAAGTCCTCCGACGGTGAGCTGGGGCTGGCCGCAGTCTGGGCCATCGCGGTGGGCGGGATGGTCGGCGGCGGGATATTCTCGACGCTGGGCGTGGTTATTTCCAGCGCGGGGCACTGGGCCGCGCTCAGCTTCGTGCTGGGCGGACTGGTTGCCTATGCCACCGGCCACAGTCTCGCCGCGCTGACGGTGGAGAAGGACGAGGCAGGCGGCGTTTACAGCTTCCTGCGCGACCTGGGCTTCACCGGTCTGGCGCGCTTTTCGGCCTGGGTGCTGCTGGCGGGCTATGTGCTCACCTGCGCGGTCTATGCCTACACCTTCGGGGCCTATCTGGGCCAGGCGATCGGCGGGCCATCCTGGCTGCCGCCCGCGATGGCAGCGACGGCGATCCTGACCATGACCGGGATCAACCTGCGCGGAGCAGGGCAGGCGGCGGGCGTGGAAATCACCATCGTCGTGGTGAAGCTGACTATCCTGGCCGGGCTGGCGGCGTTCGGCCTGTCGCAGTTCGAGGCGGAGAAGCTCTCCATCGCGCAGCAGCCCGGCCTGATCGGCATCGTGATCGGCGCAGCCTCGGTCTTCATGGCCTATGAAGGCTTCGAACTGGTCGCCTACGACTATGACGAGATGAAAGACCGCAAGCGGATCATGCGCCGGATCATGCCGCTCGCCATCGGCAGCGCGGCGCTGATCTATGTGCTGGTAGCGCTGGCGGTGCCGATGCTGACCGGCACGCAGGCGGTGATCGAGGATGGCGAGGTCGCGCTGTCGCGCGCGGGGCAGGCCGCGCTGGGCACACCGGGGCTGATCGCGGTGACCATCGCCGCCGCCTTCTCCACCGCCAGCGCGATCAATGCGACCTTGTTCAGTTCCGCACGGCTGGCGCGCGAGGTGGCGCAGGATGGCGGCCTGCCGCAGGGGCTCGGCAGGAAGAACTCTCACGGTTCCCCGCAATGGGCGGTCCTCACCCTCGCTGCGCTGGCGCTGGCGCTGGCCGTGATGGGCGGGCTGGACGGGCTGGTGAGCGGGGCCAGCATCGTTTTCCTGCTGGTGTTCGGCACGCTCAATGCGCTGGCGGTGAAGGAGAATGTCGGCAAACGATGGATCACGCTTCCCGGCGCGGTACTGGCCTTCGGGGCGCTCGCCGTGCTGGTGCTGCACATGCTCGGAGTGATTTGAGTCCGCTATCGCTTGCGACAACCCGCGCTTTTCCCCATGTGGCGATGCAGCACGAACAGGAGTGATTGATGGGTTACAAGGTCGCCGTGGTCGGCGCGACGGGCAATGTCGGGCGCGAAATGATGCAGGTGCTGGCGGAACGCGCGTTTCCGATCGACGAGATCGTGGCGCTGGCCAGCTCGCGCAGCCAGGGCACGGAGATCGAATTCGGCGACACCGGCAAGATGCTCAAGTGCAAGAATCTGGAGCATTTCGACTTCACCGGCTGGGATATCGCGCTGTTTTCCGCCGGCGGCTCCATCGCCAAGGAATACGCGCCCAAGGCGGCCGCGGCAGGCTGCGTGGTGATCGACAACTCCTCGCACTTCCGGATGGACCCGGACGTGCCGCTGATCGTGCCCGAGGTGAACCCGGATGCGATCGACGGCTACACCGCGAAGAACATCATCGCGAACCCCAACTGCTCGACCGCGCAGCTGGTCGTGGCGCTGAAGCCCCTGCACGATGCGGCGGGTATCAAGCGCGTGGTGGTTTCCACCTACCAGTCGGTTTCCGGCGCGGGCAAATCGGGCATGGACGAACTGTTCCAGCAGAGCCGCGCGATCTTCGTGGGCGATCCGGTGGAACCGCAGGTGTTCACCAAGCAGATCGCCTTCAACGTCATCCCGCATATCGATGTCTTCCTGGACGATGGATCGACCAAGGAAGAATGGAAGATGGTGGTCGAGACCAAGAAGATCCTCGATCCCAAGATCAAGCTGGCCGCCACCTGCGTGCGCGTGCCCGTGTTCGTCGGCCATTCCGAAGCCGTCACCATCGAATTCGAGCGCGAGCTTTCGGCGGAACAGGCGCAGGAAATCCTGCGCGAGGCGCCCGGCTGCATGCTGGTCGATAAGCGCGAGGACGAAGGCTACATCACGCCGGTGGAAAGCGTGGGCGACGGCGCGACCTATATCAGCCGCGTGCGCGAAGACCCGACGGTGGAGAACGGCATCAACCTGTGGTGCGTCAGCGACAACCTGCGCAAGGGCGCCGCCCTCAACGCGGTCCAGATCGCCGAACTGCTGGGCCGTCGCCACCTGAAGAAGGGCTGAGGCCCGCCGTGCTCGGCCCCGATCACGAGCAGCAGGCGCGCATGGCGGCGCAGATGGACCAGTCGCTCGACCAGATAGAGCGGGAGTCCTCCGCTTTCTTCGGGCGGCTTCTGCGGCGCTGGGCGATCCGCTGGGGGATCATCCTTGCGGTCATCTTCGCGCTCACCCGGATGGTCGACTGGCTCGACTGGCTGTGGTGGATCGTTGTGCCCTTCGCCGTGCTGTCGCTGCTGGTGCCGCTCCTGTTCCGTCGCTTCCTGATGAAGCGGCTGGCGAAGGTGCGCGGCCAGATGGGCGGCATGGGCGCCGGGGAGACCATCGACGGCGCGTGGCGCGACAATACGGGCAGCGCAGAGCGCGACACATCCGGTCGAGAGCCGGGCGGCGACCCCGGCGGCGTCATCATCGATCAGCGACCCGATAACGAACGTTAGGCCCCTTGGCGCATGCCCGCTTGTCCGCGCCTCCCGGCTCTGACACTGTGCGCACCACCAGACAGGCTTGGGAGAGTAGGATGAAGGCTCGGTTCGGATGCGCGCTGATCGGCACGGTTGCCCTGGCGCTGGCGGCATGTGGCGACGCAGACCGGTCTGCCGAGCCCCCCACCGCCGAGGAAATCGCCGCACAGACGCCCAATGCGCCCAGGAACCGCCCGATAGACCTGCGCGCGGACGGTCTGGTGATCGCCGCGCCAGAGGCGGGCGGCACCGCAACCGTGCTCGATTTCGGCGACCCTCAGGATGCGGTGGTGGAAGAGCTGACAATGATCTTCGGCGGGCCGCAGTTCGGTACCAACGAGGAATGTGGCGCAGGCCCGATGGAGTTCGCCACCTTCGATCAGTTCGTCGCGAATTTTCAGGGCGATCGGTTCGTCGGCTGGATGGTCAACGGGCCGAGCGAGCGGGCGGTCTTCACCGGGCCGGACGGCGTGAAGCTGGGCCTGCCCGCGTCCGAGCTGAGCGAGTTGCCGACCTACGACGTGCTGGAGGACAGCACGCTGGGCGAGGAATTCATGCTGGGCGACAGCGAAATGCTGGTGTCCGGCCTGATCGAGGATGGCGAAGTCGCGACGCTGTGGGGCGGGGCGAACTGCAACTTCCGCTAGGCAGGCTGGGTTCCTAGCCGGGCTTTGCCTTGCGCATCAGCAGGACCAGCGGGATCGCCGCCAGCGCCAGCCACATCATCAGATAGAAATCGTCGACATAGGCGATCATCGCCGCCTGCCGGTTGATCTCCAGATCGATCATGGAAAGCGCCGTCTGACCCAGCGGCTGGAAGCGGTCCAGCGTGGAGATATCGACCGCGTTGATGGTGGCGGAGGTGACGTGGCTGCCAAGATCGGCATGCGCGGTCTGGATGTTGCTGGCCAGCAGCACGGTCGTGACCGAAATGCCGACCGAGGCCCCGACGGAGCGCAGAAGGTTCAGCAGGCTCGACCCGTCGGTGCGCAGGTGCCCGGGCAGGGTGGAAAACGCCATGACGTTGAGCGGGATGAACACCAGGCCCAGGCCCAGCCCCTGCACCAGGCCGGTGGTGATGAAATGCCACTGGTCCGCCGCCAGCGACCAGCCCGCCATCATCCATTGGGAATAGGCCGCGATGGCGAAGCCGGTGCCCACGATGATCCGCGCGTCGAACCCGCGCCGCATCAGCAGGCTCGAAAGCTGCATGCTCACCATCACGCCGATCCCGCGCGGCATCAGCACGATGCCGGTATCGATCACGCCGTAGCCGAACAGGCGCTGCAACATCGGCGGCAGCAGCGCCATGTTGGCGAACATCACCACGCCGATTACCAGCATGAAGCTGAGGGCGATCACGAAGTTGCGGTCGGCGAAGATGGCGGTTTCGAACAGTGGCTCGCGTCCGGTGACGAAATGCACCACGGCGATCCAGCTGGAACTGCCCAGCAGGAAGGCATACAGCCAGATTTCGCCGGACTGGAACCAGTCCAGCTGCGATCCGCGGTCGAGCAGGAGCTGGAGCGACGACAGCGCTATCCCGAGCATGAGGAAGCCGAACAGGTCGAACTTGCGCCGCTTGCCATCGCGGTGCGGCAGTTGCGCCATCAACAGGGCCAGCGCCAGCAGACCGACCGGCAGGTTGACGTAGAACACCCAGCGCCAGTTGGCGCTCTCGGTCAGCCAGCCGCCCAGAATCGGCCCCAGGATCGGCCCGATCATGATGCCCAGGCCCCAGATCGCCATCACCTGCGGGTGGCGGCTGGGTTTCGAGGTATCGAGCATGAAGCTCTGGCTCAGAGGGGGAATGAAGGCCCCGGTGATCCCCTGAAGCGCGCGGAACAGCACCATCTCGCCCAGGTTCTGCGCCATCCCGCACATCATCGAGGCAAGGATGAATCCTGCGACCGAGAAGATGAACAGCCGCCGCGCCCCGATCCGGTCTCCCAGCCAGCCCGTTGCGGGCATGGCGACCGCGCTGGCGATGATATAGCTTGTCAGCACCCAGGTGACGCTTTCCGCCGTTGCGCCCAGGCTGCTCTGCATGTGCGGGATGGCGACGTTGGCAATCGTCGTGTCGAGGATCTGGATCAGCGATGCGGCCATGATGCCGACCATCAGCAGCGGCTGGTTGCGGACCGGCAGCAAAGGTTCATCGGCCGCAGACGCGGTCGGGCCAGCAGAGACGGGCGCGGCGGGGCGGGCGGCGGTGGCCATCGGTCTAGCGGTCGTCAGTGAAGACGGTCACTTCGGTCGACAGACCGGCGATCAGCCGCCGCGAACTCTTGCTGGTGATGCGGATCTTCACCGGCACGCGCTGCGTCACCTTGACCCAGTTGCCGGTCGCGTTCTGGGCCGGCAGCACCGAGAATTCGGAGCCGGTGCCCGCGCCGATCGTTTCCACTTCGCCTTCTAGAACTAGGCCCGGATAGGCATCCACGCGGATTTCCGCGCGTTGCCCCACCGCCATGTCCGCAAGGTCGGTTTCCTTGAAATTGGCTTCCACGTAGGAGCTGCCATCCTGCACCACCGTCAGCACCGGCAGCCCCTGGACGACCTGCTGACCGAGCTGCAGGCGATCGGCCTGCGTTACCGTGCCCGCGGCAGGCGCGCGCACTTCGGTGCGGGTGAGGTTGAGCTGGGCGGCGGCTTTCTTGGCTTCGCCCGCGGCGATGGCCGGGTCCTGCCCGGGCACCGCAGGCCCCTGTGCCAGCCGGGCCTGCGCAGCGGCCTTGCGTGCCAGCGCCAGCCGCAGTTCCTCGCGCGCCTGGTTCACCTGGTGTTCGGCGGCGTCATGCTCGGTCTTGGTCAGGAAGCCCTTCTGGAAAAGCGCATCCTTTCGCGCGAAATTGGCCTCGGCAAAGGCAATGTCCTCGCGCGCGGCAGAGATCGATGCGCCCGACAGATCGGCATCGCTGCCCAGCGCGGTGCGGCTGGCCTGTGCCTGCGCGATCGCGGCATTGGCCTCTGCGATCTGCACCTGATAGGGCTGCTCGTCGATGCGGAACAGCAGCTGGCCTGCCTCGACCCGATCACCGTCCGCCACCAGCACCTCCACGATCGGTCCTCCGACCTCGGCGGAAATCGATACGCGGTCCTGCTGCACATAGGCATTGTCGGTCGATACCTTGCCCTGCAGGCTGGACCAGTAGGCGAACCCGCCGATCAGCAGCAGCAGCGGCACCGCGATCATCAGCGCGATGCGGCGCCACCGGTTCTTCCCGGGAGGGGTGGCGACAGGTTCTTCGGGGGTGGCGGTATCGGGTGCGATTGCCGGCTCGGCTTCAGCCATTGGAAATGCCTTCGGAACGTGGCGGAGTGGACAGGTTTTCGGAGATGCGGTGGAGCATTCGCGAAAGCTCGGCTTCTTCGCTTTCGTCGAGCCCATCGTTCATCTGTTCGAGCATGACATCGAGTTCGCGGCGTATGCGGGCGATCTCGCCAGCCGCACGCGGAGTGAGGTAGAGCAGGCGAGCGCGCCGGTCGCATGGGTCGGCACGTCTTTCGACCAGGCCCGATTCCTCCATGCGATCCACCATCCGCCCAAGCGTGATAGGCTCGACTTCCAGCAGTTCCGCGTGGAAAGTCTGCTTCTCCCCGGGAGAGCGATCGAGCGCGAGCAGCAGGCGCGCCTGCGGCCCGGTGATGCCCAGCGTGCGCACGCGCTCATCGAACGCACGCCGCAGCATGCGGGCATTATCCACGATCAGCCAGCCGAGATTCTTGTTCATGGGCGCGCATATAATAAGCGTGCTTATTAATGCAATCATTGCTGCTTTTGCCGGGTTTGATATGCGGCGGGCGATCCAGAAGGAGTTTTCAGTTCCGCGATGACCACCGAACATTTCGCATCCTTCGACGGCACGAAGCTCGCCCTGCACCGCGTGGGGCAGGGCAGACCCTTCGTTCTGCTGCACGGCCTGTTTTCCAGCGCGCAGATGAACTGGATCAAGTGGGGCCATGCCCAGCGGATCGCGGAGCAGGGGTACGAAGTCCTGATGCTCGATTTTCGCGTTCACGGGGAGAGCGAGGCACCGCACGGGCCGGAACACTACCCCGCGGGCGTCCTGGTGAAAGACGTCGTGGCGCTGGTCGGGCATCTGGGCCTTACCGACTACGATCTGGGCGGCTTCTCGCTCGGCGCGCGCACTGCAATCCATGGCGTGGCGTCGGGCAGGTTGAGCCCGAAGCGGCTGATCCTTGGCGGAATGGGTGTCGACGGACTGCAGGAATGGGAGAAGCGATCAGCCTTCTTCATGCGCGTGATCGACGAATTCGATGCAATTCCGAAGGGCGATCCGGCCTATTTTTCGATGCAGTTTCTCAAGTCGCAGGGGGTGGACCGCGTGGCGGCCCGGCTGCTGCTGCAGAGCATGGAAGATCTCGACCTGTCCGAACTGGCAAACATCGCGTGCCCCACGCTGGTGGTGTGCGGCGACGAGGACCGCGACAATGGCTCGGCGCAGGACCTGGCCGATCAGCTACCCGATGCCACTTATGTCGAGGTGCCCGGTACGCATATGAGCAGTGTGACAAAGCCCGATCTGGGCCGCGCGATGGCCGAGTGGCTCGCCGCTGCGCGTGGCTGACGCGCCCTGCTTGCTATTCCGCGTCGCGCAGCTAGTTTTGCGGCCAACGACAACCCCTATCAGGACGCCCCGATGAACCGCATCTCCGTCTCGCTTGCCGCGATTGCTGCCGCCACCGCAGCCTTGGCCACGCCCGCTCTCGCCGAGCATCACGAAGGCGCCGAAATGGCGCAGGCCGAATACCCGATGACGCCGCAGGGCGCGGCGAACTGGGTCGCCATGGTCGAGCAGACGATGGGGGATTTCTCGCTGGAATCCGCGCAGATCTACTGGGTCAACTCGACCTACATCACGCATGATACGGACGCGATGGCGGCGCGGGTGGGGGCGCAAGGCACCGAGATGAGCGTGCAATACGCCCTCGAAGCGGCGAAATATGCGGAGGTCGACGGGCTGGATCCGGAAGTGGCGCGCAAGCTGGATATCCTGCGCAACGGCATCGTCCTGCCCGCGCCGACCGCCGATGGTGCGGCGACCGAACTCAACGAGATCGCGACCAGCCTCAACAGCCAGTACGGCAAGGGCAAGGGCACGCTCAACGGCGAGGAGATCAACGGCTCCGACATCGAGGCGGAGATGGGCAATCTGGAGCGCACGCCTGCCGAGTACGCGGAGATGTGGGCCAGCTGGCACACCAATGTCGGCGCGCCGATGAAGGAAGATTACGCGCGCATGGTGGAAATCGCCAATGCTGGCGCGGCGGAGCTGGGCTTCGACAATGTCGGCACCATGTGGCGCTCTGGCTACGACATGCCGCCGGAGGAATTTTCCGCCGAGCTGGAGCGGATGTGGCAGGAGGTCGCACCGCTCTACCAGTCGCTGCACACCTACGTCCGCAGCAAGCTGAACGAAAAGTACGGCGACGATATCCAGCCGGCTACCGGCCCGATCCGTGCGGACCTGCTGGGCAATATGTGGGCGCAGGAATGGGGCAATATCTACCCGCTGGTCGCGGCCGAGGGTGCCGGTGACATCGGCTACGATCTCACCGAACTGATCGGGGAGAAGGGCTACAGCGAGACCGACATGGTCCGCGTGGGCGAGCAGTTCTTCAGCTCGCTCGGCTTCGCGCCGCTGCCCGAGACGTTCTGGGAACGCAGCATGTTCACCAAGCCCGCCGACCGCGAGGTGGTGTGCCATGCGTCCGCGTGGGACCTCGACAACAAGGACGACATCCGCATCAAGATGTGCATCAAGCGCAACGCGGACGATTTCATCACCATCCACCACGAACTGGGCCACAACTACTACCAGCGCGCCTACAAGGAGCAGGATTTCCTGCACCTCAACGGCGCGAACGACGGCTTCCACGAGGCCATCGGCGATATGATCGCGCTGTCGATAACGCCCGAATATCTGGTCCAGATCGACATGCTGGATCGGGCGGACGTGCCCGGCGCGGACAAGGATATCGGCCTGCTGCTGCGTCAGGCGATGGACAAGGTGGCGTTCCTGCCCTTCGGCCTGCTGGTCGACAAGTGGCGCTGGGGCGTGTTCGACGGCTCGATCACCCCGGCGGACTACAACACCGCCTGGCACGACCTGAAGCGCGAATATCAGGGTATCACCCCGCCGGTGGAGCGGCCCGCCGACGCCTTCGATCCGGGCGCGAAATACCACATCCCCGGCAACACGCCCTACACGCGCTATTTCCTCGCGCGGATTCTCCAGTTCCAGTTCTACAAGGCCGCGTGCGACGCTGCGGGCTGGGAAGGGCCGCTGCACCGCTGTTCCTTCTACGGCAACGAGGAAGTGGGCGAGCGGCTGAACGCGATGCTCGAAATGGGCGCGAGCAAGCCGTGGCCCGACGCGCTCGAAGCCTTTACCGGCAGCCGCGAGATGAGCGGGGAAGCGCTGGTCGAGTATTTCGCCCCGCTGAAGGCATGGCTGGACGAACAGAACCAGGGCAAGCCCAGCGGATGGTGATCCCGGGCATTGCCGGAACGAAGCCGGCGTGATTACGGTCGGCTGGCGCGAGCTCGTCGATCTGCCCGAGCTCGGGCTGAAAGGCGTGCCCGCGAAGATCGACAGCGGCGCGCGCACGTCGTCGCTTCATGGCCTCGTGCTGGAGGAATTCCGGCGCGACGGCGAGAAGTTCGTCCGCTTCGAGGTGTTCTTCCCGGGCACGCGGGTGATGCAGGTGTGCGAGGCAGTGCATGTCGACGTACGCGGCATCACCAGTTCGAACGGGGAGACCCAGCTGCGCTACGTGATCAAGACGCCGCTGACGCTGGGCGAGGAAACCTTTCGCGCCGAGATCAGTCTAGCAGATCGTAGCGACATGAAATTCCCGATGCTGATAGGGAGGAGCGCGCTGCGCCGCCGCTACCTTGTCGATTCGGGCAATTCCTGGCTGCAGACCCCCGGCCGGGACCCCGTGAAAGGCCACAAACCCTGAGGATCAGGCCATGAGTATCCGCCCATGAAAATCGCGCTGCTAGCCCGCAATCCGAACCTCTATTCGCACAAGCGATTGATGGAGGCGGCGGAACAGCGCGGGCACGAGATCACGTGGCTCAACACCTTGCGCTGCACCGTGCACATCGCCAGCCACAAGCCAGAAGTCTATTACGACGGGGAGCCCGCGATCGGCTTCGACGCGGTCATCCCGCGCATCGGCGCCTCGATCACCAATTACGGCCTTGCCATCCTGCGCCAGTTCGAGATGCGCGGCTGCTGGCCGCTGAACGAGAGCGTGGCGATCGGCCGCAGCCGCGACAAGCTGCGCAGCTTGCAGATCCTTGCCAAGCACGGCCTGGGCCTGCCGCTGACCGCCTATGCCAACGATCCCAAGAAGGCGGAGGAGATCATCCGCGCGGTGAAGGGCCCGCCGGTGGTCATCAAGCTGCTGGAAGGCACGCAGGGGATCGGCGTGGTTCTGGCGGATTCCATGTCGTCGGCTAAGTCGGTGATCGAGGCGTTTCGCGGCGCCAACGTGAACATCCTGGTGCAGGAATTCATCAAGGAAGCGGGCGGCACGGATATCCGCGCGCTGGTGATCGGCGGCAAGGTGGTCGCGGCGATGAAGCGGACCGGTGCGGCGGACGATTTCCGTTCCAACCTGCATCGCGGCGGCAGCGCCCAGCTGATCAAGATCACGCCGGAGGAACGCAGCACCGCCGTGCGCGCGGCCAAGCGCATGGGGCTGAACGTGTGCGGCGTCGACATGCTGCGGAGCAATCACGGCCCCGTCATCATGGAGGTGAACTCCTCGCCCGGTCTAGAAGGCATCGAGGCCGCAACCGGCAAGGACATCGCGGGCCAGATTATCGACTTCATCGAGAAAAGCGCGAAGATCGGCGCGACCAAGACGAAGGGGGCGGGTTAGCTTTACTAGCAGGGCTCGCGAGGGATCGAGGAAACCTGGTCGGGCGCCTAATCGCTATCTGTTTGTTCCGAAGCGTCGATCTGCTTTTCCAAGTCCTCCGGGACCGGAATGCCGTTCTTTTGAAGCCATGTCTTGAATGCTTCGAGTTGTCGAGATTCGGCGCTGGCGATCGAGGCATTGTCGTTCGAAATATCGGGGATGGTCTCGCTGACGGATTCGAACAACTTGACGATATTGGTATCTGACAGTCGGCCATGTCCGGGTTCGGCGCTTATGCTGTTCAAGGCAATCTGACATGCATAGAAATATGCAATATTCGCAAACGCGGTCTGCGCATTCGTCATATTGAGTGCGGTGACGGTTTCAGCAGCTTCCAAAGCGGCATCGGCAGAGAGGTCAGAGTCGTTTTTCAGAGCTTTTACTGATGCGCCAATAGAACCCGCATCGGCGGTAAGCGCGCCCTGAACACACATCCCTTTCGAATTTCCTGCGCCCGCAGAATACTTGGAATCCCAGGCGAAGACCCTGCTGTACGAGTCCTCTTTCTTGTTATCTGGATAGGATTCGGAGGATATCCGATTGGCTAACAAATTGTTGGCGCACCCCGACAAAGTGATTGACGCGCAAGCCAGCAGAATAATCTTTTTCTTCATAAATACCCCCTGATTTGCAGGAGGCATGATTGCGTCTCATGAGTCAAGCGGGATTCTGCTTTAGAAAGCCGGATTCAATAATTTCAATTGCCGATGAAGCGTTCCAAATCGGTGAATTAGTTTGATAAACCCAAAAGAAAATCTATCTCTAGATTGCTTTGGGTATGTAATTTATCGGAGTGGCAACAGATTGCGACTGCTGCATAGGCGGGGCCCCGATGAAGAGACGCCAAGATTCCCTGTGTGGCGGGCATGGATGGCGTGACGAAAATGGTGACCGAGAAGCCGCAGGGAACGAGCAAATGCCTGTAATCCCCTCGGAAAGCGCGAGGGGTAGGCGGGATGAACCGTGCCATCCCGTCTCTCGCAGCGAGCTGTCCGACTACCTGAAAGGCGGCTCGTTGAAGGCGCGCAGCTTGCGGCTGTGCAGACGGGGGCCTTCCTCGCGCAGGTGGCGCACGGCGGCGATGCCGATTTGCAGGTGCGCGGCGATGGCTTCCTCGTAGAAGGTGTTCGCCTGCTTGGGCAGCTTGATCTCGCCGTGGAGCGGCTTGTCGCTGACGCATAGCAGCGTCCCGTAGGGCACCCGGAAGCGGAAGCCCTGTGCGGCGATGGTGGCGCTTTCCATGTCGATGGCGACGGCGCGGCTCAAGGAGAAGCGCTTGGCCGACAGGGCGTAGCGCAGTTCCCAGTTGCGGTCGTCGGTCGTCACCACGGTGCCGGTGCGCAGCCGCTGCTTCAGATCGCTGCCCTGCCGCCCGGAGACCTCTTCTGCCGCCGCTGCCAGAGCCTGCTGTACCTCTGCAATCGCGGGCAGGGGGATTTCCGGCGGCAGCACGGGATCGAGCACGTGGTCGTCGCGCAGATAGGCATGGGCGAGCACGTAGTCGCCGATCTTCTGGCTGGAGCGCAGGCCGCCGCAGTGGCCGATCATCAGCCACGCCTCGGGCCGCAGCACCGCCAGGTGATCGCAGATCGTCTTCGCATTGCTCGGCCCCACGCCGATATTGACCAGCGTTATCCCGTCGCCGTCTTTGCCGATCAGGTGATAGGCGGGCATCTGGTGGCGCCGCCATGCCGCGTCGGAAAGCTGGTCCTTGGCGTTCTCGGTCGGCTCGGTCAGATACAGCCCGCCGGGCCCGGCCAGCGCGCTGCACCCATCCTCACCCAGCCGCGCGCCTGCCCAGTCCACGAATTCGTCGACATAGCGGTGGTAGTTGGTGAACAGCACGAAGCGCTGGAAATGCTCGGGGTCCGTGCCGGTATAGTGCGCCAGCCGTGCAAGACTGAAATCGGTGCGCAGGCCGTCGAAGAGGGAGAGCGGAATGTGCTGCTCGGGGTCTTCCAGCTCGATCCCGTCGGCCAGTTCGTCGCCGATATCGGCCAGGTCGGTATGCGGGAAGTGGCGCGCGATCTCCTGCGGCGCCATCCCTGCCAGCTGCGCGGTCGCCTCTCCGTCGAGAACGTAGGGGAACGGAATTTCCTGATCCGAGGGCTGCACATCCAGCCGGATCGCATAATCGCTTTCGATCAGATCGAGCTGCGCGTGCAGGTAGTTGCGGAAAAGGTGGGGGCGGGTGATCGTGGTCGAATAGGTCCCCTCCATGCCCAGCCGCCCGAATGCCCGGCTTTCAGCCGAGGTGCTCTCGCTGCCGTCGTAGTGCAGCAGCAGGCGAGGATAGGTGTAGCGGCCCGCGCGTGCACTGGCGACGGGCAGGGTGCCGCTTTGCGCATATTCGAGGATGTCTTCACGCAGGGCAGCGACGGCGTTGTCGTAGTGTTCCTGCAGGGCGTCGAGGGCTTGGTCTATGGATAGCATCGCTGCGCCTCCTAGCCGGGCGGTGTGGCAAGGCCAAGTCGTCAGATGCCACGGCGCTCCCGGGTTGATCCGGCGCGCGGCAATCGAGGGGCCCGCCGCACGGGCTTGCCGGGGTTCCGGCGTCGGGCTAGTCTTGAACCCGGTTGAGAACAAAGGGGGAAGACCGATCAGACTTTCAGGAATAGTCGCAGCTCTGGCTGTCACCTTCGCCACACCTCTCGCAGCGCAGGACACTGGCCCGCCTGACAGCGAACGTTTCACGAGTTTCGACGAGCAGACGATCCGTAATGCGGTGGCGCCTTACAACGCCACCGTCACGGCAGAGGTCTTCAACGGGGTCGAAGGTTTTCTGATCGTGGCGGGCAGTGCGAAAATTCTCGCCGAATTGCGGGCCTGCACCGACGGGACACAGTGCAAGGGCCTGCTGATCGCCAAGGCCTACGCGATACCCGAAGGCGTGACCAAGGCCGAACTTCTTGAATCGATTAACGATTTCAATGCGCGTGAGCCCTTCGTCAAGATGCTGCTGACGCAGGACGGGCAGAGTGTCCTCGCCACCCGCTACGTCATCTGCGACCATGGCTTGACCTACGGCAATCTGCGGGTCGAATTCAGCGCGCTCGATGGCATTTCGAGCAGCTTCGCCCGCGAGGTTCTGGGCCTGAGCTGACCGACACGAAAAAGGCCGCCGCGTCGCTTGGACGCAGCGGCCTTTTCTCACTTGCCTCGAAAAGAGGCTTATTCGCTCTTGGGCTCGACCTCGTCCGAGCTGGTGTCCGGCTCGGTCGCTTCGATCAGCGCTTCGGTGGTCGTCTCGCCTCCGGGCGTGCTCACACCGTCTTCCATAAGCTCGGCGGGGATTTCGCCCGGCTCGAGATTGGGATCGGTCTGGTTGGCCGCGGCCGCTTCCTCGATTTCCTTCTGTTCGTCTTCGAACATCTGGGCGAGGACGTCGACACCCTGGCTCTGCAGCTCGGCTTCGTCGTCCGAACGGGCGACGTTGGCCTTCACCGTCACGTGCACCTCGGGGTGCAGGGCAACGGTCACATCGTGCATGCCGATCGACTTGATCGGGCTGCCCATGATGATCTGCTTCTTGTCGACATCGTGGCCCTGGGCTTCGAGACCCGAGGCGATGTCGCGCACGTTGACCGAACCGTAAAGCTGGCCCGCGTTCGAGGAAGCGCGGATCAGCACGATTTCGGCACCGTCGATCTTCTCGCCGGCCTTTTCGGCCACGCCGCGACGTTCCGCGTTTTCCTTTTCGAGGCGTTCGCGGTTGGCTTCGAAGACCTTCTTGTTGGCGGCGTTGGCGCGCAGCGCCTTCTTCTGCGGCAGCAGGAAGTTGCGGGCGTAACCGTCTTTCACGGTCACGACATCGCCGATGCTGCCCAGATTGCCGATACGTTCGAGGAGGATGATATCCATGATGCTAGCTCCTCTTACTTCACGACGTAGGGAAGAAGGCCGATGTGGCGCGCGCGCTTGATCGCCTTGGCGAGTTCACGCTGCTTCTTCGCGCTGACGGCGGTGATGCGGCTGGGCACGATCTTGCCACGTTCGGACATGAAGCCCTGCAGCAGGCGCACGTCCTTGTAGTCGATCACGGGTGCATTCTTGCCCGAGAAGGGGCAGGTCTTGCGGCGGCGGAAAAACGGGCGGGCCATTAGTCGTCTCCCCGATCCGAGCGCTCGCGGCGCTTCTTGGAATCGCGTTCGTTCTTGCGCATCATCGCCGAGGGGCCTTCCTCGTGCTCTTCCACGCGGATGGTCATGTAGCGGATGATGTCTTCGTTGATGCGGATCTGGCGCTCCAGCTCGGCAACCATGCTGCCGGGGCCTTCCACGTTCAGCAGCACGAAGTGCGCCTTGCGGTTGCGGTCGATCTTGTAGGCGAGGTTCTTGAGGCCCCAGGTCTCCGTCTTGGTGACCTTGCCTTCGTTCGACTCGATGATTTCGGTAGCTTGCGCTGCCAGAGCGTCGACCTGCGACTGGCTCAAATCCTGGCGCGCAAGGAACACGTGCTCGTATAGAGCCATGCCTTGTCCTTTCACGTTGCTGCCGATCGCTGGCTTGTCCGCGCGGATCGCGGGGCCCCTCCGGCTTTCTTGGTTTCCCCACTGCCAGCCGTCGCCGACAGCAGGGAAGCGGGGCACATAGCGCAACGCGCGGTGAATGCAAGGCCTTCGCATGGCATGCATGTGGTGCCAAAGGCGCTGCTGGCGCGTTGGCGCCAGACAGCATTTCTACGAGGGGGACCTTCATGCCCGGTGGCCTGGCCGCATTGTTAGACGACGTTTCGGTGATTGCACGCGCAGCGGCCTCTTCGGTCGACGACGTGGCGGCGGCAACGGGGCGGGCAAGTTCCAAGACGGCGGGCGTGGTGATCGACGATGCGGCGGTGACCCCCGGCTACGTCACCGGATTCAGCCCGGCGCGCGAACTGCCGATCATCGCCAAGATCGCAAAGGGCAGCGTCAAGAACAAGCTGCTGATCCTGTTGCCCGGCGCCCTGCTGCTCAGCCAGTTCCTGCCGCAGGCGATCGTCTTCGTGCTGATGCTGGGCGGCTGCTACCTCTCCTATGAAGGGGCGGAGAAGCTCGCCGAGAAGCTGAGCGGCGAGAAACACGGCAAGACCATCGACGAACCGATCGAGGACGAGGTCGCGTTCGAGAAGGAGCGCGTCTCGGGCGCGATCCGCACCGACCTGATTCTCTCCGCCGAGATCATGGCGATCACGCTGAACGAGGTGGCGGCGGAAACCTTCCTCACCCGCGCCGCGGTGCTCGCCATCGTCGGGTTGGCGGTGACGGCGTTCATCTATGGCGCGGTCGCGCTGATCGTGAAGCTGGACGATATCGGGCTGCATCTGATGGAAAAGCCTGACGAGAGGGCGAAGAGAATCGGCAAGATCATGCTCAACGCCATGCCGCACATCCTGACCGTTCTGTCGGTCGTGGGCACGGCAGCGATGCTATGGGTCGGCGGCGGGATCATCCTGCACGGCACGCACGAACTGGGCTTCCACACGCTCTACGATGCGAGCCACGGGCTGGAACATGCGGTGGAGAGCACCACCGGCGCGCTGGGCGGTGTGCTGGGCTGGGCGACCTATGCTGCGGCCTCCGCGCTGGTCGGGCTGGTGCTGGGCACGGTGCTGTTCTTCGTGCTGCACAAGGTGTTCGGGCTGGGCCACGGGAAGGAAGAGGGCGCGCACTAGGCGTCCGAGGCAGGCACCTTCGTCAGGTCCGTCCCGCAGCGACCGCAGACCTTGTTCGGCCAGGGCAGCATCAGGATGCCGCGATAGAAGAACAGGTTCTTGCGGCAGTTCGGGCAGTTGAAGCCGAGGATGCCGATGTTCGCCATGAACAGACCGAAGATAACGATCGCGAAGGCGATGCTCGAATGGCCGATCCACGCATCCACCGTGATAATGAACAGCGCGCCGATCGCGACTCCGAGCAGCATTTTGCGCGCATGGCGGCGGGCGCCTTGGTAGACGGTCACGATGAAAACTCGTGCAAGGCGCGGGAAACCGAACTAGTGCTAGCCATACAAGTCTTCGTTGCAATACTCACATAAGCGACGCGGTGGCGAAGCACTTAGGCCCAAATGATTGAGCCCTCCTCCGAGTTGCCCGAACGGTGGCTCACCGCAATGAGGGCATGGCGATGCGTGTTGAGCGATAATCGGCACCCCAAAAAATATGACGAAGATCAGCCCAATCAAATATGAATGGGCAAAAAGGAACTCCGGAGCAAACATGAGCAATGCGGCGAAAGCCAGCCAAGAGGAGAGCCAGAATATATAGGCAATCCAACTGAAAATGTATCTCGTCACCCCAACCGCTCCAGCACATCCCTCGCAAACACGCTCAGCGTATCGTCGCGCGCGCCCATCACGGCGATGCGGTCTCCCGGCTTGGCATTGGCCACCAGCCAGTCGCCGCAACCGTCGCGTGTGTTGATGCACATCGCCTTGCCGCCGTGCTTGGCGATCAGGTCGACGATCCGCTCGCTGCCTTCGGAGCGGTCGACCGTGCCGCCGAAATAGACGGGGTCGCACAACAGGGTGATGTCCTCGGGGCCGAGTTCGCGGGCGAAGGTCTCGGCCAGTTCTGCGCCCATTTGCTTGAGCGGCCCGTATCCGTGCGGCTGGAAGAAGGCGAGCACGCGGCCTTCGTGCGCTTTCAACGTGCGCAGGGTCGCTGCCGCCTTCTCCGGATTGTGGCCGAAATCGTCGATCACGGTCACGCCCGAAGGCGAGGTGCCGACAATATCGAACCGACGCGCGAGCCCGGCAAACTCGCCCAGCGCCGCGACCGCATCGGCCACCGGCACGCCCGCCGCATTCGCTCCGGCAATCGCGGCGAGCGCATTCGAGAGATTGTGCCGTCCCGGCAGGTTCAAAGTCAGCGCGTGCTGCGTATCGTCGCGCTTGTCGTGGACCATGGCCGCCTGCCGCGTCGGGCCCTCGGCCAGCGATCCCTCCACGATGCCGAGTGCGGCGCAGCCATTCGTCACCCCGAAGGTCAGCGGTGCATTCGCATGCGCGACGAGGCGGAAGGCTTCCTCGTCGTCGGCATTCACCACGCCGCGCGCACTCGCCTCGAGGAAGTCTCCGAACAGCTGGCGCAGTTCGTCCATGCTCTTGTGGTCGAGGCTGACGTTGAGAAGAATGCCGACCGCAGGCGTATATTGCGCGATCGAGCCGTCGCTCTCGTCGACCTCGGACACATAGAGGTCCGCATCGCCGACCACCGCGCTGGCGAAGGGGCGATCCTCCGAGACGAAGTTCTTCATCACCGCGCCGTTCATGATCGTCGGTTCGCGGCCCGCGTGGTGGAGGATCCAGCCGAGCATTCCGGTGACGGTCGACTTGCCGCTGGTCCCCGCGACCGCGACGCCCGTTTCGGCGGCGTTGAACAGCGCCGCGTTGAGATCCGCGCGGGTCAGACGGGGGAGGCCAAGCTCCTTGGCGCGTACCACTTCGGGCACGCTGTCTTCCACCGCTGCACTGGCCACCAGCACCTGCTCGGGCCGGTCGATCCCGCTGCCGTCCTGCGGGAACAGCTGGAACCCCTGCGCCTCCAGCGCGGCGAATTTCTCCGGCGTGCGGCCCTGGTCGAAGCTGCGGTCCGACCCGGCCACCTGCGCGCCGCGCCCCTTCAGGATCGCGGCGAGGGGCTGCATCCCCGATCCGCCGATCCCGCAGAAGAACCAGGGGCGGGCGGTCAGGTCGGCGGTGGGGTCGGGGAAGTCGGTCATGGGTTGAGCACTATTGGCAATAAATCCGCTCGTCACCCCCGCGCAGGCCGGGGGGTCCCGCTTTTTGCGGCCAGGCTCCGTAGAAGTGAGCGGGATCCCCGCCTGCGCGGGGATGACGGGGGTGGGTTTGGCGGGTACAGCGAAAACATGACACGCATCGCCATCTGCGCGCCCGCCACCGCGATCACGCCCGATCATGCCGCCGCGATCGAGCGCCTCGTTGCCGACGAATTTCCCGAGCACAGCGTCTGGGTTCACCCGCAATGCTTCGAAAGCCACGGGCACTTCGCGGGCACGGACCTGCAGCGCCTCACCGCGCTGCTCGATTGCGCGAACGATCCGCAATACGACGCGGTCTGGTTCGCCAAGGGCGGCTATGGATCGAACCGCATCGCGCAGGCCGCCGTCGCACGGATGAACGAGGCCGCGCGGCAGAAGACCTATGTCGGCTTTTCGGACATGGGCTACATGCTCGCCGCGCTCTACCGCGCCGGGATCGGCCAGCCGGTTCACGGGTCGATGCCGGTCAGCGCGCGCAGCGAGCGGGGGCGCGAGGCGGTGCGCCGCGTGCTGCGCTGGTTCTCCGGCGATGGCAGCGGGCTCGAACCGCATCTGGACGGCAAGACGCCCACGGTCGCCTTCAACCTCATCACGCTGGCCATGCTGGTCGATACGCCGCTGCTGCCCGATCTGACCGGCCATGTCGTGATGGTGGAGGAGGTGAGCGAGCATCTGTATGCGGTGGACCGGCTGTTCTTCAGCCTGTCCAACACGCTGCCGCGCGTTGCGGGCCTCAGGCTCGGCGCGGTGAACAACGTGCCGGAAAACGACCGGGAATTCGGCCAGAGCGCAGAGGAAATCGCGCAATACTGGTGCGCGCGGGCGGGCATTCCGTACCTCGGCCGAGCCGAAATCGGGCACACGGCCTCCAACCGGATCGTCCCCTTCGGCCTTGCCAGCCCCGCCCGCGCTTCCTAGGCCCCGGGCCAACAAGGAGATTTTATGCGAGCTTTCATTTTCCCCGGTCAGGGGAGCCAGAAGGTCGGCATGGGTGCCGATCTCGCCGAAGCCAGCACGGCTGCGCGCGAAACCTTTCAGGAAGTCGACGACGCGCTGAACCAGAAGCTGTTCGCCATGATGCGCGAAGGGCCGGATTCCGAACTGACCCTGACGTCCAATGCCCAGCCCGCGATCATGGCCAACGCCATCGCCACTCTGCGCGTGCTGGAGAAGGACTTCGGCATGAAGCTGAAGGATGCGGCGGACTGCGTCGCGGGGCACTCGCTGGGCGAATACACCGCGCTGGCCGCGGTCAACGCCTTCTCGCTGGGCGATACGGCCAAGCTGCTGCGGCTGCGCGGCATCGCCATGCAGGATGCGGTTCCGATCGGTGTCGGTTCGATGTGCGCCCTGCTGGGATCGGATATCGAGACCGCGCAGAAGCTGGCGGAAGAAGCCGCGCAGGGGCAGGTGTGCGAGATCGCCAACGACAATGATCCCTCGCAGGTCGTGCTTTCGGGCCATGCAGAGGCGATCAACCGCGTGATCGACATGGCCAAGGACCATGGCGTGAAGCGGGCAATCAAGATTGCGGTTTCGGCCCCGTTCCACTGTTCGCTGATGAAGCCTGCCGCGCAGCGCATGAAGATCGCGCTCGACAACACCAGCCCTTCCGCGATGGACCTGCCGCTCTACGCCAATGTGACGGCGGCCAAGGTGAGCGATTCGGCGGAAGAGCAGAAGCTGCTGGTCGAACAGATCACCGGCCGCGTGCGGTGGCGTGAAAGCGTGCTGGCGATGCGCGCCGATGGCGTCGAGCATTTCGTCGAGCTGGGCGGCAAGGTGCTGGGCCCGATGGTCAGCCGCACCGACAAGGAAGCCAGGGTTTCCAGCTGCATCACCATGGAAGACCTCGAAGCGCTGGCGAAGGAGCTCGGCTGATGTTCTCACTCGAAGGCAAGACGGCGCTGGTGACGGGCGCAAGCGGCGGGATCGGCTCGGCTATCGCGAAGGCGCTGGCATCGCAGGGCGCCCGGCTCGCGCTGTCGGGCTCGAACGGCGACAAGCTGCGCGCCTTCCGCGATCAGCTCAACGACGAGTACGCGCACGACAGCGGCGCGCATGTGGAGATTACCTGCGACCTCTCCAATGCAGAAAGTGTCGAGGAACTGGTCCCCGCGACGATCGATACGCTGGGCCGGCTCGATATCCTCGTGAACAATGCCGGGATCACGCGTGACAACCTCGCCATGCGGATGAAGGACGATGAGTGGGATCAGGTGATCCGCATCAACCTGGAAGCCGCCTTCCGCCTGATGCGCGCCGCCGCCCGGCCGATGATGAAGGCACGCGGTGGACGGATCATCTCGATCACCAGCGTGGTCGGCGCCACGGGTAACCCCGGTCAGATGAACTACACTGCGGCGAAGGCAGGCCTCACCGGCATGTCGAAGAGCCTGGCGCAGGAACTCGCCAGCCGGGGCATAACGGTCAACTGCGTGGCGCCCGGCTTCATCCGTACCGCGATGACCGATGCTCTGGACGAGAAGCAGAAGGCGGCCATCGAGGGGCGCATTCCGGCGGGCCGGATGGGCGAGGGCGAGGAGATCGGCGCGGCGGTTGCCTACCTCGCCAGCGACGAAGCGGCGTATGTCACCGGGCAGACGCTGCACGTGAATGGCGGGATGGCGATGCTGAGCTGATGCAGCGGTGCACTAGCGTCGCCCTGCGAATCCCCTTATCCCCAGCCTTTCCGGCAGAATCGCGCTTGTTCCTTGCCCCTAAGTGCAGGCGCGATAAGGAAACCGGATAAGATTTTCTCGCGCGAGGGCCGGCTCAAGGGGGAGTCGCGCCGCACCACAAGCGCACATGAGACGAGAGAAGGACCGATGAAGGCCACCATCGAACGCGCCACGCTGCTCCGCTGCCTGTCCCACGTGCAGTCGGTGGTGGAGCGCCGCAACACCATCCCGATCCTTAGCAACGTGCTGATCGACGCCGACGAAGGCGGCGGCGTGAAGGTCATGGCGACCGACCTCGATCTGCAGGTCGTCGAGACGATGACCGCCGCGAATGTCGAAAGCGGGGGCGCGATCACCGTGTCGGCCCACCTGCTGTTCGATATTGCCCGCAAGCTGCCCGATGGCAGCCAGGTCAGCCTGGAGACGGCGGACAACCGCATGACGGTGAAGGCCGGTCGCAGCCGCTTCCAGCTGCCCACGCTGCCGCGCGATGACTTCCCCGTGATCGTGGAAGGCGAACTGCCGACCAGCTTCGAACTGCCCGCGCGCGAGCTTGCCGAGCTGATCGACCGCACCCGCTTCGCCATCAGCACCGAGGAAACGCGCTACTACCTCAACGGGATCTTCCTGCATGTTTCGGACGAAGCACGCCCGGTTCTGAAGGCTGCGGCGACCGACGGGCACCGTCTGGCGCGCTACACGCTCGACCGCCCCGAAGGCGCGGCGGGCATGCCCGATGTGATCGTGCCGCGCAAAGCCGTGACCGAGCTGCGCAAGCTGCTGGAAGAAGCGCTGGACAGCAATGTCCAGATCGACCTTTCGGCAAGCAAGATCCGCTTCACGCTGGGTGGAGAGGGCGGCGTCGTGCTGACCAGCAAGCTGATCGACGGGACCTTCCCCGACTACAGCCGCGTCATCCCGACCGGCAACGACAAGCTGCTCAAGCTCGATCCGAAGAGCTTCTACGAAGGCGTCGACCGCGTGGCGACCATCGCCACGGAGAAGACCCGAGCGGTGAAGATGGGCCTCGATGCGGACAAGGTGACGCTGTCCGTCACCAGCCCGGACAACGGCACCGCGGCCGAGGAAATCGCCGCCGAGTACAAGTCCGAAGGGTTCGAGATCGGCTTCAATGCCAATTACCTGAAGGACATCCTCAGCCAGATCGACAGCGACATGGTGGAGCTGCATCTGGCCGACGCCGGCGCACCCACGCTGATCCGTCGTGACGAGAACAGCCCTGCGCTCTACGTCCTCATGCCGATGCGGGTGTAAGCGGGCGAAATTGTCACACGGCGCTGCCAGGCGCATGGCATGAAGGCCTTTCTGCTCCCCACCCTGATTGCGGCCTCGCTCGCCGCGGCCCCTGCGGCCTCGCAGGAGGCGGCGCGCGCGTGGTCGCTCGATACCGGTGGCGATTTCTCCGCGTTCCTCGATTGCATGGAGGCGCAACAGCGCACGATCATCTCCGCGCATCGCGGCGGACCGACGCCGGGCCTGCCCGAAAACTCGATCGAGGCGATGGACGCGCTGCTGCATGCGGCGCCCGCGATCATGGAAGTAGACGTTGCGCAGAGCAGGGACGGCGTGCTGTTTCTGCTGCATGACGACCGTCTGGACCGCACCACCAGCGGCACCGGTGTCGCCGCCGAACGGGAATGGGCCGACCTCGCAGAACTGCGCCTGCGCGACGCGGCCGGCTGGACAACGCCCTACCGGATTCCCACGCTCGAGGCGGCGCTGGCCTGGGCAAAGGGCCGCACCGCGCTGCAGATCGATTTCAAGCGATCGACATCCTACGAGGACACCATCGCGCTGATCCGCGCGCAGGACATGGCAGATAGCGTGATCCTGATCGCCTATTCGCTCGACGCCGCGCGCAGACTGCACGCTCTGGCGCCGGACATGCTGATCTCGCTTTCCATGGACGATGCGAGCGCGCTGTCCGAGGCTGCCGAAGCCGGCATCCCGACCGAGAGCATCGTCGCCTTCACCGGCACCCGTCTTCCGCGCCCCGACGTCTACGCAAGCCTGGATGAAGCCGACGTCGAGGTGATCTTCGGCACGCTGGGGCGCGGCAACTCCATCGACAACCGGATTGCCGACTTCGGCATGGACGAACGCTATGCCGAACTGGGCGAGGCGGGCGTGGACATCATCGCGACGGACCGTCCACGCGCGGCGGCGGCCGCGCTGCAGGAGGCAGGAAGGCTGGCGGACGAAACGACTTGCGGCGTCGCGCGGCGCTAGGCCGTCTCGCCTTCCGGCCCATCGAGGAAATCCCGCAGCAATTTCATAGTCTTGTCCGGGTGCGTCATCAGGAACAGGTGGCCCGCATCCTCGAACACTTCCAGCCGCGCATCGGGCAGCGATCCGGCCAGCAGCTTGCCGTTCGACAGCGGCACGATGGGATCGTTCTCGCCCATCATCACCAGCACCGGCTTGTCGAGGAAGGGCAGGGCGGGCAGGCTGGTCCACCCGGCGAGCGCCATCAGCTGGTACAGGTAACCGGTCGTGCTGGGCGCGCTGATATTGCCGATGGAATTGCGTGCGCGCTTGCTTTCGTCCGCATTGTCCATCGCGGTCAGATATTCGCGGACCAGCATCTCGTTGATCGCCGAAGTGGGGTCGGCCATCTGCGCCAGCATCTGCGGATCGCCCGGGATCATCAGCATGCCGGGCGATGTCGCCGCGAGCACCACGCGGCGCACGTGGATGGAGTGTTGCAGCGCGAAATGCTGGGCAATCGCGCCGCCCCAGCTCATCCCCATCACGTCAACCGTCTCGATACCGAAGCGTTCGAGCAGGGTCATCGCCGTCCAGCTCATGGTAAAGAGGTTGTAGGGCACCACCGGATCGGGCGATTCCCCCGCGCCCGGCATGTCGAACATGATGAACCCGCGCTCTGTCAGCGCTTCGGCCAGCGGAGCGACGGCTTCGATGTTGGCGCCGATGCCGTTGAAGAACAAAATCGGCGGGTTCTCGGAAGGCTGGTCGAGCCGCCAGCGGGCCACGCGCAGCTCAAGCCCGTCAACCTTTTCGAAGGAGACCTCCGCGCTCAACGGGCCGCCGGGCTCGCCACGCGGCGCGCGGCGTGGATCGCGCCTTTGGGCCGCGCCGCCGAACAGGCCCCAGGCGGGCAGGTGCAAGTCCCAATCGCCGAAACCGATCACGCTCTCTGCCCCCCGAAAATCGCGCAAATGCGCAGTTCCGGCGTGAAAGTAAGAGAGGTTTCGACGCGCCGCCGCATCTGCCCAAGGAGTTGCCGATCTGCCATGGCACCCTGATGGCGGGTGCTGCGCGCGGAAACAAGTCGCACACACGCTTCGCGGCCGGATCGGGTCCATGTTCCAGGGGGGCGTTAGCCTTTTGGAAAGCCTGACGCTTAATTCTTTCGGAGCGGCTTTCTGCGATGATCCCCACCATGGAGGGCAACGCGCAACCACCATCTTCGAAAACTCCTGCAAAACCGTCCGCCGCAAGGGGCGCGTGCGGGCAGAAACGGCGCGATTCGGCGAAGCCTGGCCACCGGCGCGAGGGCGAAGCACTGACGCGCGGCTGGGCCGGGGATGCGGTGGAACCCGCGCCCGTCCTCCCGCGCCAGTGGCACCTTCTCCTCGCCGCGCTGTTCGCCACGGCGCTGGTGAGCGCAATCATCGGTCAGACCCTTCCCAGTGGCGGTACCCTGATCGCCTTCCTGAGCGCAGGCCTTCTGCTGTCGGCGTCCAGGGCCTCGGCGCGCAGCCTGCCAGTCCCGGATTACGTGATCCTGTTCGCCCTCGGGCTGGTCCCGCAGGCGCTAATCGGCTGGGGTTTCGCCCGCTGGATGGTGCCGGGCGACCTTGCCTGGGCGCTCGGGGCGATGTCGATACTCGTCATCGGCATGATGCTGGGCGTGCTGCTCGGCCAGCGCCCGTTCCAACTGTTTTTCGCCAAGGTCAGCCTGTGGTCGCCGGTGGCGCTCAATGCCGTGGTTCACGATTATCTCATGGCGGCCGTCGCGCTTGCGGTGGCGATTATCGGCGGCGCGAGCGTTGCGTATTTCCAGCATCTCTACGATCGCAAGCGCGAAGGGCAGCGGCAGGCCGACGAGCGCCTTCGCAACCGCTCGATCGACATCATGCGCGACTACGAGGCGACCGGTCAGGGCTGGTTCTGGGAAACCGATCACGAAGGACGGATCACCTATATTTCCCCCGAGTTCGCCGACCGATATGGCTTCGATCACGACGATCTGCTGGGCAACATGTTCACCAAGGTATTCGAGGTCGATCCGGACGATCGTGAGGCGGAGCGGACGATCAAGTTCCACTTCACCGCCCAATCCGTCTTCCACGATCAGCCGGTCTGCAACAGGCGGCCCGGAAGCGACGAGGTGGTCTGGTGGTCGATCAACGGCCGACCGATCTTCGACGGGTTCGACGAGTTCTGCGGCTTTCGCGGATCGGGCACCGATCTGACCGAGCGTCGCCGCAGTGCGGAGCGCGCGTCTCGTCTGGCGATGTACGATTCGCTTACGGGGCTGGCGAACCGCCACACGCTGGCCCAGTCGCTTTCCAAACTGCTGACGGAGCTCGACGCCAGCAAGCGCACCTGCACGATCCTGATGCTGGATCTGGACCGGTTCAAGCACGTCAACGACACCTTCGGGCACCCCACGGGCGATGCGCTGCTGGGGCAGGTCGCCCGCAGGCTGGAAAAGGTGGTGGGCGATCTGGGGCTGGTCGGCCGCATCGGGGGCGACGAATTCCAGGTCCTCATTTCCCGCCGGTGCGATCAGGATGCCATCGAACGCCTCGCCGGAGAGATCATTCACACCCTTTCCCAGCCTTATTCGGTCGACGGAACGCGGCTCGTCATCGGCGTTTCGGTCGGCATTGCGCTGGCGCCGGACCATGGGAGTTCCAGCGAAGGCCTGATCCGCAGCGCCGATTTGGCCCTGTACGCTGCAAAGGACGCAGGGCGCGGCCGCTTCCGTCTGTTTTCCGAGGATCTTCATGTCGCTGCGCGCGAGCGGAACCAGCTGGAGGAAGAGCTGCGTTCGGCGATCGACAAGGGCGATCTGGAGCTTCACTACCAGCCTGTCGTCCACGCCGGGAACGAGACGCTTGCGGGGTTCGAGGCGCTGTTGCGCTGGAAACACCCCAAGCATGGGTGGATCAGCCCGGAAAAGTTCGTGCCGGTTGCCGAAGACGCAGGGTTGATCCCCGTGATCGGCGAATGGGCACTGAAGCGGGCATGTGCGGATCTTGCCCGCTGGCCGGAGGCAGTGCGCTGCGCCGTGAATGTATCGCCCCTGCAATTCGCCGATCCGGGCCTGCCAGGGTCAATCTCGGCTGCCCTGACGAAGTACGGGGTCGAGCCATCCCGGCTCGAACTGGAAATCACGGAAAGCGTCTTCCTCAGCGAGGAAGGAGGCACCGAAGCGACCTTCGCCGCCCTCAAGAAGATCGGCGTGCGCCTGGCGCTGGACGATTTCGGCACCGGCTATTCCTCGCTCGGCTATCTGAAGAACGCGCCGTTCGACAAGATCAAGATCGATCAGGGTTTCGTACGCGGTGCCACCATGCCCGGCAGCCGCAACGGGGCCATCATTGCCGCGATCAGCAGTCTGGCCGAAGCTCTTGGCATGGATACCACCGCCGAAGGGGTGGAAACGATGGACGAGCTGGAACTGGTGCGCATGCACGGGTGCAGCCATATTCAGGGCTACATCTATTCGAAGCCGCTTTCGCCTGCGGAGGCCAACCGCCTGCTCGAAGCCGGCCTGGCGATGCAGCCGACCGGACCGCGCGCTGCACGCGAGCCGCGCCAGGCCATGCTGCGCCGCGTGGTGCTCCAGCATGGCGAAGATTTCTACAACGCCACTGTCCGCAATGTCTCGTCGCACGGTGCGATGATCGAGGGCCTGTGGAACGTGCCCGAAGGAACCGTCTTCCGCATCGCGCTCAGCGAAAACCTCGCGGTCGATGCAGAGGTGCGCTGGTGCTGCGAGAACCGGATCGGGGTGGAATTCGCGCAGCGGGTCAGGCGCGACGAGAACGGCAGGATCACCGGCGTAGAGGCCAAGCCGCGTTCCCCCTCGGATGGCGAACAGGGCGCACGACTGCGCAGCGCCTGACAGGCAACCGGGCGCCGCGCCGCCCAACCTGCATGCCGCGCCTCAAAAAAGCTGACACACCCGGACGGGGCGTATATTGGCGGCGGCAATGACTGACCTTTCCAAGATCCGCAATTTTTCCATCATCGCCCATATCGACCACGGGAAGAGCACGCTCGCCGACCGGCTGATCCAGCTTACCGGCGGGCTGACCGAGCGGGAGATGAAGGAACAGCTGCTCGACAACATGGATATCGAGCGGGAGCGGGGCATCACCATCAAGGCGCAGACCGTGCGCCTCAACTACACCGCGTCCGATGGCGAGACCTATCAGCTCAACCTGATGGACACGCCCGGCCACGTCGACTTCGCCTACGAGGTCTCCCGCAGCCTCGCCGCGTGCGAGGGTGCGCTGCTGGTGGTCGACGCGGCGCAGGGGGTGGAGGCGCAGACCCTCGCCAATGTCTACCAGTCGATCGAGCATGATCACGAAATCCTGCCCGTTATCAACAAGATAGACCTGCCCGCGGCCGAGCCCGAGCGGGTCGCCGAGGAGATCGAGGAGATCGTCGGCATCCAGGCCACCGGCACGTGGCAAAATGGCGGCGCGGTGCTCACCAGCGCCAAGTCCGGCATCGGCGTGGAGGACGTGCTCGAAGCGATCGTCGCGCGCATTCCCCCGCCGCAGGGCGACCGCGACGCGCCGCTCAAGGCCTCGCTCGTCGATTCCTGGTACGATCCGTATCTGGGCGTCGTCATCCTTGTGCGCGTGATCGACGGCGTCCTGAAGAAGGGCCTCAACGTCAAGTTCATGCAGGGGCAGACCGAGCACCTGATCGACCGCGTCGGCGCCTTCACCCCCAAGCGCGTTGACCTGGCGGAGATCGGCCCGGGCGAGATCGGCTTCATCACCGCGCAGATCAAGGAGGTCGACCAGGCGCGCGTGGGCGACACGATCACCACGGTCAAGAACGGCGCCACGAAAGCGCTGCCCGGCTATCGCGAGCCGCAGCCGGTGGTGTTCTGCGGCCTCTTCCCCGTCGACGCGGCCGATTTCGAGAAGCTGCGCGAATCCATCGGCAAGCTGCGCCTCAACGATGCGAGCTTCACCTTCGAGATGGAAAGCTCCGCCGCGCTGGGCTTCGGCTTCCGCGCCGGCTTCCTCGGCCTGCTGCACCTCGAGATCATCCAGGAACGCCTCAGCCGCGAATACGACCTCGACCTGATCACGACCGCGCCATCCGTGGTCTACCGCATCCACCTCGGCCACACGAAGAACGAAGAGGCCAAGGTGATCGAGCTGCACAATCCATCCGACTATCCCGACCCCAACCGGATCGAGATGATCGAGGAGCCGTGGATCAAGGCGGTGATCTACACGCCCGACGAATATCTCGGCGCGATCCTGAAGCTGTGCCAGGACCGGCGCGGGATCCAGACCAACCTGACCTATGTCGGCGGGCGCGCGCAGGTCAGCTACGAGCTGCCGCTGAACGAGGTGGTCTTCGACTTCTACGACCGCCTGAAGTCGATCAGCCGCGGCTACGCCTCCTTCGATTACGAGCAGATCGGCCTGCGCGAAGGCGACCTCGTGAAGATGAACATCCTCGTCAACAACGAGCCGGTCGACGCGCTGTCGCTGATCGTCCACCGCTCCGTGGCGGAGGAACGCGGCCGCGGCATGTGCGAGCGCCTGAAAGACCTGATCCCGCGCCACCTGTTCAAGATCCCGATCCAGGCCGCGATCGGCGGCAAGGTGATCGCCCGCGAAACCATCGCCGCCCTGCGCAAGGACGTGACCGCCAAGTGCTATGGCGGCGACATCAGCCGCAAGAAGAAGCTGCTGGAGAAGCAGAAGAAGGGGAAGGCCAGAATGAGAGAGTACGGCAACGTCTCGATCCCTCAGGAGGCCTTCATTGCCGCGCTCCGTATGGGGGAAGAGTAACTCTCATTCTGAGGTCATTCTGAGGATGCGGGAGCGCCCGCAGGGCGGCCTGTCCCAGTATAGGCGGGAGGAAAGTAAGCTTCCGCAGGAGGCGTTTATTGCTGCGCTGCGGATGGGGGAGGAGTGATGTCTTCGCCCCTCTCGTCGGCTGCGATCGCTTTAGGTTTTTTTCTGGCCTTATTTTTTGCTGAGGGTTTCCGCGTTCGAGCAACCTCTTCGCTCTCGATTGACGTACGTCGATACTCGAGGGCATCCTTCAGCATCCTTAGTTTTGAGACAAAATCATCGAAATCGGGGATAGGCTCGTTCGCTTCGCCGTCGAGCTTAAAATCAGCTGTCAGCTCTCTCATCATGTCGCGCATAGCTTTCGAGTCGAGAGAGTTGTCCAGTCCGTCTCCAATCCGTTCGAAAAGGAAAAGTCCTTGCTCACGCGTTGCGCCTTCGGGGTGATCCTGAATAAAAATCTTACGATGCTGCTCAACCATTGACTTGGCGCGATGTCTATACCTCTCCTCGTTAGCAGCGCGGATATTCCTATTTATTTTCTTAAATAGTTCCTTCATTCTGTCGATGAATTCATCAATGTCGGATTGGAGCTCTTTCTCGGCGGCATTTTCACAGAGCGTCACGACTGCACGGGCGAAGCCAATCTTGTCAATGTGCCCCCCTTTGGCGTCGGCCGCCTTCTTTAGTGCATCATAGATTCCGACTTTCGCTCCAAGCGCTTTGGATACATCCTCCTCCTGAATTACGAGTGCCTCTCCCTCACGAAACTCGGCAACTTCGCGAAAATAAAGATTGGCTGCCGCAACGGCTAATGGTGCCGGTATCAAGTCCTCCGGCTCTTCCATCCGATGTCCGGTATCGTGAACGATGTTCAGCTCGTCGAATTGCATTATAAATTTGGAGTTGATGAGCCGGCGCGTTTGCTTGTCATCCTTCCGCAATATTTCTGCTGACTTTTTTCCGCTTTCATCCGAATCGAGGAGGACGACCACTGATGGTGCCTCGCTATCGCGACCTCGGATCAAATAAAGCATATACGGCACATGACTAGCTGACCCGCACGGCACCATAACCACCCGATTTAAATCGAGAAGTTCTGTTTCGCTGTTTGCTCCGCGGTTCAATATCACCCGTGATAGACCAGCTAGCAGGACTTGGTCTGCGACCCCTTCGACCAGAAGGTTACAAGCCCCAATAAAGGCGGTTTCGCCGACAAAGGCTCCGAATGCTGAGCGCAGCGGCTCGTAGTGATTTTGTGAGGCATTCCTTATGACACGGGTGCCGTCCTCGCCCTTTCCTTTTTCAAGGACACGGATGCGCTCGGCATGGTTTTTGTCTAGTAGGAACGGTGAATGGGTAACATATACTACCTGCACTGGCCTTGTGTCGCCATCTGGTTCCGCGAAGTTTCGGAAGATCTTAAGTAAGTCTTGCTGTGCTTCTGCGGACAGATACGCATCCGGTTCATCCATGAGCAAAATTTCTGGGCGAGTTGGGTCAGGAATGTGGGTCTGTGCCTGGATAAAATATGAAAGAAAATACTTCAGGCCCGCACTTCGCTCGTCGAAGGTATATTGAGTTCCGGTTCGGTCGCGAATAGTGAAAACTAATTCGGACTCAAGCGCCGTGACTCGAAGTTGAAAATCTCTATCTTGGACCCAATATTTTGGAAAGTTTAGTTTCTTTTCGAGTTGCTGATTTATGCTTTCAGCTAGAGCTGTCGCATGACCATTCTCTCCAGCTTCGATATACTGGGCTAGCTCCACAAGGCGCTCGGGTTCGATATTTGCGAGCTGCATTAGTAGCTTGCGCGCAAGTTCGTAGGATCGCTTCAATTCTTCTGCCGGGGCGGCGGATTGGTCGTTTACCTCTGACAGTATCGACGCCAGCCCTGGTGCAATGGATGGAAGAGTCCCTGCGAACCGGTCTTTGTCTCCAGGCCAAGCCTCGAAGAGCATGTCGGCAGCCTTCATCCATATTTTCCGAGATGCCCTATTCTTCGGCGCTGCGTTCTCCGCTTTGAGCAACTCGGATGTGGGTAGGGCGGCCGGAAGAGCTGTTTTGGATTCGAGCCTGAACGCCCGAGGTAGTGACACGCTGCCAAATTCTCGCGCGGCGTCGCCAGTTATGCTGACATTTACATAACTCCCAGACCCATCGGGAAAATACAGGTTAAGCCGTTCGGGGCCTTCCCGGAACATGAGAAAGGAGTCGAATTTTTCAGGAGCTTCAGAGACTTCTGACCGTATTTTGGTTACATCATTCGCGTCTAAATCGATCCACGATACGCCAAGGTGTGGCCAAAATTCATTGCCTCGTTCTACGTTGAAGAAATCGCAATAGCGACACAGGTCCTGATGCTGGAAGCCTTCTCCAGTGATAGCCTTCTCAATTGCACTGAGGAGGTGGCTTTTCCCGGACTCGTTCGCTCCAACGATAGTCGTAATTAACTGGTCAATTGGAACCTCAACGTATGGATACCAAAGCGAACCAATCATCTCCCATTCACGCTTCTCCGCTTTGGGATGCGCCTTTCGGCGATGATCAAAGTTAAAAGATTTGTAGAAACGCGCATAAACGTGACTAAGCTTCATGCCAGATACCCCTCTAGCCATTATGTAACCTAGCTTAAGAGGGATGCGAAGCGTGTAATTTGCTCTACTAATTCACTTCCACCCCCCATCCTTCAACCCACGCCACTTGGGGTTCTCCTCCGGCTCCTCCTCCTCCTCGCGCACGCGGCGCCGCCATCCCGGCGCAGGCAGCGTCCGCTCCTCCCAGTCGTCGCTGTCATCCTCACCCGCCCTCGCATGGTACAGCGGATGCTCCGGGTCCTCCCACCAGCGGTAGCCTGCGGCCTCGTCCTCGGCCTCGATGGCCTTGAAGGCGTCCCAGGCCGCGCGGGCGCGGGGGCTCATGGAGTCGAGGCGGCGCTGGTGCACCTTGGCGATCTTGGCCTCGATCGAGGCGAACACGCGGGCCTCGCCGCCCTGCGCCTGCTCGCGCTCGTACTCCTCGCGCCATTGTTTCTTGAGCCGCTTCAGCTCCATCTGGCCGACCGCGTTGAGGCCTTTTGCGCGGCCCTCCGTAAAGCGATCGGGCGCGCGGTTGCGCAACATGAACCCCCGCCTTCGCGGGGGCAGGCTAGGCAGGCGGTCGTTGTAGGTGATCCGCGTGCCGACCGGCTTGCTCCTTCGACTGCCTGCCAGGGCAGGCGCTCAGGGCAGGCTGCGGAGTAGACGGGCACGTCGACGCCGTTGAGCGCGCGGTCCATCGTGAACTATCCTACACGCTCCCGACCCGCTAACTGGGCACCCGCTCTTTCAATGCGTCGATCCTGCCTCTGCCGCCTCCATCGGCCGCGCACGCAAAAAGGGGCGAGCCATGCTGGCCCGCCCCCTCTTTGCCGTGTGCCCGAACCTCTCATTCCGAGAGGGCGGGGTTTTTGGCCTTAAGACACTGTGTCAGGTGTGTCAGGGTCGCGTCTGGCCGTTGCCGTGGACGAGGTACTTGAAGCTGGTCAGCTGTTCGAGGCCGACGGGCCCGCGCGCGTGCATCTTGCCGGTCGCGATGCCGATTTCCGCGCCCATGCCGAACTCGCCGCCGTCGGCGAACTGGGTGGAGGCGTTGTGCATCAGGATCGCGCTATCGATGCTGGTCATGAACTTGCGCGCCGCGTCTTCATCCTCGGTGATGATCGCGTCGGTGTGGTGGCTGGAATAGGTGTCCACCCATTCGATTGCCTCGTCGAGGCCATCGACCACCTTCACGCTCGCGATGGGGTCAAGATATTCGGTGCCCCAGTCTTCGTCCGTTGCGGGCTTGATCGAGGGCGCGAGCGAAACGGCGGTCTCGTCGCCGCGCAGTTCGCAGTCGTCGCCAAAGATCGCCGCGATCTTGGGAATCGCCTGCTCGGCCACCGCCTTGTCGACCACGATGCTCTCGGTCGCGCCGCACACACCGGTCCGGCGCAGCTTGGCATTGCGGATGACTTCCGCCGCCTTGTCGAGATCGGCCTTGGCGTGGACATAGGTGTGGCAGTTGCCGTCGAGGTGGAGCAGCGTGGGCACGCTGGCCTGGTCACGCACCAGCTCGACGAGGCCACGCCCGCCGCGCGGGATCACGAGGTCGACGAATTCGTCCGCCTTGAGCAGCTCGGCCACGGCAGCGCGGTCGGTCGTGCCCACGGTCTGCACGGCGTTTTCGGGCAGGCCAGCTTCCTTGAGGCCCTGCTGCATGCAGCGCACGATCACGCGGGTCGAATTGCGGCTCTCGCTACCGCCGCGCAGGATGACCGCGTTGCCGCTCTTGAGGCACAGCGCCGATGCGTCCGCGCCCACGTTGGGCCGCGATTCGTAAATCATGCCGATCACGCCGATGGGCACCGCGACACGTTCGATCTTCAACCCGTTGGGCCGGTCGATCTCGGCAAGCTGGCGGCCCACGGGGTCGGGCAGCTCGGCGATCTGTTCGAGCGCGCTGGCCATGCCTTCGATCCGGTCGGGCGTGAGCTTCAGCCGGTCGACGAAGCTGTCGGGCTTCTTGCCTTCGACCGAGGCAACGTCCTTCGCGTTCGCTTCGAGCAGTTCGTCCTGATTGTCGCGCAGCGCCTTGGCGGCGGCGCGCAGGGCGGTGTTCTTGGATTCGGTGCTGGCGGTCAGCAGGCCCTTCGCGGCCGCGCGTGCATTGCTCCCAAGTTCATGGATATGGATTGCGGGGTCCAGGGTCTGGTCGTTCATGGTGGTCCTCTTCGGATCTGTTATTCTTGATGCTGCACTTGATAGACGGACAAGGCGGGGGCGGGGTTCCACAGCCCGCCGCGCCTGCGGGTCAGCGCAGTTCGACGGCGCGTTTGTAGGCCGCCTCGAGCGTCTGTTCGAACTTGCGCGAGACGGCGCCGTCGCCGTTCAGCGCATCGAGCCCGGCGGCAGTGGTGCCGCCCTTGCTGGTGACGGAATTGCGCAGGTCTTCCAGGGACTTGTCGTCCTGGTCGATTGCCATCGCAATCGTGCCTTCCAGCGTGCCAAGCACCAGCGCGCGCGCCTGTTCGTGCGAGAAGCCGATACCTTCGGCCGCAGCGACATAGGCGCGTGCCAGTTCGAACACGTAGCCGGGGCCTGAGCCTGCAACGGCCGTCACGCGGTCGAGCTGGTCCTCATCCGCCACTTCGACGACGGTGCCGGTCCGCTCCATCATCGCATGCGCGTGCTTGCGCTGGTCGTCGGTCACGCCGGGGCCTGCGACCAGGCCGTTGGTCGCCTTGCC
Source organism: Citromicrobium sp. JLT1363 (assembly GCF_000186705.1). GTDB lineage: Bacteria > Pseudomonadota > Alphaproteobacteria > Sphingomonadales > Sphingomonadaceae > Alteriqipengyuania. Next base: position 37,769 of record NZ_AEUE01000007.1, read on the forward strand.
CACGAATGCGGGCAGGTTGGGCATGATCCGGATCACGGGTGCGTCGCCCATCACCTTGGAGATGCGTGCGATAGAGGCGCCCGCCGCCATCGAGACGACGTATCCGCCGTCATTCAGGATCGGCGCATAGTCGGGCAGGATGTCGTCGATCATCTGCGGCTTGATCGCCACGATGATGACATCGAAGCGCTTGTCGCCCAGATCGCCCTGCTGCGCGACGAGCCGCACACCTTCGGGGGCATCTTCAAGGAACGGATCAACGATCGTAAAATCCTCGTCGCCCTTCTTCCAGTATTCGAGAAGGGCGCCGCCCATTTTTCCACAGCCGATCAAAAGGATGTTCTGAAAGATAATATCTCTCCGTCTTATTTTTCGGGGCCGGTTTGCGCATCGCCTTTTTGGCGCTGCGCCATCGTTCCCATGATAGATTTATTCTTTTATAACACACTCGTGCAATTTTTTCCAGCGGGTTGTGCGATGCAATACCGCAGCCTATGTCCGCGCCACGAATTCGCACGAGCGCATGGATAGAACATGTCCCAATCGAACACCCTTGTTGTCAAAATCGGTTCCACCCTGGTTGCGAACACCGAACGCCTGACGCCGCGTTTCGGGTTCATCCAGCGCATGCTGGAAGACGTTGCCAAGCTGCGCGATCGCGGCACCAATGTCATCCTTTGCAGTTCCGGCGCCGTTGCCCTGGGCCTCAAGATCGTGGGCGAGCGGCCCGAAACCGCCGGGGTGAGCGACAAGCAGGCCGCCGCCGCCTGCGGCATGCCGCTGCTGACCAATGCCTACAAGCAGATCGGGCACGAATTCAATTTCGAGATCGCGCAGGTTCTGCTGACGCTGGGCGATTTCGAGGATCACCGCCGCTTCCTCAACACGCGCAACACAGTGTTCCGTCTGCTGGAAGCGGGCGTGATGCCGATCATCAACGAAAACGATTCGATCACCACCGAGGAAATCCGCGTGGGCGATAACGACCGGCTGGCGGCCAAGGTGGCGCAAATGGTCGACGCGAAGGACTTCATCATCCTGACCGAGGTCGATGGCCTGTACGACCGTCACCCGGACGAGGAAGGCGCGGAGTTCATTCCCGAAGTCACGGATGTCGCCCCCTTCATGGAAGCGACCAAGGGCAAGAGCACGCTGGGCACCGGCGGGATGACGACCAAGCTGATGGCGGCGAACATCGCACAGGAAGCGGGCGTCACCACCTACATCGCGCATGGTGAGGCGGACAATCCGCTTACCTCCGTGCTCGACGGAGAGCGCCGGGCGACCAAATTCGTCGCGCACGACACGCCGACCTCGGGCTGGGAAAAGTGGATCGCCAACCGCCTGCAGATGGCCGGCAGCATTGGCGTTGCGGATGAACTGGCGGACGAACTGGCCAATGGCGATCGGTCGATCCGGCGCGAGGACATCCTCTCGATCGACGGCGATTTCAGCCGTGGCGACGTTCTCCACATCTACGACCAGCACGGGCAGGAACGTGCCCGCGGGCTGAGCGACTTCAGCTCCGAAGAACTGCGCGTGCTGGCGGTGAACCCGCATCTCGATGCGGAACAGCTGCTCGGCTACACGACCAAGGGCGAGGTGATCCGCGCCAAGAATCTGGTCAGTCTGGAAGGCAGGCATCTGCTGTGGGACGCGCCGGAGGGGGTGGAGCCGACCGGGCAGGGCTGAACGCCTTTTCGCCCGATCCGGCGCTACCGTTTCACTTGGCGTTCAGGGCACCCGGCGCTATACCCCGCGCCCATGACGATCCTCCGCAAGAAATTCCTCGCCGCAGCCGCTCTCGGCAGCCTCGCCACGCTCGCCACCGCATGTGCGGGTGGCAGCTCCGGCCCCGCCGACACGGCCTATGTCGCGCGCGATGTCGAAACGCTTTACGCCAGCGCGAAGGATCGGCTCGATCGCGGCAATGCGGATCTGGCCGCGGCCCTGTTCGACGAGGTGGAGCGTCAGCACCCCTATTCGCCCTGGGCCCGCCGCGCGCAGTTGATGAGCGCGTTCAGCTACTATGTCTCGCGCGATTACGCGAAGTCGATCCAGAGCGCGCAGCGCTTCCTGTCGATCCACCCGGGCAACAAGGATGCGCCTTACGCCTATTACCTGATCGCGCTGAGCTATTACGAACAGATCAGCGACGTCACGCGCGACCAGAAGACGACCGAGCAGGCGCTGGCCGCGCTGCGCGAGGTGGAACGCCGCTTTCCGCAGAGCGAATATGCGTCCGACGCACGCCTGAAGATCGACCTCGTGAACGATCACCTTGCGGGCAAGGAAATGGAAATCGGCCGGTTCTACGAACGTTCGGGCAAGTGGACTGCCGCGCAGATCCGCTTCCAGAACGTGATCGATAACTACCAGACCACCAGCCATGCCGCCGAAGCGCTTTACCGGCTGACGGAAACCAGCCTCGCGCTGGGTATCCCGACCGAAGCCAAGAAGTACGCCGCCGTGCTCGGCGCGAACTATCCGGGCAGCGAGTGGTACGACAAGGCATTCGATCTGGTGCAGGACCATGCGCCCGATGCGCAGGTCGCGCTGGCGAACTGACCGCTTTCCGATTCCCCTGGGCATCCGGTCTGCCCGGGTTTATGCACATCGAAGAGGGGCTTTGCCCGCTGCCGGCGCTGACTTCGCCGCGCATCCGCGCTAGCCTGCGCATGCAATGCTGACCCAACTCGCCGTCCGCAATGTCGTGCTGATCGAAGCGCTCGATCTCGATTTCGGGCGCGGTCTCGGCGTGCTCACGGGGGAGACGGGGGCGGGCAAGTCGATCCTGCTCGATGCGCTGGGCCTGGTGCTCGGCAACCGGGCGGATAGCGGCCTCGTACGCAGCGGGGCCAAGCAGGCCAGCGTTACCGCGACGTTCGAATTCGGCACGCTCCCGCCTGCGCTGGCCGAGGTGCTGGAGGATGCGGGGATCGAGATCGAACCGGGCGAACCGCTGATCGTGCGCCGCCTGGTGAAGGCGGACGGCGGCTCCAAGGCCTTCGTGAACGACCAGTCCACCAGCGTCGGCCTGCTGCGCAATCTCGCGCCGATCCTGGTCGAGCTGCATGGCCAGCACGACGATCGCGGACTGGTGAATCCGCGCGGCCACCGGCAATTGCTCGACCGTTTTGCCGGTGCCGACAGCGCCGGGGTCGCGCGCGCCTACCGCGAATGGCAGCACGCCTCCGAGGCGCTGGAAGACGCGCGCGAGGCCATCGATGCCGCCAGCGCGGAGCAGGATCTGCTGCTGGCGCATCTCGCCGAACTGACCGAAATCGCGCCGCAGGCGGGCGAGGAAGCCCGCCTCGCCGAACAGCGCGCCGCGATGCAGAAGGGCGAGCGCCTCTCCGGCGACCTGGAGGAATTGCGCCACATCTGGGACGGATCGGAATCGCCGCTCAGCGAACTGCGCACCGCCGCACGCCGGCTGGACCGGATCGCGGGTGAGCACAAGCTGCTGGCCGAGGCGCTCGGCGCGCTGGATCGCGCAATTCTCGAAGCGACCGAAGCCGAGGAGAAGCTGGAAGAGGCTGCCGAGGCGCTGGTTCACGATCCCGCAGCGCTGGATGCCGCCGAGACCCGGCTGTTCGATCTGCGCGCGCTCGCCCGCAAGCACCGCTGCGAGGTCGACGAGCTGCCCGACAAGATGCGCGAACTGCGCGGCAAGCTCGATGCGATCGAGGGGGGCGAGGCCCAGCTCGACGCGCTGCGCCTTGCCGAGCGGGAGGCTTTCGAGGCCTATGAAGGCGCGGCGAACCGGCTGCGCAAGGCACGCAAGGCGGCAGCCAAGACTCTCGACAAGGCGGTTGCGGAGGAACTCGGCCCGCTGAAGCTGGACGCCGCGCGGTTCCGCACGCAGGTGGAGCCGCTGCCGCAGGAAAAATGGAGCGCGAGCGGGATGGACGCGGTCGAATTCCTGATCGCGACCAATCCCGGCGCCGACTTCGCGCCGCTCAACAAGATTGCCAGCGGCGGCGAACTATCCCGCTTCATCCTCGCGCTGAAGGTTGCGCTCGCCGAAAAGGGCGGCGCGGCGACGATGATCTTCGACGAGATCGACCGCGGCGTGGGCGGCGCTGTCGCGTCTGCCATCGGTGAACGGCTGGCGCGACTGGCAACAGACGGACAGGTGCTGGTGGTGACGCACAGCCCGCAGGTCGCCGCGCGCGGGCGGGTCCATTACCAGATCGCCAAGGCGAGCAGCGGTACGGTTACGAAGACCTCCGTCGTGCTGCTCGACGCCGGGGGGCGGCAGGAAGAGATCGCGCGCATGCTATCCGGCGCCGAAGTCACGCCCGAGGCGCGCGCGCAGGCGGATCGGCTGCTGGAGGGGGTGTGACATGACAATGTGGAAGATAACTTCCGGCCGGGGAAGCCGACTGACGAAGGAATTCGTCGAGAATAACGTGGTTGCGGTCGGTCTCGATGACGAGACGGACTTCACCTCTGTCACGAGCCGGGAAGAGATGCGAGCGCTCGTCGCCCAGCGCGTACCTTCCCTCACGGAGAAACAGGTCATCGTTGCGGGCAGTCAGTGGTGGCGGTTTCTCAACGAGCTGCAGATCGGCGACGAAGTGCTGGTCTATGAACCCGATACGCGGAACTATCACTTCGGGGAGATTACAGGTCCGGCACGCTTCGAGCTTGGCCTGATTCCTGAACTTCCGGTCGTCCGGGCGGTTTCCTGGCGTACCGAGGTGCCTCGCGACGCGCTCGAAACCACGACAAAGAACAGTCTTGGTGCGGTTCTGACCCTGTTCAAAGTCCCCGCCGAGGCCGAGATCGACGTCAAAAGAGTAGTGACGGGCGAGAAGGAAACGGTTGGGGCGAATGACACGGAAGACGTCGATGCAGAGGCGGACCTAGACCCCTTCTCCGATATCGAGGGGCTGGCTCTCGAGCGGGTCAAAGACCGGATCAATGCCCTCTCGTGGGACGACATGCAGGAACTGGTGGCAGCCTTGCTGAGAGCGCTCGGCTATCGCACGTCGATCTCGGCGGCCGGCCCGGACCGTGGGAAGGATATTATTGCCTCGCGCGATGGTTTCGGGTTCGAACGCCCGCGCATCGTGGTCGAGGTTAAGCATCGCCGCGGCCAAATGGGGTCGCAGGAAATCCGCAGCTTCCTCGGTGGACGCCATGCCGACGATCGCGGTCTGTACGTGAGCACGGGCGGATTCACCAAGGATGCACACTACGAAGCCGAGCGCGCTTCAACCGTGACTCATCTCATGAGTCTGGACGAGTTGGCCAAAGCCCTGATCGAGCAATACGACCAGCTGGATGAGGATGGGCGGCGCCTGCTTCCGCTCACCAAGATCTACTGGCCCGCCTGACAGCGACAGCCTGACTTATTCGGCACTCTACCGCGCCGCGCGCTTCGGGCCTTCGATGAAGCCGCCCCGATACCAGCTGACCCGGTAGGTGCAGCTTTGCGACCTGTTGGCTGTGCCGCAGGACGCACCGCCCGCCGTCGTCAGCTCCAGGGCGGGGCCATCGGCCGTCTCGATCAGGTTCCACCCGCGAACCGTGGTTTCGTAGGCCGGGGCGAGATCGCCCGAGCCGCCGAGATATACCTTCAGCGCAAAGCCGCTCGATCCCGAGGCGTAAAGGCTTGCGCTGTCCGAGCAGGAGAGGGCGGAGTAATCCACGATGATATCGGAAACGCCATCGCCGTTGAGGTCCGCCAGCTGCGCGAAATCGTCATAGACGGTCAGCTCGCCCATCCCGCCCATGCTGTCGCAAAGCTGCGCCGCCTCGGAATAGTCGTAGAGCACGCCGTGCGGCAGCTGCGCGGGCATGGTGGCCGCCTGGCCAAGAACAGCGAGAACCATTGGAGCGATCATGTCGGGCACCTTTCAGCCTTTGTCGTGCGCGGTCCGGCGGGGCCTGCCGGGTGCCTCACAGCGCGTCGTTGAGAAACCGCACGATCTCGCGGTAGCTTTGCTGCAGCGCTTCCGCGTTCCCCTCGGGTGATCCGCCGAGGCGGGACAATTCCCCGAACTGCGGATCGTCCTCGCTGACCGGCGCGCCATAGCCGTAGTGTCCGGCGTCCATGTAGGCGAGCAGCTGCACGTCGTCCTTGCCACTGGCCGCCGCGCGTTCCTCTATCTTGCGGGCCATCGGGCAGGACGCCCACACGCTGTCCGCCTCGCCGCAGATCATCAGCACGGGCACGCCGACCTCTTCTATGGGGATGACCGCATCGGGCTGCTGTTCCTGCAGGGCCATGAGGTCGCTGTTGACCTCGTCCATGTCGCGGCCGAACATCTGCACCTCGCTGGTGTCGAGGTAGGGCAGCGCTTCGCCTTCCCAGGTCCATGGCGCGCCGAACTGCTGCCACGGGGCGTCCCACGAAAAACCGGGCCATACCGCGTTGCCGGGCATGCCCAGAACGATCGCCTTGATGGAAGGATTGCGGATCGCCATCAGCTGCGTCGCCTCGCTGCCGCGCGACCAGCCCATCATGGCAAGGCGCGAGGGATCGACCTGGGGCTGGGCGCGAAGCCATGCGAGCCCGCGCTGGAAGGTCTCCAGCCGGATGCCCTCCAGCCGTTCGGGCTGGCCGGGCGCGCGCCAGTAGCTGAGATGCAGGACGGAGAAACCGTCGCTCTGCAGGGCCTGCGCCAAGCGGCTCATCTCGTCGCCGAGGCCGCCTTCGCTCCCGCCGACAAGCAGGATGCCGGGCCCGTTGTTGGCGCCTTTCGCGGGATAGAAGTTGCCGAGCACGTCGCCGGTATCGATCCGTTCGCCCACCTGCTCGTCGGGTTCGACCATTTCGAGCGGCACCATCTGCGACCATGGCTTCCAGATCCATATCGCCGCCGCCGCGACGACGATCAGCACGATCAATACGCCGCAGCCGCAGCCCAGCTTCCTACCCAGACCCATGTCCGATTCCCCCCTTCAGACTTAACAAGTGTCATATCGTGTTTCGCAAGGCTCGAAAATGACTTCCGTCGAGCGGCAAGGCTGGCCTATCGAACGCGGGCGATGGATGATGTGAACGACCTTTCCGAAGCGGATGCCGCAAACGAGTTGATGCGGCTGGCGCGCAGTATCCGGAAGCACAACCGGCTCTATCACGCCGAGGACGCGCCCGAGATCACCGATCAGGAATATGACGCGCTGGTTCGCCGGAACGAGGCGCTGGAGGCGGCTTTCCCGCATCTGGTGCGCGCGGATTCGCCGTCGAAGGGCGTGGGGCACGAGGTCGTCGCCTCGCCGCTATCCAAGGTGACGCACGAGGTTCGCATGATGAGCCTCGACAATGCGTTCGACGCGCAGGAAGTGGGCGAATGGGTCGCGCGGGTGCGGCGCTTTCTCGATCTGGAGCAGGACGCACCGGTCGCATTCACCGCCGAGGACAAGATCGACGGGCTGTCCTGCTCCCTGCGGTACGAGAAGGGCGAGCTGGTGCGCGCGGCAACGCGCGGCGACGGGCAGATTGGCGAGGATGTGACCGCCAATGTCGCCCACATCGCGGATATCCCCGCGCGGCTGGAAGGCGACGCGCCGGACGTGTTCGAGATACGCGGCGAGGTCTACATGGAGCGCGCGGCCTTCGCCGATCTCAACACGCGCCTGATGGACGAGGCGCGGGCTGCGGCGGAAGAGAAGGGCGAGGAGTTCGACCCCGCAAAGGTCCGCCAGTTCGCCAACCCGCGCAACGCGGCGGCGGGATCGCTGCGGCAGAAGGACGCGAAGGTGACGGCCAGCCGCCCCTTGCGCTTCTGGGCGCATGGCTGGGGCGCTGCGAGCGCGGTGCCGGGCGAGACGCAGCAGGAGGTGATCCGGGCGATTGAAGGCTTCGGCCTGCCGGTTTCCAGGCTGTTCACGCGGTTAGAAGGCCTCGACGCGCTGCTCGCCCATTATGAGAGCATCGCTGCGCAACGCGCTGATCTGCCCTATGAAATCGACGGCGTGGTCTACAAGGTCGACCGGCTCGACTGGCAGGACCGGCTGGGCTTCGTCGCCAAGGCCCCGCGCTGGGCGCTGGCGCACAAGTTCCCCGCGGAACGCGCCGAGACGACGCTGGAGGCGATCGACATCCAGGTGGGGCGCACGGGCAAGCTGACGCCCGTGGGCCGCCTCGCGCCGGTGCTGGTGGGCGGGGTGACCGTCACCAACGTCACCCTGCACAACCGCGACGAGATCGCCCGGCTCGGCGTGCGGCCGGGGGACCGGGTCTGCGTGCAGCGCGCAGGCGACGTGATCCCGCAGGTGGTCGAGAACCTGACGCCTGATGCGAAACGCGAGCCCTACCACTTCCCCGACCATTGCCCCGAATGCGGCAGCGAGGCGGTGGCCGAGGAGGGTGAGGTCGATGTGCGCTGCACCGGCGGGCTGATCTGCCCCGCGCAGGCGACCGAGCGGCTGGAGCATTTCGTCAGCCGCGGCGCGCTCGACATCGAAGGGCTGGGCGAGAAGACGATCGCGCAGTTCCACGGGCTGGGCTGGCTCGAAAGCCCGGCGGATATCTTCCACCTGCGCAAGCGGCGCGAGGAGATTCTCGCGCTCGAAGGCTGGCAGGACAAGTCGGTGGACAACCTGTTGGCGGCTGTGGAGGAAAAGCGCACGCCCGACGCCGCGCGGCTGCTCTTCGGCCTCGGCATCCGCCATGTGGGAGCGGTCACGGCGCGCGACCTGATGAAGGGGCTGGGCGATATTCGCAGGCTTCCGGGGAAGGCCAAGGAATTCCATGAATACCGCAGCGAAAATCCGCGCGGGGATGACGAGAAGGTCAGCCCCTTCAACACGCGGATGCTGGAAGCGGTGCGCCGCATCTACGAGGTGCGCGCGGACGGAATCGGGACGGCGGTGGGCCACGCGCTCGCCGACTTCTTCCACGAAGAGCACAACCGGCAGGTGTGGGCCGATCTGATCGGGGCCGAACCCGGCGCAGGGGAGGTCGATCCGCCGGTCTACGAGGTCGAAACCGTGGAAAGCCCCGTCGCGGGTAAGACGGTCGTGTTCACCGGCAAGCTGGAGACGATGAGCCGCGATGAAGCCAAGGCGCAGGCCGAACGGCTGGGCGCGAAGGCGGCTGGCAGCGTTTCCGCGAAGACGGACCTGCTGGTGGCCGGGCCGGGGGCGGGCAGCAAGCTCAAGAAGGCGGAAGAACTGGGCATCGAGGTGATTGACGAAGCTGGCTGGGCGCAGATCGTCGCGGCGGCGGGCTGAGCCGGGGCATCCGGCGCCGGTCATTCATAATCAGTCACTCCGTCCTATATCGCACCCGATGCGAACCTTTCTCCTCCAAGTCTTCTGCGTCCTCATGCTCGGATCGCTGGCGACCTGTCACCTGACCGGGGAGACGGACGACACCTCCGGCGCGCCTTCGTTCGAGGAGCGGATCGAGCAGGCCGCCGAAGACATCGCGGTGGAGCGTTCGGCGGAGGAGGAATGGCTCGACGATCGCCTCTTCGCACTGGGCACAGGCCTGGAGGGAAAGATCGGGATCGCGGTGCACGACCCCGCGCGTTCGCGCATGATGCATTACAACGGCACGCAGCTGTTTCCGCAGCAGAGCGTCAGCAAGCTGTGGGTTGCGCTGACCGCGCTCGACCAGGCGGATCGCGGCGAACTGGACCTGTCGGAAACGGGCACGGTACGGGTCGACGATCTGGCGGTATTCCACAATCCGATCCGCCGCAGCGTGATCGCCAACGGAAGTTTTTCAACCACTTACAAGGACTTCCTCGAGCGCGCTCTGACCGCGAGCGACAACACGGCGAACGACATGGTCCTGCGCCGGGTCGGCGGCCCGGACGAGGTGCGCAAGACACTGGCGCGCAAGGGCTTTGCCGATATCCGCTTCGGCCCCGGCGAACGCCCGATGCAATCGCGGATCGCGGGGCTCGAGTGGCAGCAGGGCTGGGCGCTGGGCAAGACCTTCTTCGAAGTGCGCAAGCAGGTGCCGCACGACGTCCGCCAGCGCGCGTTCGATGCCTATGTCGCCGACCCCGTCGACGGTGCGACACCCGTTGCCATTGCCTCTGCACTGGCGCGGCTGCACGGCGGCGAACTGCTCTCGCAGGAGAGCACGGCGCGCTATCTCGCCTGGCTGGACGATGTGAAGAGCGGCCCCAACCGCCTCAAGGGCGGGCTGCCCGACGGATGGTCGATCGGCCACAAGACCGGCACCGGACAGGTGCTCGATATCGTGGCGCCCGGCGCTCCGGCGGATCAGGCGGGCTACAACGACGTCGGCATTCTCACCGCGCCGGACGGCAGCATCTACACCGTGGCGGTGATGATCGGCCGCACGCAGGTTCCGGTGCCTGCGCGCATGGACATGATGCACGGCGTGGTGCGCGCCGTGGCTGGCTATCACGAGATGGTGAACGGTCCGGGTCTGGCCCAGGCAGAGCCTGCTACCGACGCTTCCTGAGGAAAATTTGCCATGTCTGTCGAAACGCGCGCACGGGCGGCGTCTTCGCGGTAGAGTATCGCCACGGGGGCGGTGCCGGACCGGAGGATTTGGGCCATGCAATACATGCTGCTGATTCACGAAGACGAAAGTGCCTATGCGGGCGAAAATGGCGGGGCCGTGATGGAGGCGACGCTGGCGGGACACATGAAGCTGATGGAAGAGCTGGGCGCGGCGGGCGTCGCCTTCAGCGGCGAACGACTGCGCGAGGCGCATACGGCGACGACCATCCGCTACGAGAACGGCGGCGAGGGCACGCTGCACGACGGGCCCTTCGCCGAAACGCACGAGGAACTGGGCGGCTTCTACCTGATCGAGGCGAAGGACCACGACGAGGCCGTGCGCTGGGCGAGGCTGATCCCGATTCCGGGCAAGGGCGCGGTCGAAGTGCGCCCCGTCTGGCAGGACTAGCCCTGGGCGGTCTGGCGCAAGCGCTGGCGGATGCACGGCCGAGGGTCGTCGCGGCCCTCGCCGTGCAGTTCCGCGATCTCGACCTTGCGGAAGATGCGTTTTCCGCAGCGTGCGAGGCGGCGCTGCGCGAGAAAGCGCCAATCCGCGATCCTGCGGCGTGGGCCTTCGTGGCGGCGCGGCGACGCGCGCTCGATGCGCTGCGCAAGGCCGCGCGCGAGGCGCGGGCGCTCTCCACCCAGCCGGAGGCAGATGGCATGGGCGATGTGATCGCCTTTCCCGAACCGATCCCGGACGACCGGTTGCGGCTGCTGTTCACCTGCTGCCATCCGGCGCTGGCGGCAGAGGCGCGGATTGCGCTCGCGCTGCGGGTGATCTGCGGCGTGTCGGTGGCGCGGATCGCGCGCGCCTTTCTTGCCACAGAACCCGCGATGTACCAGCGGATCACCCGCGCCAAGGCCAAGATCAGGGCAGCGAGGATCCCGTTCGAGACCCCGCCGCCGGGCGAATGGGGCGTTCGGGTCTGCGCGGTTCTGGAGACGCTGGAGACCGCGCTCGGCATTGCCTACCGCAATGCTGCGGGCGAGGGCGAGACCGAAGGTCTGGCGCCTGAGGTCGAGCGGCTGGCAGCGCTGCTGGCCGAGCTGATGCCCGACGAGGCCGAGGCGCACGGGCTGCTGTCGCTGGTTCTGCTGGTCCGCTCGCGCGAAGGCGCGCGGGTAGACGGCAAGGACACGATGGTCCCACTGTCGCAGCTGGATGTTACCCTGTGGAATGCGCGACGGATCGAGGCAGGGCGTGCCGCGCTCGACCGGGCGACGGCGCTGCGCCAGCCGGGGGCCTTGCAGACGCTCGCCACGATCCATCTGGCCCACGCGATGCGGTGGCGTAGGGGTCGCACCGACTGGACGGCTGTTCTGCGGCTCTACGACATGCTGCTGGCGATGCGCCCGACGCCGGTGGTCGCAATCAACCGCGCCGTCGCGCTTTCGCGCGCGCACTCGCCGGAAGACGGCCTTGCGGTGCTGGACGAACTCGAGGCGGCAAGGCTCGCCGATTTCCTGCCGTTCCATGCCGCAAGGGCGGACCTGCTGGTGTTGGCGGGGAGGCGCGAGGAGGCACGGGCTGCCTATGAAGCGGCGCTCGCTCTTGCGCCGGAAGCGGCCGAAGCGCGCTTTCTCGCCGCGCAGCTGGCGGCACTGCCCGATTAAGCGGGCGCGGTTTCCGGCGCGCTCTCGCGCTCTGCCTTGCGCGTGCGTGCCGTCACCTTGCGAAATTCCTCGCGGTAGCGCGGATGCTCTGTACCCATCCACCGGTCCCACCAGGTGAAGTAGAGCCCGAAATTGGTGTTGCCCGAACTGTGATGCAGGTCGTGATGCGTGGTCGTGTTCCACCAGCCGACCCAGCGATTGTCGACCCAGCCTGCGGGGTAAAGTTCCACCCCGAGGTGGCCGATCACGTTGCGGAAAATCATGTGCCAGAGGAACAGGAAGATCGCGAGCCCGGTCATCGCGAAACCCATCGCGCTGGTCGCCAGCATGAAAATCGGGATGAAGAGCGCCTCCGTCACCGCTTCCCAGGTGGAGAAGCTGTAAGCGGTCCACGGCGTCGGCGTACGGGACTTGTGATGGTGCAGGTGCGTGGCGCGGAACAGGCGCTTGTGATGCAGGCCGCGATGCATCCAGTAGAAATAGGCATCGTGCGCGATGACCATCAGCACGAATTGCCAAGCGACGGTCACCAGCGTGAAGGTTTCCAGCTTGAGCTTGACCAGTCCGAGCTCGCGCAGGCCCAGGGTGAGGAACGTGGTGAGCGCGAACACGAAGGAGGTGCGCAGTGAAGAGGCGATCTCGCGCGTATAATCCTTGCGCGTCGCGTGGCGGCCCTGGATCCGCTTGCGGCGCGCCCAGCTTCGAAACACCAGCAGCGCAATGGTGAACAGGCCCGCCGCCACCAGATAGCGCTGCACATCGAAGACGACCACGCGGATCATCCGGTCGGCGAAGACATCGAAAGCGGTGTGCAGGTCGATCATGGCTTACTGACACTAATGCAAGCAAGCGCGGTAGTCACCAGACTTTTCAGGCGGTCAGGGGCGTGCACCGCCTTCGGGAATCCATTTCATCACGCCGCCCGCCAGCGGGGTCCACAGGCCCATCTCGATTCCCGCTGCGGCCAGGGTGTCGCCCACCCACTGGTTGCAGGTGTTGCCCAGCGTGTAGCGCCCCGTACTGTCATAGACGCTGGCCTGCGGATCGAAGCTTTCGTGGCTGACGCGGCTGCGCGGATCGTCGATCGGCGGCAGCGCCTTTTCGACTTCGGCGACCAGCCGCGCATATTCCTCTTCCCGCAGGATCACCCAGCGATGGTTCGGGCCGCCCGCCGGGCGATAATAATGGGCGACCCGCATCACCGCCGGCCCGCCCTGCGTGGCGATCCGCGCGGCGGTGCTGGCTTTCAGGTCGCCCCAGGTGGGCACGGTGAGGAACACCTCGCGGTCGCCCCAGCCGACGGAGACATGGGTCGGCCGCATCCCGCCCGCCATTGGCTCCACTGCGGATGGGAAGGTCTCGCGCCAGTCCTTCACCGGCGTTGCAATCGGCATCACGATGCCGGTGTGCACGCCATTGGTCTCGACCATGATCGGGATGCCGGTTTCGGCCTCGGCCCAGCCGGAATTGCGCGGAATGCTCGATCCGACCCAGGCGGTGAGGAAGAAGCCTGCCGCGATCAGCGCCACCGCGCCAATCAGGCCGCCGACGCCCCAGCCGAGGATCTTCAGCGGTTTCACCGCATGGACCTGCGCAGGCACAGGATGGACCAGTCACCGTCGATGATCCGGTTTTCCATGCGCAGCCCCTGGCGCACATAGGCGCGGGCCACGCGCGCTTCCTGCGTGGTCAGCAATCCGGCGAGGATAATGCGAGCGCCCGGTTGCACCGCGCGGGCGAAATCGGGCGCCAGCTCGATCAGCGGCCCGGCGAGGATGTTGGCGATCAGCAGGTCGTAGGGCGCACGCGATTTCAGCGCCGGGTGGTCCATGCCCGCTGCTGTCACGTAGTGCAGCGCGCCCTGCCGCCGGCCCATCGCCACGCCATTGTCCCGCGCATTCTCGCGCACGATTTCGTCGCACACCGGGTCGATGTCGCTGGCGATCATGTTCGCGGAAGGGAACAGCTTGAGCGCTCCGATGGCAAGCAGGCCGGTGCCGGTGCCGATATCTGCGATGTCGCGCGGGCGCATGCCGCGGGTCTTGAGCCAGCCCAGCATGGCGAGGCACCCGGCGGTCGTCTGGTGCTGGCCGGTGCCGAAGGCGCGGCTGGCGGGGATGACGAGATCGATCGCCCCGGGGTCCGCTGGAAACTCGGGCGTGCGGATATGAAAGGGCCCCGCGTGGACCGGCGCGACCGCCTGCTGGCTGAGCGTGACCCAGTCCTGCGGCTCGACCTTCTCCAGATCGAAATCGGGCGCATTGCCGGCGAACATCGTGTCCAGCTGTTCACGCAGCGCGGCGTCGGGGCGGCGCGGATACCATGCCTCGATCCGCCAGAGCCCCGCGTTGATCGGGTCGTAGCGATCCGCCTCCACCTCGTGCGCGCTCATCACGAGATCGGAGTCCCACGCATCCTCCACGCTCGCGGCGAGCGCCGCCTCGGCGGCAGTGCGGTCGACCAGTGCGGTCAGCTTCCAGCTGATTCCGGCTTCTTCGGCGGAAATGTCAGCCGACATGGGCGGTTGTGTCCTCGGCAGGTCTTGTGGGGACGCTGATGGGGTCCAGCGTTCGGGAATCGAAAAGAGGGCTGCGGCGGCGGTCGCCTGAGAAAATGTCCTTCACCATACGCACGAAGAACCGGCGCATGAGTGCATTCTCGGACATTCGCCGGACCGGCTCCGGACATGTCGGGTCGTCATCGACGAAGAGGTGCCCGATGGGTTCTCCCAGCATCCGCGTCCGCTCATCGGCGTCGCAATTGCCGACCAGCGTGGTGACATAGGGCACCTTGCCGTTCTTGAACGAGTTGAACAGCGGCGTGCCGCAGCACCCCGCGTACCAGCGCAGCGTGGGGCCTTCGGTCAGGTGCAGGCACCGCAGCTCTTCCAGACCCTGCTTTATTCGCATCCGCGCGCAGCGACTCTGGTAAAGCAGCGTGCCCGCACCATCGCCGAACAGCCTGTCTCCGGCATCGAAGCGATTGGCAAAGGCCTGACAGTCGGTGCAGTGGCACACGACGAAATCGCCTGCGCGCGGGCCGACGTTTTCAATTTCCCCTCGCACCGCGCCGCAGCGGCAGGCGAAGGGCAGATCAGCGGACATAGCTCGCGCCATTCGCATCGATGGTCGCGCCGGTCATCGAAGGCGGCGCGTCGAGCGCGCACCAGACCGCAATGTCCGCGATTTCCTCCGGCTCGGCCACGCGGCCCAGCGGAATGTCCTTGAGCAGGCCCGGTCCGCCCCGGCTTTCCAGGTAGTCCCCCGCCATCGATGTATCGGTGAAGCCCGGCGTGACCGCGAAGCTGTAGATCCCTTCGCCGGCATAGGCGCGCGCGATGGTCTTGTGCAGCGCCAGCATGCCGCCCTTCGCCGCCGCGTAATGCCAGTGGGCAGGGGAATCGCCCCGGTGCCCGGCCCGGCTGGCGATGTGGACGATGCGCCCGCTCACGCCGCGTTCCTGCCAGTGGCGCACCGCGAAGCGGCTGAGCTGTGCGGCGGAGGTCAGGTTGATCCGCAGCGTCTCTTCCCAGGCATCGAGCCATTCGATGTCCGACGTATCGAGCGGGATGCCTTGGAACAGCCCGGCATTGTTCACCAGAACGTCGATCTCGCCGTCGGCCTGCCGCAGCGCCTCTTCCCACAGCATCGAAGGGGCGGGCGGATCGCTGAAATCCGCGGCAATCTCGCCTTCATCGCGGCCGCCGACGGACTGGCCGGTAGAATGGCCGATCACCCGCACGCAGCGCGCTTCCAGCTGTTCGCGTATTGCGGCGCCGATACCGCGGCTCGATCCTGTGACGAGAATGCCTGTCATGCGGCCATCTGTTAGGCCGATTGGCACGTGGCACCAAGCCCCACGCTTGCACTGGCCCCCCGCTCCGTGCTTTGGCACTGATGCTTTGGACTCGCTTGAACCTGTGCGCGCTTCCGCTAAGTGGAGGCGCAAGACTTACCGCACCCGGCCAGATTGGACCCGCTAGACACCATGTCGAACAGACCGCTCTCTCCCCATCTCCAGATCTGGAAGTGGGGCCCGCACATGCTCACCTCGATCCTGCACCGCGTGACCGGCGACGGCCTCTCGCTGGTCGGCCTTGGCGTGCTGCTGTGGTGGCTGGGCGCGATGGCGAGCGGGCCGGAAGCCTACGCGACATTCGCCGCCGTGATGACCAGCCCCATCGGGTATGTGGTGCTGGTCGGCCTGACATGGGCCTTCTTCACCCACATGATGAGCGGGCTGCGCCACTTCGTGCTCGACATCGGGGCGGGGTACGAGCTGCAGACCAACAAGCTCTGGGCCACGCTTGCCCCGATCATTGCCATCCTGCTGACCATCGCCTTCTGGGCGATCATCTTCCTCAAGTAAGGCTTCGAACCATGGGTAACGGAACCTCTCTCGGCCGCGTGCGCGGCCTCGGCTCGGCCCACGAGGGCGCGCATCACTGGCTGCTCCAGCGCTTCACCGCGATCGGCAACCTCGTGCTGGTCCTGTGGCTGCTCGTCAGCTTCCTGATGCTGCCCGCGTATGATTACGGCACCGTCACGGGCTGGCTGGCCAATCCGATCAGCGCGGCGGCGATGATCCTGCTGATCGTCAGCACTTTCTGGCACGCGCGCCTCGGCCTGCAGGTGCTGATCGAAGACTATATCCACGAAGGCGGCAGCCGCTTTGCGCTGATCGCCCTTCTCAATCTCGCGGTGATTGCGGGCGGCGTGTTCGCCGTGTTCTGCATCGCCAGCATCGCATTCGCAGGAGCCGCCTGATGGCGAGTGATACCGACAGCAAGTCGAACAAGACGTCCAAGACGGGCGACGCCTATCCGATCATCGATCACACCTTCGATGTGGTGGTCGTAGGGGCCGGGGGCTCGGGCCTGCGCGCCACGATGGGCGCGGCCGAAGCGGGCTTCAAGACGGCGAACATCTCCAAGGTCTTCCCCACGCGTTCGCACACCGTGGCGGCGCAGGGCGGGATCGCCGCATCGCTGGGCAACAACACGCCCGACCACTGGACCTGGCACATGTACGACACCGTGAAGGGGTCGGACTGGCTGGGCGACCAGGACGCGATCGAATATCTCGCACGCGAAGCCCCGCAGGCGGTGTACGAGCTGGAGCACGCAGGCGTGCCCTTCAGCCGCAACAAGGATGGCACGATCTACCAGCGCCCGTTCGGCGGCCACATGCAGAACATGGGCGAAGGCCCGCCCGTGCAGCGCACCTGTGCCGCGGCGGACCGTACCGGGCACGCGATGCTCCACGCGCTCTACCAGCAGAGCCTGAAATACGACGCGGATTTCTTCATCGAATATTTCGCGATCGACCTGATCATGGCGGGCGAGGGTGCCAACCGCCGCTGCGTCGGCGTGATTGCCATGTGCCTCGATGACGGCACGATCCACCGCTTCAAGGCGCACGCCGTGGTGCTCGCCACCGGTGGCTACGGCCGCTGCTACTACACCGCGACCAGCGCCCACACCTGCACCGGCGACGGTGGTGGCATGGTGCTGCGCGCAGGCCTTCCGCTGCAGGACATGGAGTTCGTCCAGTTTCACCCGACCGGCATCTACGGCGCGGGCGTGCTGATCACCGAGGGCGCACGCGGCGAGGGCGGATATCTCACCAACTCCGAAGGCGAGCGTTTTATGGAACGCTACGCGCCTTCCGCCAAGGACCTTGCCAGCCGCGACGTCGTGTCACGCTCGATGGCGCTCGAAATGCGCGAAGGCCGGGGCGTGGGCGCGGAAGGCGACCACATCTACCTCCATCTCGACCATATCGACCCTGCGGTGCTCGCAGAGCGCCTGCCTGGCATTACAGAGAGCGGCAAGATCTTTGCCGGTGTCGACCTGACGCGCGAACCGCTGCCGGTGACGCCGACCGTCCACTACAACATGGGCGGCATCCCGACGAACTATCACGGCGAAGTCGTGACCATCGGGCCCGACGGCAATCCCGACCATGTGGTGCCCGGGCTCTACGCTGCGGGCGAAGCGGGCTGCGTCTCCGTCCACGGGGCGAACCGCCTCGGCTCGAACTCGCTGATCGACCTCGTGGTGTTCGGCCGCGCAATCGGCCATCGCCTGGCCGAGACGATGAAGCCCGGCGCGGCGCATGATGCGCTTCCCGCCGATAGTGCGGACCTCGCGCTCAGCCGGCTCGACCATTTCCGCCACGCGAATGGCAGCCTGCCGACCGCGAAGATCCGCGATGACATGCAGAAGACCATGCAGAAGCATGCTGCCGTGTTCCGCGACACCGAAACGCTGGCCGCAGGCAAGAAGAAGCTGGCCGAGGTCAATGCGAGCATGGCTGACATCCATGTGTCCGACCGCTCGCTGATCTGGAACAGCGATCTTGTAGAGACGCTGGAGCTCGACAACCTGATGTCGCAGGCGAGCGTGACCATGGCGAGCGCGGACAACCGCAAGGAAAGCCGCGGCGCCCACGCGCACGAGGACTTCCCCGACCGCAACGATGCCGAGTGGATGAAGCACACGGTGACCTGGTTCGACGGCTGGGGCGGCGGCGCCAAGGGCTCGGGCAAGGGCGACATGAAGATCGATTACCGCCCGGTGCACGAATACACGCTCACCGACGATATCGAGTACATCAAGCCGAAGAAGCGGGTGTACTAGTATCGTGCGGAGCGCTGTGCTTCGGTTGAGAAATACAGCGCTCGCATCCGTGGCTGCCTTCGGCGGTATCGTCTTCGCCTCGGGCTGGGCATTTCCAGTTTATTCCGATGCCGAAGCAGCATTGCGTTTGAGACGTGATGCCTGCGATGCGAACGGCGTTGTCGAAGGCTGGTATGATCGGATGGCTGAACTGGAGACTCTGCGTCATCCGCTGATGCAGTCGGGGCTCAGCATCATGCTCGTCGCAGCGACCTTGTGGGTGCTCTATCTCGCCTTTGGCTCGGCGCATTCATGGCGCTTTCGAAGCCCGTCAAAGAAATGGATTTTCTTTCTTCTCGGCTTTGGCGTGATCGGACTTAGCTTCTTCTCACAATTACATAGCCTATCACTCGACCTGCGCCGCGGCGTGTTCCCTCATTGTGCAGACACGATTGCGATTCCGGCGTTCGGCTTGGCGTATTTCTACGGTGCCCTCACCCTGGCATGCCTGGTGCTTGGAGCGCTGTTCGTGGCGTTCTTCCGCCCCCTTCCGGTGGACCTCTTTACCCTTGGCGAGGGCAGGGGTACCGTCCGTCGCTGGCTGCCGACAGTCCTTTTTGGCCTTCTCGCGCTCCCGATCGTGATTTTCGGAATACTCGGTGCCGCTGGATCGAGCTTTATCGGTACTCCTGCGGCCGTGGTGGGGTTGTATCTTGTCGAGAGCGCCAGATCCGCCGTGATGCCAGCCGATGGCTAAAGTTCGTCCGCATTTAGCCGCTTTGGCGATACTAAGTTCCGCTGCACTCACGGCCTGCACGACGGTGACTGCGGTGCCTCCTCCACCCGAACTCGGCATCCCCGCCTTCTACACGCAGTACCGCGATGCCGACGGCATCCCGGTCGTCTCCTCCGGTGAGGTCCCCGAAGACGCGCTCCTCGCCGCCGAGGCGATGATCGAGGATATGCTGAAGAACCGCCCTGACCTCGCGGTGTGGCTCCAGCGCGAAGGTTATCGCGTGGCCATCATCGCGGAAGACGAGGCGCTGCTCGACCTGCCCGAGAATGCGCACTGGACCAAGCCCGCGCCCGACGATCCGCGGCTGACGCGATGCGAGAAGAAGCATTACGAGGAGCGGATCGGGCGGCTGACCGACCGGGCATACTGGGATGCGCGCGCACGGGGGATCGGCGGGCAGCATACGGTCGGGTCGGAGGAAGACGTGCTGGGCCTTGCCTCCAGCCGCTACTACGGCGAGACGATCCTGGTTCACGAATTCGCGCACAATATCCTCTTCGCGATTCAGGCGGTGGACCCGGCACTCTACACGCAAGTCGAGGCGGCCTACGCCAACGCGCTGGCGAACGATTTGTGGCTCAACGAATATGCGACCACGACCGTGCAGGAATACTGGGCGGAAGGGTCGCAGATATGGTTCGAATCCAACCGCCTTACGGTGGTGGACGGCACACGCATTCTGAACCGAGAAGACCTCGCGAGTTACGATCCCGCGCTCTACGCAGTGCTGGCGCGCGCCTATGGCGACGTCACCAGGCTCGCCGGAGACCCGTTCTATCGCCACCCGGCGCGCGTGCCGCCGGGGCCGATCCCCGAGAATACCGCCGAGGTCTGCTAGGCGCTACGCCGCTGCAGGTTCGCCCGCGAAGGCTTCCGCCGCCAGCGTAAGGCTGCGCTTGCGCGCCTCGAAATCGTAGATCGAGCCTGCCAGAATCAGCTCGTCCGCCTGCGTGCGTTCGACGAAGGCGTTCATCTGATCGCGGACCTGCGCGGGCGTGCCGATGGCCGTGGCCGAGAGCACGCCGTCCAGCATCGCCGCGGCCTGCGGCGGCAGGCTCTCGCGGTAGCCTTCGACCGGGGGCGGCAGCTTGCCCGGCTTGCCGGTGCGCAGCCGCACGAAGCTCTGCTGCATCGAGGTGGCGAGCAGGTGCGCTTCCTCCTCCGTATCGGCGGCAAAGACGTTGTAGCCGCAGATCGCATAAGGCTCGCTCAGCACATCCGAAGGCTCGAACCGGTCGCGATAGATCTTCAGCGCATCGTCGAGCGCCTGCGGGGCGAAGTGGCTGGCGAAGGCGTAGGGCAGGCCGAGCATCGCGGCGACCTGCGCGCCGAACAGGCTCGATCCCAGAATGTACAGCTGCACCTTCGCGCCCGCGCCGGGGGTGGCGACGATGCCCGTGCGCCCGTCATTGGCGAAGTAGCTCTGCAGCTCCACCACGTCGCGCGGGAAGGCGTTTGCATCCGTGTTGAGGTTGCGGCGCAGTGCGGTTGCGACGCGCTGGTCGCTCCCCGGCGCGCGGCCCAGGCCAAGGTCGATCCGGCCGGGGTGCAGCGCGTCGAGCGTGCCGAACTGTTCGGCAATCACCAGCGGCGCATGATTGGGAAGCATGATCCCGCCCGCACCCACGCGGATCGTGCTCGTGGCGGAGGCGACGTGGCCGATCACCACGCTGGTCGCCGCGCTGGCGATCCCTTCCATCCCGTGATGCTCCGCGCACCAGTACCTTTCGAAGCCGAGCGATTCGGCGTGGCGCGCGATGTCGGCAGCGTTGGCGAGGGCGGTGCGCACGTCGCTGCCTTCGGCAACATGCGCGAGATCGAGAAGGGAAAGCTTGGTCATGACGGACGAGATGGGGCGCAGGATCGCTGATTCAAAGCCCCGTGCTGCCACGACGGCCTCTGCCTGAGGACATCCGCCGGCCAGGATCGCTTTGCGACCCGCCTCTGTCATTCATCCAGCGCTCATGTTTACAAGCGTAGTCGGTGTGTCTACAGGTGTAATCGGAGAGGGAGGAGACCGTGATGAGCGAGACCAGTGGCGAGGCAGGCGGAACGCCGGGTGAGCGGATCAGCGATGCCGAGCATGCCATCATGGAAGTGCTGTGGGATCGCCACCCGCTCAGCGCCGCCGAAGTCTGCGACGAGGTTTGCGAGACGCGCGGATGGTCCATGCCGACCGTAAAGACGCTGCTTTCGCGGCTGGTCGGGAAGGGCGCGCTGGCGACCGAGCCTGCCGGGCGCAAGTTTCTCTATTCCCCGCTTATCGAACGCTCCGACTATGTCGGCGGTGAATCGCGGCGGCTGGTCGATCGGCTGTTCGGTGGCCGCGCGGCTTCGCTTTTCGCGCATCTCGCCGAAAGCGAAGCGCTCACCGACGAAGACCTCGGCGAGATTGAGCGCCTGCTGAAGGAGATGCGCAAATGAGCAGCGATTTCCACGGCTTCGCCATCGAAACGCTGGTGTGGACCGGCGTTCTGATCCTTGTGGTGCTGGTCCTGCGCCGCCCGGTCACCCGCCACTTCGGGCCGAACGCCGCCTATGCCTTGTGGGCCTTGCCCTTCATGCGCCTGCTGCTGCCACCGCTGGTGCTTCCTGCGTGGCTGGCGCCAGCGTCGCCGCCACCGGCGCAGCCCGCTGCGGATCCGGGTTCGCCCGCCACCTTCTACACGCTTGCCGAAACCGGGGAGGCTCCCGTCGCGGTCCCGCAGTTGATGAAGGCCACGGTCTCGATCGACTGGCTGTCGATTTTGCTGGCCGTGTGGCTTGCCGGGGCAGGCGTGTTCGTGATGCTCCGGTTCTTTCACTACTTCGCAATGCGGCGCGATCTGCTCGCTTCCGGAGTGGAAGTGGGCCGGCGCGGCAAGGTGCGGCTGGTGGAAACGGCCGGTGCCCATTCGCCCATCGCCTTCGGGGTGATCGACAAGGTCGTCGCTCTGCCGCGCGGCTTCATGGAACGGACCGACCCCACCGCGCGTGACCTCGCGCTGGAGCATGAGCTGTCCCATCACAGGGCGCGCGATCTGCTCGTCAACATTGCGGTCCAGCCCCTTTTCGCGATCCACTGGTTCAACCCGCTCGGCTGGATCGGCTGGCGGGCCATGCGCTGCGATCAGGAAGCCGCCTGCGATGCACGGGTGGTGGCCGAGTGCGGACGCGAACTGCGCGGAACCTACGCGACCATCATCGCCGCCTTCGCCACCGGAACCGCCAACCCTTCGCGCGTCGCGCTGGCCGCCCCCATGGCGTGTCCCGTGCTGGGCGACAAATCCATTGTCCATCGCTTGAGGAGCCTGACCATGAAAGAGATATCGCCGCGCCGTCGCGCCACCGCCCGCATGCTGATGATCGGCGCGCTGGTGGCATTGCCGCTCACGGCCACGATCACGCAGGCAGAAGCCACCGCGCCGCCTGCCGTGCCGCCCGCACCGGCTGCTTCGCCGACCTCGCTTGCCGCAGTGCCGGCTGCCCCCGGTGCGCCTGCCGCGCCGGAGGCGCCGCCCGCGCCCGAGGCACCTGCCGCACCGCATGTTTTCGTCACCACGCCCCGCGCGGATGGCGAAGAGGCGCGAACCATCGTTGTCGAACGCAAGGTCACGCGGGATGGCAAGGGCGAGCCGCGCGAGGAAAGAAGCTTTCGTATCGACGGCCGCGAAGCGACCGCGGCGGAGCGCGCCAAGCTGGAAGCACAGATCGAAGGTTTGCGGGATTTATCGCGTGAAAGCGAAGAAATCCGCAAGGAGATCGCGGTTCTTCGTGAACGCAATGGCGTGGATGGGGAGTTCGCCAGGGAAATGGAAGTGCTGCTCGAAAACCTTCCGAGGACGGTCGAGTACGCACAAAAAATGCAGATCCTCGCAGCGCGGACCCGGGCCAGCATGCCGCGTGTCATCGAAAAATGCGATGGCAGCGGCGAGACCGTGCGGGAGCGGGCAGGGGCCAATGGCGAGAAAACGATCGTGATCTGCCGCACGGCAGCGCTGGGCAGCGCGCGGGCCGCGATCAAGAGCGCGCGTGGCGCGGTGAAGCGCGACCGCGACCTCAGCGAGAGCGAGCGGGCCGAAGCCTTGCGTGCGCTCGACGAGGCGCTGGCGGAGATCCGGCGCGAGCTGTGATGCTGACCTGTTCCCCCGAGAAGGGCGGCGTACCGGGTGGTGCGTCGCCCTTTTTCATGCGCGCAGCGCCAAGGGTGGGGCAGGCAAGCGCGAACCACCCGGGCGGATCGGCCCACGGGCCGGGGCCAGTCCGCAAGGCGGCAGGGCTCAGACGACTTCCGCGATCAGCCCCATCGCCTTGGCCTCGCTGGCGGTGATGTACCAGTCGTTCGGCGCCTTCTCGCGCAGCTCCTGCACGCTGACGTTGGAGCCTTCGGAGATCGCCCGGTAATCCTCGTCTTCCTGTTCGATCTCGCGCTGGATTTCGCGTTGCGCGTGTTCCAGCTGGCTGGCAACGCTGCGGAGCGAACCACCGGCAAGCTCCATGGGCTGCGCGCGCTTGTTCTCCGTGATCATCAGCTTGGTCGCACGGGTGAGATAGCGATGGCTGACGGGGAAGGCGGCCATGAACAGGACGCCCGCGCCGTGGATCGCCGTCTTGCCGAGGAAGATGATCTCGCGCCGTCCGCGGTCGCGCAGCAGGCGGATGTCGTCGGCCATGCTGCGGGCGATCTCCGGGTCGCCTTCCATGGTGGTCAGCGCAATCACGATCGGCCCGCCGGGAGCCTGCTCCGCCAGCATTTCCGTGAATTCGGCATACATGCCAGCGTCCATCGCGCCGTAGAGGCGGATGCCCGGGCTTGCGAGCGACTGCGAGGCGGGCTGGGTGGCCGGATTGCGCGGATCGGCTGGTATGATCTCCACCGGATGGGGCCGCCGGGGCGCGGGTGACGGCGCATCGTCGCGCGCTTCCTCCCGATCGTCTGACGGCGCCTCGGCCTCATCGCCTTCGTCCGCGTCCCGCTCGGTATCTTCGGGATCCCCAGCCTTGGGCAGCACGGCAGCAACCGCGGGCGCGGCGACGGCCGCCGCGGCGACCCAGCCCTTACCGCCCTCGTCGTCCTCATCCTCGCCGCCGCTATCGGCTTCGGCAGGGGTGGGTGCAGGGGACGCGGCGGGTTCTGCGGTTGGTTCGTCGCCACCGAGCAGCGGCAGAGCGGACTTTTCGGACGGTGCTTCCTCGTCCTCATCGTCGAAGAAGCGATCCTTGATCGCCATCGCCCCGGCGGCGGTAGCGGCGGCGGCGGCGCCAACACCGGCGACTTTCAGCGCTGTTCCCTGCCAATCTTCGAGGTCGAACCAGTCGTCATCCTCTTCCTTCTTGGCGGGTGTCTGTTCGGAGGGGCCCTGTTCGCCGGTCACCGGGGCTGGCGCGGTGTCTGCGCTGACGACCGGTGCCGGTGCCGGTGACGGCGCGGGAGCAGGGGGAGGCGGGGCGGGCTGCGGCGTCTCGGGCTCGGCAGCCTGCGGCTCTTCCACATCCTCGTCCCAGTTGATCGCCGCGGTGCCTGGGGCGTCCGCGGTCGGAGCGGATTCAGACTGGGTAGCCGAGGCGGGCTCGAACTCGGGTTCGCTTTCGGGTGCGGGCGGGGCCGATGCGGGTTCGAATTCGTACTGGTCGCGCGTGAAAGGGGCTGCTGCCGGTGCTGGCACGTCCTTGTCGACTTCGTCCGCGTTGCGTGCGGGGGCGCGGGCAGGTTCGAACTCGGGCTTCGCGCTGGCGCCTTCGGGGCTGTGATAGACGGCCGGTGTCGGCAGGTCCGTATCGCGCGCGGCCTTGTTGCGCGCGGTGGCGCGCGAGGCGGCTTCGGGCGTCGCCTTGTCCGCCTGGGCGACCTTGCCGCGATAGACGGCCGGGCCATCGCCCTCCGCCTGATCTTCGGCCGCGCCGCCGCGCAGCTCGCGCATCAGCCCCATCGCCATGCCGGGAATGTCGCCCTGTCGCTGGCCGTCGCGGACAATGTCCTGCAGGCGCTGGAACAGCGTGAAGAGGTTGCGGATGAAGTCCATGGCGTGCTCGGTCCTGCCCCCCGGATCCTGCGCCTAGAAGGATTCCGGCGCGAAATAGCGGTCGCACACGGTATCGTCGCCGCTCCTCATGCCGAGCCGCAACGCTTCCATGCGCTGTTCACTGGTACCGTGGGTGAAGTTCTCAGGCGAGACCCTGCCACCCATGCGTTCCGAAATGGCATCGTCCCCGATTGCGGCGGCGGCGCGCATGCCTTCCTCGAAATCGCCTTCCTCGATCTGGCTGCGGTTCTTGCCCGCCCATACGCCGGCGTAGCAATCGGCCTGCAGTTCCATGCGCACCTGCAGCTGGTTGGCGCGGCTCGGGTTCTGCTGCTGCGCGCTGCGCACCTGGCCCGCCAGCCCGGTCAGCGTCTGGATGTGGTGCCCGTATTCGTGCGCCACGACATAGAGCCGCGCGAAGTCGCCGCCCGCGCCCAGCTCCCGCTCCATGGTGTCGTAGAAGCTGGTGTCGATGTAGATGTCCTGGTCGTTCGGGCAGTAGAAGGGGCCGACGGCGGCAGTGGCGCTGCCGCAGCCCTGCGTGCTGACGGAGCCTTCGAACAGGTCGAGCGAGGGCGGCGCGAAGGCGATCCCCGCACGATCGAACACCGGTTCCCATGTCGCATTGAGCGAATCGAGCGCGCTGCACGCTTCGCGCGCGTACTGGCTGGAGGTACAGATCGCCTGTTCGTCCGTGCTGACCGTCTGCCCACCTGCCTGCCCGCTGCCATTGGTAGCCTGGTCCACGGTTTCGAACACGGCGATGGTCTGGCCAAGGTCGGTGCCGAACAGCAGCGACACGACTCCGGCCAGAATCAGCGTGCCGCAGCCCAGCTGGCCCGCTCCGCCGCCGGGAAAGCGCCCGCCCTTGCTGGAGCGCACATCGATATTGTCCGTGTCGAATGGATTGAGCCGCATGCACCTGTCCCCTTGCTGTCTCCCCGCAGGCCGCCCAAGATAGTGCCTTGTCCTGCCCGCCAACCCGCAGGAACCAGTATGCCACGGCGGCGATTGGCTCCACACGGCTTGGTTAACCCGCGAAAGGCTAGCGATGTTCCTTGAAGGTAAGAAGGCACTAATTACCGGTTCGACCTCCGGCATCGGTCTGGCGGTGGCCCGCGCGCTGCACGCCGAAGGCGCCGGGATTGTGCTCAACGGCTTCGGCGACGAGGATGAAATCGCCGGATTGCGCGAGGAATTGGGCGGCGCGGCCTATTTCGACAGCGACCTGACCGATCCGGACGCGATCGAGACGATGATGAAGGACGCCGGCGGGATCGACATCCTGGTCAACAATGCCGGCATGCAGCATGTCAGCCCGGTCGATGAATTTCCGCCCGCCAAGTGGGACGCGATCATCGCGCTCAACCTCTCGGCGGCGTTCCACACGATTCGCCTCGCGGTGCCGCACATGAAGAAACAGGGCTGGGGGCGGATCATCAACACCGCCAGCGCCCATTCGCTGGTCGCCTCGCCCTACAAGGCCGCCTATGTCGCGGCCAAACACGGGATCGCCG
Organism: Citromicrobium sp. JLT1363; assembly: GCF_000186705.1. Lineage (GTDB taxonomy): Bacteria > Pseudomonadota > Alphaproteobacteria > Sphingomonadales > Sphingomonadaceae > Alteriqipengyuania. The sequence continues at coordinate 64,763 of NZ_AEUE01000007.1, forward strand.
GGCTGACCAAGACGGTGGCGCTGGAAGTCGCGGACAGCGGCGTTACGGTCAACTGCATCAGCCCCGGCTACGTCTGGACGCCTCTGGTCGAGAACCAGATTCCCGACACGATGAAGGCGCGCGACATGAGCCGCGAGGAGGTGATCGACCAGGTCCTCCTCGCCAAGCAGCCGACGAAGAAGTTTGTCCAGCCCGAGGATATTGGCGAAATGGCCGTGTTCCTGTGCCGGGATTCCATGGCCAACGTGAACGGCGCCAACTGGAGCGTCGATGGTGGCTGGACCGCCGAATGACACGGGGTTGAGCGATGGGGGCAAGAACGTGGGGCGATTGATCCGCACGTGGTGCGCTCTGGCAGTGGCCGCACTGGCTGCCGCCTGCGCAACCGTGCCCGATGCGCCCGCCGGCCCGTCGCTCGACGCGATCGAGGCAAGCCTGGCACGCGATATCGCCACGCTTTCGGACGACAGCTTTGCCGGGCGGTATCCGGGTACGCCGGGCGAGGCGAAGACGCGTGCCTGGCTGATCGACCGTTTCGTCGAACTGGGCCTGGAACCGGGCGCGGGCGATGGCGACTGGACGCAGGACTTCACGCTCGTCCGCCAGACGCCCGCAACCGAGCCGGGCAGCGTGACCGCCGGTGCGACCCGCGCCGGCCGCAGCCTGCGGTTTTCCGACGACATTCTGGCAAGCCAGCCGGGGGCGGACCGGGCGACCATTGCCGATGTTCCGATGGTCGGGCTCGCCCCCGATGTCGAGACGCTGCGCCCCGGCGCGCTGGCGAACCGCGCGCTGGTGCTTCCCGCAAGCGAGCTCGCGCGGCTCGGCGGGGAGCTGGAGACGGCAGAGCCCAAGGTCATCGTGCTGACGAGCGCCGACAGCGAAAGCCACGAGCGGGCGGCGCGCCTGTTCGAAAGCGGCCGCTGGCGACTGGACAGCGACAAGCGCGATCTTGCGCTGATGCTGCTCTCTCCCGAAGACAGCGCCCGTTTGAGGGGGCTGATCGGCAGCAATGCACGGCGCCACCCCGATGGGCTGGGGGTGATCTCCTACGACACGATCCTCGACCTGCGTTTCGAGCAGGCGGCGGAGCGGATCGGCACCGCGAATATCATCGGCCGTCTTCCAGGCACGGTGGAGGGTGCGGGCGCGGTCCTGCTGCTGGCGCACTGGGATCATCTGGGGGACCAATGCGGCCCCCCTGCGGCGCAGGACCGGCTGTGCAACGGCGCGGTCGATAATGCGAGCGGGCTGGCCGTGATGGCCGAGGCCTTGCGCCTCGCGACCCGAGAAGGCCCGCTCGAGAGGGATCTGATCGTCCTCGCCACCAGCGCGGAAGAGCTGGGCCTGCTGGGCGCGGAGGCCTTCGTCGCCGATGCCCCCGTGCCTTTGCCCACCATCGCGGCTGCGTTCAATTTCGATACCATGGCGGTTGCGCCGCGTGGCGCTCCGGTGGTGGCGGTGGGCGCGGAGGAAACCCCGCTCGCTTACGGCATTTCCGAAGTTGCCCGCAGCCTCGGCCGAGAAGTCGTGTCGTCCGCGCAGGCCGATGCATTCCTGCGTCGGCAGGACGGCTGGGTCTTCCTGCGCGAAGGGGTGCCTGCCGTATGGGCGACGAGCACCCTGGCTGACGAGAAGGCGTTCGAGGCGTTTCTCGACGGGCCCTATCACGGCGCGGGTGATGAATTCGGCCCTGCGCTGGAAATGGGGGGCGCGGCGGAAGACGTACTGCTGCACGCAGGCCTCATCCGCTATTTCGGCAGCCTGCAGACGTATCCGGGCGCGGCGGGCTGAGGTCGACGGGGGCGAAGGCGATGCATGGGGCCCTATCCGTCGGCAGGTGCCGGCCCTGGTCACATACTTTCACCGAAGCGCAGGGCTGGCCGCCGTTGGTGCCGAAATGTGACGTTTCTCACATCCGTCAGCAGTGCCAAAACGCGACAATTCGGGGAAAATTCTGCGAAACAGGTTGCGTGTTGTAACTTTCGCGTCATATTAGTTTAATGGAAATGTCACAGATAAAAAGCGGCCATACGGTTACTGCCTTCGACAACGAGATCGCGGAGATCGCCATCAGCATCAATGCGATGTCCGATGCGGCGACCCGCGCGCTCGACGCGTCGATCGATGCACTGGTGCATGGCGATACCGAACGCGCGCAGGAACTGATCGCACAGGATCTCCATCTGGACGATCTGGAGAGCGAACTCGAAAAGAAGGTGATGCGCTCCATGGCGTTGCGCGCGCCCGTGGCGGACGATCTGCGTTACCTCGTCATGGCGCTGCGTATCGGCGCGATGCTCGAACGCTCCGGCGATCACGCGAAGAACATCGCAAAGCGCGTGGGCGTCGTCGATTTCAGCAGTGCCGTGCCGCTGATGCACAAGGTCCGCGAGATGAGCCGCCTCGGCAATTCGATGCTCGCCCAGTCGGTCGATTGCTTCAACCGGGGCGAAGCCGGGCTTGCCGTGGTTGTACGCGATCGCGATGCGCAGCTGAACGAACTGTTCGAAACCGTGACCGAGATGATCGCGCTCGCCATGCGCGAGGACGAGGCGTTCATCGCCAGCGGGGTCCAGCTGCTGTTCATTGCCAAGCAGCTGGAGCGCGTGGGCGACTACGCCAAGTCCATCGCGGGAAGCGTGCATTACATCATCACGGGCGAACACCTGGACACCTGATCGCCTGCTTGCCAGGCCTCCGGGCAGCGCCCGGCGCCCCGGCTCAGTCGAGAGCTGCCAGCACTTCGTAGGATAGCACGGCGGCAGCGACCGCCGCGTTGAGGCTGTCCGCCCGCCCGCGCATTGGCATGGTCACCCGCAGATCGCAGGCTTCCTCGTAGGCGAGGGGCAGGCCTTGCGATTCATTGCCCACCATCACGAAGCACGGGGCGGTGTAGGGCGCACCGCGAAAGGGCACGGCATCGCGCAGCGAGGCGGCGACCAGCTGCCCGCGACCGGAGCCATCCGCACCGCGCAGCCACGGCAGGAAATCCTCCCACCGCGCGCGCGCCAGCTGCTGGGTGAAGATCGCCCCCATGCTGGCGCGCACCGCCTCGACCCCGAAGGGGTCGGCGCAATCGTCGATCAGGATCAACCCGCCTGCGCCCACCGCGTCGCCGGTGCGCAGCATGGTGCCCAGATTGCCGGGATCGCGCAGCGCCTGTGCGACCAGCCAGATGGGGGCGGTATCCCGCTCGATCCGCTCCAGCCCGGTGTCCCATTCCGCGAAGGCGCCAGCCACGGCCTGCGGATTGTCCTTCCCCGTGATCTTGGAGAGGATATCGGGCGTGGTCTCGATCACATCGCCGCCAGCCTGTTCCACGGCGCTTTCGAGCGCGTCGATCAGCGGATGGGGATCGCGCCTTTGCGCCATCACCAGCACTTCGGGCACGCGGCCGCTTTCGCGCGCGTCGGTGAGCAGGCGCAGCCCTTCGGCCAGGAAGCGCCGCTCCCGCTGGCGGTGCTTCTTCTCCCGCAGCGAACGCAGCGCCTTGATGGTGGGGTTGGAAAAGCTGGTGATCTCGCGGCGCGGCATGGAAGGTCAGGCGGCGGTGTGCGCCCCTATTCCTCGCCGAAGCCGGTTTCGACCAGGCTCGCGATCTCGTCCATTGCGGCGGGAGCATCCTCGCCTTCGACGATCAGGGTGATTTCGTCCCCGCGCGCCGCGCCCAGCATCATCAGGTCCAGGATCGAACGGCCATCGACCTCGCGCTCTTCCTTGGCGACGCGAATCTCGGTGGTGTCGGGCCAGCGGCTCGCCACCTCGACCAGCTTGGCGCTGGCGCGGGCATGCAGCCCGCGTTCGTTGACGATGGTGATGGTGCGGCGCTCTTCGCTCACGTGTCGCTCGCCTTCATTTCTTCACTTGGCCGGGCCAGAAATTCCGACGCGATGGTGATGTAGTTGCGGCCTGCATCGCGCGCGGCGCGCACGGCCTGCGCCACATCCATGTCGGTGCGGGCACGGGCCAGCCGGATGAGCATGGGCAGGTTGATCCCGGCGATCACCTCCACCTTGCCTTCTTCCAGCAGCGAGATGGCGAGGTTGGAGGGCGTGCCGCCGAACAGGTCGGTCAGCACGATCACGCCTTCGCCATCGTCCACTTCGGCGATCCTGGCGCGAATTTCGTCGCGCCGCGCCTCGGCATCGTCCTGCGGGCCGATGCAGACGGATGCTATCGCCTCCTGCGGGCCGACGACGTGTTCCATCGCGGAAACGAACTCACGCGCCAGCTGTCCGTGCGTCACCAGAATAAGGCCAATCATGGCGTCTCTGTCTAGAAGCCAAAACGGCCAGCACAAGGGGGAACGCACGCGCTCACGCGGTTTGCAGTTCCACCGAGTCCGTCGCCCGGCTGGCAAGATTGCGATGGGTGACCGTGGGCGCGTAGCCGTTTTCGCGCAGGGCCTGCGCCATTCGCTGCGCGGTATAGACCGACCGGTGCCGCCCGCCGGTGCAGCCGAAGGCGATATGGACGTAGCTCTTGCCCTGCGCGCGATAGCGGGGGAGGAGGTCCAGCAGGAGATCGCGGATGCGCGTGAAATTCTCCTCGAACCCGTCGGCCTGCCGCAGATACTTGGCCACGGGCTCGTCCAGCCCGGTCTGTTCGCGAAGATCGTCCTCCCAGTGCGGATTGTCGAGGAAGCGCATGTCGAACACCAGATCGGCCAGCGGCGGCATTCCGCGCGCGAATCCGAAACTGCTGACGGTAACGCCAAGCTCGCCCGCGTTCTGGGTTTCAAAGTTCTGGCGGACGAATTGCTGCAGTTCGTTGGACGACAGCTCGCTGGTGTCGATCAGCATGTCCGCCCAGCGCCGCAGGGGTTCCAGCAGGTCGCGTTCCGCCCGGATACCGTCCATCGCGGTGCGCCCGTTTGCCAGCGGGTGGCGCCTTCGCGTTTCGTTGTAGCGCCGCTCGAGCTCGGTATTGTTGCAGTCGATGAACTGGGTGGTCAGCTCCAGGTCGTCCCGCTCGCTCAGGGTCTTCGCGATGGAGACGATGGCCCCCGGCGCAAAGCCGCGCGTGCGCGCATCGAACCCGATGGCGAGCGGTGTGCGGTCTTCCCCGGCGAGCACTTCGCGCACCAGCGGGCGAAGCAGGCGGATGGGAAAATTGTCGATCGCTTCCCAGCCAAGGTCCTCGAGCACGCGCAGGCTGGTGGTCTTGCCCGCGCCGGACATGCCCGTGACCAGCATGATCTTCTGTCGCTCGCTCATCGCTTCGCGTTCCTCTGTCGACGGTTCGCCGCGCGCCGGCGGCATTGCGTACACGTATTATAGGTCCGGCAGATCCGGTTGTGTTCACCCACCCGCAGGCTCGTCCTCGGGGATGGGGGGCAGGGCCAGCACCATGCAGGCGCCGGGAAGGCCATCGGGCCGATCCTGCGCACTCAGCATGCCGTCATGCGCTTCGGCAATCGTGCGTGCAATGGCCAGGCCGAGCCCGCTGTGATCGCCGAAGCCTTCGTCTTCGGGCCGGTCCGAATGAAACCGTTCGAACACCTTGTTGCGCGCCTCCGGCGCAATTCCCGGTCCTTCGTCCATGACCGAAAGGATCGTCGCATGGCTATCATGCTCGATCGAGACGCGGATGGTCCCGCCCGGCGGGGAGAAGGACACGGCATTGTCCAGCAGATTGTCGATCACGCGCTCGAGCCTTTCGGGTACGCCCATGACCCGGCTCGACCGGCGGGCATGTTCGAACACGATTTCGCACCCCTCGTCGATTCCCCGGTTGCGGCGCCTTTCGATGATGTTGGTCACCAGCGCCACAAGGTCCACCTGCGAAAAGGTTGCGCGCGACATTTCGGCATCGATCCGGCTGGCGTCCGAAATCTCCGTCACCAGACGGTCGATCCGGCGCACGTCGTGGGTCGCAATGTCGAGCAGCTGCGCGCGCAGTTCCGGATCGTCGACCGTGCCCAGCGATTCGGTCGCGCTGCGCAGCGAAGCGAGCGGGTTCTTGATCTCGTGCGCAACGTCCGCGGCGAAATGTTCGACCGCGTCGATCCGCTGGCGCAGCGCATCGGTCATGTCCGCCACCGCGCGGGCCAGCATGCCGATCTCGTCGCGCCGGTCGGGCAGGCGCGGCACCTGCACCTCGCGCTCGCGCCCCAGCCGCACGCGCTGCGCCGCCTTGGCGAGCGTCTGCAGCGGGGTGACGATGGTGCGGGCAAGGAACAGGGAGAGCATGATCGAGGCGAGCAGCGCGAAGAACACGCCCGTGCCCAGCGTGGAGCGCGCGTTGCGGACCGATTCGGTGATGTCGATGGCATTGCGCGTGGTCAGCAGGGTGGCGCCCTGCAGGCCGACCGGCGCGGCTGCCGTGATCACGGGCGTACGGTCCGCCGCTTGCCGCAGTTCGATCTGCGAGATGCCCAGTTCGCGGGCGCGCTGCAGTTCGGGCCAGGAATCCGCGATGTTCGATTCAGGTTCGATATAGCGCGGCACGGGCTGCGCGCTGACCATCGTGTCCACGATCTGGTCGAGAAAGCGCGCGAAACGAAGTTCGAAGGGGTCGTCGCTGGGATCGTCGAGCGTGAAGGTCGGCTCGCCCAGATCGAAACTGTCGGCGATCAGCTGCCCCTCCGGGTCGAACAGGCGCAGGCGCATGTCCTGTTCCTTGGCGATCTGCAGCAGCAGCGCGTCCTGCCGCTGGCGGGTCGCCCCGGCGAGTGCTTCGGCGGTGATCTGCGCCTCGATCCGGGCGAGCTTGTAGCGTTCGTCCAGCAGCTGCGCGCGGTAGGAATCGAGATAGACGATCCCGCCGCCCAGCAGGACCAGCGGCAGGATGTTCACCAGCAGGATGCGGGTGGTGAGCGATATGCGGGAGAAAAAGCCCACCCGCTCAAGCGGGCGGGCAATGCGCCGCATGCCGACCCTATTCTGCGGCATGCTCAGCCATCGCTGAAACTGTAGCCCGCGCCATAGAGCGTCTCGATCGCGCTGAAGCTGGAATCGACCTGACGGAACTTGCGCCGCATGCGCTTGATGTGGCTGTCCACCGTGCGGTCGTCCACGAAGACGTCGTCCGGGTAGGCCGCGTCCATCAGCTGGTTACGGCTCTTGATGACACCGGGCCGGTGGGCCAGCGCTTCCAGCAGCAGGAATTCGGTCACGGTGAGCGAGACCGGCTTGCCCCCCCAGGTCACCTGATGCCGGGCCGGGTCCATGGTGAGCTGGCCGCGGCTGAAGCTGGCGCGCGACTCGCCGGTCTGGCCGCCGTCCTGCGCGGTATCCGCCGTGCCGTCGTCGAGCCCGCTGCGGCGCAGGATCGCGCGGATGCGCGCGACCAGCAGGCGCAGGGAAAACGGCTTGGAGATATAATCGTCCGCGCCCATCTCGAACCCGGCTTCCTCGTCCCGCTCGTCATCCTTGCTGGTGAGGAAGATGACGGGGAGGGCGGATCTTTCGCGCAGCCTGGCGAGCAGTTCCATCCCGTCCATGCGCGGCATCTTGATGTCGAACACCGCCAGGTCCGGCGCATCTTCGGACAGGGCGCGCAGCGCGGTTTCGCCATCGGAATAGACGCGCGTGTCGAAGCCTTCGGCCTGCAGCGCGATGGAAACGGTCGTCAGGATATTGCGGTCATCGTCCACCAGCGCCACCACCGGCCGATCCTTGCGGCGCAGGGGCGAGATGGTCTCGGGGCTGTCGTTCGTCTGGTCCATGCTTCGTTCGCCGTGATCGCGTATCGGACCCTTGAAGTAGCGTGTGTGTGGTGAACTCACAACGCATGCGCGGGCAGTGATGCACCATTTGCGTGGCGCTTCATGCTGCGGTTTGACGGAACCCTCTCGCGCTATTAAGCGCTTGCGCGGATGCTCCGTGCACAGTCCTGCATGGAACGCTGTCGAGCGGCCTTTCCGCGTGGGACGCCCGGACCGCAAGTTCACGTTTTCTGTCAGGAGAATGGCCGCCGTGCCCGCACCTCTTTCCTTCAGCCTCGCCGATCAGGGCATTGCGACCAATGCCACGATCCACGCCAACCTCGATTCCGCGCAGCTGACCCAGCATGCGCTGGACAATGGCGAGGGCCGCAAGGCCAAGCACGGCCCGCTGGTGGTCGAAACCGGCAAGCACACCGGGCGCAGCGCGAAGGACAAGTTCATCGTTCGCGACGGCGAGACCGAAGACACGGTGTGGTGGGGCAACAATGCCTCCATGACGCCGGATCACTTCGCGGCGCTCAAGGAAGATTTCCTTGCGGCGGTGAAGGACAAGGACACGCTCTACGTCGCGGACCTGTTCGGCGGATCGCAGCCCGAACATCGCGTGAAGGTGCGCGTCATCAACGAACTGGCGTGGCACAACCAGTTCATCCGCACGCTGCTGGTGCGCCCGAGCGCGGACGAACTCGAAGGCTTCGAGCCGGAATACACGATCATCGACCTGCCCAGCTTCAAGGCCGATCCCGAGCGCCATGGCTGCCGCAGCGAAACCGTGATCGCGGTCAACCTGAAGGAAAAGCTGATCCTGATCGGCGGCACCAAGTATGCCGGCGAGATGAAGAAGAGCGTCTTCGGCGTGCTCAACTACCTGCTGCCGCCCAAGGGCGTAATGCCGATGCACTGTTCGGCCAATATCGGCCCCGACGGCAAGAGCGCCGTGTTCTTCGGCCTTTCCGGCACCGGCAAGACGACGCTTTCTGCCGATGCCAGCCGCACGCTGATCGGCGATGACGAGCATGGCTGGTCGGACACGGCGGTCTTCAACTTCGAAGGCGGTTGCTACGCCAAGATGATCCGCCTCAATCCCGAGGCCGAGCCGGAAATCTACGCCACCACGAAGATGGAGGGCACCGTCCTCGAAAACGTGGTGATGGACGAGAACGGCGAGATCGATCTCGACGACAACTCGCTCGCCGAGAATACGCGCGGCGCCTATCCGCTGTCCTCGATCCCGAACACTTCGGAAGAGAACATGGGCCCGCCGCCCAGCACGGTCATCATGCTGACCGCCGATGCCTTCGGCGTGCTTCCTCCGATCGCGCGGCTGACGCCCGACCAGGCGATGTACCACTTCCTGTCGGGTTACACCGCCAAGGTCGCGGGCACCGAAATCGGCGTGACGGAGCCGGAAGCGACGTTTTCGACCTGCTTTGGTGCGCCCTTCATGCCACGCCACCCCAGCGTTTACGGCAACCTGCTCAAGAAGCGGATTGCTGAAGGCGGGGCGCAGTGCTGGCTGGTCAATACCGGCTGGACCGGCGGCAAGTACGGCACCGGCCACCGCATGCCGATCAAGGCGACCCGCGCGCTGCTCAACGCCGCGCTCGACGGTTCGCTCAACGATGCGGAATTCCGCAAGGACGAGAATTTCGGCTTCGACGTTCCGGTCAGCGTTCCGGGCGTCGACAGCGCGATCCTCGATCCGCGTTCGACGTGGGACGATCCGGAAGAATACGACGCGACCGCGCGCAAGCTGGTGCAGCTGTTCGTGAACAATTTCGAACCCTTTGCCGACCATGTCGATCAGGGGGTGCGCGACGCCGCGCCGCAGCAGGCCGCCCAGCCCGCCTGACGCAACGACTTTCCCAGTTGGAGAGGAAGGGGCCTCGCACGGTGCAAGCCGGAGCGGGGCCCCAATTGCATCGGGCGCAGCGCGCGGTGTCGTACTGCAATTTTTCGATGAACAACTGAAAGTTAGTTCTGGACCGTCTTTCGTTCCGGCTGCGTAGTCCCCTCGCAATTCAAGGGGAATTCCGTGAGCAGAAGATCGATCATCTGCCCAAAGGCGCCGAGGCAGTGACCCGTTTCCGGCTTCGCTTCGCCGCGGATGGCAGCCATGAGGAAACGACCCGCGATTTCGACAAGCGCGACGGGTCCTTCGTGTTCTGGCTGACCGAAACGAAAGACGGGCGCGAATTCGACATTATCGCCGACTCACAACCGCTCTGCCGGCTCAGACGATCGCGCGCCAACGCGGACCTCTGGATTATTGGCAAGCCATCGCGCACGCCGGACACGTAAGGCCCGCCGCGCCGCCATAACGGATCCGCCGGGAAGCGCCCGACGACTCCGCGCCATCGCTACCCGGCGTTTGCGATGTATCGCGTGACCGTCTTTTCCATGACGTCGAGCGGTGCATTGCCGCCCAGCACGACCGCCGTGTTGAAGCCCTTGAAATCGTAGGCATCGCCCATCGCGCGCTTGGCGCGTTCGCGCTGGTCGACGATCTGGGAATGGCCGATCTTGTAGCCGCAGGCCTGCCCCGGCCAGCTGCAATAGCGGTCCACCTCGCTCGCCACTTCCTCTGCCTTGCTTCCGTTGCGCTCGACGAAGAACTGGCGGCCCTGTTCGCGCGTCCAGCGCTTGTGGTGCAGCCCGGTGTCGACCACCAGGCGGCAGGCACGGAAGGCGAGGGATTGCAGGTAGCCGAGGCGGCCGACCTGAAAATCGTCGTAGGCCCCCAGTTCGTCCGCCAGCTGCTCGGCATACAACGCCCAGCCTTCGGAAAAGGCGTTGAAGGCGAGGATGGAGCGGATCAGCGGCAGGCGGTTGGAGAATTCGCCCTCCCACGCGTGGCCCGGAATGCTCTCGTGATAGGTAAGGTCGGCAAGGTCGTACTTGCGGTGCAAATCGGTCGTGCGCAGGTTGATCCACATGCGTGCGGGGATCGTTCCGTCCTTGCTGCCCGCACCGCCATAGGCGCCCGGCGCGCCCGGCTCTTCGGCCAGCGGAAGCCGGCGGACCTCGACATTGGGTTCGACCAGCGTGTTGAACGCGCGCGGCATCTGCGCGGTGATCCAGTCGATCCGGCCCTTGATGAAGGCCATGATCTCGGCGCGGCCCGCATCGCCTTGCGCAAACTGATAGCGCGGATCGCGGCTGAGCGCCTGCATCCGCTCGCCCACCGAGCCGCTGTCGTAGCCGATATCGCGAAGGATCGGGTCCATCCGCGCGTGCAGCGCATCAAGCTCTTCCAGCCCCTGCTCGTGAATTTCATCGGGGGAGAGCGTGGTGGTCGTGCTCGCCTTCAGCGCCCAGGCGTACCATTCCTCGCCGCCCGGCTGCGCCCACATGCCCGCATTGGACTTCGCCATGGCGCGCTGGGTCTTGAGCTCTTTCAGCTGGGCTTCCAGCGCGACCGCGATGGGGAAACGCACGTACTGGTCTGCCATTGCAGCGAGACGGAGCGGCAGGCCGCTCTTTTCCAGATTGATCTTCATCTGCGCCACGAACAATTCGCCGCTTTGCGCATCGGCGAGTGTTCGCTCCATCTGCGCGATCGCTTTGTCGAGCAGGAAGTCCGGCGGGACGACGCCCATCGCGCGCGCCGATTCCATCCGTTCCAGCTCTCCCATCAGCACGGCGGGAAACTGCTGCAGCCGCCTTAGATATGCCTCCGCATCCTCACCGGTCTGGAGCGGGTGCGTGCTGTCCATGAAGCGCGGCATATCCAGATAGGAGCCGACATTCTGGATCACCACGTAGGGCGCGTTGCGCCAGCTGCCGACCGCGACATCGCCGTAGGGCAGGTCGAAACCCTCGGCCGCTGTGGCAAAGGCGCTGCGCACCACCTGGAAACTGGTCTGCTGGTCGGGGGTGAGCCCGCTTTCGTCGAGCCCCTCCATCTGCGTCACGACCCAGCGCAGATAGGCCGCATATTCGCGCTGGCCTTCGATCGACTGGTCTTCCAGCTTGCTGCGCAGCGGCGCATATTCGCCGGTATCGACCCCAAGCGCGGTCGCCCGCTCGGGCTCGTATTGCAGCATTCCGAAGGCCACCTGATCGAGCCATTCGTCCGGCGCGATGGTCATCTGGCGCAGTGCGGAAGGGCCGCTGGTGGTGGAACAGCCGCCCAGCGTGAGCGCGGTGGAGGCGGTAAGTCCCGCGAGGGTCTGGCGGCGGGTAAGGGAAAATCCGTTCATGACCATGGACGATGCAGCGCGGGTGCTTTCCCGTCAATCGCTTGGGCGGTATGGAACGGGCATGCTCGATCTCGTTCTCTCGCTGCTCGTCCTCGCCGCCTTCGCGCTGATCGCGGGGGCGGTGGTGCTGTTTCGCCGTGGTTACCGCAAGCAGGCGCTATGGATGGGGGCCGCAGCGCTGGTCGCGCTGATGAACGTGGGTATCTGGACCATCCCCGATTCCGAGGGCCGGTCGCCGGTGAACAGCGTGCCGGACCCCGGAACCGGGGAAAGCTAGGCGGCGATCAGTCCGGCAACTGCCAGCGGACCGCACTGGAATAGGTGCCCGCGACCGCGCGGCCCTGGCCGTTCTTCGCCGGATCGAACCGCGCACGGCGGGTAATCAGCTGACAGGTCGCCTGATCGAGTTCGGACACGCCGCTGGACCTGGTGACGGAGCAGTTCTCCACCCGACCGCTCGCGCCGACCGACAGGCGGAAACCCACGGTGCCGGTATATTCGCGCGAGATCCATGCCTGGCGATAGTCCGCCTGCGTCACCCAGCTGCCCGGGCTGTTCGACGGCCTGGCCGCGACCGGATCGAAGCTCGGCGTCGGGCTGGGCGGCGGCGGAGGCGGTGCAACCGTCGGGGCGACATTGGGCAGGGGCACCGGCACCGGCGGGGCCGGGGGCAGGATGATATCGCTGGTGTCCACGCGCGGCGGGCTGCTCGGCAGGCTGATCGGCGGCGTTGGCGCCACGATAGCGCGCGAGGATGGCTCGCTTGCGGTGGTGGGCTGCGGTTCGGGCGTAGGCTCGGGTGGCGGCGGCTCGATCGCAATCTGGCCGGCGGACAGCTTGGGCGATTCAGGCGGTGCGAAACTCCCGGTTGCCAAGCCGTAGATCAGCAGCGCCCCCAGTCCGGCATGGATGGCCGCAACGCCCGCGATTGCGGCCGCGCGGTTCTGCGGTTGGTTGGCATAGGCATAAGCCATGGCATCTCTCCAGTTGCGGGCGACTTTCGTGCCGCCTCTGGAGAGATGTTACACCCTTATCCTGAACGCTGGGAATACGAAATAAAGTTGCAATGACGGACTGATGTTCCTCAATTCATTGCAAAAAAGGACGTATCACCGGATGGGGCAGGACGGATCGAGGCGGAAATCGAGGTAGTTGTTCACCGCGCCCATCATCTCGTCGTGCTCCTTCTCGAAGAAGTGGTTGGCACGCGGAATCTCTTCGTGGTGAATGGTGATGTGCTTTTGGGTGCGCAGCTTCTCGACCAGCTTGCCGACCGAGGGCGGGGGCACCACCGTATCGGCCGCGCCGTGAACGAAGATGCCGCTGGCGGGGCAGGGCGCGAGGAAGCTGAAGTCGTACATGCTCGCCGGCGCACCGACCGAGATGAAGCCGCGGATTTCGGGGCGGCGCATCAGCAGTTGCATGCCGATCAGCGCGCCGAAGGACACGCCCGCCACCCAGGTAACCTGCGCTTCCTCGTGGATCGACTGGATCCAGTCGAGCGCGGATGCCGCGTCGGAAAGTTCGCCGATGCCGTTGTCGAAGCTGCCCTGGCTGCGGCCCACGCCGCGGAAATTGAAGCGCAGCGTTGCAAAGCCGCGATCGACGAAGGTCTTGTACAGGCTCTGCGTGATCCGCTCGTTCATCGTGCCGCCGCCCTGCGGGTGCGGGTGGAGGATCAGCGCGACCGGCGCACGCGGGCGCGGCGGGGGCGAGAAACGGCCTTCGAGGCGGCCTTCGGGGCCGGGGAAGATGACGGTGGGCATTGGTGCTGTGGTCCGGAAATAGCTGAGCTGGCACAAGCGCCATCGGTTTGGGCGGTGGCGCGCGCGAGGTGGGCGGCTATATAGGCTTTATGCCGCATTTCGCAATTACTTCGAGCATCCGTTGACGCGTTCCCGCATCTATCTCGACCACGCCGCCACCTCGCCGCTCCGCCCCGAGGCAAAGGCTGCGATGGAGGAGGGCTTCGCGATCTGGGCCAACCCCTCGTCTCCGCACGCCGAGGGTCGCAAGGCGAAGCAGGCGCTGGAAGATGCCCGCACCCGGGTGAAGGCGGCGCTGGAGTGGGACGGCGAGGTGATCTTCACCAGCGGCGCGAGCGAGAGCGCACTGCTCGCTTTTGACAGTGCCAACGTTCTCGATGAGGTCGTGAGTGCAGTCGAGCATGATGCGATCTACGCGCCAGTCGTGAATCGAAATTCGCATAGCATTCCAATGCGTTCCGACGGAATGATCGACGCAGCCGCTCTAGACCGACTTTCGACGGAGCCCTCCGCTGCCGCAACGGGCGAAGTGCAAAACCGCTGCCTGGTCGCAATCCAGCACATCAACTCGGAAACCGGCACCCGTCAGAGCATCGGAATGATTGCCGAGCTGGTGCATGGCAATAATGGTTTGCTTCTCGTCGACTGTGCCCAGAGCGCAGGCAAGATCGAGATCCCGCAGATTGCCGATATGGTGATCGTTTCTGCCCATAAATTCGGCGGTCCGATCGGCGTCGGGGCATTGCTGGTGCGCGACTACGCAATGTTGCACCCCCATGGCGGTCACGAACGTGGCTACCGGCGCGGAACAGAAAACTTGCCTGACATTCTCGGAATGGCCGCAGCGCTGGAAGCTGGCGGGATGGAAAGCTGGGCGACCAAAGATGTCGAGCGTTCGAAGTTCGTCGAGCGGATGGCCGAGTTCCGGGTTGGCCCTGGCGAGAAGCTCGATACGATCCTCGCGCTTGCCCACCCCACCATGAGCGCGCAGGCGCAGTTGATCCGCCTCGACGCGATGGGCTTTGCCGTCTCTGCAGGCAGCGCGTGTTCCTCGGGCACGCTCAAGAAGAGCCGCGTGCTCGATGCGTTCGGTGTGCCCGACGATGTAGCCGCGCGCACGATCCGCGTCAGCATGGGGTGGAGCACGACGCCGGAGGAACTGGGTGCGTTTGCCGAGGCTTGGGCCTCCCTCAAATGACCCGCTCGTCCTGAGCTTGTCGGAGGACCGCACTTTCTTCTACGCAACGCCTGAAGGGAAATACGATGCTTCGACAGGCTCAGCATGAGCGGGTTCGATTGTCATGATCTACCTCGACTACCAGGCCACCACTCCGCTCGCGCCCGAAGCGCGCGACGCGATGATGGCGTGGCTCGGCGGGCCGGAGTCTGACAGCTTCGGCAATCCGCACAGCCCGCACCGCATTGGCCGGATGGCGGCGGCGGCGGTGGAGGTGGCGCGCGATCAGGTCGCGCAGCTCTTCCCGCCGGGCGGACAGGTAATCTTCACCGGCAGCGCGACCGAGGCGATCAATCTTGCGATCCGGGGCAATGCCGCGGTGCGCTCGGGCGAGCACATGGCATTCAGCGCGATAGAGCATGCGGCGGTGATCGACACGGTCAAGGCAATTGGCAACTGGACCGAACTGCCTGTCGGCGCGGATGGCGTGATCGCACCCGACGTCGACATGCCCCAATATGTCGGCCTGCTCGCGGTGATGCAGGTCAATAACGAAATCGGCACCATCCAGCCCATCGCCGACATGGCGAAACGCGCGAAGGAAACCGGCGCGTTGTTGCTGGTCGACGGCGTGCAGGCGGCGGGCAAGATGGCGTTGGCCGCAGAGGCCGACATGATCGCGGTCAGCGCGCATAAGCTGCACGGCCCCAAGGGGATCGGCGCGCTGTGGGTGCGCGATGGCCTGTCTCTGATCCCGCATGTCGAGGGCGGGGGGCAGGAGCAGGGCCTGCGCTCGGGCACGCTCTCGCCCGCGCTGTGCGCCGGGTTCGGCGCGGCTGCGGCGCTGGCAGTAGAGCGGCAGGAAGAGGACGCGGCGCATGTCGAAGAGTTGTGGCAGGTCGCGCGCGGCGCTTTCGACGGCTGGACGCTCAACGGCAGCGAAGAGCAGCGCTGGCACGGTAACCTCAATGTCCGGAAAGACGGCCTCGACGTCGCCCGGCTGATGAGCGAATGCCGCGAAGTCATGTTCTCCGCCGGGTCGGCGTGCGCCAGCGGATCGGGCCGGACGAGCCACGTGCTGCGCGCCATCGGGCTGAGCGATGCACAGGCCAAATCCTCGATCCGCCTCGGCTGGGGGCGCTATACGACGCGCGAGGATATGCAGCGCGCTTGCTCGATCATCCTCGAAGCGGGAGACTCGCAGGCATGAAAGTCACCTTCATCAAATCCACCGGCGAGCGGGTCGAGGCCGAGGCGCAGTCTGGCGACGTGCTGCTGCGCGTAGGCCAGGCGGCGGGCATGCCGCTGGAAGGGACGTGCGAGGGCCAGATGGCGTGTTCCACCTGCCACGTGCTGGTCGCGAAGGACTGGTTCGCGCAGCTGCCCGAGGCGAGCGAGGACGAGGAGGACATGCTCGACCTTGCCTATGGCGTGCGCCCCACCAGCCGCCTGTCGTGCCAGATCGTGCTCACCGATGCGCTCGACGGGCTGGAAGTGACCATTCCCGCCGATGCGCATGATATGAGCCGGGGCTAGTCGGTTTTCTCCGCGGTTTCCTCGCGCCGCCGCACCCGCTTCACCAGCATCCAGATGCCGAAGCCGACGAGGCCGATGGGCACGAGGACCGTCAGCAGCAGGATCAGCCCGCCGATCACGTTGCCCGCGACCGGACCGATGGATCCGATGGCCTTGCGGATCGGTTCGAAAAAGCCGCCGGGTCCAGCACCCTCGCTCTGATAGTTCACGGTGATGCGCGAGTAGGCGACGCGCCCGCGCATTTCCTGCAGCCAGCTGCGCGCCTGGTCGATCTCTTCATTGACCTGCGCTACGCCGCGTTCCGCCTCGACCAGTTCCTGCACGCTGCCCTTGCGCGTCTGCAGAACCTCCATCAGCCGGTCGCGCAGCACTTCGCGGCTGCGCAGCCGCGCCTCGGTGTCGACGATCTGCTTGGAGAGATCCTCTCCCTCGATGCTGGAAGAGACCTGGTCGCCACCCTCGCTTTCGGCAGCGGCGACGAGTTCGCGCCCGAATTCGCGCGCGCGGTCCGCAGCAACCGAGAGTTCGAGCCGGCCGTAGCCATAATCGTCCTCCGCGCCGTTCTGTTCGAGCGAGCGGACCTGACAGGTGAGCGGGCCGAGCTTGATGCACATATCGGCGTGGCGTTCCTGCAAGGGCGCGATGTCTTCGCGCGCGACGCGGAAGCCGTAGGAATACACATAGGCGATCTTGGGGGCCGCGGCAGGGATGTCGGGTAGCGAGCTGGTTTCGCTCGCTCCGCCTTCTTCCGCGGCCGCATCGGCCGGGGGGGCAGGGGGCGGTGGCGGCGGCTCGATATCCATCGCCGCTTCTTCCGTCACATCGGCGGTCGTGATCGCCTCGGCGGTTTCGTAGGAGCTGCTTTCCGAACAGGCGGCCAGTGCGAGCGCGGCGGAAGTGACCAGCAGGATGGAACGGCTAGCAGACATGAACTCTCTCCCCATCATGATGCGACCATCATATTGTGACCACAATGATGCCTTAATTTAGCCACACTCGCAAGCGCGATGCGTTTTCGGGGAGATTGGCGTTCGTTTATCGAAGCTTACGAATCGGATTGTGCCTCCAGGCTGACCTCGCGTTCGCGCGCGAAATAGGCGGGGGTGGGCTCGGTCGTGGCATCGAGTCGCGCTGCGAAGGCGAGCATGTGTTCACGCACGCGGCAGTGCATCGACCAGCCGGTCTTGGGGTCGGCCGCGCGCGCCATGAAGCGCACCGTCTTGGCCCGCGCGTCCTGCGCCACGACCTCGCAGATCGCGTCCTCGGGATCGACGATGTCTTCGTCGCGCTGCACGTAGTTGCAAAATTCCTCGCGCAGCGCGTCCACATCGGCGCGGTTGTCGAGCTGCAGCTCGACATGGGTCATCAGGCTGGAGTCCTGCTTGGTCCAGTTCTCGAAACTCTCGTTGGTGAACGCGCTGACGGGGGCAATGACGCGGCGTTCGTCCCACGTGCGCAGGCGCAGGTGGGTGAAGCCGATCTTCTCCACGAAACACCACTGCCCTTCGAACTGCACCGCATCGCCGATCCGCGCGGTTTGCGCGAAGGCGATCTGCACGCTCGCCATGATGTCACCCAGAACCTTGCGCGCGGCAAAGGCGAGGACGAGGCCCAGCACGCCGGCAGAGGCCAGGATCGAGAAGCCGAGCGTGTCGGCAATATTGCTCGCCACAAGCAGGAAGCCGACTGCGGCGAGCAGCAGCAGCGCGGTGACGATGCGACGGATCGCGCTCATCTTGGTGTAGAAGTTGCGGTCCTGATGGTTGCCCGGGGCTTCCAGCTCGTCGGTCCGGCGGTTGGTCGCAAACTCGAACAGGGCCTCTATGGCTGCGAGAACGATGCCCAGAATTGCGGCGATCACCAGAATCAGCTGGAACGGATCGAGCAGGTCCTTCGCCGGGCCCGACAGGCGCAGCACGGTATTGCGCACCAGCGCGAAGGTGCCGGCAAAGGCGAGCAGGGTGACAGGCAGATGAACCGCCTGCAGCACGCCGCCGATCTTCGTGTCCGTATCGTATCCTTCCCGCAAGCGGCGAATGCCGAGGTAGGTCGCAAGGCCCGCCAGCGCGGCGACGATCAGCACCAGCGGAAGCGCGATCAGCTCCCACCAGGCCAGCGTCCAGACGGCCTGCTTGCGCAGCGGCGCGGGCAGCATCTGCTCGAACTGCGTCGGGCCGTATTCGCGGTAGAGCGCAGGCACGTTGGCCACGGTCTGGCGGCTGAACACCCACACCGGCTCGCCGCCCGGTTCCTGCACCCGCGCCAGACGAATGGGAACGCGCCGGTTGCCCAGTTCGAGCGTTGCCACGCTGAGCGATCGGCGCGCAACGCCCGCCATCGGGTTCTTGCTGCTGGCGTCGGTGTCCATCGCATCGGGCCGGTCGGGCAGGGTCGCCCAGTCGATCGCGACGGTGGTGTTCATCAGGTGATAGAGTTGCCGGGCAATCTCCTCGCGCGGGATATTCGTGCGGCTTCGCTCGATATTGGCGTAGTCCAGCGCGTCGGCCGCCCGGCCCCATTCCTCGCGCTCGCCAGCCACCATGAAGCTCTCGATCAGGCCCATCGGGGTGTCGAGGAACAGCTGCGGTTCTCCAGCGCCGTCCCCGTTCCGCAGCGTTTCGACCTGATAGACGAGAGGCGAGGAACTCTGCGCGACCTCCCGTTCGGACTGCGCGCTGGCGGGTGCCAGCAGGGCGAAGAACAGCGCGGCGATGGCCGCAGCGAGGGTGGCGAGGCGAAGCAGGAGCATGCCCGAACAATGCAGGCCGGGTGCGATAGGTCCGGACGGGCGGACAAAGCCCCAACGAAGAAGCCCGGCCGCATTGCTGCGACCGGGCTGCGTAATTTCGGTTTTTCGAGACGATCAGGCGTCTTCGGGCACCTTCTCCAGCACGCGGCTGATGAGGCGATCCGAGAACGCGGGAATATCGTCCGGATTGCGGCTGGTGATGAGGTTGCCGTCTTCCGCGACTTCCTGATCGACCACATTGGCGCCCGCATTCGTCATGTCGGTGCGGATCGAGTGGTAGCTGGTCAGGGTCTTGCCCTTCACCAGATCGGCTTCGATCAGCAGCCACGGAGCATGGCAGATCGCGGCGATCGGTTTGCCTGCGGCGTTGAATTCACGCACGATGGCCACTGCGCGGTCGTTCACGCGCAGCAGGTCCGGGTTGATCTGGCCGCCGGGGAGGAGGAGGGCGTCGTAGCCTTCGCAGTTGGCGACGTCGTCCACGGTCTTGTCGACCTTGATCGTCTTGCCCCAGTCGTCCTTGTCCCAGGCCTTGATCTCTCCCGATTCGAGGCTGACCACTTCGGTCTCGATGCCTGCGTTTTCGAGGTTCTGCTTGGGATCGAACAGTTCGGACTGCTCGAAGCCGTTGGTGGCGAGAATCATGACGCGCTTTGCCATGGTGAATTCCTTTCGTGTCGATTGCGGTTTCGCGGAGTAAACGGGCGGGGAAAGTCCTGCGTTCCGCGCTTCTGGCCAGGGCGAGCCGGTGATAGGGCGAACCGATGGCTTCCAATGATCAGGGCGCGCAAGAGCCCGATTCCCCCCCCGAACCTCTGGCTGCAATCGTCGATGCGCCGTTCGAAACCGCTCTGTCGGAGCGGTATCTTGTCTACGCACTCTCCACGATCACTGCGCGTTCGCTGCCGGATCTGCGCGACGGGCTGAAGCCGGTCCACCGTCGCCTGCTATGGGCGATGCGCCAGCTGCGCCTCGGGCCGGATAGCGCCTACAAGAAATCCGCCCGCGTGGTGGGTGAGGTGCTGGGCAAGTACCACCCGCATGGCGATACCGCCGTCTACGATGCGATGGTGCGCCTCGCGCAGCCATTCTCGCTGCGATATCCGCTGGTCGAAGGGCAGGGGAACTTCGGCAATATCGATGGCGATAATGCAGCTGCCGCCCGCTATACCGAAGCGCGGCTGACCCGGACGGCGATGGCCCTGATGGCGGGGCTCGACGAAGGCACCGTCGACTTCGTGCCGACCTATAATAACGAGGAGGAAGAGCCGCTCATCTTCCCCGGCCTGTTCCCCAACCTGCTGGCCAACGGCGCCAGCGGGATCGCAGTGGGCATGGCTACGAACATCCCCAGCCACAATGTGGACGAGGTGATCGCGGCGACGCTGGCGGTGATCGACAAGCCCGCAATCGAGCATGCCGAGCTGATGCAGCTGATGCAGGGGCCCGACCTCGCCACCGGCGGCCTGATCGTGGACAGCCCGGAGACGATCAGCGCAGCCTACGAAACCGGCCGGGGCTCCTTCCGCATCCGTGCGCGTTTCCATGCCGCCGAAGCAGCGAGCGAGGAAGACCGCGAGGCGGGGATAGAGCGACTGGGCGGCGGGCAGTGGCAGCTCGTCATCAGCGAAATCCCCTACCAGGTGCCCAAAGGCAAGCTGATCGAACAGATCGCGCAGGTGATCGCGGACAAGAAGGTGCCGATCCTGGAGGACGTGCGCGACGAGAGCGACGAGGCTGTGCGCATCGTCCTCGTCCCGCGCAGCCGCAATGTCGATCCGGAGCTGCTGAAGGAATCGCTCTACCGCCTGACCGACCTCGAAACGCGCTTCGGGCTCAACATGAACGTGCTCGATGCCACGCGCACGCCGCTGGTGATGGGCCTGAAGGAGCTGCTGCAGAACTGGATCGCCAGCCAGATCGACATTCTCCAGCGCCGCAGCCGCCACCGGTTGGAACAGATCGCACGGCGGCTGGAGCTGGTCGAAGGCTATATCATCGCCTTCCTCAACCTCGACCGGGTGATCGAGATCATCCGGACCGAGGACGAGCCCAAGCCGGTGATGATGGCGGAGTTCGGGCTGACCGACCGGCAGGCCGAAGCGATCCTCAACATGCGGCTGCGCAGCTTGCGCAAGCTGGAGGAGATGCAGCTGCGGCAGGAAAAGGACGACCTGCTGAAGGAACAGGGCGAACTCGAAGCGCTGCTCGCCGATCCGGCCAAGCAGAAGCGCCGCCTCAAGCGCGACCTCAAGGCGCTGCAGAAGGATTACGCCAAGACAACCGATCTGGGCGCGCGGCGCACGCTGATATCCGAAGCCGCGCCAACGGTGGAATTCAGCATGGACGCGATGATCGAGAAGGAACCGATCACGGTCATCATGTCGCAGCGCGGCTGGATCCGGGCGGCGAAGGGCCATGTCGATCTGACGCAGGAATGGAAGTTCAAGGAAGGCGACGAACTCGCCTTCGTGTTCCACGCACAGACGACCGACAAGCTGCTGCTGGCGACCGACGACGGGCGCTTCTTCACGCTGGGCGCGGACAAGCTGCCCGGCGCGCGCGGCTTCGGGGAGCCGGTGCGCACCACGCTGGACATCGACAATGCCGCGCACATCGTGGCCGCATGGGCGCACACACCGGGCGAGCGGCTGCTGCTTGCCAGCACGCCGGGCAAGGGCTTCGTCATCAAGAGCGACGATCTGCTGGCCGAGACGCGCAAGGGCCGCGCGGTGATGACGCTGAAGGGCGATGCCAAACTGGCCAAGGTGGCGCATATCGGCGAGGGGCACGATCACGTTGCCGTGGTGGGCGACAACCGCAAGCTGGTGGTCTTCAATCTGGAAGAAATGCCCGAGATGCAGCGCGGGCAGGGCGTCCAGCTGCAACGCTACCGCGATGGCGGGATGGCCGATGTCACCACCTTCCGGCTGGAGGACGGCCTCAGCTGGCAGATGGGCGGTTCGGGCGAACGCACGCGGACCGAGCCGGAGATGTGGCAGTGGAAGGTCGCGCGTGGCGGCGCGGGCCGGATGCCGCCCAACGGCTTCCCGCGCGATAATCGTTTCTGATTTTGCGCTAACCCGCGGGGTGGCAAGGGCCCCAACGAAAAGGCGGGCCGCACACCTTCCGGCATGCGACCCGCCCCTTGCGACCCTCGAGAGTGGTGGCTCCGAGGGAACTGCTGGTCCGTTTATTCGGCGTCCTGTTCGGCCATTTCGCCGCCCTGCGGTGCAGGTGCGGGCTCACCGCCAAGCGCGGCTACGAGGTCCGCACGCGGGATGAGTACGAGGAGCACGCCGTTCTGGTCTGCCGCGAACTGTTCACGCTGAACGGTGACGGCACCTTCGGTCATTTCCAGAACCGCGCTATCGCCGTCGACCGACTGGATCGTGCCGATCTGCGCGCCTTCGGAATCGAACACCGCCGCATCGGCGACCAGCGCTGCATCGCGCGCGGCCACGGCCTGCTCGTTCTGGGCCTGAAGCATCTGCACGAGCTGGGCCTTCGTGACGGCGATCACCGGCCCTTCGGGGCCTTCGCCGAACGCACCGGCGGGCAGCGATGCCTTCATGCCGTCGATATCGACGACGATCGTTTCGCCGTCCATCTGTACGATCGTGCCGATCACGCCGCCGACTTCGCCGTCCGTGCTTTCATATACGGTCGCGCCGGTTTCCGGGCCCATCTGGGCCTGGGCGGCAGTCGCCAGGGTGAACGCGGCGGCGGCGGCAAGGGCAGTCTTGAACTTCACGGGTATTCTCTCCTTCGTCGGGTCGCGGCCTGGGGCCGCAGTAAGGGCTTTCACCCAGGGAAACGGTCGGTCGTACCGGACGGTCCCGCCGGGGGCAGGCGCCTGAGCCAAATCGGTCTCTATCCGGGCTGGTCGGTATGGGAATATGGCAAAAAGGCGTCAACAGCCCAAAGGCATGCCATCCCGATCCGATGCGCAGACTTTAGAATCTTGCGCATGAAGGCAAGCTTAAGAGGTTGTTCGGTCAGACAATTCCTCTTCGAGCAGCCCTAGGACCCGTTCGCGGCCCGGAAAATCCTCCTCGATCCAGCGCGCCTCCACCTTGCGCAGCATGCGCGAGACATCGGCACCCGAAAGGCCCCGCTGGACGATCTCGCCGCCCTTCAGGGGGAGGTCCGGAATTTCCCAGTCTCCCAGCGGGCGCGGGTCCGCCCCGATCAGCAGCAGGCGCCCCGCCGCGCAGGTTCCGCCATGCGAATAGGCCAGCGCCTTCGGGGCATCCCCATCCGCGTCGCGCGCGCCTGCCAGACACGCCAGGCAATCGCGGTCCTTGCGGGAGAGGCGCAGCCGAGCGGCGACGCTTTCAGCCACGCCTTCGACCGCAGGGATCAGTGCCGCGAGGCGGACCAGCGCGCTCCCCTCCGCCTCGAAGCGGGCTTCGGTCTCGATCAGGCGTTGCAGCGCCGCGATCTGGCTGGTGCCCGCTTCGGGCAGGATCACCGGCAGCACGCCGCGTGCGCGCATTCGCGCAATCGTGGGGGCGGGATCGGGCAGGGCAAGGATCGCCATCAGCTCCATCGCCACCCGTTCGCGGCTCAGGCCCTTCATCGTCGGCGCCAGCTCGGCGCAGGCTTCCTCCGCTGCTTCATCCAGGTCGGCGCCGAAGCGCGCCTGGAAGCGGTAGTAGCGCAGGATCCGCAGATGATCCTCGCGGATGCGCTGGTGCGGATCGCCGATGAAGCGCACGCGGCGCGCGTCCAGATCGTGCAGCCCGCCGAAATAATCGAATATTTCCAGTGTCTGCGGATCGACGTAGAGCGCGTTGATGGTGAAATCGCGCCTTGCGGCATCCTCGCGCCAGTCCTGCGCGAAGGCCACCGTCGCGCGGCGACCATCGGTGCTGACGTCATGACGCAGCGTCGTCACCTCCACCGGGCCGCCATCCAGCAGGGCGGTGATCGTTCCGTGATCGATTCCGGTGGGCACGGTCCTGATCCCCGCGGCCTTGCACGCTTCCACGACCTCTTCGGGCCGCAGGGGCGTGGCCGCGTCGATATCCTTGACGGGGTGGCCCAGCAGCGTGTCGCGCACCGCGCCGCCGACCCAGCGGATGTTCTGCGCACCCAGCGCAGTTGCCAGCGCGGCAAGATCGGCGCGCTGCGTCCATTCGGCCTTTGGCAGGACCTCAGTCATCGAACAGCTCCGTCAGTTGGAGACGGCGCGAGAGGTTGAGCAGGATCGCCGCGGTCACGCCCCAGATGCGATAGCCTTCGTGATGCAGTTCGTAAAAGCGGCGCTCCGCCCCGCGCCACAGGGCATACTGTTCGTCGTATTTCGCCGGATCGAGCACGGTGGCCAGCGGCACCTCGAACCAGCTTTCCACCTCTGCCGGGTTGGCCCGCAGCGGAAGGTCGGGCGGGATCATGCCGAGCACGGGGGTGATCTCGAAGCCGGTCCCGGTCAGATAGCGATCGGTCGCGCCGACCACGCGGACATCGCGCGCGCGCAGGGCAAGTTCCTCCTCCGCCTCGCGCAGCGCGGCCTCGATCGAGTTCTCGCCCGGGTCCAGCTTGCCGCCGGGCAGCGCAACCTGGCCGGGATGGTCGCGCATGTCGTGCGGCCGCTGGGTCAGGATCAGGCCCGGCTGCGGGCGGTCGGTCACGGCGACCAGCACGGCGGCGGGGCGTGGATCGTTCCCGGCAAAGCGCGCATCGGTCAGCAGATCGGGCAGTTCGACGCCGTGCCCGTCATCGAACACGCGCTGGAGGCGGTCGAAAAGCGCGCTCACGGCTTCAGGCGAAAGCTTTCGCCCGCGCTGGAGACGGTCCAGTCATCGCCAGTGGCAAGCGCATGCTCGGCAAGCTGCTGGTAGGTGCTGCGGTTGAGCCGCGCTTCCAGCCCGCGTCGCACGCCCAGATAGAGCGCGGGCGTTTCCGCGTCCCCGCGCGCTGCGATCGGATGGTCCGGCCCGGCGATCACCAGCTCGTCCGTGTTGAGACGGAAGGCGAGGGCGGTTCTGTCGTCTTCGTCCCGCACCGCCATGTCTGTGGCGACGAAGGCTGCGTCCTCCACTTCGATGGAGAGCTTCTCGAACGGAGAGACAAGGAAATGCGCGCCGCTTTCGTCGCGGATCAGCAGGCCGGAAAAGGCCCGCACCATCGCCTCGCGCGTGATCGGCGATCCATCGTGGAACCAGGTGCCGTCGGCGGCGATCCGCATGCCCGAATCGCCCTCTTTCTGCGGCGCCCAGTTATCGACGGGGGGCAGCTTGCGCGCCTGCACCTGCTCGGCGATCTGCGACAGGGTCAGCGATGCAAGATGGGGCGGGGGTTCGTAGGGCATTGCGGGAATTCTCTGGCAGAAGCACGGGGCTGGCGCAATTCGGGCTAAGTGCGGGGTTGTGGCTGATCTTCGGCCCGATCATCGCCCTGGCGCCACGGCCCCAGCATCCCGCGCCGGGGCAGGATTGCAGGATTGGCGCAGCGCACCAGCAGGCGATGCTGCTCGACCGGGCCGGGCGTATCCCACTCGGCCGTCGGTGCGGCGGTGAAATCCCATTTGCCGTAATATTCGGGATCGCCGATCAGCACCTGCGGCAAAGCGGGCGCATCGTCGCTCGCCATGCCTTCGACCGCGCCCAGCGCCGCAGCCATCAACGCGCGGCCATAGCCTTCGTTCTGGCGGCTGGGGGCGACCGCCACGGGGCCGACCATCAGCAGCGGATATTGCCGCCCGTCCTCGTCGGTCAGCGAGACCGGCCACAATTCGATCGTGCCCGCCAGAAACTCCTCGTCATCCAGCGCGGCAAAGCTCAGGCCGGCCAGCCGATCCAGCCCCTCGCGGATACGATAGGCGGTGCGCGAGGTCCGGTCCGCGCCGAAGGCGGCGTCGAGCAGTTGCTCGTGGAGCGCCGGTGGTACGGCGTCGAAGGGAACGATGGTGGGCATGGGCAAGGCCTGAAAGCGAACGGGCGCGCGGGTTAATCCCCCGCGCGCCCGCTGTCGACCGTTTTGGATCGATCCGGTCCGTCTATCCCGCTGGCGTCAGCTTGCGCAGCCGGCCGTTCTTGCCATCCTCCAGCACGTAGAGCGCGCCGTCCGGGCCCTGTACGATTTCGCGCAGTCTTTCGCCGAACTCGTAGCGGGCGGCCTCGGTGGCGGTGGTGCCGTCCATATCGACACGCACGATATTCTGTTCCTTGAGGTTCGCGATCAGCGCATCGCCGCGCCAGTCGGCAAACATGTCGCCCGAATAGAACAGGAAATCGCCCGGCGCGATAACCGGAGTCCATTCGATGGCGGGCTTGGTGAAGCCATCGTCGGGCGAGTGATCGGGGATGGGCGTGCCGTTGTAGTTGTCGCCTTCGGACCGCACCGGCCAGCCGTAGTTGTTGCCGCGCTGCACGAGGTTCAGCTCGTCGCCGCCTGCGGGGCCGTGCTCCAGATCCCAGAGGCGCCCGGCGCTGTCGAATTGCAGGCCCAGGATATTGCGGTGGCCCCAGCTCCAGATCTGGTCGCTGGGCGATCCGCGATCCGCCAGCGGATTGCCCGCCGCCGCGCTGCCATCGAGGTTCAGGCGAACCACCGTGCCCAGCGTGTTCGAGGTATCCTGTGCGGGCGTCTGCTTCTGGCGGTCGCCGCTGGCGACGAACAGATATTGCTGGTCCGGGCTGAAGGCGATGCGGTGCGAGTAGTGGCCGCGCCCCGTCACCTTGGGGGTCTGCCGCCAGATCACGTTCAGGTCTTCGACTGCGCAATCGGCATTTGCCTGGCAAACCAGCTGCCCGCGCCCCACGACCGCGCCTCGGGTATCGCCGTCACCGGCTTCGGCCCAGCTCAGGTAGATCGTGCGGGTGCCGATCTCGTCATCCGCCTCGCTCTGCAGGAAGGCGACGTCGCCAAGTCCGCCCTGGCCGCCGTAATCGACGCGCGGCGCGCCGGTGATTTCCATCCGCTGCCCGGTCCGCGTGTCGACGGCAGCCAGCGATCCGGCCTTTTCGGTAATGACGAGGTAATGCGTGCCGGGCACGAAGTCCGCTGCCCACGGCTCTTCGAAGGTGCCCATGTTCTGCACGGCGAAGGGGCCCACGGTCTCGTCTGCCGCGCCCGATACAGGGGCGCTGGAAGCGGACGGGGTGTTGGCGCTCGGCCCGTTCTCCCCCGTGCTGGCATTGCCGCAACTTGAGAGGGCCATGCCTGCGCTGGTAACGATCAGGGCCGAAAGAAATCGATTCATGGTCACGTTCGCAGCAAGTCCCTTTTCCGAATTTGCGGCCCAGTGCCCGCCCGGAATGCTGATCGTCGGCGTCGACGAGGCCGGGCGGGGGCCGCTTGCGGGGCCGGTGGTGGCCTCCGCGGTGGCGCTGTGCAAGCCGCGCCCGGGAGGGCTCGACGATTCCAAAAAGCTTGGGGCCACCAAGCGTTCCACGCTGGACGAGCAGGTGCGCAGGCGCTGCGCGTGGGGCGTGGCGGTGGTGGAGCCGGAAGAGATCGACCGGCGCAACATCTTCGGCGCGACAATGCATGCGATGACGCTGGCGGTTGCGCGCGTGGCCGAAGCAATGGGCCGCGCGCCGGACATGGTTCTGATAGACGGCAATCTCACCCCGCAGGGCCGCGATGCGGGCTGGGTATGGCCCGCCCGCGCCATCGTGGGCGGCGACGCGCGAGAGCCCGCGATTGCCGCCGCCAGCATCGTCGCCAAGCAATGGCGCGACCGTCTGATGGTCGCCGCCGCAGCCGATCATCCGCATTACGGGTGGGACCGGAACAAGGGTTACGGGACCGCAGAGCATCTCCAGGCATTGAGGGAACATGGGCCATGCCCGCTGCACCGCCGCAGCTTCGCACCCGTGGCCCAGATGGACATGATCGCGGAGATGATCGCATGAAGGGTTTCACGTTCGACGATATTCCCGGCCAGACGGGACGGACCGCGCTGGTCACCGGCGCCAATACCGGCATCGGATACCACATCGCGGAAATGCTGGCCGACAGGGGCGCAAGGGTGCTCATGGGGTGCCGCGACCTGACCAAGGCCGAAGCTGCCCGCAAGGACATGCTGAAGGCCGTGCCGGACGCGCAGATCGAGCTGGTTGAGCTCGACCTTGCCGACATGGCCTCGGTCCGCAAGGCGGCCGAGGGCATCGACACGCTGGACCTGCTGGTCAACAACGCGGGCATCATGTGGGTGCCGCACGAGATTTCCACGGGCGGGGCGGAAAAGCACTTCGCGGTCAATCACCTCGGCCATTTCGCGCTGACCAGCCTGCTGCTGCCTGCCCTTGCGAAGGGCAAGGCCCCGCGCGTGGTCACCCAGTCGAGCATCGCGCACCGCCCGGCCTCGATCCAGTTCGACAATCTCGCGGGCGAACATGATTACGCGCGCCAGAAATTCTACGGCCAGAGCAAGCTTGCCAACCTGATGTTCGCGCTGGAGCTGGACCGGCGGCTGCGCGCCAAGGGATCGCCCATCGCCAGCATTGCGTGCCACCCCGGCGTAGCGAAGACCGAACTGACCCGGCAGGTCGGCTGGGCGAAGCTGGTCATGCCGATCGCCGCAACGCTGCTCAACACCGCGAAGCAGGGCGCACTGCCCGCGCTTCAGGCGGCGACCGACCCGGCCGCGCAGGGTGGCGACTATTACGGGCCCTACGGCTTCATGGAGGCGACCGGCGCAACCTCGGGCCGTGCGGTGGCCACGGCAACCGCGCGCGATCCGCTGCTCGCCGCGCGGCTCTGGGAAATCTCGAAGGACATGACCGGGATCGATCCGGGATTGCCGCCTGCGACATAAACGCCGGGCCCGGCCTCCCGATTCATCAATAGCTCTTTGCGCGCCCCCTCTTTGCCTCGGCGGAGGGCGTGCTAGAGACATTTCCCCATGACCGGTGCTCTCATCCTTGTCGCTATCGGCCTCGTCGCGCTTGCCCTCGGGGGCGAGCTGCTGGTGCGTGGCGCGGTGGGCATTGCCCGCAAGCTGGGCGTCTCGACGCTGTTCACCGGCCTCGTGATCGTCGGCGCGGCGACATCGATGCCGGAAATGGTCGCCAGCGTGCAGGCGGTGGTGGCCGGATCGCCCGAGATCGCGTGGGGCAACATCGTCGGCTCCAACATTGCCAACTCGCTGCTGATCCTCGGCGGCGCGGCACTGATCGCGCCGATCATGCTTGCCGGGGTTGGCCGCCGCGATTCGGTCGTGGCACTCGCGATGACGCTGATCCTGTGGGCAATCGCGTGGCAAGAGGTCGGATCGCCGTTCATCGGCGTCGCCCTGCTGGTGGCGCTGATGATCTATATCATCTGGCGCTACCGCCATCCGCCCCTTCAGGCGGAAGCGGAGGCGGAGGAAACCGCGGCGCCACCCAACTTCCTGCTTTCGCTGCTGTTCTTCGCCGCCGGGGTCGCCGCGCTGGTGTTCGGCGGTAGCTGGCTGGTTACCGGCGCCATCGAGATCGCCAGCGACCTTGGCGTGAGCGAGACGGTGATCGGCCTCACCATCGTGGCGGTCGGCACGTCGTTGCCCGAACTCGCCGCATCGGCGGTCGCAGCCTTTCGTGGCCATGCCGAGCTGGCGATGGGCAACGTGCTGGGATCGAATATCTTCAACCTGCTCCTGATCGGCGGCGTCACCATGACCGTATCGGGCCAGCCGCTGCCGTCCGAACTGTTGCAATATGGCTGGCCGATCGCCGCCGCCTCGGCGCTCATGCTGCTGCTTATGTGCCGCTTCATGCCGGGTATCGGGCGGTTGACGGGCCTGCTGATGCTGGGCGCCTTCGCGGGCAATACGGCGCTCGCTTTCGCCTGAGCGAACAGGCGTTTACACGGCGTCAACCCTAATCATTTACCAAGTTTGACTTGACGGGGACTCGCCGAGGACTCACGAGTCCCCCTGTGGATAACTCGGCGGGCGGATCACCGCAGCCGACCAGCAGGTTTTTGGGGGACGCACGTCAGAATGGTCGTAGAAACGAAAACGAGGGTGCGGGCTGCTCGCGCGAAACCGGCACCGGTCGCACCCGAACTGCCGCTCGGCCAGATTCTGGACGGCGATTGCGTGGAGGCCATGCGCAAGCTGCCCGACAATTCCGTCGATCTCGTGTTCGCCGATCCGCCCTACAACCTGCAGCTGGGCGGCGATCTCAACCGGCCCGACGGCAGCCATGTCGATGCGGTGACCGATCACTGGGACCAGTTCGACAGCTTCAAGGTTTATGACGACTTCTCAAAGGCCTGGCTGGCGGAGTGCAGGCGCGTTCTGAAGCCCGATGGCGCGCTGTGGGTGATCGGCAGCTACCACAATATCTACCGCCTGGGCGCGACCTTGCAGGATCTGGGCTTCTGGATCCTCAACGACATCGTGTGGCGCAAGACCAACCCGATGCCTAATTTCCGCGGCACGCGCTTCACCAATGCGCACGAGACGCTGATATGGGCGAGCCAGGGCGAAAAGGCGCGTTACCAGTTCAACTATCGCGCGATGAAGACGTTGAACGACGAACTCCAGATGCGCAGCGACTGGACGTTCCCGATCTGCGCCGGGGGAGAGCGGCTGAAGGACGAGAGCGGCCACAAGGCGCACCCGACGCAGAAGCCCGAGGCGCTGCTCTATCGCGTGCTGCTCGCCACGACCGAGCGCGGCGATGTGGTGCTCGACCCGTTCTTCGGCACGGGCACCACCGGCGCGATCGCCAAGCGGCTGGGCCGCGAATGGATCGGCTGCGAGCGCGAGGAGAGCTATCGCAAGGTGGCGAGGGCGCGGATCGAGAAGGAACTCCCGCTCGACGAAAGCGCGCTGACCACGATGCAGAGCAAGCGAACCGCGCCCCGCGTGGCCTTCGGCACGCTGGTGGAGGCGGGCTTCGTCAAACCGGGCACGCAGGTGTTCGACAAGAAGCGCCACTGGACCGCGAACGTGCGCGCCGACGGGTCGCTGGTTTCAGATAAGCTGGTCGGCTCGATCCACCAGGTCGGCAAGGACCTGCAAGGCGCCCCCAGCTGCAACGGCTGGACCTTCTGGCACTTCGAGGACGAGGGGCTGGTGAAGCCGCTCGACGCCGCGCGGCAGCTCTACCTGCTCGCGACGGAGGATTGATACCCGCCGCAAGGGTGAAGTAAACGACCGCGCGGGATGATTGCCAGCCCGGAAGACTAAGGGATAGCGGATGAGTTCCCTCCTTCTCGACGGATGGTCTTTCACAGCCGACACCGCCGAATGGACAACCGTTTTTCCCGGCGGATGCCGCGATCTGATTGTTTGCCAGCCAAGGGGCGCGGCGCCCTTTATTTTCGCAACCGAGCTGGACGATATTCCGCGTCGTGTCGCGGTGGAGCCGGGTGACAGGTTTATCGGCTTCCGTCTCCGGCCCGGCGTCGGTGTGAAGGGGAACCTGTCGCGCTTGGCACCACGTGACAGCGCCGAGGAGGTTGACTGGGCGGTTCTGCAGGACGTCCTGATCGAGTGCCCCCAGGTCCGCGATGCACTCACCGCGCTGAAACATGCCGCAAGCACATCCGAGGCAGCGCGAAGGGCGGGTGTTTCCACCCGCACCTTGCAACGCCTCGTCGTCACCGGCACGGGCCGGGCTCCCTCGTGGTGGCGACGGCTTGCGCGTGTGCGCCGATCTGCAGCATTGCTCGCAGCCACGGGTGCGACGCAGGCCGAGCTTGCGGACGCTGCGATTGATGCAGGCTTTTCCGATCAGGCGCACATGACGCGGGAGTTTCGCCGATGGCTGGGCGTCACCCCCGGTCAGGTCCGGCGCGGAGTCCCGTTTGCCGACGTCCTCCAGGCCAAGGGATATCAATAGGCCTCTGCGCGCAGCCTCGAGCGTCACTTGTCGGGGGATTGCACCGGGGAGCAGATTTCGACGAGATAGCCGTTGGGGTCTGCGACATAGGCGGTCGTCTGCCCCCAGGGCTCCGCGCGCACCGGTTGCTTCACGATCGCTCCAGCACTCTCGGCCTTTTCCAACATGCCCGCGACATCATCGGTCTCGAATGCAATCTCGAAAACGGGCGCGTCGGGGTCGGCCCTCGCCGGACTTTTCCCAAGCTGGCGCATCAACGCGACAGACGAGAATGCGAGCTTGGTCTCTCCGGTGACCAGCTCTCCATAATCGCCGCTTTCGTGCACCATCCCGCGCTCCAGCCCGAAGGCGCGCTCGTAAAACGACAGCGTCTGCTCGACATTCTCGACATACATGATCGTGTAGCGAAGGATCATCGGTAACTCCTGTGGCAAGTGATCCCGCACCAGATGGGGGGAAAGCGCGGTTCGGTCTTGAACAAATGCGCCAGCGGCCAGCTCTTTTGCGTACACCGGTCTCCGGCCGCCCCATCGGCTTCGCACCCGCCCGCAGAGCGAAGAGGGGGCGACGCGGCCCGGCTCTCGCGGGCGATGGACGGGGTTATCATTTGCCCCTGATCCGGGCCGAAAATGGGACACCGTGTGCTTTGCGGTTGATCTTGACCCGATAGCTTCGGACACCTGCAAACCACGGCAATACTTACGTTTTCGACCCTTGGCGCAGTCCCCTATTCGGCAGGCAAAGAATGAGCAGGTTAGCACCGATCCGTCTCGACCAGACCCTGGCCGTGGTGATCCCCAGCTACAAGGTGCTTGCGCACGTGCTCGATGTGATCGGCCGGATCGGGTCGGAGGTCGCAATGATCTTCGTGGTCGATGATGCCTGTCCCGAGGGATCGGGCAACCATGTCGAGGAGAATTGCAGCGATCCGCGGGTCCGGGTCATCCGGCACGCGCAGAACAAGGGCGTCGGCGGGGCAGTGATGACGGGCTATCAGGCGGCCTTGGCTGCAGGGGCGGATGTCATCGTCAAGCTGGATGGCGACGGGCAGATGGACCCGGCCCTGATCGGGCGGATTGCCCGCCCCGTTCTGGAAGGCCGGGCCGATTACGCCAAGGGCAACCGCTTCCATTCGATCTGGAATGTGCGCAAGATGCCGGCCCTGCGCCTGTGGGGTAATGCCGCGCTGTCTTTCGTGACCAAGCTGTCCAGTGGATACTGGAGCCTCTTCGACCCGACCAACGGCTATACCGCGATCCATGCCAGCGCTCTGGAAATGCTGGAGCCGGCCAATATCTCGGAGCGCTACTTCTTCGAAACGGACATGCTGATCAATCTCGGCAACGCGCGCGCCGTCGTCGCCGACGTGCCGATGGAAGCGGTCTATGGCGAAGAGATCAGCAACCTCAATATCCGCCGCGAATCCGGCCAGTTCCTGATCAAGCACCTGCGCGAAATGGTGAAGCGGATCTTCTACAACTACCTGTTGCGCGATTTCAGCCTTGCCTCGG
Source organism: Citromicrobium sp. JLT1363 (assembly GCF_000186705.1). Taxonomy (GTDB): domain Bacteria; phylum Pseudomonadota; class Alphaproteobacteria; order Sphingomonadales; family Sphingomonadaceae; genus Alteriqipengyuania. Next base: position 98,161 of record NZ_AEUE01000007.1, read on the forward strand.
TCCAGCTGCTCGCGGGCAGTGCGATGCTGTTGTTCGGCGTGGTGTTCGGCATGGTACACTGGTACGATTCGCTCGCATCGGGCCATATCGCCAGCACCGGCACCGTGATGGTCGCCGTGCTGCCGATCATCCTGGGCTTCCAGCTGCTGCTGAATTTCCTCGCCTTCGACATGGCGAACGAGCCGAAGCATCCCCTGCAACCGGCCCCGTCCCTCACCGAGCTGCTGAGTGGGACGCGCAGACGGGAGGCGACGAACGTAGCATGACGCGCGCGCGCACCGTTACCACGCAGGCCATGCGCTACGGCATCGTCGGCGCGATCGTGGTCGCCTGCGATTACCTCGTGTTCTCGGCGATCCTGCTGGCGGCGCCGGCGGTTTATCTGGCCGCCAATCTGGGCGGCAAGGTTGCGGGCGCTCTGCTGGGCTTCTTCCTGCACCGGCATTTCACCTTTTCGTGGGAGCAGCGCCACGGTGCGCGGCGGCAATTCGTGTCCTATTGCGCCGTGCTGCTGGGCAACATCGCGCTGTCCACCGCCTTGCTGTGGCTGCTTGTGGAGCAAGTGCAGGCCAATGCCTTCTTGGCGCGCATAGCCACCGATGCGGTGGTGATCGTGCTCGCCTTCTTGCTGTCGCGCCTGTGGGTTTACCGGGCAGCGTGATGCAGCGGGCTCTGGACTGGATCGCCAAAGGGCACCGCGGCCTCTGGCTTGCGCTGACCATTTTCGCGCTGTGCCTGGCGCTGGGCTGGGTGGGGTTCATCGCCTCCGACGATGCGACCTATGTCGTGGGTGCCTATGGCTGGCTGGAGCAGTTTCCCTTCGTTGGCGGACATGGGACGATCCGCTATCCGCTGACCATCCCCATCGCGCTGTCCTTCCTTGTCTTTGGCGAGGGCGAGGTGGCCGCGATCCTGCCGTCTCTCGCCTATCTGCTGGTTTTCCTGTTCTTCACCTGGCGTGTGCTGTGCGGGGTGGCCGGGCGACTGGCGGCCTTTGTCGCCCTGCTGCTGGTGGTCACCTGCCCGCTGATCGCCGTAGAGGCCTCGATCGCGAGCATCGATATTCCCGAAATGACGCTGTTGATGGGCGGGCTGTTCGTTCTGTGGCGCTGCCTCGAGACCGGGCCGGATGCGCGGCGGCTGTTCCTGGTCGGTGCGCTGGTAGGGGTGGCGTTTCTGGCGCGGGAAACCGCGATCTTCTCGGTCCCCTTCTTTGCCCTGCTGTTCCTCGCCGGGCATCGCTTCTCGCGCTGGCATTACCTCTGGATCGCGGCAGGCTTCCTCGCGGTGTGGAGCCTGGAGCTCGTCTATCTGGGCATCATGACCGGCGATCCCCTGTATCGCTTCAACATCGCGCTCCATCACGATGCGACGATCGATCGCACGATCGACCTTGCAGGCAATGTGCTGGTGCACCCGCTGATCGACCCGGTGCTGGTCCTGTTCATCAACCAGGAATTCATGGCGCTGATGCTGTTTGCCGTGCCGTTTACGGCATGGCTCTGCTTCGGGGCCTCGATCGAGCCGCGCCTGCGCCACCTTGCGCGTATCCTGGCGCTGTTCGGCCTGTGCTGGTGGATCTGCGTGGGCGCCGTGCAGAACCTGCTGCCGCTCAACCCGCGCTATTTCATGGTAACGTCGACCATCGCCTGCCTGCTGACGGGGATCGGTGTGGCGCGGCTGCTGGGCAGCCAGACGCAACGTCTGCGCCTGATCGGCCTGGGCGCGCTGGCGATCCTTCTTTCCACCAATGCGCTGGGCATTCTGGTCGAGAACAAGAACCCGATTTTCGGAGAGCGGCAACTGGTGCAGGCGCTGAGCGACAGGCCGGGGCTGACCGTTCATACCGATCCGATGACGCTGTACCGGGCGGAATACCTCCTGCGCTGGTCCGGCACCACCGCGCGCGCCGTGGCAGAGCCGCCGCGTGACGGCGACTTCTACTATTACAATCCCGCGCGCTCGGCCGAGGCGAATGCCCACATGACGGCCGCGCAGCAGCCGGACTACCAGCCGCAAGCCGGCTGGCAGCTGGTCGCCGCCTACGAGCCCGAACCGGATGCCATGGTACGTCTGCTTATGATGACGGGGGCAGATGCAGCGATCCCGGAGCCGATCTGGCAAAAGCTGCGCTACCGCCACGAGCCGACCCATCTGTACCGCGTCGGCGCCGAGCCTGCTCGTGATTGAGGGCTGCCGCCGGGCCCGCCATCCGACTCGCCAACAATTACAAAGCTGGGCGCACAATGCCGAAAGATGCCCGGCTCGATAGAGAGTGCCGGTTGCAAGCGGGTGCTGGCGTGTTGGCTTCTCTTCCCGGCGCACTGGAAATGGCCTGATTCCGGCTCGCAGGCCGGGGTGCCAATTGGGCACCAGGCGCCTGTCCTACTTCGTGCGTTCGCTCTAGGATGTCGGCCATGCGCAGCGCACCACTCCTCCACCTGAAATTTCGCGCTCGCTCCTCCCGCCACTTTTTGACCCCAGGACTGTGTGTCAGGTGTGTCAGGAACCCGACAGAGCGGCTAGGTAAGGGCGCATGAGCGAGACAGTCTACATCCGCCCGATCGGCTTCGCGCCGGGTCCGCAGAGCGAGGAGGGCGATGCGATCCGGCTCGCCGGGGGGCTCGTCTATGCCAGCCGCTTTGCGGTGACCTGCCGCCGCGATGGCGAAGTGGTCGAACGCTGGCGTGCTTCGCCCGCAACCATCGCGCAGGTGCTCGGGCAATTGCCCGACAGCGTCGCCGCCGATGCTGAAACGCAGTGGACCAACCTGCGCATGGCGCACCCGGCGCTGGAGCTGGGTGCGCGAACCGTGCGCCTCGACCAGCCGCAGGTGATGGGCATCCTCAATGTGACGCCCGACAGCTTCTCCGACGGCGGCAAGCATGTGGGCGATCCAGCGGGCACGCGCGATGCGATCGCGGCGATGGTCGAGGCGGGCGCGGCGATCATCGACATTGGCGGCGAGAGTACGCGGCCCAATGCCGAGGCCGTGTGGGAGGAAGAGGAGATCCGCCGCGTCGTCCCCGCAGTCGAAGCCGCTGCCAGCATGGGCGCGGCGGTCAGCATCGACACGCGCCGCGCGGGTACTATGGAGGCGGCGCTGCAGGCGGGGGCGGGGATCGTCAACGATGTCTCCGCGCTGCGCTACGACCCGCGCTCCGCCGAACTGGTGGCGAAGACCGGCTGCCCGGTGGTGCTGATGCACGCGCCGGGATCGGGCAACGACCTGCATGAGGGCGGGAGCTACGAAAGCGTGGTGTTCGATGTGTTCGACGCGCTTCGCGAACGGCGCGATGCGGCAGTCGCGGCGGGGATCGCGCGGGAGAAAATCCTGCTCGATCCGGGCCTCGGTTTCGGCAAGTCGCTGTCCGACAATCTCGCGCTGATCAACGCGCTGCCGCTGTTCCATGCGCTCGGCCAGCCGATCCTGTTCGGCGCGAGCCGCAAGCGGATGATCGGCGCGCTGAGCAAGGAGGCGGCGGCCGATGCGCGGCTGGGCGGCAGCATCGCGCTCGCGCTCGCGGCGATGGATGCGGGCGCACAGCTGCTGCGCGTCCACGACGTGCCCGAAACGGTGCAGGCGCGCGACGTATGGCGCGGCCTGCGCGATGCGGCGCTTACCGATTTCGCGGACCTGCCTGGATGACGGCAGAAACACCTGCGGCGAACAAGCTGGGGCATGGGAAGTACCGCCGCGATCTGGACGGATTGCGCGGCATTTCGATGCTCTGGATTCTGATCTATCACAATTTCCCGAGCGTGATGCCCAACGGCTATCTCGCGATCGACATGTTCTTCATCGTCTCGGGCCTGCTGATCACGCGTATCGTGATCGACCAGATCGATGGCGGACGGTTCAGCTTCCGCAACTTCTTCGAGAGACGGATTCGCCGCATCCTTCCGGCCCTGCTCGTCGCATTGCTGGCAACCCTGGTGGCCGGCGCCGCGATCCTGATGCGCTTCGAATACGAACAATTGGCGCGCCATTTCCTGGCCAGCGTGCTGTTCTTCCAGAACTTTCAACTGATGGGCGAGGCGGGCTACTTCGACCACGCTTCGATCTACAAGCCGCTTCGCCACGTCTGGTCGCTGGCGGTCGAAGAGCAGTTCTACTTCGTTTGGCCCGCCGTTCTGGTGCTCGGCTTCCGCTTCGCGATCAGTCGCGCCTGGCTGACCGCAATCCTGGTCGCGGGTTCGTTCCTGTACGCGCAACTGGCTTTCGATGCGCTATCCGAGAGTTACTATTCCCCCTTTGCGCGCGCCTGGGAATTGCTGTCGGGCGGGCTCGCCGCGATCATCCTCAATCGCGTCGGATGGACCTATTTCTACAAATGGGGTCCGTGGCTTGCCGCGCTGGGGATCGGCTTGATGGCCATTTCGATGCTGATGCCGCTTGCGGTGCTGGATTTTGCGACCTGGACACCGCTGATACCGGTGGTCGGTACGCTGCTCGTCATCCTTGGTGGCGAGACCAACTGGATGAGCCGCATCCTGATCCAGAACCGGCTGGTCGTGTCGACCGGCCTGATCAGTTACTCGCTCTACCTGTGGCACTGGCCGATCCTGTCCTTCGCGACCATCGTCTATGACGCCATGCCGCCACACGCGTTGCGCGTTGCGGGAATCGCCCTTTCGTTCCTCATCGCATGGGCAAGCTGGCGTTTCATCGAAGAGCCGGCGCGCAAGGTCTGGTCGTTCCGCAAATTGTGCTTCCTCCTGGCGTCTATTCTGGTGGCATCGGCGGCCGTGATCGCCTTGGTCCTGCTCCGCCCCCTATCGGCGGAAGAGCGGCGCGACGACCGGGTCAACGATCTGATCGCGGGATGGCACTGGGATTATTCCGAGAATGAGATCTGCCGGGAAGCGTTCGGCGATGAAGCCGATACCTTCTGCTATCAGTCGCGCGCAGGCGCGGCCGAGATCATGCTGATCGGGGACAGCCTGGCCAACCATCTGACCCCCGGCATCATCGACCAGCCGCGCTTCGAGGGCGCGAACGTCCTTTCCATCGGGAGGTGCCGGTTGGTTGCGTGGACAAGCGCCGAACCTTCGCAGTGCGAGCTTCAGGATCGCGTTCTGGCAGCCAGCGACAAGGTGGATCTGGTGATCGTCGGGGAGGCCTGGCCTGCGATCGATGAACAGGGGCGCTTCGATTTCAAATCAAGGTCGGTACGCGTCGCGGACCCTCATGGCGTGCGTTTTCGCAAGGATTTGCTCGCGCGCCTCCGGTCTTTCGCAAGGCCCGGACGGCGGATCGTGGTTGTCGGCCCGAAGCCCGAACTCGGTTACGACGTTAGGCGGTGTTTCGGCCGGCCGCTCGTCGCGCCGAGCGAGACCTGCCGTCTCACGGCGAGGCAGGTCGAAGGCGGGAGCACGCAGAGGGTTCGCGCGATGCTGAAGGAGGTGGTCGACCAGGTCCCCGGTGCCATTCTTGTCGATCCCGCACCGCTGTTCTGCGATGCGAACGGCTGCGACTATGTGAGCCGCGAAGGCTTGCCCTATATGCGCGATAACGTGCATTTCTCGACATTAGGCAGCGATCGTGTCGCGGGCCTCATCGCGCAAGAACTTGCCCGAAATGATCGGTGATGAGGAGTTAGGTGCCTTCGCACGCCGAACCGGCTCTAGAGCGTGTAGCCGCCGTCGCTGGTAAGTACGGTGCCGGTGACGTTGGCAGAGGCATCGGACAGGAGGTAGCCGATATCGCGGGCAAGCTCGTCCGCCGTGGCGAAACGCCCGCGCGGGGTGGTCTTGCCCATCTGCGCGATCACCGCCTCGCGCCCGGGTTGGGCGAACTGGGCCTGAAGGTCGGGCGAGTTCCAGATCGCGGTGTCCACGCCGCCCGGCGCGATGGCGTTGACGCGGATGGAGTGCTGGGAGTTCTCCGCCGCCGCGATCCGCGCCATGTGGGCGACCGCCGCCTTGGAAACGCCATAGGCGCCGATCCCGGGGACGGGCTTGAGCCCGGTAACGGATGCAGTGACGACGACACTGCCGCCGCTGCCCTTGCGCATCGCGTTGAGCGCGGTGCGCAGGGTGAGGAAGGCACCGTCGAGGTTGATCGCCATGACCTGGCGCCACTCGGCGAAGTCAAGCTCGGCGATCGTGCCGCCGGTCCCGACGCCTGCGTTGACCACGGCGTGATCCAGCCGGTCGAGCCTGGTTTCGAGGCCTTGCCAGAAACCCTCGTCGGCAACGTCGGCCTCGTGCGTTTCGACGTCGCAGGACAGAGCGAGCTTGCCCAGGCCCTCGCCATCGCGGTCGATCAGGATGAGGCGTTCGATGCCCTGCCGGTCCAACCAGCGGGCGCAGGCGGCACCTATGCCGGATGCCGCGCCGGTGATCAGAGCGGTGCGGCTCGCAAAATCGTATCCCTCGGTCATCACCGAGGCGCTACGGCGGTTAGGCGGCGTTGTCGATCCCGAGGTCGGAGAGCTTGCGGTACAGCGTCGAGCGCCCGATGCCGAGACGGCGGGCAACCTCGGTCATGCGGCCGCGATAGTGCCCGATGGCAAGGCGGATCACATCGGCCTCGATCTCCTCGAGCGGGCGCAGGTTGCCGTCTTCGGTATAGAGCATCACGCCCACGGCTTCCTGCACGTGATGGCTGCCTTCGGCCTGTTCGCCGATCAGTTCGGACAGCTGCGGGAAGTCGCTCGCGGTGAGCATCTCCGCCTCGCAGAACACCGCCGCGCGGAACAGCACCGCCTGCAGCTGGCGGACGTTGCCCGGCCAGTCGAAGGCGCACAGCAGGTGGAGTGCGCTGTCGGCTAGGCTGAGGTGGCGCAGCCCCGGCTCGTCGCCGATGCGGGCGAGGAAGTGGCGGGCCAGCGCGGGAATGTCGCCGGCGCGTTCGCGCAGCGGCGGCAGCGTGATGCGCGTCGCGGATATCGCGGCGAGCAGATCCTGGTCGAACTGGCCCTTCGCCGCGAGTTCGGAAAGCGGGCGGTTGCTGGCGGAAAGCAGCCGCGTGTCGATCCGGAAGCCATGCGCTGCGCCGATCGGGCGGACGATGCCGTCGTTCAGTGTCGCGGCAAGCCGGGCCTGCTGGTCCGCGGAAAGGCGGTCTATCTCGTCGAGGATAAGCGTGCCGGTGTCGCAATGCTGGAGCGCACCCATCTGGCTTTCGAAGGCACCGGCGAAGGCGCCTTTCTCGTGCCCGAACAGTGCAGATTCGATCGAATTGACCGGCACGCCCGCCACGTTGACGAGGCGGAAGGGGCCGCGAGCCCGGGGGCTGGTCGCATGGATTGCGCGCAGCAGCATTTCCTTGCCCGTGCCGCTTTCGCCTTCGATCAGCACGTGGCTGTGCGCGCGGGCGGCCTTGGCGGCGCGGGCCAGCGCGATGCGGAAAGCCGGATCGGTGCCGATCATGGCATCGAAATCGAGCACGGCGGGCATCTTCTCGGTCAGCGGCTGCAGCTCGTTTCGCGGCGCCTCCACGCGGGTTGCGGCGCGAAGGGCGCGCATCAGCCGCTCCGGCGCGACGGGCTTGATCAGGTAGTCGGTCGCTCCGGCGCGCATTGCTTCCACCGCGAGCAGCGGGCTGGCGCTGGTGGTCAGCATCAGGATCGGCAGGGCGGGGCGGCGCTGCTTCAATTCGGCGATCAGATCGCACGCGGCATCGCCCGGCACCCACTGGTCGAGGATGATGGCGGACAATTGCATGCCCTGCCGCGTGCCGAGCGTGGCGATGGCGGTCTCCGCGTCCTTCACGACCACGGTTCGCCAGCCTTCGCGGGCAGCCAGAGCGGTGACGAGGCGGCTTTGCGCCGGCTCGTCATCGATCAGCATCAGCAAACGTTCTTCCTGTTCGGCCATGATCCCCCGCCAACCATTCGCATGGGAACCGTCCCATTGCGGTGCAGGCGGTTGCTCTACGGCATGTCGGTAAAGACCAGCTTAAGGCTACTTTATGCGGTCTGCGGGGGAGGGGCGGCCAGCAATAGCTTGAGAATGACAGGGCGCGGCGATAGACCGCTGACGCACAGACCATCCCGAACGGAGTATTCGCCAGCCATGGCCGCAAACGAAGAAGTCGTCACCAAGGATATCGAAAAGGCGCGCAGCACCTACGAACGCTTCATGGCGAGCCTCAAGTGGGCGATCCCGATCATCTGCGTTCTCGTCTTCATCATCATCCTGCTGATTGCGCCCTGACGCCGTGAAGATCGCGGTACTCAAGGAGCGGGCCGAAGGCGAAACCCGGGTCGCGCTGACGCCCGAAACCGCCAAGAAGTTCATCGCGCTGGGCGCGGATGTGGCGATCGAGGCGGGCGCGGGCGAGGCTGCGGCCATCTCGGACGCGGCCTACACCGATGTCGGCGCCACCGTAGGCCCTGCGCAGGAAGCGCTCAAGGATGCGGGCATCGTGCTGGGCGTCCAGGCGCCCGATCCCGCGACTTTGGGCGGAGCGAAAGAGGGCGCCTTCGTGGCCGCGCTGTTCGATCCGTTCCGGGAGCGAGAGCGGGTCGATGCCTACGCCAAGGCGGGTCTCGAAGCGCTGAGCATGGAGTTCATGCCGCGCATCACCCGCGCGCAGAGCATGGATGTGCTCTCCAGCCAGTCCAACCTGTCCGGCTACAAGGCCGTGATCGCGGCGGCGGACCAGTATGGCCGCGCCTTTCCGATGATGATGACCGCAGCCGGCACGGTGCAGCCCGCCCGCGTCTTCGTGATGGGCGTGGGTGTTGCCGGGCTTCAGGCGATCGCCACCGCCAAGCGCATGGGTGCGCAGGTTTCGGCGACCGACGTGCGCTCGGCCACGCGCGAGCAGATCGAATCGCTGGGCGCCAAGGCGATCTTCGTCGCCGAAGGCGGGATCGAGGGTGAAGGTTCGGGCGGCTACGCCAGCGAGATGAGCGATGAGTACAAGGCCGCGCAGGCCAAGCTCGTTTCCGAACATATCGCCAAGCAGGATATCGTGATCACCACCGCGCTGATTCCCGGGCGGCCCGCGCCGCGCCTTATCAGCGACGATCAGATCGCCACCATGAAGCCGGGCAGCGTCATTTTCGACATTGCTGTGCCGCAGGGGGGCAATGTCGAAGGCGCAGTGGCGGACCAGCTGGTTACGCGCCATGGTGTCACGATCATGGGTTACGCCAACACGCCCGCGCATCTGGCACCCGATGCAAGTGCGCTGTTCGCGCGCAACCTGTACAATTTCCTCTCCGCCTTCTGGGACGCGGAGGAGGGCAGGCCGGTGCTCGACGAAGAGATCGGCGATGCGGTGCGGCTGACGCAAGGCGGCCAGGTGGTGAGCGCCAGATTGCTGGAGGCTGGTTGAGGGACCGGGGCTGAAGGAGGGATAAAGTCCGATGGGATTGCTGAACCAGACGCAGACCACGCCGCAGGGTTTCGTGGACAATCACGGCCATGCGCTGGTGGAGGGTGAGGAGGTCTACTTCGCCTTCCGCACGATTCGCGACTGGATCGCTTTCACGGACTGGCGCCTCATCTATGTCGACGTTCAGGGCATTCTCGGCAACAAAAAGGAATACCTGACAGTCCCTTATCGGTCGATCACCGCATTCTCGATCACCAGCGCGGGCACGATCGACATCGACGCGGAAATCGCGGTGTTCCTGTCCGGCCACCCGCCGATCGAGTTCAAGGTCGGCAAGTTCACCAATACCGAGGCTTTGCAGAAGCTGCTCGCTTCGCGGATGAACGCGAACTAGTCAGCTGGCCGCGCCCGCAAACGGGTGCCGCCTTCACAAAACGGAACGAAAGCCGTGCGTTGATGCGCCTTGGCCATCGACAGCGCCGATTCGCCTTGCAATAAGCCTGCCGCGAAACCATTCGGTCCTCGGGGGAGGCAGATGCGACATAGTACGATATTGTCGATGCTGGCTTCGGCAACATTGCTTGCCGGGCACCCTGCCGTTGCCCAGGATACCCAGGGTGCGGCCCCTGCCGAAGGGCCCACCATCAACATGGAAGAATTGTTCGGAAGCCTGAAGATCCCGCCCGATCGCAAGGAGGATCTGGACACCAGCCAGCCGGTAGTGGGCTTCGGGTTCCAGATCGTCGACGATGGCGTCAAAATCGCCAGGGTTCTTGAAGGATCGGCGGCGCAGGCGGCCGGGCTTCGGGTGGGCATGATTATCGAGCGGATCAATGGTGCCCGCCTTTCGACCTTCACCCTCGAAGAAATCGCCAAGCTGATCGCCGCCATCGATGGCGAGATCACGTTTGTCATCCGCGACACCGGCGATGTGACACTGCGCAAGGCGCCAATTGAACAGCAAGGGAGCTGAGAACAACAGCCATGGACTTCATTTCCGTCCTGTCGATTTTCGTGCTGGCGTGTTTCGTCGGCTATTACGTGGTGTGGTCGGTCACGCCCGCATTGCACACGCCGCTGATGGCGGTGACCAATGCGATTTCATCGGTCATTATCGTGGGGGCACTGATCGCCAGCGCCGAGGCGGGTAGCGATGTCGCCAAATGGCTCGGCCTGGCAGCGGTCGTGCTTGCCAGCATCAACATCTTCGGCGGCTTCGCCGTCACCGAGCGGATGCTCGCGATGTACAAGAAGAAGGACGGGAAATGAGCGGGGCGGAAAGCATGGCGACCGGTCGCCATAAAAAGACACTGGGGGCGCTCGGGTTGTTCTTCGGGGTGATCGCTGTGGCCGTGATCTTCGGCTATTCCGTGGGCAAGGACATGGCCCTGAGCGACAATGCACGTGACGCCGCCACTCTTGCGGGAGAAAGCGCATGAGCCTGCCGCGCGACGTTCAGCCGCTGGCGGTGCCGCCGGGCGAGGATTACGGAATGGCGCAGGTGGCGGAAACCGCCGCCGCCCACGGTCCGACCAACCCCTGGGTCGCGCTTGCCTATCTGGTGGCGGGGGTGTTCTTCATCCTTGCGCTGCGCGGGCTTTCGAGCCCCGTGACCAGCCGTGCGGGCAACCGCAACGGGATGATCGGGATGCTGATCGCGGTCATCACCGTGATCGTGACGCACGATATCGCCAACATCTTCGAAATCCTGATCGCCATCGCCATCGGCGGCCTGATCGGCTTCACCATCGCACGGCGTATCGCCATGACCGCGATGCCGGAACTTGTGGCGGGCTTTCACAGCCTCGTCGGGCTCGCGGCGGTGCTGGTCGGCTTCGCGGCGTGGATGAACCCCGGTGCGTTCGATATTCTCGACGCCTCGGGCCAGATCCTGACCGTCAGCCGGATCGAGCTGGGGCTGGGCATCGCCATTGGTGCGATCACATTCTCTGGATCGGTCATCGCCTTCCTCAAGCTGTCGGGCCGGATGGGCGGCAAGCCGATCATGCTGCCCGGGCGGCATGTCATCAATCTCGGCACGCTCGCCGCGATCATCGCGCTGATCGCCGCCTACGCGATGTCTGCCACGGCGGGGCCAGGCGAGGGCTGGATGATTCTCGCGGTCGCCGCGCTCGCGTTCATTATCGGCTTCCTGCTGATCATTCCGATCGGCGGGGCGGACATGCCGGTCGTGGTGTCGATGCTGAACAGCTATTCCGGCTGGGCGGCAGCGGCGATGGGCTTCACGCTGGGCAATACGGCGATGATCATCACCGGCGCGCTGGTCGGTAGCTCGGGCGCGATCCTCAGCTACATCATGTGCCGTGCGATGAACCGCAGCTTCATCTCCGTGATCGCGGGTGGCTTCGGGGCCGACGACAGCGCGGCTGGCGGCGGCGAGGCGCGCGAGCAGCGTCCCTACAAGCAGGGCAGCGCCGACGATGCGGCTTTCATGCTGGAGCAGGCGGAGAAGGTCATCATCATCCCCGGCTACGGCATGGCGGTCGCCCAGGCGCAGCATGCGCTGCGCGAGATGGGCGATGTGCTGAAGGAAAAGGGCGTGGAGGTGAAATACGCGATCCACCCCGTCGCAGGCCGCATGCCGGGGCACATGAACGTGCTGCTGGCCGAAGCCAACGTGCCCTATGACGAGGTGTTCGAGCTGGAGGACATCAACTCCGAGTTCGCGCAGGCCGACATTGCCTTCATCATCGGCGCGAACGACGTGGTGAACCCGGCGGCGAAGACCGACAAGAGCTCGCCGATCTACGGCATGCCCGTGTTCGATGTGGGCAATGCCAAGCAGGTCTTCTTCATCAAGCGCAGCATGGGCGGGGTCGGCTATGCGGGCGTCGATAACGACGTGTTCTACCTGAACCAGACGACCATGCTGCTGTCTGACGCGAAGAAGATGGTCGAGGAAATCGTGAAGGCGCTCGACTAGTGGGCCGTGCGCTTCTCCTCCTCATCCTGCTCGCGGCGCTGGGCGTGGGCGCCTGGCTCTATTTCGGTGACGGCATGCGTGTCGTCACCGAACGCAGCGTGGAGGTGGCGCTGGTCGAGGCGGGCGTACCGGAGGAGCAGGCCGGCTGCATGGCGCCGCGCATGGCGGAACGGCTGACCCGCGATCAGCTGCGCAAGCTGCAGAATGTCGCGCCGCAGGAAGGCGAGACGACCGTGCCGCGCGATGCGGGTGAGGCGCTGGCGCGCATCCGCCGGGTCGACGATCCCGAAGCGGTCGAGGTGACGGTTCGCGCTGCCGCAGCCTGTGCGTTCGGCGGGATTTTCGAGAACCTGTAGGCCCTTGTCTTCGCTCGTATGCGTGGCACTATGCAACGCATAAGGGAGAGAGACATGATCCGCACGCTTATGGCTGCCACAGCGCTGGCCACGCTCGCTTCGCCTGCCTTTGCCGAAACCATTAGTGTCGCGCCGGGCGACGGCGCGCAGGAGCGCCTGCAGGAGGCGCTGATCCTTGCCGAACCGGGCGACGAGATCGTGCTCGCAGCCGGTCGTTTCGATCTGACGGACGGCCTCAGCCTCGATGTGGACGGCGTAACCGTGCGCGGGGCGGGCATGCATGCCAGCGTGCTCGATTTCAGCGGACAGCGGGGCGCGGGCGAAAGCTTGCTCGTCACCAGCGACGGCGTGACGCTGCGCAACTTCGGGATGGAGAACCCCAAGGGCGACGGGATCAAGTCGAAGGGCGCGGACGACATCGTCTACCAGGGCGTGCGCGTCACCTGGACCAACGGACCGGCGGCGACCAATGGCGCCTACGGGCTCTATCCGGTCGAAAGCACCGGCATCCTGATCGACGGATGCGAGGTCTCCGGCGCATCCGATGCGGGCATCTATGTCGGGCAGTCGAGCAAGATCACGGTGCGCAATTCGACCGCGCGCGCCAATGTCGCAGGGATCGAGATCGAGAACAGCCGCCAGGCCATCGTCGAGCGCAATTTCGTGACCGAGAATACCGGCGGTATCTTGGTGTTCGATCTACCCGGGCTGCCGGTGAAGAACGGCGGCGAGGTGCTGGTGCGCAACAACCTGGTCGCCAACAACACCACGCCCAATTTCGCGCCAGAGGGCAATATCGTCGCATCCGTGCGGCGCGGCACCGGCATCATGGTAATGGCGAACGACACCGTGTGGGTCGGCCAGAACATGCTCTACGACAACCCGACAGCGCCGATCATGGTCATCGCCTATCCGCTCGCCTTCGAGGACCCCGAGTATAATCCGTACCCGCGCGAAATCAGCATCGATCACAATCAGGTGGACGAGGGTGGCACGGACCCGCAATTCGAGGGGGCTGAGATGCTGCTCGCGGCCTTCGGTGGAGCCTTGCCGCCAGTGATGTGGGACGGGCTGGAAGATCCCGAGATGACCACGCTGATGGTCCACCCGGACCTGGCAGGCTGGTCGGTCAACCTGCCCGAACAGGGTGCAGGCATCGAATCCGCGCGACCGGGTCCGCTCGATGTGGGGGCCATCGGCCAGCCGATCAGCATCGAAGGCTGGGGCGCACCTGACGAACTAGAAGCGCGGCTGAAGTGATCCGCAATCTGGCCATCCTGGGCGCGGCAGTGGCCACGCTTGCGGTCAGCGCAGGCGTGCAGGCGCTGCCGCCGCCCAAGGTCGACGACACGCTGATCGCGAGTGACAGCCTGCCGAAGACCTTGGGCAATTACGGATTTTTCCTCGATCGTGCGGCAAACGATCCGGCGCCCGGCGTCGTGCCCTACCGGCTCAACATGCCGCTGTTTTCGGATGGGGCGGACAAGCATCGCTTCGTCTACGTGCCCGACGGGCAGGAGATCGCCATCGGCGATCAGGGCCTGCTGGAATTCCCGGTGGGCTCAGCCCTCATCAAGACCTTTGCCTTCGGGGAGGGGGGTGGCCAGCGCAAGATCGAAACCCGCGTCCTGCTGCACCGCGCCGACGGCTGGGTAGCTCTGCCTTACGTGTGGAACGAGGAGCAGACCGAGGCGACGCTCGCGCTCGCGGGCAAGCGGGTGCCCGTGACCACGCCGTGGGGAGAGGAAATCAGCTACCGCGTTCCGAACAAGAACCAGTGCAAGGAATGCCACGGGCTCGAAGGCGCAGTTACGCCGATAGGCCCCAAGACGCGCAATCTGTCGACCGCGTGGTTGCAGAGTTTTCTCGGGACGGTTCCGGAAGGCGCAGACACCATGCCCCGCTGGGAAGACCGTGCGGCCGCCGATCGTACCGCCGCGGCGCGCGCCTATCTCGATGTGAACTGCGCGCATTGCCACCGCCCCGGCTCGACCGCGTCCAACTCGGGCCTCGATCTGCGGTGGGAAACGGACGATCCGCACGCCATCGGGATCAACAAGCGCCCCGTCGCCGCAGGGCGCGGATCGGGCGGGTTGCAGTTCGATATCGTGCCGGGCGACCCCGAAGCCTCCATCCTCGTCTATCGCATGGGGAGCGGAGAGCCGGGCGTCGCAATGCCCGAACTGGGCAAGGCAACCGTGGACGAGGAAGGCGTTGCGCTGGTCGAACGCTGGATTGCCGGGCTTTGACCCGCTAGCAAGCCAGCGAATCCGCCTCGCTCCCGTCAGCGGGCACGACCATCATACAGCGCGCCAGCCAGCCGGCTGGGCTGCGTACAAGCGACAGGGACGCATACACCGTGCGCAAGTTTGGCCTTATCGGCGGCATGAGCTGGGTCTCGACCCGCATGTATTACGAGTGGATCAACAAGGGCGTGACGCGGCGCGTGGGGCCCATGGCGTCCGCTCCGCTGCTGATCGAAAGCCTCGATTTCAAGGAATTGTCCGGCCTCACCAACGACGATGAGTGGGACCGCGCGGCCGATATTCTGGTCGCTTCGGCAAAGCGGCTGGAAGAGGCCGGGGCAGGGGCGCTGGCCATCGCGGCCAATTCGATGCACCGCGTCTACGATCAGGTCGCCGAGGCGGTCGACGTGCCGGTGCTGCACATTGCCGAGGCCGTGGGCGAGAAGATGAAGGCCGAAGGCGCCGTCAACGCCGCGCTGATCGGGACGCGCAACGTGATGATCGAAAGCTTCTACCGCCGCCATCTGGTCTCGCACGGGGTCGATCTGCTGCCGCCCGACATGACCCATGTCGAGCGGGTGAACGAGATCATCTACGACGAACTGATGCACGGGAAGGCCAGCCGCGATGCGGAGCGGTTTTTCCGCACGATGATAACCAACCTGGAAAAAGACGGTGCCGAAGCCATCGTGCTCGCGTGCACCGAACTGGACATGGTGATCGATGTCGATGCCAACGTCCTGCCGATCTTCGATTCCGCGCGCATCCACAGCGCGGCGATCGTCGACTGGATCCTGAGTGAGGGCTGAGCGGCAGGAAATGGCCGCAACCATGGCGACAGGGGTGGTTGTTCCATGGCCCGCGGCGGTCTAGGCGACGCCAGCATGGAGCGCTCGCCCCTCGCCGCCGATCCCGCCCGTTCGCGCGGCCGCGAATTCCCTGGCACTTCGGATGAAACGCGCGGCCCGCGCAGCGCCTTCCAGCGCGACCGCGACCGGATCATCCATTCGATCGCCTTTCGCCGGTTGCGCAGCAAGACGCAGGTTTTCGTCGCACCCGAAGGCGATCACTACCGCACGCGCCTGACGCACAGCCTGGAAGTCGCGCAGATCGGTCGCGTGATTGCCCGTGCGCTGGGCCTGGACGAGGATCTGACCGAGGCACTGTGCCTCGCGCACGATATCGGCCATCCGCCCTTCGGCCATGCGGGCGAGGAGGCGCTGGACCGCGCGCTGGTCGATCATGGCGGGTTCGATCACAATGCGCAGACGCTGCGCACGCTGATGCGGCTGGAAAGCCCCTACTGTACGCACGAAGGCCTCAACCTCAGCTGGGAAGTGCTCGAAGGGCTCGCCAAGCATAACGGGCCGGTTCACGCGCCCCACTGGGCGTTGGCGGAACTGGATGCGGCATTCCCGCTGGACCTCGAAGGATGGCCCACGCTGGAGGCGCAGGTGGCTGCGGTGGCGGACGATATCGCCTACGACAACCACGATATCGACGACGGCCTGCGCGCGGGCTTCCTCGAACTCGACGATCTGCTGACGCTGGACTTCATCGCCGATCAGTGGCGCGAGGTGGAACGCCGCTTTCCCAACGCTCCGCGTGACAGGCAGCTGCGCGAACTGGTGCGCGGGCAGATCGGCTGGATGGTGAACGATGTGCTTGCCCAGACCCGCACCGCGACTGCGGGAATGGACGATCCGGCGGCCATTGCGGGGGCGGGCAGGGCGCTCGCCGGGTTCTCGCCCGCGCTGCACGCGGCCGAACGCCGCCTGAAGGCGTTCATGTATGCCAAGCTCTACTACCACCCCGAACAGACCGCCACGGCAGACAAGGCCGATGCCGTTATAGAACGCCTCTGGCAGACCTATTGCGAAGATCCGGCAAGAATGGGAACCCGGTGGTTCGAGAGCCTGCCCGGCGAAGAGCCGCATCGCAGCCGACATATCGCGGATTATATCGCGGGCATGTCGGACCGATTCGCGCTAGAACGGGTGCGGGAGTTTCATGGGGACGCAGTCAGCGATCTCAGCAATGTTTGAGTGGGGGTAGATGAGCAGCCGATTCCGCGTGGCGATGGGGGGCGTGAGCGAGCCGATCGGGCTGCGGCTGCTGCATCTTGCGCGGTATCAGCCGCAAATCCGCATGGTCGCGCTCACGCTGGGCGAGATAGAACTGCCGCGTGGCAGTAGGCTGGAAGTGTTCATCGCCGATGCGGACCGCTGGTCGCGCGTGATGCGGGCCATGAAGCCCAAGGTTTTCGTGGTGGGGCTGGGCCCGGCGGTAAATCTGGTGGGCAAGGATCGCAGCCCGATGCGCGCGATCGATTCCGAAGAAGCTGTTTTGGAAATCGCCAAGACTGCGCGCTTTGCAGGCGTCGAACGGCTTGTGGCGATCAGTTCCGAAGGGGCGGACCGCTGGTCGCGCGACAAGCATCTCAGCGCCAAGGGCAAGGCGGAGACTGAGCTTTCGCGGCTCGGCTTCAAGCGGCTCGACATCATGCGGCCCGGCCCGCTTTCCCAACGCGGCATTTCAGACGATGGCCCGCTTTCGGATATCTCGGCGTTGCGCGGGCGGGGTACGGATGTGGATATGGTGGCGCACGCGATCCTGACGCTCAGCCTCAGGCGCACGCCGGGCAAGTTCGTGCACGAGGAGGAGGGGATCGAAAGGGCGGCGGCGATGCTTTCGCGTGCACCGGGCAACAAGACGGTGGGCGCCTCTGAAGCCGGGCAGGGCTAGCACGGCATGTGGCAGACGCTCTTCGATTTCACCAATGTCATCGCGCTTGGCGGCTGGGCACTGCTGATCCTGCTGCCTCGCCGCGAAAGCGTGCTGGCCTGCGTGCTGTACGGCGCCATCGGCCTGCTCTGCGCGACCTATCTGGTGATCCTCGTGGCGCTGGTCGGCAACATGGTGGACCCTGCCCCGGCAGCCGGAACCGTGCCGAACCCCGCCTTCGAGTACAGCGTAGAGGGGCTGATGGCGATGTTCCGTTCGGAAGCTGCCATCGTGGTCGGCTGGACGCACTACCTGGCGCTGGACCTGTTCGCGGGCCTGTGGATCGCGCGCGATGCGGATGGCCGGGCCGTGGGCCGGCTGGTGCAGGTGCCGTTTCTGCTTGCGATCTTCATGGCGGGGCCGGCGGGCCTTTTCGCATGGCTGATCGCGCGCCTCTTCCTGCGCGCCGACGAAACGGAGAACGCATGATGGCACTGGTCGATCAGGATAGCGCACAGGTCCGCTTCCCGCCGCCGCTGGTCGTCCTGGGCCTGCTGTTGCTGGGGCTGGCCGCCGAACCGGCGTTCGGACTGCCGGGGATAGATGTCGCCGCGCTGCGCCCCATCGGGTTGGTCGTCGGCGCCCTTGGCGCGGCGATCCTGGCTTCGGGGCTGTTCGGCTTCTTCAGGGCGGGCAACGATCCCGAGCCCTGGAAGAAGGACACGGCCCTCGTCACTTCGGGCCTGTACCGGTTCAGCCGCAATCCCATGTATCTGGGGATGGTGCTGGTGCAGCTGGGAATTGCGCTGTTCGCGCAGAGCATTGGCGGCCTCGTGTCGGTACCGCTGGCGGTGCTGCTGATCGACCGCTTCGTGATCGCGCGGGAGGAACCGCACCTGATCGCCACTTTTGGCGAGGAGTATCGCGCCTATTGCGCGCGGGTCCGGCGGTGGATCTGATGAGCGCCAAACGCGAGAGCCCGGCCGCCCAGCGCAACCGCGCCCCGATTGCGCAGGTGCTTTCGGAGGAATTGCCAGAGCGTGGCCTCGTGCTGGAGATCGCCAGCGGCACGGGTGAGCATGCGGTGCATTTCGCGCGGCAATTCCCCGATCTGGACTGGCAGCCGAGCGATCCCGACGCTCAGGCGCGCGCCTCTATCGGAGCCTATGCCGAAGAAGCTGCACTGCCCAACCTGCGTGAACCGGTCGCGCTGGATGTAAGCACCGAAGAATGGCCGATCCGGAGCGCGGACGCGCTATTATGTGTCAATATGGTACATATCAGCCCGTGGCGGGCGAGTGAGGGGCTGTTCGCCGGTGCGGCCGAAATCCTTGCAGAGGGCGCGCCGCTGATCCTTTACGGCCCCTATATCGAGGCCGGAGTGGAGACCGCAGCAAGCAATCTGGCGTTCGATGAAAGCCTGAAAGCGCGCAACCCGGAATGGGGCCTGCGCGACGTTTCAGACATTGATGCGCTTGCCCGGCGCAGCGGCTTCAGCCGCATGCGCCGGGTGCAAATGCCGGCCAATAATATCGTGCTGGTCTATCGCAGATCGTAACGCGGGGCCGCTTGGGGGCGGGGCTGCCACGCAACAGATGCTGCAGATCAATCGATGGCTTCTTCACCGGCCTGACCGACCGATTCGACATCCTGGCCAAGGCCTTTGACGGTGTTGCAGGCGGTGGCGGTAAGGCCGAGCGCGGCGACACCGACGGCGAGGGCAAGCTTGCGGATCATCGTTTTTCCTTTCGCAAAGAGCGCCATGCGCCCGTTTCGCCAGTTCAACGTGTTTGTGGCGGGAGCGGTTCCTCGAGAGCGGTGGCGCGCCTCTTCTGCCGGGCAAGGTGTCCTTCGCGCAGCACGATGATCGATCCCGCCAGAATGATGATCGGCGCGCCGATCCAGGTGGTCGGGGCGGGCAGTTCGTCGAAAACCTGCCACCCGTACAGCGTGGCCCACAGCAGCGCGGTGTAATCCATCACGATCACCGTCGCCGCCGATCCGTAGCGCAGCGAGTTGGTCAGCAATAATTGCGCTGCCGCGCCGCTCAGCCCGATACCGCCCAGCAGCAGCCAGGCTTCGGTCGAATGCGCCTTGCCCACGAAGGGCAGGGAAAGTGCCGCCACCGGTGCGGTGAGCAGGCAGAACCAGAACACGATGCTGGTCGAACCTTCGGTCTTGTTCAGATCCTGGATCTGGATCGATATCAGCGCGACCATGAAGGCCGCTGCCAGCCCCACCGCGATACCGGTGGGGTCTACGGGCGTGCCGCCGGGCTGCGTGACGATCAGGATGCCGACAAAGCCGATGGCCACCGCGCTCCAGCGATAGCGGCCGATCTTCTCCTTCAGCAGCAGCATGGACAGGATCACGGCCCAGATCGGCGCGGTGAAGTTGAGCGTGGTCGCCTCTGCCAGCGGCAGCAGGATCACGGCGCCATAGACCAGCGCCATGCCGATGATGCCGAAGACGCTGCGCACCACGTGCGCGCCGAAGCGCACCGGCTTCAGCGCGGCGAGGCCGACCGTGGCCGAGGCGAAGCCGATCATCACCAGCAGCGTGACTGCCTGCCGCCAGAAGATCATCTCGGCCAGGTGGACGCCCTGTTCGCCCGCCAGCTTCACCAGCATCGAGAGTGTGGTGAGGGCGAGAGCCGCCAGCAGACGCAAGCCGATGGCCGTCAATGGGCGGGATTGGGCGACGCCAGCTTCCATCCCATGGCTGTTAGAGATTGATGGCGCGCAATCAAGTTGCGCTTGTCCGCATCAATCGCCACCTCGCACCGCGATGACCTGGTGGCACGATCTCATTTTTCTCAGCGATGCGGGGCGCGTGGCGCTGGCCGGCCTCGCCTTCGTGGTCGTGGCGCTGATCGCGATGGTTGCGGAAAGGCTCCGCGGCAAGCGCGCCCGGATCGACCGGGTCGGCTGCATGCCGTGGATGACGATCTTTCTGTTCGCGGCGGTGATCGGGGGCGGGCTGCTGGCGACGGCTCTGCCAGCGCTGCTGAAGGGCTAGGCCCTACAGGCATGCCTCAAGATACGCCTGGTCGAAGCCGAACTGCCGGGCCTTTTCCAGCGTGTAGGGGCGCAGGCCCTGACTGCGGAATTCCCCCAGAATCTTGCCGTCCTCGCTCTCGTCCATGTACTCGAACTTGAACAGTTCCTGGGTGACGATGACGTCGCCTTCCATCCCGATCACCTCGGTGATGTTGGTGGTGCGGCGGCTGCCGTCGCGCAGGCGCTTTACCTGCACGATCAGGTCGACGGACTCGGCAATCTGGCGGCTGATGGCTTCCTTGGGGATCTTGATGTCGCCCATCAGGATCATGTTTTCCATACGCCCCAGTGCCTCGCGTGGGGAGTTGGCGTGCAGCGTGCACATGGAACCATCGTGGCCAGTGTTCATCGCGGCGAGCAGGTCGAACGCTTCCGCGCCGCGAATTTCGCCCAGGATGATGCGGTCGGGCCGCATACGCAGAGCGTTCTTCACAAGGTCGCCGATGGTGATCGCGCCCTGGCCTTCGAGGTTGGGCGGGCGCGTTTCGAGCGGCAGCCAGTGCGGCTGCTGAAGGCGCAGTTCGGCCGCGTCCTCGATCGTCAGCACACGCTCGCCCGGGTCGATCATCTTCGACAGGGCATTGAGCATCGTCGTCTTACCCGAACCCGTACCGCCCGAGATCACGACATTCATCCGGCAGGCGCCCGCGATCTTGAGCGCGGTGGCCATCTTGTCGTCCATCGAGCCCCAGTTCTTGAGCATGTCGATGGTGATCGGCTTTTCGGAGAACTTACGAATGGAGATCGCGGTGCCGCGCAAGCTGAGCGGCGGGACGATCACGTTGACACGGCTGCCGTCCTTCAGACGGGCGTCGGCCAGCGGCGTGGTCTGGTCGACGCGGCGGCCGACCTGGTTCACGATCCGCTGCGCGATCTGGAACAGGTGCTGTTCGTCGCGGAACTGGATCGGGGCGAGGGTCAGCTTGCCCTTCTTTTCGATGTAGGTCTGGTCGGGCCCGTTGACCATGATGTCGGAAACGTCCGGGTCCTGAAGCAGCTCTTCCAGTGGACCGAAGCCGAGCAGTTCGTCGATCAGTACCTTTTCCAGCGCGAACTGTTCGCGCCGGTTCAGCGTGACCTTCAGCTCGGCCAGCACTTCCATGATGATCGGGCGGAACTCCTCGCCCAGCTCTTCCTTCGTCAGCGTAGAAGCCGCTTCGGGGTCGATTCTCTCAAGCAGGCGCGGCAGCACCTGCTCCTTGATCTTGTGGACGCTGGCTTCGAAGCCGGTGACTTCTTCCTTGACGTGGACCGCGTTGGATCGCTCGTCGAGCCGGCGACGCGCATCGGCGTGGCGGTTATTGCCGGAAGGGGCGGGCGCCGGAGTGGGCGAGGAAGAACCTTCGCCCGAGGCAGTATCTTCGTCGGGAATCGGCGGAAACTGCTCGCCCCCTTCGGGATTGCTGGGGCGGGGCGCATTGGAGCCCTTCATGGGCTTGGCGTTGCCGAATGCGGGACGGTTGCCGGAGCCCAAGCCCCCGGGCCCGTTCCTGCGTCCGAAAGCGCTCATTATCGTATCTCCCGAAGCATCCAGGCCAAGCAATGCGGCGTGCGGGCATAATGGCCAACAGCACCTTCTCGGAGATGGTGAATATGATGGAAACCTTAGCATTTCCCTAAACGGATCAGGTGTCTGACCGATCGCCGATGGAACCGGCCGTGCCTGTCCACCGCGCGAACCGATACGCGGCTGGAAACATGCGCCGCTTTGCGCGAAGGGCGCAATGAACGGCATTGCAAAAGGACTTCGCAGGCAACGTGCAGCATAGTGAACGCAGCGGCATCTTGCTGGCGGCGGCGGGCTTCAGCTCGCTGTCGGTCGGCGACGCGATCGTCAAGACGATGGCGGGCGAGTGGTCTCCTCTGGCCGTCGCGGCGCTGCGCTTCACCATCGGTGCGATCGCGCTCTCCCTCCTGCTGTTGCGCAGCGAGGGGCCGGGTGCCTTTCGCCCGCGCCGCCCGTTGCTGCAGGTGGCGCGCGGCGCATGCCTGGCCGGCGCGACCCTGTGCTTCTTTTCCGCCGTTTTCGTGATGCAGCTGGCAGAGGCGATGGCGTTGGCCTTCGTCTCGCCCGTATTCGTCGCCCTGCTGAGCGGCCCGCTGCTGAAGGAAAAGGTCCGCCCGGCGGTGTGGATCGCCTCGCCGATCGCGCTGGTCGGCGTGATGCTGGTGTTGCGGCCCAACTTCGCGGAGCTGGGGATCATGGCGGGCCTGCCTCTGCTGTCGGCCTTTTTCTTCGGCCTGATGGTCATCTGCAACCGCGCGGCGGCGGGCGACGGGAGTGCGCTCTCGATGCAGGTGTTCATCGCCTGCCTTGCCACCCCCTTCCTGATCGCGGCGGCGGTGATCGGCCACGTCAGCGGCGCGCCGGGCCTGCAGGTCAGCCTGCCGGACTGGAGCATCGTCGCGCGCTGCGCGCTGGTCGCGATCACCGCCAGCACCGCGCACTGGCTGGTGTTTCTGGGCACTACGCGCGCGGGCGCGGCGACCATCGCGCCCGTCACCTACGTGCAGATGATCGTGGCGATCACGCTGGGCTATCTGCTGTTTTCCGATGTGCCCGATCTGGCGACCGTGGCGGGTGCCGCGATCATCATCGGCGCGGGGCTTTTCCTGTGGCTGACCACTCCGCGCGCGACCACCCGGATGTCGCGCGCATTGCAAGGCCAGCCGCAGACGCTAGAGCGCGAGAGGAGCAAAAGCGGAAACGGCGACTGACATGTGCGGCATTATCGGAATTATCAGCGAAACCCCGGTGGCGGATCGCCTGGTCGATGGCCTGAAGCGGATGGAATACCGCGGCTATGATTCCTCGGGCGTGTGTACGATCGACGACGGGCAGATGATCCGCCGCAGGGCGGAAGGAAAGCTGGCCAACCTGGTCGAGGTGCTGAAGGACAGTCCCGCCCCCGGCACCATCGGCATCGCTCACACGCGCTGGGCAACGCATGGCGCGCCGACCGAAGCCAATGCGCACCCCCACGCGGGCAAGGCCGCCGCGCTGGTCCATAACGGCATTATCGAGAATTTCCGCACCCTGCGCGACGAGCTGAACGCGGATGGCTATACCGCGCAGAGCGAGACCGACAGCGAAGTGGTCGCACTGCTGGTCAGCCGCGAGGTGGAGCGCGGCGCGTCGCCCGAAGAAGCGGTTCGTACGGTTCTCCCCCGCCTGCGCGGTGCCTTCGCGCTGGCGATCGTTTTCCCTGACCAGCCGGACAGGATCATCGGCGCGCGGCTCGGCTCGCCGCTGGTGATCGGCCACGGCGAGGGCGAGATGTTCATCGGATCGGACGCGCTGGCGCTGGCGCCGCTGACCCAGCGCATTTCCTACCTGGAGGAGGGCGACTGGGCGGTCGTCACCCGCGAGGGCGTGCAGGTGCATGACGCGGAGGGCAACGAAGTAGAACGCGAAATCGTCGCCTCGGGCGCCAGTGCCGCGGCCGTGGAGCGGGGCAACTACCGCCACTTCATGCAGAAGGAGATCTTCGAACAGCCCACCGTGGTTGCCCAGACGCTCTCCAGCTATGTGCGCCAGGCGGACCAGACCGTCGCCCTGCCACAGATGGATTTCGACCTCTCCAGCATCGACCGGATGACCATCGTCGCCTGCGGCACGTCCTATTATGCCGGGATGGTCGGCCGCTACTGGATCGAACAGTTCGCGCGCGTGCCGGTCGACATCGATGTGGCGAGCGAGTTTCGCTATCGCGAGCCGCCGCTGCCCAAGGGCGGGCTCGCGCTGTTCATTTCGCAGAGCGGGGAGACCGCCGACACGCTGGCCGCGCTGCGATACTGCAAGGCGCAGGGGCAGACGATCGCCGCCATCGTCAACGTGCCCACCAGCACCATGGCGCGCGAGGCGGACCTGCTGCTGCCGATCCACGCCGGGCCGGAGATCGGTGTCGCATCGACCAAGGCTTTCACCTGCCAGCTGGCAGTGCTCGCCGCGCTTGCCGCGAAGCTGGCGGTGGTGAAGGGCCAGATGGAACGCGCCGAGGAACAGGAGGTGGTGCGCCACCTGCTCGAAGCGCCCGCCTGCCTCAACCAGGCGCTCGACCATGACGACGACATTGCGGCGATGGCCCACACCATCGCCCCGGCGCGCGACGTGCTGTATCTCGGGCGCGGAGCAGACTTCCCGATGGCGCTGGAAGGCGCGCTCAAGCTGAAGGAAATCAGCTATATCCACGCCGAAGGCTATGCCAGCGGAGAGATGAAGCACGGCCCCATCGCGCTGATCGACGAGGATGTACCGGTGGTCGTGATCGCGCCCAGCGGCCCGCTGTTCGAAAAGACCGTCTCCAACATGCAGGAGGTGCGCGCGCGCGGCGGGCAGGTGGTGCTCATTTCGGATGCGGACGGCCTCGCGGAAGCGGGCGAGGGGTGCCTCGCCACGATCGAGATGCCCAAGGTGCACCCCCTGATCGCGCCGCTGGTGTATGCCGTGCCGGTACAACTGCTGGCCTATCACGTGGCGCTGGTGAAGGGCACCGATGTCGATCAGCCGCGCAACCTCGCCAAATCGGTGACGGTCGAATAGTTCGGGCCCCCGGTCGGCACTTTACCGGGAACTAACCATTGCGCCTTAAGGCGTGGCGAGTGATCGACAATGCGCCAATCGACGAACGGACTCTACGTCAGAAACTGCCCGTAAGGGCGGTGCTGGGTCTCGCGCCGGGGCCCGACCTGAACTGGCCGCGCCTGTGGATGTTGCAGCACCGCGAACTGGCCAGGCTGATGGTCCCGCGGATCGCCTGCCATGCCGTGGGCGCTCTGCTCGCAGCGGTGATGTTCTTCCGCTTCGTGCCGCTGCCTCTGCTTGTCTGCTGGCTCGTCTGGCTCACCGTCAGCGTCTATATCTATACGCAGACCGATGCCCAGTTCCTGCGGAGCGACAAGCCCGCGCTCAACGGGCGAGAGGCGCGCGGACACCTGGTGGGCAGCATCATGCTGGGGGTCGGTTGGGCAAGCCTGATGCCGCTTCTCCAGCTGGTTGCCGGACCGGAGATTGCCATACGCGGCCTGATCCTGGGCGCGGGGATCGCCGTGGGCTGCGTGGTGCTGATGGGGGTGGTGCCGCTGAGTGCACTGGCCTTCTCCGGCCTGCTGACGATCGGTGCCGCCACCGGCTTCTGGCTGGCGGGCAGTACAGAAATGATTGTTTTCGTAGGCTTTTTCGCTTTCTTCGGATTCGGTTCGATCTGGATCAGGGCACAGGATTTCCTGCGCTTCGCCATCGCGGAGACCGCGCTGGTGGAAAAGACGCACACGGTTTCCCTGCTGCTGCGCGAATTCGAGGAGAACGAGGCGGACTGGCTGTGGCAGATCGACAAGAGCCGCCGGGTGCGCTCGGCCTCGCCGCGATTTGCCTTTGCGATGAATGCCACGCCTTCCGAACTGGAGGGGAAGGCATTCTTCGAACTGATCTCGGACGACGATTGGGAGAGCGGCCCGGGCGCGGATTCGCTGCGCATGCTGGCCGATCATCTCAATGCGCGCGAGAACTTCTCCAACCTCATGGTCCGTGTGAAGATCGATGGCATGCCGCGGTGGCTCGAACTCTCCGGTACGCCCATCCTGGGGGAGAAGGGCGAATATCTCGGGTATCGCGGGGTGGGATCGGATGTCACCGAACAGCGCAAGTCTTCGGAGAAGATCGCGTACCTCGCCCGCTACGACACGCTGACCGGGCTGCCCAATCGCCTGATGCTGCACGAAGCGCTGGGCGAGGCGATGGAAGAGGCCCGCGACATGCGCCGCCGCTGCGCCTTCGTCATGATCGATCTCGACCGGTTCAAGGCAGTCAACGATTCGCTTGGCCACCAGATCGGCGATCGCCTGCTCGAACAGGTATCCGGGCGGCTCGCGGAGATTGCCGGTGAAAACGAGCTATGCGGGCGGCTTGGCGGTGACGAGTTCGGCATCGTCGTGCGCGATGCGTGCGATTTCGGCGCGGTCGATTCGCTCGCCCGCAAGGTGATCGAGCGGCTGTCGCAGCCTTACGAGGTTGATGCCCATACGCTGTTTGTGGGGGCCAGCGCGGGTTCCGCGCTCGCTCCGCGCGATGGCAAGACGGTCGAGGATCTGATGCGCAACGCAGACCTCGCGCTCTATCGCGCGAAGGACGGCGGGCGCGGCGTGCACTTCCCCTACGAGCCTTCTCTGCACGCCGACGCGGAAGAGCGCCGGCAGCTGGAATTCTCGCTGCGCAAGGCGCTGGAGAAGGACGAGCTGCTGCTCAACTTCCAGCCGGTTGTCGATGCGAAGACCGAACAGGTCGTCAGTTTCGAGGCGCTGATCCGCTGGCAAAGTGAGGAGCATGGGCTGGTCAGCCCGGGCAAGTTCATTCCGCTGGCGGAGGACACGCGCCTGATCGTGCCGATCGGCACATGGGTGCTGAAACAGGCCTGCAAGGAAGCGATGGCCTGGCCCGGTCACGTGAAGGTCAACGTCAACGTCTCACCCGAACAGCTGGTGGAGCCCGATTTCGTCTCTACCGTCGTGGATGCACTGACCCGCAGCGGACTCGACCCCCGGCGGCTGGAGATCGAGGTGACGGAGAGCATTTTCCTCAGCGATGCGGAAGTTGCTCGCGTGGCGCTGGCGCAGGTGATGGCGCTGGGCTGTCAGGTCGCGCTCGACGATTTCGGCACCGGCTATTCCTCGCTCGGCTATCTGCGAAAACTGCAGTTTTCCACCATAAAGGTCGATCGCAGCTTCGTGCAGGGCGCGGCGCAGGGCAGCAGCGAGAGCCTGGCCATCGTGCGCGCTGTGGTCGCCATGGCGCACAGCCTGGAGATGAAGACCACGGCGGAAGGCGTGGAAAGCGAGGAAGAGGCGCGGCTCGTCAGGACCATGGGGTGCGACCGCATCCAGGGCTTCTATTTCGGTCGCCCGATGTCATCCGACGATGCGCGGTCGCTGTTCCAGACCGATTACCGCGAGCTGCGGGCCTAGCCTTCGTGCCGACGTCTGCCGGCCTGTTCAGGCCGTGGCGGCGAGACTTTCCATCACCGAGGCAAACAGGCGGCGCCCGTCGGTGCCGCCGTGCGCCGCGTCGATCGCGCGCTCGGGGTGCGGCATCATGCCCAGCACATTGCCACCATCGTTCACGATGCCCGCAATGTCGCGGCGCGATCCGTTGGTGGCGTGCAGGTAGCGGAACACCACCCGCCCGTCGCCTTCGAGCCGGTCCAGCGTGGTTTCGTCGGCGAAATAGTTGCCGTCGTGGTGCGCGACCGGGATGGTGATCGTCTCGCCCTTGCTGAACCCCGTCGTGAAGCGGGTATCGGCGTTTTCCACCCTGAGCGCGGCATCGCGGCACACGAAGCGCTGGTTGGCGTTGCGCATCAGCGCGCCGGGCAGCAGCCGCGCTTCGGCCAGGACCTGGAAGCCGTTGCATACGCCCAGCACGGGCACGCCGCGTTCCGCTTCGCGCACGATCTCGCGCATGATGGGGCTGTTCGCCGCCATCGCGCCTGCGCGCAGATAGTCGCCATAGGAAAAGCCGCCGGGCAGGGCGATGAAGTCCAGCCTCTCGGGCAGCGTCGTTTCGCGGTGCCAGATCTGATGGGGTTGCGAACCGAAGACATCGCGGATCGCGACCACCATGTCGCGGTCGCAGTTGGAGCCGGGAAAGGTGATGACGGCGGTGTTCATCGCTGCCTACTCCGAACCTTCGATCCGGTAATTCTCGATCACCGTGTTGGCGAGCAGCTTCTCGCACATCTCGCCCAGCGCCTCGTCCGTAACAGTGTCGGCCACATCGAGTTCGATCAGCCGGCCGATGCGAACGTCGTTCACGCCATCGAAGCCCATCCCGTCGAGCGCGTGATGCACCGCGCGCCCCTGCGGATCGAGCACGCCGGGCTTGAGGGTCACGAAAATGCGCTTTTTCATGCGGAAGGGCCTTCGTCGTCGGGGTGGTCTGGTTGCCCAGCCGCCTAGCGCTGCGGTTCGCCAAGCGCAACGCGTCGGCGCGGGATGCTCACTTCTTCTTGGGCACGCCGCGCATGCGGCCGCGATGGGCGGACAGGTCCAGCACTTCGCCGGGCGCATTGTCGTCGTTCTGCAGCACGCCGAGACGCCGGGCGACTTCCTGGTAGGCTTCTTCCTCGCCGCCCAGGTCGCGGCGGAAGCGATCCTTGTCGAGCTTTTCGCCCGAGTTCATGTCCCACAAGCGGCAGCCATCGGGGCTGATTTCGTCGGCCAGGATGACGCGCGCATAGTCGCCGTCCCACAGCCGCCCGAATTCCAGCTTGAAATCGACCAGACGGATGTCGACCGCGGCGAACATGCCGGCGATGAAATCGTTAATGCGGATGGCCATCGCGGCCATGTCCTGCATCTCTTCCTGGCTCGCCCAGTTGAAGCAGGCGATGTGCTCTTCGGCGACCAGCGGATCGCCCAGGCCATCGTCCTTGTAGTAATATTCGATCAGCGAATGCGGCAGCGGCTCGCCTTCTTCGAGGCCCAGCCGCTTGCACAGCGAACCGGCGGCGACATTGCGCACGACCACTTCCAGCGGAATGATCTCCACCTGCCGGATCAGCTGTTCGCGCATGTTCAGGCGGCGGATGAAGTGCGTCGGGATGCCGATATTGGCCAGCCGCGTGAACACGTGTTCGCTGATGCGGTTGTTGATCACGCCCTTGCCGTTGATCGTGCCCTTCTTCTCGGCATTGAAGGCGGTCGCGTCATCCTTGAAATACTGGATCAGCGTGCCGGGCTCGGGCCCTTCGTAGAGGATCTTGGCCTTGCCCTCGTAAATCTGGCGGCGACGCGACATGGGTCTTACCTGCTTTTCGAAAAGAACTGCGCCCCGGCCTCTCACCAGAGAAGCCGGGGCGGGCATTCGGCAGTAGCGCGAAAGCCGGTGGAGAGCAATTGCCTGGTCGACAGAGTGGCGGACATCGCCGGGATGCGCGATCGGGAACGGGGCGGGAAGGCGCGCGACGTGAACTGCGTGTTTACCGGTCGCCTATAGTGGAATACTTACCATGAAACGGATCCCATCCCGGTGACGCGCAGGTTCGCACTAGACGAACGCCTGAAGCATGCGTTGATAGCACTCGCTATCGCGCTTGCGGCAGGCTTCATGACTTTCTTGCGTCCGGTCGATATCACCGCTTGGGCGATACAGGCCCGATTGTTCGAGCGCGAGGCGAGCGGCGATCTCGTTTTCGTGCGGATGCCTGCCGCGTCGGACAACCCCGCCGTCATCAACTACAATGTCCTGAGCACGCTCGAGCATCTTCGTGCGGCCGGGGCCGAACGGATCTTCATCAACGTTCCGCTCCAGCGAAGCGATTCGCCCCAGACCGATCTGCGGTTACGGGCGCTCATCGCTGATAACGCCAACCACGTATTCCCAACCAACTCACTCGAGCAGGACTACAAGGACAGCGACAGGATACCGCCCACAAGTGCCTATTTCACACAAGGCGCCCGGGTCTATGGGAGCGACTACGATGCCGATTTCCTCCGCTTCGTCTGGGGATTCGACAGGGCCGAAGATCCCGCGAAGGGTGCCGGGCTGGCTCCACTGAGTTTTGCGCTGGCAGACACCGGCGATGCTCGCGATACAGTTCTGATCGATTACACGATCCGCGCCAGCACCATTCCGACAATCGGGGCGGACTCGATCGAAGCTGGACTCTCGCGGCTCGGTTCGACGGACAAGACCTACATCCTGGGCACCGATTCCTTCGGCGCGAACATACGCGCCCCAGGGGCAGACACCGTCTCGCCTACTATTATCCATATCCTGGCAGCCGAAACCCTGCTCCGGGGAAGTGGACAACGCCTGCCGTGGTTCTCGATCACGCTCGTGCTCGGCATGGCGCTGGCTCTCGGCGTGCGGTTCACGCACACGAAGAGGCATCGCCGCATTTTCTATGTCGCCTGGTGCTCATTCGCGGCGGCGCTGTTCGTCGCCATAGCATATCTCGGCATCAAGGCGGTCTTTGCCGATGGGCTGCTGCTGGCGTTGTCCTATGCAATCTGTCGCGCGATCGCGAGATATCGTCGACGGCATCTTGCGATCGATCCACTGACCCGATTGCCGAATTTTGCCGCTCTCAATCAGGACCTGTCGGGCGATGACGAAGCCGCATCCGATTGCCTGATCATCGCCAAAGTGGCGCGGCTCGAGTCGATCTTCGTCGGGATGAACAACGCGGATCGACGGCACTACCTATGTGAAATCTGTAACCGGCTCGCACTCGGCGACCGGGATCGCACGGTCTACTACAATGGTGGCAAATACCTCGCCTTCGTGTGCGACACCGAAGGCATTCCCGATCTCGAGGCGCACCTGGAGGGGCTGCGCGCCATTGTATCGCAACCTGTCAGGGTGACCGGCAGATCCGTCGATGTCGCCATAACGATGGGGGCGGACAGTTCGACGAAGGACCCTATCGAACAGCGACTGAGTTCCGCGATCGCCGCCGCGGACCAGGCACGCGAAGTCTACAAGCCGGTATTCGTGGTCGGCAACGACCGGGAGGACTGGGATCATTCGCTGACTGCCAAGCTGACGCAGGCGCTCGCGGACGATCAGATCGGGATCAAGCTTCAGCCGCAGGTAGATCTTGCCACGCATTCGATCATGGGTGCGGAAGTGCTGGCCAGATGGCGCGACCCCGACGGTGTCGACGT
Organism: Citromicrobium sp. JLT1363; assembly: GCF_000186705.1. Taxonomy (GTDB): domain Bacteria; phylum Pseudomonadota; class Alphaproteobacteria; order Sphingomonadales; family Sphingomonadaceae; genus Alteriqipengyuania. Next base: position 129,444 of record NZ_AEUE01000007.1, read on the forward strand.
TCCTCCTTCGTCCTTCATCCTGCAATGCGAGCGGATGGGACGGCTGGACAATCTGACGCGCCGCATTTTCGAAAAGTCGTGTCGAGCCGTGGCGTCGATTCACGAACAGGGACTCCTGCCGCGGATTTCGGTGAACGTATCGGCCGTGCAAATGGTCGATGATCGCATCGCCCAGATCGCTCTGGAAACACTGGAGGCCTATCGAACCGATCCGCGACTGATGACGATCGAGCTGACGGAGACCGCGCGGATCGAGGATTTGGGCATCGCGCGAGACGTGGTCGATCGTCTGAAGAGTGCTGGCTTCAAGCTGTCGCTGGACGATTTCGGCGTCGGCAGCGCCAATTTCGACGCGTGGCTCGAACTGCCGTTCGACGAGATCAAGATCGACCGGAAATTCGTTGCAGGCCTCCAGAATTCGCGCCGCGCGCGCGCAATCGTCGGCGGGGTGATCCATTCCGCTCGGGAGGCCGGCGTAGCCGTGCTCGCCGAAGGGATCGAAGACCGCGCGACCTACGAACGCCTGGCGGACATGGGCTGCACCTATGGCCAGGGATACTACATCTCCCACCCGCTATGGCTCGCCGAGTATATCGAGATCCTGCAGGCCGAGCGTGAGAGAGGCTTGTCGCTCAGGGATATTGGTTAATGCTTTACTAACGAACATGGTTAAGATAGATAAAAGCTCCATCACTGAGGAGATTAACCATGATGCGTTCGATCTGGGACTGGATTTTCGGCTAAGCCGATCCAGGCAAAAAACGAAGAAAAGGGCCCCTTTGCGGGCCCTTTTTTGTGTCTGGGAGAGGAAGCGGCTCCGCGATTCGTCAAGCGGGCGGGTCCGCCCCGAACAGCATGGCCTTCATCCGGTCGAGATAGGCGATCCACGCTTCGCGCCCGGCCTCGGTAAGGCAGGCTGTGGTGACGGGCTTCTTGCCTTCGAAGCGCTTCTCGATCGCCACATAGCCCGCATCCTCAAGCTTGCGCAGGTGGACCGAGAGGTTGCCGTCGCTGACCCCGGTTCGCGCGCGCAACTCGCCGAAATCGGCACATTCCGCGCTCGACAGGTAGGCCATGGTGGCCAGCCGCACGCGCCCGTGGATCGTATCGTCGATCGCCCGGTAGTCCAGGGGGATGTCAGCCATGTTCGCGCTCACGCCGCAGCAGCATGAGCCCGGGCAGGATGGATACCATCACGGCCCCTGCCGCCATCACCAGGTACTGCGTGGGCGATCCTGCCAGGAGCGTCGTGACCACCAACAGCGCGACGGAGGTGATGGCAAAGCCGCGCAGCGATGGATCGCGCGCTGCCGCCGAACTCGCCGCCATTGCGATGGCATAGACGCCGAAGACGACGGGTGGGAGCAGCGTAAAGAGGAAGAACCCCTGGTCGCTCCCCGAGCGCGACATGGTGAGCATGCCATAGGCGAAGATGCTGAGTGCCAGCGAGCCGAGTACATAGCCGCCGGCGCGCCAGACCTCCATTTCCACGCGATTGGCGGTCGTCGGTCTGCCGCGCCCGGAGCGCGCGATGCCTGCCAGCAGCACCGCCAGCATCATCGTGCCGAACCAGATGGCGGCCAACGCCATTGGTGGCCATGGCAGGAGGCCGTAAACCAGGGCCGCATGCAGCAGGCTGGCCAGAGCGATGGCGACGCCGAAGATCACGAATTCGCGCCCGCCGAGGAGAGGGCGCACGCGCCCTTCCTCCGCGAGTTCGCGCATCATGCGCAGGTCTTCCTGCGCGCTTTGGGAGGGCGCGATGCTCATTGGCCGTCTCCCGGATAAAGCACCGTTTCGGTGATGGTGGCGCTGCCATCGAGAGTGAAGCTCTGCGCATCCCAGCTCGGCATGCCGCGCAGCTCGGATGCGCCGATCATCGCCCAGCCATCGGTCGGGCCCATCCGCCCCATGCTGAAGGTGCCATCACCATCGATATCGTGCCAGACCATCAGGGCGTACCGGCCTTCGGGCACGTCGTCGAACGTCACGGTGACCGTGCCATCCTGCGGGTTTTCGAGCATTTTTTCGGCGATTGCGGCTTCCTGCATGAACTGTGCCTCGCTCTGCAGGCTGATGTAGAGCGCGCCCGCGTCGGGGCGCAAGTCGGTCAGCTTCACGGTGACCGTGTCTGCAAGCGCGGGGCTGGCTGCGGTCGCGAGGGCGAGCGCGGCGGTGGCGAAGAGTGTGGTGCGAATCATGTGGTCCTCCTTTGCTTCGATAGGTACTTTAAAACATAAAGTGCTCGTCAATGCAAGGAGAGGCTGTCAGCGCACGCGCTGTCCTGCACGCCGATGCCTCGCTAGCGGCCCTTCGCTCTTTGCTTTGGTCAATCCGCGGTTTCGTCCGCGCATACGAAAAGCGGGGCGAGCCATGGTGGCCCGCCCCGCGATAATCGTGTCCGGTTTTCGCTTCCCCGGGCGGGGAACTTTTTCCCTCTTGGCCCCCGGTCCACGCGGTCCAGGTCCGTTGGGAAAATGCGGTGCGTCAGCCGTGCAGTTTGGCTGCGGTCTGCGCCACGCGCTTGCCGAGGTAGCGCGCACCGTCGAGGTCTGCCTTGCTTGGCTGGCGGCTGCCGTCGCCATCGGCAATCGTCGTGGCGCCATAGGGCGATCCGCCCTTGACCTCACCGACGCCCATCTGATCCTGGAAGCCGTAATCGAGGCCGACGATCGTGCAGCCCATGTGCAGCAGGTTGGTGAGGATCGACATCAGCGTGGTTTCCTGCCCGCCATGCTGGCTGGCGGTGGAACTGAACGCCGCACCGACCTTGCCGATCAGCGCACCCTTCATCCACAGCCCGCCGGTCGTATCCCAGAAGGCAGCCATCTGGCTGGTCATGCGGCCATAGCGGGTGGGGGAGCCGACCACGATGCCGTCGTATTCTGTCAGCTCGTCCGGGCCGGAGATCACCTCGTGCCCCGGCATTCCGGTGAAGCCTGCGTTCTTGACCACCTCTTCGGGTGCGGTTTCGGGCACGTGGCGGATAACGGCCTCGGCGCCAGCCTCACGCACGCCTTCGGCGACGGCTTCCGCCATTGTGGAGGTGTGGCCGTAGGAGGAGTAGTAGAGAACGAGAATCTTGGTCATGCGCTTCCTTTCGCGGATTGTTCGATGTTCGAAGGGTCAATGCCGCAGATAGGGCGCGCGTTTCCCCAAGCACCATGGCTTTTCTTGGCCACAGAAAACGGAAATTGCGCACAATCGGGAAAAAGCCATCGCGGGGGAGGGGGCGTGGTGCCCAGGGGCGGAGTCGAACCACCGACACGACGATTTTCAGTCGTCTGCTCTACCACTGAGCTACCCGGGCGTCGCCACGACGGCGGACCAGCCATGCGGCGAATGGTCCGGCGAGCGAATGAGTGCGGGCCTATGGCGAAGCGACCGGCGCTTGGCAAGCCCTATCGAACCTCAGTCGTGCCCCTGATCAATATCGCGAGCTATATCTTCGGGATCTGCGGGCGGCCCGGGCACCGAATAGCCATCGTTGAACCAGCGGTTCAGGTCCTTGTCGCGGCACCGCGCGGAACAGAAGGGGGCGTATTCCTCGGATTGTTTCGGCGTTTTGCAGATCGGGCAGGGCTTCGTGCTCATAGCGGCACGATCTGGGCGTGCGGTGCGTCGAACGCAAGGCCGGGGTCGGGGCGCAGGGTGACCTGCCGTCCGGTGCGCCGCCGCAGTTCTTCGAGCCAGTCGTCCCGCAGGCAATCGAGCACCGATGGCTGCGCATAAAGTGCGATCCGACCGGCCCCTTCCAGCATTTCCGCTCGGCGCAGCAACAGACGCGCGACCGCGCCCCTGCGGTCGCGAGCGATTCGGTGGAGGAGCGACGGGCGTTCGAGCCGGCGCACGATCTGCACCAGGCCGAATCCGTTCATGGCGGTACGTTCGTGCGGCCAGTCCTGCAGGAAGATCCCCAACTGTTCGTCGATGGTCTTGCGTTCCGCCCTGGTCGAGACGGTCGGAAAATCGATCGCGATATTTCCGCCCAGGTCGAACCGGCGAAGGGTCCGGGCGATCGCCCCGGTCACGGCGGAAGGATCGTCACCCCACCAATCCACGTCGATCAGGGTGAGCGCCGGAGTTTCGGCGAGCAGCAGGCTGCCACCGGCCAGCATCACCTCGCGTAGCGCCGCATCGGCCCACAGGGCGTCCCAGTCGGCCGATGGCGAGGGGGTTGGCGCAGTCCGTACATCGTGTCCCTCTACCGCCAGTTGGTCCGCCAGCGAGGGGGCATCGCAGATCGCGGCATCGGTGTGGCGCGCCTGTGCGAGTTTCAGTCGGCCCCGTTCGGCGATGGCCTCTCGCGTCACCTGCACACGGACATGCGCACCTACGCTTGCCTGGCGGGGAATGTTGCGAGCGAACGCCTGGTCTCCCGAAGCAAACTGCACGCGCGCCCGACCATTCGCGCTTGGACGTTCGATCAGGATTGCGTCGGCGACCATGCCTGCCAACAGGCCCTGGGCCGGCCAGCGCAGTCGCAGTTCCTCGATCTCGTCATTGCTCAGGCGAAAGGCGCGTTCCTCACCAATGCCGTCCTCGACGAGCCACTCAGCCAACGGCGATTCCCGCAGCCTTCAACAAAGCGCGCGTTTCGAACAGCGGCAGGCCGACCACGCCCGAGTGGCTACCGGCGAGGAAGTCGATCAGCCCGGCCGCGCGGCCCTGTATCGCATAGCCGCCTGCCTTGCCGATTCCCTCACCGCTGTCCGCGTAGGCGGCGATCTCTTCTTCGGAGAGGCGCTTGAATTTCACCTGCGATGTGACGCACCGGGTCCGCTGCTTCTCGTTCGCGTCGATCACCGAGATGGCCGAATGGACACGGTGCCGTCTGCCCGAAAGCAGCCGCAGGAAGCGGGCAACATCGCCTTCGTTCTCCGCCTGGGGCAGGATGCGGCGGCCTAGCGCGACCGTCGTATCGCCCGCGAGCACGACCTCGCCTTCCTGCCGCGGCACGGCGAGTGCCTTCTCGCTCGCCATGCGTTCGGCATAGGGGCGGGCAAGTTCGCCCTTGCGCGGGCTTTCGTCGATATCGGGCGAGCGGATGGCGCCGGGCACCACGCCGATCTGCGCGAGCAGGTCGCGGCGGCGCGGGCTGGAGCTTGCCAGAACGAGGGTGCGATTCATGGCGCGCGTGCGCCTTCGCGATCAGGCCGGAGGCGTGGACTGCGGGCCGGGGCCGCCACGGCCCGGCATGAAGCGGTAGGTGATGCGGCCCTTGGTCAGGTCGTAGGGCGTGAGTTCGACCAGCACTTCGTCGCCGGTCAGCACACGGATACGGTTCTTGCGCATCTTGCCGGCCGTGTGGCCGAGAATCTCGTGGCCGTTCTCAAGCTCTACCCGGAACATCGCGTTGGGCAGCAGCTCGACAACCCGACCGCGCATTTCGAGGAGCTCTTCTTTCGCCATGAAGTGATCTTGTCCTTATGCAGTTCGTCGAATTTTCCGGCGATTTAGCGATGATGGGTCGAAAAGGGAAGTGCGCGTCAGCAACGGGAAAGGTTCCGGCGACAATTCGTTACGTGCCGGGGTTTGCTTTCGGATCGGCTGGCTGCGAGGGCCGGTCGCGGGGGCGGCTGAGTTTGTTGAGGAATACGCGTCCCCATGCAGTTTTATTCGAAGTTGGCCGCACGGGTTTCCGTGATGGCGCTGGCCGCTGCCGGTTGCGCCCCCGCACTGGCTCAGGAAATGCCGGCAGATGCGCCCGATATCGCACAGTCCGAGCAGCCTGCCGACGATGTGTCGGACAATGTGATCGTGGTAACGGCCCAGCGCCAGCGCGGCGCGGTCGATACCGACGTTCCGCCGGTGGTCGAACTGACCGAAGCCGATATCGCCTCCTACGGCGCGGATTCGCTGACCGACCTGATCGCCCAGCTTGCTCCGCAAACCGGATCGGCCCGGGGCCGCGGTGGGGGCAGGCCGGTGGTGCTGGTGAACGGACAGCGCGTCGCCAGCTTCCGCGAACTGCGTCGCTATCCGCCCGAAGCCATCGAAAAGGTCGAGGTGTTTCCCGAAGAGGTCGCGCTGGAATACGGCTACAGCGCGGATCAGCGGGTGATCAATTTCATCCTGAAGGACAATTTCAGCAGCCGCGAGGTGGAGCTGGAATATGGCAATTCCTTCGCAGGCGGCGCGCCCAGCGGTGAGGTCGAACTTTCCCAGCTGGTGATCGACGGCCCGCGCCGGTACAACATCGCGGCCGAGTTCAACACGCAGGGCCCGCTGACCGAGGGCGAGCGCGATATCATCCAGACGCCCGGCACGCAGCCCACGGTGCCGACCGATCCCGACCCCGCAGCGTTCCGCACGCTTCGCGCAGGAGGGGAGAGCTACGAACTGGAAGGCTCTTTCAACACAGGGATCGGCGAAGGGCGCAAGGCCAAGTCGGTATCGGTCAACCTGTCGGCATCGCAGAACAATTCGCGTTCGCTTTCGGGCCTCGACATCGTCACGTTGACCGAGCCAGGGCCCGGAGGCGCCAGCGCGGTGCGCGCGATCGATGCCAATCCGCTGGAGCGCCTATCGCGCACCACCAGCTTTTCCGGCGGCGGTGCCTATCGCCAGCCGATCGGGGATTTCGAACTCGATCTGACGCTCGATGCCAATCACACTTTGAGCGAAACCGATATCGACAGGCGGCGCGACCTTTCGGCGCTTGTCGCCCAGGCTGCGGCCGGAACGCTTGCCATCGATGGCCCGCTGCCCACAATTGCAACCAACGGTTTCGATCGCGCTTCGAGCGCCACCTACACCGTCGATTCGCTGGCCACCCTGCGCGGCAGCCCGCTGCTTCTGCCTGCGGGTGAGGTGAACCTGACCGTGGATGGCGGGTACAAGTGGAACCGGATCGAAAGCGAGGATACGCGTACCGCGCTCGGCGCGACGCAGCTGACGCGGGGCCGCATCAACGGCGGGGTCAATCTTGCCGTCCCGCTTACCAGCAGCCGGGAAGGCTTTCTCGGCGCGGTGGGGGACATAACGCTCAATGCGGCGGCGGGAATCGACCATCTTTCCGATTTCGGAACCCTCACCGATCTGACGCTGGGCCTGACCTGGAATCTGACCGACAGGCTGACGCTGGGTGTTACCTGGATCAACCGCGATGCCGCCCCCAGCCTGACCGAGCTGGGCGCGCCGGTGGTCGAGACGTTCAACGTGCCGGTGTTCGATTTCGCAACCGGCGACAGCGTGCTTGCCACGGTGACCAGCGGCGGCAATCCGCTGCTTCCCGCATCCTCGCAGAACGACATCAAGCTGAGCGCGAATTACGAGCTGGACCTGTTCGAACGGTCGAACATCCTGGTCGAATATTTCGACAACAGCTCGCGCGACACGACCGAGAGCTTCCCGTTGCTCACCGCGGATATCGAAGCGGCCTTTCCCGGCCGTGTGACGCGCGACGGCACGGGCAGGCTGGTCGCGCTCGACCAGCGGCCGATTACCTATGCGGAGCGTAACAGCAGGCGCCTTCGTTACGGCATCAACATGTTCGGCCGCGTCGGCAAGGCGCCTGAAGAAGGTGCGCGCGGCCCCGGGGGGCCGGGTGCACGCGGTGGCGCCGGCTCGGGCGGTGGGCCCGGAACGGGGCGCATGGACCCGCAGCAGTTCCAGCAGATGCGCGAGCAGTTCTGCGCCACGGAGCCGGGCACCGTGCCCGATCTTTCCGCTCTGCCTGCGTTCATCCGCGACCGCCTGACGAACGAGGATGGATCGGTGAACGAGGAACGGCTGGCGCAGGCGCGCGAGCGGTTCTGCAACACCGAAGGCCCCGGGATGGGTCCTGGCGGGCCCGGCGGGTTCGACCCCGCGCAGGTGGCGGCGATCCGAGAGACGCTGTGCACCATGCCCGGCGGGGATGCGCCGCTTGATATTTCCGCCCTGCCGGAACGCCTGCGCCAGCGCCTGACCAACGAGGACGGCTCCATCAACCAAGAGCGCCTCGCCCGTCTCCGCGAGGCCATCTGCCAGAACGAGGCCGCGGAAGGAGAGGGCGAGGCTTCCGAAGGCAGGCGCCGTGGTGGTGGTGGTGGCCGACGAGGCGGTGGCGGTCGCGGTGACGACGGGCAGGGCCGCTGGCAGTTCGGCCTTTATCATTCCATCGAATTCGAGAATACCGCGCTCATCGCGGCGGGTGTTCCCCTGCTCGATTTCCTTGATGGCGATGCCTCGGGCCAGTCCGGCGGTATCTCGCGTCACCGGGTCGAGCTGGAGGGCGGGCTGTTCTATCAGGGTATCGGCGCGCGCCTGAGCGGCAATTACCAGAGCGGGACGCGCATCGACGGCAATCCGGCGACCGGGTCGGGCGATCTGATCTTCGGCGATCTGGTGACCTTCGATCTGCGCATGTTCGTCAATCTGGAAGAGCAGGAATGGCTGGTCGGAGAGCAACCGGGCTTCTTCAAGGGAGCGCGCATGTCCTTGCGTGTCGGCAACCTCTTCGACACGCGGCAGGAGGTGACGGACGGCAACGGGGTGGTTCCCATCCGCTTCCAGCCCGCTCTGATCGACCCGCTGGCGCGCACGTTCGAGATCGAATTCCGCAAGCTTTTCTGACCTCATAAATCAGCGGTTAAGCTGACCAGGCATTAGAGGTTCCGTCAGGATTACAAGTGTAGACGGAAGGGGTGCCTGGGTGCGTATTACAACTATCATTGTGGCGGCAGCGTTCGTGGCGAGTGCAGGATCGGCTCGGGCGGAGGATGGGCCGTGCAACGAATGGCGCGAAGCTGGCGTGATCGGCGATCTGCGATGCGAACCCGCAGACGGGGGCGCCGTTATCGGCGGCGGGGCGCGTGCATCCGAATACGCGCAGGTGTTCCCGCGTGCCTTCGCAGCTTTCGCGGATTACTTCGCGCCAAGCGAGCAGAAGGTTGCGCTGGTGGTGCAGCCGGAGGTTTCTGCGGAGCTGACGGCCGCGCTCGTCGCCGATGGCTACAAGCCGCTGCCCTGGATCGACAACGAGACGAAGGCCGCAATGCTCAGGGAAAGCATCGTTGCTCAGGTGGAAGCGCAGACGGCCTCTCTGCCGGAAGCCCAGCGCGCTGCGGTGGTTCAGCAGGCGCTGGCGAAGGCTGAGGGGGCCGCTCCCGCCCATGCGGACCCTGAGATGGAAGACGGCTCAATCGCCCATGAAATCGGGCACCTGCTGTTCAATCGATATTTCGACGGGCCCGAGACGGAGTCTGCCGATCGAACCGCGCGTTATGGTTCGAGCGCGCCCGACTGGCTCGACGAAACAGCGGCGGTAGCCCTGGAAAACGACGCTCAGACCCGCAGCCGCTATTTTGCCGCGCGTGAAGCGTACGATGCGGACGGCACGGTTCTGGCATTCCCCCTCGATACCTACCTCTCGATGGATCACCCCTTGTTGCAATCCGCGCAGGCGCTGAAGACACTGGAACGCGGCTCGACCGGGGCGGTGATGCTCTCGGGCGACGAGGCGACGGCTTTCCTCGAAGCTAGCGGCGGCAAGCCCGCGGCTTTCTATCGGCAAACCCGAATGTTCATCGATTATCTGATGGAGACGAGCGGCGATCCGCGCATCCTCTACGAGATCGCGGAGGCCTATCGCGATGGCAGCGATCTGAGCGGCTGGCTGGCGCGGTCGGGTGGGGAGAATGGCCTGCCGGAGACCCTGGAGGCGCTCGAAACGGAATTCGAAGCGTGGGCCAAGGCAAAGCTGGCAGACGCGGCTGCCTGAGCGGATAACCCGCCCCGCTGGCTGGCAACCAGCGGGCGCGCCGCCTATCTAGCTGGCCATGTCGGACAGCAAGGCAAACCGTCCCCACGACCCGCGTGGCAAGGAGCGTTTCAACGAGGAACGCGCCGCCTATACGGTGGCTTCGGCCCAGCCCGATCTCGAAGCCGGGGTCAACGCGATCCGCGAAACGGTTCGCACGCTCCCGCCGCGGCCCGGCGTCTACCGCATGCTCGATGCGCGCGGCGACGTGCTCTACGTGGGCAAGGCGCGCAGCCTCAAGGCGCGGGTGGCGAACTATACGCAGATCAACGCGCTCACCAATCGCCTGCAGCGGATGGTCAGCCAGACGCGGCGGATGGAGATCGTCACCACCAACAGCGAGGCGGGCGCGCTGCTGCTCGAAGCGCAGTTCATCAAGCGCTATCGTCCGCCGTACAATGTGCTGCTGCGCGACGACAAAAGCTTCCCTTTCATCCTGCTGCGCGCCGACCATGCCTTCCCACGCATCCACAAGCATCGTGGGGCGCGGCGCGCGAAGGGCAATTACTACGGGCCGTTTGCGAGTGCGGGCTCGGTCAACAAGACGCTTAATGCGCTGCAGAAGCTGTTCCTGCTAAGATCCTGTACCGACAGCTTTTTCAACAATCGCGACCGGCCCTGCCTGCTCTACCAGATCAAGCGTTGCTCGGCGCCGTGCGTGGGCCGGATCGACGAGGACGGGTACGAGGATCTGGTGCGGCAGGCGAAGGATTTCCTCGGCGGGAAATCGTCATCTGTGCAGCAGGATCTCGAAAAGCAGATGGCCGAGGCAGCGGAGAAACTCGACTTCGAAACCGCCGCCATCCTGCGCGACCGGCTGCGCGCGGCGACCTTCATTCAGGGCAGCCAGGCGGTGAACGCGACAGGCGTGGGCGATGCGGACGTCTTCGCGCTTGCCGCAAAGGGTGGGCAGATCGCGGTGCAGGCCTTCTTCATCCGCGGCGGACAGAACTGGGGCCACCGCGCCTTCTTCCCCACGCACACGCAGGATGTCGACAAGGACGAGGTGCTCGCCCGCGTGATCATGCAATTCTACGAGGAAGTGCCGCCCCCGCGCACCTTGCTGGTCGACCGCGAACTGCCCGAGGCGGAGCTGCTGGCGCAGGCGCTGTGCGAGGCGGCGGAGCACAAGGTCGAGATTTCGGTGCCCCAGCGCGGCGACCGGCGGCGGCTGATGGAGCAGGCGCAGCGCAATTCGGTCGATGCGCTCGACCGGCGGCTGGCCGAGACGGGCACGAAGGCGAAGCTCAACCGCGACCTCGCCGAATTCCTCGAACTGGAAGAGCCGCCGCAGCGCATCGAGATTTACGACAACTCGCATATCCAGGGCGCGAAGGCGGTCGGCGCGATGGTGGTCGCGGGGCCGGACGGGTTCGAGAAGGCCCAGTACCGCAAGTTCAACATCAAGTCCGCGCAGACCAACGACGATTTCGGGATGATGCGCGAGGTGATGCAGCGCCGTTTCCGCAACCTTGCCGAGAATCCCGACGGGGAGGAGGGCAAGCGCAACAGCCACGAAACCGTATGGCCCGATCTCGTGTTGCTTGATGGCGGCAAGGGACAGATGTCGACCGTGCGCGACACGCTGGCCGAGATGGGAATCGACAACGTCCCGCTGATCGCCATCGCCAAGGGGCCGGATCACGGGCGCGAGGGGCGCGAGGTGTTTCACTTCCCCGACGGGCGCGAGAAGACGCTGCCGGTCAATTCTCCGCTGCTGTTCCACCTCCAGAACCTGCGCGACGAGGTCCACCGCTACGTGATCGGCGCGCACCGGGCCAAGCGAAGCCGCGCGATTACCGCCTCACCGCTGGACGAGATTCCCGGCATCGGTCCAGCGCGAAAGCGCGCGTTGCTGCTGCACTTCGGCACCGCCAGCAAGGTGCGCGCGGCGGCGCTCGACGATCTGAAACGCGCACCCGGCATCAGCGATGCGGTGGCGCAGCAAGTGTTCGATTTCTATCACGCGGGTGCCTGAGAGCGCGCACGAGGCCAGAGACAGCCAAGGTGAAGTCTGGACGCGTCGCGTGATTAACCTTTATCATGTGTCGCCATGTCGAGGTCGATGCCACTCCGTTCTGCGATCCGCGATTTTCGCGGCATCGTGGGATCCGGAGAAGATAGCCATTCGCGCGCGATTCTCTGGCTTGCGGCAGCTTTCGCCATTGCGGTGGCCCTGATCCCGGCGCTGACCGGTGAATGGCGGGCCGAAATGCTTGGCGAACTGTCCGAGATTGCCGCGCTGTCCTTCGCACAAGGTGGAGTGGCCGGTTACGCTCTCGCGGGCCTGAGCGTTGCCGGATGGGGCCTCTTGCTGGCGAGCAATGCGCTGATCATCATCGGGGCGTGGTTCACGCTGGAAACCGCGCTGGTCGGCTGGCCGAAAAGCGTGAGATGGATCGGCTTCATCGTCGCGATCCACGTCGGCATGGTGGGCTTCTACTTCTTCGCCAATCCCTATATCCAGATGGTCCTGCCGATGGGCCTGTTCGATCCGCTCCTGGCCTTGCGAACCGACGCCCTGCCGGAAAGCTTCCGGTTCGTGTTCGACATCGTGCTGGCGCTGCTCTTCATCGTCATCAAGGGCTTCTTCAACTACTGGAAGCACCGCGCCAGCCACGAAATTCCGTTCCTGTGGCATTTCCATGCCGTCCATCACAGCATCGAGGATCTGGATGCGGTGACCAATATCGTTCATCCGGTCGACGATATGGTGGGCAGGGTCGCCACAATGATCATGGCGGCGCTGATCGGGTTCGAATACCAGACATTTGCCGTGCTGATCGCGCTGGAAACAGTCTATGGCCAGCTTCACCACACCCGCGCACCTTTGAGCCTGGGGCCGCTTGGCAGGATCATCGTCGACCGCAATTTTCACCGGACCCATCACAGCATGGATCCCAAATACTTCGATCGCAATTACAGCGGTCTGCTGGTGGTTTTCGACAAGATGTTCGGAACGTATGAGGCGCCCGACGGAAAGCCGATAATGACCGGAATTCCCGACCATCGGCAGCCGCATACGATTTGGGAATTCGCCACCGCCCGGCTGCGGCGGCGCGACTGAACGATCAGGCCTTGCCCGCGCGCAGACGGCGTTCCTGGAAGGCGAAGCGCGCTGCCTCACCCACGTCCCCCTGGAAGGAAACGTTCACCGCGCCGCCGATCACCGAGCCCACCAGCGGGACGACCGCGCCCACCCGGCGGCGGAAAAGTGCGATGGCTAGCGCACGCGATACGCGTTCCACCGCCTGTTCGATAATCGGTTCGATATCGTCCGGAGAGATCTCCGTCAGGCTTCCGTCGGCCGCGATTCCGGCTTCCAGGACCGCGATCCTCTCCGCCTTCTGGTCGCGGTCGTTCAGGCTGGCCAGTTCGAGCACCTGCAGCCGGAACAGCCGCTCGCGCGCGCCCTTGCCGTCGTAGCCGTAGGCGCGGCCCGTATCGCGGATGCAGCGCAGTGCCAGCGCGATGGTGGCCGGAATGTCGAGCCCCATGGTCAGAATGCCGCCAATGCCCGATGCCGCGCCGGTCGTCCCGCTGATGGCGCGGGTGGCAATGGCGACCCGCTCGGCTGCGTCGTGACAGGCCTTCAGATCGGTCAGATCGTGGTCGAACTTGATCAGCTGAGGCGTTCCGATCGCCCGGTCCATGCCCTGCAGAACCCCGCGCACGAGGCTGTTGGGGACCAGGCCCGCCACCGCCCCACCTACCGGATTGGTGATCTTCTCGAACCCGCGCCCGATCAGGGACGGCTTGGAGGTGCGGAAGGCCTGCTGCTGTTTTTCAAAATCCATGAAAGCCGAACGGACCTTGAGCCCGCTCGTTCCGGATCTGACAAAGGCTTAGTCGGAACCCGACTTGCGACGCGCCTGGCGGATCATGCCTTCCTGCGCAGTGCTGGCGACAAGCACGCCGTCGCGCGTGAAGATGCGCCCCCGGTTGTATCCGCGGCCGCTGCCGGACCAAGGGCTGTCGGTTTCATACAGCAGCCACTCGTCTGCGCGGGCGGGCGCATGGAACCATATCGCATGATCGAGGCTGGCGCTTATCAGTTCCCCCCTCATCCACGAGAGGCCATGGGGCAGGACGGAGGTGCCCAGCAGGGTATAGTCGCTGGCATAGGCGATCACCGCGCGGTGCAGCGCGGGATCGTCGGGCAGGGAACCGACCGTCTTGAACCAGCTGAAGCTGTGCGGCTCGCGCGGTTCGGGGTTGAGCCACTGGTGCCGTCCGCTGGACCGCATTTCGATGGGCCGGGGGCGCATCATCAAGGCCCGCTGGCCCGCGGACATCTTCTCTCCGAAGGCTTCCAGCGCTTTCGCGCGCACCTCGTCGTCCGTCACGAGGCCCTCGGGATCCGGGACGTCGGGCATGGGTGCCGCCTGATGTGAGAGGCCTTCCTCGGGTGCCTGAAAACTGGCGGTGAGATTGAGGATGGGCGTGCCACCCTGGCTTGCCACCACCCGCCGGTTGGCGAAGCTGCGCCCGTCGAAATCGCGCTCTGTCGCGTAGTCGATCGGCGGGCCTTCCTCGCCCCCGCGCAGAAAGTAGGCATGCAGCGAATGCGCCTGCTTGTCTTCGCCGATAGTGGCCTGCGCTGCCTGAAGGGCCTGCGCGATCACCTGCCCGCCGAACACGCGGCCCTGGCCGCCCGGCTGGGCCGGGCCGGTAAACCGGTCCTCGCCTTCGCGGATAGGGCTGAGCAGTCTCACCAGATCATCGGTGAGGTCCTGCGGGGTCGGGGCATTGTCTGGCGAGGCAGTCTTGTCAGAAGGCATGGCATGTTCCTTGCGGGCTCGCGCAGGCAAAATCAACGCAGCTTAGGTCCGGGCAGAGGCAATCCGGCATATTCCGTCCGGCAACAGGCCGAACAGGTGGGCACGGAGCAAGACGGATCGATGCGCTTGCGAAGTCTGGAAGAGGAGCGCCAGCTTGGTCGCGTCAGTCAGCGCCGCCACAGCAGAGCGGCGATCCGGGCCAGCAGCGGATTGCGCACGAACAGCAGGTCCACGACCGTCGCATCCTCGTGTGCGCCCATCTGGCTCTTGTATCCACCATCGCCGAGCCCCCAGTCGATCCGCGCGAACCCCCGGTCCGCCGCATCCTCGAAATCGTGGTAGAGCAGCACGCGACCGGGGCTGAACTTGTTGAATTGCCGGTCGAAATTATTGGCGATGCAATAGCGCGTGTCGCCCGTTTCCAGCCCGAAGGTGAAGGCGGCAGGCGTTTCGCCCACCCACAGGATATGCCCCCGGATCATTGCCGCGAGTGCCGGGTCCTCGCTGACGCGCTCCCAATATCGGCGCAGGTCCGGATCGTGGAATTTCGTATCGCCACCCTGTTCGAGCTGGCCGACCCATGATGCCGCTTCGATCTGCGCGATGGCATCGCGATCCTCCGCGCTCCAGTCGAGCCCGCTATAGGTCGTGATATTGACCGGGCCGGTCTTTTCGAGCTGGCGAACCCGCCAGCGATCCTTCTGCTTGCCCTTGGTCGACGGCCACGTGCCCGATGCGCGCAGGGCGACCAGATCGAGGCAGAAGAGCGATCCCACGGGCCGCTCGACGCAATGCCAGCCTGCGTCGACCGCCGCCTGACGCAGGATCCCCACCGCAGGATCGTCTGCTATAACCGGGCCGAGCCGCCATGCGTGGCCAAGCGCCTCTCGCGCGCCGCGCTGTCGCAGCGCTTCCGCGAGCGTTTTCGCGCTGGTGTCGCCGGGCATGGGAAGCCCGCGGAACGGCCAATAGGCGCCGGCCGCCTGCGCGATGGAGAGCGGGCCGAAAGACCTGGACACCAGGCCCAAGCCCAGAAGCGGGCGCCCCTCGCTCCCTTCAACGATATGCGTGCGGAAACTCGGATCGTCGACGGCGCTGAACCACCGCTCGCGCAGGAACGCGCGGCGTGGATCGTCGGCGTGGGCCAGTGCGTCGATGGCAGAGCCTGTGGCGTCGCCCTCGGTCGGATGGCTGAGTGCGTTCATTTCGGGGCGAGCGGCGGCGCGGGGGGACCGAACAGCTTGCGATAGGCGCGAAAGCCGACGCATTTCATCCGGTTGGAGCCGGGCCAGCGCTTGGGCGGTGCAGGTTGCATGCCGGCCTTGCGCAGGATCGCGTTGAAGCAGCGCGCGCCGGCTTCGTCATAGCTCCAGTCGGATCGCCAGGTGATCGACAGCGAGATCGAGCTTGCCGGGCCGTTCTTCACGAAGTGCGGCGCCATCACGGGCACGAACAGCGCTTCGCCGGGGCCGATGGCGTATTCGCTGCCCCCCGTTGCAAGTTCGTCGCTCCAGGTCAGCTCTCGCGGGCCGCCCAGGTGATAGCTTTCGTGCATCCAGTCCGGCGCGTAGCGGCCATCGCCAGCCGGGAACTGGGTCATCACCTTGCTGCCTGCGATCTGGAGCAGGATATTATGCTCCGGATCGAAGTGATAGGGCGTCACCGCATCGGGGCTGGAAATGAACACGAAGCCCTGCGGATGCAGCATCGCGCCGGTCTTCGCCTCGATGGCGGGCCGCAGCTCTTCCAGCAGTTCGTGCAGCAGCGCGCGATATCGCTCGTCCTGCTCGATATTCTTGACCGCCGCCCAGCTGTTCGTCTCCGCTATGCGGTGGATCGTATCGGTGATGGAGAGACCGGTCGCGCCCGGTTTTCCGTCGATCCCGATCGGCAGATCGCCGCGATTATACTCGATGGAACTCTCCGGCAGCCGCCCGGCGAGTTCGGCCAGCGCGTCCAGCCCCAGCAGCGGATGGTCGCGCAGCCGATGCGGCATCACCAGCGGCTGTTCGGGATAGGCAGCGGCAAAGGCGGTGCGCGCCTCCTCCGGGAATACCTGACCTTCGGGAGTTGCGGTGGTATCGTTTGCGATGTTCGTCACGGCATTCATGGGGCAACGCACCTTTCCAGTCTGCGGCTTTCGTATGAGATCAGGCGGCTTCCGATGGCGCGGCGCAGGTGCCCGCCTATCGCGACATTGCGCGAGACGAGGCTGCGCTGTTCGCGCCAGAAATGGTCGATCATGGGGTGGTCTGGCGCCGCGCAGCTATCGCACCAGGAGATCTCGCCGCGTTCGAGCAGATCCAGATTTTCCTTCTGCAGCAAGACCCCCGGCGAGTATTTCGCAAAGCGTTCGTCGAAGGCGGTCTTGAAGCTGAAGCTGCCGGGCGGGGTGAGGAAAGTGACCAGCATTGCGATCGGTTCGCCATCGAGCCGTATCGACAATCCTTCGACACGCCCTTGCGCTGCCGCGCCGGTCAGCGTGTCGCGGAAGAATTGTGCCCGTGCGTCACTATTTGCGAGAGAAGACCCGGCGCGCCCTTTCCAGCTGGCGGCTTCGAGCGCCAGAAACGCATCCGCCCACGGAGCGATCTCCGCTTCGTGCGTCGCCCGTTCCACGGTCACGCTGCCCTGTTCGCCCAGCCTGCGCGCCTGGCGCCGCAACTCCTTGCGCTTCTTGTTCGGCAGGGACTGTTCGTAATAGTCTTCGGGAGAGAGTTCGGAAAAGAGCAGGGCGCGCGCTTCGCGTTCGACCGTGCCGAGTGGGCGCCCGCTCTCGCAGGCAAGCTCGGCGAGTACGGTGTCCGGCCCGCAGCCTTCGGGCAATCCGGGAAGGTGGAGAAAGCTGGCGATCCCCGCGTGCTCGTCGACCCAACGCAGGAGCGCGGACCAGAACATGGCCTCGAACCCGCGCGCGATCAGGGGAACGCCGCAAAAGGCGTTCTCGTGCAGCCAGACGGAGAAATGCGGGACAGGCCGGCCGTAGTAGTTTCTCGAGAGCCTGATCGGGACCAGCGCGACGAGCCGGCCGTCACACTGTAATTGGGCGAGCGATACGCTGCCCTGAGGGTCGAAGGCCTCGAGCGAGGGTTTCAGAAACCAGCGTTCGAAGAAGGGGTTGGGCTCGCTGGCGGAACGGGCCAGCTCGTCCCACTGCGCGGGATCGGGCGTTCCTTCCTTCCACGAGGCGACTTCCAGACCGGGCGCACGACCGCTGGCATCGCCGAAATCAGTATCCACCAGCATCGCAGCTGCGCCGCCTTTCCCGTCGATCGAGCCTTACCGTGGCGTTAAGCCTAGCTTCGAAAACCTGAGAATTGCTTAAGTCGCGGCGGAAAAAGAAAGGGCGCGACCCCCTGCGGAGCCGCGCCCTTCGGATTGGACATGCTGTCCGGCTGTCAGATCATGCAGCACCCGCCGCCAGCGCCGCGAGCAGCAGCAGCGCGACGATGTTGGTGATCTTGATCATCGGGTTCACCGCCGGGCCCGCGGTGTCCTTGTAGGGATCGCCCACGGTATCGCCCGTCACTGCGGCCTTGTGCGCCTCGGACCCCTTGCCGCCGTGGTTGCCGTCTTCGATGTACTTCTTCGCGTTGTCCCACGCGCCGCCACCGGCGGTCATGGACAGCGCGACGAACAGCCCGCCGACGATCACGCCGAGCAGCAACGCGCCTAGCGCCGCGAAGCCGTTGTCCTGTCCCGCGATCAGCGTGATCACGAAGTAGACGACGATCGGCGCGAGCACCGGCAGCAGCGAAGGCACGATCATTTCCTTGATCGCGGCCTTGGTCACCAGGTCCACCGTACGGGCATAATCAGGCCGCGAGGTGCCATCCATGATGCCCTTGTCCGCCGCGAACTGCTCGCGCACGTCCTTCACCACGTCGCCTGCGGCACGGCCCACGGCGGTCATGCCCATGGCGCCGAACAGGTAGGGCAGCAGCGCGCCGAGCAGCAGGCCGACGATCACGTACGGGTTCTCGAGGCTGAAGTTCACTTCGGCGTTCGGGAAATATTCCGCGATGTCGGTGGTGTAGGCGGCGAACAGCACCAGCGCGGCGAGACCCGCCGAACCGATGGCATAGCCCTTGGTCACCGCCTTGGTGGTGTTGCCAACTGCGTCCAGAGCGTCGGTCTTCTCGCGCACGGAGTCGTCCAGACCTGCCATCTCGGCGATGCCGCCAGCATTGTCGGTGACAGGGCCGTAGGCGTCGAGCGCCACGACCATCCCGGCCAGCGCCAGCATCGCGGTCGCCGCGTAGGCGATGCCGATCAGACCGGCGAGCATGTAGGCCACGATGATGCCCGCCACGATTACCAGCGTGGGCAGCGCGGTCGCTTCGAGCGAAATCGCAAGGCCCTGGATCACGTTGGTGCCGTGGCCCGTCTCCGATGCCTTGGCGATGGAGCGAACCGGGCGATACTCCGTGCCGGTGTAGTACTCGGTGATCCAGATGATCAGGCCCGTGATGACAAGGCCCACCATGGCGGACCAGAACAGGTCCATGCCGGTGAAGGTGGTCAGCTCACCGCCGCCGATCTCGGCCCCCATGTCGCCCAGCGCCCATGCGGTGACGGCATAGATCGCCGGAATGGCGAGGATCGCGGTCACCAGGAAGCCCTTGTACATCGCTCCCATGATGTTCTGCTTGCGGCCCAGCCTCACGAAGTAGGTGCCGATGATCGAGGTGACGATGCACGCCCCGCCGATCAGCAGTGGCAACGACATCAGCGGCAAGAGCAGGTCGCCTGCAGTGGTGAGCAGCAGGGCGGTGAGAACCATGGTGGCACCCACGGTGACGACATAGGTTTCGAACAGGTCGGCCGCCATGCCCGCACAGTCGCCGACATTGTCGCCCACATTGTCCGCGATCACGGCGGGGTTGCGGGGGTCGTCCTCGGGAATACCCGCCTCGACCTTGCCGACCAGGTCCGCGCCGACGTCCGCCGCCTTGGTGAAGATACCGCCGCCCAGACGCGCGAAGATCGAGATCAGCGAGGCGCCGAAGGCGAGGCCGACAAGCCCGTCGACCACTTCGCGGCTGTTCGCCTCGAAGCCCATCGGGCCTGCCAGAATGTAGAAGAACACCGCGATGGCGAGCAGCGCGAGGCCAGCCACCAGCATGCCGGTGATCGCGCCTGCGCGGAACGCCAGTGTCAGGCCCTGCTGCAAGCCGCTTTGTGCCGCAGCGGCGGTGCGCACGTTGGCCTTTACCGAGATGTTCATCCCGATATAGCCCGCCGCGCCCGAAAGCACGGCGCCGATCAGGAAGCCGACAGCGGGGATCCAGCTGAGAAACACGAGAACCAGCACCGCGACCACCACGCCGACGATGGCGATAGTGGTGTACTGGCGGTTCAGGTAAGCGCGCGCGCCTTCCTGGATCGCGCCCGCGATCTCCTGCATTTTCTCGTTGCCTGCTCCGGCACCGAGAACCTGTCGGCTTGTGAATATTCCGTAGATGATGGCCAGCAGGCCCAGTCCAATCGCGACGAGAACGAGTTCCACGCCTATTTCTCCCCCAATATACGCCGAACGACTATTCGACGGGTTGCCATTCTTTTCGGCAATCCAATAGCCGCATGGCTAGAATGGGCAGGTGTCCGGTGCAAGCCCTCGCGCGATTTCTGCCCAGCTCACCACCACGACTCGCGGAGTCTTGCGGGATTCCGTGGTTAAGGTTAGGTTATGGCCATGCAGGTCGCCGTCGAGAAACTGTTCGCCATCATGCCGTTTCTGTTCGGCATCGGCTTCATCGCGCCGTTGATCGCACAAAGCATGGCCGTGTGGGGGTGGGAGGCGCCGTCGGGGATGTCTCCGATCATGCTGGGTCTGCTGATCGGTGGAAGCTGGGGGCTCTACGCGACCATCAGGGGGCGCTGGATATGACCGACAATCCCTCGACGCCCGATACGATCTCGCAGGAGGTGTTCGACCGGCAGGAGGCGGACGGTAGCGCTCTGCCACTCGCAGCCGACGACAGGCTGGACCGGCACACACGCGTCGACCTTCTGAAGCAGGAACGCGCCATTGCCGCCAAATATCAGGGCGGGCCGATGTGGGGCTACGTGGTCGCCGCGCTGGGTGGCTTCGCGGTGTGGCTTGCGCTGTTTCCGCTCACCATGTTCGGCGTGGTGCATCCGCTGATCACGCTGGTGGTCTCCACCTTCCTGACCGTCGCCGGTTACGTCACCTGTCACGAAGCGATGCATGACAATATTGCCAAGCGCGGCAGCCGCTATCGCTGGGCCAACCAGCTGGTCGGCGAGGTTTCGCTGCTGCCGATCGCCGTGCCCTTCAGCATGGGCCGGGTGACGCATCTGGAGCATCACAAGCACTGCAACCATCCTGAGAAAGACCCGGACTATACCGACGAAGCGCCCAACTGGTGGATGGCCTGGTACAAGACCTGGTGGAACCGCCAGCCGCGTGTCGATGGCACGATCAACCGCTACAAGACGGTGTGCATGGCACTGGACACGCGGGAATCGCGCATCGCGCTGAAGCAGACCATGGTCGTCCAGCTGATCTACCTCGCCACGCTCTTCACCATGGCGTGGAACGGCTATGCCATCGCGGCGGCGGTGTGCTGGTGGCTGCCCCGCCAGCTGGGGCTCAGCTACATCCGCTATTTCCTCAGCTGGGCGCCGCATCACCCGAGAGAGGGCCAGACGGAGCGGTATGTGCAGGCCAACATCTTCAAGAGCCACGTCGGCCATTTCCTGTCGATGTGCATGGAAACGCACCTGATCCACCACCTGCATCCGGGCATCCCCAACCACAAAACCAGGGCGGCGTATCTCGAGATGAAGCCGATCCTGGAAAAACGCGGGGTAGACTGCTCGGCGCTCTAGCGCTCAGTGCTGGTAGCCGAGGCCCCGGGGGCCGTCGTGCCATTCCCCGTCGAGCCGAAGCGGGGTTTCTCCGCGAGGTTCGACAGAGCCGATACGCGTGGCCGCCACGGGCAGCTGCGCATCCGCAGGCGCGGCGAACAAAAGCGCATAGTCGTCGCCCCAGCGCAGCGCATCGTTCCGCCGTGCTTCCGGTGCAGCGAGGGGAACGGCCCGGCTATCCAGCGCCAGCGTGACTCGACTTGCCTCTGCCATGCGCCACGCATCGAGCAGCAGGCCGTCCGAAACATCCATCATCGCGGTGACGAGGGGGGCCAGGGCGCGGCCCTCTGCCAGCAGCGCGATGGGGCGGGTGAACGGCGTGACATCTGCGGTGCCGCCTTTCGCAAGCGCTTCGAAACCCATCATGGCACCGCCTGCCGATCCGCACAGATACACCGCGTCGCCCACCTGCGCTCCACGACGCGAGGGGACGGGCGAATGGGTTGCGCGGCCGATGGCGGTGAGGCTGAATGTGCGCGGTCCCTCGCCGGAGACGGTATCCCCGCCCAGAAGCGGCACATCGAATGTACCGAGCGCCTCTTGGAGCCCTTCGAGAAAGGCCGCGTCATCCGCGCCGATCATATAGCCGAGCAGGACGCCCACCGGCTCCGCGCCCTTGGCCGCAAGGTCGGACAGGTTCACCGCCAGCAGCTTCCACGCCACATCGGCGAGCGATTGTTCGGGCAGCCAGTGCACGCCCTCCACCATCATGTCCTTGGTGAGAACCAGCGTTTCCTCGCCGACGCGCAGGACGGCCGCATCGTCCGCCAGTCCGCGGGCCGCCGGGTCCGGCGCAAGCGCGCGAAGCGACTGGATGAAGGCGAGTTCGTCGGCCATTGCGGTACGCTATGCCAGCCGCGCGCCCTTGCGTCACGCTGCAGCGCGTGGAGCGCGCCCGCTTGACATGGCGCGGGCAATCGCGAGCATCGGCGGCGGGTCGCACTGCGAAGGAGGATGGTGTTTTGCGTTTTGCAACGATGGTCGCGCTTGGAGCGCTTTTGGCAGCCTGCGGAAATGCCGAGGCCGACGCGAATGGGGCGCAGGCAAGCGAAGTGGGAACGCAGGATTCCTGGCTCGCCTTTGCCGACCGCGACAAGTGCGAACTCGGGCCCAAGGCAGCGGGAGTGGTCGAGGCGATGATGCGGACCGAGCTTGAGGGAGAGCCTTACGGCATGCTCGTCGCCAAGCCTGCCAGCACCACCTTGCCGGGGGGCAAAGTGCCCATTCAGGCGGTCGAGCTGGCCGACGAACCCTACCAGATGCCCGGTATCTTCCTGCCGCTGGAAGAGGACTGGAACGGTCTGCCGTTGCGGGGCCTGTGGGCCAACGCGGCCACCCGGCAGAGCCTCACCGAAAATGTGCCTTACGATGGGATCGAGATTCGCCTCTATTTCGACGACACGCCTGATCTGGCGGAGAAACTGGAAGCGGCGGGCTGGACTTTGTCCGAGCTGGACCCGGAATATGGCGAGGCCATGCCCGCGGCGACGTTCTCCCAGCAATACTACCTCGACGGGAAGCAGGAACTGCTGGAGACACCCTTCGACGATTACTATGCCACAGCGCAGAGAACCGCCAGCGGTATCCCCAAGGCCAATGGTCGCGAGGTCGGCGTCTATGGCATGAATACCATCGTGCAGCTGGTGGAAAGCAGCGCGAAGCCGGGGATGACCTACCTCACCTGCAATATCTACGCATCGACCTAGGGACGCGCGGCCTTGCCGACGGCGTCGAGCACGCCGTTGGCAAACTTGGCCTCACGGTCGTCGAAGAAGGCTTTCGCCACGTCGATATATTCGCTGATGATCGCGCCGGTCGGGATGTCGGCGCGGGCGATCAGTTCGTAGGTGCCGCAGCGCAGCACCTGCAGCATCGTCTTGTCGAGCCGCTTGAGGTTCCAGCCTTCAGCCAGCTTCTCGCTCAAACGCAGATCGATTTCCTCGCGCCGGGCATCCACACCGCGCACGATATCGTCGAAGAAGGGCACCTCGGCGTCGGCATAGGTATCGCCCTCGATCTCGCGGCCCAGCCGGTGCTGGTGAAACTCGTCGAGCAGCTTGGGCAGGGCGGTGCCTTCCATGTCGCGCTGGTAGAGCGCCTGGACGGCGGCGAGGCGCGCGGCGGAGCGCGCGGTGGAACGCTGATTGGACATTACTTGAGACGCAACCTGATGGATTGGGCATGGGCCGGAAGCCCTTCGGCTTCGGCAAGGGCGATGGCGGCAGGGCCTACGGCGGCAAGGGCATCGGGCCCCGCCTCGATAAAGCTGGTCCGCTTCATGAAATCGAGCACCGAAAGCCCGCTGGCAAAGCGCGCGCGGCGGCCTGTGGGCAGGACGTGATTGGGGCCAGCGACGTAATCGCCGACCGCTTCGGGCACCATTCGGCCCAGGAACACGCTGCCTGCGTGGCGCAGTTTGGCAAACAGCGCCTCGGGATCGTCGACGGCCAGCTCCACATGTTCGGCAGCGAGCCGGTTGGCGAGCGGGATCGCATCGTCGAGGCTGGCGACCGTGATGATCGCGCCATGCGCATCCCACGCGGCGCGCGCCGTCTTGCCGGTGGCGAGCATAGCGGCCTGAACGTCGACCTGGTCTTCCACCTGTGCAGCGAAATCGGCGCTGTCGGTGATGAGGATCGACTGAGAGCTGGGATCGTGTTCCGCCTGGCTGAGCAGATCGGCGGCGATCCACGCGGGATCGTTCTTGTCGTCCGCGATGACCAGAATCTCACTCGGCCCAGCGATCATGTCGATCCCGACCGTGCCGAACACTTGCCGCTTGGCTTCCGCGACCCACGCATTGCCGGGCCCGGTGATGACATCGACCGGCGCGATTCGCTGCGTGCCATAGGCCAGCGCGCCGATCGCCTGCGCGCCCCCGACACGCCAGATCTCGTCGATACCCGCAATATGGGCGGCGGCGAGCACCAGCGGGTTCATCTCGCCCTTGGGCGTAGGCGTTACCGCAACCAGACGCTCCACCCCCGCGACCCGCGCAGGGATCGCATTCATCAGCAGAGAGGAGGGGTAGGCCGCCCGTCCGCCGGGCACGTAGACGCCTGCCGCATCCACCGGCGTCCAGCGATGGCCAAGCCGCATGCCGATATCGTCGGTATAATCGCGTGGGCCGGGTTTCTGGGCCTCGTGATAGGAGCGAATGCGCGCGGCCGCGAGGTCCAGCGCATCGCGCAGCTCGCCGTCAAGCTCCTCGTAGGCGCGCTCGCACCGCCAGGCGGGCACGCGCCAGTCCTCGTCGGAGGAGAAGTGATGACCGTCGAGCTTCATGGTCAGGTCGGCCAGCGCCTCGTCCCCGCGCGCCCTGATGCGCGAAAGGATATCGGCCACGTCGCGGCTGACATTGTCCGCGCTTTCGCGCCGGGCATTGACCACGCGATCGAAATTCTCGGCGAAATCCGCCGCGCTGGCATCGAGCATCTGCATCACGCAGCCACCTTGGCCTGCGCGCGCGCCTCCGCTTCGCGGCGGAAGGCTTCGACAAGTTCGGCCACGCGGCTGTCGGTCTTCAGCGCGGCGCGATTGACGATCAGCCGGGCAGTAATGTCGAGGATGCGCATCGTTTCCACCAGCCCGTTCTCGCGCAGGGTGGTGCCGGTGGAAACCAGATCGACGATCCGTCGCGCGAGGCCCAGTGAAGGCGCGAGTTCCATCGCCCCGTTCAGCTTCACGCACTCCGCCTGAATGCCGTGGCGTTCGAAATGGCGGCGGGTGATGCTGGGATACTTGGTCGCCACGCGAACATGGCTCTCGCCATCGACGTCGCCCGCATCCTCTGCCTGCTTGGCGACCGCGAGGTGGCAGTGTCCGATATCCAGATCGACGGGGGCGTAGAGATCGGAATATTCGAATTCCTCGATCACGTCCGATCCGACGATGCCGATCTGCGCCGCGCCATGCGCCACGAAGGTGGCCACGTCGAAGGCGCGCACACGGATGAGCCGGAGATCTTCGCGTGTCGTAGCGAAGCACAGCGCACGGTTGGCCTTGTCGTGGAAACCCGCCTCGGGCACGACGCCTGCGCGCTCCATCACGGGCAGGGCATCGTCGAGAAGCCGGCCTTTGGGCACGGCGAAGGTGAGTTGGCTCTGCGGCATGGGGCGCCAGATAGGGCGAGCGAGACGAAAGGGCAATTGCGCGCGAGTTATGTCAGGCGACGAAGCGAAATATGAGTTGGTCGATCCGCAGGCGAAAGGGTTCGACGCGGTGCAGCGCGCCTTCGCCAACCAGGTCGCCTATTGTCGGGACAATGGCGCGCCGATCACGGCGGCGATCTGCCAGGCACTGCACGATCTGCTGGAGACCGAGAGGGGCGGGGCGGTGATGCGCCGGGTCCGCAAGTGGGCGGGCGCGCCGCTGGCCGATGCCCTGCCGCTGCGTATTGCGGGCGGCCTGCATGCGCTGCACCTGGCGGGAGAGGACGATGCGCTGTCGGCCATCTACCTCGACCAGCGGGTGAGCAATCCGCAGGAGATCGTTGCCGATGCCATCGAACGGCACGAGGCTTTCCTGATGCCGTGGCTCGACGGGCCACCGCAAACGAACGAGGCTGGCCGCAGCTGGGCCTACGCAGCGGCCATGCTGTGGCTGGCGGACAGGGGCCTCCCGGCGCAATTCGCGCTCAACGAGATCGGGGCCAGCGCGGGGATCAACCTGATGATGCGCCGCTATTTCTTCGACCTGGGCGGTGTGACCGCCGGGCCGGGCGGTGCGTCGATGCGGCTGACCCCTGAATGGCGCGGATCGCCCCCGCCCGCGCTGAAATACGATATCGTCGGTGCGCGCGGATGCGACGTGAAGCCGGTCGACCTGACGGACCCCGCGCAGGCGCTGCGCCTGAAGGCCTATATCTGGCCCGAATTCACCGAACGCTTCGCACGTATGGATGCAGCGATTGCCGCCGCCGACACCATGCCGCCCGAGGTGGCCCGCGAATCGGCGGATGTCTTCGTGGAGCGCGTCCTCGCCGAACCGCCGGAGGCGGGTGTCACGCGGGTCGTCATGCACTCGGTCGTGTGGCAATACGTGCCCGAATACCAGCGCGAGATCGTGACCAGGGCGATGGAGGCCGCGGGCGAGAAGGCCACCGAAGAGGCTCCGCTCGCCTGGGTTTCGCTGGAAGCCAACCGCGATACGCACCGGCACGAGCTGTCCGTGCGCTACTGGAACGGCAAGTCGGGCAAGGGCGAAGACTGGCAAAGGCTGGCGGTCGCCCACCCGCACGGCACCTGGGTCGAATGGGAAGCGCCGTGATCCGCGACCAGTTCGCGGAGATGTACGTTGCAGGCGTGCTGGCCGACGCGGGCTGGAACATCTACCTCCCCCATCGCGATGTAGGGTTCGACATGATCGCGACCTTCGCCAAAGGGGACGACATCGCCATCCGGCCGTGCAGGTGAAGGGGCTGTATCCCACGGCCGAGAAGACCGGAAAGGCGGTGTACGGATATGTCGGAAAGCTGAGCGCACTCCATCCCGAGATGGTGTTGTGCCTCGTTTATTTCCCGACCAGCCTGAGCCGCTCGCCCAGGCATATCGCCTGGATGCCCCGGCCAGCGATCAAGCAGACGTCCAGGGGCTATCGGTGCCAGCCCGCCCGCTACGATGGCGAGGGGCCGTCGCCACGCCCGAAATTCGAACCCTTCTTCGACGATGCGGGGCTCGCTGCGCTCTCTTCCGAGTGCTTCGCCGCTTCCGCTGGCTAGGCCGTTCGCTCCAGAAACGCGTCCATCGCAGCGTTGACCTTCTCCGGCGCTTCCCACGGAACGAAGTGGCCGCAATCCGGCACTTCAGCCACGGTAAGATCGTCGATCACCTCGTCCAGCCCCTCGATGTTCGCGGGCGGCAGGGCAACATCGTCCAGCGCCCAGATGACGAGCGTGGGGATGGTCAGCCTGGGCAGCTGCGGGGGCTGATAGTCTTCGGGCAGTTCGAACGGCGCGTCCATAGGCGGGACGACGAGCGGGCTGGCGCGATACCAGTTGAGCATGCCGAAGGCCGCCGCGCGGTCCTGCCACTCCTCCAGCAGCTTGGCGCGCTCCTCGTCCTCCATGGCCGAAGCGCGATCCCACTTCACCTCCTGCATGAGGATGCCGACCAGGCCCTTTTCGCGCACCAGATCGTCGTTCTTCGTGTCGCGGAAGCCGCGCACGTACTGGCTGCTCTCGCGCTGGTGCGGATCGAGGTAGAGAAGCTTCTGGAAGATCGCGGGGTGGGGCGCATTGGCGATGATTGCCCGCTCCACCCGGCCGTTCATCTGGCCGCTGATCGCGGTGCCCCAGGCAATCGCGCCCCCCCAGTCGTGGCCGACGATGGTGAACTTCTCGATCCCCAGCGCATCGGCCAGCTGGAAGATGTCGCCGATCAGCTTGTCGGGAGTGTAGGCTTCCACCTCGCGCGGCTTGGACGAACCGCGATAGCCGCGCTGGTCGGGCGCGATGCAGCGGAAGCGATCCGAGAAATGCGCGATCTGGTGCCGCCATGTGCGGTGGCTTTCGGGGAATCCATGAAGGAAGATCAGCGCGGGAGCATCCTTGGGCCCCTGATCGACCACATCGAGTTCGATCCCGCTGGCGAGCGTAACGCGCGTCTGTTCCATATTCATCCCTCCGCCTCGATCCTGTCCATATATCCGCTGGCGACCAGTTGCGCGACCTCGTCGAACAGCGCGTCGGGCGTGCGGCGCTGTTCGCCCCAGCTGCTCTCGCCACCTCGTGCAACGATGATCTCGCGTTCGCCTTCTGTCACGCCATCGATAATGCGCCTGGCCGCTTCTTCGGGTGCCATGCCCTGTTCGATCACGCTGTCGCTTCGCCCGCGCGCGCTTCCGTCGGCGGTCAGCGCATTGCGGCTGACATTGGTGGCGACGGAGCCGGGGCACACGACATGCACCGATATGCCCGATTGCGAGAGTTCGGCGCGCAGCGCGTCCGCATAGCCGATCAGCCCGTGCTTGGCGGCGCAATAGGCGGTGCGCAGCGGAATGCCGATCTTTCCGGCAACGGACGATACGAAGACCAGATGCCCACTGCCGCGAGCCGTGAAATGCGGCAGCAGTTCCTGCGTGGCGGCGATCTGCGCCGTCAGGTCGATCTCGATGATATTGCGGTAGACTTCCATCGCGGTTTCGGTCGCGCGGCTGCGCTGCGAAATGCCCGCAT
Organism: Citromicrobium sp. JLT1363; assembly: GCF_000186705.1. Lineage (GTDB taxonomy): Bacteria > Pseudomonadota > Alphaproteobacteria > Sphingomonadales > Sphingomonadaceae > Alteriqipengyuania. The sequence goes on from NZ_AEUE01000007.1 coordinate 158,038, forward strand.
TGGCGACGAAGATATCGACGCCCTGCTTCCAGCCAACGGCCCGTTCGCAAGCGGCGCGCATGGCTGCGTCATCACGCACATCGAAGGGCAGCACCAGCGTATCGGTCGCACAGTCCTTCGCCACCTGCGCAAGGCGCGCCTCGTCGCGGCCCGAAAGGACGATGTGCGCTCCGGCGTCGGCCAATGCACGGGCCAGCGCCGCACCGATGCCCGAGGATGCACCGGTGATCCACGCGACCTTGCCTGCAAAGCGATCCATCATGTCCGCTCCTGCGTGCGCGCCATCAGGGATAGGTCACCGTCTTGGGTTTTTCGGGAAGGGGAATCCATTCCTCCTCGTCGCCCGGCACCTTGGGAAACTTACCGGCGCTCCAGTCATCCTTGGCCTGCTGGATCCGGTCACGGTTCGAACTGACGAAGTTCCAGAAAACATGCCGCTCGCTTGCAAAACTCTCTCCGCCCATAAGCATCACCCGCGCGCCTTTTTCGGATTTGAGCGCGGGCACATCGCCCGGCTTGAGGACGATGAGGGTGTATTTGGGCATTTCCATCCCGTCGAGCGTTGCCTCACCCTCGACGACCATCAGCGCCCGCTCGTCCGCCTGCGACTCGATCGGCAGCTGGCCATTCGGGGCAAGCACGATCTCTGCATAGATCGTGTCGGCATAGGTCGTGGTGGCGGCGCGGCTGCCCCACAATTCGCCCATGATGACGATCGCGCGGGCTCCGCCGTCCTCGATCTCGGGCAGACTGTCGATCGCCTCGAACGCGGGATCGATCTCCTCGCGCCCGTCGGGCAGGGCAAGCCAGGTCTGCATGCCGAACATGCGGGCTCCGCCCTTGCGCTCTTCGTCAGGGGAGCGTTCGGAATGCACGATTCCGCTGCCCGCCGTCATCAGGTTCACCGTGCCGGGCCGGATGGTGGAGGCCGTGCCCAGGCTGTCGCGGTGGTTGATCGCGCCGTCGAACAGCCATGTCACCGTCGCCAGATTGATGTGCGGGTGCGGGCGAACGTCCATCCCGCCACCGGGCGGCAGGTGCGCAGGCCCGAACTCATCGACGAAGATGAAGGGCCCGACCATGCGGCGCTTCTTCGAAGGCAGCGCGCGGCGCACCTCGAAATCGCCCAGATCGTGGTTGGTCGGCGTGATGGTTGCCTCGATGGGGCCTGAGATCATGCTGCGTCGAGCTCCGGGTAATGGCGGAAGATGCCGTCTTCGTTGAACGCCATCCGGCGGTCCGACGCAAGATAGGCTTTGATCCCGTCGAGCTGCGCCACCGCGTCGCGGCAGGCGATCAGCTTCGGATAATCGCCTTCGATCGCTTTCATGCGCTGCGGAAAGGCATAGCGCAGCCCCTCGACCAGCTGGAACAGCGAAGTGTCGACGTGGGACCACTTCTCGCCCAGCACGAAGCGGCCGTGGTTGGCGGACAGCGCATCCTCGAAATAGCGGAAGAACTTCGGCATGCGCGTCTCGCGGAAATCCTCCGCCACGCGCTTTGCCGCGTCCTTCTGGTCCTCGTAATAGAGCGCATCGGCGATCGGGTGATGCACATCGTGCGCCTCGGCAGTGATATCGGTGATGGTCAGCTGCAGCATGATCAGCTCGAGACTGCTGCGCTCGTCCCCGCCGCCGAACCCGTGTCGGTCGCCCAGCCAGGTCACGATATGCGCGACCTGTGCGATGCAGATGTCGCCATCGGTCAGATAGGGCGGGGCGAAAGGCCGAATGCCGCTGCGCTCCTCCAGATCGTCGACCAACGCTTGCGAGCCGTCCTCTCGCGCACGGTCACTATAATCCACGCCCGCTGCTTCAAGAGCGACACGGACGAATTCGCCGCGTCCGGGGGCGCCGGTCCAGTACCACAGGTCGTACGCCATCGCTCAGCCCGCGCTTTCGGGCGCGCTTGCCTTGATCGAGAGCGCGTGCACCCGGTCGCCGGGAATATCGCCCAGCGCGCCATTGACCATGCGCTGGCGTTCGACGCGCGAGGCATCGGCGAAGCCTTCCGCTTCGATCACGATGGTAAAATGCGATTCTCCGCTGCCATCGTCGCCCGTGTGGCCACGGTGTTTCGCGCTGTCGTTGATGATCTCGAGCCGGGTCGGCGCGAACGCATCGCGCAGTCGCCGCTCCATCTCCTGAGCTACGGTTTCAGCCATTTCGTCGTCGATCCCTTTGCAATTTTCGTACGCGTTGCCCATCCTAAAGGCTTATGCGACAGACCCGGTTCCATGGCCGTCACGAGGCGAACGGCAGGCTTTGCTCCCATCCTGCATGCGACGAACCCGGCGAGTTCCGCGCGCCCGGCGCATACGGCAATTCGTTCGACGGGCCGGGCCAATGGCGCTGGTTCTGCCTTGAACACATACGCGAGTTCAACGCCGGATACGACTGGTTCGACGGGATGAGCGCGGACGAAATCCTGCGCGCCCAGTCCCCCGCCGCCGGCTGGCAGACCGAAAGCCCCGCCTTTAGGCCGACTGGCGGGGTGGACGGCATGCCGCGCTGGGCGGATTTCGACGATCCGCTGGATGCGATCTCCGCGCGGGCAGGCGGCATCAGGAGTCGCGCCGAGCGTGAGGCGCGCATGGCAATGGAGGGGCGCTTTTCGAAAGAAGAGGCACGCGCGCTCGAAACGCTTGGTCTGGGCGAGAAAACCGACGCCAAGCGCTTGCGCCAGCGCTATTCGGAACTGGTCCGCCGCTACCATCCCGACCGCAACGGCGGGGATCGCAGCTACGAAACGCGGCTTGGCCGGGTGGTGGAAGCCTACCAGGTCCTCCGAAAGAGCGCGGCGATCGGCTAGCCCTGGGCTGCCCTTTGTGCAGCCCAGTCCTCGTCGATTTTCTTCGCTTCCCGGTACTTCGCGCGCTGCGTCAGCCGCTCGGCATAGGCGACGAAAATATCGCGTTTGGGGAGCGTGTCGAACTCGACGCCCCAGATCGTCTGGCTGCCGACATAGACGTCCGCCATGGTAAAGCGGTCGCCGCACACGAAATTGCGCCCGCTCAGCATCGTCTCCAGCGCGTCGACGGTGCGATCGTAACTGCCGAAACCGGTGGTGCGCTGCTGTTGCGGGTCGGCGCCATCGTCCCAGCCCATGTTCTTCGCGGTGATGGCCTGTTCCAGCGGCCCCGCAGCGAAGAACAGGTAGCGGAAATAGTCCGCCTTCTCATGCTGCTCGGGTAGCAGGGCAGCATCCGGATGCATTTCCGCAAGATAGTGGCAGATCGCTGCCGCTTCGCTGACGACGTGATCGTGCTCGCCATGGTGGTGAACCAGCGCTGGCACCTTGCCCATCGGGTTGGCCTGGTTGAACGCCTCGGGCCTGTCTTCCGGGGGGGCGTATTCGACGATCTGCTGTTCATAGTCTGCACCCGCTTCGTGCAGCGCCCAGCGGGCAATCCGCCCGCGGCTCATCGGGTTGGTGTAGAAAGTGAAGTCAGCCATCGTCTCTCTCTCCCGCCAGGCGTGCGCCTCCATGCCCCGGAGATTTGGCGAAGGAAAGCCTGCCGCTTCAGCCCTGACGCATCGCCCAGCGCAGCGTCTTGCCAAGGCCCCAGGTCGTGGCGCGGGCCGGGAATGCAGCGAGCCCGGGGCGGCTCAGCCCCAGCATGGAGCGGGCGAAGGGCGGCAGCAGCAGCACCGCCTCCGCGCCGATCGCCTGTTGCAGCGCTGCGGGAAATCCGCGCGGACGAATCGCCAGCACGAACTGCGCGATCTCGCGCGCTTCCTTCGATGTCGTCAGTTCCTGCCGGAATTCGCGCAGGATCGTGTTCGCCTCGGCCACATTCGTCGGCACCGGATCGGCGTGCAGCGCGCGGCCGATGACGGCCATCTGCGCATAGTATTCGTCCTGCTGCGCCCGGGGCATGTCGGGCCGTGCGTGGCGCAGGTATCCTTCGAGGAAGCTGGAGGCTTCCGCGATGTGGACCCATGCTAGCGTGCGCGGGTCCGTGGCAGAATAGGGCGTTCCGTCGGGCAGCGTGCCGGTGATCTTCGTGTGGATCTGGTTGACCCGATCGATGACTTCCTGCGCACGCTCGCGGTGGCCGAAGGTGGTGACGGAGATGAATTGCGCGGTGCGATGGAAGCGCCCTTCCGCATCCTCTCGGAAATTCGAATAGTCCAGCACACCCTGCAGGGCGGCGGGGTGGAGCATCTGCAGGAACAGGCCGCGAATCCCGCCGATCATCATGCCGGTCACATCCGCATGGACCGTCCGGATCGGGGAATCCTTCACGAACAGCGCTTCGTCAGAGGGCGGCGTATGGCTCGTCGGTACCTTGCCCTGGTTGAAGGCCGCGCGGACCTGCTGGAGGATCGCGTTACGGAGCGGGTCGAGGGGAGTGCGGCGTTCCATGGTGCCCTTGCAGGTATAGCGCGTGACCCGGGTTTGGAAATCCATGGGCCAAAGCCCGCTTGCGGGGCGCGCGCAACCTCTCTACGTCCGCCTGCGATGAGCGACGACAAGACATTCCAGCCCACCGACACCACCATCCTCGGCGCACCCGACACCAAGGTCGACGTGCGCGAGACCTTCGGCGTGGATATCGACTGGCAGGTGCCCGCCTTCAGCAAGGCGGACGACCGCGTGCCCGATATCGACGAAACCTATGTTTTCGATCCGGACACGACGCTGGCGATTCTGGCGGGCTTCGCCTTCAACCGCCGCGTGATGGTGCAGGGCTACCACGGCACCGGCAAGTCGACCCATATCGAACAGGTCGCCGCGCGGCTGAACTGGCCGTGCGTGCGCATCAACCTCGATGCCCACATCAGCCGTATCGACCTTGTCGGACGCGATGCGATCGTTCTGCGCGACGGATTGCAGGTCACCGAATTCCGCGAAGGTCTGCTGCCTTGGGCGCTGCAGCATCCGGTCGCGCTGGTATTCGACGAATACGACGCGGGCCGCCCGGATGTGATGTTCGTCATTCAGCGCGTGCTGGAGGCAGAGGGCAAGCTGACCCTGCTGGACCAGAACCGCGTGATCCGCCCGAACCCCGGCTTCCGCCTGTTCGCAACCTCGAACACGGTCGGGCTGGGCGACACCAGCGGGCTGTATCACGGCACGCAGCAGATCAACCAGGGCCAGATGGACCGTTGGAACGTGGTCGTCGGCCTCAACTACCTGCCTGCCGAGACCGAGCAGCAGATCGTTTCCGCCAAGGTGCCGGACATGGACAAGACAACCATCGCCAACATGGTGAAGGTGGCGGACCTCAGCCGTCAGGGCTTCATGAACGGCGATATTTCCACCGTGATGAGCCCGCGTACCGTGATCAGCTGGGCGCAGAACACCGCGATCTTCAAGGATATCGGCTTCGCCTTCCGCGTCAGCTTCCTCAACAAGTGCGACGAGGCGGAACGCATGCTGGTGGCCGAATACTACCAGCGCGTGTTCGGCGAGGACCTGCCCGAAAGCGTTGTTGCTGCAGCCTGACCAAGATCGGCTGGCGTGGTTAACGCGCATCCGGTATTCAGGCGTGCATGTGGGGACACAAGGCCAAGCCACGCCTAGGGCATGAAGCCGCCGGTAGCAGTGCCGGGCATTCCGGCTATTACAGCCTCACCGAAAGCATGGCCGACGATCCGTGGGAGAATGATCCCGATTTTGCGGAGGATCGCCGCAGCGGACCCACCCTGTGGGATCTTGCCTACGAAATCCTGACCGCGCACGGCACCCGTTACTGGGGCGTCCGGATCGCAGCCGGGCTGCTTCTGCTGGTGATCCTGACCGTGATCTGGCTGGCCTTTACCGCGCCGCTATCCAAATCGCTCGAGCCGATCGCCCCGCCGCAGGTCACGCTGCTGGCCGCAGACGGCACGCCGATCGCGCGTAACGGTGCGGTCTATGACGAGCCGGTGGATGTGGACCGCCTGCCGGACCATGTCGTGCAGGCCTTCCTCGCCACGGAAGACCGCCGCTTCTACAGCCACTGGGGGGTCGATCCGCGCGGGCTGGCGCGCGCCACGCTGAACAACATCTCCGGCGGGCCCACACAGGGCGGCAGCACGATCACCCAGCAACTGGCCAAGTTCACGTTCCTCACGCCCGAACAGTCGCTTTCGCGCAAGGCGCGAGAAATGCTGATCGCCTTCTGGCTGGAGGGGTGGCTGACCAAGGACGAGATCCTCGAACGCTACCTTTCCAACGCCTACTTCGGCGACAATACCTACGGACTGCGCGCCGCCAGCCTGCACTATTTCTACCGCCAGCCCGAAAGGCTGGAGCCGAACCAGGCGGCGATGCTGGCCGGGCTGCTCAAGGCGCCCTCGGCCTACGCCCCCTCGCAGCATTACGAGCGCGCTGCGACCCGCATGCAGGCTGTGAAGGCCAGCCTGGTTTCGGCCGGATTCCTCTCGTCCGAGCAAGCCGAGCGGATGCGCGCGCCCGAACTCGACATGCGGCTCAGCAATGATCTGCCCACCGGCACCTATTTCGCGGACTGGGCGCTGCCCGAAGCGCGCGACCGCACGCAGCCGGGCTATGCGCTGCAGGCGCTGACCACCACGCTCGACGCGCGGCTGCAGGGCATCGCGCGCGACGTTATCGCCGACGCGCCGCTAGGCGATGCGCAGGCCGCGCTGGTCGCGATGCGCCGGAACGGAGAGGTCGTCGCCATGATCGGCGGCACGGACTATTCGAAAAGCGCCTTCAACCGGGTGACGCAGGCGCGCAGGCAACCGGGATCTACCTTCAAGACCATCGTCTATCTCGCCGCTCTTCAGAACGGCTTCGGTCCTGAGGATCCGGTCAGCAACCGGCCCTTCACGCAGGGCAGCTACCGCCCGGAAAACTATGACGACCAGTATTCCGACTTCCTGACGCTGGAACAGGCCTTCGCGCGCTCCAGCAATGTCGCCGCAGTACGCATGTTCAACGAGGTGGGCAGTGCCGACGTGATCGAACTGGCGCGCGATCTCGGCATTTCGAGCCCGATCCCGCGCGGCGACCCCAGCGTGGCGCTGGGCACGGCCGGCATGTCGCTGATGGACCTCACGGCCGCCTATGCCGGGATTGCGGGCAATTCCTACCCCGTCCGGCCGACCGCATTCCTGCGCGAACCGCGCGGCCTTTGGGACAGGATATTCAACGCCCCGCGCAGCTTTTCCGGGTCCACCCACAACGATATCGAACGCCTGCTGCGTACGGCGATCAATGACGGCACGGGCCGCGCCGCACAGCTGCCCGGCCTGAACTTCGGCAAGACCGGGACCACGCAGAACAACCGCGACGCGCTGTTTGTCGGCTATGCGGGCGACCTGGTGGTGGGCGTGTGGGTCGGCAACGACGACAATACCCCGCTCGACGGGGTGAGCGGCGGCGGCCTGCCTGCGCGCATCTGGAAGAGCTTCATGCTGCGCGCACAGGGCATCCGGTCGGAAGGTCCCGCCCGCCGACAGGACCCGAGGGCGCCGGTGCAGCCGCTCGATGTACCCAATGCGAGCGACATTCCCGATCCGGTCGAGGAAGAGGGGGCGGAGATCACCACCGATTCGCGTGGGATCACAATCCGCGAGGAGGCGCCGAGGGACGAGGCGCCGCCGCTGGATGCGCCGCAGGATGGCCCGCGCAGCGCGCCCGAACTGCCGCCGGTGCGCGAGGAAGAAGCGGCCACCGCGAACTAGCGCGGCGGATCAGGCCTTGGCGTCGCGCTGGATCATCACGTTCATAACCGCGCTGGCGCGGGGCCGCTCCCGGTCTTCCTGCCACGCCTCTACGGTCACATTGGCGCTGCGCCGCCCCAGCTTGGTGATCCGCGCCTTGGCAAAGAGCGGTGCCTTCTTCGCTGCGGCGAGGAATTGAACGGTGATGTTGATCGGCTTGAGCTGCGCTTCCTCGCCCCTTTCGCTCAGCGCCATGCGCAGCGCGGCATAGGCAGCGGTTTCCATCAGGCCGCTGGTCGCGCCGCCGTGGAAATGGTCGGGCCGGCCCTCGATCGCGTCGATTCCCGATACGCGCAGCACCGGCACGTTATCCTCGAAACCGGAGACTTCGATGCCGAGCGATCGCGCATAGTGGGAAAGCAGGTCCGGGTGTGCTTCGTCAGTCATTCTTCGGCGCCCCTCCGATGGTCATGTAGACCGCCGCCATGGTCGCCACCGGATCGTCGGGATCGCCATCATGCGCGATTCCGCGCACGAATGCGGCGGAACGCGTGGTGCGATAGCATTCGCAGCGGCCGATCACGTCCGCCCGCTCGCCCGCCGGTCGCTGGTAATCCACCCGCATGTCGAGCGTGGCGACCGGCACGAAGCGCTGCGCGTGCGCCCAGATCGCCATTCCGCCCGCCATGTCGAGCATCGAGAATATGGGGCCGGAGGCAATGACGCGGCGCACATCGTCGCCCATCAACTCCTCGCGCCAGGGCAGCACCAGTTCGACCCAGTCGGGCCCATGGTCGCGGTAGGCAAGGCCCAGCCAGCCGGGATGCCCGCCGGACAAGAGGAAGGGAGAGGCGGCCGCGGGATCGAACACTGCGCCAGGATCGCGATGAAATGTATCGCTGGGGGAGGTCTGTTTCTCCATGCGCCGCCATCTGTGCGGTGCGTGGCGCGATGACAATGTTTTAATTCGCTTCCGCAGGCTGGTCGGGCGAACTCTCGCGGTGCGCGGCAGGGGGCCGCGTAACCCGATACAGGAGCGTTCGACCTTGGAACTTCCCGAAATCGCCCTCGACTGCCTGCCCAGCCTTGCCGACGCGCCGGGTATCGTGGGCAGTCTTTCCGACCTTGCCACTGCAACAACCGACGACCGCCTCGTCTACCTCATGGTCTTCCTTTACGAGACCTTTCCGCCCGAAACCCTGTTCTGACGGGGTTTCTCGATGCACGTGGACCCTGCGCTACGCGCCTTTGCCGGAGATGCCGTGCAGATCGCCGCAGCGCAGGTCCGCGTGGTGTCTGCGAAGGAAGAATGGGCGTCCAGCGATCGGGTAGCGCCGATCCTTGCCGACTGCGAAACACTGGCGCGCGATGGCGCCATGGACTGCCGCAGCGCGCTCGGCGCGCTGATGGCGGGCGAGGGCGCACAAGCCTTCGTCGATGGCTGGGTCTGCGCAATGACGCGTGCGTGGCGCAATGCTCCGCTGGCGCAGATTCCCTTCCGCCACAGCTATTCCAGCGGTAGCGGGGCGATGCACCTGCACCGCGCCGGCGGGGTGACGCTTGCGCTGCTGATCGTGGAGCCGAATGCGGCCATGCCCCCCAGGACGATCGCCTTCACCGATTGCGACAGGTGGGAACTGGTGATTGCCGGGAACGGGCGGGGAAGGGCCTACGACTGGTCCGGTGCCGGGCCGCCCGAGGTTACCAACCTGGTCTTGCAACCCGGCCTGCGCCTTGCCTGCGACCGGTCGCGCTCTCGCGCCATCGTATCGCTCGACACGCCGCTGGTGATCCTGCGCGTGTCGTGCGAGCGCCCGTGTCCGCGAGCTACCAGCGAGGTCGAGATTGCGACCGGACGCGTCGTTCACCGGGCCTCGGCCTGCCCGGCGGAGGGACGGGCGCAGCTCTCCGCCGCGCTGCTCGGTGCGATGGGACGTGCGGATGCGGCACCCGTGCTTGCCGACTATGCTTGTGGACAGGCGGACGGAGGCGCTCGGTGGGAGGCACTGCGTCATGCGCTCGCGCTCGATACGGCAGCAGGATTCGCTGGATTGAGCCGTTTGGCGGAAGACCCGGGAGACGAGCTGGCGCCTGCGGCGAGGGCGCTGCGAGTTTCTCTGTGCACAACTTATCCACAGCTTGCCAACCTGTGCGAGGCCCCATGCCGCGCGTGATGAAACCGCCCCCGCGCGGGCCGCTGTCGCTTGGAGAATGCATACAGCGGATCGATGCGACGGGCTTCGATCCGGTCGACGAGTTCTCTCTTGCAAACGCGGCGGACGCGCTTTCCGGGCTGGCAGCCAACCGCAGTTTCCTCGCCGATCTGTTGATCGAACATCTGGCTAGCCAGGGCGATGCCAGTGAGACGACGGCCTATGGCCCGCAGGCGATCATGCTCGCCCGCCCCCGGAACGGGTATTTCCTGCGCGCGAATATCTGGCCCGCGCGCGACGACCCGGTTTACCGGTCGAGCGGCCCGGCAAGCTTCGTCTATGGCCTGTCGCATGACCATAATTTCGATTTCCTGACGGTCGGCTATTTCGGCCCAGGTTATGTCAGCGATTACTGGGAGTACGATTTCGAAAGCGTGGAGGGGCTACCGGGCGAGCCTGTCGACCTGCGTTTCGTCGAAACCTCACGGCTGAGCGAAGGGCGCGTGCTGCACTACCGCGCCCACCGCGACGTTCATCGCCAGCATCCGCCCGAAAGCCTTTCCGTCTCGCTCAACATCTGTGCCGCGAATCCGGCGCAGGGGTGGTTCGACCAGTATTGCTTCGAACCTCCTGAAGGATCGGGGGAAGGGCGCATCGTGCGGGTGCTCAATCCCAGCGCGAACGAGGTCATGTTGCGGTTGGCGGTGGCTCTGGGGAACCGGGATGCGCATGATCTGGCGGGCGATTTCGCGGCCGATCACCCCAGCGCCGCGCTGCGGCGGGTGGCGGCGGAGCTGGCGGGCTAGATCAGCGGATCGTTCGAGGCCGCATCTATGGCAGCCTGCAGGATAATCGTCGCCGCTTCCGCGTCGATCCGTTCGGCGCGCTTGCGGCGGCTGACGTCCAGCCCGATCATCGCGTCGTCCGCGCTCTTGGTAGACCAGCGTTCGTCCCACAGCAGCACGGGCAGGCCGAAAGCCTCCGCCAGATTGCGCGCGTAGGCGCGGCTCGCCTGCGCGCGCGGCCCCTCGCTGCCGTCCATGTTGCGCGGCAGGCCCAGCACGATGCCGCGCACGCCGCGCCCGTCGATCAGCTTGCGCATCTCGTCCCGGTCGCGCCCGAACTTGCCGCGCGGCAGCGTCTTGAGCGCGGTGGCGAACCGCCAGCCCGCGTCGCATACGGCGATGCCGATGGTCTTGGTGCCCAGGTCCAGTCCGATCAGCGCGCCGCCATCGGGCAGGGCTTCGGCAAGACCAGCGGCGGTTTCGCCTACGAGTTCGCTGCCGCCCATTCGCGCACCCGGACCACGACATCTTCCTGAATATTCCGCCAGAACAGCGGAATATCGTACACGTGGTAGTTGTCCCCCGGGAGGACGGCGGAGCCCATCGCGGGCGGATCGCCGATCCGCAGGATGCCCTGATCGTCGCACCGCGCGCCCACCGCGCCCGCGACCAGTTCGCCCGAAGACAGGTTCTCGTTCGGCACCAGCGTGCCCTTGTTGTCGTCCGCCGGAGCCGTGCTGTTCTGGAAGCCGGTGATCGGGTTCACGCACAGGATCGGCGTATCGCCGCGTTCCTCGCCGTCGAAGCCGGGGCTCGCCTGGAAACGGCTGAGCAGCATGGAAGGATTGCCCCCGTCGGCAAAGCTCGCCCAGCTGAGGATGCAGCCCGACTGGTTCTGCCGCTCGCACGCGGGCAGCGGCAGCACGGGCAGGTCATGGTCGAGCGAGATCGGCCAGCCCACCGCGTAGACCGCTGCGATCCGGTTGGCGACGTCGCGCCCCTTCACCCGCTCTCGCAGCAGACGCAGGAGGTGGAGCGATCCCTGGCTGTGCCCGGCGAGCACGATGGGGCGATCCTCGTCCACGCTTTCGAGGAAATAGTCGAAGGCCTGCGCCACGTCGCGATAGGCGGCGTCGATGGCCTGCTCCGCCTCGGGCTTGTCGGTCACGAAGGCGCCGACATGTGCCTGGCGATACTTGGGCGCCCAGATCTCGGCGGCGCGGTTGAACGGGCTGGCGAGCCCGCGCAGGAACAGGTTGGCGCGCGCCTCCGCTTCCTCGTTGCCGAAGTCGGCGTTCCAGTTGGCGGTCTCCTCGCCGAAGCGGGTCGGGATGTAGCTGGTCGGGTGGATGAAGAAGACCGCGAAGGGCGGGGCGTCCTCCGCCTCTTCGGCGGTCATCCGACGCGATCCTGCCTTGCTGGCCTGCTCCACCAGCGTGCCTTCGTCCTCGCTGCGGGGCAGCGGGTTCTCGGTTTCCGCGATGGCCGGCTGGTAGCGGGAGGGGTCGTTCGTGCCGATGCCGGGCCGCGAATACCACATGTCGGGGTCTGCATAGGCATTGTCGGCCAGCGCATCCTGCTCGACGAACTCCGCGTCGGGCGTGAAGGTATATTCGGTCACCTCTTCGGACCAGATGTTGAGCGCGAACATGCCGATGATGACGAGCACGACCATCGTCGCCACGAAATACAGGAATGCGCGTACCATCATTCTCTCCTTGCGAAGCGGCCCTCAGGAACCTGCGGGCGCGCCTTCCTGGACATCCGCCCCGGCGGCCTGGGCGGCATCGTTTGCTTCGGACCGGCGTACGAGCGCGACCTTGAGCATGGCCAGCAGCGGATCGGCCAGCAGCAGGCCGATGATGCCGAACAGGATGCCCATGATGAGCTGCGCGCCGAGCACGAGGGCGGGCGGCAGGTCGACCGTTTTGCGGGCGATCATGGGGATCACGACATAACCGTCGAAGGTCTGCACCACGAAATAGACCACGATGGCCGCGATGCCCGTCTCCACCCCGACAGAGAAGCCGACGATCGCCATCAGGATGCCGGAAATCAGCGCGCCCAGGTTGGGGATGAAGGCCAGCAGGCCGGTCAGAATGCCGAGCAGCGCGGCCATGGGCACGCCGAACAGCTCCAGCGCGATCCAGGTGAACACGCCTTCGAACACCATGCCGACCACGCGGCCCGCCATCAGGCGGCGCATGGTCAGCGCCATTTCGGCGAGCGTCTTGCGCAATTCGCTGCGGCCGTTGCGCGGTGCCATCCATTCGACGCCGCGTTCGTACAGATTGGGCTCCAGCGCCACGTAGATGCCGATGACCAGGATGATGACGGTGGTGCCGATGGCCCCCGCGATCCCGCCGATGGCGCGGGTCACGGTGCCCACGCCGCTGAGCACCTGGTCGAGCATGGACTGCGCGTCGGACAGCGATATGGCCATGCCGTTCGCCCGCGCGAGTGCGATCAGCTCGTTCAGCTGGGCTTCCACGATGGCGGGCAGGGTGGCTGCCTGTTCGGTGATCTGCGATCCGGCGAAATAGCCGAGCCAGATCAGGAAGGCGATCGCGCCCAGCAGCACCATCACGATCCGCAGCGCCCGCGGAATGGCGAGATAGCGACCGATCAGCCGCGCGCCACCGTCGATCAGCGAGGCGAAGACGAGCGAGGCGAAAATCACCAGCAGCGCCTGCGAAATATAGACGGCCAGCGCGACCAGGCCGATCACGCCGACCCAGATCAGCGCCTTGCCGACCTCGTGCCTCAGGCGGGGATTGGAAATATAGGCGGGGCTTGCGCCGCCCCATTCGTCCGCGTCCTGCGCATCGGCGGGAATCGGCGGATCGATCCGCCGATCTTCGGGCAGCGGATGACTGGGCTTCGCGTCTGGCGTGGAATCGGTTCCGGACTGATCCATCGGCTGGCGTCAGTCCGCCGCTTCGGTGATTTCGGTGCGGGTCGGGCGCAGGGTGGTGAACGCGCGATCCCCGCGCATCGCGCCGAACCAGCTGAACGGGTTCAGGCTGGCCGTGCCGTCGAGCGAGAAGGTGATGAACTCCGCGCGCCCGCCGATATTGGCCAGCGGCACGGGCCCGCCGAGCCCCTGCCGCGCCACGGAGGCGCGGCTGTCGGCCGAATAGTCGCGGTTGTCGCCCATCACGAACACCGCATCTTCGGGCACCAGGATCTCGTCGTAATCGTCCAGCGGCTGATCGGGCAGGGCCTCGATGATGAGATAGGTGGCCCCGTTCGGCAGCGTTTCTCGCATCACGGGGACCCTGCACTTGGATGTGCCGTCGGGCCCGGTCACGATTTCGAATTCGGGTTCGTTGCAGGGGGTATTCAGATCGTTGGGCAGCAGCATGTCCGGCTCGACCTGCTGCGGCACCGGCACACCGTTGAGGATGATCTGCCCGCCGCGCACCGCGATCCGGTCTCCCGGAAGGGCGACCACGCGCTTGATGTAATCCTCGCTGCGCTGGGGGTGCACGGGGATCACGATGTCCCCGTATTCGGGCGTGCCGCCGAAGATGCGCCAGTCCCCGCGCGGGAGCAGGTGGAACGTCACCGAGGCCCAGGAATAGCCGTAGGGATATTTGGACACGATCAGCCGGTCGCCCACCAGCAGGTTGGGCATCATGCTGGTCGAGGGGATGTAAAACGGCTTGGCGACGAAGCTGTGGAAGGCCAGCACGGCGAGCAGCATGATCGCGAGCCCGCGCAGTTCGGCGAACCAGTTGACCTTGTCGTCCTCGCCGTCCTTCTTTGCGGTGTTGGTATCGCTCATGCCGGTAACACTGCTCATTCGGGAAAGGCCTCGATGATCACGAAGGCCTGCGCCCATGGGTGATCGTCGGTGAGGGTAAGGTGAACGTGCGCCACATGGCCCTGTGGCGTGATTTGCGCAAGCGCCTTGGCGGCCCCGTGTGCCAGTTCGAGAGTGGGCGCGCCGCTGGGGGCGTTAACCACGCCGATGTCCTTCATGTAGACGCCGCGCTTGAAACCGGTGCCGACGGCCTTGGAGAACGCCTCCTTCGCGGCGAACCGCTTGGCGTAGGTGCCCGCGATGGTGAAGGGGCGCTTTCTCGCCTTGGCGCGCTCGGTTTCGGTGAAGACGCGGTTTTCGAACCGCTCGCCATAGCGGTCGAGCGAGTTCTGAATCCGCTCGATACTGCACAGGTCCGAGCCTAGGCCGATGATCATGATAGGAGAAGGCTCCAAAGGACCGGCGAGAATAGGAGCAAAGCTCCAGCCATGTTGACCCACAGGGTGACGTTCAATCCCAGCGTCCTTCGCCCAGAGAACCAAAACCTCAGTCCCACGACAAAACCTACGACGAGAGCGAAAGCAATTATAACATTGAAGGTGGTCCAAGCCAGCGACGTGTCCGTCAGATAGGTCTGATAAACTGCAGTCAGCAAAAGATAAATCGCGAGAAGCAAAACAGCGAGGAGCGCGTTAAGCCAAAAGAATGTAGAATTGACCGTTCGATTACTCACCGCGCTGCGTCCATCAGGTCGCGCATGCGGCGGATCGCGGGTTCGAGGCCGGTGAAGATCGCTTCGCCCACAAGGTAATGCCCGATATTCAGTTCGGCGAGCTGGGGAATCGCGGCGATGGGCTGGACATTCTCGAAGGTCAGGCCGTGGCCCGCATGGGGTTCGATCCCGTTCTTCACCGCCAGTGCCGCCATATCCGCAATCCGCTTCAACTCCACCGCGCGCTGCTCGCCGGTGGCGTGCGCATATTCGCCGGTGTGAAACTCTACCACGGGCGCGCCGAGGCGCATCGCCGCTTCGAGCTGTGCGGGATTCGCCTCGATGAACAGCGAGACGCGGATGCCCGCCTCGGTGAGCTGCGAGACGATGGGCGCGAGCTGGTTGTGCAGGCCTGCTGCATCGAGCCCGCCCTCGGTCGTGCGCTCTTCGCGCTTTTCGGGGACGATGCAGGCGGCGTGCGGATTGTGTCGCAGCGCGATGGCCAGCATCTCTTCGGTCGCCGCCATCTCCAGATTGAGCGGCAGGTCGGTTGCGTCCTGAATCCGCTTCAGATCGTCGTCGCGGATATGCCGGCGGTCCTCGCGCAGGTGCGCGGTGATCCCGTCTCCGCCGACCGCCGCGACGATTTCCGCCGCGCGCACGGGATCGGGATGGTCGCCGCCGCGCGCGTTCCTGATGGTCGCGACATGGTCGATATTGACGCCAAGGCGGAGTTTGCCGGGGTTCGTGCGCTCAGTCATGGCCGGTGCGCTTAGGCGAAACGGGCGCGCAATTCTAGCGACAGGCCACTGCGGCCAGCGCATCGTGCATCGCGCCGCTGCCCGACCATATCTCGCCGAAGTCGAAATCCTCCTGATCGATGACGAGCGCGACCATGAAGCCGCTTTCGGGCAGGATGATGTTGCGGACCTGGTATTTGCCGATCGCGCCGCGCCGCTCGACAACCCGTACCGGCGCGTCGCAGCCATCCAAGGGTGCGTCGAACACCCACTGGCCGAGCGCCATGTACCCGAGAGCGGGATCGCCGCTCCACAGCTCTTCGCGTGCCTCGGCACTCAGCAGCTTGCCTGAGAGCAGCGCGCGGTCGAACCGCAGCATGTCTTCCAGCGGGCCGACCAGCGCGGCCGATGAACCATAGCGTGCGATCCGCGTGGCGTATGTCGCATCGCGCCCTTCGAAGGTGCGCGCGCTCTCCTTGCGCAGGAAGGCAGTATCGCGCCATTGCGCCGGGTCGCCGATCCGCTGCGCCAGCAGCGCCTCGATCGGCTGGCCGGTCACCCGCTCGAGGATCGCGCCCAGCACGATGTAGTCGCAGTTGTTGTAGCGCCACTCGTCCGTTGGGGCGGAGCGTTCGGCAAGGCACCAGTCGATCCCGGTCGGGCCGTCGGAATAGAAAGAGGGAAATCCGGTCGCGTCGACCGGGCTGTCGTCGGGGTTGCGCAGGCCGGAGCGGTGCTGGAGCAGCTGGCGGATGGTCGGTGCGGCAGTCTCCGCGCCGAAAGCGGGTAGGTAGGTCGCAGCCGGCGCGTCGAGCGAGATTGCCCCATCCTCGACCTGCTGCATCACCAGCACCGCCACCACCTGTTTGGTCACCGAGGCCCAGGGCCACGCATCCATGTTCGATGATGCGTGGGCTGGGACGGCTTTTCCGCGAAAATCGGTGTTGTAGAAATCGTTGGCCGCCTGGCTCGCCGCCACCGCGCCTGCAAACGCCGTTTGGTCCAGGGCGGCGAACAGGCGGTCGTAGGCGTCGGGCCGGTCTTGCACGGCTGGAGTGCTGCACCCCGCCAGAGTGAGAAGGAGCGCCGATGCCAGGACCGCCCGCAGCATCAGGCTTTTCTGCTCCCGGGCTTCGTCACGGGAACCTTGGCAAGTTTCCCCGGAACCTCATCCTCGGAATAGGTCGGGAAGCTCAGCTGGATCAGCGGGATGAACGGCACGCCCAGCTCGACCGTGCCCGAGGACCGGTCGACCAGCGCGGCTTCGGCGATCACCTCGCCGCCTTCGCGGCCTACCGCTTCGATTGCTTCCATGCTCGACTTGCCGGTGGTGACGACGTCTTCCACCATCAGCACCTTCGCGCCTTTCTCCAGCGCGAAGCCGCGCCGCAGTTCGAACGTACCCTCGGGCCGTTCGAGGAACATCGCGTTTTTCCCCAGCGCACGCCCCATCTCGTGCCCGATGATGAGGCCGCCCATCGCCGGGCTGACCACCACGTCGATCTGGCTGCGGATGTCGCGCGGGATCTTCTGGGAGAGGGCAAAAGCCATGCGCCCGGCGCGCTCCGGGTTCATCAGTACCCGCGCGCATTGCAGGTAATGCGCGGAGTGTCGGCCCGAGCTGAGCAGGAAGTGCCCTTCGAGCAATGCGTCGCAGGCGCGCAGTTCGCCGATGATCTCTTCTTCGGTCATCCCAGGAGCGTGGCCTTTCGGAAAGCTAAGACATTGGTGCGCCGAACGCATTGGACGGCGCGGGAAATCCCGTCTAGAGGCGCTTGAGAGTCGCGGCAAGCGCGCCTATAGCGCCTCGCCAAAATGGTGTGTATCGGGCCGGGAGGGTTCGCCAGAGCACCGTTTCTCGTCAGACTACAGGGAATACGACAGACAATGCCGACTGCCGCCACCTTCCGCGATATCCGCCGTCTCGTGATCGGCATGCTGGCCCTTGTGGCTCTGGCCATCGCAATTCAGCCCGCGCTGGCCACCACGCCGAGCGTGGCTGCGCCCGACACCGGCGAGGCCGAAGCGGCCGCGCAAACCCCTGCTGAAGGCCAGGGCGCCGACACGCAGGACGCCGCGGGCGAGGGGGAAGCTGCTTACGAATACCTCGGTCCGGAATGGATCAAGGGGCAGCCGACCTCGTTCGAGGAAGATCCCTGGAAGAGCATGACCTTCCAGGATCAGTATACGGATGACGGCCAGTACGCGCTGGGGATGAACAACTACATCCTGATCCCGGTGATCGTGGCGATCAGTGCCTTCGTGCTGTTCCTGCTGATGGTCGTCGTCGTCCGCTATCGCCGCCGCGAAGGACGCGAACCTTCGCGCACCACGCACAATACGCTGATTGAGGTGATCTGGACCATCGTTCCCGTGATCATCCTGATCGTGATCGCGGTGCCTTCGATCACGCTGCTGGCGCGGCAGTACGAAACGCCGCCGGAAAATGCGATCACCATCAAGGCGACCGGGTACCAGTGGTACTGGGGGTACACCTATCCCGACCAGGGCGGGTTCGAAGTGATTTCGAACATGCTGCCAGCGGAAGAAGCGCTGTCGGCCGGTCTGCCCGCGCAGCTGGCGGTGGATAACCGCATGGTCGTGCCCGTGGGCGTGCCGCTGCGCATCCAGACCTTCGGCGCGGACGTGATCCACAGCTTCGCGGTGCCGAGCCTGTGGTTCAAGCTGGACGCGATTCCCGGCCGCCTGAACGAGCGCATGCTGACGATCCAGGAACCGGGCATCTATTACGGCCAGTGCTCCGAACTGTGCGGTGCGCGCCACGCCTACATGCCGATTGCGATCGAAGCGGTGCCGATGGATCGCTGGCGCCAGTGGGTGCTTTCCAAGGGCGGCAGCTTCGGCGAAGAAGCCGAAACCAGCGAGGCGGCCGACATCCAGGCCCCGGCAAGCGCCGCTGATGGCGCGCCCGCCGCCGGTGGTGCGCCGACCGCAGCGGATGATGGCGGTACGGCGCCGTCCGTTCCGCTCGATGCGAGCGAGACCGAGGGGGCCGAAAGCACCAATTGACGGCGCTTCCAACCCGAGCAATCTGATCGAAAAACAGCAGAACCAAAGAGAACGCGAGCGACATGGCTACCACCGCTGACACCTTCCAGGCCCACGATGATGCGCACGACCATCACGATGCGGACCACAAGCCGGGCTTCATCGCCCGCTGGTTCATGTCGACCAACCACAAGGATATCGGCACGCTCTACCTGATCTTCGCGGTGATCGCGGGGGTCATCGGTGGCGCCATCTCCGGCATCATGCGGATGGAGCTGGCAGCGCCGGGCATCCAGTACCTTGGCTGGTGGGCCGAGTTCATGGGCGGCGGTGCCGATCTCGATACCGCGCTGCACATGTGGAACGTGTTCATCACCGCACACGGTCTGATCATGGTGTTCTTCATGGTCATGCCCGCGATGATCGGGGGCTTCGGCAACTGGTTCGTGCCGCTGATGATCGGCGCGCCGGACATGGCCTTCCCGCGCATGAACAACATTTCGTTCTGGCTGACCGTGGCGGGCTTCTGCTCGCTGCTGTTCTCGCTGTTCGTGCCCGGCGGTATCGGGCCGGGTGCGGGTACCGGCTGGACTGTCTATGCGCCGCTATCCACCAGCGGTTCGGTCGGCCCGGCGGTCGACTTCGCGATCTTCTCGCTCCACCTCGCGGGCGCAGGCTCGATCCTTGGCGCGACCAACTTCATCACCACCATCTTCAACATGCGCGCGCCGGGCATGACCCTGCACAAGATGCCGCTGTTCGTATGGTCGGTGCTGGTCACCGCCTTCCTGCTGCTGCTGGCGCTGCCGGTGCTGGCCGCCGCGATCACCATGCTGATCACGGACCGTAACTTCGGCACGACCTTCTTCGATCCGGCCGGTGGCGGCGACCCCGTGCTGTACCAGCACCTGTTCTGGTTCTTCGGCCACCCGGAAGTCTACATCATGATTCTGCCGGGCTTCGGCATGATCAGCCAGATCGTCGCGACCTTCAGCCGCAAGCCGGTGTTCGGCTATCTCGGCATGGCCTACGCCATGGTCGCGATCGGCGTGGTCGGCTTCATCGTGTGGGCGCACCACATGTATACCGTCGGCCTGGACGTGAACACGAAGATGTACTTCACCGCCGCCACCATGGTCATCGCGGTGCCCACGGGCGTGAAGATCTTCAGCTGGATCGCCACGATGTGGGGCGGCAGCCTGGAGTTCAAATCGCCCATGGTCTGGGCGCTGGGCTTCATCTTCCTGTTCACCGTGGGCGGTGTGACGGGCGTCGTGCTCGCCAATGGCGGCGTCGACGACAATCTGCACGACACCTACTACGTCGTCGCGCACTTCCACTACGTGCTTTCGATGGGCGCCGTCTTCTCGATCTTCGCGGGTATCTACTACTGGTTCCCCAAGATGAGCGGCCGCTGGCACTCCGAACTGCTGGCGCACATCCACTTCTGGGTGTTCTTCGTCGGCGTGAACCTGGTGTTCTTCCCGATGCACTTCCTGGGCGTGCAGGGCATGCCGCGTCGCTATCCCGACTATGTGGAAGCCTACAGCTTCTGGAACGAGGTCTCGACCATCGGGTACGGCATCGTCGCCCTTTCGGTGGTGATCTTCTTCGTCAACATGGTCTATGCCTTCACGGCCGGCCGCCGGGCGGAAGCGAACTACTGGGGCCCGGGTGCGACGACGCTGGAATGGACGCTGTCCAGCCCGCCGCCGTTCCACCAGTTCGAGACGCTGCCGGTGATCGAGGACCACCACGATTACCACAATCACCTGCCGGGCGGCGCGGAGAAGCCCGCCACGGCCTAAGCCACAGGCATAAGGGCGGGGCATGCGCGAATGCATGCCCCGTCCCCCGATTTCCGGCGCGCAGGTGCCAGCCCGCGCGAGGACCGACCGAATAATATGACCGACACGACGACCCTTTACACACCGACCGCAGCGACGCCGATGTCGAGCCACTGGCGCGATTTCCTTGCGCTGACGAAGCCGGGTGTGGTGCGTCTGGTCGTGTTTACCGGCCTGTGCGGGCTGCTGGCCGCGCCTGGCAGCATCAACCCCGTGCTCGGCTTCACCGCGATTCTGTGCATCGCGCTGGCCGCGGGCGGCGCCGCTGCCTTCAACCAGTGGTTCGAGGCGGATCTGGATGCGAAGATGAAGCGCACCGCCAAGCGTCCGCTCCCAACCGGCCGCGTCAGCAGGAACGACGCGCGCGATTTCGCCGCCGTGCTGTGCGGGGCCTCGGTGCTGACCATGGGGCTGGCGATCGGCTGGCTGGCCGCCGCGATCCTGGCGCTGTCCATCTTCTACTACGCGGTCGTCTACACCATGTGGCTCAAGCCGCGCACGCCGCAGAACATTGTGATCGGGGGCGGGGCAGGCGCCTTTCCTCCGCTGATCGGCTGGGTCGCGGTGACCGGCGAGGTGACGCTCACGCCGATCCTGCTGTTCGCGATCATCTTCTTCTGGACGCCGCCGCATTTCTGGGCGCTCGCGCTGTTCGTGAAGAGCGATTACGCCAAGGCCGGCGTGCCGATGATGCCGGTTGTCCACGGAGAGCGGGCGACCCGCCACCAGATCCTGGCCTACGCCCTGCTGATGGTGCCGCTGGCCGCTGCCCCCTGGCTGTGGGGCACGGCGGGCGTGGTCTATGGAGCTGCGGCGCTCGCGCTGACCGGGCTGTTCGCCGCCCTTGCCGTTCCGGTGGGCTTGCGCACCTCGATCGAGCAGGACAGCATGAAGCCGGAAAAGCGGCTGTTCGCCTTTTCGATCCTCTACCTGTTCGTGCTGTTCGCCGCGCTGGTGGTTGACCGTTTGTTGCAGAATTCCGGGGTGATCGCATGACCGAGAACAAACCGAACCGGATGACGCCGGAAGAGGAAGCGCGCTTCAAGCAGGCGCGCAAGGGCCGCAACCTCGCCATTGGCGGCGTGCTGCTGTTCTTCGCCGTATTGTTCTATGCGATCACGATCGTGCGGATGGGGGACTGATCGATGGCGACCGCTTCCGCTTCCATTGCCGGGCGCAGTCTCGAGCAGAAGAACCTGCGGATCGGCCTCATGGCGCTGGTCATGGCGGCCGTGATGGTCGGCATGGGCTTTGCCGCGGTGCCGCTTTACCGTATGTTCTGCCAGGTGACGGGCTTCGGCGGGACGACCCAGGTTGCTTCCGAATCCGATGCCGCCATGGCCGAAAGGCTCGCGGCAAGCGCCGGAGCGCCGCCGATCTCGATCCGTTTCGATGCGAGCACCGCGCGCGGCATGCCATGGACCTTCGCGCCCGAGCATACGACGGATACCGTGCAGATCGGGACGCGCGACCTCGCCTTCTATACCGCCCGCAACAATGCGGACGTGCCCATCACCGGCGCGGCGACCTTCAATGTCGAGCCGGAGCAGGCCGCACCCTATTTCAACAAGATCCAGTGTTTCTGCTTTACCGAGCAGACCTTGCAGCCGGGCGAGGAAATGCGCATGCCCGTGCTGTTCTATGTCGATCCGGCGGCGCTGGACGATCCGAACATGGAAGGGGTGGAGCAGATCACGCTGAGCTACACCTTCCACCGCGCACGAGATGAGGACAAGCCCGAAGGGGGCGGTTAAACCGGCGGCGGTCCCTCTGGACCATCGCGCATCGCCCGATTATGGGCAGGGCAAGCTAGCAGGAAAGACGAGACATGGCCGGCGCCAAGAACCACGATTATCACATTCTCGCCCCAGACATCTGGCCCTTCATGGGTGCGCTTTCCGCGCTGGTCTTCACGAGCGGGATGGTGATGTACATGCACCGCGCGAGCGAGGCATTCCCCGCTGGCACCTGGCAGATCGTCTGGGGCCTCGGCATTGCCGGCCTGATTGCCACCTTCTGGGGCTGGTTCTCCAAGATCATCAACGAAGCGCACGCGGGCGACCATACCCCGGTGGTGCAGCTGCACATGCGTTACGGCATGATCCTGTTCATCCTGTCCGAAGTGATGTTCTTCGTGGGCTGGTTCTGGGCCTTCTTCGACTTCGCTCTGTTCCCCGCGCCGATCCAGGAAATCGCCGAGGGAACCTGGCAGAACCTGATCGGCCAGGAGGGCGCAGGTCCGCTGGCGGTCTTCCCGCCCGACGGCATGCACGTGATCGACCCGTTCGATCTGCCGCTGCTCAACACGCTGATCCTGCTGTGTTCGGGCACCACCGTCACCTGGGCGCACCACTGCCTCATCAACGGCGACCGTGAAGGGCTGAAGCTGGGCCTTTGGGGCACCATCGCGCTGGGCGTGCTGTTCACCGCCATCCAGGCTTACGAATACATGCACGCGCCCTTCGGCTTCGGTGGCAACACCTATTCGAGCGCGTTCTACATGGCGACCGGCTTCCACGGCTTCCACGTTCTGGTGGGTACGATCTTCCTGATCGTGTGCCTGCGTCGCGCCTATCTCGGCCATTTCACGCCGCGCCAGCACTTCGGTTTCGAAGCGGCTGCGTGGTACTGGCACTTCGTCGACGTCGTGTGGCTGTTCCTGTTCATCTCCGTCTATGTCTGGGGTGGCTGGGGCGCCGAAATCCACTGATGCAAGACGGCCAACCGGCCTCCGATTCTTCACATGACGGGAAAGGGCAGCCGACCTTGCGCGAGGCTGCCCTTTTCGGTCTGTGCCCGCAGTGCGGCAATCGGACGCTGTTTTCCGGCTGGGTCTCCTTCGACAGCCGATGTCGGGCCTGTGGACTGGACTTCACGTGGTTCAATGTGGGCGACGGGCCCGCTGCTTTCCTGACCCTGATCGTGGGCGCGATCCTTGTCGGTTTGGCGGGATGGCTCGCGGTTGCAGTGGCGCCGCCCTGGTGGGTCCATGTGATCCTGTGGCTACCGCTGGGCCTCGGCATGACCCTGGGCGGTCTGCGGCTTTCCAAGGCAGCGCTGCTGTGGTCCGAATATCGCCAGAAGGCGGGTGAGGCCGGACGATGAACTACCTGAAGCGCCTGCCGCTTATCCCTACCATCGTCGTGCTGCTGGCCGTCGCGACCATGATCGCCCTCGGCTTCTGGCAGCTGGGCCGCGCGGACGAGAAGGAAGCGCTGCTCGCCCGCTATGCCGCTGCGGGCGATAACGAGGAACTGGTCGCCTGGCCCGGAGACAATGCCGAGGCGCTGGAGCGGCGCCTCTATCGTCGCAGCTCGGTCGAGTGTGCCCGGGTCACCGAACTGACTGCCGTGGCCGGTACCAATGCGCGCGGCTCCAAGGGGTGGGCGCGGATTGCCGAATGCGAGCTGTCCAACGAAGACGGCAAGCGCGGCGGCGAAGCGCGCATCGCACTGGGCTGGACGCGCGGGCCGGAGGGGCCGATCTGGAACGGTGGCGAGGTGACGGGGATCATCGCGCCCGGTCCGCGTCTTGTTGCCGATCCGCCGCGTGCGGGGCTGCTGCCGCTGCAGCGGCCCGACCCGTCGGAACTGCCCAATAACCACATTGCCTATGCCTGGCAGTGGTTCTTCTTCGCAATGACCGCGCTGGTGATTTACGCGCTGGCGGTACGCAAGCGGGTGCTGGGGCAGTCGAGTGCTGCCCGCAAGGACGAGGAAAGCTGATGCGCTACGTTTCCACCCGGGGGCAGGCGCCCGTGCTCGATTTCGAAGGCGTTACGCTGACGGGGCTGGCCAGCGACGGCGGGCTGTACCTGCCCGAAAGCTGGCCGCAGTTTTCGGCGGACGAGATTCGCGCCATGCGCGGCCTTTCCTACCCGCAACTCGCCGCCCGGGTAATGGCGCCCTTCGTGGACGGCAGCCTGTCGCCCGACGATCTGCTGACGCTGTGCGAAAAGGCCTATGGCGGGTTCGATCACGCCGCGACGACGCCGCTCGTCCAGCTCGATGGCCAGCACTGGCTGCTGGAGCTGTTTCACGGCCCCACGCTGGCGTTCAAGGATGTGGCGCTGCAACTGCTCGGCCTGCTGTTCGAGCGTTTTCTGGAAAGCGCCGAGCGCCCGCTGACCATCATCGGTGCGACCAGCGGCGATACGGGCTCTGCTGCGATCCATGCGGTGGCGGGGCGCGACAATGCCCAGATATTCATGCTCCACCCCGAAGGCCGGGTCAGCGAAATCCAGCGCCGCCAGATGACCACGGTGAGCGCGGCCAACGTTCACAATGTCGCCATTGGCGGCAGCTTCGACGATGCGCAGGCGATGGTGAAGCGCATGTTCGCGGATACGGCGCTGACCGACACGCTGGACATAGGTGCGGTCAACTCGATCAACTGGGCGCGGCTGATGGCGCAGGTGGTGTACTACTTCGCCGCCGCGCTACAGCTGGGTGCGGCCGATCGCAAGGTCGCTTTCAGCGTGCCGACCGGCAATTTCGGCGATGTCTTTGCAGGTTACGTCGCCGCGCAGATGGGCCTGCCGGTGGAGCGCCTGATCGTGGCGACCAACAAGAACGACATTCTCGCCCGCGCGATTCGCGATGGCGACTATTCGGTGGGGGAGAGCCACGCGACGATCACCCCGTCGATGGATATCCAGGTGAGCTCCAATTTCGAACGCCTGCTGTTCGAGGCCAACGGGCGCGATGCGGAGGCGCTGGCCGCGCAGATGGACGGCTTCGGGAGCAGCAAGTCGCTGACGCTCGATGCCGCGCAGCGTGAGGGGATTGCGGCGATGTTCTCCGCGCACCGCGCCACGCCGGAAGACACGCTGGCGGCGATGCGCTGGGCGCACGACAACTGCGGCGAAGTGATCGATCCGCATACCGCCGTGGGCCTCCATGCCGCATGCACGGCGACGATGGCCGACGAGATCGACGCATCGATCCCGGTCGTCACGCTCGCCACGGCGCACCCCGCCAAGTTCCCCGATGCCGTGAAGCAGGCGATCGGCATCGGGGCCGATCTGCCCGCACGCGTGGGCGACCTGTTCGCGCTGGAAGAACGCTTCGAAACGCTGCCCGCCGATTACGACACGGTGCGCGATTACATTTCGGCCAAGGCCACGCGCTGATGGCGCAGCTGCGCCTCGAACCACAGCTGATGATCGGCGAACCATGGGCCGATTACGGGCTGGTCGATAGCGGACACGGCCGCAAGCTGGAGCGCTTCGGGCCCTACCGCTTCATCCGCCCCGAGCCGCAGGCCTTCTGGAGCCCGCGGCAGGAGAACTGGCAGGCGGATGGCGAATTCGTTCCCGGCGCGGACGAGGATGGCGGTGGCCGCTGGAATCTTTCGCCGCAGGTGCCCGATAGCTGGCCGCTTGCGTGGGACGATGTGCGGTTCAACGCGCAGTGCACGCCATTCCGCCATCTCGGCTTCTTCCCGGACATGGCCCCGGTGTGGAAATGGATGCGCGCAGAGCTGGCGGGGAAGCCGGACGCGCAGACGCTCAACATGTTCGGTTATACCGGCGTCGGCACGCTTGCGCTCAGCCAGTGCGGTCCGGTGACGCATGTCGATGCGAGCAAGAAATCGGTGGCGCAGGCGCGCGAGAACGCCGCACTCGCCGGGATGGAGGACAGGCCCGTCCGCTGGCTGGTGGACGATGCGGCCAAGTTCGCCGCGCGCGAGGTGCGGCGCGAAAATCGCTACGACGGCATCATCCTCGATCCGCCGAAGTTCGGCCGAGGTCCGAAGACCGAGACGTGGCGGATCGAGGAAGGGCTCAGCCCCCTGATCGCCGACTGCGCGAAGCTTCTGGATGCGGACAGCCGCTTCCTGTTCCTGACCGTCTATGCCGTGCGGATGAGCAGCCTTGCACTCGCCGCGCTGCTCGACGAAGCCTTCGCGGACATGCCCGGCACCGTCGAACACGGCGATCTGGGCGTCCGGGAAGAGGGGGAAGGGCGCGTATTGCCCACCGCCATCTTCGCACGCTGGAGGAATTCTATTTGACGGACCCCATGAAAGACAGCCTCATCCTGCGGGTCGCGGATATCGAGACCGACGTGCTCACGGGAATCTATTCCGAAGAGACGGGCAAGCCGCAGCCGCTGCGCATCACGATAGAGGCGCGCATGAGCCCGCAGCCAGCTTACGAGCCGGACACCACGCTCGACGCCAGCAAGAACTACATGGACCTGCGCCACGCCGCGACCGAGGGGCTGCCCGAAGGCGTCCACTTCAAGCTGATCGAGGCGGTGGGCGACCATATCTGCGAAACCCTGTTCCTGCAGGACGAGCGGATCGAGGCGATCTCGGTGACGATCGTGAAGCTGGCGATCGGGATCGGAAGCGAAAAGATCGGCATCACCCTGCACCGCGAGCGGCCCTGAGGTGGCAGACGCGTCGCCCGCGATCGTCCGGGTCGATCCACTGCCCGAATCGGCGCTGGATGCGGCAGCGGCGTTCCATGCGCAGTGGGCGGAGAAGGTGCGCCACGCAGCCGCGCAGGGCAGCGAATACGTGGTCGTCGTGATGCATCCCGCGCCGTTCGACCATGCCGACTGGCGTCGTGCGGCGGCGCGTGACCTCGCCCGGGCGCATCCCGATCACTGCATCAACATCGTCGCCGGATCCGATTCGGGTGCGGTGGGGCGGATGGTCGCATTTCTGGGCCGCTCGCCCGCGATCACCGGGCAATATCTCCCGCTGGCAGAGACTGGCCCTTGCGAGAGTGGCAGCGATGGCCGACTTGGGGACGATGACACGGAAGGCTGATCGTCTGGCGCTGGAGCGCGCACCGCTGGTCGATACGCACCAGCGGCGGATCACCTACCTGCGCCTTTCGGTGACGGACCGCTGTGATCTGCGCTGCACCTATTGCATGCCCGAACGCATGCAGTTCCTGCCCAGGGCGGACATCCTGACGCTGGAAGAACTCTACCTGCTCGCGCGCAGCTTCATGGCGCGCGGCGTACGCACCGTCCGGCTGACCGGGGGCGAACCGCTGGTGCGGCGCGATGTGGTGGACCTGATCCGCGCGATTGGCCGCCATGTCGGGCAAGAGCTGGACGAGGTCACGCTGACCACCAACGGCACGCAGCTGGCGGGCCATGCCGACGCGCTGGCGCGAGCCGGGGTGCGGCGGGTCAACGTCTCGCTCGACACGCGCGATCCGGCAACCTTCCGCGCATTGTCGCGCCGCGATGCCCTGCCGCAGGTGCTCGAAGGCATTGCCGCGGCAAGCGAGGCGGGACTGCAGGTGAAGCTCAACACGGTGGCGATGCGCGGCGTGAACGAGGGCGAGATCGCCGATCTGGTCAACTGGGCGCACGCGCAGGGCCACGCGATCAGCCTGATCGAGACCATGCCGCTGGGCGAAGTCGATGCCGCGCGCGAAGACCACTATCTGCCACTGTCGCAGGTCCGCGCGAAGCTGGAAGCGCGCTGGACGTTGACGCCCAGCGAGGCGCATACCCCCGGCCCATCGCGCTATTTCGACATTGCCGAGACCGGCGGGCGGATCGGCTTCATCACCCCCATGAGCGAAAACTTCTGCGCCGGATGCAACCGCCTGCGGGTGACGGCCACCGGCCAGCTCTACCCCTGCCTTGGCGGGGGCGAGCGGGTAGACCTGCGCGCGGCACTGCGGGGCGACGCGCCCGATCGCGCGGTGGCGTACGCGCTGGACGAGGCCATGGCGATCAAACCCTACGCCCATGATTTCCGCATCGGCGCGGGCCTTGCGCCCACGCAGCCGCGCCACATGTCTGTTACAGGGGGCTGAGATGGCCGTACGCGTCCTCTTTCTTGGTTCGCTCCGCGATTCAGCCGATGCGCCGGAGGCGGACTATCCCGCTCCGCTGGACTGGCAGGGTTTGCTCGCTGCGGTGCCTGCCGCCGTGGCCGAGCAGCTGCGCGAACCGCACGTGCATGTGGCGTGTGCGGGCAAGGTTCTTTCCGACAAGGCCGATCTCGCGGCGCAGGACGGCGACGAGGTGGCGCTGCTGCCCCCCGTGAGCGGGGGCTGAGCGATGGCCCGGCTCATCATCCAATCGCCCGCCGACGTACGCCTGCTCGATTCGGGCATGTCGGTCGGCGAGGCGCTGGCGGCCTTCAATGCCGCGCATCCGCAGGCCGGTGGCGTCGCAACCTTTCTGGGCAAGGTGCGCCCGGACGAGGATGTGCGCGTGCTCGAACTCACGCATTACGAACCGCTCACCCTGCCGGGCATGCAGCAGCTTGCGGACAAGGCGCTGCAGCGCTGGCCGCTGGACGGCGTGCTCATGTGGCACCGCGTTGGCGTGATGCATCCGGGCGAATCGATCGTGCTGGTTGTCGCCGCCGCCCGCCATCGCCGCGACGCCTTTCATGCGGTCGATTTCCTGATGGACTATCTCAAGAGCGCGGCGTGGTTCTGGAAGCGGGAGAAGCGCCCGGACGGCTGGCACTGGATCGAACCGCGCGCCCAGGACTTTGCCGACCGCAATCGCTGGGTCTGAAAATAATCGCCTCGATTTGATCCGGATCAAGGTACGGGCGCACGTCAGGGCGCAATACGCTTCTCGAACACAGGGAGGAGCAGGGCCAAAAGCCGCTCCTCAGTGACGATGAGGAGCGAAAGAATGTCCGAACGTCTGAACAGCGCCGCCGTCGCCGAAAAGGCGATTGTCCATGCCGAGCTGCCCGCAATGCTCCGCGACCCGCGCGAGCAGGTCGAAAAGCCGAGCATGAAGCTGGTCGAAGCGCTGGCACCGGTCGAGGCCGAGCCGGCGGTCATTCGCCAGGATGTGGACCGCACCTTCGAAATGCCCACCATGCTCTACGGCGCGACGGTGGCCCTCTATCTCGGTTTCATTGCCATGCTCGGGATCGGCCTTTCCACGCCCGAACTGGCGCTGCCCATGGCGATCTTCGCCATCTTCATCGTCGGCCTGTTCGCCGCACCCGCGCTGTGGCTGGGCCTCGGGCGCAAGCCGCAGGCGCGGGCAAAGACCTTCGGCGAGCTGGCGCAAGGCGGAATCCAGACGCACACGGGCCTGCTCCAGGGCAGGGATGCGGTCATCCAGATGATGATCCTGCCCACGCTGATCGTGATCTGGGCGATGACGGTGCTGGTGATCGCCGGGGTTGTCGCGGCCTGATTATCCGGCCGCAAGATCGGAAAGTTGCGCGGGGTCGACCAGTTCGATCCCGCGTTTTCCTGTGCGAACGATGGCGCCCATCTTCTCCAGCGCGGTGATCTTTCGGCTGACCGTCTCGATGGTCAGGCCAAGCATGTTGGCGCAGTCCGCGCGGCTGAGCGGCAGTTCGAATTTCTGGGCCGGGTGGCAGGGCGAATCGCTGGCAGCCTGCGCAAATCCCATGATCAGACCCGCCACCTGCGCCTGCGCATCCGATTTTCCGGCCAGCGCAAGCAGGCTGCGGCTGGCATGAAGATCTTCCTGCACGCGGCGCAGCAGGGCGCGCGCCAGTGCGGGATATTCATCCATCGCCGATTCGATGTCCGGCCCGTTGAACAGGCATACCTGCGATTGCGTCAGCGCCACGATCTCGTGATCGTCGAAGGGCTGGAAGAATTCGCCGATGAAGCCTGCCGGGTGAACCAGCGCAAGGATATGTTCCTGCCCGTCGGCATCGATGGACGTGACCTTGAGCGCCCCAGTGGTCAGCGTGGCGCAGGCATTGACCTTTTCGCCCGCGCGAAAGAGCACTTCGCCCGCTTCGAGCGTGCGATGATGGCCACGACGGGCGAGGTTTTCGCGCTCGCTATCGTCGAGCACGGAACAGGCCGCACGGTCGCGGACGGGGCAGGTGGCGCAGGCAAGGTTCATGAGTTCGGCGCCAGCTCTACCAGCACGGCGTCTTCCTGTTCAACCAGCTGCGCTACGGCATCGCGCGCCGCTACGATCCGGTCGACGGGCTGACCCGCAACCGATCGGGTGGCAACCAGCGTATCGAGATCGGCCAGAGGAATCGCGGTTTGCCCGCGCAGCGAGCGCAGGTTGGCGTAGGCGACCTCCGCTCGGCCCCAGCTCTTGGAACCGACCGCGCCAGCCCCGCGCACAGCTGCGCGGGTGGCAGGCACGGCGCGTTCGAAATCGGCGTGGGCCGCGCGTGCCTGCGCCTCGAGCTGCGATGCCTGCTCCATTAGCCTGGCAGGGATCGAGGGCGGCGGGGGCGGTACGGGTGGAGCGGGCTGCAACGGCCCCCCGGCGTCGGGGCTCTCCACCGCGCAATCGCCCTGGGGGACCGGATATTGCCCGCTCGCGCGTTCCGCATCGCGGATGGCGAGCGAGGGATAGGGGGTGTCGGGTGTGCTTGCGCAGGCGGCAAGCGCTGCGGCGGAAGTGGACAGGATCGTCAGGCGCAGGGCATTCATCCCCGGCTCTTAGCATGCGCGGCCGATGGTGGTAGGGGCTGTGCGCAAGATACGCCAGAATCCGCCATCCCGGCGTTGACTTATCGCCAACCATCCCGTAAGCGCGCCGTTCTTTGGGGGGCGCACCATGGTGTCGCCCGTCGATACGGTGTTCCATATGGGGCAGCGTCACAGCAAAACGATTGAAAGTTGAACCGATGTTCGCAGTGGTGCGCACGGGCGGCAAACAATACCGGGTTGCCGCCGGAGACAAAATCGCGGTCGAG
The DNA here is from genome assembly GCF_000186705.1 of Citromicrobium sp. JLT1363. GTDB lineage: Bacteria > Pseudomonadota > Alphaproteobacteria > Sphingomonadales > Sphingomonadaceae > Alteriqipengyuania. The sequence continues at coordinate 189,319 of NZ_AEUE01000007.1, forward strand.
AAGCTTGCTGGTGAAGCAGGCGATACGATCACTCTGGGCGATGTCCTGCTTGCAGGCGAAGGCGACAGCCTGGCCGATGCTGGCAAGGTGTCCGTTTCGGCAGAGATCATCGCTCAGGCCAAGAGCGAGAAGGTGGTGGTCTTCAAGAAGCGCCGCCGTCACAATTATCGCCGCAAGGCCGGCCATCGCCAGCAGATGACGCTGCTGCGCATCACCGATGTGGGCGAAGGCAGCAAGAAGGCTGCGGCGAAGCCCGCCGCCAAGAAGGCGGACGCCGCGCCTGCGGAAGACAAGGCTGCGGACGCGAAGCCTGCTGCGAAGAAGGCCCCGGCCAAGAAGGCCGATACCGCCGACAAGCCCGCAGCCAAGAAGGCCGCGCCGAAGAAGACCGCCGCGACCAAGGCTCCGGCCAAGAAGGCTCCCGCCAAGAAGGCGGCGGACAAGGATTCGGGCGACGCGTAAGCGCGCGGCCCACGACAGGTAAGGACCAGGACCAATGGCACATAAGAAAGCAGGCGGCTCTTCGCGTAACGGTCGCGATTCGGCAGGCCGCCGCCTCGGCGTGAAGAAGTTCGGCAGCGAAGGCGTTGTCGCGGGCAACATTATCGTGCGTCAGCGCGGGACCAAGTTCTATGCGGGCAGCAATGTCGGCATGGGCAAGGATCACACCCTCTTTGCGCTTACCGACGGTATTGTACGCTTCCACGACGGGAAGCTCGGCCGCAAATACGTATCGGTCGACATGCTGGCGCAAGCGGCAGAATAAGCGGACGGTTCACGAACAGGGCCGTCCAACGAGGCGGCCCCGCCGGAGGTAGCATCCGGCCATCGAGGGAGAGGGGGCCGGCCCCGTCTCCCTTTTTTCGTCTCCCTTGGAACCCGGCCCCGCAAGGGCCGTGCGCGGGGGAAGTACGATGTTTCACAGAAGCGAACGGCTGCTGTTGCGGCCACCCTGGCCCGAAGACTGGTGCGCGGTGCGTGCGGGCATCGCGGACGAAGGCATCGTGCGCAATCTCGCCACCGCGCCGTGGCCCTATTCGGATGCTGACGCGCAGGAATGGTGCGCCCAGCCGCAAGATCCCTACGCCCCCCGCTTCCTGGTCACTCTGGCCGATAGCGGCGAGGTGATCGGCTGCATCGGTATCGGTCCGCTGCCCGCCCAGGACGGCGGCGGGGATGGCACGATGGAGCTGGGCTACTGGATCGCGCGCCCGCATTGGGGCCGCGGCTATGCGAGCGAGGCGGCGCGCGCCGTCGTCGAGATCGCCCGCGCGACCGGGCATCCGCGGATCGTTGCCAGCCATTTTCTGGACAATCCCGCTTCGGGCAGGGTCCTGCGCAAGGCGGGCTTCATGCCGACCGGCAAGGTCGGGCGCCACCGCAGCCTGGCGCGCGGCTACGAAGCGCAGACGATAGGATATGAACTCGATTTCCTGAAAGAGGAGGCACTGCCGGCGGCGGCGTGATCGCGCCGCCGCCGGAGTGCTGTTCGCCGGGCCCTACGCGGGCAGCAGGGCGTCCTCGTAGTCGCCCTCGTACTTGCCGATGAGCGCGCGGTCGTCGTGGTCCCACGGGTGGAAGCCGGGCTTGAAATAGCTCAGCCAGGCCGGGAAGCAGCGGCGCAGCACGCCGGGCGTGCCGAACAGGTATTTCGCCAGCCCCCAATGCGCGCGCCAGCCGGTAATTCCGTCCTGCGCGAGCAGCTCGGTCGCATCGACCCAGCGGTTATTGAGGAAGCGCCGGGTCACTTCGAGCATGATGACGCTGCGGCGCAGCCAGCGCTGGAAGCCGCTCCAGTCGCGCGTCGCGTGGTTCCACACGTCGTAGGCGACGCCCTTGTGCTCGATCTCCTCGACCGCGTGCCATTCCCACATCTTGCGAACTTCGGGGTCCGAATCGGCGAAATGCTGCGGATTGGCGAGGAATTCGTGCGCCATCATCGCGGTATAGTGCTCCAGCGCCATGGTAATGCCCAGCTTGGCGATAGCGGGCCGGCCGTTGGCCAGTTCGAGCAGTTCCTTCGTGCGCCGGTCGATCATGTCCATGTCGTAGCCCGCATCCGCAGCCAGCCGGTTGAAGGCGATATGTTCGCGCGTGTGGTTGATCTCCTGCTTCACGAAAGCGCGGATTTCCGCGGCCAGCCTGGCGTCGGTGCCTTCGCGGAAGGCCTTGACCGATTCGATGAAGAAGGCCTCGCCGCGCGGGAAGGTGCCCGATAGCGCATTGTGCCAGGCGGTGCCGAAGGGCTCTCCGGCCCACCAGCGCGACGGGGTGTTGCTGCGATTGAAGCGTTCGTCACGCACGGTGATGGCGGGCTCTGCCGCAAGGGCTGAATCGCGTGCGGTCATGATGACAACTCCTGTGTCGTCCTGTGTCTTGCGTGCAATATAACTTACACCAATGTCAGTAAGATGAACGGCAATGGCGCTTATAGGTTCCTTGCTGCGCAGGCCCCGGCGCACTACGAAGCCGCATGGCAACTCGTCGTAAACGCTTGAGTCCCGAGGAATCGCGCGCCGGGGCGCTGGAAGCTGCGCGCGATCTGCTGATCGAGGCGGGGCCGCAGGCGGTCACGCTGAAAGCGGTGGGATCACGGGTCGGCCGGACCCACGCCAACCTGCTGCACCATTTCGGCTCCGCCGCCGGCTTGCAGCATGCGCTGGGCACCTATCTGGCCGAATCGGTATGCGAGCGGATTGCCGCCTCGATCCGGGCGAGCCGCGAAGGCGCGGCCTCGCCGCGCGTGATCGTGGACCAGGCCTTCGATGCCTTCGATCACGAAGGCGGCGGCGCGCTGGTCAGCTGGTTGCTGGCGACGGGGCAGGAGGATGCGCTGGAACCCTTTACAAGGGCGATCCACCAGATGATCGAGCAGGTTCACCGCGAGGAGCAGGGCGCAGACCATCCGGCGGATCACGATGCCCTGCAATCCACGCTGATCGTCGTGCTGCTGGCCCTGGGCCAGTCGCTGATCGGCCACCCGCTTTCGTCGGCCCTGAAATTACCCGCGAACACGGCGCGCGATATTGCCGAGCGGTTCGTGGTCGATTCGCTGGAGCAGGCGGGCCGCAGCGCGCCCTGAACCGCCGATCAGTCCCGTCGCGGATGCTTCCACTGCGGCAGAGCGACCTCTCCGTTGCGCACTTTTGCCCGCAGGCCCGCCAGTTTCTCCCTGCGGTCGGCATCCCCGGTTTCCCCGGCAATCCGTTCCAGCGCCATGGCGAGGCCGGTCTGCAGCGCCTTGTCGGCAGCAACCGGATGATCGGGTGCAACCCCTGTGCCTTCCCAGTTCGTCCCGGTGATCGGGTTGATCGCCCGGCCGGTGGGGATGAAGGCGATCATGCCGTGGCCGATCTGCACCATCGCGCCGGGATTGGCCCCGCCACCGGTGGTCTCGCCGATCAACGTGCCCCGGCCATGGGTCTGCATGTCGTAGGCGAATTCCTCTCCGCCGGAGAAAGTGACATCCGAGGTGAGCACGTAGACCGGGCCGGTGAAACGGGTTTCCACGGTCTTGTCGTTCCAGAATTCCCGCGTGGAATCCTCGGGGCGGTCGTAAATGCTGTTGATCAGCAGATCGGTGCCGAAGGGCAGGAAATGGCTCATCAGCTGGGCGACGCTCTGTGGGTCGCCACCCCCGTTCGACCGCATATCGACGATGATTGCTTCGCTGCCATCGAGCAGCTGCATGGCGGCTTCGTAGGCGGGCGCGGCAAATTCGGGCTGGATGAAGGCCCGCACGTCCAGATAGCCGACATTGCCGGGCAGCCGTTCGATCCGGGCAATGCCATAGCCATGGCGCGCGCTCTCCCGGCGCATCTCCGCAATTTCGGCGGCATCGGGCACGCCGGTTTCGTCGGGCTCGTAGGGTTCGAAACCGGGGCGGTAGCGCACGCTGAAGTGCCCATCCTTGCCGATTTCGCGCAGGTCTTCGTGCAGGGATGAGGCAAGGGCCCGGGCGGTGGTAGCCGAATCGTATGCGCCTGCATCGGCACGCGCGCGAAGCTCGGTAGCGACACGGCCCGCCACCTCGGGAAAGACGTAGTTTTCGCGCAGTTCGGCGCTCAGCGTCTCGATCACCCCGTCGCGCGCCTGCGCGTCGATGGCCCGATCAGATGCATCCTGCGCCGCTATCGCAGACGGCGCGAGCAGGGCGATGGCAAGAAACATCGCGCGGATTTCACGAAGCACGGTCACGCAGCCTCCCGGTCATGTCTTGTTTTGGCAACTCTAGGGCCCGGGCGTGCAGTGCTTATCGACTATTCGACCAACGGCTGATCGAGCCAGTCTGGCATCAGGTCCCCGGGTATGTCGGCCACGCGCAGGTGATCGACCGCGTAGCCCTGTTCGGGATATTCCGCCTTGCGGCGCTTCTCCTCGGACCGGTCCAGCGGCACCACCACCAGCCGCCGGTTGACCTTCTGCCGCCAGTTCATCCGCGCGGTGTTTTCCTGCCCGATATAGCAGCCCTTGTTGAAGCTGACCCCGTTCAGCTCGACCGCGTTGGTCTCCAGCCACAGGATGTCGCCCAGCTCGGCCTGGCCTTCGGGCACGCCGAGCGAGAGGCGATGGGCGAGCCAGGCATCGTCTGCGGCCTCGCCCTCATCCGCCTCCGCGAGCCAGCGCTGACCCAGCGCGGGCAGGCGCGGGTCGACCGGGTGTTCGCCATCGCTCCGGGCGATCCAGTGCACCGACAGGCTCTCGTCGCGGGCGATCTCGATCTTGCGGCGCAGGCGATAGAGAGACAGGCGTTTGACCAGATCGTCCGCCACCGCCGCCTCGCAATCGAGCAGCATGGTTTCGCCGTATTCGCAGGGGCGGCCGGGCCAGACGATCATGTCGAACATGGTCTTGCCCTGCGCGCTCAGCAGCGCGGCATAGGCGGGAAGTTCTCCGGTGACGTCGTTCGTCAGCAGGCCCTGGAGGAATGCGGAGACGCTTTCTCCCTCTTCCAGCGGGGCGAGGCGGACGAGAGCGCGGTTGGCGAGGCGGGTTGCTGTCATGCCTGCGCAGATAGGGGCGCGGCGCAGGCCATGCCAGTGGGGGCGCTGTCCTACATGACGGTGTGCGGCTAACGTGCCGCACATGCGCCGCACTGCCCAGCTATCTCCGCCAGCCGAAAGAGAGGCCGTGGGGCGGCAGAGTTTTTCGGCCCAGGACACTGTGTCAGGTGTGTCAGGGCTCCCCTCCGCGGCGCTGTTGGGGTAGGGCGCGCGGCATGACAGACACGCTGACGATCCGCCGCCCCGACGACTGGCATGTGCACCTGCGCGATGGCGCAATGCTGCAAAGCGTGGCGGGTGCCACCGCACGCCAGTTCGGGCGCGCGATCGTGATGCCCAACCTCACGCCGCCGGTGACGACGGCGGATGCCGCACGCGCCTATCGGGAGCGGATCATGGCGGCGCTGCCGCAGGGTGCGGACTTCGCTCCGCTGATGACCGCCTACCTGACCGACGATACCGACCCGGCCGATCTGATCGGCGGTTTCCGCGACGGCGTGTTTACCGCAGCCAAGCTCTACCCCGCCAATGCCACCACCAATTCGGCGCATGGCGTGACCGATATCGGCAAGCTGCGCCCGGTGTTCGAGGCGATGGCCGAGGCGGGCATGGTCCTATGCGTACATGGTGAAGTGACCGATGCGGAAATCGACATTTTCGACCGGGAAGCGGTGTTCATCGAGACCGTGCTCGCGCCGCTGCACCGCGATCTGCCGCAGCTGAAAATCGCTTTCGAGCATATCACCAGCCGCCACGCGGTCGATTTCGTGGAAGGCGCGGGGGAGAATGTGGGCGCGACGATCACGCCGCATCACCTCCACATCAACCGTAATGCGATGCTGGTGGGCGGAATGCGCCCGCATGCCTACTGCCTGCCCGTCGCCAAGCGCGAGGAGCATCGGCTGGCGCTGCGGGCGTTTGCCACCTCGGGCTCGGCCAAGGTGTTCCTCGGCACCGACAGCGCGCCGCACGAACAGCATGCTAAGGAAAGCGCGTGCGGCTGCGCGGGCATCTACAACGCGCCCCATGCGCTGGAGGCCTACGTGCAGGTGTTCGACGAGGAAGGCGCGCTCGACAGGTTCGAAGCCTTCGCCTCGCTCAACGGGCCTCGCTTCTACGGCCTGCCGGTGAACGAGGGCACGGTGACGCTAGTTCGGCGGGATCAGGCGGTGCCAGAGAGCATTCCGGCAGCCGATACACAGGTGGTGCCCTTCATGGCCGGCAAGACGATTGTGTGGAGTTTGGAGGACTAGCTGACCGGGGTCGGCTTGCGCGGCTTCCGCCTCGCCAGCAGATCCCACACGAAGATCGCCGCGGCCAGCCAGATGCAGCCGAAGCAGAAGGCCTGCGCCGGGTGCAGCTCTTCCCCGAAGACGGTCAGGCCAAGGATGAAGACGATGCTGGGCGCGAGGAACTGGACGAAGCCGAGCACCGAATAGTCCATCCGCCGCGCGGCGATGGCGAACATCAGCAGCGGTACGGCGGTGAAGAGGCCCCCGAGCATGATCGCAAGGCTGAGGCCCAGGCTCACCTCGAAGGAGGACCCCTGCGGGCTGGCCCAGAACCACGCCGCGACGCCCAGCGCGGGGAGCAGCAGGATGGCGCTTTCGATCGTGAGGCCGGGCAGCGCGCCCACCGTCACCTGCTTGCGCAGCAGGCCGTAGGTGCCGAAGCTGAATGCCAGCGTCAGGCTGATCCACAAGGTGGTCAGCGCGCCGGCGGCAAGCACGGCGATGCCCACGCCCGCCAGCGCGACAGCGATCCACTGCGCGCGGCTCAGCGTCTCCTTGAGGATCAGCGTGCCGAGCAGGATGTTGACCAGCGGGTTGATGTAATAGCCAAGGCTGGCCGCGTAGACCTCGCCCTGCTGGATCGCCCATACATACACCACCCAGTTGACCGATATCAGCATCGCGCTCGCCGCCAGGACCAGCAGCGCGCGCCCGTCGGCCAAAGCTTGGCGAATGTCTGGGAACTGGCGGCGGAAGGCGACGATCAGCAGACACACCGGCAACGTCCACACGATCCGCCAGCCGACGAATTCGAACGCGGGCACCTGCCGCACCAGCAGCAGATAAAGCGGCATGAACCCCCACATCACGTAGGCGCCCAGTGCCTGCGGCAAGCCTGAGGGTGCGGGGGATTTCGGGGCGTTCACGCGATGCCCCTAGGCCTGCACATTACCCTGCACAAGCGTTGCTGATCGTTCATGTAAGAGGCGCTATTTATGAACGCATAGACGATTCGGGGGCAACGCAAGGCTGGCTTCGATCGCCGAAACACCAGACGATCTTTGGTCTGTCCTCGAGGCAGGCCGAGGCGCAGCGTCCCACCAGCGCTGTGGAAGGCGCCCCGGCAATAGTCTTGCCGGGGCGTTTTCATGCTGGGCCCCGATCAGTCCACCTTGAACCCGACGCCGAGGCTCGCGCGCGGTTGCCCGATCTCGCTGCTGGCGACCGGATAGGCGCAGTAATCGGCGGCGTAGTAGGCGGCGGGGCGGTGATTGCCGGACAGGCCCAGCCCGCCGAAGGGCGCCTTGGACGATGCCCCGTTGGTCGGCTGGTTCCAGTTGACGATGCCGGCGCGGATATTGGCCCAGAAATGGTTGAAGTCGTCCGGAGAGCCGCCCACCAGCGAGGCGGAGAGGCCGAACCGGGTGTTGTTGGCCTCCACAATGCCCGCGTTCAGATCCGGCACCTTGATGACCTGCAGCAGCGGGCCGAACAGTTCCACATCGGGGCGTTCCTCCATCGCGGTCGTGTCGATCAGGGCGGGGGCCACGAAGGGGGCGTCCTCGCTCAGCCGCCGCAGGTGGCGGATCGCCTTGCCGCCATTGGAGAGCAGGTAGAGGAAGCTCTCGGTCAGCTGGTCGGCCGCCTGGTTGTCGATCACGGTGCCCATGAAAGGCTGCGGATCGGCGAAGGGTTCGTCGACGATGATCTTGCCGATCAGCGTCTTCACTGCCTCCACGGTCTCGTCGTACATATCTTCGGTCACGATCAGCCGCCGTGCGGCGGTGCATCGCTGGCCCGCAGTCGTGAAGGCGGAGCGCGCGATGATCAGCGCAGCATCTTCGACCTTGGGCGTGCGCGTGACGACGATGGGGTTGTTGCCGCCCATTTCGAGCGCGAGGATCTTGCCCGGATTGTTCGCGCATTTGCGGTTGATCGCGATGCCCGCCTGCGCGCTGCCGGTGAACAGGATGCCGTCTACTTCGGGGTGCGCCACCAGCGCCTTGCCTTCGTCCGGCCCGCCGATCAGCACTTGGACGACATCCTTATCGATGCCCGCGCGGTGGAAGCATTCGACCAGCATTGCGCCGACGGCAGGGGTCTTTTCCGATGGCTTGAAGACCACCGTATTGCCCGCGATCAGCGCGGGTGCGATATGGCCGTTGGGCAGGTGCGCCGGGAAGTTATAGGGGCCGAGCACGGCCATCACGCCATGTGGCTTGTGCCGCACGGCCGAGGTGCCGCCCAGCGCGCTTTCGAGCTTCTTCTGCCCCGTGCGCTCCATGTAGGCGGAGATGGATATCTCCACCTTGTTGATGACCGCTTCGACTTCGGTCTTGGCTTCCCACAACGGCTTGCCGGTCTCGCGCGCGATCAGTTCTGCGAAATCATCCGCCGCAGCCCTTACTTCGTTGGCGAAGCGGCGAACCATTTCCATCCGGTTGGCAACGGGGCGCGAAGCCCAGCCGGGGAAGGCTTCGCGCGCGCGCGCAACGGTTTCGTCCACATCACCGATTGGCGCACGAAACAGTTCCTGCCCGGTGGCAGGTTCGTAAGATACGATCTGTGAAATTGGCACTCCTGGCAGTTCCTCAATTCCCTTGGACGCTGCGACCCCCTCGGACCGGGTGTAGCGCAGCGCATTAGCGCCAAATTTTCAGCGCGTCACCTGTCGCTGGCGGCGGGCTGTGGCGGATCGCCGTGCGCTTTCCCCATCCGTCGCAATGCATCGACCTTTTCCATGAGCGGAGCCCAATCGTCGCGTTCGTCTATCGCGGACCAGATCGTTTCCACTTCGTCTATCAGCATGCTCTGTGGCGTTCCCTCGTCCCAGTAAGGGTCGTCAGGTCCGACGGCGCTGTAATCTGCGAAGGCACCGGCCAGTTCCCCTTCCGCGCCGCGTCCGCCGCGATGGGCATGGAAGAAGGCCTCGGGCTGCATCGCGTTTTCGTGCATGTGCCGTTCGCAAGCCGCGATCAGGGCAGCATCGCGCTGCTCGTCGAGCGGTTCGAGCCCAAGCCGCCACAGCCAGCGCCGTCGCAGGTGATGGCCATAAAGCGGGCCGAACCGCTCCAGCGCGGCGACAAGGCCGTCCGACGGGGCGATGAGCCTGAGGGCGGTGGCGAGTTGGGCGCAGTTCCAGCCGAGCGCCTCGGGCTGACGACCGAATGCGTACAGGCCCGCGTGGTCGAAATAGGCGGCAGTGAAGCCAGGCTCCCACTTCGGCAACCAGCGCCACGGGCCGTAGTCGAAGCTTTCGCCCGAGACGTTCATATTGTCGGTATTGAGTACACCGTGGACGAAACCGGCCACCATCCAGCTTGCCGCGAGGTCCGCCAGCCGTTCGACCACCTGGTGCAGCAACTGCACCGCCGGATCGTCCCGGTCGGGGGCATCCGCGGGCGGCGGCGGGCCGGGAAATTGCGCGAGGCAGTAATCCACAAGTTCGCGCATGTGGCCGGCTTCGTCGAGCGCAAGCAGGCGCTGAAAGCTGCCGATGCGGATATGGCCATGGCTCAGCCGGGTGAGGACGGCGGAACGGGTGGGCGAAGGTTCGTCCCCGCGCATCAATTCCTCGCCGGTCTCGATAATGGAGAAGGTCTTCGAGGTATCGACCCCGAGCGCCTCGAGCATCTCTGTCGCCAGCAATTCGCGCACTGCGCCCTTGAGTGTAAGCCGTCCGTCGGCAGTGCGGCTGTATGGCGTCTGCCCCGATCCCTTGGTGCCCAGATCCATCAGGCGACCGTCGGCAGCGCGCATTTGCGCGAACAGGAAGCCGCGCCCATCGCCGATTTCGGGATTGTACACGCGGAACTGGTGGCCATGGTATCGCAGTGCCAGCGGGCGCTCCAGATTATCGGGTAGCGGTTCGAACCGGCCGAAATGGGTGACCCATTCGATATCCGAGAGATGATCCAGCCCCACGCTGGCCGCCGCCCGATCATTGCGCCAGCGCAGCTTGGTCTGAGGGAATTTCGCCGGGTCGACCGGGTCGCCCAGCCAATCGGCGAGGGCCAGAATGGGCGGCGCAGTATCCTGTGCGTATGGTTGCGGTTTATCGGCCATCGCGGCAATAAGTGGCGACGCGCGCCGCCGTGCGCAACCGAACTGCCCCTGCCGAACTCGAAAAGAGAGCCATGGATCAGCGCTTTACCGATGGCTTCTGGCATAGCGCCGACGGCCTGAAACTGCATTACCGCGACTATCCCGGCCCATCAGACACTGACCAGCCGCCAATCCTGTGCATGCACGGGCTGACACGCAATGCGCGCGATTTCACGCTTCTGGCAGAGCGTCTTTCGCCCGAATGGCGCGTGATCGTGCCCGAGATGCGCGGACGCGGCGACAGCGACTATGCGGACGACGCAGGCACCTATGACGTTTCCCAGTATGTGGCGGATGTCGAAGCCCTGCTGGCCGAGCTCGGGATTGAACGCTTCGTCGCCATTGGCACCTCGCTGGGCGGATTGATGACGATGATGTTGGCACAGCGCGGGGCAGAGCGAATCGCGGGTGCGGTGCTCAACGACATCGGCCCTGCGATCGAGCCTGGCGGGCTGGAAAAGATCCGCAGCTATGTCGGTCAGGGCCGCAGCTTTCCCACCTGGATGCATGCAGCGCGCGCCCTGCAGGAAACGCATAGCGATGCGCATCCCGGCTATCAGCTGGAGGACTGGCTGCAGGCTGCCAAGCGGGTCATGGTGCTGGGCCAGAACGGGCGCATCAGCTTCGATTACGACATGGCGATCGGCGATACGTTCCGGGAGGGCGAAGACGCGGGCGGCGCACCTGCCGACAACCTGTGGCTGGCCTTCGAATCGCTTGCCGATACGCCGCTGCTGCTTGTGCGGGGCGAGCTTTCCGACCTGCTTTCGCCCGATACGGTGCGCCAGATGAAGACGCGCAATCGCGCAATGGAGATCGCTACCGTGCCGAAAACGGGCCATGCCCCGACTCTCGATGAGCCTGAGGCCGTCGCCGCGATCGACGCGCTGCTCGCGCGGGTGCGGACGCAGGAGAACGCGTGATGAGCAGCAAACAGCGCGACGGGGCACCGCGCGTGCTCCATCTCCATTCCACTTTCGCCGCGGGCGGGAAGGAGCTGCGCAGCGTGCAGCTCATCAATGCGTTCGGCAGCAAGCTGGCCCATTCGATCGTGTCGGCAGACCGCAACGCCTATGGCGCCGCCGAACATATCGCGAAGGGGCGGACGGTGCGCTATCCGCGCAAGTTCCCTCCGCTCAAGGGCAAGCCGTGGCCCAGGCGGCTGCGCGAGCTGGCAATCGCGATGAAGCCCTACGACCTCGTGCTGACCTACAACTGGGGCGCCATGGATGCGGTGATGGCGCACACCTTGTTCAAGGATGCGCTGGGCCTGCCGCCGCTGATCCACCACGAGGATGGCTTCAACGAGGACGAGCGGCGAAAGCTCAAGGCCAGCCGCAACTGGTATCGCCGGATTGCGCTGGGCAAGGCGAGCGGGCTGGTGGTGCCATCGGAGGTGCTGGAGGGCATCGCGCTGGAGGTATGGCACCAGCCGATCGGGCGGGTGAAGCACATTCCCAACGGCATCGACACAAAGGGGTTCAAAGCCAACCCGCCCCCCGATGCGCTGCGCGGCGTTATCAAGCACGAAGGGGAGAAATGGGTCGGCACCCTGGCCGGTCTGCGTCCGGTCAAGAACCTCACCGCGCTGGTGCGCGCCGTGTCGCACCTGCCGGAAGACTGGCAACTGGTGATCGTGGGGGACGGGACCGAGGGTGAGGCTATCCGCGACGCGGCCGAGGAGGCCGGAATTGCGCACCGCGTCCACCTGCCCGGCTTCGTCTCCAACCCGAAAGCCTTCCTGGCCCTGTTCGATATTTTTGCGCTATCCTCGCACTCCGAACAGTTTCCGCTGTCCGTTGTCGAGGCAATGGCGGCAGGCCTGCCGGTGGCAGCGCCGGCGGTGGGCGACATCGCGTCGATGGTGGCGAAGGAAAACGCCCATTACATCGCCCGCCCGAACGACGAGAATTCTCTGGCGGAAGCCTTGCGGGCATTGTCCCTCGACGCGGATCTTCGCGCACAGATCGGCGCGGCCAACCGCGCAAAGGCGCGCGCGCAGTACGACGAGGCCAAGATGATCGCGTCCTACAGGCGGCTTTACGACAGCGCGCTAGGCGGCGGTGTGCTGGGCTAGGACCAGCGTGCCTTCACGCCCGGTTCACCCGCGCTCCTATTGAACTCGGCGCAACATGGTTTAAAGACCCGCGCCAATCCCGGCAGTCTCAAGGAAAGTCCCTCAGGCGTGGCCCTGTTACCCAACCGCAACAGCGAAAAAGCAGCCGACCGAAAGGCCAAGACCGCAGTCGCGCAGGACGAAGCGCTCCTGCGGGAGGTGGATGATGCTGTCCGTACCGATCAGTATCGCGATATCTGGCAGAAGTACGGCCTGATCATCGTCGGCGTCGTCGTCGTGGCGCTGCTGGCATTCGCCGCCTATCTGTTCTTCACCAGCCGCAGCGATGGCGACCGGGAACGTGATTCCGAAGTCCTGGTCCAGGCGATCGACCAGCTGGAAGCCGGAAACCTGAAGCAGGCGGACGAAACTGCCGCTCCGTTGGCGCAGGATGGCGCAGGCGGTGCGCAGGCGCAGGCGCAGATGCTGCGCGGCGGAATCGCGCTGGAGCAGGGCGACAACGAAAAGGCGGCGGAATTCTTCGAGCAGGTCGCAGCAAAAGGGGATATCCCGGACTCGTTGCGCGACCTGGCCGAACTGCGCGCGGTGGTTGCCGCCTATGATTCGCTGGAACCTTCGGAGGTGATCCGCCGGCTGACCCCGCTGGCACAGGAGGGCGAGCCCTACTACGGCAGCGCGGGCGAGATCCTGGGCATGGCCTATCTCGACGCGGGCCAGGAGGAAAAGGCGGGCAAGTTGTTCGCCCAGATCGCCAAGGACGAGGATGTGCCCGAAACGATCCGCGGGCGCGCACGCCAGATGGCGAGCGTGCTGGGGATCGACGCCGTGGGCGATGTCGACGAACTGATCGAGAGCATGCGCGCGGCTCAGGCCGCCGGTCGGCCCGCTGGCCGACGCCCGCAATAACAGACACATGAGGCCCGAGAGGGCGTATTTTTCGGAGGATGACCTTGCGAGCCACTGGTGCGATCCCGCTTCTACTTCTGACGCTGGTCGTCACGGGCTGCTCTGGCGGTCTGTTCGGCGGGGGCGGAGACAAGAACGTCACGCCTACGGTCGGCAACCGTGTTCCCGTCCTCTCGCGCATCGAAAGCGGCGCGAACGTGGACCCGGACCTGGCCGGCGTATCGGTCGTCCTGCCGCCCGCGCGGGTCAATGACAGCTGGGCCATGGCCAGCAACACGCCGAGCAAGAGCTACGGCCACCTGTCGCTGGCAGCCAATCCCACCGCAGTATGGTCTCAGCGGATCGAGGGTTCGACCAGCAGCCGCAGGCTGGGCGCTGCGCCCGTGGTGGCGAACGGCACGCTGTACGCGGTCGATACCTCCGGTACGGTCCACGCCATGAATGCGGAGACGGGCGCGCGCCTGTGGCAGTATAGCCCGGACATCGCGTCCGATATGCGTGGCACCGTCTACGGCGGCGGGATCGCGGTGGCAGGCAATCGTCTGTTCGTGACCAGCGGTACGGGCCGGGTGGTCGCGCTGGATACCGCCAACGGCGCGGAGGTCTGGAGCGCAAATCCGGCAGGTCCGCTACGCGACGCACCCACGCTGGCCTTCAACCTCGTGCTGGTGATGACGCAGGACAACCGCATCATCGCCCTCAACCAGAACGACGGCGAGATCGCGTGGCAGGAATCGGGTTCGCTTGCGCAGGCGGGCGTTTTCGGAGTCGCCTCTCCGGCTGCGGGCCAGGGCACGGTGGTTGCCGGATACAGCTCGGGCGAGCTGGTGGCCTATCGCTACGAGAACGGACGCGTTTTGTGGGCCGACGCGCTTGCCCGCACGTCCATCTCGACCGAGGTCGGCAGCATTTCGGATATCGATGCCGATCCGATCATCGACAATGGCCGGGTCTATGCACTGGGGCAGGGTGGCCGCATGGCCGCCTACGAACTGGTGACGGGCCAGCGTATCTGGGAGCTCAACCTTTCCGGGATTTCCACCCCGGCGCTGGCTGGCGAATGGCTGTTCACGCTGACCAGCGATGCCCGGCTGCTCGCCATCGCTCGCTCCACCGGCAAGGTCCGCTGGATCACGCAGCTGCGGCGCTATCGCGACGCGGAAGACCGCAAGGGCGAGATTTTCTGGACCGGCCCCGTGCTTGCCAACAACATGCTCTACATCGCCAACTCGCGCGGCGAGCTGTGGCAGGTGAGCGTGGCGGAAGGTTCGGCGAACATGCTGACCGAATTGAAGGATTCGGTCAGCCTTCCGCCGATCGTGGTCAACAACACGCTCTACGTGCTGGACGATGGCGGCACGATCACCGCTTTCCGGTGATCGCCGCCCGGCGCGCCACGAAGAGGGCGTTACCGAGCATTTAACCCTTTGCGGCCTAAGGCGGCGTCATGCGCGATGCCGCCACCAGTTCCGATTGTCCGCGTAGCGATGTTTCCGCTGCGGTGGGACTTGTCGGCCTTGCGGGCCTGCTCGGCTGGATCGCGTTCTGCCGCGCGTTTCCTGATATCTCCGCCGCGCTCGACCTGCCGGGCCCGCGCGCCCGGCTGGACGGGCCCTATGCCGCGCTGCTGGGCCTCGTGGCGAGCGGCCTGCCCATGGTCGTGTGGTCGGTTTTCGTCGACAGGGTCCATCGCAATCCTTCGACCGGCCTGAGCTGGAGCGGGACGCAAGATCCCGGCGCAACACGCAGCGTTTCCTTCACCAAGCTGACGGGCCTTTGGGCGACATGGGCGGTGCTCGCCGCGCTTTATGCGATCGGGCGCTGGTACTGGGATGGGCAGTACCTGTTTGCCATGAAGGTGCTCGGCTTTGCGGCGGTGCCTGCACTCGTTCTCTCGATTCCCTACATCTTGTGGCTCGACCGGCGGATGGAAAATCCGCGCGATGCGACCTGGCATTTCGGCGCCTTTCTCCTCAACCGCGAGGCATGGGACAAGGACCGGGTCATCGCCCACTGGCGCGCGTGGATCATCAAGGGATTTTTCGGCGCCTTCATGATCTCGATCCTGCCCGGCGGTTTTGCCGAGGTCGTGAACGCCAACCCGGGCGAATTGGCTAGCCAGCCGGGTGCGCTGGCGGTTGCGATGATAAGCCTGCTTTTCGTGATCGACGTGCAGATCGGCACGGTCGGCTACGTCATGACGCTGCGTCCGCTCGACAGCCATATCCGCAGCGGGAACCCTTTTCTTGCAGGATGGGTTGCGGCGCTGCTGTGCTACCCGCCCTTCGTCTATGGTGTGATGAATGCTGGCGGCCTGCTGGCTTACGAAGCGAATGCGCCCGGCTGGCGCCACTGGATGGCCGATAGCCCGCTGCTGCTATCGGTATGGGGTGGCTGGCTGGTGATGCTGACCGGCGTGTATGCCTGGGCGACCGTCGCCTTCGGCCTGCGTTTCTCGAACCTCACCTATCGCGGGGTCATCACCCACGGGCCGTACCGCTTCACCCGGCACCCGGCCTATCTTTCGAAAAACCTGTTCTGGTGGAGCGCCTCTCTGCCCTTCCTCGTCACCGATGGCGGCCCGATGGAGGCTATCCGGAACGTGGTCGGCCTGTCACTCGTCTCGGCGATCTATTACTGGCGCGCCCGGACCGAGGAGGCGCACCTGCTGGGCGAGGATGCGAAGTACCGCGAATATCACGCATGGATGGCGCGGCAGGGCACGATCACCGCGCCGCTGGGCGCGCTGACGCGGGCTCTCGGCCGGGGCCGGAGCGAATCGCTGCAACCGGCGGAATAGCCCGCAGCTAGAAGCTGTACTTGTAGACCCGGCTGATATCGCCGCCCCATTCGCCATGATAGCGATCGAGCATGCGCTGCGCGGGCGACTTGCCGCTCTCGACAATCTCGTCGAGCGTCTGGAGAAAACCGGTCTCGTTGTCGCCGCCGGTATTGAGGAATCCGCGTGCGGTAAGGCCTGCGCGTGCGATATCCAGCACTTCCTTGCCCAGATCCTGCAGCGTGCGCCCGCCGGGAATGCGCGCCGCCAGCCCTTCCTTCGGCACGGCATTTCGCAGGGCTTCGCGCTCTTCCATCGACCAGTCCTTGACCACGTCCCACGCGGCATCGAGCGCGGTCTGGTCGTATAGCAGGCCGACCCAGAAGGCGGGCAGGGCGCAGATGCGGCTCCACGGGCCGCCATCCGCGCCGCGCATTTCGAGGAAGCTCTTGAGGCGCACTTCGGGGAAGGCGGTGCTCAGGTGATCCCACCAGTCGCTCTGCGTCGGTTTCTCTCCGGGAAGGATGCTTAGCTTCCCTTCCAGAAAATCGCGGAAGCTCAGGCCCGCCGCATCGAGGTATTTCCCGTCGCGGAAGACGAAGTACATCGGCACGTCGAGCATGTAGTCGACCCAGCGATCGTAGCCGAAGCCGTCTTCGAACACGAAGGGCAGCATGCCGGTGCGCTGCGGGTCCGTGTCGGACCAGATATGGCTGCGGTAGGAGAGGTATCCGTTGGGCTTGCCCTCGGTGAAGGGCGAATTGGCGAACAGCGCGGTTGCCAGCGGCTGCAGCGCGAGGCCGACGCGGAACTTCTTCACCATGTCGGCTTCGCTGCCATAATCCAGGTTCACCTGGATCGTGCAGGTGCGCAGCATCATGTCGAGGCCCAGCGTGCCCACCCGCGGCATGTGCCGCATCATGATCTCGTACCGGCCCTTGGGCATCACCGGCAGCTCTTCACGGGTCTTGTCGGGCCACATGCCGAGGCCGAGGAAACCGACTCCGCACCGCTCGCCGATCTCCTTCACCTGCGCGAGATGACGCCCCGCTTCGTTGCAGGTTTCGTGCAGCGTCCTGAGCGGCGCACCGGAGAGTTCGAGCTGGCCCGCGGGTTCAAGGCTGACCGTCCCGTCATCGCCTGCCATGGCGATGACCTTGCCACCCTCTTCGACCGGCTCCCATCCAAAATCCTTCAGGGACAGGAGGATATCGCGGATACCTCCCTCTTCGTCGTAGGAGGGCGCATGGAAGTCGTCGCGTTTGTAGACGAGTTTCTCATGCTCGGTGCCGATTTGCCAGTCGGACTTCGGCTTCTCGCCCTGCTGCATCGGCGCGACCAGCTGGTCGCGGCTTTCGATCACGGGATCGTCTTCGTTCGATGCGTTGCGCGTGCTCATGCAGGTGGCGTTAGGAAACCCATCCGCGTGAGGAAAGGGATTTTATCGATCCGTAGCCCAGTCGCCGGCTGCGGCCATCCAGACGGCGACCGCAGCCTGGGCCGCGGTTTCGCCGCGAAGGATGCGCGGGCCAAGAGTGATCGGGACGGCCTGGGGTAGCGCGCGAATCTTATCGCGCTCCGCATCGTCGAAGCCGCCTTCGGGGCCGGTCAGGATTGCCGCAGGGCCACCATGCGCAGCAAACTGGCTGGCAGCCGCGCTGCCTCCTTCCTCGTCGGCAAAGAACAGCGCGCGATCGGGTGGCCACGTGGCCAGCAATGCGTCCAGCCTCACAGGATCGGCCAGTTTCGGCAGCGCGGTGCGCGCGCATTGCTCAGCCGCTTCGGTCACGATGGTACGCGCCCTTTCCGGGTTCAGCTTGTCCGCCACACAGCGGCGTGTAACGACCGGATGAATGGCCGAGACGCCCAGTTCGGTCGCCTTTTCCAGCACCAGATCGAAGCGATCCTTCTTGAGCAGCGCCGGGCACAGCCACAGGTCGGGCACCTCCTCGCGCGGGCGCAGGCGCTCGGCAACCGTCACATCGACTCGCCGCTTGTCGACCTGGCCGACCCGGGCTGCCCATTCGCCGGTGATGTCGTCGCACAGGATCACGATGTCGCCTTCCGACACGCGCATGACCTTGCCCAGGTAGTGCGCCCGATTGCCGTCGAGAGCGAACGTGCGCCCTTCGCTCAACTCGTCGTCGAGGAACAGGCGCGGCGCGCTTTTCGGGGGCCAGGCAGGGGTGGCGGGCATGGCTGGGCAGGTGGCACGCGCCGCGCTAGGGAGCAAGTCCATGAGCAGCAGCGACTCCGCAGATACCATCGTTCCCGACAGCGAGCACCGCGGGCTGATAGCCAGGCTTCCGCAGCTTCCGCGTGATCTTGCCCAGCTGGCCCGGTTCGACCGGCCGATAGGCTGGTGGCTGCTGTTCTGGCCTTGCGTGTTCGGCGTGTGGCTGAGCGGCGCCGGTTGGCAGTGGGGCCTGCTCGCATGGCTGCTGGTGGGTGCCATCGCCATGCGCGGGGCGGGCTGCGTCTATAACGATATCACCGACGCCGAACTGGACAGGAAGGTGGCACGCACCGCCAGCCGACCGATTGCGAGCGGGCGCGTTTCCAAACGGGCCGCGTGGATATGGCTCGGTGCGCTCAGTCTGATCGGGCTGGTCGTGCTGCTGCAATTGCCGCTGCAGGCGCAGGTCGTCGCCTTGGCAAGCCTGCTGCTGGTCGCCGCCTATCCCTTCATGAAGCGGATTACCTGGTGGCCACAGGCCTGGCTGGGGCTGACCTTCAACTGGGGCGTACTGGTCGGCTGGGCTACGCTGGTGGGCGAGAACTGGGGCGTGGCCCTGGCGGTCTATCTCGGCTGTGCGCTGTGGACCGTCGGCTATGACACGATCTACGCGGTGCAAGACCGCGAGGACGATGCTCTGGTGGGAATTCGGTCGAGCGCGCTGCGAATGGGCGGCAAGGTGAAGCAGGGCGTGGCGCTATGCTATGGTGGCGCGATCTTCCTGTGGGGCCTTGGTTTCTGGCTGCTGCGAGAGGATTGGGTTTCCTGGATCACGCTGCTGCCCGTCGGCTGGCATCTTGCGTGGCAGGTGGTGACGCTTGACGAGAGCGATCCCGACAATCCGCTCGCGCGTTTCCGGTCGAACCGCTGGGCGGGCTTCCTGCTGGCGGCGGCGTGCTTCGTGGTGGGCAACGCCGGGGTTTAGCTCCTCCTCGCTGTTTACTTTTCGTTCCGCGCACCCGAAAAGGCCGCGATGGCCGCGCCGACGCCCGAACCGCCTGCCTTGCCCGCGCTCCATGCCAGCCATGCGGGGCTGTGGCTGGGCACGCCCGATGGCACCACGCAGGAGATCGGCAAAGGGCAGGCGATCAATGCCTGCGCCGATACGCCGGTGCTCATGCTCAATGCGCCGCTGGTGGCCGCGCGGCTGGGCTATCCGGATCTCTCCGGGCTCGATCTGCTCGAGCTTTATGCTTTTCTGCATCCCGCGCAGTTTTGCGTGCCCACACCGAAGGGTCTTGCTGCCGCGCTCGATATCGAGCCGCCGCAGGATGATGCCGCGACCCCCGCCTTCCTGCGCGACGCGCTGGCCGCGATGCTGGCCGTGTGCGGGCGTGACGACTGGGCGGAGCGGCATGGCGCATGGAGCACGCTGCAATCGCTCGCCCGCGCGCGCTGGCCCTGGGCACAGGTATTGGCGCCCTTTGTGGCCAAGCCGAACAAGGCGGAACGCTGGCTGTTTGCGACCCTGCCGGAATGGGAAGAAACGCCCGAGCGCCCGCAACCTGCGCAGGTCTCCATTGGTGAGGAAGAGGTGCAGGCGCAGCTTGCCCGGCTGACCGGCGAAGGCGCGGAAAAGCGCGAGGGGCAGCGGGCCTACGCCGCCGAAGTTGCGCGGATATTCGCGCCGCGAGAGAAAAGGGCCAAGCCGCAATTGCTGCTCGCGCAGGCGGGTACGGGGATCGGCAAAACGCTGGGCTATCTGTCGCCCGCCAGCGTCTGGGCAGAGCGTGCGCAGGGCACGCTCTGGGTCAGCACATATACCAAGAATCTCCAGCGCCAGTTGCGGCGCGAAAGCCGCCGTGCCTGGCCCGAAAAGCGCGCCGACGGCTCCGCACCGGTCGTGGTCCGCAAGGGGCGCGAGAACTACCTGTGCCTGCTCAACCTCGAGGACGCGATGCAGGGCGGTTTTGCGGGACGCGGGGCGGTGCTCGCCCATCTTGTATCCCGCTGGGCGCAGTACACGCGCGATGGCGACATGATCGGCGGCGATCTGCCCGGGTGGCTGGGTACGCTGTTCCCCCGGCGAGGGATCACCGCGCTGACCGACCAGCGCGGTGAATGCGTCTACGCCGGGTGCCCGCATTACCGGAAGTGTTTCATCGAACGGGCGGCGCGTACCTCCGCCCAGGCCGACCTCGTGATCGCTAACCACGCGCTGGTGATGATCAATGCTGCTCGCGGAAGGCACCACGGCCATCCGCCCACGCGGATGATCTTCGACGAGGGCCATCACGTGTTCGACGCTGCCGACAGCACCTTTGCGGCCGCGCTGACCGGGCAGGAGGCGATCGAACTGCGCCGCTGGATCATCGGGCCGGAGCGCAACACGCGCGGTCGCAGACGTGGGCTGGCCGCCCGGCTTGCCGACGTGTCCTCGTATGATGATGCTGGCGGGGAAGCGGTCGAGGCCGCGATCGAGGCAGCACAGGCGTTGCCTGCGGACGGCTGGCTTGGCCGGATCGGCGAGGGCGCCCCTTCGGGTCCGCTGGAAGAACTGCTGGCACAGGTTCGCGCCACGGTGTTCGCCCGCGACGAGAGCGGAGGCTCCGAAGCGGGATACGGGATCGAAACAGAGATCGCCGATCCGCCCGGCGCGCTGGTCGATGCGGCGCAGGACGCACAGGCTGCGCTGGCGGACCTGCGCAAACCGCTGCTCAGGCTTGGTCAGCGGCTCGAGGCGGTGATGGAGGATGCGCCCGACTGGCTCGACTCGCAGGGCCGGGCGCGGATCGAGGGGGCGCGCCATTCGCTGGCGTGGCGGGTGGATCTGATCGCGGCATGGGAAGCCCTGCTGGCCCGCATCGGCGGACCCGCAGACGCGGATTTCGTCGACTGGCTGGCCGTCGACCGGTTCGAATCGCGCGAATACGATATCGGCCTGCACCGGCGCTGGCTCGACCCCATGAAGCCCTTCGCGAAGGTCGTGCTCGAACCGTCTCACGGCGTAATGCTCACCAGCGCGACGCTGGCCGACCGCGATTCCGAAGGCGAGGTCGACTGGACCCGCGCCATCGCGGCCAGCGGTGCCGATCATATCGGGCTCGCACCCCATCTCACCAGCCAGCCAAGCCCGTTCGACTACGCGAGTAACGCCGAGGTGCTGATCGTCACCGACATCAAGCGCGGCGACATTGCCGGCCTGGCTGGCGCTTACGCCCGTCTGATCGAGGCTTCGGGTGGCGGCACGCTGGGCCTGTTCACCGCGATCAAGCGGCTGCGCGCGGTTCATGCGCGCATTGCAGATCGGCTCGCCCGGGCGCGCCTGCCCCTGTACGCCCAGCATGTGGACCCGATCGATACCGGCACGCTGACCGACATTTTCGGCGATGATCCGCGCGCCAGCCTGCTGGGCACGGATGCCCTGCGCGATGGGATCGACGTTCCGGGCGAGAGCTTGCGAAGCGTGGTGCTGGAAGCGGTCCCATGGCCGCGCCCCACGATCCTTCACCGCGCACGGCGCGCTGCCTTTGCGGAAGCGGGAGGCGGCGGTGGAGCCTACGACGACCGGATCATCCGCGCGCGACTGGCGCAGGCCTTCGGGCGGCTGATCCGTTCGCGTGAGGACAGCGGGCATTTCGTCGTCTTGTCCGCCGCATTCCCAAGCCGCCTGCTCAGCGCCTTCCCCAAAGGCACGCCGATCCACAGGGTCACGCTGGACGAAGCCGTTTCCCGCCTTGCCGCCGGGCCGCCGGCAGGGCAGGGACGCAACCTGTCCGCCGCGCTCGACGCGACAGCGGGTTGAGGATAAGCAGTCTGGCGGGAAAGGCGCAAAATCGATGAAACATCTCGGCCTGTTCCGCCATGCCAAGTCCGATTGGGGCGACCGCGACCAGCGCGATTTCGATCGCGGACTGAACGAGCGCGGGCGGCGCGGCGCGGCATTGATGGGGCGCCACATCCGCAGCCAGGAACCGAAGTGGGACATCGTGCTGGCGAGCCCGGCGGAACGCGTTCGCCTGACCCTCGATGCCGCGAAGCTGGGGGTGGAGACGCAGTTCGATCCGCGCCTCTACCTTGCGGGAACGGAAACGCACTTCGATCTGGTCAAGGAACTGGCGGGCGATGCCGATTGCGTGCTGATCGCGGCGCATAATCCGGGATTGCAGGACGTTTTGCTGGCGCTCGTCTCGCCGGACGAGGAGACGGCGGATTTCCGGGAGGCGATGGTCAAGTTTCCCACCGCGTCCTTCGCCGTCCTCCAGCTGCCGATCGACGACTGGGCTGAACTCGGCCAGAGCAATGGCAAGCTGATCCACTTCAAGCGCCCGCGCGACCTCGACGAAACTCTGGGCCCGGCGGACTAGCTACGGCTTCGCGCTTGCAACATCGCGCGCAACACAGCACATGCGCGTGCCATGAGCATGCAAGATCTGATCGCCGCCGCCCGCACCTCCAAGGCCTGGCCGTTCCAGGAGGCGCAGAAGCTGCTCAAGCGCTATCCCGATGGCGCGAAACCCGACGGTTCGCCGATCCTTTTCGAAACAGGTTATGGCCCCTCAGGCCTGCCGCATATCGGCACGTTTCAGGAAGTGCTGCGCACCACGCTGGTACGCCGCGCGTTCGAGGCGCTGATCGGCGCGCGGCCCGAGGACGGCAAGACGCGGCTGGTGGCGTTTTCCGACGACATGGACGGGCTGCGCAAGGTGCCGGACAACGTGCCCAATGCAGACCTGCTCCAGGCGAACCTGCACAAGCCCCTGAGCCGCATCCCCAATCCGTTCGCCAGCGATCATCCCAGCTTTGCGCATCACAACAACGCCAAGCTGCGCGAATTCCTGGACCGTTTCGGGTTCCAGTACGAATTCGTCGCTGCGCATGACCGGTACAATTCGGGCGCCTTCGACGATGCGCTGAAGGGCGTGCTCGCCAATAATCAGGCGATTCTCGACATCATGCTGCCCACGCTGCGGGAGGAGCGCCGCAAGACCTATTCGCCCATCATGCCGATCAGTCCCGTCACGGGCCGGGTGTTGCAGGTGCCGGTCGAGGTGGTCGATGCCTCCGCGGGCACGATCCGCTTCACCGACGAGGACGGAACCGTGGTCGAGCAATCGGCGCTGGGCGGCATGGCCAAGCTGCAGTGGAAGGTCGATTTCGCGATGCGCTGGGTGGCGCAGGGCGTCGATTACGAAATGTACGGCAAGGACCTGACCGATACCGGCGTGCAATCCGGCAAGATTGCCAAGGTGCTGGGCGGCAGGAAGCCCGAGGGGCTGATCTACGAGCTGTTCCTGGATGAAAAGGGCGAGAAGATCAGCAAGTCCAAGGGCAACGGCCTGACGATCGACGAATGGCTGACCTATGGCAGCGAGGAATCGCTGGGCTTCTACATCTTCCCCAATCCCAAGAGCGCCAAGCAGCTGCATGTCGGCGTGATACCGCGCGCGGTGGACGATTACTGGCAGTTCCGGGAGCGTCTGCCCGACCAGCCGCTCGACAAGCAGCTCGGCAATCCGGTGTGGCACCTGCTGCGCGCCAATGGCGGATACACGGCAGAGGAAGCACCCGGCGCCGGCGACAGCCTGCCGGTCACCTATGGCCTTCTGCTCAACCTCGTCGGGGTCATGGGTGCGACCGCCACGCGCGATCAGGTCTGGTCCTATCTCGGCAACTACATCGACGATCCCGATCCCGCGAAGCATCCCGAACTCGATGCGCTGGTCGGCACTGCGCTCGCCTACAACCGCGATTTCATTGCCCCGACGCTCCAGCGCCGGGCGCCGACGCCGAACGAGGCTTCGGCGCTCGCCGCGCTCGACGGAGAATTGTCGCAGGTGGCCGCGGACATGAGCGCGGAGGATCTGCAGACGATCGTGTACGAAATCGGCAAGCGCGAGGAATTCGGCTTCGAGAGCCTGCGCGACTGGTTCCGGGCCTTGTACGAGACGCTGCTGGGGTCCGAACAGGGGCCACGCATGGGCAGCTTCATCGCGCTTTACGGCATCGCCAACACACGCACGCTGATTGCAGAGGCGCTGGCAAAGGCGAACGCGGCAGGCTGAAGCTCAGCCTGCGGCACTTGCCGTCGAACTCAGCCCCACTGGCGGGTGCGATACCACCGCGTAATCACGTATTTCGCGCCTTCCTCCACCGGCGTACCGGCGTGCAGCGTGCACTCGTTGGGCGTGCCATCGGGCTTGGCGTTGTTCCAGGTCAGCAGGACGCCCGCCTTGGGCTCGATCCGCAGGCCCAGTTCGGGGAATGAGGTCGCGCCCCCAGCCTTCACGTTGTTGAGGAACAGCATCGCGGTCCAGCTGCGCTGGCCGCCATTCTTGCGCTCCATCTTCCAGTACTCTTCTTCCGGGTAGAAGTAGTCGTGATGGTCCTTGAACTGCTGGCCCGGCAGGTAGCGTTGGCCCTGCATCGTCTCGCCGATCTTGCCGGGCAGGCCCAGCGCGTCGTCCATCCGGCGGCTGATCATCTTCACCATCGGATCCTGCGAATCGAAGTTGCCCGAATAGGACGTGCGAAAGCCGTCCTTGTAGGTGCCTTCGTACAGCGTGCTGGGGCGGGCGACCATGTCGATCATCCCTGCCAGCTTGCGGCATTCGTTGGAGGTCAGGAATTCGCCGATGGCATAGATTTCCGCCTTCTCGGTCGGGATCTTGTAGGCCTTGGGATCGGCTTCAAGCCGGTTCCTGACCAGCTTGCCGACGCGCTCCAGCGCGTTCTTGTCGGGGGGTCTGCTACTCACGCTCGCCATGCGAAAGCCCCTAGCAGCGCCCGCCGCGCCGTTCCAGTCCGTTAGCGTCTGCGGGTTGCACGGGAAAAGCCCCGCCGACCGGAAGTCGACGGGGCCATTCTTCGCGGTCAAGCCGCAGCTTACCAGAAGAAGTCGTAGATCACATCGACCACTTCGCCGCTGTAGGTGTTCACCAGCAACACGTCGTCGTAATAGCGGACCCACTTGTAGGGGCCGTAGACCTGCGGCAGGCGATAGCTCCACGGATCGTTGATCCAGTAGCGGTTGCCGAAGAACAGGCTGCCCAGCGTGAAGCCGATGCTCAGCCGGCGATAGCTGTAGTTCCGGTAAGGCGCATAGTACCGGCCGAGATTGTAGTGACGGCGGTTCTGCGCCCGGTAATGGCGCCAGTTATAGCGGTTGTTGTTCCGCCAGCTGCGGTTCCACCGGCGATAATCGCGGCGCGCCTCGCGCCTTTGATCCCGGCGATACTCGCGACGCGCTTCGCGGCGCTGGTCGCGACGATATTCGCGGCGGGCCTCACGACGCTGATCCCTGCGGTACTCGCGGCGAGCCTCGCGTCGCGCTTCGCGGCGCTGATCGCGGCGGTAGTCGCGCCGCGCCTCCCTGCGGTCCTGCCGGGTCTCGCGGCGCTGGTCGCGGCGGTAGTCACGGCGCGCTTCGCGGCGATCCTGACGAGCTTCGCGGCGTTCGGAACGGCTCTGCTGGGCGCGGTAGTTTTCACGAGCCTGGCGGCGGGCTTCCCAAGTGCGCTCGTAAGCGTTGGACGGCTGCGAAGCGCGACGCTGCTGTTGCCTGGCCTGTTGCCGCTGCTGCTGGCGTGTCTCGCGCCTCTGTTGCTGGCGCGCTTCCCGTCGCTGCTGACGGCTTTCCCGGCGCAATTCGCGGCGATTGCCGCGATTCTCGCTGCGCTCAGCGGGTTGCTGCATGGCGCCGGCGTCGGCCATGCCGAGGAAGGTGGTCACCTTGGCGGGCTGGGGCTGGGTGACGGCGGCGCTGGCGGGCAGGCCGGTGGCGGACAAGGCCAGCCCTATCGCGCTAAGCCCGCCGTAGCGGAAAAGGTCTGAAAGATCGTACATGAGTTTCTGCGGCTCCCTTGGTTGCAATGGACCAATGCGCCGCGCCCACCATGCGGCCCCGTTGTCCCGAGGTGATACATGCACGATACGCACTGACACGTTTCTGAACATTTCGTAAGGGTTTTTGTTAATCTTTCCGCCCAAATTGATGAATGATAGGCGCTGTGTCACGGATTGACACGCGCGCGTTTACAGGGCGTGGGAGCGTTCATGTTCGAAACCCTCGATGATGTCCGCAAGGATGCGCAGACGCGTCTTGCCGGCGCGATGGAGGATCGCCGGTCCCCCATGCATACACCGGTGGTGGCAACGGCCGATGCCGATGCACGGGTCATGGTGCTGCGCCATTTCGCCCCCTGGAGCCTGCGCTTCCATACGGACACGCGCGCGCCCAAGGTGGCGGTGATTGCACGCAATCCGCAGATCGGCGTGCTGTTCTACAACAAGGCCGAGAAGGTGCAGATTCGCGTGCGCGGCCAGGCGCGGGTCGAAAGCGAGGGCGCGGTGGCGCAGGCGGCGTGGGAGGCGAGCGACAACTTCGCGCGTCGCTGTTACCTGGGCGATGGGCCGGGTACTCTCGCCGCCGGACCGGCCTCCGGCCTGCCCGAGGCTTTCGAAGGCGTGGAGCCCAGCGACGCGGAACTGGCACCGGCGCGCGCCAACTTTGCAGTGCTGCTGGTCCAGATCCATCAGCTCGACTGGTTCCACCTGGCGCATGACGGCCACCGGCGCGCCGTGTTCGATCTTGCCACCGGCGCCGCGCAATGGTTGACGCCCTAGACCGCGTGTTCCGCTTGCCATAGGGGGAGGGCTATGAAGCGCCCCCGCCTGCCTGCCAGAGATCTGTTGCCTGGCATGGGCGAGGAACTGATCAGCCCCAGCGACTGGAGCCGCCGCGCCGCGACCTTGCTGGGTGCGCTGCTGATCGGGCTGGTCGCGATCGGCTTCGCGGTTGCGGGCGATCACGCGACCACCCTGTTCGACCGCGTGACGCGCGCGCATCCCTGGGTGCATCTGGTTTCGGCGCCTCTGATCTTCGTCGCCATCGTGGCCATTACCAGCCGGGTGGCACCCGACGCACGCGGATCGGGCATCCCGCAGGTCATCGCGGCCAGCCGCAGGCCCGGCGACGTGGCGCTGAGGGGACTGGTGTCGATCCGGACTGCGCTGTTCAAGGCGGCGTTGACGGTGGCGGCCCTGTTCGGCGGCGGCTCGGTCGGGCGCGAAGGGCCGACGGTGCAGCTGGGTGCAGCCATCATGGTCCAGGTGCACCGCCTGTTCCGCGTCAACGTGACCGCAGGTGTGTACATTGCGGGCGGCGCTGCGGGCGTGGCGGCGGCGTTCAACACTCCGCTTGCCGGGATCGCCTTTGCTATCGAGGAACTGGCGGTCGCCTACGAACAGCGGGTGGCGGTGATGGTGATGGGCGCGGTGATGATCGCCGGGCTGACCGCCCAGGGCATTGCGGGCGACTACGTCTATTTCGGGCAGCTCAGCGGCAGCCTGCCCATCGTGACCGTGCTGGTGGCCGCGCCGATCGCCGGGCTCGCGGGCGGCGCGGCGGGCGGCCTTTTCGCGCGCATGGTGCTGGCATTGCGCGGGCCGGGCGGGCGCTTCGCGGCGCGGCTCAAGTCCCGGCCGCTGGTCACCGCGCTGGTGTGCGGGATCGCGGTCGGACTGCTCGGCTTCGTTACCTCCGGCGCGACCTCGGGCACCGGGTACGAGGCGACGCGCGACCTGCTGTCGGGCGGGGCGAGCGAATACTGGTTCGGCCCCGCCAAGTTCCTCGGCGCGCTGGCGACGACCGCCAGCGGCATTCCCGGCGGGATCTTCGCCCCCTCGTTGGCGGTGGGCGCGGGCTTCGGAGAGCTGCTGACCCCGCTCTTCCCGCCGGAACAGGCCGGACTGATCATCCTGATCGGCATGGGCGGGTACTTCACGGGCGTGGTCCGTGCGCCGCTGACCGCCGTCATCATTCTGAGCGAGGCGACCAGTTCCACCCACGCGATCCTGCCCTTGTTCGCCACCGCACTGATCGGCGACTGGGCGGGCTCCATCGTCTGCAAGGATCGGCTCTACCACGCCTTGTCGCGGGACTTCCTGCCCGCGAGCCGCGACGGTGCAGAGGGCGACGCTCGGGATGACCGCTAGCTAGACGTTCTCTCCCGGCGTGATGTGCGACACGATCGAGCGGATCGTCATGAACACGATGGTCACGCTGGCCGCGGCGAGGGCCACCATCACCACGGTCAGTGCAAACAGCGCGGTGTAGAGGTAGTTGTACCAGCCGCTCGGCAGATTCTCGAACTCGCCGATCGGCAGGGTAAAGGCCAGCAGCACCAGGAAGCTGAGCATCAGCGTGGCGGTCGAGATCACGGCGATGCGCGTCACCTGCTTGTAGGTCTTGCGGTCGAAGTCGGTCTCGATGCGCCGGATCATCCCGATCAGCGTCAGCATCAGCGCGAGCGTGGTGGCCGACGCGGTGGCTATGGCCGAGCCGAGGTAGAGCCCGGCGCGGCTCAGGGCTTCCAGCAGGTCGCGCGCCTCCGCAGCGCCGTAGACCGTGCCGATCGCCTCGCGCGCGCCGAGGCCGATCAGGCAGAAGACGGAGAAGGAGAGGGCGGGCCAGAGAAGGGTGTGTTTGTACTGCATGGCCCCGCAGCGCATGGGGCGGCGGGAAGCTCCGAAACCGACAATTGTGGGTCCGCAAATCGGCAGGCCTGACACACCTGACACAGTGTCCAGGGGGTGAAAAACCGCTTCATCTCGACGCGCAATTCGCGCGTGCGACCCGGCAGGAACCACGTTGGGAAAGAGCGGCTATCGTCCTAGCTTCCCGGCGCAATGTAGGAAAGTCACCGGCATTTGGCTGGCCCGGGGCAGGATGCCGTAGGGGAACCTAACGTGCGCATGGTCATACTATTATTACAAGCACCGATGTTCCACGAGCAACCGAGGGACTTTCGCCATGACCACTCGCATCTGTCTTATTGCCGGTATTTCGATCTTTTCGCTGACGGTTCTTACGCTCGTCGCCCGTTCTCAGGCCGAGGCGGAAGCCGCGAGCGCCGAAAGCCTTGCCGCGCAGTTCGACGAGATGGGGCCGGTGGCGAAATGACCCGCCGACCGCGCGATATACTCAAGCGCGGGGGGCACCGATGCAGCTCCATACGCGCCCCCATGATCCCTTTGCCCGGGGTGCTCGCGGAGCGATGGGGCAGGGGAAGCTAGCGACGTTCGAAGCTCTGAAAGGCCTGGGGCGCGGCATCGTGCTGCTCGATCCGGTCGACACGGGCGCGTGGCGGGCCATCGTGCATAGCCTCGATCATCCGCGCCACCTTGCCTTCGTCACCCTCCAGATGCGCTTCCACAGTGCCATCGGCCAGGTTGCGGACCCAGCCTGCAAGGCCGAGCGATCGCGCGGTCTCCACCGTCCAGTCGCGGTAGAATACGCCCTGGACCTTGCCGTGCAGGATGAGGTGACGTGCAAGCATCCTGCAAGTCTAGCGCAACCGTGCGCGGATTGCATGGCCGACTGTGCCGGTGCGATCCCTTGCCCCGATGGCCCCTAGTGGAGTGAGGCCGACTGGGCCTGGTGCACAAGCGGGATGGTGTGGGCGGCAGCCGGGCCGGTACGGAAGTGCGCCGCCTCTTCGGCCAGAACGGTCACTTCCGACGCCAGCTGGCGCGATGCGGCGGACGTTTCCTCGACCATGGCCGCATTCTGCTGGGTGGACCTGTCCATGTCGCTGACCGCCGTGACGATTTCCGCGATGGCCGACGCCTGGGCCTGATTGTCCGCAGCCATCGTGTCGAGCAGCTGGTTTACATTCCCGACGCTCGACGAAATCTGTTCCAGCGCCGCATCGACGCGCTGCACTGTGCCGACGGCGTTGCCGACCTCTTCCTGCGTGGTGGTCAGCTGCTCTCGCGCCGAACCTGCCTCTTCCTCGGCCCGCATGGCAAGCGCGGAGACCAGATCGGCGACCACCGCGAACCCGCGACCCGCCTCGCCCGCGCGGCCGGCTTCGACCGCGGCGTTCATGGCGAGCACGCGCGTCTGGAAGGCGATCTTGTCGAGCCCCTCGATCACGGTGTCGATGCCCTCGGCGCTTTCCTGCACCCGGCCCATGGCCTGCATAGCCTGTTCGGCAAGGGAGCGGCCATCACGCACGACGCTGTTGGCCTGATTGGCGCTTTCGGCGGTATCCTTTGCTGCCGAGGCCCCGCGAGAGATCCGGTCGTTCATCTGCGCGAGCGCTGCCGAGGTCTCTTCGAGGCTGGCCGCATTCGCTTCCGTGCGGCGGGCGAGCGACTCGGAACTCTGCGCGATCTCGCTGGAGCTTCCGCGGATCGTCTCCGTCCCCCGGGCCACGCTTTCGATCAGCGTGCGCAGCGATTTGACGGCGTCGTTATAGTTGGATTTCAGGCCCGCATAGGCAGGCGGGTAGGCGGCGGTCACTTCGACCGTCAGGTCCCCGGCGGCGAGCGCGGAGAGGCCTTCGGCGAGCGTGTCGGTCACCATCTTCTGTTCGCGCGCGGTGATGGCGGCGGCAGCGCGTTCCTTCTCCAGCACGGCGTTGAGGAAGGCGTCGATCGCGCGGGCCATGTCGCCGATCTCGTCCTTCTGCTCCAGATGGGGCAGCTGCCCGTCGCCCGACTTCGCGAGATCGTGGACGACGCTCGACAGGTTTGTGATCGGGCGAACGACCTTGCGGGTGACGATGAAGATCGACAGGGCGATGGCGGCCACCGCCAGAATGGCGAGCACCACCACGATGGTCAGCGCGACGTTCGTGTCCTTCAGCGCTTGCTGGGTGACCGAGCTTGCGATGTCGATCTGCATTGCGGAGAGGGCGGTGATCGTTTCCGACAGCGGATCGATGGTCTGATAAAGATCGCGTTCGACGAACCGCTCCAGTGCGGCGGCGTCGCCCGAATCGAGGATCGCTTCCAGCCGTATGACAGCCGCATCGGCGGCGGCCATCTGCGTTTCGGCCTGCTGCGCCAGCTGTTCCTCTTCGCCCTCGATTTCGGTCGCGCGATAGGACTGCCAGGATTCGTCGATAGCGGCGGCGCCTGCGCGCACGTTGTCGGCCGCTTCGCGGTAGCCGACATTGCCGTTCAGCGCCTTGTGCGCGTTGTCGACGATCAGCACCGCATAGGTATCGGCGACCGTCTTCAGGTCCTCCAGCGGCTGCACGCGGTCCACCAGGATGGTGGACAGCGCGGCCTCATTGGTGCGCGCGGTGTGATAGAATGCACCGGCGAGTGCGAGCAAAGCCGCGCTCAATATGGCCAGGCAGACGAAGAGCTTGAGCTTGAGGGTCATCCGGAACGATCTTCTCTCGGAGGGAATGGAAATGTCACCCCATTCTAGAAGAGACGCGCCGATGGCGGCGCGAGGGCGCCGGTTTATTCGGTCGGAGCCGGGTTCCGACGCCTTGGCGCCATTGCATTGCCGCCGGTCGCAGCGCTCCGCGCGTGGCTTACCCGCCGAGCATCCCGGCCGCCTCCGCGATGACCCACAGCCCGATGAGCAGGAACAGCAGCGCGGCGACGATCCGCACGGCTTTCAGCGAAACGCGCTCGATAATCGCATTGCCGAACCACACCGCAGGCACGTTCGCCAGCATCATGCCAGCCGTGGTGCCGATGGTGACCAGAGCCACGTTGCCGAACTGCGCACCCAGCGCGATGGTGGCGATCTGCGTCTTGTCGCCGATCTCGACCAGGAAGAAGGCGATTGCTGTGGTCAGGAACGCGCCGAAGCGGCCCGTCTTGGGCTCGTCGTCGTCATCGAATGTGTCGGGCACCAGCGTCCACGCCGCCATCGCGACGAAGCCGATGCCCACCGCATAGCGGAACCACTGCCCGTCGAGCAGGCCCGCGATCGTGTGCCCGAGAAACGCGGCAATGCCATGGTTGGCGAGCGTGGCGACAAGAATGCCAAGGATGATCGGCACCGGCGCACGAAACCGCGCGGCGAGCACGATGGCGAGCAGCATGGTCTTGTCGCCGATCTCGGCCAGAGCGACCACGGCGGTAGAGGTGAGGATGGCGTCCACTTGGTAAATCTCCGGGCCGGGCGAACAAGACTGCAACGGCACATGACCTCCCGCCCGGCCAGGCGAAAGTCAGGTGCCATTGGTCTTGCCCGTGCGGATCACTCCGCGCCCCTGCGCCACGACCTCTCGGCCGAGTATGTTGACGCGAGGGAACCGCTGCGCGTGGGCGACGGCGGGCTACTCCCCAGATGACGGGCGCTGGTTAGCGGAGGGGAGGGGGTGGTGCAAGGCTGGGGGAGGCGGAAGTAACGCGACGAGAATATCTTGAGCACCGTCAAAAGGGATGCCCGATAAGCATATAATTTTTCTTCGAAACACGACGATCAAAGTTTCGAGACACCCACGGCGCGTTCGATCTGCTTGCTGAGATTTTTTTGTCCTCGTGAGTCAGAAGGAGTTTTGGGAACGGTGATTGAACCTGTTCCCTCAAATCCGTCCTGAGGCTCTAGGCGAATGTGCTTATTATCGGATTTTTCTTGGTATCCATGCCTGATCATCAATGACGTAACTTCATTTGCAAGTCGTTTCGGATCCTTTGTCGCCCGCCTAAGATCTTTTTTGAATTCTGTTAAGGCCGGCGAGGGTGGAATACGTTCGAGTAGGCGGGCAAAAATTTCTCCCGAACGATCATCTAAGCCGAGATTTTCGGAGGCATCAAGGGCGATGCGAGCAGCGTAGCGAATTCTGTCAGAAACTTCGCCAGAATATAACTCAGGACCTATTAATTTTACCAGATTCGTATCTCTAAATTCGTCGTCGTCTGAGACCCGATTGCTTATGTCTTGCGTATCAGACAATCGCCTTTCTAGATCCTTCTTCTCGGAATTGAGATCATTTATCTGTTTTGAATACTCATTGAGTAGGTCATTGATCTCATCATCCGACCGATTGCCCTTTAGGGCACTTCTTTGCGCACGGAGAGCGCCGTCTTGGAGGTCGGACCAGTCCCATCCAAACGACGGCATCTGTGAGCGAATTGACGTTGCTATTTTTTTGGCGGTGTTGGCGAGATCGATGCTATTTTGAATTTGCCAGCTAAAGAATAGCCGTCGAATAAAGCCCCGATTTGGAAGCGCTATCCCAACAGTGCCGCCATAGACATTTTTCCCTCCGGAGAATTCTCTGAGTCTTGCGGAAAAATCACGACTGGGTTCGACTACCACGTGCGCGATACCCCCAAGGTCATAGGCTAGCTTTTCGATTTGTTGCGGGCTCAGTAACCAGCCCCCATTGTCGTCAGCGGAGATGTAGACGACGGGTAGCCAACGCGTCGCATCTCCCGCTGCAATTTTTGCTGCAATCTCAATTCCTGCTTCGTCATCAGTCAACAGCTTGGGTTTGTCCGAAACTGAGCAAAGATGATCTCTGCCCCCCCAATCGCTTTTCAATAAGGCTTTTATGAGATAGGTTTTTTTCGGATACTCAAGTCTAGCACCGGGTTGTAGAGCTAGGCACTGGCTTCGCACCCTCAGGATGCTCTGACTCTTGTCTTGAATATCTCGCTTTAGAATTCCTTCGGTGCGCCAAAGTCTGCCAAATTCGTCGGGCACCTCATGCCGAAAACCAATAGCTGACCAATCTTCTCCTTCCTTTAATTCTCTAAGCCTTAGTTCTTCTCCAGTTTCCGATAAAAAGTGGGCATTCTCTCGTTCTACATCGCTCGCTGCTTCGGCATAAAGCACTGTGCTACTCTTCATTCCTCGAAGCCAAGCGATGACCTCGGCAAGAAATGCCGCATTGTTCTTACACGAAGAGGTTGGGAACTCAGTTGCAAACATTGCCATGGACCAAATTCCTCCGCCCGAAGAGTTGTCTACATGACCGTACCGAAACTCTCTTGCAAGACAATCACCTCGTCAGCTTCTTGTACGCTAACCGAGTAGGCCGATCCGCCGCATCGCCCAGGCGCCGCCGCTTGTCTTCCTCGTAAGCCTCGAAGTTACCCTCGAACCATTCCACGTGGCTGTTGCCCTCGAACGCGAGGATGTGCGTCGCCAACCGATCCAGGAAGAAGCGGTCGTGCGAGATGACCACGGCGCAGCCGGCGAAGTTCTCGATCGCGTCTTCGAGCGCGCGCAGGGTTTCCACGTCGAGGTCGTTGGTCGGCTCGTCCAGCAGCAGCACGTTGCCGCCTTCCTTCAGCATCTTGGCCATGTGCACGCGGTTGCGTTCACCGCCGGAGAGCTTGCCGACGTTCTTCTGCTGGTCCTGGCCCTTGAAGTTGAACGCGCCCACGTAAGCTCGGGTGCTCATGTCGTGGCCGTTGACCTTCATGTAATCGAGCCCGTCGGAGATTTCCTCCCACACGTTGTTCTTCGGGTTCAGATCGTCGCGGCTCTGGTCGACATAGCCCAGATGCACGGTGTCGCCGATCTTGATCGTGCCGCTGTCGGGCTGTTCCTGACCGGTGATGATGCGGAACAGGGTCGACTTGCCCGCGCCGTTGGGGCCGATGATGCCGACGATGCCGCCGGGGGGGAGGGTGAAGCTCAGGTCTTCGAACAGCAGCTTGTCGCCGAAGCTCTTGGTCAGGTTATGCGCTTCGATCACCTGGCTGCCGAGACGTTCGGGCACCTGGATAACGATCTGCGCCTTGCCGGGCTTGCGGTCGGCCTGCGCGTCCTGCAGCTGCTCGAACTTGCGCAGACGCGATTTGGACTTGGTCTGGCGGCCCTTGGGGTTCTGCCGGATCCACTCGAGCTCTTCGGACAGCGCCTTCTGGCGGCCGCTTTCCTCACGCTCTTCCTGCGCAAGCCGCTTGGCCTTCTTGTCGAGGTAGGTCGAGTAGTTGCCTTCGTAGGGGTAGTACGAGCCGCGATCGAGCTCCAGAATCCAGCCCACGACGTTATCCAGGAAGTAGCGATCGTGGGTGATCATCAGCACCGCGCCGGCATATTCGGCGAGGTGGTTTTCGAGCCAGTTGACGGATTCTGCGTCGAGGTGGTTGGTCGGTTCGTCCAGCAGCAGGATGCCCGGCTTCTGGATCAGCAGACGGGTGAGCGCGACGCGGCGCTTCTCACCACCCGACAGGTTCTCGACACTCGCGTCCGACGGCGGGCAGCGCAGCGCTTCCATCGCGATTTCGAGCTGGTTGTCGAGCGTCCAGCCATCGACCGCGTCGATCTTGTCCTGCAGCTCGGCCATTTCGGTGCTGAGCGCGTCGAAATCGGCGTCTTCCTCGGCCATTTCCATGCCGATCGCGTTGAAGCGTTCGACCATGTCGGCGGTCTCGCGCGCGCCATCCTTCACGTTTTCGAGCACGGTCTTGGTCGGGTCCAGTTCGGGCTCCTGCGGCAGATAGCCCACCGTGATGTTCTCGCCCGGCCATGCCTCGCCCGAAAATTCGGTGTCGATCCCGGCCATGATCTTCATCAGCGTGGACTTGCCCGCGCCGTTGGGTCCGACGATGCCGATCTTCGCGCCCTGGTAGAACTGCAGGTTGATGTTGTTCAGCACCGGCTTGGGGGCACCGGTGAAAGTCTTGGTCATGTTCTTCATGACGTAGGCGTATTGCGCGGCCATCGGGCGGTCCTTCGGATCAAACTGTATGGTTCGGGAATTGGGCGGTGAGATAGGCGCGAAGCGGCACAGGGGCAAGCGTCCCGCCCGCTCTCACACCGATACACAGGATGTTCTATGCAGGTTGCAATCATCGGGGCCGGAATGGCCGGGCTTACATGCGCCTCTCGTCTGGCGGACGCGGGGCACGTGGTGTCCGTGTTCGACAAAGGTCGCGGACCGGGCGGGCGCATGGCAACCCGCCGCGTGGAGCATGAGAGCGAGACCTACGCCTTCGATCACGGCGCGCAATATTTCACCGCGCGCGAACTGGCCTTCCAGGCACAGGTTCGTGCGTGGGAGGGAGATGGAATCGTCGCGCGTTGGCCCGCCGCCAAAGAGGATGCGTGGGTCGGTACGCCCGGCATGAACGCACCCATCCGCGCAATGTCGGAAGCCTTGGACGTGCGCTTCGGCACGCGGATTACGGGGCTGCTTGCCGAACGCGGTGGCTGGCTGCTCGAAGGTGAGGGCGTGCCTGAAAATCGCTTCGATACGGTCGTGGTCGCGGTTCCCGCCGAACAGGTCGCGCCGCTGCTTGGCACGCATGCCCCCGATTTCGCCGAGGATGCGCGCGACGTTACCAGCGAACCATGCTGGACCGCGATGGTGGCCTTCGAAGGACGGGTCGATGCGCCCGATACATTGACCGACGAA
The DNA here is from genome assembly GCF_000186705.1 of Citromicrobium sp. JLT1363. Classification (GTDB taxonomy): domain Bacteria; phylum Pseudomonadota; class Alphaproteobacteria; order Sphingomonadales; family Sphingomonadaceae; genus Alteriqipengyuania. The sequence goes on from NZ_AEUE01000007.1 coordinate 225,724, forward strand.
GGCGCGATCGGCTGGGCGGCGCGCAACTCGGCCAAGCCGGGCCGTGATGCGGATCAGGAATGCTGGGTCATTCAGGCGAGCCCGCGCTGGTCGCGTGCGCAGCTTGAGCGCGAGGCGGAGAATGTGGGCGAGGAACTGCTCGCGCACTTCGCCCGCGCGGTCGGTGATCTGCCGCCGGTGCTGTTCAGCACGGCGCATCGCTGGCGCTACGCCATGTGCGAGAAGAACGATGCGGGCGCCCGGTGGGACGGTTCGCAGCGGATCGGTGTGTGTGGAGACTGGCTGTCGGGCCCGCGGGTGGAGAATGCGTTCCTCTCCGGGCTGGAGCTGGCCCGGCTTATCGAAGGCTAGTCGGGGAACGGCTTGTGCGCGGGCACCGTTCGGGTGGCATGACACATCATCGCTTGCTAGCCCCGCTCGTCGCCGCCGCCATGCTTGCCGCATGCGGCTTCCAGGGCACCGATTCCCCCGAAGCGGACAGCGACCGCGCCGAAAGCGCGGCGCAGCCCGGCTCCGATGGCTACGACGACCCGCGCACCGCCTCTCAGGAGGAGGCACGCTTCGCCAATGGCAAGGTGGAACTGACGCTGCCCGATGGCGTAACCGACGAGATGATGGGCGAGCGCACGCCCACGATGCTCGCGGTACAGGTGATGCTTGACCGCAGTCGCCACTCGCCCGGCGTGATCGACGGGCGCGGCGGCGGGAATACGGACCGCGCAATCCGCTATTACCGAGAGGCGCACGGATTGAGCGGTGGGTCCGAAGTCGACCGGGCGCTGCTCGAATCGCTGTTCGAGAACGAGCGTGGAGACGTCTTCCGCACCTACACCGTGACCGAGGCCGATGCGCAGGGGCCGTTCTACGATGTGCCCGAATCCTTTGCCGCGATGTCCGACCTTGAAAAGCTGGGTTACGAAACCCCGCTCGAAATGCTGGCAGAGCGGTTTCACATGGACCAGGATTTCCTCCGCGCGCTCAACCCCGATGCCGATTTCGGCAAGGCGGGCACCAAGCTGGTCATCGTGAGCCACGGCAACGGCGCGATCGATGGCGAGATCGCCCGGATCGAAGTGCGTAAGGGCGACGACAGCCTGGTCGCCTTCGACGAAGCGGGCGACATCGTCGCGAGCTATCCGGCAACCATCGGCAGTTCGCGCTTTCCCAGCCCCAGCGGCACGATGGACGTGCTCGCGGTGGCGCCAGAGCCCAACTACACCTTCACCAGCGAAGGGCGCGAGTGGGGGCCCGAGGGCACCTATATCCTGCCGCCGGGGCCGAACAATCCCGTCGGCGGAACGTGGATCGATCTCGCCAAGGAAGGCTACGGCATTCACGGTTCGCCCGATCCCGAGCTGATCGCCAAGAGCAACAGCCACGGCTGCGTGCGGCTGACCAACTGGGACGCGGCGGCGCTGGCCAAGGCAGTCGGGCAGGGCGTGACGGTCGAGTTCGTCTAAGGCCCGTATCGCCGGGCGGGGACGGGCAGGCTAGTTGAAAACATATGCAGCGACCCGATCCGATACCGCCCGGCCCGGGGCAGGAAAGCGTGTGGGACTATCCGCGCCCCGCGATTGCCGAGCCGACCAGCGCGCACATCGTGATCGAGCATCGCGGGATCACGATCGCGGATACGCGCCGCGCGGTCCGCGTGCTCGAAACCAGCCACCCGCCGCAGTACTACCTGCCGCCCGAGGATATCACGCCGGGCGTTCTCGAACATGCGCCGGGCAAATCGCTGTGCGAATGGAAGGGCCAGGCCCGGTACTGGGATGTCGTTGCCGGAGGGGACCGGCTTGCGAAGGTCGGCTGGAGCTATGCCGAGCCAACCGCGCCGTTCCGCATTCTGGCGGACTATGTCGCCTTCTACCCTGCGCCGTTCGACCGGATCACGCTCGATGGCGAGGTGGTCCAGCCGCAACCGGGCGAGTTCTACGGCGGCTGGATTACCAGCGCGGTGGTCGGCCCTTTCAAGGGCGTTCCAGGCAGCCGCTTCTGGTGAGGCTTGGCAGGGCGGGGCGGGGGCGCTAGCCACCGCGCCCATGAAGACAAAGCTCCTCGCGCTCGCCGCATCCGCCGCCTTTTTCGCAACCCCCGCCGCCGCCCAGCTCGGCCCCGGACCGTGCGAGGGCGCGCTGGCCTGCGCTGCCGACGCCGCGCTGGAAAGCGATACCATCGCCTGGGATTTCGTCGAAGGCATCACGACCGAGGTCGGGCCGCGTCAGGCGGGCACCGAGGCTGAGAAACGCGGGCGCGACTGGGCGGTGCAATGGCTGCGTGCCAATGGCTTCCGCAACGTGGCGGACGAGCCTTTCCGGATGGAAACATGGGTGCCCGGCGACAACGCGACCGCCCGGGTCACCGCGCCCTATGCACAGGACCTGATGATCGTGCCGTTGGGCAACAGCGCCAGCACGGGCGAAGCGGGGATCGAGGCCGAAGTCGTCTATTTCCCCAGCTACGCCGATCTCGCAGCGGCGCCTGCGGGCAGCCTGAAGGGCAAGATCGCCTTCATCAGCCACGATATGCGACCGACGCAGGATGGTTCGGGTTACGGCTTTGCAGGCCCCGCGCGCTGGACGGGGGCCGGCCTCGCGGCGAGCAAGGGGGCGGTCGCCACGGTGATCCGCTCTATCGGTACGGAGACCGAGCGCACGCCGCACACGGGCGGCACCAGCTTTCCCGAGGGCGTCGCGCCGACGCCCGCAGGTGCGCTGTCCAACCCCGATGCGGACAATCTTGAGCGCATGTTCGCGCGGGCCGGCGATACGCCGATCCGCATGAAACTGGTGCTCACCCCGCGCAGCCTTGGCGAGACGACCAGCGGCAATGTCGTCGGCGAGGTGGTGGGGCGCGATCCCTCGCTCCCGCCGGTGCTGCTGGCCTGCCACCTGGACAGCTGGTGGAACGGCACCGGCGCGTTCGACGATGGCGCAGGCTGCGGAATTGCCGCCGCCGCGGCGCTCAACGTCGCCAAGGCGGGCCAGCCGCTGCGCACGATCCGCGTCCTTTTCGCCGGAGCGGAGGAGACGGGCCTGTGGGGCAGCAAGGCCTACAGCGAAGCGCATATCGACGAACCGATGGCCGCGGGCATCGAAAGCGATTTCGGCGCGGACCGGATCTGGCGGATCGATACCAACTTCGCGGCCTCGGACCCCGAGCTTGCCCGTGAGCTGGCTCAGGCCGTCGCCCGCTTCGGCGTCGCCCCCTCGCGCGAAATCGCCACCGGCGGTGCGGACCTCAACATCATCCGCGACCAGGGCGGTGCGCTGGTCGACCTGCAGCAGGACGGCACCCGCTATTTCGATCTGCACCACACCAACAACGACACGCTCGACAAGATCGACCCGGCGCAGCTGCGCCAGAACGTGGCGGTGTGGACGCAGGTGGTCGGCATCCTGGCCAACGAGCCGGATGCGTTCGGCCCGGCGAAGTGAGCGGGGCGGTATAACCGGGAAAAACTGGTCGGGGAGACAGGATTCGAACCTGCGACATCTTGCTCCCAAAGCAAGCGCGCTACCGGACTGCGCCACTCCCCGACACTGATTTGCGATGACGGCCCCTCCGGTGGGCCCGGCAGGATTCGAACCCGCGACCTAGCCGTTATGAGCGGCCAGCTCTAACCGCTGAGCTACAGGCCCCCGGAACGGATGCCATCGCAAGGCGTGCCGCTAGCCGCCAATACGCGCCGCCGCAAGCGGGCAGTGGCCATCATCCCGCATTTGCCGCTGCCAGGGCTTGCGCGATGGTGGAGGGAGTGACACCGCGCCGAGCCATGTGAGCATAGACGCCGTCGAGCCAGGCGTAGAGGCGGTCCACCTCTTCTTCCGTCTCCGTGTAGGGCGTGTTGCCCGGCGCGAGCGAGGGGCTGTGGAAGGACAGCACGATCACCGGCAGATTTGCGGCGAGCGCCGCGTCGATGCCCTTGATCGCGTCCGAAAGCGGGGTCCCCTCCGGCGTCAGCCTGACCCGTTCGAGCAGGCCCGTACGCGATGCGACGCCCGGCGCGCGCGGAATGCGCGCCAGCTTGGGAAAGAGCTGCGGCCCCGCGCTGGCGAGCAGGCCGCGATACACGCTGGTCACCGGCAGTTCGAGCAGCGGCGTCTCTCCCGCCACCCAGTAGGGGTGATTGGGGAAATCCTCGTAATTCGGGCCGTCCTGGTGCGAATAGTCGAAATAGGCACGCACCGATGTGTCGACCTTGATGCCCATGTCGTACAGCAGGGACTTTGTTGCCGGGCCAAGGCCGTAACGGCCCGCGCGGTAGGATATCGGCGGCGTGCCGAATGCCTCTTCGATCGCATCGCGCAGCCGCGAGAACTTGGCGCGTTCCAGCTCGGGCGGCAGGTTGCCCGCGAAACTGTTATGGGTGTTCACTTCCTCCTCGAACGGAGGGTTCACCCAGGGGTGGAGCTGCACGCCGACTTCGGCCGCACCGCGAGAGACCGCATCGCCGATGATCTCGCGCGCCTTTGCCGACTGCACGATAGGCCAGTCGACCAGATAGACCGGCGCAACCCCGATCCCTTCGCAAAAGCTCTGGAAGCGGGCAATTCGATCGACATGGGTCAGATCGTGCTGGTCGCGAGTGAAGGGCTTGTCCCAGTCGAAACCTTCTTCGGTATCGACCGTCAGGATCGAGGCTGGGGCGAAACCGGAGGCAAAATGCGCGGCCTGATCGGCCTGCGGCAGAGTTAGCATATCGTCCTGGTCCCCGTAGCCAGAGGCTTTTCTGGAGCCTCGGCACGAGCATCTAGGCCGCGTGTTCGCGTACTCCGTGTCTTTCGGTAGCGGCAGGCTCCTGCGCGGTCAAAGCGGGGAGCGTCAATATCAACCGCCGGTTTTCCCGCCGCAGGCTGCCACCGATCGCGCGCGCTTCCGCGCGCGCCAGCCGCAGCGCGAAGCCGGGGCCGAACGGCCCCGCGCTGATGGCGACCGAAAGCGGCTTGCCCCGGGCCGCGAAGATATCCTCGCTGCCATTGAGCGAGGCGGGCAGATCGGCCACGAACTGCGCGGTATTACCATTGGGGCCGGCCTCGTGATCGAGGGTGAGCGCCAGCTTCTCGCTCGGCGCGGCGGCGGAGCCCAGCGTGGCGAGGATGCGCCAGCTGAGCAGTTCGGCATCCGGCTTGGCGAGGTCCACCCGGCAGGTGCCGCCCAGCGTGGCGACGAAGCCCGCGTTGCGCGGCTGGAGCAGCGGAACGAGCTGTCCCAGGTGCTGGCGGAAGATCGCGGCGAGGTCCGCATCGCCGCCGGTGGGGCGCAGGCGCCCGCTTTCGAGACGCGAAAGCCGCTCCAGATCGTCGAACCCGGCCAGCATGCGCGCGCTGTCGCCCGCAATGCCCGCCGCAAGCGCGCGGTAATCGTGCGGCACGGGGCCCACGACCTGCTGCTGGATCACCTCCGCGAAGCCCTGGATCGCGTTTACCGGGGTGCGCAACTCGTGAAGCAACTGGCGCAGACGGTCGCTCTGCTGGCCCGGTTCTTCGGCTTCCAGCGCCCGGCGCATGCCCCCTGCGAAGCCGAGAAAACGCCCGTCGGGGCTGGAAAAGCGCGGGTTGGCATCGAGAATCCAGCTCCCCGTGATGGCCGGGCCGCCCTCCAGCGTCACCTGCACGCCATGCATCGGCTGCTGGCGTTCGATCGCTTCGGAATATTCCTCGGGCAGGATCGTCTGCAGCGAAAGGTACAGCACGCGCGAGGCGGCGAAGCTGTCCGCCCAGTCGATCACGCCGCTGGTATCGGTGGAAAACCCGAAACCGGTCAGTTCCTCCTGTGCGGTGCTGGCATCGCTGAAGGGCAGGGTGGGCGCGGTCTGATCCGCTTCAGGCTCGGCGGCTTCTGAGCGGTTGTTGCGCTCGCTCTCTCGGGCGCGCTGGAAGGCGTCAATCCGCTGGCGCAGCGCCGCAATGTCGTTGCCGGGTTCGGCGGGCGCCTGTTTATCGGTGTCGGCCTCGGGACGATCCGTGGCAGCGGCAATGGCGGCGCCCAGGCCGGCCGCGCCTGCGGCCAGCATCCCGTCATCCGTCTCCCGAGCGGGTTCGGGGGCCGGTTCTTCCGGAGCACCATCATCTTCCGGCGCGTCATCGTCTACCTCGGTAAATTCGCCGTCGACGATATGATCTTCATTCGGCCCTGGCTCGGGCTCATGCTGCGGCTCGGTTTCGGCTTCGTGCTCCAGCGCAGGGGTATTCTCTTCGTCCGAATCGTCGACCAGCGGTTCAGGCGTGGGCGGCAAGGGCAGTGCGCGGTCGCGCACGCCCAGCCGCTCCAGCAGCGCCTCGACCGGTTCGGACAGATCGCGGCGAAGGCGCAGGAAGCCGCGTGCGCGCACGGGCAGTTCGGGGATGAGCGCCAGCCAGTCGCCCTCGCTCAGCCGCGCGGTGGACAGCGCGGCACAGGCGATATCGGGTTCGGCTTCCGCGAAATGCGTGACGAGCGCGGGGTCGTTGATCCTGCGGCCCTGCTCACGAATGATCTCCGCGCGCTCTCGCACCGAGATAACGTCGGCCAGCGATTCGAGCCGCAGCCGCGCGGCGGCCAGCAGGCTGGGATCGCGCCCCGGCTGCGGACGACCGAGCAGGTCCAGCAGCTGGCGATACTGGGTACGCGCACCCGCTTGCGCGCCGGCCTTGTGGCGCAGGACTGTGGCGAGGCGATCGTCGAACTGCATGGCGGGGAGGGGCGCAAACTCCGGCGGTGAGGCTGTGGCGTTACGCCGAACCCCCATGGTGCGACGTAAAAGGTTCTTAACCCTTTATCACGGCTCTGGAATGACAGTCAGTCCTCACGTTGCAAAGCGGGACAATCGCTGTCATGAACAATAATGTTAGCTGCGCGAAGCATTAACTAAGGTGCTCCTTTCATGAATCGCCCCCGCGCCGGCTGATATGAAGGTTTGTTGCGAGAGAGGTGGTCTTTGGCCAATCTGGATGAGATCGATCGGCAGCTTCTGCAGGAACTGCAGGCCGAAGGGCGCGTCACCAATGTCGAACTGGCGCGGCGCGTCGGGTTGACCGCACCGCCCTGCCTGCGGCGCGTGCGCGCGCTGGAGGATATGGGGGTGATCCGCGGCTATCACGCCGATCTGGAGCCGTCCAAGCTGGGCTTCGCGATCATCGTGTTCGCCATGGTGAGCCTGAAGAGCCAGGCCGAATCGGCGCTGCGCGAATTCGAGGAAGCGATGCAGGATCTGCCCGAGGTGCGCGAGGTGCACATGCTCAATGGCGAGATCGACTTCATCCTCAAGATCGTCAGCCGCGACCTGCAGAGCTTCCAGGAATTTCTGACCAGCAAGCTGACCCCCGCACCCAACGTGGGCAGCGTGAAGACCTCGCTGACCATCCGCACCAGCAAGCACACGCCGGGCGTGCCGCTGAAGTGAGCGAGGCGGGCGCACTGTCGGGGCATTAGCCGTCCGGCAGGGTCCCGGATTGCGCTTGTCGATCCCCGGGGCCAGCCCTTGCCACAAAAGCTGCGGTTGGGCCGAGGGGCCGGCCGTTTCTCGAAAAACCGAGTGACGAGCCGGGTTGGTAATGATATACTGTACCCTATGGCAGAACATGCGAGCTTCACCCCGGCGGACTTTTTCAACAAGGAAATGGCCCAGGCCTACGATCAGCGAAACAGCGGGCTCAGCCCGATATCCGATAACCTGCATTTTCTCATGCGACTGTCACTCGCATCTCTTCCGCAGGACGCCACGGTCTTGTGTGTCGGAGTGGGTACGGGTGCGGATGTCTTCGCCTTGGCAAACGAGCGGGCAGATCTGCGCTTTGTCGGGGTCGATCCTTCGGCGGAAATGCTCGAGGTGGCATCGGCCCGTCTGGAAGAAGCCGGCATCGTGCACCGCTGCCACCTGGTGCATGGCTATGTCGAGGATGTGGCGCAAAACGATTTCGACGCGGTACTGAGCCTTCTCGTCGCGCACTTCGTGCAGCGTCCAGACCGCCCGGCCTTCTACCGTGCCATACATGATCGGCTGAAGCCCGGCGGCAGCTTCGTCAGCGTGGAGATCAGCGGCGATCTGGATGCGCAGACATTCCCCGGCATGCTCGAAGACTGGAAGCAGGTGCACAAGCTGATGGGCGCGAGCGAGGAATCGCTTGCCTCGCTGGGCGAGACCCTGCGCGATGGGCTTTGCGTACTGTCCTACGCCGAGACCGAAGAACTATGGCGTGCCGCAGGCTTCCCCGTGGCGGTGCCGTTCTTCCAGGCTTTCATGATCCGCGGCTGGCACGCTCGCAAGCCGTCCACGTAGCAAGAAGGAAAGCGGTCAGCTTTCCCGCTCCGCCAGCCACGCCTCCAGCCACTTGATCGAGTAGTCCCCGTTGAGGATATCCGGCTCGGCCAGCAGCGCCTGGTGCAGCGGGATGTTGGTCTTCACGCCTTCCACCACCATTTCGTCCAGCGCGCGCTTGAGGCGCATGATGCAGCCTTCGCGCGTGCGGCCATAGACGATCAGCTTGGCGATCATGGAATCGTAGTACGGCGGGATCGAATAGCCCGCGTAAATCCCTGAATCGACGCGCACGTGCATGCCGCCTGCCGCGTGGTAGTAGCTCACCTTGCCCGGCGAGGGTGCGAAGGTGAACGGGTCTTCGGCGTTGATCCGGCATTCGATCGCGTGGCCTTCGAAGCGGATATCCTCCTGCTTGACGGACAGCGGCCGTCCTTCGGCAATGCGGATCTGCTCGCGCACAAGATCCACGCCGGTGATCGCTTCCGTCACCGGGTGTTCCACCTGCAGGCGGGTGTTCATCTCGATGAAGAAGAACTCGCCGTTTTCCCACAGGAATTCGATCGTGCCGGCGCCGCGATAGCCCATCTGCGCCATTGCATCGGCGCAGACCTGGCCCATGCGGTTGCGCTCTTCGGTGGAGAGCACGGGAGAGGGCGCTTCTTCCAGCACCTTCTGGTGGCGCCGCTGGAGCGAGCAGTCACGCTCGCCCAGATGGATCGCATTGCCATTGCCGTCGCCGAACACCTGAAATTCGATGTGGCGCGGATTGCCGAGATATTTTTCCAGATAGACCGTGTCGTCGCCGAAGGCGGATTTCGCCTCGGACTTGGCCTGGCTCATCAGCCCTTCGAGCAGGTCTTCGCTGGGCACGACCTTCATGCCGCGCCCGCCGCCGCCGCTGGCGGCCTTGACCAGCACCGGATAGCCGATTTCGGCGGCAATCTTCTTCGCCTCTTCCACGCTGCCGACCGCGCCGGGGCTGCCCGGCACCAGCGGCAGGCCCAGGTCGCCCGCGGTGGTCTTGGCGGTCACCTTGTCGCCCATCGTGCGGATATGTTCGGGCTTGGGCCCGATCCACGCGATGTCGTGCGCTTCCACGATCTCGGCGAACTTGGCGTTCTCGGAAAGAAAGCCATAGCCGGGATGGATCGCATCCGCATGGCTGACTTCGGCGGCCGAGATGATGTTGGCGACGTTGAGGTAGCTGTCCGTCGCGCTCGGCGGGCCGATGCACACCGCATGATCGGCGAGCCGTACGTGCATCGCGTCGGCATCCGCAGTGGAGTGCACCGCGACCGTTTCGATTCCCATCTCGTGGGCGGCACGGTGGATGCGCAGAGCGATTTCGCCGCGATTGGCGATCAGGATGCGGGTAATGGCCATTGCTTGCGTCCTCAGTCGATGATGACCAGCGGCTGGTCGAACTCGACCGGCTGGGCATTGTCGACGAGGATGGCCTTCACCGTGCCGCTGCGCGGAGCGGTGATCGGGTTCATCACCTTCATCGCCTCGACGATCAGCAGCGTCTGGCCTTCCTTCACGCTGGCGCCGACCGAGATGAAGTCCGCGGCGCCGGGCTCGGGCGCCAGGTAGACGGTGCCCACCATGGGGGAGGGGACGGCGTTGGTCATGTCCGGTCCGCTGTCGGTGGCGGGCTGCGGGGCGTCACCGGCAGCCGGGGCAGCGGCGGGGGCGGCCTGCGGCGGCGGTGCGGCGTAGCTTGCCGCCTGCATCTGCCGCGCGACGCGCAGCTTGCGATCGCCGTCTTCGACCTCGATTTCGGAAAGTCCGGTGTCGGAGAGGAGTTCGGCCAGCTCGCGCACCAGCTCGATATCGACGTTCATCTGCGACTTGCGACCGGAATTGTGGCTCTTTTCTGCCATGTGCGACCTTGATCGATGAAAAGGGGAAGGGCGCGTATGCTCTCGCGCCCGCGTTCATGCAAGGTTTAGAGCGCCGCCGCCGCCTCGATCGCTTCGAGATAGGAGGCGAGGCCCTTGCCCTTGAAGCAGGCCACCGCGGCCTGCCCGATATGCGACTGGTGGCGGAATTCCTCGCGCGTATGCGGGTCCGACAGGTGCACCTCGATCACCGGCGGAGTGATCGCCTTCGCCGCGTCGAGCAGCGCGATGGAGGTGTGGGTGTAAGCGGCTGCGTTGATGATGATCGCGCGCGCCTTCGCCTTGTGCGCCTGGTGCATCCAGTCGACCAGCACGCCTTCGTGGTTGCTCTGGCGGAAGTCTGCCGACAGGCCGAGCTCGCGCGCCTTGGCCGCGCACGCTGCGTCGATCTCTGCCAGAGTGGTGGTGCCGTAAATCTCGGGCTCGCGTGTGCCGAGCAGGTTGAGGTTGGGGCCGTTGAGGATGAAGAGAGGGAATGACATGAGTTCGGCTTACGGCGGGCCCGCCGCCCTGCCAAGATCGTCTGGTGCTTCGTCGACGGCCTATTTTTGACCAGGCGCGGGCGGCTGCAGCACACCCGGCTGGACCGGCCCGCGATAGGCCTCTTGCCGCGCTCGGCACCATTCCAGCGCCTCTGTCGTCACCCACCTGTGACTGGGCGGTTCGGAAGCGTCTGTTCGATTGGTAACGAAACAACCGCTTCGGGCGAGTGGCCCGCCATAACCGATTTTGATCGAGACCCCCCAATCTCCCCGCTCGTCGCGGATGTAAGAGATTTTGTCGTACATACTGGGCAGTGCATTTCGTGGAAACGGGAGCACACCGACAAATAACGGAGCGCTGTCAATTCCCTTGGGCAGTGCCGGAAGGAATGCACTGGTGTTGGTGACATGGAAGATCGTCAACTGCTTGCCGTCCGGCGTCGTGTAACTCATCGACTCGCCGACCTCCGGCCCCACATGCTCGGCAGGATATACCCTTCTGGGGTCCCTGCTCTTGCGCGGGATGAGGTTTTCTCGCTCACATAACAGGCCGAGCTTGGCGAGAGCTGCGTCGCCATCGTAATTGCTGTCCATCGCTGGCGGCCCGTCGAACGAGACCTTGCACACGTATTTCACTTCGGCGGCGTCTTCGTCCACCAGAACGAAGTAGACCTGCCGGTCCGGGTAGTGGCGCAGGTATATCGTCGACGAAATCCAGCCCTCGAGCAGCGGCGGCGAAGAGGGCCAACCGATATCTGCCAGGGCGCGCCGGACCGCGGGGCCGCCGTCCGCTTCCTCAAAGTTCCAATCCGAACTTTGCGGAAGAGGCTCGTAATGCGCTTGAGGGCGGGTGGTGCCTGAAGCTTGAAGCAGAAGTGCGGGCAACAATACCGAAAGCAGGCCCATACAGGCTTCCTAGTCATTATTCAGTGGTCTGAGATTACACCTGCCTTGCCTATCGTTCCAGCGAAATCGCCTACCGCTCCACGCCCTTGATCTTCCCCCACTGGCGGGCGGCGGTGTAGCCGAGGTAGCCCGTGCCGAAGAGCGCGTAGAGTTCCTCGGGCAGGCCGCGCAGGTAGGCGGTGATGCCGTTGCCGATATTCGCCGCCATGCGCGGATCGAAGGCGGAGAGCACGCCCATCGGCAGCGCGAACAGGATCATGGCGTACATCACATAGAGGAATGAGGGGCGTGCGCGGCTGGTCCAGGGGTCGGGCGACTGCGCCTCGGCGATGATCGCGGCCATCTGCGCCTCGATCAGCTTCAGCTCCTGCGATCCCTCCAGCGCGAGCAGTTCGAGCTTGGCCTTCGCCCGCGCCTCCTTGTCGGGAATGATCTTGTCGATGATCGAGGCGATGGGTCCGATCAGGCTGTCGATGAGGGGCATGGGAACGACTCCGGAATGTTGGAGTGTGTTCATGTAACCAGATCGGTTCGTGTAGGAAAATGGTTTGCGGCATTACAGCCCGCCGCTACCCCGTCCACCAACACACACAAGCAATGGAGAAACGCACATGGCCGGGATCTGGTTCGACGATATGGAAGTGGGGCAGGTGATCGATCACCCGATCCGCCGCACGGTGACGGAAACGGACAATGTCATGTTCACCTGCATGACGCACAATCCGGCTCAGTTGCATCTCGACGAGGAATACATGAAGGGCACCGAATTCGGGACCCGGATCGTCAATTCGTGCTTCACCCTCTCCGTGATGGTCGGCATCTCGGTCAACGACACCACGCTGGGCACGGCTGTCGCCAACCTGGGGTGGGACGAGGTGCGCTTCCCCAAGCCGCTGTTCCACGGCGACACGATCCGCGTGGAGACCGAAATCGTGGCGCTGCGTGAAAGCAAGAGCCGCCCGCAAGCGGGCATCGTCACCTTCGAACATCGCGCCTTCAACCAGCACGGGGATATCGTTGCGACATGCAAGCGCAGCGGATTGCAGATGAAGCGCCCGACCGACGGCTGAACGCGGCCGTCCCGGCAGAAGAACGCGGTCGGCCAGTCGTCAGACGCGCCTCACATGATGACACGGCTGTAACATTTCCTTCATCCGGTAATCGGCGCGTTTCCGGGGTTTTTCCGGAGTCGTCATTACGGAAAAAAGACAATATTGCAGTTTTGTTGCAATCTGCGGTCAAAAGTGCATAATGCTCTCCACAGAACAAGGAGAGTGAACAATGATGATCCAGGCAATCATCGCCAGCGCAATGATGTTGCAAGGCGTACCGGCAGACGGCCAGGTGCAGGTTCAGCCGGTCGCCATGATCGAGTCCCAGCAGGACCCGGCCGCGCTGATCAATCTCGGCGTGGAGCTGGCCCAGGCAGGCGAGACCGAGGCAGCGCGCAAGGCTTTCGAGAAGGTGATCCAGATGCGGGTCGCCTACACGCTGCAGACGACCGACGGGCGCTTCGTCCATCCGTCCGATCTTGCGCGCCAGGGTCTTCAGATGCTGGACAGCGGCGCGTTTGCCGCCAAGCCGGATCAGATCGCCGCCCGCTGACCGGATAGGCCATCGCCCGCTCCGCGCACTGCGGAGCGGTCAAAAATACGAAATATCCTGCCGCCGCAGGTGCTTTGGGATGTCGTCCACAAGGCACTTTGCGGCGGCAAGCCGTTGCAAATCCGCGACAACGGGCGGGAACCTGTTCGAGCCATGTCACTGCGCTGTCATGTATGATGCGCAAGGCGACATGACGGAGGGCTCGATGATTCTCGGGACATCGGGTCGGTTCGCCGCCTTTTTCGCGGCGCTGACCCTGCTAACGGCCCCGGCGCGGGCCGACGTTATGGAAATTGGCGAAGGTGGCGCGCGATGGATCGCGGGCCAGCAGGCAGGCATGCCCGCGGGAGACATGGCGATCACGCCCGCGCAGCTCGTCGCGCTCGACAACGCCGAACTGGTCGACGATCTGCCCGATCATGCCACCTCCGATCCGCGCGTGACTGCGCAGGCCGTGCCCGATGCCTACAAGGCCAAGGTGGCCGAACTTTCCGCGCGGTTCGATCTCAGCCCCAGCCTGATAGAGGCGCTGGTGTGGCAGGAAAGCCGCTGGCGCGAGAATGCCGTGTCGCCCGTCGGCGCGCGGGGCCTCGCGCAGCTGATGCCCGGAACCGCACGCGATCTGGGTGTCGATCCCAACGATCCCTTCGCCAATCTGGAAGGCGGCGCGCGCTACCTGCGCGAACAGCTCGACCGGTTCGATGGCGATCTCGAGAAGGCGCTGGCGGCCTACAACGCGGGGCCCGGACGGGTGATCCGCGCCAATGGCGTGCCGCGCATCCGCGAAACGCAGCTTTATGTGGCGGCCATCATGGGCCGCCTCGCCAACCATTCCCGGAACGAATAAAGGTATGAAAATGAAATCGCTTTCCCGGCTTGCTGCGCTGATCGCGCTTGCTTCACCTTCTGCGGTGCTGGCGCAGGTGCAGCAGCAGGACCCGGCCGGTTCGGGCCCGATCGTCAATGCGCTGGCGTGGCTTCAGGGCACGCTGCTCGGCAATGTCGCCACCGCCGTTGCCGTGATGGCGGTGGCCGCCGTGGGCTTCATGATGCTGACCGGCCGCCTCAACTGGCGCTTCGGCGCGACCGTGATCATCGGCGTGTTCATCCTGTTCGGCGCGGCCTCGATCGTGTCCGGCATTCAGGCCGCAGCAGGCTAGGGCAGGGGGAGCGAGGGCCGCCATCATGGATCAGCTCGTCCGCCACCCGGTGCACCGCGCACTCACCCGCCCGCAGATGTTCGCGGGCGTGACGATGAATTACTTCATCATCAATATCGGCGTCACGACAGAGGTTTTCCTCATCACCGGCAGCTGGCTGGCCCTGCCGGTCGCCGTGGCGATGCACGGCGTCGGTTATTTCGCCTGCCTGCGCGAACCGCGCATTTTCGATCTGTGGATCACCAAGGTTTCGAAGTGCCCGCGGGTGAAGAATTACAAGCGGTGGGGCTGCAACAGCTACGCCGCCTGACCTCGACCTAGGAGGGTCGACGTATGAGCAAGTGGAAAGGAGCCGCCGCCTGGAGCGCGAAGGAAGCCCGCGTTGGCGACCGGCTGCCCTATGCCCGGCTGGTGGACGAGAACACGCTGCTGCTGCGCGATGGTTCGCTGCTGACTGCCATTCAGGTGCCCGGCCTCCTGTTCGAGACCGAGGATACCGAAGCGCTCAACGCCCACGCCGCGACGCGCGAGGTGATGCTGCGCAGCACGCTCGACAGCCGCTTCGTCATGTACCACCACGTGATCCGCCGCCGGGTCGAGGTGGAGCTGGATGCGGAGTTCGAAGACCCGCTGGCCGGCCATATCGATGCGCGTTGGAAGGAACGGCTGGGTTCGGGCTCGCTGTTCATCAACGACCAGTTCGTCACGCTGATCCGTCGCCCCGCGCGCGGCAAGGCGGGCTGGGTCGAAAAGGCGAGCAAGGCGCTCAATGCCCGCAAGAAGGACGCGGTCGAGGTCGATCCGAAAGACCTGCGCTCGCTTCGTGCCGCCGCCACTGGCCTCGTCGCTTCGCTCCAGCCTTACGGCGCGGCCATGCTGGGTGATTACACCGGCCCCAAGGGCTACACCAATTCCGAAATCCTGGAGCTGCTTTCGGCGCTATACAATGGCGAGATGCGGCCCGTGCGCCGCCCGGCAGAGGATCGCGACATCGGCCACATGCTGCCCTATCGCCGGGCGAGCTTTGGCATCGACGCGATGGAGCTGCGCGGTTCGGGCGACCCCGATTTCGCCGCGATGCTCAGCCTCAAGGACTATCCCGACGCGACCAGCCCGGGCCTGCTCGATTCGCTGCTGCGGCTGCCCTACGAAATGGTCGTTTCGGAGAGCTATGCCCCCGCCGAACGCACCACTGCGCGCGAGCGGATGGACCTTGCCATCCGGCGCCTGCGCTCTGTCGACGAGGAAGCGCAGGCCGAACGCAACGACATGATGGCCGCGCGCGATGCGCTGGGCAACGGCGCGGTCGGCTTCGGCGATCATCACCTCTCGGTGCTGGTGCGCGAGCGCACGCTCCCCCGGCTCGACGATGCGACCGCCGCCTGCGCCGCCGCGCTGGCCGATACGGGCGCCATCGTGGTGCGCGAGGATACCAATCTGGAACCCGCCTTCTGGGCGCAGTTCCCCGGCAACGAGCAGTATATCGTGCGCCGCGCGATGATCTCTTCTGCCAATATGGCGAGCTTCGGCTCGCTCCACGGCTTCGCGCTCGGTCAGGCCGAGGGCAACCACTGGGGCGAGGCGGTGACGCTGCTGGAAACGACCAGCGCGACGCCCTTCTTCTTCAACTTCCACAATGGCGATCTGGGCAATTTCTCGGTCATCGGGCCGTCGGGTTCGGGCAAGACCGTGGTGATGAACTTCCTCGCCGCGCAGGCGCAGAAGTTCAATCCGCGCACGATCCTGTTCGACAAGGATCGCGGCGCGGAGCTGTTCGTGCGCGGGATCGGCGGGCGCTACGACCGGATCTATGCGGGCGAGCCTTCGGGCTTCAATCCGCTCTCGCTGCCCGACACGCCCGCGAACCGTGCCTTCCTGCGCGACTGGCTGGGCGTGATGCTGAAGGCCGAAGGGCCCGAGGAACTGCAGACCGTCAGCCACGCGGTCGATGCGGCGTACGAGAACGATGCGAGCCTGCGCCGGTTGCGCAATTTCCGCGAACTGCTGAGCGGTACGCGGCGCCCCGAACCCGGCGACCTCGCGGATCGCCTGTCGGCCTGGATCCACGGCGGCGAGCACGCCTGGCTGTTCGACAACGAGATCGACGAGCTGGACCTCGACCGCAAGACGCTCGGCTTCGACATGACCGCGCTGCTCGAAAACCCGCGGCTGCGCACGCCGACGATGATGTACCTGTTCCACCGGATCGAGGAACGGCTCGACGGTGAGCCGACCATGATCCTGATCGACGAAGGCTGGAAAGCGCTCGACGATGAAGTCTTCGCCGCGCGCATCCGTGACTGGCTGAAGACCTTGCGGAAGCGCAACGCGCTGGTCGGCTTCGCGACGCAGAGCGCGCGCGATGCGCTGGAAAGCCGCATCTCTACCGCGCTGGTCGAACAGACCGCCACCATGGTGTTCATGCCCAACAGCCGCGCCCGGCCCGAGGATTATTGCGACGGTTTCGGGCTCACCAGCCATGAGCTCGCGCTGATCCGCACGCTGCCCGCGCACAGCCGCTGCTTCCTGGTCCGCCAGCCCGATGCGAGCGTCGTGGTCCGGCTCGACCTGTCGGGCGCGCCCGAAGTGCTCACCATCCTCTCGGGCAGGGAAAGCAGCGTGCGGCGCCTCGATCTGCTGCGCGAAGCGCTGGGTGATGATCCGGCCGACTGGTTCCCCGCGCTGACCGGTCATGCCTGGCCGGGTGGTAAGAAGGACGATATCGGCGGCGATCTGCCGTTCAGGCAGGCTGCGGAATGACCGGCGGCGGAACCTGCGATCTGGCGATGTCCGAAGCCGCCGGCGGCGTTGCCGCCGCGCTGGAAGCGGTCAATTGCGTCGCCGCCGAAGTGACGGGCGCCACCTTCGGTCGGCTCTTCGCGCCCGGCGGCGTCCTGGTCAGCGCGCTGACCATCATCCTGACGCTGTACGTGGCGTTCTTTGCCATCAACCTGCTGACGGGTCGCTCGGTTCTGGGCGTGCGCGCGCTTACGCCCCGCATGATCACGCTGGGGCTGGTGCTGACCTTCGCGACCAGCTGGGTCGCGTATCAGTCGGTCGTCTGGGGCGTGTTCGTCGACGGGCCGGACTGGCTGGCCAGCGTGCTGACGGGGGACAGCGGGTCGGCCACGCAGACCTTCGCCACCAAGGTCGATGTCGTGTTCGCCGCCGTACAGCAGGCGAGCGAGGGGAAGACCGATATCGAAACCTTCTCCCCCGCCGGGATGCTGTGGATGGGCGCGCTGCTGTTCATGCTCGGCACGGTCGGCCTGCTCGTCACCACGCGGATCGCGCTGGCGCTGCTGATCGCGCTGGGGCCGATCTTCGTGGTCATGGCGCTGTTCGATGGGACGCGCGGGCTGTTCGTCGGCTGGCTGAAGGGCGTCACCATGATGGCGCTGACACCGCTTTTCGCGGTGCTGGGCGGCTCGATCATGCTCGAAATGTCCGTGCCCATCCTTGCCGCCCTGAACCAGGTGCCGGGCGAGATTCCCGCGCGCGCGGCGATGGCCTTCTTCATGATCGGCGCGGTGCATGTCGCGCTGATGGCCATGGCGCTCAAGGTGATGGGCACCATGGTCGGCGGCTGGCAGGTCTTCGGCCTTGCCAGCAGTGACAGCGACAAGGGTCGGGGAAGCGTGCCTGCCGCCGCGCCTGCGCCTGCGCCCGCCGCCTCCAATGCCTATAACGGCGCTGCAGGTTCGCAGCCCGCGCCCTCCAGCGCAGCGCGGCGCACCGCCGTGGTCGCGGCGACCCCGCCGATGGCCGCGAACGACAGCGGCGCAGGCGGCAGCGCGGGGGCGGGTGGCTCGCGCGTGACCAACGTCTACGCCACCTCTTCAGGCAACGGACAGCAGGGCGAACCTAGCAAGGCGGCTTCGCGTACCAGCGGGCTCGGTTCCCGCTTCAAGGCGGCACCTGCCCGCCAAACGGAGAAAGTGAAATGATCCGCGCGTTTCTACCCGCGCTCGCCATGCTTGCGGTGCTCGCCGCGAACCCCGCTGCGGCACAGGACCCCCGGCTGGTCGAACGGCTCTACGATCCGGACGAGGTCGTGGTGATCCAGGGCAAGACCAAGGTGCAGGCGACGATCGAATTCGGCGAGGGCGAGGCGATCGAGAATGTGGCGGTGGGCGATTCCACCGCCTGGCAGGTCACGCCCAACCAGCGCGCCAACCTGCTGTTCGTCAAACCGCTGAGCCCCAGCGCGCAGACCAACATGACGGTCGTGACCAACCGTCACACCTATCTGTTCGATCTGGTGGCCAGCCCGCGCGCGAAACCGCTGTACATGATGCGCTTCACCTATCCCGAGCCGCCGCCCGAAGAGCAGGAAGCCCAGCTGGCCGAGAACGCCGTGGGCGAAGCGAACGCCATCGAACTGGCAGCGGCGACAGACCCGCTGGCGGTGGTCGACCCGGCCATGCTCAACTTCAAATGGCAGGCCAAGGGCGAACGGCAACTGCAGCCGGACGAGGTCTACGACGATGGCCGCTCCACCTACCTGCGGTGGAATCAGGACCGGCCTGTACCGGCGATCCTCATCGAGAATTACGAGGGCGAGGAAGGCCCGGTAAATTCCACGGTGCGCGGCGATACGGTGATCGTCGACGGTGTGCCGAGGGAAATTATCCTGCGCTCGGGTCGTGAAAGAGCAACACTGGTGAACAATGGTCCGGCGCGGGCAACTGCCGCGAGCGGGCCGGTCAGCGGCGGCCGCTAGGCCAGCCTCGAAAGGGAAGCGAATATTATGCGCCTCGCCATGAAAATGCCGCCCAAGAAGGCTTCGGGCGATTCGAACGCGGCCAATGATGCGCGCGACGACGATCCGCGCGAGAGCGAAAGCGCGGAGATCATCGATCTCGCCAGCCGCAGCGCCTTCCCGGCGGTTGCGAAGAAGAAGGGCGGCAGCGACAGCATGGGGATGGTCGCAGGGATTGCGATCGTCGCCGCGCTTGGCCTCGTCACGCTGTGGAGCATGAGCAGTGCGCGGCTGGAGCCGGAGGAGGCGACGCCCGCCGCCGACCCCGCACCCGCTTCCTCCACCGGGCCGGCCCAGATCGCCGTCGATCCCGCGCCCGAGGCATCGCCCGTCGGCGCGCCTGCGCAGCAGGTGGTGCGGGTCGATCCGGCGCCTTCGCCGGTGCTTTCGAACAATCCCAACCTTGCGCCGGGCACCGCCGCAAATCCCTATAACAGCCCGACGATCGTGTTCGATTCCTCGGGCAAGGCGGTCGCATCCGTTCCCGCCGCCGCGCTGCCCGAGGGCGCGCGAGCCGGAGGCGAGGGCGCGACGGGCAGTTCGGCGGGCGATTTCGCCAGCCGTGTCGGCGGTGTCGGCGGCAGCACCGCCCGCGCACAGCCGCTCGCCAACCCGGCGACGACGGTTACGCAGGGCACGCTGATCCCCGCCATCCTGGAAACCGCGATCGACACCGACGTGCCCGGCTACGTGCGCGCGGTGGTGAGCCAGGATGTGAAGAGTTTCGACGGCAAGAACGTGTTGATCCCGCGCTCCAGCCGCCTGATCGGCCAGTACCAGTCGGGTCTGCAGGCGGGCCAGAAGCGCGCTTACGTGATCTGGACCCGCGTGATCCGGCCCGACGGCGTGAGCGTGAACCTGCAATCGCCGGGTGTCGGCTTCGACGGGACGACCGGGCTGCCTGGCGATGTGGACAGCCGTTTCTTCCAGCGCTTCGGTTCGGCCATGCTGCTCTCCGTGGTTGGCGGGCTGTCCGCGATCGGCACCGGCGGCGCTTCGGTGGTGATCGGCGGGGGCGGCCAGGCGGCCGCGGCTGCGGCAGCATCGCAGGACAGCCAGCTCGGCCCGGTGGTGCGCGTGCGTGCGGGCGAGCCGATCCGCGTGTTTACCGCACGCGATCTCGGCTTCGCAGGTCTCTAGGCGCACCTTGGCCGACGCCGATCCGCAAACCATGGGCGCAGACCTGCAATCCGTGACATCGGGCAACCCCGCCGAGCCTGCCGATACGCAGGCTCCGGCGGCTTCGGGTTCGGGTTCGCACAGCGTCTATCTCGAGGCTTATCTGGCGCCGTTCCGCCAGTGGCTGGACCGCGACACGGTGACGGAGATCATCGTCAACCGGCCGGGCGAGGTCTGGATCGAGGATGCGGCAACCCCCGGCGGGATGCAGCGGATCGAGACCGACGCGATCACCGATATCCTCGTCCAGCGGCTGGCCGAACAGGTCGCCCGCGTCAGCCACCAGGGCATCAACCGCGAGCATCCGCTGCTGGGCGCGACGCTGCCCGATGGCGCGCGCGTGCAGTTCTGCGGTCCGCCCGCCAGCCGCAAGCACTGGGTCATGGCGATCCGCCGCCACCGGCGGCTGGATCTGCCGCTCGATGCGTATGACACCGGGCCGTTGAAACGTCAGGAGCAGGCGGCAATGCCCGATCCGCAGGCAGAGCCCATCGCATTCCTGCGCGAGGCGATCCTCCAGCGGCAGACGATCCTGATTTCGGGCGGCACCAGCACCGGCAAGACTACCTTCCTCAACGCGATGCTGGGGGAGATTCCCAAGGACCAGCGCGTGGTTCTGGTAGAAGATACACCGGAATTGAAGCTGCCGGGGGAGAACGGCGTGGGGCTGGTCGCGGTGAAGGGCGAACTGGGCGAAGCCAAGGTGACGGCCAACGAACTGCTTCAGGCCGCGCTGCGCCTGCGTCCGGACCGGATCGTGCTGGGCGAACTGCGCGGGCAGGAATCGGTCTCCTTCCTGCGGGCGATCAACACCGGCCACCCGGGCAGCTTCTCGACCGTGCACGCCAACTCGCTACACGGCGCGCTGGAGCAATTGTCGCTGATGGTGATGCAGACCGGTATCGGCCTCAGCCGCAAGGATATCATCGCCTACGCCGCCAGCGTGATCGATGTGATCGTCCAGCTGGGCAGGGGGGCTGACGGCAAGCGCGGCATCGCCCAGATCGCGCGCAGTGCAGACCTGTTGAAATCCGACGACTGGTAGCATCCGTTCGTCCAAAACCGGGCTGGCCTGCCGTGCGCCCACCGGATAGAGAACGCGCGAAACCGCGCACCTGCGCCCTGCGCAGGTCAGACAGTCGCAACCAAAGCGAGAGCTCAAGACCCGATGGCTTCCCCGCTCAGCGCCGATTCCAGCCGTGATATCGGTTCGCGCTTCTTCAACCGTGAACTAAGCTGGCTTGCCTTCAACGATCGCGTGCTCGCCGAAGCGTGCAACACGGATTACCCGCTGCTCGAGCGGCTGCGGTTCCTCTCCATCTCCGGAAGCAATCTCGACGAATTCATGATGATCCGCGTGGCCGGTCTGGTCGGCCAGGTGCAGCGCGGAATCGACAAGCCGTCCGCAGACGGGCTCACCCCCGCGCAGCAGCTGTCCGAAATTCGCGCCAGGCTCGCCCAGCTCAATGAACGCCAGCAGGGCACCCTGCGCGACCTGCGCGAGATGCTGGCCGATGCGGGCATCCACATGGCGGACGACCGGCGGATCGACCGCGAGGCGCATGAATGGCTGCGCAGGCATTTCCTGGACGAGATCATGCCCGTCATCACGCCGCAGGCGCTCGACCCGGCGCACCCGTTCCCCTTCATCGCCAACGAAGGGCTCGGCGTGCTTTTCACCGTGCGCCGCGAAGACCTGAAGAACCAGGAAACCGAAGACCTGGTCGAGATGGTGCTGATCCCCTCGGCCTTGCCGCGCTTCCTGCGCGTGCCGGGGGACGAGGCGATCTATATCGGGATCGAGAACCTGATTACCCGCTTCGCCGAACACCTGTTCCCCGGCTTCGAGATGCGCGGCAGCGGTGTGTTCCGGGTGCTGCGCGACAGCGATATCGAGATCGAGGAAGAGGCGGAGGACCTTGTCCGCACCTTCCGCAGCGCGATCCAGCGCAGGCGGCGAGGGCAGGTGATCCAGCTGGAGCTGGAGACCGAGTTCGATCCCACTGCGGAAGCGCTGCTGCGCGAACGGCTGGCGACGCCGGGCGCATCCTTCGTCAAGATCGATGGAATGCTGGGCATGGCGGGCCTGTCCGACATCGTGAAGGAAGACCGGCCCGATCTGAAGTTCGATGCCTATTCGCCGCGCTATCCCGAGCGTATCCGCGAACATGACGGGGATTGCTTCGCCGCCATCCGCGAAAAGGACATCATCATCCACCACCCGTACGAAAGCTTCGACGTGGTGGTCGATTTCATCCGGCAGGCCGCCGCGGACCCCAATGTGGTGGCGATCAAGCAGGCGCTTTACCGCGCAGGCACGCAGTCGGAGGTTATCGAGGCGCTGGTGGAGGCGGCGGAGAACGGCAAGTCCGTGACCGCCGTTGTCGAGCTGAAGGCCCGCTTCGACGAAGAGCAGAACCTCTACTGGGCCAACAAGCTTGAGCGTGCCGGCGTTCAGGTGATCTACGGTTTCGTCGACTGGAAAACCCATGCCAAGGCGGCGATGGTCGTCCGGCGCGAGGAAGAGGGCTTCCGCACCTATTGCCACTTCGGGACGGGCAATTATCACCCGATCACCGCCAAGATATACACCGATCTCAGCTACTTCACCGCCGATCCGCGGCTGGGCCGGGATGCCGCGAAGCTGTTCAACTTCGTCACGGGCTATGTGGAGCCGCACGGGACGGAACTGTTGAGCATCAGCCCGATCGACCTGCGCGAGACGCTTTATGCGCGGATCGATGCGGAGGCCGAGGCGGCGAAACAGGGCAAGCCTTCGGGTATCTGGATCAAGATGAACCAGTTGACCGATACCGGCATGATCGACCGGCTCTATGCCGCAAGCGAAGCGGGGGTCGAAGTGCAGCTGGTGGTGCGCGGCATCTGCAATCTGCGCCCCGGCGTTCCTGGCCTGTCGGAGAATATCCGCGTCAAGTCGATCATCGGGCGTTTTCTCGAACACAGCCGCATCTACGCCTTCGCCAATGGCGCACCGATTCCGGGTGAACAGACGCGGGTGTATATCTCCAGCGCGGACATGATGGAGCGCAACCTCGACCGGCGCGTTGAACAGCTTGTGCCGATCGAGAACCAGACGGTACATGACCAGATCTTGCAGCAGGTGCTGCTCGCCAACCTACTCGATAATGAAAGAAGCTGGGTTTTGCAGCCGGACGGAACTTACGAGCGTGTCGAAGCGGGCGATGCCAAGCCCTTCAACTGCCATCGCTATTTCATGACCAACCCCTCCCTCTCGGGCCGTGGAGGCGCGCTGGAGGCAGGGGCCGTGCCCAAACTGGCTCTGCGGCGGGGGGTTGCGTGATGGCGCGCAAGAAGGGTAGCGATCGCCGCCGGATTTCGGGCTCCGACCCGCTGGGCGCGATCATCGATATCGGCTCCAACACGGTGCGTCTGGTCATCTATGGCGGGCCGCCGCGTGCGCCCACCACGCTGTTCAACGAGAAAGTGACCGCCCGTCTGGGGCGCGACCTCGACGAGAACGGCCTGCTTGCCGAGGATTCGATCGATCTGGCGATGGGTGCGCTGAGGCGCTTCGCGCTGATCCTGGCCGATCTTGAGGTAACGCGGGTCGATACGGTCGCGACCGCAGCCGTGCGCGATGCGAAGAACGGCAAGGATTTCCTCGCGCAGGTGGAGGCTCTGGGGCTGGAGCCGCGCCTGTTGAGCGGGATCGACGAAGCACGGATAAGCGCCGAAGGCGTGCTGGGCGCCTTTCCCAGCGCGCGCGGTATCGTTGCCGATATCGGTGGCGGCAGCCTCGAACTGGTACCGGTGGAAGACGGCAAGGTGGGCGAGGGATGCAGCCTGCCCGCCGGGACCCTGCGGCTGGCCAGAATTGGCGGCGGAGACCGCGACAAACTGCGCGACAAGCTGAAGAAGATGATCGGCAAGGATGCCCCCGCCATGGCGCAGGGCGGCGATCTGTACCTCGTCGGTGGCACGTGGCGCGCGCTCGCATCCTTCGCCCGCGCGCAGATCGATTTCCCCCTGACCGACCCGCACGGTTTCACGATGACCCGCGAGGAAGCGGCGGAACTGGTCAAGAAACTGGCCAAGACCGATGTGGAGACGATCAGGGCGACACCGCGCGTTCCCTCGTCGCGGGCGGACAGCCTGCCGGAAGCGGCTTCGTTGCTGCATGTGCTGTTGAAGCACTACGACCCGGAAAGGATCGTGGCGTCCGCCTGGGGGCTGCGCGAGGGCCTGATGATGCGGCGGCTGGACCAGTATCAGCTGGCGCAGGACCCCTTGCTCGCCGGCGCGATAGAATTCGCCGAAAGCCGGGGCGCCTCGGCCATGCAGGCCACGCGTGTTGCAGGATGGACAGTCGACACGGTGCGTTCGCTGCGGCCGGGGGCGGAAAGGCTGCGGCTGGCGGCCATCATGCTGGGGCTTGCCGCGATGCAGACCGAGCCGAACCTGCGTGTGGGGCAGGGCGTGGACTGGGCGCTGCACAAGCGCTGGATTGCGATCACGCCAGAGGGGCGCGCGATGCTCGCCGCGTCGATCTGCGCCAATTCCGCCGAACTGGAAATGCCCGAAGCGGTCGTTGCGCTCGCATCGAAGGAGGCGCTGGACGAGGCAATCACGTGGGGCCTTGGCCTGCGGCTGGCCCGCAGGCTTGGTGCAGGCTCGGCCCGCTCGCTCGATGCGACCCGGCTCACCCGCGAGAAAAAGACGCTCGTCCTCGCGCTCGCCAAGAGTCATGCCGCGCTTTACGGCCAGCCCGCCGAACGCGATCTGGCGATGCTTGCCGCGCATCTGGGGCTGGAGCCGGAAATGCGGGTGATGGGTGAGAAGAAGCTGCCGGAAAAGGGCGAGCCCTCGCTGCTGCTCGATCAGCCGATGAAGGGCTAGGGCAGCGCGGCTAGGCTCTGTCTTCGCCGGCGAAGGGGGAGAAATTCGTGTCCGTATCGAAGACCTCGATCCCTTCCTCCCGCTTGAGCCACCCGACCACGAGATAGGTCACGGGCGTCAGCACGGCTTCCCAGAATATCTTGAGCAACCAGTTGGTGACGAGCACGGTCACGACATCGCGCGTTTCCCACACGCCCAGGAAGGCGATGGGATAGAACAGCAGGCTGTCCACCCCCTGGCCCACCACGGTCGATCCGATCGTCCGGGTCCACAGCGCCTTGCCCTGCGTCCAGACCTTCATCTTGGCCATGACGAAGGAATTGACGAACTCGCCCGCCCAGAAGGCGACGATGGATGCCAGAACGATCCTGGGGACCAGGCCGAAGACCTGTTCGTAAGCGTCCTGCCCGTCCCAGCTGGCGGCGGGCGGCAGGCTCACCACCACCCAGCTCATGAAGGCCATGAAGATCAAGGCCCCGAATCCGGTCCAGATCACGCGGCGTGCGCGGGCGTAGCCGTAGACTTCGGTCAGAACGTCGCCGATCACGTAGCTGACGGGGAAGAACAGGATTCCCGCACCATAGATGAAAGTGCCGTCGGGGGCGGGCCACCAGCCGTCCGGCCAGAAGGGCAGGGTGATCGCTGTCAGTTTTGCCGCACCGATAATGTTGGACAGCAGCAGGATGGCGACGAAGGCCGCCATGACCCGGTCGAAATGCTTGAACCGCGCCGGGCCGATATGCGCCACGCTGGCGGTTTTCCCCGGCTGCGTCATCTTGTTCCCCACCGCGATTGCATAACCCGGTTTTGGCTTCGGGCAAAGGCGGCTATGCGATCGCGGTGTGCGCCCTTAGCTCAGCTGGATAGAGCACGGGACTTCTAATCCTGAGGCCGCAGGTTCGAATCCTGCAGGGCGCGCCAGTTTTCCCCCTCCGCCATCCATTTGGCTCGAAAGCACGAATGGCTGCGCGGTCGAGGGTGTTGTGGATTGAGTTCGGCGCGCGTGCGCCCGGTTTGGTGGATGGTGATGATGCGGCAGGGCGAGCCTTGGTCCGCTAAATGTCGCGATCCCTGGCCCACTCGAACAGGCGCATGTCGGCCGCACCATCGGTGGCGACGCGTTCTCGAATGCGATCGTCCACGCTCGCGTAGCGCCTGACCACTTCCCCATTGGATGGATGGTGCGGCAGGTCGAGTGCCGACCGGTCGCCTGCGCGCCTCTGGCTTTCCCAATCCTCGGGCAGGGACAAGTGCGCACTTAGCTTCCCCAGAACCTCGTCCAGTTTCGGTGTCACGGTCGCGATCCAGCACTTTTCCAGCAGGCCGATGGCGATATCGAAATTGGCCGCAGGATCATCGGCGACATGTTCGCCGAAAGCCCTTTGCGCGTAGAACTTCACCGCCGAATTTGCATATTCCGGGCGGTATACGCTGGAATACCAGTCCTCGAACGGGAGGCCGGTCTTCCCCCGGCTGCGGCGGAAATTGTAGAGCGAGACGCACCGCTCTGCCGGATCGCGAATAACGGTGAAATACCGCGCCTCGCGGCCCGGCACCAGCGTGTGCATCCCGGCATAGGTGTGATGACCCGTCAGCACGCGAGCAGCCTGCCTGTCCTCCAGCGTGCGATCCGCAAACTCGGCGATACCGTGCGTCCGGCGATAGTGGCGACCCCAAAAGCTGAAATTCACAAGCTCCACATCCCAGGCCAGATGCCGCGCAAGGTATGCATTCAGGGTGGTCCCGCCGCTCTTGGACAGATGGAAGAATATGAAAATCGGCGCGTTCGACATGGTGCCTCGCTAGCGCCTGACGCGCGAAATTCAATTCGCGTGCCAGGGCTTGCCGCTTTCCACCACAAGCCAATCGTGCGACCGGACCCCTCCGATGGAAATAGATAC
>NZ_AEUE01000006.1 GCF_000186705.1 Citromicrobium sp. JLT1363
CATGATGGATTGCAGGCGCAGCACACCCCTCTCCCAACCCTCTCCCCTGAAGGGGAGAGGGCTTTGATGCGCGAAACCGCCTACGCCAAGCTCAACCTTGCACTGCATGTCCGCAGGCGGCGCGAAGATGGCTATCACGAGCTCGAAACGCTGTTCGCCTTCTGCGAGCATGGCGATGTGTTGAGCGCTGAGCCTGCGGAGCGCGACGAGGTGCGCACGGTCGGCGAGTTCGGCGGCAATGTGGGCGATCCGGGCGACAACCTCGTCGCGCGGGCTCTCTCCGAGCTACCGCATCCCGATGGCCTTGCGATCACGCTCGAAAAGAACCTGCCCGTGGCCGCTGGGCTGGGCGGGGGCTCGGCGGACGCAGGCGCCGTGTTCCGGCTGATCGAGCGAGTGCATGGCCTGCCCGACGACTGGCAGGACCGTGCACTCAAACTCGGTGCGGATGTTCCCGCCTGCGTCCGCTCCGAAATGAGTGTCGGGCGCGGGGTGGGGGAGGAGCTTGCTCCTCTCGAGAACGATCTGGCGGGCGCGCCCGTGCTGCTGGTGAATCCCCGCGTCGCGCTTTCGACCGGGCCGGTGTTCAATGCATGGGACCAAGAGGACCGCGGCCCGCTCCCCGAAGGCACCGCGCGCGCCATTGCGATGCAGGGCCGCAACGATCTCGAAGCGCCTGCGGTCTCCATCTGTCCCGTCATCGCAGACGTACTCGCCGCGCTGCGTGAGACCAAGCCGATGCTCGCACGCATGTCCGGCTCGGGCGCGACGTGCTTCGCCCTTTACGACAGCGACCAGGCGCGCGACGCCGCCGCAATCGAAATCGCCACGCACCAGCCGGGGTGGTGGCGGATGGCGAGCGTTCTTAGGTAGGGCGCATGAGCGAGCAACCTTTTATCCGTATCGGAAGTCCCACCCGTGGCGGCATCATTGCGATTGCCGACCATGCCAGCAATCACGTGCCAGAAGGCATGGAGCTGGGCATCCCCGCCGAACTGATGGACCAGCACATCGCCCTCGATATCGGCACGGCAGGGGTCGCAGAGCGGCTCGCGCGCAAGCACGGCATCGCCGCGCAGATCGCGCAGGTGAGCCGGCTGGTGATCGACCTGCACCGCAACGAAGGCGAAGATGCGCTGGTCGTCACCAGCAGCGACGGGCACACGATCCCCGGCAATATCGGCGCCGATATCGAACGGCGCACCGCGCTCTATCATCGCCCGTATCACGAGGCATTCGCGCAGATGGTGGCCGAGGCGCAGCCATCGCTGATCCTCGCCATTCACAGCTTCACCCCGGTGATGGGCTCGACCGGGGAAGAGCGCCCGTGGGATGTCGGTCTGCTGCATAATCAGGATGATCGCGCGGCGCGCATCGCTATCGACCTGTTCGCGGAGATGGGGCTGACCGTGGGCGACAACGAGCCTTATTCCGGCAAGCAGCTGAACGCGACGATGGACCGGCACGCCGAAGCCAACGGCATCCCCTACCTGACCATCGAGATGCGGCAGGATCTGATCGCACGCCGATCGCAACAGGCGGTCTGGGCAGATCGCGTGGCGCTGGTGGCCGACCAGACGCTTGCGGCTCTTTCCTCGGCCTAGCCCTGTCCTGCGCGTAAATCGGAAACGCGTTGATTACCTTTTGCCGCTAGAGCCGGGTGCTCTCCGGGTCGCAGGAGACGGTTGAACCGCGGTTGGGAAAGGCCATGGAAATGCGAATTGCCGATGCAGCGGTCCTCGCAGGCCTCGCATTCGCGATGATTGGTTGCGGAGGAGGGCTTGCGCCGGATGCTGCCGCCGAAGCCGCTGCAGACGAACCCTCGACAGCCTCAAGCGCAGGGCCCGGCACTTTCTCGATTCCCTGCGCGCTGGATGGCGCAACCAGCTTCGACAGCACGTGCGCGGTGGAACGCAGCAAGGTCGACCAGTCGACATTGCTGGCGGTGATCCATCCCGACGGCGGTTTCCGCCGGTTCGAGCAATTGCCGGACGGATCGGGCCTCGCAGCGGTTGCGGGCGCGGACGAGGTGGCGCAAACGCTGAGTGGTGACACACTCGAAATCTCCATCGCCGCAAACCGATACCGGTTCCCCGCCACCGCGCAGTAGCGCGCAGGTCCTGACAACATCGCAGATGCGCGAAGCCGAGGCCGCGCTGATCGACAGCGGCGTGGAGGAATGGGAGCTGATGCAGCGCGCAGGGCGCGGCGCGGCGGAATGGATCGCGCGGCTCGGGGCAGGCAATCAGGTGACGATCCTGTGCGGCCCCGGCAATAATGGCGGCGACGGCTATGTTGCGGCAGCTGCCTTGCACGCGCGCGGCGTGCCCGTGCGCGTGGTCGCTCCGATACCTCCCAAGAGCGAGCAGGCCCGTCGGGCGGCGGACGGCTTCCATGGCGACGTGTACGAAAACGCCGATGGGCTTTCGGGCATGGTCTTCGTGGATGCCCTGTTCGGGATCGGCCTTTCGCGGCCCCTGACGGACGAGCATCGGGAACTGATCGCGCAGCTTTCGGCCTCGCACCGCCTTTCCGTCGCGTTGGACGTGCCCAGCGGCATCGACGCAGATAGCGGAGCGGGGCCCGAGGGGCTGCCCGATTTCGACCTGACGCTGGCCTTCGGCGCCTGGAAACCCGCCCACTTTTCGGGGCCTTCGCTCAAGGCTGTCGGCGCGGCTCGCCTTGTCGAGATCGGGGTGCCGGACCGTGACACGGCGATGCATCTGGACACCACAAGCCGCATCCGCGCGCCCGAGTTTGCTGCGCACAAGTATAGCCGCGGCCTGGTCGCGGTGGTCGGCGGCGCGATGCCCGGCGCAAGCCTGCTTTCGTCGCGCGCCTGCGCCCTGGCGGGTGCGGGTTACGTCAAATGGATGAGCGAGCATGACCATCCCGGTCATCCGCCCGATCTGGTGAAGGACGATAGCGCGCTGGATCAGGCCCTGTCGGACGAGCGCATATCCGCCCTGCTGATCGGGCCGGGGCTGGGGCGCGACGATACTGCGCGCGCGCGCCTGAAAGCCGTGCTCGCGGCGGGCAAGCCGGTTGTGCTCGATGCCGACGCGCTGCACCTGCTCCAGCCCGCGATGCTGGCCGAGGATGGTCCGCCCATGCTGCTCACGCCGCACGAGGGCGAACTCAGCCGGCTGTGCGAGGCATTCGGCGTGGAGGAAGACACCAAGCGGGCAAGGGCGCAGGCCCTGTCGAGCAAGGCAGGCTGCGCCGTGCTGGCCAAGGGCGCCGATACGCTGCTGGCTTCGGGGGGCGTGGTCCGCTTCTTCCCGCCCGCCTCGCGCTGGCTTTCGGTTGCAGGCAGCGGTGATGTGCTTGCCGGCATTGCCGCTGCCCGGTTGGGAGTGACGCAGGATGCAGGCCAAGCCGCATGCGAGGCGGTGCAGCTGCACGGACGAGCCGCACGCTATGCGGGCAAGGGCTTCACCGCGGCAATGCTCGCCGAAGCGGTCCATCCGGCGCTGGCGGATTTCCTGTGAGCGATCCGGTCACGCGCATTGCCGCCAAGGGCGACGGATTGACGGAAGGCGGCCAGCACGTCGCGGGCGGCGTACCGGGAGACGTGCTGGCGGCGGATGGAACGCTGGTGCGCGGCCCCCATCACGTCGATCCGCCTTGCCGCCACTTCCCGCAATGCGGCGGGTGCCAGCTGCAGCATGCCGACGACGCAGCCCTGGCGCAGTTCGTCAGCCATCGGGTGAGCTTCGCCGCCGAATCGCAGGGCCTCGTACCCGGTACGCTTGCGCCGCCGCATCTCTCCCCGCCGCGCACCCGGCGCCGTGCGACGCTGCATGCCGCGCGACTGGGCAAGAAGCTGGTGATCGGCTTTCGGGAGGGCGGATCGCACCGGATCGTCGACATGACCGAATGCCACATCCTGCACCCCCGGCTGTTCGCCCTGGTCGATCCCTTGCGCAAGCTGCTGGCATCATGGGGCGGCAAGCTGGCGGCGGATATTCAGCTGACGCTGGTCGACACCGGTATTGCGGCCGAGATCAAGGGCATCTCTGCCGAGAACCTTGCCCAGACCGAAGCCCTGCTCGATTTCGCGCGCGAGCATTCGCTGGCAAGGCTTTCGGTCGACGAGGGGTTCGGCCCCGAACCCGTGTGGGAGCCCGAACCGGCCACGGTCACGCTTGGTGGTACGCCGGTCGCGTTCCCGCACGGCGCCTTCCTGCAACCGACGGCGGACGGCGAAGCGGCCTTGCTGTCGGCTGCGCGCGAATGGTGCAGCGGCCACGGCATCGTGGCGGACCTGTTCGCCGGCCTTGGCACCTTCGCTTTCGCCCTGGCAGGCCCGGCCAAGGTACTGGCGGCAGAGGCCGACCGCGGGGCGCACCTCGCCTGCCAGGCCGCCGCAAGAGCTTCGGGCAAGCCGGTTCACGCGTTGCACCGCGACCTGTTCCGCGATCCGCTGACCGCCGATGAAATCTCGAAATTCGGCTGCGTCCTGCTCGATCCGCCGCGCGCAGGCGCACGCAACCAGGTCGATGCGATCGCGCAGAGCACGGCGTCACGCGTGGCCTATATCAGCTGCAATCCGCAAAGCTGGGCGCGCGATGCAAGGCGGCTGGCGGATGCGGGCTTCCGGCTCGCGGAGCTACGCCCTGTCGGCCAGTTCCGCTGGTCGACTCACGTGGAATTGGCGAGCCTGTTCCTGCGCGACTAACCGCGCAACGCTTCCAGAACCTTGGTTTCCAGCCATTCGCGCGCCTGCGGCTCCACGAAGGCATGACTGGCCCCTTCGCAGCGCGACACGCGGGGGTCGCCCTTCGGCCATGCGCCTTCGAAGACCTGTGCCGTGCGGTCGGCGCTTGCGAGGAGTATCTGAACCGGTCCCTCGAACCCGTTGAGCGATGTGCGCATGCGGGTCGCCAGATTGCCGACGGGCGGGGCAGGGCGGACCGCGCGGACAAGCCCGCGGCCCAGCTTGCGCAGGTTCACCCCTCCGCTCACCAGACGGGCGACCTCGCGCGGATTGCCGAGCTTTTGAAGGTAACGCGCGCGGATGGCCTGGGGCGGCGGCGTGGTGTCTTCCTCGTCGGTCTCCTCGATGGTCCACGGGTTGCTGAGCACCAGCCCGTCGCATCCCGCGCCACCGGCCAGCATCAGCGCACTGGCTGCGTCGCAATTGCCGATGCCGACCACGCGGTTGACCTGCGGTGCGATGGCGCGGAACGCCTCCATCGCGGCAAGAATATCCGGCTCGGAATGTTCGAAGCCCAGGTTCTCCCCCTCGCTGTCGCCCACCCCGCGACGGTCGTAGCGGAAGACGGGGAAGCCGCGCTTGGCGATCGTCTGCGCCAGTCGCGCCTGCCCGCGAAAGGCGCCCGAGCGGATCTCGTTGCCGCCGCTGACCAGCAGCAGGCCGGTGGTGAGCGGCGCTGTGTCCAGCGTCGCGGCCAGCGTGCTGCCCTCGCAGTTGAAGGTGAGGTGCAGGCGGCTCATTCCGGCTGCCTCATGGCCACCGCGATGATTGCGGCGAGCGCGTCTGCCTGGTCCGCGTCGAAGTCGGGCTCTGCACGCAGCCACGCGGGCCGTCCGCCGATGGTTTCGTGTTCGATTACCGTGACGCCGTCTCCGCGCGTCGCGAGTTCGGCCGCTTCCAGCGCCGCGAACAGCGCGGGGCCGATGTGCCAGCCTGCCAGCGTGATACCCTCGGCGCGGCCATTTGCCTCTATGGCGTCGCGGGTCTCCTCGCTGCCGGCTTCCCTGCTTGCGATGATCCGCGCGCGGATCATGCTGCGCAATGTCTTCGGCCCGTCCTGCGGGGCATAATCCCAGCCGGGCACGTTCGACGGTCGCAGCAGCGCACCGCTACGCACCGTCAGCACGCCGGTTGCGCCGAAGTGCGCCGTCGCCGCCGCTGCTGCCGCCCGCCAGTTTTCCAGCGTCTGTTCCGCGAGTGGTGCAAGGCTTTCGTTGCAGCCGGGAAGATCGGGCAGCACCCCGTCGATCCCCGAGGCGTCGAGCCTGCGCAGCACTTCTACCAGAGTGTGGCGCAGCTTGTTCGCCTCGTCGAACAGCGGTGGGATGACCAGCAGGCGGGATTCTCGCCCACGGTCGAAGACCAGCGCCGCCTCGCTGCGCGTGTCGCCGCCAACGACGGGACAGGGCCACTCGACGAACTTGAAGGGCGTAGTCATTTTCCGAGCCGCTAACGGGTAGCGGTCTTCGCCTCGGCGAGGGCAAGGAGGCCGCCATAGGTTTCGAGGTGATCGCCGTCGATCTCGTCATCCTCTATGATGATGTCGAACCGGTCTTCCATCTCGGTCAGCAGGTCGGCGACGGCCTGGCTGTCGAGCTCGGGCAGGTGGCCGAACAGGCCGCTGTCGGGCGTGAGTTGGGCGGCGCGTTCGCTCGACAGGCCGAGCACGTCGCGCAGGATGGCGCGCAAGGTCTCGTCGATCGTGCTGCGTGCGGGCCCGGTCGGGTCCGTCTGCGCGGAGGTCTGGGCGGTCATATTTACCGTAAAGCTGCCGTAAATCTGGCCGTGGCCCTAGCGCCGGGCCTGCGCGCTGGCAAGGATCGCCCGGACAGCGCGTTTGGCGAGGGGAATCCAGGCGGCGGGCTGGCGCGGGTCGAGCGCATCGAGCATGAAGCGCGGGCGCACCTCTTCCATCCAGTCGCGCTTGTAGGCATCGGAGCCGGTGCCGAAGTCGACCAGCTCCACTCCATCGCGGTCGATCACGTGTTCGAACAGCGCCGCGCTCAGCGTGGTGCCGGGCGAGACAGGCTTGGCGCTTTCCAAGTGCGCGAGCTTGTGGATGTACGCGATGCCGTTCTCGACCGTCCAGAACTGCGCGGCGACCGGCTTGCCATCGGCGCGTGCGATACCGAAGCGGATGCGCCCGGCCGCGCCTTCTGCCTGCGCAAAACGGCGTAGCAGATCGGGCTCGTCCTCGCTCGGCTTCCAGCTTTCGGAGTAGATATTTTCGTAATCCTGCCAGAGCTTTGCGTCGAAATGCTCGACGATCTCGACATCAACCTTCTTTGCCTTGCGCTTGAGCGTGGTGCGCAGCCTGCCGGGGCGCCCGGCCCAGTATTCGGCGAAGCTGCGGCCCTCGACGTGCAGCACATGGTTTTCGTCACACCGGCTCAGCGCGACGGACCATCCCGCCTTGCGGAAGGCGTCGGCCAGCCGTTTGGCCGAGCCATCCTCCTCCGGCAGCGGCCAGAGCGTGACGCGCGGAGCCTCGTGCTTCAGATCCTTCGCAAGCCGCTGGAGTGCGGTCTCGCCGGTCGCTCCGTGCGGCACCAGCGGGCGCCAGGTGAAGGAATACCAGTTGCGAAGCGCCTCCAGCCGGCCATCCGCCCGGTTGAGCGGCATGCTGACTGTCGCATCGTCCTGCGTCGCGCTCGCGGTGAAGGCGCCCGGCCGCGATTCGGCCAGAAGCGCGAACCACTCGGGCCGGTCGAACGGCGACACACGCGTACCCCCCCAGGCTTCGCCATCTGCTGCTTGCACAATGGTAACCTCCTTGTGATAGCCACCGGTTTCCGCGTTCACGAGGCTTGCACTCCCATCTCCATGACCCAGCCCGATCCGACCCCTTTTCCGCTCGACCATGTGATCGAACGCGGCGCGGACGCCGATCCGGCGCTGGCCTTGCGTGACGAGACCCTTAGCTATGCGGACTTAAGAACCCGTGTCGGTCGGCTGGCGGCATGGCTGCAAGCGCAAGGCTTCCCCGCCGGCGCGCGGGTGGCCTCATGGGGCGCCAAGGGTGAACTGACCTGCCTGCTACCGCTTGCGGCGCCTCGCGCGGGGCTGGTCCACGTGCCGATCAACCCGATGCTCAAGCGCGCACAGGTCGCGCATATTCTGGCCGATAGCGGCGCAAGCCTGCTGCTGGGCACCCCCGCAAGGCTGGCGACACTGGAAAGCGGCGATCTGCCCGGCACCTGCGATGCCATGGCCGAAGGCGATGTGCTGGAGGCCTCGCGCGGATGTGACGCCTTGCCGCCTTCGGACGGCGATCCGCAGGATCTGGCGGCGATCCTCTATACGAGTGGCTCCACCGGCAAGCCCAAGGGCGTGATGGTTAGCCATGCCAACCTGTGGCTCGGCGCGGTGAGCGTGGCGCATTACCTCAAGCTCGCGAGCGATGACGTGACGCTCGCCGTGCTGCCGCTGGCGTTCGACTACGGGCAGAACCAGCTGCTTTCCACGTGGTATGCAGGCGGCTGCGTTGCCCCGCTCGATTACCTGATGCCGCGCGACGTCACCAAGGCGGTGGCAAAGCACCAGGCCACCACGCTCGCTGCCGTTCCGCCGCTCTGGCGTCAGCTGGTGGAGGCCAAGTGGGAAAACGGCGCGGGCGACAGCCTGAGGCGGCTCACCAATTCGGGTGGCGCGCTGACCGTGGACCTGATCGACGCCATGCGTGAAACCTGGCCGCAGGCGGACATCGTCCCGATGTACGGGCTGACCGAGGCATTCCGGTCCACCTTCCTGGATCCTGAGCTGGTGGCCGAACATCCCACCTCCATGGGCAGGGCCGTGCCCTTTGCCGAAGTGCTGGTGGTGAACGACGCGGGAGGGCCTGCGTCGCCCGGCGAAGAGGGCGAACTGGTCCATTGCGGGCCGCTGGTCGCGCAAGGCTACTGGCAGGACCCGGAGCGCACGGCGGAACGATACAGGCCCGCGCCCGCGCATTCGCACTATGGCGGCACGGCGGTATGGTCGGGCGATTACGTGAAACGCGACGAGGATGGGCTGCTGTTCTTCGTCGGGCGGCGCGATGCGATGATCAAGAGCGCGGGCAACCGTATAAGCCCGCAGGAGATAGAGGACGCCGCGCTTGCCACGGGGCTGGTCGCTGATGCCGTTGCTTTCGGCGTGCCGGACACGAAACTGGGGCAGGCGGTCTATCTTGTTGTCCGGGGCGAGGGGCAGGAAGAGGCGCTGGCCACAGCGCTGAAGCGCGATCTGCCCAGCTTCATGCAGCCGCACCGGATCGAATGGCGTGCCGAGCTGCCGCTCAATCCCAACGGCAAGATCGATCGGACCGCGCTTTACCGCGAAATTTCGGAAGGGGGCTCGGCATGAGCAGACGCGATCCGAACGCCGCAAAGCCGCTCGGCCCGATCCCACATGGGTTCGAGACCATCGATGGCGAACTGGCCATCGGCGGACGCAAGGCGAGCGATCTGGCCGATGAGGCGGGCGATACCCCGCTGTTCGTCTATTCGCGCAGCATGCTCGACGCCCGAATGGCACAGTTGCGCGCTGCCATGCCCGCGAGCCTTGCGATCCACTACGCGGTCAAGGCCAATCCCCACCCCGACGTGATCCGCCACATGGCCGGGCTGGTCGACGGGTTCGATCTCGCTTCGGGTGGGGAACTGGCGATCCTGCAAGGCGTCGGGATCGACGGCGCGCACATCAGCTTCGCCGGCCCGGGCAAGCGCCCGCGCGAGATTAGCGCCGCTATCGAAGCGGGCGTGACGCTGAATTGCGAGAGCGAGACCGAGGCGGCGCGCGCGCTGGAAATCGGCGCGGAACTCGGCGTGCAGCCCAAGGTGGCGGTGCGCGTTAACCCCGATTTCGACATGCGCGGATCGGGGATGAAGATGGGCGGCGGCGCCAAGCAGTTCGGGCTGGACGCAGAGCGTGTTCCCGCGTTGATCCGCACTCTGATCGAGGGCGGGGCGGACTGGCGGGGCCTGCATATCTACACCGGCAGCCAGACGCTGGAAGCCGACGCGGTGATCGAGACACAAGGCCACGTGCTCGATCTGGCCGCACGCATCGCAGGCGAAGTCGGCAAGCCATGCCCCGCGCTCAACCTGGGCGGCGGCTTCGGCATCCCCTATTTCGCGGGTAACGAACCGCTCGATGTTGCCGCCGTCGGCGCGGCGCTGGGCGAGCGGTTTGCGAATTTGCCAGACGAACTCGGCGAAACCGAAATGGCGATAGAGCTGGGCCGCTACCTCGTGGGAGAGGCAGGGGTTTACCTCGCCCGGATCGTCGACCGGAAGGAAAGCCACGGCGAGATTTTCCTGATCACCGACGGCGGCCTGCATCACCAGCTGGCGGCGTCGGGCAATTTCGGCGCGGTCGTCAGACGCAACTACCCCCTCGCAATCGCCAGCAAGTATGGCGAGCAAGCGGTTGAAATTGCGAATGTTGTCGGCTGCCTGTGCACTCCGCTCGATCGCCTGGCGGACAGGGCCGAGCTGCCACGGGCGGAGGTGGGCGATCTGGTCGCCGTCTTCTGCGCCGGGGCCTACGGGGCCAGCGCATCGCCCATGCATTTCCTCGGCCAGGGCCCTGCGATCGAGATGCTCGTCTAACGCGGCGTTAACTTCTTCCGGCCCCGCGTCCCGCTACGGGACCGGCGCAAGACAGGTCCCGTAGCTAACGGGATATTCACCCTTTTTGGCGAGGAACGATCCCAAATCGTCGGCCAGCAAAGGTGGCGCGCTTCGCGGGCGTGCCATCGGGCGGACATGAATGGAAGGATCGATCCCATGCGCAATCGCGCAACTGCCAGGTTTCTAAGCCTAATTCTCGGCCTTTTCGCTCTCGCCGGGTGCGTTGGCGGAGGCGGCCCGGAACTGCCGCCCGCCGCCTTCGTGGCGACGCAGGAAGGGCCGAGCCAGGAATATGTGATCGGCCCGCTGGACGAACTTTCGATCCATGTCTGGCGCAACCCCGAACTCGGGGCGACCAATATTCAGGTCCGGCCCGACGGGCGGATCACGATTCCTCTGGTCACGGACATGCCCGCCGTGGGCAAGACCCCGGCGATGCTGCAGGA
The DNA here is from genome assembly GCF_000186705.1 of Citromicrobium sp. JLT1363. Taxonomy (GTDB): domain Bacteria; phylum Pseudomonadota; class Alphaproteobacteria; order Sphingomonadales; family Sphingomonadaceae; genus Alteriqipengyuania. Next base: position 10,779 of record NZ_AEUE01000006.1, read on the forward strand.
GGATATTCGCCTGCACCTGTCGCAATTCATCGAACAGCCGATCGTGTCGGTGATCGTGACCAAGTTCGCGGGTACGTTCAGCCAGCAGGTGCGGATCATCGGCGCGACCGAGAAGCCCGCCTCGATCCCCTACCGCGCCAACATGACCGTGCTCGACGCGATGATCGCGGTTGGCGGCCTGTCCGAATTCGCGGCGGGCAACCGCGCCAAGCTGATCCGGTTCGATCCGCGGGTCGGCCGCCAGCGCGAGTATTCGCTGCGCCTGTCCGACCTGCTTCGGCGCGGTGACAGCGATGCGAACGTGATGCTCGCGCCCGGCGACGTCATCATCATCCCCGAAAGCGTATTTTGAGGGCGTTGCTCACGTGAACGAACTTTTCGACGAGGTGCGCGCAGCGCTCTATGCCGCCTGGAGCCGCAAGTGGCTCGCGCTGGGCGTGGCCTGGGGCGTTTGCCTTGCAGGCTGGCTGTTCGTCGCCTCCATCCCGAACACGTATGAAAGCCGCGCGAAGATCTTCGTGCAGCTGGATGACGTGCTCTCGAAGCAGATCGGCATCGCGGGCAGCGACATGACCGATATTGCGCGCGTGCGGCAGCGGCTTTCCAGCGCCTCCACGCTGGGCCAGGTGATCGAGTCGACCAAGCTGGGAGAGAACATCAATTCTCCGCGTGCCATGGAAGGCGCGATCACCAGCCTGGCCGAGAACGTGAAGGTGCGGAGCGAGGAGGACAATCTCTTCGAAATCACCGCCCAGATGGGCCGCAGCGATTATACCGATGCCGAGAACGCGAAGCTGGCGCAGGACGTCGTGCTCAAGCTGCTCGAGATCTTCCGGCAGGCCAATGTCGAGGGAACGCGCGGCGAGGTGAGCGATGCGGTTGCGCTGCTCGACCAGCAGCTGGACCTGCGCGCCAAGGACCTGGAGGCAGCCGAAGCGCGGCGGACCGCGTTTGAGGCAGAGCATCCCGAACTGATCGGCGGCTCGGCGGCCATCTCCAGCAAGCTTCAGCAGGCCCGCACCGAAATGCGCGGCGTGGAAGCCGATATTGCAGGTGCGCAAAGCGCGCTCGCCGCGATCAACGGCCAGCTGGCGGGAACGCCGCAGACCCTGTCGGGCGGGGCAGGGGGCGGCAGCGCGCTCGAGCAGGCAGAGGCACAGGTTGCCCAGCTGCGCGCGCGCGGCCTCAAGAACAATCACCCGGACATGCAGGTCGCGCTGCGCCAGCTGCAGTTGCTGCGCCAGTCGGGCGGTGGCGGTTCGGCCGGGGGCATGCCCAATCCGGCTTACAGCTCGCTCGTCTCGATCCGGGCGGAGCGGCAGGCCAACGTGCAGGCGCTGCTGGCGCGCAAGGCGGCGCTGCAGGCCGATATCTCCATGATGATCGCCGATCAGGCGAGCGAACCGGGCCTTGCCGCCGAAGCGCAGCGGATCGGGCGCGATTACGAAGTTCTCAAGAACAAGTACGACGAGCTTCTGCAGGACCGCGAAGAGATGGAACTGCGCAGCCAGGTGGAAAGCGAACGCAGCTCCTTCCGCTTCGATATCATCGATGCGCCCGGCGTATCGAGCCGCCCCGCAGCGCCGAACCGGCCGCTGCTGCTGCTGGCAGTGGCGGTGCTGGGCGCGGGCGCGGGGCTGGGGAGCGCCATCGCGCTCACCATGCTGCGCTCCACATTCTCGACCAGCGCCGGGCTCGCCAAGGCGATCGGCCTGCCGGTTATCGGCACGATCTCGCGCAGCGTTCCGCCGATCCGGAAGGCTGCCGAGGATCGCCAGCTGCGGCTGTTCTACGCCGGAACCGGGGCGCTTGGCGGTTTGCTTGTCATCCTGCTCGGGCTCGAGTTCGTCCAGGTTGGCCAGGTGATGGCGTGAGGAGGCCCGAATGACCGAACATCGCCCCATCAAGCCGCCGAAAGAGGGCGAGCAAAAGGAAGAGAAAAGCTCTCTTCTGGAGCGCGCCAGCGGAGCCTTCGGGCTGAACGATCTGGGCGCGGCCCCGATGCCGCGCAGCTTCGACGACGTGCCGATGAAGCGCGCGAGGCCGCTCCGCAAGCCCGCCAGCGAACCGGCCCCCGAAGCCGCGCCTGCAGCTTCGCCTGAGCCAGTCGGCCGGGATATCCCGGTGGAGAGCGAGATTTCGCAGGCCAGCCTGCCGGTCCCCGCGCCGGCGCCCGCTGCGCCGCCGCACGCTGCACCCCCAGCGGTGATCGATGGCAGTGCCAATGCCATCGCGCTCGCCGGGCAGAGCGTGGAGGTCGATTTCAATCGGCTGCGCGAACGCGGTTTCATCGATCCCAACGGGCAGGCGTCCGGCCTGGCCGAGGAATTCCGCATCGTGAAGCGCCAGATCCTGGAGGCGGCGCGCGCCGCGGGAACCGGCCTGTCGCGCCGCATCCTGATCACCTCGCCGCATGCGGACGAGGGCAAGACCTTCTGCGCCGTCAACCTGGCGCTGTCGCTGGCTGCGGAGCGCGATCTCGAAGTGGTGCTTATCGACGCGGACATGGCCAACCCGTCGATCAAGGAGGTTTTCGGCCTGCCCGAACACACGGGGCTGATGGATGTGCTTGCCGACAGCGAGATCCGCGTCGAAAATCACGTGCTCAGGACCGATATCGACGGTCTCTGGCTGCTGCCGCCCGGCCGCAACGCAAGCCATGCGAGCGAGGCTCTTTCCAGCCGCAGCACTGCCGAGCTGTTCGAGCGGCTGACCGCGCAGGCCCCGAACCGGATCGTGCTGGTCGACAGCCCGCCCGCGCTCGCCGCGTCGCCCGCTGCCGAAATCGCCAAGCATGTCGGCCAGACGATCCTCGTCGCGCGCGCCGACCGCACGGGCAAGAGCGCGCTGGAGGATGCAGCCCAGCTGCTGAGCGCGTGTCCGGACATCAAGCTGGTGCTCAACAACGCGATCTTCAGTCCGAGCGGCCGCCGTTTCGGGAGTTATTACGGATGAGGACTTCCACCATGACCCGCCTGCCCGTGATCGCCGCGCTGCTGAGCGCTGGCGCACTGCTTCCGGCGCCCGCGTTCGCCCAGTATAACTGGAGCGACGATCAGGTGACTGGCGGCCGCGAAACTGCATCCGCGCCCGCATCCACATCGCCCTATGGCGCCGATCCCGGCGGCCAGGGGTACGAGGACGGCGAAGGAGACAGCTACGGCGGCGGCGACGGTTCGCGGCCCAGCGGCGCACCGACACGCCAGCGGCTCCGGATCGATCCCTATATCGAAGCCAACCAGATCGTCACCCAGCGGATCGAGCCCGATAGCGAAACCTCCGTCTACGGTTCGGTGGCAGCCGGTGTCGATGCGTCGGTCCAGGGCCGCCGCGCCGGAGGCTCCGTCTCGCTGCGCTACGACCGGGTCATCAGCTACGGAGACGACCTGTCCCCGAATGTCGGAGACGGCGACAGCCTGTCGGGCGTTGCCCGTGGCTATGGCGCGATTGCGCCGGGCGTAACGATCGAGGCGGGCGGCCTTGCCGCGCGCACCCGCGTCGACAGCGGTGGCGGGGCAACCGTGGCGAGCGGCCAGCCGATCGACGCCGACAACGAAGCGCGCGTCTATTCGGTCTATGCCGGGCCCAATATCTCGACCCGCATGGGCGCGGCGGAGGTCAGCGCGAACTACCGTTTCGGCTATAACCGCGTCGAAGAACCCGCGGTGGGCGTGGTGGACAATACCGTGACCCCGATCGACGTCGCGCAGGAAAGCGTCGTCCATTCCGCCAACGCGCGGGTCGGCATCGCTCCGCAAGCGGTGCTGCCGGTTGGCGTCGGCATCGGCGGGGGCGCATACCAGGAGGACGTTTCCAACTCCGACCAGCGCGTGCGCGATCTCTATGCCCGTGCCGATGTGACCGTACCGGTAGACCCCGGTCTCGCCGTGGTCGGCGGGGTCGGCTACGAGAATGTCGAGGTGTCGAACCGCGATGTGGTGCGCGATACCAATGGCGATCCCGTCCTGGGGGCTGACGGCCGCTACCAGACCGACGAGAACAGCCCGCGCCGGATCGCATTCGAGACCGAGGGGCTGATCTGGGATGTGGGCGTGATGTGGAAGCCTTCGCGCCGGACCCAGCTCGAAGCCCATTACGGTCGCCGTTACGACAGCGATTCCTACTACGGTACCTTCAGCTGGCAGGCGTCCTCGCGCTCGGCAGTCAACGCGGCGGTCTACAACTCGATCAGCGGTTTCGGCGGCGTGATCACCAATTCGCTGGCCAATCTGCCGGTCGGCTTCGAGGCGTCGCGCAATGCGCTGACGGGCGACTTTACCGGCTGCGTCACGGGCACGGGCACCGAAGGCTCGGCAGACTGCCTTGGCGGCGCGCTGTCCTCCGTGCGCAGCGCTGCCTTCCGCAACCAGGGAGCAAACCTTGCCTATTCCACCCAGATGGGCCGCCTGAGCACCGGGCTGACCCTGGGCTATGACCGCCGCGAGTTCTTCGGCGCGCAGGGCACGCTGCTTGAACTGGCGGATGGCACGGTCGACCAGAGCTACTATGCGAATATCAGCGTTGGCGGTCCGCTCGATCCGTTCTCGGGCTTCAACCTGAACGCCTATGCCAGCTATCTGGACAAGGGCGGCAGCGACCTTGCCGATGCGCTTCTGCTGGGTGCGTCCGCCGCCTACAACCGCACGCTCTTCAACAACCTGTCCGCGCGCGCCGCCGTCTCGATCGACAGGATCGACAGCGATCTCGTGGACGAAACCAACGCGTCGGCCCTCATCGGCCTGCGCTACGACTTCTAGATACCCAGGGGACCGCCACAAGCCATGTTCGATCAGTACTACGGTTTCACGGGCCGACCATTCCAGCTCACGCCGGACCCGACGTTCTATTTCGAGAGCATCACGCACCGAAAGGCGCTGAGCTATCTCGGCTACGGGATGTCGCAGGGGGAGGGCTTCATCGTCATCACGGGCGAGATCGGTTCGGGCAAGTCGACCATGGTCGCGCACCTGATGAAGAAGGTGGACCCCGAACAGATGACCGTCGGCCAGGTGGTGACGAGCAACCTCGATGGATCGGAGCTGGTTCATCTGGTTGCGCAAAGCTTCGGCCTGGATGTCGCGGGCAAGGACAAGGCAACTGCGCTCGGCGCGATCGAGACCTTCCTGCACGAGGAAGCCCGCGATGGCCGCCGCTGCCTGCTGGTGGTCGACGAAGCGCAGAACCTCAGCTTCGAAGCGCTGGAAGAGCTGCGGATGATGAGCAATTTCCAGCTCGGTTCGCATCCGCTGCTGCAGCAGCTGCTGCTGGGCCAGCCGGAATTCAAGCAGACGCTCGCCGGGCATGACCGGCTGGAGCAGCTGCGCCAGCGGGTGATCGCCGCGCATCACCTCACCCCGATGGAGGTGCAGGAAATCGCGCCCTACATCGAACACCGGCTGTCGCTGGTGAACTGGAGGGGCACTCCCTCCTTCGATCCCAAGATCTTCCCGAAGATCCACGAGGCGAGCGGAGGCATCCCGCGCCGCGTCAACCAGATCGCCACGCGCCTGCTGCTGATGGGTGCGGTGGAGCAGCGTACGCATATCGATTGCGCGATGCTGGACCAGGTGGTCGAGGAAATGGCACGCGACAACCGCAGCGAGGCGCAGAGCGAACGCAGCCGCCCATTTGCCAATCCCGCAGCAGACATGGCGTCCGCACCCGCACCCGCGCCGACCCCGGCGCCCGCTCCTTCCCCCGCGCAGGAGGCGACGCCGCAGCCCCGGCGCGAAGTTGCGGCCGGCGCGCCGGACAGGCCTGCGGGCGAGGATATGGACGATCTGCGCGCTGCCATCGCCACCTTGTCGCGCGCAATCGAAGAAGGCCCGCGCAAGGGCGATGGCGGGCTTGCGGATCGCGTCGGCGCGCTCGAGGCGCGCCTGGAGGAACAGGAAGAAAGCACCCGCTATCTCCTGCGCCTGCTGATCGAATGGCTCGATGCCGACGGGCGCCAGAAGGAAAACCGGGCGGCGTAACCATGGACCTCGCCCCGGCATCCCAACCCAGACGCATCGTGAATGGCCTGTCCGTCGACGTTGAGGACTGGTTCCATGTGGGCGCATTCGAGAATACGATTGCGCGCGGCGAGTGGGATGCATGCGATTTCCGCGTCGAGCGCAATGTCGATTGCGTTCTCGCGCTGTTCGACAGGGCAGGGGTGAAGGCCACGTTCTTCACGCTGGGCTGGGTGGCAGAGCGTGTTCCGCAGGCTATCCGCGCCATCGCCGATGCCGGGCACGAGATTGCCAGCCATGGGTACGATCACCAGCGCGTGTTCACCATGGATCGCGCCGCCTTTGCGGAAGACCTGCGCAAGTCCCGCGAGATTCTGGAAGATGCCAGCGGCCAGGCCGTCACCGGCTACCGCGCGCCGAGCTTTTCCATCGATGCGCGCAACCTCTGGGCGTTCGAGGAGCTGGCACAGCAGGGCTATGCCTATTCCTCCAGCGTGGCCCCCATCGCGCACGACCATTACGGCTGGCGCGAGGCCCCGCGCTTCGCGTTCCGGCCGGTTGAGGGAGCGCCGCTCGTCGAGCTCCCGGTCACGACCGCTATGCTGGGCAAGCGCCGGATGGCGGCAGGTGGCGGCGGTTTCTTCAGGACCTTGCCCTACGGTTTCTCCCGCTGGGCGATCAATCAGGTCAACCGCGAGGAAGGCCAACCGGCGATCTTCTATTTCCACCCGTGGGAAGTGGATCCGGGCCAGCCGCGTGTGGCCGGTGCTCCGCTGCGCTCGCGCCTGAGGCACTACACCAATCTGTCGGCCATGGAGGCCAAGCTGGAACGGCTGCTGGGCGATTTCTCCTGGGGCCGGATCGACGCCATAGCGCACAATGTCGCGCCCGATACGCAGGCGGAGGCCGCATGAACGCCCCTTTCCGTCCCGCATACCCGGGAAGCCAGGCCGAAATCTCGATTGCCGATCTCGGCGACGACGATGTAGCGCAGGCCATCACCGCCTTCGTGCATGTTCAGGGCGGCAGCCCGTTTCACCTGCCCGCATGGCTGATCGCCGTCGAACGCGGCACCGGCCAGCGTGCCAGGGGCATCGTCGCCACGCGGGACGGGAAGATCGTCGGCTGGCTTCCGTTGACGCTGGTTCACTCGCCTCTTTTCGGCCGCGCGCTGGTGTCCAGCGGCTTCGCGGTCGACGGCGGCCCACTGGCAGAGGATACGCATATCGCAGAGGGGCTTGCCCGCGCGGCGCAGGAACTGGCGCTGCGCCTCTCCTGCGGTGAGGTCGAACTGCGCGGCGGGGAGGTTCCCGCTGGCTGGGAGGCGATCACCGGGAAGCACGCCGGCTTCGTGACCGATCTTGCCGAGGACGATGAAGCACAATTGCTCGCCATTCCGCGCAAGCAGCGCGCCGAGGTGCGCAAGAGCCTGAAGAACGACCTCACCGTCACGGTGGGCACGAAGGAGGCCGACCGGGTGGCGCACTATGCCTGCTACGCGGCTAGCGTCCATAATCTGGGCACGCCTGTCTTCCCGCGCAGCCTGTTCGACGCGGTTCTGCGCGGGTTCGATGACCGGGCCGATATCCTGACGGTGTGGGAAGGCGAGCAACCGCTCGCCAGCGTGCTGACCCTTTATCATGGCGGCACGGCCTTTCCCTTCTGGGGTGGCGGCGTGTGGCGCGCGCGAGCGACGCGGGCCAACGAACGCATGTATTACGCGCTGATGTGCCATGCGCGGGCAGAGCGCGACTGCACGCACTTCGATTTCGGTCGTTCGAAAACCGGCAGCGGGCCGTATAACTACAAGAAGAATTGGGGGTTCGAACCCGAGCCGCTCGCCTATGCCCGCTGGACCGCCCCGGATGCCGAGGCGCGCGATGTCGATCCCACCAGCGATGCTTTTGCGCGCAAGATCGAGCTGTGGAAGCGCCTTCCTCTGCCCGTGGCCAATCGGCTCGGCCCCATGATCGCGCGGGGGCTGGCGTGATGGGTGAAACGCTTTTCCTTGCGCATCGCGTGCCGTTCCCGCCCGACCGCGGCGACAAGATCCGGTCCTACCATGTGCTGCGCGCGCTTGCGCGACTGGGTCCCGTGCATGTCGGCACTTTCGACGATGCATCGGGCTACGGCGACCAATTCCTGTCCGGCATCGCGGAGAGCCATTATCTGGTCCCGCAGCGGCGGCACGACATGCTGGCCGCAGTCCGGGCGATGGCAAAGGGGCAGCCGATCAGCCTCACCGCCTTTGCCCATGCCGGATTGCAGGAATGGGTCGACCAGGTCCTACACTACCGCCCGATCGACGCGATCTACGTATTCTCCGGGCAGATGGCGCAATATGTCTCGCCCCATTTTCCGGGCCGCACCGTGCTCGACCTGTGCGACGTCGATAGCGCCAAGTTCGAAGCCTACGGCGAAAGCGGCAGCGCGCCCAAGGCTTGGGTCCATGCGCGCGAGGGCAGGCTGCTCGCAGCCGCGGAAGAGCGCTTTGCGCGTACCGCCGATACCACGCTGCTGATCAGCGAGCACGAGGCGAACCTGTTTCGCACCCGCCTATCCAGCCCCGGGCAAGTGGATATCAAGGTGATGCGCAACGGGATCGACGCGCAGTTCTTCGCGCCCGAGGCCGTGGCCCCGCAGCCCACGCTGTTCGGGCCCGGACCGAATATCGTTTTCACCGGGCAGATGGATTATGCGCCCAATGTCTCTGCGGTGGAACGCATGGTACAGCGCATCCTGCCCGGCATTCGCGAAACCCGCGCGCGCGCCGAGTTCCACATTGTCGGCCGCGCACCGACGCCTGCGGTCAAGGCGCTGGGCAGGCAGGACGGCGTGACCGTGTGGGGCGAAGTGCCCGACGTGCGGCCCTTCCTCGCCGAGGCGGATATCGTCGCCGCGCCGCTCACCATTGCACGCGGCATCCAGAACAAGGTGCTCGAAGCGATGGCGATGGCCAAGCCCGTGCTGCTCTCGCCCGAGGCCGCCACCGGCATCGACGCAGAGGATGGCGTGCATTTCGCGGTGGCCGAGGGTGACCGGATGATGGTGGGACGCGCGCTCTCGCTGATCGAGGATCGGGCGAGGGCAAAGGCCATGGGCGATGCGGCTCGCGCATTCGTGCTCGCCGAACAATCATGGTCGGCCATGCTCGGCGGACTTGGCGAGCTTTTGCGTCCGTCGGCCGAAGCTGCTGCAAACAGTTCTCCCGCAGCCGACGATCCGGTGCGCAATGCCGCCTGAGCTGACCCGCGACCGCAAGCGGCCTTCCGCCGCAAGCCTGCTCCAGCGGGTCCCGGCAGGATGGGCCTCCGCGCTCGGCTGGCTCGCGTTCGTCCTTGTGGCAGCAGTGCTTCTCACCGCGCAGCAATGGGTCGACATGGCGCGCCAGTGGCTGACCGTGTCCGCCTATCAGCACATCCTCTTCGTCCCGCCCATCATCGCCTGGCTCGTGTGGAACCGGCGCGAGGTGCTTGCGGGGATGTCGCCGCAGGCCTGGTGGCCGGGGGTGGCGCTGGTCGTGCCCGCACTGTTCATCTGGTTAATCGGATCGCTCACCTCGCTCGATATCGTGGCGCAGGCGGGCGCCGTGCTGATCCTGCAAACCGCAACCATTGCGTTGCTTGGGCCACGGGTTGGCGCGGTATTGCTGTTCCCGCTGGCCTTCGCGGCCTTTCTGGTGCCCTTCGGCGAGGAAATCGTTCCGCCGCTTCAGATGCTGACGGCGGACATGGTGATCGCGCTGACCCATCTCAGCGGGATCGAGGCAGAGATCGACGGGGTCTTCATCGATACGCCCGCAGGCCTGTTCGAAGTGGCCGCAGCATGCGCCGGGGTGCAGTTCGTCGTGGCGATGGTGACGCTTGGCGTACTCGCAGCGAAGGTCGGCATGGAACGCTGGAGCCGCCGCATCGCGCTGATGGCCCTGTGCGTCATCGTTCCGATCCTGGCCAATGGGGTGCGGGCCTGGGCGATCGTTGCCATCGCGCAGTATGTCGGGGCAGAGCGCGCAGGCGGCGTCGATCACATCGTGTACGGCTGGCTCTTCTTCGCCATCGTCGTTGCGCTGGTGCTGGCGATTGCATGGCGCTGGTTCGACCGCGACCCGGAGGCCGAGGGCCGGGCCGCGGCACGGCTGGCGGACGATCCGCTGGTGGTGGCGCTAGACAAGATGCCGGCGCGCGCAGTCACGCTTGCGCCGCTGCTGGTCGCGGCGATTGTCCTGTTCGGCCTGTGGGGAGGGCTGGCGCACGCCACCGGCGCACCGCCGCAGGCGCTACAGGCACCGGACATTGCGGGCTGGACGCAGGTGGAACAGCGCGAGCCGGTGCGCTGGCAGCCGGAGGGGGCGGGCGCGCGATCTCGCATGCATGCGATCTATCGCGATGGCGCGGGCCACGAAGTCGATCTCTACCTCGCCGAGTATGGCGCCATAGGCGATCCTACGGCGACCGGGGAGGGGGCCGTCCCGCCCGATTCGCCCTGGCGCGAAGTCGGGCCGGTATCCGCCCCGGCTAACATGCTCGGGACCGAGATAATGGCCTATGGAACGCAGCGCAGGCTGGCCTGGACGAGCTATGTCGGGGATGGGTCCGCCACGTCCGATCCGCTCCACTTTCGCCTGGCAGGATTGGGCAAGCGTTTGTTTCTGCGTCCCGAACCGCGCTGGCTGGTGATTGTCTCGGCCGACGCTACGTCCGGCGGGGCTGGCCGGGATGCATTGGATCGCTTCCATGCGGACGCGAAGGGTCCCGAGAAGCTGGTCGCTAGCGCGGTTTCGCGCTAAGGAACTTAACAAATGTGCGGCATTGCCGGCCTCTTCGCGCGCGACCGTCAGGCGCCTGTCGACCGATCCGTCCTGACCCGGATGCGCGATTCCATGACGCATCGCGGGCCGGACGGGGCGGGGCTCTGGCTGGCGCAGGGCGTGGGCCTGGCCCACCGTCGCCTGTCCGTGATCGATGTCGAGGGTTCGCCCCAGCCGATGCATTCGCGGGACGAGCGCACGGTGATCGTCTTCAATGGCGAGATATACAACTACCGGGCCCTGCGGCGCGAACTGCGGCAGAATGGCCATCGCTTTTCCACCGAAGGCGATACGGAGGTGATCCTGGCCGCATGGCGCGAATGGGGCAGCCGCTGCCTCGAAAGGCTGGACGGGATGTTCGCCTTCGCCATCTACGACCGCAATTCGCGCAAGCTCTTCCTCGCCCGCGATCGCTTCGGAGTGAAGCCGCTCTTCACCGCGACCCTGCCGGACGGCACCTTCGCTTTTTCTTCTGAACTCAAGGGTTTGCTGGCACATCCTGCGCTGGAGCGTGAAGTCGATCCACTGGCGATCGAGGATTACTTCACGTGGGGCTACGTGCCCGATCACCGGTCCATCCTGAAGGGCGTGGAGAAGCTGCCTGCCGGGCATTTCATGGTCGTCGAACACGACATGGCGCCGCGCCCGCCGGAGCGCTGGTGGGACATTTCCTTCGCCGATCGCCATCACATGCACGAGGCGGACGAGGCCGAGGTCATCCACTCCCACCTGTGCGATGCGATTGAATCGCGCATGGTCAGCGACGTTCCGATCGGTGCCTTCCTGTCCGGCGGTGTCGACAGTTCGACGGTGGTCGCGCTGATGTCCGACCTGTCCGATCGGCCCGTGACCACCTGTTCGATCGGCTTCGACGTCGCCGGACTGGACGAGACCGCCTATGCGCGGCGGATTGCGTCGCAGTTTTCGACCGATCATCACGAACGGATGGTCGACCCGGCGATGTTCGACCGGATCGATGCGCTGGCCGCGATGTTCGACGAGCCCTTTGCCGATGCCTCGGCCTTGCCCACGGCCGAGGTCTGTGCGCTGGCCCGGCAGCACGTCACCGTCGCGCTGTCGGGCGACGGCGCGGACGAGGCCTTTGCGGGCTATCGCCGCCACGTGTTCCATGCCGGTGAGGAAAACGCCCGCAAGTGGCTCCCGGCAGGATTGAGGCGGAAGGTTTTCGGCCCGCTGGCGGCGATCTACCCGAAGGCGGACTGGGCGCCCCGCCCGCTACGGGCGCGGTCTACCCTGCACGCGCTCGCCCTGTCGGGCGAGGAAGCCTATGCAAGCGCGCTCAGCGTGATGGGCCCACGGGATCGCGCCGCTATTTTCTCGCCTTCGATGATGCGCACACTCGGCGGATACCGTGCCGAGCAACCTCTGATCGACCTCATGCGCGCGGCCCCTGCGCGCAACGGGCTGGACCGGGCGCAATACGCCGATCTCAAGTTCTGGCTCCCCGGCGATATCCTGACCAAGGTGGATCGCACCAGCATGGCGGTAAGTCTGGAGGCGCGCGAACCTTTGCTCGACCACCGGCTGGTCGAATTCGCGGCCTGCCTGCCCAAGGCGCGCCGGGTCTTCGGGGGGGAGGGCAAATATGCCCTCAAACGCGCGATGGCTGGCGATCTGCCGGCCGATATCCTGCATCGCCCGAAGCAGGGTTTCGTGCTGCCGATCGCGCAATGGTTCAGGACCGATCTGCGTGACACCGCCCGCGCTGCAGTGCGCAGCGAGCGCTTGCTGGATAGCGGGTGGTTCGATGCGGATGCGCTGTCCGGCCTGGCGGAAGACCATATCGCGGGTCGGCGGGACCACGCGCGCGAGCTGTGGCAATTGGTCATGCTGGAGCGAAATATGAGTCTTTTAAGCAACAATTAGACTCGGCTCATCGCAAAAATGATTCAGAACGCCGAATATAGTAAATAAATTATTGCCCCACGCCCCCTCGAATGCGAGTCTTGATTGACGCGGGGGGCTCAGTCCTTCCGGTTCAGCATGAAGCGGGGGCGCAATGAACCGGGTCAGCACCAATTTCGAACAGCACATCATCCTTGATGAGGCGGGCGATCCGATGATCCTGGAGGGCGCGCCTTCGATCGCGCCTGCCTTGTTCGGCCTGAACGAGCTTCGGGTCGAATACGACGCGGATACCAAGGCTCTTTGGACCCACATGGTGCCTCAGGGGCGGCCCAGCTTCACCCCGGCGATGCTCGCCGACTTCGAACGCTGGCAGGATCTGATCCAGGCGAATTTCAACGCGGGCGACCTGCATTTCCTGGTGCTGGGCAGCCATGCGCCGGGCGTGTTCTGCTATGGCGGCGACTTGGCGCTGTTCCGCCAGCTGATCCTGAAGGGCGATCGTGCCTCGCTGGTCGATTACGGCCATCGCTGCTGCCGCATCCTTCACCGCAACATCAACACGCTGGGCCTGCCGCTTCTCACCATCGGCCTGGTTCAGGGCGATGCACTGGGGGGCGGGCTCGAGGCATTGCTATCGTTCGATTTCATCATTGCCGAGGAAAGCGCCAGTTTCGGCCTGCCGGAGATCCTGTTCGGCCTGTTCCCCGGCATGGGCGCGCATGCCTTCCTCAGCCGCCAGCTTGGCAGCGTCGCCGCGGAAAAGCTGATCACCTCGGGGAAGAACCTGACCGCGCGCGAGATGCTGGCCCTCGGGCTGGTGCATGACGTGGTACCCGACGGGATCGGCGAGGAAGCGGTGCAGGCCTTCATCGAGAAGAACGCGCGCCGCCATGCCGGGCTGCTGGGATCGCGCCGGGCGATCAAGCGCAGCTGGAACCTCTCTCTCGCCGAGCTGACCGAGATTACAGAGATCTGGGCCGATACCGCGCTCAAACTGACCGAGCGCGACCTCAAGCTCATGGGCCGGCTCGCCAGCAAGCAGAGCCGTGCGGTCGAGAAGGTGCGCGAGGACGCGTGACCCGCTAGCGCGAGTCGACCAGCACGATCTCGGCGTCTTCCAGCGCCTCCACCCGCAACACGCCTTCGTCCTTCGTCGCAATCCCGTCGCGCGGGCCTGCCTCGTGCCCATTCACGCGGATGCGACCGGTCTGCGCGACCAGATACTGGTGGCGCCCCGGCGTGGCCTGCCATTCGGCCGTCTGACCCGCCTTGAGCGTCGCCGCTGCCACTTTGGCATCGGCCCGTATGGAGAGAGCCTCGTCCGCTTCCGGTGTGCCGCTGGCAAGGATCACGAAGCCGCCATCGCGGCTCGCCCTGGGGAACTCGCGCTGGTCCCAGGCCGGGGGTTCGCCCTGGCTGTCCGGCAGAATCCAGATCTGGAAGATCGTGGTCGTCTCGCCTTCCAGGTTGAATTCGGAATGCCGGATGCCGGTGCCCGCGCTCATCACCTGAACGTCGCCAGCCACGGTACGGCCCTTGTTGCCCAGCGAATCCTCGTGCGTGATCGCGCCGGTGCGCACGAAGGTGACGATTTCCATGTTGTCGTGCGGATGGGGCGGAAAACCGCTCTTCGCCGCGATCGTATCATCGTTCCAGACGCGGATGCGTCCCCAGCCCATGCGCTGGGGATCGTGGTAGCTGGCAAAACTGAAGTGGTGCCTGGCATCCAGCCAGCCGTGGTTGGCAGCGCCGAGACTGTCGAACGGGCGGATATCGATCATGTCAGTATCTCACATCGGCGGGGTTGTTGAGCCGCCGGGAAGCCACCGATTTAGGTCGATCGCCCCCCGTTTCAATCGGCGCCGTGGCCCAGCGCCATGTACTCCGCGCTCTGCATTTCGCGCAGACGGCTGACGGTGCGCGCGAATTCGAAGCTGCCGTCGCCCGATGGATAGAGCGCCTCCGGTTCGGCGGAGGCGGTGGCGAACAGCTTCACCTTGTGTTCGTAGAGCGCGTCGATCAGCTTGGTGAAGCGGATCGCCTCGTTGCGGTTCTCCGGGCTCAGGATCGGAATGCCCACCACGATCACCGTGTGGAAGGCCCGCGCGATGGCGAGGTAGTCCGATGCTCCCCGGTTCTCGCCACACAGCCGCTTGAAGCTGAAGACGCCCACACCCTTCAGGCTCTTGGGCACGTGCAGCGTGCGCCCCCCGCCGAGATCCAGCTCTCCGCTGGGAACATGGGCTGCATCCTCCGGCTCGTAATCGGTCAGGCGGAAGAAGGCCTCTCGCACCTGCGCCGTGGCTGCATCGCCCAGCGGCACGTGCCAGCTTTCGAGCCCGCCCAAGCGGTCCATCCGGTAATCGGTCGGCCCGTTGAGCGAGAGCGTATCCAGCTCACGCTCGATCAGTTCGATGAAGGGGATGAACAGCGACCGGTTCAGCCCGTCCTTGTACAGATCGTGCGGCGGGCGGTTGCTGGTGGTGACGATGGTGACACCGTGATCCTCGATCAGCGGGGTGAACAGCCGCGCCATGATCGCCGCATCGGCGGTGTTGTTCACCACCATCTCGTCGAAGGCGAGGCAGCGCGTCCCTTCCGCGATGCGGGCGGCAACCCGGCGCACGGGGCCTTCCGCCTTTTTCGCACGTTCTTCGGCGATCATCGCGTCGACTTCGAGCATGAAGGCATGGAAGTGGACGCGGCGCTTGCGATCAATGTCGAGGCATTCGAAGAACAGGTCCATCAGCATGGACTTGCCGCGCCCGACGCCGCCCCACATGTAGAGCCCGCGCACCGGCTGTGGCTTCTTGCCGAGCAATCCGCCCAGCAGGCCCTTGCGCGCGCTGCCAGCCTCCAGCTCGCTCTGCACACGCTCCAGCTGCACCACTGCCGCGCGCTGGTCCGCGTCCTTGCGCAGTTCGCCCGCGGACAGCAGCTCTTCGTATCGGGCGAGAACGCTGGTCAACCGGCTGCCTTGCCACTGGAAGAGCGCTTGCGCACGATGCCGGAATAGCTGGCGACAACCTCGTCCTCCTGCACCACCTGCCCGCGCACGAACACCATGCGGCCGGTTTCGCGCACGATCTCGGAGACCGCGTCGAGCGGCTTTTCCGGATCGCCCGCGCCCACGAACTGCGTTGAAAGCTCCAGCGTCAGCGACGGGCCGGGCTCCCCTTCGCCCAGCACGTGGACGGCAGCGAACAGCGCGATGTCGATCAGCCCCAGAATGGTCGCGCCGTGGAGCATCCCCTGCAGGTTGGTGTGCTTGTGCTCGGGCACCATCCGCAGGCGACACGCATCGCCTTCCCGGCGGGTGACGAGATCGCCCATGACCACCGCGTTGAAGCGCGTCTGGTCATGCGGATTCCAGCTATACCAGCCGTCACCGCCCGGGATTTCCCGGTAGTCGAAGAACGGATGCGGGCGAACCACGCTCAGATGGCGCGTTCGGCGATCATCTTCTTGGTCTCGGCAATCGCCTTGGCGGGCGACAGCCCCTTGGGGCACACGTTCGCGCAGTTCATGATCGTGTGGCAGCGATACAGGCGGTACGGGTCTTCCAGCTGGTCGAGCCGTTCGCCGGTCATCTCGTCACGGCTGTCGGCGAGCCAGCGATAGGCCTGCAGCAGGATCGCCGGGCCGAGGAACTTGTCCGAATTCCACCAGTAGCTGGGGCACGCGGTGGAGCAGCAGGCGCACAGGATGCACTCGTACAGGCCATCCAGATTCTCACGCTCTTCCGGGCTCTGCAGCCGCTCCTTGCCGCTCGGCGTCGGGGTGACGGTCTGCAGCCAGGGGCGGATCGAGGCATATTGCGCGTAGAAGTGCGTGAAATCGGGCACCAGGTCCTTCACCACTTCCATGTGCGGCAGCGGGGTGATGCGGATTTCGCCGCCCAGATCCTCGATCGCGGTGGTGCAGGCGAGCGCGTTCGAACCGTTGATGTTCATCGCGCACGATCCGCAGATGCCTTCGCGGCAGGACCGGCGGAAGGTCAGCGTCGGGTCGATCTCGTTCTTGATCTTGAACAGTGCGTCCAGAACCATCGGGCCGCAGGCGTCCAGATCCAGTTCGAACCGGTCGTAATGGGGGTTTTCGCCGCTATCGGGGTTGTAGCGATAGATCTTGAACTTCTTGATCCGTCCGCCGTCGGGGGCGGTGTGGACTTCGCCCTTGTCGCGGATCTTGGAGTTCTTGGGGAGGGTGAAGGTCGCCATCGATCAGGTCCTGAATTTTGCTTGGGTCTCACCTAGCGCCTGCAGCGCAAGGTGCAAGGGTGGTCCTTGGTCCTCCTGACACACCTGACACAGTGTCTAAGGGTAGAAAACGAAGGGGGCGCAAGTTGCGGGCGGGGTGCGTCGGGAATGTACGAGCGAGGTAGCGGCTATGGCGAGTGTAGGACAGGCGATTGAACGGGCCGTCGTGTTCGGGGCTTCGGGCGGCATCGGCGCCGCGCTGGTGGAGCGCTTGCAGGCGCGCGGCGCAGCAGAGGTGTTCGCCGCATCGCGCAGGAAGCCGGACGATCTGCCCGACGGTATCCAATGGGTGCACTTCGATCTCGATGACGAAGACACCATCGCGCAAGCCGCAGAGAAGGTGGGTTCGCCGCTCGATTGCATCATCGTCGCCAGCGGGGTTCTGACGCTGCACGACGGGTCCGGGCCGGAACGCAGTTATCGGCAGATCGACGCAGAGGCGATGGCGCGGGTCTTCCACCTCAACACCATCGGCCCGGCGCTGGTGGCCAAGCATTTCCTGCCGCTGTTGCCGCGCGATCGGCGCGCGGTGTTCGCGGCGCTTTCGGCCCGCGTGGGCTCCATCGGGGATAACCGCATCGGCGGGTGGCATTCCTACCGGGCGAGCAAGGCAGCGCTCAACATGCTGGTGCGCAATTATGCGATCGAGCTGGATCGTACGCACAAGAAGGCCATCTGCGTCGCGCTGCATCCGGGCACGGTCGACACGGCATTGTCGGAGCCTTTTCAGGCGAACCTGCCGGAGGGGCAGCTGACGCCGCCTGCCGAGGCCGCCGCGAACCTGCTGGACGTACTCGACGGGCTGACATCGCGCGACAGCGGGCAGCTGTTCGACTGGAAGGGCGAGCGGGTGGAGTTCTGACCGGCTTGCGCCGGTGAAACAGGCACGTGTGTTCCGCGCGGTTGTTCTCCGCTCTGCATGACCGGGTGTCAGAGGGGTTTTACGAGCGCTAAACCCCGGCTCGCTGCGCCGTTTCGAGGATGACGGCGGCGAAGCCTTCGGGATCGTCTTCCTGGATGAAGTGATGGCCCTTCAGCGTGCGGTGCAGGGGATTGTCCTTCGCGCCGGGCACGGTCTCGCGGAATTTCGCATCGCCGCCGCGCGTGATCGGATCCCCGTCGGAAAAGGCGCAGGTGAAGGGCTTGTCGAAGGATCGCAGCTTTTTCCACGCCCGTTCCTGATCGGGCACCGCCTCGTTCCGGCCCAGCGGGACCAGTGAGGGGAAGATTCGCGCGCCCGCCTTGCTTTTGCCGGTTGGGAAGGGGGCCTCGTAGGCGGCGACCTCCGCCTTGCTCAGTTCGCGGATGGTGGCTTTCTGGAGGATCGTGCCGACCGGGAAAACGGGGCTGAACCGGGAGAATCTGCGCCATCTTCCGAAGGCGCGCGGGGCAGGTTCGCCCGCAGGTAGCCCGCCGTTCGAAAGCACCACCCCGGCAAACAGATCGGGCGTGTCCGCCACCAGCCGCAGGCCGATCAGCGATCCCCAGTCCTGGCAGGCGAGGACGATGTTCTGCAGATTCAGCGAATCGAG
This sequence comes from Citromicrobium sp. JLT1363, assembly GCF_000186705.1. Classification (GTDB taxonomy): domain Bacteria; phylum Pseudomonadota; class Alphaproteobacteria; order Sphingomonadales; family Sphingomonadaceae; genus Alteriqipengyuania. The sequence goes on from NZ_AEUE01000006.1 coordinate 29,200, forward strand.
CCAGTCGCGCATCCATGCGACATGCAGCGCGTAGGAATATTCGCTTTTTTTCGTGAGCTTGTCCGACTTGCCGAAGCCGATCAGATCGGGGGCGAGTACGCGGTAGCCTGCCTCCACCACCGGGCCGATCATGTGGCGGTAGAGATAGCTCCAGCTCGGTTCGCCATGCATCATCAGCACGGGCGTGCCGTCGCGCGGGCCTTCGTCCAGGTAATGGACGCGCAGGCCTTCGCGCAGCGTGTAGTAGTGAGGCCGGAAGGGGAAATCCGGCAGGTTCGAAAAGCGGTGATCGGGCGTGCGGTAGGCGAGGGGCATTGGTCGAATATCCCTTCCGCTTTCCTACCGCACGCCCATCATCACAGGACGGTCAGGCCCTGCCGATCACGCTCCGAAGGTGCGCTGCCACCAGCCGCGACGCGGCTTGCCGTCGTCTTCGCCAGCGCCGTTCGCATCATTGGCGCCGTTCGCATCGTTGGCGGCACCCGGGGCGGGCTCGGGCTTGCTGCCTTCGTCCTTCTGCGCCGCTTCCTGCGGCTCGGTGGGCGTGTCCTCCGGCCCGGCAACCACTGCGATATCCTCGGTCAGCTGCTCGGTCGTGTTCTCGCTGGCGGACGGCTCACCGGCCTTCTTGCGGGGCTTGCGTGCGGCAGGCTTCTTTGCCGTGTCCTTGGCAGCGGCCTCATCGCCCTGGTCGGCCTTCTTGGCGCGGGTCCGACGGGGCTTGGGCTTTTCGTCCGCGGTTTCCGCCGGGCTTTCCGTGCCACTGTTCTCGCCGCTTTCGTCCTTGGCCGGAGCCTTCCTTGCACGTGAGGCACGCTTCTTGGGCGCAGGCTTCTCAGAATCCTCGGACTTGCCATCCTTGCCTTCGGCCCCGTCGGCCGGTTGATCGGCCTTCTTGGCGCGAGAGCGACGCGGCTTGGGCTTTTGCTCCGCCTTGTCGTCCGCGGCAGCTTCGGCGGTCTCGGGCGTATCCTCGGGCCCGGCCACTACGGGCATGTCTTCCACCACCTGTTCGGACACGTCTTCCTGTGCCTCGTTCGGAGTGGTGTCGTCGGACTTCTTGCGCCGCCCGCGCCCGCCACGGCTGCGGCGCTTCTTGGGCTTGTCTTCGCCCGTGTCGCTGTCATCCGAATTGGCATCGTCCGAGCTGGAACCGGAGGTTTCGTCATCGGACGAATCGTCGCTCGACCCGTTATCGTTGCTGTCGTTGTCGTCGCGCCGCTTGTTGCGGTTGCGCCCGCCACGCCGCCGCCGGCGCTTCTTCTTCGGTCGTTCGTCGTCGCTGTCGTTGTCGCGGCCCTGTTCCTCGTCCGAATCGTCGTTGTCGTCCTCGATATCGTCATCGACATCGTCGACCACGATCGGCTCGAACTTGGGTGCGTGCGTGGGCTTGGGGCCGGAGCTGGAGACGCTCATCTTCGCGCCTTCGTCCTCGCCTTCCGGCACGACTTCCACGGTCACGCCATAGCGCTGCTCGATTTCCTGCAGCTCGGCGCGCTTTTCGTTGAGCAGGTAGACCGCCGCTTCGGTGCTGGCCGACAGGCGAATCTGCGTGCCCTTGCCCTTGGCCGCCTCGTCCTCGATCAGGCGCAGCGCCGAAAGGCCGGCGGAGGATGCGGTGCGGACCAGCCCTGTGCCGTCGCAGTGCGGGCACTCGCGCGTGCTCGCTTCCAGCACGCCGGTGCGCAGGCGCTGACGGCTCATCTCCATCAGGCCGAAGCCCGAAATGCGGCCCACCTGGATGCGCGCGCGGTCGTTCTTCAGCGCGTCCTTCATCGCGCGTTCGACCTTCCGGACATTGGAGTTGTAGTCCATGTCGATGAAGTCGATCACGACCAGGCCCGCCATGTCGCGCAGGCGCAGCTGGCGGGCGATTTCCTTGGCCGCTTCCAGATTGGTGGCAACTGCGGTCTGCTCGATCCCGTGCTCCTTGGTGGAGCGGCCCGAGTTGATGTCGATGGAGACCAGCGCCTCGGTCGGGTTGATGACCAGGTAGCCGCCCGATTTCAGCTGCACGACCGGTTCGTACATCGCGCGCAGCTGGTCTTCCGCGCCGTAGCGCTGGAACAGCGGGACCGGATCGGAATAGGGTTTCACCCGCCGCGCGTGGCTGGGCATCAGCAGCTTCATGAAGGACTTGGCGGATTTGTAGCCCGCTTCGCCTTCGACGACGACTTCCTCGATCTCGCGGTTGTAGATGTCGCGGATGGCGCGCTTGATGAGGTCGCTGTCCGAATGGATCAGCGATGGCGCGCTGGAGCCCAGCGTGCGTTCGCGGATCTCGTCCCACAGCCGGGCAAGATAGTCGAAGTCGCGCTTGATCTCGGTCTTGGTGCGGCTGAGGCCCGCAGTGCGCACGATCAGGCCCATCGAACGCGGCAGGTTGAGATCGCCGACGATGGTCTTGAGCCGCTTGCGGTCGCTCGCGCTGGAAATCTTGCGCGAAATGCCGCCGCCGCTGCTGCTGTTGGGCATCAGCACGGTGTAGCGACCGGCGAGGCTGAGATAGGTGGTCAGCGCGGCGCCCTTGTTGCCGCGCTCTTCCTTGACGACTTGGACGAGCAGCACCTGGCGGCGCTGGATGACGTCCTGGATCTTGTAACGGCGACGCAGCGCCTGGCGCCTTGCGCGCGCTTCGTCGACTTCCTTGGCCCGGCTGCGGCCCTTGCCGCCCTGCCGGCGCGGACCGCCGCGACCGCGACGCTGGCCACGACCGCGGCCGCTGTTTTCGGAGCCGCCATCCTCGTCGTCGCTGTCGTCATCGTCGTCGTCGTCATCATCATCGTCCGAGGATAGCTGGCCTTCCTCGATCGTGGAGACGCGGTCCTTGTCCGACGTGTCGATTTCCTCGAGCCCGTCTTCGGCGAGGTCTTCGGCCAGTGCTTCGGAGGATTCATCGTCCTCGGCGTCGTATTCGTCGCCCGGCATGTGCCCGGCTTCTTCTTCCTCGGCGCGCAGACGCTCTTCTTCTTCCGCCGCCTCAGCCTCTTCGGCGAGCAGTGCGTCGCGGTCTTCCTTGGGAATCTGGTAATAGTCCGGGTGAATTTCGCTGAAGGCGAGAAATCCGTGCCGGTTGCCGCCGAAATCGACGAAGGCTGCCTGAAGCGAAGGTTCTACCCGCGTAACCTTGGCGAGGTAGATATTACCCTTGATCTGTTTGTGGTCGGCCGACTCGAAGTCGAATTCTTCTATCCGGTTGCCCTTGAGAACGGCCACGCGGGTTTCTTCCGCGTGGCGCGCATCGATAAGCATGCGCTGTGCCATGTAGGTGTCTCCACGCGCATCGAAAGCCGTGTCCGCCCTTTGGGGGGGAGGTCTCGAAGCGCGCTATCTGTCATGAAAGATCGCCCGGCGGTGTTCGCCCGGCGTAATGGAAAGTCCGCCGCGCGTCCCTTGAGGGACATGCGGGGAGCGTGTGCGTCTGCGACCAAGCGGACGGCTGCCATGTTCTCGGCCCTCGCCAGGCGCTCGTCCGCGAGACCGATCGGCCTGGCGGTTTTGAGCGGGTGGGGGGTGCGCATTGGTCGCATCAACCTGTGAATGTTTTCGGAAACCGTGCAGGCCTGTGCCCGCGCAGCAATGTCGTCGTCCCAATCGCTCGGCATTCGTACGGACCGGAAAAAATCGGTCTTTGTGAAGGGCCTCGCGCCTTGTGACCCATTATGGCTAGCATCGCGGAAGAAGCGCGGCAACTCTATTGCGCATAAGGGGCACGGCATTTTACTGATGCGAACGCATGCTGCGCTTTTTCCAAATCCTGGCGATCTTCCTGTTTCCGGTGCTGCTGGTCGGTGGGCTGTACCTATTCGGCCTGAGGCTTCCGGTGCCGCATCTGGGGCGCGACTACGTGATCAGCCTCGTGCTGCCGGAGGCAGGCCAGCCGGTCGATCTGCCCACGATCTACGGCCCGCCGGACAATTCGCGCCCACTGGTGGTGATCGATGCGGGCCATGGCGGGAAGGACCCGGGCACCGTCTCCGGCGGGCGGCGAGAGAAGGATGTTGTCCTCGCGCTTGCATTGGCGCTGAAGGATCGGCTGCTGGAAGAAGGGGGCATCCGCGTGGCTCTGACGCGGGAGGACGACAGGTTTCTGGTTCTTCAGGAGCGCCCGGAAATCGCGCGACGGCTGAATGCGGACCTGTTCATATCGCTGCATGCGGACAGCGCGGGCGATTACACCCAGGCCTCCGGTGCGAGCGTCTATACCCTGTCGCGCGAGGCTTCGAGCGAAGCGGCGGCACGCTTCGCCAACCGCGAGAACAATGCCGACCTGCTCAATGGCGTGGTGGTCAAGAACCAGAGCGATCCGGTGAACGACATCCTCGTCGAGCTGTCGCAGCGGCGCGTGCAGGAAACCAGCCGCGAATTCGGCCAGCTGATCGAGCGCGAAGGGCAGGGCCGCCATCGCTTCCACTCGCAGACCCAGCGCTCTGCCGCGCTCGCCGTGCTGCGCGCGCCCGACGTGCCCGCCGTGCTGTTCGAGGTGGGCTTCCTGACCAACCCGGACGATGCCGACAGGCTTGCCTCGAGGGAAGGGCAGGAAGAACTTGCCGATTTCGTCGCCCAGGCAATCCGTGTCTTTTTCGCCCGTCAGTCCACCGATTGATCGGCACCATCACGATGTTCACCATTGGTTATGGCAGTCCGCGCGAGGAGCGTGCTAAGGGCGCTGCCGCATCATGACCGAAATCAACGTCGAACATATCCGTTACCGGCTCCAGCGCGGATCGTCGGACGCATTTGCCGAGTTCAGGCAGACCTGGCGGGACAACTGGGCCGTGCGCTGGATCGTCTATGGCACCGCCGCGCTGCTGGTGCTGTTTGCCATCGCCTGGTTCCTGATCGGGCGCGATCTGCCCAACGCTGCGGCCCTGCAGGATTACGAGACACCGCTGCCCACCGTGGTGCGCGGCAATGACGGCGAGATCGTGGGCAGCTATGCGCGCGACCGGCGCGTGCAGCTCGATTTCGTCGATTTCCCCCGACCGCTGATCAACGCCTTCCTCGCGGCGGAGGACGAGACGTTCTGGAGCCATAACGGCGTCGACATTACCGGCACGGCCAATGCCGTGATCGACTATGCACGCAAGGCCGGCACGGACGAGCGTGCGGTGGGCGGCTCCACGATCACCCAGCAGGTCGCCAAGAACGTCCTGCTGAGCGACGAGTATTCGATTACCCGCAAGCTGCGCGAAATGCTGGTTGCCCGGCGCATCGAACAGACGCTGAGCAAGCAGGAAATCCTGACGCTCTATCTCAACGAAATTCCGTTGGGGCGGCGCAGCTTCGGCGTGCAGGCCGCCGCGCGCGCCTATTTCGGCAAGGATGTGGGCGACCTCGACCTGCACGAGATGGCGTTTCTGGCGATCCTGCCCAAGGCGCCCGAGCGCTACGGACGCGAACGCTACGAGGATATGGCGATCACGCGCCGCAATTACGTGCTCGACAAGATGGCGGAGAACGAATGGGCGAGCGAGGCTGCGGTTGCCGCGGCCAAGGCGGAGCCGCTGGGCCTGACATCGGGCGCCACCTCGATCCGCAACGCGGACGCAGGCTATTTCATCGAGGAAGTACGTCGCCAGCTGCTCGACCGGTTCGGCGAAACCGCCGACGACGGGCCGAACAGCGTCTATGCCGGCGGCCTGTGGGTGCGAAGCTCGGTCGATCTCGAATTGCAGGACGCGGCGCGCACCGCGCTGCGTCGCGGCATGCAGCGCTATCACGGCAATCGTGGATGGAGCGGCCCGGTCGCCACGCTGGACCCGGATAACGGCGATCTGACGAGCCAGCTGGCGAGCGCCAACATCGGCATCAATTACGACGACTGGCGCGTGGCGGTGTTCACCGGCTCGGGCACGATCGGGTTTTCCGATGGCGAGACCGCGACGCTCAACGGGGCGCCCAACTCGCTGCGTGCGGGCGATGTGCTCGCGGTGCGCCCCTCGGGCAACGCGTGGCGGGTGGCCGTCATCCCCGACGCATCCGGCGGCATCGTGGTGGAGGACCCGCAGACCGGCCGCATCCTTGCGATGCAGGGCGGGTGGGACAGTCGCCTCGAAAGCTTCAACCGTGCCACCCAGGCCAAGCGCCAGCCGGGCTCGACCGTGAAGCCCTTCGTCTATGCGACCGGGCTGGACCAGGGACTGACGCCGGCGAGCCAGGTCGATAACAGCAGCTTCTGCGCCTATCAGGGTGCGCGCTATGGCCGCAAATGCATCCGCGGTGGCCGGGCGGGCACCTACACGCTGCGCTACGGGCTCGAGAATTCGCAGAACGTGATGACCGCCAATATCGCCAACGAGGCGGGCATGGCGAATGTCATCAAGACCTACGAACGCGTCGGCATCGGTTCTTACGACCCCTACATCTCCTTCGCGCTGGGCGCGGGCGAGACCACGGTGGAGAAGATGACCAACGCCTTCTCCACGCTCGCCAATCATGGCCGCTACAACGATCCGACCGTGATCGATTACGTGCAGGATCGACGCGGCAAGGTCATCTGGCGCGCGGACAAGCGCGAATGCGCCGAATGCAACAAACCCGAATATGACGGTGCGGCGATGCCCCGGCCCGGGCCGCTGGGCCGCCAGATGATGGATGCTCGCACCGCATTCCAGATCAGCCACATTCTCGAAGGCGTGATCACGCGCGGCACCGCGAAGGTGCTGCGTGGCACCGGCCTGCCGCTGTTCGGCAAGACCGGGACGACCACCGGCCCCAAGGACGTGTGGTTCGTCGGCGGGACGCAGCAGATGATGGTCGGCACCTATCTGGGCTTCGATCAGCCGCGCAACATGGGCGGCTATGCACAGGGCGGCACCATCGCCGCGCCGATCGTGAAGACCTTCATCGAGGAAACGCGCGACCGCTGGCGCGCGACGCCTCCCGTGGCGCCGGCCGGGGTCCGCATGGTGCGGATCGACCGGCGCACGGGTGGCCGCGTCTTCGACCAGTGGCCGGGCACGGACGAGAATGCGGCGATCATCTGGGAGGCTTTCAAGCCCGATACGGAACCGCCCCGTTCGACCCGCGCGTCCGAAATCGCGGCGCAGCGGCAGGAACTGCTCGATCTCATCCGCCGCGCCCGGCGTGCGCAGGCCGAGGGGCAGAGGGCCGTCGAACGCGAGGAACCGCCCGAAGACTTCGTCGAGGAACAGGGCGGCATCTACTAGCGCCGTCGGCCCCGGGCCGGGATCGCGGGTTGCCATGCAGGGCAGGCGGCCCTAGCGCTGCCTGCCCCAATTCGTGAGAAAGATCAGCCTATGCGTGCCGAAGGGCAGGCCCATATAGACCGTATCGAAGCCGCGCTTGCGCTGGTGCGCCAGTCGCTCGACTGGGAGCGCGCGCTGCGCGAACTCGACGAGCTGAACGCGCGCGTCGAAGACCCGACCCTGTGGGACGATCCCAAGCAGGCGCAATCGATCATGCGCGAGCAAAAGCGCCTTGAAAGCGCGATTGGCACGGTCAACACCATCTCGTCCGAAATGGCCGATGCCATCGAGTTCATCGAACTGGGCGAGGCAGAGGGTGACGACGACACCGTGAACGAAGGGCTCGCCAGCCTCGAAAAGCTGGCCGTGCGCGCCGATGCGGACAAGGTGCAGGCGCTTCTTTCGGGCGAGGCGGACGCGAACGACGCCTATCTGGAAGTGCACGCGGGCGCGGGCGGCACGGAAAGCCAGGACTGGGCCGAAATGCTGATGCGCATGTATGTGCGCTGGGCGGAAAAGCGCGGCTTCAAGGTCGAAACGGTCGAGTATCAGGCGGGCGAGCAGGCCGGGATCAAGTCGGTCACACTGCTCATCAAGGGCGAAAACGCCTACGGCTACGCCAAGACGGAGAGCGGCGTGCACCGGCTGGTGCGGATCAGCCCGTATGATTCGAGCGCGCGGCGGCACACTTCGTTCAGCTCGGTCTGGGTCTATCCGGTGATCGACGACGATATCGAGATCGAGATCAACGAAAGCGACCTCAAGATCGACACCTACCGCGCTTCCGGCGCGGGCGGGCAGCACGTCAACACGACCGATTCCGCGGTCCGTATCACCCACCAGCCCACGGGCATCGTCGTGGCAAGCCAGAACGACCGCAGCCAGCACAAGAACCGCGCCACCGCGATGAGCATGCTGAAGGCACGGCTGTTCGAGCGCGAAATGGCGGAGCGCGAGGCGGCGGCTTCGGGCGAATATGCCGAGAAGACCGAAATCGGCTGGGGCCACCAGATCCGCAGCTACGTGCTGCAGCCCTATCAGCTGGTGAAGGACCTGCGCACGGGCGAAACCTCTACGGCCCCGGGCGAAGTGCTCGACGGCGCGATCGACCCCTTCATTTCCGCCGCGCTCGCCCAGCGGGTGACGGGTGAAGCGGTCGAGGTGGAGGACGTGGAGTAACGCCACGCGATTGGCGCTTGGCCAAGCGGGCCTCGCGCGGCTAAGGGCCTCGGATATGATCGTGCGGCTTGGACTACTGTCGGTTCTGGGATGGGCCCTCGCGCTTGCCGCCTGTGGCGAGGCCGAGAACGCGGGCGACCGCCCCGAAAGTGCGCGCGCCTTTCCCCAGCCCGACCGGCCCGTCTCCGATCTGGGCGCCAACCAGTTCAGCACCGAAGACAAGCGCGACAGCCAGGGCGAGGCGCGCAAGGTCATGGACATGGCCTCGATCGCCCCGGGCATGACGGTAGCCGATATCGGCGCGGGCGAAGGCTATTACACGGTCCGCCTGGCCGAACGCGTGGGCGAAGACGGCCGGGTGCTGGCGCAGGATATCGATCGCGGCGCGCTGGAGCGGCTCGGCCGCCGGGTGGAGCGCGAAAGGCTCGACAACGTGTCGATCAAGTTCGGGGCGGAAGACGATCCGCGCCTGCCCGAAGACAGTTTCGACCGCGTATTCCTGGTCCACATGTACCACGAGGTGGCCGAGCCTTACCCGTTCCTGTGGCGCCTGTGGCCGTCGCTGACCGAAGGCGGCAAGGTGATCGTGGTCGATATCGACCGGCCGACCGATCGCCACGGCATCCCGCCGGCGCTGCTCGCCTGCGAGTTCGAACGGGTCGGATACAGGCTCGACCGGATCGAGCATGCGCCCGAGCTGGCAGGATACTTTGCACAATTCAGTCGCGGCGCTACAAGGCCCGACCCGGAAGACATTGTCCCTTGTACGGGGGACGACCGCGCCGCTAACGCCGAAGGGGCATCACCGCAGGGCTAGGCGCTTCCAGCTGAACAAATTGGGAAATTCATGGCATTCAAAGGGCTGCGGCCGATTAATTACGGCGGACGTGAAGTATGGCCGCTGATCGAGGGCGGTAAGGGCGTTTCGGCAACCAACCACGCCAGTTCCGGCGCGTGGGCTGCTGCGGGCGGCATCGGCACCGTCAGCGCGGTCAACGCGGACAGCTACGACGCGGAAGGCAAGATCGTACCCCAGGTGTACGACGCGCTGACCCGCAAGGAACGGCACGAGCAGTTGATCCAGTACGCGATCGACGGTGCGGTGGCGCAGGTCCAGCGTGCGCACGAGATTGCGAACGGCAACGGCGCCATCAACATCAACGTCTTGTGGGAAATGGGCGGCGCGCAGGCGGTGCTCGAAGGCGTGCTGGAGAAGACCCGCGGCCTCGTCACCGGCGTCACCTGCGGGGCGGGCATGCCCTACAAGCTGGCGGAGATCGCGGCGCATTATAACGTCAGCTACCTGCCCATCATCAGCTCCGCCCGCGCGTTCCGCGCGCTGTGGAAGCGCAGCTATTCCAAGGTGCCCGAACTGATGGCTGCGGTGGTCTACGAAGACCCGTGGCTCGCGGGCGGCCATAACGGCCTTTCCAACGCGGAAGACCCGCGCGAGCCGCAGGACCCTTACCCGCGCGTCAAGGATCTGCGCGCGACGATGCGCAAGGAAGGCGTATCGGAAGACGTGCCCATCGTGATGGCGGGCGGCGTGTGGTACCTGCGCGAGTGGGAAAACTGGATCGACAACGAGGAACTCGGCCTGATCGCCTTCCAGTTCGGCACGCGCCCGCTGCTGACCGAGGAAAGCCCGATCCCGCAGGAATGGAAGGATGCGCTGCGCAATATCGAGGAAGGCGATGTGCTGCTGCACAAGTTCTCCCCCACGGGCTTCTATTCCAGCGCGGTGAAGAACGATTTCCTCTACGATCTGATGCACCGGTCCGAACGGCAGATCCCGATCTTCAAGAAGGGCGAGATGGAAGGCACCGAGCCGCTCGCGGACGAGGGCAAGGCGCGCAATTTCTGGGTCAAGCCGGAAGACCGCCCCAAGGCGCGCGAATGGATGGCGAAAGGCTTTACCGAAGCGCTCAAGACGCCGGACGGCACTGCGGTGTTCGTGACGCCCGAGAGCCGCGACATCATCCGCAAGGACCAGCAGGATTGCATGGGTTGTCTGAGCCATTGCCAGTTTTCCAGCTGGAAGGATCACGACGACTACACGACCGGGCGCCTCGCCGATCCGCGCAGCTTCTGCATCCAGAAGACCCTGCAGGATATCGCCCATGGTGGACCGGTGGACGAAAACCTGATGTTCGCAGGCCACGCGGCCTATAGGTTCAAGAACGACCCGTTCTATTCCAACAATTTCACCCCTTCGGTGAAGCAGCTGGTGGACCGGATTCTGACCGGAGACTAGGAGCCAGGCGCGATGCCCGAACCGAGAGACGATCATCTGGCACCGTCTTTCGGCACCTGGCTGCGCGAGCTTCCCAATCTGCCGAAGATCTGGTCCAGCCCGATCCGGCGTGTGCGACTGCCTGCCGATGCAGGTGAGATCTCGCCGGACAAGGACCGGGCGCCGGTCCTTGTCCTGCCGGGCATCATGTCGAACGACGGCGCAACCTCGCTCATGCGCCGCACGCTGAACGCTGCGGGCTATGACGCGTTTCCCGCCCGGCTCGGCATGATGGTCACGGGGATAACGCAGGCCTTCTTCGACCGGGCCGAAGCGCGCCTGGACGAGGTTCATGCGCAGACCGGGCAGAAGGTCGTCCTGATCGGTATCAGCCTTGGCGGGCTCTACGCCCGCGTGCTCGCCCAGCGCCACCCGGAAAAGGTGGCGCTGGTGATGACGCTTGGCACGCCGTTCTCGGGCGACAGGCGGGCGAACAATGCGTGGCGGCTCTACGAGGCGATCAACGATCACAAGGTGGACAACCCGCCGCTGCCGGACGATCCTCGGCAGAAGCCGCCGGTCCGTACGATTGCGATCTGGTCTCCGCATGATGGCGTCATCGCGCCTGCGTGTTCGCGGGGCGAGGAGGGCGAATGCGACCGCGCGATCGAGGTGCCGGAGAGGCACTTCGAATTTTCCGCCAGCCGCGCCTCGGTTCAGCGCGTCCTCACGATTTTGAACGAGGAAATGCGCGAAATCGGCTAGTCGCCCAGATGCCAGGCACGCTCGCCATGGCTGGTGATGTCGAGCCCTTCGATCTCGTCCTTCTTGCGCACCCGCATCGGAGCGATGATCCCGATGCCCAGCGCCAGAATGGCGGTCATCACCGCGCTCCACAGCGCGACCACGCCCACGCCCAGCGCCTGTGCGCCCAGCTGCGCGCCCGGCGTCATGCCCTGAGCGTAGCCGACCCCGCCCAGCGCGGAGGATACGAACAGGCCGAGCAGAAGCGAGCCCATAATGCCGCCCACGCCGTGGACCGCGAACACATCGAGCGAATCGTCAATGCCCCATTTCCTGATCTGGAGAACCGCGAAGTAGCAGACCACGGCAGCCAGCGCGCCGAACAGGATTGCGGCTCCGGGCGAGATGAAGGCTGCGGCCGGTGTGATCGTGGCGAGGCCGGCGATGGCGCCCGTGGCCCAGCCGACCATGGTCGTCTTGCCGAAGCCGATTCGCTCTATCAGCAGCCACACCAGCGCCGCCGTGCTCGCGGCGACGTGGGTGTTGATGATCGCCGTGGAGGCATCGTCGGTCGCGGCAAGGGCGGACCCGCCGTTGAAGCCGAACCAGCCGACCCACAGCAAAGCGGCGCCAACCATGGTAAGGCCCGGCGCATGCGGCAGCATCGGCTTGTCGGGAAAGCCGCGCCGCGCCCCCATCATCACCGCGACCACCAGGGCCGAGACCCCGGCGGTGGTATGGACAACCAGACCTCCCGCGAAATCGAGCGTTCCGGAGCTCGCCAGCCAGCCGCCGCCCCAGATCCAGTGCGCGACGGGCGCGTAGACCACCAGGCTCCACAAGGCGCAGAAGACGACGACCCAGGAAAACCGGGCGCGATCCACCCAGGCACCGATCATCAGCGCGGGGGCGATGATGGCGAAGGTCATCTGGAACAGCACGAAGGTGCTTTCGGGGATGGTCGTGCCCAGCCGCACGTTGGTCAGCTCTATCAGCATCCACGCGCGTCCGTTGCCGACCCAGCCGCTGGAGACGTCCCCGAACGCGAATGTATAGCCGACCACGATCCACAGCACCGAGACGATGCTGGCCACCGCGCCGGTCTGCAGTGCGACCGAAAGGAAGTTCCTGGACCGCACGAGCCCGCCGTAGAACAGCGCGAGGCCGGGCAGGGTCATCAGCAGGACCAGCGCGCTGGCGGTGAGTATCCAGGCCGTATCGCCAGTATCGTTCGCCACGATCGCGCCAATGTCCTGCGCGGAGGCGGGGGCGGCGATAAGAGCCGCGAGCAGGAGTGCCGAAACGAATCTGGTCATCGCGCGAAGGTCCTCCGGGAATGGGTAGCGCGAGAATGAGAGTATCCGCGCGCGCCGGACAAGCCCCTTAGCCGGACTATCCCTACAAGACGTAAATCGGATGGCCGAACCGATGGCGGGTCAGATCAGCGCGTCGAGCACCTGATCGGGCGGGCGATGGCCGTCGGCCCAGAAGCGGATATTGGCAATTACCTTCTCGCCCGAGGCCGCACGCCCTTCCGCCGTGGCGCTGCCGATGTGGGGCAGGGTCATCACGTTGGGATGGGCCAGCAGGCGCGGATCGACCTTGGGCTCCTCGGGATAGACGTCCAGCCCCGCGCCCGCGAGATGCCCGCTTTCCAGCGCCTCCACCAGCGCGTCCTGGTCCACCAGATCGCCGCGGGCGGTGTTGATGAGGCAGGCATCCGGCTTCATCCGCGCGATCGCCTGCGCGTCGATCATGTGATGGCTTTCGGGGTTGGAGGGGCAGTGCAGGGTCAGGATGTCGGTCTGCGCCAGCAGATCGTCGAGGCTTTCGACATAGCTTGCGCCGAACATCCGCTCCACCGCTTCGGGCAGTCGCTTGCGGTTGTGATAGACCAGATCGAGGCCGAAGGCCTTGGCGCGGTGCGCCACCGCCTGCCCGATCCGGCCCATGCCCACGATGCCCAGCGTCTTTCCGGCCAGCTTGCGGCCCAGCATCGCGGTGGGCGCCCAGCCGCTCCATTCGCCGCTGCGGACCAGCGACACGCCCTCGCGCATCCGGCGCGGCACGCCGATGATCAGCGCCATGGCGAGGTCTGCCGTATCCTCGGTAAAGACGCTGGGCGTGTTGGTGACGGTGATCTTGCGCGCGGCTGCGGCTGCCAGATCGATATGATCGGTGCCCGCGCCGAAGCTGGCGATCAGCCGCATGCGATCACCTGCTGCGTCGAGCATTGCGGCATCGATCCGGTCGGTGACGGTGGGCACCAGCACGTCGCATTCGCGCATTGCGGCGATCAGGGCGTCGCGGTCCATGGGCTCGTCGCTTTCGTTGAAGCGACAATCGAACAGCTCGCCCATGCGCTCCTCCACGACGGGAGTAAGTGCGCGGGTGACGATTACGCGGGGCTTGCCCTCTACGCGGCGGGTGGATTGATCGGACTGGCTGGACATTGCCGCCATGCTTGGCGCCTGCGGGAAATGCGGTCAAGCGACCGTGCTTCTTGCCAGTGGGGCAGGGCGTGCAGTATTCTGCCCGGCGATGCTGAAACGCGCCGCCATGCTCGCCGCAGGGGTTGCCCTGCTCGGTGCCACACCCGCCGGGGGGCAGAACAGCGATCTGCCCTACTGGGCCACGGTCGACGTGACGGAGGCGAACATGCGCGTGGGCCCCAGTCAGGAATACCGGATCGACTGGGTGTACAAGCGCAAGGGCCTGCCGGTGAAGGTGCTGCGCGTGCGCGAGGGCTGGCGCTTGGTGGAGGACCCGGCAGGTGACAAGGGCTGGATCGCGGCCCGCCTGCTCAGTCGCACGCGCGGGGCCATCGTGATCGGCGAAGGCCTGGCGGACATGCGCGAGGGCGCAAAGGTAGGCTCAGCGCTCAAATGGAAGCTGGAACCGGGCGTGGTCGGCAAGCTGGGCGACTGCGAAGCGAACTGGTGCGAATTCTCGGTCGGCAAACGCGCCGGCTTTGTCGAGGCGAACCGCCTGTGGGGCGCGGGCGAGCCCTGAGGCCCGCCCGCGGCGCCAAAATCACATCATCTCGACCGCGACGGCCGTGGCTTCGCCGCCGCCGATGCACAGTGAGGCGATGCCCTTTTTCTTGCCCTGTTCCTTCAGCGCATTGAGCAGCGTCACGATGATCCGCGCGCCGCTTGCGCCAATGGGGTGACCCAGCGCGGTGCCGCCGCCGTTCACGTTGATCTTGTCGTGCGGGATGCCGATGTCGCGCATGGCGAACATCGCAACGCAGGCGAACGCCTCGTTCACTTCCCACAGGTCGACATCGTCCGCGCTCCAGCCGGCATTTTCGAGCACCTTCTCGATCGCGCCGATGGGCGCGACGGTGAACTTGCTCGGCTCCTGCGCGTGAGCGGCGAGGGCGACGATTTTCGCCACCGGCGTCTGGCCGTTTTCCTTGGCGACACTCTCGCGGCTGAGGACCAGTGCGGCGGCGCCATCCGAGATCGAGCTGGAGGTTGCGGCGGTGATCGTTCCGTCCTTGGCGAAGGCGGGGCGCAACTGCGGGATCTTGTCCGGCTTGCCCTTGCCGGGTGCCTCGTCATGCTCGACCGTGGTTTCGCCCTTGCGCGTCACGATGGTCACCGGGACGACTTCGCCATCGAACGCACCGCTTTCGATCGCTGCATTGGCGCGGCGCAGCGATTCGATGGAATAGTCGTCCATCTCCTCGCGCGTCAGCTGGTATTCGTTGGCGGTGTCCTGCGCGAAGGTGCCCATCGCGCGGCCTTCCTCGTAGGCGTCTTCCAGCCCGTCGAGGAACATGTGGTCATAGGCGGTGTCGTGGCCCAGCCGGGCGCCGCTGCGGTGCTTTTTCAGCAGGTAGGGCGCGTTGGTCATGCTCTCCATGCCGCCCGCGACCACGTAGTTCACCGTGCCGCTGGCCAGCGCTTCGGAGCCCATGATGACGGTCTGCATGCCGGAGCCGCAGACCTTGTTCACCGTGGTGGCCTGAACCGACTTGGGCAGGCCTGCCTTGATCGATGCCTGCCGCGCCGGCGCCTGGCCGAGGCCTGCGGGCAGCACGCAGCCCATGTAGGTCCGGTCGAACTGATCGGGTGCAACGCCGGAGCGGTCGACGGCGGCCTTTACCGCCGTGGCACCGAGATCGGTCGCGGTGGCGTCTGCCAGCGCCCCCTGCATCGCGCCCATCGGGGTGCGGGCATAGGAGAGAATGACGATCGGATCGGCTTCGGAAAACTGGGGCATTGGTACGTTCGTGCCTTTCTGCTGTCGCAACGCTTTGGCGGATTTCGCGTTCGATGTAATACCCGTGCCAAGAAACACAATCGGAGAGCCGAGAGATGACCGACACCGCCACCCAGACCCTTGAGCGCATTCTGGAAACCCAGCGCAGGGCCTTTACCGCGGCCCGGCCCGAAGCGCTCTCGGTCCGTCGGGACCGGATCAAGCGGGCGATGTCCATCCTCTCCGAACACGGCGAATCGCTGGCCGAGGCGATGAATTCCGATTTCGGCAGCCGCAGCTTCGAAGGGTCGATGATGACGGATATCGTCAGCACGATCGGTTTCGGGAAATATTGCCTCAAGAACCTCGATCACTGGGCCGCACCGGACAAGCGCTCGGTCCGCTTCCCGCTCGGCCTGATGGGCGCCAAGGCAGAAGTCCGCTACGAACCCAAGGGCGTGGTCGGGATTATGAGCCCGTGGAATTTCCCGGTAAACCTCAGCTTCGGGCCGCTGATGCAGGTGCTCGCGGCGGGCAACCGCGCGATGATCAAGCCGAGCGAGTTCACCCCCGCCACCAGCGAGCGGATGCGCGAGCTTGTATCGGACGTTTTCGCGGAAGACGAAGTGGCCGTTGTCACCGGCGGGCCGGATGTGGCGCAGGCGTTCTCCTCTCTGCCCTTCGACCACCTTGTGTTTACCGGATCCACCGAAACGGGCCGCAAGGTGATGGAAGCGGCGGCGAAGAACCTGGTGCCCGTAACGCTGGAACTGGGCGGCAAGAGCCCGACGATCATCGGCAAGGGCGCCGATCTGACCCGAGCCGGAGAGCGGATCGCGCTGGGCAAGATGCTGAATGCGGGGCAAATCTGCCTCGCCCCCGATTACCTGCTGGTGCCGGAGGATCAGGAAGAAGGCGTCATCGCCGCCGTGCAGCTGGGCGTGCACGAGATGTATCCCAGTCTGCTCGACAACGAGGATTACACCGCGATCATCTCGGACAAGCACTTCGAACGGCTCAAGGGGCTGGTGGAAGATGCAAAGGCCAAGGGCGCAGAGGCGATCGAGGTGAATCCTGCGAACGAGAGCTTTGCCAGCGCCAACACCCGCAAGATGCCGCTGACCATTCTGCGGGGCGTCACCGACGACATGAAGGCGATGCAGGAGGAAATCTTCGGGCCGGTCCTGCCGGTGAAGACCTACAAGGCGGTGGACGAGGCGATCGACTATATCAACGATCACGACCGTCCTCTGGGGCTCTATTATTTCGGGTCCGACAGCAAGGAGCGCGAGCAGGTGCTGGACCGCACGATTTCCGGCGGCGTCACGGTCAACGACGTGATCTTCCACATCTCGGTGGACGACATGCCCTTCGGCGGCGTCGGCCCCTCGGGGATCGGCTGCTATCACGGGCCCGAGGGCTTCCGCGAATTCAGCCACGCGCGCAGCACCTATCAGCAGTCCAAGATCGACATTGCGAAGCTGGCAGGGCTGAAGCCGCCCTATGGCGATGCGGCAAAAAAGGCGATCGCCCGAGAGATGAAGTAGTGCGCCCGGCCGCGCTCGCCGCCGCGTTGGCGCTGGCCAGCATTCCGGTAGCTGCGTACGCCGATTCTCCAGAAGGCGGGGAGATGGCCGAGTGGCGCGCGGTCGATGCCGAAATCGGGAAGATCGCCGATATCGAGGGGATCGAGCAACTCGCGCGGGACTTCCCGGACAGCGGATCGGTCCGCTTGCGGCTGCTCAATGCGCAGCTTGGGGCAGGGCAGCTGGATGCAGCGCTCGAGACGCTCGCCTGGCTGAAAGCGCGCGGCCACGTCTTCAGCGCAGCGGCGCAGGCGCAGATCCCGCAACTTGTGGGCGAAAGCCGTGCCGCGGCAGCCCGCGCGCTGCTTCTACCCGAGGCAGAACCCGTCGAGGCGAGCGAGGTGATCGCGGCCGTTCCCGCTGAGGCGGGCCTGATCGAAAGCGTGTTCGCGGCCCCGGCCGGCGACACACTGATTGCCACCTCCGTGACCCGGCAGGCACTCTGGATACGCGAAGCGGGCGACTGGCGGCGCGCGGACCTTGCGCTGGCGGATGATCTTTCGGGCATCCTTCAGGACGAAACCCACAACATTGGCTGGATCGCTTCATCGAATATCGACGGTTCGGAGCAGGACGAGACGCGGTTCTCCGGCCTGATCGGGCTCGGCCCGCTCGACGCGCGGCTTTATGCGACCGCACCGGAAGGTGTGCGCGTTTCCGACCTGGCGATGGGTCCTGACGGCACGGTCTATGCCAGCGATCCTCTCAGCGGAGGCGTCTATACCAAGGGCGTATGGGCGGAGGATCTGACGGTCCTCGTGCAGCCCGGCACCTTCCGTTCGCCACAGGGGCTGGCCGTGAGCGAGGACGGCGCGCGCCTCTATCTGAGCGACTACCGCTATGGCCTTGCGATGATCGACCTTGCCACCGGGCGCGTGGCACGGCTCGAAAGCGATGTTCCGGTGCTGCTCGACGGGATCGACGGGCTCTGGCGCTCCGGGAGCGAACTGATTGCGATGCAGAACGGCGCCTCGCCCATGCGGATCGTGGCCTTCACCCTGTCCGGCGACGGCACGCGCATCGTCGCTGCCCGGGTGCTCGAACAGGCGCACCCGGACTGGACCGAACCGCTTGGCGGGAGCATTGCCGACAATGCGCTGGTCTACGTCGCCACCGGCCAGTGGGATCGGTATGACAAGGGCCAGCCCGTCGAGGGTAAACCGCCCCAGCCCACGCAAATCCGGCGCCTGCCGCTCGACTGAACGAAAAAAAGGCAAGGGAATGCGCAGGAAATGCACGATTCGCTCCCTTGCGCGCGGGCAGTGCCCGGCCTAGAGGCGAGCGCTGAGAGCCAGACTTCCGGAAAACGACGTGATCGATCTCGAGCAATATCTTCCCATCCTCCTGTTCCTCGGCGTCGCGCTGGCGATTTCGTGCATCTTCGTGTTCCTGCCGATGGGCGTCAGCCGCCTCACGGGCACGCACAATCCGACGGCAGAGAAGGTGAGCGAATACGAGTGCGGCTTTCCCGCCTTCGAGGAACCGCGCAGCCAGTTCGACGTGCGCTTCTATCTGGTTGCGATCAGCTTCATCATCTTCGATCTGGAAGCTGCGTTCCTGTTCCCCTGGGCGGTGAGCCTGGACGATACGGGCTGGATTGGCTGGGGGGCGATGATGACCTTCCTCGGCATTCTTGCGATCGGCCTGACATACGAATGGAAAAAGGGCGCGCTGGAGTGGGAGTAGTTCCCGGCTGCGGCATGCCCGATTGGATTTGAGATGAGCCAGAACCAGACGATCACCCCCGCGGGCCGCGACCCGCGCCTGCAGCCGACCGCGCAGCCGGGCGAGGTGCGTGCACCCGACCAGGACTATTTCAACGCGCTCCAGACAGAGGTGAACGACAAGGGTTTCCTCGTCACGTCGACGGAAGAGATCTTCCAGTGGGCGCGCACCGGCAGCCTGTGGTGGATGACCTTCGGTCTCGCCTGCTGTGCGGTGGAGATGATCCACGTCAACATGCCGCGCTACGACATGGAGCGTTTCGGCGTCGCCCCGCGCGCAAGCCCGCGCCAGAGCGACGTGATGATCGTCGCCGGCACGCTGTGCAACAAGATGGCGCCTGCCCTGCGCAAGGTCTACGACCAGATGTCGAACCCCAAGTACGTCATCTCCATGGGTTCCTGCGCGAATGGCGGCGGCTACTATCACTACAGCTATTCCGTGGTGCGCGGCTGCGACCGGATCGTGCCGGTCGATATCTACGTGCCCGGCTGCCCCCCGACCGCCGAAGCGCTGCTCTACGGCGTGATGCAGCTGCAGCGGAAGATCCGTCGCAGCGGGACGGTCGAACGATGAGCGTTCTCCACTCCGCCCCGAAATTCACCCGTATCGACGGGCTGAAGGATACGCTGGCCGGAGCGCTAGGCGCGATGCTGGTCGATGTCCGGGAAGAACACGGCGAGCTGCTGCTCACCGTGCATCGCGATTCCATCGAGGATGCGCTGCGGCTGCTGCGCGACGAGCATGGTTACCAGCAGCTCATGGAGATCGCCGGAGTGGATTACCCGAGCCGCGCGGAGCGGTTCGAAGTCGTCTACATGCTGCTAAGCCTCACGAAGAACAGCCGCATCATCGTGAAGGTGACGGCAGCCGAAGCGACGCCGGTGCCCACCGTGACGACGCTGTGGCCCAATGCAGGCTGGCTGGAGCGTGAGGTGTTCGACCTTTACGGCGTGGTCTTCGCGGGCAATGCGGACCTGCGCCGCATCCTGACCGACTACGGCTTCGAAGGGCATCCCTTCCGCAAGGATTTCCCGCTGACGGGCTATGTCGAACTGCGCTATTCCGAAGAGGAACAGCGCGTGGTGTACGAACCGGTGGAGCTGGCGCAGGACCTGCGCAGCTTCGATTTCCTCAGCCCCTGGGAAGGCGCGGACTACGTCCTGCCCGGCGACGAGAAGGCGGATACGCCGCCCGTCGACGAAGCGAAGACGACCGACAGCCCGAAGGAAACCGGGGCCGGGGCAAAGACCGACGAGAAGGCCGACGAGAAGGTGAGTGCGGCCGCTCCGGCCGAGGAACAGACCGGCAAGGACCGCACGCCCGCGCCCGAGCCGACCGAAGATCGCAAGGATCGGCCCGAACGCAAGGGCGATACGAAAGATACGGCTGCGGCGACCCAGCCGAAGAACAAGGACTAGGAGAAGGCGAGATGAGGACGTTGCTTACGATTTCCGCTGCCGTTCTGCTTGCGGCTTGCTCTCAGGGCGAAGACACCGCCGAAAGCGGTGACGATTTCGCGGCACGGGTCGGTTCGGGCGAGGGCGGCGATGCGCCTGCGCCCACCGGAACGGTCGCTCCGGCGGAAAGCACCATAGCGCGCACCTCGGCAGTGCCTGCGGGTGCGAACCCGCTGCAGCTCGAAAAGCTGGGCAACATCGCCCGGGTCGATCTTGGGGCCAGCGACGGCCGCTGCACCTTCAGCAAGGATGCGGTGGAGATGCTGCTGGTCGCCGCGCCGGACGATACGGCAGTGATGGGCAGGGGCGTCGTGCGCATCGGGGGAGAGCTGATCAACCTCAGCGCCGAAGAGGGCGGGCTGGGCGCCGTCTATGGCGGCCCGACCATGACCGCCGAAGGCGTGACCGTTCGCGTCGTGCCCGCCGCTGGCAACGACTCTTTGCGGACCGCGGACCTGTACGTTGCGGCGAATGGCGAACAGCGCAAGATCGCCGGCGGCAAATGGGCCTGCGGATAGGAAACGAGATGGCACACGGACTGACGATCGAGGAATCGCCCACCACCGGCGACGACGAAATCACCAACTACACGATCAATTTCGGGCCGCAGCACCCTGCGGCGCACGGCGTGCTGCGCATGGTGATGGAGCTCGACGGGGAGATCGTCGAGCGCGTCGATCCCCATGTCGGCCTGCTGCATCGCGGCACCGAGAAGCTGATCGAGCACAAGACCTACCTGCAGGCGCTGCCCTATTTCGACCGGCTCGATTACTGTTCGCCGCTGTGCCAGGAACATTCCTACGTCCTGGCGATCGAGAAGCTGCTCAACCTCGAAGTGCCGATCCGCGCGCAGTACCTGCGGGTTCTGTTCGCCGAGCTGACGCGCATGTCGAACCACTTCCTCAACATCGGCGCGCACGTGATGGATGTCGGCGCGATGACGCCGAACCTGTGGGTGTTCGAACTGCGTGAAGACTGCATGAACTTCTTCGAGCGCGCTTCGGGCGCGCGCATGCACAGCGCCTGGTTCCGCCCCGGCGGCGTGCATCAGGACGTGCCGGAGAAGCTGCTGGTCGATATTGGCGAATGGCTCGACAACCGCGTGCCCGAACTCTTCGGCGACGCGATGAGCCTCGTGATGGACAACCGCATCTTCAAGCAGCGCAACGTCGATATCGCCGTCGTCAGCCGCGAAGACGCAATTAAGTGGGGCTTTTCCGGTCCGCTGATCCGCGCCGCGGGCGTTCCGTGGGACCTGCGCAAGTCGCAGCCCTACGACGTCTACGACCGGATGGATTTCGAAATTCCGGTGGGCACCAATTCGGATTGCTACGACCGCTTCATGGTCCGCGTGCAGGAAGTCTACCAGAGCGCGAAGATCATCAAGCAGTGCCTGGCGGAAATGCCTTCGGGCCCGATCGCCAGCGACGACCGCAAGGTCTCCCCGCCCAAGCGCGGCGAGATGAAGCAGTCGATGGAAGCGCTGATCCACCACTTCAAGCTCTACACCGAAGGCTTCCACGTGCCCGCAGGCGAAGTCTACGTGGCGACCGAGAGCCCCAAGGGCGAGTTCGGCGTCTACCTGGTCAGCGACGGGTCGAACAAACCCTACCGCTGCAAGATCCGCCCGACCGCGTTCTCGCACCTGCAGGCGATGGACATGATGACCAAGGGCCACATGCTGCCCGACGCGACCGCCATCCTCGGCGCGATCGACGTCGTGTTCGGGGAGTGTGACCGGTGATCAATATCGCTTCAACCGTCATCCCCGCGAAGGCGGGGATCCCGCTGCTCTTTTACATTGCCCTCGAAGAAAGCGGGACCCCCGCCTTCGCGGGGGCGACGATTCTGGAAAATCGCCGTGGCTGATCGTCAACCCGCACCCGACACGCCCGAACTGCGCGAGCGGTGGGGCAATTTCGCGTTCTCGCCCGAGTACGAGGCGAAGGCGAAGAAGGCGCTTGCCCGCTATCCCGAAGGCCGCAGCAAGTCGGCGGTGATGCCCCTGCTCGATCTCGCCCAGCGCCAGGTCGGCGAGGAAACCGACACGCAAGGCTGGCTGCCGCTGCCGGTGATCGAGTATGTCGCGAACTATCTCGACATGCCGGTGATCCGCGTGCTCGAAGTCGCGACGTTCTACTTCATGTACAACCTCGTGCCCGTGGGTAAGTACCACGTGCAGGTGTGCGGGACGACGCCGTGCATGCTGCGCGGCAGCGACGACATCATCGCGGCGTGTAAGGCGCGCGGCATGAAGAAGGGCGAAGTGTCCGAGGATGGCCTGTGGACGCTCACCGAAGTCGAATGCATGGGCAATTGCGCGACCGCGCCGATGGTCCAGATCAACGACGATAACTACGAAGACCTGACGCCCGAGCGGCTCGACGCCGTGCTCGACGCGCTGGCCAAGGGCGAACAGCCCAAGACGGGCACGCAGGAGCCGGGCCGTCACACCAGCGAACCCAGCGGCGGGCCGACCACGCTCAAGGAAATGGTCACCGAAAACCACGATTACCGGGGTGAATGGTGATGTCCGCAGCGGTCAACAAAGGCTTTCCGGTCGTCGGGGTGATCTTCCTCGTGCTGGCGGTGGCCAAATTCCTTCAGGGTGACGACTGGGTGGTCTGGGCCATTCTGGGCTTCCTGTTCGGGGGCTTCGGTGTCTTTGGTGCCCGGTCCAGGAAAGAGGGTGACCAGTGAGCGGCCAGTCTGGTAACAACAGGGCGCTCGGCATCTCTTTCCTGACGATCGGCATTGCCCTGACGGTGTCTTTCGCCCTGACGCTCGGCCCGGCCTTTTTCGGCCTGGGCCTGCCATTCATGGGGTTGGGCCTGATTTTCCTGGGCCGCAAGCGGGCGGATAACGCTGACGAAAGGGGTGCGTGATGGAATTTAGCATCGTCACCGTCATCGTTGCGCTGATCGTCGTTGCTATTGCGTGGAAGGTCTTCTCGGGCCTGTTCAAGACGCTCGCGCTGCTCGCGATCCTCGCCGTGGCGGCCTTCGTTGTGTTTGGAGTTATGGCATGAGCCTGGCCGATAAGGACCGCATCTTCACCAACCTCTACGGCTTCCAGTCCGCCGGGCTGAAGGCCGCGCAGGCGCGTGGCGACTGGGACGATACCAAGGCGCTGCTGGCCAAGGGGCAGGATGCGATCATCGAGGATGTGAAGGCCAGCGGCCTGCGCGGGCGCGGCGGTGCGGGCTTCCCGACCGGCATGAAGTGGTCCTTCATGCCCAAGGAATCGAAGGACGGCCGCCCAAGCTTCCTCGTCATCAATGCCGACGAATCCGAACCGGGTTCGTGCAAGGACCGCGAGATCATGCGGCACGATCCGCACAAGCTGATCGAGGGCGCGCTGGTCGCGGGCTTCGCGATGCGTGCGCGGGCGGCCTATATCTACATTCGCGGCGAATATATCCGCGAGGCCGAGGCGCTGCAGGCCGCGATCGACGAGGCGTATGACGCCGGGCTGATCGGCAAGAACGCCTGCGGTTCGGGTTACGACTACGACGTTTTCCTGCATCGCGGCGCGGGCGCCTATATCTGCGGCGAGGAAACCGCCCTGATCGAGAGCCTTGAAGGCAAGAAGGGCCAGCCGCGCCTCAAGCCGCCGTTCCCGGCAGGTGCGGGGCTTTATGGCTGCCCGACCACGGTCAACAACGTCGAGAGCATCGCGGTCGTCCCGACGATCCTGCGGCGCGGGCCTGCCTGGTTCGACGGCTTCGGGCGCGAGAAGAACTCTGGCACGAAGCTGTTCCAGATCAGCGGGCATGTCGAAAAGCCCTGCGTGGTCGAGGAAGAGATGAGCATTCCCTTCCGCGAACTGATCGAGCGGCACTGCGGCGGCATTCGCGGCGGGTGGGACAATCTGCTGGCGGTGATCCCGGGCGGTTCGTCCGTTCCGCTGGTTCCGGCCGAGCAGATCATGGACGCCCCGATGGATTTCGACGGGTTGAAGGAACTGGGCTCGGGCCTCGGCACCGCAGCCGTGATCGTGATGGACAAGTCGACCGACATCGTCCGCGCGATCAGCCGCATCAGCTATTTCTACAAGCACGAGAGCTGCGGCCAGTGCACGCCGTGCCGTGAGGGCACGGGCTGGATGTGGCGCGTGATGAAGCGGCTCGAGACGGGTGACGCGGATATCGACGAGATCGACATGCTCCACACCGTGACCAAGCAGGTGGAAGGCCACACGATCTGCGCACTGGGCGATGCCGCCGCATGGCCGATCCAGGGCCTGATCCGCCATTTCCGCCCCGAGCTGGAGCGGCGGATTACGGAGCGTGCTGACGCCATGCAGGAGGCGGCGGAATAATGCCAACAAGCGCCTCAAAAGCCGAATGGGCTCAGGTCGGGATTGGTATCCTTGCCCTCGTTGTAAGTCTGGTTGCCATTTATCTGGCTGTGAGCGCACAGCGAGAGAACGTGCGACTTGCTAGCATCGTCGCGGCCCGCGAGGACTGGTCTGACTTAATGAATTCGGCAATGGACTACCCTCATTTTAGCCTAGGCCGTCCCGAGGACGCTCAGCCGGGGACCCCGGATGGGGAGCGGTACGAATGGTACGTCTCTAACATTCTCTATCGTTCCGAAAGCGTCCTTGACCTAGACTCGTCAGTCGCTTGGGAACCGGCGGTACGCAATCAAATCGGATATCACAAAGCGTTCATCTGCGGACCGAACTTCAGCGATGCGAACGAGTACAGCGAGCGTGTCCAAGAGTTGATCAAACAAGAATGCGCGCAGGTGGGAAATAATGCCTAAAGTCACCGTAGACGGACAGGAAATCGACGCGCCCGAAGGCGCGACCGTGCTGCAGGCGTGCGAGCTTGCGGGCAAGGAAATCCCGCGTTTCTGCTATCACGAACGGCTGAGCATCGCGGGCAATTGCCGCATGTGCCTGCTCGAGGTGAAGCCCGGGCCGCCCAAGCCGCAGGCAAGCTGCGCGCTGCCCGCGACCGAAGGGCAGGAAATCCGTACCGACAGCGAAATGGTACGCGCGGCACGCGAAGGGGTGATGGAGTTCCTCCTCATAAACCACCCGCTCGACTGCCCGATCTGCGACCAGGGCGGCGAATGCGACCTGCAGGACCAGTCGATGTATTATGGTCGCGGCGCGACGCGCTATCACGAGAACAAGCGCGCGGTGACCGAGAAGTACATGGGCCCGCTGATCAAGACGATCATGACCCGCTGCATCCACTGCACCCGCTGCGTGCGCTTCTCCGAAGAGATCGCGGGCGTGGACGAGATCGGCGCGCTCTATCGCGGCGAAGACATGCAGATCACGACCTATCTGGAGCAGGCAGCGCAGCACGAGCTGAGCGCCAATGTGATCGACCTGTGCCCGGTCGGCGCGCTCACCAGCCGTCCCTATTCGTTCGAAGCGCGCCCGTGGGAGCTGAAGAAGACGCTCTCCATCGACGTGTCCGATGCGGTCGGTGCGAACATCCGGCTCGATAGCCGCGGGCGCGAGGTCATGCGTGCGCTTCCCCGGATCAATGACGACGTCAACGAAGAGTGGCTGTCCGACAAGGCGCGCTACCAGGTCGATGGCCTCACGCGGCGCCGGCTCGACAGCGTGTGGATGCGTGCGGTCAGCGGCGAACGTGCGGGCAAGCTGGAACAGGCCAGCTGGCAGGACGCCTTCGACGCCATCGTAAAGGCGGCCAAGCAGGGCGGGGAGGGCTCCATCGCCGCAGTTGCGGGCGATCTGGTCGATTGCGAGACCATGTTTGCGGCCAAGCGCCTGCTCGCCGAACTGGGTTCGGACAAGCTCGAAGGCCGTCAGACCGGGCTGGACTATGATTGCTCCAGCCTCGCGGGAATCGCCTTCAATTCGACGCTGGCGGGGATCGAGACGGCCGACGCCATTCTGATCGTTGGCAGCCAGATTCGCCACGAAGCGCCGCTTATCAACGTGCGCCTGCGCAAGGCGGCGAAGCGCGGGGCGAAGATATTCCTGATCGGGCCCGAGTGGGACACGACCTTCGCGTGCGAATTCCTGGGCGAGGATGCAGGCCTGCTGCACGAGCTGCCTTCGCATGTCGCCGACGCGTTCAAGGACGCTGCCCGACCCGCGATCATCGTCGGCCCCGGCGGCCTTGCGGCCAATGCGCTGCACCCGGCACTGGTGCTCGCGAACGAGTGGAACCTCGTGCGCGATGTGGACGGCCCGGACGGCAAGGAAGCCTGGAACGGCTTCAACGTCATCCACACCGCCGCCGCCCGGATGGGCGCAGTGATGCTCGGCTATGCGCAGAAGGGCGGCATCAAGGATGTGGTCGACGCCGCGCCCGCCGTGCTCCTGTCGCTCGGCGCGGATTCGCTCGACTATTCGAAGTTCGACAACAGCCTGAAGGTATATATCGGCCACCACGGCGATGCTGGCGCGCATGCGGCGGACATCATCCTGCCCGCCGCGAGCTACGCCGAGAAGGACGGGACCTACGTCAACACCGAGGGCCGCGTGCAGTTCGCCGAAAAGGCGGTGTTCGCTCCCGGTGACGCGCGCGAGGACTGGACGATCCTACGCGCGCTGGCAGATGCCTTTGGCGTCACCGTCGGTTTCGACAGCTTTGCACAGCTTCAGTCTGCGATGATCGAAGCCGTGCCCGCGCTGGGCGAGGAAGGTCTTGCGCCGCTGGGCAAGCTGCCCAAGGGCAAGAAGACCCCCAAGGCGAAGGGCGCGATCACCTATCCGATTACCGACCCTTACCTGACCAATCCCATCGCCCGCGCGAGCGAGACGATGCAGCGCTGCTCGGCCGAACTGGTCCATGGGGAAGAGCTGCTGGAGGCCGCGGAATGACCGAATTCTTCCAGAACCTCGGCATGAACTACGAATGGGCGTGGTTCATCGCCACGATCGTCGGCATCCTGCTGATTGCGCTGCCGCTGATGCTGGCGGTGGCCTACGTCATCCTGATCGACCGCAAGGTCTGGGCCGCGATCAACCTGCGCAAGGGCCCCAACGTGGTCGGCCCGTTCGGCCTGCTGCAGAGCTTTGCCGACGGTCTCAAGGTGTTCCTGCAGGAAACGATCATTCCTTCGGCGTCCAACAAGGGCATCTTCATCATCGCCCCGATCATCACCTTCACCGTGGCACTCGCCGCGTGGGCGGTGGTGCCGTTCGCCGATGGCTGGGTGCTGGCGGACATCAATGTCGGCCTGCTCTACATCCTCGCGATCAGCTCGCTGTCGGTTTACGGCGTGGTGATGGCGGGCTGGGCGAGTAACTCGAAATACCCGTTCTTCTCCGCCATGCGCGCTGCCGCGCAGATGATTTCCTACGAAGTCTCGATCGGCTTCATCCTGATCTGTGTCGTCCTGTGGGCCGGCACGTTCAACCTGACCGCGATCGTCGAGGCGCAGCGTGGCCACGGCCTGGGTATCGTGAACGGCTTCTACTTCAACCTGCTGCTGTTCCCGATGTGGGTGGTGTTCTTCATCTCCAGTCTCGCCGAAACCCAGCGCGTGCCGTTCGACCTGACCGAGGCGGAGAGCGAGCTGGTCGCCGGCTACCAGACCGAATATTCCAGCATGGCCTTCGCGCTGTTCTGGCTGGGCGAGTACGCCAACATCCTGCTGATGTGCGCGCTGAACACGCTGCTGTTCTTCGGTGGCTGGCTGCCCCCGATCGACTGGGCGCCGCTGTACTACGTGCCCGGTTTCATCTGGTTCTTCCTGAAGACGCTGTTCTTCTTCTTCATGTTCAGCTGGGTGATGGCGACCGTGCCGCGCTACCGTTACGACCAGCTGATGCGGCTTGGCTGGAAGATCTTCCTGCCGATGAGCCTGATCTTCGTGTTCGTGATCAGCGGCTACCTTATGGCGACGGGGCATTACGGATGAGCATTGCCCTTTGTCTTGTCGCGCTGGCGGGCACCACGTTCCAGTGCAGTGCGGACACGGCCACTTTCTCCGTTTTCGCGCCGGACGAGGCGGAAACCGCAAACTACATGGGCAATGTGCTGACGCTGTATAGCGTGACCGGCGATGGCGAGATCTTGTCGTCGTCCGCGCGTATCTCCCAGGTTTTCGATGATATGCCCAACTCGCTCTACATCGAGATGAAGAGCGACGAAGCGACGATCGAATTCGAGATTTCCGAAGTCGACATGGCGGCGGCCACCGCTAGAGCAGCGGTTACCGGCGTGCTGCCTTCGGGCGAGGTGACGGCCGTTCCCGCCTCCTGCACCATCAGCACCATTGCTCGCGAGGATACAGACGCATGAGCATCGCCCAGACCATCAAGGCCTTCACCCTCTACGAGTTCGTGAAGGCCCACGCGCTGACCTTGAAGTATCTCTTCAAGCCGAAGGTCACGATCAACTACCCGTACGAGAAGAACCCGATCTCTCCGCGTTTCCGCGGCGAGCATGCGCTGCGCCGCTATCCCAACGGGGAAGAGCGCTGCATCGCGTGCAAGCTGTGCGAGGCGGTGTGCCCGGCGCAGGCGATCACCATCGAGTCGGAGCCGCGTGCCGACGGTTCGCGCCGCACCACGCGTTACGACATCGACATGACCAAGTGCATCTATTGCGGTTTCTGCCAGGAAGCGTGCCCGGTGGATGCCATCGTCGAGGGGCCGAACTTCGAATATTCGACGGAAACCCGCGAGGAATTGCTGTACGACAAGGCCAAATTGCTCGCCAATGGTGACAAATGGGAACGCGCCATCGCAGCCAACCTTGAAGCCGACGCGCCCTACCGCTAGGCGCGCCACAGACCACGTTCGGGGCATCCTTAAAAAGCCATGATCCAGGCCATCGCCTTCTACCTCTTCGCGTTTCTCGTGATCGCCAGCGCCGTGCTGACGATCATGAGCCGCAATCCTGTGCATTCGGTCCTGTGGCTGATCCTCGCCTTCTTCAACGCGGCGGGGCTGATGGTCCTGCTGGGTGCGGAATTCATCGCGATGCTGCTGGTCGTCGTATACGTCGGCGCGGTCGCGGTGCTGTTCCTGTTCGTCGTGATGATGCTGGACGTGGACATGGCGGAAATGCGCGCGGGCTTCATCAAGAACTTCCCGCTGGGCATCGCGATTGCGCTGGTGCTGCTGGCGGAGCTGGTGCTGGGCATCGGCGCGCTGAATGCAGGCGCGCTGGAGCTGGGTACGGCCAGCGGCGAGAATGCGCCGAGCATGGCCAACAGCAATATCGAGAATGTCGGTGCGCTGCTCTATTCCAAGTACATCTTCGTCTTCGAAGTGGCGGGCCTGATCCTGCTGGTGGCGATGATCGGCGCGATCGTGCTGACCCACCGCGATCTCAAGACCACGCGCGGCCACCAGAACATCACCAAGCAGGTACGCCGCAACCCGAAGGAAGCGACGCAGATGAAGCAGCCCACAGTGGGCGAGGGGGTCGAACTGTGATCGGGATCGAGCATTACATCATCGTCAGCGCGATCCTGTTCGTGCTCGGCGTGCTGGGCATCTTCCTCAACCGCAAGAACGTGATCGTCATCCTGATGGCGATCGAGCTGATCCTGCTGGCGGTGAACATCAACCTCGTCGCGTTCAGCGCCTTCCTCGGCGATCTGACCGGGCAGATCTTCGCAATGTTCGTGCTGGCCGTCGCTGCGGGCGAAGCGGCCGTGGGCCTTGCGATCCTTGTCATATTCTTCCGTGATCGCGGCACCATCGCGGTCGACGACGTGAACCGGATGAAGGGCTGAACCACCCGTGCAGTCTTCCATTCTCCTCATCGTTTTCCTGCCGCTCGCGGCTGCCATCATTGCGGGCCTGTTCGGCGGCGCAATCGGCAAGACGCCGGCCAAGGTGCTCACCACCGGGGCCCTGTTCGTCTCCTGCGCGCTCAGCTGGCCGATCTTTCTCGGCTTCCTGGGCGGCACGGCGGAGGCGCAGGTCGTCACCGTGCTGCAGTGGATCACTTCCGGTGATCTGGCGTTCGACTGGGCTCTGCGGATCGATACGCTGACGGCGGTGATGCTGGTCGTCATCACCAGCGTCTCCGCGCTCGTGCACCTGTACTCGTGGGGGTACATGAACGAAGACCCGGACCAGCAGCGCTTCTTCGCCTATCTCAGCCTGTTCACCTTCGCCATGCTGATGCTGGTGACGGCGGATAACCTGGTACAGATGTTCTTCGGTTGGGAAGGCGTGGGCCTCGCCAGCTACCTGCTGATCGGTTTCTGGTACAAGAAGCCCAGCGCCAACGCCGCCGCGATCAAGGCCTTCGTGGTCAACCGTGTGGGCGACCTCGGCTTCATGCTCGGCATCTTCGGCACCTTCCTGGTGTTCGGCACCGTGTCGATCCCCGAAATCCTCGACATGGCGCCGGCGATGAGCGGCAGCTCCATCACCTTCATGGGCATGCGCCTGATGACGATGGATATCCTGTGTATCCTCCTGTTCATCGGCGCGATGGGCAAATCCGCGCAGCTGGGCCTGCACACCTGGCTGCCCGACGCGATGGAGGGCCCGACGCCCGTCTCCGCGCTGATCCACGCCGCCACGATGGTGACGGCAGGCGTGTTCATGGTCTGCCGCCTGTCGCCCATGTTCGAAACCGCGCCCGTCGCGCTCACGTTCGTGACCGTCATCGGCGGTATGACCGCGCTGTTCGCGGCGACCATCGGCACCACGCAATGGGACATCAAGCGGGTGATCGCCTATTCCACCTGCTCGCAGCTGGGCTACATGTTCTTCGCCGCGGGCGTGGGTGCTTATGGCGTTGCCATGTTCCACCTCTTCACGCATGCGTTCTTCAAGGCGCTGCTGTTCCTTGGTGCCGGCGCGGTCATCCACGCGATGCATCACGAGCAGGACATGCGCTATTACGGTGCGCTGCGGAAGCATATCCCGATCACCTTCTGGGCGATGATGGCGGGTACTCTCGCGATTACCGGCGTGGGCGTGCTGGGCGTGTTCGGCTTCGCAGGCTTCTATTCGAAGGATGCGATCCTGGAGGCCGCCTTCGCGCGCGGTACCAGCGCGGCCACCTTCGCCTTCTGGGCGGGTGCCGTCGCGGCGCTGCTGACGAGCTTCTACAGCTGGCGGCTCATGTTCCTGACCTTCTGGGGCAAGCCGCGCTGGGCGGACAGCGAGCATATCCAACACGCCGTCCATCACGGGCACGACGAGCCGGACGAGCATAACCCGGCCGCGCAGGAGGATTCCGGCGAGGCGGTTGCGCACCACGTGCCTTCCACGCACGAAGACGACGGTACCGCCGGCTATCATCCGCACGAGGCGCCCTGGGTCATGCTGGTGCCGCTGATCGTGCTGAGCATCGGCGCGGTGTTTGCCGGCTTCGTCTACTACGAGCCCTTCGTGGACTCGGAAGAGTTCTGGGGTGGTTCGATCTTCTTCAACTACGATCTGGTCCACGCGATCCACGGCGTGCCGCTGTGGGTGAAGCTGACCGCTACCGGGGCCATGCTGCTTGGCCTGCTGACCGCATGGTACGCCTATATCCGCAATCCGAAGGTCCCGCAGGAGGCGGCGCACCAGCTCGGCCCGATCTACCGTTTCTTCCTCAACAAGTGGTACTTCGACGAGCTGTACAACTTCCTTTTCGTGAAGCCCGCCTTCTGGTTCGGCCGCGTGTTCTGGAAGCAGCTGGACATCGGCGTGATCGATCGCTTCGGGCCTGACGGCGCGGCATGGGTGGTCAAGCAGGGTGCAGCTGGGGCCAAGCGCTTCCAGTCCGGCATGCTGAACACCTATGCGCTGATCATGCTGCTCGGCGTGGTCGCGGCCATTACCTGGGTGCTGCTGTGATGGAGGGCCTTCCCATTCTCTCGCTGATGCTGCTCGTTCCGCTGGTCGGCGCGGTGCTGTGCATGATGTCGAACGCCACGAACGCGCGCTGGATCGCGTTGATCGCCACGCTGATCGACCTGGTGCTGGGTATCGCCCTGTGGATGAACTTCGATATCGGCGGCGCCCAGTGGCAGTTTACCGAGCGTGCGGACCTGTTCGCGGGCTTCCAGTATGCTCTTGGGATCGACGGGATCGCGCTGATGCTCATCATGCTCAGCGTCTTCCTGATGCCGATCTGCATCCTTGCCAGCTGGACCAGCGTGACCAAGCGCGTGGGCGAATACATGGCCGCGTTCCTGGTCATGGAACTGCTGATGATCGGCGTGTTCGCCGCGCAGGATATCCTGCTGTTCTACATCTTCTTCGAAGCCGGCCTGATCCCGATGTATCTGATCATCGGTATCTGGGGCGGCAGCGACCGGATCTACGCCAGCTTCAAGTTCTTCCTCTACACGCTGCTCGGCTCGGTCGTGATGCTGATCGCGATGCTGTGGATGATCGGCGAGGCGGGCACCAGCTCGATCCCCGTGCTGCTGCAGTACGATTTCGCGCCGGAAGCGCAGACATGGCTGTGGCTGGCCTTCTTCGCCAGCTTCGCGGTGAAGATGCCCATGTGGCCGGTCCACACCTGGCTGCCCGCCGCCCACGTGCAGGCGCCGACCGCCGGTTCGGTGATCCTGGCGGGCGTTCTGCTGAAGCTGGGCGGCTATGGCTTCATCCGCTTCAGCCTGCCCATGTTCCCCGAGGCATCTGCCCAGTTCGTCTGGCTGGTCTTCGGCCTCAGCATGGCTGCGGTGGTCATCACCAGCCTGATCGCGCTGGTCCAGCAGGACATGAAGAAGCTGATCGCCTACTCTTCGGTCGCGCATATGGCGATCGTGACGGCCGGCCTGTTCGCCTTCAACTTCCAGGGTCTCGAAGGCGCGATGGTGATGATGCTGAGCCACGGGCTCGTCTCGGGCGCGCTGTTCCTGTGCGTGGGCGTGATCTACGACCGGCTGCACACGCGTGAGATCGCCCGCTACGGCGGCCTGGCCACCAACATGCCGCGCTACGCGCTGTTCTTCCTGCTGTTCACCATGGCGAGCATCGGTCTGCCCGGCACCAGCGGCTTCGTGGCCGAGTTCATCAGCCTTGCAGGCGTGTACCAGATTTCCAGCACCACCACCTTCGTGCTGACCACGGGCATCATTCTGGGCGCGGGTTACATGCTGTACCTTTACCGCCGCGTGGTCTTCGGCGAACAGAAGAACGCGGACGCCGCCGCGATGCCCGATCTGAATGCGCGCGAATGGCTGATGCTGACGCCCGTCGCTGCAGCCGTGCTGTGGATGGGCGTCTATCCCGAAAGCTTCCTTGCCCCCATGCGCAGTGACATCGCCGCAGTAGAGGCGCGTATCGCGCGCGCCGCGCCGCAGGGCGATGCCATGCCGGTTGCGGGCGAGCCGCGCGAGCATGCCGCCAATTACGTCGCGGGCGATCATGGTGGCGGTGAAGGCGAACACGGCGGTTCCGCCGGGACCGAGAGCGAACATTGATGGACTACGCGAATTCCTTTGGCCACATCGTGCCCGAACTGGTGCTGACCGGTGCGGCGCTGGCGCTGCTGCTGGTTTCCGCCTTCGCGGGCGACAAGGCGAGCCGTCTCGTCTCGATCCTGGCGGCGGTCGCGCTGGGCGGGGCTGGCGCATTTGCTGCCTCGACCCTCGCCGAGGGTTCGAGCGGTGCAGCCGCAGTGGCCTTCGGCGGCCTCCTGAGCGCCGATGCCTTCGCGGGCTTTGCCAAGCTGCTGATGTATATCGCGGCGATCGGGTGCCTGATGATCGCACCCGGTTTCTTCGACCATCGCAAGGCGATGAAGCCCGAATACCCCGTGCTGGTCCTGTTCGCGACGGTGGGCATGAGCATCATGGTCTCCGCGACAGACCTGATCACGCTGTATATCGGCCTAGAACTCAACAGCCTCGCCGCGTACGTCCTCGCCAGCTTCTTGCGCAACGACAGCCGTTCGGCCGAAGCAGGCCTCAAGTATTTCGTGCTCGGCGCGCTTGCCAGCGGCATCCTGCTTTACGGGATGAGCCTGACCTACGGCTTCACCGGGACCACCAGCTTCGACGGAATCCGCATCGCGCAGGAAACCGGCCTCTCGACCGGGGCGCTGTTCGGCCTGATCTTCGTGCTGGCAGGCCTTGCCTTCAAGATCAGCGCCGTGCCGTTCCACATGTGGACGCCCGACGTGTACGAGGGTGCGCCCACGCCGGTGACGACCTTCTTCGCCACCGCGCCAAAGGTGGCGGCCATCGTGCTGACCGCGCGCGTCGCGCTCGATGCCTTCGGTTCGCAGCCCGATGCATGGCGGCAGGTGGTGATCTTCGCCGCGCTAGCCTCCATCGTGGTCGGCGCGCTTGGCGCGATCGGTCAGAACAACCTCAAGCGCCTGCTGGCCTATTCGTCGATCAACAATGTCGGCTTCATCCTGGTCGGCCTGGCCGCGGCCAGTGCCGAAGGCGCGAGCGCGATGCTCTTCTACCTCGCGATCTACGTCGTGATGTCGCTCGGCAGCTTTGCCGCGGTGCTGATGCTGCGCAACGGGGACGGCGACAACCTCGAGACTTTCGAGGATATTGCCGGTCTCTCCAGCACGCGTCCGGGCATTGCCTGGTGCCTTGCAGCTCTGATGTTCAGCCTTGCGGGCATCCCGCCGCTGATGGGCTTCTTCGCCAAGCTGGCGGTGTTCTGGGCGGTTGTGAACGCCGGGCTGATCCCCCTGGCGGTGATCGGCATGGCGGCGAGCGTCATCGGCGCGTTCTATTACCTCAAGTTCGTGAAGGTGATGTTCTTCGACGAGCCTGTCGGGCGCGCGACCAAGGCGGGGAGCGCCGCACAATGGGCGATCCTGGTGGTATGCACCGTGCTGATCTCCCCGCTGGGCTGGTTCCTGACCGGCGCGCTGGAGACCATGACCAATACCGCCGCGGCAGGCCTGTTCGCAGGCGTGTGACCCGGGCTGCCACGGCTCGACCTTGATCCGCACAGTCCCCGAGACCGGCTCTACCAATGCCGACCTGCTGCACGCGCTGCGCGCTGGCGAGCCGGTGGCCGAAGGCGACTGGCTGGTGGCCGACCGGCAGAGCGCCGGGCGGGGCAGGCATGGGCGTGGATGGTACGACGGATACGGCAACTTCATGGGTTCGACCATCGTTCGCATCCATCCCGGCCAGCCGCCCGCGCACACGCTGTCCCTGCTTACCGCGGTCGCGCTTTTCGATACGATCCATACGCTGGTGCCCGCGCTGCATCGTCTGGTGCTCAAGTGGCCCAACGATCTGCTGATCGGCGATGCGAAGCTGTCGGGCATCCTGCTGGAAGCCGAGCGCGATGCCGTGGTGGTCGGCGTTGGCGTCAATCTCGTGTCTGCCCCGCAACTGCCCGACCGCAAAAGTGCGGCGCTGACCGAGTTCGGACCTGCGCCCAATCGTGATGCCTTTGCGGAGAGCCTCGCCGCGCATTTCGCAACCGAGCTTGAACGCTGGCGGACCTACGGGCTCGAACCGCTGGTCCGCAGCTGGAACGCGGCCAGCATGCCGAGCGGAACGCCGATCAGCGTGCACGAGCCCGACGGGGGGAGGGTAAGCGGCAAGTTCGACGGGCTCGAGCCCGACGGATCGATGCGACTGCGCTTGGCCGACGGGTCCACGCGTGTCATTCACGCCGGCGACGTAATGCTCGCCTGATTCCGGCGTTAGAGGAACCCAGCAATGCTTCTCGCGATCGATGTAGGAAACACCAATCTCGTCTTCGCACTCTTCGATGGCGAAGAATTGCGCGCGCGCTGGCGCATCTCCACCGATGGGCGCCGTACGGGCGACGAATATGCGGTGTGGCTGTTCCAGCTTCTCGGGATCGAGGGCGTGGCGCGGGAAGACATCACGCACATCATCTTCGGCTCGGTGGTCCCGCGCGCGGATCACAATCTGACCGTACTGTGCGAAAAATACTTCGGCATCACCCCGATCGTCGCGGGCCATGGCGAGGCCGGGTGGGGTTTCGAGATCGACGTCGATCTGCCCAGCACGCTGGGTGCGGACCGCGCGCTCAATTGCATCGCGGCGCACGAGATGATCGGCGGCGACATGATCGTGGTCGATTTCGGCACCGCGACCAAATTCGAGGTGGTCGACTATAATGGCGCCTACAAGGGCGGGATCATCGCGCCGGGCATCAACCTTTCGCTCGATGCGCTGGTCGGCCGGACGGCCAAGCTCCCCCGTATCGCCATCGAAGCGCCTGAAACCAAAAGCGTAATTGGCCGGAACACCGAAGACCAGATGCTGATTGGTGTCTTCTGGGGCTACGTCGCCATGATGGAAGGCCTGATCGCGCGGATGAAGAACGAAATCGGTCGTCCGACCAAGGTTGTCGCCACGGGCGGCCTCTCGGTCTTGTTCGACGACCATACCGGCATATTTGATGTCGTAGACACAGATCTGACGATCCGGGGCCTGCAACTGCTCGCCAGGCGGACGATCAGCAAAGGATAATATGAAAAAGAACTTCAAGCCGGAGAACGAACTCCTCTTCCTGGCGCTCGGCGGATCGGGCGAGATCGGGATGAACGTCAATCTCTACGGCTGCGACGGCAAGTGGCTGATGGTCGATCTCGGCATGACCTTCGGCGCGAACGAATACCCGGGTATCGAACTGGTCTTCGCCGATCTGGAATTCATCGAGGATCGCGCCAAGGATCTGCTCGGCATCGTGCTGACCCACGCGCACGAAGATCATATCGGTGCCATTCCCTATTTCGCAGCCGATCTGGGCGTGCCGCTTTACGCGACGCCCTTCACGGCCGAACTCGTCAGGCGCAAGTTGCAGGAGGCCCAGCTCGAAAAGGAGGTGCCACTGCACATCGTGCGCGAAGGCGACGATGACATGCAGATCGGGCCCTTCGGCATCCGCTACCTGCCGCTCGCCCACTCGATCGCGGAAGGCAATGCGCTGCTGATCGACACGCCCTATGGCAAGGTCTTCCATACCGGCGACTGGAAGCTGGACGAGGACCCTATCATCGGCGAGCCGACCACCGAGGAAGAGCTGCGCGCCATTGGCGACGAGGGCGTGCTGGCGCTGGTGTGCGACAGCACCAACGTCTTCAATCCCGAACCGAGCGGATCGGAAGGCGCCGTCTTCAAGGGCCTGCTGGAGGAAGTGCAGAACTGGCCGGACAGGCGCGTGGTCGTATCGACTTTCGCCTCCAACGTGGCCCGCCTGCACACGCTTGGCGAAATTGCCAGAGAGACGGGCCGCGAAATCGTGATCGCAGGCCGTTCGCTTGAGCGCATGCTCGAGGTCAGCCAGGAAAATGGCTACCTCACCGACTTTCCCGAGCGGGTCGATTGGGACACCGCGATGAACCTGCCGCGCGGCAAGGTGCTGATCATCGCCACCGGCGGGCAGGGCGAACCGCGCGCGGCACTGAGCCGGATGGCGGACAAGAACCACCCGCTCGAACTGTCGCGCGGCGATGTGGTGCTGTTCTCAAGCCGTCAGATTCCCGGCAATGAACTTTCCATCGGCAAGGTGATGAACCAGCTTGCCGAACGCGGGATCGAGATGGTGACGGACCGGCAGAGCATGATTCACGTCTCCGGCCATCCGGGGCGGCCCGAACTCCAGGCGCTCTACGAATGGCTGCAGCCCGAAGTGCTGGTGCCGGTGCATGGCGAGCTGCGCCACATGCAGGAGCAGGCACGCCTCGGGCTGGCGGAGGGCATTCCGCATGCGATCTTCCAGAAGAACGGCGATATCGTGAGCCTGGCCCCGGGCGAGCCCGGCAAGATCGGGCGGGTGCCGACCGGGCGCCTCGTACTGGATGGCGATCTCATCATTCCCGCAGACGGCGGCGCGATTACCGAAAGGCGGCGCCTTGCGCGCGATGGCGTGCTGATCGTGGCGGTGACAGGGCAGGAAGAGGTGACGATCCGCGCGCTCGGCCTGCCGCTGGACGAGGATTTCCCCGATTTCGAGGCCGAGGCCACGCGCGACATCCAGTCTGCCTTGCGCGGCCTGCGCGGGCGCGATGCGAAGGACCCCAAGGCCCGGCACGAAGCTGCACGCCTTGCCGCGCGCCGCGCTGCCAACCGCTGGTCGGGCAAGCGTCCGCAGGTCCAGGTCATCATGCCGGAGGCGTGAGATGAGTGGCTGGTCGATCCTCGCGATCTACATCCTGGTATGGATCTTCGTCGCCTTCGTGCTGCTGCCGTTCGGGGTGCGCACGGACGAGGAAATGGGCGTCGATCTGGTGCCGGGTCAGGCCGAGAGCGCGCCGGCCAATTTCCGGCCGGGCAGGCTGGCTCTGCGCGCTGCGGCGATTGCGGCCGTGCTGACGGCGATCTGGGTGCTCAACTGGGAGAACGGATGGGTCACGCGCGAGACATTCGACTTCCTGCTTCCGCCCGGCCAGCGCGGCTGATCCACCCGAAGGCGCGTCAGCTGGTCCGCAGCCGGTCGAGCGCCTGCGCCATCGCCACGTAGAGCTTTCCGACTTCGGAGCCCAGCAGCGTTACCGCCAGCGCATTGCCGTCTCGCGTGGACAGCAGCGTGCGCAGCATAGCCTCGAAATCGTGGATGTAGCGGTTGACGTGGGCGCGGAAATCATCGTCCTCGTCGTACAGCTCCGCGATCTCGCGCGCCTGCCGATTGTCGAGCAGACGGACCGCGCGACGGGTGAAGATGCCCCGATCCCCGCGCAGGTAGCTGGCCCATGCCGTGTCCGCGACTTCGCTCGACAGCGACTTGGTGATGTCGATGGCGTTGGAATTGAGGCTTTCGGTTATCAGCGCCACGCGCCGCGCGAAATCATGGTCGACCTGCTCTTCCGCCCGCTCGCGCGCGACGGACACGCGCGTCTCGAGGTTGCCGGCGAGTTCGTTCACCAGCGCGAGCTGATCGCGCAGCTGGCGGGCCGCCTCGCGCGCGGCTTCGGCGGATCGCTCGGTCGCCTGGCGCAGTTCGCCCAAGGCTTCGTCGGCCTGCGCCCGCATGGCATCTCCGACGCTCTCCGCGGCGTTCTCGCCGATCTGCGCGCCGAGTTCGCGGCCTTCGCCGCTGGCAAAGCTCTCCAGCAGCGCGTGCGCCTTTTCCGTCGAGCGTTCCAGCTGGCCGATCGCGCCGGTGACGTGCGTGGCAGTGGCCTCGGCAACGGCGCCCGCTTCCTCGTCGAGCAGGGCGAGGGCGGTGCGAAGCGCGGCGATATTCTCGCTCATGGTGTCGCGGGTTCTTGAGAGCCTGTCGTCGATCCGGTCGGCATCGGAGAGTATCTCCTGGCCCTTCTCGCGTGCGTCGATGACGTAGGCAGAGAGATGCTCGCTCTTCTGCGCGCCTTCGTCGATCGTGCGGCGCAGTTTCTCGCCGTTTTCCCGGAGGGTTTCGAGCCGTGCCTCGGCTGCTTCCATCGCCTGGGGCAGGACCTCGCGGCTATGCTTCGCACCTGCCTGGATGATCTCGAGCAGGCGCACACCCGCCTCGGTCGCGTCGTCGAGCGTTTCGCGCAAGGCTGCGAGATCGTCCGTACCGCTTTCCAGCCGTTCCTCGAGGGTTCGGGTCGAATCGAGAAGTGTGTCTCTGGCCCCGGATGCCTGCTGCGCGATTTCTTCGATCCGCGCGCTGGCACTGGCCATGCGATCTGCGGTTTCCTCGGCTGCTTCGGCAATCTCGCGGCTGATCGCCTGATGGCTTTCGCGCCGTTGCGTCACTGCCGCGTCGATTGCGGCGAGCCGGTTTTCGAGCGAGTTCATGGCCCGGCTCTCGACCTCTTCCAGCCGGGCGCGGCGGGCCTCGACCCATCCGACGAAATCCCTGTCGCGTGTGCGCATGGATTCGTCGATCCGCTCGGCTTCGTCGCGCAGACTGGCAAGCCGGTCCTGCGCCGATCCCATCGCCTGTTCGTCGATCGACTGGACGTGTGCGATTGCTTCGGTCAGCTGCTCGCGCAGCGTGTCGATCCGCTGTCGCGCTACCGCCAGCGCCTCATCCTCGCGTTCGTCCATCTCGCTGCGGAAGCTGTCGCTCCGCTCGCGCAGCGCGGCGAAGCGGGCATCGGCCATTGCTTCGAGTTCGGAAACGCGATCGCCCAGCGTGGTCAGCGTGCGGTCTACCTGGCTGTGGAAATGGAGCGCGTGCCGTTCCCCCGCTTCGCCGAATTCGTTGAGCTTCTCCAGCCCTTCGCGCAGGCGATGGAGCGCGCCCTGCGCCTTCTCGCCCGCCGAACCTACCGCATTGGCCGCATCGCGCGATGCGTTGGAGATGACTGGCAGATCGTCGCGCAGCTTGGCCATGTTGGCGAGCGCAGTTTCCGATACGCGGGCGATCCGTTCCACTTCTTCGCCGTTCTCGGCCACCAGCAGCTCGATCCGGTCGGCGTTCTCGGACAGGCGCGAGGCGGCCACGCGTCCATGCGTTTCCAGCTCGCGCGTCTGGCGGGTGAGGAAATCGCGCGCGAGGCCAAGCTCGCGGTTGACGGTGGAAAGCCGCGCTTCGAATTCACCGAGATCGGCTGCGGCGGCGCGTGCGGTCGCACGGAAATGCGCGCTCTGTCTGGCGGCGCGCTGGCTCGCCATATGCCATGCGAACAGGATCAGGAGCGCAGGCACCGCCCATGCGGTGATGGCCTCGCTCCATTCGGCAAGGTCCAGCGCGATGAAGCGCTGCGGCCCGTTCGCCAGCACGAAAAACCCGGTCCAGCCCAGCAGGGCGAGCGCGGCAATGGCCGTCGCAAGGGGGGCGGCAACCAG
This sequence comes from Citromicrobium sp. JLT1363, assembly GCF_000186705.1. Lineage (GTDB taxonomy): Bacteria > Pseudomonadota > Alphaproteobacteria > Sphingomonadales > Sphingomonadaceae > Alteriqipengyuania. The sequence continues at coordinate 70,132 of NZ_AEUE01000006.1, forward strand.
GGGCATCCGCTCCGGCACGGACGAATCCGCCGATGCTGCCAGCCCGTCCGCCGGCGCGGATTGCGTACCCTGTGCAGGTTGGGGCGAGCCAGCGTCGCGCCCTGCCTCATCAACGGCTCTGATCGAAGTACCCCCGTCCATGAACACGATCTATCACGTTTCCCCTGGCGTTAAACCCCGCGTTAACTGCCCGGCGCCTAGAAAAACGCTTATGGCTTTCGAAAATGCTGCCTTCACTGCGACGCTCGCCGCTGCCGCCGGCGACGACCCTGCGCTGCTCAGCGAGCTGCGCGGCGCATTTCGCGAAAGTCTTGCCTATCAGGTGGACCTGCTCAAGCGCGCGCGTTGCGACGGCAACTGGCTTGTCGCGGCGCAGCGGATCAAGGGCCTTGCTGCGAGCTTCCACGCCGACGAGCTGATCACGCTTGCCCAGCAGGCGGTAGAAGCTGCGCCGGGCGATCCCGTCGCCCTGCGTGGGCTGGACGGGTTTCTGGCCGACTTCGACAGCGTCCCGACCGACTGACCGCCACATCCCGCCGCAAATCAGCGCGCCAAACTGGCGCGCTCCATGCGCGATTCACATTTCTCATGCGATACACAGCCTGTCCCTGTCAGGGACTGCACGCGCCATGCTGCTGTGCTAAGCAGATATGCGGCAATCGATCAGGGATAATCGCCCCTTAACGATAGCGGGCTAAGCAAGGACGGTGACTGACAGCCAGATGACCAGCGTGCCGGAATCACTGCCGGAAACGATGCACGCCGACCAAGCGGTCGACGCGGCTCTGCGCGCCGAGCTGGCGCGCGGGGATATGGCGCTGTCCACGCTCACGCCGGTCCTCACCCATTTTCTCAACACGCAGGATCGCTCGCTGTTCAGCGATTCGATCATTGCGCGGGTGCGCGGCATGCTGCGCAGCGCGTCTTACAGATTGTTGCGCGTCGAAGCGGACGAGATCGGCGCGAACGATGTGTTCGCCTATGCCGAGGCGCGGGCCGATGCCCTGGGGGAAGAGCTTGCGCGGCACGCGGCATTCCTGGGCCATTGCCACGCGCTGGCGATCGAATGGCAGCTGGCGGACCGCCTGCGCGGACGCAACGGGATCGATCCTATTCTCTCCCCGCTGCTGCAATCGCTGATCGTGTCCGAGGATGCGGAACTGGCGGACGCTGCGATGGGTACGCTGGCGGCCCAGGCGCGCTTCATCGAACAGCAGAAGCGCATGGAAATGCCGCTTGCCGAACTGCCCGAAGACCAGTTCGCGAATTTCATCTCGGTCTGGCGCCGCCAGCGCGACGACCTGAGCGAAGACTTGGCCACCACGGTCGAAACGCGCATCCGCCAGATGCGTGCGGAAAACGAGGCGCGGCTTTCTCTGCTCGATCGCACGGTCGCCAGGCTGGACAAGCGCGCCGATGTCGCGCTGTCGCTGACCCATGCGGGGGCGGCGGTGTTTCTCACGGCGCTGGCGCACGGGGCAGGGCAGGAACGCGATATCGTGGTCGTGTCCACCAATGATCGCCAGCTGGTGCGTTTCGGCCTGTCGCTGCGCGCGGCGGGACTGAACCCGGCTGAGACGCGCGCGCAGCTGCGGTGCCTCCACCCCGATGCCACCATGCCCGCGATGATCGAGAAGGTAGCCACTTCCGACGCGCGGGCTCTCCTTGAATCCTCGCCTTTCGGGCATGCCGAGTAAGGGCAGATGGAAGCAGAACAGACATATATCGCGCGCGCGCGCACCGATGCGAAAGATCGCCTTGTTGCGGCGGACGAGCCTCTGGCGGCACTGCAACGCCGTTGTGGCGGCGAGATTCCCGGCACCATCGCGATTCCCGAACTGCGCGAACAGGTGCGCAAGGCGCGTCGCACCAACCTGCGGCTCGGGCGTACGATCCATGCTTATGACGGGACGGACCGGATCAAGGCATGGATGGAGATCGTGCCGGCGGACGAGGGTGAGGGCCCGGGGGGCGGAGATTCTGGCTGCACCATCGGTATCGTCACCTGGCAGGCGAGCCCGCCGCCCGTAGAGCGCGACGACGATGCCGCCGCGCGCCGCGATGCAATCGACGATGCGCTGGCCGAACTTCACGCACGGCTCGATCCCGATCAGAAGGTCCTCACCGTGCATACAGAGGCGGAGGATTTGCAGCCCCTGCTCAAGCGGATGAGCGAGAACCTGGGCCAGGTGTGGACCGATTTCGTCTCCATCGAGGGCAGCCAGCACGCGCAGCCTTTGCACTGGCGGCTGCTCGACCAGGCGCGCGTTTCCATCGAGGGGAGCCCGCGCAACTGGACCGCGCGGCTCATTCCGCTGGGCGCGCCCAATCCGGGATCGCAGGGCTTCGAACTCTACCTGGTCGCAAACCGGGCATGGGTGCGGCGCGAAAAGCGGCGCGACCGCCGGGCCGAGGACAATGGCGCTTCCATCGGGCGCGATCTTACACCGATCCTGCGCCAGCCGATTGCGCGGATCGTGGCCAATGCGGAAACGATCCGCTCTCGCCTCGCCGGGCCCTTGGGCGACGAATACAGCGATTATGCGCGCGACATCGTGAATGCCGGGCAGCACCTGCTATCGCTGGTGGACGATCTGACCGATCTGGAAGTGGTCGAGGCCGACGGCTTCCGCGCCGCGCCGGACGAGATCGACCTTGCCGACGTGGCGCAGCGCGCGGCGGGCATCCTAGCGGTGCGGGCGCAGGAAAAGAGCATCGACATCGCAGTTCCGCCCGCGGGTGCGAGCCAGCCCGCCACGGCCGAATTCCGCCGTGTGCTGCAGGTGCTGCTCAATCTGGTGGGCAACGCGATCCGCTATTCACCCGAAGGTTCGACCATCACGATCTGGCTCTCGCAGAGCAATGGTCGCGCAAGCGTTGCGGTTAGCGATGAAGGTCCCGGGCTCGATGCCCAGTCGCAGCGCATGGTGTTCGACAAGTTCGAACGCCTCGGCCGCAGCGGTGGCGGCGGCTCCGGCCTCGGGCTCTATATTTCGAAGCGGCTCGCGCAGGCGATGGGCGGCGACCTGAGCGTGGAGAGCACGCCGGGCCATGGCGCCACCTTCACGCTTACGGTGCCGAGTGGCGAAGCCGCGACCCAGCGCGACTTCGCCTGATTCTCGGTGCTGAGTTAGCCGATCAACGCTGGCCGACGGGCACGTAGTCGCGCTGCGACGGGCCGGTGTAGAGCTGGCGCGGACGGCCAATGACCTGAGCGGGATCGGAGATCATCTCGTTCCACTGCGCAACCCAGCCCACGGTGCGGGCGAGGGCGAACAGCGCGGTGAACATGGTGGTCGGGAAGCCGATCGCCGAAAGGATGATGCCCGAGTAGAAATCGACGTTCGGGAACAGCTTCTTCTCGATGAAATAGGGATCGTTCAGCGCCATTTCCTCGAGCCGGAGCGCGGTTTCGAAAACCGGATCGTCGACCTTGAGCGCGTTGAACACCTCGCGCACGGTTTCCTGCATCACGGTCGCGCGCGGGTCGTAGTTCTTGTACACGCGGTGGCCGAAACCCATCAGGCGGAACGGATCGTCCTTGTCCTTCGCGCGCTCGATATAGTGCGGAATCTTGTCCGGCGTGCCGATCTCGCGCAGCATGTTCAGCGCGGCTTCGTTGGCGCCGCCGTGGGCCGGACCCCACAGGCAGGCGATGCCCGCCGCGATGCAGGCGAAGGGGTTTGCGCCCGACGAACCGGCGAGGCGCACGGTGCTGGTCGAGGCATTCTGTTCGTGGTCGGCGTGGAGGATGAAGATGCGGTCCATCGCCTTTTCGACCTCGGGGATCACCTCGTATTCCTCGGCCGGAACGCCGAAGGTCATGCGCAGGAAATTGCCCGTGTAGCTGAGCGAGTTGTCAGGCTGCAGGAAGGGCTGGCCGAGCGAGTACTTGTAGGCCCAGGCCGCGATGGTCGGCATCTTGGCGATCAGGCGATGGCTCGAAATCTTCCGGTGTTCGGGATCCGAGATGTCGGTGCTGTCGTGGTAGAAGGCCGACAGGGCGCCCACCACGCCGCACATGATCGCCATCGGGTGCGCGTCGCGACGGAAGCCCTGATAGAACTGGCGCAGCTGATCGTGCAGCATGGTGTGCCGCGTGATCGTGTAGGTGAATTCGTCCAGTTCGCCCTGAGAGGGAAGCTCGTTGTTGAGCAGCAGGTAGGAGACTTCCATGAAGCTGGACTGTTCGGCGAGCTGACCGATGGGGTAGCCGCGGTGCAGCAGCACGCCTTCCTCGCCGTCGATGAAGGTCAGCGCGCTTTCGCAGCTGGCCGTCGACTTGAAGCCAGGGTCGTAGGTGAACTTGCCGGTCGTTCCGTAGAACTTGCGGATATCCATGACCTCGGGCCCGCACGTCCCCTCAAGGATCGGGAAGTCCTGCGTATTTCCGCCAATATCCAGCTTCGCTGTCGTATCCGACATGGGGGTCTCCTTAGTCTTGAGTATCTGTTGCCGGAGCTGCCTGCGCATCGATCCGCGCAAGCGACTCCTCTTTGCCGAGAAGGGCAAGAACGTCGAAAATCCCGGGACTTTGCGTAGACCCGGTGAGGGCTGCCCGAAGGGGCTGGGCAATCTTCCCGAGGCCTAGCTCGAGCCGTTCTGCAAGGGCCTTGGTAGTGGCTTCCAGTGCCTCGGTTGTCCAGTCGTTTTCGGCAGCCAGAGCCTTGTGAACCTCGGCCAGGCGCGCCCTTGCTTCATCATCCAGCAGGGCCGCCGCCTTTTCCGTCAGGTCGAGCGGGCGCTGCATGAACAAAAAGCGCGCATTGTCGGCGAGTTCGTTGGTGTCCTTCGCGCGGGTCTTGAGCACGGGCATGGCGCGCGTGAGCAGATCGCGGTCGATCTGAGCGTCGACACTGCCTGCCAGTTCTTCCGCAACCAGACCGGCCAGACGCGCATCGTCCGCCTCCCGGATGTAGTGGCCGTTGAGGTTCTGCAGCTTCTTGATGTCGAAGCGGGCGGGGCTGCGGCCCACACCATCCAGATCGAACAGCTCGATCGCTTCTGCCTGCGTGATTTCCTCGCGGTCGCCGTGGCCCCAGCCAAGGCGAAGCAGGTAGTTGAACAGGGCTTCGGGGAGGATCCCCAGTTCTTCGCGATAGGCTTCCACGCCCACCGCGCCGTGGCGCTTGGAAAGCTTGGCCCCGTCGCTTCCGTGGATCAGCGGCACGTGGGCATAGACCGGATCGGGCCAGTTGCCCTCGATCTGATGCATCGCGCGATAGATCGGCAGCTGGCGGAAGGCATTGTTGAGATGATCGTCGCCACGGATCACATGGGTCACGCCCATGTCGTGGTCGTCCACCACCACTGCCAGCATGTACGTCGGCGTGCCGTCCGCGCGCAGCAGGATGTAATCGTCGATCTCTTCGTTCTTCACCGTAACGCGGCCCTGCACGGCGTCTTCGATGATGGTCTCGCCATCCTTGGGCACCTTCAGGCGAACGGTGAAGGGCTTGCCTTCCTGGTCCGGACCGGGCTCGCGGTCGCGCCAGCGGCCATCATATCGCATCGGCTGCTTGTTGGCGCGCTGTTCGGCCCGCATCGCCTCGAGATCTTCGGGGGTGGCGTAGCAGCGATAGGCGTGGCCGTTTTCGAGCAGGATATTCGCGACTTGCGCGTGTCGCTCTGCCTGCTGCGTCTGGAAAACCGTCTCGCCATCGAAATCGAGACCCAGCCAGTCCAGCCCTTCGATGATCTTGTCGATCGCGTCCTGCGTGGAGCGCTTCTTGTCCGTATCCTCGATCCGCAGCAGCACCTTGCCGCCGTGGTGGCGCGCATAAAGCCAGTTGAACAGCGCGGTGCGCGCTCCGCCCAGATGCAGGTAGCCGGTCGGAGATGGAGCGAAGCGGGTAATGATCGTGCCGGTTTCGCTTGCCATCTAAGCGCGCTTCCTTTCCATTTCAGAGCATGGCCCCGCAGCCCATGTCCCACGATCCGTCAGCTGACGTAACGACCGGCCGCGGCAGTCGATCCGAGGTGACGGACAGCCGGGCGGCGCGCATGGGGCATGGTGCAGCGCAGCAGCGGCTTTGGCAGGTGGCCGGGCGCGTGTCCACCCCGGTTGAGAGGCTGACGCACCTCCTCGATGCGCAGCTTGGCAGAGCGGGACTGGAGCGGGGGCCCTGGGTGGTCGTTGCGGTGATCGCCGGGGTCGCGGCATGGTTCACCCTGCCGACGATGGTCACATGGCTGGCAGCCGCAGGTGTCGCGCTCGCGCTGGGGCTGTTCGGGCTGCTGCTCCTGCGGAGGGGGCGCGCACCCGATCTCGCGCTCGCGCTGCTGGCCATCGGGCTTGGCATCGCCTTCGGCATCGCCCTGATCTGGGCGCGTTCGGCCACGGTTGGGGCTCCGGCGATCGAGTACCCGCAGGTGCGCGCGATGCAGGCGCGGATCCTCGAGCGCGAGGAACAGCCCGCGCGCGAACGCGTCCGGCTTGTGCTCGCTGCGCGCGATGCAGAAGGTGCAGAGGCGATCAGGCTGCGCGTGAACGTACCGCTGGATAAGGCCACGCCGGCAATGCAGAGGGGCGCGGTCATCCGTCTGACCGCACGACTGATGCCGCCCGCTCCGCCGCTGGTGCCTGGTGGCTACGATTTCGCGCGCACCGCCTGGTTTCAGGGGCTGGCCGCGACTGGATCGGCCATGGGCGAGATAGAAGTCGTTGAGCCCGCGCCGCCGGGCTGGGGCGGGATCGCGAAGGTCCAGCGCGACCTCTCCGGGCACGTGCGCAGCCAGCTTGCCGGATCGGCCGGCAGCATCGCCGCAGCTTTCGCCAGCGGGGACCGTGGCGCCATTGCCGAGGCGGACGAAGACGCGATGCGCGACGCTGGGCTCACGCACCTGCTTTCGATCAGCGGCCTGCACGTGAGCGCGGTGATCGCTGCTGCGTACTTCCTTGCGCTCAAGCTGCTTGCCCTGTGGCCATGGCTCGCCCTCCGGGTGCGCCTGCCGGTGTTAGCGGCGGCGGTAGGTGCTCTGGCGGGGGTGGGATACACATTGCTGACCGGCGCCGAGGTGCCCACGGTACGCAGCTGTGCGGCCGCCGTACTGGTGCTGGTCGCGCTGGCTCTGGGCCGAGAGCCGCTTACCTTCCGCCTGCTGGCGGTGGCGGCGGGCTTCGTCCTGCTGTTGTGGCCCGAGAGTGTCGCCGGGCCGAGCTTCCAGATGAGCTTTGCCGCCGTCCTGGCCATCGTCGCCCTGCATAACAGCGCCCCGGTGCGCGCCTTCCTCGCCCCGCGAGAGGAGGGCTGGTGGATGCGCCCGCTGCGCGGTGGTGCGATGCTGCTGGTGACGGGCCTCGTCATCGAGATTGCGCTGATGCCGATCGTGCTGTTCCACTTCCACCGGGCCGGGTTCTACGGGGCGCTGGCCAACATGGTCGGCATACCGCTCGTCACCTTTGTCTCCATGCCGTTGATCGCGCTGGCACTCGCACTGGACCTGGTTGGTGCAGGAGCGCCCGTTTGGTGGCTGGTGGGCAAGTCGCTCGACCTGCTGCTGGGCATTGCGCACTTCACCGCGAGCAGGCCGGGGGCCGTAAAGCTGGCGCCGCACATGGGCAGCCTGCCTTTCTTCCTCTTCGTTGGCGGCGGGCTGTGGCTGGCGCTGTGGAGTGGGCGGGGCCGGATGCTGGGCCTGGCACCTGCGGTAATTGCCACCATCATAACGCTGGCAACACCGCGCCCCGACGTGCTGGTTTCGCGCGACGGGCGTCATGTCGGCATCATCGAGGATGGCGAGCTGCTGACCCTGCGCGACAGCCGGTCATCCTATGCCAGCGACACGCTGGCGGAACTCGGCGCACTCGACGGGCCACCGGTTCCGCTTGACCAGTGGCCTGGCGCGCGATGCAGCGCCGAGTTCTGCGTCGCCACGATCCACAGAGGCGGGGTGCCCTACCACCTCCTGCTGGCCCGGGGGCACGACTACGTGACCGAGCGCGATCTGGCGGCAGCCTGCGCCCGGGCAGACATCGTGGTCGCCGACCGATGGTTTCCCTATAGTTGCCGGCCCCGCTGGCTCAAGGCCGACAGGCGGATGCTGTCACAGACCGGCGGGCTGGCGATCCGCCTGGAGAGCCGCGACGTCCGGACGGTCGCGCAGGGGCAGGGCGCGCATGGCTGGTGGCACGGGGCCGGAGGTGTCGAACGCGCCGGCCGCGAACCTTAGTGATAGCGGCGCAACAGCCCCGCCAGCTTGCCCTGAACCTGCACGGCGCGGCTTTCGTAGATCTGCGGCTCGTAACTTGCATTCGCGGGATCGAGCCGGATGCGCCCGCCATCGCGCCACAGATATTTGAGCGTCGCTTCCTCGTTCTCTACCAGCGCGACCACGATATCGCCGTCGCGCGCGGTGTCGGAACGCCGGATGAGCGCGTAATCCCCATCGAAAATGCCCGCCTCGATCATCGAGTCGCCGGAGACTTCGAGCGCGAAATGCTCGCCCGGGCCGAGCAGGGCGGCAGGCACCGGGAGGCTCTGATGATCTTCCAGCGCTTCGATCGGCGCACCCGCCGCGATCCGCCCGTGCAGCGGAATGTCGATCACGTCGTTCGCCGCTTCGGGCATCTGCGCGGGAACGTTGGTCGTCCGGGCACCCAGATCGTTCGCGGGCTTCGGCATCGAACCGGCAATGGAACTTTCGGGCATCTTGAGCACTTCGAGTGCGCGCGCGCGATTGGGAAGACGACGGATGAAGCCGCGCTCTTCCAGAGCCGAAATCAGCCGGTGGACACCCGACTTGCTCTTGAGATCGAGCGCTTCCTTCATTTCCTCGAAAGAAGGCGAGATGCCGGTTTCTTCCAAACGCTCATGAATGAACCGGAGCAATTCATGCTGCTTCGCGGTCAACATCGGCCAGTCTCCGTATTTACCTGTTCGCGTGCGATGCGAACGAATGCGGAACAATTAGGCAACCCAAAATTGCAAGTCAAGCATATCCGCCATTTGCGAGCGGATAACATGGAACAAACGCACCCGGTTCGGATGCAACGGCATTCGCCGGACGGTCGATCAATACTTGGGCATCGGCGAGTGGACGCAGCGCCGAGCTATCCTGCACGGTCGCAGGCGTCACGCCCTGCGCGGTCCAGGATGCCCGCAGAAACTCGCGCCTTTTGCCGCCAGGGGGCAGGGCGGTGGCGAGCGGCATCGGGATCGGGCGCGTGAAGGACCGGGAGGCGCCTGCCAGCTTGCGAATGGCCGGAGCCATGAAGAGGAACCCGGTCACGAAGCTCGATACCGGATTGCCGGGGAGCCCCAGAACCACGCTGTGCCCGCGCCGTGCGACCAGCAGCGGCTTGCCCGGCTTGATCGCCACACGCCAGAAATCGAGCGAGAAGCCCGCCGCCTCCAACGCAGGCTTCACGAGATCATGCGGGCCGACCGAAGCGCCACCCGAGATCACGATCAGCGATGCGTGTGCAGCATCTTCGATGGCCCGGACCAGCGCGTCGGCATCATCGGGCACCGGGCCGGTTGCCGTGGCCTCGCCGCCGGCTTCGCGGGCCATCTGCGCCAGCATGGCGCCGTTTACCGCCGGTATCTTCGGGGCAGGGCAATCCTGCGGATCGGCGCAAAGCTCATCCCCGGATTCGATGATGGCCACGTGCGGCCTTTCATACACGACGATCTCGGGCAGGCCGCCCGCTCGGGCGAGCGCGATCTGCGCCGGGCCCATCCAGGTGCCCACCGTCAGCAGCGTGTCGCTTGCCTCGAGATCGAGACCGGCGCGGCGGATGAACCGGGCGGTTGGCGGTGCGCTGGAGGTCAGGCGGGATCCATCGACCTCCGCGTCTTCCTGCACCAGCACCGCATCCGCCCCCAGCGGCATCTGCGCACCGGTGGAAATGCGCACGGCGTCTCCCTTGCCAAGAACCTTGTCGTGCGGAGTACCTGCGCGCGATTCCCCCTTGATCCGCCACGGCCCTTCGCCGCAGGTCGCGTAGCCATCCATGGCGGACAGATCGACCGGGGGCTGGCTGCGCCGCGCGATGGCCGGTTCGGCGAGGAAGCGCCCGGCGCTGCCGTTGACCGGAATGGTGGTCGAATTGCCGGGGCCGAGCATGGCCAGCAGCCGCGCCTGCGCTTCTTCGAGGTCCAGCGGTGCGCTCATCCCGTCCGCTCGCTCGCATGCCAGTCGCCGGACTTGCCACCCGTCTTGGACAGCAGTCGCACTTCTTCGACGACCATGCCCTTATCCAGCGCCTTCGCCATGTCGTAGATGGTCAGCAGCGCGATGTTGCAGGCGACCATGGCTTCCATCTCCACGCCGGTCTTGCCGGTCAGCGAAGCGGTGGCGGTGACACGCACGCCCTGTTCCTCGACCGTGCACTCCACGCTCACGCTGTCGAGCGCGAGCGGGTGGCACAGCGGGATCAGCGCGCCCGTCTGTTTTGCGGCCATGATCCCGGCAATGCGGGCTGCGGCGAGCACATCGCCCTTGGGAACGGTGCCATCGCGGATGGCGGATAGCGCTTCCGGCTTCATCGCAATGCGCCCCGTGGCGGTGGCCGAACGCGCGGTTTGCGCCTTGGACCCCACATCGACCATGCGGGCCGCGCCCTGTTCGTCCAGGTGCGTGAGACCGCTCATCGGCTCGCTCCTGCAGAACGGCTGACACACCTGACACACTGTCCAGGGGCAAAAAAGCCGCCTGCCTGCATGGTGCGCAAAGGCGGGGCGAGATCATTCGGGGTGCACAGGGGGCGGGCCATGCGCCGACCATGCCATGCAAGGCGCTTGTAGGACAGACTCAGCGCTTCAGAAGATCGCGGGTCGCCGCCTCGATGTCCGTCTGCCGCATCAGGCTTTCCCCGACGAGGAACCCATGCGCGCCTGCCGCTTCCAGCCGGGCGCAGTCGGCCGCGCTGCCGATACCGCTTTCGGATATGATGAAGGCGCCCTCGGGCGCGAGCGGGATCAGCGCTTCGGTAGTGGCGATGTCGGTTTCGAAGCTGCGCAGGTCGCGGTTGTTGATGCCGATCAGGCGCGACTTGAGCTTGTGTGCCCGCTCCATCTCCGCCGCATCGTGGACTTCGACCAGTACGTCCATGTCGAGTTCGAGCGCCGCGGCTTCGATCTCTGCTGCCTGCTGGTCGGTAAGTGCGGCGACAATGACGAGGACGGCATCCGCTCCCATCGCGCGGGCTTCGCCGCACTGCCACGGATCGACCATGAAATCCTTGCGCAGGGCAGGGAGGGTGCAGGCCTCTCGCGCAGCAATCAGATAGTCTGCATGGCCCTGAAAATAGGGCGCGTCGGTGAGGACGGAAAGACAGCTAGCCCCGGCAGCGGCGTAGGCCTTCGCATGTTCGGCGGGCTGAAAATCCTCGCGGATCAATCCCTTGGAGGGCGAAGCTTTCTTGATTTCCGCGATCAGCGCGCGGCGCCCATCCGCGTGCGTCTTGCGCAGCGCAGCCTCGAACCCGCGCGGCGGGGCCTGCGCGGTGATCCGGGGGATCAGCGCGCCAACCTCGGTTTGAGCCTGGCGCTCGGCGACCTCGTCGCGCTTGGTGGCGCAGATTTCTTCGAGTTTGTTCAACAGTCTAACCTCAATGTCCGTCCACCCTGAGCCTGTCGAAGGGGCGCACTTTTCCTTTTCACGCCACACAAGAAGAAGGACGGTCCTTCGACAGGCTCAGGACGAGCGGTGCTTGTCGAAAATCACCTCGCCATCGCAATCCAGCGCTCGAGCAGCTGCTGTGCCCCGCCGCTGTCGATGGCCTCTGCGGCGCGCGCGGCTCCGTCTTTCCAGTCCTCGGTCTCCCCCGCCGCGATCAGCGCGGCGGCGGAGTTGAACAGCACTGCATCGCGGTAGGGGCCGGGCGTGCCCTGCAGCAGCGCGCTCAAGGCCTTGGCATTATGGGCCGGATCGCCGCCCCGGATCGCCTCGACCGGCGCGTGTTCGAGCCCCGCCATGCCTGCATCGACGCGCCGCATGACGAAGTTGTCACCGGTCACGTCCGCCATCTCGTTGCCCGCAGCGAGGCTCAATTCGTCGAGCCCTTCATCACCCGAAACGATCAGCGTCCGCTCGGACCCCAGACGCGAAGCGGCCTCGCCGTAGATCGGCACGTAGCCGGGGCGCGCGATGCCGATCAGCTGGCGCTTCACGCCGACCGGGTTCGACAGCGGGCCCATCAGGTTGAAGATCGTCCGGCGGCCCAGCTGCTTGCGGATCGGCTGGATGCGCCGCATCGCGGGGTGGTGATTGGGCGCGAAGAGGAAGCAGATGCCGATCTCGTTCAGCGTCTTTTCCGCCGTGCGTCCGGCAGCTTCCATGTCAAGGCCCAGCACCTCCAGCGTGTCCGCCACGCCCGAGAGCGAGGAGATCGCCCGGTTGCCATGCCGCGCCACGGGCACCCCGCAGGCCGCGACCACCAGGCCCACGGCGGTCGAGACGTTGAGCGTATGGTGTCCGTCGCCGCCCGTGCCGCACACGTCGATCGCATTGTCGGGCCCGTCGACCGGGATGTAGCGCGCCCTGAGCGCCCGCGCCGCGCCCGCAATCTCGTCGGCGGTTTCGCTGCGTTCGGTCATCGCGAGCAGGAAGCGGGCGATCTCCTGATCGGTGGCTTCCCCGTCGAGAATCCAGCCAAAGACCTCTTCGGCCTCGGCCTCGTTCATGTGCGGAACGGCGAGCGGGAGCGATTTCATGCCGCCTGCCTTTCGCGCGCTTCGATCCCGCAGATTTCGAGGAAATTGGCGAGCAGATCGTGCCCGTGCTGGGTCGCGATGCTTTCCGGATGGAACTGGACGCCGTGGATCGGCAGTTCGGCGTGGCGGAAGCCCATCACGCTGGTGCCGTCGAGCCCGGGCGTCTCGCTGGTCGCATTGACCACCAGCACCTCGGGAATGTCCTCGACCACCAGCGAGTGATAGCGGGTGGCATCGAAGGGGCTGGGGAGCCCGGCGAATACGCCGCTGCCGTCATGCGTTACCGCGCTGGTCTTGCCGTGCATCAGCCCGCCCTGCACGACGCGCCCGCCGAAATGCTGCCCGATCGCCTGATGGCCAAGGCACACGCCCAGCAGCGGCAGCTGCGCATCGGCGCAGGCGGCCACGGTGTCGAGCGTAATCCCTGCCTCGTTGGGCGTGCGCGGGCCGGGCGACAGGAGAATACCCTTCGCCCCGCTCGCCACCGCCTCGCGCGCGGTCAGCGCGTCGTTGCGCTCCACGCGCACCTCGGCCCCCAGCTCCATCAGGTAATGGACCAGGTTGAAGGTGAAGCTGTCGTAATTGTCGATGACGAGGATCATGTCCGGTCCCTAAACCTTCTTCACACCCGCACCGTCCAACTGGCTTCTTAACGCGTCGATTTGCTCGCGACTTACCTGGGATTTCGGTACAAAGTGGGCGTAAGTGCTTGTCCGGTAGAGTAATATGAAACGCTCGTTCTCTGCCCACTTAACCCATCGGTTCCATGCGAGTGCCAACGTCGACGTGCAATCAGCAATTTTCAATTCGGTGTCGTCAAATGAGAACTCGACGCTTTCTCCGTCGAGCATGAGCTGGGCGTACGCCTTTCGGACGCTCCGAGGCACACACCAGAGCCAGTAAAGGGAGGTCAGGAAAAGGCATCCGACTGCAATCGCGATTCCGACCAATGCGGAGGTAACGAAAGAGAAAATCGAGTGCTCATCGACGCCAAATTCTATGATGGCGGTCATGAGGATCGCCACCAAGGCAATGTACCGAATTGCCCCCTTCCACATCCATCGCTTGCGAACAGTGAACCAGCTCGCAGCTAGCATCTCGGCGTAGTTGTATTGGAACGTGAACTTGCGCTCGCTCATGCGCCCGCCAACTTGTCCGTAGCCCTCACCAGACCGTCGATAATGCCGGTCTCGCTGGCGGAGTGGCCCGCATCGTGGACGATCCACAGCTCGACCTCGGGCCAGGCCTTCTTCAGCTCCCATGCGGAGGTCGGCGGGGTGCAGATGTCGTGGCGGCCCTGCACGATGATGCCGGGGATGCCCTGCAATTTGCCGACGTCGCGCAGCAGCTGGTTCTCTTCCAGCCAGAATTTCTCGCGGAAAAAGCGGGCGGAGATGCGGGCCATGGGCAGGGCCTTCGCCGCATCGGCGTAATCCTCGACCAGTTCGGGCTTGGGCAGCAGCGTGGCGACCTGGCCTTCCCACACGGACCATGCGCGCGCCGCCTCCAGCCGCGTTGCGTCGTCGTCGGCGGTGAGCTTGCGATAGAACGCATCGATCAGCTCATCACGCTCGTTCTCGGGAATGACCGAGACGAAATCGTCCCACGCCTCGGCCATGATCTCGCTCGCGCCGTAGCTGTACAGCCAGTCGAGCTCCTTCTGGCGGGCGAGGAACACGCCGCGCAGCACCAGCTCGGTGGTCCGCTCGGGGTAGGCCTGCGCGTAGGCGAGCGAGAGCGTGGCGCCCCAGCTGCCGCCGAATACCTGCCATGCCTCGTGCCCGCACATCTGGCGCAGCCGCTCGATATCCTCGACGATCCGCCAGGTGTCGTTGTATTCCAGCTCCGCGAAAGGCGTGGACTTGCCGCAGCCACGCTGGTCGAACAGCAGGACGTCGTACTTTTCCGGGTTCCACTGGCGGCGATGCGCCGGACCCATGCCGCCGCCCGGCCCCCCGTGCAGGAACACCGCAGGCTTCGCGCCCGGCGTGCCGACCCGCTCGTAATAGAGCGAGTGCCCTTCGCCGACATCGAACATGCCGGTCTCGTAAGGTTCGATTTCGGGGTAGAGGGTGCGTTCGTATTCCATGTTCATTCCTTGGCTTCGACGACCACCAGCGGGCCGAGGTCGGCGCGTGTGTCCATCCGTCCGCGTGCAGGGTCCCACAGGCTGGATACGCTGCCGTCGAGATAGAGCGCGTTGGGCGTTCCCGCCACGTCGCGGAAGAAGCGCGCGAACTGGCCGAAGCTGACCGGGCGGGCGGTGATCGCGAAATGCGCCTTGCCGTCCTTGTCCACGCCCACCCCGTTGCGGATGCGCTTCGACGGGCCGTCTTCCGAAATCCTGGGATGGATCGAACCGTCGATCACCAGCATCGGGCCGCTCTGCGTGCCGAAATCGGGCCGGTCGCCCACGGTGCTGTAGAAGTCTTCGGTCGTCTTGATCCGCCACGTGCCGCCGGTGCCGTAGAACACGCCGTTGGGCTTGAGATGGAAATTTCCCGAGCCTTCGTTGCGGTTGAGTTCCTGCAGACGCTCGCGGTCCTCGACGTAATAGCCGATCGGCTTGCCTTCGCCATCGTACATTCCGGCATTCATCGCAAAGGCCACACGCGGGGCATCCTCGCCCCTTGCGGCGGATAGCTTCGCCAGGCTGCGATAAGGCGGGGAGCCGAGCACCATGCGCACGCGATGCTCCGCCGGGTCGGCGACGCAATGGGTGAACACCACGTCTTCGAACCGGACGGGCTCGCACGCCGAATCCTCGGGGTTGGCGGTTTCGCTGGGCGTTGGGGTCGGGCTGGGGGAGGGCGCGGCCTTTTTCTCCCCCGCACTTGCGATCTCGACGCCCTTTTCGCCGCTTATATCGGTGCGGATCACCGGTTCGCCGGGCTGCGACTGGTCGCAGGCCGCCAGCGAGACGAGGCAGAGCGCGAGGAGAGAGGCAGAACGAAAGCTCATTGGCCGAACCCCGCTTCGCCTGCCACCCGCACGGCTTCGCGCGCGGCGGCCAGCAGAGCGCCCGCCTTGGCCTCGCACTCGCGTTGTTCGGAGGCCGGATCGCTGTCCGCGACGATGCCGGCCCCGGCGGTAACGTGCAGCGTGCCGTCCTTCACCAGGCCGGTGCGCAACACGATGCACGAATCGAAGCTGCCATCGGGCGCGAAATAGCCCACGCCGCCAGCGTAGGGGCCGCGCTTCTCGCTCTCCAGTTCGGCGATGATCTCGCACGCGCGCAGTTTGGGCGCGCCGCTGACCGTGCCTGCGGGAAAACCTGCGAACAGCGCGTCGAGCGCGTCCTTGCCCTTGGCGAGCCTGCCGGTGACGTTGCTGACGATGTGCATGACGTGGCTATAGCGCTCCACCATGAAGCTGTCCGTCACTTCCACGCTTCCTGCCTGCGCAACCCGCCCCACATCGTTGCGCCCCAGATCGAGCAGCATCAGATGCTCGGCACGCTCCTTGGGATCGGCTAGCAGTTCGCGCTCGGCAGCGCGGTCGGCTTCGGGGGTGGCCCCGCGTGGCCGCGTGCCTGCGATGGGGCGGACGGTGACTTCCTCGTTCCGCAGCCGCACCAGGATCTCCGGGCTCGATCCCACGATCCCGACATCGGGCAGATCGAGGAGGTAGAGGAAGGGCGAGGGGTTCACTCTGCGCAGCGCGCGATAGAGCGCCATCGCGGAATGCGGGAAGGGTGTGGTGAACCGTTGGGCGAGGACGACCTGAAAGATGTCGCCTGCCACGATGTAGTCCTGCGCTCGCGCCACGCGCGCGGCGTAATCCTCGGGCGCCACGGTGGGCTGCAGATCCATGTCGTCAGGGTCGGGCGCGGGCGCTGCCTCGTCGTCCCGGCCGTGCGGCAAGGGCTGCGAGAGGCGGCGCAGCGCTTCTTCGATACGCTCGCCCGCAGTGTCGATCGCCTGCTCGGGCTGCGTCTCGGAAGGCCAGACCGGCGCGATGAGGAAGACCTCGTCGGTCAGCGCGTCGAATACCAGCAGCAGGCCGGGGCGGGTGAACACCATGTCCGGCAGGTCGAGCGGGTCCTCGCTTGCGCGGGGCAGCCGTTCGACCAGCGCGATGGTCTCGTAGCCGAAATAGCCGACCAGCAGGGCAAGGGCGGGCGGCAACCCTTCGGGCGTGGGCATCGCGCTTTCGGCAAGCACCGCGCGCAGCGCGGAAAGAGCGTCACCATCGGTTTGCACGAAGGCTTGCCGATCCGTGCGCCAGTCGCGGTTGATCTGCGCGCCATCGCCTTCGGCGCGGAGCACCAGATCGGGGTCCAGGCCCAGCAGGCTGTAACGCGCGCGCGCTTCCCCGCCCTCGACCGATTCGAGCAGGAAGTCGCCGCGCTTGTCTTCCATCAGCGCGAGGGCCGCGCCCACCGGGGTCAGCGTATCGGCGATGGCCCGTTGCCAGACCAGCGCGGGAAGCCCCTGCGACAGCCGTTCGCGTGCTGCGTCGCGATTGCGCAGCACGCCTAGTTCGTCGCGCCGGTCATCTCGCGCCGCAGCGATGCGACCGCATCGTCGTTGCGCTCGACCTTCACGTCGCTGCGGATCGCGACGCGCAGCTGGTCGCCATATTCGCGGCTGAGAACTTCGCCATAGCCCGAGCGGGCCTCTGCGATCAGGGGATCGTCATTCTCGATATCGCCCTGGGTGATCTCGTCCAGCGAGACGATGAAGAAACCGCCATCGTTGGGCACGGCAAGGCGCTTGGCAGTGCCTTCGGTCATGGCGAAGAACAGGGCGAGCGGCGGGTTGGGGCGCTGCTGCTGCATCAGTTCCTCGCGCGTGATCGAGAGCGGTTGGGGCGGCGGCAGGCGCGTTTCCTCCGCGCGGACGGCGGCGGCCAGTGTGCTGCCTTCGTCGACGCGCTTCAGAATGCGTTCGGCCGCGGCCTTTGCCGCCTTCGCACCCTCGGCAAGCTTCCAGCGGGCCACGGCGTCCTCGCGGATTTCAGACAGCGGGGGCGCGGCCGAGCGCGTGATCGATGCCGCTTCGAACAGGACGAAGGTCTCGCCCGTCTCGACCTCGGCGATCTGGGGCTGGCCTTCTTCCATCTGGAACGCGGTGGCCACCAGCGGCTGAACAAGCTCCGGTGCGGTTTCGCCCTGTTCGCCGAAAACGGCGCCGGACGCGGTAAGCGGACGGGTCGTTTCGACCTCCAGATCGAGCGCCTCGGCCACTTCGCGGAAGGATTCGCCGCTGCTCACCCGCTGCTCGATTTCGGACGCGAGTTCGTTCAGCGCACGGCGCTGCTTCTCGTTGCGCAGGGCCTCCGCGATCTCGGGCCGTGCTTCCTGCAGCGAACGCGCGGGAATTGCTGTGACATCGTCGATCCGCACGACGTGGAAGCCCAGCGGGCTGCGCGCGATCTCGGCCACATCGCCCTCGTCCGCACCGAATACGGCATTTGCGACGGCGGCATTCGCGCTCTGGGCGTAATCTTCCTTCACGATCGGGCCGATCTCGCTGGCTTCGAGCCCGGCTTCGGACGCCACCGCGTCGATCGAGGCGCCGCCCTGGATGCGCTCCCGGAAGCTCTCCGCCGCCTGGCGCGTCGGTACGATCACCTGGGTGAAGGTGCGTTCTTCGCTCGCACGGTAGAGTTCGGCGTTCTGTTCGTAGCGCTGGCGGATTTCGGCGTCGGTTGGCTGGGTCCGTTCGTCCAGCGCATCGGCGCCGAACGTGGCGTAACGGATGCGGCGGCGTTCGGGCCGGATGAAATCCGAACGGTTTTCGCGGTAGAATGTCTCCAGCTGTTCGTCGCTCGGCTCGTTCTCCGGCACGAACAGTTCGGAGGGCAGGATCGCGACCGAACCATCACGGCTCTCACGCAGCTGCGCGGCGTAGCGGCGCACGATGCTGTCGGGGAACTTGGCGCCGAAAACAGCGGGAATCAGAACCTGCCGCGCAATCAGCCCATCGCTGAGGTCCTCGCGCACGATCTGGTCGGTCAGTCCCTGGCTGCGCAGCGCCTGCTGGTACAGGTCCTGGCTGAAATTGCCGTCCGCGCCCCGGAATGCGGGCAGCTGCATGATCTCGCTGTTGATAAGGTTCTCGCCCGCGCGCAGGCCCACCAGGCGCCCGAATTCGGAGACCGCGACGCGGTCCAGCAGCGTGTCGAGCACCTGGGTCAGACCGCCATCCTCGATGAACTGTTCCATCGACAGCGTCGGCTCGTTCGCCTGCACCTGGCGCAGCGCATTGTCGGTCGACTGGCGCAGATCCGCGGTGGTGACTTCCTCGTCGCCCACGACTGCCACGTTGTTGGTGCCCGAAAGGCCGCCGAAGGTGCCGGTGGTGGAAACGTCGGCACTGGCGAAGGCGAGCGCGATCAGGACCAGAAAGCCGATCGTCAGCGCGAGGCCCAGCTTCGACTGGAAGAAGGAACGAAAGAAGTTTATCATCAGCGGGCTAGCCTTGGCCTGGGGGGCATTACTTAGGGCAGGGGTGGCGCACGCAAGGGCGCAATCCCATGCGTCTCAGCGGCGATCCTTAGTTCGCTCGGCGGATCGCCGCAAGGCGTACCACGAGGGGACGGCAAAGGGGTCACAAGGGGTTTTGACTGTGCCTCGGACCTCGGCTACCGCCCCCGGTCTGCGCTCGGGCGACAGGCCCGTGCGATCAATCATTTCTACAATAGCAGGACACTCAGGGAAATGGCGCAACGCCCTTTCATCGTAGGCAACTGGAAGATGCACGGCACGCGTGCAATGCTCTCCGAAGCGCGCGCGATCGACCGCGCGGCGCAGCGGCTCATGCAGGTCGAAATCGCTCTGGCTCCGCCGTTCACGCTGATCCACCCCGTGCGGCGCGAGGCCGAGCAGATCGGCGTGGGCGCGCAGGATTGCCATCCGGCGGATGGCGGCGCCTTCACGGGTGACATTTCCGCCGCGATGGTCGCCGATGCGGGCGCGGGCTTCGTGATTCTCGGCCACAGCGAACGGCGCGAGACCCATGGCGAGAAGGACAAGCTGATCGCGGAGAAGGGCAAGGCTGCCCTGGATGCCGGGCTCAAGCTGATCCTGTGCTGCGGCGAGAATCAGGAAAAGCGCGATTCGGGCAAGGCGACCGACCATGTGCTCAGGCAGATCAAGGCCTCGCTCCCCGCGGACATCGAAGATCCGGTCGAGCGGCTGACGATCGCCTATGAACCCATCTGGGCCATCGGAAGCGGCAAGGCGGCGAGCGTGGAAGACATCGTCGAGATGCACACCGCGATTCGCGCCTTCCTGGTGAAGACCTTCGGCGAAGAAGACGGCGCGGGCATCCGGATCATCTACGGCGGTTCGGTCAATGCCGAGAACGCGGCGGAGATCATCGCGGGCGACGAGGTCGGCGGTGCGCTGGTCGGCGGGGCAAGCCTGTCTGCCGAAAGCTTCATGAATATCGTTCTGGCGGTGCAGGAAGTCATCGCCAACAGGGACTGACCACCGGCGTCCCTGCTTGCGCAGGGGCCCGCCAGTTACTAGCTCTCCCCCCGATCCGTACTTGCGAAAGCCGTTTTGCCGATGTTTCTATTTCTCACCGTTCTCCAGGCCCTGGTCGCAGCAGCGCTGGTCGGAGTGATCCTCATGCAGCGCTCCGAAGGCGGTGGGCTGGGCATTGGCGGCGGCGGTTCGCCGGGCGGCATGATGAGCGCGCGCGGCGCGGCCGATTTCCTGACCCGGGCCACGCGCTGGCTCGCGGTCGCCTTCGTCGTCCTGTCGATCATCCTCGCCGCGATGGCGGTGGATATCTCGGGCGGTTCGGCCATCGAATCGACGCTCGACCGGAATGTGACGAGTTCGCCCGCTCCTGCCGATCCGCTGGCGGAAAACGGGCCGCTCGACAGCGAGGGGCTGGACGGTGATCCGCCGGTCGAATCGGTGCCTGACGCCGATGCCGATCCGCTCGAAGGCGCGACCGAGTAAAATTCGACCCAGATTTCGGGGATTGAGGCGAGCCGCGCTTCGCAGCGGCTTGCCTTTGCCCATCAACGCGACGTAAGGGCCAAATCCCATGGCGCGGTATATTTTCATCACCGGCGGCGTGGTCTCCTCGCTCGGCAAAGGTCTCATGGCGGCATCGCTTGGCGCGTTGCTGCAGGCGCGTGGCTACAAGGTCCGCATCCGCAAGTTCGATCCGTATCTGAACGTCGATCCGGGAACCATGAGCCCGTATCAGCACGGCGAGGTCTTCGTGACCGACGACGGGGCGGAGACCGACCTCGATCTGGGCCATTATGAGCGCTTTACCGGCGTTTCCGCGCACCAGGGCGACAACATCACCTCTGGCCGGGTCTATCAGGACATCATCGCCAAGGAGCGCCGCGGCGATTACCTGGGCGCGACGGTGCAGGTCGTCCCGCACGTCACCGACGCTATCAAGCAGTTCGCGCTGGCCGACCAGGGCGATCATGATTTCATCCTGTGCGAAATCGGCGGCACGGTGGGCGACATCGAATCGCTGCCCTTCATGGAAGCGATTCGCCAGCTCAGGAACGAGCTGGAGCCGATGCAGACGCTCAGCGTGCATGTGACGCTGGTGCCCTACATCGCTGCCGCCGGAGAGCTGAAGACCAAGCCCACGCAGCACTCGGTCCGCGAACTCGCCGCGCTGGGCATCAAGCCCGACGTCCTGCTGTGCCGGTCCGAGCATTTCCTGCCCGAGGCCGAGCGGCGCAAGATCGCCAATTTCTGCAACGTGCGTCCCGAGGCCGTGATTCCCGCTCTCGATGCGGCATCGATCTACGCGGTGCCGCTGCAGTACCACGAGGAAGGGCTGGACCGCGAAGTGCTGCGCGGCTTCGGCATTACCGACGCGCCCGAGCCCAATCTGGCCCCGTGGCGCGAAGTGACCGACCGCTTCTTCCACCCCGAAGGCGAAGTCACCATCGGCGTGGTCGGCAAGTATGTCGGCCTGAAGGACGCCTACAAGTCGCTCAACGAAGCGCTGGTGCATGGCGGCATGGCGAACCGCGCGCGGGTCCATCTCAAGTGGATCGACGCGGAAATCTTCGAACGCGATCCGTCCGAAATCGTCGGCGAACTGGAGCCGCTGCACGGCATCCTCGTACCCGGCGGTTTCGGGGAGCGGGGCAGCGAGGGCAAGATCGCCAGCGTACGCTTCGCGCGTGAGCGCAAGGTGCCGTTCTTCGGCATCTGCCTTGGCATGCAGATGGCCTGCATCGAAAGCGCGCGGGCAGCCGGGGTCGAAACTGCCTCTTCAACCGAATTCGGCGAAACGGACGAGCCGGTGGTGGGCATCATCACCGAATGGATGACCAAGGAAGGTCTGGAAACCCGCGCCGCCGACGGAGATCTGGGCGGCACTATGCGGCTCGGCGCTTACGAGGCGAAGCTGGCCGAAGGCAGCCGGATCAGCGCGATCTACGGCAACGCGAGCGAGATTTCGGAACGCCACCGCCATCGTTACGAAGTGAACGGTGCCTACCGCGAAAGGCTGGAGAATGACGGGCTGGTGTTTTCCGGCATGTCGCCAGACGGCCTGCTGCCCGAAATCGTGGAACGGCCCGATCACCCCTGGTTCGTCGGCGTGCAGTTCCACCCGGAATTGAAATCGCGGCCGTTCGATCCCCATCCGCTATTCGCGGATTTCGTGGCCGCAGCCCTCAGGCAATCACGCCTCGTCTAAAGCATTGGGGTGTAATCCCAATCTGCATTAGGCGCGTGCCAAGTCAAACCCCCTTTATCTTTATCGTGATTTACGCCATAGCCTCGCCCTCGCGTTGTTGGGGGCAGCGTGTGTTTTTTGGGGGATCCCAATTTACCAGCTTGTCCCGGGTTTGATCGTCTTCTGCGACCCGGACGGGCAGACCCGGCCAAGGCGGCCTATGCCGTGGGGCGGCTCCTGTGGGGTCGCCCCAAACTCAAGTAAAACCTGCCGAAAATAAGAAATGCCCGCCCCCACGAATGGTGAGGACGGGCATCGTTTCAGCTGCGTGCCTTGGGGGGCAATGTCGCTCGCGCTCAGGCGGCGTCGCGATCCGAATCTTCGCTCTCGGATGAATCCACGATGCTGAGCGAGGACTGCTGGCCGTTGATGGCGATCTTCTTCGGTTTCATCGCCTCGGGCACTTCGCGCAACAGGTCGATCACCAGCAGGCCGTCGGCAAGGTTCGCGTTCGAAACGCGCACGTGATCGGCCAGTTCGAAGCGACGTTCGAACCCGCGATTGGCGATACCGACATGCAGCATCTCGCCCTGTTCGGCGTTCTCTTCCTGCTTGCGGCCGGTGACCGTCAGCAGGTTCTGCTGCGCGGTGATGTCGATATCGGCCGGGCGGAAGCCTGCCAGCGCCAGCGTGATGCGAAATTCATCGTCGCCGCGCTTCTCGATATTGAAAGGGGGGTAGTTGTCGCCGGAGTTGCGGACCGAGCTTTCCAGCAGGTCGAACAGGTGGTCGAAACCGACCGTGCTGCGGCGATAGGGAGTGAAATCGATACGTTCCATTGAAACAAATCCTCCATTGAGCGATTCTGTCAGTTACATGGTGTCCGGATCGACCCGTTATGGCATCGCCGGACAGATCGAATGTAGGGTGCGCCAGAAGCGGTGCAAGAGCCTGCATGCAGCACGAAAAAAAGGAATGAGCAGTGGCAGCCAAGGTCGATATCTACACGAAGTTCGGTTGCGGATACTGCTTCCGTGCCAAATCGCTGCTCGACGAGAAGGGCGTGGACTACAACGAGTACGACATCACGATGGGCGGGGAGAAGCGTGACGAGATGCAGGAACGTGCACCCAATGCGCGTACCGTGCCGCAGATATTCATCGGCGAAACGCATGTCGGCGGATCGGATGAGCTTGCCGCGCTGGAACGTGCGGGCAAGCTTGATGCAATGCTCGAAGGCTGACGCGCGCGGTTCATGACGAAAATTGCCGTCTTCCAGATGACTTCGGGCATCGACCCGGAGGTCAACGCCAACGCCTTGATCGCGGCGATGGCCGACGCGCGCGCGGGCGGGGCGGACATGCTGTTCGCGCCCGAGATGGCGCTACTGCTGGATCGCGACCGCAAGCGTGCGGGAAACACTATCGAAAGTGCGGATTATTCCGCGCTGGTAGAGAGGATTTGCGCGGCTGCGAAAGAACACGCGGTCTGGGTGACGTTCGGCCTGCCGGTAAGGCTGGATGGCGGCAAGCTTGCCAATCGCTCGCTCCTGATCGCGCCGTCGGGCGAAATCGCAGGCCAGTACGACAAGCTACACATGTTCGATGTCGACCTCGACAGTGGCGAGAGCTGGCGCGAATCGAATGCCTACCAGCCGGGTGATGCGCTGTCCGTCACCGACGACACGCCTGCCGGACGGCTCGGCCTGACGATCTGCTACGACATCCGCTTTCCTGCGCTGTTCGATGCGCTGGGCCGGGCGAAATGCGACATGATCGCGATTCCCGCCGCCTTCACCGTGCCCACCGGAACGGCGCACTGGCACACGCTGGTGCGCGCCCGCGCGATCGAGGCGAGCGCCTTCGTGGTCGCCGCGGCGCAGGTGGGTGAGCATGCGGATGGGCGCAAGACCTATGGCCACTCGCTGGTGGTGGACCCGTGGGGCGAAGTGCTGCTCGACATGGGCAGCGACGAGGCGGGCGTCGGCTTTGCCGATATCGAGGCGGAACGCATCGCACAGGTGCGCAAGCAGGTGCCCAGCCTTGCCAATCGCCGCGCGATTCCCGATCTGGACGCGCGATGATCGTATTCGACCTTTCCTGCGAGGATGGCCACCGCTTCGAGGCCTGGTTCCGCTCGTCCTCGGCTTTCGAGGATCAGAGCGCGAAGGGGCTGCTGATGTGCCCGCACTGCGGATCGGGCGCGGTCACCAAGGCGCCCATGGCGCCCGCCGTGCCCGCCAAGGGCAATGCACGCCCCGCTGTCCCGGCGAAGACGGAGCCGGAGCCGGAGGCGACCAGCCAGGGCGGAGCGCTACCCCCCGCGGTGCGCGAAGCGATGCAGAAGCTCGCCAGGCTTCAGGCCGATACGATCAAGCAGAGCACCTGGGTCGGCAGCCGGTTCGCCGAGGAAAGCCGCGCGATGCATTATGGCGAGAAGGACGCGGCGCTGATCCACGGGAAGGCCGATGCGAAAGAAGCGCGCGAACTGCTTGAAGAAGGCATCACCGTCGCGCCGCTGCTGATCCCCTTCACGCCGCCCGACGAGACGAACTAGACCGCCTTTTGACAGATCGAACCTTTTGGCTAGGTTGCCGCACGGGTCAGGTTATCGAGGGGATATCTATGAAATTCGGGCTTCTTGTCGCTTCCGTGGCTGCGATCGCCAGCATGTCCATCATCACACCTGCCAGGGCTTCCGCCGATCCTCTGATCGGCGAGATCATGATGGTCGGCTATCAATGGTGCCCGCGCGGATGGGAGGAAGCGAACGGTCAACTTCTCCCGATTAGTGAGAACGGCGCGCTCTTCTCGCTGTACGGGACCACTTACGGCGGCGATGGGCGGAGCACATTCGCATTGCCCGACCTGCGAGGGCGCGCACCGGTTCACGTCGGCCCGGGCAATCGCCTGGGGGAAGAGGGCTCGGTCGGCGGCGATGGCAGCGAACTCGGCACCCGAACCCTGCGTTTCTGCGTAGCGACGCGAGGCATCTACCCCTCGCGCAATTGAGCGGGATTGCGGGCGCGCGTGGGGGTGGCTAATGCTCCAGCCCGGCGCGCCCGTAGCTCAGGTGGATAGAGCATCGGATTCCTAATCCGGGGGCCACAGGTTCGAGTCCTGTCGGGCGCACCACGCAATTTTCGAGGGGGGACGGGCCGATGACTCACAAGTGGACGAGGGCGCTCTCCTGGCTCGCCCTGCTGCTGGCGCTGGGCGCGACGATCGTCGCGTTTACCGGGATGACGCTCGCGCGGGTCGATCGGATCGGCAAGCTGGAGGGCTTCGGCTATCTCGCCAGCTCCGCCCCATTCGCCGCCGCTGCGCTGGTAATCGGCCTGATTGCGATCATTCTGAACTGGCGCAAGGGATGGCCCGCGCGGCGTGCCGCACTGCTCGGCTTCCTGATTGCGCTGGGTTTCGTCGGATCGCTTGCGGTGCGCGTCCTGATGAGTTCGGACGCGCCGATGATCCACGATGCAACCACCGATCTGGCGGATGTGCCGCAATTCGAGGCGATCACGCTGCCGGACGACAATCTGCGGGGGCTCGATAACGAGGCGAAGTGGGTCGCGCTGCACGAGGAAGGCTACCCCGATCTGCGCAGCGTGGTGCTAGATCGGCCGGTCGCGCAGACAATCCTGGATGCCGAGACGCTGGCAGAAGAGCGCGGGTGGACAATCCGCGCGGTCGAACCAGAGGAAGGGCGGCTCGAGGCGACAGCCTATGCCTCTTACATCAGGTTCGAGGACGAGGTGGTGATCCGCGTTCGTCCGGACGGGGCGGGGCGCAGTCTGGTCGACATGCGCTCCACCAGCCGGGTCGGCATCGGCGACCTTGGCGTGAATGCGCAGCGGATCCACGATTTCCTCGAGGATCTCGCCGCGGTCAGATAAGCGCCTAGCCTTCCACGCTTTCGCCCGGGTCGCGGCCCATGGGCACGCGTTCCTTGAAGGTGTGGGTGATGTAGGGGAAGGGGATTTCGATCCCGGCTTCGTCCAGCCCGCGCTTGATTGCGCGCACGACCTTGTCCGTGCTCTCCCACCCGTTGCGGGGTGTGGAGCCCGCATGCCAGCGGACGAGGAAATCGACCGAGCTGGAATTGAAGGTGGTCGCAAACACATCGATCCCCTTGTCGATCTCTATGCCTTCCACGCCTTCGACCGCCTTGCGGATGATCTGCGCCGCGTGGTCCAGATCGGTGTCGTAGGATACGCCGGCGACCACTTCATGGCGGCGAAGGTTCTCGTCGGTCAGGATTTCAACCGGGTTCTTGAAGATCATGGAGTTGGGGACGATCGTCAGCTCGCCCGACAGCTTGCGCACATGGGTTTCGCGCAAGGTGATGTGCTCGACCTTGCCCTTGATGCCTTCGCACTCGATCACGTCGCCGATGCGCATCTTCTCGCGCAGCATGATCAGCACGCCCGCCATGAAGTTCTCGAAGATGTCCTGAAAGGCGAAGCCGATGGCGACCGCGCCGATGCCGAGCCCGGCGATCAGGCTGGCGGGCGTCATCCCGGGCATGACCACGATCAGTGCGATCATCAGCCCGATGATCCAGATGCCCAGCTTCACGACGGTATCGATCAGATTCAGCAAGGAAGGGCGCATGTCGGTCTTGCCGATGGCGCGGCTGACCCCGCGCACCGCGAGGCGGGCCACAATCCACGTAACCAGCAGGATGACGATGGCGATGGCGAAATTGGGGAGGGCACGGATGAAGCCCTCCGCCATGTCGACCAGCTGGTCCTGCAAGGTGCCCAGCGTATTGACGGTTTGGTCGTAGGTTTCGCCCGCAGGCGTGGTATTCGGTACGCTCATGAAACTCCCCGTTTTGCGCCATTAACGGCGCAAAAGTGCTGGGGGTTCCGGACTGCCCGAAAGGCGGTAGCCGAAAAGGCGGCTTATTCGCCTTTGGCCTTTGCGTGCTCTTCTCGCGCGATTTCGTGCAGCCATGCGGCGTGCTGCGGAGCCTTTTTGGTCTCGCTCCATTCGTCGAGCATCGGCATGGCAACGCGCTTCAGTTCCGCATATTGCTCATCCGTGCCGATATCGGCGGCGAGCTCCACGCGGTGGCCATTGGGGTCGAAAAAGTAGATCGACTTGAAGATGCCGTGGTGCGTGGGGCCGAGCACATCGATGCCGAGGCCTTCGATATGTTCTTTCGCTGCCACCAGCGCATCCTCGTCCGCGACCTTGAACGCCAGGTGCTGGACCCATTGCGGCGTATTCTCGTCGCGGCCCATGTCCTTCTGGTTGGGCAGTTCGAAGAAGGCGAGGATGTTGCCGTTACCTGCGTCGAGGAAGACGTGCATGTACGGATCGTACTCGCCCGTGGAGGGTACGTGATCCTCCGAAAAGGCGCTGGTATATTCCATGCCCAGCACCTTCTCGTACCACTCGACGGTCTCTTTCGCATCCTTGCAGCGATAGGCGGCGTGGTGGACGCCGCCCAGCTTCACCGGGTGGGTCGCATCGTTCATTCGGCCGGCTCCGACACGGTCTTCGCGTCTTCAACGTTCAGAACGCCGCGGCGCACCTGATCGCGCTCCATGCTTTCGAACAGCGCCTTGAAGTTGCCTTCGCCAAAGCCTTCGTCACCCTTGCGCTGGATGAATTCGAAGAACACCGGGCCGACCTGCGCTTCCGCGAAAATCTGCAGCAGCAGACGCGGCTGGCCGCCTTCGGTCGTCCCGTCGAGCAGGATGCCGCGCGCCTTGAGTTCGTCGACCGGCTGGCCGTGATCGGGCAGGCGTTCGGGCAGCATTTCGTAATAGGTTTCGGGCGGCGCCGTCATGAACGGCACGCCGAATTCCTTGAGCTTGTCCCACGCGGTGATCAGATCGTCGCAGATCAGGGCGATGTGCTGGATGCCTTCACCGTTGAATTCGCGCAGGAACTCCTCGATCTGGCCGCCGCCGCCCTTGGCTTCCTCGTTCAGCGGAATGCGGATCTTGCCGTCGGGCGCGGTCAGCGCCTTGGAGGTGAGGCCGGTATATTCGCCCTTGATGTCGAAGAAGCGGATTTCCTGGAAGTTGAACAGCTTCTCGTACCAGTCGGCCCAGTAGGCCATGCGCCCGCCGTAGACGTTGTGCGTGAGGTGGTCGATCCGCTGGAAGCCCGCGCCCTCGGGGTACTTTTCCACGCCATCGAGATATTCGAAGTCGATGTCGTAGATCGAAAGATCGTCCGCGCCTTCATCGGCATAGCGGTCGATGATGTAGATCAGCGCGCCGCCAATGCCCTTGATGGCAGGGATGGAGAGTTCCATCGGTCCGGTCTGCGTGTCGACGGGTTCGGCGCCGGCGTCCATCAGCCTTGCCCACGCCTCGGCCGCATCCTTCACGCGGAAGCCCATGCCGCAGGCGCTGGGGCCATGTTCGCGCGCGAAGTACCACGCCGCGCTCATCGGTTCGTAATTGGTGACGAGGTTGATGTTGCCCTGCCGCCAGAGCTGCACGTCCTTGGAACGGTGGTTTGCGACATGCGTGAAGCCCATGGCCTGGAACACCGGTTCCAGGGTGCCCTTTTCCGGGGCGCAGAATTCGACGAACTCGAACCCGTCGAGACCAATCGGATTTTCGAAAAGGTCGGCCATGGCGGCATCCTCCATATCAGTGCGATGTTACGTGACGGGCCGCGGCAGCTGCTGGTTGGGGGAAGCGCGCCCGGGTTGGGGCCGAGCTAGGTCTGCCGCGCCAGCCTGTCAATCTTGGTAACGGGTGCGCGGGGCGGCAGGTTCCGTAACGGCAAGCCGTGAGCAAAAAACTGCGGCGACACCATGCAATGGGGCTTGTTTCGCGGACTCTCTTGTGATTCAAGGGAGTTATGAACCTGCCCAGGCAAGCAATCGCGAAACAACATCGCGCAGCGCGGCGCGAAAGGCTGACGCAGGGGCTCGCTCTTGCCGCATTGCTGTTGATGGGTGGCCTCGCGATTGCCGGGCCGAGTGGTGTTTTCGCCTGGAGCGATGCGTCCAAGGCTCTGGCCCAGCGCGAGGCGCGGATCGCGCAGCTGCAGGAGCAGCGCGAGGACCTGCGCCAGCGTGTCGATGCGCTCGATCCGGACAATGCCGATCCGGACATGGTGGTGGAGATGATGCGGCGTAACCTCAACGTCGTGCACCCCGACGAAGTCATTCTTCCCAAGCCCCAGCCACAGCCACGCTAGACCCGCCTGGTTCCGGCCTGGTCCCGGGTGGCCCGTCGGCGGTGTTGACTGGCCTCCTAACCATTGCAAGCTGGCTGACGTTACGTCATGGGCGGGGGCGAAACTGATCGCCACCCCGCGAAGGAGCAAGACTTGGCCAAGAAACCCGCCGCGAAGAAGGCCCCGAAAGCCGATAATCCGGCTGCAATCGACGATCCCGATTTCGACCTGAACTCGCTTCAGGAGGCGTTCGAGAAGAACAAGACCTTCGATGCCAGCGAAGAGCAGATGCTCAAGTTCTACGAGCAGATGCTGCTGATCCGCCGCTTCGAAGAGCGCGCAGGCCAGCTCTACGGCCTCGGCCTCATCGGTGGGTTCTGCCACCTCTATATCGGGCAGGAAGCGGTCGCCATCGGCCTGCAGACCGCGCTGGACGGTGACAGGGACTCCGTCATTACCGGCTACCGCGACCATGGCCACATGCTGGCCTACGGGCTCGATCCCAAGGTGATCATGGCCGAACTGACCGGGCGCCAGGCCGGCATTTCCAAGGGCAAGGGCGGCTCGATGCACATGTTCAGCACAGAGCATAAGTTCTACGGCGGACACGGCATCGTCGGGGCGCAGGTGCCGCTGGGTGCGGGCCTCGCCTTCGCGCACAAGTACAACGAGGACGGCGGCATGACGCTCGCCTATTTCGGCGACGGTGCGGCGAACCAGGGCCAGGTGTACGAAGCGTTCAACATGGCCGCATTGTGGAACCTGCCGATCTGCTTCGTGGTGGAAGACAACCAGTACGCGATGGGCACCGCGACAAAGCGCTCGAGCGCGGAAACCCGTTTCTATCGCCGTGGGACCAGCTTCCGCATCCCCGGCATGGAAGTGAACGGGATGGATGTGCTCGAAGTGCGCCAGGCTGCCGAAGTGGCGTTCAAGCACGTGCGCGAAGGCAACGGCCCGGTGCTGATGGAGTGCAACACCTATCGCTATCGCGGGCACTCGATGTCCGACCCCGCGAAGTACCGCACCCGCGAGGAAGTGCAGGACCAGAAGGACCACCACGACCCGATCGAGCGGATCAAGAAACAGCTGATCGAGAAGGGCAAGAGCGAGGACGAGTTGAAGGATATCGACAAGGGCATCCGCGCGCAGGTTTCGGACGCCGCCGACTTTGCGGAGAATTCGCCCGAGCCCGACGCCAGCGAACTCTACACCGATGTTCTGGTGGAGGAGTATTGAGCGATGGCGACCGAACTGAAGATGCCCGCCCTCTCCCCCACGATGGAAGAGGGCACGCTGGCCAAGTGGCTCAAGTCCGAAGGTGAGAAGATCGAAATCGGCGATATCATCGCCGAGATCGAGACCGACAAGGCGACGATGGAATTCGAAGCGGTCGACGAAGGCACGCTGGCGAAGATCCTGGTCGAAGAAGGCACCGAAGGCGTGGCTGTCGGCGCGGTTATCGCGATGATGGCCGACGAAGGCGAGGATGTGGGCGATGTCGAAGCGCCCGCGGACGCCGGGTCCGGAGACGTCGATGACGTGCCGGGCGAGGGCAAGGACGTCGGGCGCGAGCCGTCCGAAGCCGAAGTCACCGACGATACGCCCGAGAAACCGACCCGCTCGCCCGCCAGCGATCCGTCGATCCCCGAAGGCACCGCAATGGTCTCGACTAGCGTGCGCGAAGCCTTGCGCGATGCCATGGCCGAGGAAATGCGGCGCGACGAACGGGTGTTCGTGATGGGTGAGGAAGTCGCCGAATATCAGGGCGCCTACAAGGTCACCCAGGGCCTGCTGGACGAATTCGGCGCGAAGCGCGTGGTCGATACGCCTATCACCGAATACGGCTTTGCCGGGCTGGGCACGGGCGCGGCGATGGGCGGCCTGCGCCCGATCGTGGAGTTCATGACGTTCAACTTTGCGATGCAGGCGATCGACCACATCGTGAACTCGGCGGCCAAGACCAATTACATGAGCGGTGGCCAGATGCGCTGCCCGGTGGTGTTCCGCGGACCCAACGGCGCGGCCAGCCGCGTAGCCGCACAGCACAGCCAGAACTACGGCCCGTGGTACGCTAGCGTCCCCGGCCTGATCGTGATCGCGCCCTATGATGCGGCGGACGCCAAGGGCCTGATGAAGGCCGCGATCCGCAGCGAGGACCCCGTCGTCTTCCTGGAGAACGAACTTGTCTACGGCCGCAGCTTCGACGTGCCCGATATGGATGATTATGTCCTTCCCATCGGCAAGGCGCGGATCGTGCGCGAGGGCAGCGATGTCACCATCGTCAGCTACTCGATCGCGGTCGGCCTGGCGCTGGAAGCGGCAGAAGAGCTGGCCGGGCAGGGTATCGAGGCCGAGGTGATCGACCTGCGCACACTGCGTCCTCTCGACCGCGAGACCGTGCTCGAAAGCCTGAAGAAGACCAACCGCATGGTGGTTGCCGAAGAGGGTTGGGCGACCTGCTCCATCTCCAGCGAGATCGTGGCGATCTGCATGGAGGAAGGCTTCGACTATCTCGATGCGCCGGTCACGCGCGTGACCAATGCCGATGTTCCGCTGCCCTATGCGGCGAACCTCGAGGCGATGGCGCTGATCGACACGCCTTCCATCGTGAAGGCGGTGAAGAAGGTCTGCTACGTCGAAGACTAGACCTTTGCCCGGGGGACGCTGGCAATGCGTTCCCCGGCCTTCCATCGGTTACATGTGCCCCTCGGGGCTGCATCAGTGGCAGTGATAGCCATCCCAATGCGTCGTATGGCAGACGCCGGGCGCAGCGTTGTCCCGATAGGGATTGGTCGGCGTCGGACTTGGTGTCGGTGATGGTGCGGGGGCCGTGCATTCGGCGGGGGTTACGCCGCTGACGGGGAAGAGCCCGTTGTTCGCGCCGCTGGTATCGCGCCGTTCGCGGACCATCATCGATGCGGTTTCGGTGATCTCGATACCAGGCACCAGCGATGCCGAAACCAGCGGCTCGTACTGGTAGTAAACCTGCACGAACATGGTCACGCCATCGGGCTGGACCTGTGCCTGCCGGCCTGTGGGGCCCATTCCGTCCAGGTTTTCGGTCTGGTCATCATAGGGCGAATCGTAGGGAATATCGCCCTGGCAGCGTTGCCAGCGAATGCGCGCCTTGTTGTTGGGGTTGGCGCCCGCCATCGGCTCCAGACTGGAGACGATCACATAGCCTCTTTCATAGAGATCCAGCTCGCCAGCCTGCAGCTGTGCGCCGTCCATCAGGTCGTAGATGTCCGATTCGTAGACCTTCTTCGCCTCTCGCGGCCCACCGACCCCGACGCGTGCGGCGTTATCCGCCAGATGCAGTGCCAGCTGGCTGATGCGCATGCGCACGGTGATGTAGTTGGTCAGTTCCGCACCGGTCAGCGCCAGCGTGAGCACCAGCGGCAGCGACAGTGCGAATTCGACCAGCGCGAGCCCGGTCCGGTCATGGGCGATCTGGCGCAAAACCGCCGTCCTGCGGGCAATCGCGGCGATCATGTGCAGTTCCTCCACACCGGCGCGTCGTAACTGTCCTGTCCGTTGTAGGGCTGGTTGCGCAGAATGGTCGACGCGGTGACCGTATTCTTCTCGCTGCCGCCGATCATCGACCAGAAGGGGAAGAGGGCATCATATTTGATGATGACGGTATAATAGACTGCGTCCTTGGCGCCGCCTTGGCCTTCATTGCCGCCATCCTCGTCCCACTGGTTGTTGCCGTTGGCATCCTCGTAGGCTTCGCCGCCATTGCAGCGACCGTTGGAATCGGTGTCGTTGAAGGTTTCCGGCTTGGCGGCCTTGGCTTCGGCGAAGCTGCGGTAGAAGCGCCGTTTGGTATCGACTTGGGCATCATTGACCAGATCGCGTACCTGGGCCTTCACCTCGGCATCCAGCGCATCCTGCACACTCTCGACCGAACTGGTCTCCAGCGAGGAATCGCGCCCGGCCTTCTGCATGATGCCCTCGGTAACGGTACGCAGGTAAAGCGAATGCGCCACGTCGAACGCGCCCATCAGCATCAGGCACATGACCGGCGCGACGATGGCGAACTCGATCAGCGTTGCGCCGTCCCGGTCCTTGCGCAGACGAGAGAGGAGAGCGGGCAGCCTCAACGCGTCAGCCTCAATTGCGAGATATCGTCGGCGATTTGCTTGAAGGTCTGCTGCAGCTGTGCCGAATCGGCGGCGTGGAAATAGTATGTGTTGCCCGTTGCGCAGCCCTGCAGGCGGTTCTTGGTGTCGCCGTTCGTGCCGTCGCCGAAAGAGACCACCCACAATGTGATGCCCCGCGGGGTCATGTTCTTGATCTCGTTGCACAGCGCATTGAAGCGCGCGTTGACCTGGTTGTCGTATGCATCCCGGCCGTTGCTGGTGGTGGTACGCTGATCGTACCAGCCAATTCCGTAGGCCGTGTAGTCGTAATTGTTCGCAACCGTATCGCCGTCGGTCATGAAGATCAGGTGGCGATCGATTTCGCCACCCCTGGGCGTCAGCTCGTTCTCCGACTGGAAGATGCCGCTCGAGGACAGCAGTCGCGCACCCCACAGCAGACCAATATCGTGATAGGTGTTTCCGTTGGGCGTAAGGCTGTCGACGTAGGACTCGAAACTGCTCGCGGAGGTCCATTCCTGCAGCTTCGTCGCCTCGGTCGGGCAGTAGTCCGACGGCTGGCCGTAATCCTCGTTTGTGTTGCTGATGGGTGACCGGCTGAAATAGCGGGTATCCGTCGCGCTTCTTGAACCGCGTGTATAGATCAGGTCCGGCAGGGCAGGGGCCCAGCGCGTGGCATCGCTGGTCGGCATCAGATCGATCTGGAGATCGTACGCGTCCGAGGGGATCGGCCAGTAGTTGTTGCGGCTCACGGTCTGCCGTTCCTCGATGCAGCCGGGCCAGTCGACCGTGCGGGTGTAGCTGCCGTTGATCGTCACCTCGGCACTGGTGCGGGTACCTGTCTTGAACCCGCTGACATCCACGGGAAAACGATCGTAGGAATAGGTGACCGGCGAGCCGGTCAGCTCGCGGCGGTTATATTTGCACCAGTTGCCGAAGAACCAGGTTCGATCGATTTCCACATTCTGGACCGTGGCCGAGTTGCCCTGACCACAGCTTTCCCAGCCGGTGGTGTACCACGCACCCCAGCTGTTGCCCCCGCCGCTTTGTATGCGGGTCTGGTAATACTGCGTATCCTTGAAAAAGGACGCGGGCAGCAGGCGGCCAACATTCACATTCGTGTTGTAGGGCACGAAGCCGAAGCGGATCTGCACATCGCTGCTGGTGCCGCCGCTGGGAACGCCGGTCGCGCAATTGGCGGTCGTATCGCGCCGGGCGACGATTTCGTAGAAGCATTTGACCGAGGTTTTCAGGCCGTCGATCTTGCGCGTCGAGTCACCCGGAATGTTCGAATTCATCGATCCGGTGACGTCCAGCACGAACATGATGTCCGTATTCGGCAGCCGCATTTCCGCATCGCAGGTGACCGAAAGCGTGTCCCGCGAAAAGCCGAAGATGCGCATCAGGCTCATGGGCACGACGGCGGATGCCGTGCCGGTCACCCTGCCGGCGTTTTCCGTGAAAGTGCGGCTGATGTCCTCCGACCCGTAGGCCTGGGGTGCAATATTTGCATCGAAGAAGCGCTCTGCGGCGACGCGCGGGGCGAAGCTTGCCTGGCTCCACTGGCC
Organism: Citromicrobium sp. JLT1363; assembly: GCF_000186705.1. GTDB lineage: Bacteria > Pseudomonadota > Alphaproteobacteria > Sphingomonadales > Sphingomonadaceae > Alteriqipengyuania. Next base: position 105,233 of record NZ_AEUE01000006.1, read on the forward strand.
GCTGCCCATCGCCTTGCGACCTGCCAGAGCGCCCGCATCGCAAGCATGCTGCAGGCGGGTCTTCACGATATACATGCGGCTGATGTCCACCGCGCCGCCGATAATCCCGATCAGCGGGATCATCGCCGCAGCGGCCATCGCGAGCGTGTTGCCGCGAACGTCGCGGCGCAGGCGGGTCAGAAAGTTCATGTTCGCCCTTCGCTCTTCATCGGTAGCCTGAATTCTTGTCCGTCTCCCGCCTCGGTTAACCATGGAGCGGGCCCATATCGGCGCATCCCATAGACGGGTGGCGGTAAGCAGTGTTTGACCGATCAGGGTTGAAGCGAGGTTAAGACGCGCGCATCTGACGCAGCGTGGCAGCATCGCACCCTTCCGACTTGGCGCCGGGTTCGCACGATCCCGCGCTGGCTCTCGCGCTGGCTTACGCCCCGCGCGATGCGCGCCCGGTATTCCAGGATCTGTTCGCACTGGACCGGCGGCTGGCCGACGCGGTGCGTCAGGCGAGCGAGCCGATCATTGCGCAACTCAAGCTGGCGTGGTGGCGCGATCGCTTTGCGCAGTCCCCGGCAGAATGGCCCAAGGGCGAGCCGCTGCTGGCGCGGCTGGCGGCTTGGGATGCCGATATTTCGCGGCTGGGCGGGCTGGTCGACGGGTGGGAGCAGCTCGCTGCGGCTGAGGAACTGACGCGCGATGTCGCCATCGCTTTCGCAGGTGAGCGCGCGCGCAGCTGGGCCGTCGCAGCATCGGCGCTGCATGTTGCGGAGGCCGATGCGGTCGTTGCCGCCGGGATGCGCTGGGCGCTCGCAGACCTGGCACAGCATTGTGCGAGCGAGGCCGAGAGCGCGCTGGTTCGTGCGGTTGCAGCCGATCTGGGTCACGCGAGTGCAGAAAGTCCAAGCCTGCCGAGAAATCTCAGGCCTTTCGCGATCCTGGGTGTCCTCGGTGGTCGCGCCCTCGCACGGGAGCGCCCCATGCTCTCGAAAGGTGGCGACTTCCTCGCCGCCGTGCGGACGGGTATGCTAGGGCGCTGAACGGGTTTCCGGGGGGACGCGCGGATGAAGGGGCAGGGGCTGGATCGTCTGGTGCTGGGCGCGGTGCTAGGCCTCGCGCTGGCCGGGGTCGGCATTTTCTGGTGGCAGGGCAGGGCACAGGTGGAAGAAGCCGCGCCGCCCCCGCTTCCCGAACCGACCGAAACCACCGCCGAAGACGAATTGCCCCAGGCCGACCCTGCCGATCTGACGGGCCCGGCGCCGCCGCAGGCCACGGAACTCACCCGGGAACAGCGGCGCTTCTTCCGCTACGACCGGAACCGCGACCTCAAGATCACCCGTAACGAGATGCTCTCGACCCGAACCAGGGCGTTCCGCAAGCTCGACAAGGATGGCAACAACCTGCTCACGTTCGAGGAATGGGCGGTGACGACGGTCGACAAGTTCGAAGGCGCCGATGCGGATGGCGACCGCACGCTGACGCAGGCGGAATTCGCCACCACCGCACCCAAGCGCAAGAAAAAGCCGCGCTGCGCCTGCTAGGCGGGCACACGCTCCCGGCTGGCGAGCCATTCGCCCAGATCCGCCTTGGCGCGGGAGGTATAGGCCTCCTTGCGCTGTTTCTTCTTCACCTCGTGCAGCGGCGGGAACAGCCCGAAATTGACGTTCATGGGCTGGAAGGTCTCGGCCTCGGCATCGCCGGTCACGTGGCTCAGCAGCGCGCCCAGCGCAGTGGTGCGGGGGGGAGGGGACCAGTCCTCGCCGCGATGTTCGGCCGCCACCATCAACCCGGCCATGAGGCCGACGGCCGAGCTTTCGACATAGCCCTCGCACCCGGTGATCTGCCCGGCGAAGCGGACATGCGGCGCGCTCTTCAGGCGTAGCTGCCGATCGAGCACCAGCGGCGAGTTGATGAAGGTGTTGCGGTGCAGACCGCCCAGCCGCGCGAATTCGGCGTTTTCGAGCCCCGGAATGGTCCGGAACAGGTCCACCTGCGCCCCGTATTTCAGCTTCGTCTGGAAGCCGACCATGTTCCACAGCGTGCCCAGCTTGTTGTCCTGCCGCAACTGCACCACGGCGTAGGGCCAGCGGCCCTGCGGGTGTTCCTCGGTCGTGTCGTAAGGGTTGTCGAGCCCGACGCCCTTCATCGGGCCGTAGCGCAAGGTTTCCACCCCGCGTTCCGCCATGACCTCGATCGGCATGCAGCCGTCGAAATAGGGGGTGTCCGCCTCCCATTCCTTGAACTCGGTCTTCTCGCCGTCGACCAGCGCCTGGACGAATGTTTCGTACTGCTCCTTCGTCATGGGGCAGTTGATGTAGTCGCCATCCTCGTTGCTGGCCTCGGTCCGCTTGTTCCAGCGGCTCTGAATCCAGCACTTGCTCATGTCGATGCTGTCGCGGTGCACGATGGGGGCGATGGCATCGAAGAAGGCCAGCCGATCCTCGCCGGTGGCCTGCACGATACTCTCGGCCAGGGTCCGCGCGGTCAGCGGGCCTGTGGCGACGATGGTGAGCCCGGCGTCGGGCAGCGTGTCGACCCGTTCGCGCACGATCTCGACATTGGGATGATTGGAGAGCGTGCGCTCCACCTCGGCCGAGAATACGTCCCTGTCCACCGCCATCGCACTGCCGGCGGGGACGCGGGCCTTCTCGCCCGCCCGCATCACGATGGAATCGAGCCGCCGCATTTCGTCGTGCAGCAGGCCGACCGCGTTCTTGTCGCTATCGTCTGAGCGGAAGGAATTGGAGCAGACGAGTTCGGCGAGGCCGTCGGTCTGGTGCGCGGGGGTCATCTCGCCACCCTTGTCTTCGGATGCGCCGCGCATCTCGGACAGGCGCACCTTCAGCCCGGCCTGCGCCAGCTGCCATGCGGCCTCGCTCCCGGCGAGCCCGCCGCCGATGATATGAACGTCATGTGCCATGCTCGCGCACCTAGGCGCTGGGGCGCCTCTCCGCAATCGGCACCGGCGTGGGGCAGGACAGGCAAGCCTGCTTCGGCAGCATCTCTTGCACCGGGCCGCGGGAACGAGATCGCGTTCCGGGGCATCTATCGGAACATGCAGCGAAAAATGGTGGCAAACCACCGCTTTACACCGCATCGCTGTTGCGCGAAAATCAACCATAACGCGAACCCGAGAGGAGTCCTACGATCCCCCGCCGCGCTCTCGTCCAGCATCGCCCGTGGCTCGTCTTGAGCATAGCGTGCGCCGTTGCACTTCCTTTCCTGGAAGGCACCGCGTGGGAAGGGCTTGCGTCCATCCTCGTCAAGACGGGCGCGGTCGGCTTTCTCGCGCTCTATGCAGCGCAGCGCACCCGGGGCTTGCGCGCGGGACTGTTCGTCGTGGCGCTTGCGCTGGGCGCTACTGGCGATGCCCTGATAGAACTTTCCTTCGTGGCGGGCGGCGCCGCCTTCGCCGCGAGCCATGTCGCCGCGATCCTCTTCTACCGCAGATATCTTCGTCCGGAGATGAGCACCGTCACGTCCTGGGCGGCGGTCCTCCTGTTCCTGACGGTCCCGATCGCAAGCTGGCTGCTGAGCCGGGATTGGGCCGTCGCGTTATACGCCATTACGCTTGGCGGCATGGCGGTGGCCGCGTGGGTCAGCCTCTTCCCCCGCTGGAGGGTGGGGCTGGGCGCGCTGCTCTTCGTTCTGTCGGACTGGCTGATCTTCAGCCGGCTGGGTCCGGTCGATCTGGCGCCGCTTCCCGATCTTCTGATCTGGCCGACCTACTATGTCGGCCAGATGCTCATCGCGACCGGCGTGGTGCAGACGTTGCGCCGGTTCAGGCGGTAGCTCCGCTTCTTTCGGGTCGATCCGACGACTTGGTCAGATATCGGTCGGCGGCGGATCGTCCCGGTCGAGCGTGGTGTGCGGCGTGGTTGTCTGGTCCTCGCGCGCCATGCGTTCGTCCATGATCGCAGCTTCGGCATCGTTTTCCGGATCTGCGTCCTCGTCGATCCGCGCGGCGCCCACGATCTGTTCGCCCTTGGCGACATCGAACACCTTCACGCCCGAAGATCCGCGGCCGTAGATCGACCAGCCCTTGTGGTTCTCGAACCCGTCGGGGATCAGATGGCGGAAATCGATCGGCAGGCGGATCAGCTTGGCCTGATCCGTCACCAGCATCAGCTGCATGCCGTGGCGCACCGGGAAGCTGGCGACCACCGGCCCGTTACGGCTGGCATTGCTAGGCTCGCCGATATTGGTGATGCCCTGGCCGCCGCGCCCGATGGTGCGGTATTCGTAGGCCGAGGAGATCTTGCCGTAGCCATTGGCGGTAAGGGTCAGGATGAACTCCTCGTTCTCCTCCATCGCCGCTGCAATATCCGGGTCGAGCGTGTGGGCGGTGTCGTTGTTCTTCCACACTGCGCCGCGCAGATATGCCTCGCGCGTTTCCATGTCGTGGCTGAGCGGGTGGAGCACGGCGAGGCTGACGACCTTGTCGCCTTCCTTCAGCTTCATGCCGCGCACGCCGATGCCGGTGCGGCTCTTGGTCTCGCGTGCGTCGGTGGCGGCGAAGCGGATCGCCTTGCCCGCGTCGGAGGCGAGGAAGATTTCCTGGTCCTCGTTCAGCAGGCGCACGCCGATCAGCCGGTCGCCGCTGCCTTCGACGAAGCCCATCGCATACTTCCCGTTCGACGGGATGTTGGTGAAGGAATCCATCGAGTTGCGGCGGACCATGCCCTGTTCGGTCGCGAAGACGATGTTGAGCTTGCTCCACTCGTCCTCGTCCTGCGGCAGGGGCAGCACGTTGGTCACGCGCTCGTCCTCGCCCAGCGGCAGCAGATTGACCATCGGGCGACCCTTGGTGGTCGGGCTGCCTTCGGGCAGTTTCCATACCTTCAGGCGATAGACGCGGCCCGTATTGGTGAAGAACAGCACAGGATTGTGGGTGCTGGTGACGAACATCTCGACCACCGCATCCTCGTCCTTGGTGGCCATCGAGCTGCGGCCTTTGCCGCCGCGCGCCTGCGCACGGAAGGCCTGCAGGGGCGTGCGCTTGATGTAACCGCCGTGGGTGACGGTGACGACCATGTCCTCCTGCTCGATCAGGTCTTCGTCTTCGAGACCATCCCATGCAGGCGCGATTTCGGAGATGCGCGGCGTCGCATATTGCTCGCGGATTGCCTCCAGCTCTTCGCGCATGACCTGGTAGAGCTTGCGCCGGTCGGCCAGGATCGAGAGATATTCCTCGATCTTGAGCGACAGTTCCTTCAGTTCGTCGCCGATTTCGTCGCGGCCGAGCGCGGTCAGGCGATGGAGCCGCAGGTCGAGGATCGCTTTTACCTGCCGTTCGGACAGGCGATAGGTGCCGCCTTCCTGTTCGGAAGACAGGTCGATCGCTTCGACCAGTTCGATATACTGCGCGATGTCGCCGATCGGCCATTCCTTGCGGAGCAGCTTGGCACGGGCTTCGGCGGGGTTGGGCGATCCGCGGATGATCGCCACCACCTCGTCGAGGTTGGAGACGGCGACCACCAGGCCGAGCAAGATGTGCGCCCGGTCGCGTGCCTTGTTCAGTTCGAACTTGGTGCGCCGCGTGATGACCTGTTCACGGAACTGGATGAAGGCCTGGATGATGTCGCGCAAGGACAGGACTTCGGGCCGTCCGCCACGGATCGCGAGCATGTTGGCGGGGAAGCTCGCCTGCGCCGGACTATAGCGCCACAGCTGATTGAGCACGACCTCGGGCGAGGCGTCGCGCTTGAGGTCCACGACCACGCGCACGCCTTCGCGGCTCGATTCATCGCGGATATCGGAAATGCCTTCGATCCGCTTGTCCTTGGCGGCCTCGGCGATCTTCTCGACCAGCATGTTCTTGCCGACCTGGAAGGGAATCGAGGTGAGCACGATGCTCTGCCGATCGTTGCGTCCGGTTTCGATCTCGTGCCGCGCACGCATCATGATCGACCCGCGCCCGGTCAGGTAGGCGGAACGAGCGCCCGACTGGCCGAGGATTAGCGGCGCGGTGGGGAAATCGGGGCCCGGAATGTACTCGATCAGTTCTTCCGACGTGATGCCGGGATTGGCCATGTAAGCCATGCAGCCGTCGATCACTTCGCCCAGGTTATGCGGCGGAACATTGGTGGCCATGCCCACCGCGATCCCGCCTGCACCGTTAACCAGCAGGTTGGGGAAGCCGGCGGGCAGGACGGTCGGCTCTTCGCGCGAACCGTCGTAGTTCTCCGCGAAGTCGACGGTATCCTTGTCGAGATCGTCGAGCAGCGCGTTGGCGACCTTTTCCAGCCGCGCCTCGGTATAACGCATCGAGGCGGGCGGATCGGGGTCCATCGAGCCGAAATTGCCCTGGCCGTCGATCAGCGGCACCCGCATCGACCAGCTCTGGGTCATGCGCGCGAGCGCGTCGTAGATCGCGCTGTCGCCGTGCGGGTGGTAGTTACCCATCACGTCGCCGACGATCTTGGCGCTCTTGCGGTAAGGCCGCCCGGCGACGAAGCCGCCTTCCTGGCTGGCGAAGAGAATCCGGCGATGAACGGGCTTCAGGCCGTCGCGCACATCGGGCAGCGCGCGGCTGACGATCACGCTCATCGCGTAATCGAGGTAGCTCGTCTTCATCTCATCGACGATGTCGATGCGGTCATACTCGCCCATGGGGCTGGGCGGGGGCAGGGTGTCGGTTTCGTCGCTCAAGGAATATCCGCTCGGTTAGCTATTTCGGCTGCGTCTTCCGCGCAATGAAGGCAGGTTAGGGGAAAGCTGTGGGGGGTGCCAGCAAGACCAACCTCCCATCCTTCCCCATGTGCCGTTTGTCCACATTTTTGGCCGCGAGAGCCGCGATTTAGGCTTGATGAGTCATTCAAGCACCATTCAACCGGGTCCCTGCACGATCTGGACGTTCACGCGGCACTTCATCATAGGCCGCGCGTTATTCAGATAAGTTGGAATATCCGGTCGCGTCCCCCGACGCGATTCAGAATAGGAGAGATTAATGCCGTTGTTCACAAACCGCCCCCGCAAGGCTTCGAGGCTCGCAATCGCGGCCGCGCTGATGAGCGTGGGTGCGCTTGGTGTTACCGCCTACGAGACGCCCGCATTTGCGCAGAAGGCGCCGAAGTACTCCAAGGACTTCATCAAAGCCTTTGCGCCCATCAACGAAGATCTCGGCAAGGAAAATCCGGATTACGCGTCGCTGCGCGATCGCATGACCGCCCCCGAGGTGCGCGAATCGGTCAAGAGCGACGATGATCGGCTGGCCTACGGCGGGGCGCTGTATAACCTTGGTCGTCAGCTGGAAGATCTGAACCTGCAGCGTACCGGCATCGAACTGATGCTGAACAGCGGCAAGGTGACAGAGGCGGACCTGCCGCAATATACCTTCGTGGCGGGAACGATCGCCTACGATCTGAACGATTACGCGGCCGCCCGCACCTACCTGGAGAAGGCTGCATCGCTGGGCTACAAGGCCGACACGGCACAGTCGCTCATCGCGCAGGCTGCCGCGCTGGAGAACAACGAAGCCGGTTCGATCGGATACTTCGATACCCTGATCCAGCAGAACATCGATGCGGGCACCAAGCCTGCGAAGGAACTGCTGCAGCAGGCTGTCAGGACAGCATACCAGAGCGAGCAGTACGAACCCTCCACGAAGTACAGCATCCTCCTCGCGCGGTATTACCCGGACGCGGTGACCTGGGGCGATGCGGTCAACATCCAGCGTAATTTCAAAAAGTATGGCGACGAGGAAACGCTGGATCTCATGCGACTTCTGCGTGCGGCCGATGCCCTCGATTCCGGCGCCGAGTATGAGAAATACATCGAAGTCGCGGGCGTCCGGCAGCTGCCGGGCGAAGTGCTGGCCGTGACGCAGGAAGGGCTTGCCGCCGGTCTGATCTCGCGCGACGTCTCCTTCGTGGCCAATGCGCTGTCCGAAGCGACCAACCGTTCGGAGATCGTGCGCGAAGACCTGTCCGCGCTTGCCAGCGAAGCACGCGCTTCCGGCGCGACTGCGAAGCGCGCGACGCTGGCTGGCGACGCCCATTTCAGTCTGGACCGGTTCGCGGAAGCGGCTGAATTGTATCAGTTGGCGCTAACGCGCTCCGATGTGGATCGCGAGACCGTGCTGACCCGACTCGGGATCGCCCAGGTGATGGCCGGCGATTATGCGAACGCCCAGGAAACCTTCGCCAAGGTGCAGGGCGAGCGGCAGGGCATCACTCGCCTCTGGTCGGCCTACGCCGAACAGCGGGCGCAGGGCTGAACGACGACCGCCAGCCGACACCAGTCTGGCACTATAAGGCAAGAGGCGGCGCGGGAAGGGAGGCCTTTCCGCGCCGTTTCTTATCCGCGCCGGGAGCAGCTTACCTGAGGCGACGCACGTAGAGCTGATCGTCCTGGCCACGCTTCATCTCGAACCGGTCGAGCGAAGCGATCAGTTCGGACAGGCGCTTGAATCCGTAGTTGCGCACATCGAAGCTCGACCGGTTGCCCGCGATCTGGCCGACCTCGTGCAGGCGGGCGAAGCCATTGTCGTCGCGGCTGGACGCTTTCCACGCATCGCCCAGAAGCTGGATCAGCTCTTCGTCGATATCGACCTTCTCGGACTTGCTATCGGTCCCGGCATCGCGTGATTGGCCGCGAACCAGCTTGGCGGTGTCGATGAAGCGCGTGCAGGCGCGCTGCAGCGCCTGCGGCGTCTTCGCGTCGCCGAAGCAATAGACCGGCAGACCATCCTGCCTCAGCCGGGTGACCAGCGGGGTAAAGTCGCTGTCCGAACTCATGATGCCGAAGCCATCGACCTTGCCCTGGTACAACAGATCGACCGCGTCGATCGTCATCGCCATGTCGGTGGCGTTCTTTCCGCGTGTCAGGTCGAACTGCTGGTGCGGGCGAATGCCGTAGCGATTGGTGATGTCGCCCCAGCGCTTGAGCGCGTCCTTCGCCCAGTTGCCGTAGGCACGGCGGATGTTCACCTGACCCAGCTCGGCGAGCACGGTCAGTACCGAGTCGATCCCGTTGGGGTCGACATTGTCGGCATCGATGAGGAGGGCGATGTTGTGAGCCTGCATTTCTGACATGCGCTGCCACATGGGCGAGCAGAGCGGCGCTGGCAAGGCGCGGCATTGCCTCGAACGGGTGAGGCTCCTAGATGGCGGGCATGAACGACCTCTCCTCCGCCCCGAACCCCGAAGAACAACGCACCCCGCGGGCCCGCAAGCCGGACTGGATCCGGGTGAAGGCCCCGGTGAGCAAGGGGTACCAGGAAACGCGCCGCCTGATGCGCGACCTCGGCCTCAATACGGTGTGCGAAGAGGCGGCATGCCCCAATATCGGCGAGTGTTGGGAGAAGAAGCACGCCACCGTGATGATCCTGGGCGATGTCTGCACGCGCGCCTGCGCGTTCTGCAACGTCAAGACCGGGATGCCGCGTCTGGTCGATCCGATGGAGCCCGAAAACGTCGCCATCGCGGCGGGCAAGATGGGGCTGGAACACATCGTCATCACCTCGGTCGATCGCGACGATCTGCCCGATGGCGGGGCGGGGCAGTTCGTGAAGGTGATCGAGGCGCTGCGGCGCGAGACGCCGGACACCACGATCGAGATTCTGACGCCCGATTTCCGTGGCAAGATGCGCCCTGCGATCGAGGCGATCTGCGAAGCGGGCCCGGACGTGTTCAATCACAATCTTGAAACCGTGCCGCGGCTCTACCCCACTATTCGCCCCGGAGCGCGCTACTACGCCTCGCTCCGCCTGCTGGAGGAGGTGAAGAGCCACGATCCGACCATCTTCACCAAGTCGGGCATGATGCTGGGCTTGGGCGAACAGCGGCTGGAAGTGCACCAGGTCATGGATGACATGCGCAGCGCGGATGTCGATTTCGTCACGCTGGGGCAGTATCTCCAGCCCACGCCCAAGCACGCGAAGGTCGAGGATTTCGTTACGCCCAAGGCCTTCGATGCCTATGGCGCAATCGCGCGGGCCAAGGGCTTCCTGCAGGTCGCATCGAGCCCGCTGACCCGTTCCAGCTACCACGCGGGGGACGACTTCGCCCAGATGAAGGCCGCCCGCGAAGAGCGCCTGGCCCGCGAGGCTGCGCGCACCGGAAACGCCTGATGCCCGGCATCCACCAGAAGCGCGTCCTGCCCTACTCGCCCGAGCAGATGTTCGATCTGGTCGCGGACGTGAAGAGCTATCCGAAATTCCTGCCCTGGGTGATCGCGACGCGGATCCAGTCCGACAGCGAGACCGAGATGGTTGCGGACATGGTCGTGGGCTTCAAGGCGATCCGCGAGAAGTTTACCTCACGCGTCGAGAAGAAGCGGCCCAGGAGCATTCGGGTTCACTACGTCGACGGCCCGCTGAGCGATCTGCAGAACGACTGGCAGTTCGAACCGGCGGAGGGCGGGTGCGAGATCGATTTCTGTGTCGATTTCACTTTCAAGAGCAAGATCTTCGAAACGCTGGCCGGGGCCTATTTCGACCGTGCCTTCCGGCGCATGATGACCGCGTTCGAGGAACGCGCCCACGAGCTTTACGGCAACAGCAGTTCCAGCGCGCAGAGCGTGGCCTGACGGCGGATTTCCGCGCGGCCTAGATCGCCAAAGCTCTTCAGTTCGCCTTCGGGCTCGCTCCCGTAGCCGCGGATGGCGCGTGCGAACACCACCGTGCCCACCGGCTTGGTTGCCGTGCCGCCGCCGGGCCCGGCAACGCCACTGATCGCAACCGCCACATCGGCATCGCTATTGGCGAGCGCGCCCTGAGCCATCGCCCAGACGCAGGCGATGGAGACCGCGCCGAAGGTCTCGATAATATCCTGCGAAACGCCCAGCAGCTCCATCTTCGCTTCGTTGGAATAGGTCACGAAACCACGGTCGAGCACGGTCGAAGATCCCGCGATCTCGGTTATCGCGGCCGAGACGAGCCCTCCGGTGCAACTTTCGGCCAGAGCGACCTTGCGCGATGCGGAGCGGTTTTCCTCGACCACGCGCCGGGCGAGGTCGAGAACATCGGACGGGAGCAGCGCGCTGGTCATTCCGATGCGGCTGCGCAGACGAAGCCGTCGCTCTCACCCTCGGACACGAGGCCGAAGATGGCCGCCACCAGCCCGCCATAGTTCTGCGGGGGGAGGGGGGCGAGCAGCGGGAGAACCTTCTCTATGTCTCCGCAGGTCGCAGGCTTGATCTCCTCGGCGATCAGCTGGACGCCGATCCCGTCGACGAAGGGACGCATTTCGTCGCCATCAAGCGATGAGAGCATCTGCACGAAGCCCGCAGTGGCCGCGTCCGCGCCTTCGCTATCCTCCGCCGCCGCAGCTTCGCTCTCGATGAAGCGCATCAGGGTGCGACGCGCGCCGGGCCATGCTTCGTCCCGCAGCGGCTCGAACGACTGCGCGAAGGATTCGCCCTGCGAGAGGATGAAGCTGTCGGCAGGAAGCGCGGTCGCGCACTTGGACTGCAGGCCCTGGAGGAACAAAGGCATCGCATACGTCACGGTGTCGGCCAGGTCCTCGGGCTGGACGCAGGCTGAGCTCTGGGCCGCGAGAGGTTGGCCCAGCGAGGCAAGCGCTGCTGCCACCGCGATGGTCCGGAAACGAAAGGTCACTGGAAGTCCTCCCTGATGAGTGTGGCGGCAGCCTGCGCGGCGATCCCTTCGCCGCGGCCGGTAAAGCCGAGCTTCTCCGTCGTGGTCGCTTTTACGCTGACAGCATCTATCTGAATACCCGCCAATTCGGCGATCTTTTCGCGCATGGTATCCTTGTGCGGGCCGATTTTGGGCGCCTCGCAAATGATTGTCAGGTCCAGATTGCCGACACGGTATCCGGCCTCGCTCGCCAGGGATACCGCGTGTTGCAGGAACTGGCCCGAGGATGCACCCTTCCACCGCGCATCGCTGGGTGGGAAGTGCGTGCCGATATCGCCGTTGCCGATCGCACCGAGAATGGCATCGACCAGCGCGTGCAGCGCGACGTCGGCGTCGCTGTGCCCGGCAAGTCCCTTGTCGTGATCGATCTTGCACCCGCCCAGCCACAGGTCCTCACCTTCGGCCAGGGCGTGGACGTCGAAACCTGTGCCGGTGCGAACGGGTGGTGCCTGCATTGCAAAATCCTGTGCGAACGTAAGTTTGGCGAGGCGCTCGTCACCCGCGACGACGGCGACCTCCTTGCCTTCCGCACGCAGCACCTGCGCATCGTCGGTCGGCTCTTCGTCCCCATCCCATGCGCGATGGGCGCTCAGGATATCGGCGTAGCGAAACCCTTGCGGGGTCTGCACGCGGGCGAGGGCGGTGCGATCCTCCTGCCCTGTCATGATGCCATCTTTCGTGCGCGCGATGGTGTCGACCACAGGCAGGGCGGGGATCGCGCCCGGATGATCGTCAAGCGCGGCCAGGACGCGGGCGATAACTGGCTGGGGCAGGGTGGGGCGCGCGGCGTCGTGGATGAGCACATGTTCCGGTCGCTCGCCTGCCAATGCCTCCAGCCCCGCGGCAACCGACGCGCGCCGCGTCGCGCCGCCATCGACAAGGATGATGCTGTCGAGCCCGGCCAGCGCCTCGCGCGCCAGGTCCGCCGCATCGGGCGCGATGGCGACCGCCAGCGGCTGCGCTCCTGCAGCCAGCAGCGTTTCGGCGCTGTGGCGCAACACCGGCTTGCCGCGCCAGCGGACATATTGCTTGGGAAGCGATTGGCCGGCGCGCGAGCCCGTACCCGCCGCGACGATGATCGCGGCAAAACGGGGCGTGTCGGCGAACTGTGGCATCGGTCGGAGGGGCTACGCGCTTGCGATAGCGGCGGCAATCCACTATTTGCCGCGCTTCCCCATGATTGAAGTGCCAACCCCTCCCTCGGCCCCGAAGCCGATCGCCATCGGCGACGTGCGCGTCGAAACGCCGGTGATTCTCGCGCCCATGACGGGCGTGACGGACATGCCGTTCCGCACGCTGGTGCGCCGCTATGGCTCGGGCCTCAACGTGACCGAGATGATCGCGAGCGAAGCGGCGATCCGCGAGACGCGCCAGAGCGTGCAGAAAGCCGCGTGGGACCGGATCGAGGAGCCGGTCAGCATGCAGCTGGTCGGCTGCGATCCGGTGAGCATGGCCGAGGCTGCCAAATTGCAGGAAGGCAATGGCGCGGCGATCATCGACATCAATTTCGGCTGCCCGGTGCGCAAGGTCGTCGGCCAGCTGGCGGGCAGCGCGCTGATGCGCGAGGTGCCGCTGGCGACCAAGCTGATGGAAGCGACGGTCAAGGCGGTCGATGTGCCGGTGACCGTAAAGATGCGGATGGGGTGGGACCACGCCAGCCTCAACGCGCCCGAACTCGCGCGGATTGCCGAGGATCTGGGGGTGAAGATGATCACCGTTCACGGTCGCACCCGCAACCAGATGTACAAGGGCAGCGCCGACTGGTCGTTTATCCGCAAGGTGAAGGACGCGGTGAACATTCCCGTGATCGTCAACGGCGATATCTGCTCGATCGACGATGCGGCCAAGGCGCTGGAGCAATCGGGTGCGGATGGGCTGATGATCGGGCGCGGGGCCTACGGCCGCCCCTGGCTGCTCGGCCAGGTGATGCACTGGTGGCAGACCGGCGAGAAGCGCGCCGATCCTCCTTTGAACGAGCAATATGCCGTGGTGGTGGAGCATTTCCGCCGCATGCTCGACCACTACACCCCCGAAGTCGGCGTGAAGATCGCGCGCAAGCATCTCGGCTGGTATGTGAAGGGGCTCTATGGTTCATCCGAGTTCCGCAAGGCGGTGAACTTCATCGACGATCCGGCGCAGGTGCTGGGGGAGATCGAACGCTTCTACGAGCCATTCCTCGTCCGCAGCGCGGCCTGACCGACGCGGCGGTTCTGGCACGCGAATCCACCAGCCGTGGCCATATTGCGGTGCAAGGTGGGACGAACGGCTATTGTAACTTGTAATGCCGCAACAGTGATGTTGTAAGTTGGCAACGATGATGGCGACTTCCAGCAGACCAAGAAGCGGTTCACGCCTCGCGCGGCGGCTGGTCGTGGTGTCGCGGCGGGCGAACCTTTTCGGTTGGCTCGAGATCGGCGCGGCCACCGCGCTGGCCATCATGATCCTCGCCACCTGGACGGCCTTTTCGAACCAGCCGAACGATACCCAGTTGCTGCCGACGCGGCAGATATCGATCCTGCTGGTTGGCACGCTGGTTCCGGCCATGGCCCTGCTGGTCCTGCTGGGCAGACGGCTTGCGCTGCGCCGCGCGGCAGGGAGCACCGCGCGGCTGCACGTGCGCCTGGTCTTCCTGTTTTCCCTGATCGCGGCGGTTCCCACGCTGCTGGTGGCGGTGTTTGCCGCCGTGCTGTTCCAGTCGGGTGTCGATTTCTGGTTTTCGAGCGATTCGCGCGGCCTGTTCGAAAGCACCAACGAGTTTGCGGAAAGCTATTTCGAACAGAACCAGTTCGACCTCGCGCAGGAAACCACGACAATGGCGGGCGACGTGTTCTACCTGCTGCAGAGGCGCGATGCGAACGATCTGACCAGCCGCGAATTTCAGGAAGACTATCTCTATCAGATGCAGGCGCGCGACATCAGCGAAAGCGCGATCCTGCAGGCATTCCCCAATGGCACGGTCACGACCGCGGTGGCGGCGGGGATCGTCGAGGGGAACAAGCCGGCGGAAACCGGTGCCCGCGCCCTGAAGCGGATCGAAGCCGGCGAAACGGAGGTGGTCTACGCCGACCAGGAGAGGATCGAGGCGGTCACCCCGATCGACCGGACGGCGGGCATCTACCTCTACAATGCGCGCAACACGACCGCGCTTTCCTTCACCGACTTCCAGCGCGCGACCGATATCATGGTCCAGTATCGAGAGCTGACGCAGAGAGCGCGTGCGATCCAGCTGCGGTTCAATCTGGCGCTGTTCTTCGTGTCGCTGGCGCTGGTGGGTTTTGCCGTCTGGTTCGCGTTGAGGTTCGCCGACCGCCAGGTGGAGCCGCTGACGGACCTTGTCGCTGCCGCGCGAAAGGTGGGGGCGGGCAACTTCGCGATGCGGATCGAAGGGCGCACCGGGGCCGACGAGATCGGCCTGCTCAACCGTGCGTTCAACCGCATGACCGCGCAGCTCGAGATGCAGACCGACGATCTGATGCGGGCCAACCGCGAACTCGATGAACGGCGCGCCTTCATCGAAGCGGTGCTCGAATCGATGAGCGCGGGGATCGTCTCGATCGACGAAGGCGGTGACATTCAGCTGATGAACACATCGGCCCGCGCGCTCCTGTTCGAAGAGCCGGAGATGGACGGGCGGGGCATGTCCTTCGCGCAGGTTACCCCGCAGATCGCGGACCTGCTGGCACAGGGGGTCAGCAGCGGGATCGTAACCATCAACAAGGGCGGCGAGCTGCTGACTCTCGCGGTCCGCATGGCGCCCGCCACCGGCGGCCATGTGATTACCTTCGAGGATATCACCCGCCAGCTTATCGACCAGCGCCGGGCCGCCTGGTCCGACGTGGCGCGGCGGATCGCGCACGAAATCAAGAACCCTCTCACGCCTATCCAGCTGGCGACCGAGCGCCTGAACCGGCGCTACGCCCGGCAGGTGGGCGAGGACGACCCGCTGTTCGACGAGCTGACCAGTACGATCGTGCGGCAGGTCGGGGCTCTGCGCACGATGGTCGACGAATTCTCGTCCTTTGCGCGGCTGCCAAAACCGGTATTCCGCGACGAGGACGCGCTCGACCTGGTGCGCCAGGCGGTGTTCCTGCAGGAAGTCGCGCATCAGGACATCGGGTTCGAACTGAACGCGCCGGAGGGCACGGTTTCGCTGATGTGCGATCGCCACCAGTTCGGCCAGGCGATGACCAACGTGCTCAAGAACGCGGTCGAGGCCGTGCAGGCGCGCGCTGCCGAGGACGAGCCGGACTATGCCGGCCACATCGCGGTAGCCATCGAACCGTCGGAAGAGATGATCGACGTGATCGTGTCGGACAATGGCGTGGGCCTCCCCGCAGATCGCGACCGGATCGCAGAGCCTTATGTCACGACGCGCGAGAAGGGCACCGGCCTGGGTCTCGCGATCGTGAGCAAGATCGTGGAAGAGCATGGCGGGAAGATGAGCTTCGCGCCGGGGCCATCCCGGGGCACCCAGGTTATCCTGAGCTTCGCACGCACGCCCGAATCCACGCCCCCAACCGCTTCGGAGGAGCAAGCCGCATGAGCGCGCAATCAACCGGGAGTACGAGCTGATGGCCGTCGACATTCTGGTGGTCGATGACGAACGCGATATTCGTGAACTCGTTTCGGGCGTCCTGAGCGATGAGGGATACGAATGCCGGGTGGCAGGCGACAGTGGCAGCGCGTTGCGCATGGTCGACGAACGGCGGCCCAGCCTCGTCCTGCTCGATGTGTGGCTGCACGGGAGCCCGATGGACGGGCTCGAAGTGCTCGATGCGATCAAGGCGCGTGAGCCGGAACTGCCGGTCATCATCTTTTCCGGGCACGGCAACATCGACACAGCCGTCTCCGCCGTCAGCCGTGGTGCGATGGACTTCATCGAGAAGCCTTTCGAGACGGAGCGGCTTCTGCTGCTGGTGGAACGGGCAACCGAAACCGAGCGCCTGCGGCGCGAGAATACCCGTCTGAAGCAGGATAACGGGGGCGGGGGGAAGAGTTCACCGGCAACTCCGCCGCCGTGAACCAGGTCCGCGCGACGCTGAAGCGGGTCGCCAATACCGGCAGCCGCGTGCTCATCAGCGGCCCTGCCGGAAGCGGCAAGGAAGTGGCCGCCCGCCTGCTCCACAGCTGGAGCCCGAGGGCCTCCAATGCGTTCGTGATCGTCAATTCCGCGCGCATCACCTCGGAACGGTTCGAACAGGAGCTGTTCGGCGAGGAACAGGACGGCAAGCTGATCCGTCCCGGCCTGCTCGAAACCGCCGATGGTGGCACGCTCTACCTGGACGAGGTGGCGGACATGCCGCTGTCCACACAGGCGCGCATCCTGCGCGTGCTGACCGAACAGAGCTTCGTGCGGGTGGGGGGCAATCGCCAGATCGGCGTCGACATGCGCGTGGTTTCCTCCACCTCGCGCGATCTGCAGAAGGAAATCGAGGAGAAGCGCTTCCGCGAGGACCTGTTCTATCGTCTGAACGTCGTGCCGGTCGAAATCCCGTCGCTGGCCGACCGGCGCGACGATATCCCCGCGCTCGCCACGCACTTCTTCGCCCGTTACGCGGCCGAGCAGGGCCTGCCGCCACCCGAGGTCAGCGAGGACGCGCTGGCCACGCTGCAGGCCTACGACTGGCCGGGCAACGTGCGCGAACTGCGCAATGTGGTGGAACGAACGGTGATCCTGTCTCCGCGCGACAAGATGCAGGTGATCGAGCCCGACATGCTGCCCGCCGAGATTACCGAGGGCGGGGTGAAGGGCGGTATCGGCCTCTCCAGCCTGATGGGGGTGCCCCTGCGCGAGGCTCGCGAGGAATTCGAACGCGAGTATCTGACGATCCAGATCCGCCGGTTTTCGGGCAATATCTCGAAAACGGCGAGCTTCATCGGAATGGAACGCTCTGCCCTGCATCGAAAACTGAAGATTCTCGGCATGACCGAAAGGAAGGATGAGGACTGACCCCGGTCTGGCTCTGCCCGCGCGGATAGGGCGGAACGCAACCGCGAGGCGCGCATTTTTTCCCTAAAGGGTCTGCCCTCGGGTGCGAAGGGCGGGCATAAGGAGCGACGCGGGGGCCGCGCGATTGAGCCTCCGCCAAGAACAGGAACAGGGTCATGCCCGAAGGAAAAACCCTCTCGATACGGACGAAATCGGCGGCAGAAACCGACGTGGTCGCCAATGAACCCCCGATCGAAGGCGCCCCCGCGAAAACACGTGCGGAAAAGCCACGGCCCGAGCGTCAATCGAACGAGAGGCAGTCTAACGACAAGCAGCCCGATCTGCAGGACGCGCTGCTCAACAGCCTTCGGCGCGACAAGGCGCCGGTTACGGTGTTTCTCGTCAAGGGCGTGAAGCTGCAGGGCATCATCACCTGGTTCGACAATTTCTCGCTGCTCTTGCGGCGCGACGGACAGTCGCAGCTGGTCTACAAGCATGCGATCAGCACGATCATGCCCGCACAGGCGATGGACGCGGAACAGTTTTCCAGCCGGGAGGGCAACCGCAAGCAGCGTCAGTTGCAGGACGTCTTTCTCGGCCGTGTCAGCGAGTCTGAAGTCCAGGTGACGATGTTCCTGGTCAATGGTGTGATGCTGCAGGGCCGGATCGCAGCCTACGACCTGTTCTGCACGCTGCTCGAACGTGACGGTTACGTCCAGCTCGCATACAAGCACGCCGTTTCGACCATTCAGCCTGCCGAGCCGGTCGACCTGAGCGACTGGGAAGACGACGATTGACGGGATTATTCTAGATTTTCGAAGATGAACTTGAAGGCGAGGTGACGCGCGGCGCGCGCGCCCTCGTGGTTTGCCCCGACATTCGCGGACAATCGAACGAGCTGCCCGCCGAAGAGCGTCTGGCCGAGGCCATCGGCCTGGCCAATGCCATCGGCATCGTGGTGGCCGAAAGCTATGTCCAGCCCGTACGCGACGTACGTCCGGCGACCTTGTTCGGGGCGGGGCAGGTCGAAAAGATCGGCACCGATGCCGAACTCGCTGAAGCCGAGCTGATTATCGTCGACGGGGCGCTGTCGGCCATTCAGCAGCGCACGCTGGAAGAACAGCTCAAGCGCAAGGTGATCGACCGGACGGGCCTGATCCTGGAGATTTTCGGCGAGCGTGCAGCGACCGCCGAAGGCCGCCTGCAGGTAGAACTCGCGCACCTCGACTACCAGGCCAGCCGTCTCGTGCGCAGCTGGACCCACCTTGAACGTCAGCGCGGCGGCTACGGCTTCCTTGGCGGGCCGGGTGAAACGCAGATCGAAGCCGACAGGCGGATGATCCGCACCCGCATGAGCCGCCTTCGCAAGGAACTGGAACAGGTCCGCAAGACCCGCGCGTTGCACCGCGAACGCCGGACGCGCGCCCCGTGGCCGGTGATCGCGCTGGTCGGCTACACCAACGCCGGAAAGTCCACCATTTTCAATCGCTTGACCGGTGCCGACGTAATGGCCGAGGATTTGCTCTTCGCCACACTCGACCCGACGATGCGCGCGATCGGCCTGCCGGGCGTGGAAAAGGCGATCCTCTCCGACACGGTCGGGTTCATTTCCGACCTGCCGACCCAGCTGGTCGCCGCTTTCCGCGCGACTCTGGAGGAAGTGACGAACGCCGACCTGATCCTGCACGTGCGCGACATTGCCAATCCTTCCAGCGCGGCGCAGAAAACGCAGGTTCTCGATGTGTTGCGCGGCCTGGGTGTCGTGGGCGCGCCGGAGGAAGGTGCCGAGGAAGCCAGCGTCATCCCGATTCTGGAAGTCTGGAACAAGTGGGACTTGCTGCCCGACGATATGCGCACCGATCTGGCTGCGCGCGCGGAAGACGACGAAGGCGTCGTTCCGCTTTCGGCGGAAACAGGCTTCAATCTCGAAGCGCTCGAGGCGCGGATAGCGCAAGTGCTGACGCGCGGTGCCAGCCTGCGCGAGTTCGTGCTTCCGACCTCTGCGGGACGCGAGATCGCGTGGCTCCACGCGCATGGCGACGTGCTGGAGGAAGAGGAGCTTCCTGCCGGGGAGGGCGGTGCACCTCGCCATCGGGTGCTGGTGCGCCTCGGCCCCAAGGAGCTTGGCCAGTTCGAAAGCTTCGAGTTAGGCTGACGCGTTCTTTTCGCCGCGCTTCACGGCCTGCCACAGCGCTTCCTGATTATCGAGATCAAGGCTGGCGAAGTCGCCTTCGGCCAGTCTTTCCATACCGCGATAGCGGCGTTCGAACTTGTCGTTTGCGGCGCGTAGCGCGGCTTCCGGCGCTATGCCGTGAGCGCGGACGAGATTGACCGCGGCGAAGAGCAAATCACCAGCTTCCTCTTCGCGCGTTGCATCGTCCGCCTCTGCCAGTTCGCGTGCTTCTTCGGCGACCTTCGCGGCCGCGCCTGAAGGATCGGGCCAGTCGAATCCATCGCGTGCGGCACGCTTCTGCAGTTTTTCGGCGCGGAGCAGGGCGGGCAGGGCACGCGCCACGCCGTCCATTGCGCTCTGCTGCCCCTTCGCCTCACGTTCCTTTGCCTTGAGCGATTCCCACCGGGTCTCGTCCATCGTGCCGGTTGAGTCGCCGAAGATATGCGGGTGACGGGCTTCCATCTTGTCGGAGATCGATCGCGCGACGTCCTCGAAACCGAACAGGCCGCGTTCCTCGGCCATGCGCGCGTGGAACACGACCTGGAACAGCAGGTCACCCAGTTCCTCGCGCAGCTCCGTCATGGCGTCGCGCTCGATGGCGTCCGCGACCTCGTAGGCTTCCTCGATCGTGTACGGTGCGATGCTGGCAAAATCCTGCGCCAGGTCCCATTCGCAGCCATGCCGCGGGTCACGCAGTCGCGCCATGATGGCGATGAGTCGGTCGATCTGGTTTTCCGATGCAGGTTCGCTCATGGCGGCAGGGCATAGGGCCTCCGTGTGCCGCCGTCAGCATCAGCATAAGACGGATAATATATATTATGTAAAATAATAGGTGGGCTGACGGGGCACCCAATGGCCGATTGCGGCCCTACCGGATCATCGTGACCAGAAGCATCAGGCCGGTAATGATGACCGCCCAGATCAAAGCGTGACGCAGCGAAGTCTTCCAGTTGAGGCCATGCGCCGCAAAAGCGCTGACGGCGAGTACGAGCCAGCCGACCACTGCCACCACTTGCACGATCTCGAATTGCGTCATGCCGCCACCTGCAACCCGTCATACCCAACGATGACATCTGCTGGAACTTCGCCGCATAAAGTCCTGTAATCCATGCTCTTATCAAGATGGGTCAGAACAAGTTTGCGCACGCCGCAGCGTTTGCCCAGCTCAAGCGCCATTGCCAGGTTCGCATGGGTCGGATGTTCCTCGCGCCGCAAGCAGTCGCACACCAGCACGTCGACGCCGTCGAAAAGGTCCAGCATACCGTCGGTTATTTCACTAAAATCAGTGGCATAGCCGATAGAGCTCTTGTCGCTTCCGAAGCGGAAACCGGTGCTCCTGGCAGGTCCATGCGGCATCACGCACCATTCGACCGTCAAACCTGCGAAGAGCCGCAGCCGGTCGAGCGCTTCCAGCTTCACGATCGTCGGGTAGCCGTGCTCTCCGGCGAAAACGTAGCTGAAGCGTGCGCGCAGGCGGCGGACGGTTTCCTCCACGCCATAGCCCGGGATCGGCCCGCTGCGGCCGTAGCGCAGCGCTCGCAGATCATCGATCCCGTGGCAGTGATCTGCATGGTCGTGGGTCCAGAAAACCCCGTCTATGCTGTCGATACCGCAGCGCAGAAACTGCTCGCGCAGGTCCGGCGGGGTGTCGACCAGCAGGCGCGCCCCCTCCTCGCTTTCGACCAGGATTGCTACGCGCGTGCGCCGGTTGCGCGGCTCCTGAGGGTCACACGCGCCCCAGTCACCATTGATGCGCGGAACGCCTGTCGACGTGCCCGAGCCTAGAAGCGTGACCTTCACGCTGCCTCTTTCGTCTTTGAAAACAGTGCGTGGAAATTCTCGGTCGTCTGCGCGGCCAGCGAGTCGATGCTCGTGCCGCGAAGATCCGCGACGAACTGCGCGGTATTGGCCACGTAGGCGGGCTCGCAGGTCTTCCCGCGATGCGGAACGGGCGCGAGGAATGGGCTGTCGGTTTCGACCAGCAGCCGGTCGGCCGGAACGACCTTGGCGACCTCCTGTAGATCTTTCGCGTTCTTGAAGGTGACAATGCCAGAGAGCGAGATCGACAGGCCGAGATCCAGCACCTTGCGTCCGAACTCGGCGGAGGCAGTGAAGCAGTGGATCAGGGCGGGGTAGCCCCCCTTCCCCATCTCCTCCTCCAGGATCGCGGCGGTATCCTCTTCGGCGTCGCGCGTATGGATAATCAGCGGCAGCCCGGTCTCGCGCGCGACATCGATGTGCATGCGAAACAGCTTCTGCTGCGTCTCGCGATCGGACTTGTCGTAATAGTAATCGAGGCCCGTTTCGCCGATCCCGACCACCTTGGGATGCCGCGTCGCTTCCAGCAGGCTTTCGCGCGCAAGATCGGCATGCGCGTCCGCATTGTGCGGGTGAATGCCCACGCTGGCCCAGACATCGGGTTCGCGCGCCGCAGTGCCGACGACCTGATCCCACTCGGCCTGCTTGGTCGAGATGTTGAGGAAGCCCTTCACGCCAGCTTCGCGCGCCCGGGCGAGGACGGCGTCCTGATCTTCGACCAGGCCTTCGTATTCGAGATGGCAGTGGCTATCGATCAGCATCAGCTGGCGTCCTCTGCTTCGGGTAGCTCAAGCCGGGGGAACAGCGGATCGGGTTTGGGGACGCGATAGCCGGTCTTGATCAGCGCGCCATACCAGCCCTCGTCGGCCAGATTCTCATAGGTGCGTGCATCTTCGGCAATTCCCAGCATGGTCAGCAGCTGGCCCGCTTTTTCGGGAATCACAGGCTGGATCGCGATGGCGAGGTCTCGCAACGAGATGAACAGCGTTTGCAGCACGGTGCGCATCCGCTCCGGGTCGGTTTTCTTGAGCGCCCAGGGCGCCTGTTCGTCGACATACTGGTTGCAGGCGTAAACCGCCTTCATCCACGCGTCGATCCCGACGGAAAATGCCAGTTTTTCGAATTCTTTCGGCAAGGAATGGCGAACCGCGTCCTGCACCGTGGTGAGCAGGGCCTTGTCGTCGCCGTTCGGATCGTATGCGCCCAGGTGCCCATCGAGGTTCTTGGCGATCATCGACAAGGTGCGCTGCGCCAGATTGCCGAAGCTGTTGGCCAGTTCCGCATTGGCGCGCGTCACGATGGCCTCGGGCGAATAGCTGCCGTCCTGCCCGAAGGCGATTTCGCGCATGAGGAAATAGCGCAAGGCATCGACGCCGAACTGGTCCGCCAGCACGGTCGGATCGGTCACATTGCCGAGAGACTTGCTCTCCTTCTGCCCGCGGTTGAGCAGGAAGCCGTGGCCGAACACCTGCTTGGGCAGCTCCACCCCCGCGCTCATCAGGAAGGCGGGCCAGTAGACCGTGTGGAACCGGATAATGTCCTTGCCGATCAGGTGGAGGTCGGCGGGCCAGTATTTCCAGTTCGCCCCCTCTTCCGGATAGCCGAGCCCGCTGATGTAGTTGGTCAGCGCGTCGACCCACACGTACATCACGTGGTCTTCGGCACCGGGCACCTGCACGCCCCAGTCGAAGCTGGTGCGGCTGACCGAAAGATCGCGCAGTCCCCCCTCGACGAAGCGCATCACTTCGTTCCGGCGGCTGTCGGGCTGGATGAAGTCTGGCTGGCGGTTGTAGAGGTCCAGCAGCTTGTCCTGGTATTTTGAAAGGCGGAAGAACCAGCTCTCCTCGACCGTCCATTCGACCGGGGTACCCTGAGGGGAGAGCTTCTCGCCCCCTTCCCCTTCGACCAGCTCCTTCTCGTCGTAGAA
Organism: Citromicrobium sp. JLT1363; assembly: GCF_000186705.1. GTDB lineage: Bacteria > Pseudomonadota > Alphaproteobacteria > Sphingomonadales > Sphingomonadaceae > Alteriqipengyuania. Next base: position 128,670 of record NZ_AEUE01000006.1, read on the forward strand.
GGCCTCGTCGCGCACCGAATACCAGCCCTCGTACCGGTCCAGATAGAGGTCGCCATTGGCCTCCATCTTGCGCCACAGCGCCTGGCTCGCGGCATGGTGATCGGCCTCGGTGGTGCGAATGAAGCGATCGTAGGAAATGTTCAGCAGGTCGAAAAGATCGCGGAAATGGCCGCTCATCTCGTCGGCGAGTTCACGCGGGGTCTTGCCCTGCTCCTCCGCCTTGCGCGCCATCTTCAGCCCGTGTTCGTCGGTGCCGGTCTGGAAGCGCACGTCGCGCCCCTTCAGGCGCTGGAAGCGGGCGATAACGTCTGCAGCCACCGTCTCATAGGCGTGGCCGATATGCGGCTTGCCATTGGGATAGTGGATCGCGGTGGTGATATAGTAAGGGTCAGCCATTGGCCTAGGCTCTAAGCGGGGCAGCCGAGGCGAGCAAGGTGCCGATTTCCATTGCGAGGAAGCCGGGATCGAAGTTGTAGCTTTTCGCCTGGCCGGAAATGGTCACCAGGCGCGAGTGGGCATCGACCAGCGCAGGAATGTCCAGCGTGTCCGGGTTCTCCAGCTTCTGGGCCAGCACCGTGCGCGCGAGGTCCAGCGTGGCGGAAAGCCGCGCGCGATCCGGCCTTGCCCCGATTTCCTCGCCCAGCTTGCCCCGCAACACGAAATCGGGGTCGCCCTCGGCGGCGATGCGCCGCATCAGTGCCTCGGCCGGGCCCAGCTCTTGCGCCAGAAACGCGAGCCCTGCGCCCGGCGCCCCGCCCGAAGCCCTTGCCGCCAGTGCAATGTCGGCCGGATCGGCCATGTCGTTCGCGGCCCGCAGCGCCTTTTCGACATCGCCCGAGGGCAGCGGGTTGAAGCGCAGGATGCGCGCGCGCGAGCGGATCGTTGGCAGCAGCAGCCCCGGCCGGTGCGTCACCAGCAGGAAGAAGGTGCCCGCAGGCGGCTCTTCCAGGCTCTTGAGCAATGCGTTGGCGGCATTACGCTCCAGATCGTCTGCGGGATTGATGATGATCGCGCGGCGCGGGCCGAGCGTGGGCCGGGTATTGAGGCGCGCCTGCATGCCGCGGATCTGCTCGATCGCAATATTGCGCTTGGTCTCGAAGGGCTCGCCCTTGTCCGCCTTCTTCGCTTCCTTGTCGTCCTTGGGCAGATGGGTCAGCAGGTGAATATCGGGGTCGTTCTCCGCCACCGGCGTCTCGCGGCCGATGGCCACGATCTCCCGCGCGGCGGCCAGCGCGAAGTCATGCTTGCCCAGGCCCCTGCGGCCGGCGAGAATCCACGCATGGTGCATTCGCGGGCTGCCGATTGCCGCGCGCCATTCGCGCCACTGGGCGGCATGAAGGTTGGCTGCGTCCGCCTCGCTCACGATGCCTCTTCGAGGAGAGGCTCGACTTCGCGCATCACGGCGGCGTGAACATCTTCGGCGCTGCCCGAGGCGTCTATCTGGACGATGGTGTCGTCCCCCTGCGCCAGCCCGGCGAACCCGCGCGCCACGTCGGCATGGTAGCGTTCGTTGCGCCCGCCGATCGCATCCGCCTCGTCCCCGTCGCGCATTCGCAGCCGCTTGGCGACATCGTCGACCGGCGCTTCCAGCAGCAAGGTACGGCACGGCATCAGTCCGCCGCTGCCGATCCGGTGGAGCGCGAGCACCTCTTCATCGCCCAGCCCCCCGGCCAGGCCCTGGTAGGCGCGGCTCGACAGGACGAAGCGGTCGCACACCACCCAGCTTCCAGAGATCAGCGCCGGCTTGATGGCCTTTGCCACATGGTCGGACCGTGCGGCGGCGAACAGCAAGGCTTCAGCTTGCACCCCCCACCCCGTGCCGGGCGGCGCGAGGAGCAATTTGCGGATCATCTCCGCGCCAGTGGTGCCGCCAGGTTCCCGGGTGAGCAAGGCGTCTATTCCCCGCTCGGCCAGCGCCTCGACCAGCAGCTTGGCCTGCGTGGACTTGCCGACGCCCTCGCCGCCTTCGAAGGCGATGAAGCGGGCTCTTTTCGGATGGGTGCTCATCGGAACAATCCCGCAAAACCATTGGCTATGCGGCGCAAGACGCCCGCTTCTTCGACTTCGTCCGCCGCATAAAGCGGCAAGGTGGAGGGTTCCATGCCCGGCACGGCTATCTCCAGCGTCGCCACCGCCTCGCCCTTGGCAATCGGCGCGCGCAATGGTCCGTCGTAGCGAACCGTGAGTTCCGGCTTCGCACGGTTTCCGCGCGGCATGGCCACGCGCACATCCTGCGCGGCGACAAGCGACACCTCGCCCTGCGCGCCGTTCTGCACAATGGCGGTTGCGGCGGGCTTGCCCTTCTTCGCGAGCAGGCGGCTGTCGAATGCTTCGAAGCCCCACTCCATGAAGTTGCGCGAAGCCTGGTTGCGCACGCTTCCCCTGTCTGCTCCGGCGACCACCATCACGAGCCGTCGCCCGTCGCGTTCCGCAGTGCCGAGAAAACCATAGCCTGCCTGGTCGGTGTAGCCGGTCTTCATCCCGTCGGCCCCTTCCACCCTGCCGGTGATGGGGTCGTGATTGTCCTGCGCGATGCCATAGGCCTTCAGGCCGCTGCGCCCGTAGTAGAATTCGAACTTGTCCGGATGCCGCCGCACGATGCGTTCCGCCAGCAGCGCCAGATCGCGTGCACTGGTGAAGGTGCGGCCCTCGTCCGGCCAGCCATTGGGCGTCGAGAAATGGCTGTCATGCATGCCGATGGCCCGCGCGGTCGCGTTCATGCGCTCTGTCCATTTCTCCACGCTCCCCGTCGCACCTTCGGCCAGAACGACAGAGGCATCGTTTGCCGAAACGGTCGTGATGCCGATCAGCAGTTCGCGCAAGGTCGGCCGCGCGCGCGCAGGAAGGAACAGGGTGGAACCCTTCTGGTGCCACTCATCGAAGGTCTCGTCGCGGTAGGGCATGCGCTGGTCGGGGCGCAGCTTGCCCGCGGCCAGCATGTCGAACGCGACCAGCGTGGTCATCACCTTCGTGATCGAGGCTGGCACGAAGCGCCGGTCGATATCGCGGGCATAGAGGGTCTGCCCGCTCGACAGATCGACGAGGTAGGCGATCGGCGCCTGCTCCGGCGTAGGTGGAGCGACCGGGGATACGGTCTGCGCGCCAAGCGTGGCCGGCAGCGCGAGTGCCAGTGCGGCAAGCACGCCTGCCGCGCGGAACCGCTTTACCAATCGTACCGGCAATGTTGCTGCTCCTGCCCGGGCGCCGCCCGTGCATAGCGGACGCGTCGCCCTAGTCGCTCGTGTCTACAAAGGCGTCCGTATAACCGGCCTTGCGTGCCTTGGCGAGGGCAGCATTGGCTTCTCCACGGTCGGCGTATGGCCCGGTGCGGACGCGATAATAGCCGTTGGAAACCACCACGAATCCGGCCAGATCGTCGGCCGCGCGGATTGCGTTGTTCTTGCTGGAGAAGGTGGCGACCTGAACGACGTAGCGGCCCTGACGCACTGCCGTTTGCCGTGCGGGCTGATCGACGGTGGCTGGCGCAGTTGCAGGGGACGGCGGAGCGGTGCGCGAGGGCGTTGGTGTGGGCGCGGCTCGATATCTGTCGGGCAGGCGCGCCACCTCCACCGGTCCCGGGCGCGGTGCCGAACCCGTCGGCGCTTCACCGATCGGCGCGAGGGCGTAGGTTGTCGACCGGCTCGTCGTTTCGTCCTGCGGTGTCGCACGGTAGTCATCGAAGGTGTCCGCCACTGCGGTCGAGGGACCCGGTTCGATCTCGGCAAATGCCTGGTCGAAATCATCTTTCTGGCCGCCCACCGCTCGCCCGCCAGCAGCTGCGCGAACGCTGGTGCCGGTCGGAGCCAGGCTGTTCGAACCGGACGCGGGCAACTGCTTGCGCAGAACCGCCAGCAGCGTGTCCGGGGTATCGAGCCGATTGCCCGCAGGCTGCCCCGCCCGCAGCTTCGCGCGTTCGTATTCCGGGGCATTGACCCGGCGCATGCGCACGGGCGCGCCCTCCCCCACGCCAAGCTCGCGCGCGGCGCCTTGCGACAGGCCCACCAGGCGGCTCACGGTCATGGGGCCGCGCCGTTCGACCCGGGCGAGGATCGTCTTGCCGGTATCAAGCGCGGTCAGTTCGACGTAGCTCGGCAGAGGCAGCGTCTTGTGAGAGACGGTGACACCGGTGCTATCCACCATGTCGAGCGTGGCATAGCCGACCGCATCGTAGCTGAGCACGTCCGCCGGGGTGTAGGTTTGCCCGTCGACCACGAAAGGCTCGCCCAGCACTTGCGGGTAATCCGCCTGCGGTCCGGTCAGCCCCGCCCCTTGCGTTGGTGAGGCGCGGTCGACTGCGTAGTAATCGGCATTGGGCGCAAGTTCGTCGCCTCCGCCGCCGCAGGCGGAAAGCGTCGCGATCAATCCAATCGCAATTCCCAATTTCCGGACATTACCGGGCAATCTCATCGGCTAGCAGCCCCACACTCATCGCATAGTAGTTGGAGCAGTTATATTCGAGGATGACGCGATAATTTGAGGTTAACAGCCAGGCAGGGCTTCCCGGCCCATCGGGCTGGAACAGGCTGACCAGCGTATCGGGCGGCAGGCTGGTATAGGGCGTGACGCCCAGCTCACGCCATTCGGCCACGGTCATCCACTGGCTGTGCCGCTCGTGCACGCGCGGGCATACCGGCGCGACCAGCTTCGTGCGGTAGGCATCGACGTCGAAGCCGGATGGAATGCTCGCCCGCACGCCCCAGGGGATACCGGGCCGCCAACCCGCATCCTGGAAGTAGCGCGCGATAGACGCCATCGTGTCGGCCTGGTTGGTGAAGATGTTCGCCATCCCGTCGCCGTCGCCGTCGGTGGCGAGGCGCAGGTAAACGCTCGGCAGGAATTGCGGATTGCCGAAGGCGCCAGCCCAGCTGCCGACCAGGCGATCGCGCGAATAGCCTTTCTCGGCCACCTTCAGCAGGGCGAGGAACTCTTTCTCGAACAGCGCGCGTCGCCGCCCTTCCCATGCCAGCGTGGCCAGTGACTGGGCGAGATCGAAATTGCCACGGTAACCGCCGTAATTCGTCTCGTGCCCCCAGATCGCGATGATGATCTCTGCGGGTACGCCGTATTCGGAACGAATCGGACCGTGCAGCCGCGCGGTTTCGTTATAGACAGCCCGCCCGCCGCTGATCCGGGCCGCGTCGACATGCCGGTCGAGATAGGGCTGCAGCGGTGGATAGCCGGGTGAGGAAGAGGATCCGGGCTGCGACTGGTCGAGCTCGATCACACGCATGTTGGGCGTAAGATCGTAGGTCATGCGCCGGATCGTATCCTCGCTGATGCCTTCGGCCCGCGCCTTGGCGATGACCAGCTGCATATAGGCATCGAAGGGCATGTCCTGCGCTGCGGCAGGGCTGGCGAAGCCAGCGGCGAGAGTGGCGGCGAGCGCGAGAAGCGGGCGGGGAAGATTCATGTCATGCTGTTTGTCACACGGGACATGACTCGCCAATGACTTAGATGCGCTGCCATTCGAACACGTGTCGGAGAGTGACAAATCCCGGCCAAAGCGTTAGCGGGCGCATCGCGAGTAGGACAGGTGGCCGAGTGGTTTAAGGCAGCGGTCTTGAAAACCGCCGTGGGTTCACGCTCACCGTGGGTTCGAATCCCACCCTGTCCGCCAACTCGCCTGCCCAACATAACAAAGGTTTGTAACGAACCCGCTTTGGTTCGCGCGGGATATCCCGGTGGCAACTAGGGGAGAAAACCAGTGCTTAAATGGGCTATCATATTCCTGATCATCGCGCTCGTGGCTGCGGTGCTCGGCTTCGGCGGGATTGCCGGGGGCGCGACCAACATTGCCTATATCCTGTTCGCGGTGTTCCTGGTGCTGGCGATCATCGCCTTCCTGCGCCGCAACGTCTGAACCCAGACGCAGAACGCAAGCTGGCGGCGCGATCAGTCCGACTGATCGCGCCGTTTGCTTTTGTCGACCAGCGACTGCGCGGCACGCTCTTCCTCGGGATATTCCTGAGGATCGGTCGAGCTCTGGTTCATCAGCGCGCGGTGTTCGCGCGTGACTTCGCTGTCGTTGGCATCGTCGGGCTTGTCGCCGCGGGGCGGCGTCTTCTTCTCTTCGCTCATGCAACCCTAACGTGCGGAACGCCCGCTTGTTTCAGATGTGGATCACCCGCCCGTAGCTCGCCAGCACGCTCTCGTGCATGGACTCGCTGATGGTGGGGTGCGGGAACACGCTCTGCATCAGTTCGGCTTCGGTGGTCTCCAGCGTCTTGCCGATCACGAAACCCTGGATCATCTCGGTGACTTCGGCGCCGACCATATGGGCGCCCAGCAGCTCACCCGTCTTGGCGTCGAACACGGTCTTGGTGAAGCCCTCGGCCTCGCCCAGCGCGATCGCCTTGCCGTTGCCGATGAAGGGGAAGGTGCCGGCCTTCACATCGTAGCCCGCTTCCTTGGCCTGCGCCTCGGTCATGCCGACGGATGCGATCTGCGGGTGGCAGTAGGTGCAACCCGGGATGTTGTTGCGATCGAGCGGGTGCGGATGGACATCCTTGTTGCCCAGTTCCTGCGCGATGGCTTCGGCAGCGGTAACGCCCTCGTGGCTCGCCTTGTGCGCCAGCCACGGGCCCGGAGTGCAGTCGCCGATCGCCCACAGCCCCTTGCTCTTGGTGCGGCCATAGGGGTCGATCTGGATGAAGCCCTTCTCCATCTCGGCCAGCTTTTCCAGGCCGATATCCTCGGTATTGGGGACGATGCCGATGGCGACGATGCAGTGCGAGAATTCGCTTTCGTCCACATTGCCCTTGGCGTCCTTGATCTTGGCCCGCACGCCCTTGGCGTCCGCCTTCAGCTCCTCGACCCCGGCGCCGGTCATCACCTTGATGCCCTGCTTGGTGAGCGACTTCTGCAGGAAGGCGGAGACGTCCTTGTCTTCCACCGGCACGATCCGGTCGAGCATTTCGACCACGGTCACTTCGCAGCCCATATCGTTGTAGAAGCTGGCGAATTCGATCCCGATGGCGCCGCTGCCGATCACGAGCAGCTTCTTGGGCATCTCCTTCGGCGTCATTGCGTGGCGATAGGTCCAGATACGCTTGCCGTCCGCTTTGGCGAAGGGCAGATCGCGCGCACGGGCACCGGTGGCGACGATGATGTGCTTTGCCTCCAGCTTCTCCTCGCCCTTCTCGCCCTTCACGGTGAGGCTGGTGGGGCCGGTCAGCTTCCCCTCCCCCATATGCACGGCGATCTTGTTCTTCTTCATCAGGCCGGTGACGCCCTTGTTGAGCTGCGCCGCGACCCCGCGGCTGCGCTTCACCACCGCTTCCAGATCGGCCTCGATCTCACCCGCGATCTTGAGCCCGTAATCCTTCGCGTGCTGCGCATAGTGCAGGATTTCCGCCGAGCGCAGCAGTGCCTTGGTCGGGATGCAGCCCCAGTTGAGGCAGATCCCGCCGAGCAGTTCGCGCTCCACGATGGCGACCTTCAGCCCCAGCTGCGCCCCGCGAATCGCAGCGACGTAGCCACCCGGTCCGCTACCCAGAACGATAAGGTCGTATTTCTCAGCCATTGAAGCCTCTTGCTGGTTTGTCTGACACACCTGACACAGTGTTCAGGGGCTAAAAACTTGCCGCCCGACTGGCGGCGGAAAACGGGCGGCAGTGCAGGACGGAGCGAGCGATCGGCATCGCGCCATCATGGCCGGTCCGGTGGATGTGGGAAAGCGGCTCAGCCATCATTGTCCGACTGGTGCTTCGCTGCGGCGGCCTGGATGCGCACGGGGCGCGGATTGCCATCATCGTCGGCCAGCACGAACACGAAGGTGCCCTTGCACACCAGTTTGGTCTCCTCGCCATGGCGCGCTCGGGCGATCCCTTCGGCGGCGATGGTGATCGAGGTGTTTCCCTCTTTCACGATCTCGCAGTAGATGTTCAGCTCGTCGCCCAGCGCCATCGCGGCGGGGAAGCCGAAATCGCTCGCCGCGACCACGTTCGCGCGGCCCTGCCCTTCCCGGCTTGCCAGCGATCCCGCGCCGAGCGCCATCTGGCTCATCAGCCACCCGCCGAACACGCCCCCGTAGGGATTCATGTCGGTCGGCATCGCGGTCACGCGGATCTGGGGCTGTCTGTCCGTCATCTTTTCCACATTCCCCTTCGGCTAGGCCGAAGAACATTCAAAAATATATGGCGTATTGCGAGAATAGTCGGCGCCGCGGCGACGATAATGAGATTTTCGTCGTAGTCGAAACCAAGCGCCTCGTTTTCGGAATACAGCACGAGATAGACCGCGGCGACCGTGAGGAGCGAGAAAAAAACCTTCGCCACATCATTTTGCATTATGAAAGCCAGCAGGATCGGAATGGCAACTGCGGTTATTCTTCCGGCTATATAGAAAAGCATGATCGGGATCGCCACAACCGCGAAGAAACTCTCCATCTCCGATCTTGGGCGTTCTGTGGGATACAGAATGATAACAAGGGTGGCGATTGCACTCAGGCAGGCGACCCACGTGATGGAGCCCAATACTTCGGTGACGACGACCGAATTATCCTGTCTCTTGGGTGCGTCGGCCATCACCCCGCCGTAACTGTCACGAACTTCTTGCTCACCCAGCCCTGCGCGCAGGGCCCCGTGTAGTTGCGCGGCTTGTCGACCGGGCTGTCGACTTCGCAATCGATCCCGCTGTCGCCTTCGATATCGTAGACGATGCCATACCAGCCATTGCTCTCGGCACAGATATGGACCTTGTGGCCCGTGCCGATCCGGTCGCGTTCCTTCACATTGCTGCTCGGAGCATCGCGGACGGACAGGTAGTTGTCGCCATCGGGGTTCAGGCCGGAAACCTCGCCGTAGCTGGCGCAGGAATCCATGTCCGGGCCGTTGGTGCCCACGCGGATCGGCTTGGGGATCGGGCCTGCGTAGCCCAGGTCGGGCGATCCTGCCGCTTCGGGCACTTCTGGCCGTGTCTCGGCCGGGGCGACGATATCGCTCGGCGCCTCGGCGGCGGTCTGCGCGGGTTCGGGCGTCTCGGACGTGCCATCCGCCGGGGCGCGCTCACACGACGACAGCGCAAGCGCGCTTGCGAGGGTTACAACAACGATCCCTGTTCTCATAACATCATCCCCATCGGTTGTTCGCACATCTGCTTGAAGGCTTCCATCAGCTGCGCCCCTTCCGCACCGTCGATGGCGCGGTGGTCGAACGAACCGGACGCCGTCATCACGGTGGCAGGCGCGATCTGGCCGTCGATCACCCACGGGCGCTGCTCGCCCGCGCCGACCGCCATGATCATGCCCTGCGGCGGGTTGATGACCGCATCGAACTGCTTGATCCCGAACATGCCGAGGTTGGAGATGCTGGCGGTGCCGCCCTGGTATTCGTGCGGTTGCAGCTTGCCCTCGCGCGCCTTGCCCGCGAGTTCCTTCATCTCGGTCGCGATTTCGGCCAGGCTCTTGCGATCGGCACCGCGAATGATCGGAGTGATCAGCCCCTTGGGCGAGGCGACCGCAACGCTGATGTCGGCGCGCTGGTAGCGGTGGAGCGTGTCGCCCTGGAAGCTGACATGCGCCTGCGGGGTGCGCATCAGCGCCTTGGCCAGCGCCTTGATCAGCAGATCGTTGACCGACAGCTTCACGCCCTCGGCCTCCAGCATCGCGTTCAGATCCTTGCGCGCGGCGAGCAGCGCGTCGAGCCGGATATCCACGCTGAGGTAGTAGTGCGGGACTTCCTGCTTGGCGGAGGTGAGCCGCTTGGCGACGACCTTGCGCACGCCGGAGACCTTCTCCTCCTCGAACGGCGCATCGCCGTCGAGCCCGGCATCGACCGGACCTGCAACCGCGCCGCGCTTGGCTTCGTTCGCCGGGCGGCCGGCTTTCGCGTCTTCCACGTCCGCCTTGACGATTCTCCCCTTCGGCCCGCTGCCCTCCATTTCGGAGAGGTCCAGGCCCTTCTGCTCCGCTATCCGGCGTGCAAGCGGCGATGCGAAGATGCGATCCCCATCCTTCCGGGGCGCGGGCTTCGCCTTGGCGGGGGCCTTCTGCGGCTCTGCGCTCTCGCGCGGCTTGGCCTTGGCAGGTTCTGCCTTGGCTTCGCCGTCGTCCTTCTTCGGCTCGGGCTTTTCCGCCTTGGCCGTATCGTCCGGCGCGGCCTTGGCGGCGTCTTCCACGCTCTCGCCCTCGCCCGCCAGCATCGCGATCACGGTGCCGACCGCGACGCCTTCGGTACCCTCGTCGATCTCGATCGAGGCGATGGTGCCTTCGTCGACCGCTTCGAATTCCATCGTCGCCTTGTCAGTCTCGATCTCGGCGAGGAGATCGCCTGCCGAAACCTTGTCACCCGCCTTCACCAGCCATTTGGCGAGGGTGCCCTCCTCCATTGTCGGGGATAGAGCGGGCATCTTGATCGGCGTTGGCATAGGGCAGTTCCTGCGTTGGCATCAGCTTCGACGGCGGCCCCGCCGTAGCGGCACCGCCCGAGTCCCGCGCCGCTTTGGCCAATTTGCCTTCGCGGGGCAAGCGCCTTGCCAGCGAGGGGTGTTTGCGTCGATAGCGCGCGAAGGAGATAGAACCTTGGGCAAATATCTGGTCATCATCGACGAAACCGACGAAGCGCGCAAAGCCTTGCGCTTCGCGATGCGCTGGGCGCAGGCGAGCAGCGGGTCCGTGCAGATCCTCGCCATCGTCCAGCCGCAGAACTTCAACGCCTTCGGCGGTGTGCAGGCCACGATCGAGCAGGAAGCGCGCGACCGTGCGGAGGCCATCGCCACCAGCGCGGCGGGCAATGTCTATTCCGAAAGCGGCAAGATGCCGAACATCGCGGTGAAGGTGGGCGAGGCGAGCCGGATCGTGCGCCACTATCTGACAGAGCACCCCGATGTGCTCGCGCTGGTGCTTGGCGCCGCATCGGAAGGCCCACCGGGCCCGCTCGTATCGCATTTCTCCGCCCACACCGGCAGCCTGCCCTGCCCGCTGGTCATCCTGCCCGGCAGCATGGCGGTAGAGGACGTCGATCGCATTGCGGGCGCCTGATTGTCGGGTGTTTGATGGAGGGTCCTAGCCCTCCACCGTGCCGCGCACCGGGTAATCGTTTTCCAGCACGAATTCGATTGCGCTGAGCAGTTCGTCCAGCGGCGGGCGCGTGAAGGGTGCGCTCTGCACTTCCTCGAAATACAGCGTGCCGTCCGGCTTGATCAGGAACAGGCCGGGTTCGGAAAACCGGTCCGGCTCTTCGCTGTCGGGGCGCTTTTCGGAGATGAAGAGGCCCCATTCGCGGGCCTGATCTTCGGGCAGATCGTAGACCAGCGGCAGGTCGTGCGTGTCCCACCCCTCATGCGTCACCATCGCGCGATCCTCGCTATCCATGGAGATGGCGAAGGGAGAGACGCCCAGCTTGGTGAACTTCTCCAGCTTGCTGCCCAGTTCCTCCAGATAGCGCTTGCAGATCGGGCAATGCTTGCCGCGATAGAACACCAGCATGGTGAAATTGTCGGGCTGCTGTTTGGCGAGTTCGAAACGCGCCTTGATGGTGAGCGGAAGGTCGATATCGGGGACCTTCTGGCCGGGGGTAAGCATGGGGGAATCTCCTTTCCCCACAGAACGATGCTTGGCTGGCCCGCGTTCCCTTCCCTTTGGCCGGTACTACTTCTTCTTGCGGCCCTGGTGCCGGATATTACCCGGCCGGCCGCGCTTGCCGACCTGATGCTTGCCCGCCTTGTCCTTCCTGGCGCCGTCCTTGCGCGGTCCGTCTTTCCGGGGGCCGCCCTTCTTCTGACCGCCACCCTTGGGGCCATCATTGCGCGGCCTGCCCTGGCCGCCCCGCGGACGACCTTCCTTCGCCTTCGATGCATCGCCGCCGGGCACTTCGAACCGGAGCGCGCCGGTGAGCGGGTTCGCTTCGACCAGCTTCATTTCCAGCTTCTGTCCGGTTTCGTAGCGGGTGCCCGTATCCGAACCGATCAGCGCCTTGGCCGCTTCGTCGAAATGGAAATATTCGTCGCCGATCGTGGAAATCGGCACGAGGCCATCGCCGCCAAGCCCGACAATGGTGGCGAAGAAGCCGAAGTTCTGGACTCCGGTGATGCGCGTGTCGAAGGTTTCCCCCACACGGCCTGCCAGCCATGCGGCGACGTAGCGGTCGATCGTATCGCGTTCCGCCTCCATCGCCCGGCGTTCGGTACGGCTGATCGCTTCGCTGATCTTGCCGAGGTCATCGCGGTCGACATCGCTCAGCCCGCTATGCTCGGGCAACTTCGACTTGGGCTTCGCCTGTTCGAGCTTGAAGGTATCCACCAGCGCGCGGTGGACCAGCAGATCGGCATAGCGGCGGATGGGCGAGGTGAAGTGCGCGTAGCTGCCGAGCGCGAGGCCGAAATGGCCCTGGTTATCCGGCCCGTAATAGGCCTGGGTCTGCGTGCGAAGCACCGCCTCCATCAGCAGCGCCTTTTCCTGTTCGTCCGAAACATCCTTCAGGAAGCGGTTGAACAGCGTCGGCGTGATGACCTGACCCATCGCCAGTTTCTTGTCCTGCGTGCCGAGATATTCCTTGAGCGCGAGCAGCTTTTCCCGGCTCGGCTGCTCATGGACCCGGTAGACGACCGGTGAGTTCTTGGATTCGAGCGCCTTTGCCGCCGCGACATTGGCCGCGATCATGAAATCCTCGACCACGCGGTGCGCATTGAGCCTTTCGTGAACGCGGATTTCGGCGATGCCGCCTTCCTCGTCCAGGATCACGCGGCGTTCGGGCAGGTCGAGGTCCAGCGGGTCGCGCGCCTCGCGTGCTTTCCACAAGAGTCCCCAGGCTTTCCACAGGTTGCCAAGCGCTTCATCCGCCTCGCCAGTATCGATCCGCCTCTGCGCTTCCTCGTAGGCGACATTCTCCGCCAACCGCACCACGGCGCGGGTGAAACGCCACTTGAGCAATTCACCCTCGGGGGAGATTTTCAGGTGGCAGACCATCGCCGCGCGATCCTCGCCCGCCTTGAGCGAGCAGACGTCGGCGGAGAGGATCTCGGGCAGCATGGGGATGACACGGTCGGGGAAATAGACCGAATTGCCTCGCTTCCTCGCCTCCCGGTCGAGCGCGCCGCCGGGCCGCACGTAATGCGAAACGTCGGCGATGGCGACGATGGCGCGAAAGCCGCCCTTGTTGTCCTCGCTATCGTCGGGCGCAGCCCAGATCGCATCGTCATGGTCGCGTGCGTCTGCCGGGTCGATGGCGATGATCGGCACATCGCGCAGGTCCTCGCGCTTGTCCGTCGTGACCGGCAGCTTGGCCGCGAGCTCGGCCTCGTTCAGCACCGCCTCCGGGAAGACGTGCGGGATGCCATGCTTTTCGATGGCGATCAGGCTGAAGCTCTTGGGGGCGAGCGGGTCGCCCAGCACTTCGGTAACGCGTACGCCCGCGCGCGGGCCACGCCCGGTCGGCTCGGCGGACACCAGCTGGCCTTCTTCGGCGGTGCCGACATCGGAAATGGGCGAGGAATTGCGGACCTTCTTGTCCACGGGAGCGAGCCAGAACTTTCCGCGCCCGTCCTTCTCGACAACGCCGATCAGCCCTTCGGTGCGCTGGGGAAGCTTCTTCATGGGGTGCGCGCGCCAGCCCTTGGGCGTCTCTTCGGTCCGCGAGAGAATGCGGTCGCCCACCTTGAGCGCGGGCATGCCCTTTGAACCACGCCCGCGCGATTTCTCGATCACGGTCAGGCGTGGCGGCGCGGCGCCATCGTCCGGCTCCCAGTTCTCCGGGACGGCGATGGGCTCGCCATCGTCGATTTCGGTCACGCGTAGAACGGTGACCTTGGGCAAGCCGCCCATGCGGTGGAAAGCGCTCTTCTTGCCGTCGATCAGGCCGTCCTCGGCCATGTCCTTCAGCAGCTTCTTGAGCGCGATCTTCTCCTGCCCCTTCAGCCCGAAGGCCTTGGCAATCTCGCGCTTGCCTACCCTCGTGTCCGAAGTCTGGATCAAGTCGAGGACCTGCTTTTGCGTGGGCAGGCCTTTGGGGTGATTGTTTGCGCGCTTTGCCATGTCAGAGCTGTAAACGCACGGGATGCCCTCGGCTATCCCGATAGCTTGCGCAGCCCCCCGATAGATGGGGTGTTTCGCGCCCCGATACGCGTCAGCCCGCCTTCTTGCTCGGGATCAGGCCGCACACGATCACCACGAGGTATCCCGCATAGGCGATCAGGCCGAGGCCGGCATTGGCCGCAGCCGCTTCGTTGACCGCCTGCGCGCTGCCATTGGCCATGACCTCGCGAAGCTCGTCGATCGCGCTGATGTTCACATAGGCGGATACCAGTGTCGTGATGACCGGAACGAGGGCGATCAGCGTGGGCAGCCCGGCATCGCGCAGCCGCCGGACAAAGGACGCGATCACCAGCAGAAGGCCGATCACGGAGATAGCCACGCCGACCCAGGCTTGCGTGCCAAGGTTTTCGGCCATGCTGCGCATCATCTGCGCCTGGATCTGTTCCTGATCGACCCCCGCCGCACCGGCCTGAAACGCGCTGCTCATCGAACCTGCGGCGAAGACGATGCCCGAGACGAAGCTGAGGGCGAAGGTGACGAGCACGACCAGCAGCACCCACCACCAGAACAGCGGGCGGCTGTCCCGGCCCGAAAAGTTTATCAGGTTCGCAAACCCGTGCCTTACTGCTTTGCCCATGCAAGCCCTTCCCGAAAGTTCAGTATGCGCGCGCGACGTAGACCCGCTCTACCGCCGGTTCGCCCGTAAAGATGCAGGTGCCGTCCGCAGGCACGGCATCGCGCGGCACGTTGCGCACCGTCAGCTTTTCGGCCTTCAGTTTCTCGACCACCTGTTCAAGCGCGTCGCCGGTCGGCTTGGCCCACTGGACCTCGACCCAGCCGGGGTACTTGCCGTTGCTGGCGAAGAAGTCGACCACGCCATCCCAGCTGTCGATCCCGGTCGCGATATTCGCATCGCGGCGTTCGGCGGCCTGCGCAAACAGGGCCTGCTGGATGTCGCCAAGGACACCGCCGATGGTCTGGCCTGCGACTTCGCGCGTCGGGGCCTGCGACTTGAGCTTGCCAGTTTCCAGATCCCACAGATCGTCGCGGCGGATCATGGTGACGACGCCATTGTCCATGTCGCGTCCGCCCACCTCGATGATGATCGGGGCACCCTTGCGCACCCAGTCCCACCGCTTGGCCGCCGGCTTGCCCGGCTTGGTGTCGAGCAGCACGCGGATCGGTTCGCCCAAAGCGTGTTGCCCGACGAGCGTGGCGCGAAGGCCGTCGCAGTATTCGATCAGTGCAGCATCGTCGTCGTTACCGCGCAGCATGGGCAGGATCACCACCTGCCACGGAGCGATCCGGGGCGGCACGCGCAGGCCATCGTCGTCGCCATGGGCCATGATGACACCGCCGATCAGCCGGGTCGAAACACCCCAGCTCGTCGTGTGCGCGAACTGCTCGCCGCCTTCCTGCGCCTGATACTTGATGCCCGAGGCCTTGGCGAAATTGGTGCCGAGATAGTGGCTGGTGCCCGCCTGCAGCGCCTTGCCATCCTGCATCATCGCCTCGATCGACCAGGTCTCGACCGCGCCGGGGAAGCGCTCATGCTCGGGCTTTTCGCCCGCGATCACCGGCAGCGCGAGGTCTTCCTCGGCCATCGCACGGTAAACCTCGAGCATGGTGAGGGTGTGATCTTTCGCCTCTTCGGCGGTGGCATGCGCGGTGTGCCCTTCCTGCCAGAGGAATTCGCTGGTGCGCAGGAACATGCGGGTGCGCATTTCCCAGCGCACGACGTTGGCCCACTGGTTGAGCTTCAGCGGCAGGTCGCGCCAGCTCTGCACCCAGCGCGCCATCGCATCGCCGATGATCGTTTCGGAGGTCGGCCGCACCACCAGCGGCTCTTCCAGCTTCGCGTCGGGATCGGGGATCAGCCCGCCCTTCCCGTCCGCGATCAGGCGGTGGTGCGTGACGACCGCCATTTCCTTGGCAAAACCTTCGACGTGATCGGCCTCACGCTCGAAATTGGAGAGCGGGATGAACAGCGGGAAATAGGCGTTGTCGTGGCCCGTCGCCTTGATCCGGTCGTCCAGCAGGCGCTGGATGCGTTCCCAGATGCCGTAGCCCCACGGCTTGATGACCATGCACCCGCGCACGCCGGACTCTTCGGCCATCTGCCCTTCGGCAATGGCGGCCTGATACCAGGCTGCGAAATCGTCTTCGCGTTTGACGGAGAGGGCGTGGCGGATGTTGGACACGGGCATGATCTTTCGAGGATGGGATTTGCGCGCCATTAGCCTTGCGTCCCGAGCGAAGTCGAGAGACGTTGGCGCTGCGGTACAGACCTGGTTTGCCAGAACCGAAGCTGGCGGCGGCTACTTGCCCAGCTCGTCGAGCTTTTTCTGCATCGCGGCCATCTGTTCGCGCATGGAGGCAAGCTCCTGCGCGGTCTCGTCCGCCGTGCTTTCCGCACGTGCTGCGGACTTGCCGGCTTCGCGATCGGCGGCGCCCTGCCCGGTGAACGCATTGGTCGCCGCGCGCATCATGGCGAGGTTGGTCTCCGCCATCTTGGCGAGGGGATTGCCTGCCATGCCGCTCTGCCATGCCTCGGCGATCTTGGCCTGGTTGGCGCGGAAGTTCGCCATGCTCGCTTCGAGGTAGCTGGGCATCATCGCCTGCATCGAATTGCCGTACATCGAGATCAGATCGCGCAGGAAGCTGACGGGCAGCATCTGTTCGCCGTTGGTTTCTTCCTCGACGATGATCTGAGTCAGGATCGCATGGGTGATGTCGTCCCCGCTCTTGGCGTCGACCACGGTGAAATCCACACCCTCGCGCGTCATCTGCGCCAGATCGTCGAGCGTGATGTAGCTGGAGGAATGCGTGTTGTAGAGGCGCCGGTTGGCGTATTTCTTGATGACGATCGGGTCGCCTTCGACATGCTTCTTGTTGGCCATGGGGGTGTGCGGCTCCGGATTAATGCTGCGCAGCATTGGGCTTAGCATCCGCAGCATTGGCAAGGCAATCCGCCTTGACGCTACGTCCGAACCGATGGCCGAGGAGGGTCAGCAATTCGTACTGCGAAAGGCCGGTGTGCCGTGCGGCATCGGGCAGGTGGTAGGGCACGTCGAGCCAGTCTCCGATGCCGATCTCCGGTGCATCCGTCAGGTCGACCACCACCATGTCCATCGAAACCTTGCCGAGCAGGCGCAGCCTCCTGCCGTCATGCAGCAGGAAGCCCCCTCCCCAGCTGCGCAGGAACCCGTCGGCATAGCCGAGCGAGACGGTGCCCACGCGCATCGGGCCCGACGCGGTAAATTCGCGATTATAGCCGACCGTATCTCCCGCCCCGATTTCGGCGATGTGGATGATCGATGCCTGCAGGTATGCGACCTGCCGGATATGCTGCGCAAGAGCGGGCGAGGGAACGCCGCCGTAAAGCGCGATGCCGGGCCGCGTCAGATCGCAGTGGTAGGCGGAGCCCAGCGCGATGCCCGCGCTGTTGGAAAGGCTTGTCTCGCGGTGTGCGATGCGTCTCTTGGCCTCTCCGAATATCGCCAGCTGCTGCGCGTTCGCAGGCGCATCCTCGTCGGCCGAAGAAAGGTGCGAGAGCAGCACGTGCACGTCCAGCGCGCGGATATCGTCCTCACCCAGCTGCGATGGCGCGACCCCGAGCCGGTTGATTCCTGTGTCGACCATCAGGTCGCATGGCCCGCCGCCGCCTTCGGTCCAGACGCGCGCCTGGTGCAGCGAATTGATGACCGGGCGCACGCCAAGCGCCCTAGCATAATCGGCTTCGGCCGCATTCACCGGACCATGCAGGACAGAAAGCCGGCCCGGCGCGACGTGCCTGAGCGCGGGCGCAACCTCGCTCCAGTGCGCTACGAAGAAATCGCGGCATCCAGCATCGCGCAGCACGGGCACGCAGATATCCGCGCCCAGGCCGTAGCAATCGGCCTTCACCGCAGCGCCCGCGCGGGCCGGTGAGGAAAGGTCGTTCAGCGCCCGCCAGTTCGCGGCAAGCGCGTCTGTATCAATGGCAAGGCGCAGAGTCGGCGGGGGAGGATCGGGGAGCGTGTTCACCGATCCTCGAAATCACGCGGCGGCCCTCCGGGCAAGCCCCACCATGCGACGACGACGCCAAAAGCGACCACGATCCACGTATACCACAGCCCGGCGTAGATATCGCCGCTGCGCGCCACGATGATCCCTGCGATCAGCGGCAGGAACCCCCCGAGGTAGCCTGCGCCGATATGATAGGGAATGGACATGGAGGAATAGCGGATCTGCGGCGGAAACATCTCCGCCAGCAGCGCCGCGACCGATCCGTAGGTCAGCGCGGAAAGCACGCCCATCACGAGCAGCAGGCCCACGATGCCGAGGATGTTCGCCAGCGGCGGAACCTGCGTGCCGAAGTCGAAGCCGCGCTGCGTCAACGCGCCGCGCATGCCCTCGCGCAGCCCTGCATCGTCACCGAACCAGCCATCGGCCAGCGCAATTCGCTCGCCGCCAACGCTCACCGCAAGGGTATCGCCTTCCTGCAGGTCGTAGCGCACGCCACTGGAGGTCAGCACGTCGAGCACCTTGCCACAGTCGCTCTGCTCGCGCCCGAACAGTTCGGCAAAGGGATCGGGCGTGCAGTCCTGCCCCGTAACTAGAACGGGGGTCCGTTCCGCCGCCGCCGCCAGGCCCGGGTTGGCAAGTGCGCCCATGCCCCAGAATATCGGGAACAGCAGGATCAGCGAAAGCCCGGCACCAAGGATGATCGGCAGCTTGCGTCCGATCCTGTCGGACCAGCGACCGATCAGGATGTAGAAGCTCATCGAGATCACGCCCGCGGCCAGCAGCATCCATTCGACCAGGCTTTCTTCGACACGCATGGGACCGCGCAGGAAAGACAGGCCGCTGAAGAAGGCGGTGTACCAGATGGTGGTGAGGACGCCCGTTATGCCGAACAGCGCGACGAATATGCGCTTCCTGTTTCCCGGATAGGTAAAGCTCTCGATGAAGGGATTGCCGCTTGTCTTCCCCTCTGCCTTCATCGCCTTGAAGACCGGGCTTTCGGACAGGCGCAGGCGCATCCACAGCGAAATCCCCAGCAGGATGATCGACAGCAAGAACGGGATGCGCCAGCCCCATGCCGCGAATTCATCCGCCGGGATCAGCGCGCGACAGGTGATCACCACCGCGATCGACAGCGCGAAGCCGCCGACCACGCTCGCCTGGATGAAGCTGGTGTAGAAGCCGCGCTTTTCCGGCGGCGCATGTTCGGCCACGTAGATTGCCGCGCCGCCGTATTCTCCGCCCAGCGCCAGCCCCTGCAGGATGCGCAGGGAGATGACGATGATCGGCGCGGCGATGCCGATGCTCGCCGCGCTGGGGATCAGGCCGACGCCAGCGGTGGCGATGCCCATCAGTGTTACGGTGACCAGGAAGGTATACTTGCGCCCCAGCCTGTCGCCCAGAAAGCCGAACAGGATCGCACCCAGCGGGCGGAAACCGAAGCCGACCGCGAAGCCGGCCCAGACCAGAAGGATTTGCAGGGTCTCGTTGCCCGCAGGAAAGAACGCCGCGCCGATCAACCCGGCAAGCGTGCCGTAGATGAAGAAATCGTACCATTCGAAGATGGTGCCGGCGGAACTCGCCGCGATGACGAGACGGATTTCCCTATCGGTCGGCTCACGCGTAGTGGCAGCCGCCGCGGCAGCGCTGGTTTCGGACATGTCCCCCCCTTCCGTTTTTTGCGGAGGGTTTTAGCGCGCGTGCGGCGCCTTGCAAAGCGCGTCCACCGCCGCCTTCCAGGGCATGAGGATCGCGCCGTGGCGCGCGGGATAGGCCCGTGCGGGCGCCAGCACCGCGATACCCGGCCAGCGTGGCTGCGCGCCCTCGCCTTCCTCACCCAGCCAGGTCTCTATTTCTCCGAGAGCGGCGAGCATTTCTTCCGCGCCGCGTCCCCGCGCCTCGCGCGCGAACACCGCTGCGGATGCCTGGCCGATGGCACAGGCGGACAGCGCAAGACCCAGCGCGTCCACCCTGTCCGCCGGATCCAGCGACAGGTCGAGCGTGAGCGTGCTGCCACAGGTGGCCGAGCGCGCCTCTGCGCTGATCTGCGGCGACGGCAGGCGCGGGTAATCTGCCAGCTCGACCGCAAGCGCGAGAATTTCAGGGGTATAGAGCTTGCTCACGCGGGCGCTTACTCGGATGCCGATTCGCCGGTGACGGCCCCGTCCTCGGCCCCGTCTTCAACCCCGGCATCATCCCCGGCTCTCAGCGCTCTCCGGCTGTCGCGGATATAGCCGACCAGTTGTTCGCTTCCGGCATTGATGGACGGGTAGGTGCGCGCGTTCTGAATCCAGCTTGGCCGGCCTTCGTACCCCCACACCGTATCGTAGCCGAGTACCAGCAGGGAGAAGCCGATCACCACGATGATCGCGCCCTTGATCGCGCCGAAGCCGAAGCCCAGCACCCGGTCGAGCGGGCCGAGCAGCGAATCGCGTGCCTTGGTTCCGATCAGCGATGCGATCAGCCGCATTGCACCGTACGGGATCAGCAGCAGCAGCGCGAAGGCGAGGATGGCCGATGTGGTGGGCGTGCCGAAGCGCGGCTCGATGAATTGCTGCAGCGGCGTATGCAGCTGCTGGATGGCAAGGATCGCCAGCACCCATGCCGCAAGCGAGAGGATTTCCTGCACGAAGCCACGCATGAAGCCGCCGACGGCGGCGATTGCCACGATCAGCAACACGATGATGTCGAACCCGGTCATTGCCTTCCGTTTACCACGCTTTTGTTATCGCATCACGCGATCGACAAGTTGGCCGAGCTGCCTAAATCCACCGAATTGAATGTCCAGTGAAGCCTTTTCTTCGCGCAAGGGCCCGTACGCGCTTTCGAACCCCAGCTTGGCGGCCTCGCGCAACCGCAGGCCTGAGTGGGCGACGGGACGGATCTCTCCCGCCAGGGACACCTCGCCGAACCATACCGACCGGTCGGGCAGCGGCCTGTCCGCCAGCGCGGAAACCAGCGCTGCGGCCACCGCAAGGTCTGCCGCAGGGTCTGCCAGTCGATAGCCGCCGGCCACGTTGAGATAGACCTCCGCCGAGCTGAAATTCAGCCCGCAGCGCGACTCGAGCACCGCGAGCAGCATGGCCAGGCGGCCATTGTCCCACCCCACCACCGCACGGCGCGGGGTGGCGCCCGATTGCAGCTTCACGATCAGGGCCTGAATCTCGACCAGCACGGGCCGCGTGCCCTCCATCGCCGGGAACACCGCGCTGCCCGCCAGCGGCGCGTCGCGTCCGGACAGGAACAGCATCGACGGGTTCTCCACCTCCTCCAGCCCCTCGGTCGCCATGGCGAAGACGCCGATCTCGTCCACGGCGCCGAACCGGTTCTTGAGAGCGCGCAGGATGCGGTACTGGTGGCTGCGCTCCCCCTCGAAGCTCATCACCACGTCGACCATGTGTTCCAGGACGCGCGGCCCGGCGATATTGCCGTCCTTGGTGACGTGGCCGACCAGCACCAGCGCGGTGCCCCGCTCCTTGGCATATCTGATCAGCTCGAACGCGCAGCCGCGCACCTGGCTTACCGTGCCCGGCGCACCCTCGATCGTGTCGGAATACATCGTCTGGATCGAATCGACGACCAGCAGGTCCGGTGGCTCACCCGCGCCCAGAGTGGTCAGGATATCGCGGACATTGGTGCTGGAAGCGAGGCGTACCGGCTCGTTCGCCAGGCCGAGCCGTTCCGCGCGCAGCCGGACCTGAGCCGAAGCCTCTTCCCCGCTGACATAGACCACATCGCCGCCCTTGCGCGCGATCGATCCGGCCGTCTGCAACAGCAGCGTGGACTTGCCGATGCCCGGATCGCCGCCGATCAGGATCGCGGCGCCCGGCACCAGCCCGCCGCCCAGCGCGCGATCGAATTCCTTGAGGCCGGTGGTGGCGCGCTTGGGCGGCTCCACCGGATCGCTCAGCGAGACGAATTCGAGCCGTCGCCCGCCGCCCGAAAGATCGTGCTTCTGGCTGAAGACAGTCGCGGGCGCATCCTCGACCAGAGTGTTCCATTCCGCGCAGTCGGCGCACTGCCCCTGCCAGCGCGGGGAGACCGCGCCGCAAGCCTGGCAGACATAGCGTTTCTTCGGTTTGGCCATAAGCGTGGACCTAAGCAGAACATTTACGGAACGCAAGTTGCCTTCGAGCCTCCTGCCCCGCTAGAATACAAGCATGCGCCAGAAGGAACTGAGGATCGGACTCGTCTGCTACGGCGGCGTGAGCCTTGCGGTGTACATGCACGGCGTCACCAAGGAGGTCTGGAACCTCGCCCGCGCCAGTCGCAGCTTTCATTCCGGCGCGCCCACAGGCAGCGGCGTGGCCGCGATCTATCGCGAGTTGCTGGAAACGCTGGTCGACAAGCACGAGTTGCGGCTGCGGGTTCTGCCCGACATCCTGAGCGGGGCGAGCGCAGGCGGCATAAACGCGGTGTTCCTGGCGCAGGCGATTCACTCGGGCCGCTCGCTCGAACCGCTGACCGATCTGTGGCTCGACAATGCGGATATCGACCGGCTGACGGCCGAAGACGCGCGAATGGGCTGGCGCTTCGCCAAGGTCTGGGCGCAGCCGATCGCCAATTTCGTGCTCAAGCGGCCGGGCAATCTGGTGTCCGAAAGCGTGGCGCCCGAAACGCGGGCCGAGGTGCGCGAAAAGGTGTCGAAGCTGGTTCGCGGGCGCTGGTTCGCCCCGCCCTTTTCGGGTGAGAGCATGTCCGGCATGCTGATCGAGGCATTGGAAGCGATGGATGGCGCTCTGGCCGACGGGCCGCTGCTGCCGCCCGATCACCCTATCGACCTCTACGTGCCGACCACGGATTTCCACGGCTATCTCGCGCGACTGCGCCTGAACAGCCCGCCGGTGGTGCAGGAAAGCGAGCATCGCATGCCGATTTCCTTCACCGCGAGGACGCCGAATGTTGCAGGCGCGTGGCTTGCCGACCCGCTGGAACTCGTGTTCGCCGCGCGCGCCACCGCGAGCTTCCCGGGGGCCTTCCCGCCCTTGCAGGTGAGCGAGATCGACACGCTGGCCGAGGATTTCGACCGCTCGTGGTCCAACCGCGACGCCTTCCTGCGGCGGATCATGCCGGCCCATTTCGAAGATGACTCGGTCAACGGCGTGTCGCTGATCGACGGGTCGGTGCTGGTCAACCGCCCCTTCGAAGGCGCGATCGAGGCATTGCGCGGTCGCCCCGCCGTACGCGAGGTGGAGCGCCGCTTCGTCTACATCGATCCCCGGCCAGACAGGTATCAGCGCGACGAGGATCGCAAGCACGCCGCCGTCGGCTTTTTCGAGAACATCTTCGGCTCGCTCTCCACGCTCCCGCGTGAACAGCCGATCCGCGATAACCTGGAACTGATTGCCGAACAGTCCCGCCATGCGGCGCGCCTCCAGTCGATGATCGTCGAGCTGCGTCCGCAAGTGGAAGCGGCGGTCGAGAAGCTGTTCGACCGCACGGTGTTCTTCGACCGGCCCACGCCCAAACGCCTCGCCAACTGGCGCCAGAAAGCGCAGCAGGCGGCGGCCGAGCAGGCGGGCTACACCTTCGCGGGCTATGCCGAACTGAAGTTCGTGGGTATTCTGGAACGGCTCGCGGAGCTGGTGCGCAAGGCTGCGCCGAAGGATGCCGAGGCCGATACGCAGGTGATAGCCTCGCGCCTGCGCGATGCCCTGCGCGAACGCGGGCTCGAAAGCCTGGTCGGGCCTAGTGGTGGCGCCAGCGAGGAAGCCATAAGCTTCTTCCGCAGCTTCGACCTAGCGTTCCGCATCCGGCGCCTGCGCCTGCTCGCCCGGCGTACCGCGCGCGACTGGGAAGCCGACCCCGAAATTCCCAACGACGCGCTCGATCTGGCGCGCGAGGGCATCTACGCGGTTCTCGCCGACTATTTCGAGCGCGATGGGATCGAACCGCTGGGCGCAGAATTCGTCCGCCTCTCGCGCGATGCGATGGAAAACCCCGGCGCCGTCCTCGATCACGTGGCCCAGGTCCGTAACCTGCAGGAGCTGGATCTCAAGGCAGAGGCCGCCCTTTCGAATGCGCTGAGCGACATGCCGCGCAACCTGCGCCGCCGCATGATGTATGCCTATCTCGGCTTCCCGTTCTACGACGTCGCCACGCTGCCGATTTTGGGCACGCAGGGGATGAACGAGTTCGAACCTGTCAAGGTCGACCGGATCAGCCCCGAGGATGCGCAGGCGATCCGCGAAGGCGGAGCGAGCGCAACCTTGCGCGGTATCGAGTTCTACGATTTCGGCGCATTCTTCAGCCGCGCCTACCGCGAGAACGACTATCTGTGGGGTCGGCTCCATGGGGCCGAACGGATGATCGACCTGATCTGGTCCACCGTCGATGCGCCGACCGATGGCGGCCTTTCGAAGCAGTTCAAGCGTCAGGCGTTCCTCGCCATTCTGGACGAGGAGGAGGATCGGCTCACCGCTGACAAGGGGCTGCTGAAACGGATCAGGGGCGAGATAGCCGAACGGCTCGGCTAACGGCAATTGTCATCCCTGCGCGCGATGACGGCGCTATATTTGCGGGAAATCCATGCGCATTGCGCACTAACCAGAGGGTTTCCTGCTGTGCGAAAATTCCTGTTTGCCGCCGCCGCGTGTCTGGCCCTTTCCGCCCCGGACGCGGTCTTTGCGCAGGAACCGCTCAACCTGACCGAACAGGCGATCGCGGATTTCTTCGCCCAGCGCGATGTGAAGCGAAAGCAGGTGAGTGCCGAGAACGGCGATCCCTACTCGATGGTCTGGCTGGCCGACGAGATCCAGAAGCAGACGGGCGGTGACTGGATCACGGCAAAGGAAATCGTGCCCTTCCGGGTGAAGATGTACATGGGCGCAATCCAAGCGGGGTATGCTCCGGCCTATGATCGCATGGCGAAGATGGTGCTGGAAGGGCACCTGCCGGAAGGCACCAAGATGGATGCGCTGGATTTCTACCGCCAGGGTGCGGAGCTTGGCGATGTCGACAGCATCATCGGTTACGCCAGGATGGCGCAGGACGCGTCCATCTGCTCGATCTGCAGCAAGGACGACGAGGGCGAATTGCTGCTCGCCTACGACGACCAGGCCGATGGCGAGAAGCGGACCCTGATGGAACTCGCCGCCGCTTCGAGGGACAAGCGCGAAGCAGCGGCAAGGGCCTACGAAAGGGAGCGTTTCGAGTTCGCGAACACGGCAATCGCGCTGCTTTCCTCCGATGCCGCCGCTGACGAATCCGCCGCTCAGGACCGGCTGGCGCGCATCTACCTCAACGGGATCAAGCGCCCGGCGCTGACCCGCTATGCTTCGTACGAGAGCGGGGATCGGGAATACTACATCCTCCGTCCGGAACCGGCCAAGGCGAAGCCGATACTGGAGCGAATGGCGGCGAAGAACGACCGACCCGCGCTTCAGCTGCTAGCCGACCTGTACCTCGTCGGAAGCTATGACGGATTTCCGCAGGACCGTGCCCGGTTCATCAAATACGCCAGCCAGGCCGCCGACGGGGGCGACATGGCATTCGCTTACAAGCTTGGGCATACGATGGTCGCCGGGCAGCCTTTCGGGACCGATTTCGATGTTGGCGCCAAGTATCTGTACATGGCGCATCAGGCCGGGCGCGCCGATGCGACGCTGGATCTGGCCTTCATGTTTTCCGAAGGGCGCGGCGTGCCCCAGAACATGACGACGAGCCTGGCCCTGTTCGAAGAGGCGGCCAATCGCGGTTCTGCAAAAGCGGCCCAGTTCCTCGCCGATTACTGGCGCGAGGGAATGGGGGGGACGATCAATCCCCTGAGAGCCAGCGTATGGCAGAAGAAAGCGGACGAGCTGAAGGCCAACGAAGCGCGCGGTGCGGAGACGATGGAGCTGATGAAGCAGATCACGAACAGCGGGTCCTAACGCAGACCCCGACCTAGCCGCCGAAAGCATCCTTGATCCGGTCGAAGAAACCGCGACTCTCCGGGCACTCCTCGCCCGTTTCGGTTTCGCGGAATTCCTCGAGGATCTCGCGCTGCTTCTTGGAAAGCTTGGTCGGCGTTTCCACGGTGATCTCCGCCACCAGGTCGCCCCGCCCGCGCCCTTGCAGCACGGGCATGCCCGCACCGCGGCGGCGCAGCTGCTTGCCCGACTGGATGCCCGCAGGAATGTCCACCGTGTTGCTCGACCCGTCGAGATCGGGAATCTCGATCCTGCCGCCAAGCGCGGCGGTGGTGAAGCTGATCGGCACCCGCGCGATCAGGTTCGATCCCTCCCGCGCGAAGACGGCGTGCTGGCGAACGTGGATGAAAATGTAGAGGTCGCCCGAAGGCGCGCCGCGCGGGCCCGCCTCGCCCTTGCCGGACAGGCGGATGCGCGTGCCCGTATCGACGCCGGGCGGAATATCGACCGAAAGCGATTGCGGCGCATCGACCCGCCCGTCGCCGCGGCAATTGTGGCACGGCGTCTCGATCACCTCGCCGCGTCCGTGGCAGTTGGGGCATGGCCGCTCGACCACGAACAGGCCCTGCTGCGCGCGCACCTTGCCGTAACCCGCGCAGACATTGCAGGCGCGCGTGCCCGTGCCAGGCTCTGCGCCGGTGCCGGTGCACACTTCGCACTGCTGCGAAACCTCGATCTCGATCGTGGTGGACTTGCCGTGAAACGCTTCTTCCAGCGTGATTTCCAGATCGTAGCGCAGATCCGCCCCGCGCCGCGCATTCTGGCGCATGCCGCCGAAGGCGCTGCCGAAGATGGTTTCGAAGATATCGCCGATATCGCCGAAATCGGCATGATGGCCGCTGCCACCTCCACCGCCCTGCTGAAAGGCGGCATGGCCGTACTGATCGTAAGCCGCGCGCTTCTGCGGGTCCTTCAGCACCTCGTAGGCCGCGCCCACCGCCTTGAAGCGGGCTTCCGCCTCGGCATCGCCGGGATTGCGATCAGGGTGATACTGCATCGCCATCTTGCGATAGGCGGATTTGATTTCGGCCGCGTCCGCACCGCGGGACACGCCGAGCAATTCGTAAAGATCGGTTTCGGAAGCCATTACCTAGAAAATCGCCGCAACCCATAAAGGAGGTGCCGCGCAAACCCTGAAAGTCTGCGCGGCACCATTATTCAACACGCCCGATCAGGCCCGGCCAGCGTCGCCGCTGTCGCCTTCGCTACCCGCGCTGTCGTCGACTTCGGAGAATTCGGCGTCGACCACGTCGTCATCCTGCGAGGCGGCTGCTGCGCCCTCGCCGCTGGCTGCATCGCCCGCGCCGGTCGCCTGTTCCTTCTCGTAGATCTGCTGGCCCATCTTCATGGCGACTTCGGTGAGCGCCTGAGCCTTCGCGTTGATGGCGTCGACATCGTCGCTTTCCAGCGCGGTCTTCGTCTCGGCGATAGCCGCTTCGACATCGGACTTGAGGCCGGCGTCGATCTTGTCGCCGTTCTCTTCCAGCTGCTTCTGCGTCGCGTGGACGAGGTTGTCCGCCTGGTTGCGCGCTTCGGCAGCTTCGCGCCGCTTCTTGTCCTCTTCGGCGAACTTTTCGGCATCCTTGACCATCGATTCGATGTCATTGTCCGAAAGGCCGCCAGAGGCCTGGATGCGGATCTGCTGTTCCTTGCCCGTGCCCTTGTCCTTTGCGGACACGTTCACGATGCCGTTCGCATCGATGTCGAACGTGACTTCCACCTGCGGCACGCCGCGCGGAGCGGGCGGAATGCCGACGAGGTCGAACTGGCCGAGCAGCTTGTTGTCGGCCGCCATCTCGCGTTCGCCCTGGAACACGCGGATCGTAACCGCCTGCTGGTTGTCCTCGGCGGTCGAGTAGGTCTGCGTCTTCTTGGTCGGGATCGTGGTGTTGCGGTCGATCATCTTGGTCATGATCCCGCCCAGCGTTTCGATACCCAGCGAAAGCGGGGTGACGTCGAGCAGCAGCACGTCCTTGACGTCGCCCTGCAGGACGCCCGCCTGAATGGCGGCACCCATCGCCACGACTTCGTCCGGGTTCACGCCGGTATGCGGCTTCTTGCCGAAGAACTGCTCAACCGTCTCGCGGACCTTGGGCATGCGGGTCATCCCGCCGACCAGGATCACCTCGTCGATGCCATCGGCCTTGAGCCCGGCATCTTCGAGCGCCTTCTTGCACGGCTCCAGCGTGCGCTTCACCAGATCGCCCACCAGCTGCTCCAGCTTGGAGCGGGTCAGCGTTTCGACGAGATGCAGCGGGGTGGAACTGCCGCCTTCCATGCGCGCGGTGATGAAGGGCAGGTTCACTTCGGTCTGCTGCGCGCTCGAAAGCTCGATCTTCGCCTTTTCGGCGGATTCCTTGAGACGCTGCAGGGCCAGCTTGTCCTGCCGAAGGTCCATGTTTTCCTTCTGCTGGAACTGGTCGGCCAGATATTCGACGATCGCGGAGTCGAAGTCTTCACCGCCCAGGAAGGTGTCGCCGTTGGTCGACTTCACTTCGAACACGCCGTCGCCGACTTCGAGGATCGAAATATCGAACGTACCGCCGCCAAGGTCGTAGACCGCGATGGTCTTGTTCTCATCCTTGTCGAGCCCGTAGGCGAGCGCGGCCGCAGTCGGCTCGTTGATGATGCGCAGGACTTCCAGCCCCGCGATCTGGCCGGCGTCCTTGGTCGCCTGACGCTGCGCGTCGTTGAAGTACGCAGGCACGGTGATGACGGCCTGCTTCACGTCTTCGCCAAGATAGCTCTCGGCGGTTTCCTTCATCTTCTGCAGGATGAAGGCGGAAATCTGGCTCGGCGAATATTCGTTGCCGCCCGCTTCGACCCATGCATCGCCGTTGTTGCCCTTGACGATGTCGTAGGGGACGAGCTCCATGTCCTTCTTGGTCATGGGATCTTCGAACCGGCGCCCGATCAGGCGCTTGACGGCGAAGACGGTGTTGTCCGGGTTGGTGACGGCCTGGCGCTTGGCAGGCTGACCGATCAGCCGCTCGTTATCCTTGGTGAAGGCCACGATCGACGGCGTGGTGCGCGCACCTTCCGCATTCTCGATGACCTTGGGCTTGCCGCCATCCATGACCGCGACACACGAATTGGTCGTACCGAGGTCGATACCGATTACTTTTGCCATGATACCCCGCATCCTATTGGCTTCGTTGGACACTGCCCCTCGCACCGCCCCGTCCAAGGGCGCGGTGCTCGGCAGCTCAGTTCAGGTCGCGGATATAGGTGCGCTTGTTCTTGGCACAAGAGAGCGTTGCGCCTAGTCGTGAAGCGGGACGACACGACAGGGAGAGCGTGAAATGAAATCCGTTATCGCAGCAGCCGCACTGGGCATGGCCACCATCGCACTGGCCGCATGCTCCGAAGAGCCCGCCGAAACCGAGGAAGCGGCCGCGCCGCTCGTCGCGACCGAGGGCCGCCTGTTCCTGCCCGCGGTCGAGGGCAATCCGGGCGTGGTCTATTTCGAGCTTGAGAACACCAGCGACCGGGCCATCTCGGTCCGCCGCGCGGACGTGGAAGGCGCGGCCAGCGCCGAATTGCACGATTACATGGAATACGACGATTCCGAGATGGGATCGATCGGCATCGTGACCGTACAGCCGGGCGAAACCACCAGCTTCACGCCGGGCGATCTGCACGTGATGGCGTTCGAGCTCGATCCCTCGCTGGAGGCGGGCAACACCACCAAGGTCACGCTGACCATGGCGGGCGGATCGACGATGGACTTCGACGCGGAGATCATGCCCGCCGACGCGGAACGCTGAGCGGTCCGATCGAAAGCACGGCGATTCGACGAGCGACATGAAGCACCCGATCGACGCCGATACGCAGCAAAAGCCGGTCGCTCCCTGCCCCGCTGGCGGGGAGCGTCCGCTGACCGAAGGCGAGGTCGCTCTGGCGCAGAGCGTGTTCGGCAACGCCATCGATTATCGCAAGGTCACGATCCGGCGGCGCAAATGGGCGTTCTTTCAGCCCAGGAACACCACCATGGCTCCGCGCGGCCACCTGCATTTTCACCCGGACGCGGCAGGCTATTGCGACGATTTTGCGAAGGGCAACCACCAGCGGCAGGGGCACTTCATTCACGAGATGACGCATGTGTGGCAGACGCAGACCAGGGGCGAATGGTATCTGCCACTGCATCGCCACCCATGGTGCCGCTACGATTACAGCCTGAAGCCGGGCTGGAGCCTCGAAAAATATGGCATCGAACAGCAGGCCGAAATCGTGAAACACGCCTTCTGGCTGCGCAACGGCGTGCGCGTTGCGGGCATCGCCAACCGCGAGGCATATGATCTGCTGGTGCGGTTTCCGGGTGCCAACCCGTGACCGAGTTCGAATTCATCTTCGCGCTCTATGCGCTGCTTCTGGGCCTTTCGCTGGTCGAGGTTCTGTCCGGGCTGGGCCGCACGCTGGAACTGCGCTTCGCCAGGGATGCGGGCGATACCGGCGGAGAGAGTTTCTCGATCGGCTGGCTTACTCCGCTGCTCGCCGTGTTCGTCATCCTCGACCTGCTGTCGTTCTGGATGTTCTCCTGGAGCGTACAGCCTCTGGTGAAGGTCGATGCCCGGACGCTTCTTGGCGTGGTGTGTTTCGCAAGCGCCTATTATCTTGCGGCGCGGCTCGTCTTCCCGACCGATCCGGAGCGATTCCGCAATCTGGACACGCACTACTTCCGCGTGTGCCGCACGGTTCTGGGGATGCTCATCGCGCTCGTGTTCGTGCAATGGGCCTACCTGCTCAGCATCGAGCAGGTCCGCGATCAGATCATGACGGCCACATCGATCGTCCTGACGTTGGTGCTGCTGGGCCTGATGGGAATCCTGATGGTCGTGAGGAACCAGCGCGTTCATGCCATCGTGCTGGTCGCGCTCTGCGTGCGCTACGTGGTGGTGTACCTGCAATAGAACGCCAGATCGGCAGCTTGGACGAAACCCGCTGCCCGCACGAAAAAGGGCCGCCCCACACTTGGGACGGCCCTTTTCTCGAATTGCTGAACCGCGTGGTTAGCGCGGGTCGGCGGGATAGCCGCGCGTACCGAAGCAATCCTCGTCCAGATAACCGTCGCGGTCATAGCCATCGCAGCCATCGTTCTTGTCGACGAAATAGCCGGCCAGCGCGCCCGCTGCCGCACCCGCGAGTGCGTAGCGCGTGATATCACCACCGGTGACGGCCGCCACACCGGCGCCAAGAGCCGCACCGCCAAGGCCGCCCTCGGCCGAATAATTCTCGGCACAGGCACCAAGCGCAAGCGCGGAAATCATGGCGACGGGGATTAGGGCGAGACGATTCTTCATCGGTGGTACTCCTTTGAACCTGATGAAGTCTCAAAGGATAAGCGGCTGCCCGGTTCCTGATTTGTGAGTCAGTCCGGCTTTTTTGCCACACCGACCAGCGCAGGGCGCAGAAGGCGATCCTTGATGAGATAGCCTGCCTGCATCTCCTGAATCACGGTGCCCGGGTCCGCATCCTCGCTGGGAATCTCCATCATCGCCTGATGCACATTGGGATCCAGCGGCAGGCCCATGGCCGCCACACGCGTGACCCCGTGCTGGCTGAAGACACGCTCCAGTTCGCGCTGGGTCGCCTCGATCCCGGCCACCAGGCTCTTGAATTTGTCGTCCTCGCGCAGCTCCTGCGGGATGGATTCGATCGCCCGGACCAGATTGTCCGACACCGACAGGATATCGCGGGCAAAGCCGGTCGCGGCGTAGGAGCGCGTATCGGCGATGTCCTTTTCCATGCGCCGCCGCACGTTCTGCGTCTCGGCGCGCGCGTACAGGACTTCCTGCCGCGCGGTATCCAGATCGCCCTTCAGCTTGCCGATCGTCTCGGCCAGCTTCGCCGTATCGTCCGAGCCAGCCTCGTCCTCGGCGTCGTCGTCGCTCTGGTCGCGCAGATGCTCGGGGACCCCGGCCAATTGCTTTTCGGCTTCCTCGTCCAGCATTTCGCGGCCCTCTGCGGGCTCTTCTTTCGGGTTCTTCTCGTCTTGCATAGGTCTCGTGAAAACTGCCCTGTTAGCCGGTCAATCTCCCCAGGGATTGCGCGGTGAAATCGACCATGGGAACGATGCGTGCGTAGTTCAAGCGCGTGGGGCCGATAACCCCTAGAACGCCCACTATGTTCCCGTCGCGGTCGTGGAAGGGCGAGGCGATAACAGAGGAACCGCTGAGCGCGAAGAGGCGATTTTCGCTGCCTATGTATATCCGCGTAGCCCGCGCCTTGCGCGCCCGTTCCAGCACATCGGCGACCGCCCGCTTGTTCTCCAGTTCGTCCAGCAATTGCCGCACGCGTTCCACATCGCCGACGGCTTCGTCGTCGAGCAGCTTGGCCTGGCCTCGCACGATCAGCACGGAACTGCGATCGGGCGTCTCGCTCCACATCGCGATGCCGCGGCGGACCAGATCCTTGCTCGCTTCGTCCAGCTCGCTGCGCCCACCGGCGATCTCCGCCTCGATATCCTTCAGCGCCTCGCCGAGGCTGCGATTGGCCATGCGGGCGGAAAGATAGTTGGAGGCCTGCGAGAGTGCGCTCGCATCCATGCCCTCCATCTCGATCAGGCGATTTTCGATCTGGCCGTTCTGGTCGACCAGCACAGCCAGCGCGCGGTTCGCGTCGAGCGGCAGGAAATTCATCTGCGCCAGCCGTCGTTCGGACGTCGGGACGAAGACCATGCCCGCCGCACCGGACAGGTCGGACAGCATGGCGCTCGCCGCCTCGAGCCGGGCTTCCAGCGGACCGGGATCGCCCAGCTTCGCCTCGATCGCGTGGCGCTCCTGCTCGCTGGGCTGGGTAATCTGCATCATCCCGTCGACGAACAGGCGCAGGCCGCTCTCTGTGGGCTTGCGCCCGGCGGACACATGCGGCGCGGCCAGCAGGCCCAGCTTTTCGAGGTCCGCCAGCACGCTGCGGATCGAGGCGGGCGAGAGGTCCACCGCCCCGCCCTCGGCCAGTGTCTTAGAGCCGACCGGCTGCCCCGTCGCCAGATACTGTTCCACCACCACGCGGAAGATGTCGCGCGTGCGGGCGGTCAGTTCGGTCAGCGGCGGGGTGCTCATCCTTGGTGATCCATGATTGCTCGGCTCACTTGAGCCGGTCGTAAATCTGGCGGTTCTCGGCCGTGCCGACAAGATCGTCCACCGGCAGTTCCTGCCACGCCTGGTAGAGCGCATCGCGGTTTTCGACGAGACCGGGCTGGCGGCAGCCGAGATACCAGTCGAGTGTGACCGGCTCCCGGCCAGCTTCGTGCCAGGTGATCTTTACCGAGGGGGAATCTGTCGCCACGGGCCCGTCGCAATTCTCATACCCGTATGCGACCGAGCTTTCCGGACGGAAGGGCGCGAGCCGTTCGGCAAAGGCCTCGAATTCTCTCTGGCTTGCGGTGAATGCGGCGGTTCCCTTTTGCTGCACGAAACGCTCGCCGTGGTATGTCCCGGCCCCATTCCGGGCCACGGAGAGCCTGAAGGACGGGCAGAATCCGAAGCACGGTGTCAAGCTGTACTCGATCGCCTCGGCAGACGCCGCGCTGTCCGGCGCCTGGCCGGGTGTGACGCAGCCTGCAACGGCAAAAGGCAGTGCGCAAATCGTGAGAATTCGGATCATGACCGAGGCCTTTCGTAACGGGGGGCGTTCGTGATGGAGCATGTCCACTGGCCACGTGATGAATAGGCGGCTAGGGCGCGTGCGACCAGTCAGACCAAAGGATTTCCCCCATGCGACCTTCAGGCCGCGCGCCCGACCAGATGCGCGCCATTTCCATCGAAACCGGTTTCACCAAGCATGCCGAGGGCAGCTGTCTGATCAGTTTCGGCGATACGCGCGTGCTGTGCACCGCCAGCGTGGAAAACTCCGTCCCGCCGTGGATGCGCGGCAAGGGTGCCGGGTGGGTCACCGGCGAATATTCGATGCTGCCCCGTGCCACCCACACCCGCGGCAGCCGTGAGGCGGCGCGCGGCAAGCAGTCGGGCAGGACGCAGGAAATTCAGCGGCTTATCGGGCGCAGCTTGCGCGCGGTCGTAGACATGAAGAAGCTCGGCGAACGCCAGATCACGCTCGATTGCGACGTGATCCAGGCCGATGGCGGCACGCGCACCGCAGCGATTTCGGGCGCGTGGGTCGCGCTCAAGCTGGCGATCGACGGGCTCAAGAAGTCTGGAGCGATCGTGGAAGACCCGATCACGGGCAAGATCGCGGCGATTTCCTGCGGCGTCTACAAGGGCACACCGGTGCTGGACCTCGATTACGACGAGGATTCGAGCGCGGATGCCGACGCCAACTTCGTGCTGATCGAAGGCGGCAAGATCGCCGAGGTTCAGGCCACCGCCGAAGGCGCAGCCTACGACGAAGAAGCGCTGCTGCGCCTGCTGCGCCTCGCGCAGATGGGCTGCGGCGAGATCTTCAAGGCTCAGGACGCGGCGGTGAAATGACCCGCCGTATCGGCTCGGGCAAGCTCGTCATTGCGACGCACAATGCGGGCAAGCTGAAAGAGATTTCGGCCCTGCTCGCCCCCTATGGGGTCGAGTGCCTGTCCGCAGGATCGCTCGGCCTGCCCGAGCCGGAGGAAACCGGCACCACCTTCGTCGACAATGCGCTGCTCAAGGCGCGCGCGGCGGCGGAGGGGTCGGGCATCGTCAGCCTTGCCGACGACAGCGGGCTTTCGGTCGCTGCACTGAATGGTCGCCCCGGCGTCTACACCGCCGACTGGGCCGAGCGGCAGTGGTTCGAGGGCGAACCGGGCCGCGACTGGTACATGGCGATGGGCAAGGTCGAAGGCCTGCTCGCGCAGCAGGGCGCGGACGTGGATCGCAGCGCAGCGTTCCACTGCACGCTGGCGCTGGCATGGCCCGATGGCGAATATGCGGTCTACGAAGGTATTGCGCCCGGATCGCTCACCTGGCCGCCGCGTGGACAACTGGGCTTCGGCTACGATCCGGTGTTCGTGCCCGAAGGCCGCGAGCAGACCTTTGCCGAGATCGACCCTGCGGAAAAGCACAAGATCAGCCATCGCGCGGATGCCTTCGCCAAGCTGGTCGCAAAGCAGTTCGGTCAACAGGGATAGGCGCGCGCTGGCCTTTGCGGCCTGCGCCCCCTAGATTCCGCCCATGCCCGCAGCGGACGATCTTGCGCTTTATATCCACTGGCCCTTCTGCCTGAAGAAGTGCCCCTATTGCGACTTCAACAGCCATGTGCGCGATTCTGTCGATGCCGCAGCCTGGCAGTCCGGGCTTCTGGCGGATCTGGCGCATGAGCACGCCCTGACGCAGGGCCGCCGCGTCGGCTCGATCTTCTTCGGCGGCGGCACGCCTTCGCTGATGCCCCCTGCCCTCGCCGGTGCGCTGATTGACGAGGCGACCCGGTTGTGGGGGCTTGCCCCCGATTGCGAGATTACGCTGGAGGCCAACCCGACCTCCTACGAAGCGCGCAAGTTTGCAGACTTCCGCGCCGCCGGGGTCAACCGCGTCTCTCTGGGCGTGCAATCGCTGCATGACGATGCGCTGGCCTTCCTGGGGCGCGAGCATAGCGCCGCGGAAGCCGTGCAAGCGCTCGAGAATGCGCAAGGCCTCTTCCGCCGTGTCACTTTCGACCTGATCTATGCCCGGCCCCGCCAGACGGCGAAGGAGTGGGAGGCGGAACTGGGGCGCGCTCTCGCCTTCGGGACCGAGCATCTCTCGCTCTACCAGCTGACCATCGAACCGGGCACCGGGTTTGCCGGGGCCGTGGCGCGCGGTCGGCTGACCCCGATGGATGCGGATGAAGCCGGCGACCTGTTCGTACAGACGCAGGATCAGACAGCGGCGGCAGGCCTGCCCGCCTACGAGATCAGCAACCACGCAAAGCCCGGCGCGCAGAGCCATCACAACCTGACCTACTGGCGCTATCGCGATTACGCGGGGATCGGCCCGGGAGCGCACGGTCGGCGCTGCGGCACGGCGACGGTCCGGCACAAGAAGCCAGAGGCATTCCTGCGCCGCGTCGCAGAGAACGGGCACGGCATTGCGGAGGAACGCGCGCTGGGACGCGAGGAAGCTTTGGGCGAGGCGCTGCTGATGGGCCTGCGGCTCGCCGAAGGTGTCGATCTTGCGGCGCTGGCGCAGCGGTTCGGCACCATGCCCGATGCGCTGATCGATGCAGGACGCTCGGATTTCTATGCCGATCTCGGCTTCGTCACGCGCGCGGGCGATCATCTCACGATCACGCCGCAGGGCATGCCGCTGCTCGACGCCTTGCTGGCAGAGCTGGTTGCCGCCGATTTGTGCACAGCATGAGCGGCAGCGTGCTGTCGCGGTGGGAGAGCCACCTTGCGACGGAGCGTCGCCTCTCGCCGCACACCGTGCGCGCCTATGTCCGCGCGGCGGAACGCTTGCTTGAGGCGACCGGACTTCAGGACTGGACGGCGATAGCCGCGCTCGATGCGCCTGCCCTGCGCGCCCAGCTTGCCCGCCGCCGCGCCGATGGGCTGAGCAACCGTTCGGCTGCGCGCGAGCTTTCTTCGCTGCGCGCCTTCCTCGCTTTCGCGCGGGCCGAGACCGGGGCCTCGGATGCCCAGGCTCCGCGCCTGCGCGGACCGCGGATAAAGCGCACCCTGCCCCGCCCGGTCACGCCCGACGAGGCGGTTCACATGGCGCAGACCATCGGCGAGAGACGGCGCGAAGAATGGACGGGTCTGCGCGACCGCGCCGTGCTGCTGCTGCTCTACGGCGCCGGAATGCGGCTGGGAGAGGCGCTTTCGCTGACCGGGGCGGATGCGGAGATGGGCGAAACGCTCCGCGTCACCGGCAAGGGCGGCAAGACGCGCGTGGTGCCGATCCTCCCCGCAATCCGCACGGCCGTCCGGGAATATGTCTCCGCCTGCCCGCACGATCTCACGCCGGAGCAGCCGCTGTTTCGGGGATCGCGCGGCGGACCGCTCTCTGCAGGCCTCGTCCAGCGCGCGGTGGCGGAGGCGCGGGCCGAGATCGGCCTGCCCGCCAATGCTACGCCTCATGCGCTGCGCCACTCCTTCGCTTCGCACCTGCTTGGCGCGGGCGCGGACCTGCGCAGCCTGCAGGAACTGCTGGGCCATGCGAGCCTTGGCTCGACCCAGATCTACACGGAGGTCGATGCAGCACGCCTGCTCGAAACCTATCGCAGCGCGCATCCTCGCGAGAGGAACGACTAGCGCTCTGCGCGCGGCTTCCAGCTGTAAAGACGCCAGCAGTACCCCGCGACCGCCAGCACCAGCGATGCGATGACGATCCACCCGACCAGATCCTGAACATCGGAGAAGGTCCCGACCAGCCATTGGGCGCCCAGAATCAGGATCACGTTCCAGATCGCCGCGCCCGCCGTGGTGAAGATCAGGAACCGCCACAGATTCATGTGCGCGAGGCCCGCCGGTAGCGAGATCATGGTCCGCATCACGGGGAAGAACCGGAGAAAGAAGACCGCCCAGCCCCCGTGTTTCTTGAAGAATTCGGACGCCCGCTCGATATCTTCCCATTCGAGGGTGAGCCATCGGCCCCACCTGTCAATGAACGGACCGAGCTTTTCGTATCCCACCCGGTCGCCGAACCAGTACCAGGCGTAATTGCCTGCGACCGTGCCGATCGTTCCGAAGATCAGCAGGGGCCAGAAGCTCATCCGGTCTTGCGTCACGGCGAGCGCGCCCGCCCCCATAATCGCCTCCGAGGGTAGCGGGGGGAAGATGTTCTCCAGCGCCATGAGCAGCGCGATACCGAGATAGCCGAGCCGCCCGATAATGCTGACAATCATTTCGTCCATGGCGCACCAATGCGCAGGACAGCTGATCGGGGCCGAAAAACGTGGCGAGAACCAAGATCGGAGAAGGGGTGAACCGAAGCCGCAGGGGATCAGACCGCCTTCGCACGCCAGCGCGTCAGCCGGCGGCTTCCATCTCCCTATGCCGGCGCTCGGTCGCGTCCCACAGCGCGCCGGCCGTATCGGTGCCATTGAAGCGGTCGATCGCGACGATGCCGGTGGGCGAGGTCACGTTGATCTCGGTCAGCCACTCGCCGCCGATCACGTCGATCCCCACGAACACGAGGCCGCGCCGCTTCAGCTCGGGGCCCATGGCAGCGCAGATTTCCGCCTCGCGGTCGGTCAGCTGCGCGGCTTCGGCAGATCCGCCCTGCGCCAGATTGCTGCGGAACTCGCCCTCGCCCGGCTTGCGGTTGATCGCGCCCGCAACCTCGCCATCGACCAGCACGATGCGTTTGTCTCCCTCGCTCACCGTGGGCAGGAAGGCCTGCACCATGTGCGCCTCGGGCCATTGCCTGTCAAAGACTTCGGACAACGCAGAGAGGTTCGTACCGTCACGATCGATCTTGAAGATCGCCTTGCCGCCATTTCCATGCAGCGGCTTCACCACCACCGCGCCGTGCTTTTTCTGGAAGGCCTGAATGTCCTCCAGCCGCCGCGCGATCAGCGTGGGCGGCATGAAGCGCGCGAAATCGAGCACGAACATCTTTTCGGGCGCGTTCACCACTTCGCGCGGGTCGTTGACCACCAGCGTGGTGCCCTTCAATCGGTCGAGCAGGAACGCGGCGGTGATATAGCCCAGGTCGAAGGGCGGATCCTGCCGCAGCCACACGACGTCGATATCCTGTGCCAGGTCGATCACGCGGCGCTCGCCCGTCCATTCGAAATGGTCGCCTTCCTTGCGGCGGACCCTGACCGGCCGCGCATGGGCGGTGATTTTCCCCGCCGGGGTGCCATCGCTTTCCCAGGCGAGGCTCTTCACATCATAGTGCCAGACTTCATGGCCACGCTCCTGCGCCGAGAGCATCAGCGCGAAGCTGCTATCGCCCGCGATCTTGACGCTTTCGATGGGGTCCATCTGGAAGGCGGTGCGTAGGGTCATAATTGCTCCATTCGTCACCCCCGCGAAGGCAGGGGTCCAGACAAGCTGCCCGGTTGCGCATCCGGCAAGGTCGGCTGGGCTCCTGCCTCCGCAGGGGTGACAGGCCGGTTACGGCATCCAGGCATTGGCGATGTGGCGAGGCTGTGCGCCGGGCGCAAGCAGGATCACGTCGATCCGGATATCCTCTCCACCGGTGGCATATTCATGCGCGACCGCGCCGACTGCCGCTGCAACCCGCGAGAGCCTTTTCTCGTCTATAGCCAGATCGAGGTCGGGTACGCTGCGTCGCCATTTGACCTCGACGAAAGCGATCAGACCGTCCTTTCGCGCAACAAGGTCGATTTCGCCCAGCTTCGTCTTGCGGCGCCGGTCGACTATCTCCCACCCCGCGCTCTCGAGCCAGCGGGCGGCTTCTTCCTCACCGCCTCTACCCGCCTTCTCTGCCCGTTCGCGTTTCTGGCTGCTCACTCACGCAGCTCCAGTGCGCGCGCATAGAGTGCCTTGCGATCCGCGCCGGTCGCCCTGGCGACCTTCGCCGCTGCCTGTGACGGCTTTTCGGTCTTCAGGGCATCGCGCAAAAGCGCATCGACATCCTCGGCACTGGCATCGGTCTCCTGCGGCGGTTCGACCAGCAGCACGATCTCGCCCTTGGGCGGTTTCGCCTCGTAATGGGCGATCAGCTCCACCGCGCTGCCAAGCCGGCATTCCTCGTGCAGCTTGGTAATCTCCCGCGCCACCGCGACCCGGCGCCCAAGCAATCTATCCTCTATCGCGCCCAGCGTCTTGGTCAGCCGGGGCCCGCTTTCGTAGAAGACCAGCGTTGCATCCACCATTGCGAACTCGGCCAGCATGTCGGCCCGCGCCTTCTCCTTCACCGGCAGGAAACCTGCGAACAGGAACCGGTCGCTCGGCAGGCCGGCCAGCGTGATCGCGGCGATGGCGGCGCAGGGCCCGGGAATGGTCTGCACCTCCACCCCTGCATCGCGCGCAGCGTTGACCAGGCGGTACCCGGGATCGGAGATCAGCGGCGTGCCCGCATCGCTCACCAGAGCGACTGCACGTGTGGCCATGCTGTCCACCAACCGCGCGCGGTCACGCTCGTCCGCATGGTCGTTGTAGCGCCACAGGGGTTTGCTCAGCCCCAGGTGCTTCATCAGCTTGCCGGTCACCCGCGTGTCCTCGCAGGCGACACCGTCACACCGCGAAAGCACGTCGACTGCCCGCAAGGTAATGTCGTTCAGATTGCCAATCGGCGTCGCCACGATATACAGGCCGGGCGCAAGGGCGGCGTTCGAAGGGGCGTCGCTGGAACTGGTCACGAGACGGGCCATGAACCAATGCAAGGGATATCCGCAAGCATGATGGGCCCCACCAGGATCAACCTCGCCCATTGCCGACGCCTGATCGTCGCTCTGGGGGCTGGCTTGCTGCTCGCAGGCTGCCAGATCATTCCGGATGTGGGTGGAGATGCGCGCACGCCTCCGCCGCCGACCTCGCAGCCAGGTTCGCAGCCCGGCCCCGTCACCGGCGATTCGCGGACTCCGCCGCCGATCCCGCGCGACCGGCCGGTGCCGCTGCCGCAGGATGAATCGCGCCACCGCGTGGCGCTGCTGGTGCCGACCAGCGGCGGCAACGCGCGCGTGGGCGAATCCATCGCCAATGCGACCACGATGGCGCTGCTCGATACCAACGCCCAGAACCTGCGGATCACGACCTACGATACGTCGGAGGACCCGCGCGGCGCCGCGCGGCGCGCCGTGGCGGAAGGCAACCAGCTGATCCTGGGCCCGCTGCTCGGCCGCAACGTGGCAGATGTGCTGGCAGAGGCGCGCCCGGCGGGCGTTCCCCTGATCGCCTTTTCCAACGATGTCAGCGTGGCATCACCCTCGGTCTTCCTGATGGGTCTTTCTCCCTCGCAATCCGTCGCCCGCACGGTCGAATTCGCGCGGGGGCAAGGCGCGCGCAATTACGGCGCGCTGGTGCCGGACGGCGAATATGGCCGTCAGGCGGAGCTTGCCCTGATCGAGGCGCTGCGCAGTGTCGGCGGCAGTCTGGTCGCCACGGAACGCTATTCGCGCAACGAGGGGTCTGCCGAAAGCGCCGCCCGGCGGCTGCGTGCACGCGGCGGGTTCGATACGGTGATGATCGCGGACAGCCCGCGGCTCGCCATCGCAGCCGCTGCCGCCTTGCGCGAGGGTAGCGATACAACGCCGCGCCTGATCGGGACCGAGCTGTGGAGCGGCGAAAGCGCCATCCCCGCAGCCGGCGCGATGAGCGGCGCGATGTTCTCCGCCTTGTCGGACAGTCGCTATCGCCGGTTCTCCGAAAGCTATCGCAACCGCTTCGGCGGCTCGCCCTACCGGATTGCGACGCTGGGATACGACAGCGTGCTGCTGGCCCTGCGGGTGGCGGGCGATGGCTGGCGGCCGGGAACGCCCTTCCCCACCAGCGAGCTGACCAGTGCGGGCGGTTTCCTCGGCCTGGACGGGGCCTTCCGCTTCCGCAGCGACGGCACGGCCCAGCGTACGCTGGAGGTGCGCGAGGTGCGCGATGGCCAGGTGGTGGTCGTCTCGCCCGCGCCGGACAGCTTCTGATCCGCCAAAACCTGCGGACAGGGCGTGCGCGCGGCTTGTGAAGGCGCGCGCTCGCGCCCACACTCGGGCCCATGTCCGATGATCTGTTCGATGGTACGCCGACCTCCAGCGGCGATTACGATTCCTCTTCTATCGAGGTGCTCGAAGGGCTCGAGCCCGTCCGCCGCCGCCCCGGCATGTATATCGGCGGGACGGACGACCGCGCGCTGCATCACCTCGCCGCCGAAGTCCTCGACAATGCGATGGACGAGGCGGTGGCGGGCCATGCCAGCCGGATCGAGGTCAAACTGGAAGAAGGGAACCGGCTGAGCATCGCGGACAATGGACGCGGCATGCCGGTGGACGAGCACCCCAAATATCCGGGCATGTCGACGCTCGAAGTCATCATGTCGAAGCTCCACTCGGGCGGGAAGTTCTCGGGCAAGGCCTATGCGACCAGCGGCGGCCTGCACGGCGTCGGCGTCAGCGTGGTCAACGCACTGTCGGAGCACACGCGGGTCGAGGTTGCGCGCGACAAGACGCTTTACGCGCAGGAATTCTCCAAGGGCCAGACGCTCGGCCCGATCGAAGAGATCGGCGCGACGCCCAACCGGCGCGGCACGACGGTCAGTTTCACGCCCGACCCGGAGATCTTCGGCTCGCGCCAGTTCAGCGCCAAACGGCTGTTCCAGCTCGCCCGGTCGAAGGCTTATCTCTTCGCCGGGGTCGAAATCCGCTGGAAATGCGCCGACAGCCTTGCGGGCGAAGACATCCCTGCCGAGGAGACCTTCAAGTTCCCCGGCGGGCTGGCCGATCACCTCGCGCAGCGGATCAACGGCCGCGAGTGCGTCACCGCAGAACCCTTCGCCGGAAGCCAGGATTTCCCCGAGCAGAACGGCACCTCGCAGGGCCGGGTCGAATGGGCGATCGCCTGGCCGCTGTTCTCCGAAGGGGCGACCAGCTGGTACTGCAACACCGTGCCGACCCCCGATGGCGGCACGCACGAACAGGGCCTGCGGTCCGCGCTGACCAAGGCTTTGCGCGCCTTCGGCGATCTCGTCGGCCAGAAGAAGGCCAAGGATATCTCCGCCGACGACGTGATGACCGGCGCCGAAGTGCTGCTGTCGGTCTTCATCCGCGATCCGCAGTTCCAGAGCCAGACCAAGGACCGGCTGACCTCGCCCGAAGCCGCCAAGCTGGTCGAGAACGCGGTGCGCGACCATTTCGACCACTTCCTCACCGACAATATGGAGCGCGGCAAGGCGCTGCTCGGCGAGGTGATGGAGCGCATGGACGAACGCCTGCGCCGCCGCGCAGAGCGCGAGGTGAAGCGCAAGACCGCGACCAACGCCAAGAAGCTGCGCCTGCCCGGCAAGCTGACCGACTGTTCGGGGGAAACGGGCGCAGAGACCGAACTGTTCATCGTCGAAGGCGATTCCGCCGGCGGCAGCGCCAAGCAGGCGCGCGACCGCAAGACGCAGGCGATCCTGCCGATCCGCGGCAAGATTCTCAACGTCGCCAGCGCCAGCGCGGACAAGATCCGCGCCAACAGCGAAATCGCGGACCTGATCCTCGCGCTGGGCTGCGGTGTCCGCAAGGACTGCGACGCCGATCAGCTGCGCTACGACCGCGTGGTCATCATGACCGATGCCGACGTCGACGGCGCGCATATCGCGACGCTGCTGATGACGTTCTTCTTCCAGGAAATGCCGGACCTCGTGCGCAAGGGGCACCTGTTCCTCGCCCAACCGCCGCTCTACCGGCTGACCTCCGGCAAGGAGAGCCGGTATGCGCGCGACGAGGAACACCGGCGCGAACTGGAAGAGACCGTCTTCAAGGGCAAGAAAATCGAGATTTCGCGCTTCAAGGGCCTGGGCGAAATGAACCCCGCGCAGCTGCGCGAGACCACGATGCACCCCGACAGCCGCAGCCTTATCCGCATCACCCTGCCCCCCGAGTTCGAGGACCGCGCGGCGGTGAAGGAACTCGTCGGCCAGCTGATGGGCCGCAATCCCGAACACCGCTACCAGTTCATCCAGAACAAGGCGGGCGAACTGGATCGCGAGCTGATCGATGCCTGAGACTTTGCGTATGGCAGGCTGGCCTTACATGGTTTAAACCTCGCCACTGGGCGCATCTACTTTCGG
Organism: Citromicrobium sp. JLT1363; assembly: GCF_000186705.1. GTDB lineage: Bacteria > Pseudomonadota > Alphaproteobacteria > Sphingomonadales > Sphingomonadaceae > Alteriqipengyuania. The sequence continues at coordinate 172,136 of NZ_AEUE01000006.1, forward strand.
GAGAGAGTGCTTTGCAGCGTTTCGGGGGCCGTTTGCTGCTTGCGGTTTTCGTACTCGCATTGGGCGCTTGCGGCATTCCCGCGCCTGACCCTGCCTTGTGGCAAACCCCGACGAGCGATTGTCCATCGCTTCCGTTTGCGGAGGGGCCTGATCCCGCCGACATATTCGTGATGTCGACCAGTTTGCCCGATTGCCGCGCGCAAGGCATGAGTTTTTCCACTTATCGCAGCCATCGGGGCGCTGTTTTTGCCAAGGCGAAACTGACCGGGCCGGATGATTCTCCGGCCATGACCAGCATCACTCGCCGTGTCGAAGAAAAGGACAGATGGCTTGCCGCCATCCGCAGCGCCGTTTCGGCCGAAGGCGGCAGTGCCGGGAAGCTCGTGATCTATATTCACGGCTACAACAACAGCTACGACGAGGCTCTGGAAACAGCGGAAAAGGTGCGGCGCTCCTACCGCTATACGGTCCCCACCGTGCTTTTGTCCTGGCCCTCGCGAGCGAACGGCCAGGGTTATGTGTTCGATGAGGCAAGCATCGGCTGGGCTCAGCAATACAACAGCCGGATCATTACCGACCTTGCGGAGGTCGCGACCGACATCACGATCGTCTCTCACAGCATGGGCGCACGCGCGCTGGTCCAGGGCGTCCTGGATCTCGATGCGCGTCGGCCCGATCTGGCGCGGCACGTGAAGCGACTGGTCATGGCTTCGCCCGATATGGACCGGCACCGCGTGCTACGCGACGGCGGCGAGATCGACAGCCTGCTCGCCTTCGGCAGACCGGAAGGCGGCGCGGGCGAACGGCGGGATATCGTTGTCTATACTTCGGGGCAGGATCGCCCGATCCAGCTGTCCCGCATGGCTCACGGCTACGCGCGCCTGGGCAGTACCGAATGCAAGTATTCGGTAGACTACCAGGATCGCGACGTCCCGAAGCCACAGAGCGACGACTGTCATGCCACGCGGCAGAGGGACAACTTCTGGATCATCGACACATCCAGAAGCCCGGGGCCGGATTCGGACGTCTGGCGCCATAGCGATGTGTTCGATTCATGTACGGGACGGGCGGACCTGCGCGCGTTCCTGATGGGCTATCATGACCGCCCCTGGCGCCAGCGGCTGGATTGGGAAAAGCGACCCGACTGGCACGAAACCCCAGCGTGGAAAGACCGGGTCGGCTGGCGTCTGGTCGACGACCCCACATTGGAACGCGATGGCGTTTGCGTGGAATGGGTGCCCGACTAAACCGCTTCCTGCGGACACGCGAACCGGAAGATCCGGAAAATCTCGCGATTCCCTGTAAGGAACCTCCTCGCTCGGCGACTAAAGGGGCATGACCGGGCAACAGGCCACTCTTTACACCCAGGCCGGCGAGCAGTTTGCTCCCGCAATCGCCCGGCTTGCCCGCGCGATGGAACGCGATGCCGACAAGGCGCGCGATCTGGAACAGGACATCCACCTCGAACTGTGGCGCAGCTTTGCGCGGTTCGACGGCAACTGCGCGCTCAAGACGTGGGTATTCCGCGTCGCGCATAATGTCGCCGCGGATCATGTCGGGCGCGACAGCCGCAAGCCGGCGACCGTGGATATCGAGGAGATCGAGACGCTGCCTGAACCCGGCAGCGCGGAGAAGGCGGCGGCGGATGCTCATGCCCTCGCCCGGCTCCACGCGATAATCCGCACACTCCCCCTGCTCGACGCGCAGGTCATCCTGCTGTGGCTCGAAGGCCATTCGGGGGCGGAGATCGCGGACGTTACGGGGCTTACCAGCGGCGCCGTCGCCACCCGCCTTTCGCGGCTGAGGAACAAACTCGCCGCCCATTTCGAACTTCCGGAGGTCGACCATGACCGATGATCTCAAGCACATCTGGCAGGCCGAGGACGCTGCCGGGACCTTCACCAGGCCGGAGGAACTGGTGCACCGGACCAGCAGGTTCGAGCGCCAGGTGCGCCGGCGCAACCTCATCGAATATGCAGCAGGCGCCCTGCTGCTCTGCCTCGAGGTTCCCGCCTTCGTCATGTTCGTTGCGATCGGCGAGCCGATGATGGCGGGCGCCATGGTGCTGATGGCTCTCGGCACGCTGTGGGTCCTGTGGAACCAGTACCGGCGCGCATCGCTGCAGCGCCGCCGTCCGGAAGAGGATTGTCGCAGCCACCTGGTGGCGCAATATCGTCGCCAGGCGGAGGCACTGCGCACGGTGCCCTTGTGGTATATCGGGCCTCTTCTGCCCGGCGTGCTGGGTGTCTACGGAACGGTCGCATTCAAGGCGATCGGCAAGGTCGACGCGTGGGACATCCTGGTCGAGATGGGCCCGCCCTTCGGCGCGACGCTGGCCTTCTTCGGCTTCGTCATGTGGCTCAACCAGCGCGCCGCGCGCAGCCTCCGGCGTCAGGCCGACGAACTGGAGGCAGCGTGACGCCTCGCCCCGCCCTAGTCTTCGTGCACGGTATGGATATGCAGATGCCCTTCGAGCGTCCTGTGCACCGGGCACTTGTCCGCAATCTCGATCAGCCTGTCGCGCTGTTCGGCGGAAAGGTCATCGCCCAGAAGCGTGATCGTGCGGTGCAGCGCCTGGACCTGGCTACCCTCGTCCTCGCAATGGTCGCAGTCCTTCCCGTGATCGCGTTCGTGCGTCACCGCCACCCGCGCGCCCTCGAAGGGCAGACCCTTTCGGTCCGCGTACATCTTCATCGTCATCGCGGTGCAGGTGCCCAGCGCGGCGAGCAGCAGGTCGTAGGGCGTGGGCCCGGTATCGTCCCCCCCGTAGCTTCTCGGCTCATCCGCGACGAAGCGGTGCGAGGGCGTGTGGACCTCCGTGCCGAACTTCCCGTTGCCGCTGCACACGACCACGCCTTTTTCGGGCATCGGCCAGTCCTGCCGCATCGGGATGTAGCGTGCGCCCCAGGCGGCGATCATGTCGGCGATGAAATGCGCGTCTTCTGCCTTGGTGAGGAGATGATCCGCCCCGGCGAGGCTGATGAAGCTCTTTGGGTGGCGGGCCGCTTCGAACAGCTGGGACGCGTTCTCGATACCCACGGTGCCGTCGGTCGGCGAATGGGCGATCAGGATCGGCAGCTTCAGGCGCGCGACTTCCGCAGGCAGGTCGATCGCCCGCGTCTTGTCGAGGAATTCGCGGCTCAGATGAAACGCGCGCCCGCCGATTGTCACCTCGCCCGATCCATCGCGCTCGATCGCATCGAGATCGCCCTTGATGTTGCCGAGCACGTGCGGAACGTCCGCCGGGGCGCCGATGGTGGCGATGGCCGCTACCCGGTCACGCCCGATCATGTCGGCCGCTGCCAGCACCGCCGCGCCACCGAGACTGTGGCCGATCAGCAGGATTTGCCCCCCGAACCGTTCGCAAAGATGATTGGCCGAGACGACCAGATCCTCGACATCGCTGGCGAAGCCCGCGCGGCCGAAATCGCCGCCGCTTCCGCCCAGCCCGGTAAAGTCGAACCGCAGGCACGCAATCCCCTGCCGCGCCAGCGCGCGCGTCACCTCAACCGCCGCCTTGCTCTGCTTCGTGCAGGTGAAGCAGTGTGCGAACAGCGCGGCACCGCGCACCAGCCCGGTCGGCAGTTCGAGCGATCCCGCCAGTTCGTAGCCGCGCGCTGTTTCGATGGTGATCTGTTCGGTCGGCATCATTCGTCTCCTGTTGCGCCCGCTATACTTCGCATGGCGCGGCAGGGAAGTTCCGACAAAGCTTGGCCCAGGGCGTATCACGCACCTAACACATCTGGAATCCGAGGGAGAAATCCATGATTCGCCAAGCCCTTTTTGCCATCGCCTTGGCCACTTCGGCCGCGCCTCCTGCGCTGGCGCAGGCGCCCGATGCCCAGGTAACCGGGACCGAGAGCAGGTTCGAAGCCCGCGGCGATCACATCGTCGCGCTCATCAATGGCGAGCTTGAGGCACAAGACGTGCTTTCCGAGAGGTTCCTGGCACAGGTTCCAGCAGAGCAGTTCGCGCAGATCAGCCAGCAGCTCACGTCGCAGTTCGGAGCGGCCGTCGGGGTGGAATCGATCGAGCCTGTCAATGCGACCAGCGTGACAGTCACCCTGCGGTTCGAAAGGGCGCTCGCCAGCGGGCCGCTGACGCTGGAGGCTGAAGCCCCCTACAAGGTCGACGGTTTGCTGCTGCGCGATATCGTGCCGATCAATGACGATGCGCAGAGCATTACCGCCGACATCGAAGCGCTGTCGGGCGTCAAGGCGGCCTGGTTCGGCCCGCTCGATGGCGATCCGGTTTTCACATATGGCGATGCCACCCGGCAATTCCCGCTGGGCTCCACCTTCAAGCTCTACGTTCTCGCGGCGGCATCACGCGCGGTCGGCGACGGGCGCCTGGCGTGGGACGATGTGCTCATCCTGGATGCCAAGAGCTTCCCCAGCGGCATCATGCAGAGCTGGCCCGACGGCGCACCGGTGACGCTGCACACCGCAGCCACGCTGATGATCTCGATCAGCGACAACACCGCGACGGACCTTGTGATGCGCGCTGTTGGGCACGAGGCGGTTGAAGCGGAAATGCGCATGAGCGGGCACGCCAACCCGGAGAAATCCTTCCCCTTCCTCACCACGCGGCAAATGTTCGTCCTCAAGGCAAGCGAACAGGGAGAGGCCTACGCCAGCGCGGACCAGGCCCGGCGCCGCGCAATTCTCGCATCGCTGGATAGCGAAGAGGTGAACGAGAAGCGCGTGCTGGAAGTATTCAGCTCCGGCAGGCCGGTCCTGATCGAGGATATCGAATGGTATGCCAGCATGCAGGACGAGCGACGGCTGATGCGCGTACTTGCAGAGCTGCCCGGCGAAACCGCGCGCGAGATCATGGCCGTAACCACATCGCTTACCGATGCCGAGGAAGCCGAATGGAGCTATGTCGGCTACAAGGGTGGATCGGAGCCGGGCGTCCTCAATCTGTCGTGGTTGCTGCGTGACGATGCCGGGCAATGGCACATGCTCGCGGTCAGCCACATGGACCCGACGAGCGAGGTCGATACCTCTACGCTGATGATGATCGCCAAGCGCATCCTCGCGCTGGCGGAATAGGCCGCACCCCTTGCAGCGCCGCCTGCGGGCCTTTAGCAGGTTTCGAAACAGGACTGGAAACTTGCAAGGGCCCGCGCATGATCGAGCGTTTCGAAGGTACGAAAGACTACATCGCCACCGAAGACCTGAAGGTGGCGGTCAACGCGGCGGTGACGCTGCGCCGCCCGCTGCTGGTCAAGGGTGAGCCTGGCACCGGCAAGACCGTGCTGGCGCACGAGATCGCCAAGGCGGTGGACGCTCCGCTGATCGAGTGGAATGTAAAGTCCACCACCAAGGCGCATCAGGGCCTGTACGAATACGACGCGGTCGCCCGTCTGCGCGATGGCCAGCTGGGTGACGAGCGGGTTCACGACATTTCGAACTACATCAAGAAGGGCAAGCTGTGGGAGGCGTTCGAAAGCCCCGAGCTGCCCGTGCTGCTGATCGACGAGATCGACAAGGCGGATATCGAGTTCCCCAACGACCTGCTGCAGGAGCTCGACCGGATGAGCTTCGACGTCTACGAAACGCAGCAGCGGATCGAGGCGAAGGAACGCCCGATCGTGGTCATCACCTCGAACAACGAGAAGGAACTGCCCGACGCCTTCCTCCGCCGCTGCTTCTTCCACTACATCGCCTTCCCCGACCGCGAGACGATGCGCGAGATCATCGACGTTCACTTCCCGGATATCCAGAAGCAGCTCGTCACCAAGGCGATGGAAATCTTCTACGATATCCGCGAGGTCCCGGGCCTGAAGAAGAAGCCCAGCACCAGCGAACTGCTCGACTGGCTGAAGCTGCTGCTGAACGAGGACATGCCGGTCGAGGTGCTGCAGGATGCCAACCCCAACAAGGCCATCCCGCCGATGCACGGCGCCCTGCTGAAGAACGAGCAGGACGTGATGCTGTTCGAACGGCTCGCCTTCATGAGCCGCCGTCAGCAGTAGGGCCAACCGAACGGGGCGAACTGCCCCTAGGCAGCCTTGCTGGCGTTGCGTAAGCTCCCTTCGATAAGGGGGGCTTATGTATCGTTCGCTCATAATCGTTGCCGCAGTACTGGCCAGCACTTCTCCGGCCCGTGCAGAGCCGGAGGTACTGGACGTCGATCCGGCGCAAGACTGGGTGCATGCGCCCACCGGGGTGCGTCTTCCTGCGCGGCTCAACGATCTTGCACGTGACCGGATCACCAGCTTTCTGGCAGGCGAGAACAATATAGGGACGAGCTATTTCTCCCCCGACGATAGTGAGATCCTCTCGATCTACGTCTATCGGTCGGGCAGCTACGACGTTTCGATGATGGCGGATGCAGCGATCGCCGCCATGTCCACGAACGATCAGCTGGGCTCGATCGCGGCGGACAGCGCCATTTTTTCCACTTTCGGCGATGCGGCGATCGGGCAGGCGAGCGGTGTCGCAGCGACCTTTTCGGTGGTGGGAGATTACCGGTCGACAGGGCTCGCGCTTTTCCGGACCGGAAACTGGCTGGTCAAAATACGCCTGTCATCGAAGAGGACCGACGCCGAAACACTGGACCGGCGCCTCAGGATGCTCGCCGCGGGGCTTCCGGTGGACCCACCCGGAAGAACGGCTCCGCCCGCCTATCGGATCACCGAATGCGAACGCATCTCCCCACGTGGCGAGGTCGCCCGGCGCAAGCTCGCAATGGCCGACTGGATCATCGCAACCGCCGTCGTATCGCTTTCCTATGACGAGACGGCGGAGGATGAGGTGGAGGGCGCCATCGCCCCGCAGGATACCCCACGCCTGTGCCGCGATCGTCAGTCCAGACCAGGGCGCATGTTCTACCGCGACGCCGAGAGCGGCGATCCGCGCACGATCGTTTTCGGCGATTCAGGAACGGTTTCCCAGGTAGGCGAAACCGCGATCTCGCTGGAGGAAGCCACTTCGCCGCCCGTCGTTCTCTCAATAGGGAATGGCATGCGCACCGAGTTCTACGCCGGGTTCGAGAGCACGCCCGGCTTCGCACAGATGATCCGGACACTTGAAGACGGGGTCGTCCAGGCGTCCGTGGCGCGAACCGATGACGGGTCGGAGATCACGCTGAACACCACCGAGTAAGCAATCGGCCCGTGCTTTTCGCCGTCGGTATCGCAGCCGCGCCCCAGGCTTCGGCTAGCTAGCTCACCGGGAAGCAGTCAGCGCCCGATTGCTTCATCGTGCTGCAGACGGCGCGCGCATCCGGCCCGGTGGCGCGCAGCCGGTAATACTGCTTCGATCGCACCACGGCCGGGGTAATCGTTTTCTGATAGCCCTCCAGCTCGGGAAAGCGCGTCGTGATCCGCGACCAATAGGCTTCTGCCTCGTCGAAGCTGCCCTTTGCCGCCAGCTGGATGGTCTGCCCGCGCACGGGCTTGTTGGTCTGCTCAAGCAGGTCGACCGGAGCGGCGGAGGGCTCTGCGCTTTCGGCAGTCACAGGGCGCGCGGTCTCGCGCGGTGCGGGCTCGGCCTGCGCCACTTGCGGCTGCGGTTCGGTGAACGATGGTTCGTCCGCGGCGGGCATGCCCAAATCCGCCAGCCTGGGCTCGGCGCGCTGGACCAGGTGCCCGCGCTCGCCCGGGCGCGGCGTCGGCATGGCAAGCGCCATCCGTCTGGCCTGTCCCGCCACTGCGAGCGGCTGGTCGACCACGACCACCGTCGTGGTGTCCTTACCGGTGAGCTGGTAGAGCGAGCGCGCGAAGTCTTTCGGAAGCCTGATGCAGCCGTGCGATGCGGCATAGCCGGGCAAACGGCCCGCGTGGATCGCAATACCGTCCCAGGTCAGCCGCTGCATGTGCGGCATGGGCGCATTGGAATAGATGTTGGACCGGTGATGAACCCGCTTCTGCAGAATCGGGAAAACACCCGAAGGGGTCTCCTTGCCAGGCTTGCCGGTGGATACCGGCGAACTGTCCCACAAGTCGCCGTCCTTGAAGACGTACATCTGCTGGGAGCCCTTGCTGATGACGATCAGCACGCCCGATCTGAGCACGGCGTCCACGGAAGGGGGCAGAGTGGCGCCGCCAACCCTGGTCGCGGTGGCTGCGGGAACCGGCGACGGGGGCACTTCCTGCACCACGGGCTGCGATACGAAGACGATATTCTCGTCCGCGATCACCCTTGCCGCGCGGTCCGATGCGCTCCCCTCCGGCATGAAGAGAAGGAAGGCCGCGCCAAGCACGAGCCCCAGGCACAATATGGTAAAAAACCCCTTAACCATGTGCGTTAACCTGTACCTGCGGGCGATTCGGTTCAACGGCTATTTGGTACAAGGCCATCAATGGAGGCAGGCACTGTTGCCCCTTTGCCGCCTTCGCCCTAGGCATTCGGTCCGTTTAAGGAGCTGTTCGAAGTGTTTTTCAATTTCGTCGACGAGCTGCGCGCGGCCGGGATTTCCGCCAGCTTCAAGGAGCACCTGACACTTCTGGAGGCGCTCGACAGGGATGTGATCGAGCAGACCCCCGAAGCGTTCTACTACCTTGCCCGCGCCACCTTCGTGAAGGACGAGGGGCTTCTCGACCGGTTCGATCAGGTGTTCTCCAAGGTCTTCAAGGGCGTGATGACCGATTACGGTCAGAACCCGGTCGACATTCCGGAAGACTGGCTGAAGGCCGTGGCGGAGAAGTTCCTCTCCGAAGAAGAGATGGCCGAGATCGAGAAGATGGGTTCGTGGGACGAACTCATGGACACGCTCAAGAAGCGGCTCGAGGAGCAGAAGGAGCGGCACGAGGGCGGCAACAAATGGATCGGCACGGGCGGCACCTCGCCCTTCGGCCACTCCGGCTACCATCCCGAAGGCGTGCGTATCGGCGGCGAGAGCAAGAACAAGCGCGCGGTGAAGGTGTGGGAAAAGCGCGAGTTCAAGAACCTCGACAACACCAAGGAACTGGGCACCCGCAACATCAAGATGGCCCTGCGCCGCCTGCGCCGTTTCGCGCGCGAAGGCGCGGCGGACGAGCTGGATATCGACCGCACGATCCGCGGCACCGCCAAGCAGGGCTGGCTCGACATCCACATGCGGCCCGAGCGGCGCAATGCGGTGAAGCTGCTGCTGTTCCTCGACGTGGGCGGATCGATGGACCCGTTCATCAAGGTGACCGAGGAGCTGTTCAGCGCGGCAACATCCGAGTTCAAGAACCTCGAATTCTTCTACTTCCACAACTGCCTCTACGAAGGCGTGTGGAAGGACAACCGCCGCCGCTGGCAGGAGCGTACCAAGACCTGGGACATCCTCCACAAGTACGGCCACGACTACAAGGTCGTGTTCGTCGGCGATGCCGCGATGAGCCCCTACGAGATCACGCATCAGGGCGGCAGCGTGGAGCACATGAACGAGGAAGCGGGCGCCACCTGGATGCAGCGGATGACCAACACCTACCCCGCGACCGTATGGCTCAACCCCATTCCCGAACGGCAGTGGAATTACTCGCAGTCGACCAGCATCATGAAGCAGCTGGTCGATGATCGCATGTACCCGCTGACGCTCGACGGGCTGGACGATGCCATGCGCGAATTGAGCCGCAAGCACGGGTAGGTTATGTTGCGCGTCAGAGGAGACACTTTGTGCGGATAGCGATCGTTCTCGTCGTACCTTTCGTCATGGGCTTCGGGCCCGTACAAGCTGCGCCGGACACGCCGGATAGTGCTCAGGCGCTGCCCCTCGATATGCCGGGCTATAGCCGCCCCGCCCGTCTCCCTTCGGGCGATCTCGACGATTTCGTTCGCCGTGCGACCTGCAGCGATACGATCGAACATGCGCGCGAGGCCAGTGGCCGCCCACCTCTCGAGAAGCACGAGAGCGATACGCCCGAGCCGATGCTGTACAAGGCGGTCGACCGCAACGTGGACGGCTGCGACGTACTAGTGATGGCCGACGATACGGACGATCTGCGCCCGGTGCCCGAAGGCGGGCCGGTGGTGCTCAAGCGCGCCGACGGCAACTGAGCCGCGCGCGCCGCTGAGTTTGGTGAGAGGCTGAATGGACCCCAGTAGCGAGGCCTTTCCCTACCTTGCCGTTCTCACCTCGATCATACTGGGCCTCGCGGTCCAGCAGGTTCTGCTGGGTTATCGGGACCTCATCCTGACCCGCGCGAAAGCGCGGCTGTTCGCGCCAGTCCTCACCTGGTCGGTTCTCGTCCTTCTGATCGTTGCGCAGAACTGGTGGGAGAGCTTCGGTCTCGTCGACCGGCAAGACTGGCACTTCCTCGGCTTCGGCATGATCCTGCTGCAGGCGGTCATCATCTACATGCTGGCAGCCGTCGTCTTTCCGCGTACGGAATACGAACAGCAGATCGACCTGCGTGACCACTATTTCAGGGAACGTGGCGCGATCTACGGCATCGCAATCGTGTACGTGCTCTCAAGTCCCCTGCGCGCCTATATCGTCGACGGCGCGATTCTGCCTGCGATGGACCTTCTCTTCCATGCTGTCTTCCTGGCGCTGTTCATGCTGCTTGCCTTCATCGGGCGCCCGGCGTTTCATCAAACCTTGGTCCCTGCGATCCTGATCGCATTCCTTGCCTACATCGCCCTGTTCACACCGGTACTGGTGGGTGGGTAGGCAGCGCGGCGCGAGCCGCTTCCAGCAAATCCGCCAGCGCCTCGAGGCGTTTGACCCCGGCAGCGGCTGGCGACTCTGGATCTATGAATTCCTGCTGTTCGGCTTCAAGCAGGGATGGGCCTGCCTGTTCGGCGGCCTTCTTCTCGCGCTGCTGCTGGCGACGCATTTTCTCTATCCGGATGACGCCCCCCTCGCGCGTTACGATTTCCTGACGCTGGCCGCGCTTTCGATCCAGCTCGGCATGCTCGCCTTCCGGCTGGAGACGTGGGACGAGGCGAAGGTGATCCTGATCTTTCACGTGGTCGGCACGGTGATGGAGATCTTCAAGACCTATGCCGGGTCGTGGGTCTATCCTGAGCCTTCGCTGCTCAGGATCGCGGGCGTGCCGCTGTTCTCCGGCTTCATGTATGCCGCGGTCGGTAGCTATATCGCGCGTGTCTGGCGGATCTTCGACTTCCGTTTCGCGCACTACCCGCCGCGCTGGGCCACGTGGCTGCTGGCGGTCGGGGTCTACGCCAACTTCTTCCTCCACCACTACTGGCTGGACCTGCGCTGGCTGCTGTTCGGCGCGACCGCGCTGATCTTCTGGCGCACCAGCGTCCACTTCCGCAATTTTCGCGTCCACCGCTGGATGCCGGTGCTGCTGGGCTTCGGCCTCGTCGCGCTGTTCATCTGGTTTGCCGAGAACATCGGCACGTTCGCCCGCGCGTGGTCCTACCCCGGGCAGGAGCAGGTGTGGCGGCCGGTCCATCTCGCCAAGTTCGGCAGCTGGTACCTGCTGATGATCATCAGCTTCGTGCTTGTCGCGCTGGTGCAGCCGATCAGGCGGCCCGATCAGTAGAGCAGGTGCGGCTCCACCGCGTCGCGCCACTCGGTCTCGTCATTGGTGGCCATGCGATCGAGATCGATCGGTGACGCTGCGGGATCGTCGACCCATTCGCGCAGCCCCGGTCCGCCGTTGATCACGTCTATCGCCAGGCGGTCCAGCTCGTACTCGTAGGGGAAATCCCGCCAGATTTCGTAGTCCGGATAGAGCGAGCGGATCGCCTTGAAGGCCAGCGCCTGAAGCCGCCAGGGGCGGAACTGTGCGTGATCGTAGAAGGGGCCTTCGGCATGGATCATCAGGCCGTGGCAAAGCTGCCCGGCATGCTTGTGGAAGGTCGGTTCGAACCAGCATTCGCGCAAGGCGCAGCCCTGCAGCCAGCTCGGCGCGATACGCTCCATCTCGGCCAGCACGGCCTTTGCATCAATGTCGGGTGCGCCGAACAGCACCTCCAGCGGGCGCGTGGTGCCGCGCCCTTCCGAAAGGGTCGTGCCTTCCAGCATCACGGTGCCGGCATAGGCGCGCGCCATGTTCACGTTGGCGGCATTGGGGCTGGGGTTGATCCAGATGCGATCCTGCGGCCAGCCCTTCCCGGGCCCGTCCGGCTGCCAGCCTTCCATAGCGATGACCCGGTAATCGACAACGAGCCCGAAGTGGTCGATGAACCAGTGGCCCATCTCACCCATGGTCAGGCCATGGCGCATCGGCATCGGGCCGGCGCCAACGAAGCTTTCCTGTCCGGGGATCAGTAGCGTTCCTTCGAACGGGCGCCCGGCAGGATTGGGCCGGTCCAGCACCCACACGCTCTTGCCCGCCTTCGCGGCCTCTTCCAGCAGATAAAGCAGCGTGGTGACGAAGGTGTAGATGCGGCAGCCCAGATCCTGCAGATCGAACAGGAACACGTCAGCGCTCGACATCATCTGGCCGGTTGGGCGGCGGACCTCGCCGTAAAGGCTGAAGACAGGGATGTTGTAGGTGGGATCGGTCTCGTCCGCCGTCTCCACCATGTTATCCTGCTTGTCGCCCTTCAGCCCGTGCTGGGGGCCGAATGCGCTGGACACGTTCAAGCCCGCAGCGATCAGCGCGTCGAGGCTGTGCTCCAGATTGCGCGTGACCGACGCCGGGTGAGCAACCAGCGCGACCCGTTTGCCTTCGAGGGGAGTACGCAGTCCCGGTTCCGAAAGAAGCCGGTCGATTCCGAAATTCATGCGTGTTGAAGTGCCTGCTTTGGTTTGGGGGGAGCAGTGCTCCCGAAGCGGATGGCGAAGCTCATGGGGTCGTGGAAATCTGGCTCGTCCCGGCGGTGGGCGATCGACCATAGCGAATGGTGGTCCCCCTCTTCCTCGATCACCGCGCAGATCGAGGCGGAACGCGCGCCGTCGAGCAGGCGAGCGGGCAGCCGCACGGTTGCCGTAATGACGCTCGGCCCGCGCTGGAAATCGATCTGCGGCGGGGTTTCCGGGACATAGTCGCCGGTTTTCTTCCGATAGGAGGCGAATTCGTACGCCGCCCAGTCTCCCGCCGGAGCGAAGTTGAATTCGCGGTAGCGCCCGTTCTGGTCATAGAGGAAGAATTCAAGGCAGGTGTGCCGCCACAGGTCTTCCTGGCTGCGGTGCGCGAACCCGCGCGGGACCACCACCTTGGCAGCCTGGCTGATGCGATAGCGCAGCAGCAGTTCCCCACCCATCAGACGCATCATCGTGACCGAGATGCCATCGACCTCCAGCGCCGGTGTGGTTGGATGCGGCTTCAACCTGTACGTTTGCATTTGCGACCCCCCATGCTAGCGGGCCCGATCTTTCCCCCCGGAGGAATCAGTGCCCACATATCGATCCGAACTTCTGAACGTGCTCGATGCCCGGCACTATACGCACCAAATCACGGATGCGGAAAGACTTGATTTTCTTGCTTCCGAGCAGATTGTCCCAGGATATGTCGGTTTCGATCCGACGGCGCCGTCGCTGCATGTCGGCAGCCTGGTGCAGATCATGCTGCTGCGCCGCCTCCAGCAGACGGGGCACAAGCCGATCGTCGTGATGGGCGGCGGGACCGGCAAGGTCGGCGATCCCTCGGGCCGCGACGAATCGCGCCAGCTGATGACGGACGAGGTCATTGCGAACAATATCGCCAGCATCCGCACGGTGTTCGAACGCCTGCTGACTTTCGGTGACGGGCCCACCGATGCGGTGATGGTCAACAATGACGAATGGCTTTCCGGCCTGAACTACGTCGATTTTCTGCGCGATATTGGCCCGCATTTCACGATCAACCGGATGCTGACCTTCGATTCGGTCAAGCTGCGGCTGGAGCGCGAGCAGCCGCTGACCTTCCTCGAATTCAACTACATGATCCTGCAGGCCTATGATTTCCGCGAGCTGGCGGAACGGTACGGCTGCCGCCTGCAGATGGGCGGAAGCGACCAGTGGGGCAACATCGTCAACGGGATCGAGCTGACCCGGCGCACCGGCGGGCCGGAGCTGTTCGGCTTCACCACACCGCTGCTGACCACCGCCGATGGCGGCAAGATGGGCAAGACCGCGAGCGGCGCGGTCTGGCTCAACGAGGATATGCTGCCGGCGTATGATTTCTGGCAGTACTGGCGCAATACGGACGACCGCGACGTGGGGCGCTTCCTGCGCCTGTTCACCGATATGCCGCTGGACGAGATCGAGCGGCTCGAACGCTTGCAGGGCGCCGAGATCAACGATGCCAAGGTCGCGCTCGCCAATGCAGTGACCGCGCTGGTGCGCGGGGAAGAGGCAGCAAGGAAGGCGGAGGCGACGGCACGCGAAACCTTTGCCGGTGGCGCCGGCGGCGACCTGCCCACGCTCTCGGTCGGCGATGGAATGGCCCTTCCCGCCGCCCTCACCGCCCTCGGTTTCACCGCGAGCAACAAGGAAGCGAAGCGGAAGATAGCAGAGGGTGCCGTGCGCCTGGATGACGAAGTGCAGAGCGATCCCGGCCTGGTGTTAACCGTGGGGAGCGGGGAGCAACGGCGCCTTTCGCTCGGCCGCAAGAAGCACGCCATCCTTACGGAGTAAGTATCTATAAAGCGGCCTTTTCGTCCCATTTCAGGACAGGGCGGCTTAACGCAAAATTAGCGATTGGGAGCGATAAGCGAAATCAGGAAGGGGCCGCGGTGGCCTCCGGAGGATTTCGATCGTGGCTTCGCATCTCAGCGTAACCGACCAACGGGCGGCCATCCGCCATCCGGTCGATTACAATGTGATCGCCGATTATCTCGGCCGGGGGGATGTGGACTTCCACATCAGCAATATCTCTGCGACCGGATTCATGATCGATAATGCTCAGGATGGTGAGCGCGGCGATCGCGTGATCGTCAGCTTCCCGGTCATCGGCCGGATCGAAGCCTATCTGATCTGGTCGAAGGATAACCGCGCGGGCTTCCAGTTCGAACGGATCATCCGCGTGGACGACTTCCTCGAGATGATCGACCAGCTGCAGCCCAATCCGCGCCTTCGCCGCCGCCGCTAACCAAGTTCGGCCCAAAGCTGCGCTTCGCGGCAGCCCCGCAAAATTTGCTTTTGTCCCTTGCAGGCGCCTGCCATGGGCTGGCGCGTGACGAAAACCGCCCCATCTCCAGACTCGTCCCCGCTGCGGATCCATAATTTCCGCGCCTACCTCGTCGCACGTTTCTCCATGATCGTCGGCCAGTACGCGATGATGCTGATCATCGGCTGGCAGACCTATACCATCGCGCGCGGCAACGGGCTGAACGCGTTCGAGGCTTCGGGGCAGCTGGCCCTGATCGGCCTGCTGCAGTTCCTGCCGCTGTTCGTGCTCTCGCCCTTCTCGGGCCTCGCGGCGGACCGCTTCAACCGCAAGACCGTCTCGCGGCTGACCATCGGGCTGCAATTCCTCGGCGCGGGCTATCTCGCATGGACGACCTATACCGGCCATATCGACCTGACCGCGCTGTTCTCGGTCGCGGTGCTGCTGGGCGTGGTCCGTGCGTTCAACGGCCCTGCCCTGTCCGCACTGGCGCCCAACCTGGTGCCCAAGGCGATCCTGCCCAACGCCATCGCGCTGTCCTCTATCGCATGGCAGACGGGGATGATCGTCGGGCCGGCGGTGGGCGGCTATGCCTACGATGCCGCGCCTGCCCTCCCCTATGCCATCGCCTCCGGCCTCTTTCTGGTGTCGATCATCGCCATCAGCACGATCGGGAAGGTACCGCGTTCGCCCATCACCGGAGCACAGCGCCCGATCGGCCAGGTGATCGATGGATGGCGTTATGTCATCCATAACAAGATGGTCCTGGGCGCGATCACGCTGGACCTGATGGCGGTGTTCCTCGCCGGTGCCACCGCTCTGTTCCCGCCCTTCGCCTACGACATCCTGCAGGTGGGCGAGACCGGTCTTGCGCAGCTAGCCGCGGCCCCCGCCATCGGCGCCGCCGTAACCGCGCTGTGGTTCAGCTTTCGTCCGCTGAAAACCAATGTCGGCCCCAAGATGCTCTGGGCTGTCGCGGCGTTCGGCCTCGCCACGATCATCTTCGGCTTCTCGCGCTTCATGCCGCTGAGCCTTGCAATGCTGGTGATCGTGGGCGCGGCGGACATGTTCAGCGTGTATATCCGCCAGTCGCTGATCCAGCTGCACACGCCGGACGACAAGCGCGGGCGCGTCTCTTCCGCCAGCCTGCTGACGATCAGCGCATCGAACGAAGGCGGCGATGCGTTCTCCGGCTTCCTCGCCAGCGTCATCGGCCCGGCGGGCGCGGTGATCTTCGGCGGGGTCGGCGCGATCGTGACCGTGGCGATGTGGAGCCGGATATTCCCCGTTCTGCGACACACGCGGACCTTCGACCCGCCTGCGTCGTTGGAAGAGGAAACCCCTGAACAGACCTTGCAGGAGAAGATCCCATGAAAGCCGACTCGATCCTCGAAACCATCGGCAATACGCCGCATATCCGCCTCTCGCGCCTGTTCCCCGACCATGAGGTCTGGGTGAAGAGCGAACGCGCCAACCCCGGCGGCTCGATCAAGGACCGCATCGCGCTCGCCATGGTCGAGGATGCGGAGAAATCCGGCAAGCTCAAGCCCGGCGGCACGATCATCGAGCCGACCAGCGGCAACACGGGCATCGGCCTCGCGATGGTCGCGGCGGTCAAGGGCTACAAGCTGGTGCTCGTCATGCCCGAGAGCATGAGCCTCGAGCGGCGCCGCCTGATGCTCGCCTATGGCGCAACCTTCGACCTGACGCCCAAGGAAGGCGGCATGAAGGGCGCCATCAGCCGCGCGCAGGAACTGGTCGAGCAGGACGACGGCGCATGGATGCCGAGCCAGTTCGATAACGAGAGCAACTGGCAGGTCCACGTGCGCACCACCGCGAAGGAAATCCTCGGTGATTTCGTCGATCGTCCGGTCGATGCGATGATTACCGGCGTGGGCACCGGCGGCCACCTGACCGGCTGCGCTGAGGAGCTCAAGCGCCACTGGCCCGAGATGAAGGCCTGGGCGGTCGAGCCCGCAGGCTCCCCCGTCATCAGCGGCGGCGAGCCCGGCCCGCACCCGATCCAGGGCATCGGCGCGGGCTTCGTGCCCGAAAACCTGCACACCCAGTCGATCGACGGCGCGATCCAGGTCGATCCCGAAGATGCCAAGGAAATGGCCCGCCGCGCCGCGAGCGAGGAAGGCATGCTGGTCGGCATTTCGAGCGGCGCGACACTCGCCGCGATTGCCAAGAAGCTGCCCGACCTTGCCGAAGGATCCCGCGTGCTCGGGTTCAACTACGATACCGGCGAGCGGTATCTCTCGGTCCCGGACTTCCTGCCTGAGGCGTAATCGGCGCGGCAGGAATGCCCGATAAAAGAAGGGCGGGTCGGTGAATGCACCGGCCCGCCCTTTTCGTATCCTTGATGCGTTGCGCGATCAGGCTGCGGTGGCGAAGGCGTCCTCGCCCAGCGCCATCAGCGAATCGCTGCCCGCTTCGATCTTGCGACGCAGCGCGCCGGCATCGGGCACGAAGCGATCTGCGAAGTAGTGAGCGGTGGCGACCTTGGCCTCGTAATAGGCCTTGTCGGTATCGCCCTGCGTCAGAGCAGCCTTGGCGACGCGCGCCATCTTCACCCACATCAGCATCAGGCAGGTGATACCCATGATGTGCATGTAGTGATGGGCGCCCGAACCGAGGTGGTTGGGGTTCTGCATCGCATTCTGCATGAACCACATGGTGGCGGCCTTCTGCTCGCCGACGGATTTCTCCAGCGCAGCGGCGAGTTCGGCCATGCCGTCCTCGTCCTTCGCGGCTGCAACCTCGTCATCGACAAGCTTGAAGAACGCCTGCACCGCGCGGCCGCCGTGCTGGGCGAGCTTGCGACCCGCGAGGTCCATAGCCTGCACGCCGTTGGTGCCTTCGTAGATCATCGCGATGCGCGAATCGCGCACGAACTGTTCCATGCCCCACTCGGCGATGTAGCCGTGCCCGCCGTAGACCTGCTGCATGTTGTTCGCGACGTCATAGCCCTTGTCGGTGCCGTAACCCTTGATGACCGGGGTCATCAGGCCCACGAGGTCGTCCGCCAGTTGCTTTTCGTCCTCGTCCTGCAAGGCGTGGCTGAGGTCCTGCTGAAGCGCGGTCCACAGCGCGAAGGCGCGCATGCCCTCGTTGAAGGCCTTGGCGTCCATCAGCATGCGGCGCACGTCGGGGTGGACGAAGATCGGATCGGCCTTCTCGTCCGGCTCCGCCGGGCCGGTCAGCGCGCGGCCCTGACGGCGGTCGAGCGCGTAGGTGACGGCGTTCTGGTAGGAGACTTCGGCCTGGCTGAGGCCCTGGATGCCGACGCCAAGGCGCGCGGCATTCATCATGATGAACATCGCGGCGAGGCCCTTGTTCTCCTCGCCGACCATCCAGCCTTTCGCCTCGTCATAGTTCATGACGCAGGTCGAGTTGCCGTGGATGCCCATCTTGTGCTCGATCGAGCCGCACATCACGCCGTTGCGCTCACCAACGGAGCCGTCGTCGTTCACCAGGAACTTGGGCACAACGAACAGCGAGATCCCCTTGGAGGAATCGGGCGCGCCCGGGGTCTTGGCCAGCACCAGGTGGATGATGTTTTCCGCCATGTCGTGCTCGCCGGCGGAGATGAAGATCTTCGTTCCAGTGATCGAATAGCTGCCATCGTCCTGCGGTTCGGCCTTGGTGCGAATAAGGCCCAGGTCCGTGCCGCAATGCGGCTCGGTCAGGTTCATCGTCCCGGTCCATTCGCAGCTGACCATCTTGGGCAGGTACTTTTCCTTCTGCTCCTGGCTGCCCTTGGCGATCAGCGCGGAGATCGCCCCGTTGGTGAGGCCCGGATACATGCCGAAGGACTGGTTAGCGGAGGAAATCATCTCTTCCATCGCGAAGGCGACGACATGCGGCAGGCCCTGCCCGCCGAATTCCTCGGGCATCGACAGCGTGCCCCAGCCCGCCTCGCGGAACTGGTTGAATGCATCCTTGAAGCCGGTCGGCGTGGTGACCGAACCGTCTTCGTGACGGGTGCAGCCTTCCTGGTCGCCGATCTGGTTGAGCGGCTGCAGCACCTCGGCGGTGAACTTGCCCGCTTCGTCGAGGATGGAATTCACCATGTCGGTGCTGGCATTCTCGAAGCCGGGCAGGTTGCCGTAGCTTTCAAGCTCGAGCATCTCGTTGATAATGAAACGGAAATCGCGGGTCGGGGCGGTATAGCTTGGCATCGGGGGTCCTTTGCGAATGTACCGGGGGATGGCCGGGGTTCAGGTCTGGTCGATCTGATCGATGTGATCGATGAATTCGGAGAGCTCGTTGATCGATGAATCGATATCGTCACGCTGCTGTTTCAGCTTGGCGACGTGGGCGCGGCAGCGTTCGATGGTAACCCTTCGCTGCTCCACGCGTCCATCGCCCAGATCGTAGAGATCGATCATCTCCTTGATCTCGGCGAGGCTGAAGCCGACGTTCTTGGCCCGCATGATCCAGGCAAGACGCGCACGATCGCGCTTGGAATAGATGCGCGTCAGCCCGTGGCGGGTGGGCGCGATCAGCCCTTCGTCCTCGTAGAAGCGCAGCGCCCGTGCCGTGCAATCGAACTCCGCGGTCAGATCGGAAATGGTGAAGGTTTCGCGCTGCTGTGCGTCGGGACGCTCCAGATGCGCACCGGCACCTTTGTAGGGGCTCTTCGCTGTGGCTTGGCTCATGACCTTCCTCTAAATGCCCTTTACGTAAAGGTCAACTGGCAATCCGCTCAAGCCGGCCATCGTCGGCCAGCCTGCGGTAGAAACAGGTGCGAGCTCCGGTGTGGCACGCGGGGCCGGCCGGCTGGGCCTTGATAACCAGCGCATC
Source organism: Citromicrobium sp. JLT1363 (assembly GCF_000186705.1). Lineage (GTDB taxonomy): Bacteria > Pseudomonadota > Alphaproteobacteria > Sphingomonadales > Sphingomonadaceae > Alteriqipengyuania. Next base: position 191,871 of record NZ_AEUE01000006.1, read on the forward strand.
CTGATCGCAATCGACCAGAATTTCCTTCACGCGCAGCGTGTTGCCGCTGGTTTCGCCCTTGCACCACAGCGTCCCGCGCGAACGCGAATGGAAATGCGCCAGGCCGGTCTCGCGGGTAGCGGCCAGCGCTTCCTCATCGAGATGCGCGACCATCAGGACTTCGCCGGTAGAGGCATCCACGACTACGCCGGTCATGAGACCTTGCGCGTCGAATTTCGGCTGGAAGCGATCGCCGGTTTCGCGGGCCACATCACTCATCGGAACAATTCCTATCCATTTTCAGACCCGTGGCGGCCATATTGTTGCTTACACACAACACTGTTGTACGAATCCTTTCGCTAACACAACGGGACCGTTGCAAGCAGGCGGCGCTTCACGAAGACTGTGTTTCGTGACCGGAGACGGTCGCCCTTCAGACCGAGGCGCCGCACAGACGCGCCAGGGTTCAGGGGGCACATTGCCGGTTGGGGGTTTTGCCGGCGATGTGAAGACGAGGGATTTGGGTTGCCGTTCGGCTTTTCGGGGGAACGGCCGGGTAACCCATAGAGATTTCGTCACGCGGCGCCCGGGATCGTATCGGTCCCGGGCGTTTCGTTTTGCGGGCCGGTGTGTGGGGCAGCCGGGTCCGGTACCCGAGCGAAACACGCGATCCTCACGCTTTTTGCGCCAGCCTTGCGCAGCACGCGCACGCATTCTTCACTGGTCGCGCCACTGGTCAGCACATCGTCCACCAAGATCACATCGCGTCCCGCCAGAACCGGGGCGCACCCGCGTTTCACGGCAATCGCGCCGCGCATCGTCTTCGCCCGCTGCGCTCGCCCCAGCCCGCCAAGCTTTGGGGTGAACCGAACGCGCTGCAGCCCGCCGACCATCACGGCATGGCCGGTGTGTCCGGAGATGGCGTGCGCCAGCAAGGCCGCCTGGTTGTAACCGCGCATCCACAGGCGGACGCGGTGCAGCGGCACGGGCACAAGCACCGCATCGCGGGGCGCATCCGCCAGTCTGGATGCGATCAGCCGCCCCATCAGCTTGGCCAGGCCGATCCGGCCACCATGCTTGAACCGCAGGACCAGCTGGCGCGCAGTTTCGGTGTAGAGCGCGGCCGCAGTCACCCCGTCATGCCCGGGTGGATGGGCGATGCAGGTCCCGCAGACGCTCCCTTGCGAGGCGGCGGGAAGAGGCAGCTGGCATCGCATGCAGGCGGGCTCGCCCGGCAGGTCGAGCGTGTCCCAGCACGCTGCGCACAGTCCGGGCCCCTCTGCGATCCCACCTCCGCACAAGGGGCAGCGCGGCGGGTATACGAAGTCCACCAGCGGCGTCAGCGCGCGCGAAAGTGCGGTGGCAGGCATCGCGGGCTATGCTGCCCCCCTGCCCCGATGTAGGCAAGCGCCATGACAGAGCGTAGCATTCCCCGCATCTTCAGCCAGCGTCGCCGTGTGGCGCGCGCTCTCCGGCATCACAGGGCTTGCGGCGTGGGTTCGAAAGCGAATCCGAAAGAGCAGTTCCTCCGGGCGCAGGCGGCGGAGGACATTCTCGAACGGATCGACTTCATGCGCTTCCCGCCATGCCCGGCGTACCTGCTGGGTGACTGGCCATCATTGCTCGGCAAAGGCCTTGTCGACCGGGGCTTCGGCATCTGGGATGGCGGGCCAGATTCGCTGGACGAAGAGAAGCCGTGGGAAAGCCCTTTCTTCGGTCTCATCGTCAGCCTGTTCACGCTCGACACCCTCAACGATCTGCCCGGCGCGCTGCTTCACTATCGCAACGCCCTGCCCCCGGGCGGGGTGTTCATCGCCCAGTTCACCGGAGCAGGCAGCCTGCCCGCCCTGCGCGGGATCATGCAGGCGGCGGATGGCGACACGACGCATGCGCGCATCCACCCCCAGATCGACCGCCCCGCCGCCAGCGGCCTGATGAGCCGCGCCGGTTTCGCCAAGCACGTGGTCGACAGCCACACGCTGACCGTCCGCTATTCCAGCCTCGAAACACTGGTCGGCGACCTGCGGGCGCAAGGCATAAACAGCGTGCTGGCCGACGCGCCGCCGCCGATTACCCGTCCCGGCCTCGCCCGCGCCCGCGCCGCCTTCGACGACCTGCGCGAAGATGACGGGAAAGTGAGCGAAACCTTCGAAATTCTCACCCTCACGGGATGGCAAGAAGGCGAGCTCGACATCGAGTGGAACCCGAAGGCCGGCGAATAGCTACGCCTTCAGCGCCGCCTGCGCCGCCGCCAGTCGCGCGATCGGCACGCGGAAGGGCGAGGCGCTGACGTAGTCCAGCCCCACCTTCTCGCAGAACGCGATGCTGGCCGGGTCGCCGCCGTGTTCGCCGCAGATGCCCAGCTTGATGTCGCCGCGCGTCTCGCGCCCGCGTTCGGCAGCAATCTCGACCAGCTGGCCCACGCCATCAATATCGAGACTGACGAACGGATCGCGCGCGAAGATGCCGCGGTCGACATAGGTGTTGAGGAACCGGCCCGCATCGTCGCGGCTCAGGCCCAGCGTCGTCTGCGTCAGATCGTTGGTGCCGAAGCTGAAGAAGCGCGCTTCCTCCGCGATCTCGCCCGCCATCAGCGCGGCGCGCGGCAGTTCGATCATCGTGCCGACGAGATACTCGACGCGTGTGCCCTGCTCCTCAAACACCTTTTCCGCCACGCGGTTTACCAGCGCGCGCAGGATTTCCAGCTCGCGCTTCGTGGCAACCAGCGGGATCATCACTTCGGGCAGCGGCGCCTCACCGGTCTTTTTCTGCACCGCGCAGACCGCCTCGAAAATGGCGCGCGCCTGCATCTCGTAGATCTCGGGATAGGTGATCCCGAGGCGGCAGCCGCGATGGCCAAGCATCGGGTTGAACTCGTGCAGTTCGGCAACCCGCCGCTTGAGTCGTTTCGTATCCATGCCGGTCGCCTCGGCCAGCTCGGCAAAGTCACCATCGCCCGAGGGCAGGAACTCGTGCAGCGGCGGATCGAGCAGGCGGATCGTGCACGGCAGGCCCGCCATTTCTTCGAAGATCGCCTCGAAATCGCTGCGCTGTTCGGGCAGCAGCTTGGCGAGCGCGGCGCGGCGGCCATCCTCACGTTCTGCCAAAATCATCTCGCGCACCGCCATGATGCGGTCGGCATCGAAGAACATGTGCTCGGTCCGGCACAGGCCGATGCCTTCGGCGCCGAAGCTGCGCGCGGCCTTGCAATCCTCCGGCGTCTCCGCGTTGGTGCGCACGCCCATCCGGCGGGCCTTGTCCGCCCATTCCATCACCCGGGCGAAGTCGCCTGCGAGTTCGGGCTCGATCGTCGGCACCTGGCCGCGCATCACCTGCCCGTTACCGCCGTCGAGCGTGATGACATCGCCCTCCGCCAGTTCGGCCGAACCGATACGCAGCGTGCGTTCCTGCCGGTCGATCGAGACGCCGCTGGCGCCCGAGACGCAGGGGCGCCCCATGCCGCGCGCAACCACGGCGGCGTGGCTGGTCATTCCGCCGCGCGCGGTGAGGATGCCCTTGGCTGCATGCATGCCGTGGATGTCTTCGGGTGAGGTTTCCACGCGCACCAGGATCACCGCATCGCCGCGATTGGCCCATTGCTCGGCAGTGTCCGCATCCAGCGCGATCTTGCCGCTGGCCGCGCCGGGCGAGGCAGGCAGGCCGCTGGTAAGCACGTCGCGCGGCGCATCGGGGTCGAGCGTGGGGTGCAGCAGCTGGTCGAGCGCCATCGGATCGATCCGCAGGATGGCGGTTTTCTCGTCGATCAGCCCCTCTTCCACCATGTCGACCGCCATCTTCAGCGCCGCCTTGGCGGTGCGCTTGCCGGTGCGCGTCTGGAGGAGGAACAGCTGGCCCTGCTGCACGGTGAACTCGATGTCCTGCATGTCCTTGTAGTGCTTTTCGAGCAGGTCGAACACGCGGGCGAGCTCACCATAGGCATCGGGCATGGCCTCTTCCATGCTCGGCTTGTCGGCCCCGGCTTCCTCGCGCCGCGCCCTGGTGAGGTATTGCGGCGTGCGGATGCCTGCCACCACATCCTCGCCCTGCGCGTTCACCAGCCATTCGCCGTAGAACACATTCTCGCCGGTCGAGGGATCGCGGGTGAAGGCGACGCCGGTCGCGCTGCTATCGCCCATATTGCCGAACACCATCGCCTGCACGTTCACAGCCGTGCCCAGGTCGTGCGGAATATCGTTCAGCCGGCGATAGATCTTCGCCCGCTCGCTATCCCAGCTGTCGAACACCGCGCGGATCGCACCCCATAGCTGCGCGTCCACATCCTGCGGGAAAGGCTTGTCCTGCTCGTTCTCGACGATCTTGAGATATTCGCGGGTCAGCGCTTCCCAGTGCTGCGCTTCCATCTCGGTATCCGAGTAGAAGCCGTTATCCTCGCGCATGATCTCCAGCGCTTCCTCGAACAGCCCGTGGTCGATACCCAGCACCACATCCGAATACATCTGGATGAAGCGGCGGTAGCTGTCCCACGCGAAGCGCGCGTCGCCGCTGGTCTTGGCGAGGCCCTGCACCGTCTCGTCGTTGAGACCGAGGTTGAGCACGGTGTCCATCATGCCGGGCATGGAAACGGCCGCGCCCGAGCGGACCGAGACCAGCAGCGGGTCCGCCGCATCGCCCAGCGTCTTGCCCACGGTCTGTTCGACATGGGCGACGCCCTTGGCCACCGCATTGCGCACATCTTCGGGGAAGTCCCCGCCAAGGTCCAGATAGCGCAGGCATTCCTCGGTCGTGATGGTGAAACCGGGAGGCACGGGCAGGCCGATGCTCGCCATTTCGGCAAGGTTCGCGCCCTTGCCGCCGGTGATGGTCTTGTCCTTCTGGCGAGGGTCCGAATGGTCCGCGTTGCCGCCGAAGTGGTAGACTGTCTGGCTCATATCGATCTTTTCCTGGTAGTCCCTGACACACCTGACACAGTGTTCAGGCGCTAAATTCTATCCCTCGATTTTTCCGAAGTCCGCCACCTGGTGGACCGCGTCTCGAAAACGCGCGAGCAGCCCAAGGCGTGCCGAACGTTTTGTTTTATCGTCGTCATTTACCGTCACATTCTCAAAGAAATCGTCAATCGGCGCGCGCAAGCTGGCAAGCGCGGACATCGCATCCGCAAACCGCTCCTCGCGCACTGCCGTTGCCGCCTGCGGGCCTGCCGTATCAAGCGCATCCATCAGCGCCTTCTCGGCCGGTTCGGGCGTGTAGGACAGCGATTTCGCGCTATTGCGCCGCTCTTCGACCTGCGCGGCGACGATATCCTTCATGTCCGGATCGTCGACCAGCACCAGCGGGTCTTCCTCGCCGGTATGGGGCGCATCGTCTTCGCCCTGCCAGTCTTCCTTCTTCAGGATGTTCGCCGCGCGCTTGTACCCGGCGAGCAGGTTCTTGCCGTCCTCGGTCTCCATGAAGCTCTGGAGCGCGTGGACGCGGGCGAGCAGGCGAACGAGATCGTCCTCGCCGCCAAGTGCGAACACCGCGTCGATCAGGTCGTGACGGACGCCTGCCTCGCGCTGCTGGACCTTGAGGCGGTCGGCGAAGAAGTCGAACAAATCGCCGACAAACGAGGACGGACGTAAGAGACTACGGAACGGTTTCGGTTCGCCGTCAGCTTCAAAGGCTGGGCGGAAGGCCACGCCGCTATCCCCTGCCCCTATGAGTCGATCATCCAACCAGCGATAGCGTTCATCAGAAGAACCCGCCTTATCGATAAGGTTGTAGGCAGGTTGATTTCCGTCGACTGCAAGCAAGACGGTGAGCGGAATCAACAAAGCCGACGATAGACCGAAGCGCAGGTTATTCCTCGAAATCAGGGCTACGGTGCCCAAGGTGGCCCGACGGAGGGCGAACGGATCCTTGGAGCCGGTGGGCTGCATGTCAGCGGCGAAGAAAGTGACCAGCGTATCCAGCTTGTCCGCCAGACTCACCGCCACCGTCACCGGAGCAGTCGGCACCTCGTCGCCCTGCCCGACCGGCTTGTAGTGATCGCGGATTGCGTCGGCGACGGCCTCGGGCAGACCCTCGGCGCGGGCGTAGTAGCCGCCCATGAGGCCCTGCAGCTCGGGAAATTCGCCGACCATCTCGGTTACGAGGTCGGCCTTGCACAGCCGCGCGGCCTGTTCGGCCATGTCGGCCAATTCTTCCTTCGTCACCCCCGCGGAGGCGGGGGTCCCGCTCCCTTCCGTGTCCGCACCCGAAGAAGCGGGACCCCGGATCAAGTCCGGGGTGACGATATCGGATTCCACCAGCCAGCGGGCCAGTTTGGCGACCCTCTCGACCTTGTCGGCGACAGTGCCCAGCCTCTCGTGGAAGGTGATCCGCTTGAGCCCCTCGGCATGCTGCGCGAGGGTTTTCTTCTGGTCGACCTCCCAGAAGAAGCGCGCGTCGGACAGCCGCGCGGCGAGCACCTTGCGGTTGCCGTCGACGGTTGCCGCGCCGCCGTCCGCCGCCTCGATATTGGCGGTGCAGATGAAGGCGTTGGCGAGCGTGCCTTGCGCATCCTCGCAAACGAAATACTTCTGGTTGACCCGCGCGGTGAGCTGGATCGTTTCGGGCGGAACGGTAAGGAAATCCTCCTCGAACCGGCCCAGCAGCGGGATCGGCCATTCGGTCAGGCCCGCATTCTCGACCACCAGCCCCTCGTCCTCGACCAGGCTCAGCCCAGCTTCGGACGCGACCTGCGCCGCGCCCTTGCGGATCAGTGCGGCGCGTTCCTCGTGATTGACGATCACATGCGCGGCACGCAGCTTGATGGCATAGTCGTCCGCGTCGCCGATCGTGATGTCGCCCGAATGATGGAAGCGGTGGCCCAGCGTGACCGCGCCCGACGTAACGCCATGCACCTCGCACGCGACCACCTCGTCGCCCAGCAGCGCGACGATGCCGGACAGAGGCCGCACCCAGCGCATGCTTTCGGTCGAGATCGACGCCGCACCCCAGCGCATCGACTTGGGCCAGGCGAAATCGCGGATGATCGCGGGGATCGACTCTGCCAGCACATCGCGCACCGCCCTGCCCGGCGTGTCGATCACCGCGAAGTACGTCTCGCGGCCCTTCACTTCGCGCACCTCGAGCTGGTCACGCGTCACGTTGTTCTTGCGGCAGAAGCCGTCGACCGCCTGATCGGGCGCGCCCACGGGCGGGCCCTTGGCTTCCTCGCTGACCGCCTGCGTCTCGGTCGGCAGCCCCCGCGCGATCAGCGCGAGGCGGCGCGGGGTGGACCACACGGTGACCTCGCCCATCGCGACGCCCGCTGCGTCCATCTCGCGCCGGAACAGCTTTTCCAGTTCGGCGCGCGCACCCGCCTGCATCCGCGCGGGGATTTCTTCGGAGCGCAGTTCGAGGAGGAAATCGCTCGCGTTCTTGTCGGGTGAACGTTCGTTCACAGGGACCACTCCGGATAATTCTCGGCCCATTTCGGCGCCATCAGTTCGGCGTATTTCTCGCAGGAGCCACGCGCGAGATCGCGCACGCGGCCCATGTAGCTCGCGCGTTCCTGCACGGAGATCACGCCGCGCGCCTGCAGCAGGTTGAAGATGTGGCTCGCCTCCACAGCCTGTTCGTATGCGGCGATGGGGACATCATGAGCGAGCGCATTTTCGCACTCCTTCTCCGCCTTGGCGAAGAGGTCGAACAGCGCATCGGTCTCCGCGACCTCGAAGTTCCACTTCGACATCTGCTTCTCGTTTTCGAGGAAGACCTCACCATACGAAACGCCGCGCCCATTGAAGTTCAGGTCGTACACGTTGTCGACGCCCTGAATGTACATCGCGAGGCGTTCGAGCCCGTAGGTCAGCTCGCCTGCGACCGGCTTGCAGTCGAAGCCGCCCATCTGCTGGAAATAGGTGAATTGGGTGACTTCCATCCCGTCGCACCAGACCTCCCAGCCCAGGCCCCATGCGCCGAGCGTGGGCGATTCCCAGTCATCCTCCACGAAGCGGATATCGTGCTTGAGCGGATCGATCCCGATCACCCGCAGCGATTCCAGGTAGAGGTTCTGGATGTCGGGCGGGCTCGGCTTCAGGATCACCTGATACTGGTAGTAGTGCTGCAGACGGTTCGGGTTCTCGCCGTAGCGGCCATCGGTTGGGCGGCGGCACGGCTGCACGAAGGCGGCATTCCATGGCTCGGGCCCCAGCGTGCGCAGCGTGGTCGCGGTATGGAACGTCCCCGCCCCCATCCGCATGTCGTAAGGCTGCAGGATCACGCAGCCCTGCCCTGCCCAGAAATCGTGCAGGGCGAGGATCATGTCCTGGAAACTGTTTTTCGGATCGCGGCTCATCAGGCGAAGGGCCATGGCGAAGCGCTGCGAAAGCGTCAACGCCATGCGTCGGATTGGCGGACAATGTCATCCCTTCCCGACCTTATGTCAGGTACTATTGACATAGACAGCGAATCGCGACATATAGTCATGCATACCTGACATGGTGTCAGGATGTAGCGACGGAGGTAGCAGTGAAGAAGAGCTTCTGGTGCACCGGTGAGATGAGCCGCGACGAAAAGGTCGCGTTCTGGATTTCCATCGCGACGGTCCTGATCGCGTCGCTCACCGTAATCGTGAACTAAGCAAGAGAGGGAAGGACAAGCCATGACCATCGAACTCAACAAGCAGACCATCGGCCGAACCGTCCTTGCGACCGGGCTGCTGTTTTTCGCCGGATACGGCGTCGGCAATATCGCCGCGAAAATCGTGATGCTGATCGGCGGATGAGTACCGCGCCCGGCAGCCGCTCCCTTGCCTGGACGATGATCGCGCTGGCGTTCCTCATGTCGATCCTGGCCATCATCATCAGCACGAGGTGAACCAATGACCGCAACCGAAAGAAAAGACGACCAGCCCCGCGAGGCAGATCGCAGCAGCGACGACATGATGGTGTTCTGGCTGCTCATGTTCGCCATGGTCGTGCTGGCGTGGGCCTAGGCGGCATCACATGAAGAACCGCCTCAAAGTCCTGCGCGCCGAACGCGACTGGAGCCAGGCCGAACTGGCCGGGCGACTCGACGTCTCGCGCCAGGCGGTCAACGCCATCGAGACCGGCAAGCACGACCCCTCGCTGGGCCTCGCATTCAAGATCGCTCGCCTGTTCGACACGCCGATAGAGGAGATTTTCGATGACGCAGAATGACGGGAATCTTTCGGGCGAACAGCGGCTGAAGGCGCGTCGCCGCCGTTTCTTCCGCTACCTTGCCATCGCATTTGTGGTCAGCATGGTTGTCGGCATCCTGAGCGGTGGGGTGGCCGCATTCTACGAGGACGGCACCGTCCCGCTCTGGATACCCTTGGTGGTGTGCGTTGCAGCTGCCCTGGCATTCGCCTGGTTCACCTACGACTATTTCAGGCGGGTCGACGAACTGGACCTGATGGACAACCTATGGGCTCATCTGATCGGTTTCTACGGCGGCCTCACCGTGTTCGGCGTGTGGTACTTCCTCGCCGAGCTTGACCTTGCGGCAAAGCCGAGCGCCGTTGCCACCGTCGCCATCATGGTTGCCCTGACCTTCGTCGCCTACGGCCTGCGCAAACTCGGCCTGCGATGACATCACAACGCGCTGACAACACAGCGTAATTCGACTAGTTCATCACTCAATAATCGAAAGAAGGATACCCCCATGCATTTCCACCGCAAATCGAAGTTTCTCGCCAGCGCCTGCGCTGCATTCGCCATCGCCGCGACCACGGTGGGCTGCGCCCCGGCGCAGACGATGTCGACGCCCGTCGCTTCGACGCAGGCTCCGGCAAGTTCTGTCGGCATCGAGGGCCCGGCACTGTGGCGCGTCGCCGACGAAGACACCACGATCTACGTCTTCGGCACGGTTCATGCCCTGCCCGACGATGTGAACTGGTATTCCGGCACCGTGAAGAACGCGCTCGATTCCAGCGACACGCTGGTGACCGAGATCGACATGACCCCGGCTGCCGAGGCGGAAACGGCCGCGCTGTTCCAGCGCACCGCCACCCTTCCCGCAGGCACGACCCTGCGCAGCCTGCTGACGGAGGAACAGCGCACCGATTACGAGGCGCTGCTGACCGAGTTCGGCATGCCGGTCAACGCGCTCGACACCGTGGAGCCCTGGGGCGCCGCGCTGGCGCTGTCGCAGATCGCATTCGCCAGGGCGGGGATCGACGGCGAGAACGGCACGGAGAAGGTGCTGGAAGAAAAGATCGGCGACCGGCTGGGCCGCGATGCGCTGGAGACGGCGGCATTCCAGCTGGAGATCTTCGACGGCCTGCCGCAGGATGCGCAGATCGACTATCTGATGGAGACCGTGACGGAGATCGACACGGTCGTGCCCATGCTCAACCAGATCATCGCGGAATGGGCGGAAGGCGACGTCGACGATCTGGGCGCGCTGCTGAACGAAGCGCTGGAGGCCGACCCGGTTCTCGCCGATCGCATGCTCTATTCGCGGAACAAGACGTGGGCGGGCTGGATCGACGAGCGGCTCGATAGCCCGGGCACGATCTTCATGGCGGTTGGCGCAGGGCACCTGGCAGGCAACCGGTCGGTACAGGATTATCTCGCCGAGCGCGGGATCAGCATGACCCGCGTACAGTGACGACCATGAACCTGTTCCGATCCGCCCTTCTCGCACTGCTCGCCTGTCTGGTCGCCGCCTGTGCCCAGCCCGACGAGCGCGAGACGGGCGGGCCGGACGCCCCGAACCCCCTGCTGTGGGAAGTCGCGCGGTCGGACGGATCGGTCGAAGGATGGCTGATGGGCACGATCCACGCGCTTCCCGACGGGGCCCGATGGCGCAATGGAGCGATCGACCGCGCCGTCGCCGATGCCGATATTCTCGTCATGGAGATCGACGATCTGGACGATCGCAAGGCCATGGCAGCCGCTTTCCAGCCGCTCGCCTTTTCCGATGGGCAGCCGCCGCTTGCCGCGCGCGTACGCCCGGAACAGCGCGAGCAGCTGGCCGATCTTGTCGGGCAAACCTCCTACGATCTTGACGACTTCGCCCGGATCGAAAGCTGGAGCGCGGCGCTGATCCTGGCACAGGCGATCGAAACCGATGCGGACGCGCGCAATGGCGTGGACCGTGCGCTGGTCGAGGATTTCTCGGGGCGCCCGACCATGGAGATCGAGGGCGCGCGAGAGCAGTTCGCGGTGTTCGACGGATTGTCGGAGAGCGCGCAACGCGCCCTGCTCGCCGCCATCGTCGAGGATTCGCGCAAGGACGAGGCGGAACGCATGGAACCGATCACGCTGTACCTCACCGGCGATGTCGACGGGCTGGAGCGCCTGTCGCGCGAAGGCATGCTGGCGATACCCGAAGTCCGCGAGGCACTGCTCACGAAACGCAACGCGCGGTGGACACCGCGGATCGAGCGCCTGCTGGCGCGCGAGGAGCGCCCTCTGATCGCGGTGGGCGCTGCGCACATGGTGGGCGATGACGGGCTGGTCGCCCTGCTCGAAGCGGAAGGCTATCGCGTCACGCGCGTGCAATAGGCTTGGCGGCGCCGATGCAGCTTGCATTTCCGCGCCACTGCCCGTAACAGCGCGCGCTTCGGCGCCATGTGCATCCCTGGAGGCGTGGCGGACCGAAGCATAATATCCGCATTTCGAAAGGTAGTATACGATGAGCGACGCTCTGACCCTGCCGGCCGAGACGCGCGACCGGGCTGGCAAGGGAGCCTCCCGGGCACTGCGTCGCGAAGGCCGTGTCCCCGCCGTGATCTATGGCGGCAAGGAAGAACCCATCACGATCCACGTCGAAGAGCGCGAACTTATTCGCCAGCTCGACATGGGCCACTTCATGAACTCGATCATCGAAATCGAAGTTGGCGGCAAGAAAGTGCGCACCCTGCCCAAGGACGTTGCGCTGCACCCCGTCACCGACCGTCCCGAGCATGTGGACTTCCTGCGCCTTGCGAAGGGCGCCAAGGTGGACGTGAGCGTCCCCGTGGTCTTTGTCGACGAAGAGGAATCGCCCGGCCTCAAGAAGGGCGGCGTTCTCAACGTGGTCCGTCACGAGCTGGAACTGGTCTGCGAAGCGGACAAGATTCCGAACGAGATCGTCATCAGCGTCAAGGGCAAGGAAGTCGGCGACTCGATCCACATCAGCGAAGTCGACCTGCCCGAAGGCAGCACCTCGGCGATCACCGATCGCGACTTCACGATCGCCACGCTGGTCGCCCCGTCCGCGCTCAAGAAGGCCGAAGGCGCCGAGGGTGAAGACGAAGTCACCGAAACCGAGGTCATCGAGCAGCATGCCGAGACCGTGGAAGGTGAAGACGACCAGGTCGTCGACGGCGAATAAGCCGCTTCACATACTGCATTGCGAACGCCGGGCCTCTCCCCAGAGGTCCGGCGTTTTCATTTCCGGGCCAAGCGATTAGGGACTGGCGCCATGCAGATATGGACAGGCCTAGGAAACCCGGGACCGCGCTACGCGCTCCATCGGCACAATGTCGGCTTCATGGCGTGCGACGTGATCGGCGAGGCCCACGATTTCGGCCCCGTGCAGAAGAAGTTTCAGGGCTGGGTCCAGGAAGGCCGGATCGGGACCGAGAAGGTCCTGCTGCTCAAGCCCGCAACCTTCATGAACGAGAGCGGCCGTTCGGTCGCCGAAGCCATGCGGTTCTACAAGCTGGAGCCGGACGCGCTGACCGTCTTCCACGACGAGCTGGACCTCGCGCCCTTCAAGGTGAAGGTTCGCATGGGCGGCGGGCTGGCCGGGCACAACGGCCTGCGCAGCATCAACCAGCATCTCGGCCCCGATTTCAGGCGAGTGCGCATCGGCATCGGCCATCCGGGCCACAAGGACCGCGTGACAGGCCATGTCCTGGGCAACTTCGCCAAGGCCGAGATGGACGATCTGGCGGACATGCTCGGCGCAATGGCGAGCGAGGCATCGTGGCTGGCCGAAGGCGACGATGCGCGCTTCATGAACGATGTCGCGCTCAGGATGCAGGATTGACGCGGACCATGCCGGGCCGCGGTACCCTGCTTGTCCTGCTGACCGCGCAAACGCTGTTCTTCGCCATTATCGGCCTTGCCCTCTGGGTGCTATCGGGCCGCCCCGCCCGGTCCTTCGTCACCTTCGGGTCGGACGAATTCGTTGCCGGAGGGCTGCTTGCCGCGGTGCTGGTCGTGCTGGCGGCGGCGACCTTCTACGGCCTGCCGAAGCTCGCCGAATACCTCGTGCGGGCACAGGCGGATAACTTCGCCTTCCTCGAAAAGCCGCTGCCCTTCCCCGCCGTCATCTGGGTCTCGCTGGGTGCGGGGATCGGCGAGGAAGCGCTGTTTCGCGGTGGCGTGCAGACGCTCGCGGGTGACTATATCTCCGCGCCGCTGGCCATTGCCTTCGCCGCGGCGCTCTTCGCGGTGGTCCATTTCGCGAAGCCGACGGTCGCCGCGATCATCTTCGCGATCGGAGCCGTCTTCGGCTGCGTCTACTGGATCACGGGATCGCTGCTTGCGGTGATGCTGGCCCATGCCCTCTACGATGTGTTCGCCTTGTGGTACGTCCAAAAGGAGATGCACCGGCTCCGCGTGTTCGCGGCTAAGGAGGTATCGAACGACGAGACGATCACGGAGTAGACCATGCCCCAGCTATCCCGCCGTACCCTGCTTGCCGGCGCCGCCGCGACCGGCGTGCTGACCGCCACGGCCGCCCGCGCCCAGCGCGACCTTGCGGCCACCACGCCCAATCTTTTCGGCAAGAGCGTGCTCATCACCGGATCTTCCTCCGGGTTCGGGCGCCTGGGCGCGGAGCATTACGCGCGTCTCGGCGCGAAGGTCTTCGCGACCATGCGCAACCTCCCCCGCCCCGAAGCGGAAGAGCTGCGCGCCCTCGCCGCAGACGACGGACTCGACATCACCGTGATCGAGATCGACGTCCTGTCCGACGCGCAGGTCGCAGCGGGCGTCGCCGAGGCCGAGCGGCTGAACGGCGGCGGGATCGACGTGCTGGTCAATAATGCCGGGATCGGCATATCGGGCCCCATCGAAGTGCAGGACATGCAGGCGACCGAGCTGATCTTCGGCACCAACGTGCTTGGCGCACACCGGATGGCACGCGCCGTGCTGCCGGGCATGCGCAAGAAAGGCGGCGGTCTGATCGTGCCGATCTCCAGCCAGCTCGGCCGGGTGATCGTGCCCTACTCCGGCCATTACTCGCCGACCAAGTTCGCGCTGGAAGCGATGAGCGAGGCGATGGCCTACGAACTCGTGCCGCATAATATCGAGGTCTCGATCATCGAGCCCGGCGGCTATCCGACGCAAGTCTGGGTCAACCGCAATATCTACACCTCCGCGCTCAAGGAACGTGCGGCGCAGGTTCACACGGCAGGCTATCCGCAGGTGGTCGCGAACATGGGCGAGGAAGACGGTTCGGGCCGCAGCGCCGACCCGATGGACGTGCCGCGCGCCATCGCGCAGATCATCGCCATGCCCGGCGGTACGCGCCCGCTGCGCACCGAGGTCCATCCCGGTTCCAAACCGCAGATGAGGATCAACGAGGTGACGGCACAAGTGCAGGTCGGCTGGCTCGGCGGGTCGGGCTACGGCCCGCTCATCAAGGCGGTCCATAATGTGGACTAGCCGCCCCGCCCTGCTGATGGCCGCGCTGCTCGGCGCTGCTTCGTGCGTCACCTCCCCCGCCCTTGCGGAAACGCGCTGCGGCTGGCTGGTAAACCCCACGCCCGCCAACTGGTGGCTGATCGATGCCCAGGGCGAATGGACCATCGGCGAACAGGGCGGCTATCAGGCCCCCGGTTTCGACGAAGCGCCCTGGGAGGGTACGCGCGAACAGGTGCCGGTAAACGGCAATTACGGCTATGAATGCGCGTGCATGGCGGTTACGAGCGATCCCGACACGAAGACCATCACGCGCGTCATCTCGGTTCGGTCCAGGCCGCTGAAAGCCTGCAGGGCGGATCCGAAGCTTCCTTCGATGGAGGCCTGACGCGCCCTACCCGATCAGAGGATTCCCATGGGTTTCAAATGCGGTATCGTCGGCCTGCCCAATGTCGGCAAGTCGACGCTGTTCAATGCCTTGACCGAAACGCAGGCCGCCCAGGCCGCGAACTATCCCTTCTGCACGATCGAGCCCAATGTGGGACAGGTCTCCGTGCCGGACGAGCGGCTGGAAAAGCTGGCCGCCATCAGCAAGAGCGCCAAGATCATCCCCACGCAGCTCGCCTTCGTGGATATCGCGGGGCTGGTGAAAGGCGCCAGCAAGGGCGAAGGCCTGGGCAACCAGTTCCTCGCCAACATCCGCGAAGTCGATGCCATCGTCCACGTGCTGCGCTGCTTCGAGGATGACGACATCCAGCACGTGAACAACAAGGTCGATCCCATCGCCGATGCCGAAGTGGTGGAGACCGAGCTGATGCTGGCCGACCTCGAAAGCGTCGAGAAGCGCGTCGAGAACGCGAAACGCCGCGCGACCGGCGGCGACAAGGAAGCCAAGGCGCTGGCCAGCGTGCTGGGCCAGGCACTCGAATTCCTGAAGGACGGCAAGCCCGCGCGGCTGGTCGAACCCGGCGACGACGAGGAAGCGCGGCTGTTCGAACAGGCGCAGCTGCTGACCGCCAAGCCCGTGCTCTACGTATGCAACGTGGCCGAGGAAGACGCGGCCGAGGGCAATGCCCTGTCGAAGCTCGTGGCCGAGAAGGCCGAAGCCGAAGGCGCGCAGTCGGTGGTCGTCTCCGCAGCCATCGAGGCCGAGCTTGTCGAGATGGAAGAGGCGGACCGCGCCGAGTATCTCGCCGAGCTGGGCCTCACCGAAAGCGGCCTCTCGAAGATCATCCGCGCGGGCTACAAGCTGCTGGGTCTGCAGACCTTCTTCACCGTCGGCCCCAAGGAAGCGCGCGCCTGGACGTTCCCGGCGGGCGCCAAGGCCCCGCAGGCGGCGGGCGAGATCCACACCGATTTCGAACGCGGCTTCATCCGCGCGGAAACCATCGCCTACGACGATTACATCGCGCTGGGCGGCGAGGCTGGCGCCAAAGATGCAGGCAAGCTGCGCCAGGAGGGCAAGGAATACCTCGTGCAGGATGGCGACGTGCTGATGTTCAAGTTCAACGTCTGAGGATTCTCGGCACCATAGTGCTCCCCCGCCGTTGGATCGAAAACAACGGCAAAACAGGGGCTCACGCAGATGGTCGACAAATCCGAGAAGTTTAACTGGCTGGTGCGCGTGGGCTATTTCAGCCGCGCCATTCTCTACACCGTCGTCGGTTTGATCGCGCTGACCAGCGCGGGCCGCATTGCCGAAGGTACGGCAGGCATCTTCAAGGCGATCGAGGACTTCCCGGGGGGTACGGCGATCCTGTGGATCATGGTGCTGGGCCTGTTCGGCTATGCGCTGTTCCGCTTCTGCTCGCCACTGTTCGATATCGAGAACGAGGGTTCGGACGCCAAGGGCTGGGGCAAGCGGATCGGCCATGCGGGCAGCGCCATCGGCCACCTCGCCCTCGCCTGGTCGGCGTTCAAGTTCGCGACCGACAGCGGCGGCGGGTCCGGCGGCGGCGCGCAGGAAGCGGCTTCGGGCGTGCTCGGCGTGGAATTCGGCGGCATCCTGCTCGGCCTGCTGGGCCTCACCTTCTTCATCGCTGCGTTCAATCAGGGCAAGAAGGGCGTCACCGGCAGCTTCATGAACCGCGTCAGTCCGCAGGCACCCGATTTCACGCGGATGATCGGCGGTGCGGGCTATGTCGCGCGTGCGGTCGTGTTCGTCATCATCGGCTGGTCGCTGGTGGGCGCGGGCTTCATGTCGCAGGGCAGCGATCAGGTGAAGACCATCGGCGATGCGGTCGCCAGTCTGGCGGATGATGGCATCTGGTTCACGCTGGTTGCGATCGGACTGCTGCTGTTCGGCCTCTTCAGCTTCATCCTCGCCCGCTACCGGATCATTCCAGAGCTGAGCTCGGGCGGAAAGGTGCCCAAGTTCCGGGCGGGTTGAAGGATACCCCTAGGGGGTATATATTTCGGCTATGACCAAGACCGCCGAACTGCACCGCATGGTGATGGACAAGCACGTGTGCCCCTATGGCACCAAGTCCAAATGGCTGCTCGAGAACGCGGGTTACAAGGTTGAGGATCATCACCTCACCACCCGCGAGCAGACCGACGCCTTCAAGGACGAGCACGGGGTGAAGACGACCCCGCAGACCTTCATCGATGGCGAGCGGATCGGCGGTTACGAGGAACTGCGCAAGTACCTCGGCAAATCGGTGAAGGACCCGGATAAGACGAGCTATCGCCCTGTTCTGGCGGTCTTCGCGGTAGCCGCCGCGCTGGCCGTGACGCTCAGCATCGGGCTGCTGGACGGCCTGACCATTCGCACCATCGAATGGTTCGTTGCATTTTCCATGGGCATGCTCGCCATGCTCAAGCTGCAGGATGTCGAGCAATTCTCGACCATGTTCGTGGGCTACGACCAGCTTGGCCGAAGGTTCGTGCCCTACGCCTATGCCTATCCCTACCTGGAGGCGACGGCGGCGGTACTCATGGCGGGGCGCATTCTGCCATGGCTTTCCATCCCCATCGCGCTGTTCATCGGGACAGTCGGCGCGGTCAGCGTGTTCTACGCGGTCTATGTCCAGAAGCGCGACATCAAGTGCGCCTGTGTTGGCGGTGGCAGCAACGTGCCGCTGGGCTTCGTTTCGCTGACCGAAAATCTAGCCATGATTGCCATGGGAATCTGGATGCTGCTAGGCCCCGCGCTCTAACCAGCGAAGGGCGTCTTGAATGCAGTATTTCGAGGATTTGGAAGTCGGCACGAAGTCGTCTTTCGGCCACTACGAGGTCACCCGGGAAGAGGTGCTGGAATTCGCCTCCAAATACGATCCGCAGCCATTCCATCTTGACGACGAAGCTGCGGCGCAGACCTTTTTCGGGCGCCTGTCGGCCAGCGGATGGCACACCTGCGCCATGTCGATGCGGATGATCGTCGATCAGTTCCGCCATGAAAAAACAGCCTCTATCGGTTCGCCGGGAATCGACGAACTGCGCTGGCTCAAGCCGGTCTATCCCGGTGACACGCTCAGGATGGAAACCGAATTGATCGAGAAGCGACGGTCAAAGTCCAAGCCGAACATGGGCTTCACGAAAAGCCGCCAGACCGTTTTCAACCAGCATGACGAACCGGTGCTGACGATGATCGGCAACGGCATCTTCGCGGTCCGCGATCCGGAACACACCCCGGAAGGCTGAGCAGGCAGGAGCAAACCATGTCGGTGATCCGTTTCTGGCCTTGGCTGCTGGCCATGGCTGTGATGTTCGTGTGGGGCCTTGCGGCGGGCGAGTACAAGATCTTCCCGCACTCCCAGATCAACTACGTGAAGAACCTGATCGATGGTGACGACGGTTCGCGCGATCCGGACGAGTATATCGGTTCACCCAAATCCGTCATCATCGGCCAGGGTGACCCCTTGTGGGGAACCCGCGCGGACGTGGCCATGGTCGGCGATTCCATCACCGCGCAAGGTCGCTGGCACGAAATGTTCCCGGGCACGAGTATCGTCAACCGCGGCGTGGGCGGCGATACGGTGGGCGGCGTCAGGGAGCGTCTGCCATCGATCCAGGCGGTGCGGGCGAAGAAATACTTCCTGCTGATCGGCACGAACGACGCTCTGTTCGAAAACCCGGACGACGCATTCCTGGGCCACTATTCGGCGGTAATCGACGGGCTGCAGGCAGACGGCGCACAAGTGTTCGTGCACCCGATCCTCGATTGCGGCGATACGCCGCAATGCACGCCGGAGGTCCGCGACAGGATCGCACGGCTGAACACCAAAATCGTCGATCTGGCGCGGCAGAAAGATGCGCGGATCATCGACCTCAACGGCTCTCTGTCAGACGAGGATGGACTACTGCCGGAAGTGACCTGGGACGGTCTGCACCTCAATTCAGAGGGTTTCCGTCGCTGGCGAGAAGCCATCGAACCGGCCGTGACCTCGACCGGGGACGATCGGAGCTGAGCGCAGGCTCAATGCCTTCCAAACAGCTTCTCGACCTCTTCCATCGATAGTTTCACCCATGTCGGGCGGCCATGGTTGCACTGGCCCGATCGCGGGGTGCGCTCCATTTCGCGCAGCAGGGCGTTCATTTCCTCGACGCGCAGGGTGCGCCCTGCCCGGACCGATCCGTGACAGGCCATGGTGGCGAGGACATATTCGATTTTCTCCGTCAGCAGCAGCGAGCCGCCGCCCTCGCCCGACCCGTCGATGCCGTTTTTCGCCAGATCGTCCGCAATGTCGCGCAGCAGCGCGTGCGGGTCCGCCTTGGGCAGTGCATGCGGCAGGCTGCGCACAAGCATGGCGGCCGGGCCGAACCGTTCGACGGCGAGCCCGAGCCGGTCGAGATCGTCTGCAATGCTCTCCAGCCGGTCGCACTCCGCCTCGGACATCTCGACCACTTCGGGCATCAGCAGCGCCTGGCTGCGAGAGACCGCATCGCTCGCCCCGGCGGAGCGCAGGCGTTCGAGCGTGAGGCGTTCGTGCGCCGCGTGCTGATCCACCAGCACCAGTCCGTCCGCCGCTTCCGCCACGATATAGGTGTTGGCGACCTGCCCGCGCGCAATCCCCAGCGGATGGTCGGGCGCGACCTGTGCGGCCTCCTCGGCCTCGATGGCCCGCCCGGAAGGCAGCGCCCCGGGCGAAGGAGCGCCCCAGTCCAGTCGCCCCTCGTGCAGCGAGGGTGTGCCCTCGCCTCCCAGCCTGTCGAAGATGGAGCGTGTGGAGTCACCCGCCGCCGCCTCGCCCGAAGCAAAGGCGCCCGGCGCCACCGGCTCTGCCTGCCACTTCGCCATCGCGCTGGCATCCGGCGCCTGCGCGCTGCGCTTGTCCCCTGTGGAGAGAGCGGCGCGCAGCCCGCCCACGATCATGCCGCGCACGCCCTGCGGATCGCGGAAACGCACCTCGCTCTTGGCAGGATGGACATTCACGTCGACATCCTCGGGCGGCAGGTCGAGGAACAGCGCGAGCACCGCATGCCGGTCGCGCGCGAGCATCTCGGCATAGGCACCCCGCACCGCGCCCACCAGCAGGCGGTCCTTCACCGGCCGCCCGTTGACGAACAGGTACTGATGATCCGCCACGCCGCGGTTGTATGTCGGCAGGCCGGCGAGCCCGGTCAGCGTCATGTCACCGCGCGCGAGATCGATCGGCACAGAATTGTCCTTCAACTCGCGCGCGACGAGCCGCACCACCCGCTCGGGCAAGGCTTCGCCGCGCTGCAGCTGGAATATCCGGCGGCCATTGTTGGAGAATGTGAAGCCGACTTCGGGGCGAGCCATCGCCAGGCGGCGCACGATGTCCTGACAGGCGGCATATTCGCTGCGCGGCGTGCGCAGGAATTTGCGGCGCGCGGGCACCTCGCGGAAGAAGTCCTCTATCCGCGCACGGGTGCCGGGCGGGACGGCAGCCGGCCTGTCTTCCACCACCCGCCCATGATCCACCACACGGCGCCAGCCTGCATCGGCGTCGTGCGGCCGGCTTTCGAGCGTGAAGCGCGCGACGCTGGCGATGCTGGGCAATGCCTCCCCCCGGAAGCCGAGAGTCGCGACTCGCTCCAGCGCGTGGCCATCGCCCACCAGGTCTTCGGGCAGCTTGGAGGTGGCATGGCGTTCCAGCGCGAGCGCCAGCGCGCGCTCGTCCATGCCGCAGCCATCGTCGACCACCTCGATGGCACCGATTCCGCCATCCTCCAGCGTCACCGCAATTCGGGTCGCGCCCGCGTCGATCGCATTTTCCAGCAATTCCTTGAGCGCGGCGGCAGGACGTTCGATCACCTCGCCCGCGGCGATGCGGTTGATGAGCGCTTCTGGCAGTCGTCTGATCGTCGGCATCTGGCCGGACGTAGCCGAGACGGTGGAAAAATTCGACGGGCCCCGCGAACTTACGCCCGTTTTTTGCTTAAAGGCGTCGCGTTTTACGTTAGGGGGCGCTAGGGGCCTTGTTCTGGTGGACTCGCACCAACGGCCCGTCCCTTCAACCACTGAAAAGGCCGACCGCAAGATCGGCACGGAAGCATACTACCTATGGGTTTCTTCTCGAATCTTCTGAAGTTCGGCACTCAGAACATGGCGATCGATCTCGGCACCGCGAACACGCTGGTCTACGTGCCCGATCAGGGAATCATCCTGAACGAACCCTCGGTGGTCGCCATCGAGACGCTCAACGGCATCAAGCGCGTGAAGGCCGTGGGCGACGACGCGAAGATGATGATGGGCAAGACGCCCGACTCGATCGAAGCGATCCGCCCGCTGCGCGATGGCGTGATCGCCGACATCGAAATCGCGGAAGAGATGATCAAGCACTTCATCCGCAAGGTGCACGGCAAGAAGAGCCTGTTCCGCTACCCCGAAATCACGATCTGCGTACCCTCGGGCTCGACCTCGGTCGAACGGCGCGCGATCCGCGATGCGGCCAGCAATGCGGGCGCCAGCGCGGTGTACCTGATTCTCGAACCCATGGCCGCCGCGATCGGCGCGGACATGCCGGTGACCGAGCCCGTCGGCTCGATGGTGGTCGACATTGGCGGCGGCACCACGGAAGTCGCGGTGCTTTCGCTGCGCGGCCTTGCCTACACCACCAGCGTGCGCACCGGCGGCGACAAGATGGACGAAGCGATCGTGTCCTACGTACGCCGACACCACAACCTGCTGATCGGCGAGTCGACGGCGGAGCGGATCAAGAAGGACTACGGCGTGGCCGTCGCCCCGGCCGATGGCGTGGGTGAAACGATCACCATCAAGGGTAGGGATCTCGTCAATGGTGTTCCGAAAGAGATCACCATCAACCAGTCCCATATCGCCGAAGCCCTGAGCGAGCCTATCGGTGCGATCGTCGAAGGCGTTCGAATCGCGCTGGAAAATACCGCGCCCGAGCTTGCTGCCGACATCGTCGACCAGGGGATCGTGCTGACGGGGGGCGGCGCGCTCATCACCGGGCTCGACGATCACTTGCGCGAAGAAACGGGCCTGCCCGTGAGCATCGCGGAAGACCCGCTGTCCTGCGTGGCGGTTGGCACCGGGCGTGCGATGGAGGACCCCGTCTTCCGCGGCGTTCTGATGACGGCCTAAGTCAACCGGGACCGAACCGGACGGAGGAACTATGGCCCTGTCGGGGTCGAAACAGAGGATATCGGGGCACTCGAAGAAGGCCCAGTACAGCGCTTTCACCGGCTATGTGGCAATCGTCCTGGCGATGCTGCTGGGGATCGTGCTGCTGGTCGTCTCCCTCATCCAGCCTTCCTCCTTCAGCGGCCTGCGCGGCCTGTTCGGCGATGCGACCCAGCCCGTCGCCACGGCGAATGCCGGCGCGCGCAGCGGGGGCCGCGGCTTTTTCGACTCGGTCCAGGGCTACCTCGAGGCCGGGCAGCAGAATGCCGAGCTGAAGAAAGAAGTGGAGATCGCGCGCATCCGCCTCGCCGAGGCGCGGGCAACCGAAGAAGAAAACCGGCGACTGAAGGCCCTGCTGGGTCTGCGCGAAACCGAGGTGGAGCCGGTAGCTGTTGCGCGCCTCGTGGGATCGAGCGCCGTGAGCACGCGGCGTTTCGCCTATCTCGGCGCAGGCCGCTCCGACGGTGTGAAACCGGGCATGCCGGTTCGCAGCGAGCGCGGGATCGTAGGCCGGGTGCTGGAATCGGGGCGCCATTCTTCGCGCGTCCTGCTGATTACCGATAGCGAGAGCGTGCTGCCCGTGCGCCGTGCGGGCGACAACACGGTCGCCTTCGCTGAAGGACGCGGCGACGGGCTGATCAACATCCGCCTCATCAATCTTGGCATCAACCCGCTGGAACGCGGCGACGTGTTCGTTACCAGCGGCGCGGGCGGCCTGTATCGGCCGGGCATCGCGGTCGCCATCGTTACCCGCCTGACGGACGACGGGGCCGTGGCGCGCATCATCAGCAATCCGGCGGCGACCGACTATGTCGCGGTCGAACCGATCTGGCAGCCCAACGCCGTGCGCGGTGCGGAAACACCCATCGAGGAAGCGGTCGGCTCCAACCTGACCGTCAGCGGCAATGAAGAGAGCGAAGCGGAGGAAGGCACGCGCCAGTCCGAACTGGTGACGCCATGATCGAACGGCGCGCCTACAAGACGCGGCGCGACGGGCACGGACGCCAGATCAACCGCGATCAGTCCCCGTTCCTGCTGATCTTCATTCCGTGGGCGACCATCCTGCTCGCCTCCTATCTGCAAAGCGTGCCCATCGCGACATCGGGGCCCTTGCTACCGCCTATCGGGTTCCTCTTCCTGCTGGGCTGGCGCCTGCTGCGTCCAGGGGTCCTGCCGATCTGGTCGGGCCTGATCTTCGGGATCTGGGACGACCTGTTCAGTGGCCAGCCATTCGGATCGGCTATATTCCTGTTCTCGGCAGCGATGCTGGCGATCGAGCTTGTCGACATGCGGTTCCCATGGCGCGGTTTCGCGCAGGACTGGCTGATCGCTGCGATCATCGTGGTGGTCTATATCCTGGCTGCCACTCTGGTTTCGGGCAGTCGCCTGACGCTCCCGCTGTTCGCCACCATCGTCCCGCAAGTTCTGCTGTCCATCATCGCCTACCCATTCATCGCCTTCATCGTTTCCAGTCTCGACAAACTCCGCATGATGCGGTTCCGGACCATCGCCTGATGCCTTTCGGCCTTACCAAGCAAGTGCTCAACGAGAGCACGCTGACCAACAGTTTCGACCGCCGCAGCTTCGTGCTGGGCGTGGGCGGGCTTTCCGTGGGCATGCTGCTCGCCGGTCGGATGGGCTATCTCGCCATTGCCGAGAACGACAAGTACGCCGTCGAGAGCGAAAGCAACCGGGTGAACCTGACGCTGATCCCGCCGCGGCGGGGCTGGATCCTCGATCGCAACGGCGCGCCGCTCGCTTCCAATCAGGCGGACTTCCGCGTCGATATCATTCCCGAGCGGCTGCAGGACGGAGAGCGCGAGCTGGATACGCTCGCCAAGCTCCTCAAGCTCGACGACGCGAAACTGCGCGATCTGCGCAAGGAGATCGACGAATCGGCGGGCTACGCCCCCATCGAGGTCGCCAGCGGCCTCGACTACGATGCCTTCGCTGCCGTCAGCATCCGCCTGCCCGAGCTGCCCGGCGTGGTGCCGCAGCGCGGTTTCTCCCGCTATTATCCCACCGGCCCTTCGGTCGGCCATCTGCTCGGCTATGTGGGCGCGGCCAGCCGCGAGGAGTTCGAAGAAGATCGCAACCCCCTGCTGATCACGCCGGGCTACAAGATCGGCAAGGACGGCGTCGAAAAGCAGTTCGAACAGACCCTGCGCGGCAAGCCCGGCGCACGGCGGGTGGAGGTGACGGCCTCGGGCCGGATCGTGCGCGATCTCAGCACCCGGCCCGACGTTCAGGGCGATCCGGTGCAGCTGACCATCGACGGCCCGCTGCAGGATTATGCCGCCCGGCGGCTCGGCCTGGAAAGCGGCTCGGTCGTGGTGATGGACTGTCTCACGGGCGACCTGTTGTGCATGGCTTCGATGCCCAGCTTCGATCCCAACTCCTTCTCGGACGGGATCGGCAGCGTCGAATATGCGATGCTGAGCGAGAACGAGCGGGTGCCGCTGCGCAACAAGGTTCTCAAGGGACTCTATCCGCCAGGCTCCACGGTGAAGCCGATGCACTCGATGGCGTTCATGCACGAAGGCATCGATCCGAACGAGCGCATCGTCTGCGGTGGCGGCCGCCGGATCGGCAACCGCTTCTTCAACTGCTGGAGCAACCACGGCGTCGTCGACATGGCGAAGAGCGTCTACCAGTCCTGCGACAGCTACTATTATCACTTCGCCCAGCAGGTCGGGTTCGACAAGGTTGCCGCCTATGCCCGCCGATTCGGCCTGGGTCAGGAATTCGATCTGCCCGTGGCGAGCCAGTTCTACGGCACCGTGCCCGATCCGGCCTGGAAGCTGAAGAAATACGAGCAGGAATGGCAGCCGTACGACACGGTCAACGCCTCGATCGGCCAGGGCTATTATCTTACAAGCCCGCTCCAGCTGGCAGTCATGGCCACCCGGCTTGCCACCGGGCGCGAGGTTGCGCCTTCCATGATCAAGACGAATGAGCGCAAGCGCTTCAATTCGCTCGACTTCAACAAGGATCAGATCGACTACATCCACCAGGCGATGAGCGATGTGGTCAACGGGCCAGGCACCGCCGGACGCGCCAGACTGCCGATCGACGACATCCTGATGGCAGGGAAGACGGGTACCGCGCAGGTCGTCTCGCTCAGCAAGTCTGACGGCAAGAGCGGCCCGTGGAAGTACCGCGACCACGGCCTTTTCGTGTTCTATGCCCCGTTCGACAATCCGCGCTATGCCGGCGCGGTGGTGATCGAACACGGCGGCGGCTCGGGCGCGGCCTACCCCATCGCGCGCGACGTGATGACCTTCCTGTTCGATCCGCAAAAGGGCATGGACGCCCTGCGCGCCCTGGAAAAGGAATGGGGCGGCACCGCGCAGCAGCGGCTCCAGCGCCGGTACGAGGAATATGCGCGGGCTGCGGGCGAAACCATTCCGCCCAGCGCGCCGCTGGATCGCGAAATCCAGGCCCGGGTCGATGCCGAGGCGCGGATCGAGGCGCAGCGCCACGAAGCCTTCGCGCGCGACAATCCGCGCAGGGTGCGTCGTCCGGACGTGGAAGAACCGGTCGAGGGAGATCGCAATAGCGGCACCGGCGGACCATCCGGTGCCCAGGGGGCAGCACAATGAGTTCCGTGATCCCGGCCCCCATCGCCCGCCAGCCGTGGTCTATGCTGACGCCGCTGATCCTGCTGACCTGCTTTGGCGCGGCTGTTCTCTATTCGGCGGCGGGGGGCAGCTTCACGCCTTTCGCATCCTCCCACCTGATCCGCTTCGGCATATTCATGGTCGTGGCACTGGTGATCGCCGCCATGCCCCGCGATTTCGTAAAGCTGGTCGCCTATCCTGCCTACGTGGGCATTCTGCTGCTGCTGGTCGCCGTGGAGGCAGCGGGCGCAATGGGCGGCGGGAGCCAGCGCTGGCTCGAGGTCGGGCCGATCCGGCTCCAGCCTTCGGAACTGATGAAACCGGCCATCGCCCTCGCCCTCGCCCGCTTTTACGACACGCTGCCTACCGGCATGATCGGTTCTTGGCGCGCGCTGGTGCCTGCAGGCGTCATCATTGCCCTGCCCGTGGGCCTCGTGCTGATGCAGCCCGATCTGGGCACCGCGCTCGCCATCCTGTTCTCAGGCGCAGTGGTGATGTTCCTCGCCGGCCTGCCGATGAGCTGGTTCCTCAGCGCGGGTGCCGCCGGAGCGATCGCGGTGCCGCTAGCGTACAATTTCGCGCTCAAGCCCTATCAGCAGCGCCGTGTGACGACCTTCCTCGACCCCGAAAGCGATCCGCTGGGCAGCGGCTATCACATCACCCAGTCCAAGATCGCGATCGGATCGGGCGGGTTTTCCGGCAAGGGCTTCAACGAGGGTTCGCAGAGCCACCTGCAATACCTGCCCGAACCGCACACCGACTTCGTCTTCGCCACGATGGCGGAGGAATGGGGCCTGCTGGGCGGCCTGTTCGTGATCGTTTCCTTCGGCCTGATCCTCTACTGGGGCCTCAAGGTCGCGCGCGCGGCGCAAAGCCGGTTCGACCGACTACTGGCAGCAGGCATGGTGGCAACCATGTTCTTCTACATCGCGATCAATCTGCTGATGGTGATGGGGCTTGCTCCCGTGGTCGGCATTCCGCTGCCTTTCATGAGCCATGGCGGCTCTTCGATGATGACCAACATG
Source organism: Citromicrobium sp. JLT1363 (assembly GCF_000186705.1). Classification (GTDB taxonomy): domain Bacteria; phylum Pseudomonadota; class Alphaproteobacteria; order Sphingomonadales; family Sphingomonadaceae; genus Alteriqipengyuania. Next base: position 218,575 of record NZ_AEUE01000006.1, read on the forward strand.
CTGTGCGTGGGCACGCTGATGATGGTGCATCGCTGGAATACGCAGGGCCGTGGAGGCGGGCTTCTTTCGAGCTGAATCGCTCTGTTGCGAAGGAAGGGGTTGCACCTTTCGCCACAGGCCCTATGTGACCGCCTCCCGCCGACGAATCGCACGATCGATTAACGGCGCGGCCTCATCATCTGCAGGCCGGTGTGGACGCATAGCTCAGTTGGTAGAGCAGCTGACTCTTAATCAGCGGGTCCTAGGTTCGAACCCTAGTGCGTCCACCATCATTTTTCCACGTAAAGCAAAAGTTCGTCGCCACCTGCGTAAGAGACCCGAACTGAATATTCCTCTGGGACGACGAATTCAAACGGTCGATCAAGTACGAAAACCCTTTGTTGATCTTCCGAGACGATCTTGAGTATCTTCACACCTTCTGAGCTCTTATATCCTGCCGACAGGCTTCCTAACTTGGTGGGCACGGAAAAATTCGGTTCGACGGTGAAGCCATTTCGCGTATCAAGCGACACTGATGGACCAACAATCGGTTCGAAGACGAGATAGAGCGACTCGTTCGTTTGAATGACCTGCTCCCTCTGGTTCACGCGATCGTGGAAGTCTTTCAGTTGAGAGCAGGCGGACTGCGCAGCACTGGGGTCTGATCGATTTGCATCAATTGCAGCCACCAAATTTGCATGGGTTAAGCGCAGTTCAGCCGGAGGCAGAATGAAAGCCAAATCGTTGCGAGCTTGGCTTATATCAATTCCAGCCTCCGAGAGAGAGCCGATCTCTTTCGATTCATAAACTGGCTGATAGCGAGTGCACATTTGCGGCGTCCCGAAGGAGGTTACGCCACATTGAGTGGTGATCGGAACCATACCTACCTGGACCTGCTCGGTCGTTCCGACTCGACATGTTGCCGCGAGCACATCTTCGAGTACCAGGATGTATCCCTGCTCTTCCGCACTGAGCTTGCTCTTGCCAAGCGGACTTCCGCAGCTCGCAAGAAGCGTCCCAATCGCAACTATCGCTATCGACCTAAACATCAACGCCCCCCCCCGGAAGTCGTCTATATCACAATCAAGCCGCCAATGAAGATTATGTCATGGATAAAATCCATCGCTTGCTATCACATTGCAATGTGATAGATGCCCCGCATGAGCGACACTACGATAGCACGCGTGCGCACCGCCATCGCCTCCGGGGAGATGACCCGCGCCGCCCTTGCCCGCGCGGCGGGGCTTCACGCAAACACCCTGCGCGATTGCGCAGAGGATGACTGGAATCCCACCGCAGAAACCCTGCGCAAGTTGGATGCCTTTCTCGACGCACAGGACGATGCGCCGGTGCTCGTCGGGATCGAGGAGATCATCGAGGAAGCACGCAATGGCCGCATGTTCGTGCTCGTCGACGACGAGGACCGCGAGAACGAGGGCGATCTGGTGATCCCCGCTCAGATGGCGACGCCCGATGCCGTGAACTTCATGGCCACCCACGGGCGCGGGCTTATCTGTCTGACGCTGCAACGCGCTCGGGTCGAAGCGCTCGGCCTCGAATTGATGAGCCGCAGCAACGGCACACGTCACGAAACCGCCTTCACCGTCAGCATCGAGGCGCGCGAAGGTGTGACCACCGGGATCAGCGCCGCGGACCGTGCGCGCACCGTGGCGGTGGCGATCGACCCGACCAGGGGCGCGCAGGATATCGTGACACCGGGCCACGTCTTCCCACTGATTGCGCGCGATGGCGGCGTGCTGGTTCGTGCAGGCCATACCGAGGCTGCGGTCGATATCTCGCGTCTGGCAGGCCTCAACCCCTCGGGCGTGATCTGCGAGATCATGAACGATGATGGCTCGATGGCGCGGCTCGATGATCTCGTCGACTTCGCGCGGCGCCACAAGCTCAAGATCGGCACGATCCGCGATCTGATCGAATATCGCATGAAGCACGATCACCTTGTGGAACGTGCGGGCGAGAGCACCTTCACCAGCCAGCACGGCGGGGAATGGCGCGCGATCAGCTATCGCAGCACGGTGGACGGCAGCGTTTCCGTGGTGCTGCAGAAAGGCCGCGTGCTGGCCGACAGCCCTACCCTCGTGCGGATGCATCGCATCTCGCTGTTCGACGATGTGCTGGGGCGCGAAGGCGACAAGCGCGACACTCTCCAGCGCGCGATGCGCGTGATCGGCGAGGAAGGCAGCGGGCTGATCGTATGCCTGATGCCGGGCCAGCCCGAAAAGATGCGCGCCGAAGTGGCTGGCAAGCCCGAGGGCGGCGATCTGCGCGAATACGGCATCGGCGCGCAGATCCTGGCCGATCTCGGCGTGTCCGAGATGACCCTGCTGACCAATTCCCACCGCAATGTCGTCGGCCTGGAAGGCTACGGCATCTCCGTGGTGGGCGAACGCCCCATTCCGGAGTGAATTAATGGCCAAATTCCTGATCGTGGAAGCGCGCTTCTACGCCGACCTGAACGACAAGCTGATCGAGGGCGCACGCGCCGCGCTGGAAGATGCAGGTCACCAGGCCGAGGTGCTGACCGTGCCCGGCGCGCTCGAGATTCCGGGCGCCATCGCGCTGGCAGCGGAGAGCGGCCAGTACGACGGCTTCGTGGCCATCGGTGTTGTGATCCGGGGCGAGACCTATCATTTCGAGATCGTGGCGGGCGAGAGCGCGCGCGCCATCATGGCGCTGACGATGGACGGTATCGCCATCGGCAACGGGATCATCACGGTGGAGAACGAAATCCAGGCGCAGGTTCGGGCCGATCCGGCGCAGAAGAACAAGGGCGGCGAGGCAGCGAAAGCCGCCATCGCGCTGCTCGACATTGCGGGCCGCTTCGCGCGCTGAACCTAACCTTTGCGTGATTGCGAAACGGATCGCGTCGTTCGCGCATTGCCCTGCGCATGAACGGACCACTGGACTGGCTCGCCTCGATCGGCACGATCATCGCCGCATCGCTCCTCGCCTTCGATCTGGGGCGCAGGGCGAGCGCCTATGGCTTCATCCTGTTTTGCGCGGTGGCGGCGCTGTGGGTCTATATCGGGCTGACGTCCGACGCGATCCCGCTGGCCGCGATGAACGGCGTGCTGCTGCTCATCAACGCATGGGGCGTGTGGCAATACTGGTTCCACCCGAAGAACCGGAGCGAAGGCGCGTCCGGCCAGGCCGGGGCTGACTAGCCGGAGAGCCGCCCGAAGCAGGCGTGGCCCGCATAATGCGCGCTGTCGCCCAGTTCTTCCTCGATGCGGATCAGCTGGTTGTACTTCGCCAGCCTGTCCGAACGGGCGAGCGAGCCCGTCTTGATCTGACCGCAGTTCGTGGCGACCGCCAGATCGGCAATCGTCGAATCTTCGGTCTCGCCCGAACGGTGGCTCATCACGGCGGTGTAGCCCGCGCGGTGCGCGATATCGACGGCATCCAGCGTTTCGGACAGCGTGCCGATCTGGTTGACCTTCACCAGCAGCGAATTGGCGAGGCCCTTCGCAATCCCGTCGCGCAGGCGCGCCGGATTGGTCACGAAAAGATCGTCACCGACCAGCTGGACCTTGTCGCCGATGGTGTCGGTCAGCGCCTTCCAGCCTTCGAAATCGTCCTCGGCCATGCCGTCTTCGATGGAGCGGATCGGGTAATCGTTGCAAAGCGAGGCGAGATAGTCCGCCATCTCGCTCGCGCCGTAGGTCGCGCCCTCACCTGCCAGGACGTACTTGCCATCCTTGAAATACTCGGTCGCCGCGCAATCGAGCGCCAGCGCGATGTCGCTGCCCGGGGTGAAGCCCGCCTTCTCGATCGACTGCATGATGAAGTCGAGCGCGTCGCGCGTGCTGGCAATGTCCGGCGCAAAGCCGCCTTCGTCGCCCACCGCGGTCGAGAGACCCTTGGCCGAGAGCCCCTTCTTGAGCGTATGGAACACTTCCGCGCCCCAGCGAACCGCCTCGGCCAGCGTCTCTGCGCCCACCGGCATGATCATGAATTCCTGGATGTCGATCGGGTTGTCGGCATGCTCGCCGCCATTGATGATGTTCATCATCGGCACCGGCAGCACGTGGGCGGAGACCCCTCCGACATAGCTCCACAGCGGCAGGCCGCGCGCATTCGCACCCGCCTTCGCAACTGCGAGGGAAACGCCAAGCAGCGCGTTCGCGCCGAGGCGGCCCTTGTTCTCGGTCCCGTCGAGCGCGATCAGCATGGTGTCGACATCGCGCTGGTCTTCCGCATCGATCCCCAGCAGCGTATCCGCAATCTCGCCGTTCACCGCGTCGATCGCCTTGAGCACGCCCTTGCCCAGATAGCGGTCGCCGTCGCCATCGCGCAGCTCCACCGCTTCGTGCGCCCCGGTCGACGCGCCCGACGGCACAGCGGCGCGACCGAAGCTGCCGTCTTCCAGCAGGCAATCCACTTCGACGGTGGGATTCCCACGGCTGTCGAGAATTTCACGCGCGTGCAGATCGATGATGGCAGTCATTGGGCCTCCGCTGGGAATATGCTAGTCAGGCCGGAGAAAACACGTTCGGCCTTGGTGCGCCGCGCGGCTTATGCGGTGGAACGAACCCATGCAAGCTGCGTTGCAAAATCGAGGACGGCACAAGTTTTGGGCCTGTCGAATACTAACTGCAAAAAGAGGGAAATCCCATGGCTACTGACGACAAGACTAACGAAACCAGCGCCGTTCCTCTGACCACCGACGCCGCAGGCGCGGCAAGCGGTTCCGCTGCAGCGCAAGGCGCCGGCGGCAAGGAAGAGGCGAAGTCGCGCTTCAATTCCGCTCTCGACGAAGCCAAGGCCGGCGCGCAGGCGCTTCGCGGCGAAGCGTCGACCCGTGCGCACGCTTACAAGGAACAGGCCACCGCCAAGGGTTCGGAATATGCCGAGCAGGCGAAGGCCAAGGGCGGCGAACTTGCCGTCGAAGGCAAGCACAAGGCCAGCGAAGCGCTGACTTCGCTGAGCCGCGTCGTGGCCGAAAACGCCGCCAAGATCGACGACAATTTCGGCCCCAAATACGGCGACCACGCGCGCAACGCCGCGCGCAGCCTGCAGGACGCCGCCGCGCATATCGACACCAAGTCGTACGACGAACTGGGTGACGAAGCGCGCGAATTCGTGAAGAAGAACCCCGGCCTTTCGGTCGGGATGGCTGCCTTCGGCGGCTACATTCTCGCACGCATCTTTCGCCGTTGAGTTCCTCCGCCCAAGGAGGGGCTGTGCCGGGTCATAATGATCTCGACGAGCCTGTCGCACCGTCCGGTTTCACCGGAGCCGATGCGGCAGGCTCACCCTATGCCGAGCAGACGCGGGCGGATGAAGAGCCTCTCGGTTCGCTGTTCGACGATGCCTATGCGCTCTACGAGGACGGTCGCACCTATGTGGAGGCGGAAGTCGCCTTCCAGAAGTCCCGCGCCAACTACGCTTCGCGCGAAGCGGGCTCAGGCGTGGTCTTCGTGCTGGGCGCGCTGGCCTTCCTGCACCTCGCCCTGATCGGGCTGGTCGTGGGGCTGATCATCGCGCTGGCGCCGATCATCGGGCCGTTCGTTGCCACCGCGGCGGTGGTGGGCACGTTGCTGGTGCTGATGATCATCGTCGGGCTGCTCGCCCGGTCGCGCTTCAAGCGCGTGACGCGAGCCTTCAAGGAGCCCGGAGCATGAGCCCGCGCAAGCGCCAGATGGAAGAGGACCGCGCCCTGCGTGATGCCGCTCGCACGCTGGTGAAGGACGATATCGCGCACCTCAAGGGTGACGTGGAGGAGAAGGGGATCGGCGCACGGATCGCCAGTTCGGCCCTGCTCGGCGTGGGAGACATCGTTTCCGAAGGCAGGGAACTGGTCGAAAAGCACAAGCCCGCATCATACGGGATCGGCGCTATACTGGCGATGATCCTGGGCTGGTGGGCTCTGGGCGGAGACGATGACGAGCCCGAGGATGACGACTACGCCTGGGACGAAACGGACTAGCCGAAAGTCTCGGAACCGAGTGCCCCTTCCGACGCTTGATTAATGAAGAACATTTCGAGGTTGGAGATTACCGATGAGCACGCAGGAACAGCGCGACGAACTACGCCGCAAGATCGAGGAAAGCGAACGCCGCAACGAAGAGCGCAGCATTGCGGACATGGCGCGTGACGCCACCGACAATGCGACCGAATTCGTGAAGGCACACCCGCTGCTCACCGTCGGGGCGGTCGCACTGATCGGTCTTGCGATCGGTTCGCGTACCTCCAAGGGGCGCGAGCTTACCGGCCGCGCAGTCGGCTTTGCCGATCATCTGGCCGATCTTGGTCTGGCCTATGCCAGCGGGATGGCCGGCAAGGTGGGCACTGCCACCCGCCACGGTGGCGACCGCCTGGTGGACCTGAGCGACGACATTGCCTTCGGCAGCCGCTCCGCGCGCCGCAATGCCGCCTACTTCGCCGATCGCCAGAAGGACGCCGCGCGCCACGCCGGTCGTCGTGCTGCCCGCAAGACGGGCCGCGGCTATCGCGACCTGCGCTCGGCTCTCCCGTTCTGATCCGGCGACCTGAAAACCCTATCGGGCCCCTGCTCTGGCAGGTTTGCCCAATGTAAGCTTGTAACAAAGCCCGCGCGCGTTAATGCTTGCGGGCTTTTTCACATTTAGCCCCAATTCGAACGGAGATTCCCCCGATGTCCGACCCCAAATCCAGTGCCAACGTCCAGGAAACCACCAGCCCGCAGCTGCTTCACCTTGTCATGGGTGGACGGGTGAAAGACCCACGCTCGGTCGAATTCCAGGACCCGGAAAGCATCCATGTCGTCGGCGTTTTCAGCACCTACGAACAGGCCGAAGAAGCATGGCGCGCCAATGCCCAGCGCACGGTCGACGATGCAGAGATGAAGTATGTGATCGTGCACATTCACAAGCTGCTCGAACCTTCGTCCTGAGCCGCGAGTGGCATACCGCATTCGCCCGTTTCGCCGTGAGGATGCGGAAGCGCTGGCCCAGCTGGCAGTGCGGGCCATCCGGACGATCGGCCCACGCGCCTATTCGCCCGAACAGGTTGCGGCCTGGTCTGCACGCCATGGCGAGGCCGCGTCTTATGTTGAGCGTTCGGAGGAAGGCCATCTGATACTGGTGTGCGTGGACGACGCCGATCGTCCCTGCGCCTATGCCCTGCTGGAGGGCGATGGGCACCTGGACCACCTCTATTGCGATCCGGATCACACGCGGCAGGGCGTCGCCGAAAATCTGCTCGCCGAGGCGGAGACCGCGGCGCGCGCATCAGGCGCGACGCGGCTGTATACCGAAGCAAGCGAACTTCCCTGCGCCGCCTTCGAGCGCGCGGGTTATCGCGTTTCGCACAGACGCGACTTCGAAGTGGACGGCGTACCGATCCACAATTACGCGATGGAGAAGGCGCTCGCCTGACGCCGCACCGGCGGCTCAGGCGCGCAGCCTCAGATGAATTCGATCTTGTCGACGAGGTAGAACTTGTCGCCCGAGGGCACCGTCACCTCGACCTCTTCGCCCACCTTCTTGCCGATCAGCGCGCGCCCCAGCGGCGAGCTGTACGAGATGCGGCCCGATTTGGCATCCGCCTCCGTCTGACCGACGATCTGGTATTTGACGGGCTTGTCGTCCTCGTCGAGCAGGGTCACGGTCGCGCCGAACACCACCTTGTCGCCGGAAAGCGTCTGCGGATCGATGATTTGGGCACGGGTCACCCGGTCCTCGATCTCGGCGATCTGCGCCTCGACCTGGCCCTGTCGTTCCTTCGCCGCGTGATATTCAGCGTTTTCCGAAAGATCGCCATGTGCACGCGCTTCTTCGATCGCGTCGACAATCTTCGGACGTTCCGCGCGCAGGGCCTTCAGATCGGCGGTGAGCCGCTCGTAGCCTTCTGCCAGCATCGGAACTTTTTCCATGGGTACCCCCGATCTATCCAAATTGGCCCCGTTGAGGCTCTTTTCCCGAAAGTCCGCCCCTGCCGCGCCCTTGCGGGGCGGTAAGACGAGGAGGAATTTTCGGGAGAAGTACCGTCGTCAGGTCGCTGAATAATAGGACTGCAATGACCGAACTTCAAGCGGGTGCGATGCAAGCGCGGTGATCGCCTCCACAGCTGCGCGCCCGGCCGATGCCGTGGTGAAGTACGGCACCTTGTGTTCCAGTGCGCCTGCCCGGATCGACTGGCTGTCGCGCAGCGACTGCCAGCCCTCGGTCGTGTTCAGAATCAGATCGATCTCGCCGTCGATGATCCGGTCGACGATATGCGGCCGTCCCTGCGCTACCTTGTTGACCTGCGTGACCGGGAGGCCCTGATCCGCCAGGTAATCATGCGTGCCGCCGGTCGCCACGATCTCGAACCCGGTCTCGACCAGTCCGCGCACGGCCTCGACGATCCCGGCCTTGTCGCTGTCCTTCACCGAAACGAAGGCCCTCCCTTCACGCGGAAGCATCATTCCTGCGCCCAGCTGCGCCTTGGCAAAGGCCATTGCGAAGTCCTGGTCCAGCCCCATGACCTCGCCCGTCGATTTCATTTCCGGGCTCAGGACCGGGTCCACGCCGGGGAAGCGCCCCCAGGGGAACACCGCTTCCTTGACCGCGACATAGTCGAGGTCGCGGGTGATCGGCGGCAGATCCGCCAGCTTTTCGCCCGCCATGATCCGCGCAGCGAACTTGGCGATGGGCTGGCCGATGGTCTTGGCGACGAAGGGCACCGTGCGGCTTGCGCGCGGGTTGACCTCGATCAGGTAGATCTCGCCATCCTTCACCGCGAACTGGGCGTTCATCAGGCCGACCACCTTGAGCTCGCGCGCCAGCGCTTCGGACTGCCGCTCGATCTCCCCGACCACTTCGGCGGAAAGCGAATAGGGCGGCAGCGTGCAGGCGCTGTCGCCCGAGTGAACCCCCGCCTCCTCGACATGCTGCATCACGCCCGCGACCACGATATCGGTCCCGTCGCACAGGACATCGACATCGCATTCGATCGCGTCGCGCAGGTACTGATCGACCAGCACGGGGCTTTCGCCCGACACCTTCACGGCGCTGGCGATGTAGTCGTCCAGCTGGGCTTCGGAATCGACCACCTGCATCGCGCTGCCGCCCAGCACGTAGGACGGGCGCAGCAGCACCGGGTAGCCAATGGTGCGCGCAGCTGCGGCGGCTTCATCGCGGCTCTTGGCGATGCCGTTTTCCGGCTGCTTCAGCTTCAGCTTGTTGACCATCTTGGCGAAGCGTTCGCGGTCTTCGGCAAGGTCGATTGCGTCCGGCGAAGTTCCGAGGATCGGGATGCCTTCGTCCTCCAGCGCCTGTGCCAGCTTGAGCGGCGTCTGTCCGCCATACTGCACGATCACGCCGACCAGTTCTCCGTTGACCATTTCCCGGCTGAGGATTTCGAGCGCGTCTTCGGCGGTCAGCGGCTCGAAATAAAGCCGGTCGGACGTGTCGTAATCGGTGGAAACGGTTTCCGGGTTGCAGTTGACCATGATCGTCTCGAACCCTGCCTCGCTCAGCGCGAAGCAGGCGTGGACGCAGCAATAGTCGAACTCGATGCCCTGCCCGATCCGGTTCGGCCCGCCGCCCAGGATGACGATCTTCCGGCGGTCCGTCGGATCGGATTCGTCTGCAGGGGCGCCGAAAGCCGGGGCCTCGTAGGTCGAGTACATGTAGGGCGTCGTCGCCTCGAACTCGGCGGCGCAGCTGTCGATCCGCTTGAAGACCGGCAACACGCCCAGCTTGTGGCGCAGCTTGCGCACTTCGGCGGCGCTGGTCGCCCCCGCCATTGCCTGCATCGCGTCGTGCAGCAGGCCCGAGCGCGCTTCCGCCCCGCCCCGCGCCGCGCCGACGGACTGTACCGCGAGCTGCGCGAGCCGCGCGTCCGAGAAACCGAGCGCCTTGAGCCGGCGCAGATCGGCCGCCTCGCGCGGCAGACCGATATCGGCAACGCGATTTTCAGCCTCCACGATAGCCTCGATCTGGTGCAGGAACCACGGATCGTAGGTGGTCGTCTCGCGGATCGTCTCGAAGGGGATTCCAGCCCGGAAAGCCTGCCCTATGCCCAGCAGGCGCGAGGGCGTGCGGCGGCTGATGGCAGACAGGATCTCGTCGTGCGAGGCGCCTTCCAGCTCTTCCACCGGATCGAGCCCGTCGAGCCCGGTTTCCAGCCCGCGCAGCGCCTTCTGCAGGCTTTCGGCAAAGCAGCGACCGATCGCCATCACCTCGCCGACGGACTTCATCGCAGTGGAGAGGCAGGGCTCTGCGCCCTTGAACTTCTCGAACGCGAAGCGCGGGATCTTGGTGACGACATAATCGATGGTCGGCTCGAAGCTGGCGGGCGTCGCGCCGGTGATCTCGTTGGTGATCTCGTCCAGCGTGTAGCCTACCGCCAGCTTCGCCGCGACGCGCGCGATGGGGAAGCCGGTCGCCTTGGAGGCAAGCGCCGACGAGCGCGAGACGCGCGGGTTCATCTCGATCACGATCAGGCGGCCGTTTTCGGGATTCACGGCGAACTGAACGTTCGATCCGCCGGTCTCAACCCCGATCTCGCGCAGCACCTCGATCGAGGCGGTGCGCATGATCTGGTATTCCTTGTCGGTCAGCGTCAGCGCGGGCGCGACGGTAATGGAATCGCCGGTGTGGACACCCATCGGATCGACGTTCTCGATCGCGCAGATGATGATGCAATTGTCCTTGCGGTCGCGGACAACCTCCATCTCGTATTCTTTCCACCCGAGCAGCGATTCCTCGATCAGCACCTCGGTCGTGGGCGAGGCGTCGAGGCCGGAGCGCACGATCTGCTCGAACTCGGACTTGTTGTAGGCGATGCCGCCGCCCGTCCCGCCGAGCGTGAAGCTGGGGCGTATGATCGCGGGCAGGCCGGTGAAGTCGAGCGCGTCGAGGCTGCGCTGGATCGCGGCGGCGACGTACTTTTCCTTCCGGCGCTGCTCCCCGCGGCGCCATTCGGTCTCGAACTTGTCCAGCGCGTCGCCAGAGAGTTCGGCTGCCCGGCGCTTGTATTCCGCCCGGTCCTCGGCAACCAGATCGTCGGCGTTGATGGTGCGTGAGCGGGCGCTTTCCAGCCCAATCTTGTCCATCGCCTCGCGGAAGCGCTGGCGGTTCTCCGCCTTGTCGATCGCATCGGCATCGGCGCCGATCATCTGCACCCCGTGCCGCTCCAGCGCGCCGCTTTCGAACAGCTTGAGCGCGCAGTTCAGCGCGGTCTGCCCGCCCATCGTGGGCAGCAGCGCGTCGGGCTTCTCCTTGGCGATGATCTTCTCGACCACCTCGGGCGTGATCGGCTCGATATAGGTCGCGTCGGCGAACTCGGGATCGGTCATGATCGTCGCCGGGTTTGAATTGACGAGGATGACGCGATAGCCCTCCTCCTTCAGCGCCTTGATCGCCTGCGTGCCCGAGTAATCGAACTCGCACGCCTGCCCTATGATAATGGGCCCCGCGCCGATGACGAGGATGGAGGAAATGTCGGTACGTTTGGGCATGACTAGTATGCTACTCCAAGCCCCTCCCCCTTGAGGGGGAGGCTGGGTGGGGGTGTACGGCCTTGGCCGAGAAGCGATTGACCGGCGTCGCGCGCAAGCTGCGGCGCGACATGACGAATGCGGAACGTTTGCTGTGGTCGCATCTGCGCAACGGGCAGATGGGTATGAAGTTCACGCGGCAGTTTCCCGTTGGCGGCTACGTGGTCGACTTTGCGTGCCGCAGTCTTCGGATCGCCATCGAATGCGACGGGGGCCAGCATTCGGTTGAGGCCGACGCGGCGAGGACTGCGGCCATCGAAGCGCACGGCTACCGTGTGATCCGTTTCTGGAACCACAAAATCTTGAGCAACACCGATGGCGTTCTCGAAACCATTGCGCGCGAAATCGAAATTGCGCGCAATGTCTGACCTCCCCTTCCTTTGAGGGAAGGGGTCGGGGGATGGGTGTACCCGGTTCGCGATGAAGCGCCCGGCCGTCAACGCCGACCCCCCACCCCCACCCCCTCCCCACGGGGAGGGGAGTTGTGGATGCAACACATCATTCGCCTGATGGAGTGACATATTTAGCGTTGCCAACCTCTGCTCCTGAGTACTTTCCCAGCGCCTTGACACGGTGCATCACGCAACTCGACTTTTCGAAGTCAGCATCTTTCGAGATGATCAATGTGCCATTCTTGAAGGTGAAATCATCAGAGGCCAGCCCACAATCAGGTACGATCGCGCGGAGTTCATCATCAGTGAGATCTGCGGCCACTTCATAGTTGCTGCCATTGCAGGCTGCCAAAGGCATAGAGATCACGACCAGAAGACGCTTCACCCCAGCATCCCCACAAACTTCTCGAACAGGTAGAAACTGTCCTGCGGCCCCGGGCTCGCCTCGGGGTGATACTGCACCCCGAACGCCCGCTTGCCCTTGATCGCGATGCCGCAATTGGTGCCGTCGAACAGCGAGACGTGCGTCTGCTCGACATTCGCGGGCAGCGTGTCGCCGTCGACTGCGAAGCCGTGGTTCATGCTGGTGATCTCGACCAGGCCGGTCGCTTCGCCCCACCCTTCGCCGACACGCTGGACGGGGTGGTTCGCGCCGCGGTGGCCCTGGAACATTTTCGAGGTTTTCGCCCCCGCCGCGAGGCCGAGGAGCTGGTGGCCGAGACAGATGCCGAAGATCGGAATGTCGCGCTCCAGGAGCCCCTGGATCACCGGCACCGCATAGGCACCGGTCGCGGCCGGGTCGCCCGGGCCGTTGGAGAGGAACACGCCGTCGGGCTCGTGTGCCAGCACATCCTCCAGCGAGGTCTCCGCCGGCACCACCGTCACCCGTGCGCCCGCGCGGACCAGCTGGCGGAAAATGTTGTCCTTCGCGCCGAAGTCGATCGCGACGACGTGCGGCTTGCTCGCCCCACTCTCGCCATAGCCCTTGCCCAGTTCCCACGCGCCGCCGCGCCAGCCTTCGTGCGCCTTGCGGCTCACGCGGCGGGCAAGGTCCATGCCTTCGAGCCCCGGCCACTCGCGCGCCTTCTGCAAGAGCCCCTCGAGGTCGAACACGCCGTCCGCCGCATGGGCGATCACCGCATTGGGGGCACCGTTCAAACGAATGAGCCGGGTCAGGGCGCGGGTATCCACGCCCGCCAGCCCGATCTTGCCTTCGTCCTTCAACCATGTGTCGAGATCGACTTCGGAGCGGAAATTGCTCGGCCCGGTGGGCACTTCGCGCATCACGCAGCCCAGCGCGCTTTCCACCTTGCTCTCGATATCTTCGGGGTTGGCGCCGACATTGCCGATATGCGGGAAGGTGAAGGTGACGATCTGCCCGGCATAGCTCGGGTCGGTCATCACTTCCTGATAGCCGGTCATCGAGGTGTTGAAGCACACCTCCCCCACAGCAGAGCCTTCCGCGCCGCAGCCAATGCCCCACAGGGCGGTGCCATCGGCAAGAAGCAACAGGCCCGTCGCACCATCAGGTTGCGCAGGAGTAATCTCGGCTGAAGCCATGGGCCTGTCCGTTCCTTAAAGTCTGTCCAGCAATGTGCGCTAAGCCATCCGGCTAGGCCTGCACTTCGCGCCCGTCAAGCGCACGCCCGACGCTTTTCATCACCCCTCCACCCGCAGGAACATTTGTTATATCCGGACGTCTGTTGAGTGAAACGCAAAGGTATAACGGAAAACATGATACGCGAGACGATCCAGAAGGAAGTCATCGCCGCCATGAAAGGCGGCAACAAGGAGCGGACGGCCGCGCTCCGCCTGATTCAGGCCAAGATCAAGGACCGGGATATCGAACTGCGCACCGCCAAGGGCGACGTCGACGATGACGAGATCGTCACCGACGTGCTGCTCAAGATGGCCAAGCAGCGCAAGGAATCGATCGCGATGTACCGCGAAGGCGGGCGCGAGGAACTGGCCGAGAAGGAAGAATACGAACTTTCCGTGATCGAGGGATTCCTGCCGAAGCAGATGGACGAGGCGGAAACCCGCGCCGCGATCGACCAGGTGAAGGCCGATATTGGCGCCACCGACATCAAGTCGATGGGCAAGGTTATGGCCGAGCTGAAGACGCGTCATGGCGCCACGCTCGACATGACGCGGACCAGCGGCTGGGTGAAGGAATCGCTGTCGTGAGGCGCAGGCTCGCCTCTCGCATGCTGGCTCCGGTCGCGCTCGCGGCGGTGCTTGCAGCCTGCGCGGGCGAGCCGGAAGACACCGAACCCTCGCCGACGCCCAGCGTCACCGCCGATGCCCCATCCGATCCCAGAACGCTGGTTGCCGCCGATTTCGGCGAGCTTGAGCTGGGCGCCAGAATCGAAGGTGCCGTGGGGCCGGAGGTCGAAGCCTCGATCATCGTCGATGGCCGGTCCATCGGCGATATCGTCAGCTACGTCGCCTGCCCTGCGGGGGTGGAGGAATGCGATCCGGACGAACTGCCCGACGATACCGTCTACACCTATGTCCACACGGTCCGCCCCGGGGTGGACGACCCGAACGATCCGCCTTTCATGCGGCCCGTGGGGCTGGACGAGGTGGAAGCGGCGACCTTGTTTGCCACGGTGCGCGAGGCACGCGGCTTCAACGGCGCGATCGGCTTTGATCGCGCGCAGGTGGAAGAGGCGCTCGGGCCGGATGGCACGATCCGTGTGCAGGACGACAACGGCACACTCGCTTGGCGCGTGGTCGGCGGCGATGGCTGGCAGACCGGTGAGGCAATCACCTTTTTCTGGCAGAGCACTCTGCCACCCGCAGGGCCCGACGAGGCTTATACGCTGCGCGCCGACGAGAAGATCGCCATGGCGTCCGGCCCATTCCCTCCCCAGGCGGAGGATGACGGATCTTAGCTGTGGAGCGTTGTGCGATGGGCTAGCGCACGGCGATGCTGGCCATTAGGTTCGACCACGCGATGGCGCTTTCCCCTCAATGGCTCGATCAGCTGCGGACCCGTGTGACGCTGTCCAGCGTCATCATGCGGACGACCAAGCTGCAACGCGCAGGGCGCGAATGGAAGGCGTGCTGCCCGTTCCACGACGAGAAGACACCCAGCTTCACCGTCAACGACCAGAAGGGCTTCTACCACTGCTTCGGCTGCGGAGCGCACGGCGATGTGATTCGCTGGATGACCGATCAGCGCGGGCTGCAGTTCATGGATGCGGTGAAGGAACTGGCGGTTGTCGCGGGGATGGAAATGCCCGCGCCAGACCCGCGCGAGGCGCAGAAGGCGAAACGCCGCGCCGGGCTGCACGATGCGATGGGCGCCGCGCAGGAATTCTTCGTGCGTGAGCTCGCCGGCTCGCGCGCCGCACAGGCACGCGAATATCTCGCCAAGCGCGGTTTCTCACCCGCCATCATGCGCGAATTCGGCTTCGGCTACGCTCCGGACGACCGGCAGGCCCTGGCCCAAGCGCTCGGCTCGCTGCCGCCGCAACTTCTGGTGGAGGGCGGCCTGCGCATCGCGATCGACGGGAAAGACCCGTACGATCGCTTCCGCGACCGGCTGATGCTGCCGATCCACGATGTGCGCGGGCGCGTGATCGCGTTCGGGGGGCGTATCCTGACGCCGAAGGAAGGCGCGCCCAAATATCTCAATTCGCCCGAGACCCCGCTCTTCGACAAGGGGCGCACGCTCTACAACCTGCACCGCGCCGGGCCCGCCTCGCGCAAATCCGACCGCATCATCGTGGTCGAAGGTTACATGGATGTGATCGCCCTCGCCAATGCGGGAATTGCGGAAGGCGTAGCCCCGCTGGGCACCGCGCTGACCGAGAATCACATCGAGGAATTGTGGCGCCATGCGCCCTGCCCCACCCTTTGCTTCGACGGGGACGCTGCAGGCCAGCGCGCGGTGCGCCGTGCGATCGAGCGCTCCTTGCCGCTGCTGCGCCCGGGGCACTCGCTCAGAATCGCGTGGCTGCCCACCGGGCTCGACCCGGATGATCTGATCAAGGCGAAAGGTGTTGCCGCTTTCGAACAGGTGCTCGAAAATGCGCAGTCGCTCCTCGACGCCGTCTGGACGCTCGAGGCCAATGCCGCCCCGCTCGACAGCCCTGAAGCAAAGGCGGGTCTCAAGGCGCGGCTGATGATGCATGTCGATGCGATCGAGGAGCCCGATGTGCGCGCGCTCTATCGCCGCGATCTGCTCGACAGGTTTTCCGCCTTCGCATTCCCGAAACGCGAAAAAGCGCCGTTTCGTCCCGCAAAGCAATGGCGACGCGATGCGCCCGAGCCCTTGTCGCAGGACTTGTTGCGCAAGCTCTCGAACCTTTCACAGGGCGGCGCGCGCGCCCGATTGCTGGCTGCTGTCATGACGCAACTCGCGGCTCATCCCGAGCTGATCGAGGGGCACCGCGAGGCACTGCGCGAGCTCGGCGAAAGCGATCCGGCAACGCAATCCTTGCTCGATCCGTTGCTCGCGCATGCACAAACGCTTGAAGCCGACGAGAAAAGCGCCATATTCGCCGGGCGCTGGGGCTCCCGGTCCGCTGAACACTCCGCACCCGGCCTTCTCGACAAGGCCCACGATGCAGCGACCGCGCGCGAGGACCTGGCCGAAGCCATCGAACTGCTGGTCGAAGGGCCGGCACTCGACAAGGCACTGGCCGCGGCGACGGAGCGTTTCGAACACGATCCCGAAGGCGCGTTCGCCGAACAGCAGCGACTGCTAAAGCGGAAGCTGGCGTTCGACGCACGCTTGGGCCAGATGGCAACGAGGCGGATCGCGCGAGCGACACCGGATACAGATTCAAAAGCCGCTGCGGCTCCTGCGGAAAATGGGGAACGCATCGGACAGGAAACGGATTTTCAATAGCCCATGGCATCCGAAGCGAAAACCAAAGAGACCGAAGATGCTCCCCTGATCGACCTCAACGAGGCGTCGATCAAGAAGCTGATCACCAAGGCAAAGAAACGTGGTTACGTCACGTATGACGAACTGAACGAGGCGCTTCCGCAAGGCGAGATGAGCTCCGACCAGATTGAGGATATCCAGGCCGCGATCTCGGAAATGGGCGTCCAGATCGTCGAATCGGACGACGAGGTTGAAGCCGAAAAGGACGAGGTCGAGGAGATCGCGCCCGATTCGTCCGCGAAGAAAGAAGACAAGCCTGCTGCTGCGGCAGCGAAAAAGACGGTCGATGCGCGCACGGACGATCCGGTGCGGATGTACCTGCGCGAAATGGGCGCGGTCGAACTGCTCAGCCGCGAGGGCGAAATCGCGATCGCCAAGCGGATCGAGGCGGGCCGCGACACCATGATTATCGGGCTGTGCGAAAGCCCCATCACCTTCCACGCCATCATCCAGTGGTCCGAAGCGCTCAACGAAGGCGAGATGCAGCTGCGCGAGATCCTCGATCTCGACGCGATGCTTTCGAAGGAACCTCCCGTCGACAAGATGGAGGAGGAGAACGAAGACGACAGCGGCGAGATTTCCGAGGAGACCGCCGGACCGACCATCCGCGAGGACGACGAGGACGAGGATTCGGATTCCGACGACGAGGATGAAGACGGCGACGGCGAAACCAAGTCGCGCCGTGACGACGACGACGAAGAAGACAACACGATGTCGCTGGCCCAGATGGAGGCCGCGCTCAAGCCCGACGCGCTGGAGCGGTTCGCGCGCATCACCGACCTGTTCAAGAAGTTCGAGAAGCTTCAGGGCGAACGCGTCGATACGCTGGGCCGTGGCGATGCCTTCCCCGCCGCCAAGGAAAAGAAGTACGAGGACCTGCGCGAACAGCTGACGGCGGAAGTCGAAAGCGTCCAGTTCCACGCGACCAAGATCGAATTCCTGGTCGACAACCTCTACGCCTTCAACCGCCGCCTGACCGCGCTGGGCGGCCAGATGCTGCGCCTTGCCGAACGTCACAAGATCAAGCGGATCGACTTCCTCGATGCCTATATCGGCAACGAGCTGGACGACGACTGGCTGACCAGCCGCACCAAGGAAAAGAAGTGGGCCGCCTTCGCCGAGAAGGAAGGCGAATCGATCGAGCGTATCCGCCAGGAAATCAGCGATATCGCCAGCCAGACCGGTATGGCGCTGCCCGAATTCCGCCGGATCGTGAACATGGTCCAGAAGGGCGAGCGCGAAGCGCGGATCGCCAAGAAGGAAATGGTCGAGGCGAACCTGCGCCTCGTGATTTCCATCGCCAAGAAATACACCAACCGCGGGCTGCAGTTCCTCGACCTGATCCAGGAAGGGAATATCGGCCTGATGAAGGCGGTCGACAAGTTCGAGTACCGCCGCGGCTACAAGTTCAGCACCTATGCGA
This sequence comes from Citromicrobium sp. JLT1363, assembly GCF_000186705.1. GTDB lineage: Bacteria > Pseudomonadota > Alphaproteobacteria > Sphingomonadales > Sphingomonadaceae > Alteriqipengyuania. The sequence continues at coordinate 236,757 of NZ_AEUE01000006.1, forward strand.
CGTGGTGGATCCGGCAGGCGATCACCCGTTCGATTGCCGACCAGGCACGCACGATCCGCATCCCGGTCCACATGATCGAGACGATCAACAAGCTGGTGCGCACGAGCCGCCAGTTCCTGCACGAGCAGGGCCGCGAGCCCACGCCCGAGGAAATGGCCGAGCGTCTCTCCATGCCGCTCGAAAAGGTGCGCAAGGTGATGAAGATCGCCAAGGAGCCGATCAGCCTCGAAACGCCGATCGGCGACGAGGAGGATTCGCACCTGGGCGATTTCATCGAGGACAAGAACGCGATCATCCCCGTCGATGCCGCGATCCAGAGCAACCTCAAGGAAACCGTCACCCGCGTGCTCGCATCGCTCACGCCGCGCGAAGAACGCGTGCTGCGCATGCGCTTCGGCATCGGAATGAACACCGATCACACGCTGGAAGAAGTCGGCCAGCAGTTCTCGGTCACCCGCGAACGTATCCGCCAGATCGAAGCAAAGGCGCTGCGCAAGCTCAAGCACCCGAGCCGTTCGCGCAAGATGCGCAGCTTCCTGGATCAATAAGCCTGCTGCCCCGTCGTCTAACGGTAGGACAGCGGTTTTTGGTACCGTCAATGCAGGTTCGATTCCTGCCGGGGCATCACCCCAATAGCAAAGAGAAGAGCCCCGCTTCGGCGGGGTTTTTCATGTCCGGAGGCGCGGGATCAGCCGCCCTTCCCTCGTATTTGATCCAGATCATTCTTTGCGTCCACCCGGCAGGCTATCCGAATGCCAGTCTGCAGGAGGATCCCCGATGCGAGTCCTGATAATCGACGGCCATCCCGACCCCGAGCCGGCGCGGTTCGTCCATGCCCTCGCCGATGCCTATGCCGACGGGTGCGAGGCGGGCGGTCACAGCCTGCGCCGCTTGAGGCTGGCGGATATGGACTTTCCGCTCCTGCGCAGCGTGCAGGACTGGATGGAGGGCGAGCCTTGCCCGGTCATAGCGGCGGCACAGAAGGACATATCCTGGGCCGAACATGTCGTGCTGTTCTACCCGCTGTGGCTCGGCGACGTGCCGGCGCTGGTGAAGGCGTTCCTCGAACAGGTGGCGCGACCGGGCTTTGCGCATCGCTACCGCGGCAGCGGGCTGCCCGAGAAGCTGCTCACCGGACGCAGCGCAAGGGTCGTCGTGACCATGGGCATGCCGTCCGCCTTCTATCGCCTGTTCTATTTCGCCCACAGCCTCAAAAGCCTGAAGCGCAACATCTTCGGCTTTGTCGGCTTCGCGCCGGTCCGGCACACGATCATCGGCGCGGTCGAGAGCAGCGCGAAGGACCGCCAGAAGCATTTGTCCGCCATGCGCGAGCTCGGTCAGAGCGCGCGCTGAGCGCCAGCATCGCACAGCGCCTGCCGCGCGCACCGGGGACAAGCCGTATTAGCGGTGGAACGGTCGGGGCCAAACCTCTATGTGCCCCCCATGCGCATCGCGATTGCATCAGACCACGCCGCCATCGAAATGAAGGCCGCGCTGCACGAATGGCTCGTCGAGAAAGGCCATGAGGTCGCCGACCTTGGCCCGGCCGATGGCGAGCGGGTCGATTACCCCGATTACGGTTACAAGCTCGCCTCGGTCGTCGCTGACGGCACCGCCATGCGCGGCATTGCCTTGTGCGGATCGGGCCTGGGTATTTCGATGAGCGTCAATCGCAATCCGAAGTGCCGCTGCGCGATGGTTTCCGAACAGCTCTCTGCCCGGCTCGCGCGCGAGCATAATGACGCGAACGTCATCGCCATGGGCGCGCGGCTGATCGGCATCGAGCAGGCCAAGGCCTGCGTTCAGACATTCCTGGAAACCGCGTTCGAGGGCGGCCGGCACCAGGGCCGGGTCGACAAGCTCTCCGCACCCCCCGCAACCGAAAGCGACTAGACCAATGGCCAGCACCACCGCCGATCTTACCGCTCCTTCCGCCAGGACGGCGGACCCCATGGACCGCTTCTGGCATGACAGCCTTGCCGATGCGGACCCGGAAATCGCCGCGGCGGTCGAGAACGAGCTGAACCGTCAGCGGGAGAAGATCGAACTGATCGCGTCCGAGAACATCGCCAGCAAGGCGGTGCTGGAAGCTGCTGGCAGCGTCTTCACCAACAAGTATGCCGAAGGCTATCCGGGCAAGCGCTATTACGGCGGGTGCGAATATGCCGACGTGATCGAAACGCTCGCGATCGAGCGCGCGAAGGAGCTGTTCGGCTGCGAATTCGCCAATGTGCAGCCCAACTCGGGCAGCCAGATGAACCAGGCGGTGTTCCTCGCCATGCTGCAGCCGGGCGACACTTTCATGGGGCTCGACCTCAATTCGGGCGGCCACCTGACGCACGGATCGCCGGTCAACATGAGCGGCAAGTGGTTCAACCCGGTTGCCTATGGCGTGCGCGAAGGCGACGAGCTGATCGACATGGATGCGGTCGCCGCGACCGCGCGCGAGCACAAGCCCAAGCTGATCATCTGCGGCGGCACGGCCTATTCGCGCACGTGGGATTTCGCGGCTTTCCGCAAGATCGCGGACGAAGTCGGCGCGATCCTGCTGTGCGACATGAGCCATATCTCCGGCCTCGTCGCGGGCGGCGCGCACCCCTCCCCCTTCCCGCATTGCGACATCGTGACCACCACGACGCACAAGAGCCTGCGCGGACCTCGCTCGGGCGTGATCCTGTGGAACGACGAGAAATATTCCAAGCCGCTCAACATGGCTGTCTTCCCCGGCATGCAGGGCGGCCCGCTGATGCATATCGTCGCGGCCAAGGCGGTTGCCTTCCGCGAAGCGCTGCGGCCCGATTTCAAGGATTATGCGCAGCGTGTGGTCGATAACGCGCGTGCCCTCGCCCAGAGCCTCGAAGCGCACGGCCTGCGGATCGTTTCGGGTGGGACGGACAACCACTCGATGCTGGTCGACCTCTCCGCCAGGGACGTGACCGGCAAGGACGCGGAAAAGGGCCTCGATCGCGCGTTTCTCACCTGCAACAAGAACGGCATTCCGTTCGACAAGCGCAGCCCCTTCGTCACCAGCGGGCTCCGGCTCGGCAGCCCGGCGGGCACGACCCGCGGCTTCGGCACCGACGAGTTCACCAAGATCGGCGAACTGATCGCGCGCGTCGTGGATGGGCTTGCCAAGAACGGGCCCGAAGGCGATGCACAGATCGAACAGGCGGTGCGCGCCGAAGTCGGCGAATTGTGCGCTGCCTTTCCAGTGTACCCGGGGAGATGATCTGATGGACAATCGCGATCCCGACAATGGGCAGGACTGGGTGGAAGATGCCCGAACAGAGGTCTCCGGCATGCTGAAGGAGGGGATGCAACATCCCTCCACGAAACCCGTGCTGGCCGGCGCGGCGGTAGGTACGGTGGGAGCGATGATCCTGCCGGTCATCACCTGGCCGGTCGGCCTGGCTGCCGGTGCCGGTTACATGCTCTATCGCCGGATCAAGCGCTGACACCACCTCCCGCAATCGTCCTCGTCCGTCCGCAACTGGGCGAGAATATCGGCAAGGCGGCCCGCGCGATGGCCAATTTCGGCCTGCGCGAGATGCGCCTCGTCAGCCCGCGCGATGGCTGGCCGAACCCTTCGGCCGGGCCTGCCGCTGCTGGCGCGGACTTCATTCTCGACAAGGCACAGGTGTTCGAGACCACGGCGGAGGCTGTGGCCGACTGCGCGCATGTCTTTGCCACCACGGTTCGCAAGCGCGGCGTGACCAAGCCCGTGCTGACGCCAGAGGAAGCCGCCGATGCGATACACGCAGAGTCGGGCAGGAGCGCGATCCTGTTCGGGCCGGAACGCTCCGGGCTGGAGACAGAAGATGTGGCGCTCGCCCGCACGATCCTGACTGTCCCGATCGACCCGGACTTCGGCTCGCTCAACCTCGCGCAGGCGGTTATCCTGTGCGCCTATGAATGGTCCAAGCGTCAGGGCCTCGCGCAGCCGCCCAAGGAAGACCTGCTGCCACCGGGCCCGCAGGAGGAGCTAGACGGATTGATCGCTCACCTGGAGCGCATGCTGGAGCCCAAAGGCTATTTCCTGCCACAGACACGTGCCGAAGCGACCCGCCGCACCCTGCGCGGCGTTCTGACCAAGCCGGGCTGGAATCATCTGGAATTGCGAACCCTGCGCGGCGTGCTGTCCAGCCTCGAGCGCAAACCGCGCGACTAGCTGCGCAGCCGTTCCCATTCGACCATTTCGTAGGCAATCGACGCCTCGACCAGGGCGTCCCATATCTCGCCCAGCTCGCGCTCGGGAATTCCCGCGGCCCGCGCATCGTCGCGCACATTGGCGATCACCTGGGCCTTGCGTGCCTCGTCACGCACGTGGCCGCGCTCGGGCTTGATACGTGCCGCAGCGCGCATGTATCCGAAGCGGACAGCGATCAGCCGCATCAGTTCGCGGTCCAGCGTATCGACGCCCACCCGCACATCGGCCATGGTTTCGCAGTCTTCGGGAGGCTTGACGGTATCGTTCATTGCCGCGCGCTGTGCCCTGCCCGCCCGCCCCTGTCGAGACCTTGACCGGACGGGGATTGTTGCTATGTGGCGCGCTTCGCTTCGCGAGCTTTCATACAAAGCCTCACGAGATTGGCCCCGCACCCCGGTGAAGCGGTGGCCGCGACATGGATTTACCAAGGTGAGTCCTGTCGGTGCGATGCCGGGTTGAATGCCTGCCACTGGGGTGGGCCAGCAAATTGAAGGATGAATTATGTCGAAGCGCAAGAGCGCCAAGTACAAACTTGACCGTCGCATGGGCGAAAACATCTGGGGTCGCCCGAATTCCCCGGTCAACAAGCGTTCCTATGGCCCCGGCCAGCACGGCCAGCGCCGCAAGGGCAAGATGTCCGACTTCGGCCTGCAGCTGCGCGCCAAGCAGAAGCTGAAGGGCTATTACGGCGACGTCACCGAAAAGCAGTTCAAGCGCACCTACCAGGAAGCGTCGCGGATGAAGGGCGACACCGGCCAGAATCTGATCGGTCTGCTGGAACAGCGGCTCGACATGGTGGTCTACCGCGCCAAGTTCGCACCGACGATCTTCGCCGCGCGCCAGCTGGTCAACCACGGCCACATCACCGTGAACGGCGGCAAGTGCAACATTCCGAGCCGCCGCGTGATGGTTGGCGACGTGATCGGCCTTGGCGGCAAGGCGAAGGACATGGCGCTGGTCATCGAAGCGCAGAGCCTGCCCGAGCGCGAGATTCCCGACTATGTGGCCCCCGAAGGCGACGACAAGGTGACGCTGACCCGCGTTCCCAAGCTGGACGAGGTGCCCTACCCCGTCACCATGGAACCCAACCTGATCGTCGAGTTCTACTCGCGCTGATCGGTTCTTCCGGTACGAACAAAAAAAAGGGCGGTCCGCTTGGGCCGCCCTTTTTGCATTCGGGGACTGTGCAGACCCGCTATTTGCGCAAATGCTCGCCGAGAAACTGGTCGATTTCCAGCAGCATGTTCCCACGAACGCGCCCGTCGTTCAGATAGTGGTCCAATCCCTTGTACTGGACGTAGCGGACGTTCGCACCCGCGGCCTTCAGCCGGTCTTCCATGCGTTCGGACTGGCTATCGCGCACATTGATGTCCTCGGTCCCGTGAAACAGGATAACGGGGGCGGAGAACCGATCGGCAAAATTGGCGGGGCTGCCCTCGCGCACGTGCGGCCCTTCGCCGATGAAGCGTTTCACCACCTGGAAGTTGGTGTAATCGCGCGCTTCGTCCACCAGCATGCCGAGGTCCGTGACCGGTGCGATAGCGACAACGGCCTGGTAGAGCTCGGGATCGAGCACTTGCGACTGAAGGGCCGCATAGCCGCCGTAGGACCATCCGGCGATGCCCAACTGTTCGGGGTCGGCGATTCCTTCGGATACCAGCCACCGGCCTGCATCGTTCACGTCGCCCACCGCGGTACGCCACTCCTGGAAGCCGTTGCGACCGAACCATGCGTCCCCGTACCCGGTGGAGCCGCGAAAGTTGGGTTGCAGTACGGCATAACCGCGCGCGGCAAAGAACTGGACAAGCCAATCGAAGCCCCATTCGTCGCGCGAACCGGGGCCGCCATGCGGCAGCACGATGGCGGGCCCCGCCTCGCTACGCCCCGCCGGGATGGTAAGATAACCCGGGATCTGCGTGCCGTCCGCTGCTGGAAATGTCACCGGCTTCATCTGGGCCATCTGCATGTCGACGAGCGGATCGCGCAGCGGCAGCAAGGGCGACAGCTGCTTGCTCTCACGCTCGAGCAGATAGGACATACCGGGATCGACATCGCTGGATGCGATGATCAGCAGAGTCTGCTCGTCGGCCGAGGCGTCCACGATATTGATCAGCGGTTTCCCGGGCAGCGCGGCCTGCAGCTGCGCTGCCAACTCGGCCATTTCGGGATCCAGATACTCGACCTGGCGCTTCTCGGTCGCAAAGCTCGCGCCAACCACGCGCCGCTGACGGCCGATGCGGATCAGCCGGTCGATATCGACATCGTCTCGCGCGATAACCTGCTCGCGGCGATTCGAACCGTCCAGCGCCACGCGAAACAGCGCATCGAAGCCATCGACGGTCTGGAAGCCGTAAGCCACATTGCTGGCGGCATCGACGGCCACCGGAACGAACCCTTCGAGATCGCCGCTGAAGCGTGTCCATCTGCTGGTATCCGGCGCGCGATAGAAGTATTCGACCTCGCCGGTCAGTTGACCGGAACTGTCGCGCGGCCGGCGCACCTTGAGGCGAAGGGCACCATTATCGTCCGCGACGTAGCGGACAGCCTCTTCGTCGGGCCGTTCGACCAGCCTGCGCCGGTTGCTGTCGATATCGACCTCTTCGACGCCCAGCCCTTCGTCTTCCTTTGCCAGCCGCGTGCCGGTCGTCACTTCCGGAAGGAATTGGCGCGTCATGAGAATGCGGTTTTCCTCACCCTCGACATCGAGCGCGAGGATCGTGCCGCCATCCTGCTGATAGCCATAGGCGCGCGACGAGCGGTCAGCCGTCAGGACGCGCGGTTTCGATCCATCCGCACCGACCGAAAAGGCTCGGGAGAAAGTTGCCGGAATACCGCCATCGACCTTGACGATACCGTGGGCCACGCAGATCAGCGAAGCCTCGTTCGCCCAGTCGCAATAGCTCAAATCCGCATTATTGTCGGTGAGTGAAGTGACCGCCTTGGGCACCCCGTCGCCTTTGAGATCTACGACATAGAGAATTTCGGTCGTGGCGTTGTCGGAACTGATGTAGGCAACCTTGTCGCCGCTCGGCGACAGGCTCATGTCGAGAACGGTTGCACGGGCGCCGAAACGCCCCGCGATCTGCTCTGCACTGAGTTCCTGGGCAGACGCGTGGTGCGGCACCGCAAGCGCCAGCAACACGCCAGTGCTGGCAAAAAGCGCATTCTTCATTCGATTCTTCCCCCCTATAGCCATGTGAAAACAGCATAATTCCCTGTGACACGCCAGCCCTCATTATGCCCCTGGTTTACGCTTTGAGGTCATCGGGGTCGATTTGGCACAATGCGAAAGTGGGGGCGCCTCGATCCGGGAAACTGCCATCGCCCAGGCAAGTCTTTCCTAACCAAAGCCATCTATGATGGTGTGATGGAGACTGCCGCCGATATCGGAAAAACGCTGGGCGATGAAGAACGGCGCCTTGCCGCACTCGCCGATCTGGCGATCCTCGATACAGCACCCGAAGCCGATTTCGACGAGCTGGCCGCGCTGGCCGCCGATATCCTCGGCATGCCGCAGGCTGCACTCAGCCTGGTCGACAAGGACCGCCAATGGTTCAAGGCCAAGGTTGCCCTGCCCTTCGAGCAGACCCACCGCGACATCGCATTTTGCAGCCATACGGTCGCTCTTCGCGAGCCCTTGATCGTGAGGGATGCGAGTGCGGATGCCCGGTTCTCGGATAATCCGCTGGTAACCGCTGACGGCGGCATCCGCTTCTATGCGGGTGCGCCGCTGTTCCATTCGAATGGGCAATGCGTGGGAAGTCTCTGCGTGCTCGATTCCCGGCCTCGGGACGATTTCGACGAAGACAAGCTCAGGATACTAGAAGGCCTCGCGCGGCTCGCGTCGCGCCTGATGGCAACGCGCGGCGAACGCCGGAAGGGTGAAATCGCAGCCAAGGTCGTGGAGGCCACCTCCGAAGCCGTGGTCGCGGCTGACCGGGAAGGCCAGATCGTCCTCGTCAATCGCGCCGCAGAAGACCTGTTCGGCCATTCCTCGCAGCAGGCCCTGGGGAAGAGCATCGAACTTCTCATGCCGGACCGCTTCCGGAACGGGCATCAGAAGAAGATCGACAACGCTGCCGCAGGCGGCCCCACGCGGTTGCTGAACACCTTGGTCGAACTGCCGATCAAGACCGCCGACGGGCGCGAGCTCCCGACCGAATTGTCCCTCGCCCCGTGGGGTGACAACGGCAGCGAGGGCGGATTTGCAGCCATCTTCCGCGATATCACCAGTCGAAAACTGCTCGAAACCGATCGCCAGGAAACACGCAACTTCCTCGACGCGATCCTCGAAAACCTCCCCGCGATGCTGTTCGTCAAGGAGGCGAGGACCGGAAGATACGTAGTGGTCAACAAGAGAGCGGCCGAGATCATGGGCTACGCCGAGAAGGACATCCTCGGGCGCACCGACAGCGAACTGTTCGGCCCTGTGGGCAGGGACTACGAAAAACGCGATGCCGAGGCCATCCTGAGTGAGCGGCCCTTTGCTTACGAGAGCGAGCATACCCGCGCGGACGGCGAGACGTTCAACATCCGCACCACCCGTGTCCCGATGGACGGCCCGGATCACCCTCGGCAATTCGTTATCGGTATTGCCGAAGACATGACGGATTTTCGGCGCAGCGAGGCCAAAAATTACTGGCTGGCCCGCTACGACGGCCTCACCGGACTTCTGAATCGCGGCAGCCTGTCGAGCCTCCTGAGCGACTATGTTTCTGAAGGCGATCCCTTCGCTATCCTGAGCATCGACCTCGATCGCTTCAAGGCGGTGAACGAGCAGTTCGGTCACCCCGCCGGCGACGCAGCACTGAAGGTGGTGGGCGATCGACTGCAAGAGCTTGTCGGCCGGGAATGCGTTGTCTCCCGAGCGGGAAGCGACGAATTCGTGATCCTGCTCCGTGGGCCGCGGCTAAACGATCGCGCGACGACTCTTGCATACAACGTCGTCGAGCGGATGGCGGAACCGATAAAGACACGCGGCAAGGTCGCACATATCGGGGCGTCGGTTGGCATCGCCCTCTATCCGCAGGACGGGGAGACCACCGAGAAATTGCGCGAGAATGTAGATCTTGCACTTTATCGCGCCAAGAAGGACGGGCGTGGCAAGGTGTGCCTGTTCGATAGCCAGATGGACGCGGCAGTGCGCGATCGGCGGATGCTGGAAGGCGATCTGAGAGCGGCGGTCGCCAACGGCGACATAAAGCTGGCCTATCAGCCAGTGGTGGCCAGCTCCACTACCGATGTGACCAGCTTCGAAGCCCTCGCCCGGTGGAAGCACCCCACCCGCGGGCATATCAGCCCCGAGCTTTTCATCTCACTTGCCGAAGATTGCGGTCTCATCGAGGAACTGGGCGCCCTCCTGCTCGACCAAGCCTGCAACGATGCGGTGAAGTGGCCGGAACATCTGTGCGTCGCGGTCAATCTGTCGCCGCTTCAGTTCAGGTCGGGAAAGCTGATACAGACTATCCAGTCCGCCCTGAACAGGTCCGGCCTGGCGCCGGAACGGCTCCAGCTGGAAGTGACCGAACGGCTGGTGATCGAAGATACCGACGAGACGGTCACACAGCTCAAGGAATTGCGCGCGCAGGGCATCCATATCCTGATCGACGATTTCGGAGTGGGCCATTCCTCGCTCAGCTATTTCCAGGTCCTGCCCTTCGACAAGGTCAAGATCGACAAGTCCTTCATTCACGAGATCGAGACGTCCCGGTCGGCCAACGCCATCGTGGAAGCGGTGATCGGCATCGGGCGGCAGCTCTCGATGGGTATCGTGGCCGAAGGTGTGGAAACCGAAAAGCAGCGCAACTTGCTCACGAGACTCGGCTGCTCGCACCTGCAAGGGTACTATTTCAGCGCTGCGATGCCGCCGGAAGAGGTCCCGGCATTTATCGCGGATATGCAGGCGCCCCCCGTCCGGCTGGCAAGCACCGTGGCCTAGCGCCGGAAGGCGTAGCGAAAGCTCCACCACAGAAGCGCGATGTTGGCGATGCTCAGCACGATTCCCCAGAACCAGTAGGGCAGGAACAGGGCCTGCGCGATTGCTCCTGTGTCCGAGATTTGCGGCAACCCGCCGATCGTTCCCCCCTCGGTGAACAGGTAGCCGGTCTGCGACCACACGCTGATGCAGGCTTGCACGCCTAGCAGCTGAATGGCAAACCGCTGTTGGTCGGCGTTCGCTCTGCGCGCGATGGCCAGGATCGCAATGCCCACAAGCGGCAGGACCACCATGCCGGTAAGGCTGCGCACCCAGATTGCCGCGCTGACCAGCAGCGCTGCGCCCAGCACGGCGAGCGCAATGCGGGTCCCCCGCAAGCTGCGCGAGGATGCGATCAGCGCCGCGCCCGCCAGCGCAGGGCCGATCGGCCCGCCAGCGGCGATGATGGCGTCCTGCACCACGTTGCGATCCGGGGAGACTTCCGAAACCGCGACGCCCGAACCATCGGGATAGATCAGCAGGTGATCGAACCGTTCCCCCATCGCGATTACCGCCAGTCCGTGGCCCATCTCGTGAAACCACGTGGTCAGGATGGTAAAGGGATAAAGCAGCAGCGCGCCGAAGGGCGTGTGCCAGAGCATGAGCGAACCGAGCCCCAGTATGACGAGCAGCGCGATCCGCTTCTGCCGTTCCTGTTCTGCGAAATACGTGCTCATCCTGTGCCGAGATAGGTATCGCGGAACCGCTGCGCAAAGGCGGCGAAGCGGTCTTCGGCAATGGCTTCTCGCATCGCGGCCATCAGCTGCTGGTAGAAGCCGATATTGTGCTCCGTCAGCAGGATTGCGCCCAGCATCTCGCCCGACTTGATCAGGTGATGCAGATAGGCGCGGCTGTAGGTCGCGCAGGTGGGACAGGTGCAGCGATCGTCCAGCGGCCCGGTGTCTTCAGCGAAGCGCGCATTGCGAAGGTTGAGCGCGCCGTTCCAGGTGAACGCCTGCCCGTTCCGGCCCGAGCGGGTGGGCAGCACGCAGTCGAACATGTCCACCCCGCGTTCCACCGCGCCAACCAGATCGTCAGGCTTGCCCACGCCCATCAGGTAGCGCGGGGCATCCTGCGGCAATTGCGCGGGCGCGAAATCGAGCGTGGCGAACATGGCCTCCTGCCCTTCCCCCACCGCGAGCCCGCCGATGGCGTAGCCGTCGAAACCGATCTCGGTAAGGGCCTCGGCGGAGCGCCGCCTGAGGTTCTCGTCGAGAGCGCCCTGCTGAATGCCAAACAGCGCCGCACGGTCAGCATGCTCGCCGCCTGCGTCGAAGCCATCCCGGCTGCGCTTCGCCCAGCGCATGGACATTTCCATGCTCGCCTCGATCTCGGCCAGCGGGCGGTCGGCGCGCGGGCACTCGTCGAAGGCCATCACGATGTCGCTGCCAAGCAGACGCTGGATCTCCATGCTGCGTTCTGGGGTGAGCATGTGCTTGCTGCCATCGAGGTGACTGCGAAACTCCACCCCCTCCTCGGTCAGCTTGTTGAGATCGGACAGGCTCATCACCTGGTAGCCGCCGCTATCGGTCAGGATCGGGCGGTCCCAGTTCATGAAACGGTGGAGCCCGCCCAGCTTCGCCACCCGCTCCGCCCCCGGACGCAGCATCAGGTGATAGGTATTGCCGAGAATGATGTCGGCACCCGCCGCGCGCACGGCTTCGGGCTTCATGCCCTTCACCGTGGCCGCCGTGCCGACGGGCATGAACGCGGGCGTGCGGATTTCTCCGCGCAGCATGGCAATCGTGCCGGTGCGCGCGGCACCGCTGGTGGCAGAGATGGTGAAGTCGAAGCGCTTGGTCATCGCAAGGGGCGCTAGGATAGCTTGGCGCGCCTGTCGATGCGTGGCGCATCGTCTCATTCACGATTTGCTCAGTGATTTGGCGCCAGACGGAGCCTCCATCGATCGAGGATGCCGTTACCATGATCCGCTCTCTCGCCGCCGCCGTCTGCATGTTCGCCGCCAGCACCACCGCCATGGCGCAGACGCCGCAGCCCCGCCCCTGCATCACCCCGGCCGAGAACGAGGCGCTCGTCGCCTATGTCATGCCCGATCTGATCGACGCGCTGGAGAGCAGGTGTGCTTCCAGCCTGCCGTCCAGAGCTTTCCTCGGCACACGCTCGGCCGCGCTGCAGAAGAAGCTCGAACCGCAGGCGGATCGCGCCTGGCCGCGGGCGCGCAACGCGGCGCAGCGTTTCGCCGGCACGCGCCTGCCGGTGGATACCCGGTTCGAAAGCGTCGCCAAGGCCGCGCTCGCACCGGCAGCCGCCACGCTGATCGCGCGAGGCTTCGATGGCGATCAATGCCGCATGGCCGACCGGCTGCTGGCCGAACTCGCCCCGCTTCCGCCGGAAAACCTTGCCGGGGTGATGGCGCTGTTCCTGGAAATCGGCATTGCCGAGAACGAGGACGTACCGTTCCGCGTATGCCCGGCAGACTGACGAATCAGAAACCGTAGACCAGCGTGAAGCGGGTCAGCGTATCGGTCTTTTCCCGGTTCTGACGGGCGTTGCTGTTATACTCCAGCTGGTAGCTGAGCCGCGAGCGGAGCCGGTTGCTGACCTTGAAATCGATCCCGCTCAGCAGGTTGAGCGTGGTGTTGGCGCTGTCCACGATCAGCAGCGCCTCACCCCCGGTCTCAGTCACGGCGTTGGCATCCTGTGTGAAGGTAACGCGGTCAGCCAATTTCCAGTCGAAATCCGCCCCGAACAGCGCGGCGAGCCGGTCTATGCGGGTCCCGTCGGTCAGCTCGGTCACGCGGTAGGCCGGGCCCGCCTTGATCGAGAGGGTGGCGGAATCGCTTTCCAGCAGCGTGTAGCCGACCCCGCCCGACACCGCGTAGCGATGGTCGAAACCCTGGAACCGGTCATGCTCGTATTGCGCAAGGCCATAGGCAAACAGGTTCTCGCCCATTTCGAAGCGGGGTTCGTACGCGACCAGATAGCGCTCGCGGCTGGTGACGCCGTTCGACCGCTGGTAATCCGCGCTCACGCGCAGCGCGTGGGTCCAGTCGATGCCCTCGCGCTTCAGTTTGAGCGCGAGCGCCAGGCCCGTATCCTCGCTGTTGCCGGTCGAGAAGAAGGCACCGACCTGCCCTTCCCCGCTCCACAGGTCGAGCACGCCCGCTTCGCGGATCTGCTCGCGCTGCTCGATTTCCGCCAGGCGTTTGGCTTCCGCCTGATCCGCGCGCCAGGCGAGCGCGATCTGCTCGATCTCGGCAGCGCTGTCGGGCTGGGTCTGCTTCGCCAGCGCGACAACGGTTTCCACTTTTGCAGCATCGCCAGTGGCGATGGCAGCGTCGATCATCGCCTGCACGTCGGGCGGAATCTCGGCGAGCGCGGGGGTGGAAACAAGGGCGGCTGCGGCGGCGGTAATGAGCGTGCGTCTGATCATGGTCGCCGCTCGTAGCGCCTCAATCTCGCAGTCGCCAGCCGGTTCGGAAGATGTATGCGATCACCGCAGTACAGGTGAAAAGAAAGGCCAGCGTAAGCCCCAGCGACACCCAGATGCTGACATCGGCAGAACCGTAGAACGTCCAGCGCAGGCCGCTGACCAGATAGACGATGGGGTTGACCAGCGCGACCGTGTCCCACGGCGCGGGAAGGTCCGCGATCGAATAGAACGTGCCGCCCAGAAAGGTCAGTGGGGTCAGGATCAGCATGGGGATGATGCCCAGCTTCTCGAAGCTGTCCGCCCAGATGCCCAGGATGAAGCCGAACAGGCTGAAGCTCGCTGCAACAAGCAGGATGAAGACAAAGGCGAAGAACGGATGCGCGATATCGTAGGGCACGAAAATGCGTGCCGTCAGCAGGATGATCGCCGCCAGGATAAGGCTCTTCGTAGCCGCTGCGCCGACGAAGCCGACCAGCGTTTCTGCCACGCCCACGGGGGCGGAGAGCAGTTCGTAGATCGTGCCGGTGAAGCGCGGCATGTAGATGCCGAAGCTGGAATTGCTGGTCGTCTCCCCCAGCAAGGTCAGCATCAGCAGGCCGGGAATGATGAAGGCGCCGTAATCGACCGAGCCGACATCCGGCATGCGGTCGCCAATCGCGGAGCCGAAGACGAGGATGTAGAGCGCGGTGGTAAGGACCGGGGCGAGTACGGACTGGAATGCAGTGCGCAGGAAGCGCCAAAGCTCGCGTCGATAGATCGACCAGGCGGAACGTGCGTTGAAGATCATGCCGCTTCGCCCTCTTCATCGCCCAGCAGCGAGACGAAAATGTCTTCCAGGCTGCTCTCGCGCACGTCGATTCCGACATAGTCGATCCCGCTCGCGATAAGGGCCTTGGTCAGATCTGCCACTTCCTCGCGGCCCTTGCCCGTGCCGTCGCCGCCGCGATAGCAGATCGAGCGGCCGCCCTCCTCCAGTTCCACGGGGAACTGCGCAATCGCAGGCGGCAACGCGCCCAGCGGCTCGGCCAGCATGATATGCGCCTCCGTGCGGCCGAGCCGCGCCATCATCGCGTCCTTCTCGTCCACCATCAGGATGCGGCCCTTGCGGATGATGCCGACGCGGTCGGCCATCTCCTCGGCTTCCTCGATGTAATGCGTGGTCAGGATCACCGTGACGCCGCGCGCGCGCATGGCGTCGATCTGGTGCCACATGTCCTTGCGCAGCTCTACATCGACACCCGCGGTCGGCTCGTCGAGGAACAGCAGGTCCGGCTCGTGCGCCATCGCCTTGGCGATCAGCACGCGGCGCTTCATCCCGCCGGAAAGCTCCATGATGCGGTTGTCGCGCTTGTCCCACAGGCTGAGCGAGCGCAGGATTTCCTCGATCCGTGCCGGGTCGGGCGCCAGCCCGAAGAGCCCGCGCGAATATTCCACGGCATGTTTCACCGGTTCGAACATGTCGGTGGAGAGTTCCTGCGGTACCAGCCCGATGCGGGCGCGCGCCTGGCGCCAATCGCCCTGCAAGTCCTGCCCGAAGGCGCGCATGCTGCCCGAAGTGGGGCGCACCAGACCGCACACCGCGCCGATCAGCGTGGTCTTGCCCGCCCCGTTGGGGCCAAGCAGCGCGAAAATCTCACCCTTTCGGATCGTCAGATCGACGTCGTCGAGTGCCTTGAGCCCCCCGGGGTAAACCTTGGTGAGGCCGGACAGCTCTAGGATGGGATCGGACATGCAACGCAGTTAGGGAATCAGCAGCGAGGAGTCACCATAGGAATAGAACCGGTACCGGTTCTCTATCGCATGATTATAGGCCGCCAGCATCCGCTCGCGCCCCATCAGCGCGCTGACCAGCATGAACAGCGTGGACTTGGGCAGATGGAAATTGGTCATCAGGCCGTCGATCGCGCGGAAGCGGTAGCCCGGCGTGATGAAGATGTCCGTGTCGGCAGAGAAGGGCTGGATCGTCCCGCTTTCGTCCGCTGCGCTTTCCAGCAGGCGCAGGACCGTGGTGCCGACCGCTATCACCCGGCGACCATCCGCCCGCGCGGCATTCAGCCGTTCGGCGGTGTCGGGGGCGATCTCGCCCCATTCGGCATGCATCTTGTGTTCGGCCGTGTCGCTGGCCTTCACCGGCAGAAAGGTGCCCGCGCCGACATGCAGCGTGAGCGTTTCGGTCGCGATCCCCGCGTCGGCCAAGCGCGTCATCAGTTCGGCGGTGAAATGCAGCGCAGCGGTGGGCGCGGCGACGGCCCCGGCCTTGTCTGCAAACAGCGTCTGGTAGTCCTGCGCATCCCGCTCGTCCGCCGGTCTCTTGCCGGCGATGTAAGGGGGAAGCGGCATCGCGCCTGCGCGTTCCAGCAACAGTTCGACGGGCTCGTCGCCCTCGAACGCGAGGGTCCAGCTGCCATCGTCGGCGCGGTTTTCCGCAATGGCGGAAACGCCTTCGGGAAACGCGATCAGGTCGCCTTCGCGCAGCCGCTTCGCATTGCGCACGAAGGCCTGCCAGCGACGCGCATCGATCCGCTTGTGAAGCGTGGCGCCGATCGCTGCGCCCGAAGCGCCTTCGCGCACGCGCTCCCCCTCCAACTGGGCGGGAATGACGCGGGTATCGTTGAAGACGAGGATATCGCCGGCGCGCAGCATATCCGGCAGGTCGTGAACGTGCCGGTCAGCAAAGGCCCCGTCCCCATCGACGACGAGCATCCTGGACGCGTCCCGGGGGGAAACCGGACGCAGCGCAATCCGATCCTGCGGCAGGTCGAAATCGAACAGATCGACTTTCACGTGCGCCGGATCCGGTCACTCTTGGCAGGGCGGTACGCGGGCATCGATCCTGTCCATGGCGCCGCGAACGCGCGCCGTTACTGGCCGATCGGCGCGTTGAGATCGTCTGCCGAAATCTCTTCGGAGGGCGGCGAAGCCAGCTGCGCCGGGCTTGGCGCGGGGCGGTTGTCCACCGCCAGCGAAGCCTGCACGATCCGGGTCGGATTGGTGGGAGGCTCGCCCCTGTTGATCGCATCGACCGCATCCATCCCTGCGATCACCCGGCCGAAATTGGTGTAGTTCTGGTCCAGGCTGAAGCGCGGGTAGAAGACGATGAAGAACTGGCTGTTGGCGCTGTCTTCGCTCTGCGCGCGCGCCATCGACACCGTGCCGCGCACGTGCGGCATCGGGTTGAACTCTTCTTCCAGGTCGGGAAGGTCCGATCCGCCCTGCCCGGTTCCCGTGGGGTCGCCGGTCTGCGCCATGAAGCCTTCTATCACGCGGTGGAAGATCACCCCGTCGTAGAAACCCTGGCGGGTCAGCCGCTTGATCCGCTCGACATGATTGGGCGCCCAGTCGGGCATCAGGCGGATCGCCACACGCTCGCCGTTCGAAAGATCGAGGAACAGGATGTTCTCCCGGTCGCTCTGCAGGCTGTAGTCTATCGTGGCGTAGGACGACATCAGGCGCGGCGCCGGTGTCTCCGCCTCGATATCCTGTGCCATCGAAGGCGAGGCTGCCAGCGCGATCAGCGCGGCGGCGGAGCAAAGTGTCTTGAGCATAAGTCTCACGAACGAAATTTCCTAGAATGCGGGGGCGATACAAACCGCGCGCTGTCCGCGCAATGAACGATTTGTGCTGGGTGCGAACCGCTTAGTAATCGCCCTTCATGCCGATCTTCTCCACCCGCGAGACCACGTCGTCGCGAACCGAGGGGCTGACGAAGGCTGCAATATCGCCACCATACACCGCGATTTCCTTGACCAGCTTGGAAGCGATCGGCTGCAGCGACACGTCGGCCATCAGGAACACGGTTTCGATCTCGTCGTCCAGCTGCTGGTTCATGCCCGCCATCTGGTATTCGTATTCGAAATCCGCGACGGCACGCAGCCCTCGCACGATCACGCTGGCCCCTTGCGCCTTGGCGAACTTCATCAGCAGCGCGTTGAAGCCGATCACCTCGACATTGCCGAGGTCCATATCCGCCACTTCGCGCTTCACCATAGCGAGGCGCTCGTCGGTTTCGAACATGGGGTTCTTGGACGGGTTGGTGGTGACCCCGATGATGAGCCGGTCGACCAGCCGCGCGGCGCGGCGGATGATATCCGCATGGCCGAGCGTGATCGGATCGAAGGTGCCGGGGTAGATGCCTATGCGCTCACTCAACAATCCCGCTCCACAATATAACGCGCAAGGTCGCACAACACGCCCGCGTCTTCACCATAATGCGCCAGATGACCACAGGCCTGTTCCACCAGCGCCTCGGCCTGCTGACGCGCGGCGTCCGCCCCCATCAACGAAACGAAAGTCTGCTTGCCCTGCTCATCGTCCTTGCGCAGCGCCTTGCCCGCCTTGTCCTCGTCGCCCTCATGGTCAAGCAGGTCGTCGGCAATCTGGAAGGCGAGGCCGATGTCGCGGGCGTAATTGATCAAGGGACTGCGCGCATCGTGCGGCAGCCTGCCCAGAATAGCGCCCATCTCCACGCTCGCGGTCAGCAACGCACCGGTCTTGAGCTGCTGCAGGCGGGTGATCGTGTGCAAGTCGTAGGTCGCGCTGTCGGCCGCCATGTCCATTGCCTGGCCGCCTGCCATGCCGCCCATCCCGCTCGCCAGAGACAGGCACCGGGTCAGCTCCGCCTGTACGAAGGGGTCCGAACTGACACCCTCGAAAGTCAGGATTTCGAAGGCCAGCGCGTGCAGCGCATCGCCAGCGAGTACGGCGGTCGCCTCGTCGTAGGCCTTGTGGACCGTGGGCTTGCCGCGCCGCATGTCGTCATCGTCCATGCACGGCAGATCGTCATGGATCAGCGAATAGACATGGATCGATTCAACCGCCGCACCGGCGAGTATCGCTGCCTCGCGCGAGACATTGAACATCGTCGCGGTGGCAACCAGCAGCAGCGGGCGTATCCGTTTGCCTCCCCCGATCGCCGCATACCGCATGGCCTCCACCAGCGGCGCACGGGTATCGTCGGGCAGAGGCAGGAGGCGATCGAACGCCTCGTCGATATCGGTACGGATCGTGGCCAGCGCCATGCGCAAACGCGCGCCCCCGGCCTCCTCGAAATCCATTTCAGAGCCGTCCGTCACTCTGGACCATCGAAGCTCTTGGTGCCGCCCGGCTTGCCGCCCGCGTCGAGCACGATCGCCTCGATCCGCGCCTGCGCGGCGTCGAGCCGGGCCTGGCAGGCCGCGCGCAGCTTCTCGCCGCGTTCGTAGAGCGTGATCGACTGGTCGAGCGGAACCTCGCCGTCCTCCAGCTGGCGCACCACCTGCTGGAGCGCCTTGAGAGCTTCCTCGAAGCTCATGTCGGAAATATCGGGTGCGTCCTGTGCCATTGCAGGCGAGCATTGGCTTGGTGCATGGTACGGGTCAAGCGGGGGCACCACGGATCGGGGTGCGCTTGGGGAGAAAAACGCATGTTCATCGGGCATTTTGCCCCGGCCTTCGTGGCTGCGGCGGTCACGCCGGACCGGCCTCGGCTGGGGATCTACTTCCTTGCGGCGCAGCTGGTGGACTGGGCGTTCTTCGCCTTCGTGCTGATCGGCGTCGAAGATTTGCGGATCGTGCCGGGCATCACCGCGATGAACCCGATGGACCTCTATCACATGCCCTACACCCACAGCCTGCTGGGCAGCGCGGGCTTTGCCGCAGGCTTCGCGGTCATCGTCTGGCTTGTAACGCGCGATCGTGCGGTGGGCCTGCTTGCCGGGGCGGTGGTGCTGTCGCACTGGCTGCTCGATCTGCTGGTTCATCGCCCGGACCTTACGCTGGCGGGCGATCCCCCGAAATTCGGCTTAGGACTGTGGAATTACCCTGCCATCGAAATGCCGCTGGAACTGGCGCTGACCTTCGGCGCGATGGCTTTCTTTATCTCGCGCACCCGGGGCTACGTCCTGCCTGCTCTGGTCCTTGCCCTGCTGCTGCTCGCCCTGCAGGCGGTGAACTGGTTCGGGCCGGAACCCGATGAAGTGACGGGGGCGCTGTCCTACACCGGGTTTTTCGCCTTCGGCCTGCTCACGTTCGCCGCATCGTGGCTGGGGCAAAAGAGGCGTGTGAAAGCGCAGGATGGGGGACTGGCGCGAAAAGGCGGAGCGGTTTAAGCGGCCTGCCATGTCTGACACCGCACCTGCCATCACCCCCGAAGTCGTCGAACAGCACGGGCTTAGCCCCGAGGAATACGAGCGTGTGCTGAACGCGCTGGGCCGCGAGCCCAACCTGCTCGAACTCGGCATATTCTCGGTCATGTGGAGCGAGCATTGCTCGTACAAGAGCTCGCGCCTGCACCTCAAGAAGCTGCCGACCGAAGCCGAGTGGGTTATCTGCGGCCCGGGCGAGAATGCCGGCGTGATCGACATTGGCGACGGTCAGGCGGCGATCTTCAAAATGGAGTCGCACAACCACCCTTCGTATATCGAACCCTATCAGGGCGCGGCGACGGGCGTTGGCGGCATCCTGCGCGATGTCTTCACCATGGGCGCGCGGCCGGTAGCGAACGCCAACGCGCTGCGCTTTGGGCGGCCCGATCATCCCAAGATGAAGCATCTGGTGCAGGGCGTGGTCGCGGGGATCGGCGGCTACGGCAATTGCGTCGGCGTGCCGACTGTCGCGGGCGAGACCAATTTCGACCCGGCCTATGACGGCAATATCCTCGTCAACGCGATGACCGTGGGCGTCGCGGACGCGGACAAGATCTTCTATTCCGCCGCAACGGGCGTCGGAAACCCGATCGTCTATGTCGGCTCCAAGACCGGGCGCGACGGAATTCACGGTGCCACGATGGCGAGCGCGGATTTCGAGGAAGACGCCGAAGCGAAGCGCCCGACCGTGCAGGTCGGCGACCCCTTCACCGAGAAGCTGCTGATCGAGGCGTGCCTTGAGCTGATGGCGACCGATGCGATCGTCGCTATTCAGGACATGGGCGCGGCGGGGCTGACCAGCTCCAGCGTCGAAATGGCGAGCAACGGTGGCGTCGGCATTCGCCTGAAGATGGACGACGTGCCCCAGCGCGAAGAGGGGATGACGCCCTACGAAATGATGCTGAGCGAGAGCCAGGAGCGGATGCTCATGGTCCTCAAGCCCGGCAAGGAAGAGATGGCGCGCGCCATCTTCGAGAAGTGGGAGCTGGACTTCGCGGTGATCGGCGAAGTGACCGATACGGGCCGCATGGTGCTGGAATTCGAGGGCGAGGATGTATGCGACATCCCGCTCGCCCCCCTCGCCGACGATGCACCGCTGTATGATCGGCCCTACCTGCCGCTCGACGAATATAAGGCATGGGCGGGCATCGCGCCGATGAAGGACGTGCCGGACACGTCCGATCCGGGCGCTGACCTGCTCAAGCTGATGGGCAGCCCCGCCCTCGCCTCGCGCCGGTGGATCTACGAACAATACGACCGTCAGGTGGGCGCGGACACGCTGCAGACCGGTGGCGATGCGGGCGTGGTGCGCGTGCACGGCACGAAGAAGGCGCTCGCGATCAGCACCGATTGCACGCCGCGCTATGTCTTCGCGAACCCCTACGAGGGCGGCAAGCAGGCGGTGGCCGAAGCCTACCGCAACCTGTGCTCGGTGGGCGCGAAGCCGCTCGCGATCACCAATTGCCTCAACTTCGCCAACCCGCAGCGGCCCGAGATCATGGCGCAGATCGTCCACGCCTTGGGCGGCATGGGCGAGGCGTGCCGCACGCTCGACTTCCCCGTGGTGAGCGGCAACGTGTCGCTGTATAACGAGAGCAAGGCGACCGGCGGCGGCTCTGCGATCCTGCCCACGCCTGCGATCGGCGGGGTCGGGCTGGTCGCGGATTACGACAAGCTCACCAGCATCGGCTTCAAGAACGAAGGCGATGCGATCTACCTGATTGCGCCCGAGTTCTGGGCCAAGCCCGATCCGGTCCGCTCGCACTTGGGCAAGTCGCTGTGGCTCAAGGAAGTGCATGGCCGCGACGAGGGGCGTGCTCCGCCGGTCGACCTGCTCGCAGAGCGCGGCGCGGGCGAGATCGTACTCAAGCTGATCGACGAAGGCCTGCTGAGCGCGGTGCACGATTGCTCCGACGGCGGGCTCGCCGTGACGCTGGCCGAAATGGCGCTGGCAGGTGACATCGGCGCGGAGGTTACCGCGAACGACGCCTATACCGCCGCACAGTGGTGGTTCGGCGAGGACCAGAGCCGCTATGTCGTCACCGTCAGCCCGGACAAGGTCGAGGCGTTCAACGCCATCGTCGCAGAAGGCCCCGAAAGCGAAGCCGCCGCGCTGGTCGGCTTCCGCAGGCTCGGCACCGTCGGCGGCGACAGCCTGCTGGGCGTGAAGATCGACGATCTGCGCGCCGCCAACGAGGCTTTCTTCCAGGAGTGGATGGAGGGGTGAGATGAGCGCGGGCTATTCCGGCACCCCGCTCGCCAAGAAGCTCAACCTGCGTGACGATCAGCGGGTGTGGTTTCATGCCATGCCCGAGAGCGTGCAGGATGAGATCGGCGAATATGCGCTCGACCTGATCTTCGTCGCAGACCCGGCAGAGGGGATCGACGCCGCGCATATCTTCGTGACCACGCGCGAGGAACTGGAGAGCCTGCTCCCCACGTTGCGTAACCAGATCGCGGTCGATGGGCATATCTGGGTGAGCTGGCCGAAGAAGGCATCCAAGGTGCCAACCGATGTCACCGAAGACACGATCCGCGAGGTCGCGCTACCGATCGGGCTGGTCGATACGAAAGTGTGCGCGGTGGACGAGACATGGTCGGGCCTCAAACTGGTGATCCGCAAGGATTTGCGATGACCGAAAGGCACCAGCCTTTCCCCGCTTTGCCCGAATACACCGACGCGCAACGCATCAAGCGCGCCCGCACCGCGTACGAGCGTCTGAAGATCCGCCACTCCTGCCGCAGCTTTGCCGATACGCCCGTTCCGCGCGAAGTGATCGAGGCCGCGATCCTGGCGGCAGGCACCGCGCCCAATGGCGCGAATCACCAGCCGTGGCATTTCACGGCGGTTTCCTCGCCCGACAAAAAGCGCGCTATCCGCGAGGCGGCAGAGGCGGCAGAGGCGGAAGAGCGGTCGTTTTACGCCGGTAAAGCGAGCGATGAATGGCTCGATGCGCTCGCCCCGCTGGGTACGGATGCGGACAAGCCCTTCCTCGAAACCGCGCCGTGGCTGATCGTGTGCTTCGCGCAGCGCAAGGGCGGGATCGAGGAGGACGGGCAGACGCAGAACTACTACGTCACCGAAAGCGTCGGCATCGCTTGCGGACTGCTGCTGGCGACATTGCACGACGCCGGCCTTGCCACGCTCACCCACACCCCCTCGCCCATGGGTTTCCTGCGCGAGATTTGCGGGCGGCCCGAGCATGAGAAACCGCTGATGATCGTGGTTGCCGGGCATCCATCGCCCGACGCGAGCGTGCCCGACCACGCGCTTCGCAAGAAGCCGCTCAGCCAGATCGCCAGCTGGCTCTAGCCCTCAGGCGGTGGCGGGAGCGCCGACTTCGCCCGGCTCGGTGCCGAGCAGATCATAGGGGTCGATCCCTTCCTCGCGCCAGATGCGGTGGCATTCGCGGTACCAGTGGGGCTCCGGAATATTCAGCTTCTTGCGCGCTTCCTGCAGGTCCATCGCCAGCAATTCGCGGATCGACATGGCGACCAGCGCCGGGCACGCGGTACCTGTCTTCTGCGCCTGGCGCACGGCTTTGAACACCGGTGCCTTGCTGCCCTTCGCGCCGCGCTTGATGTTGAGCGCCCCGGCATAGCCGATCAGCAGGTGGCCATGGCTCGGCTGCTGGCCGTGAGTAAACAGCAGCACGCATTGTTCGCCCAGCGCATCGCGGCCATAGCCGGTGAGCACATGCATCAGGTCATGCGTGTCGCGGCTGCGGAAGCCGAACCACTCCACCAGATCGCCATACCTGCGGCGACCAAGCTTGTCGGCTTCTGCCACAAGTCCGGCAGCAGACAGGCCTTCGCTTTCCATGAAGTCGCAATAGGCATGCGCGACGCTGCCCTGCGGTAGCTTGCGCAGGGTCTCGTGATCGTCGAGGATCGGCGGAAGGTAAGGTTCTTCCCTGCGCAGACGCTCCCCGTGCTCGCTCAGCACCAGGTTGCGGACGCGCGGCATGAAGCTCTTGTGCGGCAGCGCCTCGAAGATGCGGAAGACATGGCTGGTGTCTTCCTTGTCCTTCAGGAGCTCGCGGAAATGATGGTACGCGAGCAGGGGACGGTACTTCGGCATCTCCCGGTCGGGATGGCGCAGCGGCGTACCATCGGCCGCGGTTTCCATGTCGGCAGTGGCCTCGGTGATCGGACTGGCATCGGTCATGGCAAAATTCCTTACTGACATAGATGTCAATAAAGCATGAACCAGAAAGTTCCAAGGCCTATTTCATGACCCATTTTTCGCGGTCGATCCCGAGCAGCAACAGGACTGCGGTGAGATCCTCGCTATCCACCCAGCCATTGGCGGCCGCCCGGGTCCTGGGCTTCGCACGAAAGGCTATGCCGTAATCCGCCGCGAGCAGCATCGGCGTGTCGTTTGCACCGTCTCCCAGCGCAAGCGTTCTTGCGCCCTCCCCCAGCTTCGCAGCCTCTTCGCGCAGGGTCGCTTCCTTGGTGGTGCTGTCGCAAATCGGCTCCTGCACCGCACCGGTCAGCTTGCCGTCCTTCACCAGCAGCCGGTTGCCGATCACACGATCGAAGCCGAGCCTTTCCGCGACCGGATCGGCGAAGCGGTGGAACCCGCCCGTCACCAGCACGCTGCGCGCACCATGCGCCGAAAGCGTCGCAATCAGTGTCGCGGCCCCCGGCGTCGGGCTGATCCGCTCGTCGAGGCACCGTTTGATCGCGCTTTCGTCCAGACCTTCGAGCAGGCCGACACGCTCCTTCAACGCCCCGGCGAAATCCAGTTCGCCCCGCATCGCGCGCTCGGTGATTTCGGCCACCTGCGGCTTCAGCCCGGCGAAATCCGCCAGTTCGTCGATGCATTCCTGCCCGATCATGGTCGAATCCATGTCGCTGACGACAAGGCGCGGAATTTCGATCACATCGTCCGCGAAGAGCGCGGCCGAGGGGGCGAGATGTTCTTCCACCAACGGCGCGACCACCTCCCGCGTCCCTTCGGGGATCGCGATCTCCAGCACCTCGCCGCAGAAATCGAGCATGGAGGCGCCCGCGAAAGGCTGGCCAGCGTCGGCCAGCGCGGTTTCCAATGTGCGAAGGCTTGCCTCCGAGGGGACCGGCTCTGATAGGACGCGGACGATGAGCACGAACGAATTCTCCGATACGGCAGGTGGACCGCTGGCGCTCATCGCAGGGCCCACTGCCAGCGGCAAGAGCGCGCTGGCGCTAGATCTGGCAGACTCGCTTGCGAAGGCCGGGCGCAGGGGCGTGATCGTGAATGCGGACAGTGCGCAGGTCTATGCCGACCTGCGCGTGCTAAGCGCACGCCCCTCCCCCGAAGAGACCGCACGCGCCGAACACCGCCTGTTCGGATCGTGGGATGGCGCGCAGACCTGTTCCGCAGCGGACTGGGCCGCCGGGGCCAAGCAGGAAATCGCCCAGATCCATGCCGCCGGTGCGGTGCCCATCCTTGTCGGGGGGACCGGCCTGTACATCCGCACGCTGCTGGATGGGATCGCACCCGTCCCGGCGATAACGCCGCATGTGCGCGACGCGGTGCGCGCCTTGCCGACCGAAGAGGCCTACACCGCGCTTTCACACGAAGACCCGGCGAGCCACGCACGGCTCGATCCGGGCGACCGGCAACGCATCGCGCGCGCGCTGGAGGTGGTCCGCGCAACCGGGCTGACCCTGGGCGAGTGGCAGGAACGGCGCGAGGGCGGGATTGCAGACAAGGTGAATCTTGCGCCCGTCATCCTCCTGCCCGAGCGCGAGTTGCTTTACGCACGTTGCGATGCCCGGTTCGAGGCGATGATGGAGCGAGGTGCCGTCGAAGAAGTCGAGGCTCTGCTCGCGCATGAACTCGATCCCGACCTGCCGGTGATGCGCGCCATCGGCGTGCGCGAGATTGCCGCATGGCTGGGCGGCGAAATCTCGCGCGATGAAGCCGTGGCGAAAGGGCAGCAAGCGACCCGCAACTACGCGAAACGACAATATACCTGGCTCCGGCACCAGCCTCCGGAGGACTGGCCGCGGGTCGCGACAGCCGAGGAGGCGCTGGCTTTGCTGGTCGCCGACGCTAGGCTGGCTCGCGGAGAGGAATCGCAATGAACATGACGACCGAAGAGACCATTCTGGAGCCCGATCTCCCGATCATCGATCCGCACCACCACCTGTGGGACCTGCGACCGGTGATCCCTGCATTCCCCGAACCCCTCCACCCGTTTCTCGAGACAGTGGCGGGCGCAGCGCATTACACCTTCGATCAGCTGCAGGCGGATACGCAGTCCGGCCACAGAATCATCGGCACCGTCTTCATGGAGTGCGGCGCCTTCTACGATCCCTCTCGCGGCGAGGACATGAAGGTGGTGGGCGAGGTCGAGTTCGTGCGCGGTGTCGCGGCGCAGGGCTCAAGCGGCCTGTACGGCCCCTACCGCCCCTGTGCCGGGATCGTGGGCCACGCGGACCTGCGGCTCGGCGCTTCGGCTGGCGCTGTGCTCGACGCGCTGGCGGAAGCGGGCGGCCCCCGTTTCAAGGGTATCCGACACGCGGGAGCCTGGGATGCGGACCCCGATGTGCTGGGCCCGGCCTTTCACCATCCCGAAGGGCTCTACCGCGACGCCGCCTTTCGTGAGGGGTTTGCAGAACTGGGCAAACGGGGGCTGAGCTTCGATGCGTGGGTTCTCGAACCGCAGCTGGGCGATGTGAGCGACCTGGCGAAGGCCTTCCCCAACCAGCCCATCGTCCTCGACCACTGTGGAACCCCGCTGGGCAGTGCCTGCTACGCGGGCAAGCTGGACGAGCATTTCGAGCGCTGGCGCGGCTCCATCCGCGAACTGGCGGGTTGCGAGAACGTGGTGGTCAAGCTGGGCGGACTCGCAATGTCCTTCTGCGGCATGCCAGCGGATGGTCCGACTGATGGCGTTCCATCCCAAGCGCTCGCCGAGATGTGGCGGCCCTACATCGAAACCTGCATTGAGGCCTTCGGGCCGGATCGGTCGATGTTCGAAAGCAATTATCCCGTCGACAGGTGGGGCGGCAGCTACGCAACCCTCTGGAATGCATTCAAACATCTGGCATCGGGTGCATCGGAAGAGGAAAAGCACGCGCTGTTCGCCGGCACCGCAGCGCGCACCTACGGCATCGAGCACCTGCTCGAGTTGACGTAACGGCAATCTCGACACCGCCGGAAGCCGCGCATAGACCCCATCCAGACACGATATCCGGAGAGACGATCAATGCCCCTGCCCGCCCCGTTCGACCGACTGCGCCTGCCGATCATCGGATCGCCCATGTTCATCGTTTCCGGCCCCGAACTGGTCATCGCGCAGTGCAAGGCTGGGATCGTCGGCAGCTTCCCCGCACTGAACGCGCGGCCTTCGGGCGTGCTCGACGAATGGCTGCACCGGATCACGGAAGAGCTGGCGGCGCACAATCGCGACAACCCGGATCGCCCCGCCGCGCCCTTCGCGGTCAACCAGATCGTCCATCGCTCCAATGCGCGGCTCGAAGAGGACATGCAGGTGTGCGAGAAGTGGCAGGTGCCGCTCGTCATCACCTCGCTCGGCGCGCGTGAAGAGGTCTTTCAGGCGGTCGACAACTGGGGCGGCATCACGCTGCACGACGTCATCAACAACCGCTTCGCGCACAAGGCGATCGAAAAGGGCGCGACCGGTCTCATTCCTGTGGCCGCCGGTGCGGGCGGCCATGCGGGCACGCAGTCGCCCTTCGCCCTGATGCACGAGATTCGCGAATGGTTCGACGGGCTGGTTGCGCTGTCGGGCTCCATCGCGACCGGCCGTTCGGTCCTCGCCGCGCAGGCGATGGGCGCCGATTTCGGCTATATCGGCAGCGCCTTCATCGCGACCGAGGAAGCGAACGCGGATCAGGGCTACAAGCAGGGCATCGTGGATAGCAGCGCCGAAGGCATCGTCTACACCAACCTGTTCACCGGTGTGCACGGTAACTACCTGCGCAGCTCGATCGAGGCCGCCGGGCTCGATCCCGACAACCTGCCCGAAAGCGACCCTTCGAAGATGAACTTCGGCAGCGGCGGCAATTCCAAGGCCAAGGCGTGGAAGGACATCTGGGGTTCGGGCCAGGGCGTGGGCGCGGTAAAGAACGTTGCGACCGTGGCCGAGATGGTCGATCGGCTGGAGCGTGAGTACAAGGAAGCGAAGGCGGCGCTGGACGAGGCGTCTGCCCCGTACTGACGGCTAACCGGGCCAGACCCTCACGAAACGCCTGTTGGCCGAGGGTTCCAGCCGGATGGCGTGCCCCTCCGGCGTGGCGAGCTGCCCGGTCTGATCCTGTTCGCCGGCGTAGAACAGGTGTGTGAACAGCAGCCGCGCCAGCGAATCCCCGTCCCCGCGCAAGAGATTCGGCTCGATCCGGAATTCCTGCCCGGTGAAGTACCGCAACCCGTGGCTCTGAAGCGCACCGTCGAGCGTCCGGCGGAAGCTGGCGAACAGGCCGACCGGCAATTCCCCGCGCCGCTGCCAGGCATCGAAATGACGCCCCAGCCGGTCCGGTTCGATGGCCACCCCGCCGGGCGTCCAGCAGATCGCGGCGCCGCCGAAGGTGTCGGCAAGCCCATGGGCCAGCACGAACCATTCGCGCAAGATCGACACGCTGTTCCGCCCTGCCGCAACATGCGGGCCGAGCCGCAAGGAGGCGGCCTCGATCCTTGCGGGTAGCACCACCTCTTGCAGCGACTGGGAGAGATCGATTCGCGGGATGGCAACCGCCGGGCCGGGCGCCAGACCGACGACGTCGAAAGTAAACCCCGCCCGGCCGAGCGAGAGGCCGCAGGGCGGCGCGATGTCGCGCGGGCGGTCGGTTGCCGCAAGATCCGGCCCTATCGAATCGATATATCCGGCATCCGCGCATTGCTGCCGCACGCGCCGCGCGGTGGGCCGCTCGTCCCGCGCGAACAGGATCAGCAGATCGTCGCCGATTTCCGAAGCATCGGACCGCATCAACTCACCGGACATGCGCTCATCCCTTCCTGCGCTCCTGCCGCGAGCATGCTTTGCGCGTGTCGCGCGGGCCCGTCGAGGGGGCAGCCGCATGGATTGCTCCGAAATGGATCACGGGCCACGCCGGGCGGAAACGATCAGAAGACGCCCATCGCCAAGCCCTCGGCCATCGCCTCGCCCAGCGCTTCGCATTCGTCGAGCCGCCCCTGCGGCACGGTTTTCTCGGCGAGGATTTCCTCCGGAGTCTGCGCCTCCATGCAGATGATGATGCGATCGGCGACCCGCTTCAGCCGCCATCCCTGTGCGATGCGGTCGATCTGCGCCTGCGCGCCCTCCCCGTCCGATCCGGCGGCGATGATGGTGGCGAAGGCACGCCCCTCGATCTTGCCGAGGACGGGGTAGTAACAACGGTCGTACATCTCCTTCATCATGCCGGACATGGTGGCGAGGTTTTCGGGGCAGACGAACAGGTAACCTTGCGCAGCCAGCAGGTCGTCGGGCGTCACGTCTTCGGCGGCGAGTATCCGCGCGGCATCGCCCGCCCCTTTGGCGGCGGCGCGCGCCATCGCCTCGCTCGCGCCGGTGCGGCTATGCCATGCGATCAGAAGTGGCTGCTGCGTCATGCGCCCAAACTCGGGCCCGGCTGTCGAAAGTCAACGGGGGCGTGCTTTGTTCTTGCTCCGCAACGCGCTAGGCTGATGCGATGGCGACGACGGCCCCCTCTTCCACTTTCAGCTATGTCTGCGGTGTCGAACGCTCGCTCGGCGGGCGCAGCTGGCGCTGGCGCGGTGGCCACAACCAGTATGCCGACGCCGCCGGAGGCCTGGGCGACGATATTCTTACCCAGCTGCTGCTCGCGCGAGGGGTGACACGGGACGATCTGGACCGGCAGCGCGAGCCCAAGCTGTCCGCCTTCCTGCCCGACCCTTCCATCTTCCAGGACATGGACGTGGCGGCGGAGCGCATGGCGCAGGCCATCCTGACGCGCGAAAAGGTGACGATCTACGGCGATTACGATGTGGACGGCGCGACCTCGGCCGCGCTTCTGATTCGCCTGTTCCGCATGCTGGGCCACGAAGCGGACTACTATATCCCGGACCGGCTGCTGGAGGGGTATGGCCCCAGTGGCGAAGCGCTGGTGAAGCTGGGCGAACAGGGATCGAGCCTGGTCGTCACGGTCGATTGCGGAGCGATGGCGCACGAAGCGCTGGCGGCGGCGCGCGATGCGGGCGTGGATGTAATCGTGATCGACCACCACAAGTGCTCGCCCGAACGCCCTGCGGCCGTGGCGCTGGTCAATCCCAACCGCCTGGATGAGGAAGACGAGGCGGCCGCGCATGGCCATCTGGCGGCCGTCGGGGTGGCGTTCCTCGCCGCCATCGCACTGGTGCGCAAGCTGCGCGAGGGCGGCTATTTCAAGGATCGGAAGGAGCCGGACCTGCGCGGTCTGCTCGATCTGGTGGCATTGGGCACGGTTGCCGACGTCGCTGCCCTGCACGGGCTCAACCGCGCATTCGTGGCGCAAGGCCTCAAGGTGATGGCCAAGCGCGCGAACACCGGGATGAGCGCGCTGATCGATGCAAGCCGCCTGACCCGCGCGCCGATATCCTCCGATCTCGGCTTCGCGCTCGGCCCGCGAATCAATGCAGGCGGCCGGGTGGGCGAATCGACGCTGGGCGTCCGGCTGCTGACCACCGAGGATCCCGAGGAAGCCGCTCTGATTGCTGCCCAGCTCTCTCAGCTCAACGATGATCGCCGCGCGATCGAGGCGGAGGTGCAGGAAGCGGGCGAGGCGCAGCTTGCAAGGCAGGCCAATCGCAACCTGCGAATCGTCCACGGCGATGGCTGGCACCCCGGGGTGATCGGCATTGTCGCCGGTCGCATCAAGGAAAAGACCGGGCGGCCCAGCATCGTCATCGCGCGCGACCGGAAGACAGGGCTCGGCAAGGGCTCGGGGCGTTCGATCCCGGGCGTCGACCTGGGTGCTGCGATCATGGCCGCGCGCGAGGAAGGCCTGCTGGAAGCGGGCGGCGGGCACGCGATGGCCGCCGGGCTCACCGTGCGCGAGGACAGGATAGAGGCGCTGGCCGACTGGCTGGAGGCCCGGCTGGAAAAGCAGGTTTCGGCTGCCAGTGCCGAGGCCTCGCTCGGTTTCGATCTGTCGCTGGGCCCCCGGGGGCTGAGCGTGGATCTGGTCGAAACGCTGGAAAAAGGCGGCCCCTACGGCATGGGCTGGCCCGGCCCGCGCCTCGCCATCGGGCCGGTGCACATCGTGAAGGTGGACCGGGTCGGCAGCGACCATGTCCGGCTGGTGGCCGGATCGCGCGAGGGCGGCTCGATCAAGGCGATTGCCTTCAGGATTGCCGATACCGATTTCGGCCAGGCGCTGCTCGCGCTCCATCCGGGCACGCAGGTATGGCTGGCGGGCCGGGCAAAGGTGGATACCTGGGCCAATACGCCGCGTGCCGAATTGCACCTGGAAGACGCTGCCTTGGCATTGCATTAGAAATTGCACGAACTTGGGCTTGACCCATTCCAGTCACCTGCCTAAACGCGCGGCTCGCTTCGGCGCTAACGGCTTTTGCCCGACCGCCAGAAGCTTCTTTCGGATGTGGCCCCTTCGTCTAGCGGTTAGGACGCGGCCCTTTCACGGCTGAAACACGGGTTCGATTCCCGTAGGGGTCACCATCCGGAAGCCTTCGGCTCATGCCGATGCAACAAACCCTCCCAGAACCAGTATTGCGCATGCCCTGACGGGAAGGCGGGGAAATTTCCCCGCACTGGCTTAACGCGGCGAATCACCCTAGGGCCCCTGCCCATGCACAAGCCGCTCGTCTTGCCGTGGGCCGGCCTCATGATCGCCGCCGCCAGCGCCATCCTGATTGCTCTGTCTGGCATACCGGTGGCCTATTCGCTGGCTATCTGGCTGGTGTGGTCGCTCACGCTGCTGATCAGCCAGCCCCACGAACCGATCGTCGAATCCGATCCGCGCCCGGAAGGCCTATCGCGCGAGAGTCTGATCGGGATGATCGAGAATGCCCATTCGCCGCTGCTGCTGGTCGATCGCAAACGCGTGCTGATCGCCAATGCGTCCGCGCGGGCGCTGCTGGGCGAGCATGTGGTGGGCCAGGACGTGCGCGTTGCGATTCGCCATCCGCGCGCCATCGCGCTGATGGACAGCGATACTCATGGCGAAGCGATCGTGACCGGTCTTGTCCGGCGCAAGGATGTGTACCGCGTCAGCCGCTATGCGATCGACGATCACACCGCGGTGATCGAGCTGATCTCCAAAACCGCCGAATCCGATGTCAGCCGCGCGCACACGGATTTCGTGGCCAATGCCAGCCACGAGCTACGCACGCCGCTATCCTCCATCATCGGCTACGTCGAAACGCTCAGCGAACATCCGGAGGACATCGACGAAGCGACGGCGCGCAAGTTTCTCGATACGATTCACCGTGAAGCGCAAAGGCTCCAGAACCTTGTCAGCGACCTGATGTCGCTCTCGCGGGTCGAGGCGGAGAAACATGACCGGCCGGACGCGCCGGTCGATCTCAACCACCTTGTCGAGCGCGCAGCGCGCGAGGGCGCGGGGGCCAATCGGAGCGAACGGGTCACTTTCGAGGCGGAAGGCCAGTTCGAAGTGCTCGGCGATACGCAGCAGCTGGAACAGCTTGTGCGCAACCTTGTGGACAACGCGTTGAAATACGGCCGTCCGGACAGCCCCGTTGTCCTGCGCCTGACAGAATCCGCACTTGGCGAGGCAAAACTCGAAGTCGTGGACCAGGGTGAGGGAATCGAACCCGAGCACCTGCCCCATCTGACACGCCGATTCTACCGGACCGATCCGGGGCGCAGCCGCATGTCCGGGGGCACGGGCCTTGGCCTGGCGATCGTGAAGCACATTGTCGAACGCCACCACGGACGGCTCGACATAGAAAGCGAGGTCGGGCAGGGAACGACCGTAACCGTTCGCATCCCGCAGTATCACGCGCCCGGCGCCACCGAAGACACGCAAGCTGCGGAGGAAACCTCCTCCGATAGCGTCACCCAAGTCCCACAGTCGGGGGATGCACCACCCGCAACGTGAGCAAATGTCATCACATTGTCACGTAGTATCAACAACGCGTGGGCGCTGCCGCTTTCCAATCGGCACCACACACCATTATGCCTGGATCAGAGCCGTTCACTGAAAAGTTGCGGCTGAATGGGGATTGAGAGGATCCGACCGCAGCATGTCACCTGCGTTTCTTTTTCTGCTTGCGATCGGCCTCGGGCTGGCGGGCTGGCTCGCGGGCCGCGCCAAGGCTCGCGCCTTCACGCGCGATAGCGAACCGCGCCGGGTGGTGGCCCGGCCAGGCTATCATGCGTGGTTCGTTGCGATCTGGGTCGCGCTGCCGCTGGCGCTGTTCGCGGTGGTCTGGAGCATCCTGTCGCCGATCCTGGTCGAACAGTGGGTTCTCGCCTCGCCCGCCGCGCAGGATCTGCCCGCCTTCGGTTTCCAGCGCCAGTCGATGCTCGCGGAGGCACGCGCGGTCGCCAATGGCCACGCAGCCGGCGTGTTCAATCCCGACGCGCAGGCGCTGGTAGAGCCCTTCCGCCAGGCGGACCGATTCTACAGCCTCGTCGGCTTCGGCTTTGCCCTGGCGATGGCCGCCATCCTGGGACTGTGGGCCTATAGTCGGCTCAAGCCCGCCTTCACTGCGCGGGTGAAGGTGGAACGCGCGGTGATGGGCCTGCTGCTGCTCGCATCGCTGGTGGCGATCCTGACCACCTTCGGCATTCTCGCCAGCCTGGTGTTCGAGACGATCCGGTTCTTCGGCATGGTCTCGCCGATCGATTTCCTGTTCGGGCTGAGCTGGAACCCCGATCCCATGGCAAATCCGGATGCGCCACAGGGCGACCGATACGGGGCCATTCCGCTTTTCTGGGGCACGATCTTCATCGGTGCGATCATCGCCATGATCGTGGCCATCCCGCTTGGCATGATGAGCGCGATTTACCTCACGCAATATGCCAGCTCGCGCTGGCGCAAGATCATCAAGCCCGCGCTGGAGATTCTCGCGGGCGTCCCGACCGTGGTCTACGGCTATTTCGCGGCGCTGACCGTGGCACCCATGATCCGCGATGCGGCGCAGGCGGTGGGCATCACCAATGCCTCTTCCGAAAGCGCGCTTGCCGCAGGCCTGGTGATGGGCGTGATGATCATTCCCTTCGTATCCTCGATGGCCGACGACAGTATCGCAGCCGTTCCCGCCTCCATGCGCGATGGCAGCCTGGCGATGGGCGCGACCCAGTCCGAAACGATCAAGAGGGTGCTGATTCCGGCCGCCCTGCCCGGCATCGTCGGCGGCGTGATGCTGGCCGTCAGCCGTGCAATCGGCGAAACCATGATCGTGGCGATGGCCGCATCGACCGCCGCCAACCTTTCCGCCAACCCGCTGGAGGCAATGACCACCGTGACGGTGCAGATCGTCGCCCTGCTAACGGGCGAAGGCAGCTTCGATCACCCGGCAACGCTCAGCGCCTTCGCGCTCGGCTTCGTGCTGTTCATGGTCACGCTGCTCCTCAATTTCATAGCCCTGCGCGTCGTCAAGCGCTTCCGGGAGGCATATGAGTAACCCCGCACAACTCGAAGGTGCCCAACCCACCCGCACCGAGGCGTTCGAAAAGCGCCTCAAGCAGCGCTATGCCTCCGAACGGCGGTTCAAGCGCTTCGGGCTGCTGGCGATCCTCGTCTCGATTGCGATCCTGTTCATCCTGCTCGGCAACATGACGATCAACGGCATCGGCGGTTTCCAGCGCGCGGAGCTGCAGGTGCCGATCGACTTCGCCGAAAGCGGCCTGGCGGGCGATCAGGCAACCCTCAGCCAGCCAAGCGCGATCCAGACGCTGGAAATCCAGGGCCTGCCTGAGATCGTCGCGTTCTCTGCCGAACAGGCCATGGGCGAAGCGGGCGCCGCTCAGCTGAGCGAAGACGCGTGGCGCGAAGTGGCCGAGACGCTGATCGCCGATCCCGGCATGCTGAACCGGCAGGAAACCTTCTGGCTCCCCGCCAGCGGCGACCTTGCCAAGGGCCTGGACGAAGAAGGTTCGCCCGAGATGCAGGCCCTCGCCCAGGAATTGCAGAGCGCCGGGCATCTCGCAAAGCGGTTCGACGGAGGGTTCCTGACCCGGTCTGACGCAACCGACCCGCAGCAGGTCGGCGTGTGGGGCGCGCTCAAGGGATCGATCCTGACCATGATCGTCACGCTGGCGCTGGCCTTCCCCATCGGTGTGCTGTCCGCGCTCTACCTCGAGGAATATGCCCCCAAGAACCGCTGGACCGACCTGATCGAGGTTTCGATCAACAATCTGGCGGCGGTCCCTTCGATCATCTTCGGCCTTCTGGGCCTGGCGGTGTTTCTGACGATCTTCCCCAATATGCGATCCGCCCCGCTGATCGGCGGGATGACGCTGGCGCTGATGACCATGCCGGTAATCGTGATTTCGGGCCGCAACGCGATCAAGGCGGTGCCTCCTTCGATCCGCGACGGGGCGCTGGCCGTGGGCGCGAGCCCGGTACAGGTGGTGTTCCACCATGTCCTGCCGCTTGCCCTGCCCGGCATCCTGACCGGCACGATCATCGGCATGGCGCGCGCGCTGGGCGAAACCGCGCCGCTGCTGCTGATCGGCATGCGCGCCTTCGTGGCAACCCCGCCCGACGGCTTCACCTCGCCGGCCACCGTGCTGCCGGTGCAAATCTTCCTGTGGTCGGATGAAATCGACCGTGGCTTCATCGAACGGACCAGCGCCGCGATTATCGTGCTACTGCTGTTCCTGCTCGTCATGAACGCCCTCGCCATTTACCTGCGCAACAAGTTCGAGAAAAGCTGGTGACCGTACTCCACGAAATGGATGAAAAGGCCGAAGCCAAGATGCGCGCGCGCGACGTCTCGGTCTATTATGGGGACAAGAAGGCGATCGACGATGTCTCGATCGATATCCCGACCAAGTTCGTCACCGCCTTCATCGGCCCATCGGGCTGCGGGAAATCGACCTTCCTGCGCACGCTCAACCGCATGAACGACACGATTGCGTCGGCGCGGGTGGAAGGCGATATCGAGCTCGACGGAGAGAATATCTATTCGAGCGGGATGGACGTGGTGCAGCTGCGTGCACGCGTGGGCATGGTGTTCCAGAAGCCCAATCCCTTCCCCAAGTCGATCTACGACAACATTGCCTATGGCCCCAAGATTCACGGGCTGGCGAACAGCAAGGGCGATCTGGACGAGATCGTCGAGAAATCGCTGCAGCGCGCAGGCCTGTGGAACGAGGTGAAGGACCGGCTCGGCGAATCGGGCACCGCGCTTTCCGGCGGCCAGCAGCAGCGCCTGTGCATCGCGCGGGCCATCGCGGTGGACCCCGAAGTGATCCTGATGGACGAGCCCGCTTCGGCGCTGGACCCCATCGCCACCGCCAAGATCGAGGAGCTGATCGACGAGCTGGCGGGTCGGTACGCCATCGTGATCGTCACCCACTCCATGCAACAGGCCGCCCGGGTCAGCCAGCGCACCGCCTTCTTCCATCTCGGCAAGATGGTGGAGTATGGACCGACGGACGAGATCTTCACCAATCCGTTGGAAGAGCGTACCAAGGACTACATCACCGGACGATACGGATGATTGCCGAACACACCGTCAAGGCCTTCGACGAGGATATCACGCGGCTGCGCGGCCTCATCACCGAGATGGGCGGCCTGGCGGAAACCGCGCTGGAAGGCGCGCTCGATGCGCTGATCCGCGGCGACGAGGTGCTCGCCGAACGCATCGTTGCAGACGACCGCAAGCTCGATACCCTGGAAATCGAGGTCGACCGGCTGGCGGTGAAAATCATCGCCCTGCGCGCGCCCATGGCGGACGACCTGCGCGAGGTGATCGCCGCGCTCAAGATCGCGGGCGTGGTGGAACGGATCGGCGACTACGCCAAGAACATCGCCAAGCGCGTGGGCCAGATCGAGGGGCGCACCCGGTTCGAACCGCTCACCCTGCTGCCCGCCATGGCCGATCTTGCGGCGGAGATGGTGCACGACGTGCTGACCGCCTACGCCGCGCGCGACCCGGCGCTGGCGCGGGAGGTGATCGCATCGGACAAGAAGGTCGACGCCTTTTACAACTCGATTTTCCGCAATCTTGTCAGTCATATGGTCGAAAATCCTGCGACCATTTCCAGTGCGGCGCAGCTGCTGTTCGTGGCGCGCAACATAGAGCGGATCGGCGACCATGCCACGAACGTGGCGGAGATGGTCTACTTCGCCGCGACCGGTTCCTACCCTCTGGACGACGATAGTTGACACCGTGTCGTCCCGTCGTAACAGACATGACAGCGAGCGATTTGCGAGACTTCCTGTGCCCTCAGCCAAGCTGATCCTAGTCGAAGACGATCCGGCGCTTGCCGAATTGCTCGAATTTCGTTTTGCGAACGAGGGCTACCAGGTCCGCGTCACCGCCGATGGCGACGAGGCGCTCCTGATGGCGAGCGAAGATGTGCCCGATCTCATCATCCTCGACTGGATGATCGAAGGCACCAGCGGGATAGAGGTCTGCCGGCGCCTGCGCCGCGACAAGGAAACCGCGCATGTCCCGATCATCATGCTCACCGCCCGCGAGGCGGAGGACGACCGCGTGCGCGGCCTGGAAACGGGTGCGGACGATTACCTGACCAAGCCTTTCAGCCCGCGCGAGCTCCTTGCCCGTGTGGCCGCCGTGATGCGCCGCATCCGCCCCGCCCTTGCCGGCGAAGCGATCGAGGTGGGCGATATCCGGCTCGATCCCGTGGCGCACAAGGTCGAACGGCGCGGGCGAAGCCTGCAACTCGGCCCGACCGAGTACCGGCTGCTCAAGTTCTTCATGGAAAGCCCGGGGCGCGTCTTCAGCCGGGGCCAGCTTCTGGACGGCGTCTGGGGCACGGGCAGCGATATCGAACTGCGCACGGTCGACGTCCATATTCGCCGCCTGCGCAAGGCGCTGGAGCTGGATGGCGCGAAGGATCCGATCCGTACGGTCCGGTCTGCCGGATACGCATTGGAAGCGGTCTGAAAATGAAAGGCGGGGCGCGCTACGCCGTCCCCGGCCTGCTGATCGCCCTTTGGGCCGTGACACTGTTCCTCCCGGTGGTGACTGTCGATCACGTCAATGAAGATCAGACGTTCCCGGGATTGTGGGTCATGCTCCTCGGCACGTTCCTGGGGTGGATGATCTTGCAGTTCGCTGCGTTTGCCAACCCGGTGTTCCTTTTCGCGCTCGGCTACAGCGCCTGGCGCGGTGATGCAGCGGAGCGCAGGACAATGCGGGTCAGCGCCGCACTTCTGGCACTGGCGATCGTGAGCGCGATATTCTGGCGCATCCTGCCCGACGATTCGGGTGCCAATCGCATCATTGCCCGGCATTCGGGATATTATCTCTGGATGGCAGTCATGGCGTGCGCTGCCCTGTGGTTGTGGTTCACGGCGCCGCGCCCGCAAGAGACCTAGCGGCATACTCCGCCGAAGCCGCGGCTTTCCTGATCGAGATGAAAATGGTCGCGGTGGGCCTCGTTGTAATCGGGCGATAACACGGTGCCGAAGGCCACGCAGGCGCCGTCGCGTACCTCGTGCAGGAATTGCGACCGCTCATCTTCGGTGTCCCAGTCGTTGACGATGGCGATCCGCGTGCCGTCTTCCAGCACGAAACCTGCGATATCGATTGCGTTGCCGGTGGCGTGCTCGCTCCACGGGCCCTCGTCGCGCCCGTAAAGGCGACGGCAGGAAAAGCTGCCGAAATGCTCGATCCGCGCGACATCCTGCCCGAAAATCTCCTGCGCGGCGGGCTGCACGCTATCTCGGCGCCAGATTTCCAAAGCCGCCGCCACCGCGCAGGTGGTGTCGGGGCGGGGATCGGCATAGGGAAATTCGCTCAGAAGCGTGCGGTCTTCGCGCCGACAGGCCCCCTCGCCCACCGGTTCGAGCGGGGTGAAGTCGACCTCGCTGCGTTCCAGCACCGCACGGCATTGTGCGGGATCGTCGCGCAGGGCGGCAATCTTGGACTTCGTCGCCCACCCCGGTTCGTCGTTGAGATCGAGCGGTGCCCACGGATTGCTGCCGGGGTTCTCGGCCAGCCACGCCCTGCCACCGACGAACAGCGCAATCAGCACGAGAATCGTCAGAACGAGCCGATCGGCAGAGAGCCGGGCGAGCGGGCGCAACATGCGTGCGGCATTCCTCAGCCTTTCGAAACGGGGATTTGCATCTGCCATCCTCAATGAAAGTCGCGCGATTTCGGAATGATCCGCAGATTGCGCGGATGGCCACCCGTGTTGGGCAGTTCGTCAATCAGGTCGCGCGGGCGGATCGCGCTTTCGTGGGCGGGGTCTTCTGCTCCCGATCGCAGGTCGTCGCGCGGGTTGATCTTGTTGGAAGGCAGCGGCGAATTGACGTGGTCGGCGCGCGCCAGCTGGTATTGCAGCGTCTCGTCGGACAGGCGCGAGAGCATATGGCTCGCATCGGTCATGTGGTGCGCGATGACATGGATCACCTCGTCGTCGTACTCCACCCGCCCGCGCACCTCCATCAGCCGCGCCCCCATCACCACCTTGCGCTGCTTTTCCTTGAGGTCCGGCCACACGACCAGGTTCACCACCCCCGTCTCGTCCTCCAGCGTGATGAAGCAAACGCCCTTGGCGCTGCCCGGCCGCTGGCGGATCAGCACCACGCCTGCGACCTGCACCATGGAGCGGAACTTGCGTGTCCGCAGGTCGCAGGCGCGCACGAAGCCGCGCTGCGCCAGATCGGCGCGCAGAAAGGTCATCGGATGCGCCTTCAGGCTGAGCCGGGTGGTCTGGTAGTCGGCGACCACTTCTTCGCTGAGCGGCATGACGGGCAGCGCGGTGCGCGCCTTTTCCGCCCCCTCGTCGCGCTCGTCCGCCGCGCGGAACAGCGGCAGGTCGGGCGAGGCGATCAGGCTGCGTGCGTCCCACAGTGCCTGGCGCCGCGGCAGGCCGAGCGACTGGAAGGCGTCGGCACTGGCGAGCCGCTCGATATGCGAGGGAGCAAGCCTCGCACGGTCGCGTAGTTCCGCGACATCGCGATAGGGCCCGTTTTCGACCCGCTCCGCCACCAGCTTGGCCGCGACATGCTCAGGGAAACCGTCGATCTGGCGCAGACCAAGGCGCAGGGCCATGGGCTGGTCGAGGCGGGCCTTGTCCTCGCCCACCCACCCCGTTGCAGCTAGGCTCGCCTCCGGCTCGCCAAGCTTCACTCCCCTCCCGCAAGCGGGAGGGCTAACGAGACTTGCGTCGACATCGTCGGCGCTAGTCGCAGTGGGGTGGGCCTGTGACAGTTGGAATTCCTCCAACGTACAATCCCAGTCGGACCCATTAACATCCGCCGGCAGCACCGCGACCCCGTGCTCGGCCGCGTCGCGCACGATCTGAGCGGGTGCATAGAAGCCCATCGGCTGCGAGTTGAGCAGCGCGCAGGCGAAGGCCGCCGGGTAGTGGCACTTGAGCCAGCTGGAAACGTAGACGAGGTGTGCAAAACTGGCCGCGTGGCTCTCGGGAAAACCGTACTCCCCGAAGCCCTTGATCTGGTCGAAGCAGCGCTGGGAGAAATCGGGGTCGTAGCCACGCTCTATCATGCGCCCGACCATCATTTCCTCGTGCGCGTGCACCATTCCCCGGCTGCGGAACGTGGCCATCGCCCGGCGCAGGCGATTGGCCTCCGCCGGAGAGAACTTGGCTGCATCGATGGCGATCTTCATCGCCTGTTCCTGAAAGATCGGCACACCGAAAGTGCGCCCGAGGATCGAGGAAAGCTCGTCGGACGGGCCATGCTCGGGCGCGGGCGCAGGGAGCTGAAAATCGGTCTTTCCAGCGCGCGCCAACCGCCTCTGCTTGAGATAGGGGTGAACCATATCGCCCTGGATCGGACCGGGCCGAACGATCGCAACCTGCACCACCAGATCGTAGAATTGGCGCGGTTGCAGACGCGGCAGCATGTTCATTTGCGCCCTGCTCTCGACCTGGAACACGCCGAGCGAGTCACCCTTGCACAGCATGTCGTAAACCGCCGGATCTTCCTGGGGGACGGTGGCAAGCGTCAGCGGCCGGTCGTAGTGGTCTTCAAGCAGGTCGAGGCCCTTGCGAATGCAGGTCAGCATCCCGAGCGCGAGCACATCGACCTTGAAGATGCCAAGATCGTCGATGTCGTCCTTGTCCCATTCGATGAAACTGCGGTCGGGCATTGCGCCATTGCCGATCGGCACGGTCTCGGTCAGCAATCCGTCGGTGAGGATGAAACCACCGACATGCTGGCTAAGATGCCGTGGCATTCCAATCATTTGCTGCGTGAGTTTGAGAACTCGCTTCAGGTGCGGATCGGCAATATCCATGCCCGTTTCCGCCACGTGATCCTCGCCGATCTCCCGGCCCCAGCCACCCCATACGGTACGCGCGAGCGACGCGGTGACGTCTTCCGACAGGCCCATTGCCTTGCCCACCTCGCGGATTGCCATGCGGGGGCGATAGTGGATGACGGTGGCGCACAAGCCGGCGCGATCCCGTCCATACTCCCTGTAAATGTGCTGGATGACTTCCTCACGCCGTTCATGCTCGAAATCGACATCGATATCGGGCGGCTCGCTGCGCTCTTCGGAAAGAAACCGGTCGAACAACAACTGGTGCTCGGCAGGATCGACGCTGGTTATGCCGAGACAGAAACATACGGCGGAATTGGCTGCGCTGCCCCGGCCCTGGCACAGGATCGGAGGCGTCTGGCTACGCGCGAAATCGACGATTTCCTTGATGGTGAGGAAATAGGGGGCCAGATCGAGCTTGCCGATCAGCTCCAGCTCATACTCAAGCGTGGCCTTAACTTTATCCGGTATAATATTGGAATAACGCCATTTTGCGCCATCCCACGTCTGACGCTCCAGATATTGCTGCGGGGTCATGCCATCGGGATAGGCGCGCCTTGGATACTCGTATTGCAGCTCGTCGAGGCTGAAGCGGCAGGCATCCGCGATGGCGCGTGACGCCATGATGGCATGGGGCCAGCGCGCGAACAGGCGGACCATCTCTTCGGGCGATTTCAGGTGCCGTTCGGCATTGGCGTGGAGCAGGTGCCCCGCGGCCTCCACGGTCGTCTTGTGGAGGATTGCCGTCATGACGTCATTGAGCGGACGGCGTTCTGGGGCGTGGTAATGCACGTCGTTGGTGGCGAGCAGCGTGAGGTTGTGCGCCCGCGCCATGGCGTCGAGCCGGTCGAGCCGGGCAATATCGTCGCCGCGATAGAGATAGGCGGCGGCAAGGTGGCGCAGCGTCGGCAATTGCGCAGTCAGATGCGGGAGGAGCTTGGGAAAGGGAGCCCTCAGTTCAACTCTTTCGTCACCCCGGCCTCCGGGCCGGGGTCCCGCTTCTTCTGCGTCGATGCCGAAAGAAAGGCGGGATCCCGGATCAAGTCCGGGATGACGGAAGGGGATCACGTTGCTCGGCACCGCAATCGTGAACCGCGCATCCAGATCGTCGGGCGGCAGCAGCACCAGTTGCACATCCTCGGCATGCTCGGCGAGCATCGCGAGGTCGATCTCGCATACACCCTTCTCCTGCCATCCGCCCGAAAGCGTCTGCATCCGGCCCGCGCTGATCAGGCGGCACAGGCGCCCGTAGGCGGCCCGGTCCTTCGGGTAGGCGAGGAAGGCGAGGCCCTCGACAGTCTCGATCCGGCAGCCGATGACGGGCCGCAGCTTGAGCTTCTTTGCCTCGGTGTGAATGCGAACCACGCCCGCCATGCTGTTGGCATCGGCAATGCCGAGCGAGTCGTAGCCGAGAGCGCGCGCGGTCAGCACCAGATCGACCGCGTCCGAACTGCCGCGCAGGAAGCTGAAGCACGAGACAAGCCCCAATTCGACGAAGGGAGCCCGGGGCGGCGGATCGACGTCATCGGGGTCGATTTCGATCCGGCGCTTGTCGGGAGTAAGCGGACCCTCAGGCACGGTCGCACCCTCGCGTCATCCCTGCGCAGGCAGGGATCCATCCACCCTCACCGATCGGCGAAAGGTTAGCTGGACCCCCGCCTTCGCAGGGGCGACGAGTTGGCTTGCGGGGGCGACGAAAGAAATGGAATGGCTCATTGCCCGGCCAGCTCCGCCAACCGTGCACGCACTGCCGCGAGGTCGGCATCGAACAGCATGGCCTGCTTCTCGCGCGCATCGCCATCGAGCCGCAGCAGGTAGGACGGGTGCGCGGTGACCCACAGCTCGCTGCCATCATCCAGCGCAATGGCCTGCCCGCGGACCTTGGAAATGCTCACCGTCTTGCCCAGCATCCCGCGCGCCGCGCTGGCGCCCATCGCCAGCACCAGCTTGGGCTTCACCAGCGCGCGCTCGCTCTCGATCCACCAGCGGCAGGTGTCGATCTCCTTCGCGGTGGGCGACTGGTGCAGCCGCCTTTTGCCCCTCATTGTGAACTTGAAGTGCTTTACCGCATTGGTGACGTAAGCCCGGCCACGGTCGATCCCCGCGCGTTCCAGATGCACGTCGAGCAATTGCCCGGCAGGCCCAACGAAGGGCCGCCCCTCCTGGTCCTCCTGATCGCCCGGCTGCTCGCCCACGATCATCAGGGCCGCATGCGTTTGCCCGTTCTGGGGCCCCTCGCCCATCACCGCGCGGTTGTCCAAACACCCGATCGGGCACTTGCGGCACG
Source organism: Citromicrobium sp. JLT1363 (assembly GCF_000186705.1). GTDB lineage: Bacteria > Pseudomonadota > Alphaproteobacteria > Sphingomonadales > Sphingomonadaceae > Alteriqipengyuania. The sequence continues at coordinate 280,110 of NZ_AEUE01000006.1, forward strand.
CTTGAATTGCCTCGCCGATCGCCTCCAGGCTTTCGGGTCGTACGCCGTCGTCGCGTTCGCCAGCTGCCACCATGGCGCTTTCGCGCTGCTGAGCACTCGCGATCAGCTCCGGGATGAGCGCGGCCTCGGGCAGGTTCTTCCAGTACTTGCGCGGCATTTCGGAGAGCATCGCGCCCACCTTCAGGCGCGCGGGATTGAAGATCGACGTGTAGTAGGTGCGCCACAGGTCCTCGACCGGATCGCCGTGCGGCGCGTCGGTCTTCTGCGCGGGCGGGCCTTCGCGCATAGTCTCGCCATCCCAGTGGAGCGTGCCCTGTGGCGTCAGGATCGACCAGCGCATGCTCGCGAACCGGCGCCGGAAGAAGCCCGCATTGGCGCGCAGGATGTGATGCTCGGGCTCGAACCAGGCAACGTAATGCTCGCCATCCTCTGCTTCGACCTGTCGGAAGCGGACGAAGGCGTGCATCTTGTGGCTGTCGCGCCGGACGTTCTTGTCGAGTTCCTCGACGCGGCCGACATCCGGATCGGCCTTGTCCTCCATGATCCGCGGATTGCGCTGGAGCCGCCAGAGCAGGCGATAGAGCAGCGTGAAACGCGCCGGATCGCGGTGCAGCGCGGCATTGCTCGCGAGGCTCAGGTAGCGCTTGCTCGCGCGGACCGGAGGGGCATCGGCGGGCGGCTCTGGCAGGCGCATGCCGCCGCTCGAAAAGAGATCGTCGGTCCCGCCCGGCTCGACCCACGCGATCTTGTCGGGCGGAATATCGCATTGAATCAGCGCCCGCGCGCGTTCGCGCCAGAAAGCGAAGTCGTCGCTGCGCGGCAGCTGGACGGTGTAATGCGCGTGGGGTTTGACTTGCTGGAGCGCGGTCATGACGCATGCTCCAAGCCCTCACCCCCGCGCAGGCGGGGGTCCAGATAAGAGTGGTAGCACGAACCGGCGGTGTTAGCTGGGCCCCTGCTTTCGCAGGGGTGACGGGAAATGATGGTCATGCCGCAAACAGCTCCAGCTGTTCCTGCTTGGGCGCGAGCAGGCTGCGCAGGTCCGCGCGGTCGGTCAGCAGCGTCGGGCGCCAGTCGACCGTGCAGATGAAAGGCCGCACCTTGGTGAGCGACACGGTCAGCCGCGCCACATCGTCCAATCGCAGCGTGCGGTGGCGGCGCGAGGCGAGGATGCGTTGCACCGCCTTTACCCCCAGCCCCGGCACGCGCAGCAGATCCTCGCGGCTCGCGCGGTTGACGTCGACCGGGAAGCGCTCGCGGAATTTCAGCGCCCAGGCCAGCTTAGGATCGATGTCAAGCGGCAGGTTCCCGTCGACCCCGGTCGCCTGCATGATTTCCTGCGGGCGGTAATCGTAGAACCGCATCAGCCAGTCCGACTGGTAGAGCCGGTGTTCGCGGATCAGCGGCGGGCGCTTCAGCGGCAGCACGGCGCTGGCATCGGGGATCGGCGAGAAGGCGCTGTAATAGACGCGGCGCAGGCCGAAACTGTCGTACAGCCGGCTCGCCCGGCCCACGATATCCGCATCGCTCGCCGCGTCCGCGCCGACGATCATCTGGGTCGACTGGCCCGCCGGCGCGAAGCGCGGCGCGTGGCGAAAGCGCTTCTTCGCATCCTTCGCCTCGATAATATCGTCCTTGGTCTTGCCCAGCGCGCCCTCGATCTGGCGCGCGTCCTTGTCGGGCGCGAGGCGGGTCAGCCCGGCATCGGTCGGCAGTTCGACATTGATCGAGACCCGATCGGCATAGAATCCCGCGCGGTGGATGATCTCCGGGTCCGCCTCGGGAATGGTCTTGAGGTGGATATAGCCGCGAAAATCGTGCTCCTCGCGCAGGATCCGCGCGGCTTCCACGATCATCTCCATCGTGTGGTCCGAACTCTTGATGATGCCCGAGGAGAGGAACAGCCCCTCGATATAATTGCGGCGATAGAAGCTGAGCGTGAGGTCGGCGACTTCCTGCGGGGTGAAACGCGCGCGCCGCACGTTCGAGCTCTTGCGGTTGATGCAGTAGTGGCAATCGAAGATGCAGTGATTGGTCAGCAGGACCTTGAGCAGCGAGATGCACCGCCCGTCGGGCGCATAGGCGTGGCAGATGCCCATCCCCTCGGTCGAGCCGATCCCGCCCTTCATGCTGTTGCGCCTGGTGGTGCCGGACGACGCGCAGGAAGCATCGTATTTCGCCGCATCGGCGAGGATCTTCAGCTTTTCGAGAATCGGCGGCCGGCTCATATGTTCTTTATATGTTCTTGCGCAGCTGCTGCCTAGCCCCTCGCCATCATGCGCAGAAAAAATCTGCTTTTCAGAAGCTTGCAGACTTGTGCACAGGGGGAGGCCCAGCCTTGCCACGGGCAGGCGATGCGCGCATGATTGACGGGAGGAGAGGCATTATGGACGATCTTTCGATCACTTCCGGCCTGACCAACCGACTGTGGCGCGTGGCGCTGTGGGGGACGGTTATCGCCATTCTCATCGCCCCGCTGATCGCCATGCAATTTACTGGCGAGGTCCATTGGACCCCCTTCGATTTCGCAGTGGCGACAGTTCTGTTGAGTGCCACCGCGCTGGCGATCGAGCTGGCGATCCGCGTGGTCGGTCGCCCGACCTGGTGCGTCGCGGCGGTGCTGGCGATCCTGTTTGCGCTGGTGCTGGTGTGGGCGGAGCTGGCGGTGGGCGTTTTCGGCACGCCTTTCGCGGGCCACTAGGCACCTCGCCCCGGAAAGGGGATCAGGCGCAAAGCCCCTGCAGGAACCATTCGGGCGCGCCGCCGCGCCCGTCGCCTGCGATCCCATAGCGATAGATCCAGTACCGGCGCCCGGCATCGTCCTCGATCCGGTAATAGTCGCGCAGGCGCGCGGTGCCGCGCTCGCGCCACCATTCGGGTGCGATCCGCTCCGGCCCTTCCACCCGCGCGATCTCGTGCACGTCGCCGCGCCAGCGGAACCTCTGCGGCAGGCCATCGGGCGTCGCATAAAGCACCGCGATTCTCTCCGCCCGGTCGAGCAGCTTGAGCGGGCGCGCGTGGAACCGCAGTTCGTCTTGCGAAGGCGGCTCCGGGTCGAGTGGCGGCCGCCAGGCCTGAGAGCGTTCGGGCACGTGGCTCCCGCGCAGTACCGGACGGCGGACCGCCTTGGGGCCGAGCCGCGTGGTCAGCCGGTCGACGAAAGCGGAAAGCGCGGTGCCGTGGCGCTCCGCGGCGACTTCGATGTCGGCCTGGTTGGTGGGCAGCGGCTCCGCCCAGCTGGCGCGCAGGCGGACCAGTTCGATTCCGAAACCCGCGTCGATATCGCCCAGCTTCTCGCCGAACAGCCGCACGATATGGGCCGGGTCGCGGGTGGCGCCCGCCAGTTCGAGCGTGCGCATGACCACCTCTCCATCGACGCGCCATAGCGCGAGGTCGAGGCGGCGCGCGCCCTGCCCCACGCCTTCCAGCTCGCGCACCATGTCCGCCGCCAGATCGCCCAGCACGGTATCGAGCAGCGTGCGATGGCGGATCGGCTCCATCAGCCGCCGCTGCACCAGCGGAACCTGCTGCGGCACCACCGGCAGCAGCGGTTCGGGCACGCGGCCCAGCAGCTGGTCCATCCGCACCAGCGGATTGGCGGCGGGAGACTTGCGGTTGCGGAACCGGCGGTGGAGCGCATCGCGGCCCACCGTTCCCAGCTCGCCCAGCCGCTTGAGCCCGAGCCGCCGCAGCACGGTGAGCACATCCTCGTCGAGCCGCAGAGCGGCCACCGGCAAGCCTGACAGGCGCGCTTCCATGTCGTCTTGCGGGGCAAGAATACTTCTGTCCGGCCCATAATGCGTCAGCGCCCAAGCTGCACCCGCAGTCGGCGCGATTGCAGCACGGATCGCGAAGCCGCGCGTATCGAAGGCGCGGTGCACATCCGCCAGCAGCTTCGCCTCGCCGCCGAACAGGTGCGCCACGGCAGTAACGTCGATCAGCAGCCCGTCAGGCGGATCGAGCGCGGACCACGGGCCCCACCGCCGCGCCCACACCGCAAGCTTTTCCAGCATGTCGAGATCGCCCGCCGGATCGCCCGGCACCGCCTGGACCGACGGGCACAGCGTGCGCGCGTCGGCCAGCATGGTGCCGATCCGTGCGCCACTTGCCCGGGCCGCGTTGTTGGTTGCGGCGATGCGTGGCCCATGTGCGGTCTCGGTAATCAGGACCAGCGGCTGCGCATCCGCACCCTGCCCCCGCGCACAGCTTTCCGTCAGGCGCCAGCGGTCAATCGCGAAAGCGGCGAGCCATATCGAGAGGATGCGGCGGGGCGGTGCCATGCTCAACCAAGAACCCTCTCCCCGTCGGGGGAGAGGATGGCGACGCTTGCTCCGAAGGAGCTGGCAGAGCCTGGAGAGGGGGATGCGGCGTTCGAAGCCTCAGTCCGCCCCTCTCCAACTTCGGCTAGCCCGCTACGCGACCAAACCTTCGTATCCTCTCCCCGCACGGGGAGAGGGACGTATCGCTCCGACACCAATTTCCCCGCATCCTCGCTCAGCCGCCACACCCCCGGCGGATGGCTGCGCGCGCGAAACAGTTCGGCCTGCCACGCCGGAACGCCCGGTGCCTGCCAGTTCCATTGCGGCTTTGCCGAGGGTGCAGACCGCACCGCCCAGCGCTGGCGGGCGGAAGAAAGGTCGCGCGTCCCGTCGAGCCGCACCAGCGTCAGCGGCACGCCGTGCTTTTCGGCGGCAAGCGTCAACCGACGCGAGGCGGTGAAATCGAGCGCGCGCGGGCTGCCCACGACTTCACCGATCACGAAGGCGACATCGCGGCAGCGCACCGCCTCTTCCAGTGCGAACAACGCATCCTCGTCCCTTTCCGCCAGCACATGGATCAGGCGGTTGCGAATCTCGGGCGGCAGCCCGGCCCGGAACGGGCGACCACCGGCCTTCACCGCCGCACGGGTCTGCACCCACACCACCGCACGGCGATCCTCTGCCTCCTCACCTTCTTCACGCGGGCGGCAGCGCCACGCATCGAGCGCGAGCGCCAACGCCGCACCCACCCCGCTGCCCTCGCGCGAGGACGCGAAGATTTCGCTTTGCGCCACCGCGCCCAGCCCCGGCGTCCAGCGCTGGGAGTGGGTTGCGGTGGCCAGATCGGCAGCGGTTTCGAAAGCATCGTGGATCATGGTGGAACGACTCATCTGTTCCTCTTATGTTCCATTTCACCTCCAGCCGCAAGCACCCGGCGACTACCGTCCTTGGACCCATGTCGAAACCATCCCCCCACCTTGTCCGTTGGGCAAACAAAGGAGATTGCAATGAGATACAACGAAGGCAAAGCCGACGAACTGCGGGAAAAATTCTGGAAGGCGCTGGCGGACAGCCCCTACCTGTTCCTGCAGCTGGACAGCGATCCGACAAGCGCCGTCCCGATGGCACCGCAGCTCGACAAGGATGCCAACAGCTCGATCTGGTTCTTCACCCACACCAAGAGCGCTTTCGCCAAGCTGGGCGCGGCCACCGCGACCTTCGAGGGTGAGGACCACAAGATGTTCGCGCGCTTCCACGGCACGCTGACGAAGGAGACGAGCCAGGAGCGATTCGACCACTTCTGGAGCAATTTCGTCGAAGCCTGGTACGATGGCGGCAAGGAGGATCCCGACATCCTGTTCCTGCGCATGGACCTTGGCGATGCGGAAATCTGGAACGGCGACATGGGCCTGCTCAACGTCGCCAAGATGGCGCTGGGCATGAATGTGCACGACGATGCGCAAGAGAAGCACGTCAAGGAAACATCGCTGTAAAGCCCTTCCTGCGAGACAACGAAAAGGGGCGCGACCTGCGAAGGCCGCGCCCCTTCTTTTATCACTCCACCACTTCGGCCGACTGGACCTCGCCCCCGCCGAGCGCAGCGAAAAGCTGCGCTGCGCGGTCGGGGAAAATCCCGCCCAGCAGGATCAGCAGCAGCGCCAGCGGGCAGAACCAGCGCACGAGGAAGCGCCACAGGTAGTGCAAACCGCCGCTCAGGCCGTTCTCCGAGTCGACGAGCCGCTTGTCCGCGATCCAGCCGATGAACACCGCCGTGAACAGGGCGCCGATCGGCATGGTCAGCTTGCTGGTCAGCGTGTCGAGCGTGTCGAGGAAGCCGAGCCCTTCGAACATCGGCAGGAAACCCAGCGGGTGGAAGCCCGAGAGCATCCCGGTCGACAGGGCGGACAGGGTGCCGAACACCGCCGCCAGCGCCGTGACCAGCAGAACCGCTGCCGGACGCGGCAGGCGGAACTGGTCGATCACCCATGCCGAGGGCACCTCCATCAGCGCGACCGAACTCGTCAGCGCGGCAAAGCCCACCATGATGAAGAAGGCGAGACCGATCAGCGAGCCGAAGGGAATTTCCTGGAAAGCGTGCGGCAGGGTCTGGAACATCAGGCCCAGCCCGCCATTGGGCGTCAGCCCGGCGGCGATCACGATCGGGAAGATGCACAGGCCCGCGACCAGCGCGACCGAGGTATCGGCCGCCCCGATGATGGCAGACGTGCCCGCCAGGTTCACCTCGCGCGACACATAGGCACCATAGGTGACCATCCCCGCCACACCCAGCGAAAGCGAGAAGAATGCCTGGCCCACCGCCGCCAGCATGACCTCGCCGGTCAGCTTCTCGGGCTCGAAGGTGAAGAGGTAGTCGAACGTCTCCTGGCTTGCCCCGCCGATCAGGCTGTAGATCGTGATGCCCACCAGCAGCACGAAGAACAGCGGCATCAGATAGACGGCGACCTTCTCGATCCCGCCGGATACGCCGCGGGCAACGAAGAACAGCGTTATCGCCAGGAATATCAGGTTGAGCACGACGGTGACTGGCCCATTGGCGATCATCGCCGGGAACAGCGCATCGACCGCTTCGAAGCTCATCCCGTCGAATGCGGGGCCGCTGACCCCGGTTGCGATCAGATCCGCGACGAAGAGATACATGTAGTACAAAACCCAGCCGCCCAGCACGCAGTAGAAGCTGAGGACCAGGAACGCGGACAGCACCCCCAGCGTGGCGACCAGTTCCCAGCTCTTCGAGGCGCCCGATTCTTCTGCGACCTTGCGATAGCTTTCCGGCGCGGCGGCCTGCCCGTGCCTGCCGATCAGCGTTTCCGACAGCAGAACGGGCAGGCCGATCAGCACGATGCACAGGATGTAGAACAGGACGAACGCCCCGCCCCCGTTGGCCCCTGCCTCCGCCGGGAAGCGAACGAGGTTACCCAGCCCCACCGCCGAACCGATCGCGGCAAGAATAAAGGCTGAGCGCGAGGACCAGCCATCGCGGCCGGTGGACGTCGTTGCGACCATATAATCAAATCTCCCTGCCGCGCCCGGAAAGCACGGTTTACCCTTTGTGTTGGCGATACTTCTGCAATGTTTCCGCGGCCGCGTCGAGACCTGACGCTTTGCGTTTGTCCCATTGTCGGTCTAGCACGCGCTCCATGTCGACAACCTTTCAGATCGATACGGCCACGAGCCGCGCCACACCCACCCCCCAGCCGATGAAGCGCCTGACGGTGCCCAAGCTGCGCGCACGCAAGAAGGACGGGAAGACGGACGAGCCCATCGTCATGCTGACCGCCTATACCGCGCGCCAGGCGCAGTTGCTGGACGAACACTGCGATGCGCTGCTGGTGGGCGATTCGCTGGGCCAGGTGATCTACGGCCTGCCCTCCACCATTCCCGTCACGCTGGACATGATGGCCAACCACGCCGCCGCCGTGGTGCGCGGTAGCTATCACTCCGTCGTGGTGGTCGATATGCCTTTCGGTTCCTACGAGCCTTCGCCGGAGAAGGCCTTCGAAAGCGCGGCCATGCTGCTGAAAGCCAGCAACGCGGCTGCCGTGAAGCTGGAAGGCGGGGAAGCGATGGCCGAAACGGTCGAGTTCCTCGTCCATCGCGGCATTCCCGTGATGGGCCATGTCGGCCTGACGCCGCAGGCGGTGAACGTGCTCGGCGGATACGGCGCGCGCGGCCGCAGCGATGCGGAAGCCGAAAAGATCGTCGCCGACGCCAAGGCGCTGGAGCGCGCCGGGGCCTTCGCCATCGTGGTGGAAGGCGTGGTGGAGCCGATTGCGATCCAGGTGACGCAGGCGGTCGATGTACCGATCATCGGGATCGGCGCTTCGGCGCAGTGCGACGGCCAGGTGCTGGTGGTGGACGACATGCTCGGCATGTTCGAGCGTGTTCCGCGCTTCGTGAAGAAGTACGGCGACCTCGCCAGCCAGATCACCGGCCATGTCGAAGACTATGCGCGGGATGTGCGGGCCCGCACCTTCCCCACCGAAGACCAGACCTATCAGCCCAAATAGACCGGCCCCGAGCCGGCATCGCCACGGACAGAGAATGTCGTGAACACACTTTTCAAGCATTACTGGGGCTCACTGCTTTTTACGGCGGTGTGCTTCATTGCGGCGGCTATCTACGCGTGGAGCGGGAGCGGCAGCGTATCGGGCGTGGCGCAGGTGCTGTGGATCGTGCTGGTCCTCTCGATCCTCGAAATATCGCTCAGCTTCGACAATGCCGTGGTCAACGCCACCGTGTTGCGCGAAATGGACGAGAAGTGGCAGCGGCGCTTCCTCACCTGGGGTATCCTGATCGCGGTATTCGGAATGCGGATCATCTTCCCGCTCGCCATCGTGGCCATCGCCGCGAAGCTCGATCCGCTGTCCGCCATCAACCTCTCGCTCAACGATCCGCAGCGTTACGAGGAGATCGTCAGCGGCGCGCATGTGGGCATCGCGGGCTTCGGGGGCGCCTTCCTTACTATGGTCGGCCTCAGCTTCTTCTTCGATGGCGACAAGGACGTGGACTGGATTCGCGGGCTGGAGCTGTGGCTGCGCCGCTTTTCGGAAATCCAGGCGGCGGAAATCGGCATCCTGCTGGTGATCCTCTACACCGTCTCGACCATGCTTTCGGATGGCGACGCGCTGGTCTTCATGACCGCAGGCGTGCTGGGCCTTGTCACCTACATCGCGGTCGACGCGATCGGTACCGTGCTCGACAAGGTGGAGCGCAGGAAAATGGCCGAGGGCGCGGTGCGCAGCGGCCTGGGCGGTTTCCTCTATCTCGAGGTGCTGGATGCAAGCTTCAGCTTCGACGGGGTAATCGGCGCCTTCGCACTGTCCAACAACATGATCATCATCGCCATCGGGCTTAGCATCGGGGCGCTGTTCGTGCGCTCGATGACGGTCCACCTCGTCCGGGCGGGCACGCTGACCAAGTATCGATTCCTCGAACACGGCGCCTTCTGGGCGATCATCGCGCTTGGCCTCATCATGCTGCTGTCGGCGCAATTCCACATCCCGGAGACCATTACCGGCCTGATCGGCGCGGTGCTGATCGGTATCTCGCTGTTGTGGTCCATGCGCTACAACCGCAGGCACGGTGCTGAGGAAGAGAGCGCCTAGTTCTGCAGGTCGTACTGCTTGAGCAGATCGTATAGCGTCGGGCGCGACACGCCGAGCAGCTTGGCGCTGCCCGAGATATTGCCTTCCGTGCGCGCCAGAGCCTTGCGGATGACATGACGATCCGCTGCCTCGCGCGCGCATTTGAGATTGAGGGCAACCCCCTCGTCCTCATTCGGCGCTGACAGGTCGAGGTCTTCGGCGCTCACCAGCTTGCCATCCGCCATGATGACGGCGCGCTTCACCCGGTTCTCCAGCTCGCGCACGTTGCCCGGCCAGTCATGCGCGTCGAGCACGGTCAGCGCATCGGGCGCGAAGCCCTTTACCTGCGGGTTCATCTCGCGCGCGAAGCGGTTGAGGAAAGCCTTGGCGAGCAGCGCCGCATCGCCCGCGCGTTCCGCCAGCGAGGGGATACGCACGACGATTTCCGCCATGCGGTAGTAGAGATCTTCCCGGAAGGTTTCCTGCCCGATCATCGCATCAAGATCGCGGTGCGTGGCGCACACGATGCGTGTATCGACTGCGATCTGCTTGCGCCCGCCGATCCGCTCGATCGTGCGTTCCTGCAGGAAGCGCAGCAGCTTGACCTGCAAGGGCAGCGGAATGTCGCCCACTTCGTCGAGAAACAGTGTGCCACCATGCGCACTCTCTATCTTGCCCTGTGTGGTCTTCACCGCACCGGTGAACGCGCCTTTCTCATGCCCGAACAGCTCGCTTTCGAGCAGGTTTTCAGGGATCGCCGCGCAGTTGATGGCGATGAACTGGCCGTCGCGCCGCGGGCTCGCATCGTGCAGCCCCCGGGCCAGCAGCTCCTTGCCCGTACCGCTCGCGCCCAGCAGCATCACCGATGCATCCGTATTGGCTACGCGTTCGATCGTGCGGGCAACCTTCACCATCTCGGGCGAGGCGGTGATGAGCGTGCCCAGCACCGTCTTGTTCTCGCCGACCTTGTCCGCAAGGCGGCGATTCTCCGCCTCGATCCTGTGCAAGGCCAGCGCGCGCGATACGATGAGCTCCAGCTCCGCGATATCGAGCGGCTTCTGGTAGAAATCGTAGGCGCCCGCCGCGATCGCATCGAGCGCACTTTCGCGTGCGCCGTGCCCGCTGGCGACGATGACCTTGGTTGCGGGCGCCATCTCCATGATTGCATCGAGCACCGCGAACCCCTCGCTCGTGCCATCGGGATCGGGCGGCAGGCCGAGATCCAGCGTGACGACGGGCGGCATTTCGACGCGCAGCACGGTCAAGGCTTCGTCGCGCGTACCCGCAATGAACACTTCGAACCCGTCGAAGGCCCATTTGAGCTGCGCCTGAAGCCCCTCGTCATCCTCGACGATCAACAGCTTGGGCAGCGCCCCGTTCTTGGAATCGCTCATCAGGCGGCCTCGTTGGTAAGTGTGTTCTGGGATGTCCTGTCGGGCTCGGCCAGCGGCAGCCGGATCGTGAAGCGCGTGCCCAGGCCCACGCGCGACTGCACCTCCAGCCGGCCGCCCATCGCGCGCACCAGATCGCGGGCTTCCATGGCGCCGATCCCGAAGCCGTCGGGCTTCGAGCTGACGAAAGCGGCAAACAGCTTGTCGCGCACGAAGGCGGCATCCATCCCCTCGCCAACGTCGATAATCTCCAGGATGGCTTCGGATGCGCCCTCCCGAACCGCAACACAGACCGGCGCTTCGAGAGGGCTCGCATCGACCGCATTCTGGACCAGGTGGACCAGCGCCTGCTCCAGACCCTCAGGATCGCCCGTCACCAAGCAGGGGCCGGTGCAGGCGACATCGATCCGGTGCAGCGGGCCGAAGCGACCGGGAATGTCGCGCACCATCCTTGCGAGGTCGAAACTCTCCAGCTGCGTCTCGCGCCCGCTGCCATAGCGCCCCAGCCGCCGGATCAGGGCGTTGAGCTTGCCCGAACTGGTCTGGAGGGTCTTGAGCATGTCGGCGTGAAACGCCGGGTTATCCCCATGGCGCTGCGCATTATGCGACAGCAGCGAAAGCTGACTGGCGAGGTTCTTGATGTCGTGCAGCACGAAGGCCATCCGCCGGTTGAACTCGTCGAACCGCGCGGCTTCCATCAGCGCCCGCTGGCTCGCCTGTTCGGCCAGATAGCTGGCGAGCTGCCGACCCACCACGGTCAGCAGATCGAAATCCTCCCAGTCCAGCTGGCGGTCGATCAGCGGACGGGCCAGCAGCACGGCGCCCTGCAGCCGGTCGAAGTGTCGCAGGGGTACGATTGCCCAAGCCGTGCTCGACTGGTCGAGCCATGCAGGCAGCGGCTCTGCCGCACCGGCGGCGGACTTGCCTTTGCGCCACTGCTCAAGGTCGATCACGTAGTCGCGCGAGGAAAGGAACGCGGCGATCTGCGAAGGCAGTACCGGCGTTTCGTCCGCCAGCGTGGGCCAGCGCCATGCCTCTGCAAGAACCAGCGCACCATCGCTGTCCGCCAGGAACAGGGCGGCAGAGGGGCTTTCGGTGATGTCGGCCATCGCCTTGGGAATACGCAACTGCAAGGCATCGCCCTCGTCCACCCCGCGCGCGATCGTATCGGCCAGCCGCAGCCATTCGGCACGATAGTCGTAGCGATGGCTGAACAGGTGCTTTTGCGCGGTCACCTTCGCCCATGCACGAAAGCGGTTGGAAGGCAGCCACAGCGCCATCACGGTCAGCAAGGCGACCAGGAAGCCGACCTGCGCAAGCCGTGCGCCATCCGCCTCTATCAATGGCAACAGCCGTGCGAGCGCCGCCATCGCAACCAGGTATGCGCCGATCAGAAGCAGCGAGAGAGAGCGAAATGCGACCTTGCGCGAAGCGCGGAACTGCAACCGGCGCACGTCCGCGCCCAGCGCCATCGCCAGAGGTACGAAGGCAAAGCCGACGACCAGGCCCCGGATTGCCGCAATCTGGCTCGGGATTTCGCCCGAAAACCATGTGACGGCATAGTGGTTGAGTTCGAACACCCAAAGCGCCGACAGGGATAGCGCCACCCAGCGGGTTCCGGCGCGATCCTGATGCGACGCGCCGGTGTAGAGGTTGTGCAGCAGGACCAGCGCCCCGATGGCAACCAGCATGCGCAGCAGCGCGGACACATGCAGCGCCGAGTCCGAAAATGCGGGCGGCGCGTCGAGCATGAAGACCGCCGCCAGCACCACCCCCTGCAGCAGTTCCACGAAGATCAGGCTGGCAATGACGAAACCGACGCGCTGCGCGGTCTCGCGGTCCACTCCGCCGGCGAACAGAGCATGCAGCAGGGCAAGCCATGAAAGGTTGCGGACCGCTTCGGCGGCGGCCGTGGCCAGGCTTTGCGGCCCGAGTGCGGCGAGCACGCCCGCCCACAGGGCCGTAAGGCACAGTGCGGCCAGGCCGGTGATACGCTCCCTGCGCCAGGCCAGCGGCCTTTGCGCAAGCCAGATCGCGCCCACCGAACAGACGGCGGCGCAGCCGATAGCGCTGACGAGCCCGATCGCTTCCCAGGTCTGCGCGGCTCCGATCATCGCGCTCCCTCGGGCCACAGAATCACCCGCAGCGTCTGCAGAAGGATCAGCAGGTCGAGGAAAGGGGTGTAGTTCTTGGCGTAGTAGAGATCATATTCCAGCTTGTTGCGCGCATCCTCGATGCTGGCACCATAGGGGTAGTTGATCTGCGCCCAGCCGGTGATGCCGGGCTTCACCATGTGCCGTTCGGCGTAGAAGGGCAGCGCCTGTTCGAGCTCGCCGACGAACCTGGGCACCTCCGGCCGCGGGCCGACGAAGCTCATCTCGCCCTTCAGCACGCTCCACGTCTGCGGCAGTTCGTCGATGCGCAGCTTGCGGATGAACCGGCCGAGCCGGGTGATGCGCGGATCGTCCTTGCAGGCCCATTTCGCGCCGTCCTTTTCCGCATCCGTGCGCATGGAGCGCAGCTTGATGACCGAGAACGGGCGCCCGTACAGGCCCACGCGCTGCTGGTGGAAGAAGGCCGGGCCCTTGCTGTCCAGCTTCACCAGCACCGCGAACAGCGCGATGACCGGCAGCGAGATCAGCAGCAGCAGGCCGCTGACGACAATATCGAACGTACGCTTGAGGATACTGGAATAGCGCCGCCCGGCGGAAAACCCGTCCGAGAAGATCAGCCAGCTCGGGTTGAGCGTATCGAGGTCCAGGCGTCCGGTCTCGCGTTCGAGGAAGCTGGAGACCTCGTGCACCGCGTAGCCGCGCGTGCGCACCCGCAGCAGATCGTTCAGCGGCAAGGCATTGCGCCGTTCCTCCAGCGCCAGCACCACCTCGTTCGCGCGCACCCGCGCGATATACTCGTTCAGATCGCCCAACCCGTCCCGAGCCACGGCTTCGGGCAGCACGCGGTGCGCTTCGCTCATGGCGACATAGCCTACGATCGCAAAGCCGCTGTCCTCCTGCGCGGAGAGCGCCTTGAGCCGCGCGGCGCGCGTGCCCGCGCCCAGCACCACGACCCGGCGCTTGAACCGGTCCCGGTCGACTGCGTAGCTGAGCGCAAGCCGCGCGATACCGGTGAACACCAGCGCGAGCCCCAGCGCATAGAGCAGGGTCGAGCGCCAGAAACCCACCGTCGGAAGCAGAAAGTCGACCACTGCCAGCAGCGTCCCGCCCAGCGAGAGTGCGACCAGCGCGCGGGCAAAGGCATAGCGCGGGCTGCGCAGCGCTTCGGGACTGTAAAGGCCGATCGAAATGAAGGAGAGCGCGTTGACGAGGGCGAAGCCCAAAATGGGCATCAGCCGCTCAGACCACGAACCAGCATCGATCCCGATCTGTATCGCGCGCAGGTGCCAGGCGAGGTCGCCCGCCAGCAGCAGCAGGGCAAGATCGCACAGCCCGAACAGCAGGACCGTGTGCGGGATATAGTGCTTGAACAGGCGAAACATCGCGCTTTGCCGGGCCCTTTCCTCGCGTTCCTTCGCGAGGGCCCGGCTTACGCGCGAGTGGTGAAATGTCGGTAAATTTTACAATCCGGCAATTCGGCCCGGTTCGGATTACTCCGAAGGTGCAACGCGGTCCGCCGCCCCTTCGATCGCTTCGCCCGCCTGATTGGCGGCGTCGCCCACTTCGCTCGCCGCATCGCCGATCGCGTTGTCCTTCGCCACCTCGGCCTCGCTCATGTTGCCGAAGAAATAGACCGCGACGATGATCGCGACGACGGCCAGGATTACCAGAAGGATGGTCGTTCCGCCGCCGCGCTTGCGTTCCCCGTCGGTAACGATCGTGTGGGTGGTGTGAGTGTGGCCATCTTCATCGGTATGTTCGGTGATACGTTCTTCGGTCATCGGGGCTTCGCCTCGCAGTGGAATGTCTGAATTGCACAAAGCGCAAGCCGACTTGCAGTTCCCCGCATAGAGTTACTCGACCGTGTTCTGGGCCGGCCCGCGCAGCGTCCTTGCCGGACATCCCTTGCGGCGGCAGCTGCGGCATCCCATGCCGATCGGCGTCGCGTCTTGCGCGCGAAGCGAAACCCCGCGCGCCAGAGCGAAGCTTTCGGCAAAGCGCGCCTCGATCCCCAGAATGACGACGTCGTGCCGGTCCTCGTCCGCCAGGACGGGTGCGGACACGTGGGCGATCAGCCAATGGCTCGGCCCAAGCCCGCCATCTTCCATCACGACGGGCTGCACCCGCCACTGCGCCGATCCATCGAGCCGCAGCAGAGGGCATGCCGGGCGCCGGTCCAGCAGGCCCGCATCGCTTGCGCCAAGCAGCCTTTCGGCAAGCTGGTACGACCGGTCTATCCGCCCGAAGAAGAACGGCAGGCCGCGCTGGTTGGTGCGCTGCAGCGTGGTCAGCCGCCGAGCAACCTCGCCCATGTCGGTGCCGAAACGCCGTGCGAGAACGGGCATGTCGTACCCGGTCGATTCGCACGCGCGCAGGAAGCGGCTGTAGGGCATGATCAGGGCGCGGGCGAAATAGCTGCGCAGATAGGCGACAAAGGCATCGCGCGCGCCGGGCTGCTCGAAGGTTGCGCCATCGGCGATGCTGGCGATCGTCTCACGCGCCTCAAGCACGGCAATCTGCCTGGCGATCTCCAGATTTCGTGCCTGGGGCGACAGCATCTCGGACAGCTGCACCTGCCGTGCATGAAGATCGAGCCGACGGTCCGTTTCCGGCAGCACCGCGCGCGGGAGGTAGCGGATGGCCAGATCGTGGCCTTCGCGCAACCGGTCGGTCAGCGCGGCGCCGATATCGGCCCGTGTCAGGCGCATTTCCTCGGCGATCTTTTCCGCCGCCTCGTCGAGATCGGCGAAGTGATTGCGCCAGCGCTCTGTCGCGCGCCAGACTTCCTCTTCGAAGCTGGTCTCCTGCAGGCTTGCCCCGCCCCGTTCGTCGAAAAGCCGGGCGAAGGCCGCAGCGGCCTGCGGGGCCGCGGCGAGGAATTCCGTCACCTCCGCGCGATCGATGCCCAGATCTTCGAACCGCGCATCGCCAAGCCGACGCGCCAGCCCGTCGATACCGCCGATCGCGCTGTTTTCCTGCAGGCTGCGTGGATCGAAATCGAACTGGTCCACCAGTTCCAGCACGACGCGAGCAGTCACGGGGCGCTGGTTGCGCTCGAGCAGGTTGAGATAGCTGGACGAGATCGAAAGCCGCTGTGCCATGCCCGCCTGGGTCAGGCCCTCGCGGCGGCGCAAGCGGCGCAGCGCTGCGCCCGCATAGACTGATGGTTCGCTCATAGCCGCATCCTCGCACACGGATGTAAATATCTTTACATCCTTACATAGATGCTCTGCATATACAGCCGGAAAAGACAAGATATCTTGTAAGAATATCTATTTCTCCGCCCTCTGCGCCCCTATCAGAAGCCCCAGCACGCAATTTCAATCGGAGTTTCCCCAATGAGCTATCAGCAGAATATCAAGGACCTGCAGGGTCAGATCGAAAAGGGCGGCAAGACCTGGACCGCCATCGATGCCGAATCCGCCGCCCGCATGCAGATGCAGAACCGCTTCCGCACCGGGCTCGACATTGCGAAGTATACCGCGAAGATCATGCGCGAGGATATGGCCGCCTATGATGCCGATCCCGCAAACTACACGCAGTCGCTGGGCGCGTGGCACGGTTTCATCGGCCAGCAGCAGATGATCGCGATCAAGAAGCATTTCGGCAGCACCAAGCGTCGCTACCTCTACCTGTCCGGCTGGATGGTCGCCGCACTGCGCAGCGACTTCGGCCCCCTGCCCGACCAGTCCATGCACGAGAAGACGGCCGTCCCCGGGCTGATCGAGGAGATATACACCTTCCTCAAGCAGGCCGACGCCCGCGAACTGGGCGGCATGTTCCGCGATCTCGATGCGGCGCGCGAGGCGGGCAACGACACCGAAGCCAAGCGGCTGGAAAACGCGATCGATAACTACGAAACCCACGTGGTTCCGATCATCGCGGATATCGACGCGGGCTTCGGCAATGCCGAGGCGACCTACCTGCTCGCCAAGCAGATGATCGAGGCGGGCGCCTGCGCGCTGCAGATCGAGAACCAGGTGTCGGACGAAAAGCAGTGCGGCCACCAGGACGGCAAGGTCACCGTTCCGCACGAAGACTTCCTCCAGAAGATCCGCGCGATCCGCTACGCCTTTCTCGAACTGGGCGTGGAAGACGGCATCATCGTCGCCCGCACCGACAGCCTGGGCGCAGGCCTGACCAAGCAGATCGCCTACTCGACCGAGCCGGGCGACCTTGGCGACCAGTATAACGCGTTCCTGGATGCAGAGCCGGTCGATCCGGCTCAGGTGAAGAACGGCCAGGTCTTCATCAGCCGCGACGGGCAGCTGATGGCGCCCAAGCGCCTGCCGTCCAACCTGTACCAGTTCCGGCCCGGGACCGGCGTCGACCGCGTCGTGCTCGACTGCATCACCTCGCTCCAGAACGGCGCGGACCTGCTGTGGATCGAGACCGAGAAGCCGCATGTCGAGCAGATCGCGGGCATGGTCGACAAGATCCGGGAGACGGTGCCCGATGCCAAGCTGGTCTATAACAACTCGCCCAGCTTCAACTGGACGCTCAACTTCCGCCAGCAAGTGTTTGATGCGTGGGAAGAAAGTGGCAAGGATGTGAGCGCGTACGATCGCGCGAAGCTGATGAGTGTCGACTATGACGACACCGAACTCGCGCAGGAAGCGGACGCGAAGATCCAGAGCTTCCAGGCCGACGCGGCGAAGCGTGCGGGTATCTTCCACCACCTCATCACGCTGCCGACCTACCACACCGCGGCGCTGAGCACGGACAACCTCTCCAAGCGCTACTTCGGCGAGGAAGCGATGCTGGGCTACGTGAAGAACGTCCAGCGCGAGGAAATCCGCCAGCAGATCGCCTGCGTGAAGCACCAGAACATGGCCGGCTCCGACATCGGGGACGATCACAAGGAGTATTTCGCCGGGGAAGCTGCGCTGAAGGCAGGCGGCAAGGACAACACGATGAACCAGTTCGCCGCGTAGTCCTCACCAAATCGCTTGAGAGCTCGAGAGGCGGGCTTGTCACCGGGGCGTCGGGTCGGCATTGCTGTCCGACGACCCCGGGACACCTGATTTTTCCGATGGAGCGGATGCACTTATGACCGACGAAACCCCCAAAGAACCGGGCCGCGCCCGCGCGCTGCTTTCGACTGCCGACTTCCGCCTGCTGCGCGCAGCGCTGGCAAGCCACGCGCGCACCACCGAAGACCGCGAGGAGCTGGCCAAGATCAACGCGCTGCACCACCGCCTGGGCACCTACGTTCCCGACGCGGAGTGACATCCTGACGCCAGGCTTGCGGGCGCACGAGGGCAAAAACCCCCGTGCGCCCGCTTGCGTTTGTCGCGCCCTGATCTAGAGCGCGTATCCCATCAATTCAGGAGACTGCCCTTGCCCCGTTTCGCCCGCGGCGTGTTGAAGTTCCAGAACGAAGTTTTCCCTGGCAAGAAGGCCCTCTTCGAAAAATTGAGCGAGGGCCAGTCGCCCGAAGCACTGTTCATCACCTGCTCCGACTCACGGGTCGAGACCGGAATGATGACCCAGACCGATCCCGGCGAGCTGTTCATCTGCCGCAATGCCGGCAACATCGTCCCTCCGCATACCAACCAGACCGGCGGCATGACCGCCAGCATCGAGTTCGCCAGCGCCGCGCTGCGCGTGCCGAACATCGTCGTATGCGGGCATACCGAATGCGGTGCGATGAAGGGCGCGATGGATCTGCACCGGGATCGCAGTTCGCTCGACACCCTGCCCCACGTGCGCGAATGGCTGGGCTTCAGCCGCGCCGCGGTCGACATCGTCGACGCGCTGGGCGAAGGCAAGAGCGATACCGAGAAGATGCGCATGCTGCTGGAGCAGAACGTGATCCTGCAGCTGCAGCACCTGCGGACTCACCCCACGGTCGCGCTGCGGCTGGCACAGGGCGAAGTATCCCTGCACGGCTGGGTCTACGACATCGCAACGGGCAAGGTGGACGCCTACGATCCCGAGAAGGACCGCTTCGTCTCGATCGAGGAACGCTACGGGCTCTAGCCGTCAGCCGCCGCTGGCGGGCATCAGGCGGAGCGCCGCCCCGGCGAGCGCCTCGGCACCCGTAGCGATCACCGCTTCGGCGTCGGGCGCCCAGAACGGGCTGTGGAGCGATGGCAGGGAACCTTCCCCGGCCTGCACCGCCTGCCACTGCTCCTCAGGCACGCCACCGATCCAGAAGATCAGCGATTCGACACCGTCCGGGTCCGCGCGGCGGAACTGGCCGAAATCCTCGCCCCCCATCACGCTGGGCACCTGCATCACGCGATCATCGCCGAACCGCTGGCGGAAGCCCGCCATGACGCCTTCGGTAAATTCGGGATCGTTGAAGGTCGACGGCGTATAGGGCTCGGCAACCGTGACGACCGGCAGCTTGTCTTCCGGCATACCCGCCGCGATCGCTTCGCCGCGGGCTATGCGGGCGATCCCGTCGAGCAGCAGCTTGCGCGCTTCGTCGGTGTAGCTGCGGACGGTCAGTTGCAGCTTCGCCTCGTCCGAGATGATGTTGTGCTTGGACCCTGCGCGAAAACTGCCCACCGTCACCACTCCGGGCTCCAGGGGAGAGAGTTCGCGGCTGACCAGCGTCTGCAGCTTCATCACGATGGCGCTGGCGAGCACCACCGGGTCCTTGGTCGTCTGCGGATAGGCGCCATGTCCGCCGATCCCGCGCACGGTGACGTCCACACTGTCCACATTCGCCAGCGCGTAGCCGGGCGAATAGCCGATCATGCCCGCAGGAAACTGCGCGGCATCGTGGAATGCTAGCGCGTAGTCGGGCTTGGGGAAGCGTTCGAACAGACCGTCTTCCAACATGGCCAGTGCACCCTCGCCCAGCTCTTCCGCCGGTTGCAGGATCATCACCAGCGTCCCGCTCCAGTCGTCTTTTCGATCGACCAGCTGCTGCGCCGCGCCGATCCAGGCGGTCATGTGCGTATCATGGCCGCAGGCATGCATGACGCCGGTTTCCACGCCCGTCGCGGGCGTGGCCGTGACGGTGGAGGCGAAGGGCAGACCGGTCTGTTCGACCACCGGCAGCGCGTCCATGTCCGCACGGATCAGCACGGTCGGCCCTGCGCCGTTTTCCATTACCGCGACCACGCCGGTACGGCCGACGCCTTCGGTCACATCGAAGCCAAGCGCGCGCATGCGTGCAGCCAGCCTGGCGGCGGTTTCATGCTCTTCGAAGCTGAGTTCGGGATTGGCGTGGAGATCGCGATAGAGCTCCATGAGCTCCGGCATATCTTCGGAGACAGCCGCCCGCAGACCATCGTCCTGCGCAAGAGCCGCCGTCGAACACAGCAGCGCCCCCGTTACCGCTGCAAATGCTGCCTTCGTTACCCGAACCTGCTTACCCATTCCCGATTCCCCCCAAGTCTTTCGCCCGGCCTGACACACCTGACACAGTGTCCAGGCACCAAATTCCATCCGATCTTTCGCCGCCGTTCAATCGATCCAGTCGATGACCCAGAGGCTACACGGCATGTCATATCCCATGCATTGCAGATTTGCAGCGGGTAGGAAATGCTACAGCCGGTAGGTCAGCGCCAGCAGGATGGAGAGGGTCGTCACCATGATGACGACGAGCGGAACGCCTGTGCGGATATAGTCCGAAAACTCGTAGCTGCCCTCGCCCATGATCAGCATGTTGGTCTGATAGGCGATGGGCGTCGCGTAACACAGGTTGCAGCCGAACAGCACGGCCAGCACCAGCGGCTCCGGCGGCAGGCCCAGTTCGGTCGCGATGCTGAAGGCGATGGGCGTACCCACGGTCGCTGCGGTGGCGTTGGACGCGAAGTTCGTCAGCACCGTCACGAACAGCATGATCGCGGCGAGCACGAGTGCAGGCGACAGGTTGGACAGGCCGATGGAAAGCGTCACCCCCAGCCAGGCGGCTGCCCCGCTTGCCTCGATGATGGAGCCCACCGCGATGCTCGCCGCCACCAGCACGATGACCTTGGCGGACAGCGCGCGCCCCACCCGGTCGAACTTCACGCAGCCGGTCAGGAACATGAGGATCGCACCGGCCAGCGCCGAAATCGCGATGGGAAACAGGCCGATCGAGGCGGTGAAGATCGCGCCGCCCATGATGACCGCGCTGAGCAATGCCTTGGACCGGCGCGGCAGTTCGCGCATGCCTTCCAGCATCAGCAGGCTGTCGCCGCGCGCGAATTCTTCCAGTTCGGCCCGCAGGCCGGTCACCATCAGCACATCGCCTTCGGCAAAGCGCAGGTCACCTTCGGCATAGTCGGTCAGTTCGTTCTGGCCACCGGCCCAGCGATCCGGGCGATGCACGCCCAGCACCGCCACCCCGTAGAGATCGGCGATGCCCGAGCTGGGCAGCGTTCGCCCGATCAGACGCGAATCCGCGGTGACCGCCATTTCCACCACGATGACGTCCTCGTTGCGGGCACCCGCCTGCCGTCTGATGCGCGACAGCACCCAGTCGGGCGCGGCCTCTCCGCGCAGAGTGCGCATCGCATCCTCGATCCCTTCCTGCGTGCCCGAAATCAGCAGGCGCTGCTGGGGCTGGAGTTCCGCGGTCGGCGGATCGTGGACGACGACATCGCCGGATAGGCGCGGCAGAATGTCCGACAGCAGTTCGCCCGTCAGCGGCCCGTCCTCGCTCACCCGCAGGCGCGCCTGGAAACGGCGGCGCGGGCGCGTGTCTTCCTGCCGGTTGTCCTTCAGCAGGCGCGGCATCACCAGCCACAGGTACGGCAGGGCGATGGCGGCCGCGAACAGGACGATCGGCGTATAATGGAACACGCCCATTTCGGGCAGGCCCAGATCGCTGGCGATGGATACGACCAGAATATTGGTCGAAGTACCGATCGTCGTCGCCATGCCGCCGATCAGCACTGCGGCGTTCAGCGGGATCAGCGTCTTGGAGGCTGGCAGCGCACCGCGCGCGGCCAGGCTGACGAAGATCGGCAACAGCAGCACCAGCACCGGCGTGTCGTTCACCGCCATGGACAGGAACATCGCGGCCACCAGCGACACCAGCAGGCCGATCTGGAGGTTCCATTTGAACAGCTGCTCCAGCGCCCGCGCGGCAGGCTCCAGCGCGCCGCTCACCACAAGGCCCCGCCCCATGATCATCAGCGCGCAGATCGTGATGAGCGCGTAGTGTCCGAAGCCCGAGAAGGCGAGCGCCAGGCCGTCGGTCGGCTGCGTGTCGGGCAGCGGGAAGAAATAGAGAAACACCGCGATCACCGCGATGGTCATCAGCGACACGATCTCGGTCGACAGCTTGCTGCGCGCAAAGCCGAGAAACATCGCGACGGTCACGATCATGGCGGCGACCGCGTGAAAGGAGGGGGCTTCGAGCATCGCTTTCGCCCGCGATAGCCGCGAGACCCGCTGCTAGGCAATCATCCTTGACTGCCAAGGCTTCGATTTCACGCGAAAAATGTGGTGCCCCTGGCCCGACTCGAACGGGCACTCCGTAAGGAACTCGATTTTGAGTCGAGCGCGTCTACCAATTCCACCACAGGGGCAAAGCCTAGGCGAAGGCCGTGGCCATTAGCCGAGCGGGCGGATCGCATCAACGCCAAAGCGCCATCGCGCCCTTTGTTTCGGACCTCCGGGCCCAGCTCAGGGCGGGCCTGGATGCCGCGGCGCTTGGGTCCAGTATTGCTACAGGAAGACACGCCAGGAGGCTGGCGATCACGCGGCCTCGCCCACGTCGGACTTCGCCTGCGATTCCTCGCAATCGACCGATCGCGCAGGCTCGGGCCTGCCGTACAGGAAGCCCTGCGCGAAATCGCAGCCATAGTCGCGCACGCTTTGCGCGTTCGCCTCGGTCTCGACCCCCTCGACCGTCACCTTCAATCCCAGATGATGCGCCATGGAGGTGACCGCGCGAACAATGGTCTGGCTGTTCTCGTTGGTGTCGATGTTGGTGATGAACGACCGGTCGATCTTCAGCTTGTCGAACGCGAACTCGCTGAGATGGCGCAGGGAGGAATATCCGGTCCCGAAGTCGTCCAGCGAAACAAGGATCCCCTGGTTCTTGAAGCTGGAGATGATCGCTCTCGCGGTTTCGACCTCGGAGACGAGCGCGCTCTCGGTGATCTCGATTTCGAGCCGTGCGGGCGGCAAGCCTGCCTGCTGGAGCGTCTGCAGGGTACGCTCGACCAGCCACGGATCGGAGAATTGCAACGGGGAGAGGTTGATCGACAGGACGCAATCCCCCTCCCACGTGGTCGCCTCTTTTGCCGCCTTGGCGAGCAGGCGGAAATAGAGTTCGCCGATCATGCCGGACTCCTCGGCAATGGCGATGAATTCGTCCGGCTGCTTTACCCGGCCGTCGCGACCTTCCCACCGGGCGAGTGCCTCGTAACCCAGCACCCTGCCCGTCGACAGTTCGATCAGCGGCTGGAAATAGGGTTCGATCTCGTCCGCGTCGATCGCCTCGCGCAGCTTGCGTTCGGTGCGCGCCCGCCGGGCGACGGCCTCGTCCATCCCCTTTTCGAAGAAGCAGAACGTCTGGTTGGGAGAGGACTTGGCGCGATACATCGCCGCATCCGCCTGCGTGATGATGCGGTCGGTCGCCAGGCCCGGCCGGTCCACCAGCGTGATGCCGACGCTTGCGCCCACCGTGGCACTCGCTTTCGCGGAGGGCAGATCGACGGGCTTGCCGAAGGCTTCGACAAGCTCTTCAACTCTCACCACGAGAGATTCGCTGGAGGAAAAGCCGGCCAGCAGAACCACGAATTCGTCTCCGCCCAGCCGCGCCACGAGATCGCCCTTGCGCACGTGCGAACACAGGTTCTCGGCCGCTGCCAGCAGCACTTCGTCACCGGCCACGTGGCCGTACAGGTCGTTGATGGCCTTGAACCGGTCGAGGTCGATCATCGCCAGCGCGAAGGGCTCGGCATCGGCCTTCGCGATGGCTGTCTTGATCGCTTCGTAGGCCTTCCGGCGGTTGGGAAGGCCCGTTAGCGGGTCGTGAAAGGCAAGCGCGCTCGCCTCCTTCTCGGCCGCGACCCGGCGCCGGAACTCGCGCCGCAATTCGATCAGCCGCCGGACCGCGTAGATCGCGAAAGCGAACGGCATGATCATCATCACCGTGAGGATTTCGTCGAGTTCCCAGGACTCGTGCGTCGCGGAGAAGTGGACGATGTATTCGAAGCCCTCGACCGCGATGGATACCGCCAAAAGAAGGCTAAAAAAGCCGAAAATGCTCAGCGCCTCGACCCGGGCGGACCGGCTCAGGAAGGTCTTCTTATCGAGATCTTTCATAGCAAGTCTCTCTCCGACCGTCTGTTAGACCAGACGGGCGTTAAGATTATCTTGCTATGTTAGAGACTTATTTTACCCCACCCACTCAGCGAAGCGAGGCGGCGACCACCTTGTGCATCTTGGAATGCAACGCGTCGTTGCCCGCCAGGACCTGCTCGTGAAGGACCGGCTGGCTGCGACCGCGATAATCGGTCACGAAACCACCCGCCTCGCGCACCAGCAGGCACCCGGCCGCCGTATCCCACGGCTGCAGGTCGCTTTCCCAGAAGCCATCGAAGCGACCGGCGGCGAGCCACGCAAGGTCCAGCGAAGCCGCGCCGAACCGGCGGATGCCCGCGACTTCGGGGCCGAGCGCACCATAGATCCGGCTCCACTCGGCAAAGTCGCCGTGCCCCTGAAAGGGCATGCCCGTCGCAATCAGCGCATCGCTCAGGCGAGAGCGCGAGGATACGCGCAGGCGCGCATCCTGCAGCCAGGCGCCGCGCGTCTTCTCGGCCCAGAACGTCTCGTCGGTGACCGGCTGGTAGACCACGCCCGCGATGACATCGCCCCAGCCCGAACCGTCCAGCTTGCGCTCCTGCGCGGCGATGGAAATGGCGAAATGCGGGATGCCGTGCAGGAAGTTGCTCGTCCCGTCGAGCGGATCGACCACCCAGCGGTGGCTTTCATCCTCGCCTTTGATCTCGCCCGCTTCTTCCAGCAGGAAGCCCCAGCCCGGGCGGGCCTGAAGCAGATCGTCGTAGATCGATCGCTCCGCGCGCATGTCCGCCTTGCTGACGAAATCCGCCGGGCCCTTGCGGCTGACCTGCAAGTGCTCGATCTCGCCGAAATCGCGCCGCAGCTTGCCACCAGCGCGGCGTGCGGCGCGTTCCATCACGCGAATGAGGCCTGAAATCGCTGCCATGACGGGTCAGCCAGCCTTCCCGACATAGGATTGTTCGTACACATCGACGATGATGCGCGTGCCGCTTTCGATGTGCGGGGGAACCATGATCCGCACGCCATTGTCGAGCACGGCGGGCTTGTAGCTGGAAGAGGCGGTCTGCCCCTTCACCACCGCGTCGGCTTCGACGATTTCCGCCTCGATCTGTTCGGGCAGCTGCACGGAAATCGGCTTTTCTTCCCACAGTTCCAGCGTCACCGTCATCCCGTCCTGCAGGAAGGGGCGCGCATCGCCGAGCAGGTCGCTGGGCAGGAAGATCTGTTCGAAGGTGTCGGAATCCATGAACACCAGATGTTCGCCATCCTCGTACAGGAACTGGTAGTCCTTCGTGTCCAGCCGGACTTTCTCGACCGTGTCGGCGCTGCGGAAACGCACGTTGGTCTTGCGGCCATCCTGCAGGTTCTTCATCTCAACCTGCATGTAGGCCCCGCCCTTGCCCGGCTGGGTGTGCTGGATCTTGGCGACCTTCCAGATGCCGCCTTCATATTCGATGATATTGCCGGGGCGGATATCGACGCCGCTGATCTTCATGGGGGTATAACCTTGGCTCTGAGCGAAATAATGGCTGCACGGGCGACACAAGCCAGCCGACGCAGCAAGGCGCGGGCCTTAGCCGAGCGCTCATGCTCAAGCAAGGTAAGGTGCGCTATAAGGACCATCATGAACAGCAGATTCGAAATGAACCCTTCCCGCCTCGCAAAACCGTTCAGGGCAATGGCCCTCACGGCCGCGATCGCGCTGCCTGCCGCCGCGCTGAGCGCCCAGGCGAACATGCCGCAGTCGGGCCGCATCGATACGCTGCCCATCGGGCAGTACGAATGCGCCCTGCCCGGCGATGCGAGCGGCCCCGCCTGGGAGCCCGTTCCCCAGCGCGATTTCACGATTCTCAACGGGTCGAGCTACGAAGCCAAGGGCGAACGCGGCATCTATCTGCTGCGCGGCAGCGAAGTGATCTTCACCGCCGGCCCGCTGAAGGGCAGGATGATGGAGCGCACGGGCCAGCGAATGCTGCGTGAAAAGGCCGCCGACGGCACGCTTGGCCGGATGCGGTGTGTTCTGGCAGGGCCCGTCAACTAGGCTGAAAGGCGCGCCGGAGGCCCGTCACTCCGCCTCTTTGGCGAGGTAGGGATAGGGATTGATCGCGTTGGTCGGCTCCCACCACTGCGCGTCCTTGGTCGTGCGCATGATGGAAAAATGGAGATGCGGCGCATCGGGCGCGGCATTGCCGGTCGTGCCCACCGCACCCAGACGCTGGCCGCGGCGAACCTTCTGGCCTTCCTTCAGGCCCGGCGCATACTTGTCCAGGTGGGCGTAATAGAAGATCGTCTGCTTGTCGGTCGAGCGGATGTAGAGCGAATTGCCGCCTGTTTCGGACTGGTAGATGCGCTCTATCGTGCCCGGAGCCGCCGCGATGACGCTGGTTCCCTTGGGGGCCATGATGTCGATCGCCTCGTGCAGACGCGCGCCGCCGTCACGCTCGGCAAGGAAACTGTCGGACAGGTCGTCGGGCCGCACGTTCAGCACCGGGATCACCAGCTGCCCCAGATCGCTTGAGCGGGGCCGCGTCGCGCTGGCACGGTCGGGAGAGATCACGTTGCGCTCCCGCTCCGCGAGCGAGGCCTGCGGACGGGTTTCCTCACCCTCGTCCTCGGCGGCAACCGTTTCCCGGGTCAGCGGCGGGTTTGCGGAGGAAGCCGCCTCGCCCGGGCGAGTCTTCTCGATCTGGCTGTCGGAGTCGGACATTTCGATCAGGCTTCCGCCCGCAACGATCCACACCATCGAGGTGATGGTGGCGGTCACGATGATCGTCAGGATGCGGTCTACGGCGCCCATGGCCTTGCGTTTAGCAGATTTCAGCGCCTCAAACATCCTATTGCCCCTCAAGCACCTTTACGAAGGCCTGAACGGCTGCCGTCTCGTCCCCGTTCCACACCGCTCCGGAAACCGCGAGAAAGTCTGCCCCGGCCTCGATCAGGGGCCCGCAGTTTTCAGGGCTGATCCCGCCGATGGCGACGCAGGGAAGCTCGAATATCTGCGTCCACCATTCGATGATCTCGGGCGCCGGACGCTCGGCATCGCTCTTGTCCTTCGTGGTGCTGGGGAAGAACGCGCCGAAGGCGACGTAATCTGCCCCCGCCTCGCCCGCTTCCATCGCGAAGTGGCGCGATGCGTGGCAGGTCACGCCGATCTGCGCCTGCATGCCCAGCGCGTCGCGCGCTTCCGCCACGGTGCCGTCGTCCTGCCCCAGATGCACGCCATCCGCCTTCAGCCGCTTGGCCAGCGCAATATCGTCGTTGACGATGAAGGCGACGTCACGCTCGGCACAGATATCGCGCAAAGGCTCTGCCAGGGCAGCCGCCTCGTGCTGGTCGAAGCCCTTCACCCGAAACTGGAACGCGGTGACATGCCCCTCCCCCGCATCGATCGCGCGGGCGAGCCGGGCCGGGAAATCGCCGCCTACGTCGAGCGGGGAGATGAGGTAAAGCTGGGTGGGAACGCGCGGGATCGCGCCATTGGTATCGGACATGGTGGTGTGGCCTAGCGATGGTTGGGCAGTTCGTCGATATTCAGGCGCAAGCAAGCCGGAAAGGCGCTACTGCAAACGCCATGAAACACGCCCTGCTCCTCGCCGCCATCCTGCCGCTATCGGCCTGCGCCATCGTGCCCAATTCGCCGATCGTCGATTCCCAGCACGAGGTTGCGCAGCAGGGATCGCTGGTTGGCCTGCTTCGGCCCGTGCAACTGGGCCGCGTGGTGGTGACGCCGATGCGCGTGACCGAGGACAGCCGCTGCCCGCAGAACGTGCAGTGCGTCCACGCCGGGCGCGTGGTGGTGGAAACGCGGATCGACGGGCCGGGCTGGCGGCAGACGCAGCCGCTTGTGCTGGGCGAGCCGCATTCGGTGCGTGATGTGCGCGTGACGCTGGTCGAGGTGCAGCCGGCGATGCGGGTCGATCCCCGCATCACCTCTGCGCAATACCGCTTCCGCTTCAGCCCGGACTGATCTCAGCCCGCAACGCTGGCGGCGTGGATTTCGTCGATCGCGCTTTCCAGCGCATTGTTGAACTTCTCGTCGTCCATGTGCGCGCGCAGCTCTTCCAGCAGCGCGCGGCTGAAGCTGGCAATCATGCCGGTGTTCTTCGCCAGTTCGCGGCACGCCTCGTCCCGGCCATAGCCGCCCGACAGCGCGACGACGCGCAGCACCTTGGGATGCTCGACCAGCGGCAGGTAGAGGTTCGGCTCGCTCGGGATGGTCAGCTTCAGCATCACCTGCTGGCCTTCGGGCACCCGCTCCAGCTGTTCCTGGAACGCGGCCAGCAGATGCGCCTCCGCCTCGCCGCGTGTTTCTGACTTGAGGCTCACTTCGGGTTCGAGGATCGGCACCAGCCCGTGGCTGAGGATCTGCAGGCCGAAATCCATCTGCTGGCGGACGGCGTCGGCGATGCCCTGCTGGTTCGCCTCATGGACCACCGAGCGCATCTTGGTGCCGAACACGCCCAGTTCCTTGGCGCGGGCGCACTGCTCGGCAAGCTGCGGCATGTCCTTCATCAGCTGCACGCCATTGGCTTCGTCGTGCATGCCCTTGTCCACCTTCAGGAAGGGAACGATGCCCTTGCCTGCCAGCCGCTCGGGGATCGGCATGCCTTCGGGGTTGCAGCCTTCCATGGTCTTTTCGAACAGGATCGCGCCAACCACCTTGTCGCCGGTAAAGGCGGGGCTTTCCACGATGCGGCAGCGCATCTCGTGGATCTTGGCGAACATCTCGTCCTCGCCGGAATATTCGTCTTCGCCGACGCCGTAGCCTGCCAGAGCCTTGGGCGTGGAGCCGCCCGACTGGTCCAGCGCCGCGATAAAACCGTTACCTTCGGCGATCTTCGCCTTCATCTGTTCGAAGTTCATGGGACCTTTCGCCTCTCTGGGTTCGTTCGATTCCCGGCGGCTTAGCCAGCGCCGCCCGCACTCGCAAGACACGCAAGGGAGTAAGCATGCTGGACGAAACGCAGGATCGGCTTTGCGCCGGGAACACGACCGACTTCAGCGACCTGAAGGCGATGATCGTCAATTGTACGCTGAAGCGCGGCGACGAGCCGAGCCATACCGACACGCTGCTGGACCAGGTGGCAACGATCTTCGAGAAGGTCGGCGTGACGGTGGACCGGATGCGCGCGGTGAACCACGATATTGCGCCGGGCGTCTATCCCGACATGACCGAACACGGCGCGGACCACGACGAATGGCCGCAGATCTGGCCGCGCGTGAAAGCTGCCGACATCCTCGTCATCGGAACGCCGATCTGGCTGGGCGAGAAAAGCTCGATCGCGCAGGGCCTGATTGAGAAGCTCTATGCCCATTCGGGTCAGACCAACGACAAGGGCCAGTACGTCTTCTACGGCAAGGTCGGCGGCTGTATCGTCACCGGCAACGAGGACGGGATCAAGCATGTCGCTGCAGGCGTGCTCTACGCCATGAGCCATGTCGGCTACACCATCCCGCCGCAGGCCGATGCGGGCTGGATCGGCGAGGCAGGCCCCGGCCCCAGCTACGGCGACGAGCGCGAGGATGGCAGCCGCGCCGGCTTCGACAACAGCTTCACCCGCCAGAACACCACCTTCGCCACCTGGAACATGCTGCACATGGCGCGCATGCTGAAGGATGCAGGCGGCCTGCCCGCCTATGGCAATTCGCAGGAGCTGTGGAGCGACGGGATGCGTTTCGGCAGCCCCGATCCGCAGCACCGCAGCTGAGGCTGAGGCTCAGCGCTCCCCGCGCACCTTGCGGATGATACCGTCGAAGCGCAGCACCGGCTGTCCGTCGGCCTTGACGATCCCGGCGACGAAGATCGTCTTGCCCCCGGCGCGCACGACCTCGCCCGTCGCCTCGACCAGCTGGCCGACGCGCACCGGATCGAGGAAATCGCCGGTCAGCGTCAGCGTCACGCCATGGCTGTCGCCCAGCGCATCGCGCGCGATGGTGAAGATGGCCGAATCGGCGAAGGTCATCAGGCAGCCGCCATGCATGAAGCCAGCGCCGTTCATGTGGCGCTGTTCGGCGCGAAAGGCGGCGATCATCGAGCCGTCATCGGCCCGCTTTTCGTAGAACGGCCCCGCGCGCTGCTCGAAAGCATCGGACTGCCACACCTGCCAGCCCGCGAATTCGCCCTCGGTCACATCGACGAGGCCCGTGCCGCTCGTCTCGCCTACGCCCTGGTTCTCGCTCATGGGATCAGGCCTGCGACTTTGTCTTGAGGGCATCGACGCCGGGCAGAGGCTTGCCCTCCATCCATTCGAGGAACGCGCCCCCCGCGGTCGAAACATAGGTAAAGTCGTCCGCGACACCCGCCAGATTGAGCGCGGCGACCGTATCGCCGCCGCCCGCGATGGAGACGAGCGAGCCTTCCTTGGTCAGCGCCGCCGCCGTGCGCGCGAGGGTGACGGTCGCCTGATCGAAGGGCGGCGTTTCGAACGCACCCAGCGGCCCGTTCCAGATCAGCGTGCGGCATGTCTTGAGAACGTCGGCCAGCGCCTCGGTCGCCTGCGCGCCGATATCGAGGATCATCTCGTCCTCGGCCACCTCGTGAACATTGCTAGTCCGCAGGCTCGCGGGGTTAGCGGCGAATTCCCTGGCCACAACCACGTCGTAAGGCAGATGCACGGTGCAGCCGGCATGGTCCGCCGCGTCCATGATAGCGTTCGCCTTGTCGACCAGATCGTGCTCAGCCAGGCTCTTGCCCACCGAAGCCCCTCGCGCGGCGAGGAAGGTATTGGCCATCCCGCCGCCGATGATGAGGTGCTGCACCTTGCCGACGAGGTTTTCCAGCACGTCCAGCTTGGTCGAAACCTTCGCCCCGCCCACGACAGCCGCCACAGGCGTTTCCGGGTTGCCGAGCGCCGCGTCGAGCGCCTTCAGCTCTGCCTCCATCGAGCGTCCGGCGTAGGAGGGCAGCAGGTGCGCCAGCCCCTCGGTGCTGGCATGCGCGCGGTGTGCGGCGGAGAACGCGTCGTTCACGTAGATATCGCCATGCGCGGCGATGGCCCTGGCAAAATCGGGGTCGTTGCCTTCCTCGCCCGGCCAGAAACGCGTATTCTCCAGCAGGCCGATATCGCCATCACGCAGGATGCCGAGCGATTGTTCGACGATCGGGCCGCTGATCTCGGGCACGAACATCACTTCCTTGTCCAGCACCCGCTCGACATCGCCCTGCACGTAGGATGTGCTCATGGTCGAATTGCGCTGCCCCTTGGGCCGCCCGAAATGGGCCAGCAGCAGCACTTTCGCGCCCTTCCCACTCAGTTCGAGGATGGTCGGCTTCGCCGCTTCCACACGCGTTACGTCGGTGGCGGAGCCATCCTTCATCGGCAGGTTGAGATCGACGCGCACCAGCGCGACCTTGCCGGAAAGATCGGCAGGCAGATCGTCGAGGGTCTTGAAATTCGCCACAGCGCTGTTCCGTTCGTGGTGAGCCTGTCGAACCGCGAATTGCGGCGGTGTTTAAGGGTTGGGACCGTCCGCCCTTCGACAGGCTCAGGACGAACGGTCATCAACGTAGTGAGCGCCTCAGATCAGCTTCGCCATCACACCGGCGGTGTCGATCATCCGGTTGGAGAAGCCCCATTCGTTGTCGTACCAGCTGACCACGCGCGCCAGCTTGCCTTCGAGAACCGCAGTTTCCAGGCTGTCGACCGTGGAGCTGGCGGGCTGGTGGTTGAAATCGCTGCTGACCAGCGGCTGGTCGGTAAAGTCGAGAACGCCCTTCATGGCGCCGTTTGCCGCCGCCTTGAGCGCCTCGTTCAGCTCTTCCGCGCTCGTGTCGCGGCCCGGCGTGAACACCAGGTCGATCAGCGACACGTTCGGCGTCGGCACGCGCACCGACGAGCCATCCAGCTTGCCGTTGAGTTCGGGCAGCACCAGGCCGACCGCGCGCGCTGCACCCGTGGTGGTCGGGATCATGTTCTGCGCACCGCCGCGCGCACGGCGCATGTCTCCGTGCATCTGGTCGAGCATGCGCTGGTCGTTGGTGTAGGAGTGGATCGTGGTCATGAAGCCACGCTCGATGCCCACGGTGTCCTGCAGCACCTTGGCCACCGGTGCCAGGCAGTTGGTGGTGCAGCTGGCGTTGGAGACGATCAGGTCCTCGCCCGTCAGCACTTCGTGGTTCACGCCGTAGACGACGGTCTTGAGATCGCCCTTGGCCGGGGCCGAGATCAGCACGCGTTTTGCGCCCGCATCGAGATGCGGCTTCGCGGCGTCGACCGACTGGAAGAAGCCGGTGCATTCCAGCACGATGTCCACGCCCATGTCGCCATGCGGCAGCTTGCCCGGCTCACGCTCGCTGGTGACGGCGATCTTCTTGCCATCGACCACCAGTGCATTGCCATCGACGCTGACCGAACCGGGGAAGCGGCCGTGGGTCGAATCGAACTGGAACAGCAGCGCGTTGGCGTCCGCATTGGCAAGATCGTTGATCGCCACCAGTTCGAGATCGTGATCGTTCCGTTCCAGCAACGCGCGCGCGACGAGCCGCCCGATCCGGCCGAAACCATTGATTGCAACCTTGGTCGCCATGACGATTTTCTCCTGACTTATGCTTCGAGCTTGGCGAGAATCTTCGGGACGATCGCCTCGCTGGTGAATCCGAAATGCTCGAACGCGTCCGGCGCGGGCGCGGACGTGCCGAAGCCGTCGATGCCGATGCGCAGGCCGTTGAGCATGGTGTAACGTTCCCACCCGAAGCTGGTGCCGGCTTCGATGCTGACGCGCAGAATCTCTTCCGGGCCGACATTGGGCAGGATGCGGTCGCGATAGGCGGGGCTCTGTTCGTCGAACAGTTCGGCGCAGGGCATGGAAACCACGTCCGCCCCGATATCGCGCCCTTCCAGCGCTTCGGCGCAGGCGAGTGCCAGCTGCACTTCGGAACCGGTCGCGATCAGGATCACGCGGCGTTCCGCCTGCGCTTCCTTCACCCGGTAGGCCCCGTGTGCACACTGGTTTTCCTCCGCCTCTTCGGTGCGGAACTGTTCCAGCCCCTGGCGCGAGAGCGCGAGGACGCTGGGGCGCTTTTTCTGCTGCAGCGCGATTTCCCAGCACTCGGCAGTCTCGACCGCGTCGGCGGGCCGCATCACGAGCAGATTGGGAATTGCCCGAAGCGATTGGAGATGTTCGATCGGCTGGTGCGTCGGGCCGTCTTCCCCCAGCCCGATCGAATCATGCGTCATCACATAGACGACGCGCGCCTGCTGGAGAGCAGAGAGGCGGATCGCGGGGCGGCAGTAATCGCTGAACACCAGGAAAGTGCCGCCATAGGGGATCACGCCGCCGTGCAGCGCCATGCCGTTCATGGCCGAGGCCATGCCGAATTCGCGGATGCCGTAATAGACGTAGCGCCCGCTCGCATCGTCCGCCGTGAAGGTTTCGAGGCCTTCGGTCTTGGTATTGTTCGATCCGGTCAGGTCGGCCGATCCGCCCACCGTTTCGGGCAGGCGCGAATTGATGACGGCAAGCGCATTCTCGCTCGCCTTGCGGCTCGCCACCTTTTGCGGTTCGCGCACCAGATCGCCGACGAATTCCTTCAGATCGAAGCCTTCGGGAAGATCGCCCGCCATGCGCCGTTCGAATTCGGCCTTGTGCTCGCTGTCGCCCAGCCGCGTGGACCAGTCGGTGCGCGCTTCGTAGCCGCGCGACCCGGCGGAGCGCCATTCCTCTCGCACCTGATCGGGAATTTCGAAGGGGGCGGCCTGCCAGTTCAGTTCCTTGCGCGCCGCTTCGACCTCGGCTGCGCCCAGCGGCGAACCATGCGTGGCAGCGGTGCCCTGCTTGTTCGGCGCGCCGCGGCCGATCATCGTGCGGCAGGCGATCAGCGTGGGGCGATCCTGCGCCTGCGCTTCGTCGATGGCGCGCGCGATGTCGGCATAGTCGTGCCCGTCGCACGAATTGACGAACCAGCCGGTCGCCTCGAACCGGGCGCGCACGTTCTCGCTGGTCGAAAGATCGGTGCTGCCGTCGATGGTGATGCGGTTATCGTCCCAGAACACAACCAGGCGGCTGAGCTTGAGGTGCCCGGCAAGGCCGATCGCTTCGTGATTGACGCCTTCCATCAGGCAGCCGTCGCCCGCGATCACCCAGGTCCGGTGGTCCACCAGATCGTCACCGAACTGGCTGTTGAGGTGCCGTTCCGCCATCGCCATGCCCACGGCCATCGCAAGGCCCTGGCCCAGCGGGCCGGTGGTGCATTCGACACCGGGGAGCAGGAAGTTTTCCGGGTGCCCGGCAGTCGGGCTGCCGATCTGGCGGAAATTCTCGATCTCCTCCATCGTCGGATGGGCGAAGCCGGAAAGGTGCAGCAGCGAATAGATCAGCATCGATCCGTGGCCCGCGCTCAGCACGAAGCGGTCGCGGTCGGGCCACGAGGGCGCGCTGGCATCGTATTTGAGGTAATTGGACCACAGCACCGTGGCGACGTCGGCCATGCCCATCGGCATGCCCGGATGGCCGCTCTGTGCTTTTTGCACCGCATCCATCGACAGGGCCCGGATGGCGTTGGCCATCGGGATCAGGCGGGCGGGGTCTAGACTCATGCGCTGGGGTACTCCTGTGCGGCATCCGGGCCGCCTGGCCCTGCCGCGATTCGATCATCGCGCTGCCATCGACAAGGCAGGCGTTCAGGTCAAGGCGGCGGGGCATCTCTCGTCGGTCCGATTGCGCAAACTGTCCAAAAAATCGCGCCCGCTCTTGGGGATGGCGTTTTTGCCGATTACAGGTTTGCAGGATGAGGGACCAAAGGCTCGAACAGACGATCCAGCGGATCGAACAGGCGCTGGCGCGCATCGCCGCCGCCGCGGATGCCGCCGCTTCGAAGGATAGCGGGGCCGGCGAACTCGAACAGCGCCACGAGGTGCTTCGCACCAAGGTACGCGCCCAGCTCGACCGGCTGGACGACGTGATCGGCAGCCTCGAATCATGAGC
Source organism: Citromicrobium sp. JLT1363 (assembly GCF_000186705.1). Taxonomy (GTDB): domain Bacteria; phylum Pseudomonadota; class Alphaproteobacteria; order Sphingomonadales; family Sphingomonadaceae; genus Alteriqipengyuania. The sequence continues at coordinate 315,104 of NZ_AEUE01000006.1, forward strand.
ACGCTGGATATCAGGATCGGCGGGCGCGAATTCGCGATCTCCTGCGGACCGGGTGACGAAGAGCGCGTTCGGGCGCTGGCAACGACGATCGACGAGTATTTCCAGCCGCTCGCCCCGCGCTTCTCCCAGAACCTGCTGTTCGCCTGCCTGCGCGCGGCGGACGATGTTTTCGAAAAATCGGGCGTGTCCCCGGGGGAAGACCCGGAAACCCGGCAGCTGCGCGAACGGCTTGCCGATGTCGAGCAGGAGCGCGACCGGCTGGAAGCCGCGCTGTCCTCCGCCACGGATGCACGCGGCCGGCTGGAGCGCGATCTGCGGCAGGCGCGCGAGGAAGCCGCTGCGCGCAACGATGCCGAAAACAAGGCCCAGGCGGAACGGATCGCCACGCTGGAAGAGCGCTGCGAGGAACTTCAGCACCAGCTGGAGGACGCGCGCACGCAGTCCCTGCCCTTCGGCGATGGCGATGGTGCGGAAATGGACGACGATCTGCTGCCCGCACTCGAAAGGTTCGCCGGTCTGCTCGAATCCTGTGCCGACAAGCTTGAGGGGCGCCCGCAGAGCGCCTAGATAGGAAACGGCGGGACTGCCCGGCACGAGCCGTAGAACATCCCTGAGGCTATAAGCTTATCCTAGGGAGCTGTCCCTGCCCTGGTCCACCAGTTCGGCTGTGGGACTGGGGTATACGGCGCCCACCTGACCTTTTGCGTCAGAGGATTTCCCAGGCACCGACCCATGGTGGTTCCGCCACTTTCTGATCATCAAGGGGCGACAGACTGTATGACCGCGAGCGACAAGGCCCGCCTGCGGCGCGAAATGCGCGCCCTACGCAAGCAGACGGCAGCGCAGCTGCCCGATCCGGTGCGCGCGCTGGTCTTCTCGCGCCCCCCCGCGCCTGTGCTGGAGAATATTGCCGATGGCGCGGTTATCGGCCTCTATCACGCGAGCGCGAATGAGGCTCCGACCCAGCGCTACGCCCAGTATTTCCTCGAAAACGGGCACCGCATCGCCCTGCCCCGCCTGCTTGCGGAAGACGGCGCGATGCGTTTTGCCGAGCATACGGACCCGCTGGGTGGCAGCGACCTCGAAGCAGGACCACACGGCCTGATGCAGCCCGGCGCGGATGCGGCGGACCTTGTTCCCGATGTGCTGTTCGTCCCGCTGCTCGCCTTCGACACCGCTGGCGGGCGTCTGGGCCAGGGCGGCGGCTATTACGATCGCTGGATGGCGGACCACGGGCAGGTATTGCGGATCGGGCTGGCGTGGGACACGCAGGCGGTCGACCGGGTGCCGATGGAGGCGCACGATATGCCGCTTCACCGCGTGGTCACACCGACCCGCGTGTTCGGCCCGTTTGATGAAGAGGACGCGGAATGAGGCACGAACCCAACTGGCGCATTCCTGTCGGCATCCTCGGCCTGCTGCTGGGCCTGGCGATCTACGCCATCGTGATCGCGCGCTACGTCCCCTCGCTCGTGATGGGATGGCCCGTGCTGCTCCAGACCGTCGTCTATCTCGTCCTCGGCGTGATCTGGCTGCTGCCTCTGAAGCGCTTTCTGATCTGGATGGAAACGGGCCGCTGGGGCTGACGCGGAACCGGGTTCGCAGTGTCGCCGTTTTGCGCGCATGCCCGAACTGCCCGAAGCCGAAGCCAACCGCCTGAGGGTCGCACGCGATTGCCTCAACCGCACGATCGAGGCGGCCGAGCCGGGCGACGACACCGATCACATCGAACTGCCCGGCGACAACGAGCGGGGGCGACTGGTGGGCCACCAGTTCACCCAAACCCACCGCCACGGAAAACTGATCTTCGCCGGGTCCGGGACAGGCCCGTGGATCGCGGTGCATCTGGGCATGACCGGCTCTCTGCGTCCCTTCGACGCGGATGACGGCCCACCCGACTACGCAAAATTCGTGATCCGCTTCGAAGGAGAGCGGCGACTGGCCTTCCGCTGCCCGCGCAAGCTTGGCTGGGTGCGCGTGGTCGACAGCCCGCAAGCCGAGATCGACCGCATAGAATTCGGCCCGGACGCGTTCGAGATTTCACGCGATGTCTTTGTCGAGGTGATCGGCACATCGCGCGGCGCCATCAAATCGGCGCTGATGCAGCAAAAGAAGCTCGCCGGGATCGGCAACCTGTGGTCCGACGAAATCCTGTTTCGCCTCGGCATCGACCCGCAGCGCAAGGGCACGCAGCTGGACGAGGAGCAGCTGGGGGAAATGTACGACGCGATGCGCAACATCCTTCGCGCGGTGGTCGATACGCAGGCGGACTACAGCAAGCTGCCGGAGGATTGGCTGATCCATACCCGGGACGAAGGTGCCGAGTGCCCGCAATGCGGCGGCAGGATCACCCGCACCAAGGTCGGCGGGCGCAGCGCGTTTCACTGCACCCGCCACCAGGACTAGGACCTGAAAGCCGAAGACGCCCGGAAGCTGAACCCGCCTAGAAGCTGAAGACGAACGTCTCGCGTCCATCCTTCTCCATCGCCCGCTGGAACGAGGGGGTCTCGCGCATCTGTTCCATCCACCGCTGGCAGTTGGGACGATCCTTCAGCCGCCCCTGCGCATCGGCGGACGCGATGGAATAGCACATGGAGATATCCGCTGCCGTCAGGTGATCGCCCGCGATCCACCTGTTGCGCGCCAGATCGATCTCCAGCTTGTCGAACAGGGTTTTCAGCCGCGGCGCGACCAGCATTTCGCGGACCGTATCGGTCGCCTTTCCGATCACCGGGCGGACCAGCGCAGGCGAACGGTCCTTCATCATGGTCAGCAGGCCGTTGAAGAACTGCATCGGCATCAGGCTGCCCACCCCGGCGTGGAACCAGAACAGGTAGTCGGTCCGGCTGGAATCGCCAGGCGCAGGGCGCAGCGGGCTGTCCGGGTGCGAATCGAGGATGTAGTCGATCACGGCGTTGCTCTCTGCGAGGACGAGGCCGTTATCGTCGGTGATGACCGGCGCAGTGCCCAGCGGAGAGAGCGCCTTGTAGGTCGCCGGAGCGAGGCGGGTCTGC
>NZ_AEUE01000005.1 GCF_000186705.1 Citromicrobium sp. JLT1363
TCAACCAGGGGCATGTCGCCACGCTTGAGGATATCGACATCAAGCTCCAGTACGACTTCTACTACATCAAGTACTTCTCGTTCTGGCTCGACGTGCTGATCGTGATGCGCACGATCCACACGGTCGTTACCGGCTTCGGTTCGAAATAGTTCAGCCGACCAGCCGGGCGACCGTTGCGTCCAGCGATTCCTGCCACCTGGGAGCCGCGTGGCCGAAGGTGTCCGCAAACTTCGCGCTGTCGAGCCGCGAGTTGGCAGGGCGCTGTGCCTTGGTCGGGTAATCGGACGAGGGGATACCTGTCACCTCGCAGGTCGGGCCGCCGCGCTTCCTGCTCGAATCGAAGATGGCGCGGGCGAAATCGGCCCAGTTCGTCGATCCGGTGCCCGCGAAGTGGTACACGGCATTCGTCCCATGACCGGGCGCATCCTGCCAGCGGTCTGCCACCGCGAGCAGCGCATCGGCAATGTCCAGCGCGCTGGTCGGGTTGCCATACTGGTCTTTCACGACGTTCAGTGCATCGCGGCTTTCGGCAAGGCGCAGCATGGTCTTGACGAAATTGTTGCCGAACGGGCTGTAGACCCATGCGGTGCGCAGGATGGCATGGGCCCCACCCGAGGCTGCCAGCGCTTGCTCGCCCGCCAGCTTGGTCCGGCCGTAAACCCCGATGGGACCGGTCGGGTCTTCCTCGCGCCAAGCATGCTCGCCGCTGCCGTCGAACACGTAATCGGTCGAGAGGTGCACCACGGGGGCGCCGACAGAAGCGGCAGCGCGTCCGATATGACCGGGCGCCTCGCCATTGATCGCCATGGCCAGCTCCGGCTCGTCCTCAGCCTGGTCGACGGCGGTGTAGGCGGCGGCGGAGATGACCAGATCGGGCCGGGCGTTCTCGATCGTGCGGGCGATGCTGCCTGCGTCCGCGAGGTCGAAATCGGGGCGCGCGGCGAAGACCAGTTCATGTGCGCTACCGCGCTCTGCCAGCGATCGGGCGACTTGCCCCTCGCGACCGGTGACCAAGATCTTCACTTCGTGCCGCCGAGCCGTTCGCCGCCATACTTGCCCGAGCGGATCGGGCCCCACCACCACTCGTTGTCGAGATACCAGTCGATGGTCTGGGCGAGGCCGCTCTCGAAGGTCTCTTGCGGGCTCCAGCCCAGCTCCCGCTCGATCTTGCTGGCATCGATGGCGTAGCGGCGGTCGTGGCCCGGGCGGTCGGTGACGAAGGTGATCAGCTCGCGGCGCGATTTGCCCCCGTCCAGGGGCCGGCGCTCATCCAGCGCATCGCAGATCGCCTCGACCACCTGCAGGTTCGTGCGTTCCTGGTTGCCGCCGATATTGTAGCTTTCGCCAAGCTCGCCGCGCGTCAGCACGGTGATCAGCGCGCGGGCGTGATCTTCGACATAGAGCCAGTCGCGCACGTTCTCGCCCGTGCCGTAGACCGGCAGCTGCTTGCCCTCGAGCGCGTTGAGGATGACGAGCGGGATCAGCTTTTCGGGGAAGTGATAGGGCCCGTAATTGTTCGAACAATTGGAGAGCACCACTGGCAGGCCGTAGGTTTCGTGCCAGGCGCGCACGAAATGGTCGCTCGCCGCCTTGGATGCCGAATAGGGCGAGGACGGCGCGTAGGGCGTTTCCTCGGTGAACAGCGTATCGTCGAAATCGAGATCGCCGAACACCTCGTCGGTCGAGATGTGGTGGAAGCGGAAATTGTCTTTCTTCGCGCCTTCCAGCCCGCGCCAGTATTCGAGCGCGGCGTCGAGCAGGCGGAAGGTGCCCACCACATTGGTTTCGACGAAGGCGCCCGGCCCGTCGATCGAGCGATCCACATGGCTTTCGGCCGCCAAGTGCATGATCCCGTCGACCTGCTCTTCGCGCAGCAGGTTCAGCACCAGCTCGCTATCGAGGATATCGCCTTCGACCAGCCGGTGGTTGGTGGCGTTTGCGATCACCTTCAGGCTTTCGGGATTGCCCGCATAGGTAAGCTTGTCGAGATTGATCACGCGCTTGCCGTCGCGCACCAGCTGGCGCACCACCGCCGAGCCGATGAAGCCCGCACCGCCGGTGACGAGGATCGTGTCCATAGGGCTCAGCCTTCGTAAGTGAACGGGGTGTCGAAATCCGCGAAGAGCGGCGCTTCGAGGTCTTTTTCCGACAGGGTGGGCTCCGCGCCCACATCGGGCCAGTGGATCCCCAGCGCGGGGTCGTTCCAGCGGATCGCGCCCTCGTGTTCTTTCGAATAGGGGCCGCTGACCTTGTAGAGCACCTCCGTATCGGGCTCCAGCGTCATGAAGCAATGCGCGAAGCCGACGGGCACCAGCAGCTGGTTCCACTTTTCCGCCGACAGCGTCACGCCGACATGCTGGCCGTAAGTGGGCGAGCCCTTCCGGATATCCAGTGCGACATCGTAGACCGCGCCGCGCAGCACGCGCACCAGCTTGTCCTGCGCCACCGGCGGGGCCTGGAAGTGCAGACCGCGCACCGTGCCGACCGGGGCGGAGAGCGACTGGTTGTCCTGGATCCAGTCGATCCGGATGCCTTCCGCCTCGAACGCAGACTGCTTGAAGACTTCGGAGAAGAAGCCGCGATTATCGCCGTATTTGGGCGGCGTCACCTCGATCACGTCGGGGATCGCGTGGCGGACGAACTGGGTCATGCGGGCAGGTCCACCAGCTTCTTGAGGTATGCGCCGTAGCCGGTCTTGCCCATCATCGCCGCGCGTTCGAGCAGGGCGTCGGCAGAGAGCCAGCCCTGGCGGAAAGCGACTTCCTCTGGGCAGGCGATCTTGATGCCGGTGCGATGCTCGATCGTGCGTACGAAGCTGGAGGCTTCGTGCAGGCTCTCGTGCGTGCCCGTGTCGAGCCAGGCATAGCCGCGGCCGAGCCGGGTTATGTGGAGGTCTCCGCGATCCATGTAGGCGCGGTTGACGTCGGTGATCTCCAGCTCGCCGCGCGCGCTGGGCCGTACGTTCCTGGCGATGTCGACGACGTCGCTGTCGTAGAAATACAGCCCCGTCACCGCCCAGTTGGATTTGGGCTGGGCGGGCTTTTCCTCGATGCTGGTCGCCCGGCCGGTTTCGGGATCGAAAGCGGCAACGCCATACCTTTCAGGATCGTCGACATGGTAGGCGAAGACATTGGCACCGCCCGCTGCCGCTTCGGCAGCGGCGGTGCGGCACTTCTCGCCCATTTTCTCGCCGTGGTAGATATTGTCGCCCAGGATCAGCGCGCTGGGCCCGCCGGAGACGAAATCGGCCCCGATGATGAAGGCTTCCGCCAGACCGTTGGGCTCAGGCTGCACCGCATAGCTCAGATCGATCCCGAAGGCAGATCCATCACCCAGCAGGTTCTCGAACATGGGCAGGTCGCGCGGGGTGGAGATGATCAGGATCTCGCGGATACCCGCCAGCATCAGCACGCTGAGCGGGTAGTAGATCATCGGCTTGTCGAAGACGGGAAGCAGCTGCTTCGAGAGCGCCATGGTGGCCGGATAGAGCCGCGTGCCGCTGCCACCGGCAAGGATGATGCCTTTCACGAAAAACGTGCCCCCGGTAATCCTGCAGGAAATCGCCTGCCGCGCGCACGTAGCGCCCGCGCCCCTGCGAGTCACCCCTGCTCGGGTCTCGCAGGGTGCCCTTCACCCCAAGGCGATATCGGGCGCGTCTTCCTGCTTCATGCCCACGACGTGGTAACCCGCATCGACATGATGGACTTCGCCCGTCACCCCGGCGGACAGGTCCGACAGGAAGTAGAGCCCCGATCCGCCGACATCGTCGATCGTCACGTTGCGGCGCAGCGGCGAATTCAGCTCGTTCCACTTCAGGATGTAGCGGAAATCGCCGATCCCGCTGGCGGCAAGCGTCTTGATCGGCCCCGCGCTGATCGCGTTGACGCGGATGTTGTCCGGCCCGAGGTCATTGGCGAGGTATTGCACACTGGTTTCCAGTGCGGCCTTGGCAACGCCCATCACGTTGTAATGCGGGATGACCTTTTCCGCGCCGTAATAGGTCAGCGTCAGGATCGAGCCGCCTCCCGACCCGTCCTCTGCCTTGGGCGGCATCATCGCGGCCGCGCGCTTGGCCACCGCGACGAGGCTGTAGGCCGAGATGTTCATCGTCATCAGGAAGTTGTCGAGGCTGGTGTCGACATACTTGCCGCGCAGCTCGCTCTTGTCCGAAAAGCCGATCGCATGGACCACGAAATCGAGCTGGTCCCAGTGGCCCTTGAGCGTCTCGAACGCGGCGTCGAGATTGTCCATGTCGCTGACATCGCAGGGGATCAGGATGTCCGAGCCCAGCTGTTCGGCCAGCGGGCGCACGCGCTTCTCCAGCGCCTCGCCCTGATAGGTGAAGGCGAGCTGCGCGCCGTGTTCGGCCAGCTTTTTCGAAATGCCCCAGGCCAGCGACTTGTCGTTCGCGAGCCCCATGATGAGGCCGCGTTTGCCTTGCATGAGTGAGGTCACGGTTCCTTCCTTTCATATGCCAGCGCTTCGGGCGCGATCCGGGGTTCGCCGCCACTCATCCGCGAGAGGCGTTCTTCCTCGGGCGTCTCGGCGAGTGCGGCGTTGAGCTGGGCCCCGATAACGAGCCCCAGCCCGACGAGCCAGAAAAACAGCAGCGTGATGATGATCCCGGCCAGCGATCCGTAAGTGAGGTTGTAGGCGAAGAAGCTGCGCAGGACCGGCGGCAGGGCGACCGTCACACCCACCCACCAAAGCGTGGTCGCCACCGCGCCCGGCCACTTCGGATAGCGCTTCTGGCGATAGGGGCTGGGCGTGAGGATATAGAACAGGGCGTAGATCGATCCGAACAGCCCGAAACCCGGGACGAAGCGCGCCAGCGCCAGCTGACCAAGCGCATCGCTCAGCAAGGGGAAATAGGCCTCGATCACCTGCTGTGCGGCACCGATCATGACCTGCGCGATCAGCGAGAGCATCAGCAGAACCACCGCGCCGATAATCATCCCGGTGGACGCGAGGCGGTACAGCCAGAAGGCCTGCGTGGCTTCGGTCCCGTAGGCGCGCCGCAGCAGGTCGCGGATCGTCTCGATCAGGCTGCCCACGGTCCAGAGACCCACCGCGCCCCCGACCCACAGCAGCCAGCCCTGGCGCGAATCGATCACGCTGCGCGCGACCGGTTCGATCACGTCGGCGACCACCGGCGGCATGGCCAGCAGGATGGCGTTGATGCTGGCGGCGCGCTCTCCTTCTTCGCCGACGGCGGCGAAGATCGCGGCGCCGGTGATGAAGAAGGGAAAGATCGCCAGCATCGACATGTAGGCAAGGTTGCCCGCGTAGAGAAAGCCGACATTGAAGGTGCCATTCACCACCCGGCGGATGACCTCGATGGATCGCCAGTGCCGCTGTTGCGGCACCGCGATACCACGGCGCAGGGTAACGGCCTCGCGCCGCCGGTCTTCGGGTGTGAGCGAATGGATCTGCCGCGCCTCGGGGTCTGGCAGCGCCTGCTTCAGGCGGGGAATGAGCCGCCGCATGCCGGGTTCAGGCGCCGATATCGGCGCGCGGGTCACTTTCGTCGGACCAGCCCTCGAGCGCTTCCGCCAGCGGGCCGACATCATCCGGCAACACGATCTGCACGGTGACCAGCTGATCTCCGCGCCCGCCGCTCTTCCTGGAAAAACCCTTTCCGGACAGGCGCATGGTGGTGCCGCCCGATGTGCCGGGCTTGATGGTGAGCATCACTGCCCCGTCGACCGTCGGCACCCGGACCTTACCGCCACGCACCGCCTCGGACAGCGTGATCGGCAGGTCCAGACGGACATTGTCGCCATCGCGCTCGAAATGGGGGTGGCGTTCGATTTCGACCGTCACCAGCGCGTCGCCCGCCCCGGCAGGGCCGGGCTCCCCTTTGCCGCGCAGCCGCATCTGCGTGCCGCTCTCGACACCGGCGGGCAGCTTGAGGTCGATCGTCTTGCCATCCTGCAGGGTGATGCGCTGCGGCGCGAGGCGCGCTGCGTCCACGAAGGGCACGCGCAGGCGATAGGCCATGTCCGCGCCCTTGCGCGGGGGTGGGGCGCTGCGCCCGAAGCCGCCACGTCCACCCGTCGGCCCTGCACGGCTTCCGCCGAACAGCCCTTCGAACAGATCGCCCAGATCGACTTCCTCGGCACCGCCGAAACCGCGGAAATCCTGCGAGGAATAGCCACCACCGGCGCCCGGCCGGCCGCCGAAGCCACCTGCCCCCGCGCCTGCCCCCGCGAAGGGGTTGGTCGGATTGCCTTCGAGATCGATCTCGCCCCGGTCGTAGCGTGCGCGCTGTTCCTTGTCGGACAGCAGATCGTAGGCCTTGGTGATGTCGGAAAAGCGCTCGGCCGCGTTCGGATTGTCCTTGTTGCGGTCCGGATGGAGCTCCTTGGCGAGCTTGCGATAGGCGCTCTTGACCTCCTGCTCGGACGCCGAGCGACCAATTCCGAGAATGTCGTAAGGGTCCGCCATGCCCCGTTAGCTAGATTTCGCATCGCCCCCGCGCAAGCCGCTTCGCAAAATGAAGGGCTTGCTGGTCACATCTGGCGATGCGCACTATCCGGTTGCGCAAGGGGCGGGGAAAGAACGCCGTGGCGCGATTGTGCGGGGCTGCAGGGGGTGCTGAGCACCGGGTATGAGGATTCTTGTCGACATCGTTCACCCGGCAGACGTGCTGTTTTTCCGCCATCCGCTGGCGCAGCTGCTGGCCCAGGGGGCCGAGGTCCGCGTCGCTTCGCGCGAAAAGGATGTCGCGTGCGCGCTGCTCGACGAGTTCGGCCTGCCGCACGAGGTCGCCTCGAAGGCGGGGAAGGGCACCTTCGGCCTCGCGCGCGAGCTGGTGGTCCGCGATGCCGCGATCTGGCGCATGGCACGCCGGTTCAGGCCGGATGTGATGGTCGGCTTTGGCGGGGTGGCGATCGCGCATGTCGGCAAGCTCACCGGCATCCCCTCGGTCAGCTTCTACGCGGCGGATACGGCAAGCCTGCAGACCCGGCTGACCTGGCCCTTCATCACGCGGCTCTATGTGCCCGAGCCCTATGCAGGCCCGGTGCCGGAGGGGCGCACCACACGCTTTCCGGGGGTGAAGGAGCTGTCCTACTTCCATCCCGAGAATTTCGTGGCCGATCCCGATATCGCGCGGCGCAACGGCTGGATCGAGGGAGAGGAGAACTTCTTCCTGCGCACGGTCGGCTGGGGAGCCAATCACGATCTGGGCAAGTCGGGCTGGTTGGACGAGGATCTGAGCGCGCTGGTCAAAAAGCTCTCGGCCCGCGGCAACGTGCTCATCTCGAGCGAGCGGGCGTTGCCGTCTCATCTCGACCGGTATCTCTATCGGGGGGAGCGCAGCGCGCTGCATCATGTGATGGCGCAGTGCCGTCTCTACGCGGGCGAAAGCGCGACCATGGCGCACGAGGCGGCGTTTCTGGGCTTGCCCGCGATATACGACGGAGCCGACCATCCCGGCACGACGCGCGAACTGGCGGCACACGGAATGCTGGCGGCGCTGCGGCAACCCGGCCTTGAGCGGTTGACGCACACGGTAGAGGAAATGCTGACAGAGGATCGCCGCGCGCAAGTGCTGGCCGCGCGCGATGCCTACCTTGCGGAACGCCCCAATCTGGCAGGCTACATCGCGGATGCCATACGCGACGCGGCCCTTCGTCAGACCTGATCAGCCGCGCGCGATGTCTTCCACCAGCGCGACCCGCGCATTTGATGCGACCGACAGGGCCTGCGTGCCCTTCGCCAGCACGCAGGTGCCCACCGCCAGTGGCGCGCCGCCCAGCGACACGCCCTCGGCGAGTGGCAGCAGCAGCACATCGCCCGCGAACCGGCCTTCGGGTATGGTCGCGGCGCCGCTCAGGGTGGCAACCCGGAAGAAGGGCCCCTCGATCAGTTCCTCGTAGCCCGCGCCCCGAGCCTGCGTGTGCAGCGCCGCATCATAGGCGCCGCGCGTGGCCACCCTGAGACCATCCTCCAGATGCAGCTCGCGCGGACGGCCGTAATCGTAGAGCCGATAGGTGATGTCGCTGTTCTGCTGCACTTCGAGCAGGCTGATGCCTGGCCCGATCGCGTGGATCGTGCCCGCCGGGATGGAGAAGAAGTCCCCCCGCGCCACCTCGATCCGGCCCAGATGATCCTCGATCGAGCCGTCGAGCGCGGCGGCGCGCAGAGCGTCCACGTCCATCTCGCGTTTCAGGCCGACCGCGATGGTCGCGCCGGGCTCCGCGTCGAGGATGTACCAGCACTCGTTCTTGCCGCGCCGGCCCTTCGGTGCCTGGGCATCGTCCGGGTGCACCTGCACGCTCAGCGCGGCATCGGTGAAGATGAACTTGACCAGCAGCCCGGCGACTTCGGGCGGCGGATCGAACCAGATTTCGCCCAGCGGTTCCTCGCCCGGGTTCTCGAAAGGGGGTGGCGGCTCCGTCCGGCCCCAGACCTTGTGGACGAGGTGGACCGGAAGCTGCCTCACTGGCGCGAGGCTCCGTCGAGCTTGCCGACGGACTGCGCGCCGCGGGCATTGGTGACGAGAATATCATCGCCATCGACCACCACGATCACGTCCTCCATCCCGACGACGCAGACACGCGGGCCGTCGCTGTCGACCATCACGTTCGTGCAATCGCGCAGCTCGTGCTCGCCGGTCGATTCGCCTCCGCGCGCTTCGCGCAGGGCGTCCCAGTTGCCGATGTCCGACCAGCCCATGGATACCGGCACCATCGCGGCTTTCCGGGTGTTCTCCATCACCGCGTAATCGACCGAATCGCCTTCGATCCGCGCAAAAGGCGCCTCGGCAGGTCGGAAGACCGCCCCGTCCGCCTCGCCCTGCGCGATCGCCTCTTCGCACAGCCGCGCCATTTCGGGCCGGTGGGTGGCGAGGTCTTCCAGAAAGCGTTCGCGCCCGAAGGCGAAGATGCCGCCGTTCCAGCTGTAGCGCCCGTCGGCGAGGAATTTCTGCGCGGTTTCCAGGTCGGGCTTCTCGACAAAGGCTTCCAGCGCGTAACCGCCGGGCAGTTCCTCTCCGCGCAGCAGGTAGCCATAGCCGGTATGCGGGCTCACCGCCTCGATCCCGAAGCTGACCAGATGGCCGTCCTGCGCAAGCCGGGCAGCAGCCTCCGCCGCCGCGCGAAAGGCGGCTTCATCGGCAATATGGTGATCGCTGGGGCAGACCAGCAGCACGCTGCCTTCGGGCGCGCGGTGCGCGGCCAGCGCAATGGCGGGCGCGGTGTTGCGGCCGGTGGGCTCCGCAATGATCGACAATTCGCCGCCACCCTGTTCGCGTACCAGCGGGACATGCGCCTCGCCTGCGACCACGATGGGCGGCGCGAAAGTGCCCCGCTCTCCCACACGGTCCAGCGCCTGCTGGAACAAGGTGCGCTCCCCCAGCAGCGGCAGGAAAGGCTTGGGCTTCGCGCGCCGGCTGCGCGGCCACAGGCGCGTGCCGCCCCCGCCGCACAGGATCACCGGCTGTATGCCCTTCGTCGTCATCCCCTTCATGCGGACCGGCTCTAGCGAGCAAGGGTTGCAAAATGAATGCCCTAATTGCCGGGTGGCGGGCGCGGGGCTAGAAGACGGGGCATGAGCGAAAGCGAACCAATGCCCGCCACCAGCGCCCTTCCGCAAAGCGATCCGCTGGGTCTTTTCGATCGCTGGATGGCGGAGGCGCGGGCGAGCGAACCCAATGATTCCAACGCTATGGCGCTGGCCACCGCCACGCCCGACGGGCGGCCGTCGGTCCGCATGGTGCTGCTGAAGGGGCACGGCCCGGACGGGTTTACCTTCTATACCAATGCAGACAGCCGCAAGGGCGAGCAGATTCGCGCCAATGCCCATGCCGCGCTGCTGTTTCACTGGAAGAGCCTGCGGCGGCAGATCCGCATCGAAGGGCCGCTGAGTCAGGTGGCGGATGACGTGGCCGACGAATATTTTCATTCGCGCGCGCGCGCCTCGCAGCTGGGTGCCGTCGCGTCGGACCAGTCGCGTCCGCTCGATGACCGCGCCACTTTCGTGGAGCGCTACCGCGCGGCCGAGGAGCGGTTCGAGGGCGGCGAGGTGGAGCGCCCGGGATACTGGACCGGCTTCACCCTTTCGCCCGAACGGATCGAATTCTGGCTCAACCGGGAAAACCGCCTGCACGACAGGCGGCTGTTCACGCGCGATCCGGGCGGCGACGGGTGGACCAGCACGTTGCTCTATCCATGAGGAGCGGCGCAGCGAGCGACAGGGCGATTCTCGGGCGCAGCGCCGCGTTTGCCTCCATCGTCACGGCGCTGTTTCTCGTCGGGCTGAAGCTGTGGGCGGTGTGGCAGACCGAGTCGATGGCGCTGCTGGGTTCGCTGGCGGACAGCGCGCTCGATCTGATCGCCAGCCTTGCAACATTGACCGGCGTCATCATCGCCGCGCGGCCTGCGGATCGCACGCACCGTTTCGGGCATGGCAAGGCAGAGGCGCTCGCGGCGATCTTCCAGGTGATGCTCATCGCGCTGTCGGCAGCGGGGATCGCCATGCAGTCCGCCGAAGCGCTGGCGGAGGGGCAGCGTGTCGCCGCGGCGCAGGAAGGCATCGTGGTCAGTATGATCGCGATCCTCGCCACCTTCGCGCTGCTGGCCTACCAGCGCTTCGTCATCGCCCGCACCGGATCGCTCGCCATCTCGACCGATCATCTGCACTACCAGTCCGACCTGCTGCTCAATCTGGCGGTGATCGCGGCGCTGGTGCTGGATCGCTATGTCGGGCTGGCGGGGGCGGACCCGCTGTTCGGCCTGGGGATTGCCGGCTGGCTGCTGTGGGGCGCATGGCGGGCGGGCAGCGAGGCCATCGATCACCTGATGGATCGCGAGTGGCCGGAGGAAAAGCGCCGCCGCTTCGTCGCGGTCGCCGCGCGTCATCCGGAACTCTCCCGCCTGCACGATCTGCGCACGCGTACCAGCGGCGGGATCGACTTCGTGCAATTCCATGTGGACCTTCCCGGCGATTACACCGTTGAGCAGGCGCACGACATCATCGAGCGGGTGGAGAAAGACCTTCACGCGGAGTTTCCCGATGCGGAAGTGCTGATCCACATCGACCCCGAAGGTCATGTGGACGAGCCCAGGAACACGCTGGTCGAGGAAGACCAGTTCAGCAGGTTTGGAGAACGACGCATGACCGGCCCCCACGACGAGACCCCGACATGAGCGCGCTGCCCTACTGGCATGTCGATGCTTTCGCCGATCGTCCCTTCACCGGCAATCAGGCCGCGGTGATGCCCCTCACCTTGTGGCTGCCCGACAAGACGCTGCAGGCAATCGCGGAGGAGAACAGCTTCGCCGAAACCGCCTTCGTGGTGCGCGATGCCAATGGGTCCGCCGACTGGGAGCTGCGCTGGTTCACGCCGACCAGCGAGGTCGCGCTGTGTGGCCACGCGACGCTGGCGGCGGGGCATGTGCTGCTGAAGCGGGACGGCGGCGACGCCGTGACCTTCCGCACCCGCAAGGCTGGCATTCTGGAGGTGCGCGCGATGGAGCAGGGCTACGAACTGGCCCTTCCGATCACGCGGGTGGAGGAAAACCAGCTCCCTTCGCTGCTGAGTGCGCTGCACGTGAAGGCGCCGCTGTTCGAATCGGTGAGCGGGGCGGAGGACACCACCATCGTCCTGCTGGAAGACGAGGCTGCGGTGCGCAATCTCCAGCCCGACATGCAGGCGCTCGGGAAGATCGATCGCATGGTCATCTGTACCGCGCCGGGCGAGGATTACGACATTGTCAGCCGCGTGTTCGTGCCCGCCTGGGGCGTGCCCGAAGACAGCGTGACGGGCTCTGCCCATGCTGCGCTCGCGCCCTTCTGGGCCGAGAAGCTGGGGAGGGACACGATCAGCGCGTATCAGGCCTCCGGGCGGGGCGGCATCCTGCAATGCCGGATGGATGGAGAGCGCGTGTGGCTGGGCGGCCCCTGCGTGACGGTGGTCGAAGGGCTGTTCCACCTGCCCGAATAGCGCCTATTGCGCCGGATACAGCTCGATCAGGTCATTGATCTGACGCAACAGGGCGCGTCGTTCCTCGGCGTCGGAATGGCCCAGCCGCACGATGGTGAGGCGCTGCTGCGGGGAGACCACGATGTACTGGCCCATGTGGCCGATGGCGGCGAAAATCCCGGCGGGCTGATCGATCGGATAGAGCGAGTTCTGCGGGTCGGAGGCCTGCGTGTTGAGCCAGGTCTGCCCGCCGTAGAAGGGGGCGGGCGGGCTCGGCTCCAGCATGAACTCGATCCACTGGCGCGGGACCAGCTGCGTGCCGCGGTAGCTGCCGCGGTTGCGCAGGAATTCGCCGAACCGGGCCCAGTCGCGCGCCGTTGCATGGATGGTGCTGCCGCCGATCAGCGTGCCCGAAGCGTCGTATTCAGGGACCATGGAATCCATGCCCAGCGGCTCGAAAAGCCGTGTGCGCAGATAGGTGTCCACCGCAGTGCGGCGTTCCTCGGGATCGTCGCTTCCCTCGCTCAGCACATCGGCCGCGATATCGGCGAGGATTACGGTGGTGTTGCTCGAATATTCGAATTTCTCGCCCGGCTCCGCCTCCAGCGGCTGGGCCTTGGCGAACTCCGCCATGTCGTCGCGCTGGTCGAGGAACAGCATCCGTACCTCGCTCGATTCGTAGGGCGGATCGCCGGCTTCGGTATGATCGAGCCCGGAACGCATCTGCAGCAGGTGGCGCAAGGTAATGTCGGCGCGCGCATCGCCGGGCCGCTGCCAGAGCTCCACCGGGGCGGGTGCGTCCAGCTCCAGCGCGCCGTCCGCGATCAGCATGCCGATCATCACTGCGGTGACCGTCTTGGCCATGGACCAGCTGATGAAGCGCGTGTCGGCGTCGTATTCGGGCCCGTAGCGTTCGGCCACGATCTCGCCTTCGTGCAGCACCAGCGCCGCGCGCGTTTCGCCAAGCGCCTGATCGCTTTCGAACAGGTCGCCGAATTCCATCGCCAGCCGCTGTCTGCCCACGCCCGGTGCTTCGGCCACGGCGGCCAGCTCTACCTCGCTGGGCCCCGGATCGGCCTCGTCGCTGCCGCTGCATCCGGCGAGGGCAATGGCGAGGCACACAGGGCTTGCAAGCAGATGGTGGCGGCGCGAGAACATGGGCTCAGCAATTCGCACGAGAGAAGCCCGCTTGGCAACGACCGAAACCATCCCACGCGCGCCCGCCCGAAAGCGGCTCTGGCCGCGCATCCTCCTTGTCCTCCTGCTGGTTCTGGCGAGCATTGCGGCGATCGCCTGGTTCGCCAACCGCACCGCGATCAACGGCTATGCGGTGACGGGCGCATCCTACGCCGCGCGGGTGGGCTGCGCGTGCCGCTATATCGGCGGGCGCTCGATCGGAGACTGCGCGAAGGACAAGGTAGCAGGCATGGAAATGGTCAGCCTGTCCGAAGATCCTTCGAGCAAGAGCGTGACCGCCAGTTTCCCGCTGGTGGCCAGCCAGACGGCCACCTATCGCGAAGGCTACGGCTGCGTGCTGGAGGAGTGGGAGGACTGAACCTTCAGGCGGCAGGCGTGGTCTGCTCTATCCAGCCGCCGCCAACGACCCGTTCGCCCGCATAGATTACCGCTGCCTGCCCCGGCGCGACGCCGAATTCGGGCTGTTCGAACGCGATGGTGACGCCCGCGCCCTCGCCCAGCGATCCCTTGAGGCGAATGGGCACCGGCTTGGCGAGCGAGCGTACCTTTGCCGTCAGCGGCACGCCCGATTCGGGTGGCGGCAGCGGGCCTATGCGGTTCGTATCGACCAGCTGCGCACTGGCGGTGGCCAGCATGGCCTTGGGGCCGACGCGCACCTGGGCCGTATCGGCATCGAGTTCGACGACGTAGAGCGGTTCGGGCTGGCCGCCGATGTCCAGCCCGCGCCGCTGGCCCACGGTAAAGTGGATCACGCCGGCATGCTCGCCCAGCGTCTCCCCCGTCTGTGCGTGGACGATGGCTCCCGGCGTCGCGCCTTCGGGCCGCAAGCTCTTGACGATCTTGGCATAATTGCCGTCGGGCACGAAGCAGATATCCTGGCTGTCGGGCTTGGCCGCATTGCGCAGCCCCGCATCCTCCGCCAGCTCGCGCACCCGCGTTTTGGGCATCCCGCCCAGAGGATAGCGCAGGAAATCGAGCTGCTCCTGCGTGGTGGCGAAAAGGAAGTAGGACTGGTCGCGGCTGGCGTCCTGCGCCCGGTGCAGTTCCGGTCCAACGGCGCCCATCACGCGCTTCACGTAATGCCCGGTCGCCAGGCAATCCGCCCCCAGTTCCTTCGCCATGGCCAGCAGGTCGGTGAACTTGGGACCCACGTTGCAGCGGATGCAGGGGACGGGTGTGCGGCCCGCGAGGTAATCGTCGGCGAACTGTTCGACCACCGATTCGCGAAACGCGCTTTCGTGATCGAACACGTAGTGCGCGATGCCCAGCCGGTCGGCCACGGCGCGCGCATCTGCGATGTCGTCGCCCGCGCAGCAGGCACCCTTGCGCCCCGTTGCCGCGCCGTAATCGTAAAGCTGCAGCGTGATGCCGACCACGTCCGCCCCGGTCTTCGCAGCCAGGGCGGCGACCACCGAACTGTCGACCCCGCCCGACATGGCGACGACGATGCGGCAATCCGCGGCTGGGCGCGGCAGATCGAACAGCGCTGCGGCTTCCCCGGCGCTCGTGAGATAGGTTGAATCGGCCATAAGTGCTCGGCCCGCCATATAGGTCGGCCCCGGGGTGAGGCAAGGAAACGGCGGATGGGGCCGAACGAAGGGTGCATTTACCCAATCTTGACCATCCCTGATCTAGAAGATTCGCCATGTTCGAAGGAGTTAACCGGATTGCGGCGCACGAAAATGCGCCGGGCAAAGATGGCCTGAGGCGGGTCGGCTGGGCGGAACTCGCCGCAGCCATCAACCTCTCGCGTGCCATGCGCCGGGGCGAAAATGGCCTTCTCGCCCGTGCCGGGCCCTCCTTCGGCCAGACCGCAGCAAAAGACGAACGCGGCATTAACCCTAGCTCTTTAGCGAGCCGCAAAGCGGACGGGGATAGCGGAGTGTTCAGCGCAGAGAATGCCCCCAGGCGCCACCGAGAGAACCGATGATCGAGAACCAGAAAATCAAACCCGACCACGTGATCGGCCCGCTTGGCGAGCCGCTGACGCTGGCCGACCTGCCTTCCCCGAAGACCAAGCGCTGGGTGATCCGGCGCAAGGCGGAGGTCGTCGCGGCGGTCAATGGTGGCCTGCTGACGATCGACGAGGTGCTCGAACGCTATGGCCTGACGCTGGAGGAGTTCGCATCCTGGCAACGCGCGGTCGATCGCTCGGGCATGCAGGGCCTGCGCGTAACCCGCATCCAGCACTACCGCGATCTTTACGAGCGCCAGCTCAAGTACTGAGCCTCGGCGCGCGCGGCCCGCATGCGTGCAATTCGTCGCAGGTCGGGAACCTGCCATCCCCCCGCTCCGTTGCAGACCCGTAGTTGACACGGGCGCAACAAAAACAGGAGTTGGGACATGCTGAGTTGGATTATCGCGATTATCGTAGGCGGCGTGGCAGGCTGGATTGCCAGCATGATCATGGGCCGCGATGCCTCGATGGGCATCTTCTGGAACATCATCGTCGGCCTGATCGGTTCGTTGATCGGCAACTGGGTCGGCAATGCTTTCTTCGGCGTGGGCGGCCCGATCGGCGAATTCAGCCTGACCGGCTTCATCGTGGCCATCGTCGGCGCGGTGATCCTGCTGGCGATCGCCAATCTGGTTCAGCGCGGACGCGTGCGCTAAGCATATCGGGTTAATGCATTGAGTTCGGGGCGGTGCACCAGTGGGTGCGCCGCCCTTTTTACGTGTGCGACGCTGCTCTTCCCGATCGCGCCCGCTTCCCCTTTGTCCGGCTCGCTGTGCTGTTGGTAGAGCGGGTGATTGCCTGTAGGATCGCGCCAGCGTAGGGCATTGAGGATTAAATGGCTCGCCCGCCTGCGTGCGGATGCGAGCCAATAACGCCTTTGCGAACGGACCAGCGAGAATGAATTTCCAGCCCTCGGCCGGCCGAGACGACAAGACCCGTCCCGCAGGAACCTCCTTCGGCACCGCTTCGGCCGGTACCGAAGATGCCGGTGGCGGCGGGCGCACGCGGCTTTACCTCATCATTGCACTGGGCGTCGTTCTTGCCCTGGTGGCGCTGTGGTTTTTCCTCAGTTCCACGAATGCGGCTCCGGAGAGCGCGGGCACCGAAGGCCAAGCCCCGCAGATCACCGTGATCCAGCCCGGCAGCGCGACGATCGAGGGTACGATCACCGCTACCGGCACGATCGGCGCGCGTCGCGCACTGCCCGTGGGGGTCGTGGGCGAGGGTGGCCGTGTGGTTTCCGTCAATGTCGAGCAAGGCCAGTGGGTACGCCAGGGCCAGGTGCTCGCTTCGATCGATCGCTCCGTCCAGAACCAGCAGGCGCGCGCGCAGGCGGCGCAGGTGCAGGTTGCGCGGGCCGACGCGGAACTGGCACAGAACAATCTCGACCGCGCGCTGCAGCTGGTGGAACGCGGGTTCGTGTCGACCGCCGATGTCGACCGGCTGACGGCAACGCGCGACGCCGCGCGCGCCCGGGTGGATGTGGCGCAGGCCCAGCTCGCCGAGCTGCGCGAGCGCACACAGCGGCTCAACATCGTCGCGCCCGCCTCGGGCCTGGTGCTGGAACGCAATATCGAACCCGGCCAGACCGTGGGCGCGGGCACGTCATCCGCATTCGTGATCGCGCAAGACGGCCAGATGGAACTGCGCGCGCGTGTCGGCGAGAACGAGCTGCAGCAGCTTTCCGTGGGCGTCGGTGCCGAAGTCTCGCCGGTCGGGGCGAGCGAGACCTACCAGGGGCAGATCTGGCAGATCGAGCCGACCGTGGACGAGCAGAGCCGGCAGGGTACTGCGCGCATCGCGCTTTCCTACGCGCCCGGCCTGCGTCCCGGCGGCTTCGCGACCGCGACCATCCGTAGCGGGACCACCGTGGCGCCGCTGCTTCCCGAAAGCGCCGTCCTCGCCGACGACGATGGCAGCTACGTCTATATTGTCGATGCCGACAACACCGTTCAGCGCCGCCCGGTCGAGACCGGTATGGTGACCTCGCGCGGGATCGCTATCCAGAGCGGCATTTCCGGCAGCGAGCGGATCGTGCTGCGGGCTGGCGGTTTCCTCAATCCCGGAGAGCGTGTGGACCCTGTCATGCGGGACGAGGAAGACTGACCGGTCATGGATTTCCGCAACATCTCCGCCTGGTCGATTCGCAATCCGGTCATACCGCTGGTGATCTTCACGGCCCTGCTGTTTGCGGGCGTGCTGAGCTTCCGGTCGATGGACGTGGTCAACAACCCGGACGTCGAATTCCCCGCGGTCAATGTCAGCATCTCGCAGCCCGGCGCCGCGCCGACCGAGATCGAGAACCAGATCACCCAGCTGGTCGAATCCGCTGTGCGCTCCATCAACGGCGTGAAGACGATCAACTCGACCGCTTCGGAGGGCAATTCGAGCACGTTCATCGAGTTCGAGATCGGCATCGATCCGGACGATGCCGTGTCCGAAGTGACCAATGCGATCGATACGGTGCGCGGTTCCCTGCCCGATGGCATCCTGGAACCCAGGGTCTCGAAACAGGAAGTGTCTGGCGGCTTCCTGGGAATCTATGCGGTCGAAGCCAATGACATGACGCTCGAACAGCTCAGCTGGTTCATCGACGATGTCGTCGCCAAACGGCTGCTGAGCGTGGAGGGCATGGCCGAGGTCAACCGCTTCGCCGGTGTCGATCGCGAGATCGAGGTCATCCTCGATCTGGAAAGGATCCAGGCCTATGGCGTGACCGCCAGCCAGCTCAACAATGTGCTGCGGCAGAACAACCTCAATGCCGCCGGCGGTGCGGCAGAGGTGGGCGGTACGCGTCAGTCCGTCCGCGTGCTGGGCAACAGCCAGGATGCCTATGCGCTGTCCCAGCAGCAGATCCAGCTGGGCGACGGTCGCACCGTGAAGCTGGCGGACGTCGCCACGGTGCGCGATGGCTATTCCGAACAGACCTCCATCAGCAAGGTTCAGGACAAGGAAGTCGTCAACTTCGCGATGTCGCGCGCCAAGGGTGCCTCGGACGTGTCGACCTTCCAGGGCGCACTGGCGGAAATCGAGAAAATCGAGGCCGAAAACCCCGGTGTGCGCTTCATCCAGCTGTCCGATTCGGTGAAATATACCGAGGAGCAGTACGAAAGCTCGATGGCGATGATGATCGAGGGCGCGCTGCTCGCGGTCGTCGTGGTGTTCTTCTTCCTGCGCGACTGGCGTGCGACCTTCATCGCTGCCGTCGCGATCCCGCTTTCCGCGATTCCCACCTTCTGGTTCATGGACCTGCTGGGGTTCAACCTGAACTCTTTGTCGCTGCTGGCGCTCGCACTGGTGGCAGGCGTGCTGGTCGACGATGCGATCGTTGAGATCGAGAACATCGTCAGACACATGCGAATGGGCAAGAATGCCTACCAGGCGTCGATCGACGCGGCGGACGAGATCGGCCTGCCGGTGGTCGCGACCAGTTTCTGCATCGTCGCGGTGTTCCTCCCCGTCGGCCTGATGCCGGGTATTTCCGGCCAGTTCTTCAAGAACTTCGGGATCACCGTGGTGATCGCGGTGCTCATGTCGCTGGCCGTTGCGCGCATGATCACGCCGATGCTGGCGGCCTATTTCCTCCAGTCCAAGGGACATGCGACCCATGGCGAAGGGCCGATGATGGATCGCTACATGGGCATCCTTCACTGGTCGCTGGAACGCGGCAAGATGCAACGTCGGCGCGAGGGAATCGAGCCGCCAAAGAAGCGGTTTGCCTACCTCCCGATGCTGCTCGTCACCGTCCTGTTGCTGATCGGTGCGACGGGTGCGGCGTTCTTCATCCTGAACGGCATGATCGGCAGCCTGGGCCTGGCGGACAAGGTCGGCGCGGCGGTTGCGTCTTCACCCGAATCCCTGGCCGGGCAGTTCTACAATCGTCTCGTGGGCGTCGTGCAGCTCATGGTGGTTGGCGTCCTTTCGTTCGGGGTCGGCTGGCTGTTGCTCAAGGGGCTGGGCCTGCTGAGCAGGGCCTTTGGCCGGCGCATGCATGAGGTCTGGCGCTATCTCGAAGCGCGCTTCTACGACCACCGCGTATGGATGCTGATGATCGGCTATTTCGCGCTGTTGCTGACGGTCCAGCTGTTCATGAGCGTGCCGGGCCAGTTCCAGCCCAACGTCGACAGCGACAACAGCCAGGTGCAGATCGAGATGGTGCCGGGCACCACGCTGGAAGACACCGAACAGGTGGCCGACCGCGTTGCCGCACTGCTGTACGAACAGCCTGAAGTCGAACGCGCGCTGGAACGCGTGCGGATGGGTAACGCGACGCTCTACGTCACCCTCAAGCCCGATCGCGAGCGCACCTCGATCCAGTTCGAACGCCAGCTTGCCCCCGAGCTTGCCAAGATCCCGGATGCCCGCGTGCGCTTCCAGTCGCAGCAAGGCGGTGGCGGGGGCAGCGGCCGCGACATCACCGTTATGCTGGCCGGATCGGACCCGGCCGTTCTGGAAGAAACCGCTTCAGAGCTGGTCGAACAGGTGCAGGGGCTCGATACGCTTGTCGCGCCCCGGATCGAGGCCGACCTCAACCGGCCCGAGCTGATTATCGAGCCGCGCCCCGACCTCGCAGCCGACCTCGGCGTGTCGACCGCGGCGCTCAGCCAGACGATCCGCATCGCCACGCTGGGCGAGATCGAACAGAACGCGGCCAAGTTCTCCCTCTCGGACCGGCAGATCCCGATCACGGTCAAGCTGCCCGAATCCTCGCGCGAGAGCCTGACCACGATCGAGAACCTGCCCGTGCCCACGCTGGGCGGCGGCACCGTGCCGCTTTCGCGGGTGGCCGACGTCAGCTTCGGTTCCGGCCCCACCGCGATCCAGCGCTACAACCAGAGCCGCCGCGTGCTGGTCGGCGCCGATCTTGCGGAGGGTGTCGTCAGCGGCACCGCGCGCGAACAGATCGACGCGCTTCCTGCGCTGCAGGACCTGCCGCAGGGCGTCACCCGCGATGCGGTGGGCGAGGAACAGTGGCAGCAGGAGCTTCAGGTGAGCCTGATGTATGCCGTCATCTCGGGCATCCTGCTCGTCTTCGCGGTGCTGGTCCTCCTCTACAAGCGGTTGATGAGCCCGCTGGTCAACATGACCAGCCTCGCGCTGGCGCCGCTGGGCGGTATCTTCCTCGTCTGGCTGGTCGGCCAGCCGCAATCCATGCCGGTCTATATCGGTGTGCTGCTGCTGCTGGGCATCGTCTCCAAGAACTCGATCCTGCTGATCGACTTCGCGATCGAGGCGATGGCCGAAGGGCGCGACAAGATGGACGCGATCCTCGATGCAGGCCACAAGCGCGCGCAGCCGATCGTTATGACCACTTTCGCCATGACGGCGGGCATGATCCCGACCGCGCTTTCGGGCATTCTT
>NZ_AEUE01000004.1 GCF_000186705.1 Citromicrobium sp. JLT1363
GCGGCCAGGCGATGCTTCGCCATTCCCCTCTCCCAACCCTCTCCCCTCAAGGGGAGAGGGCTTTTCAGCGAAGACCGGCTTGATCAGTTCGAGATACCAGTCGCAGAAGCGGTCCCACACGAAGTGGTAGATCGCGCTCGCGGCGGCGTCGAAGCGCAGGTCCGCCAGCGCCTTCTCAATTTCCGCCTTCGTTTCGATCACCTCGCCGATGATCCACGAATTGACCGCGAGGCGCGCGGGCGGTGCGGCGATGCTTTGCGATGCGCCGATGCCGTTGGTCTGGCAGAAGCGCACCGCGTTCCACAGCTTGGTGGCGAAGTTGCGGTATCCCTCGACGCGGCTTTTATCCATCTTGATGTCGCGGCCCTGGCTTTCCATTGCCGCCATGAAGAAGCGCAGCGCATCGGCGCCATACTTGTCCACCAGCGTCAGCGGATCGACCACGTTGCCCTTGGACTTGCTCATCTTCGAGCCGTCCTCGGCCCGCACCAGCCCGTGCAGGTACAGCTTCTTCCACGGCTTGCTGCCAGTGTTGAAATAGCCCGCCATCAGCATGCGGGCATCCCAGAAGAACAGGATGTCGAAGCCAGAGATCAGCAGGTTGTTGGGGTAGTGCTTTTCGAGCAGGTCGGTCTTTTCCGGCCAGCCGAGCGTGGCGAAGGGCCACAGTGCGGAGGAGAACCACGTGTCGAGCACGTCCTCGTCCTGCACCAGAGCGACGCCCGGCCCGGCCAGGCTTTGTGCAGCCTCGGCATCCTCGGCCACGATCACGCGGCCTTCCGGCCCGTACCAGGCCGGAATGCGGTGGCCCCACCATAGCTGGCGAGAGACGCACCACGGCTGGATGTTCTCCATCCAGTTGAAGAAGGTCTTCTCCCAGGTTTTGGGGACGATCTCGACCTCGCCGGAGCGCACCGCCTCGATGGGCTTCTGCGCCAGCTTTTCGGCGTCGACATACCACTGGTCGGTCAGCCACGGTTCGATCACCACCCCGCCGCGATCGCCGAAGGGCGTGGCGATCTGGCGCGGTTCGGCGTCATGCTCGATCTCTTCGCCCTTCTTGGTCTTCGCCACATGCGGGATCAGCAGGCCGTCCGCTTTCATCCGCGCGACCACGGCTTCGCGCGCGCCGTTCAGCTCGTCGCGGCGGAAGCGGTGCAGGCCGAGAAACTCCTCGGGCACCAGACCGTCCGCCGTCTGGCACACGTTCGCTTCGGCATCGAGCATGTTGAGCATGTCTGCGGGCGCAATCCCCGCGCGTTTGCCCACTTCGAAGTCGTTGAAATCGTGCCCCGGCGTGATCTTCACCGCGCCCGATCCCAGCTCGGGATCGGCATGCTCGTCCGCCACGATGGGGATGCGGCGACCGGTGATCGGCAGGATCACGTGCTTGCCGATCACGGACCTGTAGCGCTCGTCCGTCGGATGGACCGCCACCGCCATATCGGCGAGCATGGTTTCGGGCCGGGTGGTCGCAACCTCGATGTAATCGGCACCGCTATCCAGCGTCACGCCGTCTTCCAGCGGATACTTGAAGTGCCAGAAGCCGCCCGGGATCGTCTGCTGCTCGACTTCCAGATCGGAAATCGCGGTCTTCAGTTTCGGATCCCAGTTCACCAGCCGCTTGTCGCGGTAGATCAGCCCGGCATTGTACATGTCCACGAAGGTCTTGGTGACGGCGCGGACGAAATGATCGTCCATGGTGAACTGTTCGCGGCTCCAGTCCATCGAACAGCCCAGCCGGCGCAGCTGGCGCGTGATCGCGCCGCCGCTTTCGGCCTTCCATTCCCAGACCTTCTCGATGAATTCCTCGCGGCTGTAGTTGGTGCGCTTGTCCTGCTTCGCTTCCAGCTGGCGCTCGACCACCATCTGCGTGGCGATTCCGGCGTGGTCCATGCCCACGACCCACAGCGCATCCTTGCCGCGCAGCCGTTCGTAACGGACGATGATGTCCTGCAGCGTGTTGTCCAGCGCGTGGCCGATATGCAGCGATCCCGTCACGTTGGGCGGCGGGTTCACGATGGTGAAGGGCTCGGCATCGGGCCGCTCGGGCCGGAAACAGCCGTTCTCTTCCCAGTGGGAATACCAGCGCGCCTCGATTTGCGCGGGGTCGAAGGTGGTCGAAAGCGTGTTCGTCATGGCGAATCCCATAAGCAGCGCAAACGCCGCTTGTCACCCAATGGCTTGTGATAGCCGCACTTTGCCCGCATAGCAGCGCGAGATGGCGACCGAGGCGCAATACACGCTTGATCAGGGCGAGCAGGGCAGCGCGGTCCTGCGGCTTTCAGGCCCTTACCTGCTGTCCACCGTGGGCGAGGTCGATAAGGGTCTGCGCAAGCTCGACGCGCAGATCGCCGAGGTGGACCTGTCCGACGTGACGGAGATCGACACGGTGGGCGCATGGTTTGCGTGCAGCCTGGCGCGCGACCATTCGGCCGAGATCGTCAATGCCAGCGAACGCGCGCAGCGGCTGATCGCGGCCGTGGGCGAGAGTGAGAACAGCACGCCGCTGGCCGCACCGCGTCCGCCCCTCTTCGAGCGGGCAACCGGAACGATGGGCGACAAGGTGTTCGAAGCCGGGCGCGGCGTGACGGATATTCTCGGCTTCCTCGGCCAGATCATTTCGGGGTTCGGCGCGCTGGCACGCCATCCGCGCCGGTTCCGTTACCGCGCGCTGGTGGCCCAGTTCGAATCGGTCGGGATCAACGCCCTGCCGATCATCGGGCTGATGAGCTTCCTGATCGGGATCGTCATCGCGCAGCAGGGCGCCGCGCAGCTGGAGTATTTCGGGGCCGAGGCGCTGACGGTGAACCTCGTCGGGCGCATCACCCTGCGCGAACTGGGCGTGCTGATGACTGCGATCATGGTCGCGGGCCGCTCCGGCTCCGCCTTCGCCGCGCAGATCGGCACGATGAAGCTGACCGAGGAAATCGACGCGATGCGCACCATCGGCATCTCGCCGATAGAGGCGCTGGTCATCCCGCGCATCCTCGCCTGCGTCTTCATGATGGTGCTGCTGGGCTTCTATGCCTCGGTCATGGCGGTGATCGGCGGCGCCGTGATTTCGGACGTCATGCTGGGCATCCCGTTCTGGACCTTCCTGATGCGCATCCAGGAAGTGGTGCCGACCTACGATGTGTGGGTGGGCATGATCAAAGCGCCCGTTTTCGGCCTGATCATCGCACTCTCCGGCTGCTACCAGGGCATGCAGGTGCGCGGTAACTCCGAAGAGGTCGGCAAGCGCACGACCAGGGCGGTGGTCCAGGCGATCTTCACCGTGATCGTGCTGGACGCCTTCTTCGCGGTCTTCTTCACCAATGTGGGGTGGGCATGAACAACCTGGTCGACGAAATCTTCGGCGGGAACAAGCCCGCCCACCACGAGCGTTTTCGCGGCGAATATCCGGTGCGTGTGCGTGGCCTCGTCAACCGCTTCGGCGACCAGACCATCCACGACGATCTCGATCTGGATCTGAAACGCGGGGAAATCCTGGGCGTGGTCGGCGGCTCGGGTACGGGCAAGTCGGTCCTGATGCGATCGATCATCGGCCTGCAGCAGCCCAACGAGGGCGAGATCGAGGTGTTCGGCCAGTCGATGACCGACGCGGAGCCGGACGAGGCGCTGGGCGTGCGCAACCGCTGGGGCGTATTGTTCCAGGGCGGGGCGCTGTTCTCTACCCTGACCGTGGGCGAGAACGTGGAAGTGCCGATCAAGCAGTTCTACCCCGATCTGGACCCCGAACTGACGCAGGAAATCGCGCGTTACAAGGTCGTCATGTCCGGTCTGCCGGAAGAGGCGACGATCAAGTATCCGTCCGAGCTTTCGGGCGGGATGAAGAAGCGCGCCGGGCTCGCCCGTGCGCTGGCGCTGGACCCGGAACTGCTGTTTCTGGACGAGCCCACCGCCGGCCTCGACCCCATCGGGGCCTCCGCGTTCGACCAGCTGACCAAGAGCCTCAAGCAGACTTTGGGCCTGACCGTGTTCCTCATCACCCACGATCTCGATACGCTGCACGAGATCTGCGACCGGGTGGCGGTGCTGGCGGACAACAAGGTGATCGCGGTCGATACCGTGCCCAACCTGATGAAGCTCGACCATCCCTGGATACAGGAATATTTCAACGGGCCGCGCGGTCGCGCCGCGCTGACCGCGCAGGCGCTCGACGAATTGCGCAAACACATGGACCTGCCGATCGCCGCGCAGACGGTCAAAGCGTTGGACAAGTCCGACGAGGGCGAGGCATAGGGCGTAACATATGGAAACGAGAGCCAATCATGTCTGGGTGGGGGCGGTCACGCTGGCGATCCTCGTCGCGCTGGCGCTGTTCATTGTCTGGATTGCGCGACTGGGCGAAAACGACCGTACCGAGTACGATGTGTTCTTCGAACAGTCGGTCGAAGGGCTGTCCAACGGATCGCAGGTGACGTTCAACGGCGTGCCCGCAGGCGAAGTGCGCGACATTTCGATCTGGGATGCCGACATCCAGAAAGTGCGCGTGCGCATCGCGGTGAAGGACGATGTGCCCGTGCCGGTCTGCTCCACCGCGACCATGCTCAGTTCCTTCACCGGCGTTTCGACCATCCTGCTGGAAGGCCCGCGCGGGATGGACAACCAGCCGGTCGGCGATGGCCCCACCAGCATCGAAGGCCGGGTGGATTGCAGCAGGCTCGCCCGCAATCTCGAAGGCGCATTGCCCACGATGTCGTGCGAGAACACGCCCTGTCCGCTGGAGGGGGTGCCGGCGATCCAGCCCAAGCAGGGTGGTTTCGGCGCGATCATCGCCGACGCACCGCGTCTGCTGGAACGCATTTCCGTCCTGACCGACCGGCTGAGCCAGGTCATGTCGCCGGAGAACCAGGAGCAACTGAGCGGAATCCTGCGCAACACCAACGCGATCACCGCCGAGGTTGCCGATGCATCGCCGCAGCTCGAGGGCGCGCTTGCCGAAATGCAGATCACCCTGCGCGAGGCGAGCGAGGCGCTGGACGCTTTCGAACAGGCGACCAATTCGACCAATGATCTGCTCAACCGCGAGGGCGAATCGCTCGCGGATGAACTGCGCAATACGCTGAAGACCGCGAACGAGACGGCCGAAACGCTCAATCAGACGCTGGAGCAGGCGCAGCCTGCGGTGCGCACGCTCAACGATCGCACGCTGCCTTCGGCCAACGCCACGCTGGAAGACCTGCAGGCGACCAGCCGATCGCTGCGCGATCTGACCCAGCGGCTTGAGGACAAGGGCGCGACCGATCTGCTGTCCTCTCCCAAGCTGCCCGATTACGAACCCGAGGACTAAGCGCGATGTCCCTTTTCCGCCCCACGATCCTCCGCCTGCCGTTTGCAGGGGCCGCCGCGCTGCTGCTGGCCGGCTGCATCAGCTTCGGCGAAGATCCGCCGCCCGCCTTGCTCACGCTGACGCCGGATGCGCAGATCGAAACCGGCACCGGACCCAGCGGCAACGCGACCGCGGCGCTTACCGTAATGCGGCCCGAAACGCCGGGCAGCCTCGCGGTGACGCGCGTGCCGGTGCAGGTCGATGCGTCGACCATCGCCTATCTGAAGGATGCGGTGTGGGTCGATCGGCCTGCCAAGCTGTTCCAGAACCTGCTGGTGACCACCATCCGCGAGCGGACCGGGCGGCTGGTGCTGGACGATGTGGAAAGCCGCGCCGGAACCGGCGTGATCCTGCGCGGAACCCTGCGCGACTTCGGCTATGACGCCAGCAGCGGCTCGGCTATCGTCACCTACGACGCGATCCGGGAAAGCAACGGCCGGCTGGAAACGCGGCGCTTCACGTCCCGCATATCGGGCGTTCCGGCAGAGGCGAGCCCGGTGGGCAATGCTCTCAACACCGCCGCCAACGCGGTTGCGCTGGATGTGGCCGAATGGATCGGCGGCGCGTCCTAAACGGCTGAACGCGCAGCGCGGGCGAAAGCCAGCGCGCGGGTGAATTCGGCTTCGCGGGCGTTGCGCCGGGCAAGCGCCTCTTCGTCCGTGCCCCATTGTTCGGCCTGGAAATCCTCTTCCAGATTGGCCGCGGCCCATAATGCCTGCGCGTCGGCATCGTCCTTCAGCCCCGCCAGCGCCGCGCACAGCGATGCCGCGAGCGATGCGGCCGCGTCCAGTCCCGCCAGTACGAAGGCATTCTCTGCTTCCAGCCGCGTGCGGATCGCCGCATGGCTGGCTTCGGGCTGAGGACGATGCGTGATCGAATGCGTGCGGTTGAGCGTAATGCCGAGGTCTTCCTCGATCCCCGTCACGATCGGCTCCCACATCTTCGCCTGACGACGCGCGACCGCTTCATCGGGCTCCGCGCGATAGCAGAGCGTGTCGCCGTCGGCGAAGCCGAGCAGGCGGGAAACGACGCTCTCCCGCTCTTTCGAGAGCGTGTCCAGCGCCCGGTCGGCAAGGTCGCGCATCGGGAAGTGATCGGGCTGCACCTCGTCCGGCGCATCTGCCCATTCCGCGCGCAGCACTTCGCCCAGCGCCTGCGTGGGCACCACCTGGGGCGATCCGCAGCGCGTCTTCACGGCGCGCTCGTCCAGCCAGACCTGCCAGCCGCCGTCTGCTTCCCGCAGCGTCGCTTCCGTCCAGAACCGCTTCACCGGCGCTCACTCTTCCAGCGTTTGGCCAGCATGATCGGCACCACGAAGAACAGCAGCGGGCCGGTGACGAACAGCACCGGGCCGATCCAGCCATCGTCGCCCGTGCGCCCCACGACCATCATTGCGCCGAGGAAGGTGACGAAGATCCCGCCGAGCCGGATGAACTGGAGCGTCCAGTAACGCCGGGCGGCGATGGTAACTTCGGCTTGCGAGCGATCATCATCCTTCAAGGAGCATCTCCCTCAGGTCCGCGGGTTTCTCTGCGACAGCCGCAGCCCCTGCACGCAACAGCTCTGCCGGTTCGTGGTAGCCCCAAGCGACGCCGATCGGCTTCACGCCTGCGGCCTTGGCCATTTCGATATCGAAGCTGGTATCGCCGATCATCACCGCGTCGACGGGGGTGGCGAGGCACTCGTCCAGCGCCGCTTCCAGCATCGCAGGATGCGGTTTGGAAGGGTGGCGGTCCGCCGCCTGCAGGCTGTCGAACACACCCTCCAGCCCATGCGTCTCGATGGTCGCGCGCAGCCCCCGGTCGGACTTGCCCGTCGCCACGGCGAGCGCCCAGCCTGCATCGCGCAGGGAAAGCAGCATCTCGCGAATATCGGGGTAGAGCGGTTCGCGCAGCGCGCCGCTCTCGCGCGTGGCGCGGAAATGCGCCTTGTACGCATCGACCACCGCGACGGATTGATCGCGCGTGGCATCGGGGGCCAGCTTCATCACCGCCTGCGGCAGGCTCAGCCCCACGATCCGGCGAACCGCATTCCGGTCGGGCGCGGGCAGACCGCCTTGCGCAAAGGCGGCCTCCATCGAATCGCACACCGCCGCCTGCCCGTCGACCAGCGTGCCGTCGCAATCGAACACTGCCAGCTTCACGCTCATACCCCGGGCATCCCCATCATCGCTGCGATGGCGGGTCGGCCTGCAGCCGTCTGGCCATCGGCAATGCGGGCGCGTTCCGCGTCGCTCTTCTTCTGCGACAGCTTGAAGGTGGGGCGCCACGCCTGCACCTCCATCTCGAAACCAACGATCCCCCGGAACAGCTTGCTCCAGGTCGTTTCGCTCGATTCCGTGGCCTGCCACGGCTCGCCGCCCATGCGCGTCTCGTGCTTTTCGATGATCGCATGGAGAAACGCTTCGAGCCCCTCTGGCGCCATGCGCCGCACGCGGCCTTCCATTTCCAGCGCGACGTAATCCCACGTAGGCACCGTATCGCGGTTGTCGTACCAGCGCGGCGAGACGTAGGCATCGGGGCCGTTGACCGTCACCAGCGCGGTGGCGCCGTCGAGATGGCGGGCCAGCGCATTGCCGCGCGCAAGGTGGAACTGCACCGCGCCGTCGCCGGTCGACATCAGCGGGGTATGCGCCACGCGCGGGCCATCGGGCGTGGTCAGGAACACCATGCCGAAGCCGATCTGGTCGATCAGCGCCTCGAACACTTCCCGGTCTTCGCTGCGAAAGAGCGGGTTGGGGTGCATCAGCGCTTGCCTCCCGGCTTTCCTTTCGGCTTGCCCTTCGCGCGCGCCTTCTTCTTGGCGGCAGGCTTGGAAACGGTGCGCGAACGCCGTTCCCCCCGGCGCGCCTTGCGATACTGCTTGGCGTGCTGCTTCGCGTCCTGCTTCTTTTCCGCCTTGGACTTGGGCCCGGGATCGTCGCGCAGCGGCTCGGCATCGCTCAGCGAGAGGTCGAAGCCCATGTGCTCCATCGTCGATGCGAAATGTTCGGGCAGGTCGGCCGTCACATCCAGTTGCCCGCCGCCCGGCTGGCTGATGATGAGGCGGCGCGCGTGCAGGTGCATCTTGCGGCTGACGCTGCCGGTCAGGAAGGCATCCTGCCCGCCATATTTGCCGTCGCCCAGAATGGGATGGCCGATCGCCGCGAGGTGAACGCGCAGCTGGTGCGTGCGGCCCGTCAGCGGCTCAAGCTCCAGCCAGGCGGCCTTGTTGCCCGCGCGCTCCACCACGCGGTAGCGCGTCTTGGCGGGCTGCCCGCCCTCCATGTCGACGTGCATCTTCTCGCCGCCCGTGCCGGGCTGCTTGGCGAGCGGGGCGTCGATCTCGCCCACGTGCTGTTCGGGCACGCCGACCACCAGCGCCCAGTAGACCTTCTTGGCGCTGCGGCCTGAGAAACGCTTGGAAAAGGCCGCCGCGCTGCCCGGCGTGCGCGCGATCAGCAGGACGCCCGAAGTATCCTTGTCCAGCCGGTGAACAAGGCGCGGGCGTGGCTCGTCGCCTTCGACGAACGCATCGAGCAGCCCGTCGACATGGCTGTAGGTCTTGCTGCCGCCCTGCGTGGCGAGACCGGGCGGCTTGTTCAGCGCAATCGCGGTCTTGGTTTCCTTGATGACCATCGCGTGGGCCTGCGCGCGCTCGTCCGCCGTCAGCTCGCGGCGGCGGGGAGGGGCCTTGGTCTTGGCCGGGTTGCCCGGGGGGATGCGCAGCGTCTGCCCGGTCTTCAGCCGGTCGTCCGGCTTGGCCCGCGCGCCGTCGACCCGGATCTGCCCGGTGCGCGCCCAGCGCGCCACCGTGGCGAAGCCAACCTGCGGCAGGTGGCGCTTGAACCAGCGGTCCAGCCGGATGTCGTCGTCATCCGCGCCCACAGTGTACTGGCGCACTTCGCCGCGTTCGGGGGCCCGGGTGGGGGTCTGGTCGGGTGTGGGATTGTTATCGGCCATGGTTCAGAACATCCGCGTCAGGCTGAGGCCGCACACCAGCGCGCCGATCGACACGGCAACCGACGCGAGCACGTAGAGCAGTGCGATACCTGCCTGGCCGTCCTCGATCAGCAACCAAGTCTCGACACTGAAGGACGAAAAGGTGGTGAAGCCGCCCAGCAGGCCGACGCCCAGCATCAGCCGCACCGGCTCTTCGAAATCGCCTGCCATCCCCCGCGCAAGGCAGCCCACGAGCACGCCCATGGCAAGCCCGCCCAGGCTGTTGGCGGCGAAGGTCGGCCACGGAAAGCCGCCGACCGGCTGGATCGGGAGCCACGCTGTCACGGCGCGGCCGAGCTGATAGCGCAGCAGCGCGCCGATTCCGCCGCCGAATGCGACGCACAGCGATGCGTTGATGGGGGAAAGACTGGTCATTTTCGCGTGCCTACCTATAGTGGCTGGCGTGCCGCGCCAAGCGGCGAAGCGCGTTTCTGCCGGACGCGGGCCGCATGCGCTGGCGTCTTCCCCTTGCGCGCCGGGCTCGTTTTCCGTATAAAGCGCGCAATGGAGCTGGCCGCTTCCCGTTTTTCGGGGCGTTGCCGGCCTCTTCCACGTTACAATTCCGACGATTTTGCGAGAGGTTTTTCGCGAATCGCAAGGTCATGAACTGAAAGGCGTTTACTCAGTATGCAAATCATCGTGCGCGATAATAATGTTGACCAGGCGCTGCGGGCCCTCAAGAAGAAGCTGCAGCGTGAAGGCGTCTATCGCGAGATGAAGCTGCGCCGCCACTACGAAAAGCCGAGCGAGAAGCGCGCCCGTGAAAAGGCTGCCGCCGTTCGCCGCGCCCGCAAGCTTGAGCGCAAGCGCGCAGAGCGCGACGGCCGCTAGAACGCGATCGGGTGGGGGCTATCGACGCGCCCGCTCAACCCCAGTCTTGAACTGACGAACGGCTTGCGCCAGATGGGCGCGAGCCGTTTGGCGTATCAGGCCGACACGAAACTTCTTCTCCAGAGCCTTTCAGGACCCAATCGATGACGGAAATCACGCGCGTTCCCCTCCGCCCCATTGCGAAGGGCTCGCTCACCAAGCTGTGGATCGGCGTGATTGTCGCCATCGCTCTGGCCGTGCTGCTTGCCTGGAGCCTCGCCCCGCAGGGCTATGGCCTGACCGTGCTGGAGGAAGGCACCGGGCCCACGCCGGGCGACACGGATGTCGCTTTCGTCAAATATGTCGGCCGCCTGGACGATGGCACCGTATTCGACGAATCGCAGCCGCTTCCCATCCCGGTCGAAGGAATCTTCCCGGAAGGAAATCCGCTGCCGATCGACGGAGTGGTGCCGGGCTTCGCGGATGGATTGAAGCAGATGCAGGCGGGTGGCCGGTACGAACTGCGGATACCGTCCGAGGAAGCCTATGGTGCCGATGTTCCGCCCGGCAGCCCGATCCCGCCCAATGCGGACCTGACCTTCGAGGTCGAACTCGTCGACTTCATGACCCGTGCCGATTTCGACCGCCGCATACAGACCATCACGCAGATGATGCAGCAGCAGGGCGCGATGATGGGTGCGCCGGGTGGCGAAGCACCCATGGGCGAGCCCGAAGGGGCTGCCCCTCCGCAGTAAACGCCCTATAGTCGCCTCACTCTTTGGGGGAGGCGACCATGAACGACGCGCAGATCGAGGATAACGGCTCCCCGGAGCAGCACCCGGCGCGAGAGCGCGTCGAAGCCGATTGGCCGCTGCGCCCATGGATGTTCGCCGCGCTGCTCGCGCTGGCGGGTCTGGCGATCCATTTCCTCACCGACAATGCGAACGACAGCGGGCCGCGAATCGCGGCTGCCGCCTTCATGGCTTTTGCGAGCGGCGCCTTCGTCTTCACGGCGGAGCGCGGGCGATATGTCGCGCCCGCGATCTTCTCCATCGTCACCGGGCTGGTCGTCGGTGGGCTGACCTGGCGCGCGGTGGGTGCAGGCAATGACGTGGCCGACGGCGGTTACGCGGTCGCGGCGGGCGTTTTCGCCTGCCTGCTGGCGGTACCGCTCTTCCAGGCCGATTTCCTGCATCGCCGGCTGCAGACCGACTACAAGGACATTCACTACTTCGTCTGGACCGACGCGATCACCGGCGCCGGCGCCTTTGCCTTCATGGGGCTGGCCTGGCTGCTGATCTGGCTGGTTTCGGCGCTGCTCGATCTCGTGGGCATTCCGCTGGAGGACCTTCTGCGGAAAGACTGGTTCGCGGCGGTGTTCATCGGCCTCACGCTGGGGGCGGGGCTGGGCACGCTGCGCAACCAGCTGAAGGTCATCGGCACGCTGCAATCGGTGGTGCTGCTGGTGCTCTCCATCCTCGCACTGCCGCTGGCGGTTGCAATTGCGGTGTTTCTGGGCGCGGTCGTCGTCTCCGGGCCGAGCGTGCTGTGGAACGCGACCGACAGTGCAACCCCGGTGCTGCTCTCCATCGCGATCGGCGCCTACGTGCTCGCCAATGCCGTGCTGCGCGACCGGGATGCGGACATGGTGGGTGGGCCGGTGCTCAAATGGTCGGGCTACGCGCTGGCGCTCGGCATCCTGCCGCTGACGGTGTTCGCCGCGATCAGCACCGGCTTGCGGATCGACCAGCACGGCCTCTCGCCCGAGCGGCTGTGGGCGCTGTGTTCGATCATCGTCGCGGTCGCCTTCGGGCTCGCCTATTTCGTCGATGCGGTGCTGGGTGCGCGCGGTTCGTGGCGCGAGAGGTTGCGCGCTTCCAACCTGCGACTCGGCCTGGCGACGGCGGTCTTTGCGCTGTTTCTCGCGCTGCCGCTTCTCAATTTCGGAGCGATCTCGACCCGGGACCAGCTCGCGCGGCTGGAGAGCGGTGCGATTTCGGTTGAGGAGTTCGACTTCACCGCGCTTCGCTGGGACTTCGGCGAGCCGGGGCGCGAGGCTCTGGCCAAGCTGGAAACGTCGGATAGCGATGCGATCAGCAAGGGTGCGCGGCTCGCCCGATTGCAGGAAACGCGCCCCTATCGCATGTCCGCCGAGGACGAGGCGCCTGCAGATATCGCTCTAGACTGGCAGGGCGGCGATGCGCCGTTCCGGAAAAGGATCGAGGAATATCTGACCGCCAACAGCCCGTTGTGCGAGCCGGACCGCAACTGCGCCGCCCTGGTGGCAGGGCAGGTGGACAAGGGTGGCCCGCTGGTCGTGATCTCCGATGGCAACACCATCCAGTATTATGGAGAGAACGCGGAGGGCGAGATAGAGCAGTATTACGTCATGCAGGGGCGCGTGGTGCCGCAAAGCGAGCGGCTCAATCCGGGGCTCGGTGACGAGCCTGGCGAAGAACCGACAATCGAACTCCGCCCGTTCGAAGGCCGCCAGCTCTATGTCGATGGCAAGCCTGTGGGCGAACCTTTCGACTAATCTGCCCGCTTGATGGTGCGCTGCGGCGCGGCTAACGCCGTTGCATGTCAGTCACCCGCGAAGAAGTGGCCAAGATTGCCAGCCTCGCGCGCATCCAGATGGATGACGCGGCGCTCGATTCGATGGTCCCCGAACTCAACAATATTCTCAACTGGGTCGAGCAGCTGGGCGAGGTCGATACCTCTGCCGTCGAGCCGATGACCGCCGTGATTCCGCAGGCCATGCGCCTGCGCGACGACGTGGTCGACGCCGACCCGCTGACCGCTGGCGGGCGGCGCGAGGATATCCTCGCCAATGCTCCCGCTGCCGAGCACGGGTTCTTCGGCGTGCCGAAGGTTATCGAGTGACGCCTGCGCCCCACCTCCCTTCATCGCTCATCCTGAGCCTCTCGAAGGGTCGTTCTTCCTTCTTGTGCCGCGTCGACAGAAAATGCGGTGCTTCGACAAGCTCAGCACGAGCGGAGTTTTAAGTGTCCGATCTTACCAATCTCGGCGTAAAGGCCATTCGTGACGGGGTCGCCGCTGGCGATTTCACCGCGCGCGAAGTGGCCGAAGCCTTCAACGCCAATGTCGCCGCCGCGAAAGACCTGAACGCCTTCATCGTTGCCACGCCTGAAAAGGCACTCGAAGCCGCCGATGCGATCGACGCGAAGCGCGCCAAGGGCGAGGATCTGGGCACAATGGGCGGCGTGCCGATCGGCATGAAGGACCTGTTCTGCACCGACGGCGTGCAGACCACGGCTGCCAGCCACATCCTCGAAGGCTTCGTCCCGCAGTACGAAAGCACCGTGTCGGCCAACCTGTGGAAGGCGGGCGCGGGGATGCTGGGCAAGCTCAACATGGACCAGTTCGCGATGGGCTCGTCGAACGAGACGAGCTATTTCGGCAATGTCCTCTCGCCGTGGAAGAAAGACGGCAGCAATGCCGCGCTGATCCCGGGCGGGTCTTCGGGTGGCTCGTCCACCGCAGTCGCCGCGCGGCTGGCGCCTGCGGCCACCGGCACCGACACCGGCGGCTCGATCCGCCAGCCTGCCGCCGTGACCGGCATTACCGGCATCAAGCCGACCTACGGACGCTGCTCGCGCTGGGGCGTGGTCGCCTTTGCGTCCAGCCTCGACCAGGCGGGGCCGATGGCGCGCGACGTCACCGATTGCGCGATCATGCTCGAAGCGATGGCCGGGTTCGATCCGAAGGATTCGACCTCGCTCGATATGCCCGTGCCCGAGTGGGAGAAGGGCCTGAACGCCGATCTCACCGGCAAGAAGGTCGGCATTCCGCGCGAATACCGCATGGAGGGGACTGATCAGGCGATCCTCGACAGCTGGGAG
Organism: Citromicrobium sp. JLT1363; assembly: GCF_000186705.1. Taxonomy (GTDB): domain Bacteria; phylum Pseudomonadota; class Alphaproteobacteria; order Sphingomonadales; family Sphingomonadaceae; genus Alteriqipengyuania. The sequence goes on from NZ_AEUE01000004.1 coordinate 13,989, forward strand.
CGCGGCAAGGAATGGCTGCGCGATGCGGGCGCGGAGATCGTCGACATCTCGCTGCCGCACACCAAATACGCGCTGCCCGCCTATTACATCATCGCCCCGGCAGAAGCCTCCTCCAACCTCGCGCGCTATGACGGCGTGCGCTACGGCCTGCGCGATCTGCCCGAGGGGGCGGGCCTGCAGGACATGTACGCCGCGACCCGCGCGGCGGGCTTCGGCGACGAGGTCAAGCGCCGCATCCTGATCGGCACCTATGTGCTCAGCGCGGGCTTCTACGACGCCTATTACACGCAGGCGCAGAAGATCCGCACGCTGGTGGCGCAGGACTTTGAGAAAGCATGGGGCGAGTGCGACCTCATCCTCGCGCCGACCACCCCCAACGCGGCCTTCCCGCTGGGCGGTTTCGACGGCGATCCGCTGGCGATGTACCTCAACGACGTGTTCGCCGTGCCCGCCTCGCTCGCAGGCTTGCCCGCGATGAGCGTGCCCGCAATGCTCAACGGCGACGGCCTGCCGCTCGGCCTGCAGATTATCGGCAAGGCTTTCGACGAGCAGGGTGTGCTCAACGCCGGGCTGGCGATCGAGCAGCGGTCCGGGTTCGACGCGAAGCCGGAGCGGTGGTGGTGAGCGACCTTGCGGAAAGAACGCGGCGTTTCGACGATGCGGGGGTGTTTTTCCTGAAGCGCGGATCGGTTTGGATGAAGCTGACGAAGGATGCGGCAGCAGTTACGATCGATCAGTGTACACAGAAAGACATCGCAGTTTCGATCATTGAGGGTGGTATTTGGCGTGAGCCGGGTTTCGAAGCACGTCTCGATGCGATTTGGCATAGTGACTTCGACACTAAGCCGGAACTTGCAGCGATTGAATCAAACAATTCAAAGGCGCTGGCTTTCATTCGCAATAAGCTACCAACCGAGATTGACACCGTAATCATTTCTACATTCGAGAACGAGCATGAGTAACTACCGCATCCAGGGCGCCACCGGCGAATGGGAGGTCGTGATCGGCCTCGAAGTCCACGCGCAGGTCACCTCCAACGCCAAGCTGTTCAGCGGCGCGTCGACCGAGTTCGGCGCGGAGCCCAATACGCAGGTCAGCCTGATCGACGCCGCGATGCCGGGCATGCTGCCCGTGCCCAACCGCGAGTGCATCCGGCAGGCGGTGCGCACCGGCATGGCGATCGAAGCGCAGATCAACGCGTGGAGCCGGTTCGACCGCAAGAACTACTTCTACGCCGACCTGCCGCAGGGCTACCAGATCAGCCAGCTCTACCACCCCATCGTGGGCGAGGGGCAGCTCCTGATCGAGGCGGACGAGAAGGCGGGCATCCCCGAAGACAAGATCATCGGGATCGAGCGCATCCATGTGGAGCAGGACGCGGGCAAGCTGATGCACGATCAGCACCCGACGATGAGCTACGTCGATCTCAACCGCGTCGGCATCGCGTTGATGGAAATCGTCAGCAAGCCGGATATGCGTTCTCCTGCCGAAGCAGGCGCTTACGTCCGCAAGCTCAGGTCGATCCTGCGCTATGTCGGCTCGTGCGACGGGAACATGGAAGAAGGCTCGATGCGCGCGGACGTCAACGTCTCCGTGCGCAAGCCGGGCGAGGAATTCGGCACGCGGACCGAGACGAAGAACGTCAACTCGGTACGCTTCGTCATGCAGGTCATCGAATACGAAGCCAACCGGCAGGTCGATGTGCTGGAAAATGGCGGCACCGTCGACCAGGAAACGCGCCTGTTCGACGTCGCGAGCGGCACCACCCGCACGATGCGCAGCAAGGAAGACGCGCACGATTACCGCTACTTCCCCGATCCCGACCTGCTGCCGGTCGAACTGGACGATGCCTTCCTGAGCGAATGCCGCGAAAGCCTGCCCGAACTGCCCGACGCCAAGCGTGCGCGGTACGAGAACGAGCTTGGTCTCACGCCCTACAATGCGCGCGAACTCACCGCCGAGGTCGAGACCTTCGGCCGCTTCGAAACGCTGCTCTCCGCGACCGCCACCCGCATCGGCAAGCCCGAGAAGCAGGTGGCTACGCAGGTCGCCAACTGGGCGCTTTCCGTCGCGCCGGGCGTGATCAAGTCGCTCGGTGACGAGGCCGATCCGGCACACGCCAGCTCGGGCGCGCAGGCCAGCATCCTCGCCATGCAGGACAAGGGCGAGATTTCGGGCGGACAGGCCAAGGAAATCTACGAGATCGTCCTCAAGACCGGCCGCGACCCCGAAGAGATCGCCGATACAGAAGGCCTCAAGCAGGTCAGCGATACCGGCGCGATCGAGGCCGCGATCGACGAGATCCTGGCCAATAATCAGGACAAGGTGGAACAGTACAAGGGCGGCAAGGACAAGCTGTTCGGCTTCTTCGTCGGTCAGACCATGAAGGCGATGCAGGGCAAGGCCAACCCCGCAGTGGTCAACCAGCTGCTGAAGGACAAGCTCGGGTGAGGTTGCCCCCGGTATTTCGGAATTGGCGCCTGCTCGCGGGAGCTGGCGCGATTTTGGTCACCGGATACGTATGGGGGCATCTCGCAGTCACGCGCGACATGTTTCCCTATCCGCAGATCGCGGCCATCCGGGCGGCCGCATCGGGCGAGACAATCGACGAGCGACCGGCTTACGAACGCGATCCACCGCTGGCCAATGTCGAACGCGCGACCCTGTTCGCGCATCATGCAAAGCCAGCGGACCTCGTGATTGTGGGTGATTCGATCCTCGCGCGCGTGGAATGGCGGGACCTGCTGCCCCAGGTGGAGGTCGCCAACCGCGCCATCGCTGGCGATTACGCCGCCTGGTTGCCGCGCAGGCTGGAACCGATCATCGAAACCGGCGCGGACGAGGCCTTTATCCTGATCGGGATCAACGATGCGGTGGCAGGGCGGTCGGCGCAGGAAATTCACGGCGATATTGCGCGCACGGCTGCGGTGCTTCGGCGTGCCGGCATGGGGGTGACCATACTGTCACCGCTGCCCTGCGGCGCGGCGGCCACGCATTGCGGAGAGGCGGCGCAGACCATCCGGGAGCTGAACCGACTCCTTGCGGAGAATCGCGACCATGGCGCGCGGTATCTTGACGTTCGCGGCACGCTCGCGCCCCAGGGCGCCTTGCTTGATCGCTATTCGGACGATGGCGTACACCTCAACCTGGAGGGGATCGAGGTCATCGCCGGGGCGATTGGGGCTGCCTCGCAATCCCCTGGCCCCGAGGCATCCTGAGCAGCCTGTGCTGGCCCCAGCCGCGCAGATCGGCCATGGAACGGCAATGATACCGAGGACTGTCGTTCGCATCACAGGGCCCGCTCTGGGCGCAGCATGTGCCTTGTTCGTGCCCGGTCCGGTGAGTGCGCAGGATTCCGAAGCCGCTTTCCGCGATCATCCCTTCCTCCTGTTCGACGAGGCCGACAGCCGGACGGCGGATGTGTCGCTTGGCGATCTGGACGGCGACGGCGACCTCGATGTGGCCGCCGCCAATGGCCGGCACTGGCCGCAGCAGGACTGGCTGTTTCTGAACGCCGGGAACGGCCGCCTGCTGGAAGCCGTGCCGCTGGGCGAGGTGCGCTCCACCAGCTACACCATCCGTCTGGGCGATCTGGACGCGGACGGCGATCTCGATGCCGTTGTGGTGCGCGATACGCTGCCCGCGCTCGTCTATCTCAATGATGGAAACGCCCGTTTTGTGTTGCACTCTGCCGTGCCGGACAGTGCCATTCCCGCGCGCTCGGCCAGTCTGATCGACCTCGACGGCGACGGGGCTCTCGATCTCGTCGTCGCGGCGCGCAGGGGCGTCGATCCGGTCCATTACGGGCTGGGCGGGGGCGCCTTCGCACAGCCGGTCGGCCTGCCGGACGAAGGTTTCGGTTCGACCGGCCTGGCACCTGCCGATCTGGATGGGGACGGGGATACGGACCTCGTGATGGCCCGGCGTGACGGAGCCCCCAGCGTGGTGTTCGTGAACCAGGGCGCCCGCGCGTTCGAACCGCGGCCGCTGGCGGGGAGCAGGGGCGATCATCGCAAAGCTGCGACGGGCGATTTCGATGGCGATGGGCGGCCCGATATCGTGCTCGTCTCGACACAGGGGCCACACAAGCTCTACCTGCAAAAGGCCGACGGCTCCTTCGGATCGCCGCGTCCGTTCGGCGAGGGGAGAGCGGGAATCCAGTCCATCGCGGCCGCGGACCTCGATGGGGATGGCGATATCGATCTGGTTGCCGGTGTCGACGGCGCGAACCTCGTCCTGCGCAACGCGGGCGATGGGCGCTTTGCAGCCGAGGAACTGCCCGGCGATCCTGCGGATACCTACGGCGTGGCGGTGGGCGACATGAATGGCGACGGTCTTCCCGATATCGTCTTCGCCAATTCCGACGCACCCAATGCCGTCCTGCTGGGTGTCGCACCGGCGGGCGACTGATTATCCGATGACCTCCATTGTCCTGGTTCACCCGGAAATCCCCGGCAATACCGGCGCGGTCGGGCGCACCTGCGTCGCGCTCGACATGGAGCTGGTGCTGATCCACCCGCTCGGCTTCGTCATCACCGATACCCGGCTGAAGCGATCCGGGCTCGATTACTGGCAGCACATCCGGCTGGCCGAGTTCGCCAGCTGGGAGGCTTTCCTTGCCGAGCGGGCGCCGCGCGCCGACCAGATGTTCCTGTTCGAGGAATATGCTCCGCGAAGCTTCTACGAGCCCGTTTATCCAGACGATGCCTACCTCGTCTTCGGGAAGGAGACGAAGGGCCTGCCGCAGCCGATCGTCGAGGCGCACCGTGATCGCATGGTGTGCCTGCCGATGCGCAGCGACAAGGTCCGCTCGCTCAATCTGGCGAACACCGTGGCCGCGGCGGCCTATCAGGCAATCCGCCCTAGTTCGTGAGAGTATAGGTTGCGGTGCAGGTCCACGCCGCGTCGCCCGTGCCGGTTTCGCGGCATGCCACGCGGTTGCCATCGGGCCGCTGGCCGACGGGCTTGTCGTATTCGTTCTCTGCCTTCACCGACATGCGCATGGATGCGACCACCTGCGAGGGCCCAGTCGCGCTGACCTGCACCGTGCGGGCTTGCGGGGCGTCTCCGGTATCGTCTTCCACGTAGGGTTCGTCCGAATCCTGCGCGCCGCTGGCATCGACATAGCGCGAATAGACCCAGCCGGTGGGGCATGTACCCGAATAGGCGCGGGGCGAGCCGACCGGATCCGCCAGCCCGCATTCGTCGGCATCACCCAGCGTCCCGTCGGACAGATAGACGATGCCGAACCAGTCGCCCTGCCGATCGCAGACATAGAAGGGCGTATCGTCCTCCAGCTGGTCGATCTGGCTTGCATCGCTCGTCGGTGCATCGCGTACGGACAGGAAATCGTCTTCGCCGCCGGGCAGGTTGGCCACGCGGCCAATACGTTCGCAGGCGCTTTCTTGCGGCCCGTCGCGCCCGATCCTGACGGCCAGCGCCCGCTGCTCGGTGACGGAGATCGGCTCGGGCGTTTCCGCATCGTCGATTTCGCTGGACGAGATGATGGACGACACATCGGCCGCAGGGGCCGGCTCCCCGTCGCTCGAACTGCGCTGGCCGAGCAGGAACGCCACCGCTGCGACCAGAAACACGATAATCGCGCCGAGAACCAGCATCGTTCGGTTGATCTGCATCGTGTCCTCCGCGCGCGCCGCGCCGTTCTCCCGTGGCGCATCCTAAGCCACGAAATGCGATTCACGGGAAGATCGAAAAAGGCCGGATACTGCGTCGAAAGGCTGTGTGTCGGAGCGCTATCGCAAGACACTGCGTAGAAATACCCGTGCGTGAATTTCGCTATTCCGACGCGACCATTCGGCTTAGTTTACCGGCGGGATCAAAAACTTGAGGGGCCATTCTTCGTGAAACATCTGTGTTTCGCCTTGCTCGCGCTGCCATTGGCCAGCGCGGCGCAAGCGCAATATGTCGAATCCAACGCACCACCGGTGCACCATTTCTCCGCCGCCGAGATCGAAGCCGTGCCGATGCCTGAGCTCGCATTCGATGCAAGCCAGGTCGCGCAGGACGATTTCGAGAAGTATTTCTACTTCCACCGGCCCGACACCACCTTCGATGTCGCCTTCCTGGATATCACCGAATGCGACGCGCTGACCAGCGGCCTGACCTTCTATGGCGGCGCATCCCAGTCGATGATCAACCAGCAGATATTTCAATACGGCATGGCCGGCGCGATCGGCGGGGCGATCGGATCGGTGCTCGCCGATGCGATCTTCGGGTCCGGCGAACGCCGCAAGCAGCGCCGCATCAACATGCGCAACTGCATGTATTACAAGGGTTACGATCGCTACGGGCTGGAAAAGGACCTGTGGCAGGAGTTCAACTTCGAAGAAGGCAACAGCCGCGAGGAAGCGGAAAGCCGCGCACAAAAGCTGATGATGCAGGCCCGCGTCGCATCTGGCCCCAAGCCCGAGCAGGAGGCACTTCAGCCATGATCGCACGCATGATGACCGCCGCCGCCGTCTCGGCCCTTCTGCTGGGTGCAGCGCCTGCGATTGCCCAGGAAGTCGAGAAGGATGCCATCGAGGCGAAGAACCTCGAAAAGGGCAAGCAGAGCATTTCCGCCGAGCGCGCCTACATCTTCATAAGTGGGCCTGCCCGCTCCAACGGGCTGTTCTACAAGACGCCGACCGAAGAGGATCTCGCCCTGTTCCAGGAGGAATGGGAAGAGGAATACGCCGACGCGCGCAAGAAGTACGAGCGCAAGCTGGAGGACTATCTCAGGCAGCAGAAGGACCTCAGCGAGGGCCGCATGCCCCCCGGAACGCGCCAGCTGGAGAAGCCGGACGAGGTGACCCGGGAAACCTTCTCGATCGGGCCGGTCGAACGCCGTCTGACCGTGGGCTGGGGCCCGATGTACGTGTTCGACAAGGACAAGGACGAGAGTGGCGAGAAGACCTTCTCGTACCTGATGGAAGTCGATCCGGGCGAATATACCTATTACGGGGCGATCTTCATGAACCCCAACGGTTCGGCAATGGGCACGTGCATGTGCATGGGCAGCGTCAAGTTCGAAGCGAAGGCGGGCGTGGTGACCAATCTAGGCGATTTCACGACCCTGCGCTGGGTCGATGACGAGGCCGGGCGCCAGGTCGACGTCAACTGGGACGAGCTTGCCGACAAGCGCGATCCCGCGCGTCCGGTGGATTACAGCGTGCCTGCGGCACTGGCGGACTACGAAGTCGTGCGCGCGGACCTGCGGGCGGCCGGCAAGGTGGACAACTGGTACGGGATCATGATCTCGCGCCTGCCCCCGGTGGACGGCGTCCTCGCCTACGAGCGCGACCGGATCGTGGACGTGAAGGAAAAGAGCCGGATGCAGGCGCAGGCGGCGGCAAGGCCGAGCCCGATTGCGGTATCGACCCCCTCTACCGCTCCGGCCCAGGCGGCAGCGCAGGAAGACGGCGATACGAACGCCAGTTCCGAAACGGCAACCGCGAGCGAGCAGGAACCGGCCGCGAACTGACACGGGGCCACTCGGCCGGGCACAAAGAAAAAGGGCCGTCGGAGCGATCCGGCGGCCCTTTCGATTTGTGTATGAAGGCTGGCCTCAGCCCTGGCGTTCGCCGGTCAGCGGCATGTCGCCGAAGGCGCCTGCGTTCACCTTGCCGGTCAGCTGGTCGCCGTCGACCGTGGCTTCGCAGTTGAGTTCCATCGGCATGGGGACGGTCATATCCATCTTCCAGCGCAGCGTGTTGCCATCGATGGTGCCATCCTTGACGTCCATCGAGCCCATGCCGCCGGCCATGGAGCCGGTGAAGGTGTTGCCATCGTCGCCGGGGACGACGGTAAAGGTGCCCTTCTGGTCGCCCATCGGGCTCTTCACGACGGTTTCGTAGGTTCCGGCTACGGACATAAGCGGTACTCCTCTCGCGTTGGTGCTGGGTAGGGCGGGCCATCGCCCGCACCTACACTGATGTCAATAACGTTACTCGGGCTGGACGGTTTCCACCGGCAGACCGAGAGATTCCAGCTGCGGACGGACCTGTTCGGCATCGCCCACGATCACCCAGGTGAAGCGATCGGGATCGATCGCGGCGCGGGCGGCAGCGTCCAGGCTCTCGCGCGTCTGGGCGCGATAGCTCTCGGCCAGCGTCTCCTGATAATCCATCGGGCGATCGTACATCACGTTGCCCTGGATCGCGCTGAGCACCGCACCGGCGGTTTCGTACTGGCCGGGCAGCTGCAGGATCTCGTTGTTGACGATCCGGGTCAGCTCTTCGTCGGTGACGCCGCGCGTGGTGACGAATTCGTCCACCTCGCGGATCAGCTCGGCCATGGCATCGCCCGTCCGGTCTGCCTGGACCGGCGCGGACACGAAGTAGGAGACCGCGTTTTCCTGCCGGTTCACGCTGCCGCGCACGCCGTAGCTCCAGCCCTTGGTCTCGCGCAGGTTCATGTTGAGCCGGGCGAGGAAGTTGCCGCCGAGTGCGTTATTGGCATTGTACAGATCGATGATCGCCGGGTCCTTGGCGTCCACATCGGTGATCTGCCCGCCAATGATGTAGCTCTGCGGCGAGTTGGGCCGGTTGACGAGCACGATCCGCGAGCTTTCGGGCGCCTTGGCGATATTGTCGAACGCCTTGGTTCCCTTGGGCACGGAGGGCGCCTGCCAGTTGCCGAAAGCGGCTTCGAGGCCGGGCATCACTTCGGACAGCGCCATGTCGGACACCACGAAGATGTCCGCATTGTCGGGGCGCAGCCAGCGCTGCTTGAAATCGATCAGGTCCTCACGGGTGATCGCCTGCACGGTCTCCACCGTCTCCGGCGCGCCATAGGCATTGTTGCTGCCGTAGATCAGCGGAGAGATCGTGAAGAACGCAAGCCCTTCGGGCGACTTGAGCGACTGCTGGATGCCGGTGACGGTCTGCGTCCGCACCCGCTCCAGCTCATCCTGGTCGAAAGCCGGGTTGCGAACGATATCGGTCATCAGTTCGAGCGAGGGCGCGAGATTTGCACTGAGCGAGGACAGCGTCACCGTGGAGCGGTCCGAACCGCCACCGAAGGAAATGACCGCGCCGAGGCGTTCCTTGGCTTCGGCGAGCTCCTGCGAGGTGCGGGTGGTGGTGCCTTCGTCCATCAGGCCGAGCGTCAGGCCTTCGAGGCCACGCTTTTCGAGCGGGTCGGCTGCCGAACCGGCATCGAAGGAAAGCGCCACCCGCGTGACCGGCACCGCATCGCGCTGCGCGTAGTAGACGGTGATCCCGTTGGAGAGCGTCGTCTCCGTCACATCGGGGAATTCCAGATCGCTCAGCTCGCTGATCGGCGGGGCAGGGCGTTCCTTGGTCACGGTGATCTCGTTCGCGCCCGGGGCCGCTTCGGCCTCGTCCGCATCGCTGGCGGCAACCGAGGCCGCTTCCTCGTACTCGCCGGTGCGTTCGCCCGGCTGCAGCACCAGCGTGAGGCTGGGCTTGGTCATCCACTTCTTCATCGCGGCCTGCACTTCGGCCGGGGTCAGCGTGGCGAGGATTTCAAGCTGGCGTTCGAAGAAGCCGGGATCGCCGGCGAGCACTTCGCCCTGCGCCAGCGTCACCGCCTTGCCGCCGAAGCCGCCCACCTGCTCAAGCCCGCGGATCGTGCTCGCAAGGTTGGCGGTGGCCGAACGGCGCACTTCGTCTTCGGTCGGGCCTTCGGCAATGTACTGCGCGATGATCTCGTCCAGCCGCTTCTCGACCGTCTCGATTTCCACGCCGGGGCGCACGGTCGCGCCCAGGTTGAGGATGCCGACACGCTGGAAGGCGAAGTTGCCTGCGCTGACGCCCACGGCGATCTGTTCGTCGCGCACCAGCATGTTGTCCAGCCGGCTCGATGCGAGGCCGCCGAGGATGTTGGCGCCCACGGTGAGCGCGGTCAGATCGCGGTCGGTGATGCCGGGGACGGACCAGTACTTGGCGATGTTCGCCGCAGCGACCTGATCCTGCATGACGACGCGGACGTCTTCAGTCAGTTCGGTCACCTTGGCCTGCGCCGGTTCGTTCACCGGGCCGCGCGCGATCGGGCCGAAGTACTTTTCCACCAGCGGGCGCGCTTCGGCAGGCGAGATATCGCCCGCGAGCACGAGCGTGGCGTTGTTGGGTCCGTAATTGTCGCGGAACCAGTTGCGCACATCCTCGAGGCTGGCCGCATCCAGATCGGCCATCGAGCCGATCGGGGTGTGATCGTAGGGGTGGCCTTCGGGGTAGAGCGTCTTGACGATTTCGTAGAACACGAGGCCGCCGGGCTGGTTGTCGCCCTGGCGCTTTTCGTTCTGGACGACGCCGCGCTGGTTATCGAGCTTTTCCTGCGTCACCGCGCCCAGCAGGTAACCCATGCGGTCGCTTTCCAGCCACAGGGCGCGTTCCAGCGCGCCGGTAGGCACGGTCTGGAAGTAGTTGGTGCGGTCGAAATTGGTGGTGCCGTTGTAATCGGTCGCGCCCATTTCCTGCAGGTACTGGAAATAGTCGTTGGGCGCGTTTTCCGACCCGTTGAACATCAGGTGTTCGAACAGGTGCGCGAAGCCGGTCTGGCCCTTGGGCTCGTCCTTGGAGCCGACATTGTACCACACGGCCACGCCCACGATGGGGGCCTTGCGGTCTTCGTGAACGATCACGGTCAGCCCGTTTTCGAGCTGGAATTCCTCGTAGGGAATGGCGACCTCGTCGACGAGGTTCTGCAGCGGAGCCACGTCCTGCGCGGCAGCTTCCTGTGCCTGGGCCGGGACGGCGATAACCGCCGGGGCGGCGAGCGCTACGGCGAGCGCCGCGAGGCTGGTCTTGGTGGTCTTGAGCATTGAGTCCCCTATCGATTCAACGAATTGAAATTGCGTGACTAAAAGCACGTTCAGCGCTGGCTGGATACCGTGTTTCGCGTGACGGCGTACCTTAACACATTGTCGCGCCAGAAATGTACCGGCTTCAAGCGATGCTGGATAAACAGCGTAGACTGATCTGCGAAATGCGGGCTTTGGGGCCGGGTGGTTGCCGCACCGAATGGCTGGATCGAGCGTGAGGAGACCGGCTCCCCTTCCAGCCATTCGATCCACATCACGAAACTGTCTCCGTGGCGCACGGCCAGCCTGCCGTCCTCCTCCACATCCCAGGTGGTCGATGCGCGCAACGTGTCCGATCCGCCGTCCAGCGGAAGGTCCACGTCGCCCTGTCGCAAGCGCAGCAGTTCGCCCATCGGCGGGGTCAGACGGCCGAAATGCGTCTCCAGATGGTCCTTCGCCGCCGTCAGTTCCTCAACGGCGTCGGGCCAGGGCGTCTTCTGATAGCTGGAGGACATGAAGTCGCGGATCATGAGCAGCGCGATGGCATCGGCCCGGCCCACATTGTCTGCCGTGAAATCCCATTCCAGCATCAGCGCGCGCGCGTCGGCCAGTTCGGGGTGCTCATCAACGTCGATCGCGGCGATGTCGCGCATCATGCGGCGCACGTAGCCCGCATTCTCGTAGCCGGTATCGTACTTGATCGCCTCCAGCGTCTCGCGGTCGAGCTGCTCTGCCTCGTTCATCAGCAGCCACGCCCGGCGGCCGCGATTGGTCATCTTCAGCTCCACGCCCATCTCCGGGGCGAAGTCCTCCGGCGACAGGTCGCTGCCTTCGCCTGCGGCGAGGAAGGGCGTGTTGTTGGCATTCATCACCCAGCCGCTGGCCGGGTTGTAATATTGCGGCAGGCTTTCGTAGGCGACTTTGTCGGTCCACAAGGCCGCGCTGGTGTCTCCCGGGAGCACGACGCGCCAGTCGAAGCCCTCGGGCCGGTCGGGGATGGCGGCGTTGTAGATATAGGCGATGTTGCCCTCGGCATCGCCATAGATGAAGTTGGTGGAGGGCACCTGACCGCGCGCCATGATCTCGCGCCATTCGGCGAAATCCTGCGCCTTGTTCAGGCGGTAATAGGCATCGAGCTGGTCGATGCTGCCCAGCGAGGCGAAGCGCACCGCAAAGGCGCCGTCGTCGTTTTTGATGACCGGGCCGTGGACGCTGCGATACACATCGCGCCGCACCGGAATGGTGAAGGGGCCGACCCGCGCGGCCAGCCGCACGCGCTTGTGTTCCAGATCGCGCCATTCGCCATCGAAGCGATAGCGCGTGCCGCTGTCGTCCAGCACCAGCTTGTAGATATCGACCATGTCGGGCGTGTTGACCGTGTTGGTCCAGCCCAGATTCTCGTTATGGCCGAGGAAGGGGAAGGGGCTGCCCGGGAAGTTCGCACCCGCGAAGTGCCAGCCTTCGCCGCTTTCCACCACCATTTCGTACCATGCGACAGGGCCGCGCCACGGCTGGTGGGCGTTGGAGACCAGGATCGTCGGCCCGCCCGATTTCTCCGGCGCGACCGCGAAGGCATTGGACCCGGCCTGGCGGAAATCCTCGCCATAGGTGCCGATGGAGGTGAAGTCGGCGCTGGCCCGATCGTCCATGATGCGCGGCGCATCGTCGATCGGGAAGGTGGCGGCTTCGCCCTCTTGCGGAATGCGTGGCCCGTATTCGGGCGGCAGCGGCTCGCCCGCGGCCAGCGGGCCGAGGAACCGGTCGAGCCCGAAGAAAAACGGCTGGCGCAGCGCGAAACCGGCGGCAACGTCGATCCCGTTGACGGGGAACAGATTGCCCAGCTTCACCTCGTCCGGATGCGCCTTCGCGTAATCGTTCATGCCGACGGCGTAGGCATCGATCAGGTCGCGCGTATCCTGCGGCAGGCTGGCCCATTCGCGCTCCGCCGTGCCGCGCGCGTCGAGCAGGTGATAGACGTAGTCCACCGCCGCGCCATCCTCACCGGCAATCGCGCCGTAGCGCCCCCGGCTCATCGCGATGACATCCTGCAGGGTGGTGAAATCGTCCTCGCTATGCGCGATGGCAACGCCATAGGCGACGTCCGGGTCGGTATCGCCGTAGATATGCGGCACGCCGAATTCGTCGCGGATGATTTCTGCCGTGTAAGTCCGTTCGCCCCCGGGGGCCACGCCGTCGCGGGCGAAGAACGGCTCCCACGTCATCAGGGCGATTGCGGTGACGAGCAGCAGCAGCAAGACGAGCGCGCCGCCCCATTTCACAATGCGGATCATGTCGGCTCTCTTGCTTCTTCGTTATAGGCGTGGGCGGTGGGCATGGCCGTCGTGGCCAGCAGCGCGAAATAGTTGAACAGCTGATATATCAGATAGATCGTCAGGATCATTGCCCTGAGCGCCGCAGGATCGACGCCGCTCGCGGGCGCGAATTCGAGGATGAAGGCGACGAACAGCAGATCGCGATTGGGCAGCAGCGGCAATTGCGAGATGAGCAGCTGCACCACAATGAGGGTGAACCACAGCATCATCGTGCCTTCGGGTATGCCGATGTCCCATTGCAGCATCTGGAGCGAATAGGTCGCCACAAGGCGCGCGGCGTGGATCGCAATAATGAACAGGATCAGCTTCGATCCGATGCCGAACAGGCGGTTGCGAAACCGGTGGCCGATCGCGAGCGCCAGCCCGAACAGCGCCGCGAACAGCAGGAAACTGCGCTCTCCCGATTGCGCGAGTTCGTTCTTGTCCAGCAGTGCAGGGTGGATCAGGATCAGCAAGCCTGCGGCGGCGATGGCAAAGGCGGCGGTGGTGAAGCCGGACAGCAGGACATTGTCCTTGATCGCGGACAGCGCCTTGCGACGCGGCAGGCCCAGGCGCTCCTTCACCCAGAAGACCAGATAGGCCTCTCCCGAATAGCCCAGCACCGAATTGTTCAGCGCACGCTTGCGCAGCATGACCGGCCATTCGCGCCACAGACGCTGACCGAACAGGCGGCCGAAGATCACCACTTCGCTGATCGGCAGCACCGAATAGGCGATGATCTGGACGATGTAGAAAACGGGGTTTTGCGGAAGGTTGGCAAGCAATTCGGCCCAGCCGAACTGCGTCAGTCGCCACAGGATGAACGCGACGATCCCGATGGTGAACGCACGCCGCACCCACGGCAAAGCCCGGGCAACAAACTCCTTATCGCCCTCGGGCCTCTCCACCATGGGGGGCACGCTATGGACGCTTTTACAAGACTGTCAATTATTGCTGCAGGTGGTTAAAGCCGCTCGCCTTGCTATGCGGATCGTGCCCAACGCCTTTTTTGTGCTGGACCATGCGGTCCGTTTTTCCCGCGTGAGGCGGGGTTCGCGGGCCTTCCTGCGCGATCGTATTCTCCCAGATTCGCAAGCGCGCCCATGAAGATTGCGACCTGGCTGGAGCATTATTCGGGCGGCGGGGTCGAGCGGGTCGCCATGCGGCTCGCACGGGACTGGGTGGAGCTTGGCCACGAGGTCGCGATTCTCGCATCTCCGGTCGAGGAGCGCTTGCGAGCAAGCATGCCGCCAGAGGTGGACTGGGTCCCGCACTTCGGAGGCCGCAAGACTGCGCCGCCCGCAATAGGCGCGGTGGCGCCGGACGTATTCTTCTGCCCCGGCAACCACTATACCTCGGCCGCCGCGCGCATCCGCATGCATCTGGGCGAGCGCAGCCCGCCTATCGTGTGGAAGATATCGAACGATCTCGCCCGCCGCGATTTCGCTTGGCCGATGCGAACGGCGAATGGGCTGTGGGTCCGCCAGCACCATCGTTTTATCGACCGGGTGGTGGCGATGTCGCGCGCCATGGCCGAAGATGCGGTGCGCCGCGCCGGCATTCCTCGCGAGCGGATAGACATCATCGAGAATCCGCACCTCGCGGTGGGCGGCGGACAGGTCGCAACGCCGCCGTCCGGGCGCTACCTGCTGGGGATCGGTCGCCTCGAACCGCAGAAGGACTGGGGGCTGGCGATCCGTGCCTTCGCCAAGGCACAGACCGAGGGGCGCGAACTGTTCATTTATGGCGAGGGGAGCGAGCGTGCCCGGCTGACCGCGCTGATCGAGCGGCTGGGGCTGGTGGGCCGGGTGCACCTGCCCGGCTTTGTCGAAGGGATGGAGAAGGTGATCGAGCAGGCCGACCTGCTACTGCTCACCTCGCGCTACGAGGGGCGGCCCAATGTGGTGGTCGAGGCCCTGGCGGCGGGCAGCCCGGTGGTCGCCACCGAAAGCAGCGTGGCGATGCGCGAATTGCTGAGCGAGCCGGCCTCGGGACGCCTCCTGACGGTGCGTGAGCCTGAGGCGGTCGCACGCGCCATAGAAGGCGTGCTCGCGGCGCCGCGCCCGGAGCCGACGCAGACCACCGTCGATGCTCTCGCCAGTGCGCGCGCCTATATCGAGACCTTCGACAAGGCGGTTTCCCGCCGCGGGGCAGGGCGGTAAAATTCGGCTGCCCTTCCTTGTCTTGCGCGCCTGCAGCCCTACTTTTTAAAGTAAGTTCTGACCAGGAGGCCGCATGAACCTCGAACAATTCACCGACCGCGCGAAAGGTTTTCTACAGTCCGCGCAAACCACCGCCATCAGGCTGAACCACCAGCGGATCACCCCGCTCCACATCCTCAAGGTGTTGCTCGACGATGCCGAAGGCATGGCCGCGGGGCTCGTGCAGCGCGCGGGCGGCGACCCCGTACGCGCGGAACAGCGCGTGGACGACGAACTCGCGCGCATTCCTGCGGTGAGCGGGAGCGGCGCGCAGGCGAGCCCCGGGCTCGATAACGACTCGGTGCGCGTGCTCGACCAGGCGCAGCAGATCGCGGAAAAGTCCGGCGACAGCTTTGTCACGGTGGAGCGGTTGCTGGTCGCCCTGGCGCTCGCGTCCAACAGCAAGGCCGGCAGCGCGCTGGCCGAGGCGGGCGTCGACGCGAAGGCGCTGGAGCGCGCCATTGGCGAACTGCGCAAGGGCAAGACGGCGGACACCGCCAACGCCGAACAGGCCTACGACGCGATGCAGAAATATGCCCGTGACCTGACGCAGGCGGCGCGCGACGGCAAGCTGGACCCGGTGATCGGCCGCGACGAGGAAATCCGCCGCACTGTGCAGATCCTTGCCCGGCGGACCAAGAACAACCCCGCGCTGATCGGCGAGCCCGGCACCGGCAAGACCGCGATTGCCGAAGGCCTCGCGCTGCGCATCGCCAATGGCGACGTGCCCGACAGTCTGAAGAACCGCACGCTGATGGCGCTCGACATGGGCGCGCTGATCGCGGGCGCGAAATATCGCGGCGAGTTCGAGGAACGCTTGAAGGCCGTCCTCGACGAGGTGAAGGGCTCGGACGGGCAGATCATCCTGTTCATCGACGAGATGCACACGCTGATCGGGGCGGGGGCTTCCGAAGGCAGCATGGATGCGTCCAACCTGCTCAAGCCCGCGCTGTCGCGGGGCGAGCTGCACTGCATCGGTGCCACCACGCTCGACGAATATCAGAAGTATGTCGAGAAGGACCCGGCGCTGCAGCGGCGTTTCCAGCCGGTCTATATCGAAGAGCCCAGCGTGGAGGACACGATTTCCATCCTGCGCGGGATCAAGGAAAAGTACGAGCTGCACCACGGCGTGCGGATCACCGACGGTGCGATCGTCGCCGCGGCGCAGCTTTCCAACCGCTACATCCAGAACCGCTTCATGCCCGACAAGGCGATCGACCTGATGGACGAAGCGGCCAGCCGCATCCGCATGGAGGTGGAGAGCAAGCCCGAGGAGATCGAAAATCTCGACCGCCGGATCATCCAGCTCAAGATCGAAGAGCAGGCACTCGCCAAGGAAAGCGACGATGCCAGCGCGCAGCGGCTGGAGGACTTGCGGGAAGACCTCGCCAATCTCGAACAGCGCAGTGCCGAACTGACCACACGCTGGCAGGGCGAGCGCGACAAGATCCACGCCGAATCGCGGCTCAAGGAAGAGCTCGACCAGGCGCGGATCGAGCTGGAGCAGGCGCAGCGTGCGGGCGACCTCGCCAAGGCGGGGGAGCTGCAATACGGGCGCATTCCGGAGCTTGAGAACAAGCTGAAGGAAGCCGAAGGGCACACCTCCAACGCGCTGCTGCGCGAGGAAGTGACCGAGGAAGACATCGCAGGCGTGGTGGCGCGCTGGACCGGCATTCCGGTCGACCGCATGCTCGAAGGTGAGCGCGACAAGCTGCTGCGCATGGAAGAGGCGCTGGGCAAGCGCGTGATCGGGCAGAAAGACGCGGTCGAGGCCGTGTCCAAGGCGGTGCGCCGTGCGCGCGCCGGCTTGAAAGACCCCGGTCGTCCGCTCGGCTCCTTCCTGTTCCTCGGGCCGACCGGCGTCGGCAAGACCGAGCTGACCAAGGCGCTGGCGCAGTTCCTGTTCGACGATGACAACGCCATGGTCCGCATCGACATGAGCGAATTCATGGAGAAGCACGCGGTCGCCCGCCTGATCGGCGCGCCTCCGGGCTATGTCGGCTACGAGGAAGGCGGCGTGCTGACCGAAAGCGTGCGGCGCAGGCCCTATCAGGTCGTCCTGTTTGATGAGGTGGAGAAAGCCCACAGCGACGTGTTCAACGTGCTGCTGCAGGTGCTCGACGATGGCCGCCTGACCGACGGGCAGGGCAGGGTGGTGGACTTCTCCAACACGCTGATTATCCTGACCTCAAACCTGGGCAGCCAGTACCTGTCGAACATGAGCGACGATCAGCAGGTCAGCGATGTCGAGCCGCAGGTGATGGACGTGGTGCGCGGGCATTTCCGGCCCGAATTCCTCAACCGGCTGGACGAGATCATCCTGTTCCACCGCCTGAGCCAGGAAGACATGGCGCCGATCGTCGAACTGCAGGTGAACCGCGTGCAGAGGCTGCTCAGCGATCGCAAGATCGAGCTCGAGCTGACCGAGGCGGCAAAGCGCTGGCTGGGGCGGGTCGGCTACGATCCGGTCTATGGCGCGCGCCCGCTGAAGCGCGCTGTGCAACGCTACGTCCAGGACCCGCTGGCCGAGCGCCTGCTGCAGGGCGAGGTCCCCGATGGCAGCACCGTGAAGATCGACGAGGGCGACGGCCAGCTTTCCATCACGGTCGACTGACCTCCCCCCTGATGAGGGCGACAGGCGATCCGCATGGGCGGGTCGCCGACCGCTCTCGGCGTGTCCGGGTCCGGCCGGTCCGTTTGCCGGTCACCGTTGAATTTGCGGTACAACAAAAAAGGGCCCCGGTTTCCCGGGGCCCTTTCTTTTTGTCTGACTAATCCGGAGATTAGAAGGACTTGGACACGCTCACCGTGTAGCGGCGGCCGATGTCGTCGTTTTCCGAACCCGGAATGATGTAGCCGAAGTATTCCTGGCCGATCCGGTCGAAGAGGTTGGTGACACCGACGTTGAAGCGGAAACCGTCATCCGTTTCGAAGAACGTGTTCAGGTTCACCGTCACGTAATCGTCCAGCTCGTCGATTTCGCGCGTGTCGTTCGGGCTCGGACCACGATCGAAGCGAGAGTAGAGCTGCTCGCCGATGTAGTTCGCGTAGATGCCGAAACCGAAGTTGTCGAGCGAGTAGATCAGACGTGCCTGGCCCGAGAACTGCGGGTCACCGCGGATACCGTCCGAACGCTGCGGAGCAACGCCGGTGATGTCCACGATACGACGCTGCACGTAGAGCAGATCGCCGCCGATGCGCAGTGCGCCGGGGACCCCGACGCCGCCCAGCGACGTGCCGTAGTCGAGGGCACCGGTGATGCCTTCGAACAGCTCCGACTGGCCGTTGACGAAGCCCGAAACAACCGCCGGGTTCGACGGATCGTTCGGGATCTGGCCATTCGCGCCGAAGCCCAGAGCCGAACAGAACGCGTTACCGTTGATCGGGTCGGCGGTGTTGAAGTTCGGGTTGTCGAAACAGCCGCTGGCAAGATCGCTTGCGTCGAGCTGAGCGATCGGACCATCGATTTCGATGTCGATGTAGTCGGCGGTAACCGTGAGACCCGGAAGGAAACGCGGACGGACGATCACACCGAAGGTGAAGCTGTCAGCCTTTTCGTTCTGGAGGTTCGGATTACCACCGCTCAGGCCGGCAACCGAAGCCTGCGCAGCAAGCAGCGTGTAGGTGGCCGGGTTGTTGCCCGTGGCCGCCAGGAACGCATTACAGTTGGCCGAACGCGTTGCCGGAACCGGACCCGCGTTGCGTGCCTGAGCCGTACAAAGATCTGGCGGACGCTCGAACGTGGGGCTCTGCGGCAGGAACAGCTCGGTAATCGCAGGCGCACGGAACGAACGCGTGAAGTTACCGCGGAACGTGATGTCCTGGATCGGAGCGATCGTGCCGCCAACCGCGTAGGCGGTGAAGCCACCGTTCACGCTGTTGTCGACGTAGCGAACGCGACCGAACACTTCTGCGCTGTAAAGGAACGGCAGATCCATCGAGGGGCTCGCAAGCGGCACCAGGACTTCGCCGAACACTTCCTTCACATCGTAGCTGCCGCTGATGGCGGCAACCGCGGCACCACGGCCTTCACCATTGATGGTAAAGGCGGACGGCGTGAAGCTTGCGGTTTCTTCACGATATTCCGCACCGACGTTGAAGCCGACCGGGCCGGCCCACGTGTCGAACAAATCGCCACCGAAGTTGGCGCCGACCACGACCTGGCTGACCTTGGCAACTTCGCGCACATCTTCGCTGATGTAGTCGAGAGCGGCCTGGCTGGCGACGCCGACACCCAGCAGGTTCAGCGGCACACAGCTCGCATCTGCGATGGGCGTGCCGACGACGGTTGCGTTACCGGCGGGCGGGGTCGTCGTACAAACGGCGTTTCCGCTGCCATCGGTGGTGTAGTTGACCGCGTTGATGAAGCGCTGCTGGTTGATCTCGGTACCGAAGTTCTCGATCTCGTTCTCACCATAGTTGACGCTGACGTCGTAGTTCCAGCGGTTGCCGAACAGGCCACCGAAGTCACCGCGAATACCGAGAACGCCACGCTTCAGTTCGCTTTCGGTGATGGTACCGTTGTCGAACAGATCTTCGTTCGAACGCGAAACGTTGAACGTCGTCAGGCCGAGGCCCGTCAGGGTTGCGCGTGCCTGGTCGGTCAGGAACGGGTTCGTCGCGATGTCGTAGGTGATGCCACCGCTGACGCCGGGATCGAACACGAACGTGTTGAACGAGGGGTTGTTGCCCTCTTCGATCGAGGTGCTCTTGTAGTAGAGACCTTCGCCGTATGCTTCCACGCCCGGTACGATTTCGTAGCTCAGGAAGAGGTTCGCGGTGAAACGCTCGAGCGTCGCCGTCAGGTTGGTCTGGTCGGCGGTGTCATAGGCACCATCGCTCAGGCCCGTGCCGAAGAAGCCGGTCAGGTTCGTGCCCGGGAAGATGTTGTCCCGCAGGGTACCATCGGGGTTGAACGCAAGACCGAAACCGGCGTCCGCGATCACGCCACCCGTCGAAAGGTAGGGCGACTTGGTGTTCGGGAACAGAACGCGGGCAGGAACGCCGTCGTTCGGGCCAGTGTCACAGCCGATGTTCGGGTTGACGCGGCCGTCATTCGCCGGCTGGTTCGTGCCGGGCGCGCAGTTGTTGTTCAGGCTGCTGACGTTGTCGCGCACGTGCTGGCGCTCGGAACCGCGCACACCGTCCTGATCGTCGTACGACAGGGCGAGGGTGACGTTACCGCGATCGTCAGCGAAGTTCTGACCGAAGACACCCGACACGTTGTAGGTGAAGGCGTCGCCGCGCTCGCTGATCCCGCTGGTCGCCGACAGGTCGAGACCTTCGTACTGATCCTTAAGGATGATGTTGACGGTCCCGGCGATGGCGTCCGAACCGTAAACCGGCGCACCGCCGACGAAGACGTTGTCGATGCGTTCGATCAGGATCGTCGGGATGATGTTAAGGTCGACCTGCACACCCGGGCCACCGGCCGAGAAGAGCGAAGGCAGGTTCGAGGAAACGACGCGACGGCCGTTGACCAGGCTCAGGGTCCGGTTCGAACCGAGGCCGAAGGTGTTGACGAAGTTGACGCCCGCACCGAACGACGCCTGGTCGCCACGGGGGGAGACGCTGCCGCGGAACTGGGGAAGTTCGTTGATGGCGTCAGCCGTGCTGGTGATGTTGCGATCTTCGTAATAGTCGTCGGAAATCGACGTCGTCGGCTCGGTGCCAACGATTTCGGGGCGGCGAATACGCGAGCCCGTCACCGTAATGACATCGCCGGCCGCAGGCGCCGTGGTGTCGGGAATCGGAGTGGTCGGGAATTCTTCTTCCCCTTCATCCGAATCCTGCGCCAGTACTGGCGAGGCAAACGCGAGTGCCGCTACACCCGCGGTGGCATAAAGCACACCACGGCGCCGAGCGGCGTTGGTAAATAAGGTCTTCATTGTGATCTTTCCCCCAAGAAAGAGCCGGCTGCGACCCGGCACGGAAAAAACGCAAGCTGAGCAGAATCGAGGCTTCACCCCGATTTGGCACGCGTGCTGTCTGCGCGAGGTGTGACGATCGAGCAATTGAAAACCGTCCGCTGCGTGGGGCTTTCCACCCGATTGTTGCACTTCCGCAACATTCGCAAGTCGGATCGACGACAATGCCGTCACGCCCGCCCGGCGTCTTTGCCCTTCTCGCGGGCGGGCGCAGGATCGAGCGGCATTGCCCGATCGCATCGAGTGGGAAAGTGCAGGAAGTATCGCGCCAGACTGGCGGACCGGCTGGCCCCGCGTGACGCTTCCTTGTCGGCGCGTTCCGGCTGCGGTTCTCCCCGCACGGCTCGGCGTGGGTCCGAAGGGCGACCCGGCGCAGCCGCTTGACAGGCTCGCGGGGCCCCGTCACTTCGGTTTCGAAACGAAACTCGGGTTGTGAACAGCCGATTCAAGAGACTGGGGAGAGAGACAGATGGCAGACGCCTATATTGTGGATGCAGTGCGGACCGCAGGGGGCAAGCGCGGCGGCAGGCTGGCCGATGTGCACCCGGTGGACCTCGCCGCGCAGACGCTGGACGCGCTGGTGGAGCGCACCGGGATTGACCCCAAGGCGGTCGACGATGTGATCATGGGCTGCGTCAGCCAGGCGGGCCAGCAGGCGATGCAGGTGGGGCGCAATGCAGTTCTCGCGACGAAGCATCTGCCGGAAAGCACGCCCGCGGTGACGATCGACCGGCAGTGCGGCAGCTCGCAGCAGGCGATCCAGTTCGCCGCGCAGGCGGTGATGAGCGGGACGCAGGACGTCGTGATCGCGAGCGGCGTGGAGAGCATGACGCGCGTGCCGATGGGCAGCTCCGCGATGTTCCACATGAAGGAAGGTCTGGGCAATTATAAGTCGCCCGGGCTCGAGGAGAAATATCCCGGCGTCCAGTGGAGCCAGTTCATGGGCGCCGAGATGATGGCGAAGAAGCACGACATCTCGAAGGACGAGATGGACCGCTTCGCACTTGCCAGTCACCAGAAAGCCGCCGCCGCGACAAAGGCGGGCGCCTTCGACAAGGAAATCGTGCCGATCCCGATCCAGACCGAGGATGGCGAGCAGATGCACACGGTGGACGAGGGCATCCGCTTCGACGCCACACTCGAAGGGATTGCCGGCGTCAAGCTGCTCAGCCCCGACGGCCGCATCTCGGCCGCGCTGGCCAGCCAGATCTGCGACGGATCGAGCGCGGCGCTGATCGTTTCCGAGGCCATGCTGAAGGAACACGGACTGACCCCGCTGGCGCGGATCGTCGACCTTACCGTGACTGCAGGCGACCCGGTGATCATGCTGGAAGAGCCGCTGTTCGCAACCGACAAGGCGCTCAAGAAGGCAGGCCTCTCCATCGACGATATCGACCTGTACGAGGTCAACGAGGCTTTCGCGCCGGTGCCTATGGCATGGCTGAAGCATACGGGTGCGGACCCGGAGAAGCTCAACGTCAATGGCGGTGCGATTGCGCTGGGCCACCCGCTCGGCGCCAGCGGCACCAAGCTGATGGCGACGCTGGTCCACGCGCTCCACGCGCGCGGCAAGAAATACGGGTTGCAGACGATGTGCGAAGGCGGCGGCGTCGCCAACGTGACCATTATCGAGGCACTTTAACCAGACCACACACCCCGCCCGTGCTGAGCCCGTCGAAGCACCGCACTTTCGTTTGACCTAGCGCACGAGGAAGCGCGGCCCTTCGACAAGCTCAGGGCGAGCGGGCAAAGAGATCAGGAGAGACAGAATGGACATTTCCGCAAACACCCCCGCAGTCGTCACCGGCGGCGCATCGGGCCTCGGCCTTGCCACTGCACGCGCCATCGCCGCGAAGGGCGCCAAGGTCGCGATCTTCGACATGAAGGAAGACGAGGGCGAGAAGGTCGCCAAGGAACTCGGCGGCACCTTCTGCAAGGTCAACGTGACCAGCGAGGAAGAAGTTGCAGCCGCTTTCGCCAAGGCGCGCGAAGCCCATGGTCAGGAGCGTATCCTCGTGAACTGCGCGGGCATCGGCAATGCGATCAAGACCGCCAGCCGCTCCAAGGAAGACGGCAGCATCAAGCACTTCCCGCTGGCCGCGTTCGATTTCGTGATCCAGGTCAATCTGGTCGGCACCTTCCGCTGCATCGCGCATTCGGCGGCGGGCATGCTGACGCTCGACCCGCTGAACGAGGATGGGGAGCGTGGCGCGATCGTCAACACCGCATCGGTCGCCGCCGAAGACGGCCAGATCGGTCAGGCGGCCTACTCGGCCTCCAAGGGCGGCGTCGTCGGCATGACCCTGCCTATCGCGCGCGACCTGATGGGCGAGGGCATCCGGGTGAACACGATCCTGCCCGGCATCTTCCACACCCCGCTGCTGATGGGCCTGCCCGAAAAGGCGATCGAAGCGCTCAACGCCTCGGTCCCGTTCCCCAAGCGCCTCGGCAAGCCCGAGGAATACGCCAAGCTGGCGATGGTCATGCTGGAGAACACCTACTTCAACGGCGAGGACGTACGCCTCGACGGTGCGATCCGCATGGCTCCGCGGTAAACATCGCCAAACCGTGCTAATCGATGGGCTCCTGCCGAACGCAGGGGCCCATTTTTGTTTGGGGGGAGGGGATGAGCGACATCGACTGGAAGATCGGGGTCGAGATCGAATTGCTCGCTCCGAAGGGCGCGAGCCGCGAAACCCTGGCGAAGCGCGTGGCGGAGCGTGTGGGCGGCACCGTCACCCGTATCTTCCACCCCGAAAGCGAGACCAGCGCATTGCCCGGCCAGCCGGTGTTCGAGAACCTGACGCTGGGTTTCAGGGTTGCCGACGCGCGGGGAAACTGGGTCGCCAGCTTCGTCGACGACCTGACGCTGCAGCGCGATCTCGACAAGCGCCATGCCCCGCAACCCGGCTGGTACCGGCTGGTGGCCGACGATGCGCGCCTGCTGCGGCTCGCCGCAAGGCATTGCGATGCGCAGGCGCCGCTGGAGCGGGTGCTCACGCCGTTCGCAGCGCTCTTCGGGACAGAACCAGAGCGTCACGATGGCGGCATGGTGCGGGTGATCGACAGGAACGGCTCGTCCATTGCCATCGGTGCCCCGCTGCCCGGCGAGCGGGAACGCCCGTGCGAAATCGTCACCGCGCCGATCGAAGCGGATCATCTGGCGGTGCTGGACGATCTGCTCGGCGATGCGCGGGCGCTGGGTTTCACCATCCCGCACGAGGGGGCGACGCACCTGCATTTCGATGCCGCACCGATGCGCAGCGCAAGGGCGGTCGCGCGCCTGATCGCCTTCTGCACCGCGCACCACGCGGCCCTGCGCGCCTTTGCCCGGAGCAACCCGGCATGCGTGCGTACCGGCGGCTGGCCCCCTGGTCTGGGCGAGCTGACCGGCAGTTTTGCGTTCCAGTCGCTCGACTGGGAAGCTGCGCGCGGGCAGCTCGCCAAAGCGGGTCTCAGGAAATGGTGCGACATCAATCTCGCCAATCTGGTCAACGCGCCCGAGGACAAGGATACGGTCGAATTCCGCATCTTTCCCGCCACGCTGGATGCCGCGCAGATCATGCGCTGGGCGCGGGGATGCGAAGCGGTGCTGCGTTTCTGCCTCGATCCCGATGCGCCGCCGATACCGCCCGCCGGTGCCGATCTGTCACAGGTGATCCCGCAGCTTACCCCGATGTGAGACCCTCGCGCGTATATGCCGCGCAGTGTGATAGGGTGTGGCCGGGTCGTGCCTGAAGGGTCGCAAAACCTTTGGGAGGGATTCGATGAGACACCCGGATAAACGCCGCCGCGGCCTGCGCGTGGCGCTGGCCCTGATGCTGACCACCTCGGCGGCGGGGCTGATTGCCTATCAGCCGGTCGTGGCGCAATCGGAAAGCGACTATGTGCGCGCTTTCGGCAATTCCGCCTATACCTATTGCGATGCCAAGCTGGTCGGCGCGGTGTGGGGGATGGACCCTTACGAGGGCAAGATCCAGATCGGGATGAAGATCCTTGGCGGGTATGCGGAAAATCTCGGCCCGCTGCTTCAGACCAGCCGCAACCGGGGCTTCGCGTGCGAATGGGCGGATACCGGCCTTTCGTACAACGACGCGGAACAGCTGGGTGAGCTGTGGGGCGTTGAGCCGTGGGACGCGAAGGCTCGTGCCGCGCGCATGTTCACCATGGGCAATAGCGGCGAGGTCTATGGCGTACTGGGTGGCGGGGAAAGCGACGGCCACGACCCCGACATGGAGCAGACCGCACTCGATCGCTTCTGGGCCTCGGGCTATTCCTATTGCGATGCCAAGATGATCGGCGAACTCTATGGAACCGACACCTATCAGGGCAAGATCGAGATCGGCAACAAGATCGGTGCGGGTCTGGTTGCGAACATTCCGCTGGTGCTGAACGAAAGCCGCGAACGCGGTGCCAGCTGCGATTGGGCCGACCTGCCCTATGGTTACAGCAATGCGCAAGTGCTCGCCGCTGCTTGGGGCATGGATGTTGCCAGTGCGAAGGCGGCTGCCGGCGACCTGGCGACCTGGGGGCGGATCGACGTGATTGCGGCGGCGCTGGGCCACGAAACGCATTGATCGCCTGAAAATTCGACAGCTTTCAGGGCCGGTGGTCGCAGGAATGCGGCGACCGGCCGTTTACGCCTGATATTGCCTGCTTGGACTGCATCACTTCGGTCTTTCCTACCGCGGCGGCGGTGCTCTATCGCACCTCGCAGATGGCCACCGCAACTTTCCGAAAACATGTCGATCCGGGCACTGCGAGGCCCAAGGCGGTTTTCTGCACCAGGACACTGTGTCAGGTGTGTCAGGCAGGAGGATAACGGCATGCCTGACTTCACCCAGATCAAGCTCGATATCGACGGCGCAATCGCCACGATCACGCTGCATCGTCCGGAGAAGATGAACGCCTTCACCAACGCGATGCGCGACGAGCTGATCGAGGCGATCGACCTCACCGATGCGGACGATGCGGTGCGCGCAGTGATCGTGACGGGCGAGGGGGAGCGGGCGTTCTGCGCCGGGGCCGATCTGACGCCCGATAGCGGAAAGGGTCCTTTCTCTGCGGACGAGGAGGTGGACGACCTCTCCGATCCCGTCGTGCGCGATGGTGGCGGCCGGCTGGTGATGCGGCTGTTCAACTCCAAGAAGCCGCTGATCGGCGCGTGCAACGGCGTCGCCGTCGGTGTTGGCGCGACCATGCAGCTGCCGTTCGACATGCGACTGGCAAGCGAGAATGCGCGCTTCGGCTTCGTCTTTGCGCGCCGGGGGATCACCCCCGAAGCCGCGTCGAGCTGGTTCCTCCCGCGCCTCGTCGGCATGCAGACCGCGCTCGAATGGTGCATGACGGGGCGCATCTTCGGTGCGGACGAGGCGCTGGCGGCGGGGCTGGTCCGCTCGGTCCATCCTCAGGGCGAGCTGATGGATGCAGCGCGCGGCCTGGCGCACGAGATTGCCGAAAACACCTCCGCGCTCTCGGTTGCCATGACCCGCGCGATGCTGTGGCGGCTGTCTGCCGCCGAACACCCGATGATGGCGCACCGGATCGACAGCCGTGCGATCTATCGCCTTTCGCGCGGACAGGATGCCAAGGAAGGCATCGCCAGCTTCCTTGAGAAGCGCGCGCCCGATTTTCCCGGCCATGTCACCACCGACATGCCCGATTTCTATCCCTGGTGGCAGGAGCCCGAATACAAATGAACGGTAATGGTTGGCATATCGGCGTCCTCGGCGGATCGGGGTTGTACGAGGGTATCGAGCTGGAAGACCAGCAGCAGATCGAGGTTTCCTCGCCCTTCGGCGATCCTTCCGGACCGGTGACGACGGGCACGGTCGGCAACGTGCGCCTCACCTTCATGGCACGCCACGGGGCGGGGCATGCGAAGTCGCCCGATACGGTCAACTACCGCGCCAATATCGACGTGATGAAGCGCTGCGGCGTGACCGATCTGGTCGCCATCAGCGCCATCGGCTCCCTGCGCGAGGAGATGGCGCCGACGCACTTCGTGGCGGTGGACCAGTTCATCGACCGGACCAGCGGGCGCGCGCACAGCTTCTTCGGGGAAGGGCTGGTGGCGCATGTCTCTCTGGCGGACCCGGTCTGCCCGCGTCTGATGGCACTGGTGGCGGGCGCTGCCGAGGCGAGCGGATCGACCGTGCATCGCGGCGGCACCTACATCGCCATGGAAGGGCCCCAGTTCTCCACCCGCGCGGAAAGCCGCATGTATCGCGGCTGGG
Organism: Citromicrobium sp. JLT1363; assembly: GCF_000186705.1. GTDB lineage: Bacteria > Pseudomonadota > Alphaproteobacteria > Sphingomonadales > Sphingomonadaceae > Alteriqipengyuania. The sequence goes on from NZ_AEUE01000004.1 coordinate 41,430, forward strand.
GCGGCGACGTAATCGGGATGACGGGCATGCCCGAAGCACGCCTCGCCCGCGAAGCCGAGCTGCCTTACGCGATGCTGGGCATGGTGACCGACTACGACAGCTGGCGCGACGAGGAAGCGGGTGTCGAGGCGTTCGACATTCTCAGCGTCCTGAAGGGCAATGCGGACCGCGCGCGCGCCATGCTGGACGAACTGGTGGCGACGCTGCCCGAAACGCGCGGGGCCAGTCCCGTCGACACCGCGCTGGAACACGCGATCATCACCGCACCCGAAATGCGCGACAAGGCGCTGATGGCGAAGCTGGATGCGGTCGCCGGGCGGGTGCTTGGGTAGAGCTTAGACCTCCCGAGCGGGCGGAAAGGGTGGGGTTCGCGCCAGGCGAACCCGCACTCAGTTGCTGAATGCGTCCGCGATGGAACAGCCTGCCGGGCCCAGAATGACGATGAACAGCGTGGGCAGGATGAACAGGATCAGCGGCACGGTCATGATCGCGGGCAGGCGTGCGGCCTTCTCCTCGGCACGCATCATCCGCTCGTTACGGAATTCGGCCGAGAGGACGCGCAGCGCCGATGCCAGCGGAGTGCCGTAGCGTTCGGTCTGGATCATCGTGGTGACGACGCCCTGGATGGCTTCCAGATCGACGCGGTAGGCGAGGTTGTCGAACGCCTTCTTGCGCTCGTTCAGGAATGACAGTTCGATGGCCGTCAGCAGGAATTCGTCGCCCAGTTCGGGATAGGCGCGGCCCAGTTCCTTGGCCACGCGGTTGAACGCGGCGTCCACCGTCAGGCCGGCCTCGGCGCAGATCACCAGCAGGTCGAGCGCGTCGGGCAGGCCCTTGCGGATCGCATCGGTGCGCTTCTTGGCCTTGTTGCCGATGTAGAGTTCGGGCCCCTTGTAGCCCAGGAACACCACGACAGAGAGCGCGCCGAGCTTCTTGAACGAACCCATGTCCTCGTAGATGCCCGAAAGGTAGAGCACGTAGAACGCGATGAGGCCCAGCACGACCGGCGCGATGGCGCGCGCCAGGATGACGTAGACCGCGTATTCCTTGTTGCGGATGCCGGCATGGGCCAGCTTCTGCTGCACCTGCGCCACCTGGCTGGGCTGCAGGACGTTGAAATTGTTGAGCGTGTCCTTGACCTTGTCGGTCTTCTCGGTCCGCCGCACCAGGCTCTTGCGCTTGCGGCCATGCTCCTTGACGATGCCCGCCTTCAGCTCGTCGCGCCGGGCGTTCAGCGCCTTCACGCGCTTGGCCATGGGATCGCGCACGGTGATCGCGGCATAGATCGCAAGCATCACCGCCATCGCGGCGACACCGGCCAGGACGGTCGCCACCAGGATCACGTCGACGCCCAGCAGGGTGGGGCCGGAAGGCGATCCGGCCAGCAGGCCGACAGGGAGGGCGGGCGCGAAGTCCATCAGATCTCGAAGCTCACCATCTTGGCCATGATGAACACGCCCAGGCCCATCCACACGAGCCCGCCAAGGCCGATCACCATCAGGCGTTCATCGACGAAGAACGCGCCGAGATAGTTCGGGTTGATCCACCAGATCATCGCAAAGACGAGGAAGGGCAGGGAACCGACGATATAGGCAGAGGCCTTCGATTCCGAGCTCATGGCCTTGATCTTGAGCTTCATCTGCGAGCGCTTGCGAAGCACGTCGGACAGGTTCGACAGCGTTTCGGCCAGGTTGCCGCCGGTCTCGCGCTGGATCGCCAGCGTGATCGTGAAGAAGTTGAATTCGGGCACGTTGAGCCGGTCGGCACTGACCTGCATGGCATCTTCCATCGATCGGCCGATCTTGATCCGTTCGATGATGCCCTTGAACTCGATCCCCACGGGCCCGGAAATTTCCTGGGCGACCACGGCCAGCGTCTCGGTAACCGGCAGGCCGGAGCGCAGCCCGCGGACAAGCAGGTCGATCGCGTCGGGGAATTTCGTGATGAATTGCGTGGTGCGGCGCTTGATGAAGAAGTTCACCACCAGATGCGGCAGGCCCGCACCGATGAACAGCCCGCCGACCAGCGAGAGCAACGGCACGCCGGTCTGAAGATAGAGAATCAGCCCGAGAACGATCGACAGGCCGAGGCTGACATAGATGTACTGCGAGACCGTCCAGCTGCGGCCGGTACGCTGCAGCCGGATGGCCAGCGCTTCGGTACGCGAACCCGATCCGGCCACCTTGTGGACCTTGGGTTTGCGCGCGGCCATCGCCTTCTTCATCTGCGATTCGACCTTCGCCTCGGAACTTTCCGAGTGGCGGTAGCGCACGCCGCTGAGCCGGCGTTGTACCTGCTTGCGGGTCGACGGGCCGATGAAGGCGGCCATCACGAGGCCCACGGCCGCAGCCATGCCGATCAGAAGGGGGAGGAGCTGGATGAAGTCCATCTGTGCGTTCTTTTCACCGATGCGCGGAACCGGGCGCAGCGCCGTCCATGGATCGGCGCGTGCCCGTTGGCCCTATGCGTCGGCTTTCGCTGCCCCCTTGGTCTTGGGCTTCTTTTCGCTGCGCGACTTCTCTTTCTTCGAAGGTGTCAGCAGGCCCTTGAGATCGAGCGAGCCGAGCAGGGATTTCTTGCTCGATTCCTCTTCGTTCACCAGCTCTTCGTCACCCGCCGAACCGATGTGTTCCACCACCTTGCGCAGCTGTGCCGTCACCTTGCTGGACTTGTTGGCTTCCACGAAAGCTTGGCCGAGCTTGGCGGCATTGGTGGCCGCCTTGGCATCCTCGGGCAGCACGAAATCAACCTTGCGTTCGACCGAGGCTTCGAAATCGGCGCGGCTGATTTCCGCCAGGCCGCTCTTCGCCTTGTTGGCCACCAGCAGCGGCTGGGCATGGGGCGCGTAGGTCTTGAGCCAGCTGAGGATGCGGATCGCATCGCGCGCGGAGGCGAGCGTGAATTCGCACACCAGCGTCACGATGTTCACATCCGCGAGCAGCTGCGGGAAATTGATCAGCATGTTGCGCGGCAGATCGATTACCGTCACTTCGAAGGCCTGCCGGAATTCCTCTTCCAGCTGCACGAAGGCGGCACCGTCGGTCATCAGCGGCGCGCTGATCGGGGCTTCGGCGGAAAGGACCGCCAGATTGTCGTTCGCGCGGATCATCGCGCGTTCGATGAACAGGCCGTCGATCCGGCTGGGATTGTCGATCGCGTCGGTCAGCCCGCGGCCCGGTTCGAGATCCAGCGTCAGCGCGCCGGTACCGAAATGCACGTCCAGATCGAGCAGCGCGGTCGGCAGCTTGTGTTCGTCGCTGAAAATCCATGCGAGCGAGGTCGCCACGGTCGAGGCACCGGCCCCGCCGCGCGTGCCGACGACCGCGGTGGAGACATGGCGCTTCGCCGTCGCCGCGTCGGCCGTCTTGGGCGTGGAGAACACGGCCTGCGCTTCGTTCAGCGCATCGCGCAACTGGCCCGAAGCCAGCGGTTTGAGCAGATAGTCGTGAATGCCGCTGGCAAGCAGATCGCGATAGAGCCGTACGTCGTTCACCTGGCCCACGGCAATCACCACCGTGCCGGGTTCGCAGACTTCGGCAAGGCCGTTGATCTCGGTCAGGGGGTCGCTGCACTCGGACAGGTCGACCACCAGGATATTGGGGCTGGCAGAGACGGAGAGGCTCTGGATCGCGTTGCGCAGGCCACCCTTGGCGCATTTTTCCGGCGCCCAGCCGAGCTCGGCCACGACCGGGCGCAGCGTATCGAGCGCGTTATCGTCGCAGATGAATGCGGCGAAGGGATCGCGATTGCCCGGCATGCTGGAATTCCAAGGTGCGTTCATCGTGTGTCCTCGTTTCCTGTCGCGCCTAGTTCGGCCCACCGCCGGCGGTGGCGATTTCGGGAAGGTTGCCTTCACGATATGCGTCGATCGCGCGGTTGGAGCTGGTGATGACCGGGTTGCCCGTGCTTTCCTGGCCGCGGATCAGATCTTCCGGGTTGGCGACCATGGCGGCGACATTACTGTTGGTCGCGCAGCCGTAATTGCGGCTGGTCGCATTGGCGAAGTTGGCGTCGGACGTATCGCTCCAGTCGGGGCAACCGGGTACGCTTGCGACCGAGCGGGTGACGATAACGCGCGTCCGGCCCGGTTCGATGAAGCCTTCCGTCACCGGCGCCAGATCGCTCAGCATGATGCCGTAGCGTTCTACGATGGCGCCGACATTGTCGATCGTGGCGGCGCTGGCGGTGTCCTCCTCGATGGCGACGCGGTCGCCGTATCCCAGGTCGAGCGCTTCGAACCAGCCCGCCAGCCTGCGCTGTTCGGAAATGGGCAGACCACCGGGGCCCCCTGCAAGATCGAGCGTATAGTGCGTGCGCTCCACCACCGGCTGCTTGGTGCTGTAGAGGCTCTGGTTCATCTCGCCGCTGCACGCGCCGAGCGATACTGCGAGGGCGCTTGCACACAGACCGGCAAGAATGCGTTTCGTCTTGGTCATGGCGGGGTGATCCCTCACTTGTTGATGCTGAAGCCGGGGGCGGCGGAGGCGCTGCGCTGCTTGCGGCCGGGCTTGCCAGCCCTGCGCGTGCGCTCCTGATCGCCCTGCGAGATGGCCGGTCCGGCGGACTGGCGATCGCTGGCGCGGGGCACGGGGCGGTCGGGCCCGTCGCCGCGTGCATTTTCCTGGAAGCCGAACTGTTGGCTGAGGACGTTGGGGCTGTTGTACCCGTCGGTCGGCAGGCGAATGTCGTTCCCGTTGACCGGCTTCACCAGGTATGGGGTGATGACGATGACCAGTTCGGTCTCGCCCTTGCGGAAATTGCTCGAGCGGAACAGGTTGCCCAGGATCGGCACGTCGCCGAGGCCAGGGGCCTTGTCGATCGAGTTCTGGGCGTTGTTGGTCATCAAGCCGGCGATCATGAAGCTCTGGCCCGAACCCAGCTCCAGCGTCGTGGATGCCTTGCGGACCGTGACGGCGGGAATCTGGAAACCGTTCAGCGTGACGGCCCCCTGCGAGGACAATTCCGACACTTCCGGCGCGACGCGGATCGAAATCCGTCCGTCGGCCAGCACGGTGGGCGTGTAGATCAGCTTCACGCCGTAATTGCGATATTCGACCGAAGTGGCGCCAAGGCCCTGGCTGATGGGGACCGGAAACTCGCCACCGGCGAGGAAATCGGCGGTTTCGCCCGAAAGCGCGGCGAGATTGAACTCCGAAAGCGTGGTGACGAGGCCGTTTGTCTCGGCAAGGTCGAGCGCGCCCAGGATATTCAGGCCGAACAGGTTGCCGAACGCACCGAGCGTGGTTCCATTGCCCACGGTGCCGACGGCCGGACCGGGAACCTCGGTGCCGTCGGGCAGCACGCGCACGACTTCGCTCGCGCCGTTGCCCACGGCGAGCGGGCCACCAACGGCGTATTCATTGCTTGCAACCTGACGACCGGTGCCGACACCGAACTGGAAGCCATTGCTGCCGTCGATGGTGGAGATGTTGCTGCCGATTGCACGGACGAGCGAGCGGCTGACCTCGGCAAAGCGCACCTGCAGGTTGACCTGCAGCGGGGTCGCCGTGGTGAGCCGCGCGATCACATTGGTTTCCTCGCCCAGGAAGGCCTGCACGAGGCGCTCTGCCTCTGATGCATCCTCCGGATTGGCGACCGTGCCGGTCAGCAGCACGGTGTTGCTGCCCATCGTGGCAACCGAAACCTTCGCCTGCGGCATGGCAAGCGCCAGCATCTGGTCGATGCTGCCGATGTTCGATCCCACGCGGATGTTGGCCGCCCAGATCACGTCGCCAGCCGAATTGCTGGCGTAGACCGTGGTTTCCCCGCCGGACTTGCCGAATAGGTAGAGCTGGCGCTGCGATTTGATCTGAATGTCCGCAATCGCGTCGTTCGCGATGAACACATCGCTCATCGAGCCGGGCACGTTGATGAGTTCGCCCTTGCCGATCGACAGGACGATGTCCTGCGTGGGCCGAACCACGGATTGTGCATCGGCCATCGTGGGTATCGTGGCGAGCGGCGTGCCCAGAAGTGCGGCGCCGAGCAGCATCGGGCGCAGCCGGCGGTGCGCGCGAACGCTCCGTCCTGGCGTGGCGTTACTGTCTTTGGCGTTCATCATATTGGCCTTTTTCATGCTCAGTCCCGCCCGATCTGGGTTGTGCGTGCCGTGTCCGTGCGCACGCCCCCCGTCTTGCCGGCGGCAACGCTGGTGCTGTCCTGGCCCCGCATCACGCGGACGGTGGGGCCGGACTGCGCGGCTTCGATCTTCACGCTCCCATCGGGCTGCAGGGACACGCCCGGCGGCAGCCGTACCGGCGGGGCGTTGTCGCCGCTCTGCTGGGGCTGGCTTTGCTGCGGGGGCTGCTGCGACTGCCGTGTGCGGGTCGCAAAGCGGGAAACATCCGCGCCCGTGACGTAGGAAGATACGGTGTCGCTCGGCATGGCACGCGCGCGGGCGAGCAGACGCTCTTCCTCCTCGGGCGTGGCATTGTCGGGAATGGCGATTTCGCCGGAAGCCAGCGCACGTTCCAGGTCGCTCGCGTTGTCCGCGATGGAACGCAGCGAAAGGCTGAGCGTGCCGACCGTCTGGGCGACCGCGATCTTCTCGGCGATCTTGGGCGTCACTTCCAGCGTGACCGTGCTGAAGGTGCGCACGGCGGTCTGCCCGTCGACGGTCGCCTGCGAGGTCGACTGATCGGTGGCGAGCACGCGCAGGTTGCGCAAAATCGTTTCGGTGGCCTTCAGGCCGCCCGCATCGTGGGTCATCATCAGGTCGATCCGGTCGCCCGGGAAAACGAACCCGGCGACGGCGGTATTGGCGTTGACCGGCACGGTGACGGCCCGCATGCCGGGGCCGAGCGCGGCGGCCAGAAAGCCGCGGTCGCCCGGGGCGACGAGGCCGCCCTGGGTCACCGGCTCTCCGGCGGTGATGGGATAGCGCACGACGGTGCCCAGAAGCTGGGCTACGTCCGCTTCTCCGTCGATGAAATAGGCGTCCTGCACCAGCTCTGTCGGCCAGGCCTGATAGGCGATCGCATCCTGGGTGATGATCGTGCCGACGGGCAGGCTGCGGTTGGCGACCAGCACGCGCGGGCCGGTAGGCTCGGCGGGCGCGGCGGCGGCGGAAGCCTGCGGTGCGGAGGAGCCGACAAACATGCTGCGGGCGATAAAGGCCGTTCCTGCCGCAATGACCAATGCAGCCAGCAACAGAACCAGCTTCTTCCTATCCATGACTAAACAGTCCCCCAGAAATCGCTCGCAAGCCGTCCTTCGGCCAGCATGGTTGCCGCTGATATGGCATCATTGGTTAAAATGGAGTTCACCCAGACCGTTCACGCTGCGAGCCCGATGGCATCGCCTGCGGCAGGGAAGTAGTGCGCGGCCAGCACCCACAGGCCAGCGGCGGAGATCGCCACGCCATAGGGAATGGCGAGCCGATCCTTGCGCCGCCGCATGATGTGCCACGAGCCCAGAACCAGGGTCAGCACGCCGCCCAGCAGGGCCATCAGCACGATCAGCTGCATGAACAGAACAGGCTCGATCCACAGGGCGAGCGCGGTCAGCAGCTTCACGTCGCCCCCCCCCATCGCCCGCATGGCGAACAGGACGGCCAGAATCGCGAAGGCGATCAGCGCGACACCGAACTGAAGCGCAATGCCGGGCCACACGGACAGGCCGCTTGCCCACCAGAACAGCGGCGCCCCCAGCGCCACGGCGCCGGTCAGCCAGTTGTCGATCCGGCGGGCCCTGATGTCGGTAATGGCCGCGATCAGCAGCGCGATTGCCAGCCCGATCAGCAGTGCATATTGCAGGTAATCGATCATATTGATTGGGCCCCGGTTTTACTCTTCGAGGTCCCCTGCTACGCGCTCGCGCTTACCAAAAAGTAACCAAGCCACTGTGATCGCCGGAGTGACAGACTATGCCAGTGGATACCGCCGCCCAGTTCGATCGCCGCGCCATCCCCGCCGCTGCGGTTGAGCGGCATTGGGAGGCAGCGGATGGCACCAGGCTGAGGCGGATCGACTGGCAGCCCGAGGGGAAAGGCGATGGCGTGGAGGAGCGGCCGCGCGGGTCGATCCTGTTTCTTCCGGGGCGCGGCGACCATTACGAGAAGTACCTCGAAACGCTGGACCAATGGTCGCGTGAGGGCTGGCATGTCACGGCGAGCGACTGGCGCGGGCAGGGCACCTCGCAGCGGCTGGGGCGCGATCCGCATACCGGCCACATCGAGGATTTCGGTATCTGGACCCGCGATCTGTCGACCCTGTGGAACACGTGGCGGGCCGAAACGCCGGGGCCGCATGTCCTGATCGGCCATTCGATGGGTGGGCATCTGGTCCTGCGCGCGCTGGTGGAAAAGCGGGTCGATCCCGATGCGGTGGTGCTTTCGGCACCGATGCTCGGCCTGGTGGGCACACCGGGGCCGCTGTGGCTGCTCGGACCGCTTTCCAAGGGTATCGCACGGTTGGGCGATCCGCGCCGTCCCGCCTGGAAATCGAGCGAGAAGCCCGGCGCCCTGCCCGAAGATCGCGGCGCGCTGCTGACGCACGATCCCGACCGCTACGAGGACGAGCTGTGGTGGCGCGACGAACGGCCCGAGGTGGCCATGGGTCCGGCCAGCTGGGGCTGGGTCGCCGCCGCCATTGAATCGATGCGCATAATCGAGGCGAAGGGCGCGCTGGAGGCGGTCGAGACGCCGGTGCTGCTGTTCGGCACCACCAACGATCAGCTGGTGGCATGGGACGCTATCGAGCGTGCAGGCCAACGGCTTCCCTATGGCGAGGTGCTGCAATTCGGCGATGAAGCGCATCACGAGATTTTCCGCGAAGAAGACCGCGTGCGCACCCGCGCGATGGACGGAATTGCCGACTTCCTCGATCGCAAAGCGCCGCGAAGCACCTAGCTTGCAGCAATGGCGAATTTCGACCTAGCGATTATCGGTGCCGGGATGGCAGGCGCGAGCCTTGCGGCCGAGGTGGGCGGTCACCTGCGTGTCCTCCTCCTCGAAGCGGAGGAGATGCCGGGTTATCATACCACCGGGCGTTCTGCGGCTTTCTGGGAGGAATGCTACGGCGGTCCCGAAATCGTGCCGCTGAGCCGCGCGTCGGAGGCTTACCTGCGCGATGGCGGTTTCCTGAGCCCGCGCGGGGCGCTTTATATCGGGCGCAGCGAAGACCGCGCGAAACTCGATGCGTTCGAGGCACGGTTCGCGGATAGCGGCGCGCGGTTCGAGCGCTTGCCCTCAGCCGCGGCGCAGGCCCATGTGCCCAGCCTTCACGCGGAATGGAGCGAGGCGATCTGGCAGCCGCATTGTGCGGACATCGATGTCGCCGGGCTCCACCAGCATTACCTGAAGGCCGCCAGCGCCGCCGGTGTGGAACTGGTCACGCGCGCACGGATCGAGAGCATCGAGCGTGAGGGAGGCGGTTGGCGGCTGCGCTCTGCAGACGGCCGCGAATGGCGCGTGGGTGCGCTTGCCAATGCGTCGGGGGCCTGGGCGGACGAAGTTGCGAAGCTTGCCGGGGCGCGCCCACTCTCCATCCAGCCGCTCCAGCGCACCATGCTGCAGGTCCGTGCCGATCCGCCCCTGCCGCGCACCGGGCCGCTGACGCTCGACATTTCGGGCGCGTTCTATTTCAAGCCGGAAAGCGCAAACGCGATGTGGTTCAGCCCGCACGATGAAACGCCCGTTCCGCCATCCGACGCCGCGCCCGAGGAACTGGCGGTGGCGCAAGCGCTCGATATCTTCGCACGGGTGCTCGACGCCGAACCGGTCAAGCTGGAACGGACCTGGGCAGGCCTGAGAAGCTTTGCGCCCGATCGCAAGCCGGTGATCGGGTGGGATGCCCGCGCACCCGGTTTCTTCTGGTTCGCCGGGCAGGGCGGCTTCGGCATACAGACCGCGCCCGCTGCCGCGCGGCTTGCCGGGCAGGTGCTGCGCGATGCTCAGCGCGACGAGATGACGCTTGCGCTCGATGCGGGGCGGTTTTCGCCTGCGCGTTTCGGCTAGAGGGGAGCGCTAGCATTTGTTAAGCCGGGCTGTCCGATTCCAACCCGCCAATTGCAACAAAGGGGACAAGCGCGATGGCTCACACTTTCGAAATCTACCGTGACAAGGCCGACGAGTATCGGGTCCGCTTCAAGTACAATTCCGAGATCATGTTTTCGACCGAGGGCTATTCCAGCAAGGCCAGTGCGCAGAATGCGATCGATTCGATCAAGTCGAATGGTCCTTCGGCCGAGGTTGTCGACAACAGCTAGCCTTGGGTAGCTAGCGGATGCTGTCGGCCGCGTCGCTGGCGAGCTGGTCTGCCCGCTCGTTCTCGGCGTGCCCCGAATGGCCCTTCACCCAGTGCCAGGTTACCCGGTGGCGGGCGTTCAGATCGGCCAGCCGGCGCCACAGATCCTCGTTTTTCACGGGCTTCTTGCTCGCGGTTTTCCAGCCGCGTTTCTGCCAGCCGGGCAGCCACTTGGTGATACCGTCGATCAGGTACTTGCTGTCGGTATAGAGATCGACCGCGCAGGTGCGTTTCAGCGCCGACAGCCCCTCTATCGCGGCGGTCATCTCCATCCGGTTATTGGTGGTATTGCCTTCGGCGCCCGACAATTCCTTCTCGGTATCGCCCCTGCGCAGCAGAACACCCCAGCCGCCCGGGCCGGGATTGCCCTTGCAGGCCCCGTCGGTAAAAATCTGTACGTCGCTCATGAAATGCCCATCTAGGTCCGGAACGCGGCTTCGCCCTGCTCCCGGTAGAATGCAAGCCTGCGCACGAATTGCATCGGGTCCTTGCGGCGCACCAGTCCGTCCGCGGGCGTGGCGAACCAGTCTTCCACGCGGGTGGCGACGAACCGCAGGCACGCGGCCTGTGCAAGGATCGGCAGCGCCTGTCGCTCGGCTGGCGAGAGCGCGCGCGATGCTTCGTAACCCTGCATCAGCGCCGTACCGATCTGCGGGCGGAAGGCATTATCTTTCGCGGTGAAGCTCCACGCGGCGTGCGTCACCGCCAGATCGAAGGCAAGCATTCCGGTGCAGGCGAAATAGAAATCGATCAGCCCCGTCACCGCGCCATTCACGAACAGCACGTTATCGGGAAACAGATCGGCGTGGATGATGCCTTCGGGCAGGCCAGAGGGCCAGTCGCGCAGCAGGCTGGCTCCGCAATCGGGCAGCAGGCGCGATAGCTCGGGGTCGATTTCGTCGAACCGGTCCGCATGGGCGCGAAGCATATCCATACAGGTCCGCAGCGGCAGCGAGGACCGCCGTGTGCCCGGGAAATCGCCGGTCGCGCGGTGCAGGCCCGCCAGCGCGGACCCGACAGCTCCGGCCTCGATCGGCGAGGGCTCGTCGATGGAAATCCCCGGTAAAAATTCGATCAGCGCCGCCGGCTTTCCGCGAATGGTAATCATCCGCGCATCGTCGCGCGTGTGGATCGTGCGCGGCACCGGCTGGCCGCGTGCTGAAAGGTGATCGAGCAGGGAGAGGAAGAAGGGCAGTTCCTCCGCCTCGGTGCGCGCTTCGAACACGGTCAGGATGAAATGCCGCGCGGCGGTATCCTGCACGGTTTCCACCAGCCAGTTGCTGTTGGAAACGCCTTCCGCAATGCCCTTGGCCGAACGCAGGCTGCCCACGTCGTAGGCAGACAGGATCTCCGTGATCTCGGAGGAGCTGAGGTGGGTATAGACCGCCATGGCCGGGTCCTCCGGCGGGCCTAGTCGGCCAGCTGGCGCGGCAGCTTGAAGGTCATCTTCTCTTCGGTGACGAGGATCGGGCGCTCGTCAATCGTCCGCCACTCGGCCAGCTTGTCGACGACTTCGCGTACCAGCATCTCAGGCGCCGAAGCCCCGGCCGTCAGCCCGACCGTGCCGACTCCTTCCAGCCATTCAGGCTGTATCTCGCTGGCGCGCTGGATCAGTTTCGCGGTGGTGCCGCAGCGCTCTGCCACCTCGACCAGCCGCAGCGAGTTGGACGAATTGGGCGCGCCGATCACCAGCACCAGATCGCTGCCGGGGGCGAGTTCCTTGACCGCGGCCTGCCGGTTGGAGGTTGCGTAGCAGATGTCTTCCGCCTTCGGCCCGACGATCTGCGGATAGCGGGCTTCCAGCGCCTCGATGATGTGATGCGTATCGTCGACCGAAAGCGTGGTCTGGGTGAGGAAGGACAGCTCGTCATCCTCGGTGAAGGGCAGAGTTGCCACATCCTCCACCGTTTCCACCAGGGTCATGCGGCCCTCGGGCACCTGGCCCATGGTGCCGATCACCTCCGGGTGGCCTTCATGGCCGATGAAGATGATGTGGCGGTCCTTTTCCAGCTGGCGCTCCGCCTGGCGGTGCACCTTGCTGACCAGCGGGCACGTGGCATCGACATACATCAGCTTGCGCCGTTCCGCCTCGGCGGGCACGGATTTGGGTACGCCATGGGCGCTGAAGACGACCGGCGCATCGTCGGGCACCTCGTCCAGCTCTTCGACGAAAATGGCGCCCTTTTCCTTCAGGCTGTCCACCACGAAGCGGTTGTGCACGATCTCGTGCCTGACATAGACCGGCTTGCCGTATTTCTCGAGAGCGCGCTCCACGATCTCGATCGCACGGTCCACACCGGCGCAAAAACCCCGGGGCGCGGCGATCAGGATGGTCAGGCCCGGGCGATCCGACTTTGCGTCGGTGGCCGGATGCGTGGCGGGAAAGGCGGCGTTCATGCGCCTCTATCTAGCCATTATGCTCCCGCGCCGCTAGGTGGCCGGAGCGAGTTTGACGAGAAGACCGATCAGGGAAAGACCGAAGATGCATTCTGCCGCCCGCTTCCTCCTGCCTGCCGCTGCCGGGCTGACCCTTGCTGCCTGTTCCAGCGAGGGGGACCTCGTGGTGAACCAGGGGGTGGGTGTGACGGCCCTGCGCAGCCTGTGCCCCGCTGTCGGCGTACCGGACTATACCGGCGATATTACTACCTTCCGGTCTCCGAACAGCCGTCTTGCCAGCGATCTGGATATAGAGGCGAACATCACCAATGTTCGCACGACCTGCGACGAGCAGGGCGATCGCATCTACACCAACGCCACGTTCGATGTTTATGCAAGCCGCGCCGATACGCGCGGCGCCCGCACGGTCGAACTGCCCTATTTCGCGGTCGTGCTGCGCGGTGGCAGCTCCGTCGTCACCAAGCGCGTCGGGACGGTCAGCGTGACCTTTGCCGACGGTCAGGACCGCGCCGTGGGCCAGGGGCAGGCGGGTGCCTTCATCAACCGCGCCGATGCGACCCTTCCCGAGGACGTGCGCGACCGGATTACCCGCAAGCGCACGGCGGGCGACGCAGACGCCGCGCTCGATCCGCTGGCGGACCCGCAGGTGCGTGCGGCGGTGCAGGCCGCGAGCTTCGAACTGCTGGTCGGCTTCCAGCTGTCCGAAGAGCAGCTGGCCTACAACGCCACCCGCTGATCGCACGAATGGGGTGTGGGCGGGCGCGAAGCCTTGCTCGCGCCGCCAAACCGGTTAAGCGGGCGCGCCATGGCCCAGACGAAAACCCCCGATACCCAGACGATCTACGCCGCCTATGCCGAGCGGATCGATGCCGTGCTCTCCGCGCTCGAGATGGAGGGCGCGCTTCCGCCCGGCGTTTCGCGCGCCAATGTCGCCGTGGAGCCCCCGCGCGATCCCTCACACGGCGATATCGCGACGAACGCGGCGATGGTGCTCGCCAAGCCCGCGAAGACCAATCCGCGCGCGCTGGCGGAGCAGATCGTCGAGCATCTCAATCGGGAGCCCGATATCGAGGCCGCCGAAATCGCGGGCCCGGGCTTCATCAACCTGCGCATCGCGGATCGCGCCTGGGTCGACGAAGTGCGCGCGATCGGCGCGCTGGGTGAGGGTTACGGACGCTCCGCGATGGGCGCGGGCAGCCGGGTGAACGTGGAGTATGTCTCCGCCAACCCCACCGGCCCGATGCACATGGGCCACTGCCGCGGCGCGGTGGTGGGCGATGCGCTGGCGAGCCTGCTCGATGCGACGGGCCATCAGGTCACGCGCGAATATTACGTCAACGATGCGGGCGGGCAGGTCGATGTGCTCGCGCGCTCGGCCCACGTGCGGTACCGCGAGGCGCTGGGCGAAAGCGTGGGCGAGATTCCAGAAGGGCTCTATCCCGGCGAATATCTGATCCCGGTCGGCAAGGCGCTGGCCGAGGAATTCGGGGATAAATATGCCGCTGCGCCGGAGAGCGAATGGCTGGCGCTGTTCCGCCCCCGCGCGGTCGCGGCGATGATGGACCTGATCCGCGCCGATCTCGCCAAGCTCGGCATCGCGCACGACGTGTTTGCCTCGGAGGCCGAGCTGCAGGCCGCCGGAAAGCCCGCCGAGGCTGAGAAATGGCTGCGCGAACAGGGCCTCGTCTATGATGGCGAGCTGGAGAAGCCCAAGGGCAAGACGCCCGACGACTGGGAGCCGGTCGAGCTGCCGCTGTTCCGTTCCACCCAGTTCGGCGACGATCAGGATCGCCCGATCAGGAAGTCGGACGGCAGCTGGACCTATTTCGGCGCCGATCTCGCCTATCACATGCAGAAGGCCGAGAATGCCGATGCGCTGATCGACATCTGGGGTGCCGACCATGCGGGCACGGTCAAGCGGATCAAGGCCGCTGTCGCCGCGCTCTCGCAAGGGCAGGGCAAGCCGATCCCATTCGACGTCAAGCTGGTCCAGATGGTCCAGCTGATGCGCGACGGCGAGCCGGTGAAGATGTCCAAGCGTTCGGGCAATTTCGTGACGCTGGCGGATGTGGTGGACGAAGTCGGCAAGGATGTCGTGCGCTTCACCATGCTGACCCGCAAGCCCGAGGCGCAGATGGACTTCGACTTCGCCAAGGTGGTCGAGGCATCGAAGGATAACCCGGTCTTCTACGTGCAATACGCGCATGCGCGTATCCGCTCCACGATGCGCAAGGCGGCGGAGGAAAACCTCGCGCCCTCGGACGAGGCGCTGGATGCGCTGGGGCCGGAGGATGTGGCGCTGGTCAAGCTCGCCGCGCAGTACCCGCGCGTGGTCGAAGCGGCGGCGCAGGCGCGCGAGCCGCATCGTATCGCCTTCTATCTGTATGATCTTGCGGCGGCCTTCCACGCATTCTGGAACGCCGGCAACGATGATCCTGCAAAAAGGGTCATCCTGACACAGGACCCCAAGCTTAGCGGTGCGAGACTTTATTTGGTCGCACAAATAGGTCAGGTTATCCGCAATGGACTGGGTCTCCTCGGGGTGGAGGCCGTCGAGGAGATGTAAGGATGACCGATCGGGACGATCGCGAGGATGGGGGAAACTCTCCGGTCGAGGCGTCGGACAACGATTCCGCTACCACGGATGCCGACATAGCCGAGGCTGGTGAGGCCGAAGCAGCCGCCGAAGACGAGAGCGGCGATGCTGCTCCGGCATTCGCGCTGGACAGGGACGCGGACGAGGGCGGCACGGTCGAACCTCACGACGAAGCGGATGTGGCCGAGAGCGAAGATCCTGCCTACGACGCGGGCGATCTTGGCCTGGTGAGCGATGACGACGCGCTCCCATGGCTCGAATCCTCCGATTACGACGATATCGAGAGCGTCGACGCTTGGCGCGTGACCGGTTTCGTAGTGCTGGGCCTGCTGGTGCTCGCCCTGCTGGTCGGCGGAATCTGGTACTTCACCAATCGCGATGGCAGTGGCGCGCCGGAAGCGGACGGCAGCACGATCGAGGCGCCCGATACCCCGTACAAGGAACGGCCCGATGATCCGGGTGGCAAGACCTTCGAAGGCACCGGCGACATGGCCCCTGCCGTTGGGGAGGGGGAAAGCCGCGAGGGACGGCTGGCGGAAGGATCGGCCACGCCGGAGCCCATCGCCTCCGAACCCGCGAAGCAAGAAGAGGCCGCCGCACCGACGCAGGATACGCAGAGCACGCCTCCCGCGAAGGACAACAGGATAGCGGTGCAGGTCGGCGCCTATTTCGACAAGGCAGCAGCCGAAGAGGGATGGCGCCAGATCCGCAGCCGGACCGACGCGCTGTCCGGCGTCGAGTACCGCATCGTGCAGGGCCAGGCCGATATCGGCACGGTGTACCGCCTTCAGGCGCTGCCGGGCGACATGGCGGCTGCGCGTCGCCTTGCCGACGCGCTGGAAGCGGACGGAATCGCAGCGCAGATCAAGCGCTGATGGATAAGACCGGGCGGGCAGGGGCTCGTCCGGTCCCCTCCCGCATCTGCTAGCGAGAGAGTATCCACCATGGCGCGCCGGCCCATGCTTGCGGCGGGCGCGCTTTCTTGCCAGCTTCGCAGCCATCATGACCCCAGCAATCTTCGGCTGTTCCGGCCCCGAACTGACCGCCGATGAGCGGGCATTCTTCCGCGAAGCCGATCCTGCGGGCTACATCCTGTTCAAGCGCAATTGCGACACGCCGGAGCAGCTGCGCCGCCTCACCGACAGTCTGCGCGAGATTCACGGGCGCGAGCACCTGCTGGTCTCGATCGATCAGGAAGGCGGCCGCGTCGCCCGGCTCGGCCCGCCGGAATGGCGCAAGTGGCCGGCGCCTGCGCGGTTCGCCGCATTGTACGAGATCGCCCCCGCTTCGGCGATCGAGGCGATGCGGCTGAACAGCGAGGCGATGGCCACCGAGCTGGCGAGGGCGGGCGTCACGGTCGATTTCCACGCACCCTGCGATGTCGCCCGGCCCGAGACCGACGATGTGATCGGAGACCGCGCGCTGGGCGCAGAGCCGATGCAGGTCGCCGCGCTGGGGCGCGCGATCCTCGATGGGATGGCGGCCGGTGGCGTCGTGGGCTGTCTCAAGCACATGCCCGGCCACGGGCGGGCCACATGCGATTCGCACAAGGAACTGCCCCGCGTCGATGCCGGGGATGCGGAGCTCGCGGCGGACATTGCCCCCTTCGCCAGTCTCGCGGAACGCGCGACCATCGGCATGACTGCGCATATCGTCTTCACCGAATGGGATGCCGATCGGCCCGCAACGCAGTCCGCATGGGTGGTGGAGAACATTATTCGCCAGCGGATCGGCTTTGCCGGCCTGCTGCTGACCGACGATATCGACATGCAGGCGCTCGACGGATCGATCCCTGAACGTGCTGTCCGCTCGCTGGAGGCGGGCTGCGATATCGTGCTCAACTGCTGGGGCAAGATGGACGATATGGCAGGCATCGTCGACGCGTGCGGACCTATTCGGGAACTGAGCGCGGCCCGGCTGGAGAATGCGCTTGCCAGCGTGTCCGTGCCCGCCGAACGCGCGGATATCGGGGCGCTGTGCGGCATGCGCGATGCGCTGTTCACCGCTGCCGGGCTGGAACCGTGATCGATCTGCCCGAAGGCGGAACGGTGCTCGGCTTCGACGGGTCCGACGATGCCGAATGGGGCGGAGTGGCGGCGCCGGGTGCGCCAGACGACGGCGCGCTTCATCTGGCGCTGGAAGGATGGGAAGGCCCGCTCGATCTGCTGCTGGAGCTGGCGCGCAAGCAGAAGGTGGACCTGCGCGAGATTTCCATCCTCGCGCTGGTGGACCAGTATCTCGAATTCCTCGACGGGGCCGAGCAGCTCAAGCTGGAGGTGGCGGCGGATTACCTCGTGATGGCCGCGTGGCTCGCCTATCTCAAGTCGAGCCTATTGCTGCCCAAGGACGAGCAGGAAGACCCGAGCCCGGAAGAGCTTGCGCTGCGCCTGCACCTGCGGCTGCAGCGGCTGGGCGCCATGCGGGAGGCCGCGGGGCGGCTGATGGGGCGCGACCGGCTGGGCCGGGATGTCTTCCTGCGCGGCAGCCCGGAAGGCCTGCGCACGCATCGCACGATTGCCTGGCAGGCGGACTGGTACGATCTGGTCCGGGCCTACGGGCAGGTAAAGGCGCGCAACGCGCCCGCGCTCCACACCGTGCGCGACAGGCAGGTGATGACGCTGGAGAGCGCGCTGGACCGCGTTTCCTCCATGCTGGGCGTTACGCTGGACTGGATGGTGCTGGAAGATTTCCTGCCCGCTACCGCCGACCCGCGCCTGCGCAAGTCCGCCATGGCCAGCAGCTTCGTCGCCGCGCTCGAACTGGCGCGGACCGGCCGGGCCGACCTTGCACAGGACGATATTTTCGGCCCGCTGCGGTTGCGGCGGCGGCGCCAGCAGGCTCCGGCATGAGCGGTGAGCCGGAAAGCCTCGACCGAGCGTTGGAAGCGGCGCTGTTCGCGGCAGAGGATGCGCTGACCATCGACCAGCTGGCCAGCCATCTGGGCGATGTGGACAAGGGCGCCGTGCGCGATGCTCTGGCCCGGCTTGCGCAGTTCTACGCGCCGCGCGGCATCAACCTGGTGGAGCGGGGCAAGCGCTGGCATTTCCAGACTGCGCCCGATTGTGCACACCTTTTGCGCAAGGAGCGCGAATCGCTACGCAAGCTCAGCCGCGCGGCGACCGAGGTGCTGGCGATTGTCGCCTATCACGAACCCGTCAGCCGGGCCGAGATCGAATCGATTCGCGGTGTGCAGACCTCCGGCGGCACGCTCGATGTGCTCATGGAGGCGGGTTGGGTGAAACCCGCTGGCCGCCGCGAAGTGCCCGGCCGCCCGGTGATCTATGCCACCACACCTGAGTTCCTGCGCCATTTCGGCCTCGAATCGCGGCGCGATCTGCCGGGTATCGACGAATTGCGCGCCACCGGCATGCTCGATCCCGTGGAAGAGGCGTTCGCGGCGGAAATGGCGGACGAAGCTGATCAGGAACGCCCCGACGAAGCCTGATCGGCTCTCGCCCGTCGAATTGCGGCATCATGCGGTGGCGGCTGGAAGTCGCGCCGCGCAATCCCTATAGGCATTGGTAACGTCACACAGAGGCACTTATGTTCGGTCAAATCGGTATCTGGCAGATTCTCATCGTTGCACTCGTCGTGCTCGTGCTCTTCGGGCGCGGGCGTATTTCGGAGATGATGGGCGATTTCGGCAAGGGCGTCAGCAGCTTCAAGAAAGGCCTCAACGACGACGACGGAAAGGAAGCGGACAAGCCCGCCCCGCGCATCGAAGGGCCGGCCCATGAAGCCAAGCCCGCCGACGAGAGCGTGAGCGAGAGCAAACCGGCCGAGACCGGCGACCGCCCATCCTGATCCGGCAAGGCGCCTGACCCCATGTTCGATATCGGCGCCGCCGAACTGCTCGTGATTGCAGTGGTCGCGATCCTCGTGATCGGGCCCAAGGACATGCCGCTGGCGCTGCGCACCGCAGGGCGCTGGATCGGACAGATTCGCCGCGTGTCCGGCCATTTCCGCGCCGGGATCGATGCGATGGTCCGCGAGGCGGAAATGGACGAAATGGAGAAGAAGTGGAAGGAGCGTAACGCTGAAATCATGCGCGCGCATCCGGGCGATGAAATGACGCCGCTTCCGCCGAAAGCTCCGGGCGAGGATGAGCGGGAGGCCGCCGCAGGGCCGGGCGTCCACGATCCCGATGCGGACGATCCCGCACCCGACACCAGTGGACCGTACGCGGCCTCCGCAGAAGCGCGCATGGCGGCGCCCGATACGCCATCCGGCGAGGCCGACGAGGCCGACGAGCCGCAATTGCCGCTGGGCAGGAGCGAACGTGACCCCAAGGCGGATGGCCGCGGCACCGCAAGGGACGAGGGCGCCTGACCATGGGAGTGTTGCGCGACCTCGACGAGACGCAGGCCCCCCTGATGGACCACCTGATCGAGCTGCGCGGGCGCCTGCTGCGCTCTGTATTCGTGCTCGCGGTCAGTTTCGGCGTCTGCTTCTATTTCGCTAACGATATTCTCGCATTCCTCGCCCAGCCGTTGCAGGACGCATTTGGCGAGGGCGAGGCGCGGCTGATCTACACCAAGCTGCCCGAGGTGTTCTTCGTGGAGCTGAAGGTCGCGCTGTTCGCGGCTTTCTGCGTCAGCTTCCCGATCATCGCCAACCAGATGTGGGCCTTCGTGGCTCCGGGGCTTTACGCGCGCGAGAAGCGGGCTTTTCTGCCGTTCCTTGTCGCCACGCCGATCCTGTTCATTGCGGGGGCGAGCCTGGCCTATTTCGTGGTCATGCCCACTGCCTTCCGCTGGTTTCTGGGCTTTCGCGGCGATGCGGGTGGCATCCCGATCGAGGCGCTGCCCAGCGCAGGGGACTATCTCAGCCTGGTGATGCAGTTCATCCTGGCCTTCGGGATATGCTTCCTGCTGCCGGTCCTGCTGCTGCTGCTGGAACGCGCGGGGCTGATTACGCGCGCCTCCCTGGTGAAGATGCGGCGCTATGTGATTGTGGGGGTGGTGGCGGTAGCTGCGATCGTGACGCCGCCCGATCCGGGGTCCCAGCTGATCCTTGCCGGACCGCTCTATATCCTGTTCGAGGGATCGCTGCTGGTCATGCTGATCCTCAATCGGCGACGGCAGGATCAGACCGAAGAAAGCGGAGAGGCGTCCGAAACGGTCTGATCCTGCCGTGGGCTGGCAGCCGTCACGCCGAGACTGGATCTGCCTCGGCAGGGTAGATCCGCGCCCAAACGAGAAAGGCCCCCGAACAGGGGGCCCTCCGAGATTTCCAGGTAAAGGTGCAGCCGTTAGAGGCTGACATCCTCCTGCTCGTCGTCGTCGGTGGTGACGAGTACGAGTACCGTGGCCAAGGCGGCCAGGCCTGCGACACCATAGACAGCTTCACCGACTTCGCTTTCACCTTCTACAGGTGCAGTTGCGCGGTCGAGGTCGATTTCGGCGATTGCGGGAGCGGCAGCGAGCGACATTGCAGCTGCGCCAATGGCAAGATTGCGTAGTTTCATAAAACGGCCCCTTCGGAAATGTTTGGCCCGCAGCCACCGGCTGCGGCGCACGGATTTTCTGATCCGTCACTTGTCCAATTCATTCATCTGCCCGGATGTTCCGGGCGCTGAGGGAGAAACTACTCGAAATCAGTTGGTTAGAGCCTCAGTCAGGGTGGGCCGAAAGCTGGCTGCGCAAATGCGCCATCCTGACCCAAATGAAAAAGGCCCCCGAAACCGGGGGCCTTTCCAAATTCCGTTCGCTCGGAACGAAAACTTACAAGCTGACGTCGCTCGTGTCTTCGTCGTCCGTCGCTTCGACGATCGCGTACACGACACCCGCCAGAGCGAGGGCGCCGAGAACGCCAGCCGCCGCGCCGATTTCGCTTTCGTCTTCGACGGGAGCAGCCGAGCGATCAAGGCTGATTTCTGCGACCGCCGGGGCCGAAGCAAGCGACATGGCTGCGGCAGCAACGGCCAGAGTGCGAATCTTCATAATTAACGTCTCCTTGCGGGATTTCGGCGTTTTTTGTTCGAGTAACTTGTATACGGCTTGGGCTGCTAATGGTTTCATTTGCCGGGATTTGCAACCCACAATTCCAAAAAAATGCTCTCAGTTTCCATCATGTTGCCTATCGGCAACGCCTCAAAAAGCGGCCTCTGGAACCTGCTATCCAATGGCCAACTTCCCGGTGGCCGAGGGGTTCCCCGGAAACCGCTTGCGGAACTTTCCAAATCCGGCCCTGCGGATAGAAACCCTCTATGAAAATTTGATTACCTGCAAGGGGTTGGGGCGACAGGCGGTGTGGGGGTCGCGGTCAATCGCCCCGCCGGTAGACCTGCTTCCCCGCGATCCAGGTCTCCAGCACACGGGTTTCGCGAATCGCCTGCGGGCTGGCGCGCGCAATATCCCGGTCGATCACCACGAAATCGGCGCGTTCGCCCTCGACCAGCCTGCCGAAGCGCCCCTCCGCAAAGCCGGCAAAAGCCGCATCGGCGGTAAAGCCACGCCAGGCAGCCATGCGCGAGAGGCGTTCCCGAGCCATCCAGCCGCCGGGCGGCATGCCATCGCCATCGATCCGGGTCATGGCGACCGCCATGCCCACGAAGGGGGCGGCGCGCTCGACAGGAGCGTCCGACCCCAGGGCCAGTCGGGCGCCAGCATCCTTCAGGCTTGCCCAGGGATAGGCGCCCGGCAGACGCTCCGGCCCCAGCCGCGCTTCGGCCATCAGCCTGTCGGATGTCTGGTGGACAGGCTGGACAGAGGCGATGATGCCGTACTTCCCGAAGCGTTCGATGTCCGCCGGGTCGACGATCTGCGCATGCTCGATTCGCCAGCGCCGGTCACCGCGATAGCTTTCCGACAATTCCTCGATAGCGGCCAGAGCCTCGGCATTGGCGGCATCGCCGATTGCGTGGACCGCAACCTGATAATTCTCCATCGCGGCACGGCTCATCTTGTTGCGCAGCTGGGTGTCGGTCAGCAGGGGGAGGCCGGTATTGTCCGCATCGTCCGTGTAGGGCGCCTTGAGCCAGGCACCGCGCGATCCCAGCGCGCCGTCGAGATAGAGCTTCACCCCGTTCAGTCGCAGACGATCCTCGTAAAGCCACGGGGTCGGCCCGGTCCCGCCGATCACCTCCATATCCTCGATCCCGGCGGCATAGGACATGATCCGCATGCGCAGGCGGCCCGAATCGCCCGCACGGCGATAGGTCTGCCAGTCGAGCAGCGTCGTCCCCATATCGGCGACGGCGGTTATTCCCTGCGACAACAGAATGTTCTGCGCCTCGTACAGGGCTGCGTCCCGGTCCACCGGCCGCGGGGCGGGAACGACCTTCTGGACCAGCTCGGCCGCGGCGTCGACGAACACCCCGCTGGGTGCCCCGCTGGCGTCGCGTTCGATCCTGCCGCCAGCGGGATTCTTGGTCTTGCCGGTAATCTCGGCCATTTCGATGGCGCGCGAATTGGCCCATCCCGCATGACCGTCCACGCGTTCCAGGAACGCCGGGCGGTCGCTGACGGCGCTGTCCAGCTCCTCTGCGGTAGGGAAGCGTCCCAGCCCCCATTTCTCCTGATTCCAGCCGCGGCCCAGAATCCAGGGCCGCCCGGGGTTCGCCTGCGCGAACTCGGCAATCAGGGCGAGCGCCTCTTCGAGCGAACTGGTCTGCGACAGGTCGAGGGTCAGCGCGCCGAAGCCGATACCCATCACGTGCAGATGCGCATCGATCATGCCCGGCACGATCACGCGGCCTTCCATGTCGGAAAGGTAGGTCGGGCGTTCGGGGCGCTTGTCGCCCTTGTCCAGCACTTCGATGATCGTGCCGTCGTCATCCACCCAAAGCGCGGTAAAGCGGTCGAGATCGCCATCCTCGTCGATCCGGATGCCATCCACATTCTCTATCAGTACGTCTGCATGGGCGGGGCCTGCCAGCAGGGCCGCGAAGAGCGGCGCGATTGCAGCGGCGATCAGGGAGCGAAACGTCATGAAGCGGGCGTCTTCTTGTTGTCGTAGAGGGGCGGCAGCGGGCCTAGTGCCAACGCGCCTGCGTGCCAATGGGGCCCGATGCGCAACTTTTCGCACAAGACCACGCATTATATTGCGGGTCGCGGCAAGCGAGGATAGGCCCCCGCGCATGACTAGCCAGGTTCCCGATCCGCTCGACCAGTTGACCATCGATGATGTGCGCGCCGCCCAGGCGCGGATCGAAGGCGCGGTGGTCCGTACGCCGATGCTGAAATCGCAGACCCTCTCGGATATTGCGGGGGCGGAAATCTGGCTCAAGTTCGAGAACCTGCAGTTCACTGCCGCCTACAAGGAACGTGGCGCACTCAACGCGCTGCTGCTGCTGAGCGAGGAACGCCGCGCGCGCGGCGTGATCGCGGCGTCGGCGGGCAACCACAGCCAGGGCCTGTCCTACCACGGGACCCGGCTGGGCGTTCCGGTTACCATCGTGATGCCGAAGACGACCCCCGCGGTGAAGGTGATGCAGACAGAAAGCGTGGGCGGCAATGTGGTGCTGGAAGGGCAGACCTTCGATGAAGCCTACGCGCACGCGCGCGCGCTGGAGCAGGAGCGCGGGCTGACCTTCGTCCATCCGTTCGACGATCCGGACGTGGCGGCAGGGGCGGGCACGGTCGCGCTCGAAATGCTGGAAGAGAAGCCCGATCTCGATTGTCTTGTCGTGCCGATCGGCGGTGGCGGCCTGATGAGCGGCATGTCCACCGTGGCGCGCGCGCTCAATCCCGACATGAGCGTGGTCGGTGTCGAGGCGGCGCTGTTTCCCTCGATGCACCATGCGCTCACCGGGGAGCCGATGCCCGAGGGCGGCGATACGCTGGCCGAAGGGATCGCGGTGAAGGAGCCGGGCAAGTTCACCCGCGCGATTATCGAGAAACGGGTCGACGAGATCCTGCTGGTGGGGGAGCCAGAGCTCGAATCGGCGGTCGCGCTGTTGCTCCAGATCGAAAAGACTGTCGTCGAAGGTGCGGGCGCGGCGGGACTGGCCGCGGTGCTTGCCAACAAGAGCAAGTTCGCCGGCAAGAAGGTGGGGCTACCGCTGTGCGGGGGCAATATCGACTCGCGCTTGCTGGCCACCGTGCTGCTGCGCAACCTTGCGCGGGAAGGGCGGCTGGCCCGTTTGCGGATCGCGCTGAAGGACCAGCCGGGCGCGCTGCACAAGGTCGTCAGCCTGTTCGAACGGCACAACGTCAACATCATCGAGGTCTATCACCAGCGCGTGTTCACGAAGCTGCCCGCCAAGGGTCTGATCACCGACATCGAATGCGAGGCGCGCAACAAGAGCCAGGTCGACGCGCTGATCGCCGACATGCGGGGCGCGGGCTACGATGTTCACCCGGTGGAACTCGCCTGACCGGCTAGACGAAAAAGCGCCTGCGCGGCACAGATGTGCAAAATAAGCTCCTGTTAACCCTACTTCGTGGTTAAGCCCCTTTTGGGATGAGGCTGGCTCAGGCATACCCTCCTCAGCCGCCGACCAGAGATTCCTTTCCGTTCGACAGGAGCGCCAGGCCTAGCCGTGACTGCCCCCGTTCGCTTTCCGCGCTTTTTCGTGACGAGCCCCGCGCCGTGTCCGTATCTTGCTGGCAAGACGGAACGGAAGGTGTTTACCGAGCTGAAGGGCCCGCATTCCGATCAGCTGAACGAAGCGCTGGGCCGGATCGGTTTCCGCCGCAGCCAGACGGTGGCCTATCGCCCCAGCTGCGTCGATTGCCAGGCCTGCGTATCGGTGCGTGTGGTGGCCGACGAGTTTGCGCCATCGAAGGCGCAGAAGCGGATCCTCAAGCGCAACAGCGATCTTGTGGTGACCGAATGCCGCCCGTGGGCGACCAGCGAGCAGTTCGAGCTGTTGCGCGATTACCTCGCCAAGCGGCATCCCGAGGGCGGAATGACCCGGATGGACGAGGTCGACTATGCCGATATGGTCGAACACACACCGGTATCCACTTATGTCCTTGAATATCGGGAACCAACCAGCGATGGCTCTGTTGGACGCTTGGTCGGGGCATGCCTTACCGACCGGCAGGGTGACGGGCTGTCGATGATCTACAGCTTTTACGACCCGGATAACGAGGTACGGTCCGGTCTTGGCAACTACATCATTCTCGATCACATCCGGCGCGCCGCCGAAGAAGGCCTGCCATATGTCTACCTCGGCTACTGGGTCGAAGGATCGGCGCGGATGCAGTACAAGATCCGATATCGTCCACTCGAACGCCTTGGACCGCGCGGATGGCGTCGCCTTTCCGCAGAAGAGCAGAGCCGGCTCATCCGCGATGCCGTGCGCTCCGATGCCCCGTCCGGCGCCGCTGGCTCGGGCGACAAGGCTCTCGCTGTCGGTCGCTAGGCCCGCGCGCAGCGCCTGCCTGTCCGCCGTTGCGCTGGTGCTGGCCGGCCATTCGGGGGTGGCCCTGGCGCAGGATCGCAACGCATCCGCCGAACTCGAAGCGCTGATCCCGGACGAGGCACTGGATAACCCCGATGCCTGGGCGGCCGATGGTGTTCCGCCCGAAGAACCTTCCCCGATCGACGGGCCCGACCCGTTCGAAGGCCAGTCGATCGAACTGGGGCCCGACAGTCCGCTGGCCGAATTGCCGGGCCTGACCATAGAGTGGCCCGATCCGCTCGAGCTGGAGGATGTCGAACAGGTCGAAGACGATGGCACCGCGCAGTTCGCCGAGGAGAACCCCCTCGAAGCGGGACCGTTGCTGATCGATCCCCTGGTGGTCCAGATGACCGAGCAGCTCGCGCTCGCCTTTCCGTCCGAACCCCGGGCCTTCCCGCAGCGCGAAGAATTCGTGAACCAGTTCGAAATGCTGTCCTCGATCGAGGCGTATGGCGATACCGAAACCAATGTCGGCCAGCTCGGCGCGAGGGCGCGCGAGGACCAGGAGATACTCAACCAGCTCCTGCGCGCTTATGGCTACTATAATGGCGAAATCATCCGCGAAGTCGGGCCCAACCTGATCGACGGGTCGGACGAGCGCCCGCAGGTCCGCTTCAACATCCTGCCGGGCGAGCGTTACCGCTTCGGCGAAATCGACCTCGGAGAACTCGATCAGGCGCCGGATTCGCAAACCCTGCGCCGCGCGTTCGATATCTATCCCGGCGATTTCGTGGACAGCTACGATATCCTGCGCGAACGTGCCGATCTCGACACAGCGCTCGGCAATACCGGGTTCCCCTTCGCGGAAATCGACGGCCCCGAACTTCTGGTCGATTATGCGCGGACCGAAGGCGACCTCACCATGCCGGTGCGCCCCAACGGGCAATACGTATTCGGCAATGTCGTGTCGGACATGCCGAAATTCCTGTCCGGCAAGCATCTTGCCACCATCGCCCGCTTCGAGCCGGGCGACCTGTACGAGCGCGATCTGGAGCAGGACCTGCGCCGCGCCATCATTGCCACCGGGCTTGTCTCCTCGGTCACCATAACCCCGGTCGAAACCGAAGCCCCCGCTGACGGGGAGCCCGGCACGGTCGAGATGCAGGTGGGGCTGACCCAGGCCGAGTTGCGGACCATTGCAGGTGCAATCGGCTACGGAACCGAAGAAGGCTTCCGCATCGCGGCAAGCTGGGAACACCGCAATCTTTTCCCGCCCGAAGGCGCGTTGCGGGTGCGCGGGGTTGCGGGGACGCAGGAACAGCTGGTCGGCGTGACTTTCCGGAAGAACAATTTCGGCGGGCGCGACCGTGTGCTCACACTCGATGCTTTTGCCAGCTCGCTGGACAACGCCGCCTTCGCCGCGAATACGGCCGGGTTCATCGGCACTTACGAGCGGCTGTCGAACATTCTGTTCCAGAAGCCATTCAGCTGGAGCGTCGGGCTCGAGCTGCTCGCTTCGGACGAGCGGCTGGCGTTCGATCTCGACAACAGCGATCTCACCGATCCGTCCCCGCCGCCGCGCCAGACCTATTTCGTCGCCGCGCTGCCCGGCTTCGCGCAGATCGATACCAGTGACGACCTGCTCAACCCGACGGAAGGCTTCCGCGTTTCGGTCCGTGCGTCTCCCGAGATTTCGGAGACGCAGGGTATGGAAAGCTTCTACATCCGCAACCAGGCGGATGCCTCCTACTACCGCCAGATAGGCGAGGACGGACCGATCCTGGCAGGACGCATCAGGCTCGGCTCGATCGCCGGGGCCCCCCTGAGCAACATCGCGCCGTCGCGGCGCTTCTTCGCCGGGGGTGGCGGCTCGGTGCGCGGCTATGGTTACCGCGAAATCGGACCGCGCGATCCCTCCGGCGATCCCATCGGCGGGCGCTCCCTGATCGAGCTTTCGGCAGAAGCGCGCATTCCCACGCCGCTGTTCAATGGAGCGGTGCAGGTTGTGCCCTTTGTGGACGCAGGTTCGGTCGGCACCGACGAATACCCCGATTTCGAGGATATCCGGATCGGTGCAGGGATCGGTGCACGCTACCTGACCGGGTTCGGCCCGCTGCGGCTGGATGTCGCGTTCCCGATCAACCCGCGGCCGACGGACAGCTTCGTCGCCGTCTATGTTTCGCTGGGGCAGGCCTTCTGATGACACAGGATGCCGTCAGCGAAGAGCGGGAGGAAAAACCGCGCCGCAAGAGCGTGGCCGGACGCATCGCCAACTGGGTCGTCGGCGCGATCGGGGTGCTGGTACTGCTGGCTGCAGCATTCGTCTTCGGGCTGAACACGCCGGTAGGCAAGGACTTCGTTGTCGATCAGGTCAACGCGCTCGAACCGCAGAGCGGCTTGCGCATTTCGGTCGGCAGCATCGAAGGCAATATCTACGACGAGGCGGTCATCAACGATCTGGCCCTGTCGGACCCGCAGGGCGTGTTCCTCACCGTGCCGCGTGCCGAATTGAAATGGCGGCCCTTCGCCTGGCTCAGCAGGGGGCTGGATATTCGCTCGCTTCGGGCGGAGCGTGGCGAATTGCTGCGCTTGCCCGAACTCAAGCCGGGCGACCCGGACGCGCCGATGCTGCCCGGTTTCGACATTGCGGTGGGCAATCTCGAACTGGTCGACTGGACGCTCGCCCCCGGGATTGCCGGAGATGAGCGGCGCAGCGTCGATCTGGTGGGCCGCGCCCGAATTCGCGACGGGCGCGCGGTGATCAAGGCCGACGGACGCTTCGGAGAAGGCGACCGCCTGGTGGTGGACCTGATCGCCGAACCCGACGGAGACATGTTCGACGCAGACCTGCAGATTGAGGCACCAGAGGGCGGCGTTCTCACCAGCCTCGCCAACCTGGAGGGCGGATATACCGCAAGCCTGGACGGCGACGGCACCTGGACGCGCTGGGACGGCGAACTGGCCATCGACCGCGATGACGAGGCGCTGGGCCGTTTTCGGCTGAGCGCAGAGGACGGAACGTACGGGATCGTCGGCCAGGCCGATACAACCCCCTTCCTCACCGGCATTCCGCAGCGCGCGCTGGGGCCCGATACCCGTGTCGAGGCCTCCGGCACCTTTGCCGACAGGGTGATCGATGGGCGGATCGAACTGATCGGCCAGGGGCTGGGCCTGGTGGCTGAAGGCGCGGCGGACCTTGCCGATAATCGCGCCGACGCGGTGCAATTCGTAGCCACCTTGCGCGATCCCGAGCTGTTCGGACCCGACCTGCGCTTCGAAGGGGCGCAGGCATCGGGCACGATCGACGGTAGCTTCCGCGATCTGGCTATCCCCTTCCGCCTGGTGGCCGACCGGTTCTCCGCCGGGACAACCACGATCACCGGGATCGCGCAGGAAGGCACTGCGACCTACGATGGCAGCCGCTGGATCATCCCGGTCGATGCCGAGATCGCCCGGATTGCGACGGGCAACGACCTTGCCGATCCGCGTCTGGTCAACGGGTCCATCGATGGCCGGCTGGTCTTCACCGGGCGCGAACTGATTTCGGACTCGCTGCGTATCACCTTCCCCGATGCCAGCGCCCAGCTCGCCATTCGCGGCGATATAGGTGCCAACCGCTGGGAAGTGCGCGGTCCTGCGGCGGTCAACGGCCTGATGTTCGAACAGGTGGGCCGGGTCAACGCGGGCGGCACTATCGATTTCGTCTACGATGGCGCATGGCGACTGACCGCCGATCTGCGCGGGCAGGTTCCGCGCGTCACCAATGATACGCTCGCCAATCTTGCCGGGCCTCTGATCGACTTTTCGGGCGGTGTCTCGCTGGCGCAGAACGCGCCGATCGATTTCCGCCAGGTGCGGCTCGATTCGCGCAAGCTGAACCTGGTGATCGACGGGCAGGTGGCCCCTGGCACCACGCGGGTTGCCGGTCGCGGGCGGCAGGCCGATTACGGCCCATTCACGGTCGAGGCTTCGCTGACCGACCGGGGGCCCGAGGCGGTGCTGGTCTTCGCAAGACCGCTGCCCGCTGCCGGGCTGCGCGATGTGCGAGTGGCTGTCAGCCCGATAGACGAGGGCTTCCGGATCGAGACCGAGGGCGATTCGATGCTCGGTCGCTTCGATGGCACACTGGGGCTGTTCTCCCCCGCAGGCGGGCCGACGCGAGTCTCGGTCGAGACGCTGAGCGTCTCCGACACCGAATTGACCGGCGACATCACCCTGGTGGAAGGTGGCGCCAGCGGCGAACTGGCGCTGACCGGCGGCGGCCTCGACGGCACGATCAGCCTTGCTCCGCGTGACGGAGGGCAGGGCTTCGACGTCGATATCGCGGCTCGCAATGCCACCTTCAGCGGGGCGACCGGCCTGCAGATCGCCATAGCCGACATCGACGCGAGCGGCCTGATAGCGGAGGGCAATACCACCATCCGGGGCGAGGCGGACGCGCAGGGCATACGTTACGGATCGCTGTTTATCGGGCGGATGACCGCCGATGCCGAACTCGTGAACGGAAGCGGCGAAGTAAACGCAGCCGTTGCCGGGCGGCGGGGCAGGGGGTTCGCGCTCCAGCTTTCGGCAGATGTTGCGCCCGAGCGTATCGCCGTGGCGGCGCGTGGCAACCTGGCCGGACGCGAACTTACCATGCCCCGCCGTGCGGTGCTGACCGATACCGGGAACGGCTGGAGCCTGCAGCGCTCGCAGATCAGCTACGGGGATGGCTATCTGATTGCCGAGGGGCAGCTGGGCGATTCGACCAGCCTCGATCTGGACATGCGGGAAATTCCCCTCTCGCTGGCAGATATCGCTCTGGGCGATGCGGGGCTTGGCGGGACGCTCTCAGGCAGCATCACCTATAGCAATGTCGGCGGTTCGCCGCCCTCGGGCGAAGCACACGTGAAGGTAGATGGCTTTACCCGTTCGGGTCTGATCCTCGCCTCGCGTCCGGTCGATCTTTCCCTTGTCGCACGCCTCGATGCCGACAGGCTGCAAGCTCGCGCGATCATGGCCGACAATGGCACGCAGGGCGGGCGCATTCAGGCGCTGATTTCCGAATTGCCGGCCAGTGGCAGCCTGGTGGAACGCTTGCAGGCGGGAGACCTGTTTGCGCAACTTCGTTACCGTGGTCCGGCACAGTCTCTCTGGCGGCTCGCCGCTATCGACCTGCTGGATTTCTCCGGCCCCGTGGCCATTGCCGCCGACGTACGCGGCTCTCTGGCCGATCCGCGGGTTCGCGGATCGCTATCCAGCGAAGACTTGCGAATTCAGAGTTCGATTTCGGGCACCGACATCCGCAACGCGACTGTCAGCGGCGATTTCGCGGGCTCGCGACTGCGCATCAACAGCTTCCGTGGCACCGCCCCCAATGGCGGCACGCTCAGCGGCAGCGGCGTGGTCGATCTTGCCAATCTGGGGGCAGGGCGCGGGCCCGAGATAGACCTGCGCGCCGCCGCGCAGAACGCGCAGCTGGTGAATGCGCGCGGGCTCAATGCCACCGTAACCGGCCCGCTGCGCATCGTGTCCAACGGATCGGGCGGCACGATTGCCGGTCGCCTGCTGGTCCAGCGGGCGAGCTGGCGGCTCGGCAACGGTGCGGAGACGGCCGAGATTCCCAACATACCGACCCGCGAGGTCAACTTCCCCCGCGATCGCTACGTGCCGACCGCGAGCGGCGCACCTTGGCGCTTCCTGATCGATGCGCGCGCGCCCAGCCGGGTCGACGTGGACGGCCTTGGTCTCGACAGCGAATGGAGCGCCGATGTGCGGGTACGCGGCACGACGGAAGAGATGCGCATCGGCGGGGAGGCGAACCTGATCCGGGGCGACTACACCTTCGCGGGCGCGCGCTTCGAAGTCACCCGGGGGCGGATCGAATTCGATCAGTCGCGGGCGATCGATCCGCGTCTCGACATCGAGGCGGAGACCGACAGCAACGGCATCTCGGTAACGGTGAACATTGGGGGCAACGCCATGGAGCCGGAGATCACCTTCAGCTCTACGCCTGCACTGCCCGACGAGGAGATTCTGGCGCGGCTGCTGTTCGGCGGATCGATCACCAGTCTTTCCGCAACGGATGCGCTCCAACTGGGCGCGGCGGTCGCGTCGCTGCGCGGCGGTGGCGGGCTCGATCCGATCAACCAGTTGCGCAGTGCGATCGGGCTGGACCGCTTGCGGATCGTGTCTGCGGATCCCGTGCTCGACCGGGGCACGGCCATCGCGCTGGGCAAGAATATCGGGCGTCGCTTCTATGTCGAACTGATCACCGACGGACAGGGCTACAGCGCGACCGACGCGGAATTCCGCATCACCAGCTGGCTATCGCTGCTCGCCACCGTATCGACCGTCGGTCGCAACGGCGTTTCGATCGAGGCGAGCCGCGATTACTGATGCCGGGCGGTAACTGTGGCGTTGCCTGCGGGCCACATGTCGGTCGCCGTCGGCGGATGATCGGTGCATATCGGTGGACGTCGCAGGGGGCAGGGACCATCTGGCTCCCCTGCGATGTCAATTATGGTTATGACGGATAATGGCTTCGACAAGCGACCAATTGCTGATCTGTGACCTGACCCAGAGCTATTCCCCACGGGGCGGCGGAGGGATCAGCACCTACCTGAAGGAAAAGCGCAGGTACGTGCTGGAAAACACCGGCCATCGGCTGCTGCAGATCGTACCCGGCCCGGAGACCAAGGTGGTCGAGAACGGCCGCGCGATCTGGTGCGAGATCGCCGCCGAGGGGATCGAGAACAGCCCGAACTATCGCTTCATCACCAAAACCGCTCCGGTTCGCGAAGTGCTGGAGCGCTACCTGCCCGACATCATCGAATCGCCATGCCCGTGGATCTTGCCGTGGACCGCGATCAACCATCGCCGCCGTCATCCCGGCACCGCGCTGGTTGCCGGCTATCACACCGATTTCCCCGAAGCGCAGGTCCACCGCGTCGCCGTGAAGCTGTTCGGCCCTCAGCTCGCTCGCTTCTGGCGCTGGCAGGCGTGCTGTTACGGCGAGATCACCTATCGCGAATTCGACGAGGTCTATGCGCTGAGCGATGTGAGCCTGCCCACGCTCACCCGGATGAAGGTGCATGACGTCGATATGCTGACGCTGGGCGTGCACAGCGATATCTTCCATCCTGCCAAGGCAGATCCCGCCTTTCGCGCTGAGATGGGGTTGGCCCATACCTCGGGCCCGCTGCTGATCTACGCCGGCCGTATCGACTACGAAAAGGGCGCCGATCAGCTGATCGAGATGTTTCGCAAGTTGCCGCGCGAACTCGACGCGGCCCTGGTCATGATGGGCGATGGCAAGCTGACCGAAGAGCTCAAGGAAGCGGCCGAAGGGATGAACGTGGTGTTCCCCGGATTTCTCGACGATCGCGAGGAGCTGGCGCGGGCACTGGCTTCGTCCGATATTTATGTTTCGGCGATGGCGAGCGAGACCTTCGGCATTTCCGTGATCGAGGCGCAGGCCTGCGGACTGCCCGTCATCGGCGTCGACGCCGGCGCCATGCCGAGCCGCGTTGCGCCCGCGAACGGCGTGCTGGTGCCCGTGGAAGATACGCAGGCGATGGCGGATGCGGTGCAGGAAATCTGGCCCGAAAAGGCCGCCCCCATGGGCCGCGAGGCGCGCGCCCTGGTGGAACGCGAATATAGCTGGGATGGAACCTTCGACCACCTGTTCGGCGCGATCTATCCCAAGGCGCTGGAAGCCGCGGAAGCGCGGGTACGGCGCGGTCCGCTGGGCTTCAGGCCGGTGCACAAGTTTCTGAACGGCACGGCCTGAGGCGCGCGCGGGTGGGGCTTTTCAAGGTTGCGCCACCAGTTTCCAGGGACGAGCTGGACTGGCTTGTCGCCTGCTTTGCCTGGTTGCGGCGGGTACTCGATGATGAAGGCAGGAAAATCGAGGCCGTCCTGCCGGGCGATCCTGCTCTGGCCGAAGCGACGACGGCGTCAGAACTCTTCGCGCTTGTGCAGCAGCAATGCGAGATGGCGGACTGGCCGTGTCACCTGGAGCGAATAGAAGACGAGCAGTCGCGCTCCGACCCGGCCGAAGTGCAGCTCGATTCCAGACCGCTCGGCACGTTCTCCTATGAGGGGGAAGGCGAGGGTTACGTAATCCGCTACAGCGCTTCGCTTCTGCGCAAGCCGGATAATCTTGTCGCCACCTTCGCCCACGAACTGAGCCACTATCTGCTGGAGGGGAGGGGGGCGCCTCCCGGCGGGCCGGATCTTGTTGAGCACGCGACGGATTGCTGCGCAGCGTATCTCGGCTTCGGGGTGTTTCTCGCCAATTCGGCGCGGCACTTCGAGCAGTGGACCGACGGGGCCTGGCAGGGCTGGCGCTCCTCCGCCTCCCGCTATCTGTCCGAGCAGGCGCTGGTGACCGCCACCGCCCTGGCAGCGCATCTGAACGCGCACGACGCCGATGCCATCGAGGTGCAACTCAAGCCCTATCTCCAGCGTGATTTCCGCAGGGCGAGCAAGGCCATCGCGCGCGACTATCCTGCCCTTCGCGATACCATGGCGAACATTGACCTTCGCGCATGGAAATTTGCCTAGAAGCCTGACAAGAGCTCTTGACTGACAAGAGTTCTTGACTGTAAAGAGCTCTTGTCAGCGCCCACATGGGGCGTTGCCGGGAGTAATGGGCCGGTGAAGAACCGCTTGAAGCACTACCGCGAAGAGGCGGGCTGGAGCCAGGGCGAGCTTGCCCGGCGGCTGGGCGTCTCTCGCCAGACGATCAACGCGGTAGAAACCGACAAGTACGATCCCTCTCTCCCGCTGGCACTACGCATGGCGAGGCTGTTCGCCGTGAACGTGCCGGACCTGTTTATCGACGATTGGGAGCCGAGCGAATGACGAGCCTGGAAGACCACCCCGCGGTAGAGCGCACCAACTGGCGCTCTCTTGCTATCAAGACCGGGATCGGCGCCGTGGCGGGCGCACTGGGTGCGATAGGGCTGATGGAACTGATCGACAGCGGGGCGCTGGGCGCGCTCGACACTTCGCGCGAGATCGCTGCCCTGGTGGGTATGCTCTACCTGATGACGGCAGCTGTCGTAGGTTTCGGCCTGGTCTCTCCGGACGCGGGATCGCGCCTGCTCAACGTCGAGGATGCCGATGAACTGCGCGAGATGCGCCCGATGCTGCGCTGGAGCGTGCTGGGAACCGCTTCCATTGCGGCCATCCTGTTCATTGCTGCCTTCGCCGCCCCTGCCGGGCCGATCGGGGCCCCCGTCGCTCTGGCTCTGGTGGCCATCCTGTTCGTGTTGGCTTGCTACACCGGCCATCGCCAACGTGCGCACACCGATGAACTGATGCGGGCGGTTTCGGTGGAAGGTACGAGCGCGGCCTTCTACCTGACCGTCGTGGTTGGTGGAGGCTGGGCTCTGCTGGCCCATCTCGGCTATCTCGCCGGTCCCGAGCCGCTCGACTGGCTGACGATGTTCGCAAGCCTGATGCTGCTGGGCTGCTTCGTGATCACCATTCAGCGCGGATTGATCCGTCGCAGTTGAACCGCAACGGCCACGGCAATGAAAAAGGGCCGCCGGATATGCTCCGGCGGCCCTCTTCGTTAGGTCTGCGATCCGCGTTCAGGCGGAATAGTACATGTCGAACTCGACCGCGGAAGGCGTGGTTTCGAGCCGCACGACTTCTTCCCACTTCAGTTCGCAGTAGGCGTCGATCTGATCCTTGGTGAAGACATCGCCCTGCAGCAGGAAGTTGTGATCTTCTTCCAGCGCGATCAGCGCTTCACGCAGGGACCCGCAAACGGTCGGCACATCGGCCAGCTCGGCGGGCGGCAGATCGTACAGGTTCTTGTCCATCGCCTCGCCCGGATGGATCTTGTTGGTGATCCCGTCGAGGCCGGCCATCAGCAGCGCCGAATAGGCGAGATAGGGGTTGGCCATCGCGTCGGGGAAGCGGAATTCCACGCGCTTGGCCTTTTCGCCCGAACCGTAGGGGATGCGGCAGGAAGCCGACCGGTTGCGCGCCGAATAGGCCAGCAGCACGGGCGCCTCGAAGCCCGGCACCAGTCGCTTGTAGCTGTTGGTGGTCGGGTTGGTGAAGGCGTTCAGCGCCTTGGCGTGCTTGATGACGCCGCCGATGAAATAGAGGCAGTTGTCGGACAGGCCCGCATAGCCGGTGCCAGCGAAGGTCGGGTTGCCGTCCTTCCAGATCGACATGTGGGTGTGCATGCCCGACCCGTTATCGTCCTTGATCGGCTTGGGCATGAATGTCGCCGTCTTGCCGTAGGCATGCGCCACCTGGTGGACGACGTACTTGTAGATCTGCATCTGGTCGGCCGTCTCGGTCAGGGTCGAGAAGGTGAGGCCGAGTTCGTGCTGCGCCGCGGCCACCTCGTGGTGGTGCTTGTCGCAGTTGAGGCCCATCTCGATCATGGTCGAAACCATCTCGCCGCGAATGTCGACTGCGCTGTCGACGGGGGCGACGGGGAAGTAGCCGCCCTTGGCGCGCGGACGGTGGGCCATGTTGCCCGCCTCGTATTCCTTGCCCGAATTGGTCGGCAGCTCGATATCGTCGATCGCATAGCCCGATCCGGCATAGCCATCTTCGAACCGCACGTCGTCGAACATGAAGAACTCGGCTTCCGGGCCGACATAGATGGTGTCGCCGATGCCGGTCGACTTGAGATAGTTCTCTGCACGCTTGGCGGTGGAGCGCGGGTCGCGTGCGTACCATTCGCCGGTCGCGGGCTCCACGATGTCGCAGAACACGATCATGGTGGGGGTCGCGGCGAAGGGATCGATATAGGTCCGCGACAGGTCCGGGCGCAGGATCATGTCGCTTTCGTTGATCACCTTCCAGCCGGCGATCGACGAACCGTCGAACATCAGGCCGTCTTCCAGCTCATCTTCGCCCAGGATGCCGGCCACCATGGTCAGGTGCTGCCATTTGCCCTTGGGGTCGGTGAATCGCAGGTCGACCCACTCGATGTCCTGTTCCTTGATCTGTTTCAGAATGTCGCTGGCAGTTGACATGATGCTCCTTTCGGATGGTTATTGGGCAGTCGGTGCCTGGAAAATTCAGAGGGCGTCGTCGTCGCGTTCGCCGGTGCGGATGCGCAGGGCGGCGTCAATCGTGGAGACGAAAATCTTGCCGTCGCCGATGCGGCCGGTCTGCGTGGCACCGGCAATGGCTTCCACCACGCGTTCGGCCAGGGCATCCGGCACCACGACTTCCAGCTTCACCTTGGGCAGGAAATCGACGACATACTCGGCGCCCCGATACAATTCGGTGTGGCCCTTCTGCCGGCCGAAGCCTTTCGCTTCGGTCACCGTGATCCCGGATACGCCGACTTCGTGCAGCGCCTCCTTCACTTCGTCGAGCTTGAAGGGCTTGATGATCGCTTCGATCTTTTTCACCGCGGGGTCGATCCTCCGAAGGCATTGGCCGGTGCGAGTCGGCGTGTTGTGGCAGAAAGCCTACTGTAATGTTGCACTGCGATAAAGGGGCAAGTTTCTTGCGTAAAATTGCCGCTCCACGCGCCTAATGTGACGGGTGCAGCTGCAGCGAAGTAGTTTCAGGCAAGCCCGCCATCAGGTTGAGGTTCTGGATCGCCGCACCGCTGGCACCCTTGCCGAGATTGTCGAGCACTGCGATCAAACGCGCGTTCCATCCGCCTTCGTTGCCGAAAACAGACAGCTCCACACCGTCGTCAGGGCTTGCATCCCGGTGCAGCAGAAGCTCTCCGGGGTCTCCGGCGGGCATCACCGTAACCACCGGCGAGCCGCGATAGAAATCTGCCAGCGCGCTGCGCAGATCGTCCGCGGAAGGGGCCGGTTCCATTGCGCCCAAGTGGAGCGGCACTTCGACCAGCATGCCGCGAAACGCCGGGACGACCGACGGGGCAAAGAGCACGCCATGCTTGAGGCCTGCGTGCAGTTTCATCTCTGGCCGGTGCTTGTGGTCCAGCGACAGGCCGTAGGCGCGAAAGGCGATGTCGGGCTCTGCCTCGAAGCGTTCGATCAGCGCCTTGCCGCCGCCCGAAAAGCCGCTGACCGCGTTAACCGTGTAGGGCCAGTCTGCGGGCAGCAGGCCTGCGCGCACCAATGGTGCGACAAGCGCAAGGAAGCCCGTTGGATAGCAGCCCGGATTGCTGACGCGGTCCGCCGAAGCGATCGCATCGCGCCCGACGATTTCGGGAAACCCATAGGTCCAGCCATCCGCCACCCGGTGCGCCGAAGAGGCATCGACGATGCGCGTTGCGCTTTCCTGATCGACCATCGCCACCGCGTCGCGCGCGGCATCGTCCGGCAGGCAGAGCACCGCGAAGGGCGTATCGTTCAGCGCTTGCCGGCGTGCTTCGGGGTCCTTGCGGCGTGCCTCGTCGAGCACCAGCGGCTCGAACTCGGGGTGCGCCGCCAGCCGCGTGACGATCTCGAGGCCGGTCGTACCCGCCGCCCCGTCAACGAAGACCTGCGTTGTCACGACCCTTCAGCCATCAGGCGAATGCATCCCTTCTGACATAGCCGGTCGGCCCTTCTGGTCCGATGCAGCCCCAAACCCAGCTCGCGGTCACATCCAGCGCCTGAAACTCGGCGCCGCTCTCCAGGGTCAGGATCACGTCGCTTTCATCCTTGGTCGACCGGACCAGCGGGGCCGCAGCATCGCCAATCCGCATCGCGGAAGGTTCTGCATAGTTCGCTACCAGGAAGCGCGGCGCCAGCGCGATATGCGCCAGGTCGCGGCGCAGCGGCAGCGTGCCTTTCTCCGGCCATTCGACCGGACCGGTCAGTGCCAGCGGGGCTTCATTGTTGGAAAGGTTTGCGGGGTCGGTCACGCGAGAAAGTCGATTATCGTCCTTTTGAAGGGCGCGCTTAGCCCGTGCCCGCCCGCCAGACAACCTAAACACGGTTTCCGGCGGGCAGCCACGGTTGCTTATGCCCCGAAACGCGCGCGCAGCATGTGCCAGCTGGCGCGCAGGCCGTAGGCCTCGCCGCCCTTGGGCCGCCCCGGCTTGGCCGTGGGGCGCCAGCCATAGGTATCGAAATGCGCCCAGTCGATCGGCTCGCCATCCTTGCCCGTGCCCACGAACTTGTCGAGGAACAGCCCGGCCACGCTTGCACCTGCGAAACCGTTCTTGGGCGCATTGATGCAATCGGCGAGCGGGGATTCCAGCCATTCGGCATAGATATCGGGCAGGGGCAGGCGCCATGGCTGGTCGTCATGTGCCTTGCCTGCCGCGATCAGCGCATCGGCCGTCTCGTCGCGCCGCGTCATCAGCGCGGGGAAATCGGGGCCCAGTGCGACACGTGCGGCGCCCGTCAAAGTGGCGAAGTCGATCAGCAGGGACGGGTTCTCCTCGCTTGCCCGGTCGAGCGCGTCGGCCAGGATCAGGCGGCCTTCCGCATCGGTGTTCGTAATCTCCACCGTCAGGCCCTTGCGGCTCTTCACGATATCGCCGGGACGCAGTGCATTGCCCGAGATCGCGTTTTCCACTGCGGGCACCAGCAGGTGCAGGCGCACCGGCAGGTTCTGGCTCATTACCAGCTTGGCCAGCGCGATGGCGTGCGCCGCGCCGCCCATGTCCTTCTTCATCAGCGCCATCCCGGTGCTCGACTTGATGTCGAGCCCGCCGGAATCGAAGGTTACACCCTTGCCGACGATCGCCAGCACGGGCGCATCCGCCTTGCCCCACGCAAGATGCATGATGCGCGGCGCATGATGGCGCGCCGCCGCCCGGCCCACCGCGTGGACCAGCGGGTAGTTCTGTTCCAGCTGATCGCCGCGAGTCACCTCCAGCTTCGCATCATGCGCCTTGGCCAGCGCCTCGATCTCGGCCTCCAGGCCGGCGGGGCCCATGTCTTCGGGCGGCGTATCGACCAGTCTGCGCACCAGATTGACCGCCTGCGCCTCCGCAATGGCAGGCTCTATCGCGTTGACATTGCTGGTCAGCAGGACGCGCGGGCCCGTTACATCGGGATCGCTGCGATAGGAGAGGTTCCGGTATTGCGCGGTCTGCCAGCCGTGCAGGGCGGGGCCGGGTTCGCGCCCTTCCAGCCGATAGGTGCCTTCGGGCAGCACTTCTGCAAGCTTGGCGAGGCACCAGCTGGAAAGCGAGTCGGGATCGGCCACGCCGCCCGCTGCGAACCAGGCGGACCCGTTGCCCGGCGTCGCCGGGACGATCGCCGTCTGGTAGCCCTTGCCGGTGAATCCCTGCGCTTCCAGCATGGCGCGCTGGCCGTCGCTAAGCGTCTTCGCCCAGCCGGGGAAGCCGGCTTCGTTGACGAGGTGGAGGGTGATTGCGTTCTGGCCCTTATCGGGCTGTATCAAAGCGGTCTCGGTCATTATATCGTGCATGGCGACGTTGGCGCTCCGGCTCAACCGGATTCGCGCGGCTGCAGAGGATTTGAATGGAAATGCCAGGAAGTTTTGCAAGGCTCGTGCTGGCAACCTGCCTTGCTATCGCTGCCTGTACCTCACCCGAAGAGCTCGAGCAGAAGACAGGGGTCGAAGGCGAGGATGCCGCACGCGGCGGCGAGGCAAATGGTGAAGGAACATCGGGTGACGGCCTTTCCGGGAGCGCCACGCTGGAGCGTGCCATCTCCGAGGAGACCGACCTCTACGCCTTTTCCTTCTCCTACCCGGAAACGCTCGGCGCCATCCCCGCGCTGAGGGACCGGCTGGACGAGCAGGCCAACCGCGAGGAAGCCGATCTGCAGCGCGCAGCGCGCGATGCCAGCCGCGAGGCGCGCGAGGAAGGCTTTCCCTATAACCGCTTCATGGTCACCATCGAATGGCGGCTGGCGGGGCAGACCACCGACTGGCTGAGCCTGGTGGAAAACGGATCGACCTATTTCGGCGGTGCCCACGGCAATTACGGCCTCAGCAGCGTGTTGTGGAACGTGGACGCGCAGCGCCTGCTGGAACCGATCATGCTGTTCGAATCGCAGGAGGCGCTGGCCGACGCGCTGGGCACGCGGTTCTGCGACGCGCTCGACGCGCAGCGCATGGCGCGGCGCGGCGGGGAGGTGACCGAGGAGGACGACATGTTCGGCCGCTGCCCGGCGCTGGAAGAACTGGAACTGGTGCTGCTGTCGAACGGCGAGAAGTTCGATCGCGTGATGCTCTACGCCGCGCCCTACGTCGCAGGCCCCTATGCAGAGGGCGATTACGAGGTGGAACTGAGCGTAGACGATGCGATCCGGCAGGCGGTCAAGGCGCGTTATCGCGACGATTTCGTGTCCTGACCTCGCTTTTTGCAGGCTTTGACCATATCTGGGCCTGCATGACCGAATATCAGACCATCACCGCCGATTCCGACGTCTACCGCGACGGCACCATCAAGTTGCACGGCCCCGAAGGGTTCGAGGGCATGCGCAAGGCGGGGCGACTTGCCGCCGACATCCTCGACCAGATGCCCGAACTGGTGCAGCCGGGCGTCACCACGCAAAGCATCGACGACGCGATCCGTGGCATGATGCTGGATGCAGGCGCGGTGCCCGCAACGCTCGGCTATCGCGGCTACACGCATTCGAGCTGCATCTCGGTCAACCATGTCATCTGTCACGGCATCCCGAGCGAGAAGACGCTGAAGGACGGCGACATCGTCAATATCGATGTGACGCCGCTGCTCGACGGCTGGCACGGTGACACCAGCCGCATGTTCTTCGCGGGCGATCCGCCCTTGAAGGCGAAGAAGCTGGTCGAGGCGACGCACGAGGCGCTGATGATCGGGATCGAGGCTGCCGGGAAACCCGGCGCGCGGCTCGGCGATATAGGTGCCGCGATCGAGGCGCATGCCAAACAGCACCGCTATGGCGTGGTGCGCGAATTCTGCGGGCACGGGCTGGGGCGGCTGTTCCACGACGCGCCCGAGGTGGTCCATGTCGGTGTTGCGGGCACCGGCCCCGAACTGAAACCGGGCATGTTCTTCACGATCGAGCCCATGCTGAATGCAGGCAAGCCCTGGGCCAAGGTGCTGGGCGACGGCTGGACCGCGGTGAGCCGCGACAAATCGCTGTCCGCACAGTTCGAGCACTCGCTCGGCATCACCGAGGATGGGGTGGAAATCTTCACGCTCAGCGCGAAGGAGCGGCACAAGCCGCCGTATTGAAACGTTTTCATCAATCGTCGGGGCGACGGTGAGACTTAATCCCTCGCTGCCCGGATCGCTGCGGCGGCCGCGAAGGGTGCGATAGCACACAGCACGAGGCTGAAAGCGGCGGCGAACAGCGCGCCGGAAATGTCGTCGCGTGCCAGGTGGCCGGCGCCGAAGATCACCAGCGGCACCGCGACAGGCGCCAGCATAAGGCCGGCCAGCGCGGTGCCTCCCCTTAGCGAAGCCAGCAGCGCGGAGGTAATCAGGCCGATCGCTGCGAGGCCCGGCGTGCCCGCCAGCAGGCTGACGAACAGCCGCCAGAAGGTGTCGCCGGTCAATGACAGCAGCGCCGCAGCGGGCAGGGTGGCGATCAGGATCAGCGGGCCGAAGCTGAGCCAGTGCGCCAGCAGCCGCGCGGTCATCGCCACTTCCTCGCTCACACCGCGCAGGCGAAGCTGGTCGAACACGCCCGCCTCGCGGTCGGCTGCGACCAGCCGGTCGAGCGGGAGGATGCTGGCGAGCAGTGCCGCGACCCACAATACGCCGCCGCCAGTGCGCGCGAGCAGGCCGGGTTCCGGCCCCACCGCGAAGGGAAACAGCACCGCCACCAGCAGGAAGAAGATCAGCGGCAGGAAAGCCGACCCGCGCGACCCGCCCGGCAGCAGAATCGCGAGGTCGCGGCGCAGGAGGGTGGCGAAAGCTCTCACGCCGTGTGGTCCGCCAGATCGAGCGTCCGCGCGGGCAGGTCTGCCGGCTGGTGGGAGACGAAAACGCACAGTCCGCCTGCGCCGCAATGTTCGGCCACAAGCTCAGCCAGCAGGGTTTGCGATGCGGAGTCGAGACCCGCGAAGGGCTCGTCCAGCAACCAGATCGGTCGCGCGCGAAACAGCAGGCGGGCGATCACCGCGCGCTGCTTCTGCCCGGTCGAGAGGTAGGCTGTCGGAATGTCGGCCAGGGTGTCGATCCCGAGCCGCGCCATCGGCTTTGCGGTGTCCGCACAGCCATCCAGCCGCGCCCAGAAGGCCAGCGCATCGCCTAGGGTGCGGTCGCTATCGAGCGCGTGCCTGCCATCCATCAGACCAATCTCTCCGCCGCGTTCGATCGTCCCGGCAGAGGGGCGTGCGAGCCCGGCGAGAATGCGCAGCAGGCTGGACTTCCCGATCCCGTTGGGGCCACGCAGCTGAAGCAAATCGCCCGGGCCCAGATCGAGGCCGAGCTTGCGGAACAGCAGCCGCTCGCCGCGGAGGCAGGCAATATTCGTGGCGAGAAGGCGGGCTTGCATGGCTGCGTGGGTTAGGCGAGGGGTCGCCTGACGGCAATATCACGCGAACCCGAAAGGACATTCCATGGCGGTCGAGAAACTGAGCGACGAAGAACGCAAGAGCTGGCTGGACGCGCTCGACGGGTGGGAGATGGCGGCGGATCGCGACGCGATCGAGCGGACCTTCAAGTTCAAGGATTTCAGCGAGGCATGGGCCTTCATGAGCCGCGTCGCGCTGATCGCGGAGAGCAGCGACCATCATCCCGAATGGTCGAACGTATACAACACGGTCGAGATTGCGCTGACCACGCATGATGCGGACGGCCTTTCTCTGCGCGATGTGAAGATGGCGAAGGCCATCAACGCGCTCTAGCCGTCCCGGATCAATCCGTGGTCAGCGCGTCGGCGCGGGCGCGGGCCATCTTGCGCATCTTGCCCGGCATCCAGCGCGAGGCGAAGGCGGCGCGCTTGGCCGTCTTGCCCACCACGGTATGCAGCCGGTCCCCATGCACCGCATCCCATGCCGCTTCGGCGACATCGGTAACGGGGGTAATCTCCAGCCCGGCAGCCTTCACCTTGTCGCGCACCGCTTCGTTGCTCTGGGCATTGGGCAGCATGTCGAGCAGCGGCGTGTCGATGAAGCTGGGCATGATGGAGCGGACCTTGATCCCCTCGGCAGCCCATTCCCCGTCGAGGCTTTCGGTCAGCGCCCGCACGCCGAACTTGGTCGCCGAATAGACGCTCGCCCCGCTGGTGCCGTAGATGCCCGCCGCGCTGGCGGTGTTCAGCAGGCAGGAACCAGGGGCGGTCTTGCGAAGGTGCGGCAGCGCGGCCTGCGCGCCGAAGATCACACCCTTGAGGTTGATATCGAGACACCGCTCGATCTCTTCAACGGTGTACTGTTCCAGCGTCCCGCCCAGCGGAATGCCCGCGTTGTTGGCGACCACGTCGATCCGGCCGCCCGCGGCCATCGAGAATCCGTTGAGCGCGCTCTCCCACGTTTCGGGATGGCGCACATCCATGCGCTGGGTGTAGCTGAAGCCGGAGCC
The DNA here is from genome assembly GCF_000186705.1 of Citromicrobium sp. JLT1363. Classification (GTDB taxonomy): domain Bacteria; phylum Pseudomonadota; class Alphaproteobacteria; order Sphingomonadales; family Sphingomonadaceae; genus Alteriqipengyuania. Next base: position 85,322 of record NZ_AEUE01000004.1, read on the forward strand.
GATCAGGCGCTGGGTTTCGGCCATGCCGTTTTCCTCGACATCGCCGATCCCCACGAACCAGCCGCCTTTGGCGAAACGCTGCGCGATGGCGCGTCCGATGCCGGACGCGCCACCCGTGATGAAGATCGCCTTACGTGTTTCGGTCATTCTGCGGACACCGCCTCGGCCAGACCCTGCACGAAATCCGCTCCCTCGACGATCTCGGCCGTCGATGCCTCTACCGTATCGCCCATGGGCTCCGCGCGCCCGTCGAGACAGGTGGCGAGGAAGTTCTCGGTAATGGCATTGAAGGCGATGTTGTTGACCGGACGGGCGAAGCCGTGGCCCTCATCGGGGAACAACACGTAGGTCACCGGGATCTCGTTCTGCTTCATCGCGGCGACGATCTGGTCGCTTTCCGCCTGGTTGACGCGCGGATCGTTCGCCCCCTGGCCGATCAGCAGCGGCTTGGTGATCTTGTCCGCCGAATAGAGCGGGCTGCGTTCCTTGAGCAGGGCCAGGCCTTCCTCGGTGTTGGGGTTGCCCATCCGCTCGTGGAACTGCGCCACCACCGGCTCCCAATAGGGCGGGATCGTGGAAAGCAGCGTTTCGAGGTTCGACGGGCCGACGATGTCCACACCGCAGGCGAATTCCTCCGGCGTGAAGGCGAGGCCCGCCAGCGTGGCATAGCCGCCGTAGGACCCGCCCATGATCGCAACGCTGTCCTGGCTGGTCACACCGCGCTCGACAGCCCAGTTCACCGCGTCGATCAGGTCGTCGTGCATCTTGCGACCCCATTCGAGGTTGCCTGCCGAGATGAAATTCTTCCCGAAACCGGTCGAACCGCGGAAATTGGTGGAGAGCACCGCATAGCCGCGATTGGCGAGCCATTGGTGATAGGAATTGTAGCCGTAGCCATCGCGCGCCCAGGGGCCGCCGTGCACCAGCAGTACCATCGGCACCGGAGCATCGGGCACGCCGTCCGCATCGCTGTCGCTGCCGGGCGGCAGGGTCAGGTAGCTGGGCAGGGTCAGCCCGTCGCGGCTGGCGATTTCCACCGGATGCATCGGCTGCAGCGGCGCGCCTTCGAGTTCGGGGCGGGTGACGTAGAGCTTGGTCAGCGTGCCCGCATCACGATCGAACAGATAGCTGGCGCTGGGGCCGGTGACAGGGTCGTTGCCCACGATCCACTTGCGATCGTCGTCGGTGCGCGAACCGATCCCGAATTCGCCTTCCAGATTGTTCTCGAGGAAGGTGAGGGCGGCCTCGATCTCAGGGTCGGTCGCGGTCCATTCGCGCTTCAGGTAATAGACCGAGTAGGCTTCCACTTCGCCGGTTTCGTTGTCGCGGATGGTGCCGCCGATATCCGCCTTGTCGTTTTCCGCGATGACGCGGGTCTCAGCGGTGTCCCAGTCCATGGCTACCAGCGCTGCGGTGTCACGCCCGCGGCTGTCGAGCCAGTAGAGCGTTTCCCCGTCGCGGGTGAAGCCCGCCGGGCTGGTGGTCAGCGCATCTTCGAGATCGGTGGAGGAGAACGCCTCTTCCGCCACGACATTGTCTTCCACGCGGAAGAAATCCATGCCCCCAGCAGCATTGGGCCGCAGCGCCAGCCGGACATCGAGATTGTCGTCAGCGACGAACCCGGCATAGCCGTTGTTTTCGATCAGCTGGGTCAGCTCGCCCGTGTTGAGGTCGAGCAGATGGACATCGTGGAAGCGCGGATCGCGGTTGTTCAGGCCGACCAGCACCTTGTCCTTGATGGTGTCGGACGCCCCGACCAGTTGCACGCGCGTGTTCTCGAACGGGGTAAGCGTGGTCTCTTTTCCGGTCTCGATATTGATCCCGTAGAGCAGGAAATTCTCATCCCCGCCCTTGTCCTGCACGTAAAGCAGGCTGGCACTGTCGGGCGCCCAGAAATACTCGCGGATCGGCCGCTCGGTCGCGCTGGTCATCACCTTGGCGTCATCCGGGTTGGAGGCGGGCGCCATCCACACGTTGAGCACGCCGTTCGACGGTGCCAGCCAGGAAAGCCATTCGCCGTCCGGGCTGATCTGGGCGCTGGCGCGGCTGGGGTTGCCGAACAGGGCCTCGCGCGGGATCAGCGGGGCGGAAGTGGCGGGGCTGGTCGCGGTCATGCTGGTGTCCGTTGCCGTGGGCGTTTGTGCGATGGAAGGCACGGCGGCTAGCGCGAGCGCGGCGGTTGCGCAACCAAGGGCGAGGGAGAGCTTCTGACGATCGAACATGGGCACCTCTCTGATAGTGACGAATGAATGCCTAGGTAAATGACGCTTGTCACAGAGTAAAGGGACTTTGACTATCGACCTCCGCTCTGTCTGCTTAAAGCGCGGGATTGTCATAGCAGTGCCAGGTGAAGATGGCGATTGCGCCGCGGTGCGGCCGCCAGCCTTCGGCGAGCCTTCGGGTGGCCTTCTCGTCCGGGCGTTCTTCCAGTCCCAGGATCTTGCCGATCCCCGCCATCACCGCCAGATCGCCGGCGGGCCAGATGTCCGGGCGCCCTTCCGCGAACAGCAGGTAAATCTCGGCAGACCAGCGCCCGATCCCCTTGATCCGGGTGAGTTGCGCGATCGCTTCCTCGTTATCCGCGGGCAGCTTCTCGAGCTCCAGCTCGCCCGCGCTCACCAGTTCGGATAGGGAGCGGGCATAGCCCTGTTTCTGGCGCGACAGCCCGCAGGCGCGCAGCGTATCGAAATCGCGTTCCAGCAGGCAGGCGGGGCCGAAATCCTCGCCCAGTTCGGCCTCAAGCTTGCGCCACACGCTGTCGGCCGAGGCGACGCTGACCTGCTGGCCGACAATGGTGCGCAGCAGCGTCTTGTACCCGGTCGGCCGGATCCGCGGCTCGGGATAGCCCGCGATCTCCAGCGCCCGGGCAACGCCGGGTTCGCGGGCTGCCACCGTGTCGAGCCCGTCCCTGATCTGCCTCGCACTCAGTCCCATTCAGGCCACCTCTCTTGCAAAGGGGAAACGCAGCTTTTAGCAGCCCCGTCAATGGCGGGGGAGCGCGCGCCGCCCCGTGGATGAAAAAGGACAGCCGATGCCCAAGCTTACCGTGGTCGACCGTAGTGGAACCGAACGCACGATCGAGGTCGGGAATGGCCTGACCGTAATGGAAGCGATCCGCGACAACGGCTTCGACGAACTGCTGGCGCTGTGCGGCGGATGCTGTTCCTGTGCGACCTGTCACGTGCATGTCGACCCCGCCTTCGCCGACAAGCTGCCTGCGATGAGCGAGGACGAGGACGATCTGCTCGAAAGCAGCGACAACCGCGACGCGGCATCGCGCCTGTCGTGCCAGATCGACTTTACCGACGATCTCGACGGCCTGAAGGTCCGCATCGCGGAAGAAGACTGAGCCGCTCGACTTTCGCGGCTTGCCGCGTGCGGCGCGGCAGCGCTAAGCGTTTCGTATGACTGCCACCGCACCGCTTCCGCCTGCCCCGTTGACCAGGGCGCTCGACCTGATCGGCAACACCCCGCTCGTGCGGCTCGAAGGGCCGAGCGCGGCGGCGGGCTGCGACATCTATGGCAAGTGCGAATTCGCCAACCCGGGCGGGTCGGTGAAGGATCGCGCGGCGCTGTGGATCATCCGCGATGCCGAGGCGCGCGGCGTGTTGAAGCCCGGCGGCACGGTGGTGGAAGGTACGGCGGGAAATACCGGGATCGGGATCGCGCTGGTCGCCAATGCACTGGGCTACAAGACGGTGATCGTCATGCCCGACAACCAGTCGCGCGAGAAGATGGACACGCTGCGCGCGCTGGGGGCCGAACTGGTGCTGGTGCCGCCCACCAAGTTCGCCAATCCGGGCCATTTCGTCCACACCTCGCGCCGCCTCGCCGAGGAGACCGAAGGCGCGGTCTGGGCCAACCAGTTCGACAACATCGCCAACCGCAAGGCGCATATCGACAGCACCGCGCCCGAATTGTGGAGCCAGCTCGATGGCCGGATCGACGGCTTCACCTGCGCGGCGGGCACCGGCGGCACGATTGCCGGGGTGGGGCTGGGCCTGAAGGAAAGGGACGAGAATGTCCGCATCGCGCTGACCGATCCGCATGGCGCCGCGCTATATAATTACTACGCCCACGGCGAACTGGAGGCCGAAGGGTCCTCGGTAGCGGAGGGGATCGGGCAGGGCCGGATTACCGCCAATCTGGACGGCGCACCGGTCGATACGCAATTCCGCATATCCGATGAGGAAGGGCTCCACTGGGTCGCGCGCCTGCTGCGCGAAGAAGGCCTGTGCCTCGGCCTGTCCTCGGGCATCAACGTGGCGGGGGCGGTTGCGCTTGGCCGGCAGCTGGTCGCGGAGGGCCGCGAAGCCCCGCGCGTGGCCACGATCCTGTGCGACAGCGGCTTCCGCTATCTCTCGACGATCTTCAACGCAGACTGGCTGCGCGAGAAGTCGCTGCCGGTGTTCGACTGGCTGGCCGATTGACGCCGCCGCCACGGCGGCTAGATTCCCTGCGCATGGCCCTTTTGCCCGACAATCAACCCAAGGAAGCGCCGGAAAAGCAGAGCGATGCTCTCAATTCCGAGATCGCGCAGCGCTTGCGCACGGGGATCGGCGGCATACTGGCGGTCGTCCTGGCAGTAGGGGTCGCGCAGGTGCTCATGTCGCGGGCCCTGCAGAACGAGGAAACCGCCGTGCCCGAGGCGGCGCCCACCGTGGAGCCGAGCGCGACCCAGGGCAGTAGCGACCCGCTGAGCGATGCGGGGGTCGTCCCCGATCTTCCCGCGCAGCCCGAAGACGAGCCGATCCCCGAAGGCCCTGTCCTGCCGGAAAAGGGCGAGGGCGCCCCGATTGAATAGGATGCTGCCAGCCGCGGGCCTGGGCGGACTTCTGGCTGCGGGATTGCTGGGGACGATGGTCCTTGCGCCGTCGCAGGAAGAGGAAGCGCCGCAGGATCAGCGCTTCGGCCTGCTGACCTCGCTGCCCATCTACCGCGCGCCGCAGGGAAGCGTGGCCGATGCACTCTCCGCCCAGGAGGCGGACCGGCACTGGCTGCGCGATGCGATCGAGCGCGGCAACAGCCTGGAGCCGATCGACCTGCTCGATCCGGCAAGTCTTCAGGCGGTCGATACCCTGCTGCTGATCCAGCCGCGCGCGCTCACCCCGGCAGAAAACGTCGCCTTGGACGACTGGGTGCGCGCGGGCGGGCAGGTGCTGCTGGTGGCCGATCCCATGCTGACCAGCGAGCCAGGCTTCGCGCTGGGCGATCCGCGAAATCCCCAGGCCATCGCCGTCACCGGGCCGATCCAGGCGCGCTGGGGCCTCACCCTCCAGCCCGCGGAACAATCGGGGACGGATGGGGACGGTGCGGAACGCAAGGTCCGGATCGGGGATGAGGACCTGCCCGTCGTTCTGGGTGGCCGCTTTGCGCTGCAGCCGCCAGCTGGCGGAGAACCGGCGGATTGCGCGCTTTCTCACGAAGGACTGTTGGCGGTTTGCAGCATTGGGGCCGGGCGGGCCGTGGTGCTGGCCGATGCGACCCTGTTCGAACGGTTCGACAAGCCTTCGGATGGTGCGGCTGCATTCTGGGCTTTGCTGGGGATGATGCGGGACGCCCCGCACGGCTAAGCCGCGATACTCCTGAAAATCGTTAATAATAAGTGGGTTACAGTGTCCGTTTTGGCGACGGACAGTCCGCGCTTGCCTGCTGAATCTCCAGGGATTAGAACGGAAAAGCTCGGCAAAAACGGTAAAGTTAATGGAATCTCCACAGAGATTCCTAAATTTCCCCTTTAATCCCCAATCGTCCCGCGATAAGACGTTAACCGTATCGGACAGGAGTCGGCCCGCGCGTGGGATGCCACGCGACCCGGGGTGTGCAGTGCGCGCCGCGGCACGGGGAGGCTTTGTCCATCGATTGGGGCGCTCACAGGGGAAGAGCACAGCGTGTCGGAGGCGTTTCAGGGATATAGCGGTCAGGCCTTTTCGCTTCGCAGCGAAAAGGGCCGGTTCACGCTGCCTCCCGCCTTCCGCAACGCGGTGAAGCTGTCGACCGAAGATCGCCGGCTGTGCCTCACTCTGCACGACAAGTGGAATTGCCTCGTCGGGTTCGGCACCGAACGGGTCAAGGAATTCGATGCGATCCTCGATCGGGAAGAGGAATCGGCATACAAGTTCGGGCGCGATTTCGACCGCGATACGCGCGCGATGCAGCTCAACAGCTTCGAGACCATGCCGTTCGACGACAGTGGGCGTTTCATCATGCCCGAGTTCCTGCGCGGGCTGGGCGAAATCGATGATGCCCTGTTCTTCCAGGGCGTTGGGCCGTTCTTCACCGTCTGGAATCCCGCCCGGCTGTACGAGATGGGCCCCGAAATGGCGATGCCCAAGGCCGCCTGCCGCGCGCTTGAGAAGGAAGCGCGCGAGAAGGGCAGGAAGAAGTGAGCGCTTCCGCCCCGTCCCCACATGTCCCCGTCCTGCTGGACGAGGTGATCGCGGCGCTGGAGCCTGCGCCGGGCGAGCTTGTCGTCGACGGCACCTTCGGCGCAGGGGGCTACACCCGTGCGCTGCTGGATGCGGGCGCGAGCGTGCATGCCTTCGACCGCGATCCGAGAGCGCTCGACAACGCGCAAGGCTGGCCCGAGCTGACTGAAAATCCGCCGCGCCTCGTCCTCCATCGCCGCCCCTTTGCGGAAATGGCGGATGCTCTGGCCGAGGTGGGCGTAACGCAGGTGCAGGGCATCGTGCTCGACATCGGGGTATCCTCGATGCAGCTCGACCAGGCGGAGCGCGGCTTCTCCTTCGCCGCCGACGGACCGCTCGACATGCGAATGGACCCGGACCTGCCCAGCGCAGCGGAATTCCTCAACTCCGCAGACGAGGCCGAGATCGCCGACGTGATCTACCAGTATGGCGAGGAACGCCAGTCGCGCCGGATTGCGCGGGCCATCGTCGCGGCGCGTCCGCTGGAGACGACCGGGCAGCTTGCCCGCCTTGTGCGCAAGGCGACGGGTTACAAGCCACACGACAAGAAGGATCCCGCCACCCGGACCTTCCAGGCGATCCGCATCCACATCAATGGCGAGCTGGACCAGTTGCGTGAGGCGCTGATCGCTGCGGAGCGGCTGCTCGCCGAGGGCGGCCGGCTGGTGGTCGTATCGTTCCATTCCCTCGAAGATCGCATCGTGAAGCGTTTCTTGCGCGACGCTTCCGGTCAGGTCGGCGGCGGCTCCCGCCATCTTCCCCTCAGGGAACTGCCGCCGACCACGTTCGACAAACCGTCCCGCGCCGTGCGTGCGGGCGAGGCGGAGCTTGCGCGCAACCCCCGCGCGCGCTCCGCGATCCTTCGCGCAGCCACCCGGACCGGCGAGCCGGCCAGAAAGGAAGTGACCCATGGTTAGAGGCAGTCGTCTGCGGCAGATCGGCTGGGCGATCTCCATCGGGGTCGTCTTTGCCGGCTTCATGCTGCTCACCTTCCGGGTCAACGCGGTGAAGAGCGAGGTCGTACGTGCAGAACGCCTGATCGTGGACATGGAGCGCGAGAAGCTGGCGCTGGAAACCGAGTTCGAAACGCGCGCCAACCAGCAGCAGCTGGCGGACTGGAACGCGATCGAGTTCGGCTACGCCCCGCCGCGTGCGGACCAGTTCCTGGAAAGCGAGCGTCAGCTGGCGAGCTTCAGCGCGCCGCGTGCGCCCGGATCGCCTGAGCCGATCCGGTTCGCGCGCGAGATGGAAGCGAGCGATTATCCCGCGCTGGTTTCTCCGCTGTCGTCGCACGAGGAAGACGCTTCGGATAATGGCGACGAGGCCGAAGGCGATACCGCGCAGCCTCAGTCCGAAGCGCATCTGGCGCTGGCGAGACTCGACTGATGGCCAGCATCGCCATCGATTCCATGGTGGCGGCCGGCCCCATGCGGGTGGCCAACAAGCGTCTCGAGTCGCTGCTGACGGCGCGCATGCGTGCGCTTCTTCTCATGCCCGCCTTCGGACTGGTGGCGCTGCTCGCGCTCGCGCGGATCGCATCTTTCGGCCTGCTGGGTGCGCCGGACACGCCCATGTCGATGGAACAGCGTCTGCTGCCGCCCCGCGGCGAGATCACCGATCGCAACGGCCTGCCGCTGGCGCGCAACTACGATGCCTTCGCGCTGTGGTACAATCCCAAGGCGATGAAGGACGGCGGCAGCCCGCTGGTCCGCTCTCCCGAAGAGGTCGCGGCGGCGCTGGGTGAAGTCTTCCCCGACATCGACCGCAAGGATGTCGCCGCCCGGCTGGCGAGTGGCAAGGCGCAGTATCTGCGTCGCCGTCTGCTGCCCGAAGAGGCAAACCGCGTGTTCGACATTGGTGAACCCGCGCTGGAGCTGCCTGCCGAGAAAGACCGCTTCTACCCGCAAGGATCGATGGCGGCGCATGTCCTCGGCTACGTCAAGGATGGCAAGGGCCAGCTCGGCATGGAATCGGTGCTCGACAAGGAGCTGACCGATGCTGCCTCGCGCGGGGAGCCCACTGCCATCGCGCTGGACCTGCGGGTGCAGGGCGCGCTGGAGGACGAACTGCGCAAGGGCATGCTGTCGGTCAACGCACGTGGTGCGGCAGGCGTGGTGCTGGATGTCGACACGGGCGAAGTGGTCGCGCTGGCATCGCTTCCCGCGTTCGATCCCAACGACGTCAAGGCGAGCGATCTGGTCGGCACCGCCGAGCAGAAGCGGCGCGACGAACCGTCCAATTCCTACAACAGCGTCACCTATCAGGTGTACGAACTGGGCTCGACCTTCAAGCCGCTCACCGTCGCGGCGGCGATCGATGCGGGCATCGTGCGCGATCTTGGGCTGCGCTATGATGCAAAGCCGGTGAAAGTTGCGGGGCGCACCCTTTCGGACAGCCACTCGCTCGGAGATACGCTCAATGTGCCCGAAGCGCTGATTCACTCCTCCAACACCGTGACCGCGCGTATTGCCGACAAGCTGGGCGGCGATGCGCTGCGCGACACGATGCGCGATCTCGGTCTGGCGGAGCGGCCCTATATCGAACTGCCTGCACGCGGCGCGCCGATCTGGCCGGGAGAGAAGTGGTCGCGGATCACCACCATGACGGTCGCCTATGGTCACGGCATCTCGGTCACTCCGCTGCATCTCGCATCCGCCTACGCCGCCATGGTCAATGGCGGCATCTGGCGACCCGCCACGCTGACGAAGGTGGAACCGGGTACCGAGGTGCAGGGCCGCCGGGTGTTCAAGGAAGATACCAGCGCGCGCATGCGCCAGCTGCTGCGGATGATCACGGTCTACGGCACCGGCAAGAGCGCCAACGCGCCCGGCTATCGCGTGGGTGGCAAGACCGGCTCCGCCGAAAAGCCATCGAAAGGTGGCTATCGTGAGAAGCTGCTCGTCTCCACCTTCGCCGCCGCCTTCCCGATGGATGATCCGCGTTATGTCGTGGTCGCCATGCTGGACGAGCCCAAGGGTACGACCGCCAGTTCCTTCCAGCGCACCGCCGCATGGAACGCCGCGCCCATCGTCGGCAAGCTGATCCCGCGCATCGGCCCGCTGCTCGACGTGCGCCCGGATCTGAGCCGCGATATCGACATTTCGGACCTTCGCCCGCTGATCCGGAGCGACATCGAATGAGGCTGAATTCCCTTCTCGATGCCGCAGGACGGCCCGAGCGCGATGACAACGGCGCCGTGGTGACGGGCTTTGCGATCGATCACCGCAAGGTCGCGCCGGGGACCATCTTCGGCGCGTTCCAGGGTGCGGTCGTCAACGGAGAGGACTTCATCGAGGCGGCGATTGCTGCGGGTGCCATCGCGGTGGTCGCGCGACCCGGTGCCAGGGTCGAGGGCGCCTTGCATATCGCGGATGAAGAGCCGCGCCGCGCCTTTGCCCAGATCGCCTCGCGCTTCTTCACGCCCACGCCCGAAACCATCGTTGCGGTGACGGGCACCAACGGCAAGACCTCCACGGCCGAGATGACCCGCCAGATCTGGCGCATGCTGGGGGAGCGTGCGGCCAGCATCGGCACGCTGGGCGTGACCACGCCCGACGAGAGCGTTTCGACGGGCCTCACCACGCCCGATATCGTGACCTTCCACGCCAACCTCGCCGGTCTGGCGCGCGAAGGCGTGACGCATGTCGCATTCGAAGCTTCGAGCCACGGGCTGGACCAGTATCGCAATGCGGGCGCACGGGTGATCGCCGGGGCCTTCACCAATTTCAGCCGCGACCACCTCGACTATCACGAGAGCATGGAGGCCTATTTCGAGGCCAAGATGCGCCTGTTCGACGAGATCGTCGACGAAAACGGCACGGCGGTGATCTGGTCCGACGGCAGCGAGTGGGCCGCCAAGGCCCGGGCGCGCGCCGAAGCGCGCGGCCTCACCATCTTCGCGGTCGGCCCCGAAGGCGACGATCTGAAGCTTGTCGCGCAGGAGCCCACGCAACTCGGGCAGGGGCTGGAGATCGCGCGCGACGGCGAACGGCGTACGATCCGCCTGCCGCTGATCGGCGCCTACCAGGCATCCAACGCGCTCACCGCCGCAGCGCTCGCGCTTGCGACCGGGGCGGACGAAGCGCGGGTGTGGGATGCCGTGGGACGTCTGCAGCCGGTTCGCGGCCGTCTGGAGCGCGCGGTCATCACGCCCGCAGGTGCGCCGGTCTATGTCGATTACGCCCACACGCCCGACGCGCTGGTTGCCGCGATTGCCGCTCTGCGTCCGCATGTCGAGGCGTCGGACGGGCGGCTGATCGTCGTGTTCGGCGCAGGCGGGGATCGCGACACCGGCAAGCGTGCCGCGATGGGCAAGGTCGCCAGCGAGGCGGCGGATCTCGTCGTGGTGACGGACGACAATCCGCGCGGCGAGGACCCTGCGGCCATCCGGGCCGCCATCCTCTCGGGGATAGAGGGCGAGGCGCTGGAAATCGGCGACCGGCGCGAAGGTATTGCAACGGCCATCGGCCAGGCCGGGGGCGGCGACATCGTGCTCGTCGCGGGCAAGGGCCACGAACAGGGCCAGATTATCGGTTCAGGAGAGACCATGCGGGTACATCCCTTCGACGATGTGACCGTGGCGCGCGAATGCGCTGCGGCGGTGGCAGGCGCATGAGCATGAATGCCCATGCTTTTGCCGATCCGCGCGTTCGCGCGTGGCCGACTGCCCGGCGCGACCGGCTGCAGCTTGCCCTGTGGAGCGCGCAGGAAATTGCCGATGCAACGGGCGGTGTCGCCTCGGGCGAGTTCCAGTGCGCCGGAGTGGAGATGGACAGTCGGGACGTGCGCCCGGGCGATCTCTTCATCGCGCTGAAGGGCGAGGAGATGGACGGTCACCGTTTCATCGACAATGCCTTCGCCGCCGGAGCTGCCGCTGCCATCGTCGACCGCCCGATCGACTGGCCGCATGTGCTGGTGGAGGATACTACCGCCGCGCTTCACGCACTTGCCGCTGCCGCCCGTACGCGGGCCGATGCCAAGCGGATCGGCGTGACGGGTTCTGTCGGCAAGACCGGGGTGAAGGAAGCGATCTTCGCCGCGCTCGACCGGTCGAGCAGGGGCCAGGCGCACCGCTCTGTCCGCAGCTATAACAACCATGTCGGCGTGCCGCTCAGCCTGGCGCGAATGGGCGCCCGGGCGAAGTACGGCGTGTTCGAGATGGGCATGAACCACGCGGGCGAAATCGCTCCGCTGGCCGATCATGTCCGCCCCGATGTCGCGGTGATCACGACCATCGCGCCCGCGCATATCGAGAACCTCGGCACGATGGAGGCCATCGCGGACGAGAAGGCCGAGATATTCAAGGGCCTGAAACCGGGCGGCGCCGCGATCATCCCTGCAGATAGCGAGCATTTCGAACGTCTTCGCAGGCATGCCGAGGCAGCTGGTGCGGAAGTGTTTTCCTTCGGGCGGGCCGATCATGCCCGCGTGCGCCTGCTCGACGCGATCCCCGCTGCCAATGGCGGTGCCTCGCTTGTCACCGCGCAGATCGACGATACGCGGCTGTGCTATTCGGTTGCGGAGCCCGGCGAACACTGGATTGCCAATTCGCTCGCGGTGATGGCCACCATCTACGCGCTGGGCGCCGATCTGGGCGCGGCAGGCATCGCGCTGGGTGAGATGGGCGGCCTCAAGGGGCGCGGTGCGCGTCATTCGATCCTGGCCGCCGGTGGCCGGGCGACGCTGATCGACGAAAGCTACAACGCCAATCCCGCCTCCATGCGCGCCACGCTGGCGCAGCTTGGCCAGACGCCTGCCCACCGCCGGGTGGCCGTGCTGGGCGCCATGCGCGAGCTGGGCGAGTTCGGCCCTGCCTTCCACGAACAGCTGGCAGAACCGCTGGCCCAGGCGGACGTCGACTTCGCGGTGCTGGTGGGTGAGGAAATGGGCCCGCTGGTGACCCGGTTGGGGAACGCTGGCGGCAACATACTTGGCAAGCCGATTGCCTTCGCCCATTGCGCAGGGCCTGCCGAAGCGATTGCAGCGCTTGAGGAATTCGGCCTGGTCGCCAGCGATGCGATCCTTGTCAAAGGATCCAACGCGGTGGGGCTTGGACGCCTTGTCGATCACTTCGTCAGCCGGGGCTAACCAAGGGATCGGGAACGGCGAACAATGTTTTATCTTCTAGCGGAAATGTTTGAATTCGAAGGGATTTTCAATCTCTTTCGCTATCAGACCTTTCGCGCGGGCGCCGCGATCCTGACCGCTCTTTTCATCGGCCTGCTGATCGGGCCGAGGCTGATTTCCTTGCTGCGCGTGCGGCAGGGCAAGGGGCAGCCGATCCGTGAGGACGGGCCGCAGACCCACCTCGCCAAGGTGGGCACGCCGACGATGGGCGGCCTGATGATCCTCATCGCGCTCGTCATCAGCCTGCTTTTGTGGATGGACCTCTCCAGCCCCTTCGTCTGGGCCTGTCTTGCCGTGACCATCGGGTTCGGCGCGATCGGCTTCATGGACGATTACGACAAGGTCACGAAGAACAGCCACAAGGGCGTCTCGGGCAAGGTCCGCCTGCTGATGGAATTCGTGGTCGCAGGGATCGCGGCCTATATCATCGTCAGCCAGATCAACACCTGGCTCTACGTGCCCTTCGTGTCCAACCAGGCAATCCCGCTGGGGCCGTTCTACTACGTCTTCGCGGCCATCGTGATCGTGGGTGCGGGCAACGCCGTGAACCTGACCGACGGGCTGGACGGCCTGGCGATCATGCCGGTCATCATTGCGGCGGGCACCTTTGCGCTGATCGCCTATCTGGCGGGCCGCGCCGACTTCTCGGAATATCTGGGCATTCCCTACGTGGAGGGCGCAGGCGAGCTGGCGATCTTCTGTGCCTGCATCATGGGGGCGGGCCTAGCCTTCCTGTGGTTCAACGCGCCGCCCGCCAATGTCTTCATGGGCGATACCGGCTCGCTGGCACTGGGCGGGGCGCTGGGTGCCATCGCCGTGGCCAGCCACCACGAAATCGTGCTCGCCATTGTGGGCGGTCTGTTCGTGTTCGAGGCGTTGTCCGTGATCATCCAGGTCTTCTGGTTCAAGCGCACGGGCAAGCGCATCTTCCGCATGGCGCCCGTCCACCACCATTTCGAACAGCTCGGCTGGAGCGAGACGAAGGTCGTGATCCGCTTCTGGATCATTGCCATCGTGCTCGCCATCATCGGGCTTTCCACGTTGAAGCTGCGGTGATCACGAGCCCCGCCTGGAAGGGCCGCAAATATGCGGTCCTCGGCCTCGCCAGGTCTGGGCGGGCGACGGTCGTTGCACTGCTGGCGGCGGGCGCACAGGTTACGGCCTGGGACGAAAAGAGCGAGGCACGCGCGCCTTTCGAGGGACGCTGCGACCTGCGCGATCCGCTTGAGATCGACCTGACGGGTTTCGACGGCGTGGTCGTCTCGCCCGGCGTCCCGCTGAACACGCATCCGATCAAGCCGCATGCGGACAGGTACGGCGTGCCGGTAATCGGCGACATAGAGCTGTTCGCGCAGGCGCGCGGCGATCTGCCGCCGCACAAGGTCGTCGGCATTACCGGCACCAACGGCAAGTCGACCACCACCGCGCTGGTGCATCATATCCTGAAAGAGGCGGGCGTGCCGACCACGATGGGCGGCAATATCGGCCTGCCAATCCTCGAGCAGGAGCCCTTGCCCGATGGCGGCGTGTATGTGCTTGAGCTGTCGAGCTACCAGATCGACCTGACGTTGAGCCTCGATTGCGATGTGGCGGTGTTGCTAAACATTACGCCCGATCATCTTGATCGGTACGACGGCAATTTCGACGCTTACGCCGCGAGCAAGTCGCGGCTGTTCGCGATGCAGACCCGCGGTCACAATTCCATTGCCCGGTTCACCGATGCGCGGTCACTGGGACCGTTCGCGGAAGGATCGATCGCGAGCATCCTTGAGGACGTCCTTGCCAACCGGGGCATCGCGCCCAGCGAACAGGCGAACTGGCCATCCTTGCAGGGGCCGCACAACCTCGAAAATGCTGCGGCGGCCATCGAGGCTTGCGACATTCTGGGGCTATCGACCGAGCAAATCCGCGAGGCCTTGCGCACCTTCCCCGGCCTCCCGCACCGGATGGAGCGGGTCGGGGAGCATCGCGGCGTGCTCTACGTCAACGACAGCAAGGCGACCAACACCGCCGCCGCCGCGCCCGCGCTCGCCGCGTTCGACAAGATCCACTGGATCGTCGGCGGGCGGGCCAAGGAGCCGGGGCTGGGCGAGTGCGAGCCGCACATGGACCGGGTCACCGCCGCCTACACGATAGGCGAAGCGGGCGATGCCTTTGCCGAGGCGCTGGCGCCGCATTGCGCGGTCAGCCGCTGTGGCACGCTGGAAAAGGCCGTGGAACTGGCTTCGCAGGTGGCGCGCTCGGGCGAGACGGTCCTCCTCAGCCCGGCCTGCGCCAGTTTCGACCAGTTCCGCGATTTCGAAGAGCGCGGCGACAGGTTCCGCACGCTTGTGCGCGCGCTTGCCGATACGGGGGGCATGCCATGAATATCGCACCGGCGACCGCCATCGCTACCGAACTGCCGGGCCGAGGCAGCCAGAAGATGACGCTCCGCGCGCGCCTGAAGATCTGGTGGCGCGAGCTGGACCACGTGCTGCTGGGCCTGATCGTGCTGCTGATGGCGGTGGGCTGCGCGGCGATTGCTGCGGCGTCGCCCGCGGGTGCCAATCGCCTGTCGAGCGATACCGTCACGCTCGATCCGCTCTTCTTCCTGTGGGCGCACCTGCGCTGGCTGGCGCTGGGCATCACCGTGATGCTCGGCCTGTCGATGCTCAACCGGGAGACCGCACGCCGCTTCGCCATCCTGCTTTCGCTGGCGATGGTCGGCGCGCTGCTGCTGGTGCCCTTCATCGGCAGCGAGGTGAACGGCGCGCGCCGCTGGCTCGATGTCGGCTTCACCTTCCAGCCGTCCGAATTCCTTAAACCCGGCTTCGCGGTGACGCTCGCGTGGATCATGAGCTGGCGGCTGAAGGACCCGCAGATGCCGGTCTTCGGCCTCGTCACCGGGGCGCTGGGTTTCGTCATCGTCCTGCTGATGGTGCAGCCCAATCTGGGTGCGGCGATCCTGTTCAGCGGCGTGTGGTTCGTGCTTGTGGTGCTGGGCGGGGTGTCGTTCCGCAATATCGCCGGGCTGATCGTGGGGGGCTTCCTCGGCCTCAGCCTGGCCTATGCCTTTTACGACAATGCCCGCCACCGGATCGATTCCTGGCTTTCTGGCGGGACCGATTTCGACCAGGTCGACCT
Source organism: Citromicrobium sp. JLT1363 (assembly GCF_000186705.1). Lineage (GTDB taxonomy): Bacteria > Pseudomonadota > Alphaproteobacteria > Sphingomonadales > Sphingomonadaceae > Alteriqipengyuania. The sequence goes on from NZ_AEUE01000004.1 coordinate 100,999, forward strand.
TGCCCAGCGCACGCTGCTGGCAGGCGGCTGGGACGGTGTGGGCTTCTGGGTCGGCACGCAGAAGATGCGCCTGCCCGAAGCGCAGACGGACTACATCTTCTCCGTCGTGGGCGAGGAATTCGGCCTGCTCGCCTGTGGCGGGATCGTGCTGCTGTTCCTCGCCATCGTGTGGCGCGTGCTCAGCCGGGTGTCGAGCGAGGAGAATTTCTTCGCGCTGCTCGCCGCCGCCGGGCTGACGGCCCAGATCGGCGGGCAGGCCTTCATCAATATTCTCGTCAACCTGTCGCTTTTCCCGTCGAAAGGCATGACGCTGCCGCTGGTCAGCTATGGCGGCTCGTCCACGATCGCGGTATGCCTGTCCCTCGGCCTGCTGCTTGCGCTGACGCGCCGGAACCCGTTCCTTACGCGGGAGACCGCAGGCCTTCGCAAAACCCTGTTCGAGAAGGACAGGGGGCTCTTCGGCAAAGAGAGGGACAGATGAGCGGCGCCAATAGACATTACGTGCTGGCCGCAGGCGGCACCGGCGGGCACATGCTGCCCGCCTTCGCGCTGGCAAACGAGCTGGAGCGGCGCGGGCATCATGTCGCGCTGATTACCGACGAGCGGGGTGCGAACATCCCCGGCAAGCCCGATTTCCTTCCTGCGCACATCATGCCGGTCGGGCGCTTCGGGAAGAACCCGATCCGCTGGCTGGGCGGCGCGGCCAAGGTGATGGAGGGGCGCAAGATGGCGCTCCGCCTGTTCGAGAATTTCGAACCCAGCGCGGTCGTGGGCTTCGGCGGCTATCCCACGCTGCCCGCGCTGCTTGCCGCGCGCAGCGCCAAGGTGCCCAGCGTTATTCACGAACAGAACGCGGTGCTGGGGCGGGTGAACCGCCTGCTCGCCCCGCGCGTGAATGCCATCGGGACGGCCTATCCGCAGGTCGCGCGGATGAAGGCCAAGTGGCTCGACAAGACTTACCTCGTCGGCAATCCGGTGCGCGCCGAAGTGCTTGCGCTGCGGGACGAGCCCTTCCCGACTTTCAGCGAGGACAGCCTGCTCAAGGTGCTCGTCACCGGCGGCAGTCAGGGCGCGAGCATTCTGGCGCAGGTCGTGCCAGACGGGCTTGCCATGCTGCCGCCCGCGCTGCGCCAGCGGCTGCAGGTGACGCAGCAGTGCCGCCCCGAGGATGTCGGCGCGGTACGCGAACGCTATCGCAATCACGACATTCCCGCCGAACTGGCGACCTATTTCGAAAACATGGCGGAGCGACTGGCCGACACGCACCTGTTCATCGGGCGCGCAGGTGCCTCCACGATTGCCGAACTGACCGCCGTAGGTCGTCCTGCGATCCTGGTCCCGCTGCCCATTGCCACCGATGACCACCAGGCCGCCAACACGCGTGAGGTCGTGGAGGCCGGCGGCGCGCGGATGATCCGCCAGAGCTCTTTCACGCCCAAGGAACTGGCGCGTCAGATCCAGGTGCTCAGCCAGCGGTCCGGCACGCTCGGCAATGCGGCGCACAAGGCTTGGAATTGCGGGCGCCCGGATGCGGTGAAGGACCTTGCCGATCTGGTCGAAAGCTTCGGCGGGGCCGAGATGATGGATGTGATCCGCGTGGGCAAGAACAACGCACGCGGTGCCTCGCAGGGTGTTGCCGTCGGTCAGGGCGCGGCACGCGACGCGGCGGAGGAGCGGGTCTCTTGAAGGGCGTCGCAACCGATATCGGGATCATCCACTTCGTCGGCATCGGCGGCATCGGCATGTCCGGCATCGCAGAGGTGATGCACAACCTCGGCTATAGCGTGCAGGGCTCCGACATTGCCGAAAGCCCCACGGTGGAGCGGCTGAAGAAGCGCGGCATCGAAATTCATATCGGCCATGCGCGCGAGAACGTGGATGGCGTGGCGGTCGTCGTGACGTCCAGCGCGGTCAAGCGGACCAACCCGGAAGTGGAATTCGCTCTCGAAAACCGCATCCCCGTGGTGCGCCGCGCGGAAATGCTTGCCGAGCTGATGCGGCTGAAAAGCACCATCGCCATCGCGGGCACGCATGGCAAGACGACCACCACCAGCATGATCGCCGGGCTGCTCGATTGCGGGGAGATCGACCCCACGGTCATCAATGGCGGGATCATCGAACAGTTCGGATCGAACGCGCGCCTGGGCGACAGCGACTGGATGGTGGTCGAAGCGGACGAGAGCGACGGCAGCTTCCTGCGGCTCGACGGGACCATTGCGGTGGTCACCAATATCGATCCCGAACATCTCGAACATTACGGCGATTTCGACGGCGTGAAGCGCGCCTTCGTGGAGTTCATCCACAACGTGCCGTTCTATGGCGCGGCGATTTTGTGCGTCGACCATCCCGAAGTGCAGGCGGTGATCGGGCAGGTGCGCGACCGGCGCGTGATTACCTATGGTTTCTCTCTCCAGTCCGATATCTGCGCGGTCAACGTGACGCCCGAGGCGGGCGGCAACCGCTTCGACGTGATGGTCCGCCAGCGCGGTCAGGAAGACCGCCGGATCGAGAACGTGTTTCTGCCCATGCCCGGCAGGCACAATGTGCAGAACGCGCTTGCTGCGATTGCCGTCAGCCTCGAGATGAACTGCTCGGACGAGACGATCCGCGAAGGTTTTGCCCGTTTCGGCGGCGTGCGTCGGCGCTTCACGAAGGTCGGTACCGTGGCGCTCGACGGTGGCCATGCGACCGTGATCGACGATTACGCGCACCACCCGGTGGAAATCCGCGCGGTGCTGGCCGCCGCGCGCGAAAGCGCCGATGCCGATGCGAAGGCGGGCCGCGTGATCGCGGTGATGCAGCCGCACCGCTATTCGCGCCTGGGCGAGCTGATGGCCGACTTCCAGGGCTGCTTCAACGAGGCGGATCAGGTCTATGTCGCACCGGTCTACGCCGCGGGCGAAGACCCGGTCGAAGGCGTGGACGCCGAAGCGCTGGTAGCGGGCATCAAGTCGCTCGGCCACCGTCACGCGCAGACGATCGAGGACCGCGATCAGCTGGTGCGCACGCTCGCTCCCGAACTCGCGCCCGGCGATCTGGTGCTGTGCCTGGGCGCGGGCGACATCACCAAGTGGGCGGCCAGGCTGCCCGACGAATTGCAGGCGGCGCGCGAGCAGGTGAACGCATGAGCGAGGCGCTGGCTCTCCCCCCGGAAAAGCTGCCGGATGTGCGCGGCAAGCTCACGCAGGATGCGCCGCTGGCCAAGCTCGTCTGGTTCAAGGCGGGCGGTGCGGCGGACTGGCTGTTCGAGCCTGCCGATGTGGACGATCTGCGCGCCTTCATGCGCGATCTCGACCCGTCCGTTCCGATCATGCCGCTGGGCCTCGGCTCCAACCTGATCGTGCGCGATGGCGGGGTGCCGGGCGTGACCATTCGCCTCGGCAAATCCTTCGCCAGGATCGAGGCAGAAGACGACCACACCTTGCGCTGTGGTGCTGGTGCGCACGGCGTGCTGATCGCCTCTACCGCGCGCGACAACGGCATTGCCGGCCTCGAATTCCTGCGCGGTATCCCCGGCACGCTGGGCGGATTCGTGCGCATGAATGGCGGCGCCTACGGGCGCGAGACGGCGGATGTGCTGGTCGAATGCGACGTGGTGCTGCGCGATGGTTCGCTCAAGACGCTGCCGGTCGCGGACCTTGGCTATACCTATCGCCACTCTGAATTGCCCCAGGGTGCGGTGGTGGTCGGGGCGCGACTGAAAGGCGAGCCGGGCGACCCCGCCGAAATCGGTGCGGAGATGGAGCGGATCGCGCAGGCGCGCGAGGATTCTCAGCCCGTGCGCACCAAGACCGGCGGCTCCACCTTCAAGAATCCTCCGGGCGAGAAGGCATGGCAGCTGGTCGACGCGGCAGGCTGTCGCGGAATGATGCGTGGGCACGCGCAGGTGAGCGAGAAGCACACCAACTTCCTCATCAACACCGGCACCGCGACCAGCGCGGATATCGAGCAGCTGGGCGAAGATGTCCGCGCGAAGGTGAAGGCAGGTTCGGGCATCGAACTGGAATGGGAAATTCAGCGGGTGGGGCGGCCGTGAACCAGCAAGTCCTCAATCCGGGTGAACAGAAGTGCATTGATGATATTGCCGAACACGGCTGCCATATCCTCAAGGTCTTCGACGCCGACGGGGATCAGCCGAAGTTTGCTTATTCAGTCGGTTTTCCCGTTGGTGTGGGGCAGCCTGAAGTACTGGTGTACGGGCTCAAGTTGGACCTGATGCAATCGATGATAAACGAACTGTATCGCCAGTGCGCGGCAGGCCTCCAGATGTCAGATGGCCTGAAAGTTGAGAATCTCATCGACGGGTACGATTGCGTTCTCAAATTCTGCAATGACCGCGCGGCGATCGAAGAACACCTTGGCTGGGCTCTTTGGTATCATCGTTCGCAGCGCGGAAAAGATGTCCAACAGTTTTATCAGATCGTCTGGCCGGGCGCCGTGAATGGCCTGTACCCTTGGGACGAGGGCGTCTCCCAAGAAGTGATCGATGCGCAACCCGCGCTTTATGAAGGTTGGACAGTCCATTGATCCTCTCCAAGAAACTCCACGTCGCGGTCCTGATGGGCGGTTGGGCGAATGAGCGGCCCGTCTCGCTGATGAGCGGGGAGGGCGTTGCCAAGGCGCTCGAGGCCCGTGGCCACAAGGTCACGCGGATCGATATGGACCGGCAGGTTGCTGCGCGGATTGCCGAGGCGAAGCCGGACATCGTGTTCAACGCGCTCCACGGCGTGCCGGGCGAGGATGGCACCGTGCAGGGCATGCTCGATCTGATGGGCGTGCCCTATACGCATAGCGGGCTCGCGACCTCGGTGATCGCCATCGACAAGGAATTGACCAAGCAGGCGCTGGTACCCCGCGGTATTCCGATGCCGGGCGGGCGGATCGTCAAGTCCGAAGACCTTTACGCGAGCGACCCGCTGCCGCGCCCCTATGTGCTCAAACCCGTCAACGAAGGATCGTCCGTGGGCGTCGCCATCGTCACCGACGAGAGCAACTACGGCAACCCTATTGGGCGCCATGCCAAGGGCCCGTGGCAGGAATTCCCTGAGCTTCTGGCCGAACCCTATATCCGGGGGCGCGAGCTGACCACGGCGGTGGTTGGCGGGAAGGCGCTGGGCGTTACCGAACTGATCGTGGAGAGCGGGTTCTACGATTTCGAAAACAAGTATACCGACGGTCGCACGCGCCATGTCTGCCCCGCCGAAATTCCGCAGGAAATCGCCGATGCGTGCAAGAAGTTCGCGCTGGAAGCGCATCGCATCCTGGGTTGCAAGGGCACCAGCCGCACCGATTTCCGCTGGGATGACGAACAGGGCATCGACGGGCTGTTCGTGCTGGAAACCAACACCCAGCCCGGCATGACCCCGCTCAGCCTGGTGCCCGAACAGGCGAAGCATGTGGGCATGAGTTACGAGGATCTGGTCGAGACGATCATTGCAGATGCGCTCGGCATCGAGGGAGGAGACGATGGCGCGCAAGGTCAAGCGTAAGGCGCAAGGGGTCCGTCGCGCGGCCAATTCGCGCAGCCGTGCCTCGAAGGCGCGCGCCGCGCAGCGGCAGAGCAAGGGCGTGGTGAACACCGCGCTTTCCGCACTGCCGATCAGTCAGAAGCAGTTGCAGGGCGGCTTCCTGGCCCTGATCCTCGCGGGGGCGGCCGCGCTGGCCTGGTGGGTGGCAAGCGCGGCGGGCGTACCCGCGCTGCTACATCAGCAGCTGGCTGCAACGGCGGGCTCCGCCGGTTTCCAGATGCGCACCATCGACCTGACCGGGGTCGAACGGATGAACCGGCTCAAGATCTACGAGGAAGTCATGGAGTATCGCGGCACGCCGATGCCGCTGCTCGACCTCGCAGCCATTCGCGCGGACCTGAACCGGATGCCCTGGGTGGCGGAAGCGCGCGTGTCCCGCCAGCTGCCGGACAAGCTGGTGATCGATATCGAGGAACGCACGCCCCATGCCGTGCTGGTCAAGCCGGATCGGCTGGTCCTGATCGATCGCAACGGCATCGAACTCGATCCGATTGCGGAGGACGATGCTCAGGGCATGTTGCGCATTTCAGGCGCGGGGGCGGCGGATTCGATCGACTCGCTCGACCGCGTACTCGCCGCCGCGCCTGCACTGCAGCCGCAGATCAAGAGCGCACACCGGATTGGCGAGCGGCGGTGGAACATCGTGTTCAAGACCGGCCAGATCCTCGCGCTGCCGCAGGGCGAGGAGGAGGCGTCCGAAGCCTTCATCGACTTTGCGCGGATGGACGGGCTCTATCGCCTGCTCGGCGGCAAGGCGACGGTGATCGATCTGCGCGTGCCCGACCGTTACGTGCTGCGCGAACCGGGCAGGGCGAACCGTTTCGTGGGCAATCAGGAAAGTGCGGAATAATGGGGGCGGCACGCATCTCGCGCGTTTTCGGCGCGGTCAATCTGGGGTCCTTCCGGGTTTCGGCCATGATCATGGGCCTCACCGAAGGGGGCGAGCTGATCGTGCTCGGTTCCTCCCACCGCGCCAGTGCGGGGCTGCGTCGCGGCTACGTCACCGATAGCCAGGCCGCCACACATGCGATCCGCGAGGCGATCGAGCGGGCGGAGAAGGATGCGGGCACCGGCATCGAGAGCGTGTGGGTCGGATGCGCGGGGGCAGGGCTTGCCAGCCGCATCTCGCGCGTCGAAATCCCGATCAACGGCCGGCGGATCGAAGAGGAAGACGTCGACCACCTGCTGGTGACCGCGCGCGATACGCTCGATTCCGACGGCCGCATGGTGCTCCATGCGCAGCCCGCGCATTATTCGGTCGACGGGCCGCATGGCGTCGCCAACCCGGTGGGCCTCTATGCCGAGCAGCTGGGCGTGGACGTACACGTCCTGCTCGCCGACGGCGCGCCGATCCGGAACATCATCACCGCCGTGCAGAGCGCGCACCTGACCGTGGAAGGCGTGGTCGCCGCGCCGATCGCCTCGGCCCAGGCAGCGCTGACGCCCGAGGAACGCGAACTGGGCACGGCTCTGATCGAGATTGGCGGCGATGTGACCAACGTGGCGGTGCTGCGCAACGGCATGGTCCAGGCGATGCGCGCGATCCCGCTGGGGTCGGGCGACATCACCGATGCCATCGCCAGCACCTTCGGCATTCGTCGCCAGCACGCCCAGCGGCTCAAGTGCGTCTCCGGCTCGGCGCTGGCCAGCCCGTCGGACCACCGCGAGCAGGTGCCCGTCGATCCGGACGGCGATCCGCGCGCCGGATCGATCAACCGGGCCGATCTGGTGGCGGTCGTGACCGAACAGCTGGGCCGCCTCACCAACGAGGTCGGTCGTTCGCTCAAGGCGATGGATTTCTCCGGCGCAAAGGGTGGCCCAGCGGTCCTGACCGGCGGCGGCGCGGAACTGGCGGGCAGCGCGGAGTTCGTGCAGAACGCGCTTGGTCGACCGGTGCGGATCGGCAAGCCGCAACCATTGCGCGGGCTGCCTCCGGCTCATGCCACGCCCGGTTTCTCGACGCTGGTGGGCCTGTGCCTCTACGCCGCGAAAGACCCGGTCGACATTCGTACCGTAAAGGCCAAGTATCAGTCGCAGACCCGGCTGAGCGGCCTGGGCCTCATCAACCGGGTATGGCGCGCAGGGCGAGAGTATTTCTGAGCCCATGCAACGCCCGGCGCTGCGGCGAGTTATGTGGAAAAGGGCGCGCTCTTCGATTAAACAAGGGTGCCTTTTCTGCCACACTGATTGCTTGAGAAATCGGTGCTGAACCGATTTCACGGAGTGAAGAGTTTATGAGTATCAATATCGGCCCCGATCCTTCCGACGAACTGCGCCCCCGTATTACGGTAATCGGGGTCGGCGGTGCCGGCGGGAATGCCATCGCCAACATGATGGAAGCCAATATCGAGGGCGTCGATTTCATCGTCGCCAACACCGATGCGCAGTCGCTCAGCACATCGCCTGCGGAAAATCGCATCCAGCTCGGCCCGGAAAGCACCGGCGGACTGGGCGCGGGCGCGCGGCCCGAACTGGGCAAGGCTGCGGCCGAGGAAACGGTCGAGGCGATCGAGGAAGCGCTCGAAGGCGTGAACATGTGTTTCATCGCCGCCGGGATGGGCGGGGGCACCGGCACCGGCGCCGCGCCCGTGATCGCGGAAGCGGCGCGGCGCAAGGGCGTGCTGACCGTGGGTGTCGTGACCAAGCCGTTCCTGTTCGAAGGCACGCGCCGCATGCGTGCGGCCGAAGCCGGGATCGAGGAACTGCACCAGCACGTCGATACGCTGATCGTCATTCCGAACCAGAACCTCTTCCTGATCGCCAACCGCGACACGACCTTCAAGGAAGCCTTCCGCCTGGCGGATGAGGTGCTGCAGCAGGGCGTGCGTTCGATCACGGACCTCATGACCATGCCGGGCCTCATCAACCTGGACTTTGCCGACGTGAAGTCCGTGATGGAGGAAATGGGCAAGGCTATGATGGGCACCGGCGAGGCCGAGGGCGAAAGCCGCGCCCGCGAGGCCGCCGAACAGGCGATCGCCAACCCGCTGCTCGAAGGCGTGTCGATGGCGGGGGCCAAGGGCGTCATCATCTCGATCATCGGTGGCGAGGACATGAAGCTGGTCGAGGTGGACGAAGCCGCGACCCATATCCGCGAACTGGTGGACGAGAACGCGAACATCATCTGGGGCTCTGCCTTCAACCCGAACCTCGAAGGTAAAATCCGTGTTTCGGTCGTCGCCACCGGGATCGACGAGAATGCGGACGCGCCGGGGGCGATACCGCGCGCGAAGCCTGCCTCTGCGCCCGAGCCTCGGGAAGAGTCGAAGCGCCAGCCGATCGGCTTCTCCCGCCCCGACGAGGAGCAGGGCGAGCAGGCCGAGACTTCCGGCTCCATGCGCGACATGCCCACCGTTCCGCGATCCTTCGACGACGAGGCTGCGGAGGACGCGGGCCAGAACATGGCGTATGGCGAGGACGAGGAAGACGGCGAAGATGTCGACGACATCGTCGATCCGCTGGCAGGCCTTCGTAATCCCGAAGAGGACGACGGGGCCGAATCCGCCCCGCCACGCGCGCCCGAGGGCCGCTCCGAGGGTCCGTTCTCGCGGCCCAAGGCGGACAGGGGCGAGACCGAAGGTGCGCCGCAGAGCGAATGGGACGGGTCCGACGATGACGACACGCTGGACCTGGGCTCCGTGCCCCAGGCGCAGGGTGATGATGCGGAGGACGAACTGCTTCTCGGCGATGAAGCGCCCTCTTCCGCCCCTGAGCCCGCACCGCAGGAACCAGAGGAGCAGTCGGCGCCGCAATCGGGTCGTCGTCGCGGTCTCGTTTCCGGTGCGGAGGGCGGTGGCAAGAAGCCTGCCCCGCCTCTTCCGCAGGGCGGTGGCACGCTGTTCGAAAGGATGGCGAAACTGTCCCGCAGTGGTGCGCCCGATGACGAGGACGATGATGACGACGATGATGGTTCCTCGTTGAATATCCCGCGTTTCCTGGGGCGACAGAACAACCAGTAAGCGGGACGAACGCCTGAACGAGCCATCACAGGGGCTGTTCAGGCGCCAACCGCCACACTAAAACCGGCATGATGATGGGTCGGTCAAAGTTTCGCAGTCTGGCGCTTCCGGCGCTGCTCGCCGGGTCGATGGGCGTGGGGATGCCGGCGCTCGGGCAATCGGGCGAGACGGTATCGCGCGCGGTCGTCCAGCCGCTGCCGCCGGCGGCGGCGGACGATCTCAATGGGGCCCTGTTGCGCCTTGCGCGGGACCGGCGCGATGTCGATGCGCTCATCACCGCAGGGCTCGCTTCGCTGGAGCTGGACGATGCCGCGGCGGCGATCGGCTTTTTCGGCCGCGCGAAGGAATTGTCGCCCGAGAACCCGCGCATCGCCGAAGGCATGGCGGCTGCCTACGTTCGGGGCGGTCGCCCGGTCGAGGCGCTCAAACTGTTCGAGGAAGCGGAAAAGGCGGGTATCGCGAGCGGCTCGATGTGGGCCGATCGCGGGCTTGCCCATGATCTCGTCGGGCAGAACGAGGCGGCGCAGTCCGCCTATCGCCGGGCGCTTTCGCTGAAGGACGATAGCGCGGTGCGCCAGCGCATGGCGCTGAGCTATGCGATTGCGGGGGAGCGCGGTGCGTTCGAGGATACGCTGAAGCCGCTGCTCGATGCGCGCGATTTTGCTGCCTACCGCACGCGTGCCTTCGGGCTCGCGATTCTCGACGATGCGGACGAAGCGATCGAGATCGCGCGCGCGGTCATGCCGCGCGATCTGGCGGGGCGGATGGAGCCCTACCTGCGCTTCATGCCGCGTCTCACCCGCTCGCAGCAGGCGGCTGCTGCGAACCTCGGGATATATCCTTCCGCCTCGCGTATTGGCCGTGACGATCCGCGCATCGCCGATGCCGCGGGGGTGATCGGACCGCGCCCCACTTCGGATGGCACGCTCGAACCACGAGGCGAGCCGCTGGGAAGCGCCACCGCGGGGGATGCTGCGGTGCCGGTTTCGGCGCAGACGCCCCAGCAGGTGGCGGTGCAGACGCCAGCGCCAGCCAGGCAGGCGTCCGGCAGCCGTCCCGCTGCGACCGGGCCCGCCACCGCACAGGTGCCGGCCACCCGGCAGGCGGCAGCGCAAGCCCCGGCGGCAATCGCCGCGGCCACGGAGCCTTCAACCGCTTCGACGTCTGAAAACAGCGCGCCAGCGCGGGTGGCTGTGACCACCGTCGATCCGGGTCAGCCCGAATCGCGCCGGTCGAACGCGGCAAGCTTCGACCTTGCGCAGGCGCCACAGGCAGGATCGAGCGCGGACCCGGCTGCGGTCTCCACCACCGCGCAGGCGGCGAGCGCGGGCAGCGCCACCGGCCAGATGGATCTGGCCGATGCCTTCGCCGATTTCTCCCAGCCGACGGTGGTGAAGGTGGCTGGCGAGGATGTGGTCGACATCAGCGCCATCGAGCCGGTCCGCGAAGTCGAAGCCGCGCCCGAGCCGCCACCCGCGCCGCGCCGGATATGGCTGCAGCTGGGTATCGGCCAGAATCGCAGCCTGCTGCGCAGCGACTGGCGCCTGAAATATCGCAAGTTCGACGTGTTGAAGGGCAAGGGCCCCTATGTGACGCCATGGGGCCAGACCAACCGCCTGCTGGCCGGCCCGTTCGACAGTCAGTCGGCCGCGCGCGAGGCGCTGAACGCGCTGGCCAGCGAAGAGATCGATTCCTTCGTCTGGACCAGTGCCGAAGGGCAGGAAATCGAGGATCTGCGCTGACTCGGCAGGCCACCTGATCGACCGGAAAACCGCTTTCCCACAAGGCGTGAACAAGCCCGTTGGCTTATACCCCGAAGCGTTACCGGGCCCGTTTGCGCGCCGCCCCGGCGATGCGTCACAAGGCATCGACTTGGTAAACGAGCGTTTAGGGATCGCAGATGGCAACCGCTTTGAAAGACAAACTCGGCAACGATTATGGTGCCCCGATGGACGTGCTGGCCGCGCTGTTCGATGCGCGGGGCTGGGCGCTGGACACGCATGCCGATGAGGAACTGGGCGGCGAAATCCAGGGCGCCTGGGTCAAGTACCAGGTTCGCGCTGTGCTGCGGCCCGAAGATGGCGTGCTGCAGCTGATCTGCCTGCCCGATATTCGCGTGGGCAAGGACCGGCTGCCGTGTGCATACGAATTGCTGGGCCTGGTAAACGAGCAGGTATGGCTCGGCCATTTCGATATCTGGAGCCATGGGCGCGTGCTCGTCTATCGGCATGGTGCGCTGCTGCCGGACGACGGCATGCTCAGCGTGGGGCAGGCGCAGGCCCTGATCGAGAGCGCGGTGGACGAATGCGACCGGTTCTATCCCGCGTTCCAGTTTGCCCTGTGGGGCAACAAGAGCCCGGCGGATGCGCTGGAGGCCGCGATGATCGACGCTGCGGGCGAGGCCTGAGCGAAAAACCGCAGAAATGCGTGGGTGAACCTGAACGCCTGTTAAGCCTAAAATCGACCCGCAGCCCTTGAATTTTCGGCGATTTGACGCGATATTCTCCGATGAACCGGCGCATATCGCAGCCGGCAAACGGAGTGGCTTGAAAATGGCTAAATGGGACGACCGCACACGGCAGGGTTTCGGCTCTGTGCCGCGCGCCGGGGGCGATGTCGCCTCGCGCACGACCTACGACGCGGGTCTGCGCAAGTACATGCTCTCGATCTACAACTACATGACCTCGGGCGTGCTGCTGACGGGTATCGTCGCGCTGCTGACCGCACAGTCGGGCCTCGCGGCGAGTTTCGCCGGTTCCCCGCTGATGTGGATCGTGGCGCTCGCGCCGTTGGGCATTGTTTTTGCGATGAGCTTTGGCGCGGAAAAGTTTAGCCGGGGTACGCTTCAGCTCATGTTCTGGGGCTTCGCGTTCCTGATGGGGCTGTCGCTGTCGACGATCTTCCTCGTCTATACCGGCGGTTCGATCGCGGCGACGTTCTTCGCCACCGCCGGCGCCTTCGCAGGCCTCAGCCTGTTCGGCTACACCACCAAGAAGGACCTGTCCGGCTGGGGCAGCTTCCTGATCATGGGCGTGATCGGCATCCTGATCGCGATGGTCATCAACATCTTCCTGCAGTCCGCTGCGCTGGAACTGGCGGTGAGCATCCTCGGCGTGCTGATCTTCGCAGGCCTGACTGCGTATGACACGCAGCGTCTGAAGAGCGATTACCAGCGCCTGCGTGGCACCAGCTGGGAAGGCAAGTCGATCATTCTGGGGGCGCTGAGCCTCTACCTCGACTTCATCAACATGTTCCTGTTCCTGCTGCGCTTTATGGGTGTCGCGCGCGAATAGCGCGAAATCCGGCAGGGCGAACCTGAAATGCGATGCCCGGGACGGAACAACCCGTCTCGGGCATTTTCTATTCAGAATTCATGCGTTATGGTGAGTAGGAGCGAATGAGGGCCGCCGTGCTTAACCGTAGGCGCGTGATCCGGTCCGGGATGGGAGCTTTTCGAATATGTCCGCCGACTTGAAGTCGCCGCTGCGCATCGCCTTTGTCACTGGCGCGCTGAGCCTGCTTGCCGCCTGTGCGACGCCCGTGCCGCCGCCCCCGCCGCCTCCGCCGCCTCCGCCGCCGCCGCCGATCCCCGCGCGGCCCATGCCGCCGATGGGCGCCAGTACCCTGATGGTCGTCCCGCAGGTCGCAGCCGATGGCGTGCGCCAGACGATCAATGCCTACATCACGGACGCGCAGACGACCTGGAACGTGCGCTCCGCGCTGAACGTGGCGGCGCTCAACTGCCTGTCGCCCGAACACGCGAACATCCTGCCCAACTACAAGCTCTTCCTCGAGAATTTCGATGGCCGGCTGGACGAAGCGCAGGATAAGGTCGAGGCCGAATTCCGCGAGAAATACGGCGACCGTCGCACCGGCCGGGCCGAGCTCGATAACTACATGACCAAGGTCTACAACTACTTCACCCTGCCGCCCGCCAAGGAAGCGTTCTGCGATGCGGCGCTGGAGATGAGCAACGAATCGGTCTTGGTTGCTCCGGCCGATCTGGGAAGTTTTTCCGCCCGCGCGCTGACCCGTTTCGAGGGCGTGTTCGAAGATTTCTTCCGCGCGTTCGAACGCTACGAAACCAATGTTGCGACATGGGACAGGCTCTATGGCACGCCCGCGGGGCTGTACCCCGCGACGCGCCCGGCCACCCAGGTCGCGGAGAATGACACCGTGGAGACCGGCAACGGCGTGCGGATGCTCGATGCGCCGATTGCCCAGCCGGGCGAGGGTAGCTCGGGCGCGGTCAATCTCGGCAGCCGGGGCGGGCCGCAGGACGCGGGAACCCAGACTGCGGAAGCCCCCGCGGTCGAGACGGCGCCTGGCGCGGCCGAGCCTGCCATCGCAGAAGAGCCGGTGATCGTGCTGCCCGAAGCGGTTGCGACGACTTCTCTGGATAAGGAACAGGGGCCGCTCGCCTCCAATCCGTAGGGCTTGCGTCGGCACTATAGCCGAAAGGGTCTTGCGGTTTGCAGCGGGTTCGGTATTAGCCCGCGCTCCTGTGCAGGGACGCACCGCGTTGTCCTGCAAAATAACGCCTGAACGGGGCCGTAGCTCAGTTGGGAGAGCGCGTCGTTCGCAATGACGAGGTCAGCGGTTCGATCCCGCTCGGCTCCACCAGGTGTTCCGGTTCAGGTTCTTCAGCGCCATGGGTTTCGATATCCGACGCGGCCTCCCCGGGGGGCGTGGTTCGGATCGCCTTGAGGCCTATGCCTAGCAATCCCCTCCGTTTCAGCTTACCTGCCGGCCAATGCATTTTCTCGATCAAGCCAAGATATTCCTGAAGTCCGGCGCGGGCGGCCCTGGGGCCGTCAGCTTCCGGCGTGAGAAGTACATCGAATACGGCGGACCCGACGGCGGCAATGGCGGGCGCGGGGGAGACATCGTGTTCGAAGCCGTCGCCGGGCTCAACACGCTGATCGACTTCCGCTACGCCCAGCATTTCAAGGCATCGCGCGGCGGCCATGGCATGGGCCGCGACCGGACCGGCAAGGGCGCCCCCGACATGGTGGTGAAGGTGCCCGTGGGTACGCAGGTCCTCTCGGAAGACAAGGAAGAGATCCTCGCCGATTTCACCAAGGTCGGCCAGCGGATAACGCTGCTGGAAGGCGGCATGGGCGGTCGTGGCAACGCCAGCTACAAGACCAGCACCAACCGCGCACCGCGCCAGCACCAGCCCGGTGAGCCGGGCGAGGAAATGTGGGTCTGGCTGCGGCTGAAGCTGCTCGCGGACGTGGGGCTGGTCGGCCTGCCCAATGCGGGCAAGTCCACCTTCATCAACCAGGTGACCAATGCGCGCGCCAAGGTGGGCGATTATGCGTTCACCACGCTGGTGCCCAAGCTGGGCGTCGTGCGCCACAAGGGCCGCGACTTCGTGCTGGCCGACATTCCCGGCCTGATCGAAGGCGCGGCGGACGGCGCGGGGATTGGCGACCGCTTCCTTGGCCATATCGAACGGTGCCGCGTGCTGATCCACCTGATCGACATCGCGGGCGACGATCCGACCGAGGCGATGCGCACGGTCGAGGCCGAACTGGAGGCCTATGGCGAAGGCCTGGAAGAGAAGCCGCGCATCGTGGCGCTCAACAAGCTGGACCTGGCCGATGCCGAACTGGCCGAAGCCTTCGGAGACGAGCTGAAGGCAGCGGGTGCGGACGCGGTCTATCCCGTGTCGGCGGCGACCGGGGCAGGGGTCGAGGCGCTGCTCGACGCGGTGCTCGGCTATCTGCCTGAAGTCACCGCGCTCGAAAACGATAGCAGCGGCGGGGTGTCCGAAGACGCCGATGACGAGGGGGAAGACGAAGGGGACGCGACTTGGTCGCCGATCTGACATCGTTCACGGCAGGCTTCCCGGCATGACGCTCGCGTTGACGGGCGGTACCGGATTCGTCGGCCAGGCTCTGCTCGATCTGCTGGAAGGCTCGGGCGAGCGGGTGCGCGTGCTCGCGCGCACAGTGCCGGAGAACCGGCGGGGCCTGCGCTGGGTCGATGGCAGCCTGAACGAACCCTTCAAGCTGGCGCACCTGGTGGCCGATGCCGAATGCGTGATCCACATTGCCGGGCTGACCCGCGCGACCAATCTCGACCATTTCGAGATCGTCAACGTCACCGGCACGCTGAACGTGGTCGAGGCGGCCAAGCGCGCGGGCGCCAAGCGGCTGATCTTCGTATCATCGCTGGCGGCGCGCGAACCCGATCTTTCGGCCTATGGCCTCTCAAAGCGGCGCGCCGAAACCATCGTTGCAGCCAGCGGACTGGACTGGACGATCGTGCGCCCGCCGGGCGTGTACGGCCCGCGCGACACCGATTATCTGGAGATGTTCCGCGCGGCGACCAAGGGCGTGCTGCCCGTGCCTGCGGGTGGGCGCAGCTCGATGATCCATGTCCGCGATCTGGCCCGCCTGCTGCTCGCCCTGCGCGAGGGCGGGGAGGGGATCAGCCACGAGATTTTCGAGCCTGACGATGGCCGCGCCCATGGCTGGTCGCACCCCGATCTGGCACGCAGCATCGGTACGGCGGTGGGCAGGAAGGTGTACGTGGTCCCGCTGCCCGATTTCGCACTGAAGGCGGCGGCCTATGCGGACGAGAAGATTCGCGGGCGCAATGCCCGGCTGACCCGCGATCGGGCGAGCTACCTCGCGCACAAGGACTGGGTCGTCGCGCCCGAGCGCGCGGTGCCGGGTGCAATCTGGAAGCCCGAAATCCTCACCCGCGAAGGGTTGCACGAAACAGCGAAGTGGTACCGCGAAGCGGGCATGCTTCAGAAATAGGCGCGCGCGGCGGTCTGGTGCCGGACCTTACAGGAACGGCTCCTCACCCGGCTTGTGGATGCCGCATTCGACCTTGTCCCAGCCCTTCCACCGGCCCGAACGCGGGTCTTCGCCCGGCGCGACCTTGTGGGTGCACGGCTCGCATCCGATCGAGGGGAAGCCGCGTTCGACCAGCGGATGGCGCGGCAGCTCGTGCTGCTCGAAATAGGCCTGGATACGCTCTGCATCCCAGTCGATCAGCGGATTGATCTTGAGCCGGCCCGCTGCGTCCGAACTGTCGATTTCGAAGCGTGGCAGATTGGCGCGGGTAGCGCTCTGGAAGGCCTTGCGGCCCGTCAGCGTGGCGTCGAAACCGGCCAGTGCGCGGGCCAGCGGGCGCACCTTGCGCAGCTCGCAGCAGCCATCGGGGTCGTAGGACCAGCGCAGGCCGGTCTCGTCGCGCGCGGCGATCTCTTCCGGGTCGGGATGCAGGTTGACCAGGTTGGTGAGGCCCAGCCGCTCTATCAGCAGATCGCGGTAGGCGAGCGTTTCGGGAAAGTGCTTGCCCGTTTCGAGAAACAGCACCGGAAAGCCCGGATCGACCTGCGCGACCAGGTGCAGCAGCACTGCGCTTTCTGCCCCGAAGCTGGAGACGAGCGCGATGCGCCCGGCCTTGCCGTCTTCCAGCAAGGCCTGCAGCATTTCCTCGGTCTCCATCGCGCGGTACTGGCGATTGAGATCGATCGCGCCGCTTTCGGTGAAGCGGGGGCTCGGGTCGAGCCGGTCTATGGCGCGCATGTCATTGATGGCGCAGGCTCCAGATCGGGGTGCTGGCGTCGGCGGCGGACTGGTACACCTGCGGGAAGCGGTTCAGTGCCGCCTCGACGTCTTTCGGGTCGAGCGGTGCATCGGGATCGAACGCATCGAAGCCGCAGCGGCGCATGTAGGCGATCTGGTCGACGAGGACGTCACCGACCGCCCGCAGCTCGCCCGCAAAGCCTGCTTCGCGCAGGATGCGCGCGGCCGAATAGCCGCGCCCGTCGGTGAAGGCGGGGAAGGCGATGTCGATCCGGCGCAGCCTGTCGAGATGCGGCAGAAGCTCGCGCGTATCCTCGCCCGGCTCGATCCGCACGGCGACCGCATTGGTCTGCCCGGCGAACGCTTCCAGCGTCACTGCAGGTTCCATGCAGGCTTCGTCTTCGCGCAGGCGCAGGGGGGCTTGCTCAGTCATAAAGCGCCTCCTTGAAGGGGGCCATGCCGATCCGGCGATAGGTGTCGAGGAAGCGCTCTCCCTCGGTACGTTCGCGCAGGTAGACGTCGGCCGCGGTCTCCACCGCATCGACGATGCCATGCTCGTCGAAGCCGGGGCCGGTGATCTTGGCGAGGCTGGTGTCCTCCGCCTCCGATCCGCCCAGCAGAAGCTGGTAGTTCTCGGTGCCTTTCCGGTCCACGCCGAGGATGCCGATGTGCCCTGCATGGTGGTGCCCGCAGGCATTGATGCAGCCGGAAATCTTGAGCTTCAGCTCGCCCAGCGCGGCTTCCTTCCCCTTGGCCGCGAAACGCTCCGAAATGCGCTGCGCGATGGGGATCGAGCGGGCATTGGCGAGGCTGCAATAGTCGAGGCCGGGGCAGGCGATGATGTCGCCCATCAGGTCCGCATTGGGCGTACCCATGCCCGCCTCGTTCAGCGCCTGCCACAGCGCGTAGAGATCCGCCTTGCTGACATGCGGCAGGACGACGTTCTGCGTGTGCATGATGCGCAGCTCGTCGAACGAGTACTTCTCCGCCAGATCGGCCAGCACGCGCATCTGCGCATCGGTCGCATCGCCGGGAATTCCGCCGACGGGCTTCAGGCTGACGATGGCGGAGACATGGCCCGGCATCTTGTGCGCGTGGGTGTTGTGATCGAGCCAGACCGCGAAATCGGGGTCGGAGCGGTCAGGCTCCGCGTCTGCCGCGTCGAAGGCGGGATCGGGGAAGAAGCCCTTGATCCGCTCCAGCTCGGCCAGCGGCGGTTCGACGCCCTGATCCAGCAGGTGGGCGAACTCTTCCTCCACCTGGCGCGTATATTCCTCCGCGCCCAGCTCGTGGACGAGGATCTTGATCCGCGCCTTGTACTTGTTGTCGCGCCGACCGTAGCGGTTGTACACGCGAAGACAGGCTTCCGAATAGGTCACCAGCTGGTCGAGCGGCACGAAGTCGCGGATCAGCGGGGCGATCATCGGGGTGCGGCCCATGCCGCCGCCGACATAGAACTGCGCACCCAGTTCGCCGTCTCTCTCGACGATACGGATGCCGATATCGTGCAGGCGCATTGCTGCACGGTCGTTCTCGCTCGCTATTACGCAAATCTTGAACTTGCGCGGCAGGTACGAAAATTCGGGGTGGAAGCTGGACCACTGGCGCAGCAGCTCCGCATAGGGGCGCGGGTCCGCCACCTCGTCCGCCGCGGCGCCCGCGAAATGGTCCGAACTGATGTTGCGGATGCAGTTGCCGCTGGTCTGGATCGCATGCATCTCGACCTTCGCGAGATCGGCGAGGATGTCGCCCGCGTCCTCCAGCTTGATCCAGTTGTACTGGATGTTCTGCCGCGTGGTGAAGTGGCCGTAGCCGCGATCGTACTTCTCGGCGATGTCGGCCAGCACGCGCATCTGGCCGCCGTTCAGCGTGCCGTAGGGGATGGCGACGCGCAGCATGTAGGCGTGCAGCTGCAGGTAGAGCCCGTTCATCAGCCGCAGCGGCTTGAACTGGTCCTCGGTCAGCTTGCCTGCCAGTCGCCGCTCGCACTGGTCGCGAAATTCGGCGACGCGCGCATCGACCATCGCCTGGTCGTATTGGTCGTAGGCGTACATCAGATTACCTTCTGTGCGGCGGTTGGATCGTCGGGCTTGAGCGTCAGGTCCACGCGGACCGTGGGGCCCAGCGCGCGCACGCGTTCCTTGATATGGGCGGGGCGTGGGGCACCGTCGGGGCCGGCTTCGGCCTCTATCACGTAGGGCACATTGACGCGGCGCGCGGCTTCTTCGCGGGTGGCGATGGCTTCCGCTTCGTCGCCTGCGTCGGCTGCGTCCTCGATGTGGATCGACCAGTCATCGCCGGTCCACCAGGTAACCGCGCCGGTCTTCAGATCGTTGCCGGTAATAAGCTTCATTGCGCTGCCTCCATGGCGGTCGCGGCGACATGCGCATCGATGCGCGCGGTGACCTCCCCAATCACGATCAGTGCCGGGGAAACGACGCCTTCGTGTTCCACAAGGTCCGGCAGGCCCGCGAGGAGCCCGCGAAGCACGCGCATTTCAGGGCGTGCGCCGTTCTCGATCACGGCCACGGGCATGTCGGGCGAAAGGCCGTCCGCCATCAGCTTGTCGGCGATCTGCCCGGCGGTCTTCACGCCCATGTAGATCACCAGGGTGCGGCCCTTGCCCGCAAGGCCTGCCCAGTCCTGATCCGACAGGCCCTTGCACTGGCCCGCGACGAAACTGACGATGCTGGCCGCGTCGCGGTGGGTGAGTGCGATCTGCGCCGCCGCCGCTGCGCCATTGGCGGCGCTTATGCCGGGCACGATTTCGACAGGCACACCCGCAGCACGAGCAGCTTCGGCTTCCTCGCCCCCGCGCCCAAAGATCAGCGGATCGCCCCCTTTCAGACGGATCACATCACGCCCGGCAAGCGCCTCGCGCACCAGCAGCGCGCAGATATCTTCCTGCGGCAGCGTGTGCTTGGAACGGCGCTTGGCGACGGAGATCAGCGTTGCGTCCGCGCTTGCCAGATCGAGGATGGCGGGATCGACCAGACCGTCGTGGACGATCAGTTGCGCCCCCTCGATCAGCCGCGCGGCGCGCAGCGTCAGCAGGTCTGGATCGCCGGGGCCTGCGCCCACGAGGTAGATGGTGCCGGTATTTGCCATGGGCGATTACATGGCGCGGGTGCGTGACGGGCGCGAACGAGAATGGGTTCGCGTGCGCCTAGCTATTCTTTAGCGGGCATCAGGCCGCGCTTCGGCGAAGCTTCCCGCCACCGCTAGTTGGTGAAATCGAAGGCCATCACGCCCGCCGATGAATCCTCGCAAGGCTCCATCACGACCGAGTAGGGGGCGGCGCCGTCTTCTTCTTCGGTCTCGGGGATCGTCGAACACAGTCCGCCGGGCGCCCTGATGGCGCCGGAGCGCCCGGCTCCGCCCGCGTGGACGAAGCGCGCAGGCCCGGCGCCGCACGTGTTCACGATGAGGATCGGCGGCTTCTGCATGCCCGGAGCTTCCAGATCGAGGCACAGGTCGGGCCGGTCGGCGATGGTCAGGGTGCCATCTTCGCCGAGCTCGAAAATGCGGTCCCGTTTGTTCTTGCATGGCCTCAGCACGATGGGCGCGCCCGCCTCCAGCGGGCCGTCCGCCCCCAGGCATTGCTGCCAGTAGAACGGCGCATCGGGACGCAGCCATCCGGCAGTCGGCCATGCGGCGCGGGCCTGCTTCTCGGCCTCGGGCGAGAGCGCGCGGGCGCAGACCCGGGCTCTCTTGCCAACCCAGCAGGCGCCATCCTGGGTCAGATCGCCCAGCGGCGTCTGCGCATGAGTCGCGTTGGGCGTGCCATTCCAGGTGCCCCAGGCCGACCCGTCCCCGAAGATGGAGACCTGCGCGAAATACTCCACGCTGCTGATCTGGAATTCACCCTCCTCGCCATGGGGAGAGAACTCGCAGATTTCGTCGATATAGGTGGTGCCCTCGACCGTCAGCTCGCAGTCGACCAGACGTTTCTGGGGGACCCCCTCGCTATCGTCCGCAGCGGGGTCGGGACCAGCTGCCTGTTGCGGCGCGGCCGGTTCCGTGGGCCCGGCATTGCCGCTATCGGAACAGGCAAGCAGCGCCGCCGTGCCCGCCGCCAGGATCAATAAAAAGCGCATTCGCATCGGCCTGCCCCCCTACGCATCGACCGTGCATGTATTGTCCTCCGGGCCGAGGGCCGCAACTAGCAGCTCTGCTAGGGGCGGGGCTGGCTAGTCGCTCTCCGCCACGTCGCTTCGCGGGTCGCGCCGCTGTTCCAGCGCGGCGATCAGCTGGTCGAGCCCCTTGTTGCTGCGCAGGTTGATGTCGCGCTGCGGGAAGGGGATCTCGACCTCGTGTTCCTTGAACAGGTGCCACAGCTTCTTCAGCACCGCGCTTTTCACGTTGCCGATCCCCGCTTCGGGATCGGTGATCCAGACGTGGATGATGAAATCGACGCTGCTCTCGCCGTAGCCGTCCAGCCATACGGTGGGCGGTGGCGATTTGAGCACCCTGTCGCACGACAGCGCGGCCTCCAGCATCAGCTCTTCCGCGCGGTCGATGTCGGCGTTGTAGCTGACGCCCACGGGCACCTGCATGCGCACGTTGCGGCTGGAATAGGACCAGTTTTCCACCTGATTGATCATCAGGTTCTCGTTCGGGATCAGGTATTCCTTCTGGTCGCGCGTGGTGATCGACACCGCGCGGATGCCGATCTTGCGGATCTGCCCGAAGGTGGAAACGCCCGCCTGATCGGCAATCGCGATCACGTCGCCCGGCTTGATCGACTTGTCCATCAGCAGGATGATCCCGGCGATCAGGTTGCCGAAGGTCTTCTGCAGGCCGAAACCGATGGCGAGGCCGAACGCGCCGGAGAACACCGCCAGCGCGGTCAGGTCGATCCCCAGCAGGTCGATCCCGATGAAGAAGGCCATGCCCCACACGACGATGGTGACGATCTTCTCCGCCAGCAGGCGGCGCGTCTGGTCGAGACGCGTGACGCGGGCCAGGCCGATGTGCGCCAGCTTGCTGCCGAAGAAGGCGAAGGCGAAAACGCCTGCCACGACGGCAAGGAACACGATGCCGTCCCATACCGAAATGTGCATCGAGCCGACATTGATCGCCATCGAGTCCATCGACTGGATGACGTCGCCGATGGTCTGGCTCTGCTCTCCCACCGCCTGGGCCAGCTCGTCCGCCGCCTTGACGGAATCGGTCGGTTCGGCGGTTGGTGCCGGCGTGGCGACTGCGCCGCTGCCATCCCCTTCGCCCGGCACCGGTTGCAGGATTACCTGCTCTCCCGCCTGCAGCGCCTCTCCGCTCGCCTCGGGGGACGGCGTCTCCTCGCCTTGCGGGTTGAGGACTGCGTCAGTGGCGGCATTGGGACTGATCGAGCTGGACATTACCTATGCTTGATTGCGGAGAAGGCGCGGTCAAGGTCGGCGATCAGGTCTTCCGCATTTTCGAGCCCGATGGCGAGGCGGATGCCCAGCCGGTCCTCCTCGCGCCAGCCTGCCTTCGGCCATGCGCTCGCGCTGCGGATGCGCGCGGCATCGAAGGGCAGGGCAAGGCTTTCGAACCCGCCCCAGCTATAGCCGATGCCGAACAGCTCCAGCGTGTCGACAAAGGCGCTGCGCTGCGTATCGGTGTGGCCGGCGAGAACGAAGCTGAACAGGCCGCAGCCCCCGGTGAAGTCGCGCGCCCAGTATTCGTGGCCGGGCGATCCTTCGAGCATGGGGCACAGCACATGCGCGACCTCGGGCCGGGATTGCAGCCACGTTGCGATTGTCAGCGCACTGGCGGTGGTCTGCCCGAGGCGCAGCGGCATGGTCCGCAGGCCGCGGGATACCAGCGCGGCGTCGTCCGGTGAGACGCACTGGCCCAGGCTCTGCGCAGTGTGGCGCAGCCTGGCGTAGTATTTCCTGCCCGCGCTTGCCGCACCCATCATGACGTCCGAATGGCCGCCGGCATGCTTGGTCAGCGCGGTGATCGTGATGTCGCAGCCATGCTCCAGCGCCGGGAAGCCGACGCCCGTGGCCCAGGTATTGTCGACCAGCACGCTCGCGCCCTTGTCCTGCGCGATGGCGGCGAGACGCGGGATGTCGGGCACCTCCATCGTCAAACTGCCGGGCGTTTCGAGCATGACGGCCGCGGTCCGATCATCGAAGGCGGCTGCGTAGGCGTCGTGATCGGAGGGATCGAAGAAACGCGCTTCGACGCCCCAGCGCTTCAGCAGACCGGAGGCGATGGAGCGGGTGGGCTCGTAGACATTGTCCTGCACCAGCAGCACGTCGCCCGGTTCCAGCACGCTCATCATTGCACCCGCCAGCGCGGCGGTGCCGCTGGGATAGAGCATCGTGCCATCGGCACCCGGCTCCAGCTCGGTCAGCGCCTCGGCCAGCGCCCACTGGGTGGGCGAACCGCGGCGTCCGTAGTGGAAGCGCCCATCCTCGTTATACTTGAGGCATTCCACCCGCTCGGCCTCGCTCTCGTAGAGATGCGTGCTGCCGCGCCAGATCGGCGGATTGACGACCCTGCCGGTCCATTCCTCGCGGCGACCGGCGAGCACGGCACGCGTGCGGGTTCCGATCGGCTTGTCGGTCTTGCTCAGCGTGGGTCTCCAGTTTCCTTGGGTGTATCGGGGTCGGCGCCCCATTCGGACCAGCTGCCGTCGTACAGCGCCGTGCGCGGTGCGCCCACCAGCCGCAGGCCGAACAGCAGCACGGACGCGGTGATGCCGCTGCCGCAGGTGGTGACGACGGGCTGTTCAATATCGATTTGGGCCTGTGCGAAGAGGGCGCGAAGGGCGTCCGTATCGCGGAAGGTGCCATCCTCGCGCAGCAGGTCGCGGAAGAACAGGTGGCGTGCGGCGGGGATGTGCCCGCCCGGCAGATCGTGCACGCTGTCTTCTTCCGAACCGGTGAAGCGCGCCGCGTCGCGCGCATCGACGACCTGTTCGGCGCCGCTTTGCACATTGGCGAGCATCGCCGCCTTGTCGCGGATGTCGGTCAGGCGGATCGCGGTAGGGGGACGGTCCGCCGGGGAGGGCGAGGGCATTCCGCTATCGAGCGGGCGATCCTGCTCTTTCCACTTCGCCAGACCACCATCGAGCACGGCGACGTTCGCGATCCCTGCCAGATCGAGCAGCACCCAGGCCCGCGCCGCACTGCGCAGCATGGAATCGTCGTACAGCACGATCCGCGTCTGCGGCCCGATCCCGCGATCGCCCAGCCAGCGGGCGATCCGCGCCCCGTCGGGCACTTTGCCCGGCATTGCCGAAGCGGGATCGTGCAGCCCGGCAAGGTCCATGAAATGCGCGCCGGGAATATGCCCGTCCTCGAACTCCGCGCGCGCATCGCGCTGGGCCGCGGGCAGGTGGAGCGATGCGTCGAGCACCGCCAGATCGGGCGCATCCAGCTCTGCGACGAGCCAGTCGGTCGAAACGAGCATATCCATCGACCGCCCGCCTAGCCGCGATGACAGCGGCTTGTCGAGCCGAGCGGGCGCAATCTAGGCGAGCGCGCGGGTGGAGAGCTGGGCGTAGTTGCGCGGGCCTTCGTCGAGCCGGAATGGCGTGGGCCGTGCACCCTTGCCGCTCTCCCTCGTGCCGATGACGTAGGTATAGGCGCGCGGCTCAAGCTCGGCAGCGCGCACCGCGAGGCGCAGCAGCGGCACGAAGACCGGCACGTTGCCCTGATGCAGCGCGCGAACCTCCTGCAGCGGGATCCGCAACTGCCCCTGCATCGTGGTGCGCTGGCCGGCCTTCAGCCGCGCATGTTCGTGCAGTTCGGGGAATTCCTGCCGCGTATCGGCAAGCTGCTGGTCCGCCGGAATGCGGCCATGCGCGGTTGTCACATCGCCGTGGACGCGGATCTGCGTGATCGGCCTGGGGCCGCGATTGGTCAGGGTCACCCGGTACGAGATCGTGGCGTTCATGACGCTGCGATTGAGCGTGACCGCAAACGCCTCCACCTCCAGCGAGCCCGGTCCCGGCGCGCGCGCAGGCGCGGAGGTTGGGGTGGGGGAGCTTGCGGGCCGGCCGGCCGGCCGGGGCCGGGGCGATTCGACCGGACGCAGCGGCTCGGCGGGAACCGCCGCAGCTGCCGCCGCCTCACGCCGCCGTGCGATCCGGCGGCGGGCCAGCGCGAAGATGATCGCGCCGAGCACCAGCACGGCCAGGCCGAGCAAGGCGGGCCAGATCCACGCGGGAATGACGGATGCCGGAGCGGGCTCCTGGAAGGGTTCTGGAGATGCGCCGGTATCGGCCCCCCGGAGATTCTCCGGATCGGCCCGCATGTCCGCCTCGATATCGGCCCGTCCGACGGCTTGTTCGGCGGTCGTGGGCAGGCCCGTCGCCGTGCCGGTTTCGGGTTGCGGCGCTGCCTCGTCGTTCGCTGCGGCAGGGGAGGCAGGCTCGACCGGATCGGCTTGCGGGGCGCGATCGGCAAGCACGTCGCGCGTCGAGATCGCGCCTTCGCTTCGCGGCAGGGCGCGGTCCCGCTGCCCGGTTTCGGTCTGACGGGGGCTGGGGGTGGCGGGCGCAGGGCCCGTGGGGCTGGGCGCTGGCGAGGGCGTCGAACGGTCCGGTCGCGCGGTTGCCGTGGGTTCCGGCGTGGCCGTGCCGATGACGCGGGGCGCGCTGCGTGTCTCGCCCTCGAGGTCGGTCGGCCCCTGCGCCTGCGGGCGCGATGTCGGCGTCGCGTCGGGATCGGGCGGCAGCTGGAAATCGCTGACCGGCTGGGCGGTGGCAGCGGCAGCGCCGAATATCAGCAGCGCAGCAGAAAGGAAAAGCGATCGCATGGGCAGACTTGGTACAGGAGGATACGTGCCCGAACACCGGGCAGAACGGCGCTGAATAGTGTGTGAATCGTGCGCGTGCAAAGGGCTGCTTGTGCGTGGCGTGCGATAAGGGCAAGGACGCGGCATGAGCGACACACCCCGTGAGAGTCCGGGCGCCGAGGCCCCGCGTTTCCTGGGCCAGGCAAGCCCGCTGCCCGCCTCGCCTGAAGAAGCAGAGCTGGATTACGTGCCCAATCCGCGCAAGGGCGGGCTGTATTGCGTGCGCTTTTCCGCGCCCGAGTTCACATCCTTGTGCCCCGTTACCGGTCAGCCCGACTTCGCGCATCTGGTGATCGACTATGCGCCGGGCGAGACCATCGTGGAATCGAAAAGCCTCAAGCTGTTTCTGGGAAGCTTCCGCAATCATTGCGGTTTTCACGAGGACGTGACGGTCGGCATAGGCCAGCGCCTGTTCGACGAGATGGCCCCCAAATGGCTGCGCATCGGCGGCTACTGGTACCCGCGCGG
This sequence comes from Citromicrobium sp. JLT1363, assembly GCF_000186705.1. Taxonomy (GTDB): domain Bacteria; phylum Pseudomonadota; class Alphaproteobacteria; order Sphingomonadales; family Sphingomonadaceae; genus Alteriqipengyuania. Next base: position 127,300 of record NZ_AEUE01000004.1, read on the forward strand.
CGGCATTCCGATCGACGTATTCTGGCAGAGCGGCCCCGTGCCCGATGGCCTCTGGGTGCCCGATCAGGGCGTACAGAACTACCGCGGGCGAGGTTAGCGCCAATACCCGGCCCCCGAGGTCATGCGCGGAGCATGTGGTGCTTGGGCGACAATAGAGGTTGGCGCGTCCCGGATCACTCGCGTAGCGTGACAGGATCTATTGGGGGGCGTCGCAGAGTAGCGCGCTTGATGAGATCGGATGCCTTCTTGGCGAGGGCGAAGTGCGGATTTTATTCAAGAAGCAATGGGTTGTTTTTACTTATGTAAAAATACGTATGACCCATGCTAAATATTGTCCGCCGCGTTTAGTATCTTTACCAATGAAATATTCCCGGTACTTTGTCTCCGCTAATTTCGGGGAAGGGAATTTTCCTATGATGGCTCGCTCGGTAGTTTTCGCTTTGGGTGCATTGTCGCTTTCGACTGCGGCAAAAGCTCAGGATAGCCAGGCCGTGACAGGGTGGGACGCGAAAGTGAATTTCGAACTCGGGATTCGCATTGGTGAGAACCTGCCTGATGATGCGGATCCCGACCTCATTGATGAAAGCGAACTTGGGGCGTCTGTCAGTTTCAAGCGAAAGTCCGCGAACGGATTGGTTCCGTTAGAGTTCAAGTTCGGGGTGACGGATAGTCCCGGACTGGTTGCGGAGGTCGATCCGGAAAGTTCCTTCTTCGGTCGAGTAACGCTTGGCGACGCTTACATTCCTTTTAAGGAATTGACGCTGGAGAACGACCGGTCCGTGAAAGCTTCTAGAGTGACCGACGCGTTCCGACCCTACGCTTACTACCAGTATTCCAGCAAGCATGAGGGGCTGCTCGATTCCAGAACACGCGAAGACCATGAAGCTGCAGTCGGCTTTCGTCTTCGTGATGTCCGGACGATTATGTCGACCCGAAAGATGCTCGGCACCGCGGTTGAGATTGGTGCCGCCAGCGATGAGCCCGGCTTCTATTGGGAGGCTGGCGCACAACTTGCCAACGTATGGTCGACCAATCCTGAAAAAGAGAGATTCATTCCACAAGCCAAGCTGACGGGCTACTCGCCTCTGTTTCGCAGGATGCGCTTTTTCGGCGCCGGCCAGATCGATCATTCGATCTATCGATCAGCCCTCTCGCAGAGTGGTGAAGATCGAAAAGATACGCGCCTTCGTTTGACAGCAGGTGTCGATCTCAGCGCAGCAATGGAAGATTGGGGCGACGTCTCGCTTGTGATTGCGGGGCAGTTCCAGCGCCAATGGTCGAATGAACCCACAGTCGAAAGTTCGAGGGCCTACTTCATGCCCTCTGCAAGCATTGCGGTCGCGTTCTAGTGTGACGATTACTCGACCAATTTGGACGGGATCGTCGAGGAACGGCGGTTACCGTCACACAAGGAAAGTGGTGCCGGTTGAGGGATTCGAACCCCCGACCTTCGGTTTACAAAACCGCTGCTCTACCAGCTGAGCTAAACCGGCGCGTCGCGGCGCAATGCGCCAAAACCACATCCGCGTCCAGCCCCCCGGACGTTGGTCGAAGATGGTCGGCGGATGGCCGATATTTCCCGGTCCGCTTTGGCAAATCCACGCAAATCGGGTATGAAGGGGGCAGGAAGCAAGGAACTCAAGTTGGACCAGAATCTTCGCACACAGCTGCAGTATGACGCGCAAAAGAAGTCGGTTGCCGCGGCTTATCTCCTGTGGCTCTTCCTGGGCTCCTTCGGGGCGCATCGCTTCTATCTGGGTCACATGACGAGCGGTGCGGTGCAGCTCGGCCTGCTGTTGCTCGGCTGGCTGCCGCTGTTTCTCGGCTGGGTCGTGCTGGGCGTGTGGTGGCTGGTCGATGCCTTCCTGATCCCCGGGCAGGCCGAAAGGCGCAATCTCCAGATGCTGGACCGGCTCGGCCGCGATCTGCCTGCGATACCTGCCTGAAGGTCAGCGTGCCCCGAAGGTCCAGCCCTCGGTGCGTGCAATCTGCCTTGTCAGCCCGCGCGGTGTCCACAGGGCCCCATCCTCGCCCACATTGCGCAGCCACGCTGCGGTGAGCAGCGCGTCGGAGGAGTGATCGTCGACTGTGCCGGTCTTGCCGGTCGGGTCCGATCCGATCGCGCGCAGCGCCTCGTCCAGCAGGCTGAAGTCCCTGATCTTGCGGCCGCGATGCGCGGGCAGCGCCTCCAGCGAGGCGAGGGCGGTATAGATTTCCACCAGCACCGATCCCGCGCGCGGCAGCGGGTCGACCGGCCAGACGGGCAGCGCGCCATCGAGCCGGTGCAGCAGACGCATGCCGGTGAGGCTCGACTTGCCCACCTGCGCCGCGCCGACGAGATTGAAGTTGGAGACCGGGCGGCACCCCATTGCGCGCTGGGTGTGTTCCGCGAGGCGAAAACGGCCTTCGCGGCTGGCGGCGTCCGGCGCGTGGAATAGGTCACCCTCTTCGCCGCGCCCATGCCTGAAATAGCGCGCGACCTCAGGGTGCCTTAGCGCGCTGCCCGCTTCGAGGTGTGGGTCCCCCGCGCAGAGCGTGTCGATCAGCGACCAGAGCGATTTCAGGTCCGGCGGCGAGCGCTTCCACCCGGGAAAGAATGCCCCGCAATCGGTGAAGGGAAGGGACATGCCCAGGTCCATCCCCGCCAGCGTGTCGGGTGGCAGATCGTGGCGCAGGAAGGCGAGCACGTCTTCGCGGCTCCATGCCCTGTCCCGATCGATCAGGCGCGGCGGCCCACCCTTCGCGTCCGCGATGGCCAGGGCAATGCCCTTGTGCCGCGCGCCTTTTGCGCCCGACCAGTCGATGGCGAGGAAGTGGGAGAACCGGTTCACGGGAAACGGCCCGAACACCGCTCGCCCTGTGCGAGGCGAACTCGAAGAGCGCTTTCTTGAGGAAGAAGAGAATGCTTCGACAGGCTCAGCACGAGCGGACCGGGCTTGACGGGTTCAGGTTTCGCGCCGCTCACGCCGTAGCCCGTTCCAATAGTTCATGCGCTCCGCCACGCGCTTCTCGAAGCCGCGCCCGGTGGGTTCGTAGAAGCTTTGCGGCTCCATCTCGTCGGGCCAGTAATTATCGCCCGAGAACGCGTCCTCAGCCGAATGGTCGTAGGAATAGCCCTCGCCATAGCCGATATTCTTCATCAGCTTGGTGGGCGCGTTGAGGATGTTCTTCGGGGGAGTGAGACTGCCGGTCTCCTTCGCACTGCGCCACGCGGCCTTCTGCGCCATGTAGGCCGCGTTCGATTTGGGCGCGGTGGCGAGGTAGATGCAGGCCTGCACCAGAGCCAGCTCGCCTTCGGGGCTGCCGAGGAATTCGTAGGCGTCGCGTGCGGCGATGCACTGGGTCAGCGCGGCGGGATCGGCCATGCCGATATCCTCCACCGCCATGCGCACCAGCCGCCGCGCGAGATAGCGCGGCTCCTCACCCGCGGTCAGCATCCGCGCGAGGTAGTAGAGCGCGGCGTCCGGATCGCTCCCGCGCACCGCCTTATGCAGCGCGGAGATGAGGTTGTAGTGCCCGTCGCGATCCTTGTCGTACACCGCCACACGGCGTTGCAGGAAGCTGCCGAGCCCTGCGGGATCGAGCGGCTCGGTCAGCCCCGCATTATACAGCGTTTCTGCCTGGTTGAGCAGGAAGCGCCCATCGCCATCGGCGCTCGCGATCAGCGCGGCGCGCGCATCGTCGGTGAGGGGGAGGGGGCGCTCCAGCTCTTCGGCGCGGGTCAGCAGTTCGCCCAGCGCCTCGTGCCCCAATCGCTCGAGGATCAGCACCTGCGCGCGGCTGAGCAGAGCGGCGTTCAATGCGAAGCTGGGGTTCTCGGTCGTCGCGCCGACCAGCGTCACCGTGCCGCGTTCGACGAAAGGGAGGAAGCCGTCCTGCTGCGCGCGATTGAAGCGGTGGATCTCGTCCACGAACAGCAGCGTCTTCTGTCCGGCCTGCGCGGCCTTGTCCGCCTCGGCGAAGACCTTCTTGAGGTCTGCGACGCCGCTGAACACCGCGCTGACGGCGGCAAAGCGCATGCCGACGCTGTCGGCCAGCAGGCGCGCGATCGTGGTCTTGCCCGTCCCCGGCGGCCCCCACAGGATCATGCTGGAGAGTTTGCCTGCCGTAACCATCCGCCCGATCGTGCCCTCGGGCCCGGTCAGATGCTCTTGCCCGACGACTTCCTCCAGGCTGCGCGGGCGCAGGCGGTCGGCCAGCGGAGCGTCTTCTCGCGGTGTCTCGGATGAAGTGGGGGGCGGGGGATCGTCGCCGAACAGGTCTGCCATCGGGCCGAGATAGGGACATCAGGCGGCTCTTGCCAATCGGGAGGCGAAGCATAAGCTGCACACCGACGGGTCGCGCATAACAAGAACAATGGGAGGGACGGGAAAATGGACGATTATCTCGACCGCAAAACGCCGTGGCACCTGTGGGTGGTGGGCATTGTTTCGCTGCTGTGGAACAGCATCGGCGCGGCGGACTATGTTTTCTCGAGCATGCAGGCGGACTGGTGGCTGGAGGCCATGCAATATCCCGAAAGCGGGATCGCCTATCTCGAAGCTTTTCCCGCATGGGCGCACGCCGGATGGGCGGTCGGCACGCTGGGAGCGTTCATCGGCTCTATATTGCTGATTGCGCGCAGCGGGCTTGCCGTGTCGGTCTTCGCGCTGTCCCTGCTGGGGATCGCGGTGACGACCTACTACGAAACGCTGACGCAGCTTCCGCCGGAACTCGCGGAAATCCAGCCCGCGTGGTTTCCCTATGTGTTGTGGAGCGTCGCGACGTTCCTGCTGATCTACGCCATCAGCATGAAATCTAAGGGCGTCCTGCGATAGCGTGACCTATGCTGCCTGCGGTTTCGCTTTCGCGAGCCGCAGGTAGGTATCCACCATCGATGCGTTGATCGCCTCCCACGTATAGGGCTGGCTGCGTTCCAGCCCTGCCGCGCCATGGCGCGCGCGCAGATCCGCATCCGTGCAATAGGGTGCAAGCGCATCGGCAAAGCCTTCGACATCGCCGGGCGTGACGAGAGCACCCGTTTCGCCATCGACGACAAGGCTGGAACTGCCGGTGGCATTGGCGGCGACCACGGGGATCGCGCAGGCCATGTGTTCCAGCGTCACGTTGCCGAAGGTTTCGGTGATGGAAGGGTTGAAGAACACATCCGCGCTGGCGACCGCGCGGCCCAGGTCCGTGCCCTCCTGCTGGCCCACGAAGATACCGCCGGGCAGCGCTTTCTCGAACCATCCACGCGCAGGCCCGTCGCCGATCACCATCACCCGATGCGGCACCTGCCGCTTGCGCAGTTCGATGATCGAATCGGTGAAGACGTCGAGGCCCTTCTCCATCACCAGACGCCCGAGGAAGGAGATCACCACCTCTTCATCTGCGATGCCCTGTTCGCGGCGCCACGCAAGGTCGCGCGCACCGGGATGGAAGATGCTGCGGTCGATCCCGCGCGTCCAGATGCCGATATCCTCGTTCATGCCCTGCGCGCGCAGGACATCGACCATGCCTTCGGACGGAGCGACCAGCGCATCGCACTTGCGATACATGGAGCGCAGCCACGCCTCGACCGCAGGTTCGAGGAAGCCGAGCTTGTAATAGCGCGGATAGGTCTCGAACCGGGTGTGGACCGATCCCAGCACCGGCACATCGTGCTTGCGCGCCCAGTCCACCGCCTGACGGCTGGCGCGATCCGGGCTGGCGACGTGGACGAGGTTCGGGCGGAAAGCCTCGAACTTTTCCTTCGCTTTGCCGGTGAGGCCCAGCGGAACGCGGTATTCGGAGCGGCCGGGGATCGCGATCGAAGGCAGGGATACGATCTCTCCCACCGCGTCGACCTGCGGGTTTGCGACGGTTGGCGCGAAGATGCGGACGTCGCCGCCCAGTTCCAGCACATGGCCGACCAGACGGTTGAGCGCCTGGGTCGGCCCGTCGCGGACCATGTTGTAATTGCCGCTGACGAGGGCGATGCGCAGATCGGTAACGTCCATGGCCGCCGCCTTAGTCGCGCGCGAGCCGATTGGCGAGGGGGCCACGGTAAGGGCCGGGGCGAGGGAAGCCCCCGCCGCAGTGGGCACGTTCCAGCCGATCATGTGCCCGGCCTGTCGATAGCACACCATTTCGCATTGACTTGCCCGCGCGCAACTTTATTGCCGCCGACGGGCCACGCGGTCCCAACGCCGCGCGAGCTCTCTGCAAGGAGAGAATACATGACTGCTACGAAGCCGACGCTCCGTCCGGAGCGCCCTTTCTTTTCGTCCGGACCCACCGCCAAGTTCCCCGGCTGGTCCCTCGACAAGCTCAAGACCGAATCACTGGGCCGTTCGCACCGTTCTTCGGTCGGCAAGGCGCGCCTGAAATACGCGATCGACCTGTCGAAAGAGCTGCTCGGAATTCCCGAGGATTACCTCGTTGGGATCATGCCCGCCTCTGATACCGGCGCGCTCGAATGCGCGATGTGGACGATGCTGGGCGCAGGCCCCGCCACGGTCGCCGCGTGGGAAAGCTTCGGCAATGTGTGGATTCAGGATGCGGTCAAGCAGCTCAAGCTGCCCGACCTGCAGGTGCTCGACGCGCCTTATGGCGAAATTCCCGACCTGAACGCGATCCCGCAGGAAAACGACGTCGTTTTCACCTGGAACGGGACCACGTCGGGCGCAAAGATCCCGAACACGGACTGGCTTGAGCCGGGCCGCAAGGGCCTTGCCATCAACGACGCGACCAGCGCCGTCTTCGCGCAGGAGATGGACTGGGCCAAGCTCGATGCGACGACCTATTCCTGGCAGAAGGTGATGGGCTCCGAAGCGCAGCACGGCATGCTGATCCTCAGCCCCAAGGCGGTCGAGCGGATCGAAAGCTACGATCCCGAATGGCCGCTGCCCAAGCTGTTCCGCCTGAAGAAGGGCGGCAAGATCAACACCGCGATCTTCGAAGGCGCGACGATCAACACGCCCTCGATGCTCGCGACCGAGGATTACATCGCCGCGCTCGAATGGGCGAAGTCGATCGGCGGCCTGCCCGCGATGATCGAACGCGCAAACGCCAATGCCAAGGTGCTGACCGACTGGATCGAGGCGACGCCTTACGTGCGCAACATGGTCGACGATCCGGCCAAGCGGACCAATACCGGCGTGTGCTTCGTCTTCCAGGGCGAGTGGTTCGACAGTCTTTCCGAAGACGAGCAGGCGGCGATTCCCGGCAAGATCTACAAGATGCTGGAAGCCGAAGGCGTCGGTTACGACTTCAACGGCTACCGCGACGCTCCGCCGTCCCTGCGCATCTGGTGCGGCGGCACGGTCGAGGCCGAGGATATCGCGCGCCTGCTGCCGTGGATCGAGTGGGCGTTTGCCGAGCTGCAGAAGTAGGCTTTCGCCACCCCCTAGCTATCCCGTCACCCTGAACTTCTTTCAGGGTCCAGTTCTCCACCATCGAGCCTCCGTTCGAGAAGGCTCGGTGGATGCTGAAACAAGTTCAGCATGACGATTTGAGGGAAATGAAATGTCCCAGAAGCCCAAAGTCCTGATTTCCGACAAGATGAGCCCCGAAGCCGCGAAGATTTTCGAAGAGCGCGGCTGCGATGTTGATGTGAAGCCCGGTCTTTCTCCCGAAGAGCTCAAGGCGATTATCGGCGAATATGAAGGTCTTGCCATCCGGTCTTCCACCAAGGTGACGCCCGAGATTCTGGAGGCGGCGACGAACCTGAAGGTCATCGGCCGCGCCGGTATCGGCGTCGACAATGTCGATATCGCCGCCGCCGGTGAGCGCGGCGTGGTGGTGATGAACACGCCCTTCGGCAATTCGATCACCACGGCGGAGCACGCCATCGCCATGCTGCTGGCGCTCGCCCGGCAGATTCCGCAGGCCAATGTGCGCACGCAGGCCGGCGAGTGGCCCAAGAGCGACTTCATGGGCGTGGAACTGACCGGCAAGACGCTGGGCCTGATCGGCGCGGGCAATATCGGCTCCATCGTCGCATCCCGCGCGCAGGGCCTCAAGATGAAGGTCATCGCCTACGATCCCTTCCTGACGGAGGAACGCGCGGTGGATCTGGGTGTCGAGAAGGTCGAGCTGGACGAACTGCTCGGCCGCGCGGACTGCATCACGCTGCACACCCCGCTGACCGACGAGACGCGCAATATCCTGAGCCGCGAAAACCTCGCCAAGACGAAGAAGGGCGTGCGGATCGTCAACTGCGCGCGCGGCGGGCTGGTAGACGAGGATGCTCTGGCCGAGATGCTCGACTCCGGCCATGTCGCTGGCGCCGCGCTGGACGTGTTCGTGACCGAACCGGCGAAGGAAAGCCCGCTTTTCGGCAAGCCCGGCTTCATCTGCACCCCGCACCTGGGCGCATCGACCCGCGAGGCGCAGGAGAATGTCGCGCTGCAGGTGGCCGAGCAGCTCAGCGATTTCCTGCTGACCGGCGCGGTCACCAACGCGCTCAACATGCCAAGTCTCAGCGCGGAGGAAGCGCCGCGTCTGAAGCCCTACATGCAGCTCGCCGAAAGCCTCGGCTCGCTGGTCGGGCAGCTGGCGCATGGCAGCCTGCCCAAGATCGCCATCGAGCTGGAAGGCGATGCGGCGGAGCTGAACTCCAAACCGATCACCGCAGCCGTGCTGGCGGGCCTCATGCGCCGTTATTCGCAGAGCGTGAACATGGTCAACGCGCCCTATCTGGCGAAGGACCGCGGCATCGAGGTGCGCGAAATCCGCAACAGCCGCGAGGGTACCTACCAGACGCTGATCCGCGTGACGGTGGAAACCGATTCCGGCGAACGTTCGGTCGCGGGCACGCTGTTCGGCAAGGAAGCGCCGCGGCTGGTGGAAATCTTCGGCATCGGGATCGAGGCCGAGCTGGATGGCCACATGCTCTACGTCGTCAACGACGATGCGCCCGGCTTCATCGGGCGGATCGGTTCGCTGCTGGGCGACCGGGGCATCAACATCGGCACCTTCAACCTGGGGCGCAAGCAGGCGGGCGGCGAAGCCGTGCTGCTGCTCAGCATCGACCATCCGCTGGACGATGCGCTGATTGCCGAGGCGGAGAAGCTGGACGGTGTGCGCACGGTGAAGGCGCTCAGTTTCTGATGTGGTCAGGCGGGCGGGGCGAGCCAATCTTGGCTTGCCGCCGCCTGCCGGTCTGCTAGCGCTCGCGCCACCATGACCGACGACCTGCTGCCCGAGGGGCTGGCCGACAATCTGCCCGAACAATCCGCAGTGCTGACGCAGGCGATGCGCCTCGCGCTCGATGCAATGGATGCGCATGGGTACGACCGGGTCAGCCCGCCGCTGATCGAGTTCGAGAAGTCGCTGGGGCAGCGCATGGACGGGCTGCAGACGCGCAGCATGTTCCGCTTCGTCGATCCTGCCAGCCTGCGCACGCTCGCGCTGCGCAGCGACATTACACCGCAGATCGGGCGCATCGCTGCGACCGCGATGGCCGATAGCGCCCGCCCCCTGCGGCTATGCTACGCAGGCGAGGTGGCGCGCATCGCCGCCGACCAGCTCGATCCGGTGCGCCAGCGCCTGCAGATCGGTGCCGAGCTGATCGGCTCGGACAGCGTTGCTGCGGCCACCGAAGTGGTGCTCACCGCGATAGAGGCGCTGGATGCTGTCGGGCTGGGGCCGCTTTCGGTCGATTTCACGCTGCCCGATCTCGTCACCACGCTGGCCAGCAGCACGTTTCCGCTCTCTCCCGAACAGGCCGATAAGGTCCGGCGGGAACTGGACACCAAGGATGCAGGCGGGCTGAAGGCCGTCGGCGGGGAAGCGTTCCTGCCGCTGATCCACGCCGCCGGACCCTTCCCCGACGCGCTGGAGAAGCTGCGCGCGGTGGATGCTGGCGGGGCGCTCGGCTCCCGGATCGAGGGGCTGGAGCAGATCGCCGCCGCCATCGGGGACCGCGCGCGCATCACGCTCGACCCGACCGAACGCCACGGCTTCGAATACCAGAGCTGGTTCGGTTTCACGCTCTACGCTGCCAACGTGCGCGGTGCGCTGGGGCGCGGCGGAACCTACCTGATCCGCGGCACGGACGAGCCCGCGACCGGGTTTTCGATCTATCTCGGCCAGGCACTGCCGCTGCTCGACACGGACGAGCAGCGCGACATGCTTTACCTGCCGCTGGGGCACGACCGCGATGCCGGCACGCGCCTGCGCGCCGAAGGCTGGCGCACGCTCCGGGCCCTTTCCGAAGACGAAGACCCGCGCGCGCTGGGATGCACGCACCGCCTCGAAGACGGTGCGCCACAGCCCATCTGAGTTTTCGGCCCAGCCTTACGAGTTGAACTTGCCCGGTTCCGGGCCCATCCGGCCGTTCGGATCGTCCAGATCGTCGATCTTCTTCATCTGATCGTCGGTCAGTTCGAAATCGAGTGCCTTGAAGTTGGCTTCGATGTGATCGCGGCTGGACGCCTTGGGGATGGTCGAAAGCCCGCACTGGATGTGCCAGCGGATCACCACGGCAGACGTCGGCTGGCCCACTTCTTCGGCGATGGCGTCGATCGTGTCGTTGCCCATCGCATTGCCCTGGCCCAGCGGCGACCAGCTTTGCGTCACGATGCCCATCTCATCATGCAGCTTGCGCATCTCGCGCTGCTGGAAGGTGGGGTGCAGTTCGATCTGGTTGACCGCCGGGGTTACGCCGGTTTCGTCCACGATCCGCTTCAGGTCCTGTTCGCGGAAGTTGGACACGCCGATGCTCTTCGCCTTGCCCTGGTCGCGCAGCTCGATCAGCGCCTTCCACGTGTCCACGAAGAGGTCCTTTTCTGGCTGCGGCCAGTGGATCAGCAGCATGTCGACATGGTCGCGGCCCAGCCGCTCGAGGCACTTGTCCGCCGCCTTCAGCGTACGGTCGTAACCCTGGCTCTCGTTCCAGATCTTGGTCTGCAGGAAAATGTCGGCCCAGTCGCCGATGCCTTCGCCAACGCCGCGCTCGTTCTTGTAGATCGCGGCGGTGTCGACCAGCCAGTATCCCGTTTCCAGCGCGATGCGCACGGGTTCGGCAACCTTGTCTTCGTCGATCTGCCAGGTGCCGAAGCCCAGCTGCGGAATCTGGCGGCCATCGTTGAGGGTGAGGGTGGGGTAATCTTTGCGCATGAAATCTCCTTCTGCTGTCCCAACACGTACGCCCGCCGAAATGTCCCGCGATTTGCGGATAATCCGTTTCCTACCGCGTCTGTGCATGCCATAGGCCCGCGCTTGTGCGCAGCCGGTTTCCGGCTCGGGAGATTTCGGCCTCAGGACACTGTGTCAAGTGTGTCAGGCCAGGCGCCGCCACCGATGTGCGCGGTGATGTGAAGGAGTTCGAATTTGGCCAATGTGACCGTGATCGGAGCCCAGTGGGGGGACGAAGGCAAGGGCAAGATCGTCGACTGGCTGGCCAGCCGCGCCGATGCCGTCGTGCGATTCCAGGGCGGGCACAATGCGGGCCATACGCTGGTGGTCGACGGCACGACCTACAAAATTTCGCTGGTACCGTCGGGCATCGTCACCGGTACTCTGTCGCTGATCGGCAATGGCGTGGTGCTCGACCCGTGGGCGCTCAAGTCCGAGATCGAGAAGCTCGAAGGGCAGGGCGTGACGATCACGCCGGACAACTTCGCCGTGGCGGACAACTGCCCGCTGATCCTGCCGCTCCACCGCGATCTGGACGGCCTGCGCGAAACCGCGGCGGGCAGCGGCAAGATCGGCACCACCGGCCGCGGGATCGGCCCGGCCTACGAAGACAAGGTTGGTCGCCGTGCGATCCGCGTATGCGATCTGGCGCATCTCGACGAGATCGAGCCGCAGCTGGACCGGCTGTGCGCGCACCACGATGCGCTGCGCGCCGGGTTCGACGAAGCGCCGATCGACCGCGAGCAGCTGGTCGCGGACCTGAAGGAAATCGCGCCCTTCGTGCTGCAATTCGCGCAGCCGGTGTGGAAACGGCTCAAGAAGGTGCGCAAGGCGGGCGCGCGCGTGCTGTTCGAAGGCGCGCAGGGCGTGCTGCTGGATGTCGACCACGGCACCTATCCCTTCGTCACCAGCTCCAACACGGTCAGCGGTACGGCGGCGAGCGGTTCGGGCCTCGGCCCCAATGCGACCGGCTTCGTGCTGGGCATCACCAAGGCCTACACCACGCGCGTGGGCTCTGGCCCGTTTCCGACCGAGCTTGAAGACGAGATCGGCCAGGGGCTGGGCGAGCGCGGGCACGAATTCGGCGTGGTGACCGGGCGCAAGCGGCGCGTCGGCTGGTTCGATGCGGTGCTGGTGCGCCAGACCTGCGCGATCGCAGGCGTGACCGGCATCGCGCTGACCAAGATCGACGTGCTCGACGGGATGGACAAGGTGAAGATCTGCACCGGTTACCGCCTCGACGGGCGGATATTCGACTACTTCCCCAGCCACGCGGCGAGCCAGGCGCGGTGCGAGCCGATCTACGAAGAGATGGAAGGCTGGAGCGAAAGCACGGCGGGGGCGCGCAGCTGGGCCGATCTGCCCGCCAATGCGATCAAGTATATCAGCCGTATCCAGGAGCTTATCGAATGCCCCGTGGCGCTGGTTTCGACCAGCCCGGAGCGTGAAGACACGATCCTGGTGCGCGATCCGTTCGAGGACTGATCGCAGACTGACAGGATCGCATCCATCGCGCAGGCGATTGACTTGGACCCCGTTTGTTCTCACAAAGTGAGTGGAACAAACGGGGAATGCGAATCATGCTTCAGGCGGAACTGGTGGGCGAGGCGCCCAGTTATGAAGGGCCATCCGATCCGGCTGGCCTGCCGATGGCAGTCTCCCTCTTCGCCGACCGCCCGCAGGTGCGCGCGGCGATGCGCGATGACGCGGAACTTGCCGGGTTTCGTATCATGCAGGCCAATGGGCTCGGCCTGCTGGAAGAGGGCGCGGCGCGGGCGCTGGGCGATATCGTGGCGGTCGATGCTCCGGCCGCCGATGCGCCGACCCTCGCCATGCTCGAACGGGTGTCTCAGCGGATCGCACGCTCGGGCGCGAAGCTGATTGTCTCCACCACGATCGGCGCGCTCGAACCCGTGATGCTGGCGGCACGCGAAGGCGACCCTGTGCTGCTGGTCGAGCCGGGCAGGGCCGAACGGCTGGTTGCCTTCGGGGAAGCTCTGGCGGGTCTGGCAGGAAGGCGCGTGCGCGAATTGTCCGATGATGATCGCGTTGCCGTCATGCGGCTGGTGGAGCGGGTGACGACGCTGGCGGAACGGCTGGACGGGCTGGTGGGCGAAGGAGAGGGCGTTGATGCAAGTGGCAGCGCCTTTGCTTTCGGAACCGGGCAGGGTGCAGCCGCCGGCGAAGATGGCAGCGCAGCGCTTGCGAACATTCCCGGTCTGCCGGACCCGCGCCGCGTCCGCGCCGCGATCCGCAAGCGGCAGATGCGCATGCGCTTTTTCGAACCCTCGCTGTTTGCCGATCCGGCATGGGACATCCTGCTCGATCTCACCGCGGCGCGGGCAGAGGGCCGCCGGGTTTCGGTCACCTCGCTGTGCATCGCCAGCGGCGTACCACCCACCACGGCGCTGCGCTGGATCGGGCAGATGGTCGATCAGGGCCTGCTGCAGCGCGAGGAGGACCGGATCGACCGGCGGCGCGCCTTCATTGCGCTGAGCGATACGGGGGTGGAGGCAATGGCACGCTACTTCGACGCCGCGGGCAGCTGCGAGTGTGCCGGGATCTAGCCGCGCCTGAGGACCAGCCCGAAACCCTCGCTCGGCGCTGCGGGTGCTTCGTCCAGCGGATGCCGCTGTGCATCCGCCCGGGCGCGGGCGAGGATGGCCGGCGCAATGCCGGCGTCGTGGTAGATCGCGTCGGCCTCGCCCAGCCAGCGTGCCTGGCGCAGGGTAAGGTCTTCGGGATCGTCGCTGGTGAGCGTGACGGTCTCCAGCCGCGCCGGGGCGTCGGCAGCGGGATTTGCGAGCCAGCCGGTCACGCGCTCTGCCGACGCATCCTCCAGCGGGTCCAGCATGCCGCCACGCCGCAGCGCCGCATCCACCGCGCGCCGCCGCGCATCGCCATCGGGCAGCGCGGCGCGCAAGCGGTCGCGGCCCTCGGCCAGCGCGCGTGCCAGCGCGCCCAGCGTTTGCGGCAGGATCGCCTCCAGCCGCAAGCGGACATGCTTCGCGAGCCCGGCGGACGCTCCGTCGGTTCCGATAGCGATCAGAAGCGGGTCGCGATCGAGGATGCTCGGTGTGGTGAAATCGCACAGATCGGGCTTGTCCGCGACATTGACCAGCAGGCCCTTCGCCTTGAGTCGCTGGCGCACGGCAGCGGCCTCGCCCGGATCCTCCAGCGCCACGAAGGCGAGCGTGGCATGGTGCGCCTCGGCCTCGTTCACGGCCATCGCGCCCGCGCGTTCGACCAGCCGCCGCTTGGCATCCGCCATGGGGCCTTCGCCGACCACCACGATGCGCGTGCCCGCCGCCTTGTGGAACAGCGGCAGCGAGGCGATCCGGCCGGTCACGTCAGCCGAGCCATTCGGGCACGCGCTCTGCATCCATGATCGCGCCCGCGTCGATCCGGTCGGCCACCACTGCGAAGTCGCTGCCGCTGACGAGTACCTCTGCCACGAAGCCGCGCGAGTTGTAGGAAGAGGCCATGGTCGCGCCATAGGCGCCCGCGGTGCGGAACACCGCGAGATCGCCCGCCACCAGCGCAGGGCAATCGCGGTCGGTGGCGAAGGTGTCGCCCGTCTCGCAGATCGGGCCGACGATGTTCGCGGTCATCCGCTGGTCCGTCGCCGCGACCGGCTCGAAGTCGTGCCACGCGCCGTACAGTGCGGGCCGGGCCAGATCGTTCATCGCGGCATCGACGATCAGGAAGGGGGAGGACAGCCCGCTCTTCACCCGGACCACCCGCGTCAGCAGAACGCCGGCATTGCCCGCGATCACGCGGCCCGGCTCAAACGCCAGCTGCACGCCCCAGTCGCGCGTGACGTGCGCCACCATGGCACCGTAATCGGCGGGGGAGGGGTAGCTCTCGCCCGCGCGGTAGGGCACGCCGATCCCGCCGCCCAGGTCCACCCGGGTGATGGTGTGGCCACTCGCGCGCAGATCGCCCAGCAGCCGCCCGACCTTTTCGAACGCGGTTTCCAGCGGTGTGAGGTCCGCCAGCTGGCTGCCGATATGGATCGCCAGACCTTCCAGCGCGAGACCATCGAGCGCGGCCAGTTCTGCGAAGGCATCCGCCGCGCGGTGCAGCGGTACGCCGAACTTGTTGTCGGCCTTGCCGGTGCTGATCTTCTCGTGCGTGCCCGCATCGACATCGGGGTTGATCCGCAGCGCACAGCGCGCGCGTTCGCCCCGTGCATGCGCCAGTTCTGCCAGCTCGCGGCCCTCTTCGCGCGATTCGATGTTGAACTGCGCGATGCCGGTGTCGAGGCCCAGTTCCAGCTCCGCCCGCGTCTTGCCGACGCCGGAGAAGATGATCTTGTCCGGTGTCATCCCGGCGGCCAGTGCGCGGCGCAATTCCCCGCCCGAGACAACGTCCGCGCCGAAGCCTTCGCGCTGCAGCACGCGCAGGACGGCAAGGTTCGGGTTTGCCTTGACGGCAAAGACGATCAGCGGATCGTCGAGCGCGCCCAGCCCTTCGCGGAAGACGCGGGCGTGGCGTTCGAGCGTCGCCTGCGAATAGACGTAGACGGGCGTGCCCACCGCCTCCGCGATGGCGGGAAGCGGCACATCCTCGGCATGGAGGATGCCGTTCTTCATGGTGAAGTGATCCATCGTGGGCTCTGCTTGTCTTGTCGTGGCGTTGGGGAGCGGCGTTTGTCGGTCCGGAATGCCGGTCTATTCCGGCGGAAGATCGAACGGATCGTCCTCGCGTTCTTCGGAGCGCGTGCGCAGTTCGGTGTCGCGTTCGGGCACCGCAATCACGTCGGGCTCGAGCAGTTCGCTCGCCGTGGGCGGCACTTCGCTGCCGTAAGGTGCGGGGGGCAGGCTGGCGCCCTGCGGAGGGGCGAGATCGGCCTGCTGCCCGCAGGCGGCCAGCGCCAGGCAGAGCGTGCAGGCAATCGGGATCAGGCGGCTGCGCATCGCGGGTGTCGGGGTCTCTCGCATCAGCTATCCATGCCGAGCGTTTCGCGCGCGGCCTTCACCTGTTCGCGTACCCGATCCGGCGCCGTTCCACCATAGCTCCGGCGCGAGGCGACCGATCCTTCGAGCGTCAGATGAGCGAGCGCATCGGGCGTGACCCGAGGGTCGATGGCGGCAAGGTCTTCCTGCGTAAGCTCCGCCAGCGCGCAGCCCTTTTCATCGGCGCGCGCCACGGCAGCGCCGGTGATGTGGTGCGCTTCGCGGAAGGGTACGCCCGCCTCGCGCACCAGCCAGTCGGCGAGGTCGGTGGCGGTGGCATGGCCGCTGCCCGCCAGCGACAGCATCCGGTCGGTGTTGAACTCCGCGCCCGCGATCATGCCTTCCATGCTCGCCAGCGAGAGGGTGAGCAGGCCGTGCGCTTCGAACACGGGCGGCTTGTCGTCCTGCATGTCCTTCGCATAGGCCAGCGGCAGGCCCTTCATCGTGATGCTGAGCGCGGTCGCCGCGCCGATGATCCGCCCCGCGTGCCCACGGACCAGTTCCGCCGCGTCCGGGTTCTTCTTCTGCGGCATGATCGAGCTGCCGGTGGACAGAGAATCCGGCAGGCGGATGAAGCCGAAGGGCTGGCTGGCCCAGATGATGATTTCCTCTGCCAGCCGCGAGAGGTGAATGCTGACGAGGCTTGCCGCGTGGAGATAATCCAGCGCGAAATCCCGGTCCGATACCGTGTCGAGGCTGTTGGACGTCGGTTGGGAGAAGCCCAGCGCCTTCGCAGTGGCTTCCCGGTCGAGATCGAACCCGGTTCCGGCCAGCGCGGCGGCGCCCAGCGGACATTCGTCAAGCCGTTCGCGCGCGCTCGCAAACCGCATCCGGTCGCGCCGCAGCATCTCGTAATAGGCCATCAGGTGGTGGCCCAGCGTGACGGGCTGGGCGGCCTGCAGATGGGTGAAGCCGGGCATGATGTCGTCCGCATGCTCTGCGGCGCGGGTGACGAGCGCACGCTGGACCGCCTGCAGCCCCGCGTCGATCTGGTCGATCGATTCGCGGACCCACAGCTTGAAATCGGTCGCTACCTGATCGTTGCGGCTGCGCGCGGTGTGCAGGCGGCCCGCGACGGGGCCGACCAGTTCGGTGAGGCGCGATTCCACGGTCATGTGGATGTCTTCGAGGTCCCAGTCCTCTGGCACGCCGTCGCGTTCGTACTCCGCAGCGATCGCTTGCAGGCCGTCGTCGATGGTCTGCGCATCCTCGCCCGTGAGAATGCCTTGCGCCGCCAGCATGCTCACATGCGCGCGGCTGCCGGCTATGTCCTGTCGCCAGAGCGCTTTGTCGAACGGAATCGAGGCATTGATTTCGCGCATGATAGCACTAGGCCCATCCGCGAAGCGGCCGCCCCACATCGCGTTGCCCTGTCCGTTACCGGAGGATTGCATGTCCCGTTCCGTCATTCTGCCCGCGCTTGCCCTCGTTCTGGTTCTGAGCGGCTGCGATAGGGAGCCGCAGGAAAGCCCGCAAGAGAGCGAAAGCACCGCAGGCATGGGCGAGGTCGCCCAGACGGGCGAAATCGACCGCAGCCGGGCGGGGGACCTGATGCCCGCCGCCAATCTGGTGGACCCGGCGGACGAGGTGATCAATCTGGGTGCCCTGCAGGGCAGACCCGTTCTGATGAACCTGTGGGCCACCTGGTGCGCGCCCTGCGTGAAGGAGATGCCGCTGCTCGACGATCTGGCGGCGGATTACGGCGAGGAACTGAATGTCGTGACGATCAGTCAGGATATGGGCGATCCGGCCAAGGTCGCAGACTTTTTCGAAGAGAACGATCTGGCCAACCTGCCGCGCTGGATCGACCCGCAACTGACGCTGACCGAAGCGATCGGGGCGGGAACGCTGCCGACGACCGTGCTCTACGACCGCACCGGGCAGGAAGTCTGGCGCGTGACCGGCGATTTCGACTGGTCGAGCGAAGAAGCGCGGGCGGCCATCGAAGAAGTGGTCGAAACTCCCGCACTCCCTTAGGTCAGCGCCCGGCGAGCAGACGTTCGTAATCGGGCAGGGCCAGTCCGAGCGGGGCGAGGGGATCGCCCACCAGACCCGCGACCAGCCGCGCCTGAATGCCCGGCCCTGGCCATATTCGTCCCAACGGGGTGAGCAACAGATCGCGCAGGGCGTGCCACACGCTGTCGGACTGGTAGAGCGGCGTCGCTGCCCAGGTCAGCGCCTGATAGAGCTTCACGTGGCGGCTGCGCAGGCGGGCCGCGAGGGCGAGCCCTTCGTCCGGCGTGCTGCCACCTTCGAGGCCTCTCGCAAGCGCAAAGGCATCGAGCAGAGCCATATTCGCCCCCTGGCCGAGCTGCGGGCTCGCCGAATGCCAGGCATCGCCGATATGGATCAGCGCCTTGCCCGCGGGTTCTGCCACGCGGCGATGCGCGTAGCGTGCAAAGGTCAGCTGTTCGGCGTGCTCGATCTGGCCCAGCAGCGCCTCGCAATCCGGCCAAAGCGCGCAGACCTGCGCCTTCCATGCGTCGAGCCCCGCAGCCTGCCAGCTTTCGTAGTCGGACGCCTTGAGCGACCAGAAGAACGATAGTTCGCGCCCTGCGCCATCCACCCGCATCCCCGTCGGCAGCAGCCCCGCCATCTGCGCTGCGTGCGTATAGCGCTGTTCGAGCAGTCCGGCGTCGAACGGGCTGTCCGCAGGCCAGTCGAGCGTTGCCCACAGGGCCCCGAACGCCAGCCATTCGCCGCATGGAGCCGCCAGAGGCGTGGAGGTGCCCAGCGCATCGACCACCAGATCGAACGCCTGCGTCTTCTGCCCGTCTTGCGAAGTCAGCGTCCTGCCTTTTCCTTCAAGGTCGGACCGTGCGACCGGGAAGCCCGTTTCGATGGCAATTCCTTCGTCCACCGCTGCACGGAAAAGGATTGCGAACAGGCTGCCGCGGTGGATGCCTATGCCGCAGGCGCCCGGCACACGAAGGTCGGCGTAGCGCGCATCGAGGGCGATATCGCCCTGATGATTGAGGCCGTGCAGCGCGCGGATCGGGGCGCCGTGCGCAAGGATATCCGGCGCCAGACCCAGCGCATCGAGCACCGCCATGCCGCTCGGCTGGATCATAAGGCCCGATCCGACGGGCCGCGGCTCTTCGAACCGTTCGAACAGCGTAACGCGGTGCCCCTGCCGGTGCAGCAGCAGCGCGGCGGCGAGGCCGGCCGGTCCGCATCCGGCAATGGCAATGTCGAACCGGGTCATGGCCCGACGCACTGCCCCGCCCAAGGCGGTGCCGCAAGAGAGTTGGGGAGGGGAATGGTGGGCGATGACAGGCTCGAACTGCCGACATCTTCGGTGTAAACGAAGCGCTCTACCAACTGAGCTAATCGCCCGATCCGTTCCGGGAGGGCCGCTATCTAGCGTGCAAAACTTCAAAATCAATTGCCAGATTTCGGATTGAAAGCGCGTCGCGGGCCGTTAGGGCGGCTGGCATGAGCGCGCCAAGCCAGCCACCACGCATCCTCGTTCTCGCCACCGGCGGCACCATTGCCGGGCAGGCTGGCGATGCGATGCGTGCCGACTATCGCCCCGGGCAGGTCGGGATCGAGGCCTATCTTGAGCAGGCAAGCGGGTTGGGCGTCGCGGCACAATTCACCGGACGGCAGATCGCCAATATCGGATCGGAGGATATCGATGCCTCGATCTGGTCGCGCCTCCACGCCGAGATAGAGCTGGCCATGCGCGACGACGAGCTGGACGCGGTGGTGGTCACCCACGGGACCGACACGGCCGAGGAAACGGCCTTCCTGCTCGACCTCACGCTGCCGAGCACCAAGCCTGTCGTGCTGGTTGGCGCGATGCGCCCGACCGATGCCGTCGGCTACGACGGGATGCGCAATTTCGCCAATGCGGTGCGCGTGGCGGGCGATCCCGACGCTGCCGGGCGCGGTGTGCTGGTGGTGATGGGAGACAGGGTCCATTCGGCGCGCGACGTCCGCAAGGCGGAGACCCGCGCCACCGAAGCCTTTCGCGGGTTTCCCCGCGAATCCGTGGCCATCGTCACGCCTTCGCGGCTCGACTGGTTCGGTGCGCCATGGCGGGTGGATGATGGCGCGCGCCTCAAGTTCCTGCCACTGCCCGAAGTGCCGATCCTGGCGATCTACGCCGGGATGAGCGCGGCGGCGGCATCGCACCAGCTAGCGCATAATCCTCCCGGAATTGTGGTTTCGGGGCTGGGCGAGGGCAACATGCCCGACCCCGTGCGCCAGGTGTTGGTGCAGCACGCGCGGCGTGGGTGCCTGGTGGTGCGGGCCAGCCGGACCGATCAGGGCCTCGTCGACCGCGAGCCCGAGGACGACGAAAACGGTTTCGTCGCGGCCCGCGCCCTGGGCGTTCCCAAGGCGCGGATGCTGACCGCGCTGCTGCTGGCGAACGGGATCACCGATCCGGCCGAGGCACAGCGCTTCTTCGACGAGCGGTAAGCGTGCCTCCCCTCCCGGGAGGGAAGGGAGGCCTTGCAACCTAGCCCTGCGGCGTCACCAGATACTTCTCGCCGGTGCGCATCTTGGCATATTGCAGCACCGCATCCTTCTCCAGCATGCCCTCCAGAGTCACCTCTGCAGTGTAGTTGCTCTTGAACGTGGTGGTGAGGTTGTCGAGCACGCGCTGGCGCATGCGGGCCACGGTTTCCTTGCCGGCGCTCTGCATGAAGGGGAACAGCAGCCAGCCAGACAGCGTCCAGCCGAAGCCGTAGGACGGCGTCAAGATCGTCGGCCCGATGTCGAGCCGCCCGTAGATGTACATCTTCTTCGGCTGGTTCGAACCGTAGCGGCTGTATTCGGTCATCTTGCCGACCGCGACCTGCTCCATCGCCTTGAACGCGGTATCGACCGCCTTGCCGCCGCCGATCGGATCGAAGCCGATGAACGCATCGGTCTCGTCGATTGCCTTGCGCAGCTGGGCCATGAAGTCGTCGTCCGACGAGTTGACGATGTGCTTTGCGCCAAGGTCTTTGAGCACATCGACCTGTTCCTGACGGCGGACGATGTTGACCAGCTCCATGTCGTCTTCCTGGCAGATCCGGACGAGCATCTGGCCGAGGTTGGAGGCAGCGGCGGTGTGCAGGATTGCCTTGAACCCTTCCATCTTCGCGGTTTCGACGAAGCCCAGCGCTGTCATCGGATTGACGAAGGCGGAGGCGCCGTCCCTGGACGAGATATCACCCAGCGGAATGCACATGCTGGCATCGGCGATTGCGTATTCGCTGAATGCGGTACCGGGCACGCAAGACACGCGCTTGCCCATCAGCGCCTTGGCCATATCTGAATCGCCAGTGGCGATCACTTCGCCTGCGCCTTCATTGCCGACCGGCATACGCTGGCCGTGGCGACCCTTGGCGCCCGAATTGAACGGTTCGGGCATTTTGGCGACGATCTTGCCGTCCGAATACTCCGCATTTTCCAGGTCCGCCTGGCCAACCAGCAGCGCAAGGTCGCTCGGGTTGATCGGCGCGGCTTCCATTTTCACGAGCACCTGGTTTCCCTTGGGGTCGGGAAACTCGCTGGTCGCGACTTCGACGGTCAGCGTGCCGTCGCTTTCCAGCGTGGTGAAAATCTGCTTGCCGGTGGTGCTCATTCTTGCCTCTCTTTCTTGTCTTTTTCAGGTTCGGGTTTGTCTTTCGAAGGTTCGGGTCGCTCTCTTCCGCGCGGGATCAGTTCGACCAGAACGATCATCAGTGCCCATACCGTCAGCGTGGGTTGCAGCTGGGGGATCGGCGGGAGTTGTAGCGGATCGTCCATGATGTGCGGGATCATGAAAATCACGAAGGCGGCTAGCGCGCCATAGGCCAGCTTGTATTCGCTGTGCGCGAGATAGAGGATCGAGACGACCGCGCTCGCACTCAGGAACAGAAGGACGGCGAAATCGCGCGGCGGCAGGCCGCTGGCATCCGCCAGCACGAAACCCAGCACCGCCCCGAAGACGATGTTGATGCCCTGGATATTCGCTTCGTATTCGCCATCGCTCAACCGCGAGGTGGTGGGGAAGTGATACCATTTTGCCATCAGATGCCCCCCTCCGGTTCGGGATAGATCGCCTCGACGAAGTAGAGCCCGTGGGCGGGGGCGTTCAAGCCCAGTTCCTGCCGGTCCTTCGCTTCCAGAACCTGCGCTATCCGGTCTTCGTTCCAGCGGCCCATGCCGACCAGCGCAAGGCAGCCGACCATCGAGCGGACCTGATGGTGCAGGAAGCTGCGCGCGGCGACCTCTATGCGAATTTCGTCTCCGGAGCGTTTGATGTCCAGCCGGTCGAGCGTCTTGACCGGGCTCGCCGCCTGGCAGTGGACCGAGCGGAAGGTGGTGAAGTCGTGATGGCCGACCAGGCTCTGCGCCGCGCGGTGCATCGCCTCCGCATCGCATTCGGGCGACAACAGCCACGCGCGGTTCTTCTCCAGCGTCAGCGGCGCGCGGCGGTTGAGGATGCGGTAGAGATAGCGTCGCCCGATGCAGCTGAAGCGCGCGTGCCAGTCCTCGGGCACCGCCTCGCAATGCGTCACGGCGATCGGGGCAGGGCGCAGGTGCGCATTGATCGCCTCGCCCATGCGAAACGGCGTCAGCTTGCTCTCGACATCGAAATGGCTGCGCATGGCGAGCGCATGGACACCGGTATCGGTGCGCCCCGCGCTGTGCAGCGTGACTTCTTCTCCGGTTACGCCGTGCACGGCTTCCTCGACCGCCTGCTGCACGCTGGGCCCGTCCTTCTGCCGCTGCAGGCCGAAGAAGGGCGTGCCATCGAATTCCAGCGTGAGGGCATAGCGGGTGAGGGCCATGCCGCCCCTGCTAGGGACAGATCGCCGCGAAGCAACCCGTCGCGTGATCTGCCCCTTACATAATCTCAAGGCCTTCGGGCAGCGGTTCGCGCACGCATTTGGCACCGTCCCTGAACGCGACCGACCGCTCTGCCGTGCCCGGATCGGTCCGGTAGGCGGCAATGTCGAGCGTGCCGAGATCGACGTCATATCGTGAGCGCGTGCCGTTCGCGCTGGTCCAGTCCATCCGGATGACGCCGTTTTCGATTTTCAGCGCGCAGTTTTCCTGCCCCGCCCGACACAGGTCGAAGGCCTGATTCTGGAAATCGGAATAGCGCTTCGGCTGCCCGTCGATCAGGATGAAGCGCTCGGTCGTGGTGAGGCCGACCTTGCCGTCGAAATCGGGCATCGCGCAGGTGATCAGCCCGTCGGACAGATCCGCAGGAGCTGCGGAGGTGACGGCTGGCAAGCTGTCGCCAGACGCTTCGTCCGCCGCCGCTTCGCCCGGCTCCGCCGCGCCGCAGGCGGCCAGTGCCGTGGTCGCCGCGATCGTGATTGCCATCATCCGTTTCATGTCCGTTTCCCCGTTGTCTGCTCAGGGGACGACGTTTCGCGCCGAGGCTGCGGAGTCAATTGCGGGCCTTGGGCCTAACGGACATTGTCATGATCGGGCGCGTCTGCGCTGCCTCAATCGAGGTGCGCACCCTGGGCGATAGCTCGCCCGCGCTGGAAATCCGCCGTATCCATGGCCGGCTTGCCCGCCCGCTGGACGCGGGTGAGGCGCAGCGCGCCCGATCCGCAGGCGACGGTCAGCTCATCGTCGAGCACGGTGCCGGGATCGCCTCTGCCCTCGGCAATCTGGGCCGCCAGCACCTTCACCCTGGTATCCTCATGTTCGAAGAACGCGCCCGGCCACGGCGTGAAGGCGCGTACCTGCCGCTCCACCTGCTCTGCATCCTGCGTCCAGTCGAGCCGCGCTTCTGCCTTGTCGATCTTGGGCGCATGGGTCGCTTCGGCGTCATCCTGTGCGAGCGGGATATGGATCGCGAGGTCGCGCAGCGTGCCGACCATCAGTTGCGCGCCCTTGCGGGCCAGCTCGTCTGTCAACTCGCCCGCCGTCTTGCGGTCGATGGGGGTGCGCACGGTCGCCAGCATCGGGCCGGTGTCGAGCCCGGCCTCCATCTGCATGATGGTCACGCCGGTGCCGGTATCGCCAGCGAGGATCGCACGCTGGATCGGCGCGGCGCCTCTCCACCGGGGCAGGATGCTGGCATGCACGTTGAGGCAGCCATGTTCCGGCGCGTCGAGCACTGCCTGCGGCAGGATCAGGCCATAGGCCGCGACCACGCCGACATCGGCCTCCAGTGCGGCGAACGCGTCCTTCTCTTCCTGCGGCTTCAGCGAGGCTGGATGGCGCACCTCGATCCCCAGCCGATCCGCCGCCGCGTGCACGGGCGTGGGCTGGAGCTTCTTGCCGCGCCCGGCCTTGCGTGGCGGCTGGGTGTAGACGCACACCACATCATGCGCGGCGTGCACCAGCGCCTCGAGCGTCGGCACGGCGAAATCGGGCGTTCCCATGAAGACGATGCGCATAAGCCAGCTTCCCGTGTAGGTCCCCGCTCGTCCTGAGCCTGTCGAAGGACCGCTTTTCCTTTGGGAACCGCGCTAGAAGAAAGTACGGCCCTTCGACAAGCTCAGGGTGAGCGATTAGGTGGTGGCAATGGCATCGCAAGAAATCGAAGCATTGAGTTCCGCACTCGCCCGCCTGCCAGGGCTGGGGCCCCGTTCGGCCCGGCGCGCGGTGCTGCATCTGGTCAAGAAGCGCGAGACCGCGCTGCCCGCGTTGCTCGATGCGCTGCTCGCCGTGCAGGACACGCTGGAGGAGTGCCGCATCTGCGGCAATGTCGACACGCGCGACCCCTGCGGCATCTGCTCCGACCCGAAGCGCGATGCGAAGTCGATCTGCGTGGTGGAGGATGTGGCGGACCTGTGGGCGCTCGACCGCGCGAAGCTGTTCTCGGGCACCTATCACGTGCTCGGCGGGCGGCTTTCCGCGCTGGACGGCGTGCGGCCCGAAGATCTGGCGATTCCGGGCCTGCTTGCGCGCGTCGAAGCGGGCGGCGTGGACGAGGTCGTGCTGGCAATGAATGCGACGCTGGAGGGGCAGACCACCGCGCACTACCTTGCCGAGCGGCTGGAGGATTTCTCCGTACGCATCACGCAACTCGCCCACGGCCTGCCGGTGGGTGGAGAGCTCGACTATCTCGACGAGGGGACCTTGGCGCAGGCATTGAGGGCGCGGAGGCCGATGGGATGAGGCTGAGAAGCGCGTTCTGGCGGTTTGCGCACGAACGATACCAATCGCGCGCTCCGAGATGGCAGTGGGAATTGATAGCCTTTTTCTGGGCGGGCCTTTTCGGGCTCGCTTACCTGGGCGGATTGCTTGCTGATTTTCGCGGTACGCTCGCAATCTTGCCCGGGGCAATTCTGTTCGTTGTTACGCCAGCGCTCCTCGGCTGGCTTCACCGGTTGATCAGGCTGGAGCAAAACAAGGGTAGCGACGCGCTGTACCGCAAGCGTATCTCTTGCAGATGAAGCGGCACGGCCAGGGAAGTTGTAATCGACTGAGTCTGGCCCTAAATCCGCCCCATGGCTATCCGCGAAATCCTTGAAGTGCCGGACCCCCGGCTGAAAACCGTGTCGCAACCCGTCGAAGCTGACGAGTTCAACGACGATCTGCGCACGCTGATCGATGACATGTTCGAAACGATGTATGCTGCGCACGGCATCGGCCTGGCGGCGATCCAGGTGGGCGTGCCCAAGCGCATCCTTGTGATCGACCTGCAGCCCGAAGACCCGGATGCGGAGCCGGTCGAGTGCGATCATGACGGGCACAGCCACACGCACCCGGCGACGAAGAAAGAGCCGCGGGTGTTCATCAATCCCGTGATCCTCGACCCGGCGGAAGAGCTTTCGACCTATCAGGAAGGCTGCCTCTCGGTGCCGGAAATCTATGCCGACGTTGATCGTCCGGCGACCTGCACGGTGCGCTGGCAGGATCTCGACGGGAACGAGCATACCGAGGCGCTGGAAGGCATGATGGCGACCTGCATCCAGCACGAGATGGATCACCTCGAAGGCATCCTGTTCATCGATCACTTGAGCCGCCTCAAGCGCAACATGGCACTGAAGAAGCTCAAGAAGCTGAGGGTCGCGGCCTAACCACAACCTTGGAGGTCGCCCCGGACTTGACCAGGGGCAAGGCTGCCTTCCTGCGACGCGGTTTGAAAAAGCCCGGCCCCGGCTCGCAGGCCGGGGCGACGAGTATTTGATCAGGCAGGCCTCAGGCCGCGGCCACCATGCCCTGCAGCGCCTTCACGCAGTCTTCCATGCACTCGCGGCACATCTTTTCGCAGCGCTTGCAATGCGGATCGTCGTGCTTCGCGCATTCTTCCGCGCAGACCTTGCAGGCGAGGATGCAGGCTTCGAGCAGCGACTTGATCACCGCCGTGTTGCCATGCGTACGCCGCGCGGCGACCGTGCTGACCGCCTGACAGATATCCGCGCAATCCGAGCACTTGCGGATGCACGCGCTCATGTCGCCATCCTCGGCATTGCAGGCATCGGCGCAGGAATTGCAGATCGCTGCGCAATACATCGCGTGCTTGATCGCCTCGCCCAGCTGGTCGTTGTAATCGGCACCCACTTGCGGGTGTTCCTTGATCATTTCCTTGATCGACATGCGTTTTCTCCTTCTGTGATAAGGGAGCGGAACGGGCGGGGGATAGTTCCCGCGGCGGCTTGGCCTGCGGCGTCGTTCCAGCTATGTTCTGGCCATGGAATATGCGATTCTGGGTGTCGTGGCGCTGCTGATCGGGCTGGGCGTCGGGTGGTATCTCGGCGGCAGGCCCGCGGCCGAGCTGAAGGCGCGGCTGGCCGAGAGCGAGCGGGAGGCGAAGGAGACCGACGCCAAGTACCTGCGCGCCTATGCCGAGCTCGAGGCGGCGCGCGAAAAGGGCGCTCGGGTCGATGCGCTGGACGCAGAGCTGAAGGAAACCCGCGCGCGGCACGAGGCTGCGCTGGAAGAGGCGCGGCGGGCCAATGGTGCGCTTTCCTCCGAGCTGGCGACGCTCAAGGAAAAGACCGCCAATTTCGACGAGCAGAAACGCCTGCTGGTCGAAGCGCGCGAGGAATTGCTCAAGGAATTCCAGAACACCGGATCGGCGGTGCTGTCCAAGGCGCAGGAATCCTTCCTCGAGCGCGCGAGCGAACGGTTCGGCCATTCCGAGAAATCCTCCGAGGAGAAGATCCGCGCGCTGCTCGCCCCGGTGGGCGAGCGTCTGGCGAAATACGAAAAGCAGGTTTCGGACCTTGAGGAGAAACGCACCAATGCGTTCTCCTCGCTCGCCGCGCAGATCGAGCAGATGCGGCTGGGGCAGGAAGAGGTCCGGCGCGAGGCGCAGCGGCTGGGCAACTCGCTCACCAATGCTCCGAAGGCGCGCGGCCGCTGGGGCGAGCGGGCGTTGCAGAACGTGCTGGAGCAGTGCGGGTTGTCAGAACACACGGACTTCATCCTCGAACAGTCGCTGGAGACCGACGAGGGTCGGCTGCGGCCTGACGCGATCGTGAATGTGCCCGGCTCGAAGAAGCTGGTGATCGACGCCAAGGTCTCATTGAACGCCTACCAGGCCGCGTTCGAGGCGGAGGACGAGGGGGAGCGCAAGCGGCATCTGGACCTGCACGCCAAGTCCATGCGCGGCCATGTCCAGACATTGGGTTCGAAAAGCTACCAGAGCCAGTTCGACGATGCGCCGGACTATGTCGTGATGTTCGTGCCGGGTGAGCATTTCGTCGCCGCCGCGCTCGACGCCGATCCCGAGCTGTGGGATTTCGCCTTCCGCAACAAGGTTTTGCTCGCCACACCTACAAACCTCGTGGCGATCGCGCGGACGGTGGCGCAGGTCTGGCGGCAGGACACGATCGCCAAGGAAGCGATGGAGATCGGCAAGGCCGGGGCCGAGCTTTACGACCGGCTCGCCATTGCTGCCGAGCATATGAAGCGTGTTGGCGGCGGGCTGGAAAGCGCGGTCAAGAATTACAACAAGTTCGTCGGCAGCTTCGAGCGCAATGTGCTGTCTTCGGGGCGCCGTCTGGCCGAGAAGGGGATCGAGATCGGCAAGCGCGAGATCGAGGAAATCCCGCAGATCGCGGAGACTCCGACTTACACTTCCGACGATGTTTCTGCCATGGACGAGAGCGGGGCGCCCGGCAGTCTGGAAGACGCGCGCAACGCTGCGGAATAGGCCCGGGCGAGGCAGGCCGGGGCCTGCGATGGCGCCGGGAGATCGTGTCACTTCGCCCAGGACGTCGTTCCGAGCGCTCCTTCAACGAGCGGACAGAAAGAGCGGACAGGGCGCATTCCGGCCGTGCAGGTATTGTGGGCAAACTTGAAACCGGGCCACGCACGAACGCCGGTTCAGGCGTAGAGGTTAGGGCATCCGCATTTTCGCGTCTCGCGCGTTGCATTTCTGGAAGACTGCGCCTAACTAGCCGTCATCCCGACATTGCTGGCACCATGTTGGGCCGGGCCGCAAGGCACCGGCGCCAAGCTGCACGGCCATGGCATTCGGGATAAGGAACGGAGATTTATGGCGGACATCGCGCGACTGACACAGATTATCGAACCCGAGGCAAAGGCCCTGGGATTCGAACTCGTGCGCGTGAAGATGATGCCCTCCGAAGCAGGCGACGGCACGCAGGCGCTGCAGATCATGGCGGAAGACCCCGCGACGGGCCAGCTGGTGATCGAACAATGCGCCGCGCTGAGCCGCGCTGTCTCCGCGAAGATCGATGCTCTGGAAGAGCAGGGCGACGTGCTGATCGACGGTGCCTACCACCTCGAAGTCAGCTCGCCCGGGATCGACCGCCCGCTGACCCGTGCGAAGGACTTTTCCGACTGGGCAGGGCACCAGGCCAAGATTTCCATGGCCAAGGGCTATGAGGGCCAGCGTACGTTCAAAGGCACGCTTGAAGGCCTGCATCCGGACCGCGGCATCAACTTCGTCCACATCAAAGATGCCAAGGGCACCACTCATTTCCTTCCGTTGGAAGAAATTCATTCGGCGAAGCTCGTCCTGACCGACGAACTGATCGCCGCGACCAGACCGCTCGACACCACGGGTGCCGAGGAAGTACAAGAAGACCAACAAGAAAAGGCTGACGACTGATGGCCACTGCCATTTCCGCCAACCGCGCGGAGCTCCTCGCGATCGCCAACTCGGTCGCTTCGGAAAAGATGATCGACAAGTCGATCGTGATCGAAGCGATGGAAGAGGCGATCCAGAAATCCGCCCGCAACCGCTACGGCGCGGAAAACGACATTCGCGCCAAGCTCGATCCGCAGACCGGCGACCTGCGCCTGTGGCGCGTCGTGGAAGTGGTCGAAGAGGTCGAGGACTACTTCAAGCAGGTGAACCTGGAACAGGCGCAGAAGCTGCAGGATGGCGCGGCCATCGGCGACTTCATCGTCGATCCGCTGCCCCCGGTCGATCTGGGCCGCATCGATGCGCAGTCCGCCAAGCAGGTGATCTTCCAGAAGGTCCGCGATGCCGAGCGTGAGCGTCAGTATGAAGAGTTCAAGGACCGCGCGGGCGAGATCATCACTGGTGTCATCAAGTCGGTCGAATTCGGCCACGTGATCGTCAATCTGGGCCGCGCCGAAGGCGTGATCCGCCGCGACCAGCAGATCCCGCGCGAAGCAGTGCGTGTGGGCGAGCGGATCCGCGCGCTGATCAGCAAGGTGGAGCGCAACAATCGCGGTCCGCAGATCTTCCTGACCCGCGCGCACCCCGATTTCATGCGCAAGCTGTTCGCGCAGGAAGTGCCCGAAATCTACGACGGCATCATCGAGATCAAGGCCGCTGCCCGCGATCCGGGCAGCCGTGCCAAGATCGGCGTCATCTCGCATGATTCCAGCATCGATCCCGTCGGCGCCTGCGTCGGCATGAAGGGCAGCCGCGTGCAGGCCGTCGTGCAGGAACTGCAGGGCGAGAAGATCGACATCATTCCCTGGAGCGAGGATCAGGCGACCTTCATCGTCAACGCGCTCCAGCCCGCCACCGTCAGCCGCGTGGTGCTGGACGAAGAGGAAAGCCGGATCGAGGTCGTCGTGCCCGATGACCAGCTTTCGCTCGCGATCGGCCGTCGTGGCCAGAACGTGCGCCTCGCCAGCCAGCTGACCGGCAACCAGATCGACATCATGACCGAGGAAGAAGCCTCGGAAAAGCAGAGCAAGGAATTCGCCGCTCGCTCCAAGATGTTCGAGGAAGAGCTCGACGTCGACGAAACGCTCTCGCAGCTGCTCGTCGCCGAAGGCTTCGCCGAACTGGAAGAAGTCGCCTACGTCCAGCTGGACGAGTTGGCGATGATCGAAGGCTTCGACGAGGAACTGGCGGAAGAACTGCAGAGCCGGGCGCAGGAAGCGCTCGACCGGCAGGAAGCCGCGCACCGCGAGACCCGCCGCGAACTGGGCGTGGAAGACGATCTGGCCGAACTGCCGGTGCTGACCGAGGCGATGCTGGTCACGCTGGGCAAGGCCGGGATCAAGACGCGCGACGATCTGGCCGATCTGGCCACGGACGAGCTGATCGCCAAGAAGCGCGAGGCGCCGCGTCGCCGCAACAACGCCAATGCCGACGGCCCGCCGATGCGGCGCGACCGTCCGCAGCGCGAGCAGGACAAGGGCGGCGTGCTGGGCGAATACGGCCTCACCGAAGAACAGGGCAACGAGATCATCATGGCTGCCCGCGCGCACTGGTTCGAAGACGAACCGGCCCAGGAAACCGCATCCGAGGGTGCAGATCAGGAGGCCGCCGATGCGGACTCCACACAATGAGCGCCTGACGCCGACAACCCGTAGCACGCGCCCCGGCGAGAAATCGCCGGAGCGCAAGTGCATCCTCACCGGCCGCCATGGCGAGCGGGAGGATCTGATCCGTCTGGCGATCTCGCCGGACGGTCAGGTGCTGCCCGATCCGCGTGCGCGTGCGCCGGGTCGCGGTGCATGGCTGGGCGTTTCGCGCGCCGAGCTTGAAGCCGCTATCGAGAAGGGCAAGCTGAAGGGGGCGCTGGCCCGCGCGTTCAAATCCGCGCCGCCACTGGTGCCCGAAGACCTGCCCGCACAGATCGAGGCCGGGCTTGTGCGAACGCTTACCGACCGGCTGGGGCTCGAAATGCGCGGCGGAAACCTTATCTTGGGGTCCGAACGTATTGCCGAACACGCACGCGGCGGCGCGCTGGCCGCGCTGTACCACGCCAGCGATGCGAGCGAAGGCGGCGCCGCCAAGCTTGACCAGGCGTGGCGCGTGGGAATGGATCGCGAAGGTTCGGGCGAGGGCGGAACGCGCTTGCCACTGGACCGCGCGGCGCTGTCTGTGGCATTGGGCCGCGACAATGTCGTCCATCTGGGCGTGATCATGGGGCGCGGGGCCGATCGGTCGGCTGCCGAGCGGGTCGAACAGGCCCTCGCGCGCCTGCAGAATTACCGGGATGCGTCTCAGGACGCGCGCGAAACGGGGGCCGTCTAGACGGTGGCCTGCCATTTCGCGACGATGTGATCGAAGGAAGAAACGAGTTTTATGAGCGACGACAAGAACGAGACCCGGACCCGTAAACCGCTTGGCCTCAAGCGGAGCGTGGAATCGGGCGAGGTCAAGCAGACCTTCAGCCACGGCCGTACCAACAAGGTGGCGGTCGAGGTGAAGCGTCGTCGCAAGATCCTCAAGCCCGGCGAATCCGCTCCCGCTCCGGCCGAGGAAGCGAAGGCACCTGCGCCCGCTCCGGCTCCCGAGCCTGCGCCTGCTCCCGCCCCCAAGCCGGCGGCGAAGAAGCCTGCACCCAAGAAGGCCGCGCCCGCCGGGGAGACCCCGCAGGAACGCGTCGCGCGTCTGCAGCGCGAGGCGGAGGAAGATCGCCTGCGGCAGGCCGAGGAAGCGCGCAAGCGCGACGAGGAGAAAGCCAGGCAGGCCGCCGAGGAAGAGAAGCGGCGCGCCGAGGAAAACGCCAAGGCCAAGGAAGAAGCGGCCAAGCGGGCCGAGGAAGAGGCCAAGGCCCCCGCTGAAGCTCCCGCTGCCGAAGCGCCCGCTGCCGAGGCTGCGGAGCAAGAGGCGGCTCCGGCCGAAGACGCTGGCAGCGGCAAGACCGCGCGCCCTGCCGCGCGCAAGTTCACGCCCGTTCAGCGGCCAGAGCCCAAGAAGCCGGAAAAGAAGCCCAAGAAGGAAGACAAGCCTGCACGCGGTGCCGAACGCCCCGACAAGCGGCGTTCGGGCAAGCTGACCGTCACCAAGGCGCTCAACGAGGACGAAGGCCGCCGTGCGCGCAGCCTCGCCGCGCTCAAGCGGGCGCGTGAGAAGGAGCGCCGTTCGCAGGGCGGTGGCTCCTCCAAGCCGCGCGAGAAGCAGACCCGCGACGTGATCGTCCCCGAGGCGATCACCGTGCAGGAACTCGCCAACCGCATGGCCGAAAAGGGCGCGGACCTGGTGAAGGAACTGTTCAGCCTGGGCATGGCCGTCACCGTCAACCAGACGATCGATCAGGACACCGCGGAACTGCTGGTCGAACAGTTCGGCCACAACATCCAGAAGGTTTCCGAAGCCGATATCGACATCAAGGCCGAAGAGGATGTCGATCCCGAAGAAAGCCTGAAGCCGCGTCCGCCGGTCGTGACCATCATGGGCCATGTCGATCACGGCAAGACCAGCCTGCTCGATGCGTTGCGCGGTACCAGCGTGACCAAGGGCGAAGCGGGCGGCATCACGCAGCATATCGGCAGCTACCAGGTGGAAACGAAGAACGGCGACAAGATCACCTTCCTCGATACGCCGGGTCACGCCGCCTTCACCGAAATGCGTGCGCGCGGTGCCAACGTCACCGATATCGTGGTGCTGGTGGTTGCTGCCGACGATGGCATCATGCCGCAGACGATCGAGGCGATCAGCCACGCCAAGGCGGCGGGCACGCCGATCATTGTCGCCATCAACAAGATGGATAAGGAAGACGCCAATCCCCAGAAGGTGCGCGAGCGCCTGCTGGAACAGGAAGTCATCGTCGAGGCAATGTCGGGCGACGTGCAGGACGTCGAAATCTCGGCGCTCAAGGGCACCGGGCTGGACGAACTGCTCGACAAGATCGCGCTGCAGGCCGAACTGATGGAACTGAAGGCCAATCCCGATCGCGCTGCCGAGGCAACCGTGATCGAGGCGCAGCTGGACAAGGGCCGCGGCCCGGTCGCATCCGTGCTGGTCACGCGCGGTACGCTGAAGAAGGGCGACAGCTTCGTCGCCGGGACGGAAAGCGGCCGCGTGCGTGCGATCGTCGACGACCAGGGCAAGCAGATCAAGGA
The DNA here is from genome assembly GCF_000186705.1 of Citromicrobium sp. JLT1363. Classification (GTDB taxonomy): domain Bacteria; phylum Pseudomonadota; class Alphaproteobacteria; order Sphingomonadales; family Sphingomonadaceae; genus Alteriqipengyuania. The sequence goes on from NZ_AEUE01000004.1 coordinate 160,506, forward strand.
AGCCGGGCCTTCGATGCCGGTCGAGGTCCTTGGCCTCGGCGGTGTTCCGGGCGCAGGCGAGCAGCTGACGGTTGTCGAGAACGAACAGCGCGCCCGCGAGGTCGCCGAATATCGCCGGGACAAGGCGAACGAGAAGCGCACCGCGCTGGCTCCGACCAATTTCGACGCGATGTTCGCCGGCCTTGCCAACAAGGCGATCGAATTCCCGCTGCTGGTTCGTGCCGACGTTCAGGGTTCGGTCGAGGCGATCAAGACCGCGCTCACCAATCTTTCGAACGACGACATCAAGGTGCGCATCCTGCACTCGGGCGTCGGCGCTATCACGGAGAACGACGTGACGCTGGCGGCTGCCGGCAATGCGCCGATCATCGGCTTCAACGTGCGCCCCAATGCCAAGGCGCGCCAGCAGATCGAGCGCGAGAAGGTGCGCCTGATGTACTACGATGTCATCTATCACCTGACCGAGGAGATCGCGAAGGAGATGGCGGGCGAGCTGGGTCCGGAGCGGATCGAGAACGTCGTCGGTCGCGCAGCAGTCAAGGAAGTCTTCAAGTCCGGCAAGAAGGACAAGGCGGCCGGTCTGCTGGTGGAGGAGGGCTCGATCCGCAAGGGTCTCCACGCCCGCCTCACCCGCGACGATGTTATCGTGTCCTCGACCACCATCGCCTCGCTGCGGCGCTTCAAGGACGACGTCGACGAAGTGCGCGCCGGCCTCGAATGCGGCGTGGTGCTGGAAGACACGAACGACATCAAGCCGGGCGACCAGCTCGAAGTCTTCGAAGTCGAGGAGCGTGAACGGACGCTGTAGCGTTTCGTCGAAAGTGATACTTTCGACGAGGAGGTCTTATGCCAAAGAGCCGGGTGCGTAAGCGTAAGCCTGAAAAGCGTACGAAGAAGGAAACTTGGTGGGGGCGCAACTGGCGTTACGTCGATAGCGGCGTAACTCACGGTTGCTTGCCTCTTGTGGGAATAGCCTTCGCGCTCCCATTGGCGACGGTGTTACTATGACCGAACTCTTCAAAACCCAGCGCTCGCCCTCGGCGGAGCTGATGGGGTCTCAGTTCCAGTCGTGGGACGCGGAGACGGGCGAAGTCACCTTCACCTATGATCCGCCGCCCAGCTTCGCCTCTCCCAGAGGGGCGGTGCAGGGCGGGCTGATCGCGGGGTTTCTGGACGAGGTGATGGGCGCGGCGCTGCTCGCGCATAGCGACGACCAGGCGCTGCCGCTCAATCTCGATATGAACCTCAGCTTCGTGCGGATGGTCCCGCTCGAAACGATCACCGCCAAGGGCCGCGTGGTGAAGGCGGGGCGCAAGGTCGCCTTCCTCGAAGGCGAGCTGTTCGATTCCGAAGGCCGCCTGCTCGCCCGAGCCACCTCCACCGCGATCCCGACACCGCCGCCGACGGACAGCTAGCACCGCAAACGGTATTGTCGCGCGCCGGGGGATTGAGCGGACCGCACCACGCCCCTATCTCTGGGCAACCATGGCCAAACAGCAATTTTCCGCCGAACAGCATTCGGTCCGCGTCCTCAAGGTGGGCGAGCGGGTGCGGCACATCCTGTCCGAACTGCTCACCCGGGGCGAGGTGCATGACGAAACGCTGTCCGCGCATTCGGTCAGCGTTACCGAAGTGAAGATGACGCCCGATCTCAAGCACGCCAGCGTCTACGTGAAGCCCCTGCTGGGCAGCGAGGAAGAGGCGGTGGTCAAGGCGCTGCGCACCAACACCGCCTTCTTCCAGCGCGAGGTCGCCAAGCGGCTGGGCCTCAAATTCGCGCCCAAGCTGCAGTTCCGCCCCGACGAAAGCTTCGACGAGGCGGACCGGATCGAGCGCCTCCTCAACGACCCCAAGGTCGCGCGTGACCTCGAGGAGGGCGAAGAGGGCTGACGAGAGTCAGCCGCTCGTCAGTTCCCCGCAGGCGCTGCCATCTCCGGCATGACATAGGTCACCGGAGCATCGGGCCCTAGCGGGATGCCGAGGTAGAACCAGCCCACGATCAGCGCGGTGCCGAAGATCAGCAGCCAGATCGAATAGGGCAGCATCATCGCGGTCAGGCTGCCGAGGCCGAAATCGGGCTGCCAGCGCTGGGCGAACACCAGGATCAGCGGGAAGTACACCATCAGCGGCGTGATGATGTTGGTCGCGCTGTCGCCCACGCGGTAGGCTGCAGTCGCGCCTTCCGGGCTGATCCCGAGCAGCATCAGCATCGGCACCAGGATCGGCGCAAGCAGCGCCCACTTGGCGCTGGCAGAGCCCACGAACAGGTTCAGCAGGCCGGTGAACAGCACCATCAGCCCGATCACCGCAGGCAGTGGCAGGCCGGTGGACTCGATCGCGCCCGCGCCGTGCACGGCGGAAATCAGCCCGAGATTGGACCAGTTGAACATCGCGACGAAATGGGCGGCGGCGAAGGCGAGGACCAGATAATAGCCCATGTCCTTCATGGATTCGGCCATCATGTTCACCAGATCGCGGTGGTTCTCGATCGTCCCCGCCGCGCGGCCATAGGCCCAGCCGGTTGCCAGGAATAGGACGAAGAACGCGGCGACCAGCGAACTGTAGAGCGGCGCCAGCTCGGTGTGGATCGAGCAGTCCGCAATTCGGGTGCCATCCTCAGCGACGCAGGCGGCTTCGTTGATCAAGGGGGTGCCCGGCGCGAAGACCATCAGCATCCACAGGCCGATGACGAGCAGCGCGGCAATACCGGCATGGCGAAGGCCCTTCGATGCCAGCGCGCCCTCGTGCTCGCTCGGGTCCGGGCTCGTGCCGTCATCATCCGCAGCACCGGCGGTCGCTCCGCCGCGCCAGGGACCCAGGCGCGGCTCGATGATCTTGTCGGTGACGAACCAGATGATCGGCAGGAAGATGAAGGTCATCGCGCTGATGAAGTACCAGTTGCCCGCGATGTTGGCGGTCCAGTCCGGGTCGAGCATGCTCGCGCCGACCGCTTCCTCGGTAATCCCGAAAAGCAGCGCATCGAGCTGGCCGGGTGAGATATTGGCGGAGAAACCGCCCGAAACCCCGGCGAATGCGGCGGCGATACCCGCCAGCGGATGGCGCCCGGCCGCGGCAAACAGGATGCCCGCGAGCGGGATCAGCACCACGTAGCCCGCATCCGCCGCATGATTGCCCAGCATGGCGACCAGCGCCACCACGGGCGTCAGCAGCGCCTTGGGCGCGGCCTTTACCGCCTTGGACATGCCGGCGGCGAAAAAGCCTGACCGCTCCGCCACGCCCGCGCCCAGCATCACCACCAGCACGTAGCCGAGCGGATGGAAGTGCGTGAACGTCGCGGGCATTTCGACCCACAGGCGCTGGATGTTCTCCGCACTCAGCAGGCTGACCGCCTGGATGATGCTGGACTGGCCGGTCGCCTCGTCCACCGCTGTCGGGTGAATGGCGGACACGCCCGTCATCGCGCAGACGATGGAAACGATCACCAGAGCGATGATCAGGTAGAAGAAAATGAAGACCGGATCGGGCAGGCGATTGCCGGTCCTCTCGACCCAACCCAGAAAGCCCTTCTGCTGCGCTGTTCCTGCGGCGCTTGCCATTGCTCTGTCCCCTCACAAACTGAACCTTGTCGAATGGCTAGCATCGCGATTTCAACCTGTCGCGGTCCTTAATTCTTGGACAGCGCTACGGCCGCATGGGTAAGGCGCCCCGATGGCGAAGCTCTATTTCTATTTTGCGAGCATGAATGCGGGCAAGAGCGCGCTGCTGCTGCAGAGCGCGTTCAACTACCGCGAGCGGGGCATGGAAGTGTCCTTGTGGACCGCCGAGGTGGACAAACGCGGCATGCAAAGCGGGATCGACAGCCGCATCGGGCTTCGCAGCGAAGCGCACGTCTTCGATGCGCAGACCGACATGGCGGGGCAGGTCCTTGCCATGCAGCAGGAGGACGGCCCGCTCGCCTGCGTGCTGGTGGATGAGGCCCAGTTTCTCTCTCCAGAGCAGGTCTGGCAGCTCGCCCGGTTGACCGACCGGCATGATATCCCGGTGATCTGCTATGGCCTGCGGACCGATTTTCGCGGCGACCTCTTTCCCGGATCGGCGGCCTTGCTGGGGCTGGCAGACAAGCTGATCGAGATGAAGGCCGTCTGCCATTGCGGCAGCAAGGCGACCATGAATCAGCGCGTCGATGCGCAGGGCAGGCCGGTGAGCGAAGGCGCCCAGACCGAGATCGGCGGCAACGAGCGCTATGTTGCCGTGTGCCGCCGCCATTTCGTGAGGCCGGACGAATGAGCGTGGAAGACAAGCGCGCGCCCAACGGCTGGATCGTGCTCGACAAGCCGCGCGGCATGGGTTCGACCCAGGGCGTCGCCGCGGTAAAGCGCGTGCTGCGGGAAGGCGGATATCCCAAGACCAAGATCGGTCATGGCGGCACGCTCGACCCGCTGGCGGAAGGCGTTCTGCCCATCGCACTGGGCGAGGCGACCAAGCTGGCCGGCCGCATGCTCGATGCGACCAAGACCTACGTGTTCACGATCCAGTTCGGCGAAGAGACCGACACGCTCGACACCGAGGGTGAGGTGGTGGCACGCAGCGACCGCTTCCCGCCGCTGGCTGCGATCGCAGGCGTGCTCGACCACTTCACCGGACCGATCGAGCAGGTCCCGCCAGCGTATTCCGCGCTGAAGGTGGACGGCAAGCGCGCCTACGACCGCGCGCGGGCTGGTGAGGATGTGGAGCTGCAGGCGCGCAAGGTGACGGTGCACTCGCTTGGCCTCTACCGTCATGCTGAACTCGTTTCAGCATCCAGCCTGCCAACCGATGCGGCAGAGCAGGATGAGGTCTGGACCCCGAAACAAGTTCGGGGTGACGATCAGGAACTGGAATCCGCCTTCCAGACCACCACCGGCCGCCCGGACCCCTACGACCCTTCCGCGCCGCTGGAACTCGCCGAAAGCGTCACGCTGGAAGCGATCGTCAGCAAGGGTACCTACATCCGCTCTCTTGCGCGCGATATCGCGCTGGCCCTTGGAACGCGCGGGCACGTTACCTATCTCAGACGGACGAAGGCTGGGCCGTTCACCGAAGAACAGGCGATTTCGCTGGACAAACTGGGCGAAATCTCTAAGGGCGCGAGCCTTCGAAACCTCCTCCTGCCGCTAGAGGCGGGGCTGGACGACATCCCGGCCCTTTCCCTCGATCCCGACAGCGCGCAGGCGGTCCGCCAGGGCCGGGTATTGTCGGATCTGCCCCAGGCTAACGGGCTCTATTTTGCGAAGTCGGGCAATGTTCCGGTGGCGCTGGTGGAGATCGAAGGCGGCACGATGCGAATCGTGCGGGGCTTCAATTTTCCCGATGTCGCGGAGTGAATGATATGTCGGTTGCTGCCGATAAGAAGCAGGAAATCATCAAGGACAACGCCCAGGGCAATAACGACACGGGCAGTCCGGAAGTGCAGGTCGCCATCCTGACCGAGCGCATCAAGAACCTGACCGAACACTTCAAGGATCATCACAAGGATAACCACTCGCGTCGTGGCCTGCTGATGATGGTCAACAAGCGCCGCAATCTGCTCGCCTATCTGAAGAAGAAGGATGTGGAGCGGTACAACGCGCTGATCCAGAAGCTGGGTCTTCGCAAGTAAGAGTTTTCTCGGAGGGGCGGCTCGCAAGGGTCGCCCCTTCGTCCATCCGGCTTTCACGCAATTCGGCGTGGGGGCGGGCATTGGGGCAGAAAAGACGCCCCGCACCGGACCGGGACGGTATCCCCGGCAGTAGGCCCCGCCAGCGCAATCAGGCGTGGCGGGTCATTTAGGATAATACATGTTCGACAAGAAAACCGTATCGATCGAGTGGGGCGGAAAGACCCTCACCCTCGAAACAGGCCAGATCGCCCGTCAGGCAGACGGCGCCGTGCTGGCCACCTATGGCGAAACCGTGGTGCTGTGCGCCGTGACCGCCGCCAAGAGCGTCAAGGAAGGGCAGGACTTCTTCCCGCTGACCGTTCACTATCAGGAAAAATTCTCCGCTGCGGGCCGTATCCCGGGCGGCTTCTTCAAGCGCGAAGGCCGCGCGACGGAGAAGGAAACGCTGACCTCGCGCCTGATCGACCGCCCCGTGCGGCCGCTGTTTCCCGAAGGTTTCTACAACGAAATCAACGTGATCTGCCAGGTCCTGTCCTATGACGGCGAGACCGAGCCCGATATCGTCGCGATGATCGCCGCTTCGGCAGCGCTGACCATTTCGGGCGTGCCCTTCATGGGTCCGATCGGCGCCGCGCGCGTCGGCTTCCGCAATGGCGAATACGAACTCAATCCGAGCCTGCAGACCGCGCTGGACGAAGAAGGTCGCCTCGACCTGGTCGTCGCCGCGACGCAGGACGCGGTGATGATGGTCGAATCCGAAGCCAAGGAACTGACCGAAGAGGAAATGCTCGGCGCCGTGATGTTCGCGCACGAGGAAAGCCGCAAGGTCATCGGTGCGATCATCGACCTGGCCGAACAGGCCGCCAAGGAGCCGTGGGAACTCGCTTCGAGCGACGACAACGCGGACATGAAGGCCTACATCAAGGACATGGTCGGCGAGGATATCGCCAAGGCCTACAAGCTGACCGACAAGTCGCAGCGTTCCGATGCGCTCAACACCGCGCGCGAGCGGGTGAAGGAGCATTATTCGGGCGAAGAGTTCGACGGTCAGCAGAAGATGACCGCGATCAAGCTGGTCAAGAAGATCGAGAGCGAGATCGTGCGCGGTGCCATCCTCAAGGACGGCCAGCGCATCGACGGCCGCAAGCTCGACCAGGTTCGCCCGATCGAAGCAATGGTCGGCCTGCTGCCCCGCACGCATGGTTCGGCGCTGTTCACGCGCGGTGAGACGCAGGCGATCTGCACCACCACGCTTGGCACCAAGGATGCCGAGCAGATGATCGACGGGCTGGAAGGTCTTTCGTACAACCACTTCATGCTGCACTATAACTTCCCGCCCTATTCGGTCGGCGAAGTGGGCCGCTTCGGCTTCACCAGCCGTCGCGAAACCGGCCACGGCAAGCTGGCATGGCGCGCGCTGCACCCCGTGCTGCCGAGCCATGAGGACTTCCCGTACACCATCCGCATCCTGTCGGACATCACCGAGTCCAACGGCTCGTCCTCGATGGCGACCGTGTGCGGTGGCTGTCTGTCGATGATGGATGCCGGCGTTCCGATCGAGCGCCCGGTGTCGGGCATCGCGATGGGCCTGATCCTGGAAGGCGACGAGTTCGCCGTCCTGTCCGATATTCTGGGTGACGAAGATCACCTGGGCGACATGGACTTCAAGGTCGCCGGTTCGGAAAACGGCATCACCTCGCTGCAGATGGACATCAAGGTTGCCGGCATCACGCAGGAAATCATGAAGACCGCGCTGGAGCAGGCGAAGGCCGGCCGTGCGCACATCCTGGGTGAAATGACCAAGGCGCTGGGCTCGGCGCGTTCGGGCGTCTCCAAGCACGCTCCGCGCATCGAGACCATGCAGATCGACAAGTCGAAGATCCGCGACGTGATTGGCACGGGCGGCAAGGTGATCCGCGAGATCGTTGCCGAAACCGGCGCGAAGGTCGACATCGACGACGAAGGCGTGATCAAGATTTCGTCGAGCAATGCCGACGAGATCGAGGCCGCGCGCAAGTGGATCGAAGGCATCGTCGAGGAAGCCGAAGTCGGCAAGATCTACACCGGCAAGGTCGTCAACATCGTCGACTTCGGTGCGTTCGTGAACTTCATGGGTGGCAAGGACGGCCTCGTCCACGTCTCCGAAATGAAGAACGAGCGGGTCGAAAAGCCGACCGACGTCGTTTCCGAAGGCCAGGAAGTTAAGGTCAAGGTCCTCGAGATCGACCAGCGCGGCAAGGTCCGCCTGTCGATGCGCGTCGTGGATCAGGAAACCGGCGAAGAGCTGGAAGACACCCGCCCGCCGCGTGAAAAGCGCGAAGGCGGCGGTGACCGTGGCCCGCGCGGCGGCGGCGATCGTCGCGGCGGTCGTGGCCCGCGTGGCGGTGGCGGCCGTGGCCGTGGCGGTGATGACCGTGGCGGCGATCGCGGCGGCAAGGGTGGCGATAACGGGGACGGCGACGGCCCCGCGCACATGCCCGCCTTCCTGCGCGACGACGACTAAGTCGCTCGCCAGAGCACAAACGAAGGGCCGCGGGAGCACTGCTTCCGCGGCCCTTTGCTTTTTCGGCGTATCGAACGCCCGCGAGGTCAGCCCATTTCGAGGATCGGCTTGAACACCTTGCCATCGTGCAGATCGGCCACCGCCTCGTTGATCTTGTCGAACGGGTAGCGCTTCACCAGCCGGTCGAACGGGAACTGCCCCTTCAGGTAGAGATCGACCAGTGTCGGGATGAACTGCTTCACCTTGGAATCGCCCTCCACGCAGCCGACGATCTTGCGGCCGGACAGGATCTGTTCGTTGGCATCGAAGGAATATTCGGTGCCCGACGGGGGCGCGCCGACCACCACCATCGTGCCCCTGTTGGCGAGCGAACCCCACGCACCGCGCGCTGCGGTGGCATTGCCGCTGCATTCGATGGCGTAGTCCACGCCGCCCGCCGCGATCTTGCGCACGGCTTCGGGCACATCGGTGTCCCTGGTGACATGCACGGTGTCGGTCGCGCCCAGTTCCTTCGCCAGCGTCAGCCGGTCCTCGTTGGTGTCGACCGCGACAATGGGAGAGCATCCGGCGACCTTCGCGCCCATCACGGCGGCCATGCCGACGCTGCCGACGCCCGATACCAGCACGCTCGATCCCGCAGGCGGCTGCGCGGTGCGCATTACTGCACCCGCGCCGGTCTGGATCCCGCAGCCCAGCGGGCCGAGCAGCGAGATGTCCACATCAGCCTCGAGCTTCACGACGTTGCGTTCGTGCGCGATCGAGTAGGTGGCGAAGCTCGATTGCTGGAAGAAGGCCACGTTGGGGCCGTCTTCGAAGACCGGGGCATCGTCGCCCTGCCGCTTGTTCAGGAAGTTGAGCGGATTGAAATCGGCGCAATAGGCCGGGTCGCCTTCCTGGCACGGGCGACAATGGCCGCAGGACCCGTATGACAGCACCACATGGTCCCCCTGGGCAAGGTCGGTCACGTGCGATCCGGTGGCGACGACCTTCCCTGCACCTTCGTGGCCGAGCACGACGGGGAAATTCGTCGGCAGGTCGCCTGCCTGCACTGCGAGATCGGTGTGGCATACGCCGGTGGCAACCAGTTCGATCAGCACTTCGTGCGGGCCGGGATCGGCGATCTCGCGTTCCTCAATGGCGAAGTCGCCTCCGGCTTCAGGGACGACGGCGATACGGGTGGTGGTGGGCATGTGGTTTCTCCTTCGGGGGTTACCTTGATAACTTTTCCCGGAGGGTCGGTGTTCCGGCCTATCGCCCGCGCGCGGTAGCGTTTATCGCAACGCCCATGCTGCCACGCGAAACAATAGCCACCGCCCAGATCCCCGGCGGGGAGACGCTGACCCTCGTCAGCCACGGGCGCGATTTCATCATCATGCTCGGCCGGGACGAGCTGATGGGTACGCGCATGCAGTATTCGGAGGAACAGCTCGCCGTGCTGACGCTGGCGGAGCTGTCCGCCGCGAAGCCGCGCATCCTGATCGGTGGTTTCGGGATGGGCTTCACCTACCGTGCCGCGCTCTCGCATCTTCCCGAAGGCGGGCAGGTCGTGGTGGCCGAGCTGGTGCCGGAAATCCTGGAATGGGCGCGTGAACCGCTCTCGCACCTCAGCGCAGCCAGCCTCGACGATCCGCGCGGCGAAGTGATCCTGTGCAATGTCGAGGCGCTGATCGACGATGCCAATGATGGCACCAGTGCCAAGTATGACGCGATCCTGCTGGATGTCGACAACGGGCCGGACGGCATCGTGGTCGACAGCAATTTCCGGCTCTACACGCGCACCGGCATTGCCAAGACGAAGGATGCACTCAACCCAGGCGGGATCATGGCGGTGTGGTCCGCCGCGCCGGACCACAAGTTTACCACGCGGCTGAAGGACGCAGGGTTCGATGTGGAGGTGCGCGAGGTGCGCGCGCGGCCCAACAACAAGGGCCCGCGCCACACGATCTGGTTCGCGCGCAAGCGCTAGCCGGCCTGCTTCACCCGCAGCGCGCCCAGATAGTCGCGCTTCCCGATCCCGACGCCCTGCATGCGCAGGGTGTCGTAGGCTGTGGCCGAGTGGAAATAGACGTTAGGGTTGGAGAAGCTGAGCAGGAAGTCCTGCACGGTGAAGTCCAGCCGGAACTTGTCGCCGATGGCGAAGACCATGTCGTTGCCGGCGATCTCCTCAAGCTCTTCCTCGCTCGTCTGCTCGCAGGTTTTGCGAGCGGTCGCGATCATCTCGCGCAGGGACGCGAAGTCTTCGGGGTAGGGGTTCATGTCGGGCGAGAAGCGGCCTTCGCGTATTGCGGTGAGCGCCAGATGCGTGTGCGTCCAGCAGCTTTTGAACTGGTAGGCGAGCGGCAGCATGTCGTCGATCAGGCGGCTTTCTAGCAGCGCCTTCTCTTCCGCATGGCCGTCGGCCACGAAATTCTCCGCCTTGTCGATCAGGCCGTCGACCGCGCCGAGCACCTGAAGCCAGTTGGGAATGATCGCCTGATGCAGTGAAAGGGCCATGTCTCGTCTCTCCCGATATGAAACGGCCCGGCTCGCCATGATGCGAAAGCCGGGCCATTGCCTTGTGTCTTGTCGATACCTTGCGGTCCTTACCGAACCCGGGGGCCGCCATAGGGCAGCGGGGGCGGGGGGCGGCGCGAACCGCGCGGCAGCTGTGCCTGATAGGCGCGGCCGCAATGTTCGACGCAATAGGGGAAGCCGGGATTCACCGCTTCGCCACAGAAATGGAAATCGGGCTCGCCCGGGTGGCCCATCGGCCAGCGGCAGACCTTGTCGCTCAGGTCGAGCAGGCTGGTCTTGTCCGCAATCGAGGGATCGGGCTTGGCCGGCACCAGCCTGCGCGGCGGTGCGGGCGGGATCGGGGGCTGCTGATCGCCGGGGCCCTGGCGCAGGAAGCCGCCGGGGCCGACGGAAACGATTCGCGGGCTGCTGGGCGCGGGAGCCGCTGCCTCGTCCGTATCGGCAGCGGGTGCGGCGGGGCCTTGCGGCGCCGGAGCAGGCTTCGCCTCGGGTGCGGGCTTGGCGGCCGCCGGAGCGGGGGCGGGGGCAGGAGCGGGCGCCGGTGCAGGCTTGGCGGCTTCGCTGGGCGCGGGCGCTGCCTTCTTGGGCGCGGGCTTTGCCTTGGGCTCGGCCTTCTTCTTGCTCTTTTCTGCCGCCTTCACGGGCGAGGGGCGCGACTTGAGGCCCAGCCGGTGGGCCTTACCGATCACGGCATTGCGCGACACTTCGCCCAGTTCCTTGGCGATCTCCGTCGCGGTGGCGCCGCCTTCCCACATGCGCTTGAGGGTTGCGGTACGCTCTTCGGTCCAGCTCATTTCAATTCCATCTAAACTGATTGCGATGACAACCTAGGCATTCACCCGCCGACTTGCCACCCTTCGCCGACGCGCTTAGGCGGCGTGGCATGAGCGATCAAGCACCGGCCCAGCGTGAAACCTTCGATGCAGACAATGCCGTGGCGCGCCAGCTTCCCGCCTGGGGAGAGCCGCGCATCAACGGGATCAACCGGATCGGCCTGTGGAGCCTCTATCGCAAGGAGGTCCGCCGCTTCTTCAAGGTGCAGACGCAGACCGTGTGGGCACCTGCCTTCACCACGCTGCTGTTCCTCGTGATCTTCTCGGTCGCGCTGGGGCGGGGCGGGCGTGAAATCCTGGGCGTTCCCTTCGAAAGCTTCCTCGCGCCGGGGCTGATCGTGATGGCGATGATGCAGAACAGCTTCGCCAATTCCAGCTTCAGCTTCCTCTCGGGCAAGATCCAGGGGACGATCATCGACCTGCTGATGCCCCCGCTTTCGCATGGGGAACTGCTGGCGGGCATCGTGGGTGCGGCGGTGACGCGCGCCGTGCTGGTCGGCTGCGCTGTGGCACTGGCGATTTTCCTCTATCCCGGTGCCAGGCTGGTGATCGCGCATCCCTGGGCGATTCTTTGGTTCGGGCTGATGGGATCGCTGATGCTCGGCTTCTTCGGGCTGGCGACATCGATCTGGGCGGAAAAGTTCGATCACAACGCGGCGGTGACCAATTTCATCGTCGCGCCGCTCAGCCTGCTGTCGGGCACGTTCTACACGATCGACCGGCTGCACGAGCCGTTCTACACGATCAGCCACTTCAACCCGTTCTTCTACGTGATTTCGGGCTTCCGCTACGGTTTCATCGGGCAGAGCGACATTGCGGGGCACATGGAGGCGGGTGCGGCGCCGGTGGTCTGGGCGGGGGCAGGGCTGCTGGGCCTGAACGTCGTACTGGCGCTGGGCGTATTCGTGCTGCTCAAGTCCGGGTGGAAAATCCGCAGCTAGGCCGCAGGCTGGCGCTCGCGCCGCGTGTGCTCAGTGAGTCAGGCCCGGGTGCATCACGTAGCGCCCGTCGACGAACTCGTCGAACATCTCGGCGATGTTCGGATGGTCCACCGGCCCGCCAATGCCGTCGCCGGTCAGGTTCTGCTGGCTGACATAGGCGACGTAATAGGCATCGTCGCTTTCTGCGAAGAGGTGGTAGTAGGGCTGGTCGCGTTCGGGCCGGATGTCCTGCGGGATGGCTTCGTACCATTCCTCGCTGTTGGCGAAGGTCGGATCGATGTCGAACACCACGCCGCGAAAGTCGAACATCTTGTGGCGCACGACGTCGCCGACGCCGAACCGCGCAAGGCGACGCAAGGGCACTTCGATGTGGCGCCCGGCCTGATGGGAGAAAAACTGCGAGACCTGCATTGGGACCAAGATAGATGGCCCGGCGCTCCGGTACAATGGGCAGTGAAAACGCGCCATTGCGATCGCATGTGCCGCAGGGTCTTGGCAGGCGCTTCGCATTAGGCTAGCTGCGCCGCTTCTGAATCGGCCTGCGGGGGTTTCCCCGACGTTTTGCGCCCCTTGATTGCGGAGAGGTGGCAGAGAGGTCGAATGCGCCGCACTCGAAATGCGGTATGCGGGTAACCGTATCGTGGGTTCGAATCCCACCCTCTCCGCCATTCCCCCGATCTTGATCGACCGCGCTTCGCGGGTCTCGCCCCGGGGCGAAGGAGTGCTTGCCGCGCGGCCGGGCGAGCCAGACAGCGAGACGCCGACATCGCGAAGCCGGCCCTGCCAAGATGCCTTCCGATTATTCCGGGGGTTTTCGCAGGCAGCGCGTTAACTCGGCTAAAATACCCTTGGCGGTAAAAATGATCGCCCCTTGTGACCTATCGAAAGCCAAGAGACACAGTCGGCAAAAGTGGCACATTCTCCGTTCTTTAAAGCCACCTACGGGGCATGGCTGCGCGATGTGCTGATCCTCGCCTTGGGATATTTCACCGCGGGCTATATCGGGCTCAAGCTGGCGGTGCCGCCGGGCTATGCGACGATCATCTGGCCCGCCTCGGGCGTGGCGCTGTGCGGGCTGCTGCTGCGCGGCAGGACGATATGGCCGGGGGTATGGCTCGGTTCCTTCGCCATCAACCTGTTCAACACGCTCGACGGCGTCCCCTCGCCGGAGAGTGCACTCCCCGCAGTCGGTATCGCTGCGGCGATCGGGCTTGGCGCGACGATCCAGGCTCTGGTGGGGCGCCATGTAATCTGTCGTTTCTGGCCGGAACTGGAACTTTCCGAGCCTTCCCAAGTGCTTCGGTTCCTGGCCACCGCCGTTGTCCTGCCATGCCTCGTCGCGCCCATGGTCGGCGTCGGCACGTTGCTGGTGGCGGGGGTGGTCCCGCCCGGGGCGCTCGCGACGAACTGGCTCACCTGGGCCGTCGGAGACATGCTGGGCGTCGTCTTTCTCTTGCCCATACTGCTGTTCTCGAGCCATTCTCCCGTTGCGGTGCGCTGGTTCAGGCGCGCATTGCCCGGCGTGAGTTCGGCCGTCGCCATGTGTCTGGCGATCTCCCTGCTGCTGACCTTCTACGCCTGGCAGTACGTGACGGAACGCGAATTCGAGGCATCCAACGCCGCCTTTGCGGCACTGGCCACCGATACCGAGCAGTCGCTCGCGGACCGGATCGCGATCTACGAACGGGCGCTCGATGCGAGCGCTGCCTTTGCCGCGAATTCCCAAGAGATTACGCCTGCGGAATGGAGCGATTACGTCACCCAGCTCGATCTGCCGAACAATTATCCCGGGATGCGCGGGATCGGTTTCTTCGAGGCCGTGAGCGCGCAGGACATGCCCCAGTTCCGCGAGAATTTCAGCCGCGAATTCGGCGGCCGATTCGACATTCACCCCGACGTCGACCGGTCGGAGCACTTCGTCGTCAACCGGATCGAGCCGCTGGCCGAAAATATGGCCTCGCTCGGCCTCAACCTCGCGTTCGAGGAAGGAAGGCGGGCGGCGATCGCACTTTCGCGCGCGAACGGCCAGACCACCATGACGCGGCCGATCGTCCTGGTTCAGGATGCCAGTCAGGGTGCCGGATTTCTTTTCATGACGCCCGTGGGCCCAGCGGAGAATTCGCGGATCACACGCTGGGCTTATTCCCCGCTGGTGGCGGACGAATTCCTCGGCAGCCTCACCCCCCGGGAAGGAGAGGACTACTCGCTCGAAGTGTTCTTCGGCGCAGAGCCGGTGGAGGAAAACCTCATGTTCGCCACGGCGACGAACCCGGGGGAGGGCGCAAGATTCGAAGAAGTCCGGCAGGTAGTGATGGCGAACCAGCCGGTGACCCTCCGCTGGCGCAGCCTGCCGCCTTTCGAAAAGCGCGTGTCCAGCCAGGCGCCGGTCCTCGTCCTCGCCTGCGGCCTGGTCATCACGGTTCTGCTCGGCCTGTTGCTGACCGCCTTCACCCGCCGCGAAGGCACCGTGTTGCGCAAGGTGGAAGAAGCGACCGCCGAACTCGAAGAGCATAACCGGATGCTCGAACTGGCGGAAGCCACCGCCCATGTCGGCCACTGGCAGTTCGATTTGCTGACCGAGGCGATCTACTGGTCGGACGAGGTCTACCAGATCCATCGCCGCAAATCGGGCAAGCCCCCTACGCTCGAGGAAGGTATTGCCTATTACCATCCCGACGACCGGGAGACTGTTTCCGCTGCTCTGGAGGGAGCGAGGGAGGACAATTCGGCCTTCCGGTTCCTCGCCCGCATCATCAGAGACGATGGCGAAATGCGGCACGTGGAAGTCATCGGACAGGTCCGGGCCGACCCCGAGGATACCGTGACGGGGGTCATCGGGGTCATCATCGACCGCACGGAAGAAATGCTGATGCGCGAAAGCCTGACCAAGGCTCGCGACGAGGCACAGGCGGCGGACAAGGCGAAGACCAACTTCCTCGCCAACATGAGTCACGAAATCCGCACGCCGATGAACGGGGTGATCGGCTTCACCGAACTGGCGCTGAGCGAGGAGAAAGACCCCGCGCAGCGCAGGCGCCTGCACATGATCGCCGATTCGAGCAACGCGATGCTCCGCCTGCTCAACGACCTGCTCGATTTTGCAAAGATCGAGGCCAACCAGATGGTCGTGTCGGACGAGCCTACGGATCTGCGCCAGTCGTTGCGCGGGGTCGTCCGCCTGATGGAGCCGGTTGCCACGGGCAAGAACATCACCCTCGCGCTGCAGATAGACCCGCGGCTGCCGACGTATATCCTGATTGATCGGATGCGCTTGCGGCAGGTGGTGCTCAATCTGGTCGGCAATGCCATCAAATTTACAGAGGTGGGGACCGTGAAGGTGGTCCTCTCGCTCGATGAGAGCGAAGACGGCGCTCCTGCGCGCATGACGCTGGCCGTGCGCGACACCGGTATCGGGATTCCCGCCAAGCAGCTTGCTTCGGTTTTCGACAAGTTCACGCAGGCGGATGAAACCACCGCCAGACGATACGGCGGCACCGGGCTCGGCCTGCCGATCAGCGCACAGCTGGTCGAGCTGATGGGAGGCACGATCAGTGTCGAAAGCGAGGTGGGTGAAGGCTCGCGCTTCGTGGTCAATCTGCCGCTCCGCGAGGCCGATCCATCCGACATGACCCCTGAGGCGGGCGCTTCCGGCACGGCCGGCGAAGCGGATCGCGACTGCGGCCACCCGCTCGTGCTGCGAATCCTGGTTGCGGAGGACAACCCCGTGAACCAGGAACTGACGATGGCGATGGTCGAGAAGGCGGGCCACGTCTGCGATCTGGCTCGCAACGGTCGCGAGGCGACCGACATGGTCATCCAGGCTCGGCGCAACGGATCGCCCTACGACCTGATCCTGATGGATATGCAGATGCCGGTGCTGGATGGCCTGGGGGCGACGACAGCCATCCGCGAGGCGGGTATTTCTTCCGACGATCTGCCGATCATCGCCGTGACCGCAAATGCCTATACCGACGACATTCGCAGGTGCCACGAGGCGGGCATGCAGGCGCACATCGCCAAGCCGCTGCGGCTGGGCGAGCTTTGCGACGTGCTGGCCCGCTGGTCGAGCCGGATACCCGGCCCCGCTACGTGTCCGGTGCCCGAACTCGAGCAGGAGACCGACCCTCGCCTGAACCGGATGTTTGGCGAGCGGGTGGATGAAGCGCTCAAGGCGATCGACAGGGTCATGGCGCGCGAAGAGATGAGCGAGGCCGAGAAGACCGAGATAGCGAGCCTTCTCCATCAGATTGCGGGTGTCGCTGGATATTTCGGCCAGGCCGAGCTCGGAGAGAAATGCCGCGAGATCGAGCATCGGCTGCTGGGCAGCTCTGCCTCGGGACCGCAATTCGCGCTTCTGGCGGAAATCCGCGACGAGATCGACGCTCGCGCCGGAATCGAGACCGGCTGACCGTGATGGAGACGGCCACACATTCAAGGATGTGCAAAAGCCAGATTTATCAGATATAAAGGAAGCTTCTTCCATAATTTGGCAGAAACGTAACAGAGAGATTGATGGCCCATATTCTGATCGCGGACGACGATCCCATCCTGGTGGAACTGGTGAAGTTCCGCCTGGAAGGTGCTGGGCATGAGACAAGCGTGGCAAATGATGGCGAAGAGGCGATCGAGCGGATCAGGTCCGACAAGCCCGATCTGGTAGTGCTCGATTCCATGATGCCCATCGTGCCTGGCCCCGAAGTGCTCAGGATGGTCAAGGCCGATCCCGAAACCAGCAGCATCCCCGTCGTCATGCTGACCGCGCGCAAGGGCGAGGCGGATGTCGTGTCCGCCATCAAGTCGGGGGCGGCGGACTACCTCACCAAGCCTTTCATTCCTCAGGAACTGCTGGTTCGTATCGAGAAGCTTCTCGGCGGCGGAGCGTGAAAACGCTCATCACCCTGGGATGCATTGCCAGCTTGGCGATCCAGGTTCCGGCCATCGCGCAAGCGCCCTCCGTCACGCGCGAGACACAGCTGGAGACGGCCGAGCGCGCACGCGCGGCGGGCGATTTTGCGCAGGCGCGCGAGACACTTGAAAGCCTGCTGGCCCAGAACCCCGACGACCCCGATCTGCTGCGTCGTCTTGCTGCGGTAAGTGCCGCGCAAGGCGATCTGGAACGGGCGCAGGCGCAGATCGATCGTGCGCTCGCGCTCGCGCCCGACGATCTCGATATCCAGCTGGCCCGCGGTAATATCCTTTTCTGGCGCGGCGAGAGAGACGCCGCGCAGCGGCAGGCCGACGCTATCGCAGCGGTTGCGCCGGACTATCCCGAACTCGGTGCGCTCCGCATGAAACTGGCTGCACGAGAGCAGGCCGGAGGTATCCGCATCACCGCGCTCAGCGTGGGTGGCGGGATTTCGGACATTGCCTTCGACAACCGCGATGGCGAGACGTGGTCGTCGCAAGATGCCAGCCTTGGTCTTGCGCTCTCACGCGGAACGGGCGCTAGTCTCACGGTGACGCGCGAAGAGCGGGCCGCTACCGACGTCCGCTTGGCGGCCCGGGTTGGTCGCCGGTTGGGACAAGGCTCCGCCTACATATCCGGCAGCTTGGTCCCGGACGCGGATTTCCGGGAGAGATGGAGCGTCGGTGCCGGCGGCGAAGCGCCGCTGGGGGGGCGTGTGACCGCGCTGGTCGATGTCCGCTATGCCGACTATCGCGACCGCGATGTGCTGGCCGTGCAGCCAGCCTTGCGCTACGCGTTCGACGACGCCACGTCCGCAACCGTCCGGGCTATCAACCTTCTCGGCGGGGGCGAGAATTACCGGCTCGGCGGGTCGCTCCAGCTCGATTACCGACCAGAAGGACGGACCGGGGGCTTCGTGGTGCTCGCCAGCTATCCCGATGTGGAGGCAGACGGCGTACGTCAGCTTCGCAGCATTGCCACAGGCTTGCTGTTACCCCTGAGCGACCGCATTACGCTAACCACTGTTGGTGCCTATGAGGACCGGGAAAACAGCTATCGGCGCCTGTCCGGTACGCTGGTGCTCGGCTTCCGGTTCGGCGCATGAAGATATTCTCCTCAGGCCTTTACGAAACGGTCGTGTTGGGCTCCGCAGCCATGGCGGGGGTGGTGGTTGTCATTTTCCTGCTGCTGGTACTGCGCCGCCATCTGGCGGAGCGGCAGGTCGATGCGAACAAGCGGATCGACGCTGCGATCACGCGCAGTTACCTGCGCCGGGTGGCGGGCCATCGGCCCGAAACGGATGACACGGGCTGGACCGACGAGCGACGGCTGGCGGCGGTGAGCCAGATACAGGCGCTGCTTCGCGGCGGCGAGCGCGATCGGCTGATGCAGATTGCGGAGCTCGACGGCTTGCTCGCCGCAACCGTGCGGCGCTCCCGCCGCTGGCGCCGGTCCGAACGGGTGAACGCGATCCGCCTGCTGCAGCGTTTCGGCAGCGAACTGTGCATCGCGCGGCTGCGCGAACTGATGGCCCGCGATCGCAGCCCGCTTGTACGTGTGGAGGCGGCCTTCGCGCTCGCGGCGGCGCACGCGCTTCCACCCCCACGCGAAACCATGCGGATATTGCGGATGACCGATCGCGCACCCAGTCGGCTCGACTCCGCGCTCTTGCGGGCGAGCGTGCCGGATTACCGCGAACAATTCGTGCTGCTTCTGGAAGATGACCTTCCGCCTGTCTGGCGGGCGCAACTGATCGACGCCCTCGGCTGGAGCGGCGATGTGGCGGTGATCCCGGTGCTGGAGAAAGCGGCGGGGGACGAAGACCCGGAGGTTCGCGGCGCAGCGCTGCGCGCGGCGGCCAAGCTCGGCCACCCAGGCGCGCGGGAATGGATCATGGCCGCGCTGCGCGACCCCGACGCCAATGTCAGGGTGCAGGCGGTCAAAGCGAGCGAGGCTCTGGGGCTGCGGGATGCCGTTCCGCAAATCCGGGACCTGCGCGAGGATTCGCAACTATGGGTCAGGCTGCGTGCGGAACAGGCGCTGGAAGCGCTCGACCCCGGGTATGATACGACAGCGCGTCCCCCGCTCGCTCCCAATCCGGCGCCCGACCTGAGCAACTGCGCATGACCTGGTCCGTGGTTCAGGACATCGCAGCGAATGCTATCGTCGCGGTGGCATTCTTCTGCTTCATCGTCGTGTTCCTGCGGAACATGATCGGCCTCGCCCAGCTGCTGATCGCGGCCTGGGTGTTCGCCACCAGGATCGAACCGAGCGAGGGTGCGCGCGAGCTGTGGCAACGCTATGCCGACCTTGCGCTGCCCATCACCATGATCGCGCCGGCCTACAACGAAGAGCTCTCGATCGTCGAAAGCGTGAAGGCGCTGCTGGCGCTGGAATATCCGGAGCATGAGGTGATCGTCGTCAACGATGGATCGAAGGACGACACCATGGGGCGGCTGATCGCTGCCTTCGACATGTATCCATGCGAGCGCACGCAGGTGGCGCAGCTGCAGCAGACACAGATTCGCCAGACTTATGCTTCGCGCCGGTTCCCCAACCTGCTGGTCGTCGACAAGGAAAACGGCCGCAAGGCAGACGCCGCCAACGCCGGGCTGGGCTTCGCCCGCACCCCGCTGGTGTGCGTGATCGACGCCGACTCGATCATCGAGCCCGACGGGCTGCTGCGCGCGGCAGAGCCTTTCATGCACGACAACGGCCGCCTGGTCGCGGTCGGCGGCGCGATCCGCGTGGCCAACGGATGCACCGTGAAGGGCGGGTCGCTGCAGAAGATCGATGTGGCCAAGGCCCTCGTCCCGCGCTTCCAGGTGGTCGAGTACATGCGCGCCTTCCTAACGGCGCGGGTCGCCAATGCGCAGACCGGCACGCTGATGCTGATCTCGGGCGCATTCGGGCTCTTTCGCCGCTCCACCCTGGTGGAGATCGGCGGCTATCGACACGATACCGTGGGCGAAGATCTCGAACTGGTCGTCCATTTGCACCGGCACCTGCGCGAGCAGAAGCGCGACTACCGGTTCGCCTTCATCCCCGACATCGTCTGCTGGACCGAGGCACCGGCCGCGCTGAAAGGCCTCGATAACCAGCGGGCGCGCTGGCAGCAGGGCTCGCTGGAGACGCTGGTCCGCCATCGCAGGATGATGTTCAATCCGCGCTACGGACGGATCGGGCTGCTGGCCATGCCGCATATCCTGCTGGAGGATGTGCTGGGGCCGCCCGCCGAGCTGCTGGGCTATCTCGTGCTCCCGGCAGCCGCGTTGCTCGGCCTGCTCGATCCGATGATGGCCGTGGCCTTCTTCTTCGTGTCGATCGTCTTCGGCACCGGGCTGAGCGTGGGCACGCTCGCGCTGGAGGAACAGCAATTGCGGCGTACCCCTTCCGCCCGGAGCCTCATTCGGATCGGGTGGGCCGCGCTGCTCGAGAATTTCGGCTACCGGCAGATCAACCTCTGGTATCGCATTCAGGGGGTGCGACGCTTTCTGAAGAAGGATAGCACCTGGGCTGCTGTGCCCAGACTGGGTTTCGGCGCAGACTGAGTGCGCCTGTCTGCTTGCCACAGAAGCGTCGCGATCCCCTGAAGAGCCCCGGGGATGCCGGGCCCGGTGGTTCAGCATGCCGGCCTTTCCTGGTTTCAGGATAGCTTCCGGGCTCGCGCCTCGCTTCGTTCAGCGGTCGACGTGCAGCGATGCGACGGCGCGGGCCAGAGCGCTCTGGGCGCGGTTCTGCAGTTCAGGCAGGAAACGAATGGAGGGAACCGCTATGCTGAAGGCGCCATCGACGTCGCCCAGCCGGACCGGGCGGGCGATGCTGGAAATGCCAGCGGTGCTTTCCTCCATCGCCGTCGCGTAACCCTGATCGCGAAAAGTGGCGATCTGTTTGCGCAATGCGGCGGGCGAGACGATGGTGTGCTCGGTCAGGCATTCCCGCTGGCCGCGGGTTTCGTCGAAATAGGCCTCCAGCTGCGCGTCGGACAGCTGCGACAGGATCGCCTTGCCGCCTGCCAGGACATGAAGTGGCTTGGTTTCACCGGGCGCAATGGCATAGCGCAGGGCCTGTGCGCTCGATCGGCTGGCCACGATCCGCGCCTGCCAGTCCTCGCGCACCATGAAGGATGCAGTCTCGTCCAGTTCCGCAGCCAGCGCGCGCACAAGCGGCGCGACGCGATCTTCCAGCGAGAGGTTTGCGCGATCCGTGCGCAGGCGGTCGAGGGCCGGTCCGCCGGAATACCGCCGTCCCTCGCGCGACAGGTATTCCCGTTCGGTCAGGGTGGCGAGGAGATAGGATAGGCTGCTGAGGGGTATGTCGAGCCCGTTCGCGATGTCCCGCGCGACGACGCCGCCCGGATGGGCGACGACGAACTCGATCACCTCCAGCGTGCGCAACGCCGATTTGACGGGGCTGGACTGACTTGCGCTCAACCTGTGTTTGCTCCGAAGTGATCAGACGGCAGGGAATCAGAAGCTGAGGCTGCCCAGCCGCTGCGCGAACAGCCATCGACCATCGCGTTCGACGAACCGGTCATGATACCATCCGAGCTTGGGCGCCTTGTCCGGCATGAAAAGTGCCACCGCGCTCTGCCCCGTCGCTTCTACAGGCGAAACGACATCGATGACAATATTGGTGCACAGATGGCGGCTTGAGCGGGCAGGGCGGGCCGTGAACGAAGCGAGGATCGTTTCGCGTCCCACGATGTGATCGTCCGGCGCGCTGGGCCGTGCCATGATGCCATCGTCGCTATAGAGCGCCGCAACATCCTCCCAGCGCCCCTCGTCGTTATAGTTCGCGTAGAGCGCGATCAGGCGCGCGCAGGCATGCTCGATGGCGAGGCGTTCTGCGTCCGTCATACGCGCTCTCCAGCCAGATCGGCACCGGCGCGCAGGGCCTGCAGCTTCTTGCGCGTCACCAGCGGGTCCAGCTTGCCGTAGCCGGCGAATGTGCCGAACCCGCAATCGGTGCTGGCAACCACGTGGTCCGGGCCCACGATATCCACGAACCTGCCGATGCGCTGGGCGATCAGTTCGGGATGTTCGACATAGTTGGAACAGGTGTCGATCAGGCCGGGGGCGAGCACCTTGTGGGCCGGGATGTCCGCATCGCTCCACACCTGCCATTCATGCTCGTGGCGCGGATTGGCGGCTTCGAACAGCACCGTCGCGGGGCGGGCGGCGAGCACGATGTCGATGATCCGCGACAGGGCGATATCGTGATCGTGCGGGCCTTCGTAATTGCCCCAGCACACATGCATGCGCATCTTCTCGGGCGCGATGTTCGCAGTGGCCGCATTGAGCGCTTCGACATTGGCGGCGGCAACGCGCAGGAAGTCCGCCTCTTCCATATCCTGATAGCCTGTATGCCGGCTCATCGCCAAATCGGGGCAGTCGAGCTGCAGCAGGAAGCCCGCGTCGACGATCGCCTCGTATTCCGGGCGCATCGCGTCGACCAGGTCGGCCAGATAGGCTTCGTGGCTGGGATAATGCTGGTTGACCTGAAAAGCGGTAATCAGGCCGGGCGAGGCGGAATTGAGGAAGCCCTGCGCGCCGTCGCCAGCCACCTCCATCGCGTGGGTGAAGCGGCGAATATCGTCATGCAAGGGCTCCAGCGTTTCAAGCCTGACCGGGCCGATGCACGAAGCGCGGGTGAACTCCTGCGAGCCCATGATGCCGGAAAGCTTCTTTGCCAGTTCGGGCACCTCAGCCATGTCGGCGGCAGGCTTGCGATCGACATGCCCGCCGAAGCCGGAAAGCCGCTCCGCCATGTAGGTCGAATAGCCGACCTTGCCCAGTTCGCCGTCGCTGACGAAATCGACGCCGCATTCGCGCTGCATCGCCACGCAATCCGTGACGGCCTGCGTTACGACCCGGTCGAACTCCTCGGCATCGTAAGGCTCGCCCTTGTCCCGGGCCAGCAGGAGCGGGGTCAGCGCCTCGCCGCGAGGCATGGAGCCGACGTGGGTGACGGGGATATGGGGCATGGGGTTCTCCTCAAGCCTTGAATACGACGGTGCGCGATCCGTTCAGGAACACGCGCCCTGCGAGATGGTGCTTCACGGCGTTGGCAAGGACGCGCCGTTCGATGTCGCGGCCCTTGGCGACCAGTTCCTCCGCAGTGTCCGAATGGCTGATGGCTTCGACGTCCTGGTGAATGATCGGTCCTTCATCGAGGTCTGCCGTGACATAGTGTGCGGTCGCGCCGATCATCTTCACGCCGCGCTCGTACGCCTGGTGATAGGGCTTGGCGCCCTTGAAGCCGGGCAGGAAAGAGTGGTGGATATTGATGCACCGGCCCGAAAGGAAGGCGGCAAGATCGTCCGAGAGGATCTGCATGTAGCGCGCCAGCACCACCAGTTCGGCGCCGGTTTCCTCGACGATCTGCTTGATCTGCGCTTCCTGCTGCGGTTTCGTGTCCTTGGTGATCGGCAGGTGGTGATAGGGTATGTCGCCGATCATCGAGATGCGGAGCGCGCTTTGCGGGTGGTTGGAGACGACGCCGACCACATCCATGTCCAGTTCCCCGATCCGATTGCGGTAGAGCAGGTCGCCGAGGCAGTGATCGAACTTGCTGACCATCATCAGGACCTTGCGCGGCCGATCAGCGGGGCGGATTTCCCATTGCGCGTGTCGCGCCAGGGGCAGATCGGCGAAGGCTTGCGAGATCGTACCACAATCGTCCGCATCGAATGCCACCCGCATGAAGAAGCGGTCGTTGCCGCGATCGTTGAACTGCTGTGCGTCCACGATGTTGCAGCCATTCGTGGCAAGGAAGCTGGAAACCTCCGCCACCAGGCCCGAACGGTCGTCGCATTGCAGGGTCAGGATGCATTGCTCCATGGGGTATTCTCCAGGCTTCAGCGTGCGCGCGTATGTGTCGCCGCGTATTGGTTGATCCATTCGACCGTGCGAGCGACGCCGCCGAACGGATAGAAATGCAGGCGGACCGGGCCGTGCTGCGGGCCGAGATTTTCGGAGAGGCTTTCTACCAGCCTGTCCGGCCCGGCGCTGCCCATCAGGCGTGAGAGCGAAACCCCGTACTTCGTCATGACCGACGCCGACGCGCTCACGCCGCAGCGCTTTGCGAAGCGCAACAGCGTCTTGATACCTGCCGGGCCCGGCACGCCGAGGCGCACCGGGGCATCGATGCCCCGGTGCCGCAGTTCGGCCAGCCATTCGAGCACCCGGTCGGCGTCGAAGGCGAACTGGGTGACGATCAGCGGAGCCATTCCGCGCGCCTCGATAGCATCGCGCTTGGCCTGAAGCACGGTGAAGCATTCATCGGCATCCATGTTCGGGTGCCCTTCAGGATGGCCACCGATCCCGATGGCACGAATGCCGAGCCGTTCGAACGCTCCGCTTTCGATAAGCTCGCCGGAAGTGGCGTAGGGGCCTTCCGGGCTTGCCGGATCGCCCGCTACCACGAAGCAGCGCCGCACGCCGGCCTGATCGACGACCGCGCCGAGATAGTCCTGGAATTCGTCCTCCGAACGGATTCGCCGAGCGGAGAAATGCGGCATCGGTTCGAAGCCCAGATCGCGTACGGCTTTCGTCGCCGCGATGCGCGCTTCGAAATCCTCGCCGGGCAAGAAGGTGATCGCAACCGGATGCTGGCCGGGGATTTTGGGCGAGGCTTCGCGCAGCGCGTCGACATCCTTCGCCGTGATTTCGAGCGAGAATCCGTCGGTCAGTACCTTCGGTGCCTGCGACCAATTCGGATGGATGACCGGTATCGACATCGCTTTTCCTCCCCTTGGCAAGGCGGGCATCCCGCTCTCTTCCGAAACGCACTAGCGCCTTCCTGCAACTTCGTATAGATGAATTATTCATGGATGCGAAGTTACAGATCGAATCGACGCTTGCGGTCCTTCCAGGGCTGTTGTGCGATTCCCGCCTGTTCGCGGCGCAGGATGCGGCTGGCGTGCTGGTGGTGGACGGCTTCTACGGCGGCGCCTCCAGCATGGAGGGCATGGCGGATTACGCGCTCGCCCGACTGCCCGATCGCTTCGCCATACTGGGCCATTCGATGGGCGCGCGCGTTGCGCTCGAGATTGTCCGCAAGGCGCCCGAGCGTGTCGAACGTATCGCGCTGTCGAACACCGGCGTGCACCCGGTCCAGCCCGGGGAGCGCGAGAAGCGCTATCGGCTGCGCGACATCGGGCGCGAGCAGGGAATGGAGCGCCTCGTCGATACGTGGCTGCCGCCCATGCTGGGCCCGAGCGTCGGCGCGAATTCCGAACTGCGCGAGAGGCTGCGCGCCATGTGCCTCGATGCCGGACTGGAAATTTTCGAGGCGCAGATCGAAGCTCTGCTGGCCCGCCCGCAGGTGGACGATGTGCTCGCCAGCCTCGGCTGCCCCGCCTTGTCGGTGACGGGCGAACAGGACGCATGGTCTCCGCCCGACCAGCACGCACGCATCGCGCAGGCCATCCAGGGATGTCTCCTTCGGATCGTCCCATCGGCGGGGCACATGCTGCCCGCAGAACAACCCGAAGCTTTCAACGCGGTTCTGGGCGACTGGCTCGCCATGCCCGCGCGCGAAACAGAAACAACGATATAGCCCAGAACAGGAGAGGCGAAATGAGCGAGAAGAACCTCAAGCAGAAGCTTGCCGAAGCCGGCAACACGGTGGACCTGCTGCGCAACCAGCAGGTCGGCCCCAATGTCTATCCCGGCGTGCCCGGCGAATTTTCCAACTGGCGCGACGAGCAGCGTGCTTGGGCGGAAACGGCGGTGCTGTTCAACCAGTCGTACCACATGGTGGACCTGCTGGTGACCGGGCCCGACGCTTTCGAGATGCTCGCATATCTGGCGCCCAACAGCTTCAACAACTTCAAGCCGAACATGGCCAAGCAATTCGCGCCGGTGACGCCCGAAGGCTACGTCATCGGCGACGTCATTCTGTTCTACCTCGCAGACGAGAAATTCGAACTGGTCGGGCGCGCGCCTGCCATCGAATGGGTCGAATACCACGCCGCCACCGGCAAGTGGGATGTGACGGTGGAACGTGACGAGCGCACCGCCGCCCGTCCCGAGGCGGAGAAGAACACGCGCCGCAACTATCGCTTCCAGTTGCAGGGCCCCAACGCCATGAAGATCCTTGAAAAGGCGATGGGCGAGACCCCGCCCGATCTCAAGTTCTTCCGCATGGCGCCGATCATGATCGACGGCGTGGAAGTGCGCGCGCTGCGTCACGGTATGGCTGGCCAGCCCGGTTACGAGCTGTTCGGACCGTGGAAAGATTACGACACCGTCCACTCCGCGCTGGTCGAGGCCGGCAAGGACGATGGCCTGAAGCTGGTCGGTGGCCGCACCTATGCGTCCAACACGCTCGAGTCCGGCTGGATTCCCTCGCCGCTGCCCGCCGTCTATACCGGCGAGGGGACCGAGGATTTCCGCGAATGGATGGGCGACAAGTCCTACGCCGGCATGTGCTCGCTCGGCGGGTCGTACGTGTCGGACAATATCGAAGATTATTACCTCACGCCGTGGGACCTCGGCTACGGCATCATGGTCAAGTTCGACCATGACTTCGTCGGCCGCGAGGCGCTCGAAAAGCTCGACAAGCAGCCCAAGCGCAAGAAGGTGACGCTGGCCCTCGACAATGAAGACATCCTGCGCGTGATGAGCTCGATGCTGCAGAAGGGCGACAAGGCCAAGTTCCTCGAATTCCCGAGCGCGGTCTATGCCATGCACCCCTATGATGCGGTGCTGAAGGATGGCGAGACCGTCGGCATTTCGACCTGGATCGGATATACGGTCAACGCCGGGCGCTTCCTCGCGCTGGCGATGGTGGATGAATCCGTCGCCGCACCGGGCACCGAGGTATCGCTGCTGTGGGGTGAGCCCGATGGCGGGACCTCCAAGCCCACGGTCGAGCCGCATGTGCAGACCGAGATCAAGGCAGTGGTCGCACCTGCCCCTTACTCCGAAGTCGCGCGCGACAGCTACGCCGAAGGCTGGCGCACCAAGGGCAACTGAGACTGCACACCACCCGGAGAGCGCGCCTCTTCGGGTGGGAAGTGCTGGGACAGTGCAATTGCACCGCCTGCGAAGGAGAGGATCATGAGTGACAAGAAACGGGTGAGGGACATCCACGCCTATCTCGAACAGTTCGAGGACGTGCCCGGAACGCGCGTCTACACTGCCGCCCGCGCCCGCAAGGGCTACCACATCAACCAGTTCGCAATGAGCCTGATGAAGGCGGAAAACCGTGAACGCTTCAAGGCGGACGAGCGTGCCTATCTCGACGAGTGGCAACTCTCGGACGAGGCGAAGGACGCGGTCCTGGCGCGCGATTACAACGCGCTGCTCGATCTCGGGGCGAACATCTATTTCGTCTCCAAGCTCATCTCGACCGACGGACTCTCCTTTGCAGAGGCGGTTGCGTCGATGACCGAGCATAATTTCGAGGATTACAAGGCGATGATGGCCGCCGGTGGGCGCTCGCCCGAAGGCCTCCGCTCGATCAAGGGGAAATACTGATGGCACGTATTACCGCTGGTGTCGCATCCAGCCATGTTCCCCTGCTGGGTGTGGCAGTCGATCAGGGCAAGACGCAGGACGATTACTTCGCCCCGATCTTTGCTGGTTACGACTGGACCCGGAAATGGGAGGAAGAGCAGAAGCCCGACGTGGTGATCCTGGTCTATAACGACCATGCCTCTGCCTTCGACATGAAGATCATCCCGACCTTCGCGATCGGCTGCGGCGAAACCTATGCGTCAGCCGATGAAGGCTTCGGGCCGCGTCCCGTTCCCGATGTGGAAGGGCATCCCGATCTCGCGTGGCACATCGCGCAGTCGCTGATCCTCGACGAATTCGACATGACGATCATCAACGAGATGGACGTCGACCACGGCCTCACCGTGCCGCTGTCCATGATGTTCGGCCAGCCCGAAAAATGGCCGGTGAAGGTCATCCCGCTCGCCGTGAATGTCGTCACCTATCCCGTGCCGACGGGCAATCGCTGCTGGGCTCTGGGCGAGGCGATCGCCGATGCGGTGGCGAGTTTCCCGGAGGATCTGAACGTGCAGATCTGGGGCACCGGCGGGATGAGCCACCAGCTACAGGGACCGCGGGCGGGCCTACTGAACCGGGAATGGGACAACCGCTTCATGGACCTGCTGATCGGCGAGACCGATGAGGCCCGCGAGATCGAGCATATCGAATATATCCGCGAGACCGGGACCGAGGGGATCGAGATGATCATGTGGCTGATCATGCGTGGCGCGCTCGGCAAAAAGACGCGGGCACTGCACCGGCATTACCACATTCCCTGCTCGAATACGGCGATCGGCCATCTGGTACTGGAGCCGGAAAACTCCTGATCGCCCGCAAGGATGGTGGGGCGGCCGGCGGGTTGGCTGCAAGCCCGCCGGTCGTCTCATCAGCGCTGCTCAGCCGGTGTGCTTGACGACCTGCTGTTCGATCGCTCCGAACGGTGCTCGGCCATCCTCGCTTTGTGCTTCCATGCGCACCGTATCGCCGAACCGCATGAAGCCGGTGGTGGGCTTGCCGTCTGCGATAATCTGGATCGCGCGACGCTCTGAAATGCAGCTCGATCCGACTTGCGCGTAGCCCTTGTTGGCGACGGTGCCCGATCCGATGACGGTGCCTGCAACCAGACTGCGGGTGGTGGCTGCGTGAGCGACCAGTTCGTGGAAGCCGACCGCCATTTCGCGGCCGTTGGCGTGTCCGAACCTCTCGCCGTTCCAGTCGATGCACAGGTCCAGGGCGACGCGCCCGTCCTGCCAGGAATTGCCCAGCTCGTCCGGCGTCACAGCATAAGGCGCAATGGTGCTGGCGGGCTTGGCGAGGATGAAGCCGAACCCGGTGACCATTTCGGGCACTGCGAAGGCGCGCAGCGACCAGTCGTTGATCTGGACGACCAGCTTGATGTGGTCGAGCGCCTCTTGCGGTGTAACGCCCATGGGCACTGCATCGACGATCACGCCGAATTCGCCTTCGAAGTCGACGCCATCTTCTTCACGCGGGAAGGCAACGTCTTCGCGCGGCGCCAGGAAGCGGTCCGACATGCCCTGATACATCAGCGGGCGTTCGTGGTGCAGCGGATCCTGCTCGAAGGCGATTTGCATCAGCTCGCCATGGGTGTCGAAGGCCGACCCGTCGAGCCACTGCCAGCTGCGCGGCAGCGGAGCGGCGAGCGATGCGACCTCCAGCGGCTCGCCTTCGCCTTGCTCCAGCCGGTCTGCCAGTGCTTGCAGCTTCGCTGAGGCAGAGGACCAGTCACCCATGGCGGCAAGCAGGTTGGGTGCATTGCTTCCGGCAGGCAGGCAGCGCGCGCCATCCTGCGATACGACCACCAGTTCCCCGTCCGGCGTACCGTTCGCGCGGGTTGCAAGCCGCATCAGGCCAGCTCCTCGCTGAAGGTGCCGTCGATCAGGATGAAGGCGATGCGGCAGTTGCTGTCACTACGGTTGGCCCAGCCGTGGTTGGTGCCGCGCTGGATCACGATGTCGCCCGCGCGCACGGTGGTTTCGCCTTCGTCCATGATCAGCACCAGTTCGCCCTCGATCACGATGCCGTAGTCGATCGTTTCGGTGCGGTGCATCAGGGCATGCTTGGCGCCCGCCTTCGCCGCGTTGGAAGCAGAGCCTGCGCCGACTTCGGCGAAGTGGGCTGCCGCTTCCTCGGGGGTCATGTTCCTGATCCCGTCGCCTTCGGGCGGAATGTCGAGAACGCGGATGCGCGTGCCGTTCTTCGGCGGGGCGAGAACGATACCGTCTTCCTCAGGCTCTCCGCTGTCCGCGTCGATCGGGGCAGGGGTGGCGCGTGTGTTCCAGACTTCGTGGAACATCGGCCCGATATCGCCGCCAATGCGCTGCATGCGGGCAATGGGGCCGTCTTCCTGGATGATGGCGCGCCCTTCGGCGTCGTGACCGGTCACGACGCGGCGGATGGGTTGGGTGGTCATGGTCTTGGCCTCTCTATCAGTCTGGCTTGCCGACTGGCGGCGGTTGAAAGTGCAGCCCGCGCGCCCTGAGCTCGTCCTGCGCCTTCTCTTCGTGGCGCAGCGCGGCCTGCGCGCTCGGCCGCTGCGATGCGGTGGCGTAGTGCTGCTGCAATGCGGGGAACTTGGTCTGCTCAAAGCCTGCGCCCGTGATGCGGAACCAGATCCAGGCGAGGTAGGCATCGAGGATCGACCAGTCCTGCCCCAGCATCCAGGGCTGCGCACTCAGCCGCTGCTCGAGCACGGTCAGCTGCATCGCCAGCCCTTCGCCAGCTTTGGCCCGGATACGCGGCGCGTCGTCCGCGTGGGTGGAAATCATCCCCGACATGACGAAGCGCGTCACCAGTGGGTGCAGGTCGCTGGAACAGCGAAACAGCTCTTCGAGACCCTGCGTGCTCCGTGCCGCATCCTCTGGCCGGGGCAGCAGTCCAGCCTGGGGGTGACGTTGCGCCAGGAATGTCAGTATCGCGCCGTTCTGGACGATTACACCATGCGCAGTCTCGAGCGCGGGGACTTTGCCTGCGGGATTGACCGCGAGAAATTCCTCGCCGCGATGCTCGCCCGCCATAAATGCGACAAGGCGCGTTTCGAAGGGTTCGCCGATTTCCTCCAGCGCGGTCAGCGCTACCCGCGCGCAGGTTTGCGGTGCGAACCACAGGACGGGTCTGGCGCTCACGTTGCAGCCCTTTGGCCCGATCTCGTCTTGATGAAAGCGGCAAGCGCGCCGGCAGCAGCGGCAAGCGCGTAGACGATCAAGGCGAGCGACAGACTGCCAGCCAGACCGGTGAAGGTTGCGAGCACAAGCGGCGCGAGGAATTGCGCCAGAAAGAACGATCCTGTCCACAGGCCCATTCCCCGGCCGCGCATGGGCGCCGGGAGAGAGCGCATGGTCCAGGCCAGCATATTGGGCAGCATCAGGCCACTGCCGAAGCAAACCAGAATCGCGCCAGCGGCCAGAACGAAGAGGCTGGGGACAAGCGCCACGCCCGCGTAGCCGAGGCCGGCCACGGCCAGACCGATCGCCAGCAGGGTCGGGCCGGCATTCTGCCGCCCGCGATGGAAGGCGAAGGAACCGGCCGCGACGGCAAGATTGCAGAGCGCACCGATCAGGCCGATCTGTGCGGGAGAGACCGGCCCCGACGTTTCGAGGATCGGGCCGAGCTGAACCGTCACCGTGTAGAAGACGATGCCGATGCCGAATGTCACCAGCGAGAGCGGCAGGACGATCCGGAAAGGGAAGGCCCCCGCATTGTCCTCTGCGTTGCTTGCCGTCGCCTCAGGCTCGAACAGGCCGATTGCTGCGGCGAGCGCGATCGGGAGCGCCAGCAGGTAGAGAAGGAACGGACCGCGCGATCCCAGGAGTTCGCCGAGCAGCCCGCCGATGGCAATCAGGATGATGGCCGCCACACTGCCAGCGGCGATCTGCGCGGCAATCCACCGCTCGCGCCGCTCGCCCGCAAAATAGTCCCCGATCAGCACCGTCGCGAGTGTCATGATGACGGCTTCGACCACGCCAAGGGCGAAGCGCGCGGCGATGATCTGGAACAGATTGTCCAGAAACCACGGAAGGATGCCGAAGACGGCGTAGAGCACCAGCGCACCCACCATCAGGTGCTTGCGTCCGACCCTGTCCGACAGCCAGCCGGCCAGCGGCGAGAACAGCGCGACGCACAGGGCCGGTATGGTCAGCGCCATGGGCACCAGGAAGTCGCTGCTGGGTACGTCGCCGAATTCGCCGAGCAGCAGGGGCAGGACCGGGATCAGCGATACGATCGCCATGATCGGCAGGACTGCCGTTGCCAGCAGGATGAAGCCTTGCGGTTTTCCCGCCGATCGTGCGCTCGCGCCGCTGCCGATCACGCTACGTGGCCGCCCAGCGTTTCGGCAAACCAGTCGGCAATCAGATCGCGGCCATAGCTCATGTTGTCGGCCCCGACGTGCTCCACCCCGCCTTCGCGCTCGGTGAAGATCACCTTCTCGCGGCGTGGCGAATTGACGAGCTGGTCGTACAGATCGTCGGCGTAACCGACGCTGATCTGCCGGTCGTGCGCGCCGTGGGTGACGAGGAAGGGCACCTTGATCCGGTCCATGTGCCCGTTGAGGTTCATGTCGGCCGATTTCTCCAGAAAGTCTTCCTGGTCCTCGGCGCCGAACGCCCAGTGGACGTGCGCCCAATAGTGCGGGACCGGGTTTTCGCCTTCACGCTCCATCCGCTTGTCCTGCACTTCGCGCCAGTTGTGGTTCGCACCCCACACTGCTCCGCTGGCGAAGCGCGGTTCGTAGGCGACGGCACGCGGGGCGAAATGGCCGCCGAGCGAGATGCCGGTCATGCCGAGTTTCGCGCTATCCACTTCAGGCTGCTGTTCCAGCCAGTCGACCGCCTTGCTGGCCCAGCTTTCCGAATGCGGATCGACGGGCAGGTTCTGGAGGCGCAGCGCCTCCCCGGTGCCGGGCTGATCGACGCATAGGGTGCTGATGCCGCGTCGTGCCAGGGCGGCGGGCATGCCGGTCCAGTAGAGCATCTCCTTGCAGCTATCGAGGCCATTGCAGAACACCACGCTGGGCTTCGGGCCATCGCCCGGCGCGCGGGTGAAGATGGCGGACATCGTCCCGTTATCGAGCGTGATCTCCACGCGCTCGCGGTTGATCTTGCCCAGCCTGGTGGACTTGTCGAAGGTCTCGCGAGCCAGTGCGTAGGTTTCCTCGCGACCCTTGGTGCCGTGACCCTGCATGCGTTCGGCCACCAGCAGGTAGAGCGATGCACGCTCCAGCTTGTCGGACGCGGAGAAGTTGCGGCCCTTGGCCTCGTCCTCTGCGGCAAGCTCAAGCAGCTTGTGGCCCATCCCGGCCCAGGCCTGCATGAACTGCGGCGTACCCGCATCGGCGCCGTTATCCGCCGCGTCGAGGATCGGCTGGCACATGTCGACGATCTCGCCGATCCGCCCGCCGCTCTCCATCGCGATCGCGACGCTCAGGTTCCAGATGTAGTTCTTGAAGGGGGAATAGAGCGCCATCGATCAGGCCTCCGCAGGCTGGAAGAGGCAGGGATCGGCTTCGGGCTTGGGCATGGTTTGCGGGCCACCGGTGCCGACGCCCCACTGGTCCATGATCTGCGGGCCGGGCTCGTGAACCTGGGGTTCGTGGGTCTCGAAATCGACGTCTTCGAGTTCGGCCGTGTATTCGACGGCAAACCCCGAAGGCGTGGTGAAATATGAGAAGGTGTTGTTGCCCGCCGTGTGCCGCCCCGGGCCCCAGCGCAGGTCCGTGCCGCGCTTGCGCAGGCGGCTGGCACCGCGCATCATGTCATCGACCGACATCATGTCGTAGGCGACGTGGTTGAGGCAGGGCGGTCCGGGAAGAAGAGCGATCCGGTGGTGGGCGCTGTTGCAGCGCAGGAAGACCATGAAGTCGCCCAGCCAGTCCGAGACTTTGAAGCCCAGCACATCGGTGAAGAATTTGACCATGGCGTGGTGATCGGGCGAGTGCAGCACGATGTGGCTGATTTTCACCGGGACGCCCTCCCAGCGCTCCATCGCCCGCTTGTCGAGCCGCTGCACATCGGCGCTGATCTCCAACGGCAGACCGTCCGGACTGAAGAAGCGGAAACCGTAGCCACCGCCAGGCGCATCCAGATCGCGCGCTTCATGGATCAGCTTGCAGCCGGCGTCGGTCACCTTGGCCTGAAGAGCGTCCACATCCTCGCGGCTATCCGCCGCCAGCGCGATGACTTCGATGCAGTTCGTCTCGCTGCGGTGCAGGCGTACGACGTGGTGCTCATCATGGCCGTGGGTCTTGAACCACGCCATGTCGTCCTTTGCCTCGACTTCGACGAGGCCCCAGTCGTCGGCGTAGAACTTGCGTTCGGTGTCGAAGTCCTCGACGCCGTAGCCGACGTAGCGGATTTCGGTGACTCTGCTCATCGTTCGTTCTCTTTCTTCTTGAGTTTTTCGATCATGCGCCGGGCGCGGGTGCCGCCCGTGTCGATCCCGAGGGACACGGGCTTGCGGTCCCAGAAACCGGCACCGTCGGTATTGGCGTAGGCGGCTTCGATGATGGGCTTGTCTTCTTCGCCGAAAGCTTGCCCCATGAGCCCCGCCAGCATGGCATCGCCCTCCACCGAGGGGGCTCCATGCCGGGTCGTCGCCCAGAAATAATGGCTTGTCGTTTCGGTCTCGGGCGTGAGGATGTGAGCCTGGTGGGCGATCACGCCTTCCTCGCGCTGCCCGCCTTCCGGGCAGGCGCCAACCTGCAGATACATGCTGGCAGGCGCGTCCCAGCGCATGTCCAGCCAGTGATCGGTGATCATTTCGGGATCGTAGATGCCGAAGGTATGCGCAGGGGCGGGGATGCCCGGCATCCACCAGTTCGAGTGCAGTTGCTCACCCTCGACCTTCACTTCGTGTTCCCCGGCGAAGATTACCCCGCGGCCGGCAAACGAGCCCTTGTGGACGAATTCGATGTGGCTGAGATCCATCAGGTTGTCGGTGCCGTATTCGTAATTCGCGTCCATCGGCATCAGGCCGGTGATCGGTGCATGTCCGTCTCTCACGATGGCGGAGAAATCGGGAATGGCATCCTCATCGGCTCGTGCCGGATCGCCCGGCCAGAACCATACGATGTGGTCGCGCTCGACTACCGGAAAGGTTCGCAGCGATGCGCCTGCCGGGATCTTGTCGGAGAAGGGATTGCGCACGCATTTGCCCGAAGTGTCGAACGTCAGCCCGTGATAGGGACACGTGACGCAGTCTCCTTCGCGCTCTCCCAGCGACAGGGGGGCATATCGGTGCGGACAGCGATCCACCATGGCGACCGCCGTCCCGTCCTCCTTGCGCATCAGCAATACGGGCTCGCCCACAAGCCGGCGACGCAGCAGGTCTGCGCCAACCTCGTCGCTCCACGCCGCCATGTACCAGGCGTTTTCAAGGAAGGGTCCGGATGGGCTCACGATAGCTATCTTCAGATCGGCTGCGCGCAGACTTCGAACATCTCTGCGGTGGCGGTGTGGTTGTCGACCGGCGGGCCCTTGCCGATCTGGCCGTGGCAAATCGCGAGCGAGCTTTCGACGATGTACTTGCAGCGTTCGAACCGGCGTTCGCGGTAGGCGGCGAAAGCCTCTTCGGGCGTGTCCGCCTTGGCGAGTTCTTCCGCCAGCACGATGCTGTCCTCGATCGCCATGCCTGCGCCCTGACCAAGATGCGGGGTCGTCGCGTGGACGGCATCGCCCAGCAGCACGACGCGGCCGTTGCTCCACGGACCGGAAAGCATCATGCCCTCCAGCGGGCGGTAGACCACGCCTTCGTCGTCGGTGATCTTGGCGGCCATTTCCTGCAGCTGGGGTGCGGTGTTCGCCAGCTTTTCGCGCATGACCTGCGCGATGCCCTTGGTGTCGTACCACGGATTGCCCGGCTCGGGTGTGGTCACGTACATGTACATCAGCTCTTCGCTGATCGGCACCAGCCCCACGCCGGTGGGGCCGTTATAGGCATGCAGCGCGTCCAGATCGGCAGGGCGGGGCAGGTTGTAGCGCCACACCGCCTGCCCGGTATATTCGGGCTTTTCCGCGTCGGGCAGGATCTTGCTGCGCGTGTCCGAATAGACGCCGTCGGCGCCGATCACGATGTCGTAGCGACCTTCGCTGCCGTCTGAGAAGCGGACGGTAACCCCTTCGCCGTCATCGTCGATATTCTCGGCCGTGATGCCCAGCCGGACTTCTGCGCCCGAGGCGATCGTGCGGTCACCCAGCACCTTGTGCAGCGCCGGCCGGCCGATGCCGACATTGGCGGGATAGCCTTCGACCAGCCGCGGGCTGGGCACGCGTGCGACCTGCGTGCCGTCGGGCGCGTGGACGGCAACGAAGTCGAAACCGACCGAGGCGTCTATATAGGCTTCGAGCAGGCCGAGCTGGTTCATCGCCCGCAGGACATTGCCCTGCTGGATGATGCCGACGCCGTAGACCGCCCATTCGGGGTCTTTCTCGATCACGGTGACCGTATGCCCGTCGCGGCGCAGCGCGATCGCGGCGGTCATTCCGCCGATGCCGCCGCCAATGACGAGGACTTCCAGGTTATTCATTATCCAACTCCCTCCCGCGCGGCCTTTAGGCTCTGGCAAGAGCAATCCCACCTGCCGCTTGATCGGTCCAATTTTTTCTTTTGCTGACTTATCATCAGCGGTATCGATGCGACATGCGGCTAGACAATTTCGATCTCAATCTGCTGGTGGCGTTCGATGTCCTGATGCAGGAACAGAATGTTACGAAGGCAGCCAACCGGCTTAACGTGACGCAATCCGCCATGAGCGCGTCGCTCAAGCGGCTGCGCGAGAGCTTCCAGGACGATATCCTCGCCCAGCATGGCAAGCGCATGATCCCGACGCCTTTCGCGCTGACCATGCAGGCTGAGGTTTCTGGCAAGATATCCGAACTGCGCGCCCTCATTGCCCGGCAGGGGCGGTTTGATCCGCGCCATGCCGAACGCCGGTTCCGGATCGCCGCGTCGGACTACATCACTACGGTGCTGTTCGCCCCCCTGCTGAACTCGCTGGCGCAGGAGGCCCCCTCGATCCGCTTTGCGTTCGAATTGCCCGGCCCGGATTCGCAGATTGCGCTCGGCAACGGGGACCTGGACCTGATGCTGACACCCGAAGTGTTCGTGCATCCCGACCATCCCTACGAACTGGTGTTCGAGGAACGGCACGTGACCGTGGCCAGTCTCGACAATCCGATGGTGGAGGACGGGCTCTCCCGCTCCACCTTCGTCAATTCCGGCCATGTCGGGGTGAGCGTTGCGCGCAAGCATACCTTCGCGGAAGAGTGGTTCAGTCGCCACGGGGTGGAGCGACGGATCGAGGTGCGGGCACCTTCCTTCATCCAGGCGCCGTTTCTCGTGCCGGGAACGATGCGGTTATGCGTGATGCACGAAAGGCTGGCGCATTACATGGCGCAGCTGCTTCCGCTGAAAATCCTGGAAACGCCGTTTCCCATCCCGCCCATGCGTGAAATGGTGCAGTTCCACGCCACGCGCGAAGCCGACCCTGGCCTGCAGTGGCTCCGACAGAAGATCGGCGCGATGGCATCGCGCAGCCAGGTCAGCCCAGCATCTGCGGCAGCCACAGGGACAGGCCGGGAATAGTGATCACCAGCAGCATGCTGGTCATCGCCGGGCCCAGCAGCTCTGCCAGCTGGGCAGGGGCCTGCAATACTGCCAGCACCCCGCCGAACAGCGATTTGCCGGTCCAGCGTGCGTAGGCAAGCGCATCGGCGTGCGCGACATGGACCACGGGATGATCCGGAAGGGTGGAACTTCGGCGGTGCGGGCGGGGCGTTCTTCCGGGCAGAAGGCATTGCTGCCCATCGGGAAGCGCCCCCCTGGAAGATACACGACATCCGTCGTTTCCGGCGGTCTGGCACCTTCCGGGCTGGCAATTCCGCCTTGCATCTTCGTTGGGGTCAAAAAGCGTCCATGTCGTCTGCAATGACGAAGGGGCCATCATAAGCCTCGGCGATCTGCCGCAGATATTCCGCATGCCTGGCATCCGCAGCGGCCCAGCCCGAAAAATGAGTGACCGCGACCGCGCCGACCCGCGATCTGCTCGCCAGTGCGCCTACGTCCGATGCGGACAGGTGATGATCGCTCAGATGGGTCTGCATCTGCTTCAGGATCGGTTCGGGCATGCCGGGATTGGCCATCCGCATCCGTTCGATAGTCAGGGGAATGTCCATCATCTCCGCCACCAGCAGATCCGCATCCATCGCCAGCGTCTCCACCGCATCGCTCGGCCCGGTATCCCCTGTATAGACGATCGACCGCCCGGGTAGATCGAAACGGTAGGAGAGCGATTGGAACCGCTGCGCCAGTTCGCTTTGCGGAGGGAAACTGTAATGCGTGTTGGATGCCACTTGCACCCTCATGCCATCGACGGTGATGCTATCGCCGTCGCGCAGCTCCACGACTTCGATCCCGGCGCGGTGATCGATTGGCGGGGCACCCGCGACCCCATAATTGGCTGTCGCTCCCGGCACCATGGAGGCAAGCAGCCCCTCGACCATCTCACGCGTGCCCGGCGGGCCGTAGATCGTGAGCGGATCGCTGGCGCTGGTCTGGAACCTGAGGCCAAGGATTGCGGCCAGCCCGCCAGTATGGTCGAAGTGCAGATGCGAGACAAAGACGCCGTCGATCATCTTGCTCTGCACTTCGACCTTGCTGATCTGCCCCGCCGTGCCGTCGCCGACATCGACGAGGTAGTCCTTGCCGGCGAAGCGCAGCAGGTTGGCAGGTTGCGACCTTCCCGGATTGGTGACCGGCCCGCCCGACGTGCCCAGCGTGATCCACGTGCCCACACGGTCCCGCATGGTATCCGCAGATTGTGCCGCGGCGGGCCCGGCGAGCGTAATGGCAGCGGCGAGCGCGATCGGGAGGGCCTTGAACGTCATCACGGTCAGAACTGGAAGCCGACCCGCACGCCGAAGGTGCGCGGCGGTTCGTACTTCACCGAAGCGACATTCGCTGCGCCCAGCTGGTAAAGCGAAGGCATGGCCTCGTTCGTCAGGTTGCGCACGAAGACACCGGCGGTGAAGCCCTTGTCGTAGGAGACGAGGGAGATGCTGGCGTCCAGCGTGATATCGTCACCGCTATTGCCGGTCGGCAGATAGTTGAACCCGATGATGCGGTTGCTGCGATAGCGGCCGTCGACAGTCGCGATGATTTCGTAATCGCGCATTGCGAAGGTCTGCTGCAGGCCCAGGTTCACGGTCCACTTCGGCGCATTCAGCGCCTGCTTGCCCGAACAATCGATGGTGAACGTGCGCTGGGGCGTGAGGTTCTGCGTGTAGTCGCAGCCCGTCACCGGCGTCAGGAAGTTGGGCGGGTCGGTCGCGTCGGACAGGTCGACCTGCTCATACACGAAGCGATCGAAGGTCGCGTCGAGATACTGGACGCCGCCGCGCAGGACGGTGCTCTGTGTCACCAGCGCCTGGAAATCGACTTCGAAGCCCTTGATCGAGGATTCCCCGACGTTGCGGGTGTAGAACGAGTTGTTGCCCCGATCGTCAACGCCCAGAGCGGCCAGCTGCTGGCCGGTATAATCCCAGTAGAACGCTTCGAGGTTCACCTGCAGGCGGTTGTCGAAGAAGCTGTTCTTGGCGCCGATCGTGTAGGCGTCGATATATTCAGGATCATATTCTTCCTGCCCGAAGGTCAGGTTGAAGCCGCCTGCGCGAAAGCCCGTTTCGAAGCTGGCGTAGAGCAGGTTATCCGGCGTGACGTCGTATTCCAGTGCGGCGCGCCAGGTGACCTGGTCGTCGCTCGCGGTCCGATCGATCTGCGTCGGAGTGACGATCAGCAGTGCCTGCGGTCCCGTTGGGCCGAAGGGGCCGTACGGGAAGGTTCCGTAGGGGGACGGGCGGGTCAGCGGCGAGCCTGCGGGGAACAGCGCAGGATCGAGCTGGGAAATGGTATCCTCAAGCGTGAGGCCGACCGGTATCGTCGGGACCTGGGGGCAGCTTGGCGGGCCGGCCACGGGCTGGATCAGGCACACCCCGGCGATCGCAACCGACAGGGCATCGATCGACCTGTTCTCGTCCGTGTAGCGGATACCGCCGACAATCCGGAAATCGTCCGTCACGCTGAAGCTTCCGCGTGCGAAGATAGCGGAGGATTCGGTCGATGTGTCGAACTCCTGCAGCGATACGGTCGAGAACTGGTTGTACGAATTCACGCCTTCCACATTCTCGTCGAAGTAGTAGGCACCCACGAGCCATTCCAGCGGACCGGCATAGCCCGAAAGCCGACCTTCGACGCTGAACTGTTCCGCCATGTCCTGGTTGATACCCGCCTTGAAAGGCGCGCCGTTGAACAGATTGTCGAGTCTCGATTGGCGGTATGCGGGGATGATCACCAGGTCGGCGAAACCAAGATCGGCGTTGAATTCCGCGTTCACGCCCCAGTACTCGTCATCCCGGAACGGATAGGCATAACCGGTTACCGGCGAATACAGCGGCGCGGCCGTCGCATTGTTCTCGATGAAGTCGAGCGTCTGCGGAGCGAACAGGCCGGTGAAGGGCTCGCTCACGTTCGCAGGAGAAGGCACGAACTGCCAGTTCGGCACCGTGGCATTGGGCGTAAACGGCGAGAAGGTGTAGACGCCGTCCACATCCAGACCGGGCCCGGTACC
Organism: Citromicrobium sp. JLT1363; assembly: GCF_000186705.1. Taxonomy (GTDB): domain Bacteria; phylum Pseudomonadota; class Alphaproteobacteria; order Sphingomonadales; family Sphingomonadaceae; genus Alteriqipengyuania. The sequence goes on from NZ_AEUE01000004.1 coordinate 200,947, forward strand.
TTTCGAAGTCGAATAGTCGGCGGACAGGCGCAGATCGATATCCGGCGACAGATCGAACAGGACTTGCCCGCGCAGGGCCAGATTTTCCGCTGCACCCGTCCCGTCGGAATAGTATCCGTCCCGGTCTGTCCATGCTCCGGCAAACCTCGCTGCAGCGCTGTCGCCCAGAGGGACGTTCACGACACCGTTGAACTCCAGCGCGTCGTAATTGCCGTATTGCGCGGAAACGCTGCCCTCGGTCACACCGAGGCGCGGAATGTTGGGAATGACGTTGACGGCACCGCCGGTCGCATTGCGACCGTAAAGAGTGCCCTGGGGCCCCTTGAGCACTTCCACTCGATTCACGTCAAGGAAGGATGCGACGGTGGACGAGGGGCGGCCGATATAGACGCCGTCCAGATTGAAGGCCACGGCCGGGTTCGTGTAGCCGTTATTGGCGAAATTGCCGACGCCGCGCACGAAATAGCCGACGTTCGCGCCACCTGCTTCGGGCACGTATAGCGCGGGGGCAACCTTGTTGAGCTGCGTCACGTCGGCCACCCCGGAGCGCGTCAGCTCTTCGCCGCTCGCCGCATTGATCGGAATAGCTGCGTCCTGCAGCGTTTCCTCGCGACGCTGTGCAGTGACGATAATTTCGTTGAGGCCGCCGCGGGGCTGCTGCTGGGCGGTGGTCGCATCCTCGCCCGTTGCGTCGGTTTGCGTTTCGTCCGCTGTTTGCGCGTGGGCGGGCATAGCCAACATCGCAAGCGCCATGGCAGTGCTCGTCAGAACACGGTTCTTCATCTTAGTATCCTCCCCAGGGGTCATTTTTGACCTTCGTGAGATCAGGCTGCCGGGTTTTTACGGATTGGTCTAATCGTATGTTTTTGTCCTGACATACAAATCCCATCAATGGATTGGCGGGGCGGCAATTATTGCTTTGATCGCGCAGACTGGGCGGATCGCGGCGGCAATGCCCCGTCTCGGAAAAAGTGGCGCGAAAACGCGCACTTCGCCGTGTGTGGATGAGGAGACCGGAATGCACGCAGACCCGCGCGACGCCCGCTCGGTGATCGAGCAGGATGCGATGACATGGCGGCAGATGCTGATCGTCCTGCTATGTGTACTCCTCAACGGACTCGACGGATTCGACGTCCTCTCCATCAGTTTCGCCTCGCCGGGCATCGCCGCCGAATGGGGGGTCGACCGGGCAGCGCTGGGCATCATCCTGTCGATAGAACTGGTCGGCATGGCGCTGGGCTCCATCGCGCTGGGCTGGGCGGCGGACCGGGTGGGTCGCGTGCCGATCATGATCGGCAGCCTGCTGGTGATGGCTGCGGGGATGAGCGCGGCTGCATTATCCACCGGCGTCGTCATGCTGGCATGCATCCGCCTTGTTACCGGCATCGGAATCGGCGGCATGCTTGCCTGCAACAACGCCGTGGTCGCCGAAGTCTCGTCGCTCAAATACCGGGCCGGAGCGGTCGCGCTGATGGCGGCGGGCTATCCTTTCGGTGCCATCGTCGGCGGGTCCATCGCCAGCAGCCTGCTGGTCGAGGGAACCTGGCGCGACATCTTCTGGCTGGGTGCGGGCATGACCATCGCCTTCCTTCCCGCGATCATGCTGCTGGTGCCGGAATCGCCGGAGATCATCCTGCGTCGCAATTCTCCCGATCGCGCGCTGGCGAAGATCAACCGCACGATGAAGCGGCTCGGCCACGCCGCGCTGGACACCGTGGTGCCGATCGCTCGGGATGAGACGGGTGACAGCTCGGGCCTCTTTCGGGGTGCCATGCGGCGCATCACCACGCTGCTCGTGATCGCGTACTTCTTCCACATGCTGATGTTCTACTTCGTTCTGAAGTGGATCCCGAAGATCGTGGTGGATCTGGGGTACGAGCCTGCGAGCGCGGGTAGCGTGCTGGTGTGGGCGAATATCGGCGGGGTGACGGGGTCGCTTCTGTTCAGCTATCTCACCACCAGGCTTCCGCTGCGCGGCCTGCTGATCGGCGTGTTCGCGTTCAGCTTCCTCGCGCTTGTCTGGTTCGGCATGAACGCGACCGGGCTGGGCGAGCTGAAGACCGCTGCCGCCCTGGTCGGTTTCTTCGCCAATGCCGGGGTGGTGGGCCTCTACGCGCTGGTTGCGGCGTCCTACCCGGCACACCTTCGCGCGGGCGGCACCGGGCTGGTCATCGGGCTGGGCAGGGGCGGCGCGGCGGCCGGCCCGGCTGTGGCGGGTTTCCTGTTCGTCGGTGGCTTCGGCCTGCCGCTGGTCGCGCTGATGATGGGCGTCGGGTCGCTGGTGGCGGCCGGGGCGATCTTCGTGCTGCGGAGCCCTCCGAAAGCACCGGTTCGGCCATGAGGCGCGTGCAGGTCTGCATTATCGGCGCGGGGCCGGCCGGGCTGCTTCTCGGCCATCTGCTGAGGGCTGAGGGGGTCGATTGCCTGGTGCTCGATCGGCAGAGCCCGGATTACATCCTCGGTCGCATTCGCGCAGGCGTGCTCGAAACGATCACGGTGTCGCTGATGGAGCGACTTGGCCTCGACGCAAGGCTGAAAGCCGAGGGGCTGTGGCATGATGGTTTTCAGCTGGCCGACGGAGAGCGGCTGATACGCATCGACCTTGCCGACCTGACCGGCAGCCGGGTGATGGTCTATGGCCAGACCGAGCTGACCCGCGACCTCATGCAGGCCGCGGAAGAGCGCGGGCTGGAGATCGAATACGGCGCGCGCGAGGTTGCGCTGCACGGGATGGAAGGCGACGCGCCGCATGTGACGTGGACCGATGCGAATGGCGCGCAGCAGCGGGTGGATTGCCGCTTTATCGTGGGATGCGATGGGTTTCACGGGCCGAGCCGAAAGGCGATACCGGCAAATGCCGGAAAGGGCTTCGAAAGGGTCTACCCCTTCGGCTGGCTTGGCATCCTTGCCGATGTGCCGCCCTGCCATCACGAACTGATCTATGCCAGTCACGAAAGGGGCTTCGCACTGGCGTCCATGCGGAGCGAGACGCGCAGCCGCTATTACATCGACGTGCCAGCGGGCGAGGACGTTGCCAACTGGCCGGACGATCGCGTGTGGGACGAACTGGCCCTGCGTCTTGGGCCGGAAGCGGCTGCCGGAATTGCGCGCGGACCGAGCATCGAAAAGAGCATCGCCCCCTTGCGCAGCTTCGTCTTCGAACCGATGCGGTATGGCAGTCTGCTGCTTTGCGGAGATGCGGCCCATATCGTGCCGCCAACCGGGGCCAAGGGCCTCAATCTGGCGGCCAGCGACGTGCACTACGCTGCCGAGGCATTGACCGCGTTCTTCTTGCGCAACTGTGACGATGCGGTCGCCGCCTATTCGCAAAAAGCGCTGTCCAGGGTCTGGAAGGCGGAGCGTTTCAGCTGGTCGCTGACGCGGCTCATGCACCGCGATCCGTCCGGCGGCCCGTTCGAACGCAGGATGCAGCTGGCGGAGCTGGACTACATCGCATCGAGCCGTGCTGCGCAGACGGCCATCGCCGAAAACTACGTGGGCCTGCCCGTCTGATCCGGCCTAGGCGAAATCCTCGGTATCGATCGTGTTGCGCATGATCTCTGGATAGCGGTGGCCGCTGACGCTGTGCTGGTTGATGAGTTCACCGGCCTGCCGCAGCACGTCTGCACCAATATCCTGCGATGGCGCCGCAAAATTCTGCTGCATGTGATCCATGCTGGTGGTGCCGGGGATCGCGTGGATATGCTCGCCATGTGACAGGACCCAGGCGAGCGCGAGCTGCGCGGGCGTTACCCCCGCATCCTTCGCAAGCGCGTCGAACCGGTTCAGCAGTTCCAGATTGTCAGGCCAGTTCTCGGCATCGAAGCGCGGCATGTTGCGGCGCAGGTCCTTTTCGCCAAGCGTGGCGGTATCCTTCAACTCACCGCCCAGCGCGCCACGCGCGACCGGGGAGAATGCCACGAGGGCAATGCCCAGCTCCTTGGTGGTCTCCAGCACGCCCAGTTCGACATTGCGCGTCCAGAGCGAAAATTCGGTCTGCACCGCAGCCATGGGATACACGCCATGCGCCTCGCGGATATGGGCAGACGACCATTCGGATACGCCATAGGCGCCGATCTTGCCCGCCTCGATCGCACGCTGCAGCGCGCCGACACTGTCTGCGATGGGCACCTTGGGATCGAAGCGGTGCATGTAGAGCAGGTCGATATGGTCGGTTTGCAACCGGCCGAGGCTGGCGTCGATGGAGGCCGCGATGGCGTCGGGAGAACAGTCGATCCCCCGGCGCTGCCCATCCACGACGATGCCCGTCTTGCTCGCCAGCAGGAACTCGCTGCGCCGGTGCATCACCGCTTCGCCCAGCAGTTCCTCGTTCCTGCCCGCGCCGTAGATATTGGCCGTATCGAGATGATCGTAGCCCGCGTCCAGGGCCGCGTTCAGCAGGCGGACCTTGTCCTCGTGCGGGGGCGGGTCGCCATAGGCCCATGAAAGATTCATGCAGCCCAGCCCGATGGGGTGCACCTCTCGCCCGTCAAGCTCCCGCCGCATCAGGACCATCCATCCTGCGCTTCGAGGCTCTGCGCCAGCTCCCCGATCACGCGGTAGCAATCGAGCACGGAAGCGATGGAGGAATTGGGCTCGCGCCCCTCGTGGATCGCGGCAAGGAACTCGCGGTCCTGCAATTCGATACCGTTCATGCTGATATCGACCTCGCTGACATCGATCGGTTCTTCCCGCCCGTCTACCAGATCGTCGTAGCGGGCAATATAGGTACCGGTATCGCCGATATAGCGGAAGAATGTGCCCAGCGGACCGTCATTGTTGAATGACAGCGCGAGCGTGAGGATCTGGCCCTGGTCGGTCTTCATCTGGATCGACTGGTCCATGGCGATCCCCAGCTTCGGGTGTTTCGGACCCTGCAGGATGTTCGCCTGAACCACCTTCGCCCCGGTCATGTACTGGAAAATGTCGATCGTATGCGCGGAGTGATGCCACAGCAGGTGGTCCGTCCAGCTGCGCGGTTCGCCCTTCGCATTGGTGTTCTCGCGCCGGAAGAAGAAGGTCTGGACGTCCATTGCCTGAATCGTGAATTCGCCGGCATCGATGCGGTTTTTTACCCACTGGTGGCTCGGGTTGAAGCGGCGGGTGTGGCCGACCATGCACACGAGGCCGGTTTCCTTCTGCTTCGCCATCACCGCCTGCGCGTCCGCCCAGCTGTCGGCGACCGGGATTTCCACCTCGACATGCTTGCCCGCGTCCATGCAGGCGATGGCCTGCCGCGCGTGCAGCTGCGTGGGAGTGCACAGGATGACCGCGTCGACATCGTCCAGCGCCAGCGCGTCCTCCAGTTCGGTGCCGGAATGCCGCGCGCCGTATTTCGCTGCAATCTCCGCCGCCTTTTCGGCCTCGCGCGAGATGACCGAGACGATCTGAGCGCCATCGATCCGCGTGAGCCCGTCGAGGTGCTTTTCGCCGAACGCGCCGGCGCCGACCAGTGCAATTCCTGTCATCTTCGTCTCCGTAATTCCGATCAGAGCCCGCGTGCCGAAAGCATGGCGTCGAGGCGGGGGAAGACCCGCCGTGCATTGCCTTCGAAGATCGCGTGGCGTTCATCCTCGTCGATGTCGAGTGCGTCGACATAGCGTTTGGTATCGTCGAAATAGTGCCCGGTCCGCGGGTCGATGCCGCGCACCGCGCCCACCATCTCGCTGCCGAACAGGATGTTCTTGCTGTCGATCACCTTGGCCAGCAGGTCGATGCCCGGCTGGTGGTAGACGCAGGTGTCGAAGAACACGTTGTTCATGATGTAATCGTCGAGGCTCGGCTTCTTCAGCATGTCCGCCAGCCCGCGATAGCGCCCCCAGTGGAACGGCACGGCGCCGCCGCCATGCGGGATGATGAAGCGCAGCTTGGGGAAGCGCGCAAACAGATCGCCTTCCATCAGCTGCATGAAGGCCACCGTATCGGCCGCAAGGTAGAACCCACCGGTGGCGTGCATCGCGGGGTTGCAGCTGCCCGAGACGTGAATCATCGCGGGCACGTCCAGCTCGCTCATCGCTTCGTAGATCGGGAACCAGTATTCGTCCGTCAGTGGCGGATGCTCGAAATGCCCGCCGCCCGGATCGGGGTTGAGGTTGCAGCCGACCATGCCGAGTTCCTCGATACAGCGCCGCAATTCCCTGACGCTCGCCTCGAGCCCGCTCCGGGGGCTCTGCGGCAGCATGCACACGCCCGCGAAGGTGCCGGGGAACAGCTGCGTGACGCGGTAGATCAGATCGTTGCATTTCTGGGACCATGCTTCCGATACGTCCTGGTCCCCCTGGTGATGCGCCATCCGGCTGGCCCTGGGCGAGAAGATGGTGAGGTCGGCGCCGCGCTCCTCGATCAGTTTGAGCTGGTTTTCCTCGATCGTCGCGCGGATCTCGTCGTCCGAGATATCGGGGTAGGGTGGGGGCGTCGTGCCCGATTCATAGGCGGCCAGCTGCGCGGTGCGCCATTCGTCGTGCTGCGGCGGGGCGGTGGTGTAGTGGCCGTGGCAGTCGATCACCATCGTCATCGGGCGTTTCCTTCTTCATCGCTCCTGTGGGCGGCCGCGCGCTGACGAACGATCGTGGCCTGCGTCATCAGCGGATAGACCCCCAGATCGCGCAGGGTCAGCACCGCTTGCTCCATCTCTTCTGCGCGGCGGATGCCGTGCGTTTCCATCCGTTCCAGATTGTAGGCGACCCGATCGCGCCAGCTCTCCTCGCGCCAGCTAGCGTCGAGCGAGGCGAGCACCTCTTCCGCGACGCCCGCTGCCTGCGCAGCAGCGATCATCTCATCCGACAACGCTTCCAGACCCTTCACCATGACCGAACGGATCATCTTGATGGCGGAGGCTTGTCCGATCCGGTCTCCCACGACGCGGATATTGGTGAAGCCAATCCGTGCGAGCCGGTCCGAGGCCTGCGCGCCATCCTCCCCCGAAAGGAGCAGCGGCACGTTCAAGCCCGCGGGATCGACGGGGGCCAGAACCGCCACATCGACATATCGCCCGCCCGCCTGCTGAATTGCCTTTCCTGCCTCGCGCTTGGTCTGCGGTGCCACCGAGTTCATGTCGCAGAAGATGGCGTCGGTTTCGATCGAAGCGCACGCCTCCTTCGCTGCCGCCAGCGCCTGGCCTGCAGTGACGAGGGAAAGCACGAGGTCGCTTCCGGCAAGTGCGTCTTGCGGTTCGCGGCAGGGCGTCACCCCGCTCTGCTCCATGGCGGGCATCCGGTGCGGATCGACATCGTGGGCGCGGGCGTCGCCGCCCCACGCCCCCGCGCGAGCGAAGGTGGAGCCAGCTTCCCCGAAACCGATAAGGGTGAATTGCGTGGGCATGACCGGACCCGCCTGCGGCGCGATCGAACCTGCGGCAAATGGATAGGGCGGGCAGCCCATAAACTTCTACGAATTGTGCGGATCGAATCCCTGAAGAATCTCGACCATGTCGCGCTGGGCCGGTGTGGGGTGCCAGCCCTTGCGCGTCGTTATCCCGATACTGCGCGCAATCGGCTGGGGCGGCGGCTTGCAGGCGAGCGCGCCACTGCGCAGCTCGATCCGGATCTGTGCGGGAGACAGGATCGACAACATGTCCGTGTCGAGCAGCAATTCGCGCGCCGCCAATACCGATCCGCACTCGATGGCTACCGACGGTGGCGATTGTCTGGTGCTGCCCAGCATGTCCTCCCAGTGGGCGCGCAGCGGTGTGCCCTTCGCCGGAAGGACCCAGCCGTACTGGCGCAGGGTGTCGGGCCGCAGCACCTTCTCCCCGGCCAGCGGATGCCCGCTTCGCATCGCGATCATGGGGCGATCGACGAAGACACTATGCTGATCCAGATCGTCCGCCGGCGGGTCGCGCATCGCGCCGAGCAGAAGGTCGATATCGCCATCGCGCAGGCGCCCCGAAAGCTCGGCGAAACTGCCTTCGATCACCGCAATCTGCGTGCCGGGACGCTGGCGTGCGAACGCGACGATCGCCCAGGGGAGCCACTGTGCGCGGGACAGCGGCATGGCGCCGACCACGATGCGGCTGCCCGATCGCCCGAGCCAGTCCGCGACTTCTTCGAAGCCGTTGCGCAGTTCCGCCATGGCCAGCCCGAAATTGCGGGCGCGCCGCCTGCCTTTGCGGGTGAGCGAGAGGTGTCGGCCCCTGCGCTCCACCAGGGTCTCGCCAAGCGCTATCGACAGGTCTCTCGCAGCGCGGTGGAGCGAGGCAGGCGACAGGCCCGAGACCTCTGCAGCCCCTGCGTAGCTGCCTGTGCGGGCGAGGGCGAGGAAGGCATTGATCTGCGTTGCGGTGACACGCGGCGATCCGATCAGATCCAGCGCGCGCTCGGCCCGCTCAGCGAGCAGCAGCGCCGGCTGCGTGGGCCGCATCCCGGCAGGTTCTCGCTCGAAAAGCTTGCATCCGACCTGTTCTTCCAGCCGGGCGATGGCCTGCGTCAGGGCTGGCTGGGTCAGCGCGATGGCATTCGCGGCCGCAGTCACGCTCCCGCAGCGCACGGTTGCCGCGAATGCAGCGAGGCGCCGGATGTTGGGGGCATGCTTCTCCATCCCGTTCCTGCTATCAAAAACTTATGCAACAGCAAACGCCGTTGCAGGGTGGAGAGACGCCGAAGGTCGAAGAGCGTGGTTTGCATTTTCTTATGGCCGGCCAAGCGTTCGCATTGGCGCACCGGACGGATTCTTCCCAGGTCCTGCTGGCGAAGGAGAAGTTGCAAATGCCCATCGTCGTCCAGAATATCGAGCGTGCCGGTGCAGACGTGATTGACGGGCTTGCCGAGTGCGGCGTTGCCACGGTGCACGAGGCGCAGGGCCGCAAGGGGCTGCTCGCCCACGATATCCGCCCGATCTATGCGGGCGCGCGCATTGCCGGCAGCGCGGTCACGATCAGCGCGCCGCCGGGCGACAACTGGATGGTCCATGTCGCCATCGAGCAGTTGCAGGCGGGCGACATCCTGGTGCTCGCGCCCACGAGCCCGTGCATCGACGGCTATTTCGGCGATCTTCTGGCCACCAGCGCGCAGGCGAGGGGATGCCGTGGCCTCGTCATCGACGCGGGCGTGCGCGACGTGCGCGACCTCAAGGAGATGAAATTTCCGGTCTGGTCCAAGGCGGTCTTCGCGCAAGGGACGGTCAAGAACACGCTGGGTGATGTGAACGTGCCGGTCGTGTGCGGGGCCGCGCATATCGAGGCGGGCGATATCATCGTGGCCGATGATGACGGAGTGTGCGTCGTGAAACGGGGCGAGGCGGAAGAGGTGCTGCAAAAGGCGCGCGCTCGCGAAGCCAACGAGGAAGAGAAGCGGCAACGGCTGGCGGGAGGCGAGCTCGGGCTCGACATGTACGAGATGCGCGAGCGGCTGGAGCAGCAGGGCCTGCGCTATGTCTGACGGCGTGCGCTGCATGTGGATGCGCGGCGGAACCTCGAAGGGCGGGTACTTCTTGGAAAGCGACCTGCCGACGGACGCCCATGACCGCGACCACGCGCTGCTGCGCATCATGGGAAGCCCCGACGCGCGCCAGATCGACGGGATGGGGGGCGCCGATCCGCTGACCAGCAAGGTCGCCATCGTCAGCCCGTCGCAACGGGATGGCGTGGATGTCGAATACCTGTTTCTTCAGGTCGCGGTCGAGGAGGCGCTCGTCTCCGATCAGCAGAACTGCGGCAACATCCTGGCCGGGGTCGGCCCCTTCGCAATCGAGCGCGGCCTGGTGCAGCCGATGGGGGAAGAGACCCGCGTCACCATCTTCATGCGCAATACGGAACAGATCGCGGTGGCCACGGTCTCCACGCCGGGCGGGCAGGTCAGCTATGACGGCGATGCGGCGATCGACGGGGTGCCCGGCACGCATGCGCCGGTGCCGATAGAGTTTCGCGACACCGCCGGGTCGACCTGCGGTGCGCTGCTCCCCACCGGCAATGCCCGCGACACGATCGACGGCGTCGAGTGCACGCTGATCGACAACGGCATGCCGTGCGTGGTCATCAGGGCGCAGGATGTCGGCGCAACCGGGTACGAGAGCCGCGAGGAGCTGGAGAGCGATGCGCTGGCGGGAATGCGCGAGAAAATAGAGACGATCCGTCTTGCCGCCGGACCGATGATGAACTTGGGCGATGTGTCGTCCAAAACCGTACCCAAGATGACGCTGGTGGCCCCGCCGCGCGGTGGCGGCTGTTGCGCCGCGCGGGTGTTCATCCCGCACCGTGCGCATGCGAGTATCGGCGTGCTGGGTGCCGTCACCACGGCTACCGCGTGCCTGGTCGAAGGATCGGTCGCCGCCGATGTTGCAGACGTGCCGACCGGCACACGAAAGACCCTCGCCATCGAACATGCAAGCGGAGAGACGAGCTGCGTGATGGAAGTGGACGAAGCCGGCGAGGTCGTATCGAGCGCGCTGCTCCGCACCGCGCGCAAGCTGATGGACGGTCATGTCTTCGCCTGATCGGACAGCAAGCTGGCACGCGTCGCCATCGAAGCCGCACTTCGTTCCGCCGCCCGGCGCGGTGGACGCGCACTGCCACGTTTTCGGACCGGCGGAGCGGTTCCCCTTCAGCCCGCAGGCCAAGTATCACCCCGCAGATGCAGGGCCGGAGGCGCTGTTCGCCTTGCGCGATCATCTCGGCTTCTCGCGCAATGTGATCGTCCAGGCCAGCTGCCACGGCACGGACAATTCGGCGACGCTGGATGCCATCGCCCGATCCGACGGGAAGGCTCGCGGTGTGGCGGTGGTGGATCCGGATATCTCCGGGGATGAGCTGGCGGCGCTGCACGCCGGCGGGATGCGCGCGGTCCGCTTCAACTTCCTGAAGCGTCTGGTGGACAACGCCCCGCGGGATCGCTTCCTCGCCCTGTCGCGCCGCCTTCCTGCGCACTGGCACGTGGTGATCTATTTCGAGGCGGACATACTCGCAGAACTGCGCCCCTTCATCGATGCGATCCCCGTGCCGGTGGTGATCGATCATCTGGGCAGGCCGAATGTCTCGCAAGGGCCGGACGGGGCGGACCTTCGCGCGCTGCGAAATCTGCTGGACAGCCGCGAGGACATCCACATCAAGCCGACCTGCCCGGATCGGCTGGACGCGATCAAGGCGGGCGGTGGAGGCGACCCGTGGGATGCCTTTGCGCGGGCGGTTGCGCCGCTGGTGGCAGACTACCCCGACCGGTGCCTGTGGGGGACGGACTGGCCGCACCCGAACATGGCCGACGAGATTCCGGACGATGGCCACATCGTCGACATGATCCCCCGGATCGCACCAACCGCAGAGCTTCGACAAAAGCTGCTCGTTGCCAATCCCATGCGCCTCTATTGGCCCGAGCACGCTTGAGGGGACCGCTCGGCGACGCACGATTACCGCGCCCATGGAGCGGGACGCGAAGCCAGTCCGCAGGCGCGCGCTAACCCTGTTCGATCTCTTCGAGGGCTGCGCCGGCGGCGAGCCATGCCTCTTCGGCTTCGGCCAGGCTGTCGGCGGCATCGGCACGTTTCCTGAGCAGGTCCTGCATGGCCGATGCGCTGTCCTGCCCTGTCTGCTGCCCGCTGCGCTCGACGATCAATCCGTCGAGCCTGGCCACATCGGCTGTCAGTCGCTCGACCGCCTTTTCCGCCTTGCTCAGTTCCGACTTTGCGAAACGCGCCTTACCCTCGCTGTTCGCTGCACGTGATCCGCGAACCTTCGGGGCGCTGTCGCCACGCTCCTTCCTGGGCTGATTGCGGCCGAGAACCAGGTCGATGTAATCCTGCATGCTCCCGGCATATTCGCGCGCGGTCCCGCCATCGACCAGGATCAGCCGGTCTGCCGTCAGTTCGACCATGTGTCGGTCGTGGCTGATGAGAATGACCGCGCCCGAATAGTCGTTGATCGCCTGGATCAGCGCCTCACGCGCATCGACGTCGAGATGGTTGGTGGGTTCGTCGAGGATCAGCAGATGCGGCGCGTCGCGCGTGATCAGCGCCAGCGCCAGCCGCGCGCGTTCCCCGCCGGAAAGCTTGTCCACCCGCTGCTGCGCGCGCGGGCCGGAGAACCCGAACCGCCCCAGCTGGGCGCGCACCGCGCTCTGCGCCGCGCCTTCCATCGCGCGGTTCATCAGGTCCAGCGGCGTATCCTCGCCCGCCAGTTCTTCCACCTGGTACTGCGTGAAATAGCCCACTTTCAGCCGTCCCGGCGCGTTCACATCGCCTTCGGCGGCGTCGAGCTGCGATGCCAGCAGCCGCGCCAGCGTGGTCTTGCCGTTCCCGTTGCGGCCCAGCAGCGCGATGCGATCGTCGGCTTCGATACGGAAGTTCAGCCGCTTGAGGATCGGCGGCGCTTCGCCATAGCCGACCGCCGCCTGTTCGAGCGTGATCATCGGCGACTTCATTTCCTCCGGGTCGGGGAAATCGAAGCTGAGGCTGGGGTCCTCCATCAGCGCCGCGATGGGCTGCATCTTGGCGAGCATCTTGGCGCGCGATTGCGCCTGCTTGGCGGTCGACGCACGGGCGCTGTTGCGTGCGACGTAGTCCTGCAAGCGCGCCCGCTGCGCATCCTGCGAAGCCTTTGCCGCTGCCAGCTGCGCCGCGCGTTCGGCGCGCTGCTTCTCGAACGCGTCGTACCCGCCGGGGTAGAGGGTCAGCTGGCCGCCCTGCAGGTGCAGGATGTGATCGACCACCTTGTTCAGCAGGTCGCGTTCGTGGCTGATCACGACCAGCGTGGCGGGATAGGATTTGAGGAAGTTCTCGAGCCACAGGGTGGCTTCCAGATCGAGGTGGTTGGACGGCTCGTCCAGCAGCAGGATGTCGGGTTCAGAGAACAGCAGCGCGCCAAGCGCGATCCGCATCTTCCACCCGCCGGAGAAGCTGTCCACTGGGCGCTGCTGCATCTCCTCGTCGAAACCCAGCCCGTTCAGGATTTTCGCCGCGCGGGCCGGGGCACTGTAGGCATCGATGGCCAGCAGGCGATCGTGCACGTCGCCCATCCGGTCCATGTCGGTGCAGGTCTCCAGTTCCTCGAGCAGCGCCGCGCGCTCGGTCGCGGAGGCCAGCACGACCTCTTCGGGCGTCAGATCGCCGCTGGGCGCTTCCTGTGCGATGTATCCGATGCGCGAGCGCGAGGGTTTTGTCACTTCGCCGTCGTCGGGCTCGATTTCCCCGATCAGCGCCTTCATCAGCGTGGACTTGCCTGCGCCATTGCGCCCGATCAGGCCGACGCGCGCGCCCACCGGCACGGTCGCGCTCGCGCGTTCGAGAATGGGCCGCCCGCCCAGCCGCACTGTGACACCGTCGATGGTAAGCATGCGCGCGCTCCTAGCAGCACTTTCTCACGGTCCCAAAGACCTGAATCGAAGGGATCGGGAATTGCGCCGAAATTGCGCGAAAGGAGAGGGCCGCGACCCTAGTGGCGGCGGAGCGTGGCCTGTCCGAGCCGCTGGAGCAGTGTCGACAGGGAACCGTAGTTCGCCTGCGGATAGGCCGAAGGCTCCGGCAGAGCGGCGCTCAGCCGGCGGTGCGCCTCGGCCAGTGAGTGGTAGGGCAGGCGGGGCAGCAGGTGGTGCAGCGCGTGGAAACGCAGACCCACCGGGGCCCACAATACGCCAGGGAAGGCGGCGGGCACGTTGGTGCTGTCACGATACTGGTCGGTCAGCGACAATTGCCCGCCATCATTCTCCCACAGGTGGGCGACCAGCGTGCGCGTCTGGTTGAGCAGCGCAACACCGGCGACAACCGCGCAATACAGCGCAAAGGCGCGCAGTGGCAGAATGCCCAGTGCGGTGGTCGCCAGGATAGTGACGGCGACCACGCTGGCCGCGGCCTCCTGCACCTTCCAGCGGCGCGCGAAGTCGCCCTCTGGCGCGGGGCGGTGATAGGCGGGGTTCACCTCGAGCGCGGAGAACCGCTCCACGAGCACGCGCCGCAGCGGCGGGATCACCCAAGAAAGCGGCCCGAGAATTCCGAAGCGCAGGAACATCAGCGCGGGCATCGCCACCGCGGCGATCGTGAACAGCGGCAGCGTCCACGGGCGCATGTGCGCGAGCGGCAGATATTCGGGATCGCGCTCCGTACCGTAATGCGCGCGTGAGTGGTGAACCGCGTGAATGCCCTCGTAGAGGAACGAGGGCAGCATCAGCGGCGCGCCCACCCCGATGTTCCACGCCAGGCGGAAGCCGGGCAGCCTGCGGTGGTCAAGATGGGTGATCTCGTGGATGAACAGCGCTGCGCGATAGAGCGTCAGGATCGAGACCAGCACGAGCGCGGCGGTGAGCCATGCATTGCCGCTCGCAATCGCGCCGAGCAGCGCGGCATAGCCGATCGCCGCCGAACCGAAGCAATCGCCCCAGTACATCGCCGGGTTGGGCGTATGCAGGTCGCGCGTCAGCATGGCAGCCTGACGCAGCATCTCCTTGTCCTCTTGTCCGGGGGCGGGCGCTAGCAGCATTGTGTCTTCGCTCTTTTGCGTGGTGAGGTGGATACTTGCCATGATCAGTGGCGCAGCAGCAATCGGGTTATGGCGGTGTTGAGGGGGCCAATGCGCGCAGCTGCCCCCAGCGCGGCCCGCCGCGCGACATGGGCGCGCGGGCTCTCCGCCGTATATAGGTGCACCAGAAGGTTGGTGCCACTGTAAAGCGGACGCGTGGCGAGCCGATGGCGTGCCTCGTAGCGTCGCAGCAAGAGCGGCGAGGCGATCGAACGGTGCTTCTGCGCGGCATCGCGCACCAGCCCGGCGAGCGTTGCCGCCGATTGCAGGCCCAGGTTGAAACCATGCGCGGTGACCGGATGCATCCCCACCGCCGCATCCCCGATCAGCGCCGCGCCGTCACTGGCGAAGTGCCGGGCATAGGTGGTCGCCAGCGGATAGACGTGCGGGCCGGACACGAAGCGCATGGTGCCAAGGCGGCGCTCGAAGCGGTCTTCGATCTCCGCCGCGAGCACTTCGGGCGGGTAGGCCGCGATCCGATCGATCGTTGCGCTCTCAAGGGTGAGCACGGCGGACGACTGGTGCTCGCCCAGCGGCAGCATGGCGATGGTCTGCCCGTGGCCGAACCACTCGGTCGCCAGGCCGTGATTGGGCCGCTCATGCGAAAGCCGCGCGACCAGCATCGACTTGCCCAGCCGGTTGATCTCCGCAGAAATGCCCAGCTGTTCGCGGACTGCGGAAAAGCGCGAATCGGCGGCGACGAGCAACCGCGCGGTCAGGGTGCGTCCGTCGGCCAGCGTCACACGCGCGCCCGCCCTGTCGGCATGGACATGCTCGACCCCGGTGCTCGCCAGCAGGGTGACGCCATCCTGCCCTTCCATCGCCGCGAACAGGCTCTGGCGGATCAGATGGTTGGAGACGAGGCATCCCAGCCGGTCTTCCGGGCCGCCGTCGGTATCGAAGCCGAGCGCGAGGGGGGATTGGCCATTATAGACCCGCGCGGCGCGCAGCGCGAAGATCTGGTCGGGCGCGATCCTGCCCCACGCGCCGAGCCGCTCCAGCGTGGCAACCGATCGATGGGTGAGCGCGATTTCCCGCCCGTCGACCGGCGGCAAAGCCAGCACGTCTGAAGGCTGACGCTCGACCAGTGCGATATTCAGCCCGCTGCCTTCCAGCGCACGGGCAAAGGCAAGCCCTGCGGGGCCGGCCCCCACCACGATGATATCGAAATCGCGCATTGCTGTGTCCTTGCATCGCCTGTTTCGGGCGGCGCTAGCGAGGGTGCGGCGCGCTGGCATTGCGCGAAATCAAGTCGGCATTGTCGCGGGGCGGGCGCTTCTCTGGCCCCGTTCGATCTGGCATGGCCGCCGGCATGACCGCCCAAACGCGTACCTCAGGCCTGCCTGCCGCCGAGTCCCCGCAATTGCTGGACAAGCTGCATGAAGTCTTCGGCTTCCGCTCGTTCCGGGGCGTTCAAGCCCAGGTCGTCGACCGGGTGATGGCGGGACAGTCTACGCTGGCGGTGATGCCCACGGGGGCGGGCAAATCGCTGACCTACCAGCTGCCCGCGACGCTGCTGGAGGGCACATGCGTCGTCATCAGCCCGCTGATTGCGCTGATGCACGACCAGCTGCGCAGCGCGAGCGCCAACGGCATCCGCGCCGCCACGCTGACCAGCGCGGACGAGAACCGCGCCGAGACGGTCCAGCGCCTTCGCGCGGGCGAGCTCGATCTGCTGTATGTCGCGCCCGAACGCGCGAGCCAGAGCCATTTCCGCGATCTGCTCTCGCAATGCCGCATATCGCTGTTCGCGATCGACGAGGCGCATTGCGTGTCCGAATGGGGGCACGACTTCAGGCCCGACTACCGCCTTCTGCGCCCGCTGATGGACCAGTTCGCCGATGTGCCGCGCCTCGCGCTGACTGCGACGGCGGATGCACACACCCGGTCCGACATCCTGACCCAGCTTGGCATCGCGCCGGAGGGTCTGATCGTCGCCGGGTTCGACCGTCCGAACATTCGTTACACGATCCGCCCGCGCGATTCGCTGACTCAGCAGCTGCGCCGCCTGCTCGCCGAAAACCCCGGTCCCGGGATCGTCTACGCGCAGACCCGCGCCGCGACCGAGAGGCTGGCGGAGTCCCTGTCCGACGGGACGCGCGAAGTGCGCTGCTATCATGCGGGCCTGCCGCCCGAAGTGCGCGCCGCCAACCAGGCGGCATTCGTGGCGAGCGAGAACATGGTAATCTGCGCCACGGTCGCCTTCGGCATGGGGATCGACAAGCCGGACGTTCGCTTCGTTGCCCATGCGGGGCTGCCGAAGTCGATCGAGTCCTACTACCAGGAAACGGGCAGGGCGGGGCGCGACGGCGACCCGTCGGCGGCGCATCTGTTCTGGGGCGCGGATGATTTCGCAAGGGCGCGAATGCGGATCGCAGAGGTCGGCGAGGCGCGCCAGCAGGGCGAACGCACGCGGCTCGCGGCGCTCGGCGCGCTGGTCGAGACCGCCGGCTGCCGCCGCGCGATCCTGCTGCGCCATTTCGGCGAGGACCCGCCCGAGACCTGCGGCAATTGCGACAACTGCCTCAATCCGCCCAAGTCGGTCGACGCTACGGTCGTGGCGCAGAAATACCTTTCCGCCGTGGCGCGCACGCGGCAGATGTACGGCGCGGGCTATGTCGAGAGCATCCTCACCGGCCAGTCGAGCGAACGCAGCCGAGCACAGGGGCACGACAAGCTGTCGGTGTTCGGGATCGTCGAGGGGGAGGAAGCCGCGCTGCTCAAGCCGGTCCACCGCGCGCTGCTGGTGCGCGGCGCGCTGCTGCCGACCGAGCATGGCGGGATGATGCTGGGACCGGAGGCGCGCGGGTTCCTCAAGGGCGAGGAGCCGCTCGATCTGGTGATCCCGCCCAAGCGGACAGGCGGAAAGCGGGGCAGCCGGGCCGGATCGGGCCAGGCACTCAACCCCGTGGGCGATCCGCTGTTCGATGCGCTGCGCGCATTGCGGCGCGATCTGGCGAAGGAAAATCAGGTCCCGCCCTACGTCATCTTCCATGATTCCGTGTTGCGGGACATGGCCGGGCTGCGGCCGCAGACACTCGCCCTGCTGGGCGAGCTGCCCGGTATCGGGGCGAAGAAGCTGGAGGCCTATGGCGACGCCTTCCTGGAGGTCATCCGGCAGTACGAGCGGTAGCGCTTTCCCGCTTGCGGGACAGATCGCCCGGCGCCTTCTTGTGCAAACGCGGTTTCGCGGTAGACCTTGCCCGGGGGCAATCGCGGGGCGGCGAACCGGAACATGGAATGGAGCACTGCCAGCGCGCCAGACGCTTCGCTGTTCTGGAACCCGGCGGCTCTCAGCTACCTGAGCCAGCTGCTGCTTGCGCTGGTGCTGGCGGCCTATCTGGTGCGCAGGGCCACGCGCGATTCCCGGCAGGGCCGGTTCCACGCGCCGACCTGGATACTCGCCATCCTCATGCTCTCGCTGGTGCCGGTATTCTGCACCACCTTGCTGCGCGTACTGACTGCCGGCGGCTGGCTGAGCTACGCGATGCCTTGGTCCCGGCTCGACGCGTGGACCACGCTGGCCATGCCCTGGGCGCGCCCTTTCGGCAGCATCGCGCCGGTTGCGCTGGTGCTTCTGGGATACCTCTTCCCCAGGCCTCTCCCCGGCACCCGGCGCGAAATGATGCTGATCATGGCGGTGCTTTTCGCCCTGATCGTGGCCGAGACCGCGATTGCGGTGCGTGCCGACATTGCCATCGTCATGCGCGAGGCGTGGTGGCGGCCGCAATGGATCGCCGGGTGGATGCACCTGTGCATCCTTTGGTCCGCAATCGTCTTCTGGCGCCAGCTGGCCGCTGCACAGGCCGATGGGCTGTCGGCGTCCGGCTGGCGAAGGGTGCGCGCCCTGTTGGCCCTGCCGTGGCGGCCCGGCCCTTCGCGAGAGGGGCAGGTCTCGCGCGCGTTCCTGATCCTCACCATCCTGCCGATCATCCATACAGCGACCCTGCTCGTACCCGAAGGCAGCAGAACTGCGCTCTATTCGATAGATATCCTGATCTGCTGGATGGCGCTGGTCCAGCTGGTCGGCCTGACGCTGGTGCTGGTGGGGTATCTTCCCGAACGCACCACCTTCCTGTTCAGGCTGACCGCGATCGGGCTGGCGGTGCTTCTGGCGGCGTTGACCGGGGCAAGCTGGGTGATCGCGCCAGCCTACGAAAGGCAGTTCCGCGCGCCCGATCTGGCCGCGTCGGGCGAAGCGGTGCTGTTCGTTCCGCGCGGGCCGGAGGGTGGCTATGCTGGCCAGCCGTCCGCCTTTCTGCCTGAAAGAGTGCGCGGACCTGCCCTGAACCCGCAGGGCGGGGCGGTGACGCTGCCCTTCGATTTTCCCTTCTATGGACGCGAGTACCGGCGCGTTTTCATCGACCGGTTGGGCACGATTGCCTTCGACAGGATGCCAAGGCCGGTCGATGCGGCGTTCGAAAGCGGCGTCCAGCCTGCGATCTACCCGCTGCTGGTGGATACGCCATCCGGGGGCACGCAGATCACGGCCTTCGCCAGCGACGAAAGGCTGGTGGTGACCCGGCGCGACCGCTGCGGGCCGGAGGATGTGCGCCGCTGCTATCAGGTGCAGACCGTCCTGCATGCCGACGGGCGCATCGAGGTGCAGTTCCTCGACGTGCCGACTGCGCCCCAATTTGCGATGTTTCGCCCGCTCGATGCGCCATGGCTGACGGGGATTACCCCGGGCACCGATATGCGCGCGGGGCAGGCGCTGCTGCAGGACCATTACCGCACCTTCCTCGCCCATCTCGACCGGCTATACGCGCCCTTCGTTCCGTTCATCGCGCTCGCGGCGCTTGCCACGCTGATCGGCCTGCCGATCGTGTTCCGCAGCTTTCTGCTCGCGCCGCTCGACCGCCTGCTGCGGGGCATGCGGCGCTTCCGCGAAGGGGAGAGCGATGTCCAGGTGCCGGCCTCCTACCGGGACGAGATCGGCTACCTGATCGAAGCGTTCAACGCGCTGGTGCGCGAGCAGACCGCCCTGACGCGCCGGCTCGAAGACCGCGTGGCCGACCGCGTGGCGGAGATCGCCGACATGACGATCCAGACCACCAAGCTGGAAGAGCGCGCCCGCCTTTCGGCGGACCTGCACGATGCGGTGGCGCAGACGCTGGCTTCGGCAACGCTCCACGCCAGCGCCCTGCCGACACGGCTCCAGAACCTCGCCGGGCCCGACCGCGAAGCGGCGGAACAGGTCGCAAGGCTCAACCGCCATGCCCTGCGCGAGATGCGCCAGCTGCTGACCGAGCTGCGCGAGGATGACGCGCAATGGTCGCTCACCCACCGGCTTGGCGAACTGGTGCACAGCTTCGAGCGGCTGCATGCGCTGAAGATCGATTGCGAGCTGAACGAGGCTGCTGCGTTGCCGCCAGAGGTGTTCGCCATGTTCTACCGCGTGGCGCAGGAAGCGCTGAACAACGTGCTTAAGCACAGCGGGGTGGACGAGGTCGCGCTGGTCTTCGATGCGCTGGAGGATCGCGCCCTGCTGAGCGTGAGCGACGATGGACGCGGTTTCGATCCGGCCAGGGGCGACCGGCGCGAACGGCTGGGCCTTTCGATCATGCGCGACCGCGCGGAGACGATCGGCGCGACGCTTGAAATAGAAACTGCGCCGGGCAAGGGTTGCCGGGTCACCATGATCTGGGTGCGATAGCGGCATGAGCGAGACAATCCGGGTGCTGGTCGTCGACGACCACCTGATGGTGCGCAAGGGTATTGCGCAGCTGCTGGCGAGTGCTCCCGAGATCGAGCTGGTCGGCGAGGCGGACAGCGGCGAGGCCGCGCTGGAACTGTGCGCCAGCCTGTCGCCGGACATAGTGCTGATGGATCTGCGCATGCCCGGCATGGGCGGAATGGCGGCAACCCAGAGCATCCACCGCGCCCACCCCGACATCCGAATTATCGGCCTCAGCACCTTTGCCGAGGATCACATGGTCGCCAGCATGGTCGCCAGCGGTGCATCGGCGCATCTGCCCAAGTCCGTGACCTTCGAAGAGCTGACCGACGCCATCCGCAAGGTGGTGCAGGGAGGGGTGATCGAACGGCCCCTCGGCACGGCCCCCGCGCAGGCTCCCTCAAATCTCTCGGGCGCGATCACGGGGCAGCAGCGGCGGGTTCTCGCGCTGCTGGCCAAGGGCTTCACCAATCCGGAGATAGCCAGGTACCTCGGCTTCTCGGTCTCGACGGCGAATTATCACGTCGGCGCAATTCTGGCCAAGCTGGGCGTATCGAACCGCGCAGAGGCCGCAGCCATCGCGGTGCGGGAGCAGCTGATCGACGAGTTCGACCTCTAGCAACGGCTTGCCCGCAACAGCCCGGCAGGCCGACTAGTAGACCTACCAGTTCCGTTCGCCGCCGGTCGCCTTACTCTCCAGACTGCTTGGACGGGAGGGGACACGGGGTGCGGTACTGGATTGCGATCATCCTGCCTCCCGCGTTCCTCCTTCCTGCTTGCGGGGAGCGTGCTGGCGACGATCCGTCACCGGCGGCCACCGCACAGGCATCGGTCCAATGCCCGGCACAGGGCGATCGGCTGGCGATCACCGGCCTGTGTGCCGAACGCGCGGCCAGCTACCTCGATGTTACGGGCGGGGAAGCGCCAAAGGCGCCGCAGGGATGCGAATGGAGCGTGCAGGAAACCCGCTTCGATGAGGCCGTGCTGCTCTACCGGGCGACGCAATGCGGCGACAAGACCACCAGGCTGGCCTTTTCCGATGGCCCGCCAATGGCAGAGCTTTCCTATGATACGGCAGCCTACGGCGATCCGGAAAATGCGCTGAAGGGAGAGGTGCTGGTTCGCGTCGCCGGTCTCGACGCAAGCGACAGGACCGCCACTATCCTGCGGATTGCCCGCGATGCGATCGACGATCCGCGCGAGAGCAAGGCATGCACCGTGCGCAACGCCAGGATCGATTACTGGCCGACCGATGCGCTGGTGGTGGATGTAGGCGCGGCCCAGGCGGCACAGGCGCCGCCCGACGAGCCGCGGGCTGCCTGCGGCCCCTTCGGACTCAGCGAAGACGAATCTGCATTCTGGCGCGTGTTCCAGGGCCATAGCTGGTTTTTCCAGCTGGGGCAGGACGTGTGGCAGATCGATCCCGGCTCTTTCACCCTGCTCGCCAAGGACCGCAGCGGCACCTGGGTCCCGGTCGAATGACGGCGGAGAAGAACCTGCGCAGCCGCTGGCGCGGAAACCACGATCACCATGAACTGGAGCGACCGATGAAGAAACGAGTGTGTGCGATGTCCTTTGCCCTGGCGCTTGCCGCCTGCGGCGATTCCTCCTCCGACGACAGCGGAGAACTGGCGACCGCGAAGGCCGAAGCCGCCGCCGCGAAGGCGGAAACCGCGGCCATGAAGGCCGAGATGGCTGCATCGGGCGCGCCCGAGAAGGCCGCCGGTTCCACCCCGGCACCAGAGGTGCAGAAGGCAGCGGCCACCAGCACGCCGAAGGTGCAGGCCAAGGGTAACGGCAAGTATCGCATGCCGACCGCAGACGAGCTCGCCAACGGGGTGAACGCCAATTGCGAGGTCATGATCGAAGGCTACACCTATAGCGGGCCCTGCAAGTTCGACTCGCCGGGCGGGGCAAGCTTCGGCGTCGCGCGGGCGGACGGCTATCCGATGAGCTCGCAGTTCGAGGAAATCTACGTCGAGGCCGATACGCGCACCGACGGTTTCGGGCGATTCCGCGATGGCGATGGCAACTGGCAGGACATGGGCATCCTCACCCGTGCGAACACCAGGGATGCGTGCTGGACCGGCGATCTGACCAAGGTGTGCGCCTACGGCAAGAAATTCTGATCGCCGCAGTACCTCCCTTTCTAAGGAGAATTCCCATGCAAATCAGATCAATCCCGGCAGCGATGGCCATGGGCGCAGCACTGGCGGCGACCGCCTGCAGTGCCCAGGCAGCCGACGCCGTGCAGCCCGTGCTGACCGACGGTTCGGTCCCTTATGCAAGATACGGCGCCTGGACCTTGTACCAGACCAGTACCGAGGCGTTCGACGGCGCGCTCACCTGTGCGGCGGTCGCCAATCTGCCCGGGTCCTACGATGCAATCCGCATCGAACGCGGGGCGGATGGATACGCTTTCGGCGTGAACGGTTTCGACCGCGCCAGCTTCGGTGAGAACGGCGAATATCCGCTGACCTACTGGTTCCACACCGAAACCCCGATTGCAGCCGAGGGCATGGGGCGATTCATCAAGGACCCGGCCTTTCCGGACGACGACTGGCTGAGCGCCTATGCCAGTATGGAGGATCTGAACGGCGATAGCCCGTTCAGCGATATCTACAGCGCGGACGAGATCACCTTCGAGATCGAGAATCCCGGCAATCGCACGGGCGAGGACGCGGTGCGGATGACCTTCCCGGTCGGCACCGGCGAGATCCTGCTGCGCGCGCTCGATCAATGCTACGAGATGGGACTGCGCTACGCCGAGAATACCGAGGGGCCGATTGCACCGTGCCGGGACGACGGCCTGCGCCTGCCGCTCAGCGGCCTGTGCGAAAGCGCGGCCAATGCGCTGATCGAAGTGGCCGATGGGCCCGAACCTCAGCTTGCTGCGGATTCCTGCGAATGGGCGCTCGGCGAAGCGTGGCTTTCCGGAATGATGGTGCTCTATCGCGCCGCCGAGTGCAGCGACCGGGTCTCGCGGCTCTATGGCGGGGCGGGGGCGCATATGGCCCAGCTCGAACTGATCGAGACCGCCTATGCCGAAGATGGCAGCGCCTTCGGCAAGCTGGAGGAACCGGCGCCCTACGCGGACGTGTTCACCCGCTTCAAAAACAGCCCGGCCGCCGATGTGACGGCACGCGCGCTTTACGGCCTGCAGGGGCAGGTCGCCAAGAGCTGCGCGGCCCGCAAGTCGGACAGGGTGGCGGATGGCTATATTGTCGATGTCAGCAAGGCGGAGCGTGCCCGCCAGCCTCAGGACGAACCGCCCGCCAGCCTGTGCGGCGAATATGGTGCGGGTGAGGATGGCGATCTCTGGCGCGTCTTCCAGGGCCACGCCGCCTACCTGCGGCTGGGGCAGGATGCCTATCAGGACATCGACTATCGCAGCCTGACCCTGATCGAGCCCGATGGCGAGGGCGGCTGGAGGCTTGTGAGCTAACGAGGCGGGGGGAGGGGCCCGCCGTCATCATCCGCGCGGGTGAGGCGGCAGGCCCGATCGCCGGGCGCGCTTAAGTTGATAATGCGAGTTATTCGCATTTACATGCACGGCGAGGGGCGCTAGGGCTGTGTCATCTTAATCAGGGACACGCACTCGCCATGGCTTTCGATCTCGCTCTGCTGACCAGCACCCCCGATATCCGCACCGTCGCACCGGTTCATGCGCGGCTGGTCCGCGCACTTCGCTACACGCATATCGCACGCAGGGCCCGCAGCTTCTGCTGCGACGATCTGGCCGAGCAGCTGGGCGCGCCGCTGGCGGTGCATGCCTTTCTCGTGTTCCTGGACGAGGCCGGGCGGGCTTGGCCCGAACCGATCTCGCTCAACCCGCCATGCCAGCCGCGCATGAGCTACGACGAGATGCTGCTGGTGGATTGCGCCACCGCCGCGGCGAAGAACGAACGCGAAGCCTTCGACGAATTTCTGCGCGACATGCTCGATGCATCCGCGCGGCGTGGCCTGTGGAATGCTGCGCGCCGACTGATGATGCGGATGGTGGTCGTGCAGCAATAGCCGCCAGCGCGCTCCGGCGCCGCCAGACAGGGCCGGATTTACCCCACGGTAACCATCGCAGGCCTAGACCGGCCCCATGCGAAGGGGCCCTGGCGCAGTGAAACTGATTATCCAGATACCGTGCTTGAACGAGGAAGAGACGCTTCCTCAGACGCTGGTCGATCTGCCGCGCCAGATCCCGGGGATCGACAAGGTCGAAATCCTCATCATCGATGACGGGTCGAGCGACCGCACGGTCGAGGTCGCGCGCCGCTTCGGGGTGCACCATATCGTGCGCAACGGCACCAATCGCGGCCTTGCGCGCAGCTTCTCGCGCGGGATCGAGGAGGCGCTGCGGCAGGGTGCGGACATCATCGTCAACACCGATGGCGACAACCAGTATCGCGGGGCGGATATTGCCAAGCTGGTCGCGCCCATCGTCGCGGGTGAGGCGGACATCGTGATCGGCGACCGGCAGACGCAGGCAATCGCCCATTTCTCTCGCGGCAAGAAGCTGCTGCAGCGGCTGGGCAGCTATGCCGTCTCCACGCTTGCGGGAACGCGCGTGCCCGATGCCGTATCGGGCTTTCGCGCCATCAGCCGCGAGGCGGCGATCAAGACCAACATCGTCTCCCCCTTCAGCTACACGATCGAAACCGTGCTGCAGGCGGGTCGCAGGAAGATGACCATCCGGTCCGTTCCCGTGGCCACCAATGCCAAGACGCGCGAAAGCCGCCTGTTCACCAATATCCCGAATTTCGTGACCCGCCAGCTCAAGACGCTGCTGCAGATGTACGTGATGTATTCGCCGCTGCGCGCCTTCAGCTCGCTGGGGCTGGGGCTCGCGCTGGTGGGCATCGCGCCGATCCTGCGCTTCGTGTGGTTCTACGCGACCGGCGACGGCTCTGGCCACCTGCAATCGCTGGTGCTGGGCGGTGTATTGTGCGTGATGGCCTTCATCGCCTTCACCGCCGGGCTTCTGGCGGACGTGGTCAGCCGCAACCGGCAACTGCTCGAGCTGACGCTGGAAAAGGTCCGGCGGCTGGAACTGGCGCTGGACGAGCCGGACAGCGAACCCGCGCCGCTGCCCGAAGAGGGCGACACCCCGCCGCCCGTTGCGCTGCGCGCAAAGGGCTGAGCCTTGACCGGAACCGCCGCCGACGCCCCGGCGCCTGCGCAGGCGGGCTCTCTTTTCGCCGGACGCGAGCGTGCGATTGCCTGTGCCGCGCTCGCCTTCGTGGGTGTGCTGCAGGCCATCCTGCTGACGCACAAGGGGATCAACTGGGACGAGTTTTTCCACCTCACCGAAATCTACCGGTTCCGGGCAGGCACGCTCACCCATCCGCTGCAGACCTTCTGGGTTCGCCCGCTGAGCTGGGTTGCGGACACGGGCGGAACCTCGGTCGACCAGATCATCCTGATCCGCCTTTTCATGCTGCTGGCCGCCTTTGCGACCGCCGCCGGGATTTTCGCAATCGCCCGCCGCTTCGCTGGAACGACGCCCGCGCTGCTATGCGCGATGGCGTACCTCACCGCAGGCTATGTCTTCACGCAGGCCTTTGCCTATCGCGCCGATCCGCTGGCGG
The DNA here is from genome assembly GCF_000186705.1 of Citromicrobium sp. JLT1363. Lineage (GTDB taxonomy): Bacteria > Pseudomonadota > Alphaproteobacteria > Sphingomonadales > Sphingomonadaceae > Alteriqipengyuania. The sequence goes on from NZ_AEUE01000004.1 coordinate 226,640, forward strand.
CGGCGTGCCTCGTCTGGGTGATGTGGATTGCCGGGGCGCAGCGGCTTTCGTGGGGCAAGGTCGCGCTGGGTGCCGCGCTGACCGGGCTTGCGGGGCTGTTCACGATCAAGAGCGCCTTCTGGGTGATCCCGATAGGCGGCTACGCGCTATGGGCGTTGTGGCCCATGGTCCGCCGACAGCAGGTTTCGCGCATCATCCGGCTGGCAGTGCTGGCGGGCGGCGGCGCGGCGCTGTTCGCCATCGCGCTTGCGCTGCACGGGGCGGGTCTGCCGAGCGATACCGCAGAGGCTTCGGCCAGGGGGCTGGGCTCCGCCGGATCGGTCGTCTTTTCCGAAGGCCTGTTCCCGCAGGGGCGCTTCCTGCTGCGCCAGATTGCCATGGGGCTGCCCTTCGCCGCGCTCGCGCTGCTGGCGATCCGCGAATGGCGGCGGGAAGAGCCCTCGTGGCGCGGGCTGATCCTGCTGGCCGGGCTGTATGGAATGCTGCTGAGCCTGGTGGTCTATCGCAACGCCTACCCGTATTTCTATGTCTTCCTTCTGCCGCCGGTCGCCATCGCGCTCGCCCCGATCCTGCGCCAGGCGACGGCGCGCGGTTCTGCACCGCTCTATGCCGCTATCTTCGCCGCAAATGCCGCGATCCTCTTCATGCTGGACCCGGCAGAGCCGCTGCCCAACCAGCGCATCGTGCAGCAAGGCGTGCGCGAGGTCTTCCCGCAGCCCGTCACCTATATCGATTTCAGCGGGCATATCGGCGACTATCCGCGCGCGGTCGATTTTATGACCTCCGGCTGGGGCCTCAGGAAATACCGCGAGCGGGGCGTGGCCGAGATCAGCGAGAAGGCGCAGGCCGAGCCGATTCCCTTCCTGCTCGACAATCACTGGGTGCTGACCGCCGCGATCACCGGGCAGTCCGCGCCCGAAGAGCTGCTGCCCGAAGACGCGCGCTTCATTCGCGAGAATTACGTCCACCACTGGGGGCCGCTTTTCGTTGCCGGCAAGCATGTTAGGCCGGGAAGCTCGACGATCCGCATCGAGGTGCCGGGAGCTTATACGGTGGAAGATGCCGCAGTCCGCATTGCCGGGCGCGATGTCGCCGTTGGTGAGGCTCTCAGCCTGCCGCGCGGCGAATACCGCGTTGTTACTCAGGACGCGGCGACCCTGCGCTGGGGCGACGATCTGCCCCGGCCGGCCATCGCGCCGCCGGGCGGCATGATGATGTCGGACTACTAGCCGTGAAGCCGCTCGCCTCATCCGATTTCGTGGCTGACCGAGGGATCGCCGGCCGGATCGCCGCACGGCTGGTGCCTGCGGTGAGGGCGACGCGCGGCTTCTTCGCGCGCCGCCGCAGGCTTGCGATGGCCATTGCGAGCATCCTGTTCGTCGGCGGCCTCGCGTGGGCAGTCGAGAGCGCGGGCATCGCGCTGGCGCAGATCGAGGGACAATGGCTGGCCGCAGTCCTCGCGCTCGGCTTTCTGGGCGTGATCCTCAACGGCATCGAACTCAGCCGCTGCGCCGGGGCGCTGGGCAAGAAAATCCCCGCGCCGGAGGCGATCAACCTTTCCAGCGTGGGCATCCTGTCCAACCTGTTGCCGATCCCGGCAAGTGCGCTGGTGCGCGGCGGCGCGCTGATGGCGACCGGTGCCACGCTGGCGCAAAGCGGACGCATCCTGCTTTACGTTGGCCTGCTGCGGCTGTCGGTGGCGGGGGCGATTACCGGCCTTGCGCTGACCTCCGGCCCGCTCGGCTGGCCGGTTGTTGCGGGCAGTTGCCTGGCGAGCGCGATCCTGTTCGCGCTGATCGCGCAGGTTGGCGGTATCATATCGGCCTTGCGCCTGCTTGGGTTGCGGATCGCCATGCTGGCGGGAATCGCGATTCAGCTGTGGTTCTGTTTCCGGGCGCTGGGGGCGAATGCGGGGCTGGCAGACGCCGCGCTTCAGTCGATCGCGCCCGTGGTGGGATCCGCCGTCGGCATCGTGCCGGGCGGGCTGGGCGTGTCCGAGGCGATCGGCGCTGCGCTGGCCCTGCTGGTCAGCGGGTCGTCCGCGATGGCCTTCGCCGCTCTCGCTCTCAACCGGTTGGTGGGATACGCCTGCGCCGGGCTGACCGTGCTGGCGTTTCAGGCCCGCAAGGCCATGGGCGGGCGCTAGGCTTCAGGCGCCGAGCGGCGGATGGTGGCCAGCTTCTGCTCCCACGCCAGCGCATGTTCGATGATCGTGTCCAGCCGGTCGTAGCGCGGGGTCCACGGCACGGTCCTGCGCAGCAGCGAACTGTCGGCGACCAGTTTGGCCGGATCGCCATCGCGGCGTCCGGCGAAGACACGCTCGATCCGCCCGCCGGTTACCCGATCGACCGCATCGAGCACTTCGAGCACGGAGAAACCGCGCCCATAGCCGCAGTTCATCGTCAGCGAGCGCTCGGGCTCGGCCATTAGCGCGTCGAGCGCGAGCACGTGTGCCTGGGCCAGATCGCTGACATGGATGTAATCGCGCACACCGGTCCCGTCCGGCGTGTCGTAGTCCGTCCCGAACACGCTCACCGCCTCGCGCTTGCCCAGCGCTGCTTCCACCGCGACCTTGATGAGGTGCGTTGCTCCGGCGGTGGACTGGCCGGTGCGCGCCAGCGGGTCCGCGCCCGCGACATTGAAGTAGCGCAGCGCGCAGTAGTTGAACGGATAGGCATGGGCCGCGTCCGCCAGCATCTGCTCGGTCATCAGCTTGGACCAGCCATAGGGATTGATCGGCTGCGTCGGCGTCCGCTCGGTCACCGGCGACACTTCGGGCACGCCGTAGGTCGCTGCGGTGGAACTGAACAGGATATGCGGCACCTTGGCAGCGACTGCTGCCTCGATCAGGCCGCGGCTCTTGCCGGTGTTGTTCTCGTAGTACCACAGCGGCCTGGCGACCGATTCCGGCACGATGATCGAGCCCGCGAAATGCATGATCGCACCTGCGCCATCGCCCATGCCCTGCTCGGCGAAGATGCGCGCCAGCAGGTCGGTATCGGCAATGTCGCCGTGATAGAAGGGCACGTCCTCGGGAACGGCGAAGCGGAACCCCGTGCTGAGGTTATCGACCACCACCGCCTTGCGGCCTGCGTCGCGCAGCGCGTGGACCGCATGGCTGCCGATGTACCCCGCACCGCCGGTAACGAGAATGGGCGCGGCGGCGGCGGAGCCGATGCTCGCAGTGCGCGTGCTGCCCGCGCTCGCGTGGGGCGTGCCGGGGGCAGAAGCGGAGGGCCGTTCACCTTGCATGCGCCCTCCTTAGGCCGATACCTGTTTCCAAGAATTTAAGGTGCCGATGGCCCGTCAGGCCCGCGGCAGGTCACCCGCGTCCGCGACCACGACATTGCTGGTCCCTTCCAGAACCGCGCGTTCGTGCGCCAGGTCGGCGGCCCGCATGGCGAGCGACGGATTGGCGAAATCGAACACGTGGGCCACGCCGATATGCATGTCAATCATGCCCAGCGCCTCGTTGGAAAACTTGTCGTGCCAGCGCCGCGCCGAGAGATCGGCGATGCTTTGTTCCAGCACCGCGCGGAACTGCGAAATGGTGATCCCGCGCGCCATCATGACGAACTCCGAACCGGACTTGCGCGCGCTGTAGCATTCGCCCTTCGTCGCGTAGGAGAGCGTGGTCGCAACGCGTTCGAGCAGGCGCTGCGCGGTGCGCATGCCGTGGCTCTGCACGATCTTCTCGATCCGGCTGACCGAGCAGATCGCTACCGAGAGCGGCTCCACCTCGTTGCGCGCGATGCGGTAGTTTCTCTCCAGCTCTTCTTCGAAACTCGCGCGGTCGGGCAGGGCCAGATCGAATGCCTTGCCCGTGCCTTCGGGCGTCCGGCCTGCGTCATCGTCGCGATGGCGGCGGTTCGGCACATCGCCGCGGGCTTCCTCGCGCGGTCCGGTCTGGCGCCCTTCGACCCGGTCGACCCGGTCGGCCACGAAGCCCAGGCCCTCGGCGATCTGGTCCATCCGGCTGGCGAGACGTGCGAAGGCATCCTCCGCCACAACCGGCGCGGCTGGCGCGCCGCGCGCTTCGTGGATGGAAACGATATTGCCTTGCGCACCCTCCGGCGAGGAATAGGTCCGCCAGAAGGCCTTGATCAGGCTTTCGAGCGTCAGCCCCTCGCCGCTTTCCACGATGATATCCGCGATCCGCGCCATCGTTTCGTGGATCTGGCCCTCGCCGGTCGATTGGCTCCCAGAAAACCCGTCGGGTACCGACGCGAGCATCGGCGCATCGTGGTTAATCCGTTCGGCGGCTCCGAATGTGTGTTGCATGTTACTTCCCCCTGAAGATCAGAACGACAGGGCGAGACGGCTTTTTAGATGTGCTGTTTCGAAGGGGCGGATCGAAACGGACGACTGCCCGAATGCCCCGGGCGGTGGTTAGACGCGCACGCCCGCCCTCACGCAGGGGCAATCTGCATCCGAAATGAACTCACCGCAGACGCAAGGATACGGAGGCTGCACCGGGGCCGCTCACGAAGGCGGGCTGCCGGAATAGCTCCACATTGGTAGTACCTCGTATTTCTGCGAGCCGCATAAACGCGGATGTTCCCCGGCGAAGGCCCGCCACGGCCTGGCTACGGGGGAATGGGAGATGAGCGATAGACTGGGGCTGATCGAGCCGGACGACGCCTTGCGCAGGCAAATGCTGGGCGAACTGGGCGATGCGGGGTTTCATGCCGAGCCTTTCGAGGGGCTGCGAGAATTCCTGCAGTATCGCAGCCGCGGCGATTATGCCGTGCTCGTGAATGACGAGACGGTGGACGTGCTGGCGGTGCGCGAAAGCCTGTGCAGGGAAGGGGACTGGCTGGCGGTGATCGCCTATTGCCCGGCCCCGAACCTGCGCCGGATCGTGGCGGTGATGCGCGGCGGGGGCTATGATTACTTCTCCCTGCCGCTCGACACGGCCACGCTTGCGCGCAGCCTGTCCCAGCTGAGACAGGCCAAGAGCCCCTTTGCCGCTGCCCGCCAGAGGGCGGCGCAAGCGCGCATCAAGCTGGCCGCCCTCTCCCCGCGCGAGGCGGAAGTGCTGGCCAACATGGCGGAAGGGCGGTCCAACAAGACCATCGGCATCGATCTGGGGATCAGCCCGCGCACGGTCGAAATCCATCGCGCCAACATGCTCTCCAAGCTGGGCGTCCACTCTTCGACCGAGGCCTTGCGGATGTTCTACGAACACGCATTGCTGGAAGGCGAGGCCGCCGTGCCGGGCGAGTAACGCACGTTCTCGGCGCGCGGCAGGGTGGGCCCTCGCCGCGCAGGCATATAACGTCCATATTTCCCCTTTACGGAAGCGTAAAGCGGCGCGTAGGATCGAGGGGATAATCCACGATCCCGGGAGAGATAGCATGGCGACCGTCGCCGAACCTGACACAAAGGCCGATCTGGACAGTTTCCGCGAAGAGGCACGCGCCTTCCTGGCCGAGAATTTTCCGCCCGAACTGCGCGGCAAGAACAACCTGCTCAGCAGCGTCGAGGAAGCCGGGGAGGAAAGCCCCGCGGAAAAGGCATGGCGCGTGGCGATGGGCGAAAAGGGCTGGGGTACACCCACCTGGCCCAAGGAATACGGCGGAGGCGGCCTGACCAAGAAACAGGCGCGCATCCTCGAAGAAGAAATGGCCAAGGTCGGCGCGTGGAACCCGATCGGCGGAATGGGCGTGATGATGCTCGGCCCCACGCTGCTCGAATTCGCGAGCGAGGAACAGAAGCACGAGCATATCCCGCCGATCTGCAAGGGCGAGATCCGCTGGTGCCAGGGCTATTCGGAGCCCAACGCCGGGTCCGACCTCGCCAATCTGCAGACCATGGCGGAGGACAAGGGTGATCATTACCTCGTCAACGGTCAGAAAACCTGGACCAGCGGCGGCCAGTGGGCGGACAAGTGCTTCTGCCTCGTGCGCACCAGCCGCGCGGACAAGCACAAGGGCATCTCGTTCCTGCTGATCGACATGCATGCGCCGGGTGTCGAGGTGAAGCCGATCAAGATGATTTCGGGCATGAGCCCGTTCTGCGAAACCTTCTTCACCGACGTTTCCGTGCCCAAGGAAAACCTCGTGGGCGAGGAAGGGCAGGGCTGGACCATCGGCAAGCGCCTGCTCCAGCATGAACGCACCAACCTTTCGGGCGGCGGCGCGCTCGCCGCGCTCAACTCCCAGCCGCTCGGCAAGGTGGCGGAACATTACATCGGGCTGGACGACGACGGGAAGCTGGCCGACGCCGAGCTGCGCGTGAAGATCGTCGATTTCGAAATGCGCTGGAACGCCTTCCTGCTGACCGCGCGGCGCGCGATGGAGGAAAGCAAGGCCGCCGGCGGGGTGTCCGACATCAGCTCGATCCTCAAGAAGGCGGGCACCAAGCTGGGCCAGGAACGCGCCGAACTGATGATCGAGATCATGGGGCTTCGCGGACTCGGCTGGGAAGGCGAGGGTTTCGAGCAGAAGGAACTGGACGGCACGCGCGCCTGGCTCTTCGGCAAGGCCACCACGATCTACGGCGGATCGACCGAAATCCAGAACAACATCATCGCCAAGCGCATCCTTGGCATGCTGGACCACCAGTAAGAGGGGCAGGACCAATGGCGGTACTCAACGACGAGCAGGAAATGCTGCGCGACATGGCGCGCGAGTGGACGAAGAACGAACATCCGGTGGATGCGTGGCGCAAGGTGCGCGACGCGGGCCAGCCGTTCGACGCCGACGCGTGGGGCGCAATGGCCGAGATGGGCTGGGCCGGGATCATCATTCCCGAAGAGCACGGTGGCAGTGATTTCGGCTGGCTGAGCCTGGGGCTGGTGATCGAGGAACTGGGCAAGAGCCTCGCGGCGAGTCCGCTGGTCGCCTCTGCGCTTGCGGCATCGGCGATCGTGCTGGGCGGCAGCGAGGAACAGAAGGCCGAATTTCTGCCGCGCCTCGCCGCCGGAGAATTGATCGGCACGCTCGCCTTCGATGAAGGCCCGCGCCACACCGGATTGAACGCAAGCACCAGCGTGCACGACGGGCGGCTGACCGGAACCAAGGCTTTCGTGCACGAGGCCAGCCGGGCCGGGCTGTTCGTGGTCCTTGCGCAGGACGGGGTCTACCTGGTCGAAAAGGGCAAGGGCATCTCCGTGTCGAAGCGCATGCTGGCCGACATGCGCGACCATGCGGAGATCGATTTCAACGATGCCCCGGCGCAAAAGCTTGCTGCCGGTGGCGACGATCTGGCGCAGAAGATCCTCGACCGTGCGCGGGTGCTGACCGCGGCCGAGATGCTCGGCATGTGTCAGGCCGTGTTCGACACGACGCTCGATTACCTGAAGCAGCGCGTGCAGTTCAACCAGGTGCTCAGCTCGTTCCAGGCGCTGCAGCACCGTATGGCGGACCTCTATACCGAGATCGAACTGACCCGTTCCGCCGTGGAAGCGGGCCTGCAGGCGATCGACAGCGGTTTTGCGGTGAGCGAGGCGGCCACGCTCGCCAAGGCGCGCGCGAACGACACGCTGCACCTCGTCAGCAAGGAAGGCATCCAGCTGCACGGCGGCATCGGGATGACCGACGAATACAGCGTGGGTTTCTATCTCAAGCGTGCCCGCGTTCTCGAAGCTGCATGGGGCTCGAGCAGTCACTTGCGGGACGCCTACGCCCGGATGAAGTCTTATTGACGTTACGGAATCAATCCCTCCCATGCCAAGTGTTACGCAGTTGCAACGGTTAACGCCTCTACGCGCAAGGGTGCTTGTAATTATGTTGCAAACGTCGCAGAACTGCGGGGCTTGGGAGTAGGCATGCCGATGACGGCGACGCGGTCTGTATCGAACGCGCGACGTCAGGGCGGAACAAAGGCGATGGCGGCTGCAGTGGCCGCCACGCCCCCGCCTGTCTCCCATCGAAAAAAAAGAATTTACGATCGGGAGATACCCATGAAGGCCATACTCACTCGCACCATCGCGCTGGGCGCTCTTGCCGGCGGCCTCGCGTTTCCGCACGCGGCCGCACTGGCGCAGCAGCAGGATACCGACCCGCAGAGCGCGGTCAGCGATCTGGACGATCAGCTGGACGATGCCCCGGTCATCGTCGTCACCGCGCAGGGCCGTACCCAGGAACTGGCCGACGTGCCGGTTGCCGTGAACGTCGTGTCTTCCGAGGAACTGAAGAACTCGGGCGCGTCCGACATCCGCGAACTCAACCAGGTGGCCCCGTCGCTGCTGGTGTCCTCCACGGGTAACGAGGCGAACGGTTCGGCGCGTATCCGCGGGATCGGCACCGTGGGCGACAACCCCGGCCTCGAAAGCTCGGTCGCGGTGTTCGTCGATGGCGTGTACCGTTCGCGTTCGGGTAACGCGCTCAGCGAACTCGGCCCGATCGACCGCGTGGAAGTGCTGCGTGGCCCGCAGGGCACGCTGGGCGGGCGCAACAGCTCCGCCGGCCTGATCAACATCTACACCGCTCCGCCCGAATTCGTGTTCAGCGGCTACGGCGCATTCACTTACGGCAACTACGATGCGATCCGCGTCGAAGGCGGCATCAACGCCCCGCTGGGCGAGACGCTCGCCGCGCGGGTCGATGGCGTCTATTTCAAGCGCGACGGTTTCTACAACGACGTGGTCAACGATGTCCGCGTGAACGACCGCGATCGCTACCTGGTTCGCGGCCAGCTGCTGTTCGAGCCGAGCGAGACGATCTCGGCGCGCCTGACGGCCGACTATTCGAAGAAGAATGAAGCCTGCTGCGCGGCGACCTTCGTGCAGCCGTCCTTCGCCCCGCTGGCGCGTCTTGCAGACGATCTTCCGCCGGTTTCCGCTGATGCGAAGTTCGACTATCCCGGCTCGCCGACGCCTGCGCTGACCAGCACGGCGAACCCGATCGTCCCTGTGCTGCTGGCGCTGGGGCAGGATCCGCGCGCGCTGACGCAGGACACCTTCAACCGCGACATCTATGTAACCCCCGGGCGCAGCTATGCCGGCGAGACCGAGGATTACGGCGTCGGCTTCGAACTGAACTGGGATTTCGGCGGCGCTCAGCTGACCTCGATCACCGGGTATCGCGAATATTCCAACTTCCAGGGGTCGGACACCGACTACACGCAGGTCGACATTCTCTACCGTGCTCCCGGGCCCAACGCGGGTGCACGAGAGTTCAAAACCTTCAGCCAGGAACTGCGCCTGCAGGGCGAGGCTTTCGACGGCACGCTGGACTGGTTGATCGGCGGCTACTTCGCCAATGAGAAGCTCGAAACGCGCGACAACCTGCGCTTCGGCACGCAATATGGCGCCTTCGCGCCCTGCCGCGTCATCAACGCGATCAACCCTGCGCTGGCCAATCCGGCCGCATCGGGCTGTATCTCGGCAGGTGGCCGTGCGGTCGTCGCACCGCTGCTTGGCCCGGCATCGCCGCTGATCTTCGCGGGGCTCGACAACCTCGCCACGCTGAACGACCTCGGTTCCACGACGGACGTGTATAATCAGGAAAGCAACAATTTCGCGATCTTCACGCATAATATCGTGAACATCACGGACCGGCTCAATCTGACCCTTGGGCTTCGTTATACCAGCGAGACCAAGGACTTCGACGCGGCCTTCGGCAACGACAACACGGTGTGCCCCACCAACCGCGCGCTGCTTTCGCCGCTGCTCGGTACGGCAGCCGACGCGCTGGCGAACGGTATCATCTCGCTGTCGTGCCAGGGCAACAGCACCTCCGAACTCAACGGCGTCACGCTGTCCGACAGCCGGGACGAGGATGAGTTCACGGGAACCGCGATCCTCTCTTTCAAGCCGACCGACCGTCTGCTGACCTACGCGAGTTATTCGCGCGGCTACAAGGCGGGTGGCTTCAACCTCGACCGTTCGGCGCTTCAGGCAAGCCCGGCGGTCGGCAACCCGGCGGTGACCGGTTCCACGGCGAACCTCCAGTTCGGCCAGGAAACGGTCGACGCGTTCGAGATCGGCGCCAAGTACGACGGTAGCAGCTGGACGCTGTCTCTGGCCGGGTTCTATCAGGAGTTCTCGAACTTCCAGCTGAACACGTTCAACGGATCGGTCTTCGTGGTCCAGAACATCAACTCGTGCGGCACGTCGCTGGGCGGGGCGGATACGGACAATGATATCACGACCGGCTCGTGCAGCCCCGATGAAGTGCAGCCCGGTGTCGTCGCAAAGGGCGTCGAAGCTGAGCTGAGCCTGCGGCCGGCACGCTTCCTCACCACCAATTTCGGCCTGACCTATGCCGATACCCGGTACGAGGACGACCTGATCGGCGATGATACGGGTGCCCCGCTCGATCCGGCGCTGCGTCTGCTGCCGGGCGACAACATGTCGAACGCGCCTGAAATCACCGCGACCGCCTCGGTTTCGTACACGCCGCCCCTCGGCAACAGCGGTCTTTCGGGCCTGTTCTACCTGAACACGCGCATGACCGGCGACTACAACACCGGCTCCGATCTGCTCTACGGCAAGGAACAGGACGGCTACGTTCTGGTGAACGGACGCATCGGCATCCGTGGCCCGGACGAAAGCTGGGCGCTGGAGCTGTGGGCGCAGAACCTGTTCAACGAAGACTACACGCAGGTCGCGTTCAACACGCCCTTCGTCGCCGAACAGCAGACGTACTCGGCCTATCTGGCCGAGCCGCGGACCTACGGCATCACGGTGCGCGCGGGCTTCTGATCCCGCCGCAAGGCCTGAAAAACAAAGCGGCGCGGGAGGGAAACCTTCCGCGCCGTTTTCTTGTCGAGAGCCAGCTTCCGGGCAGGCGCCTGCGGGCGCACTTCGCCGCGAATTACTGCACCACGTCGGCCCAGTCGGGGTGGCGCTGCGCCTGCGCCTTGAAAAAGGGGCACAGCGGCACGATCCGGAAGCCTTCCGCGCGCGCATCGGCCACCACCTTTTCGGCCAGCGCCGCACCCACGCCCTTGCCGCGCAGCGAATCCGGTACGCCGGTATGATCGACGATCACCAGCGTCGGGCTCGCGCGCGAAAAGGTGAGCTCGCCGACCTCGTCGAAGCCTTCGACCTGCGCGACGTAGAGACCCTTGGTGTCGTTGCCGACGCGGTTGATGGTGATCGTGCTCATGACCGCTCGCTTAGCGTACTCGCCCTTGCGCGCAACCCGCAGGCGCTATCAGAACTTGCCGGCCTGATGATCCCTGATCGCCTGCATGATCTCTTCGCGCGTGTTCATCACAAAGGGCCCATGCGCCACCATCGGCTCGCCGATCGGATCGGCATGGCCGTACAGAAGCAGGCAGCCATCCCTGCTCGACACCGGAACGCCATCGCCATCGGTCAGCCTGGCGAGGGTGTGTTCGGGTACATCCGCACCGTCGCTTTCCCCGCCAATCCTCGCCGTGCCGCGCACGGTGTAGAACAGGACGCTGCGGCCCTGCGGCGCCGGAAGCGTCGCCGAACTGCCCGGCGCGATTTCGACGGTCGCCAGCATAACCCCGGTCAGCGATTCAACCGGCGCATCATCGGTGCCCGATACGGCTCGCATGGTGACGCCCGGCGCCAGGTCCGCCAGCGGAATCTCGGCTTGGGTAACGGGCGTATAGGCGGGTGCGGTCATCTTCAGCCGCGCGGGCAGGTTGACCCACAGCTGCAGAATTTCGAGCGGGCCGCCGTCGCGCTTGAACTCCTCCGGCGAAAGCTCGGCATGGGTCAGCCCGCTGCCCGCCGTCATCCATTGCACGCCGCCTGCTTCGACGATGCTCTCTCCACCGCCGGTATCGTGATGGGCAAGGCTGCCTTCGAGAATGAAGGTGACGGTTTCGAATCCGCGATGCGGATGCGGGCCGAACGGCAGCCCGCGATTGCCCGGCGGATAGGTCTGCGGGCCATGGTGGTTGAGGAACAGGAACGGATCGACCTGCTGCAGCCCGGCGCCGGGCACGGGCCTGCGGGTAACAAGCGTGTCGATATCGTCGCGCGTGGCGCGGTGGAGCGAGGCGAGGCTGCGTGTCGTCATGGCTGACAGATAGGCACAGCGCCAGCCGATGCCAGCCCGAGCCGACGGGCGCAGATGCGAGCCGGCACGTGTCCGGCCGTCGCAGGGGTGATCATAAGGGATTGAAATTCCACTGGTCGGGAAGACAGGATTCGAACCTGCGACCCCCACACCCCCAGTGTGATGCGCTACCAGGCTGCGCTACTTCCCGAGCAGTGGAAGGGGGCCTATAGGGACGGTAACAGCGGCTGGCAATGCCTGTGCGCGCGATGATGGCAAAAGGCGCTCCACAGCCGATTGCCCTTGTGTGCCAACGCTGCTAGTCGCGCGGGTCACGAAGGGCGTTGCGTCCCCCGATAATTCCTTTTCTCGGGCGCTTGCGCCTGCCGTTACGGCACTCCATTTTCACCTCCAGATTTCAACAGGCACCCGGAAACCAATGTTCGATCTCATGACCGCCGCGGCCAGTGCAGCAGATGCGCCCCCGGCATGGCTTCAGTTCCTGCCCTTCGTGGGCATGATCCTGATCTTCTGGTTCCTCATCATCCGTCCGCAGATGAAGCGGCAGAAGGATCATCAGGCAAAGATCGGCGGCCTCAAGCGGGGCGATCGCGTGGTGACTGCGGGCGGGCTGATCGGCAAGATCACCGCCGTGCGCGACGACGAGGTCGATGTGGAACTGGCGCAGGGCGTCAAGGTCAAGGCGGTCAAGAGCACCATCGGCGATGTGCTGACCCCCAAGGCCAGCAACGACTAAGCGCGAAGGACCGCAGCGAATGCTCGAATTTCCGCGCTGGCGAAAGATATGGCTGTGGGCCCTCACCCTCGTGGTGGTGGCCTGCGCGATCCCCTCGCTTTTCGCAGCCGCCGGCTGGTCCTATCCCGAGGAACTGCCAGAGCCGACCGTGAACCTGGGCCTCGACCTTGCTGGTGGGAGCCACATCCTGCTGGAAGCCGAACCCGCGCAGGTTGCCGCCCAGCGGCTGGAGAACATGGAAGAAAGCGTGCGCGGCGTGCTGCGCGACGCGGAGCCGGAAATTCGCATCGGCGACGTGTCGACCGCGGACGGGCGCCTTTCGTTCATGCTCGACGATGCGGGGGAAATCGACCGGACGCGCGAACTGCTCACGCCGCTGATGAACGGCGAAGGTCTGACCCGCGAATGGGAACTGACCGTGGTGGATACCAGCCGCGTCGTCCTCACCCCTTCGCAGCAGGCGATCGACAATGCCGTCACGCAGGCGATGGACAGCGCGACCGACGTCGTGCGCCGCAGGATCGACGAACTGGGCACGCGTGAGCCGACCATCATCCGTCAGGGCGACACCCGCATCGTGGTGCAGGTGCCCGGACTGCAGGATCCGGAACAGCTCAAGGAACTGCTGGGCCAGACCGCCCGGCTCGAATTCAAGCTGGTCGATCGCGACGCGCTGCCCAGCGACGTTGCGCAGGGCATCGCCCCTCCGGGCAGCGAGATTTTTCCCTATGCAGCCGGTTCCAACTTCGAAGGACAGAACATCGCAGTGCGCCGGCTGGGTGGCATCCAGGGCGACAACCTGACCGGCGCGCAGGCGAGCGTGGACCCGCAGACGAATGAAAACGTCGTCAACATCCAGTTCGACCAGCAGGGCGGCCAGCGCTTCGCGCAGCTGACGACGGAGAATGTGGGCTATCCCTTCGCGATCATTCTCGATGGCGAAGTGCTTTCCGCACCCAATATCAACGAACCGATCCGCGGCGGCTCCGCGCAGATCGCCGGCAGCTTCACGGCGGACAGCGCGAATGCGCTTGCCATCTCGCTGCGTTCGGGCGCGCTGCCGGTAGACCTCGCCATTGTCGAGGAACGGACCGTCGGCCCGGATCTCGGCGCGGATTCGATCCGCACCGGCCTGATCGCCATGGGCATCGGATCGCTGCTGGTGATCGGCCTGATGATCGTGACCTACGGCCGCTTCGGCGTCTACGCCACGATCGCGCTGGGCATCAACGTGTGCATGATCCTGGGCATCATGGCCGCGCTCAACACCACGCTGACGCTGCCGGGTATCGCGGGCTTCGTGCTGACCATCGGCGCGGCGGTGGATGCCAACGTGCTCATCAACGAACGCATCCGCGAAGAACGAAAGCGCGGACGGCGCGTGGTGACGGCTGTCGAGAACGGTTACCGCGAGGCCAGCCGCGCGATCTACGACGCCAACGTGACCAACTTCATCGCCGGTGTGCTGCTGTTCCTGTTCGGTTCGGGCCCGATCCGCGGCTTCGCGGTCGTCCTGATCATCGGCCTGTTCACCAGCGTCTTCACCGCCGTCACGCTGACCCGCATGTGGGTGGCAGGCTGGCTGAAGGCCAAGCGCCCCCGCGACATCAACATCTGACGGGGCCGGGAAACTCATGAAACTGCTCAAGCTCGTCCCCGACGATACCAACATCAAGTTCCTGAAGTGGCGCATGCCGTTCTACATCGTCAGCATCGCGCTGATGATCGCGAGCTGGGTGGCGGTGTTCACCATGGGGCTGAACTACGGCGTCGACTTTGCCGGCGGCCAGGAAATCCGCGCCACCTTCACGCAGATGGAGGAAGCGCCGATTGGCGATATCCGCGAAACGGTCGGCTCGCTGCCGGACACGGGCGACCCGATCGTGCAGCGCTTCGGCGCCGCGAACGAGGTATCGATCCGCGTGAAGCTGCCGCCCGAGGCGGAGGGCGACAAGGAGTTCGCCGACCGCCTGACGCGTGAGATCACCAACGCGCTCGACGCGGAATACGACAACATCCGTATCGACGGGGTGGACAGCGTTTCGGGCAAGGTCTCGGGCGAGTTCCGCACCGCCGCACTGTGGGCTCTGCTGGCCGCGATGGGGGCCATCGCGATCTATATCTGGGTGCGTTTCGAATGGCAGTTCGGCGTGGGCGCGCTGTTCGCGCTGGTCCATGACGTATCGCTGACGATGGGCTTCTTCGCGCTGACGCAGCTGGAATTCAGCCTGCAGATCATCGCCGCGATCCTCGCCATCATCGGCTATTCGCTGAACGATACCATCGTCGTGTACGACCGCATCCGCGAGAACCTGAAGAAGTTCCGCAAGATGCCGGTGCCCGAACTGCTCGACCTGTCGGTCAACGAAACGCTGGCGCGCACCGTGATGACCTCGCTGACGCTGCTGGTGGCGCTGATCCCGCTGCTGCTGTTCGGCCCGGCAAGCCTGTGGGGCATGGTCGCTGCGATCACGCTGGGGATCTTCGTGGGTACCTACAGCTCGATCTACATGGCCGCGCCGATCCTGATCTGGCTGGGCGTGACCAGCACCAGCTTCGTGCCGCAGGAAGGCAAGGCCGACCAGCAGGAAAAGGTTGCACGCGGCGAAGCGTGAAGCTGCGGGGGAGGGGGCTTCAGCCCCCCTTCGCAAGGATCTCCGAATATATCTGGTCGAGCGCTGCGGCATGTTCGGCCCAGCCGAATGCGTCCACCACCTGCGCGGTCTCCCTCGGGTCGCGCGGATGGTCGAGGATCGTCGCCACGCCTCTGGCGATCTCTCCGGGCTCTCGCGCCACGATGATTCCCGCTGCTGGCCCGCGCACCAGTTCGCGCGCGCCGCCGACATCGCCGATTACGATGGGCGTGCCGCAGGCAAGCGCTTCGACCCAGGCATTGGCCAGACCTTCGCTGGCTGAGGGCAATACCATCGCGTTGCTGGCCGAGAGGACCAGCGGCAGCAGATCGTGATCGAGCAGCCCGAGGAAATGCACCCGCTGCGCAAGCCCCAGGCTCCCCGCCAGCGCCTTCAGCCTGGCCTTGTCCGGCCCTTCGCCCACCAGCAGCAACCGCGTTTCCGGATAATCGCGCGAAAGCTCTGCCAGAGCGCGCAGCACCAGATCCTGCCCCTTGCGCTCTATCAGCGCGCCGACGGTGGCGAGGATCGGCTCCTTCTCGCTCAGCGGGAGCGACAGGCGATCCCCCAGCATGCGGCGCAGGCCTGCGTTCTGGAGCGGCCGGAAACGGTCCCGGTCCAGTCCGGTGTAATGCACCGCGATCTTCGCGCGATCCATGCCGAGGGTCGCCATGTCGCCCGCCAGCGCCTCGCTGACCGCAAGCACGCGCGCCGCCTGGCTCGATGTACTCAGCATCTTCCTGCGCGCAAAGCCCTTCGCTCCCCAGTAGTGGATGTCCGCCCCGCGCGCCTTGATCGCCAGCGGCAGGTCGAGCGAGCGGGCAATGGCGGCGGCGGCAGGCCCATCGGGATAGAAGAACTGCGCATCGACCATGTCGAACGGCTGCTGTGCGTGAAGGCGCCGCACAAGCGGCAGCACCGCACGCTCTATCATCCGGGGGTTCAGCCGCCCGCCGATCTTCGGGATCAGGGTGAAGCTGGGGCGATGGACCGACACGCCGGCGCGTCGCTCGTCCACCGCTGCATCCGCAAGCGCGCGGTATTCGCCCACCTGGACCGGCGGCAGGCCGACCGGATTGATCGCCGTTACCTCCCAGTCGGGCCGGGCCGCCAGTGCTTCGAGCGAACTCGACACGAAGGTGCCGAAGCGCGGGCGCGCCGCGTTGGGATACAGCGTGGAGATCGAGAGAAGACGTTTCATGATGCTATAACCGCCTCACGAGGCTCTCGGCCACGGCGAGCCATGCGGGGTCCTCCACAATCACCTGTTTGCGCCCCGGTTCCGGGGGCAGCAGCGCAAGCCGCCCCGGCTCGCTGTCGACCAGCCGCCCGAAGGCGAAGCGCCCGGTGCGGCGCGGCACCAGACAATCGCGGTTAAGGGCCGTTTGTGCCTCCTCCGGCCGGATTTGTCGCAGCCAGATCTGGTCGCCCGCCAGGTAGGGGCCGGTGCTCGCACCGACCGTCACGACCATGCGCGTTTCCGCAGAAGCAATATCGGATGGCAGCAACGCCTCACGCGGCTTGTCGAGCGCCTGAGGGCCGTTCTGGTCCAGAGTGGCGACGATTGCGATGCTGCGCCCGCTTTCCGAACGGACAATCGCTTCCGGGTCGACACCCAGCGCCGCGCCGATGCGCTCCATCCATTTGAGCGAGAGGTTGCGGGTGCCGGTCTCCAGCCGTCCGATGGTCTGCGCGGTGGTCGGCGGATCGCATGCATCGGCCAGATCGGCGAGGGTCCAGCCTTTCTGGCGGCGTATGTCGCGGATGCGGTTGATCATCGGTGCGAGGCCTCTTTCACCGGATTGGTGAATTCGCTTTCCTACAGGCAGGCGTATTTGGCAAGCGAAGCCGGTCCAGCAAAAGGGAGATATCACCATGAAACGCGAGCTTGCCGAACGCGAACTGACCAGCGAGGGGCCGCGGAGAGGGGCGGATGGGGGCCGCACGCGGCGCCGCTCCGTCACCGTCAATCTCGCGGAAAGCCCGCTCAGCTGGCTGCATGCGCGTGGCCACCTGTCCGACCGGCTGTTCGATGCGGGCGAACGGCTGCGTGCCGATTACGAGCGTGCGCAGCTCAGCCCGTCGATCACGATGCGGTGGGACCCGGTGCGGATCAAGGGTGGGCCCGATGCGGGCCTCTCCCCAACAGAGCGGCAGGTGGCCGCGAAGGAGCGGTTCGACGGCGCGCTGGCGGCGGCGGGCAGCGGATTGTCCGACGTGCTGTGGCGTGTGGTGTGTGCCTGCGAGAGCTTGCCCGATGCCGAGCGCGCGCTGCACTGGCCCGCGCGCTCGGGCAAGCTGGTCCTGAAACTGGCGCTGGAAAGGGTGGCGGATTTCTATCGGGTGAGGTGAGGGCGGCTTTCTCCCCCTGGACACTGTGTCAGGTGTGTCAGGGGATCGCCTCTGCCGACGGGCCGTTGTCGGGGAAAGCCCCAAAAACGAAGGAAACCGCAGTCATGAAGCTCTACTACTCGCCCGGCGCCTGCAGCCTCGCCAGCCACATCGCGCTGATCGAAGGGGGCGTGCAGTTCGACACGGTGAAGGTCGATCTTGCGAAGCACCAGACCGAGGACGGAACGGATTTCTACCAGATCAGCCCGCGCGGCTACGTCCCCGCGCTCGAGACGGACGGCTATGGCCTGCTGACCGAGAACCCGGCGGTTCTTCCCTACATTGCGAACCGCACGGGCGCGCTGCCCAAGGGGGAAGGCCTCTATCGGCTGCTGGAATGGATCGGCTTCATCGGTACCGAGATCCACAAGGCCTATGCTCCGCTGTTCGGGGGTGCCGGGGGCGATGCCAAGGAGCAGGCGAAGGCGACTGTGGCCAGCAAGTACGAACTGGCCGAGACGCTGATGGAGGGCAACGCCTGGCTGGTCGGTACCGGGCCGAGCGTGGCGGACAACTACCTGTTCGTCACGCTGCTGTGGGCCGACAAGTTCGGGATCGACCTGCCGCAGTCGCTGAAGGAATACCGCGACCGCAACAAGCAGCGCGACAGCGTGCAGCAGGCGATGAAGGCCGAAGGGCTGGGCTAGGCGAGAGCTTCGGCCACGCGCTCGCGGAGCTCCGGCACAACCTCAGCCTCGAACCACGGGTGCTTGCGCATGAACAGGGTGGAGCGCCACGCGGGATGGGGCAGGGGGATGGTGCCGCCGAATTGGCGCCAGTGCTCCACGCGCCGGGCCATGGTCCAGCTCCTGGTTTCTGGCAGGTAGGCCTTCTGCGCATGCATGCCGACCAGCAGCGTCAGGCGGTCCTGCGGTAGCGTTGCGAGCACCCGCTCGTGCCACAGCGGTGCGCATTCCGGGCGGGGCGGACGGTCGCCACCGCTCGCCTTCCCGGGGTAGCAGAAGCCCATCGGGACGAGCGCGACCTGCGCAGGATCGTACATCTGGTCGCGGCTGAGCCCGGTCCACTCGCGCAGCCGGTCGCCGCTGGCATCGTCCCACCCGATGCCGCTCGCGTGGACCTTGCTGCCGGGAGCCTGCCCGATGATGAGGACGCGCGAGGTGGCGGAGAACTGCACGACCGGACGGGGCGTGAAGCCGAGGGCCTTCTCGCACACCCGGCACGCCGCGATTTCCCGGCGTAGCGGATCGAGGCTCAACCCTCGACCCGCTCGGCCAGGTCGAGCCAGCGCTCCTCAGCCGCGTCCTTCTCGCTGCGCGCGTTCTCGACACCCTTGGAAATGGTGGCGAAACGCTGCGGATCCTTGGAGTAGAGTTCCGGGTCGGCGAGGATCTCCTCCCCCCGCGCGATGGCCAGTTCCAGTTCCTCGATGCGCGCGGGAAGCGTGTCGTAATCGCGCTGGTCCTTGAAGCTGAGCTTGTCTGCGCGCGGAGGCGGGGGTGGGGGAGGCGGCGTTGGGGTGGACTTGGCCGTCTTGGACTTGCCCACGATGGGCGTGCGGCGCTTGGCCACCCAGTCCTCGTACCCGCCGGCGACCACATCGACCTTGCCCGACCCGTCGAGGCCCAAGGTGACGGTGACCGTCCGGTCGAGGAAGTCGCGGTCGTGGCTGACGATCAGCACGGTGCCCTCGTAGTCCGCGATGACCTCCTGCAGCAGGTCGAGCGTCTCGAGGTCGAGATCGTTGGTCGGCTCGTCCAGCACCAGCAGGTTGGACGCGCGGGCGAATTCGCGGGCCAGCAGCAGTCGCGAACGCTCGCCGCCCGAAAGGATGTCGACCTTGGTGTCGACGATGCCCGGATCGAACAGGAACTCCTTGAGGTAGCCCTGCACATGCTTGCGGTTTCCGCGCACATCGATCCAGTCGCCACCCTCGGCCAGCACCTGCCGCACGGTCATCCCTGCGCCCAGCAGGCTGCGCTGCTGGTCGATCATCACGCCGGTCAGGGTTTTGGCGATGTCCACGCTGCCGCTATCGGGCTCGATCTCGCCGGTCAGCATCTTAAGCAGCGTCGTCTTGCCCGCGCCATTCGCTCCGACGATGCCGATGCGGTCGCCGCGCTGGATGCGCAGCGAGAAGTCGCGGATGATGGTGCGCTCGTCACCCTCAGGGGTTGGGTAGCTCTTGGAGATATGGTCGGCCACGATCACGGACTTGCTCTTGAAGTCCTCTGCCGTGGCGAGCTTGAGCTTCGCGGTGCCGCTGGTGTCGATCATCGAGGCGCGTTGCGCGCGCATCTGCCACAGCTTCTCCAGCCGGCCCTGATTGCGCTTGCGCCGCGCGGTCACGCCGCGCTCCAGCCAGTGCGCCTCCAGCTTCAGCTTGGCGTCGAGCTTCTCCGCCGCACGCGCTTCCTCGGCATAGACCTGCTCTTCCCAGGCCTCATACCCGCCAAAGCCGACTTCCTTGCGCCGCATGGTGCCCCGGTCGAGCCACAGCGTCGCGCGGGTCAGGCGCTTCAAGAAGGTCCGGTCGTGACTGATGACGATGAAGGCGCCGGTATAGCGATCCAGCCAGGATTCCAGCCAGTCGATCGCTGCGAGGTCGAGGTGGTTTGTCGGCTCGTCCATCAGCAGCAGGTCGGGGTCCTGCGCCAGCGCGCGGGCGATGGCGGCGCGGCGCTTCTCGCCACCGCTGGCGCCCTTGGCCTCGCGGCTCATGTCGATGCCCAGCTGACCGGCGATGGCTTCCACCTCGTGTTCGGCGGGCGGGTTCTCGCCGCCCAGCGCGAAATCCATCAGCGTGTCGCAGGCGGACACGTCAGGGTCCTGTTCCAGCACGACGATTCGCGTGCCAGGTTTCACCTTGCGCTGGCCCTGATCCGCTTCGAGCTTGCCCTCGATCAGCCGGAACAGCGTGGTCTTGCCCGCGCCGTTGCGGCCGATCAGCGCCAGACGGTCGCGCGGGCCCACATGCAGATCGATATTGTCCTGGTTCGGGCCGCCGAACAGCCAGCGTCCGCCCTGCTGCAGGCCGAGGTTTTCCCAGGAAAGAATTGGAGGCTGAGCCATTGTTGCGGCGAGTTAAGGCGCACAAGCCTATCTCACAAGCCTTCCGCAGGCTCGATCTTGCGGGTAACAATTGGAATAACAGCTTTCCTTGGAGAAACGCCCATGATCCGCACCGCCATCGTTCCGACCGCCATTGCGCTTGCCGCGCTCGCCACCGCTCCTGCCAGCGCCGCCGACATTCAGGTGCAGGCCACCGGGCCGGTGATCGAACTGGTCGTGAACGAGCAGGTGGAGGTGGAGCCGGACACGGTCACGATCAGCGCGGGCGTCACCACGCAGGCCATGACCGCATCCGACGCGCTGCGGCAGAATTCCACCCAGATGCAGAGCGTGATCGACCGGCTCCGCTCGCTCGGCATTCCCGAGCGTGACATCCAGACCACGCGGATCAATCTGAACGCCCGGTTCGATTACGATCAGCAGACCCGCGACCAGGTGTTCCGCGGATACGAAGCTTCCAATCAGGTCAGCGTGAAGCTGCGCGATACCGAAGAAGTCGGCAACGTGCTCGATGCGCTGGTGCAGGCGGGCGCGAACAACATCAACGGGCCCCGCTTCTCGGTCTCCGACGATACGCAGCCCAAGGCCGAAGCGCGCCGCCGGGCGCTGGAACGCGCACGGAGCATGGCGATGGATTACGCGCGGGTCGCGGGCTATTCGAACGTGCGCGTGCTCAAGATCGCCGAGAGCGTGCAGGGCAACGCGCGCGAATATGCGGCCGATGCCATCATGGTGACGGCGCAGCGCAGTGCCGGCGCCCCGCCTGTCCAGCCGGGCATGGTGGAAACCGGAGTGACCGTTTCCGTCACGTATGAAGCGGTCAATTAAGGCCGCTATTCATCAAATGAGGCCGAAAGCTGAACGATTGGTGCAGGGCAACATTCAGAACCTATTCAACGCTGTTGGTGCACTACTGCTCCCATCATGAAAGCTGTCTTTGCCTCCCTTCTTCTCGGTTGTGCGCTTGTCGCAACCCCCGCTCCTGCCATGGCGCAGAGCAATACGGCGCAGGAGGCGGCCCGGCGCGATCTGGGCGAGGGCCGCGTCCTCGAACTGCGCCAGCTCGAAGCGATCGGCGCCCGGGCGCTGGGCGTGCCGCGCTGCGGTGGGCGGCGCACGGGCGGCGATTGCTACGAATATCTGGGGCCGAGCTACGACGCGCAGGCAAAGGCCTATCGGCTGATCTACGTGCGCGGGCAGAGCGTGATCCACGTCTATGTCGATGCGCGAACGGGCCGCGTCATGCGGGTCGCCCGCTAGAGATCGGCGGGAATCTCGGGCTGGGTTGTTGACGATGATGCGCCATTCGCTTCAAGGAGCGGCCTTGTTGATGATACTTGCGAAGTGACAAGGACCAGCCGCCGATGCGCATCCTGATCGTAGAAGACGAGCCTACCCTGGGCCAGCAGCTCAAATCGACGCTGGAACAGAACGGCTATGCCGTGGACCTGTCGACCGACGGGGAAGACGGCCACTATCTGGGCTCCAGCGAGAATTACGATGCCGTCATCCTCGACCTCGGCCTGCCGGAAATCGACGGGCTGACGGTGCTGGGCATGTGGCGCAAGGAAGGCCGCACCTTCCCCGTGCTGGTGCTGACCGCGCGCGACAGCTGGTCGGACAAGGTCGCCGGGCTGGATGCGGGCGCGGACGATTATCTCGCCAAGCCCTTCCAGACCGAGGAACTCATCGCCCGCCTGCGCGCGCTGATCCGCCGTGCGAGCGGCAATACCTCGTCCGAACTGACCGCCGGCGATGTGCGGCTCGACACGCGCTCGGGCCGCGTCACGCGCGGGGGCGATCCGGTGAAGCTGACCGCGCAGGAATACAAGCTGCTGAGCTACCTGATGCACCACAAGGGCAAGGTCGTCAGCCGCACCGAACTGATCGAGCATATCTACGATCAGGATTTCGACCGCGATTCCAACACGATCGAGGTCTTCGTCACCCGCATCCGCAAGAAGCTGGGTGCGGAAGTCATCACAACGATCCGTGGCCTTGGTTACAGCCTCGACGACCCCGCCGACGCCCCCCGGGCCTAAGTCCGCGACCGACGCACCCCGCGATGCGGGGGCCGTCGGCGCGAACCGCACGGGCAGGCGCGATCCGCGTGCGCCCGACCGTGTTGCGGGCGAGGTGCATGACGAGCGCCCGCGCGATTTCGTCGCCCCGCATACCGGCAGCCTGACATGGCGGATGATCGCCATCTCTGCCGTGTGGATCATGGTGTTGCTGCTGGGCGGCGGGCTGACGCTGGACCGCACGCTGACCAATCTGGTCGAGCAGAATTTCGACACGCAGCTCAACAACAACCTCACCGCACTGATCGCCTCTGCCGAGATTCAGGAGGGCAATCAGGTCTGGCTGATCCGCCCGATGGGCGACCAGCGCTTCCTGGAGCCCAATTCCGGCCTCTATTACCAGATCAGCCCTGCGGGCGAGACGGTCAGCCTGGAGAACGAGACGGTTCTTCCCTCGCGCTCGCTGTGGGACCAGACGCTGCAGCTGCGCCGGTCCGACCGGGTCGATGTGCTCAATTACGACAGCGCGCAGTTCGACGGCAGCTCGCTGCGCATTGCGCAGCGCGACGCCACCTTGCCGGGCAGCGATACCTTGTGGACCTTCGCGGTCGCGCAGTCGCGGGACGAGATCGACGAACAGATCGACCGTATCCAGCGCATCCTCGTCATCAGCTTCGTGATCCTGGGGCTGGGCCTCATGGTGCTGGTGCTGTTGCAAAGCTATGTCGGCCTGCGCCCGCTGCGGCGCATTCAGGGCGCGATCCAGCATATTCGCACTTCCGGCTCCAACCGCGTGACCGATCCGCTGCCGCTGGAAGTGCAGCCGCTGGTGCAGGAGCTGAACATGCTGCTTGAGCATTCGGAGCGGCAGGCGGAGGAGGCGCGCACCCATGCGGGCAACCTCGCGCACGCGCTCAAGACGCCGCTTACGGTGGTCAACAACGCCGCCACCGCGCACGCGCCCGATCTGGCCGATACCGTGATCCGCGAGGCGCGCACGATGCGCCGCCATGTGGACCATCATCTTGCCCGCGCGCGTGCCGTGGGCCGCCGCGCGGTCGGCCATGCGCAGACGCCGGTGCGCGAAAGCGCGGAAGCCGTGCGGCGTGCGGTGGAGCGGCTCTATCCCGACGTGCGCTTCGATATCGACGGATCGAGCGATGCCAAGGTCGCCATCGAGCGGCAGGACCTCGACGAGATCGTCGGCAACCTGATCGAGAACGCGGCCAAATACGGCGGTGGCAGTGTCTTCGTGACCATCGATGCAGAGCCGGACAATCAGCGCTGCGTGATCTGGGTGGAAGACGACGGCATGGGCATCCCCGAGGAAAAGCGGGTCGAGATTTTCGATCGCGGCGCGCGGCTGGATACGGGCAAGCCGGGCACGGGGCTGGGGCTGGCCATCGTGCGCGACGTCGCGGAAATCTACAACGGGTCGGTCGATCTTGCCGAGAGCGAGGATCTGGGCGGTCTTCTGGTCCGGCTCTCGCTGCCCCGGGCCTGATCGCCACGGTGTCCGCCTTGTCTGTGCCGCAGCTTGCAACGCGCGATGTCCCTTATGCGCTTGAAATGATCGCGTCGCTTGGCCATTGGATGGCGCAATGACCGCCGAGATCGTCCCAATCAGCCGAGCCTCCGGCGCGCCCAATGCCTCCATCGACGCGATGCTCGCGTTGACGGCACCGGGCATGAATGCCGTCAATTCCGTGATTCTGGACCGGATGCAGAGCGAAATTCCGCTCATCCCGAGCCTGGCCGGGCACCTGATATCGGGCGGGGGCAAGCGCCTGCGCCCGATGCTGACGCTCGCCGGGGCGGAGCTGGTCGGGTACCAGGGCACGCGCCATCACAAGCTGGCCGCCGCGGTCGAGTTCATCCACACCGCCACGCTGCTGCACGACGATGTGGTGGACGGCAGCGAGATGCGCCGGGGCAAGGCCGCCGCGAACATCATTTTCGGCAATCCTGCCACCGTGCTGGTGGGCGATTTCCTGTTCAGCCGCGCATTCGAACTGATGACCGAGGATGGCAGCCTGCGCGTGCTGAAGATCCTCTCCTCCGCCAGCGCGATCATCGCCGAGGGCGAGGTTGCGCAGCTGACCGCGCAGCGCAAGATCGCCACCAGCGAAGAGCGGTATTTGGATATTATCGGCTCAAAGACGGCGGCGCTGTTCGCCGCCGCCAGCCGCATCTCCGCCGTGGTTGCGGAGTGCAGCGACGCGGAGGAACAGGCGCTGGACGATTATGGCCGCAACTTGGGGATAGCGTTCCAGCTGGTCGACGACGCGCTGGACTACTCGTCCGACGCGGCAGCGATGGGCAAGGACCGGGGCGACGATTTCCGCGAGGGCAAGATGACCCTGCCGGTCATCCTCGCCTATGCGCGCGGCGACGCGGAAGAGCGCAAGTTCTGGGAAAGCGCCATCGCGGGCTTCAAGACGTCCGACGAAGACCTGGCCCATGCGGTTGCGCTGGTGGAACGCCACGACTGCGTCGAGGCAACCCGCGAGCGCGCCCGACACTTCGCGCAGCGGGCGGCGGATGCGCTGTCGATCTTCCCCGACGGCAAGGCCCGCGAGGCAATGGTCGCCGCCGCGCACTTCGCGGTGGCGCGGGGGTTTTAGCTTTTTTGACACAAGCGCAGTGCACGCGTGCCGTACGCCCTTCTAAAGAACAATTTCTTCGGCTTGTGGAGTAACCGTTCCTGTCGTTTTAATCCCGACGACGCAGTCCGGCTTGGGCGTGCGTTCCAATCGCAATTGAGTTTAGACCTGCTTGCGCACCACGACCGATAGCCATGTTCTGATCAAGAATCGTGTTACCGCCGGAGTCAGTCGGCCCAATTATGACGCAGCCTTCTCCAACTTCCAAGTTCTCGGAAACGTGACCCATAACTACGGAATCTTTCCCAACCTTCACGACGCTCACTCCTTTTTGTTCGCGTTAGATCGAGCGCCCCTGCCGACCGCAGTCGCCTTGCCACTAGCTGAAGCATTCCATCCGAACGCCGCACCTTGAAGGTACTTCATACTGCCTTTGCTGTCGGGAAGAACTACGACCGAGCCGTCGCCCATCTTCAATTGATCAGGGAGCTCGCCGGAAGCGACAGACCCTTTTCCTAGCCGCACGTCCTTGCCACGGTTGCTAGCCACTGAAGTGTACCGTTTGAGGGCCAGCCAAAGCAGCCAGTAGAGGGCGGCTATAAGGACCGCGAAGGGTGAATAGCGCGCAATCGTCTCTGCGCTCATTGCATAATCGAGCAGCGATGAAGCCTCATCGGGCTTCGCGCTCGCATAGATTGGTGCGAAGAAAGCGAGCCCTCCCGCAATTTTCGACGGTAAAGCATCAACAATTCTAAAAGCGTACGCTCGCATCGCGTCTCTTTAGCATCAGTCTTACCGCTCGGGAACAAAAGGCGATCAAAATCTGTCGAAAACTCGCCTTGTAAAAAATGTTCGACATTCTCTAGCAATCCTCCTATGTAGAAAATGTTCTACACAACGAAGGAGATTCGCGGTCATGTCGTTCAGGGAAAAATCCGCTTGGGTCATGGGGGCGATCATGCTCGCCACGGGGCTCTGGTACGCCCAGTTGGTCGCGGCGGCGCCGCAGGCTCCGGTGATCGGTCCGCTGATCCCCTATGTGCTCGCGGTGATCGTGCTCTCCATCGTTGCGCAGGTGATCCTCGCGGTTGCCTCGCCCAAAGAAGCCGATGCGCCCGCCGACGAGCGGGAGCGCGCCGCGATCGACCGGGCGGGCCACTTCTCGGGCGCGGTGCTCGGCTTCGGGGTCATCACCGCGATCGTCATGCATATCGGCGGGTGGAGCGCCACGCTGCTGGTCCATGCGATCGTCGGCGCGCTGATTGTCTCGACCATCGCGGAATATGCGCTCCAGATATTCTACTTCCGCCGCGCTACCCGATGAGCAAGCGCCCACCGATCACCAACCGCGTGCGCGAATTGCGCGAGGAACATGACAGGATAAGCCAGGCCGCGCTGGGCGAGGCCGTGGGGGTGACGCGCCACACGATCATTGCGATCGAGCAGGGGCGCTATTCCCCCAGCCTCGAAACCGCCTTCCGCATCGCGCGCCGGTTCGGCGTGGGGGTGGAGGATGTGTTCGGCTGGGAGGGGGAGTGATCGCGCAGGGGTGCGCTTGCGAGCCGGCGGCACAACGCCTGCCGACAGACTATCCGGAAGCCTGCCTTCGCAGGGGTGACGGACTGGGTTAGGGGCGAGGGAATGCCCGAGGATTCACGTCTCCCCATCCACGCGGTCTTGCCGGACCTGAAGGCCGCGCTGCGCACCGGCTCCAACGCGGTGCTGGTCGCACCGCCGGGTGCGGGCAAGACCACGGCGGTCGCGCCTGCGCTGCTGGGTGAGGAATGGTGCGAAGGCGAAATCCTGCTGCTCTCGCCCCGCCGGGTCGCCGCGCGCGCCGCGGCGGAGCGGATGGCCGCGATGCTGGGCGAAAAACCGGGGGAGACGGTCGGCTACCTGACGCGGCTCGATTCCAGACGATCCGCGAAAACGCGCATCACCGTGCTGACGGAGGCGATCTTCGTGAACCGGATCGTGGCCGATCCCGAGCTCTCCGGCGTCTCCGCCGTTTTGTTCGACGAGGCGCACGAACGGCATCTGGACAGCGATTTCGGCCTTGCGCTGGCGCTGGAAACGCTGGCCGTGCTGCGCGAGGACCTGCGCCTGCTGGTCATGTCCGCCACTCTGGATGGAGAGCGGTTCGCATCGCTGATGGATCGGTGTGCCGTGATCGAAAGCGAGGGCCGAAGCCATCCGCTTCGCATCGCGTGGCTTGGATCGAGCGGGGTGGACCGTTTCGAGGATTCCATGGCCGATGCGGTGGCGCGGGCATGGCGGGACGAGGAGGGCGATATCCTCGCCTTCCTGCCCGGCGTGCGCGAGATAGAGCGGGTGCGCGAACGGCTGGAGCCGCGGCTGGGTGAAGCGGTGATCCTGCCGCTGCACGGACAGGTCGATCCGGGAGCGCAACGCGCTGCGATCCGCCGCGATCCGCAGGGGCGCCGCCGCATCGTGCTCGCGACCGCAATCGCCGAAACCTCGCTGACATTGGACGGCGTTACCGTGGTGGTCGATGGCGGCCTCTCCCGCCGGGCGGAATACGACCGCGCGGCGGGCGGCAACCGGCTGGTGACGGTGCAGGCATCGCAGGCCTCGGCAACGCAGCGGGCAGGGCGCGCGGCGCGGCAGGCCCCCGGTGTCGCCTATCGCCTGTGGACGGAAGCGGCGCATGCGGGGCGCCCCGCGTTCGAGCCGCCGGAGATCGCGACCAGCGACCTTGCGCCGCTGGTGCTGACGCTGGCCAGGTGGGGCGAGAGCGAGCCTGCCAACCTGCGCTGGCTCGATCCGCCGCCCGCCGCTTCGCTGGCCACGGCGCGCGAGGAGCTGCGCTCGCTCGGCGCGCTCGATGCGGACGGGCGCATCACGGCCGATGGCGAGGCGATGGCGCAGTTGCCGCTCGACCCTTCGGGCGCGGCGATGGTGCTGTTCGGCGCGCGGCACGGCTGTGCGGGGCGTGCGGCACAGGCGGTTCTGCTGCTGCAGGAGCGCGGGCTCAGCGGACGCGGCGAAGACCTGGAAGCGCGGCTGTCTCGCTGGAGGGGCGATCGGGGCCCGCGCGCGGAGGCGAGCCGGAAACTGGCCGCGCGATGGGCAAAGGCAGCCGAGAAGCTGGTCGAGTGCGACGCCGGACAGTCGGATTTGCCGCTCGCCGTGATCCTCGCCGCAGGCCGCCCCGGCTTCGTGGCGAAGCGGCGCGATGCGTCGGGCGAAGACTGGCTGGCCGCCAACGGGCGTGGCTATCGGCTCGATCCTGCGTCGCCGGTAGCCCGGGCGGAATACTGCGTGATCGGCGATGCGCAGGGCAGCGCGCAGGGCGCGCGGATTACCGCTGCCGCTTCGCTCGACGAAGCGGATCTGCGCCAATGGTTCGGTGAGCGGATCGAACTCCATCGTACCTTGCGCTGGGTGGGCGAGAGGGTCGAGGCGCGGCGCGAGGAGCGGCTGGGCGCGCTCGTGCTCTCCAAAGGGTCAGACGCAGATCCGGATATTGATGCGGTGCAGGCCCTGCTTGTGGACAAGGCTCTGGACAAGCTGGGGAGCGAGCAGGGAGAACTGCTTCCGGCAGATCTGCTCGCCCGCGCGCGCTTCGCCGGGATCGAGGGGCTTTCGCCCGATATGCTGCGCGAGACAGCGGACATGTGGCTCGCGCCGCTGCTGGCCGGACGCCGCGATCTGGGCATCGGCAGGGGCAAGCTGATCGACGCGCTGCTGGGCATGCTCGACTGGAACGAGCGGCAGCGCCTGGACGAGTGCGCGCCGCGCGCGTTTACCAGTCCGGCGGGAACTCAGCATGCGATCGACTATACTGGGCAGGATGCGCCCGCTGTAGAAGTCCGCGTGCAGGCCCTGTTCGGCCTGGATCGCCATCCCATGATCGGGAGCACGCCCCTGTTGCTCAAGCTGACCAGCCCCGCCGGTCGCCCGGTGCAGGCTACGCGCGATCTGCCCGCTTTCTGGCGCGGAAGCTGGGCGGATGTGCGCAAGGACATGAAGGGCCGCTATCCCAAGCATCGCTGGCCGGAAGAGCCGTGGACCGAAGCGCCGAGCCTCAAGACCAAGAATGCCTTTTCACGGGGCAAAGGCTGAATTAGGGAGAACCCCATGGCAGCACGTATCTATCAGCGCCCGAAGAGCGCGATGCAATCCGGCAAGGCACGAATCGACGAGTGGGTGCTCGAGTTCGAGCAATCCGAAGCACGGCGGGCGGACCCCTTGATGGGCTGGACCGGGTCGGGCGATACGCAGGTTCAGGTGCAGCTGACCTTCCCGAGCAAGGACGAGGCGAAGGCCTATGCCGAGAAATACGGCATCCCCGCGCGCGTTCATGCGACTCCGCCCAAGAAGCTGAAGCTGCAGGCCTACGCCGACAATTTCCGGTGAGCGTCGTGCGCGCCGCGTTTCTTGCCGCGCTGATGTGCGCGGGCGGATGCGTTGCGCAACCGAGCGATCCTTCGCCCCAGCCGATCGAGCGCGATGGCCTCTCCGTTGGTTCGATCGAACGGGCGCGTGCGCAACTGGTCGATATCGAGAAGCGTAGCGGGGGCCGGCTGGGCGTTGCGCTGATCGATCCTGCCGGCGCGGTCCTGCTCTCGCATCGCGGCGAAGAACGTTTCGCCATGTGCTCCACCTTCAAGACGTTGCTGGCGGGCATGGTCCTGTCGGGCGTGAACGGGCTGGAGCCAGAGGATCGGCTCATCATCGATCCGGCAGCGGTGGAAGGGCACGCGCCCTTTACCCGTTCCCGCTTCGAGGAAGGCTGGATGACGGTAGGCGATGCGGCGAAAAACATCGTAACCGTGAGCGATAATGGTGCGGCCAACCTGCTGCTCGACGAAGTGGGCGGGCCGCGCGGGCTGACCGAATGGATTCGCGCGCTTGGCGACGATGTGACCCGGCTCGACCGGCGGGAGCTGGCGCTGAACGAGAACGCCGCCGGGGACCCGCGCGACACGACCAGCCCGCTGGCTTTCGGCGAGACGTACCGCCGCGTCCTTTCCGACGACACGGTCCTGGATGCTGCGGACCGCGACCAATTGGCGCGGTGGCTGGTAGCGAGCGAAACCGGGCTCAACCGGCTGAGGGCGGGGATCCCGGGCGATTGGAGTGTGGGCGACAAGACCGGTTATTGCGCGGCGCCCGGTGCGGTCGAGATCAACGACGTTGCCATTTTCGATCCCGCTGGCGGCGGCTGGTACACGCTTGTATTCTTCCTCGACCGACCGCGCGAAGCGGGCGCATTCGCAGATGCCCTGGGTGCTGAGGTGGGCGCAATCGCGGCAGACCTGGTTCGTAGCGCATCCTGATCTTGCGCTTTTGATCTGCGTTCGCCATATCGCGCGGCGGGAGTCGGGTGGACGTTTGCGTTCGCTCACCGGGTCAGGTCCGGAAGGAAGCAGCCCAGGTGAATTGCGACGGGTCGCTCGGCTCCTTTTCAGTATATTAGCGAACCTGCCTTTGCCCTGTAATCAGCGCGCAAACGGTGTGTCGCCGACATTCTCCTGCCGCTCGGCTTCGGCGTCCGCCCTGAGGTCCTGAGCGATGCAGTAAAGCGACACGCTCGAGAGACCGCCATCGGGCATGAGCGTGATCAGTGTGGGCTCGCCGTCGCGTTCGATCTCTTTGTGCCACGAGACTTGCATCGAGTAGCGTACAAAGACGCTTGCGTCCTCGGGCGCCTCGATGCGCTTCCAGCCGCCTTCCGAGGCGATAGAGGCGAGATGCCGCGCAAGGGTCTCGCGGGTCAGACTGTCTGTGGTTGGCGCGATATAGCGTATTGTGTGCGTGCGCTGCGAACGCGGGGTTTGCCAGGTTTCGTATTCCTCGAACGGACCGACATGGGGATCAAAGGTCCGGCGCGGAGCTCCGTCGATCCCGATAAGGTCAGCCCCCTGTGTATCGGGCACCTGCCCGAATCGGCCGCCGATACCGCCATTCGCGTTGCACAATCGATCGAGCAACGCTGGATTGAGCGATTGCAGGGTTCCGGCGGAGATTTCCACCGGCGGTCTCGCTGGCTCGACCGGGACGGACAGGGGCGGGGCGTGCAGAGCAGCGAGGGGCAGGAGCATCGCGCGATCCTAGCTAGCAGTCGGTATGCCGACAACGGAAACAGCACGCGACAATTGATTGCCAAGAGCGTGCTTGTCTCCCGGGGGGCGCCTCTCCGGGTTTCTTTTCCCACATCGCCGGATGACAAGCGCCTGGGCAGCGCCTAGCTTTGCCCGATGGGCGATTCCGAGCTTCCCGATAAAGATCTGAACGAGACCGAAGAGGCTCAGCCTTCCGCCGCCGAACTGGAGGCGGCGGGCCAGAACGCGATGTTCGTCGACGCCGAACCGGAACCGGAGGCGCCTGCCGAGCCCAAATCAGCAGAGCCGACGGCCGATCCCGCGCAGCCCTATCGCGTGCTCGCGCGCAAATATCGTCCGCAGACCTTCAGCCAGCTGATCGGGCAGGAGCCGATGGTCCAGACGCTGGCCAACGCCATCCGGCGTGACCGGCTGGCGCATGCCTTTTTGATGACCGGCGTGCGCGGGGTGGGGAAGACCTCCACCGCGCGCCTGATCGCCAAGTCGCTCAACTGCATCGGGCCGGACGGGGAGGGTGGGCCGACCATCGATCCCTGCGGCGTGTGCGAGCCGTGTCGCGCGATTGCGGAAGGCCGCCATATCGACGTGATCGAGATGGACGCGGCCTCGCATACCGGTGTCGACGACGTGCGCGAAATCATCGAGGCGGTCCGCTATGCCGCTGTCAGCGCGCGCTACAAGATCTACATCATCGACGAAGTCCACATGCTGTCTCGCAATGCTTTCAATGCGTTGCTCAAGACACTTGAGGAGCCGCCGAGCCATGTGAAGTTTCTCTTCGCGACCACCGAGGTCGACAAGCTGCCGGTCACGGTGCTCAGCCGCACGCAGCGTTTCGACCTGCGCCGTATCCCGACCGAGCGGCTGGCCGAACATTTCGCATGGGTTTGCGAGCAGGAGCAGGTCGCGGCCGAGCCCGAGGCACTGGCGCTGGTCGCAGCCGCAGCGGAAGGGTCTGTGCGTGACGGGCTTTCGATCCTCGACCAGGCGATTGCGCATGCCGATCTGGAGGATGACGGATCGGGCGGGCTGGTCACTGCGGCGCGCGTGCGCGACATGCTGGGCCTGGCCGATGCGGGCGCGCAGCGGCGCCTGCTGGGCGCTATCCTGGAAGGTCAACCCAAGCAGATGCTGGACGCGGTTGCGGACCAGTATGCGCTGGGGGTCGAGCCGCTGGCGCTGATGCGCGCGCTGATGGACGTCGTCCACCGGATCACGGTGATGCAGATCGGCGGCGCGATGCCCGATCTCCATGGCGAGGAAGAGCGCGGCCAGCTTTCCGACTGGGCCGGCAGGCTGACGCCCGGTCAGTTGCACCGTCTGTGGCAGTTGCTCCTGAAGGGATATGACGAGGTAAAGACCGCGCCAGATCCGCTGGTGAGCGCGCAGATGGCCTTGTTGCGGCTGATCCACGCGGCGGATGCGCCCGATCCCGGCTCGCTCGTGCGCAAGATGGAGGAACTGGCGAAAGGCCTCCCGGCCACGCCCGCAGAAAGCGCATCATCGCCTGCGTCGCCTGCGCCGAGTGCTGCAGCGCCGCCCCAGTCCGCCACTCCCTTGCCGCCAGCCGATTTTGCATCGCTGGTGAACCGGGTCGAGGAGGCGGGCGAGTACATCGCGGCCAGCATCATGCGTCTGCAACTGCGGGTCGTAAGCCTTGAAGATGGCGTGATCACCTTTGCCCGTGCGCCCGAATACAAGGACAAGATCGAGGCCGAATTGCGCACTGCGCTGCAAAGGGCGACGGGCCGTAGCTGGAAGCTCGCGGAAATTACTGACCCCGCCGCGCCGCCCAGCCTTGCGGAGGCCGCGCAGGCCGAAGCCGCTGCGCTGCGCGACGCGATGGAGAACCACCCGCTAATGCAGGCCGCCCGTGCGGCCTTCCCCCAGGCGGAACTGCTCGACGAGAAGGAGCAGGCTGCCGCCGCAACCCCACGCCGATGGAGCAAGCACGCATGAAATCGATGGAAGAGATGATGAAAGCCGCGCAGGAAGCGGCGCAGACCATTCAGAACCAGATGGGCGAAGCACAGGCCAAGCTCGATTCGATCGAGGTCGAAGGCACCGCCGGCGGCGGTCTGGTAAAGGTGAAATGCACCGCGCGCGGCCGGATCATGGGCGTGAGCATCGACGACAGCCTGATGAAGCCCGAAGAAAAGCAGATGGTGGAAGATCTGGTCGCCGCCGCGTTCAACGATGCGCGCGGCAAGGCGGATCGTGTTTCGTCCGAAGAGATGGAGAAGATCCAGTCCGGCATGGGGCTTCCCCCGGGCTTCAACCTGCCCGGCATGGGCTAGGGGCCGGGCCGGGCAGGGCGCTTCGCCTGCAAGGCTCCGACCGCCTGCGGCAATGGAGGCCCACGGCTGTCGCAAGGGTGGTCTTCCCAGCGGTCCATCCACAGCCGTCGGCGCAACCCATTGCAGGGTCCGGTCGATCGACCCATATTCTTGGGCAAGGACGGGTGCGCGGCCAATCCGCGCGCTAAAAGATACTTATGACTCAGCGTTTTCCGCTTCTCCCCCTGCGCGACATCGTCGTGTTCCCCGGCATGGTCGTGCCGATCTTCGTCGGGCGCGAGCGCTCGGTCGCCGCGCTCGAAGCGGCGATGGAAGGCGACAAGGACATCTTCCTGCTCGCCCAGCTTGATCCTTCGTGCGAAGAACCGGGCGGCTCCGATCTCTACGATGTCGGCGTGATCGCCCAGATCCTGCAGATGCTCAAAATGCCGGATGGCACCGTGCGTGTGCTGGTCGAAGGCACGAGCCGTGCGCAGTTGAGCGACTTGCAGGACGAGGGCGCAGTTACCTTCGCCCAGGTTCGCCCGATGGAGCAGGCCACGGTTTCCGGCAGCGAAGTCACTGCGCTGATGCGCACCGTGATCGAGCAGTTTGCCGATTACGCCAAGCTTTCGAAGAAAAACGAAGGAGCGGCCGAGGAACTGGGCGAGATCGACGATGCGGCCGCGCTCGCCGATGCGGTGGCCGCTGCCCTGGCGATCAAGGTTTCTGACAAGCAGGGCCTGCTGACCGAGCCCGATCCGCGCAAGCGGCTGGAAATGCTCCTCAACTTCATGGAGGGCGAGCTTTCCGTGCTGCAGGTGGAGCGGCGCATCCGGGGCCGCGTGAAGCGGCAGATGGAGAAGACGCAGCGCGAGTATTATCTCAACGAACAGTTGAAGGCGATCCAGAACGAGCTTGGTGGCTCGGGCGAGGGCGGCGACGGCGACGAGCTTGCCGAGCTGCAGGAAAAGATCGAGAAGCTGGAGCTTTCCGAAGAGGCGCGCACCAAGGCGGAAAGCGAGCTCAAGAAGCTCAAGGCGATGCAGCCGATGAGCGCCGAGGCGACCGTCATCCGCAACTATCTCGACGTGCTGCTCGACCTGCCATGGGGCCAGAAGAGCGAACTCAACCGCGATATCGAGGAGGCGCAGACCATCCTCGATGACGATCACTACGCACTGGAAAAGGTGAAGGAGCGGATCGTCGAATATCTCGCCGTGCAGGCGCGGACGAACAAGCTGAAAGGTCCGATCCTGTGCCTCGTCGGCCCTCCGGGTGTCGGCAAGACAAGCCTGGGCAAGTCGATCGCGCGCGCCACGGGCCGCGAGTTCGTGCGCCAGTCGCTTGGCGGCGTGCGCGACGAATCCGAAATTCGCGGCCACCGGCGGACCTATATCGGCTCCATGCCGGGCAAGATCGTCAAGAACCTGACCAAGGCGGGCACCACCAATCCGCTGTTCCTGCTCGACGAAATCGACAAGCTGGGCCAGGATTTCCGCGGCGATCCCGCCTCGGCGCTGCTCGAAGTGCTCGATCCGGAACAGAACGCGCGCTTCCAGGACCATTATCTGGAGGTCGATTTCGATCTGTCGGACATCATGTTCGTGTGCACCGCGAACACTCTCGACCTGCCGCAGCCGCTGCTCGACCGGATGGAGATCATCCGGCTGGAAGGCTACACCGAGGACGAGAAGGTGGAGATCGCCAAGTCGCACCTGCTGCCCAAGCAGGTCGCCGACCATGGGCTGGAGGAAGGCGAATTCACGCTGACCGACGAGGCGCTGCGCGACCTGATCCGCTACTATACGCGTGAGGCCGGAGTGCGCACGCTGGAGCGGGAGATCGCAAAGCTGGCCCGCAAGAGCCTGCGCAAGATCCTCGAGAAGAAGGCTGAAACGGTCGAGATAACGCCGGAAAACCTCGGCGAGTTCGCTGGTGTGCGCAAACACAAGCATGGCCTGGCGGAAAAGGAAGCGCAGATCGGTGCCGTCACCGGGCTGGCATGGACGCAGGTGGGCGGCGAGCTGCTGACCATCGAAAGCGTCACCACGCCGGGCAAGGGCGAAATCAAGACCACGGGCAAGCTGGGCGAGGTGATGAACGAAAGCGTCGCCGCGGCCTTCAGCTTCGTGAAGGCGAGGGCGCCTGCCTACGGCATCAAGCCCTCGATCTTCCGGCGCAAGAATATCCATATCCACTTGCCCGAAGGGGCGGTGCCCAAGGATGGGCCGAGCGCGGGCGTGGGAATGGTCACCTCGATCGTCTCGACATTGGCCGGTATTCCGGTTCGCCCGGATGTCGCCATGACCGGCGAGGTGACGTTGCGCGGACGCGTGCTGGCCATTGGCGGGCTGAAGGAAAAGCTGCTTGCGGCGCGGCGTGGTGGCATCCCCACCGTGCTGATCCCGGAAGAGAACGTGAAGGACCTGGCCGATATCGCCGAGCGCGTGACCGAAGGATTGGAGATCGTGCCCGTATCCCACGTCGACGAGGTCCTGTCGCGCGCTCTGGTCAGAGAGCCCGATGCGATCGAATGGACCGAAGCAGATGACCTGGCGAGTCAGCCGGTGAACGGAGTTCCCTTTACGGAAAGCGGGCAAACCACGCATTGATGCGGGGTTTGTTCGCCATTCGTTCGAAACTTTTCAACAGAGTTGATGTTTGTAAACCAGAAATCGCACATTTCCGCGCTTTTTTGTCAGAATGACTTTGACAGATGCGTGCCGAAGGTCTCAAATCGACGAATTCGCTCGTAGCGAATTATCACCGTAGAAAGTCTGGGACCGAGGGGTTTTCCGTATGAACAAGAATGAGCTGATCGGCACGGTTGCCGAATCCTGTGGCCTTTCCAAGAGCGACGCTTCGAACGCCGTGGAAGGTGTATTCGACGCGATCCAGAAGGCCCTCGCCGATGGCGATGAGGTTCGGCTCGTCGGGTTCGGTACGTTTTCGGTCGCGAAGCGCAAGGCCTCGACCGGCCGTAACCCGCGCACCGGCGAACCGATGGAAATCAAGGCTTCCAACCAGCCCAAGTTCAAGGCTGGCAAGGGCCTCAAGGACGCCGTGAACTAAGAGATTTCACGGGGGTCCTACGTGGGCCTGCTAAAACAGAAGACCCCGTCGAGTGGTGGATCGGCGGGGTTTTTCTTTGCGCGACGTACACCGCAAGCGGCGTGCCGGAGGCTATGCCTGGTTTTCGCGGGTCGCCAGCGCGTAGAGCGCAATCGCCGCCGCGTTCGAGACGTTGAGGCTCTCGATCGCAGCGGAAATCGGCAGTCTGGCGAGCGCGTCGCAATGTCCGGCGATATTTTGCCGAAGCCCGGCGCCCTCTGCCCCCAGCACGATCGCGACGGGCCCGGTTGGCATGGCCTGCGCCAGGGTCATCTCCGCTTCGCCTGCCAGACCGATGCGCCAGAAGCCGTGCGCGGTGAGATCGTCCAGCGCGCGCGCAAGGTTGACCACGCGCACCCAGGGCACGGTCTCCAGCGCACCCGACGCGGATTTTGCCACCACGCCGCTTTCGGGCGGGGCATGGCGATCCTGCGTCACGATGGCTGCGGCACCGAAGGCGGCGGCCGAGCGCATGATTGCGCCGACATTGTGCGGGTCCGTCACCTGGTCCAGCACCACGATCGGCCGCGCCGCATCGTCCGCGGCGATCACGTCGAGCAGATCCTGCTCTTCCAGCGGGGCGCATTCGAGGACCAGCCCCTGATGCGGCGCGTCGCGCGCCACCAGCCGGTCGAGATCGGGCGTGTCGGCATATTCCACGGGGAAATCGGCGGGCAGCTCCCCGTCGAGCGACTCGATGCCATCGCGCGTCGCCCATAGCTTGCGGTGCTTGCGTTCGGGATTGAGCAGCGCCGCCTCGACCGCGTGGCGGCCCCAGAGCCGCACCTGCCCCGTGCTCGCACGCCCGCTCCCGCGACCATTCTTCATCCTGCCTGCGCGTCCGCGCAGCGCCCTTTTGCGTTCCGGTTTTGCCATAGTTGCTCGCCCTGCCACCCCGGCCATTGACAGGCAAGCGCGGCTTCTTCAAAGGGGCGCACCTCGGCATGCGGCGCCCGGCAAGGCGCGCTGTTTCTTGCACTGCCTCTTGCAGATCAGACCCTGTGGACAGGTGGCCGAGTGGTTAAAGGCAGCAGACTGTAAATCTGCCCGCGCAAGCGTACGCTGGTTCGAATCCAGCCCTGTCCACCACCATCCCTCAGGGTCGGCTTGGCCGGCCTTGCCATGCTGCTTTCATCGCTGAAATCTTCTGACCGCGGTGCCGGTGCCCCTCAGCGATGGCAGATGCGTGCTTCGCCATCGCATGCTGCCTTTCCGCCTTCGCGATTCGCCGCACTTGCCGCGCATCCCTGGCGCGGCTAATCCTCGGCCTTCCATGAGCGCGCACGAAAATTCCACCGCCCCTAAGCCGGTCATATCGGCGACCGGTCTGTTCACACCCGAAGACAGCATCAGCAACCGCGAACTGGTCGACAGTTTCAACGCCTTCGTCGAACGTCACAACGTCGCACACGCCGACGCGATTGCTGCGGGCGAGATGGAAGCGCTGACGCCCAGCTCGGTCGAGTTCATCGAGAAGGCGAGCGGGATCAAGTCGCGCCATGTGATGAACAAGGCGCCGCTGATCGATCCCGAGATCATGGAGCCGCGCCACGAACCGCGCGGCAACGACGAATTGTCTCTGATGGCAGAGATCGGCGTGGCCGCCGCGCGCGAGGCGCTGGAAAAGGCCGGTCGCGATCCGGCGGATGTCGACGCGGTCCTGTGCGCTGCTTCCAACATGCAGCGGCCCTATCCCGCCATGGCGATCGAGATCCAGCAGGCACTGGGGATCGACGGGTTCGCCTTCGACATGAATGTCGCATGCTCTTCCGCCACCTTCGGCATCCAGACCGCCGCCGATTATGTTCGCGCGGGCCATGCGAAGAGCGTGCTGGTGGTAAGCCCGGAGATCACCAGCGGGCATCTCAACTGGCGCGACCGCGACAGCCACTTCATCTTCGGCGATGTGGCGACGGCGGTGCTGGTGGAGGATGCTAGCATCGCGCCGCCCGGCCACTGGGAGATTCTGGGCACGCGACTGAAGACCGTTTTTTCGAACAATATCCGCAACAATTTCGGCTTCCTCAATCGTGCGGAGCCGGAAACGATCGGCAGCGACGACAAGCTGTTCGTCCAGGAGGGCCGCAAGGTTTTCAAGGAAGTGGTGCCCATGGTCGCGGAAATGATCGTGACCGAGGCACAGCGCCTGTCGAT
This sequence comes from Citromicrobium sp. JLT1363, assembly GCF_000186705.1. Lineage (GTDB taxonomy): Bacteria > Pseudomonadota > Alphaproteobacteria > Sphingomonadales > Sphingomonadaceae > Alteriqipengyuania. The sequence goes on from NZ_AEUE01000004.1 coordinate 265,638, forward strand.
CGATCCCGCACGACTGCGGCGCTTGTGGCTGCACCAGGCGAATGCGGGCATGAACCGCCTTATTGCGCAGCGGGTGCTGGGGCATGAGGCGAGCGACGACGAAAGCCCGACCGTGCTCGACACCTATGGCAATACCTCCAGCGCGGGTTCGATCATCGCCTTTCACCTCAATCACGAGGACCTGGAGGCAGGGGATACCGGGCTGATCTGCAGCTTCGGCGCGGGATATTCGGCGGGCGCCGTGTTCGTCCGGAGGTCGGCATGATGGGCGCCGTTCGCATCCGAATGGCCAAGCGTGAGGCGGTGCGCCATGGCTGGTGAGGTCATGGATAATCGCGGGCGAGGGGAAGCGCGCTCCTCGCTACCCTCGGTCCATCCCGAAGGTCGCAAATACGCGCTGATCTGTCTCGGCCTGTCGCTGATCGCCGCGCTGCTTGCGTGGGAGACGCTCGCCTGGCCGCTCGCGTTCCTCTCGCTGTGCATCCTCGCCTTCTTCCGCGATCCCGAACGCGTGGTGCCGCGAGGCGACGCTCTGATCCTCTCGCCTGCCGACGGCACGGTGACGCAGATTTCGGAAGTGGAGCCTCCACTGGAGCTCCGCGGCGAAGAAGGAGGGTTGGGGCACGAGCCCGTCACCCGGATTTCGATCTATCTCAGCATATTCGACGTGCACATCAACCGCTCGCCATGCGCGGGCACGGTCGGCACGATGAGCTACGTGCCCGGCAAGTTCGTCAATGCCGAACTCGACAAGTCGAGCGAGGAGAACGAGCGGCAGCACATCATCATCATGCGCAGCGATGGCGTGGCGGTGGGGATGACGCAGATCGCCGGGTTGGTCGCGCGGCGGATCGTGCCTTTCGTGAAACCGGGCGATATTGTCGCGGCGGGGCAGCGGGTGGGGCTGATCCGCTTCGGCAGCCGCGTCGATCTGTATCTGCCGCAGGGCACCTCGCCCCAGGTGCTGATGGGCCAGCGGGTTATCGCGGGCGAGACCGTTCTCGGGCGGTTGGGCGAAACGGTCGAGCTGGAAGGCCTGCAGCAGTAAGCTTGCGACAGGGCCGTTCAGGCGGCAGCGCGCAACGTTGCAGCGCGCATGTTCTGCTGAAGAGCAGGGCGCCGGGGCGAACGAACGCCAGACAGGCGCGCTTCCCGCAACGCCGGTGCCGGTCCTGCATTATCCATCCGCTTGCGCAGCACACGCAATTCCGAGCCGAGCGCGCGGTAGGCATGCCAGCCGCGCATGGCACTATCGGTCATCGTAAGCAGCGCGGCCAGCGCGGCGATGACAAGCAGGCATGTGATGGCGAATGCGATCATGGTGTTTCTCCGGCCTCGGGTCCTCCGCAGGTCCGGTGCAAAAACGTGGACCGGCTGTGGAAAACATGCTCATAAGATGTCGGCGACTCACTGAGTTGCGCTGACTGGAGCCTTTGTTCTCTTTTTGTTCTCGGCTGTCAAGCCGAAAGGGCACGTGCGATCGCGATTTCCCGTCGAATTGGTACTGGATTTTGCGCCCCGAAGTCGCTAAGTGGCGCGCTTCCGCGGGATGACCTGCGGAAAATCCACATGGAAAGCGCATCATACCGGTGCCTATGGCGGGCCAACCGCCTCGGGTTCTCCCGCTTTCCAGAGGTATAACCGGAAAGGAAATGACTTATGGCGGCTCCTACCGTCACGATGCAGCAATTGATCGAGGCCGGCGCACACTTCGGCCACCAGACCCACCGCTGGAACCCGCGCATGAAGCCGTACATCTTCGGCGCGCGCAACGGTGTCCACATCATCGACCTGTCGCAGACCGTGCCGCTGATGGCGCGTGCGCTCGATTTCGTCGCCTCCACCGCGCAGGGCGGCGGCAAGGTCCTGTTCGTCGGCACCAAGCGGCAGGCGCAGGAGCCGGTGGCCGAGGCAGCCCGCATGGCGGGCCAGCACTTCGTCAACCACCGCTGGCTGGGCGGCATGCTCACCAACTGGAAGACCATCAGCGGTTCGATCAAGCGTCTCAAGACGCTCGAGGAACAGCTGTCGGGCGACACTGGCGGCCTGACCAAGAAGGAAGTTCTCAACCTCACGCGCGAGCGTGACAAGCTGGAGCTTTCGCTCGGCGGCATCCGCGACATGGGCGGCATTCCCGACGTGATGATCGTGATCGACGCCAACAAGGAAGACCTCGCCATCAAGGAAGCCAACGTGCTTGGCATTCCCGTGGTTGCGGTGCTCGATTCGAACACCGACCCGACCGGCATTGCCTTCCCGGTTCCCGGTAACGACGATGCCAGCCGCGCCGTACGCCTCTATTGCGATGCCTTCGGCGAAGCTGCGCGCAAGGATGGTTCGAACGATCCGGGCATTGGCGAGATGGAAAATCCGCCCGCCGAAGCCGCTGCCGAGACTGCCGAAGCCAGCGCGTAACCGCGGCTTCACATTCGCTGACTAGCGACCCGGGGCCTAGCCTGTCTTTGCTGCAGGCCCCGGGGCCGCTCACCATATGAAAATCAAGGAATAGATCATGGGCGCTTTTACCGCCGCTGACGTGAAGAAACTCCGCGAGAAAACCGGCGCGGGCATGATGGACGCCAAGAAGGCGCTCGAAGGCGCGAATGGCGATATCGAAGCCGCAGTCGACGCGCTGCGCGCCAAGGGCCTCGCCACCGCGCAGAAGAAGTCCAGCCGTACCGCGGCGGAAGGTCTGGTCGGCGTTGCCATCGAAGGCACGAAGGGTGTGGCCGTGGAGGTCAACTCGGAAACCGACTTCGTCGCCAAGAACGACAAGTTCCAGGATTTCGTCCGCAAGACCACGCAGGTCGCGCTGGGCGCCAACACGGACGACGTCGAAACGCTGAAGGGCATGGATTACCCCGATGGCGGCACGATCGGCGACAAGCTGACCGACAATGTTGCCACCATTGGCGAGAACCAGCAGGTCCGTCGGATGAAGACCGTGACGGTCGATAACGGCTTGGTCGTGCCTTACATGCACAACGCGGTCGCCCCGAACCTGGGCAAGATCGGCGTGCTCGTCGCGCTCGAAAGCGAAGCGGATACCGCCAAGCTGGAAGAGCTGGGCACCAAGCTGGCCCAGCACATCGCCGCGGCATTCCCGCAGGCGCTGACCGCCGACGATCTGGATGCCGAGCTGATCGAGCGTGAGCGCAAGATCGCTGCCGAGAAGGCTGCCGAAAGCGGCAAGCCGGAAAACGTGCAGGAAAAGATGGTCGATGGCGCCGTGGCGAAGTTCGCCAAGGAAAACGCGCTGATGAGCCAGATCCTGGTCCACGACAACAAGACCCCGATCGAGCAGGTCGTGGCGCAGGCCGGCAAGGACGCGGGCAAGCCCATCGTCCTCAAGGATTACGTCCGCTTCCAGCTCGGGGAAGGCATCGAGAAAGAAGAAGCGGACTTCGCGGCCGAAGTCGCGGCGGCCGTGAAGGGCTGACGCTTCCGCACAACTTGCGACTTTCGCGGCCGTCGGACCCCCGGGTTCGGCGGCCGTTTCCGTATCCGCACTGTGCGCCCTCTTTAGAGCGCATTGTGGAAGTTCCGGAACCGCACTTCAAAGCGCTGTTAAGGTCTGCTGGCTGAAAAGCATCCTTCGTTGCACCTCTGAAACGTATGAAGCGAAAGCGCTGGCCGATGTCTGAAATGCCGAAGGTAGCCGTGGTCGACCGCTCGCCGGATGCGAAGGCGATCTCCGTCGTGCATTCGGTCGGGCTGGATGGAAGCGACCTTGCATTGTGCCTGCTCGAACAGAGCGAGGATTGCGTCAAACTTCTCAGCATCGATGGAAAACTGGAGTTCATGAACTGCGGTGGGATGAAGGCGATGGAAATCGACGATCCATCGGCAGTCTATGGCAAGTTCTGGTGGACGCTCTGGCCGCTAAGCGCGCAGGACATGGTGCGCGGTGTCTTCGACGAGGCGATCGGCGGCAAAACCAGTACGTTCGAAGCCACCTGCCCGACCGCAAAGGGCAATCCGCGTCGCTGGTCGGTGAATCTCAAGCCGATTTGCTCAAGGGCGGGGCCGGTCGTCTCCGTATTGGCGACGTCGCGAGAAATCCCTTTTCGCACCGAAGACTGAGCGTCTTCGTCTTTGCGGGCTGTGCTGTCAGCGTCGAGAGCCGCCGCCACGCAGTTCGATCAGCCAGATTTCGGGCCGGGTGCCGAAGCGGATCGGCAGGACGCTCGTGCCGAGCCCCGCGCCCACGATCGCCGTGCCGTGCGGATCGTCGGTCCGCCCGCACGCGAACCGCTTGCCATAGCGCGACTGGGTCGCAATCGCGCCGACCAGCGGCAGCTTGATCTGCCCGCAGTGCGTGTGGCCGGCAAGTACGACCGAGCCTTCGGGAAGGTCGGGCAGCGAATCCGGGCTGTGGCCGAGGAACACTTGCGCGCCCTCCAGCTTTGCCATCGCCGCGCGCGTTTTCGCGATGTCGTCGTGCCCGGTATATTCGTCGTCGAGTCCGCCGATGACCAGCGGGCCGACCTGCGCGGCGTCGTTCTCCAGTATGGTGACGGGTGTTTTCGCCAATGCGCGCCTCAGGTCCGGCCAGCCGAACCAGTGATCGTGATTGCCCGGCACGAGGAAGGTGCCGAGCCGCGCATACAGCGCGGCCAGCGGAGCGACCGCCGCCTCCGCGCTGTAAATCTTCGTGCCCAGCTTCTTTTCACTGATCAGGTCTCCGGCGATCAGCACGGCATCGGGCTCCAGCGCGTTGATCTGTGTGACGATCCGCTCGAGCCGCTCGGGCGGCATGTCGGGGCCGGCGACGTGGATGTCCGAGATCAGCGCGAGCGTGACGGGATCTGCCCCCGGTGCCATGTCGGGCAACATCACGCTCGTGCGGCGCACCACCGGGTCCGCCAGCGTATCGCGCCATGCTTTCGCCGCGACGAACACCAACGCCGCCAGCAATGCGATCAGAAGGGCGAGCAGTACGATCCGTGCGCGGCCGGAAGGGAGGAGACGTCCAAGCATCGCACCGGGATGATCCAAGCGGGCCACACAGGCAAGCGCGATCAAAACAGCGCGCCATGCCGTTGCCACCCGCACCCGCTCGCGGTAGGGCCTTGCGACTTTCGCAATTCGAGACCCGACCCCCATGCCGATCAGCAACGCCAAGCGTATCCTTCTGAAACTCTCCGGCGAAGTGTTGATGGGCGAGCAGGAGTTCGGCATCGATCCCGCATTCGTCAGCGAACTCGCCGGGGAGGTGAAGCAGGCCAGGGACGCAGGTTGGGAAATCTGCCTCGTAATTGGTGGCGGCAACATCTTTCGCGGCATGGCGGGCGCGGCGCAGGGCATGGACCGCGCGCAGGCCGATTACATGGGCATGCTCGCCACAGTCATGAACGCGCTGGCTATGCAGAGCGCGCTCGAACAGCTTGGCGTGCCGACCCGTGTGCAGAGCGCGGTGCAGATGGACCAGGTGTGCGAGCCGGTGATCCGCCGCCGGGCGGAGCGGCACCTGGAAAAGGGCCGGATCGTGATCTTCGCCGCCGGCGTCGGCGCGCCGTACTTCACCACCGACAGCGGGGCGGCGCTGCGCGCGGCCGAAATGCGCTGCGACGCGCTGTTCAAAGGCACGAGCGTGGACGGAGTGTACGATTCCGACCCCAAGAAGAATGCCGATGCAAAGCGATATGATTCAGTCACGTACGACAAGGTGCTGGCGGACAACCTGAAGGTTATGGACGCCAGCGCAGTGGCGCTGTGTCGGGACAACAACATCCCCATCGTTGTGTTCTCGATCCGCGAGAAGGGCAATCTCGCCCGCGTACTCGCTGGGCAAGGCGCACAGACCATCGTACGAAACGATTAAGTTCAAGAGGATGTAGGAAGGCCAACCATGGCGAAATACGACAAGAGCGATATCGAGCGCCGCATGCAGGGCGCGGTGGAAAGCCTGAAGGGCGATCTGGCGGGGCTGCGCACGGGGCGCGCAAACACCAGCCTGCTCGATCCGGTGCAGGTGGAAGTCTACGGCTCGATGATGCCGCTCAATCAGGTGGCCACCGTCTCCGCGCCCGAACCGCGCATGCTGAGCGTGCAGGTGTGGGACAAGGGCAATGTCAGCGCGGTGGAAAAGGGCATTGCCCACGCGAACCTGGGCCTCAACCCGATGCAGGACGGCCAGACGCTGCGCATTCCCATGCCCGATCTGACCGAGGAACGGCGCCGCGAACTCGCCAAGCTTGCCGGCAAGTATGCCGAGAACGCCAAGATCGCGATCCGCAACGTGCGCCGCGACGGTATGGAAGCGCTCAAGGAAGACGAGAAGAAGAAGGAAATCTCCGAAGACGAGCGCAAGCGTGCCGAGGACGATGTCCAGAAGCTGACCGACAAGTATACGAGCGAGGCGGATACCGCTGCGGAAGCCAAGGAAAAGGAAATCATGACGCAGTGAGGATGCGGGCTGCCGTCCCTTATCCGCATGTCCGAACGGGGTTGGTCGATGTCTGACGAACCTGTTGGCGGCGCGCGCCATGTTGCCATCATCATGGATGGCAACGGGCGCTGGGCGAAACGCCGCGGGCTGCCGCGTGCGATCGGCCACAAGCGCGGCGTGGAGGCGGTCCGCACGCTCGTGCGCAGCCTCGAAGGCACGGGCATCGAGTGCCTGACGCTCTATGCCTTCTCGGCGGAGAACTGGAAGCGCCCGGAGGAAGAGGTTTCCGACCTCATGAACCTGATGCGCAACTTCATCCGGACCGATCTGGAAGAGTTCGTGAAGAACGGCGTTCGGCTGAAGATCGTCGGCGACTGGCGGGCGCTGGATGCCGATATCGTCGCCATGCTGGAAGATGCGCTGGAGCGTACCGCACAGGGGACGCATACGGTCGCGGTCGCGCTCAATTACGGATCGCAGCAGGAGATCGCGCAGGCCGCCCGGGCGGCTGGCCGGGAAGGCGAGATCACGCCCGAAGCGATTGAACGCCATCTGTTCACCGCCGACCTGCCACCGGTCGACCTGCTGATACGGACCAGTGGCGAGGTGCGCCTGTCCAACTTTTTGTTATGGCAGATGGCCTATGCAGAGATGATCTTCGTCGAGACGCTGTGGCCGGACTTCACCCCGGAGCATCTCAAGGCCGCGTTGAGCGACTTCGCGAAGAGGGAGAGGCGCTATGGCGGACGATGACGAGACCCGCGCGGACGACGCGCACGAGCCCGAGGCGCAGCCGCTGATTGGCGGCGAGCCGGAGAATCCGACGCTGGCCGAGGTGCGCGAGCACTCGCGCCGCAAGACATTCGGCATCAGGGCCGCATCCGCCCTGGTGATGATCGCGATTGTCGCGGGCGTCTACTGGGCGCTGGGCGAGCGGGGCCTGGACCTGATCGTGGGCGCGGTTGCCGCTCTGTGCTTCCTGGAATTCATCTTTCTCGTCATCAAGGCGACTGGCAACATTCCCTACCGGTTGGCAGGCATCCTTGCCGGCGCCGCCTATATCGGGCTTTCTGCCGTCATCCTGATCGATGCGGACATGCAGGCCTTCTACATCGTCCTCGGCGTGGTGATCCTCGCCGATACCTTCGCCTACCTTTTCGGCACGCTGATCGGCGGCCCGCGCATCCTGCCCAAAGTCAGCCCCAACAAGACATGGGCGGGCCTGCTGGGCGGCATGTTCGGCGGGTTGCTGGCCATGAGCCCGCTGATCTTCCTGACCTGGCGGCAGGGCACGCTGGATTCGCAGTCGCTGACCGTCTTTGCCATCGCCGGGCCCGTTCTGGCTGTGGTCGCGCAGAGTGGCGACCTGTTCGAAAGCTGGCTGAAGCGCAAGGCGGGGGTCAAGGATTCGAGCCGACTGATCCCTGGCCACGGCGGTTTCTTCGATCGCTTCGACGGCGTGATCCCGGTGTCCATCCTCGTCGGCATCGTCGTATCGTTGAGCCTGTAGGTCCGATGCGTTCCATATCCATTCTGGGCAGCACCGGGTCTGTCGGTGATTCCACGCTCAAGCTTCTGCGTGAGGATCGGGATAGCTGGCGGGTCGAGGCGCTCACTGCGCATTGCAGCGCTGCCAAGCTCGCCGATCTGGCGCGCGAGTTCGACGCGAAAATCGCAGTGGTGAGCGACGAAGCATGCCTGCCCGAACTGCGCGATGCGCTGAGCGGCAGCGGGATCGAGGCGGCGGGTGGCCGGGCTGCGCTGATCGAGGCGGCGAGCCGCCCGGTCGATATCTCGATGGCCGCTATCGTGGGCTGTGCCGGGCTGGCCCCCGTCATGGCCGCGATAGAGCAGGGCGGGACCATCGCTCTTGCCAACAAGGAAGCGCTGGTTTCCGCCGGTGAGGTGATGACCGACGCGGTGGCGAAGCACGGCGCCACGCTCCTCCCCGTCGATTCCGAGCACAACGCGATCTTCCAGTGCCTTGCCGGCAATCGCCTGTCCGAAGTTCGAATGATCACGCTTACCGCCAGCGGCGGGCCCCTGCGGCTGCATTCGGCGCAGGAACTCGAACGGGTGACGCCGGATGAAGCTGTTGCTCACCCCAATTGGGACATGGGGGCAAAGATCAGCGTCGATTCCGCAACCATGATGAACAAGGGGCTCGAGCTGATCGAGGCACACCACCTGTTCCCCGTCGGCCTCGACAAGATCCGTATTCTCGTTCACCCGCAAAGTGTCATCCACTCGATGGTCGAGTACCGCGATCATTCCACGCTGGCGCAGCTCGGCCCGTCGGACATGATGGTGCCCATCGCATCCTGTCTCGCCTGGCCCCGCCGCATGGAAACGCCGTGCGATCCGCTGGACCTCGCCGCCATTGGACAGCTGACCTTCTTCGCACCCGACGAGGTTCGTTTTCCCGCCACCCGGCTTGCGCGAGAAGCTTGCGAGGAGGGTGGGGCGGCCCCGGCAATCCTCAATGCCGCCAACGAGATAGCCGTTGCGGCCTTTCTGGCCGGTCACATTCCGTTCACCCGTATCGCGTCACTGGTGGAGGACGTCCTGACTCGCGCGGACAGACCGTCGCGACCGGCCACGCTGGAAGATGTACTGGCGGTCGATGAATCTGCCCGCAGGCAGGCGCAGGACATTCTGGAGAACGCATGATCGAACAGCCCCCCTTCTGGATGTGGATTCTAGGCTTCCTGCTTGTGCTGGGGCCGCTTGTGACCTTGCATGAGCTTGGCCACCTCCTGGTCGGACGCCTGCTGGGGGTGGAGGCGCAGGCCTTCTCTGTCGGCTTCGGCAAGGAGCTGGTTGGTTTCAACGACAGTCGCGGCACGCGCTGGCGGATTTCCGCACTGCCGCTGGGCGGTTACGTGCAGTTCAAGGGCGATATGAACCCGGCGAGCATTCCCGACCCCAATGCGCCCGCAGAGCCGGGCGCATTCCAGAATGCATCGCTGTGGCGCCGCGCGCTGATTGTCTTCGCAGGGCCAGCGACCAATATCCTGATCGCGGTCGGCATCTTCGCCGCCTTCTTCATGTTGATCGGTCGTCCGGTGCCCGTGGATGCCGCGCAGCAGTTGACCGTGGCCGGTTTCAGCGAGGAATCGCCCGCCCAGGCAGCGGGGATCGAGGTCGGCGACCGGATCGTGACGCTCGACGGGGAAGCGATCGAAAGTTTCCGCGATCTTCAGCAGGAAGTGATGCTTCACCCTGAGACACCGATGACGCTGGGCGTCGAGCGGGCAGGGCGCACCCTCGATTTTCCGATCACGACCATGAGCCACGAGGTGGAGGACCGTTTCGGGAATGTTTCGAAAATCGGTCTTCTCGGTGTCGAGTCGGCAGGTGTCGAATACGACTTCGTTCCCGAAGGGCCCCTCGCGGCAATCGGCAGCGGGGTGGAGCAATCGGTCGATACGTTTTCGATGATGATCACCGGCATCAAGCAGATCGTGACCGGGCAGCGCTCGGTGCGCGAGTTGGGCGGCCCGGTAAAGATCGCAAAGTTTTCCGGCGAACAGCTGAGCCTGGGCTGGATTGCGTTCATCAATTTCGCTGCGCTGATCTCACTTAATTTGGCATTCATTAACCTGCTGCCAATCCCGGCGCTCGACGGTGGCCACCTGGCTTTCTACGCGGCGGAGGCGATCCGCCGGAAACCGGTTGGCCCCCGTGCGATGGAAATGGCGTATCGCACCGGCGTGGCTCTCGTGCTCGCGTTGATGCTATTCGTGACTATCAACGATCTGGCTTCGCTGACGCTGTTCGGCTGACCGCGAAGTCGACACGGGACACGGGAGGCCGACCCACCAGCGAATGGCACCAGCTTGAAAGGGGCGCGCGTATCGGGCAGAGGGCGCCGGATCAGACGATCCGGAGGTTCGATACGGATAAGCCAGGTGCGATCCGGGGTCGAAACAATTTGACGGGACATTTTCGCCAATGATGGCCATCGAAACGGGCGCGACGCGCCGCTCGCCCAATATCCGCAATTATGCGCTCGCACTGTTGGTCGGCACGACGCTGGCCGGGCTGCCGCAGGCCGCCTTTGCGCAGGAGACGGGCGAGGACGCTGCGCAGACCACTGCAACGGAGAGCGATCCGGCCGCCGAGCCGCAGGCGACAAGTGCACGGCAGGGCGACACGATCCGCACGATTTCCGTTCGCGGCGTGCAGCGGCTCGAACCGCAGACCATCCTCAGCTACGTGCGGCTGCGCCCAGGTGACGAATACACCACCGCCGCCGCCGACCAGGCGCTGAAGGACCTTGCCGCGACGGAGCTTTTCGAAAGCTTCACGATTCGCAACGACAACGGCGCCGTGCTGATCGACGTGGTGGAAAACCCGGTCATCAACCGGATCATCCTTGAAGGCAACGATCGGCTCGACAGCGACAAGATCCTGCCCGAGATCAAGCTGTCGCCGCGCCAGATCTTCACCCGGTCCAAGGTCCGTGCAGACGTCGCCCGCATTATCGAGCTGTACAAGCGCCAGGGACGGTTTGCCGCCACGGTCGAGCCCAAGACCGTCGAACTGAGCCAGAACCGCGTCGATCTCGTTTTCGAGATCAGCGAAGGGCCCAAGTCGCGGGTGCAGCAGATCAACATCATCGGGAACGATGCGTTTTCCGATGGCAAGCTGAAAGGCGAGATGGTCACCAAGGAGACCGGCCTGTTCAGCTTCCTCAGCGGCAATACCAGCTACGATCCCGACAAGCTCGCCTTCGACCAGCAGAAGCTGCGCGAATTCTACCTGACGCAAGGCTATGTGGACTTCCGGGTCGTATCCGCCGTGGCCGAACTGACGCCCGACCGGCGCGACTTCATCATCACTTACGTGGTCGAGGAAGGCGAACGCTACAAGTTCGGCGATGTCGAGGTGACCAGCGAAATCCGCGATTTCGACGGAGACGCGCTGACCAATAACCTCACCATCCAGGAAGGCGACTGGTACGACGCCAAGCGGATCGAGGATACGGTCGAACAGCTCAGCGAACTGGCCGGCCGCTTCGGCTACGCCTTTGCCGACGTACGCCCGCAGTTCCGCCGCAACGCGGACGATCTGACCATGGATGTGACCATGGTCATCAACGAGGCGCCGCGCGTTTATATCGAACGGGTCGACGTCAATGGAAACACGCTGACGCAGGACAAGGTTATTCGCCGCGAATTCCGCTCTGCGGAAGGGGATGCGTTCAACTCCCTGGCGGTCAACCGCACCACCGCTCGCATCAATTCGCTCGGCTATTTCCAGGAAGGCTTCGAGGTCGAGCAGCGGGAAACCGCATCGCCCGACCGGATCATCCTGGAAGCCAATGTGGAAGAACAGCCGACCGGCGAACTGCAGCTTTCGGCGGGCTTCTCCTCGATCGAGAGCTTCCTGTTCTCCGGCTCGATCCGTCAGCGCAATTTCCGCGGCCGCGGGCAGACCATCGGCGCATCGGCCCAGATTTCGCGCTTCTCGAATTCGGTCAACCTGAGCTTTACCGAGCCCTACGTGTTCGATCGCAACATCTCGCTTGGCGCTGATATCTACCGCCGCGACGTGAACAGCTTCAACCTCCAGAACCGCGACCAGACCCGTTATCAGCAGGTCACGACCGGCGGATCGGTGCGCTTGGGCGTGCCGCTGACCGAATACGCCTCGCTGGTGGGGAGCTACACGCTCAACTACGATCAGGTCACGGTCGACGAGAACGAGTTCTTCAACGACTTCGATGGCGACGGCATCCGCGAATGCGAGCCGCTGCTGGCATCGCGCTTCATCTGCGATACGCTGGGCAATCGCACGAGCTCGATCCTCGGCCTCAATTTCACCTATAACTCCCTCAACAGCTTCTATCGCCCGACCCGCGGCGAACGCCTTACGCTCGGCCTGGATTATGCAGGTCTTGGCGGTGACGTGAACTACGTTCGCGTACGCGGGCAGGGTGCCAAGTACTGGCCGATCTTCGGCGATTTCATCTTCTCGCTGCAGGCAGAGGGTGGTTACATCAAGGGTCTGAAGGATCGTGGGCCTGGCCGTGACGACGTGCTTTTGACCGACCGCTTCTTCCTTGGCGAACCGCAGTTCCGCGGGTTCGATATCCGCGGTGTCGGCCCGCGCGTCCTGCGCCAGCCGATCATCGACGATGGCGACGGCAACCCGCTGGTTGTCACGGATCGCGATCGCAACTCCGACGACGCGATCGGCGGCAACGCCTATTATCTCGGCCGTGCCGAGCTGGAAATTCCGCTGGGCACGGGCGCGCGCGAGCTGGGTCTGCGTCCGTCGATCTTCCTCGACGTGGGCGCGCTGTTCAATGTCGAGACGCCGCAGCTGCAGAACAGCCCCTTCCCGGACGGGATCAGCTTCCAGCTGCGCGATGCGAACGGAAATCCGCTCTTCATCGATGGTAGCGGTCTGGCCACGACGGACACGACCGATGATGACGGCAATCCGCTGTCGCCTCTGGAACGGACAATCCAGCCGTTCCAGGAAATCTTCCTCGGCAACAGTGCCGCGCCGCGCATTTCCGTGGGCATCGGGGTGAACTGGAATTCCCCCTTCGGGCCGTTCCGGATCGATCTGGCGCATGTGATCCGCAAGGAACCGGGCGACGACACCAAGACACTCTCATTCAACGTAGGGACGCAATTCTGATGAAACTTGCCAAAGCAACGCTCGCTCTCGCGACCGCTCTGGGCGCGACGCTCACCGCGGCACCCGCCGCAGCACAGGTCAACGGGATCGCGCTCAGCAATCCCGAGGTCGTGATCCTCCAGAGCCAGGCCCGGCAGGCCGCCTACCAGCAGATCGGCCAGACCTATCAGAGCCAGATCCAGCAGGTCAGCACGCTGCGCCAGGAAACGAATGCGCTGGAGCAGAGCCTGGATACCAATTCCGACGGCCAGCTGACCGAGGCGGAGGTGCAGGCCAATCCGGCGGTGGTCCAGCAGATCAACCAGAAGGAACAGCAGATCGGCCAGCTCTACCAGCCGATCGCTCTCGCCCAGACCTATGCGATCGAACAGCTGGTTAACGACTACGAGAACGCGCAGAACCAGGTCATGCAGCAGAAGGGCATTCAGATGCTGTTGTCGCCCGATGCGGTCCAGTCGGCCCCGGATAGCGCCAATGTCACCGGCGACATCGTAGCCGCGCTGAACTCCCGCATGCCGAGCGTGCAGACCACGCCGCCGCAGGGCTGGCAGCCGAACCGCCAGTCGGTCGCGCTGCAGCAGCGTATCCAGCAGATCCTGCTCGGCCTCGCGCAGCAGCAGGCGATGGCACAGGCGCAGCAGCAGGCGGGCCAGCCGCAGGCTCCCGCGCAGCCGACCGGGCGTTAAGACCATCGCCGAGGTAGAGAATTCCGGCGCGAGCGAAGCGCGCTCGATGGATGTGCGGCAGGTGCTCAAGGCCCTGCCGCACCGTTACCCTTTGCTGCTCGTCGATCGGGTCGAAGACCTGACGCTGGGGGAAGATATCCACGCGGTGAAGGCGGTGACCTTCAACGAGGATTTCTTCCAGGGCCATTTTCCGGGCGCGCCGATCATGCCAGGCGTCCTGCAGATCGAGGCGCTTGCACAAGCCGCCGCGATCCTCGGGATCGAGACGCTTGAACTGGCTGGAACCGGCAAGCTGGTCTATTTCATGGGCATCGAGGGGGCCAAGTTCCGCGCGCCCGTGACGCCGGGCTGTCTGCTCGATCTGAAGGTCTCGTTCCTGCAGAAGCGCAGCCGCGTCTACAAGTTTGCCGGCAAGGCGAGCGTGAACGGCAAGGTGACCTGCGAATGCGAGTTCACCGCGATGATCGCCGACCCGCCCGAATAGGCGAGAAGGCTTGCCAATAGCGCGCGATGAGACTATCCGCGCGCCTTTCCCACCCAACAGCTGGACCGGTCGGAACCGTTCCGAGGCTATGGAGACATGACATGAAGGCCGAAGGGCACCCCGATTATCACACCATCAACGTCAAGATGACCGATGGTACCGAATTCCAGACCCGCTCCACCTGGGGCAAGGAAGGCGACACGCTGACGCTGGAAATCGATCCGACCAGCCACCCGGCCTGGACCGGCGGCAAGCAGCAGCTTCAGGAAGGTGGCCGCGTGGCCGCGTTCAACAAGCGCTTCGGCGGGCTCAGCCTCAAGAAGTAACGCTTTTACCAGCTTTGCGGCGTTCGCGCCGCGAGGGAAGGGCGGTCCGACGGGGCCGCCCTTTTTCGTCAGCGCAACCGGGCTGGCCCGCTTTACCCGGCGCAGGCGACGCAGCGTGTCGCGATAGGACGCGCTTTCAGCCGCTCGCGAGCGATCGGCTTCCCGCACTGGCTGCACCTGCCATAGGTGCCGTTCTCGATCCGCAGAAGCGCCATCCGGATTTGCGCTATCTCCTGCCGCAGAACGCCATCGACGCCCTCGAGCGCTTCGTCATCGGCCAGATCGATGGCCTGTTCGCTCGAATCGGCATCGAGGGCGTGGCGCAGATCGTCTTCGATCACGTCGGCCCGCTCGAGCAGGTCCGCGAGCCGTTGCTTGAGCTGTTCGCGCAGATCGCCGTAGTCGTTCATTGCCACTCTCCTGTGACCTTCGTCTCCAAAGTACTAGCAGGAAGCGGTGGAGTGGATATTGATCTCGCTCAATTCCGGAAGACGGTCGAAGTTTCTGCACCGCGGATCATGCCTCACCATCCCCATGGCTTCTCGCGATACCACTTCGTGATCACGTATTTCATGCCTTTGCGCACCTTCATCCCGTGGTGCATCGTATTGGGATTGACCGACTGGTCGGGGCGCCGGTTGTTCCAGCAGATCAGCTTGCCCGTTTCCGGCTGGAAGCTCTTCTTGATCGTCTTGAAGCGAGTCACGCCGCCAGCCTCGGGCTCATTGAGATAGATCATGAAGGTCCAGGTGCGCTGGCCCGCGACCGAGCAATATTTCTCCCAGTCCTGGCCATCCGGGTTGAAATAGTCGCAATGCGCCTTGAATTCCTGCCCGACGGCGTAGCGCTGGCCCTGTAACGGCTCGCCATACGCGGGGTCGATTCCCGAAAGGTCGGCCAGCATGGCGTCGAGCCTTTGCGAGCGCGGGTCGTCCATCGGCAGATCGCAGGTTTCGCTGGTCCGGAAAAACTCGTCACCATCGAAATCGGCCAGCGTGGAAGGCCGCCGCTTGGCCTCGATCATGGTGATGAGTTCGGCGCAGAATTCGGCGTCGAGAAACCCGCGTTTCTGCAACAGCTCCAGCTTGTCGTAGGGCAGCCGCTGCATGCCCTTGGCTGCCAACTCTCTGGCATCGGATTCGCCCGGATCGCGCATGCCGGCCCCATGCGCGAGACACAGGGCCTTTTGCAAGGCGCGTAATAATAATGCGTCAGAATTCTAAATTCTGTCAAATTCGCTTTGTGTTTGGCTTTTTCGCCGCAAGCGAATATCGCGCACGCGTTCTGCCCTTGACGCAAGGATTCGTGCGCGTAACTGCCACCTTCCTTGCGCGGCTGCGCCGGGGCATATGGCGATCGTAGCTCAGTTGGTTAGAGCGCCGGTTTGTGGTACCGGAGGTCGGGGGTTCGAGACCCCTCGATCGCCCCATTTTCTCCAGCATGTCCCGACAGGCCCGAATGACACTGTTGGGATGATGCAAAGGCGATGAACGCGTTCTGGACCGAGCCCGATTTCGACAACCATGAGGTTGTCCACTTCGTACACGACGAAAAGCGGGGCCTCACCGCGATTATCGCGCTTCATTCGACGCACCTCGGCCCCGCAGCGGGCGGCACGCGCTTCTGGCATTACGCGCAGCCCGGCGCGGCGATGCGAGACGCGCTGCGCCTGAGCCGCGGGATGAGCTACAAGAACGCCATGGCCGGTCTGCCGATGGGCGGGGGCAAGGCGGTGATCCTCGCATCCGAAGACCGCGCGAAGACGCCTGAGATGCTGGCTGCCTTCGGCGATGCGGTCGAAGGGCTGGGCGGCAAGTATGTGACGGCCGAAGATGTCGGCATCTCCGTGGAAGACATGGTGGCCGTGAAGCAGCGCACCGAATACGTCTCCGGCCTGCCGGTCGGCGAAGGCGAGGCGGGGGGCAATCCCGGCCCGTTCACCGCGCTGGGCATCTATCTGGGCATCAAGGCCGCTGTGCAGCACAAGCTGGGCAAGGACAGCGTCGAGGGCGTGCATGTCGCGGTGCAGGGCACAGGCAGCGTGGGCGGCGGTGTCGCCCGGCTGCTGGCGAAAGACGGCGCGAAGCTGACGCTGGCAGACATCAACTCTGACAATGCCGAGGCGCTGGCGAGCGAGCTGGGGGCGGACACCGTATCGGCCGAAGCGATCATGTCGGTCGGCTGCGATGTCTTCAGCCCCAACGCGCTGGGCGCGATCCTCAACGAGGAAGGCATCGCCCGGCTCGATTGCGCCATCGTGGCGGGCGGTGCGAACAACCAGCTCGCCCGGCCCGAGCATGGCGCCGTACTTGCGCAGCGCGGCATCCTCTACGCGCCGGACTACGTCATCAACGCGGGCGGCATCATCAGCGTGACGATGGAATACCTGTGCCGCCGCGAAAGCGCGCCTTGCGATATCAACGAAGTGCGCAAGCGCATCGCCCTGATTCCCGATCGGCTGAAGACCATCTGGCGGGAAAGCGAGGCCACCGGATCCTCCCCCGACCGGGTCGCCGATGCGATGGCCCAGAAGCTGATCGGACGGGGGTAATCACGCCGGAGTGATCGCCCCTTCCGGCCGGTCCGAACGCCTTCGCGCGCCTTGCGTGAAGGGCGTGGGATGGGCATAGGGACGCGCGATAAAGACATGCACGGTTTCGCCAATCCCCGCCGGTTTCTTGCGCTTGCCCGCAGGCTGACCCCGATCCTTGTCGGAGTAGGTCTGGCGGCCTCTACGGCTGCCATCCTGTGGGGCCTTATCGCCGTGCCGCCCGACCGGCTGATGGGCGAGACGGTGCGGATCATTTTCATCCATGTGCCGACCGCATGGCTCGGCATGGCGGGTTGGGGCACCATCGCGGGGGCGAGCCTCGCCTTCATCGTGTGGCGGCATCCGCTGGCAGCGCTCGCCGCACGCGCCGCCGCGGTGCCGGGCGCGGTGTTCACCGCCCTGTGCCTCGTGACAGGATCGATCTGGGGCCGGCCCACCTGGGGCACCTGGTGGGTGTGGGACGGACGGCTGACCAGCATGCTGATCCTGCTGTTCCTCTACCTCGCCTATATTGCGCTCAGCCAGGCGGTGGAGCGCGAGGGCGCTTCCGCGCGGCTGCCCGCGATCTTCGGACTGGTCGGCGCGGTCAATATCCCGATCATCAACCGTTCGGTCGTGTGGTGGAACTCGCTCCACCAGCCGCCCAGCATCACCACCGGCGGCAGCAGCATCGACGGGGTCTTCCTGTGGCCCATGCTGATCGCGCTGATCGGCTTCACCTGTATTTTCGCCGCCTGCGTGCTGATGAACATGCGGGCATTGCTGGCGCAGACCCAGGCCGAGGCCCGCCTGCGCCGCCGGGCGATGGAAGCCGAGGCGGACGCATGATCCGCGAAGCACTCGACCAGTGGGACTACGTGATCGCGGCCTATGCGATTGCGATTCCGGCGATTGTCGCCTTGCTGGCCTTCTGCTGGCAGCGCATGCGCAGGGCGGAGCGGCTGCGCGATGCGGCGCGTAGCGAAGGGAAGCGGAAGAAATGAGTGTCACTTCGAACTCCACTCTGGCGCCCAAGCACCAGCGCCTCATCCTCGTGCTGGTCGCGCTTTTCGTGCTGATCGCCGCGGGGCTTCTGGCGGCGTGGGGCCTGCGCAGCCAGGCGGACTATTTCTACCTGCCGGAGGATATCGCGGAGAACCCGCCCGAGCCGGGGCGTGCGATCCGGCTCGGTGGCATGGTCCAGAACGGCTCTATCCGCACCCTGGACGATGGGGTGACCATCGCGTTCGCGGTGGTCGGGCGCGAGGGCAATGCCGTTCCTGTCACGTATCGAGGTATCGTGCCGGACCTGTTCGTGGAAGGCTCGGGCGTGATCGCGAACGGGCGCCTTGCGAAGGGCGGCACGTTCGAGGCGGAGACCCTGCTCGCCAAGCATGACGAAAACTACACGCCGCGCGAACTCGAAGGCCTGAGCGACGGGGCCATGCACGAGGTTCTGGAAGAGAGCGCCGCGCAATGATGGGTGCGCACAGGCCATGATCGCCGAACTCGGCCTTGCTGCCCTGTGGCTCGCCGCAGGGCTGTGCGTGCTGCAGCTGTTCGCGGGCGTGCTCGGCGCGCGCGCCGGGGATGACGGCGTGGTGAGCGCGCTCACGCGGCCCGCTGCTATCGTGCAGGGCCTCGTGCTGCTCGTTTCCTTCGCGTGCCTGCTGCGCGTTTTTGCGGTCACCGATCTTTCGGTCGCGCTGGTTGCGGCAAACAGCCATGCGGACAAGCCGCTCATCTATCGCATCTCGGGCGCCTGGGGGAACCACGAGGGCTCGATGCTGCTGTGGGTGACGATCCTTGGCCTGTGCAGTGCGCTGGTCGCCGCGTTCGAGCGGCGCATGGACGATCGCTTCATGAAGTCGATGCTCGCCGCGCAGGCCTTCATCGGCTTGGGCTTCATCGCGTTCCTTCTGTTCAGTTCCAACCCCTTTGCGCGCCTGAACCCGCCCGCCGATTTCGGTGCGGGATTGAACCCGCTGCTGCAGGATATCGGCCTCGCGCTGCATCCGCCCACCCTCTACCTCGGCTATGTCGGGCTGTCGGTGGCCTTCAGCTTCGTGGTCGCCGGGCTGGTGACGCGGCAGGCAGGGCCGGAGCTGGCCCGCGTGATGCGGCCGTGGGTGCTGGCTGCCTGGATCGCGCTCACGCTCGGAATAGCGGCGGGCAGTTACTGGGCCTATTACGAGCTGGGCTGGGGCGGCTGGTGGTTCTGGGACCCGGTCGAAAATGCGTCCCTGATGCCGTGGCTTGCGGCTACCGCGCTGCTCCATTCGGTCGGCGTGCTGGCCGCGCGCGATGCGCTGCGCACATGGACGATCATGCTGGGCGTGGTCGCGTTCTCGATGAGCATGGTCGGCACCTTCCTGGTCCGCTCGGGCATCCTTACCAGCGTGCATGCCTTTGCCGTCGATCCCGAACGCGGCGGCTTCATCCTTGCCTTGCTGGCGCTCTACGTGGGCGGTGCCTTCGCCCTGTTCGCCTTGCGGGCGGGCGCACTGGCGGAGGGCAAGCGGTTTGCCACCATCAGCCGCGAAGGCGCACTGGTGTTCAACAACGTGATGCTCAGCGCCATTCTGGCGGTGGTGCTGCTCGGCACGCTCTATCCGCTGCTGGCGGAGGCATTCGGCACGCGGGTGTCCATCGGCCCGCCTTACTACAACCCGGTTACCGCGGTTTTCGCCGTTCCGATGCTGCTGGTTCTGCTGGTGGGGCCGATGCTGCGCTGGAAGCGCGACAAGCTTTCGCGCGTCCGTGTACCGGTGGCGCTCTGCGTGGCGATCCTCGCTGCTGGGCTGACGGTGCTGGTCTTCTTCACGGAGGCGGGCGTGCTGTCGACGATCGGGCTCGCTCTGGCCGCCGCACTCGCTTTGGCGAGCTGGTTTCCACTGCGTGGGCGCAAGCTGCGCAGGGTTCCGCTGGCGCTCTGGGGCTCGATGCTCGCGCATTTCGGTATCGCGGTGAGCCTGTTCGGAATGGCGAGCGAGAGCGCCTTCTCGATCGAGCGGCTGGTGGCGGTAGAGGCAGGAGACGTGGTCGAGGTCGGCCCGTTCACGGCCAGCCTGCGCGCGGTGGAGCCGGTTGCCGGGCCCAACTGGAGCGCGCTTCAGGGAGACATCCTGGTGAGCCGTGGCGGCAGCGAAACGGTACTGCAGCCCCAGGCGCGCTATTTCACCGAACCTGCCCAGAACACCAGCGAGGCGGCCTTGCTCACCCGCTGGGACGGGCAGCTCTACGCCATCCTCGGCGATGCGGCAGGAGAGGGTCGCTGGCAGCTGCGCCTGTGGTGGAAGCCCTTCGTGACGCTGATCTGGTACGGTGCGCTGCTGATCGCTCTGGGAGGTCTGCTGTCGATCTTCGGCCACCTGCGGGGCAGCGCACGCTCACGCAAAATCCGTGAGGAAGTGGCGCGCCGCCGGGCCGAGAAAGAGCGGAGGGCGCGGGCATGAAGCGGCTCTGGCTGATCCTCCCTCTGGCGTTGTTCGCGGTGTTTCTGGGCGTTGCGGGCTACCAGCTGACGCAGCCGAAGGACGAATTCGTCCGCAGCACCATGATCGGCAAGCCGCTGCCCGCGTTCGATCTTCCCGGTGCCACGGACGAGGCGCCGCGCGTGGCATCGGCAAGTTTCGCGGATGGCCAGCCGCGCCTGCTCAACGTGTGGGCGACATGGTGCGTGCCGTGCATCGCCGAAGCGCCCCAGCTGGAAGAACTTGCCGAGCGTGGGGTCCCGATCGTCGGCGTGGCGATTCGCGACGAACCCGAGGCGATTGCCCGTTTCCTGGAAAACTACGGCAACCCGTACGAAGTCATCGCGCGTGACGATATTGCCGAATTGCAGCTCGGCCTCGGTTCCAGCGGCATCCCCGAAACCTTCGTAGTCGATGGCGACGGGATCATCCGTTACCAGCATATCGGCGATATTCGCGCGGATGACGTGGACGAGATTTACGCGGCGTGGGAGGATGCACGATGATCGCGACCGGTCTTGCCGCCATCGCGCTTGCGGTTGCCGCGCCCGGAGCGGGGCAGGCGGTATCCAGCGCGCCGCTCGCCAACACGCAGCTCGCCGATCCGCAGGCCGAGGCGCAGGCGCAGGACCTGATGGAAGAACTGCGCTGCCTCACCTGCCAGTCCCAGTCGATTGCCGATAGCAACGCGCCCATGGCGGGCGACATGCGCCACCAGGTGCGCAGCCGTATCGCGGCGGGCGAAAGCCCCGAGGAAGTCCGCGCGTGGCTGGTGGAACGCTATGGCGACTACATCACCTATCGCCCCGGTATCGGGTCGGCGACATGGCCGCTTTACGCCCTGCCGATCCTGTTCCTGCTGATTGCACTGGTGGTGCTCGTCCGGCGTCTGGGGAGGAACGGCGAATGATCGGGACCTGGATTGCCGTCGGCGGGCTTGCGCTCGTTGCCCTTGGCGCCGCCCTTCTTGTGGCGAGAGAAAGCCGGCGCGTTTGGACCTTGTTCGCCACCGCGCTGGTCTTCGCGCTTGCTGGCTATGCCTGGCAGGGCGCGCCCGATCTGGCGGGCTCGCCCCACCAGGCAGTGCGCGACGTCTCGCCCACCTCGGACGCGCTGATCGATGCGCGGCGCCGGTTCTACAATGTGGAAGGTATTCTGCCCTCGCGCTTCGTGGTCACCGCAGACGGTTTTTCCCGCCGCGGACAGCATCAGGATGCGGCCGGTCTATTGCGAAACGCGGTAAGCGAGCAGCCCGACGACGGCGAGGCATGGCTCGCCCTTGCGCTGGCGCTGGCCGAACATACGCGCGGCACGATCACGCCCCCCGTCGCCTATGCTTTCCAGCGCGCGCGGGAAACGTCGCCCGCCAATGTTGCGCCGGGATATTTCCAGGGCCTGCTGGCGCTTCGCACGGGCGCTCTGGCCGAGGCGCGCGACCTGTGGGCCGATGCGCTTGCCGGGGCACCAGAAGATGCCAGAGGCCGCGACTTCGTGGCGCAGCAGCTGGAACGGCTGGACGGTGTGATCGGCGTACTTGGTGACCGGGCGTCGCAGGCAGGGCCGCAGGGTGGGCCCATGATGCCGCCGCCCGGTGGTGCGCCCGCCCCGTGACCCGGGGCGTGGGGCTGATCGTGAGGCATGTTGCACTTGCACACGGGCGCTGCTAACCGCGCGCGTCTCCCCTCCAAGGGTGAAGACCGCGCCTGCCGGAGGCTCGCAGGCTTGAGTATGGCAATCTTTGCATGAGCGTTTCCGCACCCGGATCGGGCCCTGAACCAGCCAACGGCAGCGCTGTGCCGCCGGCGAAGGGCACGACGGCGCACCAGGCGTCGACCGCGACTCTCGCCGTGGGGGCCGTAGGTATCGTCTTCGGCGATATCGGCACGAGCCCGCTCTATGCTTTCCGCGAAACCTTCGTAGGTCCCAATCCGCTGGCGCTGGATGCCGCGCATGTGCTTGGCGTGGTCAGCCTGATCTTCTGGTCGATGACGCTGATCGTGGCGATCCAGTATGTCAGCATCCTGATGCGCGCCGACAACAAGGGGCAAGGCGGTTCGCTGGCCCTCGTGGCGCTGATCTCCCGCTCCATCAGCAAGTCCAAATATGGCTGGCTGGCGATCCTGCTGGGCGTGTTTGCAACCTCGCTATTCTACGGCGATTCGATGATCACGCCCGCGATCTCGGTGCTGTCTGCGGTCGAGGGGCTGACCGTGGTGGACGAGGGACTGCAGGATTTCGTCATCCCCATCGCGCTGGGTCTGCTGGTCGGGCTGTTCCTGTTGCAAAGGCGCGGAACGGCCAAGGTCGGCGCGCTCTTCGCGCCGGTCATGATCGTCTATTTCACCGTCATCGCGCTGCTGGGCAGCTGGCAGATCATCCAGCACCCGCAAATCCTGTGGGCGCTCAGCCCGCACCATGCGATTAATTTCTTCATCCTCGATGGCTGGCTGGCCTTCCTCGCGCTGGGGTCGGTCGTGCTGGCTGTCACCGGCTCCGAAGCGCTCTATTCGGACATGGGCCATTTCGGGCGCGGCCCGATGCGGCTCAGCTGGTTCGGCTTCGTGATGCCGTGCCTGCTTCTGAACTATTTCGGGCAGGGTGCGATGATGATCAGCCTGCCGGCAGAGGCTGCCGCGCAGGCGATCGAGAGCCCGTTCTTCTTCCTCGCCAGCGAGCAGTGGCGTTTGCCGCTGGTGTTCCTCGCCACGGTCGCCACCTTCATCGCCAGCCAGGCGGTGATCTCGGGCGCGTTCTCGATCACCCACCAGGCGATGCAGCTGGGTTATATTCCGCGCCTGTCGGTCCGCCATACGAGCGAGAGCGAGGCGGGGCAGATCTACATTCCGGCGGTCAACTGGGCGCTGATGATCGCGGTCATCATCCTGGTGCTGACCTTCCAGAACTCGTCCAACCTCGCCAGTGCCTACGGCATTGCCGTGACAGGCGCCGTCACCATCGACACGCTGTTGATGGGCGTACTGTTCGTGGGGGTGTGGAAGTGGAAATGGTGGGTCGCCGCGCCCATCGTGCTGCTGTTCCTGATCGTCGACGGGGCGTACTTCGCGGCGAACCTGACCAAGATCGCCGATGGCGGCTGGTTCCCGCTGATCGTGGGCCTGATCGCCTTCACCTTGCTGACCACGTGGGCGCGCGGGCGCAAGCTGATGCGCGACCGGATGGGCGAAGTCGCGCTGCCGATCGAAATCTTTGCCAAGTCCGCGCAGAACAGCGCCACGCGCGTGCCGGGCACCGCGATCTTCATGGCGTCGAGCACAGCGGGCGTCCCGTCCGCGCTTCTGCACAACATCAAGCACAACAAGGTGTTGCACGAACGTGTGGTGATCCTGACTGTCGAGATCGAGGACGTGCCCTACGTGGATGCCGACAAGCGCTGCGAATTCACCGAGATCGGCAGCGGGTTCTACCGCGCGGTGCTGCACTATGGCTTCATGGACGAACCCAACGTGCCCGAAGGCCTCAAGAGCATGAGCCGCTGCGGGGGCACTTTTGACATGATGGAAACGAGCTTCTTCCTCAGCCGCCAGACCCTGCTGCCGAGCGAGAAGCCGGGCATGCCGATCTGGCGCGAGAAGATCTTCGCCTGGATGCTGCGTAATTCGGCCAGCGCGATGCAGTTCTTCCGCCTGCCCACCAATCGGGTCGTGGAGCTGGGGAGCCAGGTGCGGATTTAGGGTAGTGACGGTGCCGATCGCCTATCTGCGCCGGCTCATTGATCGTGAGTGGATCAAGGTGGATTGGGCGGGTCGGCCTACTTTAGGTCATCGCTTGATGGCATTTACGCCTTCGGCAATCTTTCTCATTCCGGCAATGCTGGTTGAGCGTTCCTCTTACGGGTGGAGCATTGCAATTCTGACCGTTGGCTTCGCGCTTTCGGCCGGAATCTATTTCTGGATTTTGCGGCGCCAGCTCGTCGGGATCGGGAGCTTTTCCACCACGCGTTCCGATCGTGTTGTGAAACGAAATCGACGGAAAGCAAATTCGGACGACACCTCGCCTGCTAAAGGCGACGAATAAAGGTCGTCATCCCAGCGAAAGCTGGGATCGCTCAAAGTCCCGCGAGATGCTGAGACAAATCGCGCCATTCCGAGTTGGCTGCCTCGATCAGTTCGATCTTGCAGGCGCGCCTCCAGGCCTTCATCGCTTTTTCACGCGCAATTCTATCGCGGATGTCTGCGTGATGCTCGGCCAGTACGAGGCGATCTAGCCCATAGCGGCGACAGAACTGCGAACCCTTGCCGTTTTTGTGCTGGGTAATCCGCGAAGCCAAGTCAGCAGCCACTCCGATGTAGAGCATGCCGTTCGGCTTGTTCGTCATGATGTAGGTCCAGCCGCCCATGCGGCATTATTAGCGCCTAGCTGTCAGCGATCCCAGCATTGGCGCGATGCGCCGTCTGCGACTCCGCTGGGATGACGAAGGGCTTGGGATGACGTCCCTTGTCACGCCCCCGTCGGCGGTTCCTCGTCGGGCAGGCCCTCGTTGCGCTCCGGGTCCAGGCCGTGGCGCAGCAGCATCGGGATCTGGGTGAAGGTAAATGCGAGGCTCAGGCCCATGAACACCCAGAGCTTGGCCCACAGCCATGTCTCGAAGCTCACCGACATGCGCAGGGCCTCGTTCAGCACGGCGAGGAACAGGAAGAAGAACCCCCAGTTACGCGACAGCTTGAGCCAGCCTTCCTGCGACAGGCCTTCGAACGCGGCTTCCAGCAGCCATTGCAGGAAGGCCTTGCCCTTGAGCCACCCAATCAGCAGCACGACCCCGAAAAAGGCGTAGAGCACGGTCGGCTTGACCTGCACGTAGAACGGATCGCGCAGCAGGATCGTCATGCCGCCGAAGCCCACGATCAGGACGGTCGAGAGCATCAGCATTTTGGAAACGTGGCCCAGCACCAGCTTGCTGGTGATCAGCGCTGCGATTGCCGCGACAATGAAAGCGCCCGTCGCCTTGATGATCGCCAGCAGCGTGCCGACCGAATCCTCGCCATCGGGCTGGAACAGGTAATAGCTGAGCAGGAACACGATCAGCGGACCGTAGTCGATCGCGACATTGAGCCAGCCGGACTTGGTTTTGGGAGTCTCTTGGGGGTCGGTAGACATGGTGTTCCGTTCGTCCTGAGCCTGTCGAAATCGTGGATGGGCGCAGCCCTTAGGCCGAACTTTGCGCCCACGTTCGCGGTTCGACAGGCTCACCACGAACGGAAGGAGATTCGCAAGTAATTAAGCCACACCCGCGATCACGCGCGCGACCAGATCCGGATCGAAGGGCCGCAAATCGTCGAGCTGCTCGCCGACGCCGATGGCATGGATCGGCAGCCCGTATTTCTGCGCTGCCGCCACCAGCACGCCGCCTCGGGCGGTGCCATCGAGCTTGGTCATGATGAGCCCGGTGACGCCCGCGACCTCCTGGAAAACGTCGATCTGGCTCAGCGCGTTCTGCCCATTTGTCGCATCGAGCACCAGCACCACGTCGTGCGGTGCCTCCGGGTTGAGACGGCCGAGGACCTTCCGGATTTTGGCCAGCTCGTCCATCAGCTCGCGCTTGTTCTGGAGGCGGCCTGCAGTATCGACGATCAGCGCGTCGGTACCTTCGTCGGTCCCGCGCTTGACCGCGTCGAACACGATGGAGGCCGGATCGCCGCCCTCCGGCCCGCGCACCAGCGGAACGCCGACGCGGTCCGCCCAGGTCTGCAGCTGGCCTATGGCGGCCGCGCGGAAGGTGTCACCCGCCGCCAGCATCACCTCGTAATCGTCTTCCATGAACAGATGGGCGAGCTTGGCGATGGTGGTGGTCTTGCCGCTGCCATTGACCCCAATCACCAGGATCACCTGAGGGCGGGGGAAGGCGGTCACCTCCAGCGGTTTGGCCACCGGGCGCAGGATCGCGGCGATTTCCTCCGCGACGGCTTCGCGCAACTGGCGCTCCGTAATCTCGCTGCCGAACCGCTGCGCGCGCAGGGCATCGCGTACGCGCCCCGCGGCCTCGGGGCCGAGGTCCGACATGATCAGCGCATCCTCGATCTCGTCGAGCGTCGCGTCGTCGAGCCGGGCATTGCCGACCGGCGCAATGTTCTCTGTCAGGCGATCCGATGTTTTCCTGAAGCCGCCCAACAGGCGGTCGCTCCAGCTGGAGGAGCCGTCGTCGCTCATGCGAGCATTCCTTCGATGATCCGGGTGGGGCGGATGGTAACGAGCTGGCCCGGCACCGTGCCTTCCGGCAGCGCCACGCGGGCGAAATGCGGCGTGTAACCGCTGCCGTCCTTTTCTGCGAGCACTTCGTATTCTGCGCCAACCAGTGTTTCGAGCCAGATATCGCGCGTCTGGCGAACCGCGCTGCGCAGCTCGGCCGCGCGGCGTTTGATGGTTGCGGGTTCGATCTGGGGCATGCGCGCGGCGGGGGTCCCCTCGCGCGGCGAATAAGGGAAGACATGCCCGTGGACGATGCCGCACTCGGCGATGATGGAAAGATTGTCCGCGTGGTGGGCGTCGGCTTCGGTCGGGAAGCCCGCGATCAGATCGGCTCCGATAGCGATCTCCGGGCGCTGTTGCTTCAACCGTGCGACAAGGTCGATCGCCTGCGTGCGGCTATGCCGCCGTTTCATCCGCTTGAGGATCAGATCGCTGCCATGCTGCAGTGAGAGATGCAGGTGCGGCATCACGCGCGGCTCGGTCGCGATCAGGTTGAACAGCGCCTCGTCGATCTCGATCCCGTCGACCGAGGACAGGCGCAGGCGCGGCAATTGCGGGAATTCGCGCAATATGGCGGCAACCAGCGTGCCAAGCCCGGGCTCGCCCGGAAGGTCATGGCCCCACGAAGTCAGGTCGACGCCGGTCAGCACTATTTCCTTCGCGCCCTCGGCCAGCCGTGTGTCGACCGCGCGCAGGACGTCGGCAATGCTGTCCGACCGACTCGCGCCACGACCCTGCGGGATGCTGCAGAAGGTGCACGCGTGGTCGCAGCCGTTCTGCACCCCGATGAAGGCGCGCGTGCCCTGCTGGCGCAGCGCCACGGGCGGTTCGGGCACATTCCAGCTGCGCGCATCGAGCTTCGCCCCATTGGCTACGAAACCATCGACCTCGGCCATGTTCGCCAGGCCCTCGCGGTCGGTCTCCGCCGCGCACCCGGTGACCAGCAGGCGCGCTTGCGGGTTCGCCTTGCGCGCGCGGCGGATCGCCTGCCGCGTATGGCGCACCGCTTCGCGCGTGACCGAGCACGAATTCACCACCACCAGATCGCGCTCGCGCTCCACCAGCGCGGCGATCCGCTCGCTCTCGGCATGGTTCAGGCGGCAGCCGAGCGAGATGACCCGTTCCGCGCTCACGAGAAATGGTCCAGTTCGAAGGTGCCGCGATAGCTCTCCTGCGCGGGGCCCGCCATGTGGATGCCGCCTTCCGCATCGTGCCGGATTGTGAGTGTGCCGCCGGGCAGCCTCACCGTCACCTCGCCGTCGACGAGCCCCTGCCGGTAGGCGGCCGTCGCGGTGGCGCAGGCCCCGGTTCCGCACGCGAGGGTCAACCCGGCGCCGCGTTCCCACACGCGCAGCTTGATCGCATTGCGCGACAGGATTTGCGCCACATTCACGTTGATACGTTCGGGAAACAGCGGATCGTGCTCGATCTCAGGCCCGAGCGTGTCCAGCGGAACCGCCTCGACGTCGTTGACGAAGAAAACCAGATGCGGGTTGCCGACGCTTACCGCGCTGGGCCGTTCGAGCATGTCCCAGCCCAGCGGCATTTCGCGCGTGTCCATCGCATAGGCGAGCGGGATGTCCTGCCAGTCGAACCGTGCGCGGCCCATGGCAACTTCAGCCCCTGCCGCATCTGGACGGGCCTGGAGCAAACCCCCTTCGGTTTCGATGGAGGCTGCCGTCCCATGCAGAACTGCAACCGCGCGCGTTGCGTTGCCGCAGGCTTCCACTTCGCTTCCGTCGGCGTTGTGAATGCGCATCGCCATGTCCGCAGTGCGCGAGGGCGACAGGACGATCAGCTGATCGAAGCCTATGCCGCGATGCCGGTCCGCCAGCGCGGCAATCTGGGCGGGCGACAGGCGCGGCAATTCGGCGTCGCGCCCGTCGAGGATCGCGAAATCGTTGCCCAGGCCGTGCATCTTGACGAAGGAAAGCCGCATCGTGATCCGCACTTATGGTGGGTGCGGGCCAAGGTAAAGGTCAGGCGCTCTTGCGTTCCATGCCTTCGGGCTGCGCTCCGGGCATGTTCGACAGCATGTCGAGTTGTCGCAGACGCTTCATGACCGCGGCGGCATCTTCCGGCTTGCCGTAGAGATAACCCTGGCCCTTCATGTCTCCCATGGTGCGCAGGGTTTCGAGAATCGAATTGTCCTCGACCCCCTCAGCCGTGACCGGGATCTGAAGGCCCTTGCCCAGCGAGACCAGTGTGCCCACGATGTGATCCCGGTCCGCCCGGTCGAACTCAAGCTCGGGAGCGGCCTCGGCAACCTTGCGCAGTTCGCCCACGAAGCTGCGATCGATCTTCACGCGATCGAAGGGCAGGGTGCGCAATTGCGTGAGACTGGTGAAACCGGTGCCGAAATCGTCGAGGCTGACTCGCACGCCGAGGTTCTTCAGGCTGACGATCATCGTCTGAGCCGCCGTCAGATTCTCCTGCAGACAGCTTTCCGAAATCTCCACGTCCAGCCGTGCGGGAGGGAATTCGCTGCCCAGTAGAAGCTTGAGAAGTTTCTGCGGAAACCACGGATCACGCAGCTGCACCGGCGAAACATTGACCGACAGCGTGAGGGATGCGGGCCAGTCCTTTGCATCGTCCAGTGCCTGCCTGATCAGCGATTCCGACAGCGGGCCGATGAGGCCACAATTTTCCGCAACAGGGATAAAAATGTCAGGTCCGACCTGTCCCAGCTCGGGCGAATCCCAACGGGCCAGCATTTCGAAGCCTACCAGTGCGCCCGATTCCAGATCGATCTGCTGTTCGTAATGAGGGACGAACTCGCCACGTGCCAGACCTGCGCGGATCGCCGATTCCATTTCGCGGCGGATACGCGCTTCCTCCTCCATCGATTTGTCGAACCAGCAATAGCGGTTACGGCCCGCGCGCTTGGCGTGGTACATCGCCAGATCCGCGCGGTGCATCAGTGTGCGCGCGGTGGACTCGACATCGTCGATGGGGTCGCTTTTCCGCTGCAGGGCGATACCGGCAGAGATGGTGACTTCCAGCGCGCCGACTTCAGTCTCGATCGGTTTGGCGACGTGGGCGACCATCCGGCTCGCCCAGAGTTCGACCTGTTCCAGATCCTCGCTCTGTGTTGGTAGAACGACCGCGAATTCGTCGCCGCCAAGCCGCGCCACGATTCCTTCGGTCGGCACCAGATCCCTGAGCCGCTGGGCGATCGACAAAAGCACTTCGTCACCGGCCAGGTGACCATTCGTGTCGTTGATTTCCTTGAAGCCGTCCAGGTCGATGAGCACGAAGCCGGTGTCGCGCCCATCCGCTTCCGAGGTAATTGCTTCGATCAGCTTCTCCGTCGCGCAACGCCGGTTGTAGCATCCGGTGAGCGGATCGATCTGCGAAAGATGCCGCGCGCGTTCCTCGGCTTCGCGGCGCTGGTCAATCTCCTGTCGCAGATCGACATAACGGCGCCAACCGAAGATGATGAGCGCGATATTGAGAAGCAGTGCATTGACCAGCGCGGTCTCCGGCGGGCCTACGCTCCCGTCGAGGTAATGGCGGGCAACCTGCGGCATCACCGTTCCGCCGATACCCACGAACATGATGATAGCGGCTGTCGCAATGCCGAGCAGGACGATATCCCTCTCCGCCTTGTTCAGGCGGGGCCGCTGCTCCGTCTTGTCCCCCGCGCGGCGGTTCATTGCTGGTCCCTTGGGTGGTTTTCGTTCCGTCGACCGCCATCAATGCCACTGGGTACTGAAAATCGGGTAAATGCCCGTTTGCAAATTCGTGAAAATGCCATGCAGGTGGCATGTGCCTTGCGGCACTGCCGTGCGCGCCGAGCGTTCGGGCCGTATGAATTCTTGAAGGGAGGCGAGCACCTTGCGTTACTGGCTGATGAAATCGGAACCCGACGTATACGGGTGGGACAATCTGGAAGCCGATGGCGAAGGCGTTTGGGATGGCGTGCGCAACCACCAGGCGAAGAACAACCTTCTGGCGATGGAAGTGGGCGATCAGGCTTTCTTCTATCACTCCAACATCGGGCGCGAGATCGTGGGAATCGTCGAAATCGTCGAGGCCGGGATGGCCGATCCGACGGACGAGAGCGGCAAGTGGGCGGCGGTGAAGGTAAAGCCGAAGACCAAGCTGCCCCACGTCGTTACGTTGAAGGATGTGAAGGCCGAGCCCGAGCTGGCGGAGATGCAGTTGGTCAAGCTTTCGCGCCTTTCGGTTTGCGAGGTCATGCCCGACGAGTGGTCGAAGATACTCGCCATGGCAGGGGTCTGATAATTTTTGGTCGCAAGCCCCGGTCGTTCTGGCGCTTTCCCCCGCGTCAGGGGAACGTAAATCCCTGTTTCTCCGTTTCTTTTACACATCGGCGATGATGCCGACGCTAAAGAAACGGAGAACGGACATGGGTGAACTGAAGAGCAAGGTCGAAGGCAACGTCAACGAAGCGATCGGCGAAGCCAAGCAGAAGTCGAACGATCCTGAAACGCGTGCCGAAGGCCGCGGCCAGGAAGCCAAGGGCAAGGCCCAGCAGACCAAGGGCGAAGTCCAGGGCGCCCTCGGCGACGACATCTGATCGCCTGACGGCCTGACGGCCTGACGGCCTGACGAAACACGAAGGGGCGGTGCCATCGCGGCGCCGCCCCTTTTTCGTGGGCCTACCCCTTGGCGCGCAGCCCGCTGACCGTGGCGCCGCTCGCGGCAAGCTGTTCGACGTCGATCCGGACATGGATCAACCGCAATCCCGAGCGTCCCTCGGCGGCAACCAGTGCATCCTTGAACTCTTGCGTGGTGTCTGCCGTGGCGGACCATGCCCCGAAGCTCGCGCCGAATGCGGCGAAGTCCGGGTTTTCCAGTAAGGTGGCAGAGACGCGTTCGGGAAATTCGCGCTCCTGGTGCATGCGGATCGTGCCGTAGCCGCTATTGTCGACCACGATTACCATCAGATCGCATCCGGCCTGCGCTGCGCTTGCCAGCTCCTGCCCGTTCATCAGGAAGTCTCCATCGCCCGCAATGGCGACCACCATACGTTCGGGGAACCGCTTCGCCGCAGCGACCGCTGCGGGCACGCCGTAGCCCATCGCTCCGCAGGTAGGCGCGAGCTGGCTGGGATGGCCCGCATAGCGCCAGTAGCGGTGCCACCAGCCCGCATAATTGCCCGCGCCGTTACAGATGATCGTGTCGGCGGGCAGCGTATCGCGCATGAACTGGACACATTGGGCCAGGTTCAACGGATAGGTGTCGTCCGGCTGGGCTGTGGCCCATTCCTCCCACTCGGCATGGGCCTGTGCACCTGCATCGAACGAAATCGGGTCTTCGCCCGCCCACAGCGCCGCGCTTTCCGCGAACTCGTCCATGCTGGCGCAGATCGCGAGGTCTGCCGGGTAGACGCTGCCCGGCTCCTCTGGATCGGGGTGGATGTGGATCAGCGTGCGATCCTTGTCGACCAGCGGAGGCACCGAATAGCCGTCGGTCGTCGCCTCGCCCAGCCGCGCGCCAACCACCAGCAGCAGATCGGCGGCTTTGGCCCGCTCGATAAGCTTGGGGTTGGGGCCGTAACCGAGGTTGCCCGCATAGACGGGCGATGATGGAGAGATGGCGTCCTGCCGGCGGAACGCCGTCGCCACCGGCAGGCCGAGCCTTTCGGCGAACAGCTGGAAGTACTCCCGCGCCTTGGCGTTCCAGCCCGCGCCGCCGATGATCGCCAGCGGCGCAGCAGCATCGCCGATCAGCGCCATCATCGCCTGCATTGCGTCGGGGCAGGGCGCCTGTGCGGGGCGTACCACCTCTGCGCGCGCCTCCGCAGTGGTGGCGTCGTAGAGCATGTCTTCCGGCAGGGCGAGCACGACGGGGCCCGGCCTGCCCGAAATCGCGGTGGCATAGGCGCGGGCGATATATTCCGGGATTCGATCCGCCCGGTCTATCCGGGCTGCCCACTTGGAAATCGGCGCGAAGAAGGCGGGAAAATCGATTTCCTGGAAGCCTTCACGATCGCGCATCTCGCGCGATACATCGCCGATGAACAGGATCATCGGCTGGCTGTCCTGCATGGCGACATGCACGCCGATGCTGGCATTCGTCGCGCCGGGGCCGCGAGTAACGAATGCGATACCCGGCTTGCCCGTCATCGCGCCGTCGGCACAGGCCATGAAGGCCACTCCGCCTTCCTGCCGACAGGTCACAACATCGACCTGAGACGTATCCACCAGCGCATCGAGCACGGGGAGAAAGCTCTCTCCCGGAACGGTGAAAATCCGATCGCAGCCCTGCTTGGCAAGGCAATCGACGAGGAGGCGCGCGGCCTCGGGGGTGGTGCTGTCTGCCATCGCTCCGCCCGTAATGCGCAGGAGGCCGCTCGGCAATCGGGTGCCCGCATTAAGCCTTCCTGGACGGGCCTGTCCCAACCGCGGACGCACGCGAAGCGACACTCGCCAATGCTTACCAAAAGGTTAAGCCCCGCTTCCCATGAGACGATCGCTTGTCCTTACCGACGAATCCGCCCGCCACCCTTTCCGCGCATCATTGATGGTGCGGCCCGATTTGCAGCGCGCCCGGATGGTGAGGAATACGCGCTGGTCCTTCGCCAAGAACGACTGGCTGGGTTTTCTGGGAGCCTACGTGGCCTGCCTGGTAGGGGCGCTGGTTTTCATCTTCTGAGCGGTCCGCCTAATCGAAATGGGCGCTCGGCAGGTGTTCTTCCGCATGCAGTTTGCGCGCGGCCCAACTGGTCAGCAGGCATAGCGCGACGCTGGCTAGCACCTGTTCCGCAATTGCCAGACCGATATAGGTCATCGCCATTGCCAGTACTGCACCGCCAACCATGAAGGTGGAACTGATCATGTTGGTGGCCGCGATGGTGCGCGATGCCTTGTCGCCAGAAACGCGCGTGGTGAGAAAGGCATAAAGGGGCACCACGAAAATCCCGCCCGCAATCGATATGAACAGCAACACCGCGAGCAGGACCCAGGCCAGCGGATACGCGAGGAATTGTGGGACGGTGAGGAAAGAGCCCTCCAGATCGGCAGGCCACTGGCGCACGAAAAGATAGAACAGCACGATGAAGAAGCCCATTCCGACGACGCTGGCCGGGGCGTAACGCGCCGAAACCTCTCCCTTGAGCAGCTGGTTGATGATGACCGAGCCGATGGCGATGCCGATCGAGAACATCACGATGAACAGCGTGGCCACTTCCTTGCTGGCGTGAATGACGTTCTTGGCCAGCGGCGGAAACTGGATGAACAGGATCGCGCCCACCATCCAGAAGACGCTGATCGAAATGATGGCGAGATAGATGACGCGGTCCTTCTTCGCAGATCGCACCAGCGCAAGCGAAGAGCGCACGATGTTCCAGTCGATGGGCTCGACCTCGCCCAGGGCCGGGGCCGCAGGGATGTTTCGACTGCTTGCGTAACCGACCAGTGCCGTCGCCAGAATCAGGACGATCGCCGCCTCGACCGGGATCCAGCCGGCGATGATCGTCCCCAGCAGAATCGCGAGATAGGTACCCGCCTCTACCAGACCCGTGCCGGCCAGCACTTCTCCCTTTCGCAGATGCTGCGGCAGGATCGCGTATTTGATGGGGCCCAGAAAGGTCGACTGCACCCCGGCGAGAAACAGTGCCAACAGCATGAGCGGAATGGCGAGCGTGTTTACCAGCAACCCCTTCCAAGCGAGGAACAGGCCGATCGTACCAAGGCTCATCAGGCCGATTTCGCACAGCTTGACGGTGCGGATGATCTTCGCCTTGTCGCGCATGTCCGCCAGTTGTCCGGCGATGGCGGAGAGAAGAATGAAGGGCGCTATGAAGAGGGCCGACGCGACCGCACTGAATGCGGTTTCCGCGTCGGGATCGCTGTAGATCGCGTAGACCACGAAAAGCACCATCGCGGTCTTGTAGAGATTGTCGTTGAAGGCGTTGAGAAGCTGGGTGCAAAACAGCGGCAGGAATCGCCGCCGTCGCAGCAGTCTCAACGTGGTCATACAATCACTCCGGTGCACGCAGGTGCGCGCGAATTTTCATCCCGTTAAAGCAGCCTGCCTTTCCACGCAAAGGGCGAGGTGGCTCTTTTTATCGGACCCCAGGTCGGTTAAGCGCATTCAGTATCCAATGCTTACGCTTCCCAACCTTCTCACGCTCTCGCGAATCTTTGCCGTGCCACTGCTGGTGCTGTTCCTCTGGTGGCCGGAATGGCAGCTGGGCTACGCGCTGGGGCTGGCACTATACTGCGCGGCCGCGATCACCGATTATTTCGACGGCATGCTGGCGCGTTCGAAGGGCACGGTTTCGAAACTCGGCCAGTTTCTCGACCCCATTGCGGACAAGATAATGGTGGCAGCCGTCATCCTGATCCTGACCGCCAAGGGCGGGCTTACCGGCCCGATCGTAGGCGATGCCCATGTTATTGCGGGCCTCATCATCCTTATGCGCGAGATTATCGTGTCGGGCCTGCGCGAATTCCTGGGCGGTATCCAGATATCGGTCCCTGTCAGTCGCCTCGCCAAATGGAAGACGACCCTGCAGATGATCGCGCTGGGCGTGCTGATTCTCTCCGGTGCGCTGCCGGAAATCGAACCGATCCGCTGGATCGGGCTCGTTTCGCTATGGCTCGCGGCGATCCTCACCTGCATCACCGGCTACGGTTACCTGCGGGTTGGCCTGAAGCACATGGATACCTGATTCGCGGAGCCACGGACCCCCGAATTCGTGGCGATTTCGCTGATCGGATCTTGTGCGACTATTTATGTCGCTGATTTCCCAACAGATGAAATATTCCGGCGCTCTTTAGCTCGGAATAAAGATTCGCCTGCTTAAAGGACGGCATGGCGACGATAGCGGCAGACGGATCGGGTGAATACGGCCAGGGTATCCTGCACCGAGTGGGCATTCGGGGCGCAGGCCTGCGGTCACCGATCGACGAGGGAAATACCACACCGACGGTATCCAGCCGTTCGCTGACGCGCGCCCGTCGCCGCCAGCTCAAACAGATTCGCACTTTCATGCAGTCCCATGATCTCGACGTCACGCCGCTGACCTTGCGGATAGCTTATGAGGCGTGCTCCGGGACCAATCCCGGCCTTGTCCGCGGCATCGACGATCGGCGCGCGCGCGGGTTGCCGATCACCCTCGAATGGCTGGAAGCGGCGACCGGAGGCGATGCCTGCGATGGGGGGCAGGCGGTCAGCAAACTTGCCGACAGGCTGGAACACGGCATCGACGAACTGTCCCGCGCGACGAGCACGGTACGGCGGGTCACTTCGCAATATGGCGACGAGCTGGAGCGGCAGGTCGACGATCTTGCGGAGACGCAGGGTACGGAGGAGGTTATCGCGGGCCTTGCGGATTTCGCAAAGGCAATGCTGGCCCGCTCGCGCCAGACCGAAGAGGAGTTGCGCGCCAGCGAGCGCGAAACCGCAGTTCTGCGCGAAAATCTGGATCGGGCGCGCCGCGATGCGGAGGTGGACTACCTGACCGGACTGCCCAATCGCCGCGCGTTCGAGAAGGTCCTGCAGGAAAGTTATGAGAAAGCGCTTGCCGAAGGACAGCCGCTTAGCGTGGCATTCTGCGATCTCGACCATTTCAAGGCCATCAACGATACGCACGGCCACGAGGCCGGCGATCGCATTCTGAAGGTTGTTGCCGAAACGCTTACCTCTGCCTGCCGTGGCGATTGCTTCATCGCACGCCATGGGGGCGAGGAATTCGTCATGCTGTGTCGCGGGGTCACTCCCGTCGAGGCCTTTGCGCGGATAGAGGCCGCGCGCGAAGAGCTTGCGCAGCGCCGGATGATCAACCGGCGGACTGACAAGCCTTTCGGGATCGTGACATTTTCCGGCGGCATTGCCGATGTCGCACGTTACACCGACCCGCGCGAGGCGCTGGCCGCTGCCGACGAGGCGCTCTATCAGGCGAAGGAGGGCGGCCGTAACCAGATCCGGCTGGCGGTCGATCCTGGGGACTCTCGGCAGGCTTCGTAAGCGCCCCTCGCCTCAGAGCACCGCGTTGAGCGCCGCCCGGAAATCCTGCCGTGTGCGCTTCAGTACGCGCGCATTGCGTCGCGTCGGTCCGCCGCCCGCATCGCGCGATTCGACCCTGAGGCCGAGATCCGCGATCAACGCCTCGATCTCGTCGCGGCTGGACGCCTGGGGCCGGATCATGTCCGGGATCAGATCGAGATCGAGATGGGTGAGGCCGAACTGGAAAAGCTCGCGGAAGGCGACACGCTCGCTCAATCCCTGCGCAATCCGGAAATCGTGACTGATCGAGAGACGCTCCAGCGCATCATCGACCCTGCCGATATGCCGTTTTTCCGCAGCCCGAACGCGGTTCTTCACCACGATCCACTCGATCAGCCCCATCTTGCGGGCAAGCTTCTCCTCGCGCAGTTCCGAAACCGTCTGGCCGAAACAGCCTGCCCTTTCGGGCACGCCGCTGACGGGGTTGAGCCGCCCCAGCAGTTCGAGATCGAGAAACGATGCATTGATCGGGGTGATTAGCGTGTCGGCAAGCGCGACGACCCGCCTGAAGATCGGCGAATCCGCGCCCGCAGCGTCGAAGATCACGAAATCTGCGTCGGGCCCCAACCGGTTGATCGTCTGGTAGAGGGCCGCCGTGCTCGGGTAATCCAGCACCGAATAATGGGGCGATGGAAGTGTGACGCCAAGATTGCATGCCGTCCCCTGGCGATAGCTCAGCCCGCGTTCCAGCGTGCGCTGGCGTCGATCCAGATCGATTGCCACGACCTTCTGGCCAGCATGGGCCAGCGCGACGGCGATATGAAAAGCGAGGGTCGATTTGCCCACGCCGCCTTTTTCATTGGCGAATGTGATGACGTGGGGGGTCAGTCTGGGGCGGGGGGCAATATCGCCCAAGACCTTGCCCGGGGCTTCCCCATCGAACCGGGAACGATCGGACGTTATGGCATCCGCGTCGCTATCGGTGCGCTTCCACATTGCCGTCATGCCTTACATTCACCCCAGTGATTGCAACTATTTAAAAGTATTATATTCGAAGCGTGGCGTGATTGCCCTTGGTGTTAAGTTGCGAAACGGCCCCATCCTTCGATGGAACGATCATGTGCCATAAATCGACGGCGTCTGTCTCTAATTTTCCGAATTTTTTGTTTCAGGCGCCGCGGCGTATCTGCGCCTGACCGGCACGCAATTCGTCAGCGAGCAGAAGGAAGTCTGCTTCGCGGGGGGAATTCTTGCGCCATATCAGTGCGATATCCCGAGTCGCCGCTGGCGCGTCGAGCGGGCGCGCGATAACTTTCGTCCCTTTCAGAATACCGGCCTCCAGCGCCATTTCGGGCAGCATGGTGACGCCAAGCCCGTTATCGACCATCTGGACCAGCGTGTGCAGACTGGTGCCGATCATGCTGGTGGCGGCGCGCAGTTCGGGCCGGTTGCAGGCGGCCAGAGCGTGCTCTTTCAGGCAGTGCCCGTCTTCCAGCAGCAACAGCCGGCCGTCCTCGATGGTCTCCGGCCGGATTTCCTCGGGCAGATCGCGCGGTTCGTCGCCGGGATAGGCGACGAAGAAGCGGTCCTTCCCGATCAGGGCCTGTTCTACTTCGCCGGTGGAGAAGGGCAGGGCAAGCAGCACGCAGTCCACCCGCCCGTGGTGCAGCGATTCGACCGCGTCGCTGCTCGTTTCCTCGCGCAGGAAAAGTTCGAGCTCGGGCCGATCCTTGCGCAAACGCGGTAACAGGCGGGGCAGGAGGAAGGGTGCGATGGTCGGGATCACGCTCATGCGCAAAGTACCCGTCAGCGGCTGCCCGGCCGCGCGCACGAGATCGGACAGGTCTTCGGCCTGCCGAAGAAGCGCATGAGCCTTTTCGACCACCTGGTGGCCCAGCGGCGTGAAGCGGACCACCCGGCGGCTGCGCTCCACCAGCGTCACGTCGAGAAGAGTTTCGAGCTCGCGGATACCTGCCGAAAGCGTCGATTGCGACACGAAGCTGGCGTCCGCGGCCCGGCCGAAATGACCATGTTCGTGCAACGCGACGAGATATTGCAGCTGGCGGATGGTGGGCAGGTAAGTGGACATGCCTGGTGCCTAGCCTTCCACCTCGTCGTCGATATGGGTCATCTTGAGCTTGCCCTGCTCGACCGCGAAGGCGAGTTTGCCTTCGACCAGATCGAGGGCATCGCTGCCGAACACCTCGCGCCGCCAGCCCTGCAGGATCGGCAGGTCGCGCACGCCTGCGGCCAGCTGTTCAAGCTCGTCCGAGCGGGTCAGCAGGCGCGGGGCGACGTCGATTTCGCGGGCCCGGATCTTCAGCAGTAGCTTGAGAAGATCGGCAACCAGCGCGCCTTCCTTGCCCAGCGGTGCACCTCGGTTGGTGCGCTGAGGCATTTCCGACGCGGGGAGCGGCTCCGCCTCTTCCAGAACTTCCATCAGCCGGTTGCCGATCTCGTTGTCCTTCCAGACATTGGAAAGCCCGCGCACCTTGGCGAGGTCGGCCTGCTTCTTGGGCGGGTGAGAGGCAATGTCGGCCAGCGTCTCGTCGCGCATGATCCGCCCGCGCGGGATATTCTTGTGCTGCGCTTCGCCCTCGCGCCATGCGGCAAGGGCCTTCAGTCGCCCGAGCACCTGGGGATTGCGGCCCTGTGCCCGAATGCGTTTCCATGATTTGGCAGGATCGATGGCGTAATTCTCAGGATCGGCGAGCTTGTCCATCTCCGCGTTCAGCCAGGCGCCGCGTTCGGTCTTCATCAGCTTCTTGAGGATCTTCGGGAAGATCTTCGCGAGATAGGTCACATCGCCGATGGCATATTCCAGTTGCCGGTCGGTCAGCGGGCGGCGGCTCCAGTCCGTGAAGCGCGCACCCTTGTCGATCGTCTTGTCGAGCCAGCTTTCGACCAGATTGGCGTAGCCGATCTGTTCGG
Organism: Citromicrobium sp. JLT1363; assembly: GCF_000186705.1. Classification (GTDB taxonomy): domain Bacteria; phylum Pseudomonadota; class Alphaproteobacteria; order Sphingomonadales; family Sphingomonadaceae; genus Alteriqipengyuania. The sequence continues at coordinate 305,238 of NZ_AEUE01000004.1, forward strand.
ACTGGCTGATCGCCATCATCGCGATCTGCGTATCGAAGATGGGGTGGGGGGTCTTGCCCGTCAGGTTGAAGAAAATCTCGACGTCTTGGCTGCCCGCGTGGAAGACCTTCAGCACGTCCTCGTTCTCGCACAGCAGGTCGAGCAGCGGCTTGAGGTCGATCCCGTCAGCCAGCGGATCGATGGCCGCAGCCTCGTTCTCGTCACCGATCTGGACGAGGCAGAGCTCCGGCCAGTAGGTGTTTTCGCGCATGAACTCGGTATCGACGCACACGAAGTCGCCCTTGCCGAGCCTTTCGCAAAGGTCGGCCAGTGCATCTGTGGTCGTGATAAGGTCGTGGATTTTCATATTTGATCTTTCTCTGCCGGGCGGAGTGCCGCCCTCGGGCCATCGCGGCCCCTCCAATCGAGCGCGCCCGGCTTGACAAAACCGGGCCATTCGCGTGTTAGCGCGCGCAAGCTTTCAGGGCTTTCGCCGTTCAGCTTCGGCACGCCCCTAGCGCCTAATCCCCGAACCGGAAAGTTCCACAATGCACGCCTACCGCACCCATACTTGCGCACAGCTTCGCGAAAGCGATGTCGGCGAGACCGTTCGCCTGTCCGGCTGGGTCCACCGCAAGCGCGACCATGGCGGTGTCCTGTTCATCGACCTGCGCGACCATTACGGCATCACGCAGATCGTCGCGGACGAGGACAGCGAGGCGCTGGCGCTGCTGGATTCGCTGAAGTCGGAAAGCGTGATCACCATCGATGGCGTGGTGAAGGCGCGTTCGCAGGAAACGCGCAACGCCAACCTGCCGACCGGCGATATCGAGGTCTTCGCCAAGTCCGCCACGGTCCAGTCGATGGCGGAAGAACTGCCTCTGCCCGTCGCGGGAGAGCAGGAATATCCCGAGGATATCCGCCTAAAGTACCGCTTCGTCGATCTGCGGCGCGAGCGGGTTCACAACAACATCATGCTGCGTAACCGGGTGATCACCTCGCTGCGCCGCCGGATGATCGACCAGGGCTTCTCCGAATTCCAGACGCCGATCCTCGGCGCATCCAGCCCGGAGGGCGCGCGCGACTACCTGGTGCCGAGCCGCCTGCATCCGGGCCGTTTCTACGCGCTCCCGCAGGCGCCGCAGATGTTCAAGCAGCTGCTGATGGTCGCAGGGTTCGACCGCTATTTTCAGATCGCGCCGTGTTTCCGCGACGAAGACCTGCGCGCCGACCGCAGCCCGGAATTCTACCAGCTCGACTTCGAGATGAGCTTCGTCACGCAGGAAGACGTCTTCCAGGCGATCGAGCCGGTGCTGGCGGGCGTGTTCGAGGAATTCTCGGGCGGCAAGAGCGTGACGCCCGCAGGCGAATTCCCGCGCATTCCCTATGCCGAGGCGATGCTCAAGTACGGCAGCGACAAGCCGGACCTGCGCAACCCGATCATCATTACCGATGTGACGCATCACTTCGAAAAGTCCGGCTTCGGCATCTTCGAGAAGATCGTCGGCGGTGGCGGCATCGTGCGTGCGATCCCTGCGCCGAACACCAACGAGAAGAGCCGCAAGTTCTTCGACGAAATGAACGACTGGGCGCGGCGGGAAGGCTATTCGGGCCTCGGCTACGTCACCCGCAAGGGCGGCGAGTTCGGCGGGCCGATCGCCAAGAACCATGGGCCCGAGGAAATGGCCAAGCTCTACGACGAGCTGGGCCTGGGCGAAAACGACGGTCTGTTCTTCGCGGCTGGCAAGCCCAAGGAAGCCGAGAAGCTGGCCGGTGCCGCACGCACGCGTGTGGGCGAGCAGCTCGAACTGATCGAGCAGGGCTGCTTCAAGTTCTGCTGGATCGTCGACTTCCCGATGTTCGAATACGACGAAGACCTGAAGCGCCTCGATTTCAGCCACAACCCGTTCTCGATGCCGCAGGGCGAGATGGACGCGCTGGAGAACCAGGACCCGCTCGAGATCAAGGCATGGCAGTACGATATCGTCTGCAACGGCTACGAGCTCTCGTCGGGAGCGATCCGGAACCACCGTCCGGACATCATGTACAAGGCGTTCGAAGTCGCGGGCTATTCAAAAGAAGATGTCGATGCGAACTTCTCCGGCATGATCGAGGCGTTCAAGCTGGGCGCGCCGCCGCACGGCGGTTCGGCCCCGGGGATCGACCGGATCGTGATGCTGCTGGCGGACGAACCCAATATCCGCGAAGTCATCGCCTTCCCGATGAACCAGCGCGCGCAGGACCTGATGATGGGCGCGCCCTCGGTCGTATCGCCGAAGCAGTTGCGTGAGCTGAGCATCCGCACGGTGGAACAGCCCAAACCCGACGCGCCCGAGGCGACCCGGGTCGATCGCGCAGGCGACGCCTGAGCGATCAAGACTGCTGAACGGTCGCTCTGGCGACCGCTCATCCTCGCGACAGGTTCGCCGTGCATGATCTCTGTGAAAACAGGGAGCGACGACGATGCTGAAGTATATCGTGGCGGCTGCGATGCTTTTGGTTGGCACGAATGCGCAGGCCGAGACGCTGCGGATAGAGACGATCTATCCGGCCGAAAGCGACGAGGCCGCTGCGATGCGGACTATCGCGATCGATCGCTTTACCGGGCGTGAGGGGCGGGACTTCGCCAATCGCATCGAGGATCGGCTGGTTGATGCCGCGATAGACGGACAGCCACTGTTCACGCTGATCCACCGCGCGCAGGCAGAAAATGCCGATGCCATCCTCGATGGCGACGCGTGGGTGCGCGTCACCGAATCCGAGTTTTCCGAGCGGCGCAAGGTTTGCGTGGAAGAAGACGAGGATGGGAAATGCATCCGCCGCGAAAAGGTGGACCTCGCGTGTCTGCGGCTCGCCATCGACGTTCGCCCGCGCGCCACGCTGCGGTCCGCCGATGGCACCATCCTGTGGTCGAGCCAGCTTTCGCGCAACGAGGTGCTGAGCTATTGCCCCGATTACGACGACGAGCCGCTTGTCGCGCCGGTCGTCGACGGCGCACTGGCCTCCGCCGCCGATGATGTGCGCCGCGCGCTCGCGCCGGTCCAGGCTTTCGAGGACATTCGGATCATGGAACGCCGCAAGGGCATGGCGCGCGATGTGTCCCGGGCCTTCCGCGACGCGGTGCGACTGACCAAGCAGGACGAGCGCGCGGCGTGCGATGCCTTTGCTGCGCTGGAACCCGCCCTGGGAAGGCATCCCTCCCTGCTGTTCAATCTGGGGCTGTGTGCCGAGCAGATCGGCGATTTCGCGACGGCCGAAAGCTACTATCGGCAAGCGCTGGTGGACAAGACCTCCGACGATGAGGCTCAGGCCGGGCTCCACCGTATCGGCCAGAACCTTTTGGCCGAACGCCAGCTGGAACGCCGCGAGAGCTATTAGGCGACCCTCAGCTGGTGCAGCGGGCCAAGGCAAGGCGGCTCGGCCCGGGCCAAATGCTCGACAGGCTTTGTGAAACTGCGCGCTCTACCCCCCTTGCGCGGGATCAACCGCTTGGATAGGGCGTTGAGCGATTAGCAACAGCAAGATGTCGAGAGGGCATAGGGAATGAGCGATACTGCCGACCGCGTACAGAAGATTGTCGTCGAGCACCTGGGCGTGGAAGCCGACAAGGTAACGCAGGACGCCAGCTTCATCGACGATCTGGGCGCGGACAGCCTCGACATCGTCGAGCTGGTGATGGCCTTCGAAGAAGAATTCGGCGTGGAAATCCCCGACGATGCGGCTGAGAAGATCAGCACTGTCGGCGATGCCACCAAGTACATCGAAGAGCACAAGGGCTAAGCCCGATCTGCTCTGGCGGCGACGTTATGTCGCCCGATCTTACAGGCCCGACCCGGACAGCGGGCCGGGCCTGATTTCGTTTATGGAGAAGTGAATGCGCCGCGTTGTCGTAACCGGACTTGGCCTCGTCACCCCGCTGGGCAGCGATGTCGAAACCTCGTGGAAGAACCTTATCGCGGGCAAGAGCGGCGCAGGGCCGATCACCCGCTTCGACGCGTCGAACCAGAAGGCGACCATTGCCTGCGAGGTGAAGGGCAAGGAGCACGAGTGGGGCTTCGATCCCGACAAGCGCGTCGATCCGAAGATTCAGCGCCAGGTCGACCCTTTCATCGTCTACGGACTCGACGCGGCAGGGCAGGCGATGGAAGATGCCGGCCTTACCGAGATGGACCAGGCCCTGAAGGAGCGCACCGGTGTTTCGATTGGTGCGGGTATCGGCGGCCTTCCGGGGATCGAGTACGAATCGGTCAACCTGCATGAGCGCGGCCCGGGCCGGGTTTCCCCGCACTTTGTCCATGGACGCATCATCAACCTCATCAGTGGTCAGGTCTCTATCCGCTACGGCCTGATGGGGCCCAACCACGCGGTGGTCACCGCGTGCTCGACCGGCGCGCACTCGATCGGCGATGCGGCGCGCATGATCCGCGACGACGATGCCGACATCATGCTGGCCGGTGGTTCGGAATCGACCATCAACCCGCTGGGCATTGCAGGCTTCGCGCAGGCCCGTGCGCTCAACACCGGTTACAACGACCGGCCTGAGCAGGCGAGCCGCCCCTACGACCGCAACCGCGAAGGCTTTGTGCTGGGCGAGGGCGCGGGCGTTGTCGTGCTGGAGGAATACGAGCACGCCAAGGCACGCGGCGCCAAGATCTACGCCGAAGTCGTCGGCTACGGCCTGTCGGGCGATGCCTACCACGTTACCGCGCCGCATCCCGAGGGCAAGGGTGCCGAACTCTCGATGCGGATGGCGCTGCGCAAGGCCGGGCTCGAGCCGAGCGATGTCGACTACATCAACGCCCACGGCACCTCCACCATGGCCGACACGATCGAACTGGCGGCAGCAAAGCGGGTCTTCGGCGATGATCTGAGCGGCGCGTCGATGAGCAGCACCAAGTCCGCGATCGGTCACCTCCTTGGCGGTGCGGGCGCGGTGGAGAGCATCTTCTGCATCCTCGCCATCCGCGACCAGATCGTGCCGCCCACGCTCAACCTCGACGATCCCGACGATGGCACCGAAGGCGTCGACCTCGTGCCCCACACCGCGAAAAGGCGTGAGGTCGAAGCAGTTCTCAACAACAGCTTCGGTTTCGGCGGCACCAATGCCAGCCTCGTGATGAAGAAAGTGGACTGATGATCCGCGCACTCCTCGCGCTGGTGCTCGTCGCAATCGCGCTGGCGGGCGGCTGGTTCGCGTGGGGCTGGTACGGCCCGGGCCCGGCGCAGGATGATACCTCCTTCATCGTCCGGTCGGGATCGACACTGACATCGGTTGCGCAGCAGCTGGAGGAAGAAGGCCTGATCGCCCGGCAGGATGCCTTTCTGCTGCGAGCCAAGGTGCTGGGCAGCGGCGATCCGATCAAGGCGGGCGAGTTCCTGCTGCCCGGCGGAACCAGTCCTGCGGGTATTCTCGACACGCTGCAGCATGGCGAGGTGATCCGCCGGTTCGTCACGATACCCGAAGGCACGCCCTCCATTCTGGTCTTCGAGACGCTGATGGCCGAAGACCTGCTTACCGGCGAAATTCCGGTGCCCAAGGAAGGCAGCGTGCTGCCCGACACTTATGATTTCGAGCGCGGGGAGGATCGTGCGGCAGTGCTCGCGCGGATGCAGGCCGCGATGCGCAATTATCTCGCGGAGGCATGGCCAAAGCGCGCGCAGGATATCGCGGTCGACAATATCCAGGACGCGGTAACGCTTGCCTCCATCGTCGAGAAGGAAACGGGTATCGCGGAAGAACGCCGCATGGTGGCAGGGCTCTATTCGAACCGTGTGAAGGAAGGCATGCTGCTGCAGGCCGACCCGACGATCATCTATCCGATCACCAAAGGCAAGCCGCTCGGGCGCCGCATCCGCCAGTCCGAAATTGCTGCGGTGAATGGCTACAACACCTACACGCGCGTCGGATTGCCGACCGGGCCAATCACCAATCCCGGGCGCGAAGCGATCGCGGCAGTGCTCAACCCGGCGGAAACCGATGCTCTGTTCATGGTTGCCGATGGATCGGGCGGGCACGTGTTCGCCGAAACGCTGGAAGAGCACAATGCGAACGTGGCCGAATGGTACAAGCTGAGGCGCGAGCGCGGCGAGATGTAGGCTTCGGCATGTCCGGCGACGCTCCACTTATCGTGACCGCGCAATTGCCCGAAGGTTTACAGGGCTGGGCCACCGGTCTGCGCAATGCGCACTTCCCGCCGGAGCGTAATCACCTCGCCGCCCATGTCACCCTGTTCCATGCCTTGCCGGGTTTCTGCGAGGCGGAGGTGATCCAGCACGCCCGCCAGTTGGCAAAGGAATTCGCCCCGGTCGATGCGCGCATTATCGGTGTCATGTCGCTGGGCGGCGGCACGGCAATTCGACTGGAGAGCGAGGGCATGCTTCGCCTGCGGGCAATGCTTGCAGAGCATTTCCATGGGCTTCTGACCGAGCAGGACCAGGGTGGCAAGCGGCTGCACGTTACGGTCCAGAACAAGGTTTCCAGCAAGGCCGCGAAGGCGCTTCAAGCCGAACTCGCGCTGCAGGTGGAAGAACGGGCTTTCCGTTTTCGCGGGCTTGGCATCCACCGTTACGAAGGCGGCCCGTGGACCATGATCCAGGACGTGAATTTCCGTGGTAAAGCGCGTGCATGAGAAGCACGCAAGACACGCCTTGACCAGGCTGCGCCCCCACCGTAAGAGCGCCGCCTGCCGTAGAGCCGAGTGCTCCGGCGAAGCCCTGTGGGGCGGAGTAGCTCAGGTGGTTAGAGCAGCGGAATCATAATCCGCGTGTCGGGGGTTCGAGTCCCTCCTCCGCTACCAATCTCGAATCCGCATGGGTTCGCTTGCTTCCGCATGCATCCGTAAAACTCAATTAAAACAGAATGATGTGAGTGATTCGCGTCCGCCTGCGTGCGCATGCATTCGCTTGAAGCCGGATTTGGTGTGGGGGTATTTTGGGGGTATTTTCCGGGGGTAGCGAAAAGGAGCGATACCCCCAATGGCCTTGAGTGAGATTCAGATCAAAAAAGCGAAGGCGGCTGAGCGTCCATACAAGCTTGCGGATGGGGAGGGATTATTCCTCCTCGTGCAAAAGAACGGCTCGAAGCTCTGGCGGCTGAAATACCGGTACCACGGGAAAGAGAAGCTGCTTTCTTTCGGTGCCTACCCCGAAGTCGGAATAGCGGCCGCAAGAGAACTCAAGAGAGCTGCCAAGGGTGTGCTGGCCGAAGGCAGGGACCCGATGGTTCACAAACCGGGTCGGGACTTCGAAGAGGCTAAGACCTTCAGGGCGATTGCCACCATGTGGCATGAGAACAGAGCAAGTAGTCTCAATCCCGCCCATGCGAAGCGCGTGTGGTCGCGGATGGAGCAGGACGTGCTTCCTGTCTTAGGCGAGCTCATGATGCATGAGATAACTCCACCAGAAGTCCTGAAGGTCATTCGGAAGATCGAGGAGCGCGGCGCGCTCGACATCAGTCGACGGGCCAAGCAATGTATTGGTCAGGTATTCCAGTTCGCGATTGCCAGCGGACTTTGCGATTCCGATCCAACGGCGCATCTTCGGGGGGCTTTGAAGCCACGTCCTCGGGTCAAGCATATGGCGAAGCTGCCTCTGGCACAGCTACCCGAACTCATCATCAAGATGGAGCGATACCAGGAAGAGGGTGAGAGACGATCCGAAATTACGCGGGCGGCATTGACCTTTGCTCTTCTTACATGGGTCCGGACCAAGGAACTCCGGTTCGCCAAGAAGCACGAGTTTGAAGGTCTAGTCGGAGATTCACCAGTTTGGCGCATTGGCGCTGATCGGATGAAAATGGGCCGCGAGCATATCGTGCCATTGTCGCGACAAGCCGCTTCTCTTGCTCAAGATATGATCAGCAAGTCCGAAGGCGAATACGTCTTTCCAGGCCAGAAGCCCAAGATGCCGCTTTCCGAGAATACGATGATCTATGGTCTCTATCGGCTCGGTTACCACGGGCGACAAACTGTTCACGGCTTCAGGGGTCTGGCGAGCACCTGGGCGAATGAGCAGCTGGTCGAGGTCGGCGATCCACCGATGTGGATCCGCCGATATCATGAAGACTGGGTCGAACTGCAATTGGCACACAGCGAAGAGAACGAGGTTCGCGGGGCATACAATGCTGCCGAATATCTCGCTCCCCGTCGTGCAATGCTGCAGGATTGGGCAGACTTCCTCGATTCCATCGGCGGCAAAGCGCAAAACATTGCAGTTTTGAGAGCCGCGTGACCTGCTCCTAGGCGGGCACCTGCCCCAGCCATTCGACGCGAAGGCGGTCGAACCCGACAACGATACCCTCTGCGGTAACCTCAAATCCAAAGTCTTCGTTTGAGGGTTCGTAGTCTTCGAGAACCCAATGATCTCCGGCATCGGTTACAATTACAGCTCCCCGAGGAAGGTGCTCGAGCCGTCCGCTGATCCTTTTCCGATTCGTAGTCATATCGAACTGTATGCCATCCATCGGTCGATAACGCTCTTCACATATCCAGGTGTTTCCCGATTTTTCGGTATCCCGCCGGCTCGCGACACAGCGCCGGGTCCAGCATTGTATGCGGCCAGCGCGAGATGGATCGCACCGAAGCGCTCTAGCATCTGCTTCAGATACCGCGCGCCGCCATCGATGTTCTCAGCCGGATCGTGGCGATTGCGGACACCAAGTTCCCTTGCCGTTCCCGGCATGAGTTGAGCGAGCCCGGCTGCGCCAGCTGGACTGATCGCCATCGGGTTGAACCGCGATTCCTGCCAAATCAGGGCCTGAAGCAGTCGAGGCGGCAATTGGTATCGCGCTTCAGCTTGCCGGATGAGTGGCTCATACAAGGCTTCCTTGAAGCTTCTATCGATATAGGCCGCGCCGCCATCTGGCTTGCCCAAGTGGATTGCAGTCGGGTTGAAAGCGCGCCCTTTGTCGGTTGTAACCTGAACTGTGCCGAGGTCATGGTCGAAGACCTGAAACTCCTGCGCGTGCGCGGATCCCGAAATCGCAATCGCGAGCGCACCGCAACCGCAAGCCACCAGCGACATTCGCATTGAATTACCTTTCACCTTGCCTCGATCCGCAAGAGAACATAAATAGAACGCATGGGTGTAGGAAAACGTTTTTTGCAAGTTTATCCGAGAGAAGAGGGGTTCGTTTGGAGGGGGCAATTGTGAGGCGATGGAGCTGGTATGCCCGTTTCGAATTCAACCCTGTCACGTCATTCGCTCGAGGACACCGCCCGAAGGATCTGCGAAAACCGAGGGGGCAAATGGTCAGGCACAAGGGGCATGGCCTGCTGCCCTGCGCATGATGACCGCACACCTTCGCTCGGCGTGACGCTCGGCCGAAAGGCTATTCTCTTCCATTGCTTTGCGGGCTGCGATCAGCAGAGCGTGCTTTCCGCACTGGCGCGCGAAGGATTCGAGGTGGCCAGGTTTTTCTCGGGTTCTTCAGCCGAGAATCAATTCAAGTCGACCAGAGTGGGCAAACCCTCGGCAGCAGCGTTGAGGATCTGGCGCGAAGCGGAACCATTGGGTGCCAGTCCGGCGAAGGCCTACCTTGAGAGCCGCGGCATCCTCGCCGCATCTCCGGCGCTCCGCTTTCATCCACGAACGCCGCTTGGCCCGAAAGTACGGGCCCGCTTTCTGCCCGCCATGATCGCGGCAGTCAGCCTCGACGAGGGCCCGATCGCCATCCACCGCACGTTCCTGTCTACCGAGGCTTCAGGCAAGGCCGCTTTCGAAAAGCCGAAACGCGCGCTCGGCGCGCTCGGTGAAGCTGCTGTCCGCCTTTTCGCTCCGGCCTCCGGCAAGCTCGGCCTCGCTGAGGGCATCGAGAGCGCGATGTCGGCCTATGCTCTCACCGGCATTCCCGTCTGGGCGACCCTGGGCAATGAGCGCTTTGGTCTCGTCAGCGTGCCTGAGAGCGTGACCGAGCTTCACCTCTTCGTCGATCACGATGCTGGCGGCGAGCTGGCCGCGTCGCGTGGCTTGGCCGCTTATGCCCGCGATGGGCGGACGATCCACGTTCGCAAACCATCCTCACGCGACACCGACTGGAACGATGAACTTACAGCATGGCTGCGCCGCAAAGCGGCGCGGTAGAGGAGAGAGAGCTTCTCGAATTCCTGATCCGGCAGAGGGCCTGTCCCGATGCCCTCATCAGGAGGACGAATTGCCATGTTTCAGTCAGACTTGTTTCCCGCCGGCGAGCAGATACCGGCAGTGCCCCTGGCCTTCGCCATCGGTGCCCGGATTGCCGCGCTTCTCACCTCGGGTCGTCATCTTACCCGTGCCGACATTTCCGGGCTGTTCGCCGAAGAGACCGGCGCCCTTGACTGGGGAAGCGCCTGGAGCATCGACGACTACAATAACGCGGTCGAGATCGGGGCGCTGCTCTGGCTTCGCGAATCTTCGCGCATAGACCTGGCGACCAGCGTGCACGAAACCGAAGCGCGGTTCGACTGGCTCGAAGCAGCCTTGCCGCCCCGGCACGTTCGCAGCGAAGGACAGGTCGAGCTCCAGCAGTTCTCGACCCCGCCGATGCTGGCCTGGCTGATGGCAAAGGCCGCAGCCATCTCTGCGCACGACACGCTACTCGAACCCTCCGCCGGGAATGGCGCCCTCGCTCTCTGGGGCAGCCTCCAGGACGCCTCGTTGGTCCTCAACGAGATCGATCTGGCAAGACGAAACGGGCTGGGCCATATCTTCCCCGCGGCCACGATCACTGCGCATGACGGGGAACTGATCGCCGACCTGCTTCGCAGCCCGGTTCCATCGGTCGTGCTAATGAACCCGCCATTCGCTCATAGCCATGAACGCGGCGAGGACCGCGAGACCGCTATGCGTCACCTGCGCGGTGCGATCCGAGCGGCTGCGAATGGGGCGAGGATAGTCGCCATCATGCCCGATGGCTTTGACGCTTCCACATTCGCCAAAGCACAGGACGAAGCGTCGCTCCTGATTAATGTCCGCTTGGAGCAGATGTTTCGCCGGACAGGGACGGGGATCGCCGTTCGCCTGGTCGTGATCGACAAGACGCAGACTGCGTCTTCGCCCGCGATCACCGGAGACACCTGCGACCTGGTCGAGCTCCACGAGCTTATCACCGCACTTCCGCGCCGCGCGCAAACACCCGCCAGCCTCCATCGCTTGCCGTTCAGCAAGCCAATTCGCCGAGTTGGCAAGACTTCGACCCAACGCACTCCGGTCCGTCCGGTGGCGCCTTTCGCAGCGACAGCAGCAGCCAAGGCGAATGCGACCACTCTTGCCTATTCGGTCTTGGCCGACTCCGCGCCGGTACCTGAACAGACAGGCATCTACCTGCCTTACCGGCCCAGTCGCATCGCGTTCGAAGGCGCTCCGGCCCATCCCACCCCGCTCGTGGAATCGGTCGCTATGGGTTCGGTCGCGGCTCCGCAGCCGGAAGTGCGGCCTCGTCTTCCCACCAACTGGCAGGCCGATGGCCTTTTATCCGAGGCTCAGTGCGAGACACTGGTCTACGCTGCCCAGGCATTCGCGCGCGACCTACCGGGCCAGTTCAAGGTCAGCCAGGAGGGCACTGCGCTGGAACTGTCCGAAGACGGTCATGAATACCGCCAAGGCTTTTTCCTCGGTGACGGGACCGGAGCGGGCAAGGGACGGCAAATCGCAGCGGTCATCATGGACCGCTGGCTCGCCAGCGAGCGTCGCCATATCTGGATCACGAAGAACGAGGCGCTGCTCGAAGATGCGCGCCGCGACTGGGAAGCGCTTGGCGGGCTGCCGCTCGATCTCCAGCCGCTCTCGCGCTGGAAACTCGGCCACCCCGTGACGATGTCCGAAGGCATTCTCTTCGTCACCTATCCAACGCTGCGCTCGGGACGCGCTGAGGATACGCGGCTCGACCAGATCCTTGCCTGGGCGGGCGAGGATTTCGACGGCGTGATCGCCTTTGACGAAGCCCACGCGATGGCCAATGCGCTTGGGGGCTCTTCAACCCGCGGCAAGGTCAAGGGCTCCGAACAGGGCATGGCGGGCCTCAGGTTGCAAAACCATCTCCCACGCGCCCGCGTGCTCTACGCGTCTGCCACCGGCGCTTCGGATATCGCCAACCTCGGTTACACCTCACGGCTTGGCTTATGGGGACCCGAGACTGCTTTCCCGACCCATGAGGCGTTCATGACAGAGATCCGCGCTGGCGGCGTCGCGGCGATGGAGCTCGTCGCCCGCGACCTCAAGGCTCAGGGCCTCTATCTTGCTCGTGCGTTGTCCTTCGCCGGGGTTGAGTACGAGATCCTCGAACACAGCCTGACCGAAGCGCAGGTCAAAATCTATGACGCCTACGCCGATGCCTGGGCGATCATTCACCGCAATCTCGAAGCAGCGCTCGAAGCAACCCGCGTGGTCGACGAGGACAGCGGCGACACGCTCAATCGCAACGCCAAGGCTGCGGCGCTGTCGATCTTCGAAGGCACCAAGCAGCGCTTCTTTGCCCAGCTTCTGCTCTCGATGAAATTGCCGAGCTTGATCCCCGCGATGGAAGCGGCGCTGGGCGAAGACCATTCGGTAGTCGTGCAGCTGGTCTCGACCGCCGAGGCCATGCTCGACCGGCGTCTCGCCGACCTATCCGACGAGGAACGCGAAGCGCTCGATATCGATCTGTCCCCGCGTGAATATGTCATCGACTACCTTAGCAAGAGCTTTCCGGTGCGTTTGATGCAGGTCTTCGCCGACGAGGATGGCAATCTTCGTTCCGAGGCAATGAGCGACGAGGAGGGCAATCCCGTTTTCTGCCCGCGCGCCATGGCCGCGCGCGATGCGCTGATCGAACAGCTCTGCGCACTGCCGCCCATCGCTACCGCGCTCGATGCGATCATCGAGCACTTCGGAACCGAGGCCGTCGCCGAGGTTACGGGCCGGACCCGCAGGCTGGTGATCGGACGCGATGGTCAGCAATGCCTCGAACGGCGTAGCCCCAGCGCCAATGTCGCCGAAGCGCAAAGCTTTATGGAAGGCACCAAGCGCATCCTGGTATTCTCGGACGCCGGCGGCACGGGTCGATCTTACCATGCCGACTTGGGCGCCAGGAACCAGCAGCGCCGGGTCCATTTCCTGCTCGAGCCGGGCTGGCGCGCCGACAACGCCATCCAAGGTCTTGGCCGTACCAACCGCACTAACCAGGCATCCGCGCCGCTGTTCCGCCCGGTTACCACAGACGTAAAGGGCGAACGCCGGTTCATCTCGACCATTGCGCGAAGGCTCGATGCATTGGGCGCGCTTACTCGTGGCCAGCGCCAGACCGGCGGACAGAACCTGTTCGACCCGGCAGACAATCTCGAAAGCGACTACGCGCGCGAAGCGCTCAGCCGCTGGTTCCAGCTGCTCTATGACGGCAAGCTCGAGGCCACGAGCTTCGGCAATTTCGTCGAGCGGACCGGCCTCCGACTTGAAAGCCCCGATGGCGGATTGACCGATAATCTCCCCACGATCCAACGCTGGCTCAACCGCATTCTCGCGCTGCCGATCGCGCTCCAGAACGCCATATTCGACGAATACCTTGGTCTCGTCGAAGCGCGGATCGAAGCTGCGCGTGAAGCCGGAACGCTTGATCAGGGACTGGAAACCGTGAGGGTCGATCGCTTCACGGTCCTCGCCGATGAACTCCTGCGCACAGACCCCGTGACCGGTGCCGAGACCCGTCTCGTCTCGCTCGAAGTGACGAAGCACCTTCGGCCTCTGCGATTGAAGCGCCTGGTGCGGATGCACGAGATTGGCAGTACGCACGCGATCCCGATGCGCAATGCGCGCTCGGGCAAGGTCGCGCTGTCGGTTCCGACCCGCCGCCTCATCGCCGACGACGGGGCAGTGATCGAACGCCGACGCCTTTTGCGCCCGCTCAACTCCGCGAACTGGACAATCGAGGCACTCGCTGAAAGCCACTGGGAAGATATTGGCGTCACCGCATTCACGAGGGCCTGGCGTGCCGAGGAAGAGCAAGCGGCCAAGTCACCGGTGACCGAGCGCGTGCATCTCGCCACCGGACTGTTGCTTCCGGTCTGGAAGCGCCTGCCAGGCGATCATGTCCGCGTCACCCGGCTCGTTGCCGAGGACGGTCAGTCGATCATCGGCCGCGAAGTGCTCGATGTCGATCTCGCCGCAATCGCCGAGACCTTTGGCCTTTCCGGAGTTGCCGGACCATCGGCTGAGCAGATCGGCGAGCTCGTCATCGCCAGCGGCAAGCCGCTGGGCCTCGCAAGCCACGATGCCTTGACCGTCAAGCGATCACTGGTCGGCGGCGAGCAGCGCCTTGAACTGACCGGTTTCTCGCCGGATCGCCTCGACTGGTACAAGGGCAAGGGCTGCTTCACCGAGATCATCCGTTACCGCACGCGGCTGTTCGTGCCAGTCTCCGCAGCCTCGTCCGTTCTTCCCACGCTTGCCGCCTGATCGCTCGGGCCGACCCCAACTCAGAATGAGAGTGGAGGGAGCCCTTTGGGCTTGTGGGCCTCGTGATCCTCACCTGCGCCTTCATTCCATCAGGAGAACACCCATGATCCAGTCAATTCCCTTGAAGAAGCTCGTCCCGAGCCCGCGAAACGTTCGCAAGTCTAGCGACGTGCTGGCCGACCTCCAGCTACGGGCAGACATCGCTGCGCGCGGACTGCTGCAGAATCTCGTCGTGCGCAAAGGAAAGCGCGGCAAGTTCGAGGTCGAGGCCGGAGGTCGCCGTCTCGCCGCGCTGCAGGCGCTGGCCGAAGAGGGCACTTTACCCGAAAGCCATGAGGTCACCTGCCTCGTCATCGAAGGCGACGAAAGCGAAGTGCGAGAAGCCAGCCTTGCCGAGAACTTCCAGCGTCTCGCAATGAACCCGGCCGACGAGGCACAGGCCTTCGCCTCCATCATCGAGGCAGGGGCTACCACGGAAGACGTGGCGCGCCGCTTCGGCCTCACCGTCCGGTTCGTCGAAGGGCGCCTGCGTTTGGCAAGTCTCGCACCCTGCGTCTTCGAAGCACTCGCCGAGGGCACGATCACGCTCGACATGGCCAAGGCCTATGGCGCGATCTCCGACGTGGAGCGTCAGGCACATGTCTATGCCGAGCTGCAGGACGCCTGGTACCAGATCACGCCTGACACCATCCGCCGCATGGTGCTCGATGCCACGGTCCGCGGTTCCGATCCGCGTGCCGTGCTCGTCGGACGCGATGCCTACCTCGCCGCGGGTGGCCGGATTGAACGCGAACTGTTCGACGACGATGCCAGTGAAAGCTGGATCGATATCGCGCTGCTCGAGGACCTCGCGCACAAGGCCATGGACGAAGCCGCAGAAAAGACCGCACTTGAATATGGACTTGCCTGGGTTCGGCCGACGCTTGGCAACTACGTCAGCCATGACCTCATCGAAGGTCTGGGCCGCTTACCATGCGAGCCTGCACCGATGACCGAACAAGAAGCGCAAAAGCTCGGCGAACTTGAGGCCGACTACGACCGCGTCGCCGCCGTGCTCGAAGACGAGGACAGCGACGAGGATGAGGTCGCCAAGGCCGAACAGGAACTCGTGGTAATCGACCGCGCCATGCGCGCGATCAATGATCGGCCGCCGGTACTCGCCGACGAGCTGAAATCCGAAGCTGGCGCCTTCCTAGTCCTCTCGCGAAATGGCGAGCCGACATTGGTCCAGCAATACTACACCGAGACCGAAGTCATCGCTGACGAATGTGTGGTCGAGGCCGTCGAGGAGAGCGGAGCGGCGAAGCCTAAAGGGAGCTCGCTGTCCCAGCGCCTGCTCGACGAGCTCGCGATGCAGCGCCGCGACATCCTCGCGATCCATCTCGCAAACGATCCGGCACTGGCACTCGACTTCATGGTCTTCACGCTCGCCGATGCCGATGGGCACGACTGGCACGCGAAGAAAGCGTCGACGCTTGTCGGATCGGTAGCGTCCGGCCCGGTCACCGGGTTTGAGGCCAAGGATGCGCCGGCGAGTGCTGCTTTGGCCGAATTCGCGGGGTCGCTCGATGAAAGCTGGCGTGCTGGCGAGAGCGATGTCGAGCGGTTTGCCAGGTTCCGGGCGCTTACCGACGAGGCGCGCTCGGCCTGGCTTGGTCATGTCGTCTCGCGTGCACTCGTTGCCAGTCTTGCCTGCGAAGGCGAGCGTTCGGTGCCGATGCACGAGGCGCTCGGCTCGCTCCTTGAAATCGAGACCGCGCAATGGTGGCGTCCCACGGCGAACAACTACTTTGACCGAGTGGCTAAGGCCCGCACGCTCGAAGCGCTCGATGCCGCCGGCGGTCCCGAACTGGTCAGTCGCTATGCAGCCTCCAAGAAAACCGAACTGGCGAGCGCAGCCGAGCGCATCTTCTCGGGCAACTTCATTGGCGAGCCCGAGGTCAAGGAACGGGCGCAGGCCTGGGTGCCTTCGATCATGCGTTTCGCCGGTGCCGAGCAGGTCGCACCGGTTGCCGCTGAAGGTGACGAGCCGGTCAGCGACGACGCGACTGACGAAATTGCCGAGCAGGCTGCCTGACCCCTCCTGACAGGTCCAGGTCACTCGGCGGGCGGTCCGTCCCAATCGGGACGGGCCGCTTTTTCCATGTCAGAGCTTGGGATGGATGTAGCCAAACAACTATTAGGTAGTGAGCCACGAATAGCTGCCCGCGCAATCGATCATTGCTTTTGTGAAGCTTTGTCCAAGACGGCTAATAACGGGTTCAGATATCCGACTGACTTCATCTGCATGGCTCGCTTCGCATACCCTGATGACCAGACAGCAGACGTTGTCGTAGCACGTGAGAGCCTGGTTAAGCTGTCCACTGCTTGGGACTGTCACACAACCTTGCGTTCTGCTAATCTCGCGTCCAGTTTGCTCGAATGAAGCTGGCGGAAAATCAATATATAATCGAGCAGATGACGGCACTTCTTGAGGAAGTCGATGCCCTCGCTGAAACGGATTTTTCTGGGATCGGCATAATCGTGTCGGCGTCACCAGAGTCTTTGCCGCTCATCGCGTTGCGCCCGACAAGCAAGCTATTGGACGATGCTGCAACTGCAACGGCATTGGCTCGTATCTCGCACCCTTGGCATGAGCTTCACGACGGCTTTCATGTTTTGACACCAGAACTTAAGATTGAGAAAGTCGCCCAATATTTCTCGCCACCGATCGTGCCTTCGGCGCGCATCGATCGCCGAAAGCGCTTCGGGGGACGGTATCTCGCCGCATTATTTGGCTCGATGCTCCCTGGCGTACAGGTGACTGGTATCTCAAGTCGCGATTTCGGCCTGGCAGTTTTTCAAAGGGGAGAAGAGAAGGTCTATCGCGCAGCGCGCGAAGTGCCACTCCGAGCAGAGAGGGCGCCCCGATGATCTTTGCCATGAGTCGAAATTTGGTTATTAGCATTCTGGTGCTGTTAGTCGTGTTGACCTGCGTTGGTCTTCTGCAGTTCGGCTATGCAGAAACTCCCCGCGATCTTCTCGAATGGTCGTCTAAGATTGCACTGGTCATGAGCGGTGCTCTTGTCCTTCTCAGCATCCGGCCAGTCCTTCGCGTGCTGCACCTGATTACGTTCGCGAAATATTGGTGGTTCCCATGGCTCGACGGAGAATGGCGTGCAGAGATCCGGTCGAATTGGCCCAAAGTCGAACGCATGTATTTGGCTGCCAAACGCGAAGTTCCCAAGTTCGATGCGGTTGCTGCACCGCTTACGAGTGACGACGAACTGGTGACGATGGCATCAGTTACCATCGAATCGAGTTTGTTCGATATCTCTATTGAAATTACGCCAGACGGAACAAACAAGGTCAGCCGCACACGTTTTGTGCGATCGCGCTGGGCAAAGCCAGATCGGCCAGAGCTCAGCTATGTCTATGAACAGCTCGACAGCGCGGCTCTCCCACCGACCGATGCGCGGCAACACTTTGGAGCCGGGATTGTCGAGTATTTTGAAAAGACCGACGAACTTTCTGGACATTACTGGACGAACCGAAAGGCAGAAGCGGCGCTCAACACGGCCGGCACCATAGTGATGCGTCGCGTCGTACCGCCTCCACTTCTCGCACGGCTTTTGCGCCGCGAATCCGCGTAAGATCGACCTGTACGCGTATCGATTGGGGGGGAATGCGCCGCTAATATTCGACGAGGCGCAACTGGATGACCGTGCCGCAGCATCACGGGCAATCTGACCCTACGACGGATCAGCCGCTTATTCGATATAAGCCGGGGACAGCACATGCCCTGATGTTCCGTCGTGAACGAGGACCGTCATGCCGCTTGGTGGCGAAAGCTGCCCGACGATGACGAACACGAAGCCGGCGAGGCGATGCCGGGACAGGCGAACCCGGCTTGCCATAGTGGCGTTATCGCGGCCCGAAGGCACGGGACAGCGTTCGGGATGCGTGTGCCAGTCGCCGATATAGTGCAGGTCACGCGCGAATAGGGCCTCAATCTCGACCTGCTCGCTTCCGCGGTCTGGTTCAAAGAATGTTCGTCCGCGCTTATCTTTCGGTCTCGGGCCGGTCGCTTCGCTTACGAGGATTCGATGCCCGTCGATCCGGGCAAAGAGCTGGCCGCCACCTTCGCGATGCCAGCAGCGATGCTGGCGGTTCCGGTCGAAATGGTCGAGGACACCCTGCTCGAACTGGATCACCTCGCCCGAGGCACCGACGGGATAGAGCAGCATCAGCGATCGCAGTTTTTGCAGGCGGGGCATACGGGATCGTGCCTCCAGACACGCTCGACCATAGTCGCCGAAGGCCGGTTCTGCGTCGCCGCCCGCCAATCATTGGTCCAAGAGCCGCCGACCCGGCCGATCGCTGGCTCGCGTCCGCTGGCTATCCGGTAAACGCCGTCGCCGGCGCGGTCGAGTAAATGATCGAGAGCCAGGTCAGCAGCCATGCTGGCGATCGCGGTGATCTCCGGCACGCCGTAAGGCTGAAAATAGTTGCCGCAAGCCGCCTCGCGCTGGAGCGTGGACGCGGGAAACTCTGCCGCACAGAACAGAGGTTGCCCAGTTGACGAGAGGCCGCAAGCGAGGCAGCCGCCGGACTTGCCGATGAGGACCGCGTGGCCTGCGGCCGCATGCGGTTCGGCCCAAGCGTAGAGGACCGTTGCAGGGTGCCCGGTCATGAGCTGGCGGACATTGAGTTCGGCCTCGTGTGACCAGCTCCCGATCGTTGAGACCACCAAGTCCGCCTGCGAGAGAACGTCGGTATGGTCGACGGCAAGCTCCTGCCAGCCGGTGGGATGGCCGGTGGCGCGCGAATGGGGAAAGTCCCGCTGAAGACGTTGCGCGAGCGCGGCTGCCTTGCTTTGTCGATACGTGTCCGCACCGAGTATATGACGGCTCGTGTTCTCGAGCTTCATTTGGTCAGGGTCGACAAGGTCGATCTCGCCCACGCCCGCCTGGGCCAGCAAACGGGCGATCGGCGATCCCAAAGAGCCGCAGCCGACCATCACCACGCGCGAAGTGCGGAGCGTCGTGAGATCGGAATTACCATCGCGCCCGTGAACCCACCAAGGGTCGGCGCGCTCGACGCGATGGCGGAGGAGGACGCCGTGGCGCGCCTGCTCCAGAACTACTGCTTGCGGTGCTTTGCCCTTGCGAAACCCTTTAGTCCCATTGGAACGGTTGCGGCCATGCCGCTTCCTGGACAAGACTGTCACCGCTGCGATGCAGGGTCCGTTATCGGCTTCGGCGCCGAGCAAGATTACCCAATCCTGCTGATCGCGTCCGAGAAATGCGTCGAGCGTAGACAATGCTGGCTCTCCGAGCCGCGCCGCCAGGTCGCGCACGTCTTCCGGCGTGTCCGGGTATTCGGACGGCAGCAGCGGCTGATGAAGCCACAGGAGCAACGCGGAAGAACATTCCGCACCGCGCGGCAATCCCTTGCCCGCCCGGTTAGCGAGCCAAGCGTTCAACGTCGCGCGATCCTCGGCGACGAAATAGCCTGCCTTCGAGCGCCACAGCTTTACCCGTCGCGTGCCACCGCACGGATCAACCAGGCTATGGATCGATTTACCATTTGAGGTCGGGTTCCAGTATGACAAAAATTCACTTTGGAACTCCGCTTGATTGGTGCCCGCCATGCCTTGCTCGAGGATTTTGGCCGCGCCACCGAGCACGGCCTTGACGATGGCGATTGGCTGGGAGTGGTCGAGCTCGTCGCTATCCTCTATGATGCAAAGCCGTCCGTCCTCCTCGACGTGCGGATAGCTTGGATAGCCCGGCGGCTCGGCCAGTGCGACCCTTGGCCGGCTGCATGGGAAACGAGAGTCAATAACCAGATCCAGTGCCACTGGATGATCGCATATTGCTACGTCGAGACGCCACCCGCATCTCGCGCCCTTCGTTCTATAGCGCTGTAACTCGGCTTCCTCGAGCGGGCGAGCCCCCGTATTGGTCTCGAGCCACTTACCGACCTTTGTTTCGACGTCCGACTGGGTCGCGCCAGGCGCTTCAGCCATAGCGGCCGTCGCCGCCTTTCTGGACGGCTTCGCGAGCGTCGGGCTCATCGGCGAAGTCT
The DNA here is from genome assembly GCF_000186705.1 of Citromicrobium sp. JLT1363. Taxonomy (GTDB): domain Bacteria; phylum Pseudomonadota; class Alphaproteobacteria; order Sphingomonadales; family Sphingomonadaceae; genus Alteriqipengyuania. The sequence goes on from NZ_AEUE01000004.1 coordinate 325,689, forward strand.
TTGAGGATACCAGACTGGAGGATGGGCGCCGCACCGATCTGCGCTTCGATCACCACGAGATCTTCGTTGTCGGGCAGATACGTGCCCAAGCTCGCGCGAAGATGCTCGATCACCGTGCCGGACTGATTGGACGCCAATGCTACGTCGATCCGCGTCGCTAGGTCGTGTGCCTTGGCGATGAAATCGGCGCGGCATTCGCCCGTCCAGCCCTCGTCGAGATACTGGCCATGTACGACGGGGTTCGGAATGCTGCGCTCCAACAATTCGGGGAGCCGCTTCGCCACCATCTGGAGTGCAAGGTCGTCACGATTCTCCGCGATTGCGGCAGTCGCCTCATCGTATGCGGCCACGACGCAGGCCATCAGGGCGATTGAGCTGAGTCGGCAAGCGGTCCAGTTATGGTCTCGCCAACCTTTGAGGTAGCGGCAGACGCGCCGAAGCTGCTGACCGTGCACGTCTATCGCTTCCTGAAACCAGTCCTCGAGCTTGCGCGGGTCGGACGGCTTCCAGCCTTCGCGACGGTGCGCGAGCATGATCTGGTCAGTTGGCAGACGGGGATAGATTTGCTCGGCAAAGGAGATGTTTTCGTCGCGCATCTTAGTGTCGAATTGCATCGACGCTTCGGCTTTTTCGAGGAGAACCTCGAATTGTTCGTCAGGGATGGCGTAGAGCGCGAGATCGACATGCGCGTCGTCATCAATCTCGACCCGCACGCAGGAAGGCTTGTCAGTGATGAGCGTCCATCCGTTGCGATCGCACATGGGAGCAAGGATGCGCTCGACCGCCGCGAAGTAGCCGGCGCTAGCGACAATGGGATGGGCACCGCCATTCTGACTCAGGAACGATACCGGCAGGAATACGCCATCGTCGAGGTCGATCTCCTGCGGTGGGTTATGGGTAGCCCGGTTGAGCGTGTGGTAGGACCAGCTCCCTTGCATACGGAACTTCGGCCGTAGCGCCAGGTCACTGTCGGTAAGGTAATCCGAGGCGAGCGCGCGCGCTTCGAACAATTGCCTGCGGTCGACGTGGTCGCTCCAGTTGCGCAGGCCACTGCGAATCTCGTCCCGGATTTCGTCACGGGCAACCTGGAGCGCTTCCTTTTCGGGTATGTCGACCGTCAGGGCACGCAGATAGCTGTCGTGATCGCCTGAACTGAACAAGGTCTTGTGAGCGTTCGCCCCCATGTTTATCGCTCCTTAGTTCCGACGCCTGGCGCCCGCTTTGGATAAAGATAGGAACCGCCGAACAAAGAACAAGGGGCGAACAAAGGTTATTCCCAGTCGCGCTGATCGCGCCAGGGAGCCAGCTCCTTAAAACGTCTCTCATCTATCGTTGCGTAAGAGGCCAACGATGGTTCCACGGCTAGAATTTGGCGTGAAAGAGTGGCAGCTCAAAGCAAGGCCCTGACCGACCGCTCTTGGGAAAGCCCACTTAAATCCAAAATGACCGCGTTTGGGGCGCATAGCGGCAGTGATTAATGAGAGGGGAGGGAGCTTTGCTCTTCCTGAGCCGGGACAACTCCGTTCCGGCGATCAGGAGATCTCCCATGACCAAGTCCCGCCGCTCTGTTTCGACATCGCCTGCCCAGCGCATCACCGCCGCCATCATCGAGAAGCTCGAGGAAGGAACAAAACCCTGGGTCAAGCCTTGGCGAGGTGTGCCGGTCTCCCGGCCCTTGCGGTCCTGCGGGACACCCTACCGCGGCATGAACACTTTCTGGTTGTGGATGGTGGCCGATGGCTGTGGCTACGCCTCGCCCTACTGGATGACGTACCGCCAGTGTCAGCAGCTCGGCGGACAGGTCCGCAAGGGTGAGAAATCGACCATCGCGATCTTCTACAAGAGCTACACCAAGGAGGTCGAGAACGCCGAAGGCGAAGCTGACACCGAGAACCGGCGCGTGCTCAAAGCCTATTCCGTGTTCAACGCGGATCAGTGCGACGGCCTCCCCGAGTTCTATCATCCCAAGCCACTCATTGCCGCGCTTGAGCCCGAAGGACGCGAAGACCGCCTTGATGCCTTCTTTGCCGATATCGGCGCAGACCTGCGCCATCATGGTGCCCAGGCCTACTACGAGCCGCAGCGTGACCGGGTCACCATGCCTCCAGCCGAACTATTCGAAGCTTATGACCACTATTACGCGACGCTCGCGCACGAGCTGTCGCACTGGACGGGGCATTCCTCGCGGCTCGACCGCGATCTCAAGAACCGCTTCGGCAGCGACGCCTATGCGGCCGAGGAACTGATCGCCGAACTTTCCTCGGCCATTCTCGGGGCCGAACTGGGTCTTCCCGTTACCCATCTCGACCATCACGCCAGCTACATCGCATCTTGGCTCAAGATCCTCAAATCGGACGAGCGCGCGATCTTGACCGCGGCGGCCAAGGCCGAGGAAGCGGCCAGCCTGTTGCTTGACCTTGGGGGTTACCAATCTCTGGAAGGCGAGCCCGACATCGATCTTGCTGATGCAGCCTGAGGAGCAGTGAGATGGGACGTTCTGTCAGCTATCCAACCGGCTCCGTGGTTGCCTTTCGCCTGCTTGATGAGGGCGAAGACGACGATTTCGACTGGGTCTACCAGTGCTTGGTCGACGAGGTCATCGATACCGCGAAAGTGGCCTTTCCTTCGTTCGAAACCTTCGACGGATGGCGCGGGCGCGAGGATCGCATTCTCCTGCGAAACGCCTTCGCTGATTGCGGCGTTTCAACTTATTGCGGGCTCGCCGCGGTCTGGCTCGCCGAACGCGACGATGCCCGGTACTGGGAGGCCGATTTCTACAACCCACGAACGGCAAGGGCACGACACTGGCTTGGCCAAGTGTCGGATAGGTTCATCGAATTGTTCGGTGAGCTGCGCATGGTCGGTCGGTTCTCGAATGGCGAAGCGATCTTCGAGCGCTCCCGATCCACCTGTGACACCGAGTCATGATCCTGCCTCATCCCTGACCGCCGGGAAAGGCCCTTGGGCCGGTCGGGGCGCGCCGCAACCTGCGGCCCGTCGGCCCGTGTTGCCCGCGCCAGCCTAGGGCCGCAGGTTTCCCGCTACGCGGTGCGTCGCGCCCCTTGTCCCGGCCCTGATCGGGCTCCGGCGGACAGGGTCGAGGCAATGGTGCCTCCTCTCCTTGTCCCCGCGATCAGGAGACACCCCATGTACGACAGCTTCATCGACCAGTTGAGCGGCCTCGACCTCTCAGGGCTCAGCATCAGGCCAGCTCCCTTCAACGAAACCGACTTTCCCTGCGAGGACGCGATCGAGCAGACCCTCGCTGCAGTCTGGTCCGATCTTTTCGCGATGTTTTCCGACACGGCCCTGGAGGCCGATGCCGAGGACATTGCATGGGGCGTGGTCAATCTCTTTCACCGTGCCGCCAGTCGGAAGTCCGCTCAGCTCGACCGGGCCAGCGACGAGATCCGGGTCCTCCTCGCATCAGCCGATGGCTCCGAAGTGCACTCGAGCAATCTGGAAGAGCAGGTCGAACGCGCGCAGGCTGCCGAAGCCAGTATGCTGGCCTTCGAGCAGATGCGCGAGGCTGCGGCAGCACTCTATCGCTACGAGACCGGTTCCTCGTGGAAGCCCGTTTCTGGCTCGCGTACGGGCCATTCGCGCCACCTTACTTCGGCTGTGATCGATGCCCGCGATTTCCTCCGCGCACGTGCTGAGAACCGGCGTCACGCTCTGATTCCGGAAGGAACTCCGGTCGTTTTCGCCGGTGGTCGCCAGAGCTTCGAGAGCGCCGAGGATGCGCGTGTCTACGCCGACAATATCTGGGCGACGCTCGACAAGGTTCGCGATGTGGTTCCCGATCTCTTCCTGGTCCATGGCGGCGACGGCAAGGGTGCCGATCGACTCGCCGCGAGCTGGGCTGAACGCCGCGAAGTCCAGCAGCTGACCTATTCGCTCGATCGTCGGCTTGGTGCCCGCGCCGGCTTCAAGCGCAACGAGCAGATGCTCTCACTCAATCCGCGCTACGTTGTCGCCTTTCCGGGCAATGGCGTGACCGAACGGCTCGTCATCGATGCCAAGGCGCGCCGGATCACCGTGGTCGATCGTCGTGGCCACTTGGGCACCTCTCCCGGGTCCTGAGGGGCCCTTCATCATCTGCATGAGAATTGCCTGGATGTGCATTCGGCGCCGACCCGACTATGCATGAGGTCATGCAACTTGACGATCTGCTGCAGCGCTACTTTGCTACCACCGACCTCTCCGCGGTTGCTCCCGACACATCTGCAGCCGGCATCGAGCATTGCCGGGTCGATTTCGGCCTTGAGGAGGACCGGGGCAAGCGCTTTGCACTGTGGTCGTTCCTGCACATGTTCGGGTCCGCCCCCGACCTCGATGTGGCGTTCGAGAACGAGGAAGACCGGGAAGCTGCGCGCAACTTTATGGATCTCCTAGCGGCATCGGAAGACGATGGGGCAAGCTGATTGCATTGGGAACACGCGAGCCTTCAGACCCGCACCCGATACCCATCCGGCTTTTGTCGCGAACAGTCCTGAACCAGGCCAGCTGAGGACAGCAACCCGTTCCTTTGACGGCCGTGTTGTCGCGCTTCGCGCGCCTGCCCGCACCACCCGTCATGAACAGGTTTCCCTTGGAGCTTCGCTCCTGCGGTGCAGTCCTCCCATGTCCTGCTTCTTCTGGATGTTCGCAAGCCGGAGATGGTCTCCGGTTTGAGGAACTGAAGGACTTACACCATGACCAATATCGCAATCCTCACCGGCCGCATCGCTCGCGATCCCGACACCCGCGAGACCAAAGGCGGCACCAACGTTGCCGGGATCACAGTCGTCACCGATCGTCCCGCACGCGACAAGGACGGCAAGACCTACAAGGACGAGAACGGCTACACCGCCAAGGAAAGCGAGTTCCACCGGGTGACCTGCTTCAACGGCCTCGCCAAGACCGTCGGCCAATACTGCTCCAAGGGCCAGCTCGTCAGCGTCCAGGGCCGCATCCACTACACACAGTGGGAGGACAAGGACGGGGTTACCCGTTACGGAACCGAGATCCTCGCCGACAAGGTCGACTTCCTCTCCCGCGGCAATGGGTCGGCCGACGAGAACGACAACACCGACGCTCCCGATATCGACTGAACTCTCCCGTCGATCTCCCTCCCGAAGGGGTCCTGTCCAACCGGACAGGGCCCCTTCTTGCTGTTCCTACTCTCCGGATGGCTGTTCGGTGCGAGGAGACGAGCGAGCCGGTGGAAGCAGCTTCTGCAGAGACGCCTCTTCACCGAGCTTTCCGAGCTCTCCGGCAACTCTTGCGAGCGCCTTCTTCGAGAAGGTCTCAAGCCCCGTTCCCAGGATGATGCGTCCCAGTTCTAGGGCGGCTTGAGCTTCAAGTAGCTTCTGGCGCTCGGCAAGTGCCAGCCGGTCGGCCTCGAGTTTCCGGAGTGCTGCGACAGCGCTTCGTTTGGTTGGCATCGGGGTTCCTTTCCTGCACCCCTCGGTGGTTCCTCCCTTCGATCAACATGCACCCGGGCACAGCCTGTAGGAAAGTCCAATCGCGCTGGTCGTCCCTTGCACTACGTAACGGAGCGGGGGAGGGGGCTGGCTCACCGAATTCCAAGGGTGATGGGCATGGGGCCGGCGCGTCAAGGACGGCGGGGCCCCACCATTTTGCCTCCCCTGCGCTTTGCTCCGGTCCGACAAAATCGTTGCCCCCACCGCCGCTTCGCGGTCGCCCTCGGGGCGATCCCTGACCCGCCGGCCCCATGCCCCTCCGCCTGTTTCCTGTCGTCTCAGCGACAGGTTTCAGGAGGATATCATGACTACACTCAGCACCTTGGACATGAACGCGCACAGCTATTTCGAAGCGCTTGCAGTTGCCGAAAGGCGCGCCCAGCACAGTTTCTTCGACCAGCACGTGGTGGAAGATGAAGACCTGGGCTACTTCGCCCTGGACGAGGGTGACTACAACGCACTGCCTGCGCATCTCGCCAGCCGCGTGGTGCACACGGTCCATGGAGCCATGCTGGACGAATACTGACGACCATACGAGGGCAGGAGCCGGTGACGGTTCCTGCCTTTTTTCGTGTTCGCTGGCACTGGAGCGGGACGAAAAGCGGAGCGGGGCTGGGGTCGCGCTCGGTCCCGCCCCGCCTTCGGCGGTGCTCCTGCGGGCGCGGCCTTCTTGTTCTGGGCCCCGCACGCACGCCCGAACGACAGCGGGTCGGACCGGCGCGGTGCCGCGGGAACCGACAGGCCCCGGTCCCGGGCACCGCACGCGCTCCTTTGCCGCCGCCTTTGCGGGGTGTGCGGTCCTTGTGCGTGGTATTCATTCAAACGCAGATCAGGCTCAATTACGGTCGCGAACTGGATGCTCGCGCCTCCGAGGGCTCAGTTGGAAAATGCCTTAGAGAAAGGAGCGACCATGATCACTGGATTTCGCCGCACAATGGGGAACAGAATTGGCACACCGTACGCAGCGGGTGCTGCAATGGAAGGCGCGGAATTGCTTCACGAATTCACGAAAATGCGCTGATACCATCTTCTGTGCCGGATGCGGTCCACTTGCTTTCTCGTCCGTGCCGAGTCGGCACAGATCCGTTTAATCTGCTGAAAAGCGATGTGAATTTTCCGTTTTCCTACACCCCATGCTGCGGCCTAGAGTGGCACTTGCCTTTCGAAGGGTGAGCCAGGTTCTTTGAACACAAGGAACTTGGAAAAATGCAAAGACACCACCGGTTCGTGACCTATGTCACGCCCCTGATCGCCGAATGGATCAGGAAACAAGCAGAAGAGCGCAGGGTCAGCGCGAGTATCGTTGTTTGCGATTGCATCTTCGATGCCTGGCAGCGCGCAACCGAAGCTGATCTGAGGACCCCGGCGACCGATCCAGTGCGCCAGAACATCTTCATCACGGTCGCATTGGATGCGCTGCTTACGCATCATCCCGACAGCACACTGCGCGACAGAACGGTCGCAGCCTACCAGCGCCGGCTGGAGCGCCTCGGTATCGTTGCACCCCGACCCATGGGAGGCGATGATGAAGCATAATCTCGTCAACTTCACCCGTGGCAGCCAGCTCCTCGGGCATTTCGGCTTCATGTTTGCCGCAGGCCTCAAGGGGCCCCTGATCGTGACCCTCCTGGTCGTTCTCGGCCTCGTCTATTGGGACGTAAGCGGGGCGCTAGACGAGTACCATGTCTACCTCCTGTGGATGCATGCCTATGCCTCTGGCTATGCCTTCATGGAGTTCGATCCAGACAAGCTTGTGAACCTCAAGCTGGCCGATGGGAGCCTCGTCGCATTTCCCATTTCCGTGGTGACCGATTACCCGCCGATGCGCGAAGCGGTCGCGCTTTTCCAGAGCGCGGTCATCAGCGCCTTGTGGCTTGCAGGGTTCATTCTTGCGCCGCTCTTCGCGCTCTTCTGGTGGGTTGCCGAACGCTTCGGCGAGAAGTCCAAACAAAAGAAGCATGTACGCGGGGCGGAGCTTGCTACCTTGCGCGACCTTAGCCGCGAGATCGCTGCACACAACCGCGATGCCCGTGCCCGCGAGTATGGCGATGCGTTGGGCTGGCGCTGGCGTCTGGCCGGGTCGGCTTCGCTGCGGGATGCGGGCTTCTATTCTCCCGCGCATCTGGCCGGGGTCAGCTGGCCCTGGCGGCTTGAGCAGAGTCACGCGATGCTTGTTGGCACAACCGGGACAGGCAAGACCGTCGTCCTAACCGAGCTTACCAGGGAGATCCGTGAACGGGGCGAACGTGCGGTCATTTTCGATCTTACTGGGGCCTTTGTCGAAACCTTCTACGATCCCAAACGCGACATCATTCTCAACCCGCTCGACGCGCGTTGCCCCGCCTGGAGCGTGTTCAACGATTGCTCCACGCGTGCCGAATTCCATGCCGCAGCGGAGTCCCTCGTCCCGCACGATGGGGGCGGCGCCGAACAGTTCTGGGTGCTCGCCGCGCGCACGCTGTTCGTCGAGACCTGTCTCAAGCTCGCCGAAGCAGGGCGGGGCACCAACGCCGCGCTCGCCCACGAACTCATGAACGCCGATCTCTCCGATCTGCACCGTCTCGTCGAAGATACCATGGCCGGTCCCATCAGCACGCCGAGCGCGGCGCGCATGGCGGAATCGGTGCGTGCAGTGTTCAATGTCAACGCCAAGGCGCTCCAGATGCTGCCCGAAGACGGGACGCCCTTTTCGGTCCGCGAGTGGGTCAACGGGGCAGGTGAACCGCGCTCTATCCTGTTTCTGTCCGCGCGCTACATCGACATGAGCGTGCTCTCGCAGCTGCTCACCCTGTGGCTCGACACCGCGATCATTACGCTGATGGCGGGCCAGCGCTCGCGGGACATCAGGCTCTGGTTCCTGATCGACGAACTTGGCGCGCTGCATCGCCTGCCTTCGCTCGAGAAGGGCCTCCAGACCGCGCGCAATTTCGGGGGCGCGATCGTCACCGGGATCCATGCCTTTGCCAAGCTCAAGGATGTCTACGGCGAGAACATGGCCATGACCCTGTCCTCGCTTGCCCGAACCAAGCTGATCCTCGGCACAGCAGACCGCGAGACCGCCACCTGGTGTTCCGATATTATCGGCCACCGCGAGGTTCGCGAGATGGAGGAAGGATACAGCTACGGCTACAACAATGCGCGCGATGCGGTCAGCCTGACGCCCCGGCGCCAGGTCGTCCCACTGCTGCTTCCCGACGAGCTGATGAAGCTCAAGAACCTACATGGTTTCATCAAGTTTCCCGAAGGATTTCCGGCGGCACCCGTGGTCCTCGAACCGCGCAACTGGCCTCGGGTGGCCGAAGGCTTCATTCCCCGGGATATGCCTAAGCTACCACCACAGGCCCGCCACGGTGATGACAAAGAAGGAGCAGGTGGCGGTGCCGGAGCAGCCTCTGAAACAGGCGACAATGATGGTGATCCTCGACGGTTGAGGGTCGCGCACGATCGCTCCGACAGCGCTGAAAAGAAAGCCGACCAGGAAGACAAAAAGGAACTGCGCCGGACCCGTCGCAGCAACAAGGGCGATCAGGCTCGACCGGACCAGACAAGGAAGCGTCGCGATCCGAATGCGCAAGAGGAAAGGGGGACATCAGACCCTCAGCGGCCGGCTCAATCCGACCTTCCTCTGTCTTCGAAAGCCGAGGAGCAACGCGGCAAGGAGCAACGGGATGCACCTTCAGCGAGGTCTGACATTCCCGATCCCGCATCGCATCAGCGGGCGCAGGATGCGCGCGGCAAGGCTGACCAGAGGCTCCAGGAAGAGCAGCAGAAGTCGCTGCTTGGCGGTGCAGCGAAGCAGAGTCGCGATGCCGATCAGGGGCAGGACCATGGTCACGATTACGGGGACTTTGATCCGGACATGTGACGCCCAACAGGGGAGGGGACGAGGGCCAAGAGAAAGTGATCCCAGCACATGCTTTCCGTCGCCAATGTCCGCTCGCCTTCGGCCGCGGCGAGCTACTTCGCCTCGGACAATTACTACGCGAGCGCCGATGCCGACCGTTCGGGGCAGTGGGTGGGCGAGGGTGCAAAGCGCCTTGGTCTCAATGGCAAGGTCGAGGCCCAAACGTTCGACGCGTTGCTGAGAGGCGAGCTGCCCGACGGCAGCAGCGTCGGCAATCCCGGGCAGGCACACCGCCCGGGTACAGACCTCACTTTCTCCGTTCCCAAGAGCTGGTCGCTGCTGGCGCTCGTCGGGAAGGATGAGCGGATCATTGCCGCCTACCGCGAAGCCGTCCTCGAAGCGCTGCACTGGGCTGAGAAGAATGCGGCCGAGACCCGGATGGTCGAGAAAGGCAAAACCGTCACACAGGCCACCGGGAACCTCGCGATCGGCCTGTTCCAGCACGACACCAACCGTAACCAGGAGCCGAACCTCCATTTCCATGCGGTCATCGCCAATGTCACGCAAGGGAAGGACGGCAAGTGGCGAACGCTCAAGAATGATCGGCTCTGGCAGCTCAACACCACGCTCAATTCTATCGCAATGGCGCGCTTTCGCGTCGCGGTCGAGAAGCTTGGCTATGAGCCGGGACCGACCCTCAAGCACGGCAATTTCGAAGCGCGCGGTATCACCCGCGAACAGGTCATGGCGTTCTCGAGCCGCCGCCAGGAAGTGCTCGATGCACGGCGCGGTTCTGGTCTTGAAGCGGGCCGCATTGCCGCGCTCGATACGCGCGCGAGCAAGGACGGGATCGAGGACCGCGAGGCCCTCGGCATGCAATGGAGCGACACCGCGAAATCGATCGGGCTGGACCTCGCGCCCTTGGTCGAGCGGGCGCAGACCCGCTCACTGAAACAGTCGATCGAAACTGGCAGGTTCGGCTCGCTTGTCGAGCGCGGGCGCGCATGGCTGGGACGCTTCGTCGCGCATGTCAGGGGCGATCCGGCTGATCCGCTTGTGCCCAAGTCGGTCCTCAGACAGGACCGTGAAACGATCGCAGCGGCACAGGCCGTCGCTTCGGCGGTGCGTCATCTTTCGCAGCGCGAGGCTGCCTTCGAGCGCACCGCGCTCTACAAGGCTGCGCTCGATTTCGGGTTGCCAGCGACGATTGCTGATATCGAGAAACGGACCCGCGCCTTGGTGCGCTCTGGCGATCTCATAGCAGGGATGGGAGAGCACAAGGACTGGCTCGCCTCGCGTGACGAGGTGCTGACCGAGCAGCGGATCGTGTCCGAGGTTGCCGCCGGCAAGGGTGCGAGCTCATCTGCAGTTGAGCCGGAAAGCGCGACTGATCGTGTCCAGGCCGCTGCAATGACAGGGCAGGGGTTCCGTCTCAACGAGGGTCAGCTCGGGGCGGCGAAGCTGATCCTGACGTCCGAGGATCGAACGATCGCGGTCCAGGGAATTGCCGGTGCCGGCAAGAGCAGTGTTCTGAAGCCAGTCGCTGAGGTGCTGCGCGACGAGGGCCACTCGGTCATTGGCCTCGCAATCCAAAACACTCTCGTCCAGATGCTCGAACGCGACACCGGTATCGGCTCGCAGACGCTGGCCCGCTTTCTTGGTGGCTGGAAAAAGCTGCTCGACGATCCCGGCAACGCGGCGCTTCGCGCGGAGGCAAAGGCGGCACTGAAAGACCATGTGCTGGTGCTCGACGAAGCATCGATGGTCTCAAACGAGGACAAGGAAAAGCTCGTCCGTCTCGCCAATCTGGCTGACGTTCACCGCCTGGTCCTGATGGGGGACCGCAAGCAGCTCGGCGCAGTCGATGCGGGCAAACCCTTCGCGCTCCTGCAGCGGACAGGCATGGCGCGCGCTGAAATGGCGACCAACCTGCGCGCGCGCGACCCTGTCGTTCGCGAGGCGCAGGCGGCAGCGCAGGCGGGCGATGTGCGCACGGCGCTGCGTCACCTGCAGCCGCACACACTCGAGGCCAGGGGCGATGGCGCGCTGGTCGCGGCTAACACCTGGTTGGCGCTCGACAAGGACACCCGCTCGCGCACCTCGATCTACGCTTCGGGCCGCGCCATCCGCTCTGCGGTCAATGCTGCCGTCCAGCAGGGACTTCTCGCCAATGGCGAGATCGGACCGGGCAAGGCCGAGCTTGGAGTGCTGGATCGCGTCAACACGACCCGCGAAGAACTGCGACATCTGTCAGCCTACCAGCCTGGCCGGGTGCTCGAGGTCTCGAGAAAGCAACAGGCCCTGGGACTGTCAGCGGGCGAGTATCGTGTCCTGGGACAGGACCGGAAGGGCAGGCAGGTCGAAGTTGCGGACAAGCGCGGCAAGCGGTTCCGGTTCGACCCGGCACGGATCAGGGCAGGGAAGGGCGACCAGAATCTGACTTTGCATGAGCCGAGGAAGCTCGAGATCCATGAAGGCGACCGGATCCGATGGACCCGCAACGATCATCGCCGCGGCCTGTTCAATGCCGACCAGGCCAGGGTGGTTGCCGTTGTCGGCGGGAAGGTCACTTTCGAAACTTCCAAGGGAGACCAGGTCGAGCTCAAAAAGGACGATCCGATGCTGAAGCGGATCGATCTTGCCTATGCGCTCAACGCCCACATGGCGCAGGGTCTGACATCCGATCGCGGCATAGCCGTCATGGACAGCCGCGAGCGCAACCTGTCGAACCAGAAGACGTTCCTGGTGACGATCACGAGGCTGCGCGATCACCTGACACTGGTCGTCGATAGTTCGGACAGGCTCGGAGCAGCCGTGGCACGCAACAAAGGAGAGAAGGCCTCGGCCCTCGAGGTCACCGCACAGGTGGCCCCGACAGAAAAGAAAAACGGCGAACTTGATCAGCTGAAACCGGAAGAGGCCAACAAGGCCGAAAAGGAAATCGCCCGAAGCAAGAGCAAGACACTGGATTTCGGGATTTGAAAGGCCGCCTTGCGCAGCAAATTTCAGACGCGTTGGGTCCGGCAGTACTTTAGGGTCGTGCCCGCGCGCGAACGGCCGGATTTCGGAACTACTCTCAGATCGCAAGAGTCTTGCGATGCCTCTCAATCGCGCTTCGCACATCGTCGGGGAAGGGCAGGTGTCCGCTTTCGCTGCTCCAGGCGTCATCGAACCGTGCAACGACATCCTTCGCTGTCGCGGTGATCAGCCTTGCAGGCAGCCTTGCCTTGTCGGCGATCGCCTCGAGTACATCATAGGTGTAGGACGCCCACTCGCGCGAGCCATCAAATTTGAGCGCAGCATCGTCGCCTGGGATATAGGCGAGCGTCGAAAGCAAGTCATAGGCAGGTGCCAGCAGCGCGTTGCGCCGGTCCGGATAAATCAACGACCAGTTCTTGAGGTGCATGTCGCCATTACCGATCAGCACCGAGTAGGTGAGCCGGCGGACGAATTCGACCACGCTTTGCTCATCGGTCTCGATCGCCAGCACATTGAGGATCTGGCGGTAGCTCGCATTCTCGTATTTATCGTCTGCAAAGACACCGAACACTTGGGCGAAGTCTTCGGTGTGCACTGGTCCTTCTTCCCCCCGGTCAAAGCGCCGGATGGCAAAAGCGGACTCTCCGTAACGGGTGATACCTTCGGGTATGCCATCGATCTGATCGAGGGACAAAAGGTCGATTTCAGGTACGTCGATCCCGATCTTTGCCGCCAGTTTCATCGCTGCGAATTCAGCCTCGGGCACGTCCGGATGTCTCGCAGAGGGCAGCTTGACGATCCAGTCGCCGCCGCTGCCTGTGACCGGGATCGTCAGTCCGCCATTCTTGCCCTGGGCTTTGACCGCCGAGAATTTGAGTTGCACGCCGGCAAGCGAGAAGCGCAGCGCGCGCTCTGCCTGCTTCTCCGCGGCTTCTTCATCTAGCTCGTCGGCCTCCGTTTCCTCGGCATCGACGGCGACGGCGCGCACTGCGCCGGGAAGATCGTGCCCGAGCTGTGCGAGAAGCTTGTACTCGCGCACGGCTTTCACGCCCGCGCGGCGAGCCAGGTAGTCGCGAAGCGTTCCTTCGGGAAGGAGGTTGGAGAAGAACGGCTCGATCTTCGTTCGATAGCTGCGTGTCTCATCAATGATCTCGCCATTCGCGTCCTTGTAGGCGAGCGACAGCGTTGGCCGATTCTGGTCGGCAAGGTAGACTTCGTCGAATGTGAAGATGCTCGCATCTCCATCGAGCCGTGCGATGGTTCCAACGCGCGTCTCACCCAGAAAGATATCGAGAGCCGCTGCGTTGATCATGTGGCGTCGTCCTCAAGCCGGTAAGCAGGCAGTCTGTGGGCACTATCTCGATCGATTGAGTGAACCTGCAGGTTTCTGACGTGCCGTAGGGCACGTGTGGATGCCGCGATCTGCTGGGCGAGTTTCTTCGTTCCTTCTTTTTGCTCAAGCGCCCAGCCGAGGTCCTGAAGATGCTTTTTCAGATGAGCGACGGGCTGCAAAGCCTGCTGGATGGCTTTGAGCGTTTCGGGAGTGAAATTAATGGTCTGGATATCTTTCAGGGCGCTTTGAAACTCATTCACCTCGGTGACGCTCGGATAGCTCTGCCGTAGTCGCTCAGCGAACCGGTTGGTTTCGGCAATCGTTGCGAGCGTTCGACTGGCCTCGCTTCTTTCGCGCTGTGAGCGAACAACGCCTTCGATCGCCGGTACGGTCCTTCGAGGCACTAGCTTCAGTTCGAGGTCGAGCGCGCGCGCTATTTCGACAAGGCTGGAAATCTGTAGGTCTACATTCCCGCCTTCGATTTTGGAGATGTGGCTTTGAGGCAAGCCCACCCGCTCACCCAGCTGTTTCTGGGTAAAGCCTTTTGCTATCCGAGCCACTTTGATGCTTGCGGCGATGTCTTCGATTGCCGTGCTCATAAATATGTTTCTGCATATGTTGATCGACGTATATATGTTTTAGCATATACTCTTATTTGTGAGAGGGGCAACAGAAATATGTAGAGGCATAAATTTCTGAATCCTCATATGTCATCGCATATTATGGGCGGAGATTGACGGCGACAAAGCGCGAGCAGTCGTCACTTCGCAGAACTTTTTCCAGCCTTTTCATCGGTCTTTCGATGACGGAGCTCTCGTCCAGAGATCTGCCGATCAGTCAGGCAAGCCATCGGCGGAAATGCGCCCTCATTTCGGACATTAAGTCGACCTTGAGCAGCTCCCAAAAGCTGAAGTTCGGCAAGACATGCGCTGAATGTAGCCGCGAACCTGTTTCTCTGTATTTCAGAAACGTCTCGCGCCAATCCTAACGCCACTTCACCCGAAATTCGCGTGCACTCGCTAGGATCTTTCCAATGCGAGGTCGCGGTATGCTCTGAATTTACTGATAGCAGCGGTTCCGAGCTTGAGCAGATCCGAAGACAACTCGGCGTAGCCTTTCGCATCCAAGAGACTGTCGGGTAGATTCGGTATCTCTGTCTCGAGCTTGCTTCCACGGATTGGTAGCAACGGAAAATCGCCCGGACTGAGTTTTTGGTGATATATGGAGAGGCGCATTGCTAGCACACCAAGTGGTACGTGCTCTTGGGCGAGCGCTACATATGCCTCGCGTTCAGTCTCAGTAAGCTTGTCGAACCATGCTGGAGCGAATGGTTCAGTGTAAGTCATGAGGGCATCGAGCTCAGTCGTAATTGTCGGTGCGAAGAACGTATCGAGCCAGGTTGTCTCAAACTCGTCTTGGAATTCCTGCCATGTCACAAGGCGCAAATTAGTGCGCTGGACCGCCTCATGAGCGCCGGACTGAAAGCCGCTTAGCGCGATAATGTAGCCCGCATTGGCTCCGACATCGCTAGTGACGGTCCGAAACGCATGCACGATTTGCTGAGGTACCGCTGCTTTCCAATATTTGCATTCGCATATGATCCGGTTGAGCCGGTCGCGATGCGTTTCCTCGGCATATACGTCGATTTCCGCCCTGCCTCGCCCGAGCTCAATGACTCGCTCCAAGTCCACATTGAAACCACACTGGCTGAGGATCTCAGCTACGCATGCTTGGAGATCGCGCCAGTTTTCGGGAATGCTCTCTGTAATCATTGCGCCGTCTTAACCTCACGTTCTGCTTCATAGAAGCACTCGACCACAGCAAGCATCGATTTACGTTCTTCGGATTTCGCCCTAATGCCGCACATTCCTTCCCAAAATAAAATCGCCTGAGAGACGACTTTCAAATGAAGTCAAATCCAATATTCTCAAGAGAGAATTTCTGTGCTTTGATTCCGTCCGCGCTAGAATTGGCATATAGCGGCTGCTGATAATTCGGCGCCATGGGGGGTGGATGAGTGACCAAAGTAGTTATTTGAAGACGATCTCGCACGCGGAGGACGCAGTCGCAAATGCGATTTTCGTTCACGGGCTCAGCGGGGACGCTTCTGAAACTTGGCAATGCGGCAAGTCGGATGAGCTTTGGCCATCTTGGCTCAACGAACTATTCCCGCGTCTCGGCGTTTACAGCCTAGGCTACCCGGCCAGCAAGTTTGCAAAAACGGAGCAGGACTTGTTCGAGCGGGCCGCGAGCGTTTTGGACTATCTAACGTCGAAAGGCTTTGGAGATCGGCCGCTGATCTTCGTGGCGCACAGCCTGGGTGGCCTTCTCACTAAGTCCGTATTGAGGAAGGCGCGGGATTCTAGCGATTCCGGGCACAAGACTATTGCTGAGTCCACTAAGCTGGTTGTCTTTATCGCTACACCCCACGAAGGAGCATCGCTCGCCACCTTGGGCAAAAAGGTGCTTCCTCGATTGATCTCCAACAAGATTGAACTCCTTGCCAACAGCATGGGTGTGTTGAACGATCTCAAACAAGCCTACCGCGACCTTTGTGACGCGAGTACCGAGCTCAAAACCGTCACCTACTACGAGACCATTCCTGTTTTCGGTCTTTTGGTTGTCAACCGCAGCTCGCCCGATCCTGGTGTTGGAAACTGTGTCCCTATCGGAGTCGACAAGGATCATATCACCATATGCAAACCAGACGATCGCGACGACCAGGTGTATCTTGGTGTCGCAAGACATGTCGGGCAGGTTGTGGAGAAGGCCGAAGCTGAATTTGCCGCTCAAACCCAATCATTTGAGACACCAGATTTCAGCGTTGCTTCGGAGAATGATCGTAGATCATTGCTCGACAAGATGATCGATGCGAACCGAGAAGACGAATACTCGATCGCGAATGACTACCAAAATCAGTTCGCTCAAAGCTTTTATCGCCAAGGTCTCTCAGGGAGTGCTCGTCGTGACCACGACCTGCTGCTCAGCGACGTCGAGCAAAGATTCATCACCAACATCTATCTGAAGCATATCTGCAAGGGGGCTTCCGACGATCAGGTGCAGGTCGCGCTGCAATCTGACGTGATCGACCCGATTTGCGCGAAGTATGCCGAGGACTCTTCGGTCACGGGAATCACGGTCCTTCAGGCTCTGTACTTTCTTACCGAGCAGTGCCGAATTCGCTGGGATGCTGAGTAATGGCGCATCGTATCTGGTATCCTCAGCTTGACGCGTTCGATTGCATACGCCGGATGGTGGCCATACTTTCATTTGCCGATGACGAAGGGCTCTCGATGGAACGCGCCCAGATGGCAGATTTGTTCCTCTCAAGTCCGCCGTTACTGCACTCCGTTACAATGCCCATGCAGGTGAGGTCCAACTTCAGAGAGCTAGGCATTGCGCGACCCGAAAAGAGTTTCCTAAGTTATCCGGCTGCGCCGCTCCTCTTTCATAAGATGGAGCCGGTGCAGCGACGCGCAATTCGCGCGATGGTAGGAAAGAATCTGATCGATCTTCGCCTCTACGAGAAACGCGCATTGAGCTTGACGGACGATGCTCGCAGTCTTCTGGACACGCGCCTCAAACATTCGGTTGCTGAACTCAAGCTCGCGCAGTTTATCGTCTCTGATATCTTGGCAATCGGTGAAGACAATATTGAAGAGCTCAGGAAGCGGACAGGTCTGAGGAGGCTGGCTGCATGAGCGAGATCGAACAGGAAAAAGACGAGATCGCGTCGCGCGTTCCAACACTTCAGCTACGCCGCCTTCGCGTGTTGAAATCCGGCCGCCCGGTTTACGATCAAGCGTTTCACGAGGGCGTGAACATCATTCGTGGAGACAATGGGTCAGGCAAGTCGTCGATCGCAGACTTTGCCTTCTTTGTACTCGGAGGCGAGTTCGACAACTGGAAGAAGGTCCCCGCGCAATGTGACGAGATTCAGGCTGAGATACTCACCAGCCAAGGGCGATTAGCGCTCAAGCGAAACACAGATTCCAAGACCTCTCCGATCCGCGTTTTCTTCGGCACGCTCAAAGAGGGTGTTGAAGCTGGATCGGACGGCTGGGAGCGATTCCCCGTCCATCGACAAGGGGACCATGAAAGCTTTTCGCAACTCCTCTTCAGGTCCATGTTGATCCCAGAGGCAAAGAGCGAAGGCGCATCAAACATCACAATGCACCAGATTTTGCGCCTCTTATACTCTGATCAGCATACACCCCCCGGCAGATTGTTCCGCTTTGAATCCACGTGGGACACGAAGACCATGCGAAGCGCCGTTGGCGATCTGCTATGCGGTGTGAATGACTACGAGGGCTACGAAATCAGTCTCGAAATTCGTGAACTGGAGCGGCACTATGACGAGGTGAGTCGGCAGCTTTCGGCGCTACTCTCGATCCTCCCATCTGATGAAACTCTGAACAAACCCGCTACTTTGGAAATGGAGATACGAGAGCGTGAGGCAGAGAGAGAAGCTGCGCTTCAACGGATTTCGCAGGTTGATGATCTGATTGACGGCGATGAAGTCAAAGAATTCTTGGCGAAAAGCCGAAGCATGCGCGACCGAATTTCGAAAAGCGCTAAGCAGATTGGCGCGCTCGAGCGCGAAGTGTCGCAACTCGGCTACCAACTGGGTGATCTGGAGGAATATCTCGATTTTCTCTCAGAGATGATCGAGAAGGTCGGCTTGGCTGAGAGCTCGCAGCTTGCGATTGGGGACATCGACTTCACGCACTGCCCAGCTTGCTTGACCGACCTTGCGCCGACTGTTGATGGGCATACCTGCCACGTCTGCAATTCCGAGATTGACCCCGAAGACAAACGCTCCCGTTACAATGCAATCCGCGTCGATTTTGAGATGCAGCAACGGGAGGCGCGCCAGCTCAATTCGCAAAAGGAAATGCGGCTTTCTGCGGAAAAAGCAAAACTTAGGAAAGCCCGTGCGGAACATTCGAGACTGATCGCAGAGTTTGCTGCTGGCTACGACAATGGCTCGTCACCGCGAGAGGCCTTCCTGGCTGAGCAAAACTTGCGCATTGGGCAAATTGCTCGTGAAATCGACTATCTCGAAAAGTCGCTTGTGACCGCATCGCGCGTGAAAGAGCTTTCGGAAGCGAAGGCTGACGCTCAAGCAGAACTGGACAAGCTGAAGTCTCGGCAAGAGGCCCTCGAACTCAGTGCCGCAAAACGCAGATCAGTTGCGCTGTCACGCGTTTCCCGAATTGCCGCCTCTGTGCTTCGCGCAGACAACATGGATCAGCCGGAATTCATGACCGCTCAGGATGTCAGCGTGAATTTCTCCGACGATGCAATGTCTGTCGACGGGGATCTCAATTTTGCTGAAAGCAGCAATGTGATCTTGAAGAATGCGTGCATTTTGAGCCTTCTCCTCGCGGCGGGAGAAGACCAGAAATTTTTCCACCCCAGGTTTGCCCTGTTCGACAACATTGAAGACAAGGGAATGCAGACTGAACGCAGCCACAACTTCCAACGTATCTTGGTCGAGATGGTCACGGAGCTTAGCATTCCGTTTCAGGTCATCTACACGACATCCATGATGAATCCGGACCTCGAACTCGATAACTATGTGATTGGCCCGCACTACACGAAGTCCAATCGGTCTCTCGAGGGTCTAGAGTAGCCCGTTGCCTGTGGGCCCGCGCTCTATGCATGTTCGCCGCACCTCGCCTACAGTCTCGACCCATTCGGGCGACGATCGCTAACCGGATTTCCTAAGGGCCGTCGCCCCTCGCGCGGGCAAGGCATCCAAACGAATCCATAGGCTTTCGCCTTGGAGCCTCGTGCGGAGCCTCCTTGCCCTTGCTACCCCAATTCTCGCCGTTCTCGGAGCGTCCGCTGTTGACCGCTGGATTCTGAAAAGCTGACGTTCGCTTTTCGGCCCCATTCCGGCACGGCGATTGAGCCATTCTGAGCACAGACGCCAGCGGTCTTGAAACTTTTTCAACCCAAAGCCTCTCTCGCCTCTGCCAAATCGATCCGCGCGTCATAGGAATGCTTGCGGAGCAGGTGCAATAGGTTCGCTCCGTTCAGAAGAGAAAGCGGCTTCGCGGTCGCGAACTTATGTGCATCAGGACCGAAATCCGATGTTGTCACTAGAATTCCCTTGGTGGCTCCTTCATTCATTACGGTGCCATATAAGTCGCGGACCGCCGCAACGCCGACAGTCCGAGTGTACCGCTTGGCCTGGATAACAATCTTGCCGCCACTGATTGGGTCGGGGTCGAATGCGATCGCATCGACACCCTCATCCCGGCTCGACTGAGTGACCTTGACCTCCCCCCCTCGCGAATTGAATTCCTTCTCGAACAACTCGCGGATCAGGTGTTCGAAGTCTTCCCAGTCCATCGCTGCCAAGTTGACCGAAGCATCGAGCGTATCGGCAATCTCGCGGCCATCGACGAAGCGGCGGTCGCTTTTGTCGATCGTGATAATTGGTGGGATAGGTGCCAGCGCCGCCAAGGAAGCAGCGGAAACGCCGCTCAGCGCCTTGAAGCAGGCCTTGGGCTCGACACGGGCAAGATCAATCTTTTCGAACTCTGCTCGCGAGCACAAAACGGAGAGGATGCAGTTGCGGTTCGAGAGTCCGTTGGCGGGGTTAATGGCGGTGACGAAGCCATTGAACGCGACGTTCTCGATGTTTTGGAAATCATCTGCTTCGAGAACCTCGTGAATGCTCCGCAAGGCAATCTGGTAGATCGTGTCTTCGAAAAGATCCTTCTTAGCTCTGGCGGCCAGCGGGGTTTCTTTTAGCTCGCCGGTTGCTCGGACGAACCGGACGGACTTCACGGTCGGGAGATCGTCGGGGTTCGGCATTTCGTACTCGACCAGCAAAGTCTTGTCTTGGGATCGATAATCGAGGACGAATTCCTTCTCGATGAGGCCGTGATAGTTCGAGGCCTCCAGAACGAGAGAAGCGTGTTCCATCACCGCCTCTTCGTGTCCCTCTCGCAGGGATCCAATCAGCTCTTCAATCGCCCGGTTATGTTCTGCAACCTCTTTATCATGCGCCGCCTTGTCCTCAGCATGTTTGGCCAGGAATGCGGACCTTTCCATCTCGTAGGCGACAATTGACTTATCGTGCGCATCCTTCCGCGCCGCTTCGCGTCGTTGCCATTCCTCCATTCGAACAGCGTGTGTCTCCTCAGCTTGCTGAATGAGGCTCGCCTTCTTGCCGAACAATGTGTCCCAGAAGGTGATCTTCGGCTCCTCGTAAGCCGGCGCATTTTCACGTTCCAGTTGCGGACGCGCTCTGTCGAATTTGTCGGAACGCCCGAAGGCATCATTCCTGCGAAGTTCGTCCCAATCTACCGTGTCGTCGATCCCGAGCGTGTGCGACAAGATATTCGAGAGCTGGTCACGTTCGAGTTCAGCCTGCACCGTGAGGCGTTCCGCTTCGGCTTTGCCGTCAGCGAACATCGTTTTCACGTTGTGCTTGTCGGTCTTCTCGTCCCATGATGCCAGAAGCGCATTCGCTTTCTCCTGCAGAATGGACAAGTCCGGGGCCCCAAGCTCGCGGTGAAGATTCAAGGTTCGATGGCGAAAGTCGATGTAGTAGCGGAGGATACGATCGCCGCGCGCGCTCCATTTGACGTTGAGATCACCCACCGAAATGTCGCTGAGATATCGGCTTTCGACTGTTATACCTGCCATGATGCCCCCTTCAATCAACTGGTATTCGCTAGCGCGGTCAAACCTGCTTTTCAGATCACGCCATTCAGAATTTAATGTCCATGTTGCGCCCACTTGAGAAATTCTCATCGTTCGACACGGTATTGACCTTTGGTCCGCGCTACTGATTCAATATTGGAATTCTGAGAGAGGTAAAGCGGATGACAAAAATCAAAGGTAAGAATGACGGTCCCGGCGGTCGCAACGAGCACTATGACATCGGAAACCGAAAGAACGTTCCACGGCGCAACGCTGTAGCGGAGGTCAAACGCGGCGACCATCCCGGTGCGCACGTGATAAAGATCAACGGCCGCGAGTATGTGCGTGACAACCCGGACAACTCGAAAAAGGATAACGTAAATCGGGATAGGTGATCGTTGCTTGGTGTGTGTTCTACCCTGCGGCCAGCCCGCTCAATCCGATGCGTGCTCCTGACGATGGGGCGTGCGTAACTAGCTCACCCATACTCTCGTCTATGTAAATGCCTCGCACCCTCTGGCGCACTGATCGCGCGGGTAGAACGTTAGGCGGCTTCCTGCTGTGCAAGTGTGCGATTGTTTGTGTGGACCACTGCCGCGATCCATGCGCGGAATCTCCCGCTACAAGGCGCGGCCAAACCAGATGACGCGGCCAACCACATGTACTTCAGACCGGTCCATGTCGTACCAAGTTGGGTAGGCTGGATTGTCGCTGGCAATTGTGATCTGCCGACCACCTGGTTTGATCGCGATACGCTTCACGACGAGGGCATCATCAGAGCGAAGGACATAAATCCCATCACGCAATCGCGATCCATGATCTGATGCATCGACCAGGACCTCGTCACCATCGCTGAGAGTGGGCTCCATCGAGTCACCCTTTACCCCAACGATCGACAGGCTGGCGCTCTTGGCCGAAGTCAGGTGCCGCAGCCACCGCTCATCGAACCCAAACCGGGTGTGTGCAGTCTCACTAGCAGCTACCGCGCCAAAGCCGGCGGATGCCTCCACATCGAGTACGGGGATCTCGACCATGCCATCGGTGACCGGGTTTGCCGGACCACCGAGCACTTGCTCGTCGACACCGAAGAAGCAGGCGAGCGTCTTTCGGTCTTCGTCATCGAGCTTTCTCGGAGACCCGCGCTTGATGAATTGCTGCACATAGGCAGGGTTGCGGCCGAGCAGCCGCGATATCGACGCGTAGCCATATCCGCTCTTGAGGATCAGCCGGTCGAGCTCCTCCCTCACATGTTCCATTCGCCTGTCCTTCGAATCTCAATCGTAGGAATTTTCCTAGACTCGCGGATATGATCCTACTAAGAACATACCAAGAACACAAGGGATTTGCGAGTCGGAGCGAAAGGGTCATGACCTTGCTAGAACGGATCGAAAAGCATTTGAAAGATAATCATATTTCGGCGACACGCTTCGGTAGGCGCGCAGTCGGTGATCCTCGATTCGTACTCGACCTCCGGCAAGGGCGAAGGCCGCGTCGACGAACGCTGGAGCGACTGGAAGCCTATCTGCAGTCAGTTGAGGCTGGAGATCCCAACGGTTCCATCAGGAACGGGACTTGCGCTCAACAAGTTGCTTATAGCGACGGGCAACATCTTGCCAAAGTCTTGCCCCGTCCGGCTCGCCGACCTGGCTTAGCTGATCGATCTTCGACGCAATGAATTCACCTCCGGCGTCGCCATGGTGTTTATCCACCCACAGCGCCATGCCCCAAAGCTCCTGATCACGGGTGAGCATCAGAAGAGTGACCTAATTCCTGCGATGAGCATGAGGACAATCGGAATACCCAGCAGCCATGCTTCGAGCTTCAATTCCCATTCCCGCTCGTTGCTCGGCAACGGATCATCGCTGTCGGGCCAGTCGCGCATCAGCACCACGGATCCCTGCGTCCGGACCAAGTTCGTGCGAGGCCTTCTGCGACCAACTGGTCGCCGATCGAGCGGCCATCGCGGATCAAAACCCGGAGCTTACGACCATATTGGTCTTCATCTCGATTGCCGATTGGAACTGCAGAGAACTCTCCCTGATTGAGCAGAACCACCAACCTGTCACGTGCCTTTATGCCGAGATCGTATTCGTAATCGCATCTTGGCTGCGAGATTTCCGGAGTGTCGATATCCGCGATCCTGATCTTCAAGCCTTCAAGCCAGATAGTGTCACCATCGACAACGCAGGTGCGCCTGACCATGCCGCAAACGGCAAAGCTGTGGGTCGTCCGCGCTTCGGCGCTTGCCGAGCCAAAAGGCCAGTAGATGCCTAAGACGCCGGCCAGAATTCCAACGAGCAATCCTCCGGCAACAAGCAGCGCCAGGCCGCGCAGTTTGCCTTGCTTCTGTCGGGAAACTCCTGCGCGAAAATCGAAGACATTATTCTCAGGTGATCTTCCTGCCATGCCACCTTCTTTCATTTCCGGACCTTCACGCCAAGACACCGTGCTCGCTTTCCCGATGATTTTCGGCTAGTTTCTCTGCAACGCGAGGGGGCGGCCTAGAGGGGAGAGTGCAGACTTGCTCCAGAAGGAGAATGAGCGATGAGCGATCCAGACAACACTCCCAATGGCAGCAAGCAGGACTGGGAAGGCTTTCGGGAGGTCGACCGGGCCATCGCCGAGGATCGTCTGTCCAAGTATTCAGTCCAAAAAGCATGGGCTGATCCCTGGGAAAGGAAGGCTTTGTATCTCACCGCCTTCGTCATCGCATGCTTCGTAATCTATGTGATCATCTACGACGGACTGATTTGAGCTACCATCCTTTCACATCGTCCGCGGCTTCGGCCGAGGCTCCTTTGGCATCGCGGGTCTTTCCGTCGAGGTAGCCCTTTACGGAACCGATCCTCTGTGCTCCCCGTTGCTGGACTCGATCGACATCGCGGGCGATGTTTTCTCGTTCGCTGGATGGGGTGCTCAGGCTTCCCGGCACACCTCCAAGCCGCACCGATCCCCGGACGCTTTCCGCACTACTCACCGAGGGCCGAGCGACGGGCGCAGAGGACGGCAGGACCAGGTCACCTGAGATCTCGGCATTTAGCTGGTCCGCATAGCTTTCGACGAACCGCGCCTGGAGCTGCTGGCCGCGCGCGCTCATCTGGAAGTCGATGTCGTCAAAGCGGACGGGACCGTAGTAGTCCCGGTTAGCCTCGATCTCTGCCATGCCCCATTCGCGATAAGCTTGGCTGAGGTTGAGAGTGCCTGCGGCATTGGCACTTTCGTACCAGCTTGCCTGGTTCTCGAGGCGGCTGGCGATCTCCTCGGCTCGGCGCGCTTCACGCGTATAGCTTTGCGCCTCTGTGATCGAGGTAGTGATGCCTGCCGAGCTGCTGGACACCAGTGCTTCCGAACTAGAGCTCGTCTCGCGCAAGAAACCTTCCCGCGTGCTAGACCAACTACGGCTGTCGGAGAGCTGGCGCAGCGCACCTGTAATGCGTGAGCGGTCTTCTGAAGCGATCCCGATATCGCTATCGGTCCAACTCTGGTTGCGTCCCCCTTTGATCCCACCTGAACCTGTAAATATGCGACCTTCCTTCTTCGCACCGATCCCTGCATCGCCGTTCAAGAACCAGGATACAGTGATGTCGTCGGCGGCACGGCGCGAGAGCCCGAATTGCTGCTGGAGTGTCTTCGAGGCGTTGTCGACCTCGCTGAATGCGCTGCCGATGCTGTCGCTCGTTGACGTGCCACTGACGCTCTCGTTCGAGCGCGAGCGGGTGTAGGCATCGCGCAGCTCGCTGAAGCGGGTGACAGCCGAACTCGTCGATTGTTGGGCAAGGTTCGAAAATGTCTCGCTCTGGCCGCGGCTTTGGCTCGCCATGGTCGCAAGTCGGCTCGAGAAGTCCCGCCCGAGTGTCGGGGTGAACGGATAGCTCGAGGTCGGCACGGTGGCGAATTCGGCTTGAGGGAAGCCGGTGGTCTGGGTGCCGTTTTCGCCCGTGGCTCGAGTCTGCGCGGCGCCGTAGCCAATGTTGGGCGCGAGGCTGGCTTGCGCAAACTGGCGCGAAAACACGTTCGAGTTCTCAAGGCTGGTATTGCCGAGCGAAACATTGCCGGTGCTCGCTTCGCGCGCCGCCTCTTCTGCCGCGTTCTGGCTCGGGTTGAGGTAGCTCGTTGCCTGTCCCGATATTGCGAGCGCGCCCCTGGCGACCCCGCCGGCAAGGAACGGGATCGATGCAACGAGGTAACCGGCCAAGATACCGATATCGTTGTTGACGTCGGTCATGCCTGAGAAGGTCGCTAGGCTGAGACCGGCTGCGCCGCCCGCTGCCGCCACATCGCTCGCGCCCTTGAGCATCAGGATCATGTGCAGGATGACGAACAGCGGTCCCCAGGCGGCGAGATAGAAGAACCCCGTGACGTATCCTCTGAGCGCGATCGGTCCGGTCTTGGGCATCAGGAACAGCGGAAAGAGCACCGGAAAGAGCGCGTAGAATACGACCGTCAGGACGACATTGAGGATCGGGACCCACTTCATCGCGTTGTGCGCGATCGAGGAATAGGTCCTTTCGGTCTGGATATCGGCGCGAGTCTGAGCGAACACATCGACGCTCGATGCGCCGCTTGCTCCGGCGAAGCCATGCATCGCCTGGTTCATGGCGTTAATGGTCAGAACCTGGCGGAAGATGCTGCTTGCATCCTTCGAGACGCCAGTGAGGTACTGATAGGCAATCGGCAGGTCGGCGATGAGCTTGGCCTTCGCGAGCGTTTCGGTCTGCCGGGGGTAGAGCTGGCGCCCGGCGACCTGTGTCATCTCATCGATAAGCCCGGCCCACTGGTTGGAGAGCGCAGTATAGGCTTCGCGGCAGGTGATGATCGAGGCCGTGACGCTATCATCCGCCTGCCGGGTGACGAAGCGCTGTGCACGCGCGGCGCTGCCAGGCGCGATGGTCGCCCAGATATCGTTGCTCTCCGACAATTCCTTCATCGAATAGCGGCCGAGGAGCAGGTCGTAGAAAACGCATTGGCGGATATGCTCGTCGAAATTGGCGGCAAACTCGGGATCGGCAATGCGCAGCGAGCGTGTCGCTTCGAGCAGGCGCGCGCCGTAAATCATGCCGTTCTTCGAATAGTTGAGATCGTCGGGAAGGCCAAAGACGAGCTCTGCGGAACGGGTAAGGTAGTCGCCCGCCTGGCTGGTAAAGCTTGCCATGAGCGCTAGGCCCAGCGGGACATTGGCCACTGCTGCCGGTGCAAGGCTCGGATTGACGCGGTCGGTGACCTGCACATCCATGCGCGGCACCATCAGGCACATGTAGATGAGCGTCGCGCCAAGGAACCAGTTGAGCCAGGCGCGCCAGTCCTGATTGAACGCGACGACAATGACCGCAAGCGCCATGCCCATGACCAGCGCTACCTGGATCAGGCTCTTGTAGCCACCGGCCCCGGTCCACGCGGCGACGGCGTTCAAGACATTGACGATGTACTCGCCGCCGCCGGTAGTGAAGATCTCGACCATGGTATTCGCCTCAGGGGATGATCGAGCGGGACTGGAGGCCGCGTGACCAGTCGAGCGCTGCGGACATCGAGGGCGACATCGAAGCGGCGAGAGCGTTTTCGATCATCGCCGTTTTCTCGATGATCTGCATTATCGCCGAGACCTTGGCCTGACCCGTTGCTTGCCGCTGCACAATGCCCGAGCGAACTTCGGCGACCTGGCCGCGCCAGATCGCAAGCTTGGCTTCATCGGCGGCGATGAAGCTTGCCATCGAACGCCCGGCTTCGGACACGATCCGGTCGAGGATGGCATAGAGCAGGTCGATGCTGGCGATCTCGGCGAGCGTTTCGCGATCGTCGGTCGGCATGCCGCGTCCATAGGCGGCCTGGACGGTAAGGATCTTGTATAAGGGGACAGAGGCGACCTGCAGCAGTTCCTTCTCGGCATTGCCGATTGCGGTATCGGCGCGGATCGCATCGACCATATTGCCGATGAGGAGCGCGACGCGCGGGCGGATGGCCTTCGCATTCGAAAGGCTCATCTGCTCGAAGGTGGGATTGAGGCAGAGATCGGTCTCGTCGCAGCGAAACACGCGCACGGTCTGGCCCTGCGTCCCGTCTAGGAGCGCGCTTACGAGCGTCGAGGACGCGTCGCCCGCGAAGGGCACGAACTTGCCGGGTTCATCATCCTTGGGCGGCACGTAGATGACCGTGCCAATCAGCGTCATGACGTATTCTGCAAGCTCGCGGTCGAAGGTACCGCCGGGATTGAAGAAGGCGCTCTTCTTGAGGACGTGCCAGGTGTAGTTGCGCGCGACGCCCGGATTGACGTCGGCGTAGTCGGTGCCGCCGCCTTCGTTGGTTGACGCGCGCTGGCCGCGCGTGCCGCAGCCGTGTTTGGCGGCCGCATAGTCGGTGAAAATGCCTTCGGAATTCCCGATGGCTTCGCAGATCGCCTTGTCGGCGAGATCGCCCTTGGGCCACAGGCCGCCGACCAGCCCCTGCGCCATTTCGCAGGAGTTGATCGAGAGATTGTTCATGAGTTGAGCCTTCTGCGAAAACTCCTGCATGATCTTGTTGCACTCGGGACAGACGGTGTCGATCGCGAGGCTGAAAGCAAAGCCGACCGCGTTGTTGGCGACGGCTTTCAGGAGCGCGACCATCTCGCTCGCATTGATGAAGGAAAAAGACCCGGCAAAGATATCGATGCCTCCGCAGCCCGCCCTTGCGCGCGGCAGCTGGAGATTGGCGATGTTGGTCGTCTTCTGAGGGAAGCGTGTCCAGACATTGCCGAGGCTGTAATATCCCGCCGACTGGCCTTCGAAGGCGGTTGGGCCCGTGACATTCGCCGCCGCCCCCATGTCATCCATGAAGCGGTCCATGCTGTCGCCAACATTCGCGGCGACCGGTGAGGCAACCATGCTGGCGGCGGCGAGGGTCAATGCCGCATTGCGGATGCTAGTAATCATGTCCGGCTTCCTTGGAGGTGAGAAGGTAGATGCGGTCCTGCAGCTCGTCGGCCGAGAGCACGCCGTAGCCGATCGGAATCGGGCGTTTGGTCACGCTATCCCACAGCACCAGGGCGGGGGTGGCTTTGCCTTCGAGACCAAGCTTGCCGCGCTGGTTCGTCTCGACCCGATAGTCGGGAAAGTGTCTCGAGGGTCCGCCATCGGTCGAGATCGCGCGTACGGTAATCCGCCATCGGTCGGCGACGCCTTTGACGATCGGGCCCATCACTTCGCACGGGCCGCAGGTCGAACTGAAGAAATAGAACAGGCCGTAGCGCTGCGAGAGCGTTGCCATGACGTGATCGCGCTCCGCGCTGCGGGCATCCTGCCACTGCTTCTTGGCGACCGCTCCGACGGGGCGCTCAAGCGTGTAGTCGAGGTCCGGGTCCCGCCAGATCGCCCGCTGCCAGACATCGGAGAACAGCGAGGCGCGGTCGAGCTGCGCGCGCTGAAAGCGGATATAGGCCGCGACATTGGCTTCGGTCGGATAGAGAATCGCGCGCGCTTTGAGTTCGCGCAGCTCGGAGGTGATCGCGTCGAGTTCTTGGCTGGCCGCGACCGGCTCGGCTTCAGGCTGTTGTGGCTCTTCAATGGGAGCGGGCTTCACGCAGTAGAACCAGTAGCCGAGCCTACGCTCTTGGCAGTAGAGCGCGTCGGCAGCGGTGGTCGATCTTGTGTCCTGCCGCTCCTGCGCCTGGGCCAGAGTGGCGGGCAGGGCAGCTATGCCGAGCGCGAGCGCCGTGAGGTGATGCAGATGGGTCATTGGCCGCCCCTTGCGTAATAATCTTCGATCCTCTGCTGGATGAGGATGCTGGTCTCGAGTTCGTCGGGCAGCCGCGCGGCCTCGGTGAACTCGGCATAGACCTCGCTGAAATCCATCCGGCTCAAATCAAGCCGGGCAAACTCGTCGAGAGTGAACCCCTCACATTGTTCTTCTTTGGGCTTGTCCCATGGCTTGGGGAGCTGCTTGCGGCCCTGTTCCTGCAGGATCCGCGAGAGCTTGCTCTCGAAACAGCAATAGACCTTCTTCTTCGTCAGGCAGACGCCAAGGAACTTGTCCGAACAATAGGTCCCGACATAGGCGCACAGCCCCTGCGCATCGCGTTCGTGGAGCAGCACTTCCTCGCGGTTGCAGCCGAGCGCGACCAGCAGGCTAATACCTGGAATGAGCGGGAAGCCCTTGCCCTTGCAACAATTGAGGACGCCGAAGACCTTGGACGAGCATGTGTTGCGCGTGCCGCGAAACAGCGTCAGCGTGTTCGGATCGAACTGGCCGCGCGCCTCGTCCATGGCGTGCAATGCGACCGCCGCATCTTTGAACTCGTCATTGGCGGTGCGCTCGATCGTCTCGCAGCTACCGTCAATGCAATAGACATCGCCGTCGCAGACATATTGCGTGGCGCTATTGGCCTCAGGCAGCGGGCACTCGTAGATGCGCTCCCAGGTCTCGCAAGGCGTCTCGTCGGTGAGGCATTCCTCGCGGATGAAGCGGCAAGTGCCCTGGCTTTCGATGTCCGAACAGTCGCTCGCCGCCTCGCGCGATGTGCAGGTGTAGCTGCGCTGCCATTCCCAGCAGGGCCGCGTAACCGAGACGCCGTCGACCACGCGGGTTTGGGGATCGGCATCGGTGCAGATCTCTGCGTCGAGCGCGCAATCGCCATTATCGGCAAATCCGGTGCACTGGCTCTCGTCGGAAAAGGTATCGACCGTGCTGTCCGTGGTCACCGCATAGGGCGTGTAGCGTGCATCCGGAGTGTCGCATGTGATTTCGGCGATGGGGTCGCCAGGTTCAATGCAGTATCTGTAGAACTGGTCCTGCCGCCACTGGAGGCAGGGTCCGGGCCGATACCCGGTGATCCGGCACGAGCCACCATCGAATGCCGAGCACCAGGGATATCCATAGACTGTGCTCGTCTCATTGCAGAGATAGTGCCATTGCTGGCGCCGGGTCACGTTGGCGACGAGCGGCACCGCGCATTGGCCCGCCGACTGGTCGATCCGCGTGCCGGTGTTGCAGGTCGCGGTATAGGTTCCCGCCGTGCCCGAGCCGGGCGGCAGGGGGACACAATTGCCCTGGCCGCCCGAGATATCCATGCCGCTGGTGTAGTCGAGCGGGGTCTCGTTGATGGCGAGGCTGCGCGCGATGACGTCCTCGATCTCGTTCGGATCGAAGCGCGCGCGATTGGCTACGCTGTCGCGCATTGCCCGATAGCCCTGGTGTCCGGTGACAGCGGAGGCCGCATTGCTCTCGATCCGGTCGGGATCGTCGGCGAGCGTTTCCAGGTTTCGCACGGCGTTGCGGTCGTAGTTGGGCAGGTTTGCTGCATTGGGCTGCGATCTGGCAGCTTCTTGCGCTTCGCCGCGCAGGCTTTCGCCAAAGGCCTTGCCATCGGCCCGCGCGTCCTGCTGCTGCGCGGAAAGGGGCGCGGCGACGGCGAGAAGACCGAGCAGTCCTATGCGAAGCGATTGTATGAGCCTCATGGCCGTTCTCCTTCGAGCCTGCGGGAATGGAGGCGCGCGAGCTGCGCTCCCGGACCGCCTCCCGAAGCGAAGGTGTCGAGCACTTCGGCCACGCTGATATTGCCGGCAATGCGGTCGTGCGGCGGCAAGACGTCTTTGCAGTCGAACCCGTCGCAGGGGCTGAAATCGCTCGCGATCATCACGAAGCTCGGGGCAACCTTGATATCGAAGGCGCGGAACAGGCGCGGGTCGATCCCGAGCGCGCCGGCATCATCGCGATCGCTCCAGATAGCGGCGATGCGCTTCTTGAAGCGCGCGCTGTCGCCTTGCGGAAATCCGCGCAATACGGTGACGCCGCCGGCCCTCGAGACATCGCGAACCAGCGCCTTCAATGAGGGTTCGGGCATTGCCAAGGAGGCAAACGCGATGAACCGGGGCGTTTCGCCCATCGCTGCCACTTCCGCATCGGCCTGGGCGCGGATCATGCCATCGAGATCGAGCGGCCCGGCATTCGCGGTCGCCTGCGCAGTCTCGGCATAGACTGCGCGATTGTCGAAAGCCGTTTGCTGAGCGGCGCGCGCGTCGTCTGCGAGGGCATCCGCTTTTGTCCTGACCGATGTGGCGAGCGCCTCGGCGTCGGCGGCATGTTCGGCCGCGCGCGCGCGGATCTCAGCGAGGTCAAGGTCGGGCCCGGCATCCTGCGCAGAAGCTGCGGCAAATCCGGCAGCGATCACCAGACTAAGGCCAACGAGTATGGGGAAAGCGTTTCTCATAGCGCGCAGCAATTCCTTTTGCGCCAGACGAGGTATCCCATGTCTTCGCCAATGGCGGGGATGACCTGTCCGGGGGACTGGAAGGTGGTTGAGGCACCCACGGGCGGGCAGGCGTAGCGGCCCTTGGTCGCCGGGTTGGGGTTGGTGGCCTGGAAGCGGTATTGCTGCTTCCTCATCACCGGCATCAGGTACTTGCCGCACAGGCCCTTCGACCCCATCGTCCCCCATGAGACGAGCTCGCGGTGGAGCTTGTAGGCGAAGCGCGAGAGCACGAGCCGCGAGGCCTGAACGTGTCCGATCGAAGCGGAGACATTGCCATTCATCGGGTACATCGAACCCTGGCAGCCCGCGCACCAGAACATCTCGTCGAGCGGCAGGTTCGCGGTCGAAGCAGCGCAATCCGCAGCGCACGCGGCAAGCGCCAGCGGGTTGGCAAACAGCACGGCCTCGGGATTGATGATCGCGGTGAGCTCGCTGTCCTGCCACAGCGGATCGATTTCGGAGATGTAGAGGATGTCGATTGAGCCCGGCTCAAGGCACAGGAAATCGGCGACGATCTCCATCCAGTAGATCAGCGGATAGGCATACCAGTGGACGTGCCAGCTCGAATAATATTGGCTTGCGCCGCCCACGGCCGACGGACCCGAGATCGAGCGGAAGCCGATATCGAAGCCGGGATCGAGCTTCATCCCGCCGAGGTTCACGAAGCACCATGGCTTCATGCTGACATCGGCGAGCCGGACGGGCTCCCAGAAGCCCATGGCGATCCCGGGCCTCAGACCGCACAGGCACACCGGCAGGTCGGGATTATCGGGATCGGGACGATTGCTCGGCCAGATTTCGAGCCCGCCGACTGAGATCGGGAACAGGCACGACCAGCAGATGTCGGTGATCGGATTGACGAACTGCCCGGTGCATTTGCCAGGCCCGGCATCGGCCGAGGCGGGCGAGGCAAGAGCGAACGACAACGTCGCGGTGACGAGGATCAGGAAGGCGCGGATGTTGCTCATGGTTGGGCCTTTCGCGGCGGGAGCGTGATCTCGCTCACCTCGAGCATCCGCCCGTTCTGGCGCACCCGCGCGGGTACGGCCCTGATGCCGAATTTTTGCGTCAGCTTGCCGCCCTGATCGAAATAGAAGCGGCGTTGACGGGCCTTCATCAGCTCGAGCGGTGCGCCTTTCACGAGGATCAGCTTGGCGTGCGCGTCCTGCCCCAGCGCCCAGGCGATCTGCGAGGGATCGTCGCCGTCGATAAACAGGAGGTCGCCGCGCAGCTTGACGCTGTCGAGCGGATTGACCTGCGTTCCGGCGGCATGGATCAGCTCGCCTTTTGCGCCCCGGATATCGGCAGCAAGCGTGATTGTCGGGTCGAAGGCCCATTGACGGCTTGCGCTTGCGCGAATGAGGCCGGCAACCGGATCGGGCCGGTTGACGCGGGCGATTGTGCGACGTTTGAGTTCCTGATTGAGCCGGGCGGTCTCGCCCGATTTTTCCATCTGCGCGAGGCGCGTTTGGATCTGTTCGAGCAGGTCGCGCTCGATCACGGGGAAGACCGCGCCGCGCTGGCCGTAGTCTCGTGCCTGCAGGCTGGCAGGGAGCGCCGCGAGGAAAAGCGCGCCAATCGGAAGGAGGGAGCGCATCACAGGATAGCCCTCCCGCTGCCGAGGATCTGCTCGCGACACACGTACCCGATTGCGCCGTAGCGGCTGTCGAGCCCGCGTGGATGGTCGGTTCCGGTGTAGTAGCAACCTTCCGGTATTGCGCCTTCGGGACCGCGCGTGAGCGGCACGCCAAGGCGGGTAACCTCGAGCAGGCTTGCGACCTGCTTCCCGTTGATGAAGACCGCATCGCCCTCGTGGCGCACGACATCGCCCGGCATGCCAAGGACGCGCTTGCCGAACATCTGCGGTCCCTTTCCGAAATGCCTTTCGACGAGTTCGCTTTGCGGCGGCTCAAAGAAGATCAGGCTGCCGCGCATGATCGGCGCGTGCTTTTCGAGCCAGAACGCCCAGTTTGGCAGGCTCGGGCTCGCATTGATGAGGAAAGCGTGGTCCTTGCCGAAGGCATCGAGCGGCGCCCAGGCGAGCGGCAGCAGGACCAGCCCCGAGAGCAGCAGTGAACGGCGGATCGAGCGGGGCAGGCTCATGGCTGGATCTCCCCTGCGAGCTTGTCCGCAATGCGCTGCTCGAGTTCGGAGGTTGCGTCTTCGGCAGCGCCCGCGAGCACGGCCTCGGCAACCAGCACCACGCGGCCGTCATGGCCCATGTCGGCAACGGCGCTTTCGGCGGCCTTGAGGTAGGCAAGGCTAGCCGCTTGGACGACCGCCGGATCGGCATCGGCGCGCGCGGCTTCCTCGACGAATGTCCCGATGGTCTCGGCGAGCCGGACCGTGACGATCCGCTGCTCCGGGGAGCTGGTGACCTGCTGCGTGATCCACGCACCCCACAGGAGCGCGGCAACGAGCACCGCTACGGCGAGGAGTTTCGGGCCCAGCTGGCTAAGCGGGAGGTGCAGTCTATCCATGGCGGGGAGATCCTTCGGCGAGGCGGCGATCGAGGCGGCGCAGGAAAGCCGGCAGCCGCAGCAAGGTGAGGCCCCCGGCTGCGATGAGAAATGCGATCTGGAGGTCCTGCGCAAAGAAGCGGCGCGCGACCGGTTCAGCGGTGCGGTAATGGTCGGCAAGATTGCCGAGCTGCGCGAACAGCGCCGTGAGATCCCAGCCTGCTACAGCCAGGAACACGAACAGCGGCAGGCCGAGGACCAGCAGCAGCGTGCTCGCCGCGAAGCTTGCCATTTCGATCAGCACCAGGCAGGTGCCCTGGAACAGCGCCAGCCAGTCGATCACACGGTGCTTGTCGCGGGCTTGTCTGACTGACGGAAGCGGCACGCGATCTACGAGCGTGGTGGTCTCGAGCACCATCACATGCTTCCTTCCACGCCTGCGACCAGCGCGACTGCGCGCTCCAGCGGCATGCCGTTTTCGACATGGCGGTGGATCGCGGCATAGGTGTCGGGATCGGAGGAGAAGATGGTTGCCGAGAGTGGGTCGAGCACCAGGCGTCCAACCGCTTCCATCTCGGGACCTTTGAGGTAGATCTCGCTGTACTCGGTGCCCGAGCGCTTGAGGCTGCGGATCAGCGTCTCGGTCCGGTCGTCCATGTCGAGCCGCGCTTCCTTGCGGAAATCGGCGATGGTCTCGGGCTTCTGTTGGAGCACCAGCATCCAGTCGCTGTTTTCGAGCGCGGCGCGCGCACCATCGGACTTGTAGTAGTCGTTCAAGGACTGGGTCGCGGTCGCAAGCGCGCCGCCATATTTGCGCGCGGTGCGGGCATAGGTCTCGACGAACTCGCCCATCGAGCCGCCCCTGAGCATCGCCCAGGCCTCGTCGATCAGCAGCAGCTTCTTGGTCGAGCGCGAAGAGCGCGTCATCGCCTGACCGGTCATGAACATGATTGCCGAGAGGACAACGCTTCGAAGCTCCTCGCGGGACGCGAGGTCGCTCATCTCGAACACAGTGAAATCGTCTTCGAGCGCGAAACTCGCTTTCCCCGAGAAGAACCCGGCATAGCTGCCACCGCGGCAGAAGGGCGCGATCGCTGTGGCGAGATCCTTGCCCGCCTCGTTCTCGCTCTGATGGAGCGCATGCGCGACGTCGTCGATCGCCCCGCCGCTGCCGAGCGCTTCCCACACCTGCGTCACCGCGCGGTCGATCAGCCCGCGCTCCGTGTCCGAAGGCGCGGCGCTTGGCCGCGCCATCTGGCCAACGATCGCCTTGATCATCGCAAAGCAGTCGAGCCGGTAATCCTCGTCTTGATGCGCCCTTGCATCGTCGACCATCGAGAACGGGTTGAGCGAGAATCCCGAGGCGAGCGTGAACTCGACAAAGCGGCCGCCCTGAAGTTTGATCGAGTGCTCGAAACTCCGGCCGTCATCGATCACCACGACCTTGGCGCCAGCGCCGCGCAGCGCGGCGCATAGCTCCTGCAGCAGCACCGACTTGCCCGAGCCCGACTTCCCGCAAATCGCGATGTTGTGGTTGCCCGCCTTGTTCTCGAAGGGCGACCAGAAGAAGGGCTGGCCGCGCCGTCCGAGCAGCAGCAGGTGCGGGATCGTCCCGCCGAGATACTCGCCCTGCAGGGGGGCGATATTGGCCGCGGTGGTCGAGAGCATGGTTCGAAAGCGTTTGAGCCGCGCAAGGTCGTGGACCAGACCATCGGCGAGGCTCAACGGGAACGAGGCGACGAGGCCCTGGAGCTGGAGGAAGCGCTCGTCGGCAAGGTCCCATCCGGCCGCCTTGTAAATCGCCTTGACCGTGCGCTCATGCGCATCGCCTTCGCCGAGCGGCGAGATCGTGGTGAGACCATAGAACAGCTTGACGAGCTTCTTGCCCGCTTGGAGTTCGGCCTGGACGTGTCTCCATTCTGCCGACTGCTCCGACAGTTTGGGCAGGAAGCGCGCGCTTTTGGTCTCCGACAGGCTGGTGGTGCGCATGAACTTGTAGCCTGCGCGCGCCGAGGCGGCTTCCTGGTCGGGATAATGCAGGCACAGCATGGTCGCAGCCGGGCAGGGAAAGCGCAGCTTGTCGGTGAACATGTCGCCGATGAGCCGCGCGCATTCCCACGGTGCCCAGCGCTCAGGGGTAGAGCGCACGCCGTAATGGCGCATATCGAAGCGGTCGGGATAGCATTCACCTACCTGCGGCACGCCATCTCGCGAGCGCCCGGTCTCGCGGAAGCGCTCGGTGCGCAAGATCAGCCGGTCGTCCTCGACCTCGAGTTCGATGTCGCGGCGGATCGCTTGCGCGTCGAGCGTGTCCTCGCGGTTCCAGTGGGTGAGATCGGGTTCGCGCGCGGTGGTCGGCGAGGTGAGCTCGTCGACCAGTGCGAGGAGGCCTGCGGGCTCGAGCCTGTTCGATGCAAGGCCGAGCGAGTTCAGCATCCCCGACATCCCGTCGCGGCATTCGGTGAGTTCTGCATCGGTGACGCTTCCGGGCACCGGAACGCCGAGCGAGAGCACCAGACGCACATGGCGTGCATGAAACGGCGCGTGTGCCGAGCCCGACTTCCAGACGAGATCGTAGAGCCGGTTGGTGCGGGCTTTCGCAATCGCTTCGTAGATCCCGCCCTGCTCGTAGCGCGGTGCGAACCACGGGCCGACGATGGCGCCGATGCGCGGGGACGCGAAGTTCAGCACTTGGAGGCAGGCGCCTTGCGGCAGGCTCTCGGAAAAGAACTGGCCGAGGATCTCACCTGTCCGCTCGTCGGCGCCGATGAGCGGGGTGACTTCGAGAATGAAGCCCTTCGAGTGCGCGTTGCGGTAGAGCCCCGGGCCCTCGTCATAGACTCGGTACGGAAGCCAGTCCGACAGCATGTCGAGCGCGAAACGCGGCTGCGCATGATCGCCCCTTTTCGCATCGCCGAACAGGCCAGCGAGAAGCGCGTCGCGCGCAGAGGATAGCGAGAGGTTCACTTGGGCTCTCCTTCGGGCAGAACGGGGTGGGGCACCTGGCCGGGGGAGGGGGGACGACCAGGTGCCCCGGGGTCCGGCGCTTTGGCGCCGGGCAGCTCCGTCAGATCCTGCGAGGGGATGACCAGGACATCGGGAGGCTGCTGGGGGGACGGATTGGAAAGCTGAAAAGGAATTGCTTCTGCGGCGGCGGGCGGGGCGACTTCTGCTTCAGCCGGACGCGCCAGTGCGCGAAGCACGTCGCCGGTCGAACGCGGCGCGCGCCAGCGCTCGGCAGCGCGATCGGGCAGCACGACATGAACAACCCGGGCCTCGTGGATGTGGCCCGTCCCGTCGCGGTAGCCCGCAACAACGATCCGCAATCCGCGATCACCGGCCCTGTGCGCTCCCGCAGAGGCATGACCGGACCGTTCTGCCTGTGAAACGCGGGTCGCGGTATCGTCGATCATCGAGGTCGGCGCGCAGCTTCCCTCCGGTGCCCGGCAGGAAAAGTCGCCCTTGACGTTGCCGCCAAGCGTCGCACAGCCGGCGATCATCAACGCGAGAATTGCCGTCGCTCCGACACGGGTCGCACCGCCGCTCATTGCTTCGATCCGGTCTTGGCATTGGCAAAGGCGCGCAGTGTCTTTGCATCACGGTAGCCGTGCAGCACCGCACCGTCGCGCGCCCGGACGATTACCGGGGTTCCGGCAAAGCCGTTGGCCTGTGCAAAGGCTTCGTTGGCATCGAGCGCAGCTGCTTTCTTGCAGGCGGCGCGCGGTTCGAGGTGCTTGCCGGTATAGGCGGCATGGAGCGCCCCGATCGGATCGGCGGCGCAGAGCACCGCCTCGGACCTGCGCCGGCTCGATGCGCCGAAGATCGAGATCGGCCGTTCCTCTACAAGAACGCCTGCCTTCTCGAGTTCGCCGGTGAGCCGCTTACAGTAGCCGCACTGGAAATCCGAGAAGACAACCAGCTTCGGCCCCTTGGGATTGCCCCACAGGATCGCGCCTTCCTTGGGAAGGGCTTTGAGATCGACATGCGTCGCGACCTGCCTGTCGCGGGTTTCGGCAACGTCATGGCGCCCTCCAGTGTCCTCGCCGGCGTGGCGGGCTGCGCCGGCGGCGAGCAGGTCGGGGTTGAGTTCGAGCAGGCGCGCGGCAGTCACGTCGCGCCGCTCCTCCATGTCGTAGAGCCGCCCGACGAAGAGGTAGCGTGCCGCTTCGTCGATGTAGAACAGCGTCTCTCCCGAGACGACCTCGCACCATGGCGCGAATGTCGTGCAATCGAGCGCGTCGATCGGCGTTCTGGGCAGACGAAGCTTGAGCGCTTCAACCACATCTCGCGTGATCGCGGCCTGCGCGGGCATGGCGGTTACGATCGCGACGCCGCTTGTAAGGAGGGCTGCTGCGCTGGCGGCGGCGAGCGATATGTGCGCGGCGCGCGCCTTGAGGCCGGGCCGCTGGTTCGAGTAGTTCATTGGGGTGTGCTCCTGACATGGACGCCGTCGAGAAAGACGATCTCGACTGCGATGCCGGTCGGCATCTCGACGACGGGTTGGTACTGTTCTGCGCGTTCGATGAGGTATTTGCTGACGGTGTCGGCGGCTTCGCCCGCGCCCTGGCCCAGGCCGCCTGCGAGGATGTCGGTCGGCGAGAGCGCGTCGCGCTTGCCGTCGCTGCCGACAGGCTGCGCAAAGATGCCGTTGGCATTGGCCGAGAAGCCGCGGCCGAACCCGCCGACGATTCCGGCGAGCAGCGCCTGGCTGACGAGGCTGCCTTCGCGGCTGACGACATTGCCGCGCACGCCCGACTTGCCGGCGAAGGCGATGAATCCCTTCACTTCGCTCACCGCGAAGCGTCCGCCGGGCTGCGCACAGGTCATGCGCACGAGCTTGACGTAAACCTTCTCGGCCGAGAGATCGCCTCGCGCCGCGCCGTTGACGAGGCAGCCGGTGAGATCGGTGGTGAGGAGCTTGTTGCCCTGCAGCACCGAGCGCGCCGGACCGGTGATCCGCAGCACCACGGGCAGCGGATCGCTCTGGCTGGTGACCCCGGTCGAGGCGTCGACCCCGACGATTACGGTGGCAGGTGCATAGCTGTTGGGCGGCAGGTAATCGCGGCTTGCCTCGAGCAGCAGCGCCGGCGCGCTTTCGGTTGCCTTGGCCTTGGCGGTGCCCGGCTTGTCGTTTGAGAAGCTCAGCAGGCTTGCCTTGGGTTCGCTGGGTGGCTCGAGCGGTCCGGGAGCGAAGCCCGGAGCCCGCGGATCGACTGCGGCCACCGGCGCAACTGGGGGATTGGTGCGGACGGTTTCGAGTTCCGAGCGCAAGGCAGCGTTCTCCGCCGAGATCGCATCGATCGCAGCTTGCCCGTCGCTCAGCATCCGCGCGTTCTCGCCCCGCAGCGTTTCGAGCTCCTGCTCGATCGAAGCCCTGGGAAGCTGGGTCTCCTGCAGGTCCTTGATCGCCTTGCCCTGCGCATCGAGGCGGTTGCCGTAAGTGGCGACGAATTCGCGCTGCGAGAGATTGCGATTGACCAGCGCGCCGGTCTCGATCGTGGTTGCGCCCGCGCCGTCGGCGCTCGCTTCATCCTCGCCGCCGAAGATGAACATCGAACCGGCGATGAGCGCCACGCCGCCGATCCCGGCAAGCAACAGCTTCTGGCGCTGCGCGACCGTGCGGTTGAGATCGCGCCGGGCTTCGCCGCGCGTCTCGTCCTTTGGCGCTGCCGCGGGCGTATAGCTTGTGTCGGTATCGGCCATTATTTGAGCCCTCCCTTGGTAAAGACAAGGAAGGCTTGCGTGCTCTCGCCGGGCTCGAGGGAGTTGCGGCCATAGGCAAAGGCCAGCGCCCCGGCGGGCGCCTCGCGCTCACCGGCAAGGTCGACGAGTGCCGGGCCAAGATTACGGAGAGTAAAGGCTTGGCCGATCAGTTCGGCGCCTTCGTATTCCGCGACCTGCTGCACTTCGAGGCTGTCGGTGTGGCGTGGTCGCGAAAGTTCGGCACGGGCGCGGAAGCCCGGCAGGACCCCATCGCTGGCCATCGCTTCGATCAGCCGGATCGCGGCCTCGTCGCGCGTCACTGCTGCGCCTTCCCATTCACTCGCCTGGGATTTGGCGAGCGCGGGATTGGTGACGAAGAGCTGGCTCGCTTCCTCGCCTTCGACGCGGCAGGTGAACTTGTAGACATAGCCCGCGCTGCTCGTCGCGAAGAAGCTGACCTTGGCGCTCGCATATTGCAGCGGCACCGAGACATAGATGTCGCCGCGCACCGGCTCGTGGGTCACCTCGAAATCGTTGTAGGGAAAACCGCTCGCCATCTTCGAGACATTGGCGAAACCGTCCTCGATGAGGGCGATACGGGTCAGCGCGCCGCGCGCGAGCACGCAGTCGATCGCGGCGCCATCAGCGGCCTCGACGAACTGGTCGGCATGTGCCGGTGAAGCGTAGGCGGCCGTGGCGATTGCCAGCGCAACGCTGGTCAGCGCGGCGGGGAAGGGGCGGGATAGGAGTGTCATGGGTTCTCCTCCTCGTTTTCGGTTGGGAGCTGGCGGAAGCCGGTGAGGCCGAGACTGAGGCCGCGGCGGTTCCAGCTGAATTCGAAGCTGCGCTCTTGGCTTGCGATCACCTGCGCACCGACGAAGGTCTTGAGCGTGCCGGTGACGACAGCGGTGAGCGCCTGCGCGTCGACCTCCATCCGCGAGATGACGAAGGCCTGGCTGATGTCCGAACCGCGCTGCTCGTCGACGATCTTGACGAGCTCGGCCTTGAGGCTCCCGTGCGCTGACGGATCTGCCACCTTGAGGACCTGTTCCATCCAGTAGTCGAGGCTCTCGGGTGCGCGATTGAGCAGCATGAGCGCGGTGTCGCGGGTTACGAGTTCGAGGTAGTGCGCATCGGTACCGCCGCTCCCGAGCGTCAGGCGCTCGGTCGTGACAGGCACCAAAATGACGCTTTCCTCGCGCGTCGCCGCCGCGCCGACCGCCAGCAGGCTGGTAAGGCCCAGCACGGCTGACAGCGCGGCGAAGCGGTTGCGCTGTTTGAGGTGACGCTGCGCTTCCTCATAGGCGAATTCGTGTTTCACTTGGGTCCTCCCTCAGCCTGCGAGCAGGCGGCAGTGGGAGGGCGGCGTGGCTTTCAGCCCGAGGAAGCTCCCCGGCAGATACCAGTAGGCAGCATGGACCAGTTTCGACCCTGCGCCTGATGCCTTCGCCTTTCGAAGGGCGAACCAGGTCATGACCGATAGGCCGGTGCCGATGATGATGTGCTGCGAAAGGATGCCCCACGCGAAGGGGACGAGCAGTCCCGCAAACTCGTCGATGGTCCAGAAGCCGATGAGCTCCGGGTCGTCGAGCCGCCGTGGAACGAGGTATCTGTCGGCCATGCCGCCCTCCCGTCGTTAGACCGCGATCAAATGGTTGCGGTCACGACCGAGGTGACGATCGGCACGCCTGTGCCGACGCCAATTCCGACACCGACCGGGACCGCGACCTGCCCAAGGGCGAAGCGGCCCGAGGCGAGCGCGATCAAACCGCCGGCAAGGCTGAGGACGGTGATGATCTTGCCGCCCGAACCTTCGAGGAAGTCAGTGAACTTCTGCAGCGCCGGATCAAAGGTCGTGTCGGCACCGGCATAGGCGGCACCGGCGCAGGCGACCGCAATCGCGGCCGGAAGAATATAGTCGCGGGCACGAATGCCTTTGACGGATGGGCGGGGAAGGGTGATTGCATTGTTCATCGAGGAACTCCGTTTCGAACATTGGCAGCGATGCGTTCGCTGTATGTTCTTTCCTCGATTGGAAGGCAGGGTGTAGGAAAACGGAAACTGCCGCACGCGGCATTCCGACCAAGAGAAATC
This sequence comes from Citromicrobium sp. JLT1363, assembly GCF_000186705.1. Classification (GTDB taxonomy): domain Bacteria; phylum Pseudomonadota; class Alphaproteobacteria; order Sphingomonadales; family Sphingomonadaceae; genus Alteriqipengyuania. Next base: position 367,447 of record NZ_AEUE01000004.1, read on the forward strand.
GTCGATTCTGGGCAATCTGACCGGGCTTTGCGCGACCGGTGCAGACATTGCGGCCAAGAATACCGATCATTGCGCCACCCATACCGAAATCTGAGATCGAGGGACCGGACTCTGCGCGAATCAAATCGTGTGACGATGAGCCAGTTTCCTACGAGTTCCTTATTTGTTCTTTTTCCTTTCCTACAGTTTGACGCGTCGCCTAGCCTGTTGGTGATTCGCTAAAGATCACCGGAAGCAGGAACAATGGCGCGAAACACAAACGACAAATGGGGAGAACTATCGCGAGGAGTCGCCGCTTTCCTCGACCATGCCGTGGACGAAAGTGGCAAGTCCCGGCGGACGATTGCCGCACAGACGAATATCAACAAGGACGCGCTCCGACGCATCCTCGCCGGGACAAGGTCAGCCACACTGCTTGAGGCGCTGGCCATCCTTGACGCGAGCGGTCACGCGCCGCGCACCTCCCTGATGCTGGCACTCGCGGGGTACTCGCAGCGTAGCAAGGATTGGCAGAATAGCGGCGTGCTGGAATTTCTTGAAACCTTCATAAGCGAGTTGCCGTCTGCTTTGGATCAAGCGCTGGGCGAGAGGCTGCTCGATGTGAGACCGCGCTGGGCAAAGGGGACCGCTCACCGCACCGCCGGTCTCCTGTCGGATCACCTCGCGCAACTGGAGCGGCAGGATGAACAAAGCTTCGCTCTCTGAAATGACGACTGGTCTCGAAACGGACGCGGAAGCCGTTCCTGTCGAGCCAACGCCAGACCGGCTCATTCGTCTTCCCGAGGTCATGGCGCGCGTGGGCCTGCGCCGAACGGCAATCTATCAGCGGATGCGCGAAGGCCGTTTTCCAAAGTCGCGTTCGCTCGGTCCCCGTTGCACGGTTTGGGTCGAAGCCGAGATCGATGACTGGATCGGTTCTGTTGTCGAACGCACCGACGAGATATGTCAGAACACGCCCCGAATTTCGAGATGATCATGGTTTGCGTCCCGTCACCGCTCGAATAAACGCGCGCTGTCCCGCTAGCCGGAAAGCACTTCGATTATCCGGCATTCGCCAACCGCTCCGTGCTGGCAGTCGTCGACCATATGGCGCAGTTCGGTTCGCAGTTTTCGCAAGTCACCAAGCTTCCGATCCACTTCGCGTAGGTGGAGGCTGGCAATAGAGTCCACGGCTTCGCACGATTGCGATGGATCATCCGACAAAGAAAGCAATTGGCGCACCTCCGCCATGGTGAAGCCGAGGTCGCGTGCGCGGCGGATAAACCGCAATCTGGCCAATTCGGTCGGGCCATAGTCCCGGTAGTTTCCGGCGGTGCGTGGTGGTTCCTCCAGCAATCCGGTCCGTTCGTAGTAGCGGATCGTTTCGGCGGTCGTGCCGGTCTTCCGCGCCAGGGCACCAATCTTCATGGGTTTCTCGCAATGCTTGACCTTGTAGCCACTACAAGGTGCATAAGACGATTCGAAGATGCAAGCAGAACGGTAAAATCCTGTGGCAAAGAAGGACATTATTGAACTTATCGAAGCTGAGCGGCGCGTTTTCCGTGCCGCCAGGCAGTCTGGTGACCGGGCTTTGGCTTGGACCGCGCTCGAGCGGGAACATATTCTGGGCCAGGGCTTCTTCGGGCCGCACCTTCGTTCACATATGACGATGCTGGGCTATGCAGTTGAAACCCGCGATGGCCGCGAAGTTCTGGGGCAGGTCATACGTCTTGCGCTCGCTCCCCTTGGTAATCTCACCGGACGGCTCCCCTGGGGCAATACCGGACGCGCAAACGTGAGCGCATTCGCGCCAATGCCATACCCGGACGACCTCGCGGAGGTTTTCACCATCTCTTCGGACGAGGTTCGCTAGCACGCGCCATGGCAATTCTATCCAACGAACAGGTTGAACGTCTCTACGACAAGAACGCGGGAATCTATGACCGATTGGTGTCGGGGTTTCGGTGGGCCGGTCTTGGTCGCTGGCGACGCGATCTGGTTAACCGGCTTGAACTCAAGGCCGGTGACCATGTGATCGATCTATGTGCTGTCACCGGCGCAAACCTCGCGTTTCTGCTTGAGAGAGTAGGACCAAGCGGCAAGGTGACGCTGGTCGACCTTTCGCAAGGCATGCTCGACCAAGCCCGTCGACGAGCGAAGCGCCTGCGAGCTAGCAATGTCGAATTTGTGCAGTCAGACGTAGCCGCCTTCCGCTTTCCGAGCGAGACCAGCGCAGTCATCAGCACCTTTCGACTGGAAATGCCACCTGACTACGCCGCGATCATCGAGCGCGCCTCAGCTGCTCTCCCGACGGGTGGCCGGATGGCCCTGCTTGGCCTGAAGCACCCCGAGCGCTGGCCGCGATGGCTGATTGAAATCGGAATATTCGCTACGAAACCGTTCGGCGTCTCGCGCGAATACGAAGAATTCCGCCCGTGGCTACCAGCCCGCCGAGAGCTGAACGAACTCCATTTCCGCGAGTTTCTGGCAGGATGCGCTTACGAATTCGTCGGTGCCAAATCGTAATGCGGCAGAAGCCGCAGTTGCGTGACTGCTTTTGTCTAGCTTCATGCGGGTTCCCCTGTTGAGTTCGAGCCCAAATACACCACATCCGCTTGCGCTGGTCAGTCGATTTTAACCGTGCGCAGATAGGGGCGCAGCGTTGTGAAACCTTGCGGGAAGCGCGCTTTCGCTTCTTTATCGGAAACAGACGGTGGAATGATGACGTCATCCCCACTCTGCCAATTGACCGGGGTTGCCACGCCTTTACTTTCGGTGAGCTGGACTGAATCGAGCAATCGGAGCACTTCTTCGAAATTGCGTCCGCTGCTCATCGGATAGAGTAGCATCGCACGGATTTTTTTGTCCGGGCCAACGATATAGACGGCGCGAACGGTAGCATTGTCGGCTGCGGTTCTTTGCTCCGCACTGCCAGTCTCCTCGGCGGGCAACATATTGTAGAGTTTGGCCACCTTCAGGTCGCTGTCGCCGACCACCGGGTAATCGACTTTATTGCCGCTGACCGCCTCGATATCGGGTAGCCAGTCGCGATTGTCTTGGCTGCTGTCGACCGACAGGCCGAGAATCTTGGTGTCGCGTTTGGCAAATTCCTCGCCGAGACCGGCCATGTAACCCAGCTCGGTCGTACAAACCGGGGTAAATGCCTTTGGATGAGAAAACAGGATAGCCCAATTGTCGCCCATCCAATCATGGAAGGTGATGGTGCCTTGGGTCGTTTCCGCTGTGAAATCGGGAGCTGTCGAGCCAATGGAGAGGGTCATGTCAAAACTCCTATTTATTCTGGGGGAGGTGTCCGCCGTCCTCATATTTTGGCGGGTGTGTGGCCTGCGGCACGTCGAATGTCGGCGCAATCGATTGCGTGAGTCTCGACCTCACCTGCATTTAGTGAGGCGGAAATGCTCACTGGCGCTCCCGCCTCCTACAAGATTGCGCGATCATCGGCCGGCGTAGATACTCAGAAGCGCACGCTAGCGCCTGCTACGAAGCGCCGGGGAGCCCCCGGTCTCAAACCCGAAGGCCGACGCGCTACAGCATAAGCATTGTCGAACAGATTATCCACTCTGGCAAACAAAGAGAGACCTTCCGTCAGCGCAAACCGGCCGGCGAGATCAAAGACAATCCTTTCGTCAATACGCTCATCGGGCGAAATATCCCCGCTACCTGCTTCGGTGCGTACTTGCGATGTGTAATTGGCGCTCACGAGCAAGGATGCCGGTCCAAATGCGAGCCCCGTTTCGGCATAGAATTGGTGGCGAGCGATGTAGGGGAGTGCGTCGCCCTGGGACACGGAACCGAAGAACGCACTCTCGAAACTGCTTTCGAATTGCGCGTCGGTGAGCGTGTAAACCACCGAGAAGGGAATAGAAATTTCCCTACCCACTTGATGCTCCGTCGAAGCTGCCAGCTCCAACCCCTTCACGGAGACGGCCCCAGCATTGAACTGGTCGCCAATATCCCCGACGCTACACCCCACGGATTGTGTGCAGTTTCCGAGCAGATTGGAATAGTCGGAATAAAACGCAATCGCGGAAGCTTGAATGGCGCCATTCCGAAAACGCCCACCAAATTCATAGTTCCAGCTTTTCTCGGCTCGTGCCTCCGGATTTCCGGGCCCGGGGGGAGAAAAACCGCGCGAAGCGCCTGCAATCAACAGCACGTCTCCCAGTGCATAGGTTGCACCGAGTGCGGGAAGCCATTCGTCAACGTTGGTCTTGCGTATGCGCGCAGGTCCATCGAGACGAGCGGGGTCGGCTCGATCATAGTCCAGTCGAGTAAGGTCGATGCCTTCGTACCGAATGCCGGGTGTCAGAGTAAGCCCGCCGATCTCGATCCGGTTCTCCAGATAGAAAGCGATCGCCTTCGCCTTCGCCTCGCGATTGGCTTGAGCGCCCGGAGCCGTCTGCCGGACGAAAACGAGATCTCCATCCGTTTGCGTATAGAATTCCTCATTCTGCAACCGGTCTTCTTCATCCTCGTGATACCGGAGCGACGCAGCCAGGTTGTGCCTGACCTCGCCGGTCTCGAAAGGTCTTTCGAACGAAAGCTGGACGCCTTCGCTCCGATAGACGCGGTTGTTGTTGCGAATGCGAAGGGCACCTTCAGCGCTGTCTGCGCCTCGCAGGATTGCGAGGCCTCTCTCGTTTGAGGAGGGAGCATCGAAAACGGGTTGGATGGCATCAAAGCTGCCATCACCATCGAAATCGATGTCCTGTAGCTTCGACCAACTTCGTGTGAAATCGTTGCGATATAGGGTAACCGCGAACTGCGTGTCGTCGGGCAACCGGAGGGTGCCGGTGAGCCGATATTGATCGTGCTCGCCCGTGAAAACGTCGCGTTGGCTGGCCGAATAGCGCCGGTACGGATCGCTCGCGAAATCCGCGTCGGCGAGGCCCAAATAGGTTTCGTTCGCCTCAAGTTCGGATCGACCATAGGCGAACTCGAGGCGAGCATCGACCGGCGAATCTGGGTTGGTGTGGACGGCGAAGCGGGCGCGATAGTCCTGACGTTGAAAACCGGTCTCGGCGCCGGGAAGCCCATCTATCGTCTTGAACCCGTCACTGCCTTGCTGATAGCTTTCTACCATCGCCCCGAAATTGTCGGCACTAGCGCCAATCCAGCCATGACCCTGATAATAGCCGCGAGAACCAAGCTGGCCGGAAGCTTCGCCAGCCAGGCTCTCGGTCGGTATCGGAGTCGATCGGAAATTGATGGCCCCGCCGATCGTGCGAGGACCATAGCGTACCGAGCCCGCGCCCTTGATCACTTCGACTGCGTCCATTCGACCGATCGCGGGAAAGTAATACGCGGCCGGAGCGGCGTAGGGGGCAGGGGCAATGAGAACGCCATCTTCCATCAAGGTGATGTTGCTCGACCGTTCGACCGGCGCGCCGCGCAAGCCAATATTCGGGAATAGCCCGAAACCGTCCTCTTCCTGAATGTTGACCCCCGGCACCTGGCGCAGGACACGGTTGACGTCACCATGCTCGAATTCGCTCAGTTCCTCGCCATCGATTAGGTCCGCCGCACCGGCCACTTCATACGCATCGATGCGACCGCCAATCACGATAATCGATTCGCTTGGGTTTGCTATCCCGTCCTGCGATTGCCGCTCATCGGTCGGGTCTTTTTCATTGGCGTAAGCAGGGGCGGCCAGTGCAATTGCTATGAGCGAGGCGGTAGCGCGATACATGTGAAGAATCCTTTCGAGACATTTACCAGCCTACTACTGCTATTGAGACGTATTCGCAATAGCAGTAGTAGGCTTTTATGCCCATATTGGGTGAGGGCGGCTCGCGGTGCATCGGTTCTGGACTGCAATACCGTCCGCGACCGGCGCGCGATGAGGGCTCAGGGTCTGCGAACGGCCGGGCAGGAACAGGCCAGCGAAAGCTTAATCACCGACCGTGTTTTTCCCGTTGTTGGGTGCCGGGTGGGCAGGGATCAGCGCATCATCGCAGTCCGTAGCGAGGCAGGGCTCGAAAGTGACATGTGCGATGCCGAAATCCTTTTCCAGCATCGCCCGCGCGCGTCGCTTGACTCCCTCGAATGCTGTTTGGGAGTAATCAACAAGAGTGAGATGGGCTTCGAGCGCCCGGTGATGTTCTCCCAGATTCCAGACATGGACGTGGTGAATATCCTGCACGCCGCCAAGCGCGCGCAGGTTTTCAACCATCTGATCAAATTCCACCTCGTCCGGCACTGCTCCCATCAGCAGACGAACGGTTCGCGGTAGGAGCGTCGCGCCCTGCCAGATGACATAGGCCGCGATGATGAGAGTGATGATGAGATCGGCGACGACGAGATCGTATAGAATAATTAGCACTCCGGCGACGATCACACCGATCGAGGCCAGCGCGTCCGAAACGTTATGAAGGAAGGCAGCCTTCATGTTAATGCTGTCATGCGCGCCGCGATAGACAATGAATGCGGTGACGAGATCGATGACAAGTGCGATCCCGGCAACCCAGATCACGGTCCAGCCTTCGACCGGCTGCGGCGCGGCGAAACGGTTGATCGCCTCAACGATCAGATAGAATCCGATGATCAGCAAGGTCGTCAGATTGATGAGTGCGGCGACCACTTCTCCCTGGGCGTAGCCGAAGGTCATCAGCTTGTCCGCCGGACGCCGGCCTATGCGTCGCGCAAACCACGCAAGACCAAGAGAGGCCGCATCGCTGAAGTTGTGCAATGCATCCGCGATAAGCGCCAGTGACCCTGAAAGGATGCCGCCGACAATCTGGGCAAGGGTCAGGAGGACATTGATCGCGACCGCGAGGATCAGCTGACGATCGCTAAGGTTTTCCTCGCCGTGACTGTGGCCAGCTTGATCGTGCGAGTGCGCCATCACTTTTCTCCGCTATTTGCGATTTTGTTGCCGGCGGTATCCGGATGCTGAAGGATCGCATCGGAATTATCGATTGCTCCGATCGCGGCGTTAAATCCGACTGCAATCATTCCGAACATCGCAAGCCCGGAGATGAAGGCCGCGAGTGCTGCCAAATTCAAACCTCCCAGTCTGCCCGGGATTTGCAGCAAAAAATGAACCGACCAGACAAGAAAGTATCCTGCGAGTAGAATTGCCAACCGCGCGTCCGCTGTTTCGCTCATGCCGTGGAGAAGCCAAAACCCGGCTACCGCTGCGGCAACAAAGGCGAGTGACAGAAAAACATGGATCGCTAGACGATCCATGCGTTTCATCGCGCTGTCGCGAAATCCGGCTGTTGTCTTTCGCCCCACCAGGAAAAAGGTGATTCCAACCCCTAGTGTTGCTGCGAAACCGGCGAAGACAGACACGGCTGCTGCTGCACCCAGAGCGATGCCACCAAACCCCAGCGCAATACCGCCTTGAAGCGCAATGGTCATCTTCGGCCCGCGTCTTCCCACGGCGTCGGACAGGGTTCCAACTGAGTCGCGATGCGAAGCCCAGCCTCCGATCAGCACCGCCAGAAGATAGAGAGTCCCGCCAGCGGGGAGCAGGGCTGCGTCTATGAAGTCACCCCTTGCTTGTCCAACTGCAGGACCGGTCAAAACAAGCGCAAGTGCGGCAAGGGCGCCAGAGTGGACGGCCGCCGCGAACCCATTTTCGTTCGGGGTAGGCCCGTGCTTTTCTTCCCAGACAACGCCAGCACCCAGGCCGAGGCTTGCCAGCATCGCCAAGGTCAGGATCGCCGACAAATCCTCAGTTACAAATATCTCGTGGACGAGGCTCATTCCCGTGTTTCGCCATGAACCGTTCCCGCCTCGTCGTGCTTGTCACTGTGCGCGTCGCGCAGGATATCGATCCCGCCGTAAAGAGCTATGCCAGCCACAGCGATGCCGACCACAAGGTCCGGCCAGTTCGCGCCTGTGATCATAACGATGACGCCAGCGATGATAATCCCGCCGTTCGAAATGAAGTCATTGAAGCTGAATGTGGTGGCGGCCCGCATGTTGACGTCCTTGTTCTGCATCTTTTGCAACAGGCGAAGGCAATAGAGGTTCACTATGCCCGCGACGGCAGCCATCGCGATCATCAGGATGCCACCCGGCTCAGAACCTTCAACAAACCGCCTGACGGCATCAGCAATCACTCCGCCGGCAAAGATCAAAAGCATGACGCCAGAAAAGCGCGCTGCGCCTCGCTTCCAGGAGCGCGGTCGACTCAGCGCAAGGAGACTGAGAGCGTAGACAAGCGCGTCCGACGAATTGTCGAGCCCGTTGGCCAAGAGCGCGTTCGAGTCCGCAAAATAGGCAACGACAAAGAAACCAACCGCGATTGCGACGTTGAGCCACAATACGATCCACAATGTGCGTCGCTTGTCCGCCGAATCCAGATCGAAGTCATCGTTGCAGCTCATACTGGCTTCTCTGCTATGTCTTTTGTGCTGCCCTTCTCTTTATACGCCAGAAGGCGAAGCGCATTGGCGACCACGATTAGCGTTGATCCCTCGTGAACCGCGACAGCGGGGCCTATCCCGAGACCGAAAATGGTTGCCGGGATGAGCACGACAACAATTCCGAGACTGACGATCATGTTCTGCCGGATGATTGACCGGGTTTGTCGGCTCAGATCGACGGCGAAAGGCAGTCGGGCGAGATCATCGGCCATCAGCGCGACATCGGCTGTCTCCAATGCAACGTCCGAGCCGGCAGCCCCCATTGCTATTCCGACCGTTGCGTTCGCCATGGCCGGAGCGTCATTAACCCCGTCTCCGACCATCGCAACCTTGTCCTGGCCGGCAAGCTTGCGGATGGCCTTGACCTTGTCGTCGGGCATGAGATTGCCCCAGGCCTCGTCGAGGCCGACTTCCTTTCCAACCGCATCGGCCACTCTTTGGTCGTCGCCCGAGATCATGATCATTCGGGTGATCCCGAGGCCGCGCAACGCTTCGAGCGTCGCCTTTGCTGCCGCCCGCGGCGTGTCGAGCAAACCGATCGCTCCAAGATCGCGCGTTTCCGAGCGAACGCCCATCGTCGTCCGCCCGCGCTCGCGCATGGACTCGATAGCATCCGACAGTTCGGCACCGAGCTGAGGGACCCCGTCTTGCCCGAACATTTCGAGCTTTCCGATCCACACCCGCTCACCGCCGACAAGCGCGGTGATCCCCTTGCCTGTGAAGCTTTCAAGACTTGTAGCTTCGGGCAGTGCCTCATCGCCAAGCCGCTGCTTGCCGTCCCTAACAATCGCCTGTGCTAGGGGATGATCGCTCAGATTTTCAGCCGCCGAGGCAATCGCAAGCAGTTCGTTTTCAGATACACCCTGCGCGGGTTGGACATCGGTCATGCGGGGCTCGCCTTCGGTAAGAGTACCGGTCTTGTCGAACGCGATGGCCTTGAGCGCGCCGAGATCCTCGAGCGGCGCGCCGCCCTTTACCAGAATGCCGCTGCGTGCTGCTCTGGCTACTCCGGACAAGACCGCGCTCGGGGTCGCGATCGCCAAAGCGCAGGGGCTGGCAGCCACAAGCACCGCCATCGCCCGGTAAAAACTGTCGCGGAACGGCTCGTCGATGACAACCCAGGCGAAAAGGAGCAGGCCGGCCAAAGCGAGCACGGCAGGCACAAAAATTCGCTCAAAGCGCTGCGTGAAGCGCTGGGTAGGAGATTGCTGAGCCTCGGCTTCGCTCACCATTTGGACGACCTTGGCGAGGGTCGTGTCACTCGATCGCCGGGTCACTTCCACTTCGAGCGCGCCCGATCCGTTGATCGTCCCTGCGAAGACGCGATTGTCATCCGCAAGATTGTCAGGATTTGCGCGCGCAGAAGCGATATTCGAAACCGCGCTCTTGTCGACCGGCACGCTTTCCCCGGTCACCGGAGCCTGATTGATGGCACTGACGCCGTCCAAGATGAAGCCGTCAGCCGGAAGGCGTTCGTTCGGACGCACGATTACGACGTCGCCTAGCGCAAGCTCCTCGACCGGAACCTCAACGACGTCATCTCCACGTTTTACTCGTGCCGTTTCCGGCGCGAGCTCGGCGAGCGCCTCGATCGCCCTCTTGGCGCGGCCCATCGCGTAGTGTTCGAGCGCGTGGCCGAAACTGAACAGGAACAGCAATAGCGCGCCTTCGGCCCATTCCCCGAGAAAGGCGGCGCCCGCAGCGGCGACAAGCATGAGGCTGTCGATTTCAAACCGGCGCAGGCGCAAATTGTCCCACGCCTCTCGGACGGTAAAGAATCCGCCAAAGAAATACGCCGCGAGATAGCATGCGAATGGCAGCCATCCTGGATGCCCAGACCATAGCTTCTCAATCCCGAACCCGGTCGCGAGAAATACGCCCGAGGCGAGCGAGAAATAGAGTTCGGTGTTCGCGCCGAAAATGCCACCATGACTGTGCCCGGCACGATCTTCATCATCGTGATCATGGTCTTTGGAAGAGTGCTCGGCGTTCCTGGCGACATCGCCCGCCAGAACCGACACGCCGAGGTTCTTGAGCTCGCCAGCAATCCTAGGCTCATCGGTTAGCTGACGGTCGTACTCGGCGATGAACCTCCCGCTCGCATCAGCATTTGCTTCGAGGATACCGGGTTTGCTGGCCAGCAGGTCCGCGACCGTTTGGGCACGGCGGGTGGAATTGATGCCATCGGCTTGCCAGACAACGTGTCCGTAGCGTTCGGAGATTTCCGCTCCGGCCACATGGGCCAACTCCTTGATGCGGGCGACAGTCAGGCGATCGGCATCGTATGATATCGCTAGTCGGGCGGATGCATCTTTCTCGCCGGGCAATATCGTGACCTCGTGCACGCCGATCCGCGAGCTGAGCAAAGACTGCAAGCGCGCGATGCAATGATCGGTTTCGCTCGGGATGTCGGGAAGGAGCGGTGAGACTTCGAGTTCGATGGTTCGCGTCATTGCCTATTGCTTCCCATTGGAAATTGACCGCTCCCGGTGCCGCAGACCCGTAAGCTTGCAGGTTCGCGAAACCCGAATAGGGACTAGCGAAGCCCGCATATTGCGTAACGAAAGCGTCAATGTGCGTCCTGACCTGCCGGCACTTTCAGCGAATTCGCTGGACAGCGGTGAAACGTGCGCGTGACACCGCGATAATTGCGGGTTGTCAGTTTTTCGGCGGTGCGCTCTTCGATGGTAAGATGACGAACCCGCATCGGCCGTTCATGACCTTCAAATGGCATGTGCGCGTGGGTGTAAGCGATGGCATCGCCCTCGTCTCGCCAAATTCCGACGGCGGCGGGGCCACCGTCCGGAAGCTGCACTTCGGCATAATAGCCATCTGCGAAAAACACCCAGGCCGGTCCGCTATCACAAGACCGCGTTTCACCAAGGCTCCAGACACCGGCGATCGGAACAAGCGTGCTCTGATCCTGCGCCGATGCTGGAACACTTGAAAGTATCAGGGCGCCGGCAAGAGTCACACTGAGCTGGCTACTAATCATTGATGCTCTCCATTCACGTAACCTCTTGCAGCTCTTGCCGTTCCTCGGGAGTGACGTTGCGGCGCAGGCGGTCCCACCAGCGTTGACGCCACGTCCGGTCATCCTTTCTGGTGGCGAAGACGAGCTTCAGGATCGCGGGAAGGACGAACAAGGTGAGCGCAGTGGCGGTGATCAGACCGCCAATGACCACCGTTGCCAGAGGCCGTTGAACCTCCGCTCCAGTGCCGGTCGCGATCGCCATGGGGACAAACCCGAGCGACGCGACCAGAGCCGTCATCAATACTGGACGCAAGCGCGCCAGTCCGCCTTCCACGATGGCCTCATCGAGCGCCATCCCCTTGTCCAGACGCTGGCGTATTGCAGTCACCATCACGAGACCGTTGAGGGTCGCCACGCCCGAGAGGGCGATGAACCCGACTGCCGCCGAAACCGAAAACGGCATTCCGCGCAGAGCCAGCGAGAAGATGCCGCCAGCGAGGGCGAGCGGGATCGCGCTGAAAACAGCCAGAGCGGGAACCCAGCCTCCGACTGCCATATAGAGCAACAGGAGAATAACCGCGAAAGCGATCGGGATAACGATCTGCAACCGTTCCTGCGCAGCCTGAAGGTTCTGGTACTGGCCGCCCCACTCGATGAAGGCTGCAGCGGGCAATTCGACCTGCGCCTCGACATTCGCCCTCGCTTCCTCAACGAAGGAGCCAAGATCGCGCTCGCGCACGTTGGAGGAAACGATCACCAGCCTGCGTCCCTGTTCACGGCGGACTTCGGCAAGGCCATCCACAACCCGGAATTCGGCGACCGAGCGCAGCGGTATGGTCGCTCCGTTCGGAAGCAGCACCGGCAATGCACCAAGCTGATCGAAATCATCGCGTGTCGCATCCGAAAGCCGAACGACGACCTCGAACCTTCGATCGCCTTCAAAGACCAGCCCGGCAGGCCGCCCGCCCAAAGCAATTGCGACGGATTGAGCGACGTCTTCGACCTTCAGCCCATATCGAGCGATCGTTGGACGATCGAAGGCAATATCAAGCGTTGGGAAACCGGTGACCTGCTGGACTTTAACATCCGCAGCTCCCTCGACCTCGCGCAAAATCCCGGCGACCTCGTTCGCTGCCGAGGTCATGGCGGTCAGGTCGTCGCCGTAGATCTTGACCGCGACATCGCCGCGCACGCCAGCGATCAGTTCGTTGAAGCGAAGTTCGATTGGTTGGCTGAACTCATAGAGATTGCCAACCAGGCCTCCCAGAGCACTCTCCATTTCTGCCACCAGATCATCTTTCGAAAGATCCGGGTCAGGCCATTCATCGCGCGGCTTCAGGATCACATACGCATCGGAGGCGTTGGGCGGCATCGGGTCGCTGGCCACTTCCGCAGTACCGGTACGTGAGAATACCAGCTGCACTTGCGGAAATTCCTCCAATCGATCTTCTACTCGCCGCTGCATCGCCAGAGACCGCTCGAGAGATGTGGAAGGGATTCGCAATGATTGCACCGCGATATCGCGCTCGTCGAGCTGCGGTGTAAACTCGCTGCCAAGGAAACTGAACACCAGAGCAGCAACGGCAAAAATGCCGGCACCGGCCCCGATCACCGGCCAAGGGCGGGCGATGGCTTTGCGGACAAGAGGCCCATAGCGTTCCTTGGCGATCCGGATCGGTTTGACTTCCTTCTCCGTCAGTTTTTTGTTCAGCAGGATCGCGATCATCGCCGGGACGAAAGTCAGCGAGAGTACGAATGCCGACGCGAGCGCCAGCATGACCGTGATGGCCATCGGCGAGAACGTCTTGCCCTCGACTCCGGTGAAGGTCAGCAACGGTGCGAACACCAGAAGGATAATCGCCTGACCATAGACAGTCGGCTTGATCATCTCCTGCGCGGCAAGCCGCGTTTCCGTCAGCCGTTCGCCAAGTGTCAGGAGCCGGCCCTCATGCTCCTGTCTGGCCGCAAGACGTGCCACACTATTCTCGACGATAATCACGGCCCCATCGACGATCAGACCGAAGTCAAGCGCGCCCAGACTCATCAGATTGCCTGACACTCCGAGCCGGTTCATGCCGATCGATGCCATCAGCATCGAAAAAGGGATAACCAGAGCGGCGATAATTGCGGCCCGTATGTTGCCGAGCAAAAGGAACAGGATGGCTATGACCAGCAGCGCACCCTCGACGAGATTCTTCTCGACGGTCGCGATCGTTGCATCGACGAGAGACGAACGATTGTAGACGATTTCGGCTACCACACCTTGTGGCAGGGAGGCGCGGACTTCGTCAAGCCTCTCAGCGGCCTGGGCTGAAACAGTGCGGCTGTTTTCTCCTGCCCGCATGAGGACGGTACCAACCACAGCCTCGTCGCCATTCAGCGATGCAGCCCCGGTTCTGAGATCACCGCCAATGCTGACCGTTGCGACATCTCCCACGCGAATGGGAACGCCTCCACGTGTAGATATGACTGCTTGCTCGATGTCCTGGACACTGCCGAGCCGTGCATCGACACGAGCCAGCAGGGCTTCTCCTGATCGCTCGACGAAATTCGCGCCTTCGGCAAGGTTGGCGGCTTCCAGCGCATCGATCACCTCATCGAATGAAAGCCCGTAGCCTGTCATGCGAGCAGGATCGGGCTGTACGAGATATTGCTTTCGGAAACCCCCGATGGAATCGACACCGGCGACGCCATCGACCGACCGCATGAGTGGAGCGACCACCCAGTCCTGAATGGTACGCAGATAAGCAGCCTTAGCGACATCGCTATCCAGCCTGTCACCGCGTTCGGTAACGAAGCTTCCGTCGGACTGCCAACCGACCGCATTGCCCTTCGGTGCTTCCTTGCCCCCCGGATGCTCGAACTCGATCGTATACATGAGCACTTCGCCCAGACCGGTCGAGATAGGTCCCATTACCGGTTCTGCTCCTTCGGGCAGCGAAGCGGTGATCGGCGTCAGGCGCTCATTGACCTGCTGCCGCGCGAAATAGATGTCAGTACCTTCTTCGAAGATTGCAGTAACCTGGCTGAACCCGTTGCGCGAAATCGAACGGGTCATTTCCAGACCATCGATCCCGGCGAGACCGGTTTCCACCGGATAGGTTACCTGCGTTTCGACCTGGGAGGGGGAAAGGGCGGGCGCTTCGGTATTGATCTGCACCTGAACGTTCGTAATGTCGGGTACGGCGTCAATGGGAAGCCGAAGAAGGTTCATCACGCCATAGATGGCGACACCGATCGTCAAAACGACCATGGCCCAGCGAAAACGCACGGCCATGTCGAGGATCATGCCGATCAGGCCGTGGCGGTGCGAGTGCTCCGTTTCCTGCATGCGATCAGTGTCCATGTTCGGCTTCCTCTTTTTCGAGTTCGGCTTTGAGCAGGAAGGCATTCTCGGTTGCGATCCGCCAGTTCGCTTCGAGACCGGATTCGATCACCACGCGGCCTGCGGAACGTGCGCCGGTCACCACCGGACGGGTCTGGAAGCCGCGGCGCGTGCGCACGAAAACCACTTCCTGGCCGTCGAGTGACTGCACCGCGCTTTCGGGCACCGACATGCGGCCCGTGTCGACCTCGCCCGAAGGTCGGATGCGCGCTTGCAGGAAGGCACCTGGTTGAAGACCGGGGATGGACCGCGTGAGCGAAAGGACTGCCGTCGCGCTGCGGCTCTCAGGATCGAGCGATGGCGTGACGGAGCGGACCCGCGCTCCGATCTCGCGGTTTTCTGCAAGTTCCAGCGTGGCTTCATCGCCTGGCTGAATACGGCTCGCTTCTGCAGAGGGGAGCGCGACTTCGATCTGCATCGCATTAGGATTCACGATTTGGTAGAGTTCCTCTCCCGCATCGACAAACGAACCAAGGACAATAGGCGCCGCCGTTACCCGTCCTGCAAGAGGGCTGGTAACCGCCAAAGACCGACCGTCGCCACTCACGCCCGCTGCCGCAACCGCTGCCTGCGCGCGGGACAGTTCTGACTGGGCGACCTGGAGATTGGCGCGCACCGCTTCGAGATCCTGCCGCGCCGTAACATTGGCTTCGAAAAGCCGGCGTTCGCGCTCATAGGCGGCTGACAATTCGTTGACGCGCGCGCGCGCCGCGCTCAATTGCGATGCCAAAGCTGCCGCTTCCGCACTTTCGATACGCGCAATGGTTTCACCCTGCCGGACGTAATCACCCAGCGTTTTTTGAACGCTCCGCACCACGCCCGCCGCTCGCGCATCGATCCGCGCGCTGCCTGTGGGGCTAGCGGCGATTGTGGCTGGGAACACTAGCTCTACCGCCGAGCCCTCACCAACGGTCTCGACCATGATTTCGGAGCTTCGAATCTGCTCTTCGCCGAGTAGGACCAGTCCTTCCGGGAGATCGCTTTCTTCGGTTTCCTCTTCGCTGTGCGGTTCTGCGCCGTTGTCCGGCCACAGCATTACAGCAGCCGCAAAAACAAGAATGATCAGGCCGATCAGTACGGCCAAACGCTTACGGTTCATGGGTATTTTCCTCATTGGGCGCCAAGCCAGATCAACTGCGCCGCCAGGCGACCGCGATCTTCCTGGGCTTGGATCAAGGCTTCTCGGATTGCATCGCGGGCTTCGGCCGCAGCCAGAACCTCGATCAGCGGGAACCTGCCGTTGCGATACCCAATCCGGACGAGGCGCAAGGCTTCTTCCGCTTGAGGCAGGGAGGTTTGGGACAGAGTCTCTACACGAGCCTCGGCGGCGAGAAAGCGGCCGCGCGCCTGGGTTACTTCGAGTTCGAAATCCGCGCGGGCGACAGCCTCGCGTGCGGAGGCCGCGCGGAAGCGGGCCTCGGCAGCGGCGATGTTACCCTGATTGCGATTGCGGAAAGGAAGGGGAATCGAGACGCCCACTAGGAAGGCCTGATCCCTGCTTTCCTCGAACCGCCTGACACCGGCGGAGATGGCCGGATCGGGAACACCCAAAGAGCGCTCCCTGTCGATCGCAGCGTCCGCCGCCTCGCGTTCGGCACGCGCGACTTGGAGACGCAAAGCAGAAGGCGATGCAAGAAGCATCGCAGGAGGTTCGATCCCGGGAAACGCCGATGGCACGTCCGGGGGAGGGGACGTTTCACCCCAGAGCGCCACCAACGCGCTCCGCGCCGCTATCTCTGAAGCTCGCGCGGCTTCAAACTCCGCCTCGGCTTCAGCAAGGGCCGCTTCTGCACGAAGCGAGCGCAGCGGCGGCTCGCGGCCAACTTCGACAAGCAGGCCAGCTATACGCGCGAGTTCGCGATTGCGTTCGACTACGTCGCGGGCAAGTTCCAGTCGCGCAGCTGAAGCGACCGCCTCGATGTAGCGTTCGCGCACCATGCGACTCAGCTCAGCGACCGACAATTCTCCAGAAAGCATTGCCACGCGCGCCTCGGCCTCGGCCGAGCGAATGCGTGCGCCCCGCTTGCCGCCTAGCTCGAGGCGCTGACTCAAAGACAGCGTATATTCGGTTGCTTGCAGCCCTGAAAAGGCACCGCTTCCTGCGATGTTCTCCGCTTCAAAGGCAAGCTCAGGATTTGGCCGAAGCCGTGCCTGATCGATAAGCGCGCGTGCCGCGTCCGTTTCGGCCTGCGGCCCGATCAAACGCGGATTGTCTGATTGCACCTGCGCGCTTTCGTCCACACCCGCACGCGCGAGAGCTTCGTCGAGCGTCAACACCGCGCGTTCTTGTGCACGCACCGCACCGGGCAGTACTGCGAGGCTCAGCCCTGCAAAAAGGGCGCCTCGCCAAATAATGGCAAACATGAATTGATTTTTCCTCTACTGACATGCCGAATGCGCGCCGACATTGCGGCGGCAATACTGGACGTCAGATTCGAGGAGGGGGCGTCAAAATCGCTTGCTGGACTGCAGTCAGGCCGACGGGTTCGAAGAAATGCTGTGCACCGGATGAACGCTCACCGGCCCCGATATCCGCATTGCCTGCAAATTGGACTCCATGATGGCAATGGCCGTGGGCGCAGATGCCATGCTGCTCATTCGGGCTGTCCGGCAAGTCTTGACCAGTCTCGCTACTTGCAGCTTCGACACTTGTAAGTTCGCCAATTTCAGGCCCGCATACCGCCGCGTCCACGCTTACGCTGAACACCAGGCCGAAGAGAATCAGCATGGCGAAAAACGGCTTCAAGGCAAGAAGGGGCATACGGAGGGTCATGACACTTTGGCCCCGCTAGCAGGACCAATCACATGGCACAAGTCGATATTCTCTTCGAATTCCGAAGCCGTCGCGCAGCTCAATGCATAAGAACGAACAAATGCGCTATTCATGTACCGACCTGGGTCGACACAAACGCCGTAATAGAAAGATATAATATCACACTGCATCGCGTGACCGGTCATTGTTTGATGCTCGGGTGTGATTAATCCAGAAACCAAGTAAAAGTACGGATGCCATTGCAAGTTGAGCGCCAATCACTTGGAACGTCGGATAAACTCCAAGCATACTTAGTCGCGGACCGCCGGCTATCGGCGCAATTCCGATCACACCCGCTTCCTGCAAGCCCGCGATCCCTTTGCCAATCAGGACAATCGCAAGCAGGGCGATGAGCACCGAACTGTAGGCAAAGAACTTTCCGATCGGCAGCGTCCGGCTGTAGCGCAGCAGCAGCCAGGCGATGACGACAAGGAGCAAACCGGCCGTGGCAGCGCCCGCCAGCAGATAGCCCGTACTTCCCTGAGCGGACAGCGCAGCGTAAAAGAGGATGGTTTCGAAGACCTCTCTATAGACGACAAGGAATACGATCCCGAACAGGAACCAGAGCGATCCGCGCGAAAGCGCCTTGCCAAGCTTGTCGCGGATATAGCGCTGCCAATTGTCTGCCTGTGATTTTCCGTGCATCCAGACGCCAACCGACAGAAGGACCAGCGCTGCAATCAGCGAACCGAATGCCTCGATCGATTCCCGGCCGGCACCGCTGATGTCGAGAAGATAGGTCGCCGCAAGCCAAGTAAGCGCGCCTGCCACCAGCGCACCGGTCCACCCGCCATGAACAAATCGCAATGCCCGATCCTGTCCCGCCTTCCTCACGAAAGCGATCATGGCGATCACGATCAGCAATGCCTCCAGACCCTCGCGGAGGAGGATCGCGAAAGATGCCACGAAGGTTGACCAGCCCGTCGCAGATTCCGGCGCAAGGACATTTTCAGCCTGTACGAGCAAACCCTCGATGGCCCGGATCCGTTCGCTTATCGCAGAGGTCGGCAGATCTGCGTCGATGGCTGCACGCAAGTCCATCATCCCGCTCTCGATACGCACCAGAAGATCCGGATTGCGTGTCGCCAATATCGGTTCGACGGGTTCGAACCCGTCCAAATATGCCGACAGTGCGAGCTCCTTGGCCCGGGAAATATTCCCGTTCGCGTGGGCGCGTTCAGCTTCTGCGAGCCGGGTACGTGTGATGCCAAGAGGCCCCGCTACATCGGCGATCGCCGACGGGTTGGCCCGAAGATAGGCCATGAGCGCGTCCGCGCGCACTTGCCCGATCTCTCCTGCCAGTTCGTCCGGCGTGATCTTCGTGAGAGCGGCAAGATCGGGAAAGCGTTTGCGTAGTTCGGAATCTGACTTCCATAGACGCGCCCCTTCGTCGACCGCCTCAAAGGCGACGGATCCCGAATAGAAGGCCAGGGCCCAACGATCGTCGGAGGAGAGCTGCGAGAAACCGGGCATGGCGGTGCCATCGATCCCTTGGTCGATAACCTGATAGAGACCCATAATGCTGCGCTGACGCGCGCGATCGACGTCGGTAAATGCGATCGGCGGTGGATCAAGGCCCGCAGACGCCGGCCCGCGACCGTTTCCTGACACCCCGTGGCAACTGGCACAAGTCTCCTGGTACAGCAGTCTTCCGCGCTCAAGATCGGGCGCCCTCGAAGGCGAGAGCGTGATCGGATAGATGGCTAGGAGATCCGCAGCGAGCTTTCTGGCTGCCGTGGCAACTTGATCAACGGGGGCCATCGAGAGGATATCGGCTTCAAGTTGCTTCGCGTTTGCCTCTAGCCGAACGCGACCGGGGCGTTCAGGCAATTCCGCAATACCCGATCGTACCGTACCGGCGAATTCGACCATTTCCTCATATTCGACTTCGTTGACGACTTCGCCGTCCTCGACGGCAGCTGCATAATCTACCGCCATGTAATCGAGCAGGCGCCAGATCGTGTTGGGTTCTGCCGCCAACGCTTGCGCGCTGCCGAACGACAACAGAAGGGCCAGGCAAATGCCGGACAGGCGCGCCAAATATTTCATCATGCAATCTGCTGCGTTTTCATATCGCTGCGCGCATGGCGGATAATTTCGAGAGCCGAATGGAGGAACAAAAACGCAATCGCAGCGGCCACGATGATATCAGGCCATGCGCTTCCCAACCAATAAACCAAACCGGCTGCGACGATGACCGCGACATTGGCCAGGGCATCGTTGCGTGAAAATAGCCATATCGCGCGCGCTTGAGCATCGCCTCCTTTGCGAAAGCGAGCGAGCACAAAAACGGCGGCAAGGTTGATAAGCAGGGCGACAAAACCCACCCAGCCCATGATGCCGGCTTCCGGCTGCACCATATCGAACATGCGCCAGATCGCCGCGCCGATCACACTCACACCAAGCGCCGCCAGAAACAAACCTTGCGCGAGCGCCACCCGAGCACGCGTCGATGCCGTCCATCCGAGCGCAAGCAGTCCGATGAAGGTGATCGAGCCATCGCCAAGGAAATCCAGCGCGTCGGCTTTGAGCGCCTGGCTCGCGGCTAAAAACCCGGCGGCCAGCTCGATCATGCCGAAACCGACATTGAGGATAATCACGATCCAAAGCGCGCGGCGGTATTGCGGATCGTCAACCGCCCTCTCGGGGTCGCCGGTGCAACACAGTCTTCCGAATCATCTAAACTCATGATTTTTGAGCTTTACAATCTCCAGTTACTGGAGGATCAAGGACTTTCTGCGCACCTTTCGCAGAAAGTCTGACGGCCGATGTGCGATTGCGTCGCGGAGACACACACCCTGCGATGGCCATCATCGAGGATTAAAGAATGCAGATAGGAAAAATTGCCCGCGCGACCGGGACCAAAGTCAACACCGTTCGCTATTATGAAGAGATCGGTCTTCTGAAGCCCGCTCCGCGCTCCCAGTCGGGACGAAGGATTTACGCAGACGCCGATGTCGAACGGCTCGCATTCATCCGGCGGGCTCGGGGTTTGGGCTTTTCGGTGTCCGAAGTTCGCTCGCTGCTCGAAGTGTCGGACGCACCAAACCGGGATTGCAAGGACGCTGCGACTTTGGCACGAAATCATTTGCGCCGGGTGGAAGAGCAGATCGAACAGCTGCAGGCGATGAGACAGGAACTGATCGGCCTGGCACGGGCCTGCGATGGGGGCACTGCCACCGACTGCGGCATCATCGGCGGGCTTGCTAGAAAATCCGCCTGAAGATTGCCTTGGCAAAAGCGCAGAATCTACACTTTCGGCGCGGTGCCATCGTCGCGCTGCGTTTCTCCGGACCACCAGGTAACGAGAAACAATGCCACTCCAAGGACTATTCCGACATCCGCGAGATTGAACGCAGGCCAGTGATAGCCGCCGACATAGAAGTCGAGAAAATCGGTGACCGCTCCGTCCGCCAGTCGGTCGGCAACGTTACCCAATGCACCGCCAATGATCGAACCTATCGCGGCGGATTCGAGGCGTACGGTACTGCGCCAGAGCCATCTGGCCAGAACGCCCACGACAAGAAGCGCGAACCCGGACAGCAAATAGGGCGCGATTGGATTGCCGGAACTCAGGAGGCCGAATGTAACACCGCGATTATATCCGAGCACCAGATTGAAGAATGGAAAAACATCTATCACGCGGGCAGGGTCCATGACCACATTCACAATAAGCCATTTTGAAATGAGATCGCTCGCGAAGACTGCGACGGCGATCGAAAGACCAAGACTTCGGTACATATTGGTTCCTTGGATGATCGGCAGATATCTCTGATTCTCTGGACGATAGAAATCAGGTCTGGGCCCGGTACTCATCGATCATGTCAATGCAGAGAGGTCAACTGTCCCGCCGATCACTGGCCCAGCCATTCAGGCATCCGAATGTCATCGGCACGTGATCCCAGCGCGGGAAAATATCTGTCTCCGCCATGCCTTGATGGGCAAGCAAAACATTTTCGCCGATGTCGCAAATTGCACCGGTTTCGCGTGGGGGCACACGAGGTGGATCGCGGACTCATACTGCGGCGGTGGGAATGTCAAGAAACGGAGTCCCTACCTTCTTGCCAAATCCAAAGGTCATGTTTTTAGGATACTTTTTGCGGCTACGCGCATTTCAGAACATTCGCTGAACGGCATGGTGCGAATGAGGCGAGGCTCCTTGCGTCTGTGACTCTCTTTGCGGTTGTAGTGAGAAAGCATTGCCGTAGGGCATTCATGCTTCTGAAAAGGGAATATCGAAAATGAAAGCCTCTGACTTGTTTATCGCTGCATTAGAGGCTGAAAAGGTGGAATACATCTTTGCCGTTCCCGGCGAAGAAAACCTCGACCTGCTGGAATCCCTGCGCACGTCCTCAATCGAATTGGTATTGACGCGCCATGAGCAAGGTGCGGGCTTTATGGCGGCGACCTATGGCCGTCTGACCGGCAAGGCGGGGGTTTGCCTCGCAACTCTCGGGCCTGGTGCGACGAACCTGACAACTCCGGCGGCCTATGCCGCGCTCGGGGCCTTTCCGCTCATCATCATCACCGGGCAGAAACCGATAAAGACATCGAAACAGGCGCAGTTCCAAATTGTCGACGTTGTTTCGCTGTTTACTCCGCTATGCAAGGCTTCGACCCAGATCGTGAACGGCAATCGCATCCCCTCGCTCGTTCGCGAAGGTTTCCGACTTGCTCAGGAAGAAAGACCGGGCGCTGTGCTGCTCGAGCTTCCGGAAGATATTGCTGAAGAGGAAACGATCGAACCGGTCATACCGCCGCATCAAAGGCGTTATGCGGTCGCCGGAGATGCGGCGCTCGACGAAGCGGCCGAGCGGATCATCGCGGCTGAGCGGCCACTGCTGCTAATCGGAGCCGGAGCAAACCGCCGCCGCGCTTCGAAGGCGCTGCGGAAATTCGTGTCCGATACCGGTTTTCCCTTTTTCGACACCCAGATGGGCAAGGGCGTGGTCGACGAAGATAGCGAACTCTATCTGGGCACCGCGGCCCTATCTTCGGACGATTATGTTCACTGCGCGATCGAGAAGGCCGATCTGATCGTCAATATCGGTCACGACGTGGTGGAGAAGCCGCCATTCTTCATGGAGCCGGACGGTCAGACTGTCATTCATATCAATTACAAGGCGGCCGAAGTCGATCAGGTCTATTTCCCGCAGCTGGAAGTCATCGGTGACATTGCCGGTTCGGTCGAGCGGCTGGGAAACCGTTTGGATGGCAACTTGCAGTGTGATCGCAGCTACTACACCGCCCTGCATCACGAGATTGCTTCGCACATTTCCGAAACCAGCGACGACGACCGTTTTCCAATGGTTCCCCAACGCGTCGTTGCCGACGTTCGCAGCGTAATGGCACGCGATGATATCGTCGCGCTCGACAACGGCATCTACAAGATCTGGTTCGCTAGAAACTACATCGCTCATGAGCCTGGCACCATTCTGCTCGACAATGCATTGGCGACGATGGGCGCGGGCCTTCCATCCGCCATGATGGCGGCGATTCTCACGCCCGGGCGCAGGGTTCTCGCGGTGTGCGGCGATGGCGGGTTCATGATGAACTCGCAGGAACTGGAAACGGCCGTCAGGCTTGGCCTGAACCTCGTCGTGCTCATCCTGAACGACGCGGCATACGGCATGATCCGGTGGAAGCAGGGCCAGCTCGGCTTTCCGGACTACGGCCTGACCTTTTCCAATCCCGACTTTGTCACTTATGCCAAGAGCTATGGAGCGACCGGCCACCGTGTCGAGCGAAGCGCGGATCTGGTTTCGGTCCTGAACGCCGCATTCGAGGCTGGCGGCGTGCACCTTGTCGACCTGCCCGTCGACTATTCCGAAAACAAGAAAGTGCTGATCGACGAACTCGGCGCGAAGGTGTGCGAGCTATGAAAACGATCGTTCACAATCCCTTCGACCGCTCGCCGATTGCAGAAGTGGCGCTTGTCGACTGGGCTCAAATCGATGAATGGCTGAATGAAGCGCAGTTGCTCCACCGCGAACGCAGTTGCTGGCTTGCTGTGCATGAGCGTATCGCCATCCTCCGGCGAACGGCGGATATCATGCGCGAACGAGCCGAAGAACTGGCTCTCCAGATCGTCAGGGAGGGCGGGAAGCCCCTGGTCGATGCGCGGGTGGAAGCCGGTCGCGCGATCAATAGCGTCGACTTGTGCGTTCAGGCGCTGAGCGATGGCGGGGGCCACGAGATCCCCATGGACCTGACAGAAGCGGGTGCGGGTAGGACGGCGTATACATTCCGCGAGCCGATCGGTCCTGTCGTGGCGATCTCGGCATTCAATCACCCCCTCAACCTGATCGTCCATCAGGTTGGACCGGCGGTAGCAGCCGGGTGCCCCGTTCTTATCAAGCCTGCGCTGGAAACACCTCTGTCATGCCAGAGCTTCGTGAGCATTCTCCATGAAGCCGGCCTGCCTGAGGCCTGGTGCCGGTTCGCACCTTGCGGCAACGACATCGCCGAAAGAATGGTAACCGATTCGCGCACGGCGTTCTTCTCATTCATCGGTTCTGCGAAAATCGGCTGGATGCTTCGCTCGAAGCTGGCGCCGGGAACCCGCATTGCTCTCGAGCACGGCGGTGCGGCGCCGGTAATCGTGGACAGCGGCGTGGAGCGCGCAGCAGTGATCGCCTCGTTGCTCAAAGGCGGGTTCTATCATTCGGGTCAGGTCTGCGTTTCCGTACAGCGCGTATTCGTCCCTGCTGCAGAATTGAAAGACTTCGCCAATGACCTAGGGCGAGCTGCCGAAAAGCTCGTCGTGGGCGATCCCGCCGTTGCTGAAACCCAATGCGGCCCCTTGATCCGGACGGAGGAAGTCGACCGCGTCGAACGCTGGGTCGATGATGCCATCGCAGCAGGCGGCACCCTGGTGTGCGGGGGAAGCCGTCTGAGTGACACTCTTTTCTCTCCGACCGTCATTCTCGATCCTCCCGAAAGTGCCAATGTGTCCCGGCAAGAAATCTTCGGCCCCGTGATCTGCGTGTATGGCTATGACGATATCGACCTGGCTATCGAGCAGGCCAATGCCCTGCCTTACGCCTTTCAGGCCGCTGTATTCACCGATCGGCTGTCAATCGCCAATCATAGCATCGGCTCTCTGGCTGGATCGGCTGTGATGGTGAACGACCATACGGCATTCCGCGTGGACTGGATGCCCTTTGCAGGCCTGCGCCGCTCCGGCCTTGGTGTCGGCGGGATCGCCTACACGATGGCGGATATGAGCTTTGAAAAAATGGCCGTCTGGAATTGGCCAGAGGGTGGTTTTCGATCAGATCGATAGGAGCGTTCGATGATTGTCCCGCACACGGTCTATTGAAAGAGCAGTGACTTATCGCTGCTACCCGATCTTCAACATCATGAAGACTGAGACGAGAGATGGCCGCGAATTCTTCATAAAGCGGGCAGACATTTGCATTAGGGCGGCTATCGCAGCGGAGACTGTGAAGAGCAATGAAGCGGGCCGGTGCCTGTGCCTCACGCCTCTCGGCGGACCCATACTTCTGTATTCCTGGGCTTCTGGGTAAGGCCTATTCAGATGCTAGCGCCTTCCATGAGGTGGCGAATGCCATTCTACAGCTTTCGTTCGGCATGACCGTGCCCGTTCGTCCATATCGATTTCATCCGGAAATGCGAGAGGAACATTATCCGGCGCCTCGCCGTTGCAATGGTACGCAAATATTCAGGTATTTAATAGAAATTGGAGACATATCATGGAAGCCAAGAATGTGATGACCTCGAATCCTGCATGCTGCAATCCTTCGACCAGTGTACGGGAGGCCGCTAATCTCATGGTGAAAAACGACTGCGGCGAAATTCCGGTTGTAGATGATTCCGGCACACTTGTCGGTGTGATTACCGATCGTGACATTGCTTGTCGCTGCGTTGCAGACGGCAAGTCTTCTGACACGTCGGTAGAAGACGTGATGACAAGCTCTCCGATTACTGTGACACCCGACACGAGTGTCGATGATTGTCGCAGCAAAATGGAGGACAACAAAGTTCGGCGGCTTCCTGTTGTGGACGAGAGTGGCAAATGTTGCGGCATCGTTTCACAAGCCGACATTGCTCGGCATGCGAACGAAAAAGAGACCGGCGATCTGGTGCGTGAGGTATCGGAACCCACCGAGGAAGCGTCAAAGTCAGGTTGCTGTTAGGCAAATTTGGGCAATAGGTTTGGGCTTCGGGTTTGCTGAAGCGAAAACATAAATCTGGCCTTTGTCTTCAGCCTGATAACCGACTTGCACGTCGTATGCGTTCGGACTATCCCAAACCGGTGACGTATATTCGTGCTCTTACTTTGATCTGCTTCAGCTTCGGCCTGTTTGTGCAGGTCGCAGCACAGGCAGCTGTTCCGCAGATTGAAGTGGCCGGAACGACTGATTGCGCTGAAATGGTGCAAGGCATGCCCAATCACCCAATGCCCGGGCAGGTGATCGCCGATAAGGACAAGGTCGATCAGCACGGGCCTTGCCGCGAGATGACACTCGATTGTCTTGTTGCTATGAATTGTCTCCCGCCGCTGGCGCTCACCGCTGCGGGACTTGCGCAAACAGAATCGCTTTTTGTTGCGCCTCAGTACCTTTCCGCGAGTGCCAGCAGGCTCGAGAGCCAGCCGCTACCGCCGGAATCGCCACCTCCACAACCCCAGCTCACCATCTAGCATTTCCCGGGCGGTGCATCGCGCCGCTTGCGAGCTTGACGGATAAACAGGCCCAGCGCCCGGTTGCTCGCCCGCGTGCGCCGTGGCCCTTCCCGGTCAGCTCGCTTTGAAAGAGTAAGAATTATGGATTGGCGCATTGGCTGGGTGCCGTTTTCGGCCCTGCTCGCCGCGCAGACTGCCCAAGCACAGTCTGTCGGATACGAGGAAATACTGGCGGTAGCACGAGGCGAACAACCCGTTCTGGAAGCTGGCGCGCTGCGTGTACAATCGCGGCGCGAGGCAGCGGAAGCGGCGGATGAGCTTCCCGATCCGCGCGTACGCGCAGGTATCATGAACCTTCCTGTGACCGGACCTGCCGCGTTCGACCCAGACCGGCAACTCCCCACGCAGATCGCAATCGGTATCGAGCAGGAAATCCCAAATCTCGCCCGTCGACGGGCGAGGTTCGGCGTTGCCAGTTCGGAAGTGCGGCTCGCCGAGGCACGCCTTGGCATGGCCGAGCGTATTCTTCTCGCCGATGCGGGCACGGCCTGGGTCCGGCTCCATTATGCGCAAGCGCGGCTTGATCTTGCCCAGGCTGCGCTGGACGACCTGAGAGCATTCGTTCCGGTTGCCAACAGTGCAGTTGCTTCGGGGTCGGCCCGCCCGGCGGAGAGCCTGGCAATCCGGCGCGAGCTACTCGGAATTGAAGACGCGATTACCGCTATCGAAGCCGAGCGCGAGACTGCGCAAGCGCAGATTTCCCGATATATACCGCTCGCAGATCCGGTTGCTTTGGGAGCCGCGCCATCGGCTGTCCTCGATGAGGAGCAGCTGCGGTTCGAGCTCGAAAGCAATCCCGAAATCCTGCTGGCCGATGCCGAACGAGGCCGGGCCGAAGCCGGTGTCGCGCTCGCACGCGCCGAGAAACGACCCGATTTCGGGGTGAGCGTCACCTATGGTCGCCGCAATCCTGATTTCGGCGATGCGGTGTCGATCATGGGGTCCATTACACTGCCGATCTTTACCGACCGGCGGCAGAATCCGCGCATTGCCGCTGCCGAAGCCGAAGCCGCTGCCGCATCGGCCGAGCGCGAGGATCGCAGGCGCGCGTTGGTTGCCGGTTTCGAAGCTGATCTGGCAACCTGGCGCAGCACAGTGCGGCAATGGGGACGCGCGCGTGACGAGCTTCTTCCGCTGGCGCGCGACCGCGCGGACCTCGATACAGCGAGTTTCGCGGCCGGGCGTGCCGATCTCGTCGATGTGATTGCGGCGAAATCCGCGCTCGCGCTGCTCGAACTGGAGATACTCGAGCGCGAACAGGCAGCTGTCGAGGCGGCGGTGAGGCTGCGACTGACCTACGGGGAGAGCAGGCCATGAACTCCGCGCTCGAACGATTCACACCGCGCCAGCGCATGTATGCGGCTGGACTTGGTATTGCTCTGGTCAGTCTGTTGGCGGGCTACGGTCTCTCAATGCTCGGCAGCGAGAGCGGCGGCGATGCAGCGACAGATACGGGCTGCGAGGACGTGCTCTATTGGTACGATCCGATGGTCCCTGACCAGCGCTTCGACGAGCCGGGCAAATCTCCTTTCATGGACATGCAGCTGGTCCCCAAATGCGCGGGCGGCGACGCGCAGGGCGCCGGGGGTGTGAGTATCGATTCGACGCTCGTCCAGAATTTCGGGATCCGGACTGCTGAAGCGGAATATGGCGTGCTGGAGCCTGAAATCAGCGTCACCGGCACGCTCGCATATAACGGCAGCGAGATGGCGATCGTTCAGCCGCGCGCCGGCGGCTATGTTCAGCGGACCTACGGCCATGCACCGCAGGACCTGATTGCCAGAGGCGCTCCGATCGTCGACATTCTTGTGCCCGAATGGGGCGGCGCACAAAACGAGTATCTTGCTGTTGCCGCAACCGGCGACGAAGCGTTGACCCGGGCCGCCCGCGAGCGCCTGCGGCTGCTTGGCATGCCGGACTCGATGATCGCCTCGGTCACCCGAAGCGGAAGACCGCAAACGATCATCACCGTCACAGCACCGCAATCGGGCGCGATCACGTCGCTCGCAGTAAGGCCGGGCATGACCGTGGCGGCGGGCCAATCGCTGGCCGAGATCAGCGGGTACAGTCCGATCTGGCTCGAGGCGGCGGTACCCGAGGCACTGGCTGGCAACGCGCGTGTCGGGCAGCCGGTGAGCGCCACGCTCACTGCCTTTCCCGGCGAACGGTTTGCCGGACGCATCATCGCCATTCTGCCGAGCGCGCAAGATGCGAGCCGCACGATAACCGTGCGGGCAGCGATGCCCAATCCGGGCCTGCGGCTCAAGCCGGGAATGTTTGCCCAAGTGATGCTCGCGCCTGAACGGCGCGAAGCGCTGCTGGTCCCTTCGGAAGCTGTCATTCGCACCGGCGAGCGGACCCTGGCGATGATCGCGCAGGGAGGTGGCGGCTATCGGCCCGCCGAAATCCGTATCGGCCGCGAAGCGAACGGACGGACCGAAGTCCTTGCCGGGCTGGCTGCAGGAGAGAGAGTGGTCACCTCGGGCCAGTTCCTGCTCGATTCCGAAGCCAGCCTTGCGGGCATCGACGTGCGTCCCGTCGATCAGGCACCATCCGGTGCGAGCGAAGACCGAGGGTCGGACGATGCAGATGAACCGCAGACTTATCGCGCGACCGGGACGATCGAGCGCATAAACGCCAACAGCGTGACCTTGCGCCACGGTCCGGTGCCTGCGCTCGAATGGCCGGCAATGACCATGCCCTTTGCCAGCGAAGGACCGGAACAGCTGCGCGGTTTTGCGCGCGGCGACCGGGTCTCCTTCACATTTGTGCAAGCCAGTACGGGGCCGCGCATCGTCTCGATCCGGAAAATCGGCCAATGATCGCGCGCATCATCGATAGCTCGATCGCCAACCGCTTTTTCGTGGTGCTGGCAGCGATCGGGTTGGCGCTGGCCGGTTTCTGGGCGGTACGGACGACGCCCGTCGATGC
This sequence comes from Citromicrobium sp. JLT1363, assembly GCF_000186705.1. Lineage (GTDB taxonomy): Bacteria > Pseudomonadota > Alphaproteobacteria > Sphingomonadales > Sphingomonadaceae > Alteriqipengyuania. Next base: position 396,631 of record NZ_AEUE01000004.1, read on the forward strand.
CCTGCCGGACCTTTCCGATGTACAGGTGGTGATCCGCTCGAACTATCCAGGTCAGGCGCCCCGTATCGTCGAGGACCAGGTGACCTATCCGATGGCCACGACCATGCTGTCGGTCCCCGGTGCCAAGACCGTGCGCGGCTATTCCTTTTTCGGAGACAGCTACGTCTATGTGATCTTCGAGGACGGGACCGACCTTTACTGGGCGCGCTCTCGCGTTCTGGAGTATCTGAACCAGGTCCAGAACCGCTTGCCCGACGGGGTTCAGAGCACACTCGGCCCTGATGCAACCGGGGTGGGCTGGATCTACGAATATGCGCTGGTCGACCGCAGCGGCGGTCACGACTTGGCCGGGCTCAGGAGCCTGCAGGACTGGTTCCTGCGCTACGAGCTGAAAACCATTCCCGGCATCGCCGAAGTCGCCAGCGTGGGCGGCATGGTCAAGCAGTACCAGATCGTGCTCGACCCCTATCGCATGGCTTCGCTGGGCGTGACGCACGCGCAAGTGGTCCGCGCGGTGCAGGCAGGCAATCAGGAAACCGGGGGCTCTATCGTCGAAATGGGCGAGGCCGAATATATGGTCCGTGCCTCGGGCTATCTCGGCACGCTGGCGGATTTTCGCAGCATACCCTTGCGCGCCGAAGCGGGCGGCACTCCGGTAACGCTGGACGATGTGGCCAATATCCAGATCGGCCCGGAGCTGCGGCGCGGCATTGCGGAACTCAACGGCGAAGGCGAGGTTGCCGGCGGTATCGTCATTCTGCGCCAGGGCGCCGATGCGCGCAGCGCAATTGCGGCGGTCGAAGCGAAGCTCGAACAATTGCAGGCAAGCCTGCCCGAAGGGGTCGAGATCGTCACCACCTACGACCGTTCGCAATTGATCGATGCTTCGGTCGAAAACCTGACCTCCAAGCTCATCGAGGAATTCATTGTCGTTGCCCTGGTGTGCCTGCTGTTCCTGTGGCACGCGCGCTCGGCACTCGTCGCGGTCGTCACCCTTCCGCTCGGCGTGCTCGCGGCCTTCATCGTGATGCGCTTTCAGGGCGTAAACGCGAACATCATGTCTCTTGGCGGGATCGCCATCGCGGTCGGCGCGATGGTCGATGCTGCGGTGGTGATGATCGAGAACGCCCACAAGCATCTGGAGCGCTGGGCCGAGGAGAACCCTGACACGGTTCTGTCCGTCCAGGAGCGCTGGCGGATCGTCGCGGATGCCTCGAAGGAAGTCGGCCCGGCGCTGTTTTTCAGCCTGCTGATCATCACCTTGTCGTTTCTGCCGGTGTTCACCTTGCAGGCGCAGGAGGGACGGCTGTTCGCACCGCTGGCCTTTACCAAGACCTATGCCATGGCGGCTGCTGCGATCCTGTCGATCACTCTGGTTCCGGTGCTGATGGGATGGCTGGTGCGCGGAAAGATTCCGGCAGAGGACAGCAACCCGGTCAATCGCGTGCTGACCCGGGCCTATCGGCCCGGGCTAGACTGGGTGATGCGCCGCCCGAAGACCGCTTTGGTCATCGCTGGGCTGGTCTTCCTGACCACGCTCGTTCCCTTCTCGCGGCTTGGCGGCGAATTCCTGCCGCCGCTCGACGAAGGCGACCTGCTCTACATGCCCAGCGCCCTGCCTGGATTGTCTCCCGGAGAGGCGTCAGCGCTGCTACAGCGCACCGACCGGCTGATCATGACCGTACCGGAAGTCGAAACCGTGTTCGGCAAGGCCGGGCGCGCCGATACCGCCACCGATCCCGCCCCTCTCACAATGTTCGAGACGACCATCCGCTTCAAACCACGCGATGAGTGGCGCGAGGGCATGACACCGGATATGCTGGTCGAGGAACTGGACCGCGCCGTGCAGGTGCCTGGCCTTGCCAATGTCTGGGTGCCGCCGATCCGCAACCGGATCGACATGCTCGCAACCGGGATCAAGAGCCCGATCGGGGTCAAGGTTTCGGGCGAAGATCTCGGCGAGCTGGAACGCGTCGCGCTCCAGATCGAACAGGCGGCAAAGAACATTCCCGGCGTCAGTTCTGCGCTGGCTGAAAGGCTGTCGGGAGGCCGCTATGTCGATGTCGATATCGACCGGCTGGAAGCGGCCCGCTACGGTCTCAACATCGCCGACGTGCAGCAGATCGTCTCCGGCGCAATTGGCGGTGCCAATGTGGCCCGTACAGTCGAAGGCCTCGCAAGATACCCGATCAATGTTCGCTATCCGCGCGAGATCCGCGACAGTGTCGACGAGCTGCGCAATCTGCCGGTGCTGACCCCGTCTGGTCAGCAGATCACGCTTGGTACCGTTGCGCAGGTGCGTGTGACCAGCGGCCCGCCCATGCTCAAGAGCGAACAGGGCCGTCCCACAAGCTATGTCTATATCGATGTGCGCGGGCGCGATCTGTCTTCTGTGGTTGGCGATCTGCAGGAGGTTATCGCGGCCGAGGTCGATCTGCCTCCGGGCGTCAGCCTGTCCTATGCCGGGCAGTTTGAATATCTCACGCGGGCCTACGAACGTCTGCAGATCGTCGTTCCGGCTACGCTCGCGATCATATTCCTGCTGCTTTACCTGATCTTCCGCCGGTTCGACGAGGCGCTGCTCATCATGGGCACCTTGCCGTTCGCGCTGACAGGCGGCTTCTGGCTGCTTTACCTGATGGGATACAACCAGTCGGTCGCGACCGCCGTCGGCTTCATCGCGCTGGCCGGGGTGTCAGCCGAATTTGGCGTCATCATGCTGATCTATCTGAAAGCTGCGCTGGAGCGGCGCGGTGAGGACCCGGATGCGGAGGAAGTCTCCGCCGCCATCCGTGAAGGGGCATTGTTGCGCGTCCGGCCCAAGGCAATGACCGTCGCGGTCATCCTCGCCGGCCTGTTTCCGATCCTGATCGGCACTGGGGCTGGCTCCGAAGTGATGAGCCGCATCGCCGCGCCGATGATCGGCGGGATGATCACCGCGCCGCTCCTGTCCATGTTCGTGCTTCCCGCAGCCTATCTGTTGCTGCGTCGTCCCCGGCCGGAACGGCCAACCCAACCCCAAGGAGAAGAAGAATGCGTCACACAACCCTCATAACCCTATTGGCCGCGCCGCTGGCGCTGGCAGCCTGCGATTCTGGCCAGGACACTGCCGAGATGGAGGACATGCCGATGGCTGAAGATGCAATGATGATGGACGGCCAGGATATGCCGATGGCGGATACCGGCAACGCAATGCAGTCCGCGAGTGCGCAAGGCACCGTCACCGCCATCGACGCCGAAGCGGGTACGATCACCGTCGACCACGGCCCGGTTCCCGCAATCGAATGGCCGGCAATGACCATGGCGTTCGAAGCCGATGAGCAACTGCGCAGCGAAGTAAGCGTCGGTGAGGGCATTGCCTTTGAATTTCGTACTGGTTCTGAAGGCAGTGTGATCACGTCGATCACGAAGGAGTAAATCGGTTGGGCGGTGCCAGGCAAATCTGGTGCCGCCCATCGCGAAACAGGAGGAGCATGATCCGGACACCCCGCATAACCCAGGCATTCCCCGTGGACCGCCGCACACTGATCAAAAGCGCTGGTTTTGCTGCTGCAGGCTTTGCCGCGTTCCCGCTTGCGGGATGCAAAGCGCAAGACGCATCGATGCTGGACAGCACTGACGGATCCAATTTGCTCGCTATACCGCCCTTGCAGCGTGGCGAGATTGAGCAGGGCGCACGGGTTTTCCGCTTGTCTTTGACCCCAGGCCAGAAGGAATTCGTCACCGGTGTTGCTTCGCCCACCATCGGCATCGACGCACCCTATCTGGGACCGACGCTGGAAATGCGCCGGGGCGAGTGGGTGCAGTTCCATATCGACAACAAGCTGGCCGAAGGCGCTACGGTCCATTGGCATGGTTTCGAACTTCCTGCCGCAGCCGATGGCGGACCGCATCAGTTGATCCGTCCCGGCGAACGCTGGAGGCCTTCTTTCCAAGTTCGCCAGCGGGCTTCGCTCTACTGGTATCATTCACACTTGGAGCGCGGAGCCGGGCCGCAGGTCTATGCCGGGCTCGCCGCGCCGATCTATGTTCGCGACGACGAGGAAGAGCGCCTCGACTTGCCGAGCGACTATGGCGTCGACGACATTCCGCTGATCGTGCAGGACCGCGTGATCGATGGATCCGGCCGCTTGGTGTACCCGCTGAGTATGCACGCGCGGATGATGGGCGTGCGCGGGAGCCGGATATTCGTCAACGGCACTGAAAACGCTGTGTTCGACGCACAGACAGGCCAATTGCGGCTGCGCATCCTCAATGGATCGAACGCCCGCCTTTACGATTTTTCGCTCGAAGGTGATCGTTCGATGCAACTGATCGCGAGCGATGGCGGCTTGCTCGATCGTTCGCACATCGTCCGCTCGGTCAGGCTCGCCCCGGGGGAGCGCGCGCAGGTAATTATCGATCTCTCGGAAGGACGCCCGCTTCGCCTTCTTGCCAGCAGTCCCGAAAACGCCATGGGCATGATGGGCGGACGCGGAATGATGGGCGGCGGGATGATGGGGCGCGGCGATAGCGGCGATGCTTCCGCAGACGTGTTTCAAATCCTCGATATCAGGCCGGCAAGTTCGGCCCAGCGCATCAGGGTGCCGACACAACTGGCATCGCTTGCTCCAACCGACCCGTCGTCAGCCGTCCGAACCCGGCGTTTCGTTCTCGACATGGGCATGATGGGCGGCGGAATGTCCATTAACGGTGCTGCGATGGACATGAATGTGATCAACGAACGTGTGCCAGTCGGCCAATGGGAAATCTGGGAGATCGCCAACGCTTCGATGATGGCCCACCCGTTTCATATCCATAACGTCCAGTTTCGTGTGATCGACCGCGATGGCCGAGCGCCCCCACCATTGGAAACCAGTTTGAAGGATACCGTGATCGTCAACCCGCGCGAGCAGGTACGCCTTCTCCTGCGTTTTGAAGAACACACCGACCCAGACCTGCCCTACATGTATCACTGCCACATTCTCGAACACGAGGATGCAGGCATGATGGGGCAGTTCGTAGTCGTGAAGAGCTAGGAAGGACAGGCGATGAGCAAGGACCAGAGTGTGATCGAGGGTACCGCGATCGACCCGGTATGCGGCATGAGCGTTGCAATCGACGGGGCTCAGCATATCGCGACGCATGAGGGCGCGACACACTATTTCTGTTCGCCGCGCTGTCACGACAAGTTCGTCACCGATCCCGAGCTCTATCTCTCGGGCGCGCATCTCGACGCGGTCGAGGATGTGCCCGAAGGCACGATCTACACCTGTCCGATGCACCCTGAAATCCGCCAGCCCGGGCCGGGTTCATGCCCGATTTGCGGCATGGCGCTCGAACCGGAAACCGTTTCGCTGGGCGATGGCCCCGACCCCGAACTGGTCGACATGCTGCGTAGGTTCTGGTGGAGCGCGCTGCTCACGCTGCCTCTGTTCGTCTATGCGATGAGCGACATGGCACCGGGGCTCAGTTTCGACCGTCTGATAGAACCGGCCTGGGCGCAGTGGGCGCAATTTGCGCTCGCAACCCCGGTGGTTCTATGGGGCGCCTGGCCGTTCTTCGTTCGGGCCATCCAGTCGCTCAAGACGCGCAATCTCAACATGTTCACCCTGATCGGGTTCGGCGTGGCCATCGCCTATCTTTTTAGCGTCGTGGCGACGGTCGCGCCCGATCTGTTCCCTGCAGCGTTCCGCGACCATTCGGGACGGGTCGGGGTCTATTTCGAGGCGGCAGCGGTCATCACGACGCTCGTTCTGCTCGGACAGGTCCTCGAGCTCAAGGCCAGGGGTTCGACCTCGAGCGCCTTGCGCGCACTGCTCGAGCTGGCACCGCCCAGCGCGGTCAAGATCTTTGGCTCAGGCGACGAGCGCGAGGTGCCGCTCGATCAGCTAACCACAGGCGATCGTCTGCGCGTTCGACCCGGCGACAAGGTTCCCGTCGATGGCGAAATCGAGGAGGGATCGAGCGCGATCGATGAATCCATGATCAGCGGCGAACCGCTTCCGGTCGCCAAACAGGCTGGCGACATTGTCATCGGCGGCACGGTCAACCAGACTGGAGGGTTCGTCATGCGCGCAACCGGCGTGGGCAAGGACACGATGCTGTCCAAGATCGTCCAGATGGTGGCCGACGCGCAGCGCAGCCGCGCACCGATCCAGCGGCTCGCCGATCAGGTGGCTGGCTGGTTTGTGCCTGCGGTGGTTGTGATCGCCATCGCCACCTTCGTGGTCTGGGCAATCTGGGGTCCCGCCCCTGCGCTTGCCTACGCATTGGTCAATGCCATTGCGGTCCTGATCATCGCTTGTCCCTGCGCGCTTGGCCTCGCTACGCCGATGTCGATCATGACAGGCACAGGCAAGGGTGCCCAGCACGGCATCCTGATCCGCAATGCCGAAGCGCTGGAGACACTCGAGAAGATCGATACGCTGGTGGTCGACAAGACCGGCACGTTGACGATAGGCAAGCCCGATCTGGTGGCGGTGAAGCCTGCAGACGGCATCGACGAAACTGAATTCCTGGCAGCGGTTGCAGGTGTCGAAATGGGCAGCGAGCATCCGCTGGCCCATGCCATCGTCGAAGGCGCAAAAGCGCGCGGCGTCTCGCCCGCCAATGCCACGGATCTCGCTTCGACGACCGGGGAAGGTGTTGAAGCCAATGTCCAGGGGGGCCGGGTTGCGATCGGCAACGAAAAGATGATGCGGCGCGTCGGGATCGATGACGAGGCCTGGCTCGGCTCGGCCGAAAATGGCCGCAAGCAGGGTCAGACGGTGATGTTCGTTGCGTTCGATGGCCGTCCGGCAGGGCTCATCGCGGTGGCCGATCCGATCAAGCCTACCAGTGCAGCGGCCATTGCGGCTCTGCACAAGCGCGATATCCGGGTCGTTATGCTCACGGGCGACAGCCGCGGCACTGCCGAAGCGGTCGCGCGCGAAATGGGTATCGACGAGGTACACGCCAATGTCTCGCCCGAAGACAAGCACCGCAAGATCGAAGAGCTGAAAGCGCAAGGTCGCCGGGTCGGCATGGCCGGGGACGGGATCAACGATGCTCCTGCGCTGGCTGCCGCCGATGTTGGTATTGCCATGGGCACTGGTACCGATGTGGCGATCGAAAGCGCCGGGGTCACACTGGTTCGTGGTGATTTGACAGGAGTGGTGCAGGCCACCGTGCTGTCGCGCGGAACGATGCGCAACATCCGGCAGAACCTGTTTTTCGCCTTCGCTTACAATACGCTCGGCATTCCGGTCGCAGCAGGCGTACTGTTTCCATTCTTCGGAGTGCTACTCAGCCCGATGATCGCGGCAGCGGCGATGAGCTTGTCTTCGGTGTCTGTGATCGGCAACGCCCTGCGTCTGCGCGGCTTGAGCTTCGCCCGGTGAACAGCAGTGTTGATCCTTCGGACAATTCGGTTCGAAAAGGCAGCGATCACGTTATGGCTGTTATCGCCCATTGGCCGCTTATGAAGATGCCAACGAGGATGATGACCGCCGCGAATATAAAGTTCAGCGCTCGTTTGCGCTTAGCCAACAGGTTCGATGCGCGAGTACCCAGCCAGCCGCCTATACCGCCGCCGCCGATGAAAAACGCGGCAATCTCCCAATCGACGAGTCCGTCGAGGGCGTAATTGGCGGCTGTGGTCGTACCGAAAGCGGCTACAGAGACCAGCGAGGAGCCGATCGCGTTGAGAATCGGCATGGCCGTCGCGGCAACCAGACCCGGCACCACCAGAAAGCCCCCGCCGATACCGAAGAAACCGGACAGTCCGCCTACCAGCAATCCTCCGAACGCGAGGCGCGGGGTGAGGCGCAGCGCCGTGGCTCGGGTGAGCTGGACATCCGGGTCGGATCCGCCCGATTTCTCGCGCAGCATCGAGAGGCCGACGACAATCATCACCAGACCGAACAGGCCCAAAAGCAGATCGCCCGATGTAATTTTTCCCAGGCTTGATCCGGCGGCAGCTCCGACAACGCCGAATGCTGCGAATAGGCCTGCGCAGCGCCACTTCACATTGCCGCCTCGCGCATGGAACAATAAGTTTGCCAAGGCGCTGGCCGCCACCGCAGCAGCGGACGTGGCGATAGCGACATGGGTGTCGTGAACACCGACGACATACACAAGCAACGGCACTGCGAGGATCGATCCCCCACCGCCGAGTAGTCCAAGCGAAAAGCCCACGAGGAGGCCCGAGGTAAGCGATAGGAGCGCCACGATGACGCCGATATCCATCATCCGGGATTGTCCAACATAACTGAAAGCCTGTTCAATGGCCGTCTGCTGGACCGGTCGTATCGTCGGCGGAGCTGCAATAGATGGCGTAGAGCGTTTCCAGCACCCGGCGCGGCGCATCGCCGCAAAGCGAATAATGGATCGTGCGGCCATCGCGCCGCGCTGCGACCAGGCCATCCTTCCGCATAAGCGCCAGATGCTGCGAAACCACGGTTTCCCGAAGTTCCAGCAGTTCGGCCAGCTCGCCCACGCTGCGCTCGCCTTCAACCAATTGGCAGGCGATCATCAGGCGGTTGTGGCTGCCCAGCGCCTTGAGCAATGCCACCGCCTTTTCGGCTTGATCGCGAATATCTTCGGCTTTCATACTTGCATATATGCGAAGGTATGAATATAAAGTCAATCGTAATCTGCTGCCGCGCAATCGCGGACCCGGACCTTTGAACCTGAACCAGGATGATGCCTTATGACCCAAATCAAGATCCTCAATGGCAGATTCGCCGTCTCGACCGCTCCGCCTTCCGAGGGCGACCTGCGCGCATTGGCGGAGGATGGTTACAAGGCGGTCGTCAACCTGCGCTGCCAGGATGAGGCGGATCAGCCTCTCGCCCCGGACCGCGAAGGTGAAGTGGTGGCATCGCTCGGCCTTGAATATTGTCACTTGCCGGTGGCGGGCGGCACCATATCGGACGAGCTCGTCGATGAGTTCAGGGCCAGTGTCGAAGCGCTTCCGAAGCCGGTGCTGGTCCATTGCGCCTCGGGCAAGCGCGCAGGAGCCTTCACAATAATGCATCTGGCGTCGCAGCAGGGAATGAGCGGCGATGCGACCCTACAGAAGGCGGCGGATATGGGCTTCGTGTGCGACGAACCGGCGCTGGAAAACTTCGTCCGTAATTACGTCGACCGGGCGCAGGACTGACCTACGCAGAACCGCTCTCAACCAGCATACGAAAAGACTATTCGATGAAACCCGACATAGAGGCATTTTTCGACACGAACACGAACACCGTGACCTATGTCGTGTCCGATCCTGCAACCAAGGCGTGCGCGGTGATCGATCCGGTGCTCGATTTCGATGCCGCAGCGGCGCGAACGGCGACTAAGTCCGCCGATAAAGTGATCGAATTCGTCCGGCAAATGGATTTCAAGTGCGAGTGGATCCTGGAAACCCATGTCCATGCCGATCACCTTTCCGCCGCACCCTACATCCGCCGCGCACTAGGCGGCAAACTTGCTATTGGTAGCGAGATCACCGTCACGCAGAACACCTTCGGGCCGATATTCAATGCCGGAGTGGACCTGCCACGCGATGGACGCCAGTTCGACCATTTGTTTGCCGATAATGACAGCTTTGACCTAGGCGCCATATCGGCCCAGGCACTCCATACGCCGGGACATACGCCCGCGTGCATGACCTATGTTATCGGAGACGCCGCCTTTGTCGGCGATACGCTGTTCATGCCCGATTACGGCACGGCGCGGGCCGATTTTCCCGGCGGCGATGCACGCACGCTCTATCGCTCTATTCGCCGGATTTTCGAGCTACCGGAGGAGACGCGGCTGTTTATGTGCCACGACTACCTGCCGGAGGGCCGCTCGCAGCACCAATGGGAAACGACGGTGAAAGAACAAAAGCACAGCAACATTCATATCCATGCCGGGGTCGACGAGAATGCATTTGTAGCCATGCGTGAGGAGCGCGACAACCAGCTGGGTATGCCGCGCCTCATCCTGCCATCAATCCAGGTCAACATTCGCGGAGGGAATATGCCTCGCGCAGAAGGAAACGGTACGATCTATCTGAAACTGCCGGTCAACGTTTTGGGTGAACCACAGACGCCTCCCGAAGAAACTGGTCCGCGCACCCAATAAGTCTGCCATCGACGTATCAACCTGAGGGGGAAAGAACTCTATGATCCGGAATATGGAAAACAGCCTAGCGACATGGGCCGCAAAAGTGCGATTGATCGATCCGGTCTTCCGCCTCTGTTTGAGCCTCATATTCATCATAGGCGGATTGGGGCATTTTCTTGCGCATGAATATATGCTGGGCCGGATGGCATTGTCGCCATGGAAAGATCACGTTGCTCTAATTGGAGATGCGTCCATTCTTTTGTGGCTGTCTGGCTTGGTTTTCATCGGTGCAGGAACATCACTGGCCTTGGGGTGGATGACCCGGCTCTCATGCACCGCGTTATTTCTTACCCTCGTTCCGATAACTCTTGCGATCCATATCGCCCCAGGTCACACAGGTCCTTTGCTCAAAAATATCGCTATCCTGGGGGCGCTGGCATTCGTCTTCGTTCGAGGACCAGGAAGTCACTCGATGGATAAAGCGCCCGGTCGCGCTGCTCGTTGAGCGAAGAGCAAGCTCACCTACCACATACGAGCAAAATCTCGCAAAAGATTTTGGCTTGCTTTTCAAGATTTTGGCGCTTCAGCCGGAGGCGTTTGTCCACGCCCCCATAGAGCCCAGATAGATATCGAGGTGCTCGAAACCCTTGCTGGCCAGCCAACCCGCCGCAACGCTCGCCCGCATGCCGCTCGCGCACATCAGCGTGTAGTGGCGGTCGCGGTCGAGCTCTTCCCACCGCGTGTTGAGCTCACCGACATAGATATGTCCTGAGCCGTCGATGCTTGCTTCTTGCCGTTCGTCCGCGTCGCGCACGTCGAGCAAGGTCCACTCGCCGCTGTCTTGATCGAGCCTGCGCGCGACTTCCTCGGTGCCAATCATGGGAATGCTGCGCATCGCTTTGCCCTGTGCGGCGGCTGGAACCACGCCGACATAGCCGCCCACAACATTATCGAGACCGATGCGCACCAGATGGGCCATGGCCTGGGCTAGCTGGCCTTCCTCGGAAGCAATGAGGGCGATCCTGTCGCCTTCACCGAGGAACCATCCGGCAAAGGCCGGTATCATTCCAACCGGAAGGCACATGGCACCCGGCAGATGGCCGGCAGCGTAGGCGAGCGGCTCGCGCACATCGACCAGGTGATCGGCGCCGCTCTCGCTAAGGTCTTCCAGCCCCAGACGCCTTGGCCGCATGACGCGCGGCGCGGCATCGGACCCTGCAAGGTTGAGCCGCTCCATCAGCCGGAAATAGGGCGGCTGGTAGTGGTGCTCTGCTACCTTCGCCTCGATGAACTCGTCGCGGTCGGAGATGCGCAGGCGCGGGTTGTTGCGCCGCTCGTGGCCGATTGTCGAGAATTCCCGGTCCGCCATTCCCGACCCGCAGACCGAGCCCGCACCATGCGCCGGGTAGATAATCGCCTGATCGCCGAGGCCGCAAAGTTTCTGCAGGGAGTCGAATAGAAGGCCCGCGACTTCTTCCTTGCGCTCGGGATAGAAATCGGTGCGCCCGACATCGCCGACGAACAGGGCATCGCCGGTAAAGACGCCGACCGGCCCCTCGGAATATTCGCTGTCATGGATGACGAAAGCGAGATGATCGTCGGTGTGTCCAGGTGTTTCAAGCACTTCGATCTTCAATTGACCCAGCTCGAAACAATCGCCTTCGCGCGCGGTCCTGGCAAAGATGACTTCGCCTGCCGCGTTGGGCCCGTGATAGACCGTGGCTCCTGTCAAATTGGCCAAGATCGGCGAGCCGCTGAGCAGATCCTCATTGCGATGGGTTTCGAAGATATGCGTTATCTCCAGCCCTTCGGCCCGGGCCTTTTCGACATAGACCTCGCAGTCCCGGCGCGGATCGATGACCGCTGCCTTTCCGCCCGAGCCGATGATGTAGGAAAGGTGTGAGAGACCGGGGGTTTTGATTTTCTCCAGAAACATGCGACTTCCTTGTCTGTTGCTCAAAGTCTGTAACGTTCGGGCTCGTTACAGATTGAAAAATGTTACGACGTTTAATCGATCCCGAGTTCGGCCTTGATGGCGGCAGGACTTTCGAAACGTTCGGCTTCGGGCCTGCCGATGGCAGGCTTTGCGTTGATCCAGGTATCTTCGCACACGAATTCAAGCAGGCTCGCCGCTAGATCAGCATGACGGCAGCGGAAACAGCCTTCTGCCAAGCGTTCGTCCGTAATGACGGCATCGCCGGTGTAAGGCTCATCCAGCAGCCAGCCCGGCCGTGCGGCCGTCCATTTGATACCTTGGGCGTCGCTGAGCATCGCTTCCATGGCGCGCATCTGCTCGAGTATATTGAACAATGCAGGCTTGGCGGTGAGCTCAAACCAGGCCGGGACGCTCGACTGATGTTCGACAAAGGCAGCGGAGATCACGGCAATGCGGTCGATCTTCGTCTGTGCCATCGCCCCGAGCAGGTTGCGCGTGCCATCGGTATAAAGCGGCGGTGGATCGATCGCATTGCCCGGACCAAAAGCGACACCGAGGGTCGAGATAACCGCGCGGCAGCCATCGAGATCGCCAGCGAAATCGTCCGACAGCACATCGCATTCGATATATTCGAAGTCGCCCACCCGCTCGTCTGGTCCGGGCACCGTGTGTTCGAAGGCGCGGATCGGTATGTCCCGGGCAAGGGCATGCCTCAGTAGCTCGGTGCCGGTCTTCCCGCCTGCGCCGAAGACAGCGATGGGCCTCGTATCGGTCATCTGCTTGTTCCTGTTAAAACTGGTGAGGGCGACGAAGGGCGGAGGCGCGGGCGCATGGGGTAACCGACGGCCCGCCCATGCGCCCTGCCAGTATCAGGCTCCCTCGGCTGGACAGGTGGTATAGCCCCAAAAGCCAAACTCATCCTTGGCTCTTGGCGCTGCCACGATCATCTCCTGCATCTGCAGGCTCGCATCGCCTTCATCATCCAGCATGCGGGTTCTGATCCGAAGCTCACCGTTCGAATAGCTGCCGGGGCCATCGGCAGTGACGGGGATCAATTTGCCATTGATCTTGATTGCTCCGCCCCCGTCGCCGTCATAGACAAATGAGGGAAAGGCCACTTCGGTCAGGCGGAACTGGCAGGCCTGTCCTGCGCCCAGAGCAGCAAGATCCGCGTCATTCATGGTCCCGGGAAGCATCAGGCCTGAGTCAACATTTGCCAGTGCACTGGCCGCATCCTCGATCGGCGCGGCAGTGGCAGGCGGGTCGAGCTGGGCTTCGCGGTCGTTGCCCGGAGCGGTGTTCGAATTGCAGGCGGCAAGCGGTAGCGCGATGAGCGCCGTGAAAGCTATCTTGTTCATGGCTGCATCTCCTCGGGCAGGCGTTCTTCGGTCCGAGGACCGTTCTGCTCGATATCGTCGATGAGATATTTCATCTCGGCGATTTCGCGGCGCTGGGCGACGATGATGGCCTGAGCGAGTTCGCGCACGCGAGGATCCTTCAGGCTCGCGCGTTCGCTGGTCATGATCGCGATCGAGTGGTGCGGGATCATCGCTGCCATATATTCGGTATCGTCGACGGTGGTCTGGCTGCGCACCAGCCACAGCGCGAGGGCGAACACGAAGGCGCCGACGCCCAGAATAATGAAGTTCTTGGTCCGGTCCTTGTACATGCCCCACATGAAGAGCAGCATGACAACCATCATCATCGCGCCCATGACAAACATCATCCAGAAGCGCGTTTCGCTCCAGAAAAGATCATCGACGGTAAAGGTGTTGGCATACATCAGGAAGAACATGATCACGGTCGAGGTCGACACCATGGCCATGAATCGCCAGTAGCTGCCGCCCCCTCCCTTGTCCGAGTGGGTCGTCTTTTCAGTCATGCTTTTTCTCCTTTGTGCATCATGGTCCAGAATAGCTGCGCCGAGCAGCTGATGAGAGCGAAGCCGGTGAGGGCCTCGACGCCGGCCAGGACTCTCAGGTGCTCGGTCGGATAAATGTCGCCCAGGCCCAGTGTGGTCACGTTGATGAGCGAGAAATAGAAGTAGTCCATCCAGTCCATGGAAGGCGCCTTGTCGAAACCTCCCAGGCCCCATTGCGCGCCCAGCCAGAAACCTGCGGCAAAAAGGATCGCCACGAGGAAATGCGACGCGAGCACGAGCAGCGAAACGGCAAGCTTTGCCTGCGTATCGCGGCGCCGGTCGAGAAGCCGGTGACCGACACCCAGAATGGCAAGGTGCGAAGCGACAGCCGAGAGGAACAGAAAGACGGAGAGAAGGAGCGCGGTGATCATGCGAGAAGCTTCGCGCCCATCCACAGACCCATTCCGATCATGAACAGATTTTCGGTCAGCGAGACAAAGCCGAGCGGCACATTGCTGCTGCCGCCCACGCAGGCGCATTTAAGCTCGCGCTTGTCGATGTAGACAGCCTTGAAGACGCTGACAGCGCCGACTGTGCCGATGAACAATGCCAGCGGGGCCGAGAGCCAGGTCAGCGCGCCCGCGGTCATGAGAATGCCGGCAGCGGCTTCGCCGAACGGGTAGACGAAGCCATAGGGCACCCAGCGCCGTGCGAGCAGGTCGTAGTTGAGGAACATCGTCGAGAAACTGCGCACGTCCTGAAGCTTCTGAACGGCGAGCAGGGTCATCGACAGGCTCACGAACCATTCTGCGGCCCGGACAGTGAAGAGGTCGTCAAAAAACGCCCAGCTCAGCCCTAGCGCGAGCAGCAGCGCGACCGCGAAAATCGCAATGACCGGCTGATAGCTGGTTTCGCCTTCCTCAGGCTGCGAGCGGCTCTTGCCGAAGAATTCGCGGACATCGTCATAGCCGCCAATGCGCTTGCCTTCGATAAAGGTCTGCGGGGTGGTCTCGACGTCGTACTTGTCCTTGAACGCATCGGTTTCCTCCCTGCTGGTCAGGTGATGATCGTCGACCTCGAAGCCTTGCCGCTTGACAAGATCGACCGTCTTGATGCCATAGGGACAGACATGGTCCTCCATCACCATGCGGTAGACCGCCGCTGTTCGGGTCGTCATGAATCGCTCCATCTGTTTTTCTTGACGTTTCGCTTCGTCAACTCAGGTTTTCGGGAAACGGTTTCGAAAAAGCCCGGCGTAAAAGCGGCAAAGCTGGTTGAAGAAGGTGCCATCAACTCTTCTCTCCTGACCGATCATCTTTGTGAGAAGCGGGCGCTTCGGAATTGCGCGAGAGGTAGATCCATTCCCCCACGAACACCGCGACGATGCCGATCGCCGCATAGGCGACAACGGCAGGATCGCTGCGCAATTTGGCCGCGGTAAAGGCTGCGAGGACCACGCCATCTGCCGCGAGTGCTGTAAGAAGTATTGATGCTCGCGCGCCGACTTCCTTGCGCAGGTGACGCAGGACGCCCCAGTGCACCAGCATATCCATGACGAGGTAGAAGAAGGCGCCCAGCGAGGCGATCCGCGACAGATCGAACAGGACGGCAAGCGTCCCGGCAATGACCACCGTATAGACCAGCATGTGGCTGCGTATCCCGCCGCTCATGCCGAAATGGCTGTGCGGGATCATCTTCATGTCGGTCAGCATCGCAAGCATGCGCGACACGGCAAATACGCTCGCGATCACGCCCGAAGTCGTTGCGGCGATCGCGATCGCGACGGTGAAATAGAAGCCCAGTTCTCCCAGCGCCGGACGCGCCGCTGCTGCGAGCGAATAATCGCGCGCCTCGACGATCTCGGATATGCTCAGGCTCGAACCCACCGCCACTGCGACAAGCAGATAGATCACGATACAGACCGCGATCGAGATCATGATCGTCCGGCCGACATTCTTGTGCGGGTCGACGATTTCGCCGCCGCTATTGGTAATCGTGGTGAAGCCCTTGAAGGCGAGGATCGAGAAAGCAACCGAGGCGAGCAGGGCTTCTGCATTGGTCAGCGAGACGGGCTGCGAAAATGCGCCTGATGAAAAACCGCTGGCCAAGATCGCGGCGACTGCGAACAGCGCGATGCCGCCGATCTTGATGGCGGACATGATAAGCGAGAAGCCGCTTACCGACCTGTTGCCCGCTGCATTGACGAGATAGGCGAAAATGATGACGGCAAGCGCTGCGAGAGAAACGAGCCACCCGCTGCTTTCGAGGCCGAACGGGCGCAGCGCGTAAGTGGCAAAGGTGCGGGCCACGAGGCTCTCGTTAATCACCATCGACAGCGCCATTAGGAGCGAGGCAGAGGCGGCGATCACGCCGGGTCCGTATGCTTTCTGCAAGATCATCGCGATGCCGCCCGAAGACGGCCATTTGTTCGACATCTTGATATAGCTGTACGCCGCCAGCGAGGTTACCAGCGCGCCAGCGATGAAGGATAAGGGGAAGAGCGGACCGGCAAGCTCGGCGATCTGCCCGGTCAGCGCGAATATGCCGGCACCGATCATGACGCCGGTTCCCATCGCCACGCCGCCCAGCAGGGTTATCGAGCCAGCTGTTTCGCTTTGATTCTCGTGCTCATGGTCTTGCAAGACTTTCCCCTGTCGATGGTCTCCCGTTCAAGAAAGATCATGCCGGACAGTACGTTCGGTCGGGGCTCATCCCTCAATATTTTTGAGTATGTGGCGGGGCGAAGCCCCAACCGCATCATAAATTTGCAGGAACTGAGCCGATCGACAAAGCGCTCCGAACACGCGTGCTGTCCCACAGACCAGCGGTTAGATGCTCACTTTCCCGCGATGCTGGAGATAAGCCTGAGCTTCGCGCACATCGAGCTCACGCGTGCTATTGCCTGCTCGCAGCATGAACCGGGCCACGCTCCCTTCGGAAAAATAGATCGGCTCCAAGCTCTTCTCCACAATAACTCGGCAAACGATCTTTTCCTCGAGTTTGTGGAACCTACAATGGATCAGAGCACACGCGTGTCCTCCAAGACCCTCTTTTGCTGTGTCCATCAATAAACGTTCGAAGCCATCCTGGTTGGCGGGCTTAAGCGTTTGCATGTCCGCCTCGATGCCCGCGATGCTGCCATCATCTTCGACACCGATAAGGAGAGTGCCGCCCTCTTGGTTGAGGAACCCCGCCAGGGTTTTGACGATGACTTGCTGCAAGCTGCGGTTGACTTTCTCCTGACGCCTGTCCCAACGGAAGGAAGATTTGAATTCCAGCTGCTCGCTTTCGCCGCGAGCTATTAGTAATGGAAGTTCTTCATTGAGTTCGCGTTCCAGAAAGCGAACTCTGGACCGCTCGTGCACGAGCCGAACATGATACACTCCAAAACCCAGTCCGATCGCGCCGCCGATCGCGGCATATATCAAGCTCATTGCAAACATTTCGAACGCAAACGCGGAGAGAGTCCGGTCGATTATGAAGCTGAGTGCGCTGTCTTGGTCGGCAAAGGCCAAGGCACCAAACTCGTACCAAAAGACGAGCGTCGTGAGCGGGTGAAGAATCACTACACCCAGAACAGCGCCGATGGCGACGTGAACTAACAGGGATCGCCTCTCTCCTTGGGACGGAGTTCTGGGAATGGCTCTAGCTCCAGTAATAATATGCGATCGAAATGAGCCAGACGAGGCCTTGCCCCTCTTGGACCAAGTTACCGCGACAAGCTCTGTCTATCGACTGAAACGCTTCTGAAAATATCGGAAAAGCGGCACCGCGATTAAAGCAATATACCAACCATACAAAAAACTTCCAAGAGCGCCTGCCAGAAAGCCCGAGAGGGTCAGCCACTCGAAACCGGGAAGCAGCGGCGCCCACGCTTCGTGCATGTGCGCCTGTTCGGGCGCGAGCAGGCCGAAACCGATGCAGATCAGGTAGCTGAAAAGCAGGAAGAGGCTGAGTGTCCAGCCCCATATGAAAATTGAGGTTTTGACCGAATAGTCCGACATGATGGTCCTCCGTCAGAGTTGGCGCAAAAAGGGCTGCCCATATTCACGGGTAGGATGCGAACACGCTCCGCCCGCCTGGGCCGAAGGCGATGACATCATAGGGCTGCACCTGGTCCCCGAGTTCCATCCCGGGCGAGCCAAGCGGCATTCCGGGCACGGCCAGGCCTGCCACTCCTTCGGGGCGTTCGCGTAATAGCTTCGCGACGGCATCGGCCGGCACGTGGCCTTCGATGATATAGCCATCGACTTCCATCGTGTGGCACGACCACAGATCCTGCGGTACACCCCTGGCTGTCTTTAGTGCAGCCATGTCGTCGGAGTCGACCGAGGCGACCTCCGCTTCGAGCCCGTGTTCTACGTGACCGGCCCAGTTAAGACAGCACCCGCACCCTGCGTCGCGGTACATCGTGTATGTCGCGGCCTGGGCCGCATTCGAGCAGGCTGCAAGGGCGAGGAGGAGCGAAGCCGCCAGCGAACGACTGAACGGTTTTGATGGATTGATGAAACTCATTTACATTTGCCTTTCCTGAGGCCGCGCCGAGCAGAATGACTTTGCCAGAATGTGTCCGCGCAAATTCTGCGCCGGCAAACGACGCGTGCTTTTGACTCAATGCCTTTACGCATCAATTGCTTCTTGCCCTCAAATTATCTTGAGGGTTTGCGCGAAGTGTCGCGTATAGGAACCGTGCAACCGACAGGAGCAAGGGATGCGTGATAATCAGACACTCGATGCGATGCTCGGCACGATGGCGTCGCAGGAGGCTGGCGACGTGCCGCCCGACTTCATGAACGGCGTCTGGCAGCGCGCAGGACAGCTTGGCGAAATTGCCGATCAGCGACGCAGAATGGCCTTGTTCGCCGGTCTGTTTGTCGTCGGCCTGGCGGCAGGCGCAGGGACCAGCGGATGGCCGTCCGAATATGGCGCTCCTACAGAAATTGTTGGCGAGAGCCTCGTTGGCGGAGAATCCCTGTCGCCCGCTGCTTTGCTTCATGTGGGGTCATAGGCGTTGAAGAAGTTTCACCTTGTCCTCGCGGTCCTGCTGGCGGCGCTCGCCGGATGCCTCGGAGCGCTTGCCGCCGATCGCTGGTCCAACAACGATGCCGAGGGTAGCCTGCACCAGTTCGTGCACGATGAACTCTCGCTCACGGCTGATCAGGAGCAGCGGCTCGACGCGCTCGAAGCGCGTTTCGCGGTAGAACAGGCAAGGCTCGAAGCCTCTGCGCGCGCAGCCAACGCCCAGCTCGCCCAGGCAATGGAAACCGAGCACGAATACGGGCCCGAAGTCAGTGCCGCGATCGACGAGGTGCATGCGCGCATGGGCGATTTGCAAAAAGCGACCGTGCGCCACGTCTTCGACATGCGGGAAATTCTCGATCCCGATCAGCAGCTTCAGTTCGACCGGAAAGTGTCCGCGGCCCTCACGCGCGATCCGCGTGACTGATCAGCCTTGGCAGTGGTGGATGACACTTCGAACGAAGCTCTGATCGGGCGGGCGATAGCCGGTGACAAGCGGGCGTTCACAGCTCTGGTCGAGCATGAGATCGCTAGGTTGATTGCGCTCGCCACGCGTATGCTGGGTTCACCCTCGCGGGCCCAAGATGTCGTCCAGGACAGTCTCGCTTCGGTCTGGCTGACACGGCATCGCCTCGATCCGAGCAAGCCCATCGGTCCTTATTTGACGACAATCGTTCTCAACCGGTGCCGCGACAGGCTCCGCCGGAGGAAAGTTGCGGGCTTCCTTAGTTTGCCGGACGGGCGGGAAGCCGACGCCGTTGCCGACGATGCCCCCAATCCCGAAAATGTTGCCGGAGCCCGCGAACAGCTGCGGCTGGTCCAGGCCGAAATCGGGCGCTTGCCGGTGCGGCTGCAAGAGGCGCTCGTGCTGGTCACTGTCGAGGGATACAGCCAGGCCGAGGCTGCCGAGCTGCTCGGCACCACGGAGAAAGCTGTCGAGACGCGCATCTATCGTGCGCGCAACCGGCTGAAGGAGCGGTTCGAAAACTTTGAGGGGTAGCGCAGGTGGCCGCGTAAGTGACGGTATATGCCTTCTCAGGAGCCCCCTATGCCTGCCGTCAATCGCCGAAAATTTCTTGGAACAAGTGCCAGCGGGCTGGGCCTGCTTGGCCTGGGCGGTGCCGTTCCCGCTTGGGCGCGAGGCGGAGATCTGCTCTCCGGGGCCGCCCGGCGAGGTATCGATGAGGCGACCGGACCGAATATCGATCTGACGGTTGCGCGCTCGGCTTTCTCCACCGGCAACAGGCGTGGCGGCGCGATTGCCGTCAATGGCAGCATCCCTGGGCCACTCCTTCGCCTGCGCGAAGGGACCACCGTCCGCCTCAACGTCCATAACCAGCTTGAGGAAGACACCTCGATCCACTGGCATGGCCTGCTCGTGCCGTTCCAGCTCGATGGCGTGCCGGGCGTAAGTTTTCCCGGCGTGAAGCCGGGCGAGACCTTCACAGCGGAATTTCCCGTGCGGCAGGCAGGCACCTATTGGTGGCATTCGCATAGCGGGCTGCAGGAACAGGCCGGTCATTATGGTCCGATCGTGGTCGATCCCGCAGGTCCCGATCCGGTGCAGGCCGACCGCGAATATATCGTGGTGCTGAGCGAGTTCAGCGAAATGTCGCCCCACACGATATTCGACAAGCTCAAGAAGGGCGAAGGCTACTTCAACTACAACCAGAATACCTGGACCGACGACTATCCGCTCTCGGGCGAGGATCGCCGGATGTGGGCCAGAATGCGCATGATGCCAACCGACATCCTCGATGTGTCGAGCGCAACTTATACATATCTGCTGAACGGTCATGGACCGCTCGACAATCTGGAATATCTTTTCCGTCCGGGCGAGCGTGTGCGGCTTCGGTTCATCAATGCCGGCGCCATGACATTTTTCAATATTCGCATTCCCGGCCTGCCGATGACCGTGGTTCAAGCCGACGGGCAGAACGTCGAGCCGGTCGAAGTGGACGAGTTCCAGATCGGCGTCGCGGAAACCTACGACGTCGTGGTGACGCCGGGTGAGCAGCAGGCTTACACGCTGATGGCGGAGTCGATGGATCGGTCAGGTATGGGCATCGCAACGCTGGCGAGCACGCCCGGCGCGCGTGCGGCCATCCCGCCGCTGCGCGATCCCCCGCTGCTCACTATGGCCGATATGGGCATGAGCGGTATGGACCATGGCTCCGGCGGCGATGCTGGTATGGCCGGCATGGACCATGGCGCTGGCGGGATGGCCGGAATGGATCACGGATCGAGCGGAGCGGCTGGCGCGGACGGGATGTCCGGTATGGATGGCGGTTCGGCGGAGATGACCGGAATGGCTGGCATGGCGGGAGGCATGCAGATGCGCGATACCTCGCTATTGCCTCCCGATGTGAAGGTCGGACCGGGCATCGACATGGTGTCGATGAACCCGGTCGACCGGATGGGCGATCCCGGGATTGGCCTTGCCGATGTCCCGCACCGTACCCTCGACTATCGCAAGCTGCGCGCGCTGACACCAAACAAGGACTCGCGAAGCCCTTCGCGCCGGATGGAAATCCATCTTACCGGGAACATGGAACGCTACATGTGGTCGTTCGACGGCAAGAAATTCTCCGCCGTCTCCGAGGAGCCGATCCGCTTTGCCTATAATGAACGCGTGCGGGTAAAGCTGATCAATGACACGATGATGGCACACCCGATCCATCTGCACGGACACTTCTTCGAGCTGGTCAACGGTGCACCTCCAAACCGTCAACCACTGAAGCACACGGTTATCCTGCAACCGGGTGGCAGCGCGCAGTTCGACCTGACGGCGGACGAGCCGGGCGACTGGGCCTTCCACTGCCACCTTCTCTATCACATGCATGCCGGGATGTTTCAGATCGTCACGGTTGCCAATCCTGCCGGAGAGGGCGCATGAAGATATCTATCATCAGCCTGCTTGCCTCGGCCGCCGCGGGTTCGGTTCTCGCCTCCCCCGCCGCGGCGCAGCATGCGGGTCACTCGCCAGTGGAACCGCAGCAGAGCGCCGAGGCGCAGGCTGACGCCAAAACAAAGTGCGAGGCGGCAGCCGAGCGCCATCGCGCGATGGGGCATCCGGTAGCAGAGGGGGCTTGCGGCCCCGCTGCCCAGCCTGAAGTTGCGATGGACCATTCGACGATGGATCATGGTTCGATGCCGCAGGGCAGGCCTGACGAAGGCGCGATGGATCATTCGCAAATGAACCGCGGCGACATGGGGCAGGCGGAAGCCAGCAGCTCGTCGATGGACCATGGGCAGATGGATCACAGCCAGATGAACCATGGGCAGATGGGATCGCAGGACATGCAGGGCATGGACCATTCGGCGATGCAGATGGGCTCGAACGACGATATCCCGCTGCTGCCGCCTCCTCCCGAAGCTGGGAGCGGTCCCGCGCGCGCGGCGGTTGCGATCTGGGGCGAGGAAGCCATGAACGAAGCGCGGCGCGAACTTGTCCGTGAGA
Source organism: Citromicrobium sp. JLT1363 (assembly GCF_000186705.1). GTDB lineage: Bacteria > Pseudomonadota > Alphaproteobacteria > Sphingomonadales > Sphingomonadaceae > Alteriqipengyuania. Next base: position 418,966 of record NZ_AEUE01000004.1, read on the forward strand.
CCGACGGCGGGATGCGCTTCTGGTTTCAGGGCGACCGCCTTGAGTATCGCGCACGCGAAGGAGCTGATGGATATCTTTGGGATATCCAGGGATATTATGGCGGTGATATCGACAAGTTCTGGTTCAAATCCGAGGGTGAAGGCAGCTTCGGTGAGCCCGTCGAGGGCGCCGAGGTCCAGGCGCTCTGGAGCCGCGCCATCGCACCCTTCTTCGATTTCCAAGCCGGTGTCCGTCAGGATCTGACGGGGCCCGAGCGCACCCATGCGGTCATCGGTGTCCAGGGCATTGCCCCTTACCAGTTCGAGATCGACGTCGCGGCGTTCGTATCGAGCAAGGGCGATGTAACGGCGCGCTTTGAGGGCGAGCTTGATCAGCGCATCACGCAGCGGCTGATCCTCCAGCCGCGAGCCGAAATCGCTCTTTCGGCTCAGGATATTCCCGAACTCGGCATTGGCGCTGGCCTCGACCGGATCGAGGCAGGTCTGCGTCTTCGCTACGAGTTCGCACGCGAATTCGCGCCCTATGTCGGCGTCTCCCAGGAGTGGCGGATCGGTGAGGGCGCCGATTTTGCCCGCGCCGCAGGGGAAGACCCCAGCGTGATGAATTACGTCGTGGGCTTGCGATTCTGGTTTTAAGTGAAGGAAATATACAATGAGAACGAGACTATCTCTAAGCGCGGTCGCCCTGGCCTTGGCTGCAGGGGGCACTCCCGCCCTGGCACAATCCATGGACCATTCGGCGCATTCGGAACATTCGGTATCAACGCCGATGGATCATACGGAGCAGGGCATGAACCATGCCGAGCATATGGCTGCGATGAACGATGACGTTGCTGGGGCAGAAGCAATTCTGACATCATATCGCGATGCCCTGACGTCGCGCGATGCAGAGGCCATGGCTGCGCTGTTTGCCCAGGAATCCTTCATTTACGAAAACGGCAAGGCGGAAGGCAGCTTCACGCATTACATGGAGCATCACCTGGGACCGGAACTCGATGCAATAACCAGCTTCACCTTCGGCGAACCGACGCTCGCAGTCACCCGGATGGGACATATGGCGTATGGCCGCGAAACGTACACCTATCGGATCGAACTGGCCGACGGTCGCGTAATCGACCGCGAAGGGGTTGCGACCTCGGTCCTCGCCCATGATGCAGATGGCTGGAAGATCGTTCAGTACCATTCATCGTCACGCGCACCGCGTAACAACTGATCTGATCGGGGGAACACCGATTGGCGACACGCTCTTTCAAGCTGCGTCTTCATGTGCTGGGCAGCAAGCTTCACAAATGGCTGGCGATCTTTGTCGGCGTCCAAGTGCTCCTGTGGATGATCACCGGGGCGCTGATGTCGTTTCTCGACATCGAAGAGGTTCGGTCCGAACATGTCGTTTCGCGCGCGCCGGAGGTCCTGCCCGCTGATGCTGTCATGCCCCATTGGCTCGATAGCAGCGAGGGGGTGGTTTCCCTTGCGACGCGCGCGGTCGGCGGCAGGGCCGTAACCGAGGTCCGCCGGGACGATGGAAGCGTCACGCTCCGCGACCCGGACAGCGGCATTCTCCTTTCGCCTCTTCCCGCTGCAAGCGCACAGGCCATCGCTCGCTATGCCTGGACCGGGCCACCAACCACCATAGCGACCACGCGCCTCATCGAAGATGCTGTCGGGACCGAATTCCGGGGTCCGTTTCCGGCGTGGCAGATCACCTACGGCGATGAGGACAATACCCGCGTCTACATCGATGCATCGAGTGGCTCGGTGCTCGCTGCCCGCAGCGACACCTGGCGCCTGTTCGATTTTGTCTGGGGGCTGCATATCATGGACTGGACGCAGCGCGACCGCATCAACAGCTGGTGGCTGCTATTGTTCGGGATCGGCGGGACGATTATCGCGGTTTCGGGCTTTGTCCTGCTTGCGAACCGGTTTCCCAGAATCAGGCGGCGGGCGAAACATGTGCCGAACGCACCCTGAAGCCGCTCCCAGTTTAATCAGGTTCGGCTCGGGCAAAGCGGACCAGAAGGATCGTGAGCGCAGGCACGATCGTCCACATCGCGATCGGGATCAGCGCCAACCCCGTCACTGGCTCGTGCGGCATCAACTCGCTGTAGCGCCAGCTCACGAAGCTTTCTGCCGGAAGCGATGTGGCGATCATTTCGACGGCGATGGCGACGACAAGCCCGAAGCCGAAATAGATCGCATAGGGCATTTTGGCGGCTTGCCAGAGCCACGCGCGCCCGCCGCGCAATGCAGCAAGGCTATAAGCTGTTAGCAGGATCACGCCATCGCCTAGGCTTGCAATGCCGCAGCGAATGGTCTGCTCATAAGGCTCGAGATTTCCCGGCTTGAAAAACGGCATCTGGAAAATCTCCCAGACGAACGCGATCAGGCTCCCGCAAACAAAGATGAGCCAATGAGTTCTAGTCATGCTGCGGATACGCCGGAATGATGTGCGCAAGGAAATAGCGGCGGGCCGGATTTCCACGTCCTGCATAGCGCCTTTGCTGCCCCAAAGCCTGGATCAGTCATGGTTTTCGCGGCCCTCCGCCTCGGCCATGCGAGCAGCGCGTTCGAGAAACTTACGCATGTCACCTGCTGCCAGTTCGGTAAGCGGATGCCGGCTCGCCTCGGGGCGTGGTTCGATCATGTCCGCACGCTTTCTGATCTGGTCGATCTGTTCATCGCTGGCCCCGGACAAAAGGCCGAGAACTATGTTCTCGAGAGTTATGAGGCGAATGCGCATTTGCACCAGCTCGGCATGATCGGGCTCCGGAATGTCCCAGCTGCCGTCCTCATTGACCGTGCTCACGACTGCTTCTCCGACGGCTCTGTTGTCACCATGATCTGTCCCATTCATCTCGACCGGCTTCGGTCAAAAAGGGTGACCGAAAAACACCATTCCTGCAACCGGCTGTGCCATCGGCTCAGCCGTCTCCGGTGGGCGCGGAAATTGTTTGAGGGGAACAGATGTTGGCTGCGTAAAGAGAATGAATGCGCACAGCACCCATCGCATGACCGACGAAAGGAAATCGATTGTGAAACGGACAGCTCTAGCTCTCATTCTCGCCACTGGCCTGACAGCCACTCCGGCGACGGCCCAGGAACAGCATGAGCACGGAGCTCAGGCTGTGGCACAGCAGCAGGATCACGCTGGCCACACGATGCAGGATTCCGACGCTATGGCTGCCCATCGCGAGAAGATGGCTGAAATGCGCGCGCTGATGCAGCAGGCCCACGCGGCGAGCGATCCTGCCGAACGCCAAAGGCTGATGGCCGAGCACCGCACAGCGATGCAGGAACACATGGCGGGCATGATGCAGGGGGACAACGCCGATATGATGGCGGCCTGTCACCAGCGCATGATGATGATGCACGATATGATGAAGCAGATGGCGGCTCACCAGAACATGGCGCAAGACGGTTAGGAGATGGTAGCCGGGCTCTTGCTCGTGCTTAAAGCTGGCCGCCCTCTTAACAAGGCTCTGATATTGGCAAGAGACCCAACCCCCTCATGAGTTAAATTTGGACCCTCACGCGCCGAGGATCACCGCGCTCCATCACGGCAAGAGATGAGGGTTCGCAGAGCATTACAGACACAATAGGTCGCACGACCATCGCCAAGACCGGAACCCGTAGAGAATGAAACGAATGCAATTCATGGCTATTGTAGCTGCCAGCTTGCTCTTCGTCGGACCAGTTCAGGCTCATGGCGACGAAAAGCATGGCGAAGAGACGAGCGCCGCGCCTGCCGCCGCGAATGGCGATGCGCATGACCAGGCGGCCATGGCGCAGATGGGCGACGGCGGAGCGGTCGGCGAGCCCTCAGCCGCGCACGACGAAGCAAGTGGAGGCCATGACGAGGCTGGTGGCCATGCTGATGAGGGCGATTCCGGCGTCATCGCCGCCCTGAAAAAACTGCATCCGGCGACCATCCACTTCCCGATCGCCCTGTTTCTCATGGCTGCTGCCACCGAGTTGTTCGTCATGCGCCGGAAAGATGCAGGGCTTGAGAGCGCGGTGCGCGTACTCGTCCACGGCGGAGCAATCGGCGCAGTCGTCGCAGTCCTGTTCGGATGGATCCACACCGGCCTTTGGTTCGGCGGCGATGCCGTCATGCAGGTCCATCGATGGAACGGGATGCTGATCGCGGTCCTCGGTCTGGCGATGGCCTATCTGGCGAGCCGTGCTTCCGCGAGCCGGACCGCGCTTCGCGCCGCAATCTTTGCCATGGCCGCTCTAGTGCTGGTGCAGGGATTTCTGGGCGGCGAGCTTGCGCACGGTGCCAATCATCTTGGTATCTCCTGGCTTTGAAGGATAGAATGATGCGCAGATCGAATCGGAACGGGTTTGTTGCCCCCCTTGCTGCGGCGGCACTGGGGCTAGGGCTCGCTGCATGTGATCAGACGCAGGACACTTCATCAGAAGCTGAAGCCTTGCCACTGTATACGGCCCCGCCGACCGAGAGCACAGGTCCTGGCGAAGGCGAAAGAGACAACGCTGCCTCTCCCGCTGGAGAGGCCAACACGAACCGGTCGGATGAAGCTGTGACTGCCGGTAGGCAACCAGACCGACCGGCGAGCACTCCGGTAGTAGCGCCGTCACCTGCGGCCACTCCCCCGCCGATGAATGCGAAGCCTAGCGACACACCCGATCCGCATGCGGGCCACAATATGCCGTCCATGCCAGACCATGACATGTCCTCGCTGTACGATCGGGCGGATGGTTCATGACCTGGCGTTTCGCCTTCTGATCGGCCCGAAAACGGCCGACGCTCCTTTCACCTGTCACTACGAATTACATGTCATCGTTTGCCAAAGGCGCTTTATCTCATCTGTCCGATTCTGGGGGTATTGATGGGGGTATTTGCAAGGTGATTCAAAAAGTTGATTAGGTAAATCAGCATGTTATACGCTCCCTATATTTCCCTCCTCCGCTACCATTTTCCGATTTCTGGGATCGGCCGAATGCTTCGGACCGCTTCTGTCTGGCTAGGCTGGAGAGCCTTCGCGCGGATGGGGCGCGGGCGTGCGAGAACTTGCGTCGGGCCCAACGGACCCGCTCCGGTTTCAAAGGCTCTTCATCACGTCGAGGTACTTGCGCCCGACCGGGATTATCGCCCTATTGCTCAGGTGGAGGAGCGGTGCGCCCCATTTGTTGCGCGAGGTGCGCTCGATGCATGTGCGCCGCACCGCATGGGATCGATGCACCCGGACAAGGTCGGGGTCGCTTATGTCTTCCAGAAAGCGCGAAATGACGCCGCGATGAAGATAGCGATGGTCGCCGACGTGCAGGCTCACATATTCTCCTTCGGCGGTGATCTGTTCGATCTCGCTTGGGAGAACGCGTATCATGTCGCCGCGATGAGACACCCAGATGGGGTCTTCCGGCGCAATGGCAGCGCGATCGCGCCGCAGTCCGTCGAGGCGCGATTGCAGGAGTTCGAGCCGCGTCAGCGCATCGCGAGCGATCAGCGCGTTGCGGGCGCGATCCAGCGCAATCGCCAGGCGTTCCGGCTGAACCGGTTTGGTGAGGAAATCGATAGCCCCCGTCTCGTAAGCCTGCGCAGCGAAATCCGGGAAGGCCGTCGTAAAGATGATGAGCGGCGGACGCGCGGCGTCGGCGGTGCCCTGAAGGGCCTCGATAACGTCGAAACCGTCGACATGCGGCATCTCGATGTCGAGCAGTAACAGGTCGGGCCGATGTGCGCTGACGATCTGGGGCACCACTCTACCATCCCTGGCATCGGCAACGATTCGTGCTTCGGGAACATCGTCGAGAAGCTGGCGCAGCCTGCGGTGGGCTAGCGGCTCGTCATCGACGATGCAGATCGAAAGAGGGTCTGCGGGCTGAGTCACGGGAACTGGACGGGGAAGGTGATTACGGTTTCGTGGCCGGTCGCGGTCGGCGTGGCGCGGACGCTCGCATCGTCACCGAAGCGGGAGCGCAGCCGCGCGCGTACGTTGCGCAGTCCGGTGTTCGTGCCTGCCGATGCCGCTCGCTTGCGCGCATCGCCATCGTCCAGAACATCGCGCACGGTCAATGCAAGCGATCCTCCCTCCTTCCGCGCGATGATCGACAGTGTGACCGTGCTGGAGGACGAGGCAACCGAGTGCTTCACGCTATTCTCTACGATCGGTTGCAGGATCAGACTGGGCACGCGCAGGTCCTTGAGCTCTGCAGGTATGTCGATCGCGACCTCCAGCCTGTCCGGGAAACGCACCTTTTCGATATTGATATAGAGCTGCTGCGCCGCGATCTCTTCGCTCAAGGAAATATCCGCGAGCGGGTCGATCGTAATAGAATTGCGGTAATAGGCGGCGAGGTTGCTCAGCATCGTCTGTGCCCGCTCGCGCTCGTTATCGCTGACCAGCGCAGCGACCGAGTTGAGCACGTTGAACAGGAAATGCGGGTTCACCTGATAGCGCAGCGCGCGCAGTTCCATGGTGCGTGCGGCGCTTTCCATCGCGTTCATCCGCTCTTCGCGAGACAGCAGCGACGTGGCATATTGCGCGGCGACGATCACCATCGTGATCGATAGGAACCAGTGCGCACTCTGGCTCCAGCTCGCCAGCATGGTCAGCAGCCACTGGTCGAGATCGCCTTCGAGGTAGAACAGCAGCAGCCAGTTGAAGGCTGCGTAGGGCACGGCGATTACGCATGACAGGACGATGATCAGGATGATCTTCGCCCAGACGGGCCAGTTCCAGGTCTTCTCCATGATCACGACGATCAGAAGAGACAGTGCGATGCCGAAGGCCATTACCACGAAGCGCTGGTCGAGATAGCGCCAGCCATCTGTCAGGACGAGGCCGATGGCGGTCTTGGTCACGAAGTAGAAGCCCCAGACCAGAAGGATGGCGATTATCGCCGGAGGCCAGACCGAGCGTTTCATGCGCTCTGGCGGAGGGATCAGGCCGAACTTCATCTCGTCATCCATAGCGCTCCTTCCTTCATCGGCCATCCGGCCCTCCCGACGTTCATGGCATCTGATCGGTCATTCGTTGCAAAGCCGCTGGCCGTGTTGCGCTGCCACATGTTTCTAGACGGTGCCCGAGAACGGAAGCCTTTGCGTTTCGGGTGCATGGGAGGCGCAGCCCGCCACAGGTGTTTTGCCATTTTCCCGAGCGCGACCGGGAGGGATCGCCGGTCGCAAATACACGCGCAGGGTCGCGCCAATGCTCGCACAGCAGTGCAAGTGCCCGATCGCGGAACCCGAGTTGATTGAGGAAGGACGTTCAAGTGCCTGCATATACCACCCCCGCCGCCGTAAATGTCGTGCCCGGAGCCGCCAGCCTGCGGACCCGTCTGCTGGCCACCGCCATGGGGTGCACTGCAATAATGCTGTCCGCGCCCGCCGTTGCGCAGCAAGCGGCCGTAACGGCCCAGCAAAACAGCATGGCCGGTGCTTCTGCGCTCGCCGGTGCCCAGGAAGATCCGATTGTCGATCCCGCCGTTGTATCCGACGAGCCGGTGGTCGTGGTGCAAGACGAGGATATCTTCATCGGTGTAGGCTCAATCGTGATCGACGAGGTCGATACGCCCGCGCTGCTGCTGGATTCGAACGGTGGCGACGCACAGGTCGTCGGCGGCGATATCGAGACCTACGGCGACAATTCCACGGGCGCGTGGGTCGAGGCCAAGGGGGATGCCAGCGCCGATTTCGACGAGGTGGTTACGCACGGCGATGGCTCGACCGGCCTGTACGTCCATTCCGAAGGTCGGACGGTGACGTCGCCCTACGGCTATGGCGACTATTCGGTAGGCACGGCGAATGCCGGTGCGGTTTCTGTGGAGACCTTCGGTAACAGCTCGATCGGCATCCATGCCGTCGCGGACTCACTCGATGCCGTAGTCCAGAGCCAGAATGTCGTCACCCATGGCGATGGTTCGACGGGTATCCTGGCCGAAGCCGACTATTTCGCCGTGGTGGACAGCAACTCTGTCCATACTGGCGGTGACGATGCGACCGGGATCTCGATCGCGTCTCAGATGGCGCAGGTGGAAAGCAACGAAGTCGTCACCGCAGGCGACCGGTCGATCGGTATCGATGTTGCCGCGCGCGGGGCCGCCCTGATCAATGCCACCAGCGTCGAGACCTCTGGCGACGAAGCGATCGGCATCCGTGCCCGGGCCGACGCGGGCAACATGCAGGTCTACAACACCTCGGTGGTCACCACCGGCGATGGCGCCACTGCGTTTGATCTCGAAGCGCTGGGCTCGCTGGTCCTCGAGAGCGAGACCGTTTCCACCAGCGGCGAAGATGCGGTGGGCGTTCGCGCGCTCAGCCGGGACTACGATCTGTCCGCATTTCTCGGCAGCGTCAGTACGCTGGGAGACGGGGCGACCGGCATTTCGGTTGCCGCCAACCTCGCCGCTGATGTGGAGGTCTCCGCCGTGAGCACATCGGGCAACGGCGCCAACGGAGTCGAAATCCTGACGAACGAGGGCGCCGCCACCTTGCGCAATGGTTCTGTCACCACGCTGGGAGACGATCTGACCGCGATCCTAGTCGAGAGCGAGAGCGGGCGTGTCGATGTGGAAACCGGGAGCGTTTCGACGGCTGGTGACAACGCGCAGGCCATTCATCTGATCAGCGGCGGCAGCACCCGCCTGGTGGCGGGTGACGTCATGACGCAGGGTGAAGACTCAACCGGGGTCGAGATCAATTCGCAGGGCGACATTGAAGCATCGATCGACAGCATCACAACCGCCGGCGACGGGTCGGAAGGCCTGTTGATCTGGAAAGGTGGTGCCGGCACCGATGCGGCGCTGGATGTCGGGTCGGTGATGATCGAAGGAGAGGGCAGCTACGGCGTCGTCGCTCTCGTCGGTGGCGACCTGACCGGTTCCATCGACAGCATTACCGCCACTGGCAACCAGTCCACCGGTATCCTGGTGGAGGCCGATCAGGGTATCGATCTTCAGCTCGGCACTGTCGACATAACGTCCGAGCGCCACTCGGTCGGCGTCGAGCTGGTCGCGGTATCGGGTGATCTGCGCCTCGCTGCAGATGACGTTTCGGTCGACAGCGACGGCGCTGCCGGCCTCAGGCTGAATGCTCTTGAGGGCGACATAGTGTTCGACCTGGGCTCGCTCCGGGTGGCGGGGGGCGAGGTCGCGGCGCTCGATGGCCTCGGCTCCATCGCCCCCGCCGCCGTGTTCGCCACGGCCGATAGCGGTGGCATCACGATGCGGGCGGGCGAGATCGTCGTGGAGGCGGAGGATGTCTATGCCACCTGGGGCGTGGACCTCACCGCGCAGGGCCATATCGATGTCGCGATCGACAGCATCTATGTCACCGGCTTTGTCGGCAGTTGGGAGGGTGCCACGGGTTCGGGGAACGGCCTTAACGTGAGCACGCGAACCAGCGCGACCGTTTCCGTGGGCAAGATCGATGCGGGCTCCGGGATCAGCGTTTCTGGCGCGCTTGATACGCGCTATCTCGATGCGGAGATATCCGTCACGGCGGGTGACATCGTTACCCGCGCGAATTACGGACGCGGGATCAGCGTTGGGCAGTTCTTTGGCAGCACCGACGTCGCGTTCAATTCGATACGCACCGAAGGTTCGGGCGCCACGGGCGTCAGGCTCGAGTCCGGCTTCGAGCCCTATTTCTATACCTTTACCACCGCAGAAATCACCGGCGGGTCGATCGAGACGGTCGGCGATTATAGCGATGGCATGAACCTCGTCTCCCTCGTCGGATCGCATCGCGTCGAGGTGGGCAGCATCACGACCAGCGGCGCGCGCAGCAACGGGGTGGTTTCGAAAAGCGTCATCGGCGCGAACCTGGTGATCGGATCGGTGGAAACCGCGGGCGATTACAGCGTCGGGATCCAGGCGGAAGGTGTGGCAGTACCCGCCTCCGTTCCTCTGGATGGTTTGGAAGTGGAGGGCATCACCATCGAAGCGGGCGATGTCACGACCACCGGCGATTCCGCGCAGGGCATCGTCGCTACCGGCGTTGGCCCGGTGACCGTCAAGGTCAATTCGGTCGAGACGACTGGCGACAGCTACGTGTTCGAACCGGGCGACTATTACGGCGGCGGCGGCGGGCCCATCGGCCCCGGACTGCCATTGCCGAACGGTTCCGGCTATTATGGCGGCGGAAGCGGTGAAGCGCCCGCCGGGCCCGCATCGATCGGTATCGAGGTGGCTGCATCCTTCGGCGATATCGTGGTCGAAGCGGGTAGCGTGACGACCAGCGGAGAGGGCGCGCACGGCCTGTGGATCGATCTGCAGGGCGATGAATGGTCGGTCGCGGATCAGCAGGTTACCGTCGGCTCGGTCCAGACGAGCGGTGCGGGTGCCGATGCACTGCGCCTGCGCAACCAGACCGGCGGCTCGATCGCTGCCACAGTGGCGGGCGACGTGCTGGCGCAGGATGGCGCTGGCATAAACCTGATCGGGAATGGCGAAACGTCCGTCACCGTGGCAGCTGGCGGCGCCTTGCGCAGCTCGCCAGACGGCTTTGCCATCGTGGTCGAACCTTATGTGGCCGAAGATCCGGACGAAGGGCCCGTCGGCCCCAATCCTCCCATCCCCGGCGGCCCTGGCATCCCTATCGGCACCATGGCCAATGCGCCGGCCGCCGAAGCTGCCGTGCCGGCGACCAATATCACCATCGCTGGAGGCGGTGCGCTGTATGGCCGGGTCCGGCTAGACGATCGCGGCAGCAACTTCGACATCGCAGGCACGTTCTTCGCGAATGGCACGAGCTATTTCGGCACTGGCAACGATCTGATGTCCAACAGCGGCAGCATCGTCGTTCAGGGTGACGTGCTGTTCGATGGGCTCGATCGGCTGGACAACAGCGGTGCCATCGTCTTCGCGGCGGGCAACGGCGACGATCGGCTGGACCTGTCCAACCTCGTCTTCAACGGCGTCGAGGGCAGCACCATCTCGTTCGACCTGTCGGGGGACGACAGCGACCAGCTCGTCTTGGGCGACGTCACCGGAACCACGCAGCTCGTCTTCCAGGGTGCGCAAGGCCTGACGCTCGACAGCACGGCGGACCTGATCGTCTTCACCGGCGATGTGGACACGGATGCCTTCGTGATCGATGACGGGGCGGAAGATGCAGGCTTCCTCAATTACCGCCTGTCCTTCGCCCAAGGCGGGCTCGCTGTGGCGATGGCGCCCGATGTCGAAGTGTTCGAACCCGTCCGGCTCGGCGAGACCATTACCGACGCGTGGCATCAGAGCACCGATGCATGGGCGAAGCAGAACGCGCAGGCGCGCGCAGGGTCGCAGTCTGGTATCTCAAGCTGGGTACAGTATTTCGACGGCAGCCGAGATCGCGACCCGCAGGAATACCAGGTCACTTTCGATGGCGCCGAGTATGCCGAAACGCTGACGACCGAGGCTTCCCATCGCGGCGGGCAGGGCGGGATCACCTACGCCGGTTCGAAGGCTCGCTTCGGTGTCACCTTCGGCTTCGGCAGCAACGAAAGCACCTTCGCCCAGACCGGCAATAGCTACCGGGTTGAAAGCTTCAATATCGGCCTGCACGGGGGCTGGAGCAACGGGGCGGTGTTCCTCGATGCGCTGGTCAAGGCGGACTTCGCCGATGTCGACCTGGCGTTGCAGAGCGTTGGCGAGCAGGCCGACTTCGATACGACCGCGCTAGGGTTCGCGCTCGAAGCCGGAGCCCGGCTGGGCGGCGAGACCTTCTTTGTCGAGCCGGTGGCAGGGATCAACTGGGTGAGCGCAGACATTCCTGCGCTGCACTTCACCAACGCAGGGTTCGCGTTCGACTCTGCCGAGAGTCTGCGAGCGCATGCCGGTGCACGCACCGGCGCCCGGTTCGAAACGGGCAAGGTCTCCATCGTCCCGCATGTCGGTGTGTTTGCGGAAAAGGAACTGGCCGGTGACAATGGCATCGCCTTCACTTCTGGCACGCAGTCCATCACTCTGGCGGACGAGGTGCCGGCGCTGTACGGGCGCGGCGAGGCGGGGCTGACGCTGGAGATCAGCGATCGCTTCTCGATCTTCGCCGAAGGTGAGTTGCTGTTCGGTGACGTGAGCGGGGGTGCCGGTCGCGGCGGCCTGAGCCTGAAGTTCTGAACGAGACGACGGATAGCGCGTGACAGAAGAAAATAACGCCAAACCTGCGGATGCTGCGCCTGAGGGCGCAGCAGCTGCGGATACCCGGATCGAGCTGTCGCGCGGTTTCGCGCGATGGCTCGGCCAGATGAAATGCTCGATCGCATTCACGTCCTACCAGTCGGGAAGGCTGTTCCTGGTCGGGCTGCTGCCTGATGGGAAAGTCTCGCTGCATCAGCAGGCTTTCCAGCGCGCGATGGGTATCCATGCGGGGCGCGACCGACTTTACCTGGGCGGGTTGTACCAGGTCTGGCGGCTCGAAAACACGCTCCAGCCCAATGAACGGGCGAACAAGGCATTCGATGCGCTTTATGTGCCGCGCAATGCGCAGACCACTGGCGATATCGACATTCACGAGCTGGCGGTCGACGCGCGAGGGCGCTGCATCTTCGTCAACACGAAGTTCTCCTGCCTCGCCACGCTGAGCCCGCGCTTCGGGTTCAAGCCGCTATGGAAGCCCGAGTTCATCACCCAGCTCGCGCCGGAAGACCGGTGCCACCTCAACGGCATGGCGATGGAAGACGGCTATCCGCGCTACGTTTCTGCCGTGAGCCAGAGCGACGTGGTCAGCGGATGGCGCGAACGCCGTCACGAAGGCGGAGTGCTGATCGATGTCGAGAACGATCGTATCGTGACGGACCAGCTTTCCATGCCACATTCCCCGCGCGTCCATGATGGCCAGTTGTGGGCGCTCGACTCCGGGCGCGGCTACCTGATCAAGGTGGACCGCGAGACTGGCGAGAAAACCGATGTCGCCTTTTGTCCCGGCTTCCTCCGCGGCCTTTCCTTCGCGGGCCACTACGCGTTCGTGACGGTATCCAAGCCGCGCAAGAATGGCTTCGACGGGCTCGCGCTGGATGATGAGATCAAGCGCCGCGATGGCGAGCCGTGGTGCGGTGTGCTGGTCGTCGACACGCGCTCCGGATCGATCGTGGAATTCATCAAGCTGGTCGGCGCGATCGAGGAACTGTTCGATGTGGCGGTGATCCGCGGCAAGACCTGCCCGATGGCGGTGGGTACACAGAGCCCGGATATCCAGTCGCTCTACAGCTTCGAAAGCGAGATCGGCCCCCTGCGTACGGATGGTTAGGGGCGGCTGACTTCCGGAGAAAGCCGCCGCCGCCCAAGATAGAGCATGGGCTGCTCACCGAGTATTCGGAAACCAGGAGACGAAGGATCCTTTCAGTGGGGGTCGACTTCATCGACCTGGATGCATCCACTGCCCGTTCCCGCTGGAATTCCAATCCGCCTGCGGGTGGCTGTCCCTCTCAAGGTTTGCGACGGGCCAACTGCCAATCGTAGAGCGAAGGGGTGGATAGCAGGCGCGAACCGTTCAGTTCGACATAGGGCGTGGGCGTGTAGTCCAGTTCAAGCGGACGATTGCCATGCAGGCCGATCACGCGTGCGTCCGGCCCCCCGCTATCTTCAAGAATGACCACCTTTTCCCCGGGTTCTGTCCCGCCATCGACGACGACGTCGAGGTTCCAGACCGTGTTGAACCGACCGTGCCCGGGGCGCCAGTATCCGGCACCGCCGGCGCGGAACAAGTCGTAGGTTGCAGCAATACCATCGCGCGCCGGATCGGGCCGGATATGCACCTTCAGCTGATCGTAGAGGTTCTGGTGGTTCGAACCTGCATGCTGGTCGAGCGTGGGTTGCTCCCAGCCGGTGCTGCGGTGGTAGACAGATCGGGTCGCCTGGGTGTTGAAGCTGAACGTGTGGACCGTGGGGTTACGCACTTCATTGCCGGTCACCAGCACATTGTGAACGTTGCCGATGTGCACGGCGTAGTGCGCCATATGTTCCCCTTGGGTGGTCACATCCGCGATGGTCACTGCGGACAGATCGTCGGTCAGAACACCGCTGTCGGCATTGTCGATCCGCAGATTGCTGATCCAGCCATTATGGACGCCGGTGAAATAGATACCGTTGAAGCCCGCTTCGTTGTGGTGGCCGAAATCGGGGTTCTCGGGAAAGACCAGCGCCATGTCCTGGATGCCGACCTCGGTCAGATGCTCCCACTTCGCGAAATAGGCGGGCAGTTCGGCGCCGATATCGTGCAGCAGTGGATCGGCGATGGTGACGCGGGTGCCGTCGATAGCCTCGATCCGGGTGGCCTGGCGAACCAGGGGGCGATCGGGCAGGGTCCAGTGACGGTCACCAATCGGAAGATCCTCGCGGTCCTCGCCGTAGAGCGAGGCCACCAGCGGCCCGTCCTTGCCCGCGCGGTTGTGCCAGTGAATCTGGAATACGTCGCCGACCGAGAGGGCGGCTGCCTCGGGCACCTCGATCACGCGCTCGCCCATACGGCCCGACGCTATCTCAGCCACGGTCTCTATCGGCCGGTCGTATTCTTCCAGATAGGTCGCATGACGCCCGCCCGGGACACGGGTCCAGATGAAGCCGCCGCTCCAGCTCCATTCGGAGAAAAGCACGTCGAGATTGGCGTTCTTCTGCCTTTCGCGCTTGTCGAATCGGACAAGATATTCGCGCAGCTCGTCCAGTGCGCCGCCATCGTCGACCTGGTTCAGCGGGCGGGGCATGAACAGTTCGGTCCCACCTTTACCGCTTCCGGTTCCGGCGAGCACGATACCGCTGCGCTCGATCCAGAGAATCTCTGTCAGCTGGTAGCGACCGGCCCCCAACTGCACCCGGATCGGGCCGTCCGCAGCATGCGCCGCAGCCAGCGCCGCCTTGAGCGCGGCACTGTCGTCGATCCCGTCGTCGGGGATTGCACCGAAGTCGGCAACGTCGATCGCGGTATCGATCTGCGGCAGGGGGGAGAGGCCGTAATCGTAACCGGCGTAGGAGAAGTCGGGCAGGTAGACGGATGGCGTGCCGTCCTGCTGTTGCAAAATTGTCGGCACCTCCGCCGAACTCTCCTGCGCAAGGGCCGCGATCGGCATGGCCGATACAGCGAGCGATGCGGAAAAGCCTATTAAGAACAGCGATTTGTAACTCATCAGGGCGCCTCTCTCCGGTTATCTTTTGAAAGGGTATTGACCTCGAATTCCACCGGTGTCAATTAATTGGGTAACCGGTGTCAAAAATGACATCCCTCGTCACAGGCGATGTGGCGAGGAATAACAGGAGAGGGAGAAAACATGCGTCACCAGATGGAGTCTGTCGATTCGCGTCGACTTCGCGCAGGCCAGAGCCTGAAAGCTGCGTTGCTGGTATCCGCCCTGGCATTCGCGCCTGCCCACGCCATGGCGCAGGAAACCGATCCGGACGAGGATGCGGATGTGGTCGAAGAGGCGCTGCAGGACCCGAACACCATCGTGGTGGTGGGTGACATAGCCCGTACGATCGAAAACTCGCTCGAGACGAAGCGCGACCTGAGTGTGATCGGCGATGCGATCGTGGGCGAGGATGTGGGCGATCTCCCCGACCTTTCGGTTGCCGAGACGCTGGAACGCATCGTGGGCGTGACGTCGGATCGCTTCAAGGGCGGCGCCTCGGAGCTGTCGGTTCGCGGCCTCGGCGCGTTCCTGGGTTCGTCGGTCCTCAACGGGCGCGAAGTGACCTCGGGCAGCGACGGACGCGATGTGAACTACGGACAGTTTCCGTCCGAACTGATCAGCGGCGCGATCGTCTACAAGTCGCAGCAGGCGCAGTTCATCGAAGGCGGTGTGTCCGGCATTATCGAGCTGCAGACGCTGCGGCCCGTCGATTACGGGAAGAGCCGGGTGCAGATTCAGGGTCTCGCGGGATACAGCGATTACGAAGATCGCGTGGTCGACGGCGATCCCTACAGCTTCCGCGTAACCGGATCGTTCGTCGATCAGTGGGACATGGGCGACGGTGAACTCGGCATTGCCCTGGGCGGACAGATCCGGCGGGACACGGCGCCCGAGGATGTCTTCACCAGCAGTTCCACCTACAGCGTGTGCAACACGGACTATGCGCAGGATGGCGGATCGAACTGCGATTTCACGGCCAGCGGTTCCGCCGACCAGTACTTCGTTTCCAACCAGTACATATATCGCGCGCTTGAGACGCAATCCGACCGCGATGCCCTGATGGGTGCGGTCCAGTGGAAATCGCCCGGTCTCGATATCAATATCGACGCACAATATTCGTACCGCGACGATAGCGAGGACCGCCAGAATCTCATCATTTCCGATGGCCGCCGTCGCATCAGCCCGATCGAGGTGAGCGATCGGGGGGCGCTGCTGGCCTATACCGGCAACAGCCGGATCGAGATTAACCCGTTCCGCCAGGAGCAGAGCGAGGAGTATCTCGGGCTGGGTGCGAATGTGGAGTTCGAGGTCGGCGATCGCCTGACCTTGGCGGCCGATGCCGGATATTCGCAGACCCAGCGCCGTCGCGACGAGCTGGACATGCGTATCCGCACGCAGGACCGCGTCGATTACCGGCTCGATTTCCGCGACGTCGAGGTCCCGGCGCTTACCTTCCTGGATACGACCGCAGTCGAAAACCGGATTGGCGCACCGTTCGATCTCAACAATTACGATCAATACACCAACGCTCTTCGGGTCCGCCGCCGGCAGGAGAATGTGGACGATGATATCCTGTCGTTCCGCCTCGACGGGAAGTACGAACTCGACGGCGCACTCTCGTCGATCCAGGCGGGTGTCCGCTATGCAGACCGCCATCGCGTCCGGGACGACGGAATCGACCGCAGTTCCGACGACAGCACCAACCCGATTGCGCTGGTAAACGGCATCTTCTCGGATGAGGCGATTGCCGCACGGCAGCCCTTCCCGGTGGAGGACCTCTATGCGGGGGCAGACACTCCGATGCGGGGGCTCACCTTCGCTTCGTGGGACCCGAGGCAGCTGTTCCTTGCCCTCACCGGCGACCCCGACGCGGGGCTTCCGCTGGGCTCCACGCTCAGCCCCGACGATACGGACGTTACCGAGGAAACCTGGGCGGGTTATATCCAGGCCAACCTGCAGACGGAGCTGTTCGGCCTGCCTGCGTTCGGCGATATCGGGGCGCGCGTAATCAAGACGAACATCACGTCGCTGGGTATCAGCCGCGATCTGGAAACCTCGCCGGGTGACGATCCGGGAGAGATCGACATCACGCCCGTTGGGCCGGCCACCGTGAACACGGAGACCAACGATTTCTGGAACGTCCTGCCGAGCGCTAATCTGGGGCTCGAGCTCAATCCCGACCTATTGCTGCGGCTTGCGGTCTACAAAGCCATCGCCAGGCCCGATCCGGAAGCGATGAGTGCGGCCCTCTCCATCTCGGATGAATCGGGCGCGCAGGACGTGGGGCAGGCAATTTCTGCTGCGGGCAGCCCGTACCTCGAACCGCTCAAGAGCTGGAACGGCGACATATCGCTCGAATGGTATGCCGCAGATACGACCGCCATCTCGCTGGCGGCCTATTACAAGAGTCTGCAGACCGGGTTCGACACGGATGTGAGTACGATCTCTGTCGTGGTCGATGGCACGCCGACCGACGTTCAGATCGCCCGCACGGTCAATTCGGACGACAAGAGCCGCATCTTCGGCTTCGAACTTACGGCCCAGCACAAGTTCGATTTCGGCCTCGGTTTCCAGGCGAGCTACAATTTCGCCGACTCCAACTTCGAGTTCCCCGATCCCACGATCGGCCGGAATGGAGAGACGCTGGCGGTCTTCATCGAGAATGCGAACCTGCCGGGCTATTCCAAGCATTCGCTGAACGCCACGATGTTCTACGAGACGGGCCCGTTCAATGCGCGCCTCGCCTACAAGTGGCGTTCGCGCTACTTCAAGCCCTATCGCAGCACATCGAACCGCTTCGCCGCCGAGCAGGGCTTCCTCGATTTCTCGACGAGCTATGACCTGACCAGGAATGTCGAGGTGCGCTTCCAGGTTCTCAACATCCTGGACGAGCCGAACCTGCTTTATCGCCCGACGCGTGACAGCCTGGCGCAGTCCGATTTCTCGGGTCGTCGCTACTTCCTTGGCCTGCGCGGCCGATTCTGACCGGGGTTACGGAGGGAATGACAAGGGTCGCACAAAGGGACGTTCTCCCAGCCGGGCATCGCGAGATCTCGGCAAGGCTGGTCCGGGCGAGGGCGAATGCACACGCCCTCTCCGGGCCGCCGGAGGGCCTGCCCGACAGTCTCGATGAAGCATATCTGCTGCAAGCGCAGTCGATTGCCGATTGGGACGACGATGTCGTCGGCTGGAAGGTCGGCGGCGTGCCGGCCGCCTATCTCGATCGGTTCGACGAGAGATATCTTGCCGGGCCCATCTTTGCCCGCTCGGTTCGCACGGTCGAGCAGGACGGGTGCGCGGACATGCCGGTGTTCGATGGCGGGTTTGCCGCCATCGAACCGGAATTCGTGTTTCGTCTCGGTCGTACGGATGAGGAGGACCGTCTGTACATCGGTGCGGAAATCGCCAGCAGCCCGATCCCCAGGATCAACGATTACGGACCGACCGCCGTCATCAGCGACTTCGGAAATAATAATGGGCTATTGATCGGCCCCGAAATCGCCGACTGGCGTACCATCGATGGGGCGGCCAAGGTTACCACGCACATTGATGGCGAGTGCATTGCGATGAAGACGCTACCGGACTTCCGCGAAAATGCGCTCGCATCGCTGGCCTTCCTGCGCCGTCTCTCCGCCGAACGCGGGTTCCCCCTGTCCGAAGGCACCTTCGTATCCTCCGGCGCGATAACGGGCGTGCACGAGGCGGCGCCTGGTGCGCAGGCCTTGCTCGATTTCGACGCGTTCGGCAGCTTCGAACTCAAGCTGGTCAAAGCGAAAGCCACGTGAATTCCCTGATATCCCGCCGCGCAGTGCTCGCCGGAATGGTGGCAAGCGGCGCCGTGCTGTCCGGCTGTGCCCGGCGGCTCGGGCCGGGCCTGCTGACCTCGGTCGATACGCATCCCGTCGGCTATCCGACGGTAGAGGGCGTGCGCCATTTCGGAGACCTGCTGCGGGAGCGGACCGGCGGGCGTCTGGACCTGCGAATCTACGCAGGCGGGCAGCTGGGTAACGAGCGCGATACGCTGGAGATCACCACTTTCGGCGGGATCGACTTCAATCGCGTCAACCTGGCGCCGCTCAATTCCATCGAACCGCTGACCATCGTTGCTGGCCTGCCGTTCATCTTCGAGAGCACCGCACATATGCGGCGCGTGGTCGACGGGCCGATCGGTGAGGAAATCCTCGCCTCGCTCGAACGGCACGGGCTGATTGGTCTTTGCTTCTACGATTCGGGCGCGCGCAGTTTCTACAACACGCGCGGCCCCATCCGCACCCCCGGGGACATGAAAGGGCTCAAGCTGCGCGTGCCCGGTTCCGATCTGTATATCGACATGGTCCGCTCGCTCGGCGCCGATGCCGTGCCCATGCCGCTGGACGAGGTGTATCAGAGCCTCGCGCAAGGGGTGATCGACGGGGCGGAAAACAACTGGCCCAGTTTCGAAAACGGCCGCCATTTCGAGGTTGCGCGCTACTACAGCCTGACCCGCCACCTCCTTGCACCCGAGGTTTTCGTCATGTCGAAGGCTACTTGGGACGACATGTCTGCCGACGACCAGGCGACGATACGACAGGCCGCGCGTGATTCGGTGCCCTACATGCGCCAGCTTTGGGACGAACAGGTCGAGAAGAGCCGTGCGATCATCCTGTCCTCCGGGGTCGAGGTGAACGAAGTCGATCCGGCGCCTTTCGCCGAAGCGATGACCGGCATGTGGGAGGCTTCGCTGACCACCGACCGGCAGCGCGCCTTGGTCGAACGCATTCTTTCCGCAAGGGGCGCAAGCCGATGAACAACGCGCTATCCGATCGCGTAGCGGATCTGCTGGTCAAGCTCGGCGCCCTCGGTCTGCTGGCGACGACAGCGATTATCGGCTGGCAGGTATTCGGCCGCTACGTCCTGCAATCCTCCCCCAGCTGGACCGAACAGGCATCGCTGCTGCTGATGATCTGGTACGTGTTCCTCGCCGCGGCGGCGGGCGTGTGGGAGCGGTTTCATATCCGCATCGAAATCCTCGAGCTGCGCTTCAACGAAGACAACCGGCGCCGGCTGCGGATCGGCATTCATGCGCTGGTCGCAGTTATGGGGCTCGTTTTGCTGGTCTATGGCGTCATGCTCGCCTGGGATGTGCGCGTACATGTCATCCCTTCGTTGGGGATCAGCCGGGCGTGGGCCTATGTGGTGATCCCCTTCGCGGGGCTGCTCATCTCGCTGTTCTCCCTCGCGCGTATCCGCGTAAGAATGTCCGAGAGAGGGGCGAACTGATGGAAATAATCGTCCTCTTCCTCGTCCTGTTCGTCATGCTCGCGCTGGGCGTGCCGGTGGCCTTCGCGCTGTTCGGCGCGGCGCTGACGACCTTCATGGTTGCCGACATCCCCCTGATCGTTGCGGTTCAGCGCATGGCGGCGGGCATCAGCGTGTTCACGCTGATGGCGATTCCGTTCTTCATCTTCGCCGGGGACCTGATGTACCGCGCCGGGATCGCCGAACGGTTGGTGCGTGTCGCCGATGCGGCTTTCGGCCGGGTACGAGGTGGCCTTGGCCTGGTGGACGTGGGCGCAAGCATGATGTTCGGAGCGGTGTCCGGCTCGGCTATCGCCAGCGCCAGCGCGATCGGCTCCACGATGGTGCCGCTGATGGACGAGAAGGGCTACGACCGGGACTATTCGGTCAACGTCACCGTCACTGCCGCCATAGTCGGCCTGCTGATCCCGCCATCGCACAACATGATCATCTACGCCGCCGCGTCGGGCATCGGCGTTTCCATCGGCGACCTGTTTCTCGCAGGGATCGTCCCCGGACTGATGACCGGCTCCATGCTGATGCTGACCGCGTGGCTGGTGGCGAGAAAGCGCAATCTTCCGCGCGGCCATTTCCCCGGCTGGGGGGCCTTTACCCGCGCGGCGCTATACGCCTTGCCCGGCCTTATGACCGGCGTCATCATCATGGGCGGCATTCTGTCCGGGATTTTCACGCCGACCGAAAGCTCCGCCATTGCGGTGATCTACACCATCATCGTGGGATCGCTGGTCTATCGCAATCTGGGGTGGCGCGGCACGTGGGAGGCAGCGCAGAAATCGGTCCGCACGACCGCGCTGGTCCTGTTCATCATCGCAGCCGCGACCGCATTCGGCTTTGCGCTCGCGTTGCTGGAGGTGCCTGCTGCGCTCGCCGCGCTGATCGGCGTGATGACGGATAATCCGCTCATGACCCTGCTGGTCATCAACATCATGCTGCTGATTCTCGGCACCTTCATGGACATGGCCCCGCTGATCGTGATCACGACCCCGATCTTCCTGCCCGTTGCAATGGCGAACGGGGTGGACCCGGTGCATTTCGGTATCATCCTGATGATCAATCTGGGCATCGGACTGGTGACGCCGCCGGTCGGATCGGTGCTGTTCGTCGGTTCCGCGGTGGGCAAGCTGCCGATCGCGCAGATTGTCCGCACGATCTGGCCTTTCTATCTCACGCTGATCGCCGCGTTGCTGCTTATCAGCTTCGTCCCCGCGCTTTCGCTGTGGCTGCCCGGGCAATTCTGACACCGCTGGACTTCCCGAGTCGAACAATTGGCCATAAGACCTGGCGGATGGGGACCGACAGCAAACCGACGATCAACGATGTGGCGCGTGTCGCCAATGTCTCGAAGAAGACAGTAAGCCGGGTCATCAACAAGTCGCCGCTCCTGAGCGACAAGACGCGCGAGAAGGTCGAAGCGGTCATCAAGGAGATCGGCTTCGTCCCCAACATGCAGGCCCGCGCGCTGGCGCTGCGCCGCAATTTCATCATCGCCGCGATCCACGACAACCCCAACGCCCAGTTCCTTGTGAACGTGCAACAGGGCATTCTTGAAGGGATCGCGGATACCGAATTCGGCCTGATGGTGCAGCCGGTGGACCGAAACTCGCCGACCATAGAGGCGGACATCCGGGCGTTTCTGGAGCGCCAAAGGCCTTATGGCGTGGTGCTGCTGCCGCCGATTTCCGAGCGGGATTCGCTCGCCGAACTCTGCCGCGAATTTGATTGCCGCTATGTCCGCATGGGTTCCGTGCAGCTGGACGACGCGGAGCACGTGGTCAGTTCGAACGACCGCGAGGCGGTGCGCGACGCGGTTACATACCTGATCGACAAGGGGCATACCCGTATCGCGTTGATCGAGGGGCCGGAGGGCTTCACCTCCCCGCGGGAACGGCGGGCCGGGTTCGAGGAGGCGATGGAGCGAGCGGGGCTGGAGCTGGACGAAAGCCTGATCCGCCCCGGCAGCTACACCTTCGAATCGGGTGTCACCGCGGCGGAAGACCTGATGGCGAAGGGCATGAACGCCACCGCCATCTTCGCCTGCAACGACGAGATGGCGATCGGCGCAATGATCGCCTGCCGCCGGCACGGGCTGCGCATCCCCGAAGACGTATCGATCGTAGGGTTCGATGATACGCCGCTCTCGAGCCATATCTGGCCGTCGCTGACGACGGTCCACTGGCCGATCAAGCAGATGGCGTTGAGCGCGGCGCGCAAGATCATAGACCCGCCAGGAAGCCCGTCCCAGCAGGACTGGCTGCTCCCTTCGACCCTGATCGAGCGCGGGTCCGTCGTCCCACCGACCTGACTGCGCCACTACCTGTCGTAAATCGCCAAATCGGCCCTTGCGTTGCTATATGACACCGGTTACCCAAGGGCCAAGCAGATAACTGTGCGGCGATGCCAAAGGCAGGCCGTCAAACCCCTTCCGGAGAGATACAGACCCATGAAAATCGCGCTCATCAACGAGAACAGCCAGGCTGCCAAGAACGGCATGATCCACGACGCGCTGACCACGGTCGCGGGGGAGCTTGGCCACGAGGTCCACAATTACGGCATGTACACCGCCGATGACACGGCCCAGATCACCTATCCGATGGTCGGTCTGCTGACCGGCATCCTGCTGAATTCCGGCGCTGCCGATTTCGTCGTCACGGGCTGCGGCACTGGCTCGGGCTCGATGCTTGCCGCCAACGCCATGCCCGGCGTGTTCTGCGGGCTGGTGATCGACCCGACCGACGCCTTCCTGTTCGCCCAGATCAACGACGGCAACGCCATTGCGATGCCCTACGCCAAGGGCTTCGGTTGGGCGGCCGAGCTCAACCTGCAGGATTGCTATCGCAAGCTCTTCGAGGGCGAGAGCGGGGTGGGATATCCCAAGGAACGCGCCGAGATCATGGCCAAGAACCGCAGCGTTCTGGCCGACCTCAAGGCGAAGACCTGCCACGACATGCTGACCGTGCTCAAGAATGTCGATCAGGACCTTCTCAAGAGCGCGATTGCGGGCGAGAAGTTCGAAGAGCTGTTCTACAAGAATTCGCAGGACGAAGAGATCAGCAACTACCTGCGCGGGCTGTAATCGTGGCTGGCAACGCGTTCGATCTGTCGGGCAAGGTGGCGCTGGTTACCGGCGCCAATACCGGCATAGGGCAGGGCATCGCCGTCGCGCTCGCGAAGGCGGGGGCGGATATCGCGCTCACTGCAAGGCGCAGTCCGGATGAAACAAAGGCGATGGTGGAGGCCGAAGGCGTCCGTACGCATGTCGTCATGGCGGACCTTTCCTCGATCGAGCCGTGCCAGCGGATCGTCAACGAGACGGTCGACGCGCTGGGCCGGATCGACATCCTCGTCAACAATGCCGGGATCATCCGGCGCGAGGACGCGCTCGATTTCTCGGAGGAGGACTGGGACGCGGTGATGGACGTGAACCTGAAGGTTCTGTTCTTCCTCAGCCAGGCGGTCGCACGGCACATGACCGGCTGGGCATCGCAGGACGGCGCGCGCGGCAAGATCGTCAACATCGCCTCCATGCTGACCTTCCAGGGCGGCATCCGCGTGCCCAGCTACACCGCCTCGAAAAGCGGGGTGGGCGGCCTGACCAAGCTGCTGGCTAACGAGTGGGCGCCCAAGGGCATCAACGTGAACGCGATCGCGCCCGGCTACATCGCGACCAACAACACCGCGGCTCTGCAGGCCGACGAGACCCGCAACCGGCAGATCATGGAGCGTATCCCCGAAGGACGCTGGGGCGACCCCTCCGATATCGGCGGCGCAGCGGTTTTCCTGTCGAGCGGCGCGGCGGATTACGTGCAGGGACACATCCTTGCGGTCGACGGGGGATGGCTGGCCCGCTGATGGAGGGTGCGGTCGCCTGTTTCGGCGAGATATTGCTGCGCTTCGCCGCGTGCGACGGTGCGACCCTGCGCGACACCGCGAAGCTAGACGTGCATGTGGGCGGGGCGGAGGCCAATGTAGCGGTCGCGCTAGCGAATCTCGGGTTCGCAACCCGCATGGTCTCTGCACTTCCGAACAATGCCCTCGGCACGCTGGCGCTCAAGGCCTTGCGGCGCGAGGGGGTGGACGGCGATCATGTCGTCACTGCCGAGGGCAGGATGGGCACCTATTTTCTGACCCCCGCCGCCGGCCCGCGCGGCGGAGAGGTGGTCTACGATCGCGCCAGAAGCGCCTTTGCGAAGACGCAGGATTACGATCCCGCGGTTCTCGATGGCGTGCGTCACCTGCACGTTTCGGGCATCTCTCTGGCCGTCAGCGAAGCCTCTTCAACGGCTACGCGCGCGCTCGCCAGGAAGGCGAAGGAGCGGGGCCTGACCCTGTCTTTCGATGGCAATTACCGTCCGTCCCTTTGGAAAGCGAGCGGGCGCGATGGGCGCGACGAGATCGCCGAGATGGTGGCGATGGCGGACATTCTTTTCGGCAATCACAAGGACGTCTCGCTGCTGCTGGGGCGCGAATTTTCGGGCGACGGCGCAGCCCGCCGGCGCGAGGCCGCGCTGGCGCTACTGGAGAAGTTTCCCGATCTCACGGCGATATCCAGCACGGCGCGCCACGTAGGGAACGGCACCACCCATCGCATCGTCGCGCGGATCGACAGCCGAGAGGCTGCCGCCGAGAGCGAGGAGCGGGTGCTGACGGGTATCATCGACCGGATCGGTACGGGAGATGCCTTTGCCGCCGGTGTACTCGCCTGCTGGCTGGAGGACGCATCCGATCTGCAGGGCGCGGTCGATGGCGGCATCGCGCTCGCCGCATTGAAGCACTACGAACCGGGCGACTTCTGCCGCGCCAATGCGGCGGAATGGCGCGCGGCCATGGGAGGGACGGGCGATGTTTCGCGCTAGTATTCTGGCAGGCTTGATGATTGCGGCCCCTGCCGCCGCGCAGGACGGTGAGGTCGCCGTTCCTGCATTCACTCCGACCGAGGGCGCGCCGGTATGTCGCGGCTCGGCAGGCTATGCGCAGGACTTCGATGGCGCCCGTACCTTCCTCTGGCGGCCCCGCTGGATCGAGGCGATCGCGCGCGACGAGGCCATGCGCGCACAGGTGCTGCGCGAGGCGGAGAAGGCGCTGGACAACGGGCCTTATTCGGTAACCGACAAACCGCGCCCCGTGCCCGGGGCCACGGCGAACGACTATGCTTCGATCGGGCCGTACTGGTGGCCTTCGGGCTCCGGCGACGGCCTGCCCTATACGCGCCGTGACGGCGAGGTGAATCCCGAGCGCGATGGCCCTGAATTCGACCGATCGCGCATCCGCAACCTCGCCAGCGACATGGAGGCGCTCGCGCTTGCCTATCGTATTACCGGGGAGGAGCGATTTGCCGACCATGCCGCCAAGCTGGCTCGCGCATGGTTCGTCACGCCGGCCACGCGCATGAACCCGCATTTCAATTTTGCGCAGGGGATTCCGGGCCGGGTGAACGGGCGGGGCGAGGGCATCATCGAGGCATCCGAATTCTCTACGATCGTCGAAGCGCTGGGGCTGCTTTGGCCGTCGGACGCAATGTCGGCCGAGGAGAAGACTACAATCCGCAAATGGTACGCCGATTTCGCGGTGTGGATGGCATCCAGCGATATCGGCGCCGAGGAGATGAACAAGCGCAACAATCACGGCGTGTTCTACGATTTCTACCTCGCGCACTTCCTGCTGTTTGCCGGGGCGGACGATGTCACGCGCACTCTGGTGGCGAAGTTTCCCGAGTTCCGGATCGGCGTGCAGATGGACAGGCAGGGCCGCTTCCTCGACGAACTCAAGCGCACCCGCAGCTGGCATTATGCACATTTCGTCGTCGACGGTGCGGCGAGACTGGCGACCATCGGCGAATGCGTGGGGCTCGACCTGTGGGAGGCCCAGCTGGAGGACGGGCGCGGCATGGCCACGGCAGCCGCGTTCCTCGATCGGTATGCGGACAACCCCGCCGCCTGGCCGTTCCAGGATCGCGAACTTGCAGCCGGCCGGATCGACCGGATGAGGGACACGACGCAGGAACTTGCCGTGTTGCTGCGAACCGTACCTGCCCCTTCACGGCTCAAGCATTTGCCGTGAACCGGGCGCGCATAATACAGCCGGGTCGGTGAGGCGAGGGATCGATCCGTCCCGAATTTCGGGCAGCGGTTGTGCAGGTGTGCCGTAGATATTCCCGTCGGGATCAGGATCTGCGGGCGGCCCAGGCCGTGATCGGGCGTCTAACTCAGTCCAACAGCATTTCGCGCAGGAAAGCGATCTGCGCACCGGTGGAAATGCGGCTGTTCTCGCTCTTGTCGAAACCGTGCCCCTCGTCCGTGGCGAGCACGTAGGACACCCGCACCCCGTTGGCGCGGATTGCGGCGATCATATCTTCGGACTGCTGCTGCGGCACGCGCGGATCGTTGCCCCCCTGGATAAACAGCACGGGTACGGTGATCCGGTCCGCATTCTGCATCGGCGAAATCTGCTGGAAGAACGCCGCGATCTCCGGATCACGCTCGTCGCCGTACTCGCGCCGCCGGTTGTCGACCCGGTAAGGCTCGGTATTTTCCATGAAGGACGCGAAATCGGAGACGCCGAAACGCGAAATTCCGCCCTTCAGCCGATCCGAGTACTCGACCAGCGACGCCAGCGAAACGAACCCGCCGTAGGAGCCGCCCGCAACGACCACGCGCGAGGCGTCGAGATCGGGCTGCTCCTCGATCCAGTCCAGCAACGCGCCGATGTCGCGGATCGCGTCTCCGCGCCGGGTCGTCTCGTCGAGCTGTTCGAAGGTCTTGCCGTAACCATCGGAGCCGCGGATGTTCGGCCGCAGCACTGCGATGCCCATCTGAGTCACGATATAGTGGTAGAAGCGGCTGAAGCTGGGGCGCGACTGCGATTCCGGACCGCCATGGGCGAAGATTACGACCGGCGCCGGATTCTCGGGCGAGGCGGTCGAGGGGCGATAGGCCAGCAGCGGGATGCGCCGGGGCGCGTCGCCATCCATGTCGAACGTCTTGTAGGTGGTCAGGTCCGGCACCAGCGAGGTCATCTTCTGGTTCGGCTTGAAACCGCCCGTCCAGGGCTCGAACGCCCCGGTGCGATAGTCGTAGAGACCCGAGCGCCAAGGCACTTCGGGCTGCGACACGCTCATCGCCAGCATTTCGCCATCGGGGGAAAAGCGCATGCTGGAGACCACCCCGGGCGAGCGCTCGGATGGGCCTGCCACAAGCTCCAGCCGGTTCATGTCGATCACCAGGATCGTCGATAGACCGTCCCGGTTGTACGAGACCGCCATGCGGCTGCGATCGGGGGAGACGGCGATGCCATCAATGTCGAAGCCGACATCGCTGAGCACCGGTATCAACTCGCCGGTCTCGCGATCATAGCGCATCAGATCGGTGAAATCGGAATAGGCGTTGCTTGTGAAGAAGACGTACCGCCCATCTGCGGAGTAGGCGGAATCCTTCACGTCCTCCTCCGCCTCCACGAGGATTGTCTCCTCGCCCGTTTCGAGGTCGATCTCGGAGAGCTTGAAGCCGTCCTCGGCCGGGCCTTCGGCAAGCAGGTAGCGGCCATCCGGGCTGAAATCATCGGGATAGAACGGCGCGTTCCCCCGCGCGAGCACTTGCGGCGGCCGATCGGCGCAGCCGGGCTGCACGATCAGCTGCCATACGCCAGTGCCCGCCTCGGCACTGGCATAAGCGATCTGGTCGCCGGTGTCGGATACGATGACCGAGATATTGCGCGACCGACCCGGCGAGACCTTGTCGGCGTCGAAGGACCGTCCGTCGGTCAGGTAGACGGCGCTATATTCGTCGCCATCGCGATCCGAGGTGAAGACATAGCCATTGCGCCCGCAAACCGACGCGGGTTTGGCATTGGAAAGGCTGAGGCCCGGTAGGTCGAGAAGCTTGACGTAGTCGCCCTTGACGCTGGACCGGCGATAGAGGTCACCGCGATAGGAGAAGAGCAGCGCGTCGCCGTCGTGCGTCCAGCCCCGCACCGAATAGCTGTTCTGGGTCTGCATGTGGCCGGCGACCTCGCGCCCGTCGTAGAGCACGGACTGCGGCACGTTTTCGAGAAATAGATTGTCGCCGAACTGCCGCCGCTCCTGCGCCCCTGCGGGCACACTGGCGGCTAGAATGGCGGCAAGAGTCAGGGGAAATAGCAACCGCACGGCGGGGCGAGCCTCCAGCAGGATTCCGGATTTCAGGAAGCGATCGAAAGGGGGAGGGCCGGACGATATCCCGTTCGGCCCTCCTGCCTATTGATGATCGTTAGAACGCGAAACGGGCGCCCAGGTAGAATTCGCGTCCGTCGAGGTCGTTGAGCGAGGACACGATGTTGCGGCTGTTCCCGCTGTCGAGGCCACTCGGCAGGAACGGGCCGAGATCATCGAACAGGTTGTTCACGCCCGCATAGAAGCGGATCGTGGGGCGGCTGCGCAGCGTGTAGCCAACGTAGATGTTGTGATAGGCCTGCGATCCGATGCTGAAGTAGGCCGGGTCGCCGGGCGCCACGTCCTTGTCGTCAACACCGCCGCTCTTGAAGAGCGTCGTCCAGGCCAGCCGCAGCCCCTTGTGACCCCAGCCGATCTTGGCGCGGAATTCGTCCTGCGGATTGCCGATGATGCCGAGCGTGTTTTCTTCTTGCAGCCCGTCGATCGCCTGGAAGCTGTACGAATCTTCCAGGTAGTGGGTGTAGATCACGTTGAGGTCGAAATCGCCCGGGATACCGCCAATCTCGAAATCGTAGTCGAGCGTAGTGTCGATACCGGCAGTCTTGTACTCGTCCAGGTTCTCCGCCTGGTTGATGACCTCGCGGACCTGGCCGTTGGCCGCATTGCGGGTGATCGTGTCGCAGAAACGGTTATTCGGATAATTCTCCGCCGTATAGCACAGCTCGGCCGCGAGCTGGGTCGAAACGGATCCGATCGCGTCCTTCACGTTGATCTGGTAGTAGTCCACGATCAGCGCGAGCCCGGGCACGAACCTGGGAGTGAAGATCACGCCCGCCGTGAAGGTGTCCGCCGTTTCCTCGGTCAGGTTGGTATTGCCCGCGTTCGGGCCGAAGACGCTGCCGCCGGCGCTGAAGTCCTGCCCGGCATTCGCGGGATCGGCAAAATAGGCCTGGATGCCCGGCTCGGCGAGGCAATTCGTGGCGATCGTCGATGCAGGCGTATTGCTGCCCGGAGGAGGGGTGATCCCCGAGCCATCAGGCAGCAGGCCGTCGCACGGGTCGTTGAGCGAATCGTAATCCCCGCGCGGCGGAGAGAAGAACTCGGTCAGCGTCGGTGCGCGCTGCGAACGCGAATATTGCGTGCGGAAGCGGACATCGGGGCTGGGGAAGTAGCTGCCACCGATATTGTAGCTGTAGACGGTGCCCACCGTTGAATAGTCGGCAACGCGGCCAGCCAGCTGGAGCGAGACCGACTCGACGACGGGAATGTCGAGCTCGGCAAACGCTTCGACGACGTCGAAACGCGCGTCGATATCGGGCACACCGGTCGAGGTCGTCTGGAGGATCTTGTCACCGCCCTGGCCCCAGGTGCGCTGGTACTCGCGGCGGTACTCCAGGCCGATAGCAGCCTTCAGCGGCCCGGCTGGAAGCTCCAGCAGCGTGCCATTGGCACTGGCGAGGCCGGTCACCTGCTCGCGCTCCTGCCGCAGGTCGGCATCGTAGCGGATGTAGTTGGCCATGGCGTCGGTGATCGAACCTTCACCGAAGATATTGACCGGAACACAGCCTTCCGCACGCGCGGCGGCGCTGGCGCAGACGACCTCTCCGCCGACCGTTGTCACCTGAAGCGCGTTTGCCAGGTGCTGCAGGTCGATCTCGTTGATGTCGCGCTGATGCTGGTTGTAGGTGCCGTAGGTGCCGCCGACATTCCACTGCCAGTCGCCCCATGCATTGCCGGTCAGGCTGAAGTTTGTCCGCAGCGTCTTGCGCTCGTTGATCTTCTCGTCCCAGCCCAGTTCGGTGAAACGGCGATACCAGCTGACCGAGCCCGAGCGGGTTTCCTCGACTTCGGGCGGGATGAAGGGATGGTTCGAAGCGATCTGCGGCAGCTCGGCTTCGATGATGACGCCGTTCGCATCGTACTGCGCGTTCCCGTTGGCATCGAGCACCGCATAGGTATCGCCATAGATCGCCGCTTCAGACGAACTCCGAGCGCGCGTGTTGATGACGGAGTACATCGCCCCGGCGTTGAAGGAAATGCTCGGCGTCAGCTCGTACCGGCCCCTGAAGGCGCCCGACCACATCTCGTATTCCGGCGAGAGGGTCTGGCCGGGACGGTAGTTGAAGCCGTCCGGATAGGTTTCGAAACCATCCCCCGATGTCCGGCCATCATTGGGCAGCAGCGACTGGTCGTTGAACCAGACGCCGCCGACGTTCCACGCATCGTCGGATTCGAAACGCCCGCCGGGAATGTAGGAACTGAGGCTGGGCGTGAAGCAATAGCGCCCGGAAGCATCGCAGCCCGGCAGG
This sequence comes from Citromicrobium sp. JLT1363, assembly GCF_000186705.1. Taxonomy (GTDB): domain Bacteria; phylum Pseudomonadota; class Alphaproteobacteria; order Sphingomonadales; family Sphingomonadaceae; genus Alteriqipengyuania. The sequence continues at coordinate 449,777 of NZ_AEUE01000004.1, forward strand.
AGCGATTCATCGTTGAAGTTTCCGATGTCGCTCGGCACGCCCCAGGACACTGCCCGGATCGAATCGGGGCGGGTCCCGTCGGCGTAGATCGCGTCTTCATGCTCGTAGCTGAAGCCGAGCATGATGTTGCCGCGACCTTCATCGAAATTCTTGCCCCAGGTCAGATCGGCGAGGATTTCCTCTTCGCCCGAACGTTCCGGCTTGGCGTAGCGCAGGTTTGCGTCGAACCCGTCGAAGTCGTCCTTGAGCAGGATGTTCACGACCCCCGCGATTGCGTCGGAGCCGTAGATCGCGGACGCACCGCCGGTGGTGACCTCGATCGACCGGACGAAGCCTGCCGGAATGGTGTTCAGGCTCACGCGTTCGCCGTTACCCGCGTTGGAGATGGCCCGGCGGCCGTCGATCAGCGTCAGTGTCCGGTCGCTGCCCAGGCGGCGAAGGTTGATCGTGCTGATGCCCGAATTCTGGACGCTGGTGTTCGTCGTCTCGGGAGAGAGATCGGAATCGACGCCGGGGATTTCGGCAACGACTTCCGCGAGGTCGACCGAACCGGTTTCCTCGATCGTCTCTTGGTTGAATATCTGCACGGGAATGGCGGCCGTGGCGTTCGAACGCCGGATGCGCGAACCGGTCACCGTGATGACGTTGTCTTCCGAAGCAGTCTGCTGATCGGCGGCAACCGGAAGCGTCGCAGGATCATCCTGCGAACCGGTATCCTGGGCATATGCGGCCCCAGGCGCCAGTGCGATCGCCAGTGCTCCCGTGCACGACGTAACGAGCAACAAATTTTTCATTCGACCCCCCAATTGATCCTGATCGATTTTTGAAACCGGACGAAACTTTCGAACACTTGGTGCGTTGCAGTTTGTCATTCCGTTACGTGCACTAAGGCCGGGGCATATCGCGCGGCGCAAATTCGAAATTTTCCATTCGCGATGACAAAAACGCAAGACGCTGATAAGCGTCGATCTTATGCATCTCAGATGGCTAGAGGATCTCGTTTGTGTTGCCGAAGAGGGACACTTTGCGCGTGCCGCGGAGCGTCGGCACATCACGCAGTCCGCGCTCAGCCGGCGCATCAAGTCGCTCGAATTATGGGCCGGGGCTGAACTTCTGGACCGCTCGAAACACCCCATTCGCCTGACCGTCGCGGGGGCGGAATTCGTCACCGTCGCGCGCGGAATCATCGGTCAGGCTTACGAAGCCCGGCTTCAGGCAGAAGCGCTCTCCCGCGAAACGCGGGACGAAGTCACCATCGCTTCGCTCCACACGCTGGCACTGTATTTCGTCCCTTCGCTGGTCTCCAGGCTGAACCGGATGATCGGGCCGTTCGCAGTTTCGGTTGTGGCCGAGACCCGCACGGTGGAGGAGTATCTTTCCTCGCTGGCAGAGCAGCGGACCGATTTCTTCATCAGCTATGCGTTGCCTTCGGGTTCCGAGGAGGTCGATTCGAGCGTCTTCGAGCAGAAGGTCATCGGGCGCGACCGACTGCTGCCCTTCGCGCACGCGAGTATCGAGGACCCCCTGCTGGACAGTGCCGACGGGCCGCCGATTCCCTATGTCGGCTATTCGGGGACGGCGATGATGTCGTACCTCGTGAAACAGCTGATTCAGGGCGCGCCATTCCGTCAGCGTCTGCAAACGCGATATCGGGCCACGCTGGCGGAAAGCGTCCGCACGGCAGCCTCCTTCGGACTCGGGATAGCGTGGTTGCCGGAATCGACCGTTACCGGCCATGGCGGAGACCCCGAACTGCGTCAGATTCCCGGACCGTGGCAGACCGAATTCGAAATCAAGCTGTTCAAGTCGCGCAACAATACCCGCCCGGTGGTGGAGCGTATCTGGGGCGCCGCCGACGCCTGAGCAGGCGGCCAGATAATGTAGTCGCCCCAGACCCGGTTTCGGCGGCAGACATGCCCCTGGCGACGGGGCACTGCGCTCCCATCCTACCGGTTCTTGTTTTTCACCTTTTTCGGCGGGCCCTTGCCCTTGGGGCCCGGGCGCACTGTCGCGTCGTTGTTCTTGCGGTGGGGGTTCGGCTTGCCGTTGCGGCGTCCCTGCGGCGGGCCCTTGCGGTTGGCGCGAGCGGTGTCCCGCGGTCCGTTGGCCGACGCCTCGATCCGGACGTCGTCACCATCGTTGCCGTCGCCTGCAGTGCGGGCGAGCGCATCGGAGAACTTGTCTGCTATCGCGCGCGGAATCTGGAAGTAGGTCTCGTCCGGGCCGATCCGGATCGCGCCGACTTCGTTGCGGGTAATGTGCCCGCGGCGGCAGAGCAGCGGCAGGATCCAGCGAGGGTCGGCGTTGCGGCGGCGGCCGATGTCCATCCTGAACCAGACCGTATCCTCAAACCCCGGGCGATGCTTTTCGGCCTTTGCCGCGCGTCGTGCCTCCGGCGTATTCGCGATCAGATCCTCGGGTTCGGGCATCTTGGCGCGGTGAGAGGCGACGAGCATGGCGGCCAGCTCGCGGGGGCTGCGCTGTGCGAGCAGAGCGTCGACCAGATCGCTGTCCTCTTCGTCAGGCTCCACCGCGGTCAGCAGGGTCTGCATCAGGCGGTCGCGGTCCTTGGCCCGGATCGCCTCGCGGTCGGGCGCATCTGTCCACTTGGCATCGATCTTCGCGTTGCGGAGCATCTGTTCGACGCGGCGACGGCGGGAAAACGGAACGACCAGCACTGCGGTGCCCTTGCGCCCGGCACGGCCCGTGCGGCCCGAGCGGTGCTGCAGCGTCTCCGCATCGCGCGGAATCTCGACATGGACCACGAGGCTGAGTGTCGGCAGGTCGATGCCGCGCGCCGCGACATCGGTGGCGACGCATACCCGTGCACGCCGGTCGCGTAGCGCTTGCAAGGCCTGATTGCGTTCCGACTGCGAATTCTCGCCCGAGAGCGAGACGACGGCAAAGCCACGTTCCTGCAAGGTCGCATGCAGGTGGCGTACCTTTTCGCGCGTCCCGCAGAAAAGGATGGCGGTTTCCGCTTCGTGATAGCGCAGCAGGTTGACCACTGCGTTCTCAACCTCCGGGGGGGAGATCACGACGGCTTCGTAGGAAATGTCGCCATGGCCGCGATCGGCGCTGACCGTCGAAATGCGCAGGGCATTGCTCTGGTAGCGGCGGGCCAGCGCCTCGATCGGCTTGGGCATTGTGGCGGAGAACAGCAGCGTGCGGCGTCCTTCGGGCGTCGCATCGAGGATCGTTTCCAGCTCTTCGCGGAATCCCATGTCGAGCATCTCGTCCGCCTCGTCGAGCGTGGCCGCCTTCAGAGCCGACAGGTCCAGCGCGCCGCGTTCCAGATGATCGCGCAGGCGGCCCGGAGTGCCGACCACGATGGTCGCGCCCGAACGGAGGGCCTTGCGCTCCTGCGACGGGTTCATCCCGCCCACACAGGTCGCAACACGGCCGCCCGCCTTCGCGTAGAGCCAGGAAAGCTCGCGGCTGACCTGCAATGCGAGTTCGCGGGTGGGGGTGATGACGAGGGCGAGGGGCGCGGCAGGGAAGGGCACCTTCCCGCTATCGTCGAGCAGCTGGCGCGCGAAAGCCAGCCCGAAGGCAACCGTCTTGCCCGAGCCCGTTTGAGCAGAGACCACGAGATCGCGGCCATGCGCTTCGGGTTCGAGCACGGCGGCTTGCACGTCCGTCGGTTCGGAGTAGCCACGTTCGGTCAGCGCGCTTTGCAGGGTGCTGGGCAGTTCGGAAAAATTCATGTCATAACCTTGGGAATCAATGCACGCGCGCCGGGCAGCCCAGGCGGCTGGACGTTGCTATCAGCGGCGCGGAAATCGGGAATCGTCAAACGCTCTGCGTTCGGCGAGGTTGGGGCCCCTTACCCGATTATTGCCGCTTTGGCTTGCGAATTATTTTGCGCGGCCTGCGCGAGAGTTCGTCCCACCGCCCGAGATCAGGCGTCGTCGGTCGCGCGATGGCGCCAGCATGCCTGCGGATTCCTCTCTCGGGCGTGGCAGGCACGATGATCCATCTGCAGCGCTTGCAACTGAAAACCATTCGCAGTAGCAGCGCGCCGAACACGCAAATTAGGGATGCAACCTTGAAACCGATTCTCGCCGCAACGTCGGCAACCCTCGCATTGATCCTGTCCACGCCGGCCCTGGCCCAGACCGTCGATCCTGAAGCGAGCACCGAAACTGGTGACCCCGTCGATGGCGCTGAAGACCCGACGATTGTCGTCACCGGGTCGCTGACCGATTTCGGCGCGACCAAGTCCGACACACCGATCGTAGAGACGGCGCGTTCGATCTCCATCGAGACGGAACAGGATTTCGAGGAGAAGGGCGCCCAGTCGCTGGACGACGCCTTGACCTATTCGGCGGGCGTGACCGCCGAGCCCTACGGATTCTCTACCCGTGGCGATTTCGCGCAGGTTCGCGGGCTGGATGCGCCGGAATATCGCGACAACCTGCAGTACCTTTTCGGCTTCTACAACACGACGCGGCAGGACATCTATACGCTGGAGCAGGTCGAGGTGCTCAAGGGCCCGGCCTCTGTGCTCTATGGCGCGGGGTCGCCGGGCGGCATCATCAATGTGGTGACCAAGCGGCCCCACGGCGTGACCGAAGGTGAGGTCCGTTTCGATTATGGCAGCTTCGATCGCAAGCAGATTGCGACCGACATCAATTTTGCGGTTCCCGGCGCCGAGGACAAGGCGCAGTTCCGCTTCGTCGGCATCCTGCGCGATGCGGACACCCAGATCGACGAAGTGAACGACGACAAGCTGGTGATCGCGCCCGCGCTCACCTTGCGCCCGGCCAGGGGGACTGAATTCACCATTCTGGCCAATTACTCCGATCAGGATTCGGACACCGCGCACCAGTTCCTGCCCGTCACCGGCACTCTGCTTCCGGGGCCCGGCGGGCAGGAGATCGACCCCTACGAATATATGGGCGCACCCGATTTCAACGCCTACAACACGGAAAGCTTCGCTCTCACGCTGCTGTTCGAACAGCAGTTGAGCGATGCGTTCTCGATCGAGGCGGTCGGCCGCTATGTCGATTCCCAGGCGGATTATCGCCAGGCCTGGATCGCCTTCCAGGGCAATGGCGTGCCCCGGATCGATGCCAACGGCAATGGCACCTGGACGTTCTACCTGGCAGATAATCGCAGTGAGCAGCTGGCCATCGATGCCCGTCTGCGCGGTGAATTTTCGACCGGCCCGATCGACCACGAACTGCTGGTCGGTGTGCAGCGGCAGGACGTGTTCACCGATTCCGACACGGCCTATCTCTTCGACGGCGGCACGCTGAACGTGTTCGATCCGACCTACGCCGGTGCCCCGACGGTGGAGCAGGTGCGCCAGTTGCAGGGCAACGGCCCGCGCAACTATGTCGACTCGACTGGCTACTACATTTCCGACCAGATGAGCCTGGGCTCGCTCGTCGCAACGGCAGGTGTCCGGTTCGACGATGTGACCAATCGCGTGGAGAACGGCGCGACGCAGAAGGACGATGCGACCAGCCTCAGCTTCGGCGTGCTCTGGCGGGGACCGGCAGGGATCTCTCCTTATGTGAGCTACGCCGAGAGCTTCGAGCCGGTGGTGGGCATCGATACGATCACCAACCAGCAGCTTCTGCCGCAAGAAGGCCGCCAGTACGAAGCGGGCATCAAGTGGCAGCCGACCGGCGTCAACGCGCTGGTGACGGTCTCGGCCTTCGATATCGAGGTGTCCAACCTGCCGAACCCCAATTCGCTTGTCGGTGGTGACAGCCAGCAGGAGGGCGTGTCCAAGGTTCGCGGGATCGAAGCCGAGGCCAATGCCCTGATCGGCGGCCTGCGGCTGGACGGGAATGTCAGCTATCTCGATACGGAAGACCCGAACGGCCTGCCGCTCACCTCGATCTCCGACTGGCAGGCTTCGCTGTTCGCGCTGTACAATTTCGGCGGCGCGCTGGACGGCCTCAGCTTCGGTGGTGGCGTTCGGTATGTCGGCGGTAACGAAAGCAACGGCATCTCGGCGGTCACCAACAATCTGCTAACCTATCGGGTGGATGGCCGGACGGTCGGCGATCTGTCGCTGGGCTACGATTTCGACCGGTTCTCCCTGCGGGTGACGGCGCGTAACATCACAAACGAGGAATATTTCGCCGTCTGCCTGGTACGCGGCGATTGCTTCCCCGGCGAAAAGCGCAGCATCAATGGCTCGCTGACCGTCGCGTTCTGATGAATGCAGGGCTTCTCATGTGGCTGGCCGCCGTGTTTGCCCTGGCGGGCGTGGCGGTGCTCCGGATGTCGTGGGGTCGGGCCAAGCGCTCGACCCCGCTGAATCTTGCCGGATGGGGCGCATTGCTGGTCGGGCTTGTCCTGGCCGACCGGGCGGCGGGCGAGTGGGGCATTGCGGTGACCGTACTGGTAATCGGTGCCGCCGCTCTCGCTGCACTCGCCGTTGCGGCGTTCAAGCCGGTCAACAGAGGGCCTCGAAAGGCGCCCCGCACCGCGCATCGCGGGGCGAATGAGATAAAGCCGCGCGGCCGTTCCGGCCTGCTGACCTTCACGATCGCCGGACCGCTTGCGCTGGGTGCGAGCCTGTTGTTCGCCCTGGCAATCCGCGCCCTGATCCTGTTCGGAGGCGGCGCGGAGGCCGATGCCAACGTCGCCGTTCTGGCGACGGTGCCGATCGCCTGGCCCGTGCTCGCCTTTGCCCTGCTGATGATGTCGCGCCGCGCGGATCAGTTCGCCTGGGTGCTCGGCATCGCGGCGCTTGCGGCACCTTTCCTCATGTTCCAGGGGACCATGGTATGAGCTTCGCTTTCGCCAAGGACACCGTGCGCAAGGCGATCTCCGCGCACTCCGCGCTGGGGCTGGTGTGCTGCGCGCTGCTCTACCTTATTTGCGTCACGGGTACGGCTATCGTGCTGTACGAGGAGTGGCAGCGCTTCGAGCAGCTCGACGCGCCCGAGATGTCGCAGATCGAACCGGCAGCCGTTCAGCGCGCGATCGAGAACGTGCTCGAAAGCGAGAGCGACGGGCCGACCACCACGCATTTGTACGTCCACCTGCCGACCGCAGATTTGCCGCGCACCACCATCACCACCGATACGCAGGCCGTCCATGTTGATGCGCAGGGCCAAATTGCGGCGCCGGAAGAAAATGCCTGGGCCGAATTCCTGCTGGCCCTGCATTATCGCCTCAACCTGCCCGCACTTTACGGAATGACGCTGGTCGGCCTGTTCGGCGCGATGATCGTTGCGCTCGCCGTCTCGGGCGTCGTCGCGCATCCGCGCATTTTCCGCGATGCTTTCCGGCTGCGCGCGCGGCGGGCGGACGATGTCGCGACGATGGACTGGCACAACCGGCTGGCGGTGTGGACCTTGCCCTTCGCGCTCGCCATTTCGCTGACCGGCGCGATGATTGGTCTGTTCTATGTCTCCGGCGGGGGGCTTGCCGCCGCCGGGTACGGCGGAGACAGCGACGCTGCATTGGCGCCGATCTTCGGCGATGAGCCCGAAGGCGATTCCTCGCCAGCCGGGATTCCGAACGCCGCGCCCGCGCTCGCCTTCATGGAGCGCGAGTATCCGGAGGTGGAGCCCTACTACGTGATCCTGCATGATCCGGGCACGGCCGGACAGCACATGCAGATCATTGCAGAACACCCACGGCGGCTCATTTTCGGCGAATATTATGCCTTCGATGCGGCCGGCGGTTTTCACGGCACGGTAGGCCTGGCCGACGGCACGGTAGGCCAGCAGCTTTCGGCGTCGACCTACAACCTGCACTTCGGGAATTACGGCGGCCTTCCGGTCAAGATTGCCTATATCCTTTTCGGGATTGCGCTGAGCGTGGTGGTGGCGACCGGGACCTTCATCTGGCTCGACAAGCGGGAACGGCGCGGCAATGCCTCCACCCGGCTGCGCGCTGCTTGGTGGGGGCTGGTCGCTGGCGTACCCGCAGCGCTGGTTCTGACGCTGGTCGCTCGCCTCGTGCTGGGCAACACCGCGTCTTTCGTGCCGATCTTCTGGGTCGCCTGCGTGCTGGCCGTGCTGCTGCCGGTGATCGCTGCTCACCGTTCGCTCTCAGCGCAGTCGAACCGCGAAGTGGCCGCCTCGGCCGGCGTACGCGGGATCGAGGCTTCCTGACTGCTTCCACGGTCGCCCACGGCTTTCGGGCGGACTCACCGGGCACATCGCGGGCCGTCGATGGTTGTCTGATCTCAAGGTCGGGGAGCCCATGCCAACTGCACACGGACATCATTCGCGCATCGGTGCGTCTCGCAACGGGGCGGCGATCGGCGGGCGCGCCGCGTGACTGCTGGCCATCTCGCGGATGAGGACCACCGGGCGCTGGCTGCCGCATGCCAACCCGATGTCGGCCTGTGCACCATCGTCGGGATAGATGGCAGCTTTTCCCGTCGGCTCGGTGCGCAGCTGGCAGTTTTGCCCGATGGTTCTGTTGTGGGGGACCTCGCCGATACCTGTCTGGAACGCCAATTGGTCAGCGATCTGGATGAGATCGGCGAGCCCGCCGTGGTCCGTTACGGCGCGGGATCGTCCAAAATCGATTTCCGCCTGCCCTGCGGGGGCGGGCTGGACATTCTGCTCGACCCGGCACCGGACCGGAAGGCCTGCCGCGATACCCTCGACCAGCTTGAAAGGCGTGAGCCCGCATCACTGATGCTGCCTGCCAACGCTATGATGGCGCGGCGCGCCTTCATCCCGGGCCTGAAACTGCGCGTCTTTGGCGAGGGCGCGGAGCTTGCCGCCATTGGCGATCTGGCTGACGCCCTCGGCTTGGCAACCGATGCTGTGGCGAAGGATGCCCTTTCGCTCGGCCGGGGCAGCTGCCTACCGCCCGCCGATCGATGGACGGCCGTGCTGCTGCTGTTCCACGACCATGAGTGGGAACTTGCGCTGCTGGAGGAGGCTGTGGAGAGCCCGGCGTTCTATATCGGCGCGCAAGGCGGCCATACTGCACGAGAGGCGCGGGCCGATGCGCTGGCCATGAAGGGAGTGCCCGAGCAGAGCATTGCCCGCATTCGCAGCCCCGTCGGCACGCTTCCGGCCTGCCGAACGGCCCAGACCCTCGCGCTCTCTGCCCTGAGCGAAATTGTCGGCGAATATGAGCGGCTGCGACCCAATGCCTGACCCGTCGATCGCGGTCGCGCTTCTGGCAGCGGGGCGTTCTCGCCGGTTCGATGGCGACAAGCTGACCGCGCAGATCGCGGGCGATCCGCTGTGGCATCACGCCGCGCGCGCGGCCGAGCGCGCAGGGTTCCAGCGCCGTCTCCTCATCTGCCGCGACGGGATGCAGGCGGCGTTCGCGCGGGAGGGGTGGGCCACGATCGCCAATCCCGACGCCGACGAGGGCATGGCAACCTCCATCCGCGCGGCCGTTGAAGCGTGCGGGCCCGCCATGCGCCTTGTGGTCATGCTGGCGGATATGCCCTTCCTGGACGCGTCACACCTGCGGGCGCTCGGCCGGGCGCAAGACACTCTCTTTTCCCGCTATCCGGACGGATCGAGCGGTGTGCCTGCGGCATTTGCGCGCGCGGACTTTGCATCACTCGCCAACCTCGACGGGCAGGGCGGGGCGCAATCGCTTGCGCGGGCACCGGGGGCCAGGAGTATCGCGCCTGCGAACCCGATCGCCTTGAAAGACATCGACACGCGCCTCGATTTGGCAGAAGCGCGCGGTCTCCCACTGTCCGATCCCGAATCCGGCCAGCCTTCCTCATCCGCTTGACGGATTTTGGCGAACTTGCGACCTTCCGTTGCGCGGCGTCCGGAGAACGCCGCGTCAGGGGGAGACGGGAAATGGCAGCGAGACTGGCAGTGGCCTTCGGCATTGCCTCGTTGGCGGCGGGTGCCGGCCAGGCCCAGCAGGCCGAAAGGGCGGTTCTGGTGGAGGTCCGCAACGGGGTGGAGACCGAGTATCTTGCAGATGCCGACAAGGCACGGCGGGAACTCGCGGCGAAGGTTGAAATGGCCGCACGGATGGCCTGTGCTGATGCATGGACGCCGCGTTCGACCATTTACGAATCGATCGATTACACGGTGGACTGGTCGTCGACCGAGGGGCGTCATGCCGGGCAGCGCAAAGCGATCGCGCGCAATATCTCCGTTCGCTGTCGCCTCGATTGAGGCTGCCTCTGGCAGCGCATGCCAGACCGGGCTAGGGCGCTGGCCATGACACATGATCCGCACAATCCCGCGACGCATTCCGCCGATGCGGGCCGCAACATCCAGCCATGGGCCGCCCGTTCTCTCCTGTTCGTGCCGGGGGACAGCCCGCGAAAGCTGGAAAAGGCGCTTGGTGGCGAGGCGGATCTCATCATCCTCGATCTGGAAGATTCTGTCGCCGAAAGCGCCAAGCCCGATGCGCGCGACCATGTGGCAGGCGCGCTCGGGCAACCGGACCGCGCGAAGCCGCTATGGGTCCGCATCAACCCGATGGATACGCCCGACGCGCTGCGCGATCTCGTGGATGTGGTGCCCCATCGCCCCGATGGCATCATGCTGCCCAAGGCGACACCGGACGAGGTGCGTTTGCTGGGTCACTATCTTACCGCTCTGGAGGCATCTGCGGGGATCGAGCCCGGATCGATCCGGCTGATTGCCGTCGCCACCGAAACCGCGCCCGCGCTGTTCCGGCTCGGCGATTACGCAGGCGTTCCCCGGCTCGACGCACTCACCTGGGGCGCGGAAGACCTTGCGGCAGCCTTCGGTGCCTCCGCCAATCGGGACGAGGACGGCAATCTGCTGGAGCCCTTCGCACTGGCCCGCACGCTGTGCCTCGCCGGAGCCCACGCGGCCGGGATCGCACCAATCGAGACGATCGATCCCAATTTCCGCGATGAAGAGCGGATGAAGCGCGTTCCCGAAGATGCGCGCAAGGTGGGTTTTCGCGGGATGATGTGCATTCACCCCGCGCAGGTCGAACCGATCAATCGCGCCTTCACACCATCCGATGAAGAGCTGGACCGCGCGCGCCGGATCGTCGCCCTGTTCGAGGAGAACCCGGGCGCGGGTGCGCTGCAACTGGATGGCGAGATGGTCGATATCCCGCACCTGAAGCAGGCGCGCGGGATCCTTGGGCTCGCGGCGAAGTAGGCGGCGCTACTTCCCCTTGAACTCGGCTTTCGTCTTGGTGGCGAAGGCCTGCGCGCCGATCATGAAATCCTGACTGTTGCCCGCGATCTGTTGAGCTTCCGCCTCCGCCTGCATCGCATCCGCCAGGCTGGCGCCTTGCGCATTGCGGGCCAGCTTGCGGATCTGACCGATCGCCACCGTGGGCCCGCTTGCCAGCCGCTCGGCGAGGGCCATCGCCTCTTCGATCACCTTGTCGTCGTCGACGCAGCGATTGATCGCGCCCATTGCAAACGCATCCTCGGCAGGCAGTCGCTCGCCGAGCAGCATGGCCTCCATGGCACGCGGCAGGCCCATGACCTTCGGCAATATCCAGGTTCCGCCCCCGTCCGGGACGAGCCCGATATTGACGAAGGCCTGGAGGAAATAGGCCGATTTGCCGGCCACGATCAGGTCGCCCGACAGCGCAAGCGTGGCGCCGATCCCGGCCGCTGCCCCGTTGACCGCGGTGATGACGGGGATGTCGGCCGACATCAGCGCGAGCATCGCGGGGTTGTAATGGTCCTCGAGCGATCTGCGCGAGGCGTCGCCAGGCTTGCCTCCCGAAAAGCTTCTGCCGCTGATATCCGCGCCGGCGCAGAAGGCCCGGCCCGCGCCGGTGATGACCACAGCACGTGTTTTGGAAGTGTCGAGGCCGGCGAGAATGTCGCGCAGGTCGTCGAACATGTCCGGTGTAACGGCGTTCATCCGGTCGGCCCGGTTGAGCGTGATTTTCGCCACCTTGCCCACGTGTTCGACCAGCAGTGCATTTTCCTCGGACATTCTTCGCTTCTCCCCAAGCGGGTTGATTCTGTTGTCGCAGCCTTGGCCCAGCCACCGGAGAACCGCAAATCTTGCGTCGCGTGCTTGCGCGGACGGGTTCGCCCTGCCACCGAACTTGCATGAGCGAGACTTCTCCCACCTTCTACGCAACCGACGGCATCCACAATTTCCGCGATTACGGCGGCTACCCCACGCGGGGCGGGGGCAGGGTGGTCTCCGGGCTGCTCTATCGCTCGGGCCAGCATGTCGAGGCGAGCGAGAGCGATCTGGCGACCGTCGCCGAGCTGGGCATCCGCACGGTCATCGACCTGCGCGGCAATGCGGAACGTGAACGCCATCCCTGCCGCCGCCCGGACCTGTGGGATGGCGAAGTGGTATTCTACGATGGCGAGACCAGTTCGCGCGCGCCGCACGAGCCGGACCAGCCTCTGGAACTCACCGCCGAGGCCGCGCACGGGCGTATGCTGAAGGTCTATACCCGCATGCCGCGCAACGAGGCGATGCAATCCATCTTCGGGCAATATCTTCGCGCTCTGGCGGAACGGGATGGGGCGAGCCTGGTCCACTGTTTCGCGGGCAAGGACCGTACGGGCATCGCGGCCGCACTGCTGCATCACATACTGGGCGTATCGCGCGCCGACATGCTGACCGAGTTCCTGCGGACCAACGACGCGCCGACCTACGACATTCTGGAGCGGCAATCGCTTCCGGGTATCGAAGAGCGGCTCGGCCCGCTGCCGCGCGATGCGGTGAACGAGCTGATGCAGGTACGCGAGGCCTATTTCGACCGCTTCATGGAGGTGGTCGGTGGTGAATGGGGTTCGCTTGATGCGTTTCTCGATCAGGCGATTGGTGTGGATGAATCGCTGCGAGAGCGCCTGAACCAACGCTTCGTAGTGTAACAACCCGGGCGTGACTCTCGGGGCCGCGATCCCCATACTTGCAAGCCAAGACTTCAGACGGACAGGAGAGCTTCGCACATGGCGACGCACCGCACCAAGATGCTCATCATCGGTTCCGGCCCCGCAGGCTACAGCGCGGCGATCTATGGCGCGCGCGCCATGCTGGAGCCGGTCATGGTCCAGGGCCTGCAACCCGGCGGCCAGCTGACTATCACCACCGATGTCGAGAACTACCCCGGCTTTGCCGACGTGATCCAGGGCCCCTGGCTGATGGAGCAGATGCGCGCGCAGGCGGAGCATGTGGGCACGAAGATGCACTGGGACACGATCGTCGAGATCGACCTCAAGAACGGCCCTCCCTTCCGCGCGGTGGGCGACAGCGGCGACGAGTATATTGGCGACACGGTCGTGATCGCGACCGGCGCTTCGGCCAAGTGGCTCGGTGTGCCGGGTGAGCAGGAACTGGGCGGCAAGGGCGTGTCGGCCTGCGCGACCTGCGACGGGTTCTTCTACCGAGGCAAGAAGGTCGCGGTCATCGGCGGCGGCAACACCGCGGTTGAGGAAGCGCTGTACCTCACCAACCATTCGGACGATGTGACGCTGATCCACCGCCGGGACGAGCTGCGGTCCGAGAAGATCCTGCAGGAGCGGCTGTTCGCGTCGGACAAGATCACGCCGATGTGGAACAAGACCGTGGAGCGGTTCGAGGCGGGCGAGAACGGTTCGCTGCATCACCTCGTCCTGAAGGACACCGTGACAGGCGAAGAGAGCACGCTCGAGGTCGACGGCGCCTTTGTCGCTATCGGTCATGCGCCTGCTACCGAGCTGTTCAAGGATCAGCTGCCGACCGACGAGAGCGGCTATCTGCTGGTCGAGCCCGGCACGCCCAAGACCGAGATCCCCGGCGTGTTCGCGTGCGGCGACGTGATGGACCACACCTATCGCCAGGCGGTGACGGCGGCGGGCACGGGCTGCATGGCCGCGCTCGATGCGGAGCGGTTCCTGGCGACGATGGACTTTGCGAAGGAAGAGCTACCGGCCGTCGAAGCGGCCGAGTAGCAGCTCAGCCAAACACCCGCGCCGCCGCGATGCCGATCAGCGCGATCAGCACCACGCTGGAAACAGCGAACAGAACAAAGCGGACCATGACCTTGTTTGCCGTGACCTGCACGATCGTGTGGATCACGCGCAGACCGGTATAGATCCAGGCCAGCAGGGCAGGGACCCCGTCGCCCGCGCCGATGATCGCCAGTACGATGGCGACCGCGTAGAAGACGGTCGGCTGTTCGTGCAGGTGGTTGTAGTTGTGCGCTTTCCACTGCACCCGGTCGGGCAGCACGCCGTCGAGATCCTTGCCCGTGCCGCCATGCAGGTTTTTGGTGTCGATATCCTTGCTCGCCTGCATTGCCGGAATGCGCGCCGCGTACATCCAGGCCCATACGATCATGGTCCAGATCATCAGCGCGACGACGGGTTGCAGGATGGTCATGCCGATCATGAGGGCGCTCCGAGAGTTGCAATGAGGGCCATGATCGCGAGGGCGATCAGCGCGAGAGTAGAGGCGATAAACAGCAGAAAGCGAACCGTCACGATGTTGACCGCCGCCTGCCAGATCGAATGCACGATCCGCAGGCCCACGTAGATCCACGCAAGCAGGATCGCGAGCGGGCTGGGGGCGAGGATCGCGAGGATCACGATGGTGGCGTAGAACAGCGTGGGCTGTTCCATCAGGTGCGCGTAGTTATGCGCCTTCCAGTTGACCTTGTCCGGGATGACCCCTTCCAGATCCTGCCCGCGGCCGCCGCGTTTGGCACCCTTCAGCTTGTCGCTGATTTTCGCCATCGCGGGAAAGCGCGTGAGCGCCATCCAGAGCAGCATCACCAGCGACCATGCGACGAGCACCGCGCCCGGAGCGAGCATTTGAGCCTGCATTCATTCCCCCTGAAATTTTGCGCCAAGCGTGGCGCTGGGCAGCGGGCCTGTCAATCCGTTGCCCCGGCTTCGCGGTACAGCCGCTCCAGCCGGTAGTAACCGCCCATCCCGTCGCGCCCTTCGCGCCGCCAGCCGGGCTGCGCGCCGATCTCTGCCGCAACGTCTGGCAGCTTCAGCCGGGGCGACACATGGAACTGCTTCAGCCACCACTTCAGAATGCGGGCGCCCAGCGTGTCGCGCGCGCTGTAGCTGCCGAAGTCGACCACGTGCAGCGATCCGCCCGGCGCAACCAGAGTCGCCGCATGGCGCATCGCGCGTTCCCAGTCGGGTATCATGGATACCGAATAGGACAGGATCACCCGTTCGAAGGTCGGCCTGCCCAGCATCGCGCGCGCATCGAACTGGCGCGCATCGGCCGGGGCGAGGATCGCGCTGGTGCCGAGCTTTCCGGCCGCGCTCTTGAGCATTTCGGCGGAGATATCGATCCCGAACAGCTTGGTGCCCGGATAGGCCTGCTGTACCTTGGCAAGGTTGCGACCCGTCCCGCAGGCGATTTCCAGCACCGCATCGCCGGACGTGCAATCCAGCCCGCGGATCAGATCGTCGCGCCCGAACAGGTAGTACTTGCGCGTCACATCGTAGATGTACTTCTGCCCGCGATAGATCGAATCCATCAGCGCCGCGTGATCGTGTTTCTCCCCCGCCGGTGCCATCACTTCAGCTCATACAGGTGTACGCCGCCGTAGATCGAGCTGCGATCGCGCTGCGTCAGATCCTTCGAGAGCTCATCGTGGTAGGTCCACTGATCGAGGATTTCGTTCGGCACGCGGCCCGGAAGCAGGCTGGGTTCGGCGGCCGTGCGGAAGAGCACGCGCGCGCCCGTGCGGGCGGTGCGGGTGACCTCACGCCACAGATCGGTCAGCTGGTGGTCGTCCATCCAGTCCTGCGCATCGAGGAAGACATAGCGGTCGAGGCTCATCGCGGGCTGGGAGGAGAGGAATTCGGACAGGTTGGCGCGCTGCACGCTCAGCTTCGCCACGCGTTCGCGCAGGTTCTGGTAATTCTCGCGCTGGAGATAGGGCGGCAGCGGAGCGTCCTCGTCCTTCGAATAGCCGCGATTGAAGGCCTGCCACGCGAAGTAGTTGTCCTTCACGTCGAAATCGCAGGCCAGCTTCTCCAGCCGCTTGCGCAGCACTTCGGCCATCTTCTCGTCGCCGGCCAGCGCGTCGTACTGCGCAGGGGGGATGCCCAGGCCGAACAGCGAGGCGGGCTGGTTGGTCACCCAGCGCACGAACTTCTTGTCGAACACCGGCGCCAGCTCGCTTTCGAAGATGGCGCGCTGTTCTTCCACCGTGGGCGCTTCCAGCACCTTGCGCAGGTCGACGCCGTACAGCTTGGCGAACAGGTGGGCCATGCCGATGAAGTTGCCTAGCAGGCCCTGCTTGTAGATACCGCGCTGGAACTGCGTGATCCGGCGGCGCCCACGAATGTCGCGCCCTTCCCAGTACTTGCGGCTCTCATCGTCCAGCAGAGGCGCGATCCGATCCTTGTAGATCGCCACATTCTCCTTGTAGTCCGAATGCGCGAAGAAGCGGCGGAACAGGTCGTAATTGGGCAGCGCGTTGATCGCCGCGATCTTCAACCGGCCCAGCGCGATATGCGCGCGGTTGAGATCGACCGCGGTGATCGCTTCGGGATTGGCGGTGAGGTAGGACAGCGCGTTGCAGCTGCCACTGGCGATGCACAGCACGCGGCTGCTCTCGTCGATCTGGAGGCCTTCCATGTCGACCACCGGGTCTTCCCAGATCTGCGCGTAGACCAGCCCGCGAAACGCGGTTGCGAAGGCCTTGTCGAGCAGCGTGTCCTTCAGGCCCGAACTCTTGCGGACGACCGAACGGTCGATGATGTGGGCTTCGCCTTGCGGCATGATGGGGGTATCTCCGGTTGCGAACTTCGTCTGTGATGCGCCGGGGGGTCAGCGCGGATCGATGGTTTCGGCATAGGCTGCCGGATCGACATTGCGGCCCGTCAGCATGATTACCGTATCGTTTTCCAGCGCTAGCTTACCGGCAAGGGCTGCCGCAAGGGCTGCCGCGCCGCCGGGCTCCACCACCAGGCCCAGCCGCGCGAAGGCGAAGCGCTGCGCCTCGCGCACCTCTTCGTCGGTCACGGTGACGCCCGGGCCTGCGCGACCTTGTAGCACGGCGAGGTTGATCGCCCTGGTCGCGGGCGGCTGGAGTGCGTCGCAGATCGTGTCCGGCGCATCGGGCGCGACCTGCACGATCTCGCCCTTCGCCAGCGCCTGCCCGACCATGTCCCACCCGAAAGGCTCGACCGGCACGACCTTGCTGTCGGGGCAGGCGAGGGCGAGCCCGGCAGTCAGCCCGCCGCCACCGCAGCAGGCGAGGATCAGCGGCGGTTGCCTGCCCAGCTGCTCGGTCGCTTCGATGCCCGCAGAGCCTTGTCCTTCGATCACCCACGCATCGGCAAAGGCATGGACCAGCACCGCACCGCGTTTCTCGATCTCGCGCGCGGCAACCTCGTCCCGGTCTTCGCCGGGCCGGTCGTAGAGCACGATCTCGGCACCAAGCGCTTCGGTAGCCGCAAGCTTCACCTTGGGCGCATTGCGCGGCATCACGATGGCGGCCTTGATGCCGAGTTTGCGCGCCGCCCAGGCAACGCCCTGCGCGTGGTTGCCGCTGGATACGGCGACCACGCCGCGTGCGCGCTCTTCCTCTGTCAGGTTGGAAAGGCGCCACCAGCCGCCCCTGATCTTGAAAGCGCCCACAGGCTGCAGGCTTTCTGCCTTCACCCAGCATTGCTTCCCGCCGATCTCCACCGGGAGCAGCGGTGTCGGCGGCAGGATGTCTGCGATGCTCTGCGCTGCGGCGATTACGCCTTCGCGGGTCGGCTGGCGGGTCAAGGCAGCCGCTCCCTGACACACCTGACACAGTGTCCAGGGCCCAAAAAGCCGCTCGGCCGGGGGGTGGGCGTGGTGAGGGAGGGCAGGGCGGGCGGGCGGATGCTCATTCCTCCCCGATAG
Source organism: Citromicrobium sp. JLT1363 (assembly GCF_000186705.1). Classification (GTDB taxonomy): domain Bacteria; phylum Pseudomonadota; class Alphaproteobacteria; order Sphingomonadales; family Sphingomonadaceae; genus Alteriqipengyuania. Next base: position 467,509 of record NZ_AEUE01000004.1, read on the forward strand.
TCTCTCGCGCCCCGATTAGGAAAGCGCCGATTGCCTTCGCGATTTCGGATCGTTTGGACCCGCGCCATCGTTTGGCTAAAGGCGCGCGCAAGGATTCGAATACGGAGAACAAGCATGTCGAAGGTACTGGTGATCGGGGCAGGGGGCGTGAGCTCGGTCTGCGTCCACAAGATGGCGATGAACAAGGATATCTTCAGCGAAATCCACCTTGCCAGTCGCACCAAGAGCAAGTGCGATGCGATTGCCGCATCGGTGAAGGACCGTACCGGCGTGGACGTCGCGACCTACGAGATCGACGCCGAGGAAGTCCCCGCGATGATCAACCTGATCAGGAAGATCGGCCCTTCGCTGGTGGTCAATCTGGCGCTTCCCTACCAGGACCTGCCGATCATGGATGCCTGTCTGGAGGCGGGCGTGGATTACCTCGACACCGCGAACTACGAGCCGAAGGACGAGGCGAAGTTCGAATATCACTGGCAGTGGGCCTATCACGACCGCTTCAAGGAGAAGGGCCTGACCGCGCTGCTCGGCTCGGGCTTCGATCCGGGCGTGACCAGCGTGTTCACGATGTGGCTCAAGAAGCACAAGCTCAAGACCATCCGCCAGCTCGACATTCTCGACTGCAATGGCGGCGATCACGGGCAGGCCTTCGCGACCAATTTCAACCCGGAAATCAACATCCGCGAAGTGACCGCGCCCGCGCGCCACTGGGAAAACGGCGAGTGGGTCGAAACGCCCGCAATGCAGGTGAAGACCGAGTTCGACTTCGAGGAAGTCGGGCCCAAGAACGCCTACATGATGTATCACGAGGAACTGGAAAGCCTCGCCAAGTTCGTGCCCGAGCTGGAACGTGCGCGTTTCTGGATGACCTTTGGTGACGAGTACATCAAGCACCTGACCGTGCTGCAGGCGGTCGGCATGACCAGCATCGAACCGGTCAAGTACCAGGGCCGCGACATCATCCCGCTGCAGTTCCTCGCCGCCGTGCTGCCCAAGCCCGAAAGCCTGGGTGAGACGACCAAGGGCAAGACCAATATCGGCGTCATCGCGACCGGCGAAGCGCTGGACGGCAGCGGCGAGAAGACGTTCTACATCAACAATATCTGCAGCCACGAAGCCGCCTACGAGGAAACCGGCAACCAGGCGGTCAGCTACACCACCGGCGTGCCGGCGATGATCGGTTCGGCCATGATGCTGCAGGGCAAGTGGGACGGGGAGGGCGTCTTCAACATGGAGCAGTTCGATCCCGATCCCTTCATGGACATGCTGAACCAGCACGGCCTGCCGTGGAACGTGAAGGAGCTGGACGGGCCGGTCGGCTTCTGACGATGTCGGTCGTCCTCGAAATCCACCGGGGCGACATCACCAGGCTGGATGTCGACGCGATCGTCAACGCCGCCAACTCTTCCCTGCTGGGCGGAGGCGGCGTCGACGGCGCGATCCACCGTGCGGCGGGCAAAGGACTGCTCGAAGAATGTCGCCAGCTGGGCGGATGCGAAACCGGGCAGGCCAGGATCACCGGCGGGTACGATCTTCCGGCAAGGCACGTTATTCACACCGTCGGCCCCGTGTGGAGCGGCGGCGATAAGGGCGAGCCGGAGTTGCTGGCGGACTGCTACCGCAATTCGCTTGAGGTGGCGCGCGCGAACGGCGTTCGCAGCATCGCCTTTCCCGCCATCTCGACCGGCATCTACGGCTTCCCGACAGAACGTGCGGCACCGATCGCGGTGCGCACCGTGCGCGAGGTGACCGGCCAGCACGACGGGGCGCTCGAGCGCGTGCTGTTCGTATGCTTCGACGACGCCACGCAGGCTGCTTTTGACGCAGCACTCGCGGAATAGACAGGGACCTATCGATTATGCGCAGGCTTGCCTTCGGGTGCGTTTTGCTGGCGATGCTGGCCATGCCTCTGGCGGCGCAGGAGGCTCCGTCCGAATCCGACCAGAGTGCGACTGCCTTCGACGCGGCTGCTGCATGGGACGAGTTCGAGCAGGTGCTGCGGCGCGGGTATGCCTATATCGAGCGCGACGATATCGACGTCGAGGCGCAGCTGGACCGCTCCCGCGCGCTGGCCGCGAAGGCGCCCGACAAGGCGGCGCTGCGGCGGATCATGCACCGCACCGCACTGACCTTCATGGATCCGCACCTGATCGTCGGCCCGTTCGAGGATGACGACTACGCGATCGTGATGACCGCCGCCGATCTCGATGCCCGGTTCGAGGATGGCAAGGCGCTGATCGTCGATGTCCGGCGCGGATCGCCTGCCTTCGATGCCGGGCTGCGGCCGGGTGACGAGGTGCTGTCCGTGGACGGTAAACCGGCGCGCGCTGCGGCCCAGGCGCCTTTCGGAGAGGTTCTGCCCGATCCCGCCGCCGACCAGTTCGATTACGGGCTGACGCTGGCAGTCAACGGGCGGCGCAAGGGCGACCGATCGCTCGAACTGCGCAAGGCGAACGGCCAGGTCCGCACCTTCGAGCTGGGTTCGACGCGCGACTGGGCCAATTCCCTGCGCGAGCGCGAACCTGTCGACCTGTCCTTCGTCGGGCCGCGCGGCGATGTGGCGGTGCTCTCGCCGCTCAATTCGCTCGGCAATAACGACACCATCACCGCCTTCGACGCAGCGCTGAAGAACGCCATCGCGGCGGGGGCGCGGGCCGTCATCCTCGACATGCGCGAAACGCCGAGCGGCGGGAACACTGAGGTCGGCCGCTCGATCATCGGGCACTTCACCGATCGGGTGCGTCCCTACCAGATGCACCGCATCCCCGCGCTGGAACGCGAGTTCACCGTGCCGCGCCAGTTCGTGGAATACGTCTTCCCGCGCGAGCCTTTCTTCGGCGGCCCCGTGTTCGTGCTCCACGGCCGCTGGACCGGCAGCATGGGCGAAGGCATCGTCATCGGGATGGATGCGGCCACCGGCGCAACCACGATCGGCTCCAACATGGGCGACCTGCTGGGCGGGCTGTGGAACGAACAGCTCGAGCTGAGCGGCGCGCGCGTCGATCTGGGTGGCGAGGCGCTGTTCCATGTCGACGGCACACCGCGCGAAGATTACGTCGCAAACGTTCCTGTAGAGCCGGCCAGTACGGCCCGCGATGGGACCGATCCGGCCCTGGCCGAAGCCCTGCGATTGTTGGAGAAGCGCTAGTCATGGAAACCAGAGCCGGCGACCCGGGCGCCTTCGCCCAATTCGATCTCAACCGCGTCGAGACGCCCGCCTTCGTGGTGGACGCGGCGAAGCTGCGCGAGAACTGCCGCATCCTGGCCGAAATCCGCGACGAGGCGGAGATCAAGATGCTCAGCGCGCTCAAGGCGTTCTCCATGTGGAGCACCGCGCCGATCATCGGCGAATATCTGGACGGCGTATGCACCTCCGGCCTGTGGGAAGCGCGGCTCGCCTCCGAGTTCTACGATGGCGAGATCAGCACCTATTGCGCCGCCTACAAGCCAGACGAACTGGAAGAGGTCGCGCGGCTTTCCGACCATGTGATCTTCAATTCGCCCGGCCAGATGCAGCGCGCCGCGCTGATTCTGGAGCAGGCGAAGGCCAGCGGCGGTGCCTTCGATGTTGGCCTCAGGATCAATCCGCAGGTGCCCACGGGCGAAGTGCCGCGCTACGATCCGTCGAGCCCGGGCAGCCGACTCGGCTTCCCCCTCAGCCAGCTTACCGAGGAGCATATGGAAGGCGTCGAGGGCATCCACTTCCACAACCTGTGCGAACAGGGGTTCGAGCCGCTGCATCGCACGTGGGACAAGGTGTTCGACGCGATCGAGCCGTATTTCGGCCAGCTCAAGTGGATCAACATGGGTGGCGGGCATCACATCACGCGGGCGGATTACGCACGCGAGGAGCTGATCGAGTTCCTGCGCGATGCGAAGGACGATACCGGCGCGGAAATCTACCTCGAGCCCGGGGAGGCGGTGGCGCTGGATGCGGGCATCCTTGTCGGCACGATCCTCGACACCGGAGAGAACGACGGGCCTTTCGCCATCACCGATATCTCGGCCACCTGTCACATGCCCGATGTGATCGAAGCGCCCTATCGCCCGGCCATGCTACACGAGAAGGCGGGCGAGCCGCCGGTGCGCCTCGGCGGGCCGTCGTGCCTCGCGGGTGACGTTGTCGGCGAGTATTCGCTGCCTGTGCCGAACGAGCCGGGGCAGCGCATCGCCTTCCTCGACCAGGCGCATTATTCGATGGTGAAGACCAACACGTTCAACGGCGTTCCGCTGCCATCGATCTGGCTGTGGGACAGCGAGACCGACGCGCTCGATTGCGTGAAGCGCTTCGGTTACGAGGAATTTCGCAATCGGCTGAGTTGACCGGGGCGGCCGGGGGGAGAGCCATGACATATTCCAGGATTGCCACGCTGGCCGCCTGCCTGGCGGCGATGGTCCCGGCGCCCGCCGTGGCCCAGGTTTCGGGCGAGCAACCCCGGCAGGTCCAGCTGATCGACACGCTGACGCTTCCCGAGCTCGAGGCTTTCCTGGAATCGGCGGAGTATCGCGTGCTCGCCGCCGTGGAAGAAACGAACACGCTGCGCATTCAGGGTGGCGACGATCCGGCTTTCTATGTCGAGCTGGAGCAATGCAACCGCGCCCCCGGCAATCGCTGCGCCGCGATCACCGTCATGTTCCCCGACGCCGAGCTGGCAGGCGTGTCCGAAGCGATCCTGCTCGATGCCAATCGCGGGTTCGCAGGGATCAAGACCGTCACCCATGGGCCGGAAAAGACCGTCTTCTACCGGCGCTACATCAGGCTTGAAGGGGGTGTCACGCCAGCGCACCTGCTGCGGCAGCTCGTCATTTTCGAAGTCCAGTACAAGAACGTCGCGCAGCATCTGAGAGAACGGATTTCGGCCAATTGAGCCCGTTTGGAGAGCAAGCTCGGAACCCCTCGGCCTCGCAGCGTTGATTCACCACATGCTGCTATCTCAGATTCCGCTTGCATTCATGCGCGAAGCCTCTAGATGCGCGCTTCCGCTGCCCCAAGGGGACTCTAAAACCGCAAGGCAGCCCCGGATTTTCCGGTTCTGAAACTTCACCGTTTTGGGGGTCCCTTGAATTGGCCACTTATCCTGACGCTCGATCCGTAGTCGCAGCCCTCGCGCCCGACGAACCGGTCATTCTGAACCGTCCGCACGCTGCGGCGCGCGCCGCGCGTTTCTTCGCGGACGGCTTTCGCGGGCGTTCGCTCTATGCGGTGAAGGCAAACCCTTCGCCCGATCTCATACGTATCCTCTGGGACAACGGGATCACCCATTACGACGTCGCCTCGATTGCCGAGGTGCGGCTGGTACGTTCGATCCTTCCGGAAGCGGAGCTGTGCTTCATGCATCCGGTGAAGGCGAAGAGCGCGATCGCCGAAGCCTACCACCAGCATGGCTGCCGCACCTTCAGCCTCGATAGCGAGGAGGAACTGGCCAAGATCGTCGACGCCTGCCGTGCGCCCGATGGAAGCCCTGCGAAGGATCTGAAGCTGCTGGTGCGCCTGCGCGTGTCCAGCGAGTTTTCCGAGCTTTCGCTGGCCAGCAAGTTCGGCGCCGACCTGATCGACGCGCCGGTGCTGCTGCAGCAGACCCGCCAGCACTGCGACTGGCTGGGCGTGTGCTTCCATGTCGGCAGCCAGGCGATGACGCCGTTCGCCTATGTCCAGGCGATCGAGCGTGCGCGCGCCGCCATTGCCTCGTCCAGCGTGGTGATCGACATCATCGACGTGGGCGGTGGCTTCCCGAGCATCTATCCGGGTATGGAGCCGCCGCCGCTGGAAGACTATTTCGACGTCATCTTCCGCGCGGCGGAATCGCTGCCGATTTCCTATTCGTCCGAACTGTGGTGCGAACCCGGCCGGGCGCTGTGCGCGGAATATTCGTCGCTTCTCGCCCGCGTGGAAAAGCGGCGCGGGACCGAGCTTTTCATCAATGACGGCGCCTATGGCGCGCTGTACGATGCGGCCCATCTGGGGTGGAAATTCCCGGTCAAGGCGCTGGACCATGCAGACAGCGCGCCGGCAGACGATTTCGCTCTGTACGGCCCGACCTGCGACGATGCGGACTTCATGGAAGGCCCCTTCGCGCTTCCTGCGGAGATTGCGGCCGGAGACTATATCGAAGTCGGCATGCTGGGCGCCTACGGCGCGGCGATGAAGACCGATTTCAACGGCTTTGGTGCGACGCAGGCGATCGTGGTGGAGGACGAGCCTATGCTGAGCCTCTACGATGGTCGCCGTGTGCTCCCGGAAACGGACAACGTGGTCAATCTGCGCTGAAATCAGGTGGCGGCGCGCCCCGCCTCCTCCCGTTCCGCGGCTTTCTGCGCTTCCCATTCGGCCATGCGCAGCGTCTTGTAGCGTCGCAGCATCTCCGCGCGACGCGGGCGGAAGCTGACCGTTCCGAGGTCGAGCCGTTCCATCCGGGCAACCTCGAAGCTGCGGTAGTCTTCCCGCAGCAGGCACCATCCGACCAGCATCAGCGTCGTCGGGCTGTACGACAGGCCGAGCGGCAGGATTTCGCGCTGTGTGACCCGCTCCTGCCGGTCGCGATAGGTAATCGTCACGCTCATCTCGTCCCAGCAGGCCTGGCGTAGCAGGTCGACATCGACCGCGATTTGCGGACGCTCTGCGGGCATGCGCCACGACCGCATGATCGCGTGCATGGACTGGCGCGCCTGACGGTCGGGCAGGGTCGCGATGATCCGCGCCATCGCATCGCGCCCGGCCTTCGCGAGCCGCTCGTCACCCAGCTCCTCCAGACTGCCGACCGCCAGCATCAGCGCTTCGGTTTCGAGGCGGGAGAAGCTCTGCGGGGGCAGCGCGGGGTCTTCGGTCAGCGTGTAGCCGTAGCCCGCCGCGCCATCGATCAGGACGCCGCCCGCGCGCAGCGTGGCGATATCGCGATAGAGCTGGCGCTCCGAAATCTCCGTTTCCGCCGCGAGGCGCCGCGCGGTGACGGGCGAGGGCAGCCGCCGGAGCGCGGCGAGCAGCCGCATCAATCTGTCCTGCCGCGCCATCGCTACTGCCTCTTTCTGTCAGGAGGGTGGGCATATCCCTGCGCCACCGCAAACGGAAAGGAAAAAGCACATGCTTACGCTCTATCACTCGCCCCAGTCGCGCTCCGATACGGTGGTCGATCTGGTCCGCATGCTCGGCGCGGATGTCGATATCCGCGAGGTCACCATCCGGCGGCAGGACGGCTCGGGCGCGCAGGACCCGGCCAATCCGCACCCGGAAAAGAAGGTGCCCTATCTCGTCGATGGGGACGAGCATGTGCGCGAGCGCGGGGCGATCATGCTCTACCTGACCGACAAGTACCCGCAGGCCAAGCTGGGCCCGCTGGCGGGCGAGGCCGGGCGCGGCGCGTACCTTTCGTGGCTGGCCTATTACCAGGGCGTGATGGAGCCGCTGCTGATCCTGCAATGGGCGGAGGTGTCGCATCCGGTCGTCACCGACGGCCTGGGCGACATGGAACGCATGCTGGGGACGCTGGCCACTCGGCTACGCCAAGGTCCCTGGCTGCTGGGCGAGCGGTTCAGCGCGGCGGACATGCTGCTGAGCTCTCCGTTCCAGTGGTTCGGCGATGCGCTGCCTGCCGGGCCGGAGGTCCGCGACTGGGTGGACCGGTGCGCGAAGCAGGTCAGCGCGCAGACAGCCTAGGCGCACGGATGCGGGAGGGCGCGCGCTCTCCCGCAAACTGCGTCGATCACGGCCGGGCGGAGGGCATGCACCGGCCCTCTGCCGGTTGGGCGAACAGGCGACAGTCGAAATAGATCGCTTCCGGATTGCCGTTGCGCGGCGCGAGATAGCTGAAGCGCAGCTGGCGGCGGGCATCGTTGGACAGCGGCAGTTCGGAGGGGATCGCGCCTGCCTCGCTCCAGCCATAGACCTGGCAGAAGCGCTCTCCCGGGCACAGGCCCCGTGCGCGTGCAATGATCGCACCGGGATCGTCGCCCGATCCCACGAGCACGAAGTGCGCGCCCGGTCCCGGGCCGGAGGGTTGGGGCGTGCTCGACTGCCTCTGCCGTTCTTCGCCTGCCTCGCGTGCACTCCTGCCGACCGTCTCTGCCGTGATGCTGCGCACTGCTGCATCGTCGGCGACCAGGCTGGGCAGTTCACCCATCGGACGATCGACCGCCTGCGCCACCGTACGCAGCGCCATGGGATCGGGCTCTCCGCCGCGATAGGTGGCCGACAGGGCTTTGGTGCTGCCCCAGAAGCCGCGCCAGCGGAAGAACAGGTGCGGGCCGACCACGGCGATCTTGTCCAGCTGGTCGCTCCACCACGGGTAGACGTAGTTGGCGTGGTAATGGGTCGCGTTGCCGACCGCCGCCTCGACCCGTCCGCCCAGCGCTTCCTCGGCCCTTTCGCGCGCGGCGCGCCACTGCGCCTGCGGGTAGGTGCGGGCCAGCGACCCATCGCAGGTGAAGGTGAACTGGCAACCGGTGGGGCGATGCGATCCCTGGTAGACCACTCCGCATACCGTGTTGGCGAAACCGGGGTGGCGCGTTCGGTTGAGGATCACCTGCATCACCGCGCGCTGGTCCGCATCGCCATAGCCCGCCTCCGCCATTGCAGCCAGGGCGAGGCAGTCGCGCGCCCGCGACCGGTCGGCGCCGTTGCCCGAAAAGCGGAAGGGCGGCGCGGTGCCCGGCCCTTCCTCAACAATCGCGACCGCAGCGTTGAGCGCTTGCGCGTCGTCAGGCTCCAGCTCGGACTGGATCGTGTCCGCATCCTCCCCGCTGGCGGGCAACGCCTCGACGGGGAGGGGGGTGGGGGAAAGCGGTTCCACCTGCGCGACGGGGGTTTGCGGCCCGGAGTGCGAGGCGCCTGCGATCGCCAGCCCGGCGAAGGCCAGCAGCAGGATTGCTCCAACGCCCACCAACGGGGTGTTCTGGCGCAGCCATGTCGATTGCAGGAAGTGCATCGCGCCTATGTAGCGCGCGGCGTCCGCATTGCTATCGGCGATGGATCGGCGTGCGTTTCGGATCGACGGATTGGTCGACGAATGCGGCGTTTCCAAAGGGTGCCACACGGCGGCGCGTCCGAGGCGGAGGCGGGACAGCTAGTACGAAGGACGGCCGGCCGCGTGGCATTCTGGAGATAGGAGCGCGACCGGCGCACCGGAACATGGACCTTCGCCCTAGGCCCTCAAGCCCGTAGCGAAGGCGCTAGATCCCGGCTTCCACCGCGACCCGGATCAGATCGGCCGAGGTGCGCAGCTCCAGCTTTTCCATCACCAGCTTGCGGTGCATCTTCACCGTCTTTTCCGACAGGCCGAGCGCGGCGGCGATCTGCTTGTTCAGCAGCCCGCTGGCCACCATCCGGGTCACTTCGAACTGCCGCGGCGAGAGCGTCTGCAGCATCGCGGAGGCGCGCTCGCGGCGGCTGGCGGCAAGCTGCGGTTCGTCGCAATCGATCTCCACCTGGCTGCCCAGAAAATAGAGCAGCTCGTTCGCCTCGTCGTAGATCGGCGCGACAAGCACGGCGTTGCGGAAGGGCGCGCCGCTTTTCTTGTAGTTGAGAATTTCGACCAGCACCGGCTTCTTCTCGCGCACGCCCGACCGGATTTTCTCGGTCAGCCACGGCTCGGTGCCTTCGCCCGCCAGGAAGCGGCAGTTGCGGCCGAGGATTTCGTCCGGCCCGTATTCGGTCAATTCGATGAAGGCCTGGTTGACCGCGACGATGGGATTGTCCTGCAGGCGCGGGTCGGAAACGACCGATGCGATCGGGCTCGTCTCGACCAGCTGTCGGACCCACTGGGCAGGTTTCGGGTTGGCGATACTGTAAGAACGGTCGCTCTCCGCGTCCCACGCGACCGCCGGTAATTGCTTGTCCATGCAGTTCTTATCGCTACCCCCGGCTGAAAATGCAATTGGTGCGCACGTTGGTCTGCCGGTTCGAACACCGGCCCGGCTCGCGCCCGGTGCCAGGCCCGCGCGCTCAGTCATCGAAGCCGATGAAGCGGGCCGTTTCGTCCAGAGGCCTGCGCTCCGAGATGACGGCATTCGCCGGGAAGTCCGGGTCCGGCCAGCCCATCGCAACGCAGATCATGATCACCTGGTCTTCCGGGATCTGCGCATTTTCGCGGACCACGGGGCTCTGCATGATGCCTTGCGAGTTGATGACGCATCCCAGCCCGCGCGACCATGCGGCGTTGACCAGCGCGTTGGTCACCGCGCCGCAATCGAAGGGCGCGATGTCGCTGCCCAGTATTTCGCGGTCATAGGTGACGACGATGGAAACAGGCGCGTCGAACTGGCGAAAGCCGCGCATCATCCAGTCCTGACGGCCGGCCTTGTCCTCCCGCTCGATCCCCATCGCGCCGAACAGCTGCTTGGCGACGGCGACCTGCCGGGCACGGTGGCTGTCGGGCGTATGATCGTGCCGCCGGAACTCGCGGCTGTCGGGCTGGCCCGCAAGGATGCCTTCGGTATTGCCCTGCCGGATCGCGGCCAGCGGATCGCCCGTGACGACCGTGAAGTTCCAGCACTGGTTGTTGTAGGACGAGGGCGCACGGGTGGCGAGGGCGATCACCTCCTCGATCAGGGCGCGCGGCACCGGCCTGTCCAGGAAGCCACGGATGGAGCGGCGGCCTGTGACGACCTCGTCATAGGTCTGGTCGGAGGAATTCTGAGACATTGACGAACCTGCGCCCCTTCTCGCGGGTGACCTGCGGGGAAGAGCGCGCGCCCTGGCCCGGCTCCCCCCTCGCGTTCTACTCGGCGCTGCGTGGCACCGTGCGGTGCTTCTCGAGTATCTTAGAGATTCTGCCGAGCGCCGCGCCGACTTTTTCGGGAAATTCGCCGGCGTTCAGCTCCATGGTGGTGTTGTGCGCGGTCGCCACGCGGCGGGCGTCGGCCCAGTCCTGCCCCATGTGAATGGCCCATTCGCGGAAGGCGTCTGCGGCATGGGGGTTGGGTTCCAGCGCCTTGGCCAGCGTGGGGTGGAAGGCCAGCTTGCCCGTGATCGGCAGCAGCGAGAGCGGGAAGGGCGCCTTGATGCACGACAGCGTGTCGTCGACGAAGATCGTGCCGCTGGGCCTGTGAAAAGCGAGTACGGAGGAGAAATGCACGTTCTCGTCCTCGCACACCATCTGCACGCCTTCGGGGATCGAAAACTCCAGCGCGTCGCCGAACAGACCGTCGAGCGCGCCTGCCTCGCAGTGCCCGCTTTCCCATTTGAGCTCGGGAAACTTCTCGTGATGGCGCTTCGTGCCGTAGAGCTTTGCGTCGGGGTAGGCCTTGGCCATCCATTCGCAGTGCAGCGTGTGGAAGGGGTGCAGGTTGATAATCGCCGCGACCTTGCGCCCGTTATCGGTCAGCGCGTCGACCTTGGCTTTCAGATCATCGTCCAGCGTATAGCTGTCGAGAAAGACGAACCGCCCGTCGGGCAGCTCGACCAGCGCGCAATGCGTGCCGAGGTCGAGAACCCCGCCGAGTTTGAACGATCCGCGGATGTGATGGAACCCGTCGCCGAAATCGGTGAGGGTGCCGGGCTTTACTTTTGTTATCTCTGCCATGCTGGGCAAGCGGTTCAAAAGCCGCTCGGTTCCGCAAAGGGGCCGATTTGTGCGGGCTACGCCGCCTGCCGCAGCTCCAGTTCCAGCCGGTCCCAGATCTCGGCCAGCGCGTCGACCAGTTCGCGCATCATGTCCTCTGTATGCGCGGGGCCGGGGGTGAAGCGCAGGCGCTCGGTGCCGCGGGGCACTGTCGGGAAATTGATCGGCTGGACGTAGACGCCGTATTCGGCGAGCAGGATGTCGCTGATCCGCTTCGCTTTTACCGGGTCGCCGACCATCAGGGGCACGATGTGGGTGGTGGAATCCATCACCGGCAGCCCGGCATCGCGCATGATCTGCTTGAGCAGAGCGGCGGCCGCCTGCTGCGCGTCGCGTTCCTCGCTGCTGGACTTGAGGTGCCGCACCGAGGCGAGCACGCCTGCGACCAGCACCGGCGAGAGCGAGGTGGTGAAGATGAAGCCGGGGGCGTAGCTGCGGATGCAATCCACGATCCGCTTGTCCGCCGCGATATAGCCTCCCATCACGCCGAAGGCCTTGCCCATCGTGCCTTCGAGGATGTCGATCCGGTGCGCCGCCTCGTCGCGTTCCGAAATACCGCCGCCGCGCGCGCCGTACATGCCGACCGCGTGGACCTCGTCGCAATAGGTCAGCGCGTTGTACTTCTCGGCCAGGTCGCAGATCGCGTGCAGCGGGGCGACGTCGCCATCCATCGAATAGACGCTTTCGAAGGCGATAACCTTGGGCGTGTCGGGGTCTTCGGCGGCAAGCAGTTCCTCGAGATGGTCGAGGTCGTTGTGCCTGAACACGCGCTTGGCGCAGCCCGAGTTGCGGATGCCGGCAATCATGCTGGCGTGGTTGAGCTCGTCGGAGAAGATCACGCAGCCCGGCAGCAGCTTCGCCAGGGTGGAGAGCGTTGCGTCGTTCGATACGTAGCCACTGGTGAAGATCAGCGCGGCTTCCTTGCCGTGCAGGTCCGCCAGCTCTGCCTCAAGCTCGATATGGTAGTGCGTGTTGCCACCGATATTGCGCGTGCCGCCCGAACCCGCGCCGACATCGTGCAGCGCCTCTTCCATCGCCTCGGTCACCTTGGGGTGCTGGCCCATCGCGAGATAGTCGTTGGAGCACCACACGGTGATCGGCTTCGGGCCGTTGTGGCCATGGAAGCAGCGCGCGTTAGGGTAGGCACCCTTGTTGCGCAGGATATCGATGAAGACGCGGTACCGGCCTTCCTCGTGCAGGCGATCGATCGCCCGGTCGAATATATGGCTGTAATTGGTCACAGTGCGAGCCCGTTTAAGCTGCAAAAACGGCAGATTCCAGCGCGATCTTTGCGAGTGATTCGCAAAGGTGCCGGATATTTTGCAATCAGAATTGCGTAACGCGCATGAGTCCATGGCGTTCGAGCATAGGGGCGAGGGCGGCCAGGCCTTGTCCATCGCCCGTCGCCACCGCGAAATCGCTGGTTTCGCGCACAAAGTCCTGCCCTTTGGTCAGCGAGGCGATGCGCCGGGCGATCCCCGCGGCCCCATCGACCAGTCTCACGTCTTCGCCGAACACCGCACGCAATTCTTCGGAGAGCAGCGGGAAGTGCGTGCAGGCGAGCACCAGCGTGTCGATCCGTTCGCTCCATCGGTCTGCCATAAGCTCGGCAACGGCGTCGGCTACGGCGGCTTGCACCGCTTCACCGCGCAGCTTCGCTTCCGCCGCCGCGACGAGGCCGGGTGCGGGGTACCTGACGAGCGTCTTGTCCCATGCAAATTCGCGTTCCAGCCGGTCGACATAGGGCTGGCGGATGGTGGCTGCGGTCCCAAGCAGCGCGATGACGCCCGTTGCGGTCAGCGCGGCGGCGGGCTTGATCGCGGGTACCGTGCCGACAATCGGGATTTCGAGCACGTCGCGCACCATGCCCAGCGCAATGGTGCTGGCGGTGTTGCACGCGATGCAGATGAGGCGCGGCTGATAGCGCTCCGCCATCCGCCCCAGCAGACCGCAGACCCGCGCGGCAACCTCCGCCTCGCTCTTGGTGCCGTAGGGCAGGCCCGCGAAATCGGCGGCGTAGATCACCGGCGCTTGCGGCATTGCTTTGCGAACTTCGGCGAGGATCGTCAGCCCGCCGACGCCGGAATCGAAGATCAGGATGGGGGCGGCGGGATTCATGCCCGGGCGGCATGGCCCCGCGCGCCCCTCCGGTCAATTCTCCGAAGGGTGCTGGATCTTCAGCACGCTGGTCCGCTCGATGCCGAGTTCGGCAAGGCTGGCGCGGCTCCAGCTGTGGTACTCGCGGAAGGAGATGCGCCCGTCGCCGTCGGTATCGGCCTCATCGTAAAACGCGGCGAGCTGTTTGGGATCGTCAGCCGCGCCGAGGACTACGGTGCCTTTGAGATCTTCGGCGAGTTTTTCGCCGGGAGCGCGATCCTGGAAAACCATCGCTTGCTCCGTGCCGCCGATTTCCGTTCCCGTGCCGCTATCTCGATCCTCGAAAGTCAGCGTGACGAAGGGCGATTCGGGCGCCTCCAGAAAACCACTGGCGTTCCTGTCGAGCTCATCGAAAATCCGCTCCAGATCGCCGTCCAGTTCGATCTCGCGAGTCTGGTCCGCAACTTGGGTAGCTTCGGAAGAGGGTGACGCCGGGGCGAGGGCGACGGCGAGAACGAGCGTAAGCAACATGGCAATACCTCCAAGGGCAATGGTCGGAAGTTGCCAGGCTTTGTGCGGAACGGCCGGCGGAGGAAGGTCCGGCGGACCGGTTACGGGCCGGTCGTACCCCTCGGCCTGAGCAAGAACCCGCGCCGCTTCGAGCGATGTCGCCACGTCCAGCTTGGCACGTGCCATCTTCAGCCGTTTCTCGACCGCGTGATGTGAAATGCCGAGCTCGAGCGCGATTTCCTTCGCGGTCTTGTGCTCGAGCCACAGTCGCAGGCACTCGCGCTCCTTCGCGGTCAGCCGCGCGATTGCCGCGTCCAGAGCATCGGTTTGCCGCCCGTCCATGCGATCGAGGCTTACCCGCAGCGTCGCGGCGCGCAAGGTACGGTCTGCTGGTACTCCCACCAATCCGGGCGCAATTGGCCACACGAGACTTCGACATGCGGCCTGACCGGGCTATGGGAGCAGGCATGGACACGTTACTCGCCGCGCTGATCGGCTACCTCCTCGGCTCGATTCCCTTCGGCTACCTGCTCACCCGCGCGGCGGGGCTGGGCGATGTGCGCGCGCAGGGCAGCGGCAATATCGGCGCCACGAATGTTCTGCGCACCGGCAGCAAGAAGCTGGCGGCGGCGACCCTGCTGCTCGACCTCGTAAAAGGTCTCGCGCCGGTGCTGATCGCGCGCGCGCTGTTCGACCAGCCCGATACGATGCCCGCTGCGGCCCTCGGGCCCGTGCCTGCCGCCGCGCTGTTCGCGGTGATCGGGCACTGCTTCCCGGTCTGGCTGAAGTTCAAGGGCGGCAAGGGTGTGGCGACCAATGCGGGTGTATGCTTCGGGCTCGCCTGGCCGCTGGGCCTCACCTACGCGATCGTCTGGCTGGGTGTGCTCGGCGGGGTGCGGATCAGCTCGCTCGCCGGGATGGCCGCGGTCGTGTGCGCCGCCATTGCCGCCGCCGTCCTCCAATACGAGGCCCTCGTCCCGGTCCTCGCGCTGATCGCGGCGCTGGTCCTGTGGCTCCACCGCGCGAATATCGGGCGGCTGGTGAAGGGCGAGGAACCCAGGGTCGGCGCCAGGAAATGAGCGCGCTGTCGCAGGCAGAAGCGTTTGCGCGCATCCGCCTGCTGCGCAGCCCCCGGATCGGCCCGGTCAGTTTCGCGCAGCTGCTCGCCCGCTATGGCAGCGGGGAGGCGGCGGTCGAGGCTCTGCCGGGGATCGCGAAGAAGGGGGGCGGGCACTATACGCTCGCGAAGCAGGACGCCGTCCGAAGCGAGATCGACGCGGTGAAGCGCCACGGCGCGCGATACCTGTTCCACGACCAGCCGGATTATCCGCAAGCGCTCGCCCAAAGCGACGGCGCGCCGCCGATCATCACCTACAAGGGCGATCTGTCGCTGGCGAGCAAGCCGGTGGTCGCGATGGTCGGCGCGCGCAACGCCAGCGCGGCGGCGGTGAAGCTGGCGCGCGAATTTGCATCGGCACTGTCCGCAGAAGGCTTCGTCGTGGTCTCCGGGCTCGCGCGCGGGATCGACGGGGCGGCGCACGAGGGCGCTTTCCCACGCACCATCGGCGTGATCGCGAGCGGGATCGAGATCGCCTATCCGCCGCAGCACGCCGACCTGCAGGAGCGGATTGCGAGCGAAGGCCTGCTGATCGCCGAACAGCCTCCGGGCACGGAGCCGCGCGGCAGCCACTTCCCCAGCCGCAACCGGATCATCGCCGGGCTGGCGCTGGGAACGCTGGTGGTGGAGGCGGCGGTGAAATCCGGCAGCCTGATCACCGCGCGGCTGGCGGGCGAATACGGGCGCGAGGTGATGGCGATCCCCGGCAGCCCGCTCGACGCGCGCAGCCACGGCTGCAACCACCTGATCCGCGAAGGCGCGGTGCTGGTGCAGGAGCCTTCGGACGTGGTCGAACTGCTCAGCAGTTTCGACGGCTCGCCGCGCAGCACCTTCCACGAACCGTCAGGCGCGTACGAAGCCGTGCCCGATGATATGGCGCAGGTGGAGCCTGCCGATATCGCAAGTCTGCTCACCAGCGCGCCGGTCTCGGTCGACGAGCTCATCCGCCAGTCGGGGACGAGCGCAGCGGCGGTGCAACTGGCGCTGCTGGAGCTGGAGATCGCCGGGCGGCTAGATCGGCATGCCGGGGGCAAGGTATCGCTGGCCGGTGGGTGACAGACCGCTCATTGCCGGTTCAGGAGTTTGGGTGACATTCAGGTTTTGCTCCAGGGATGATGAGGGGAAAATCGATGCGCAGATCTGTGGGCCTTCTTTGCGGTATTGCCATGCTGGCTCCAGCTCCGTTCGGCGCACCGGCGCTCGCGCGGGAAGCCCCCGCCGCGACGGGTGCGAGCGCGAGGGAGGGCTACTGCCGCACGCCCGCTCCGTTGCCCGACCTCGGGACCGAGCCTGTGCCCGAGCAGCGGCCCGGCCCGCTCACTTCGGCAGAAGGGTCGGCCGGGAGGGCGAAGGAGGTCGCGCCAGGCTCCAGCCCGCCGCCTCCGTCGGCACCGCCGCCTCCGCCTCCGTCTCCGCCTCCGCCTCCGCCTCCGCCGCCTCCTTCCCTCTCCTCGGAAGCCGAAGCGGGAAGCATCGTGGTCACCGGGTCGGCTGCACGAGCGGTGACGGTTTCGGACTCCGATGGCGGCGAAAGCGCCGAATCCTCGGCCCCCATGCCGCCGGGGCCACGCCTTCCCCGTCCGCAGAGCGGATTGCTGACGGCGGGCGAGCATGACGATCTTCTCAACCCCGAACTTTACGCCGCCTATGTCGCGCGCTCGAACGTGGGGCAGGGCGGAGCGCAGGTGCCCGTGCTCGACACCGCGCGGCTGTTCACCGTGGAGGTGCGCGACCGGGCGGGTCGGGCGATGCCGTTCGAGACGGTCGAGCTGCGCTGCGCAGACGGCAATTCGATCGAACTCGACACCGTCGCCGATGGCAGCGTGGTGTTCTTCCCCGAACTCGACCGCCTGAGCGACAGGGTATGGGTCCGCGCCAGCGGCGGGGAATGGCGTTCCGCGACGATCTCTGGCGCGCCGGGCGGCCAGACGCTGCGGATTACCGGGAAAAAGCAGGCGCAGGCGGTGAAGAAGCTCGACCTTGCGCTGGTGATCGACGTCACCGGCTCGATGGGTGACGAGATCCGGTTCCTCCAGGCGGAGCTCGAAACCATCGTAACCGCGCTGGCCAAGCGCCACCCGCAGCTGGACATACGCGTGGGTTTCACCTTCTACCGCGATCAAGGCGATGATTTCGTCACGAGAACGGTGGGCTTCACCGGCGACATGGCGGCGGCGCGCCAAACGCTGGCGGCCCAGTCCGCGAATGGCGGCGGGGATTATCCCGAGGCGATGCAGGAAGCTCTGGTGCGTGCAGCCAATCTGGACTGGCGCGAGGATGCGGTGAAGTCGCTCCTGCTCGTCGCGGATGCGCCGCCGCATGACGAAGACGTGCCCACCGCCTGGCTTGCGGCCGAGCATCTGCGTGCCAATCGCGTGCATATCGTGCCGGTGGGCGCATCGGGTGTCGCGGACCTTGCCGAATACGTCATGCGCGCAATGGCGGCGGCTACGCAGTCGCGCTATACCTTCCTCACCGACGACAGCGGCATCGGCAATCCGCACGCACCGCCTGCAATCGATTGCTATCTCGTCACCCGGCTCGACCAGTTGCTGCGCCGCGTGATCGACAGCCAGATTTCGGGCCGCCGGATCGAACCGGAAAAGGACGAGGTGATCCGCAGCGTCGGACAGTACGACGCGGGCCGCTGTGTCCTGCCCGCGGATTTCGGGCAGGACCGGGAGAGCTAGGGGCTGCCCGCCTGCCTGCCCCGATTGGCGAGCCGGTCCGCCGGTCGGTCTAGGTGAGCCTTTCCTCCGTCCGATCGCCGCGATATGTGCTGGCGCAGGGGATTGGACAGGGGGAATAGATGGAACGCGAAGCAGACGTCAGCGGCATACTCGGCCAGACGGTGGAGGTGCTCGGCGCGGCGGGCCGCGCGGTCATTACCTATGTGGTGGTTCTGGGCCTGTTCAACGGCGCCGGCGGGCTCTTCGGGCTTGCTTCCGCAGACGATAACTTCTTCTCTGCGCGGTTCACGGACACAATGTGGGAAACCCAGACTTCCAGCGCGCTCGAGGCGCTGTTCGGCGTCTGCAGCATGGTGCTGTTCGTGATCGCCAGCTATGTGCTGCTGACGCAGATGATGGCGGCGACGGGCCGCCCGATGCGCAATGGTGCGCGCTTCTGGAGCTTCGTCGGCATGTCGATCCTGGCGATGATCGGCGTGATGATCGGCTTCGTGTTCCTGGTCATTCCCGGCATCATCGTGCTGGTACGCTGGTCCGCCGCCAATGGTTTCGTGCTGACGGGGGAGCACGGGATTACCGGAAGCCTGGGCGCGAGCTGGGAGGCGACCGACGGGCATGGTCTGTCGATCTTCGGCGCGGGTCTGGTGGTCTGGATCGGGCTGGCTGTGCTCAGCAGCGTCGTCCTGGGCGTTGCTTATGCCGGGGTGGGCGGCGGCGGGGGCTCTTTCTCGCCCCTGTTGGGGCTCGCAACGGCGATTTCGGGACTTACCGAGGCTTTCGGCAACGCGGTCAGCTTCGCCTTCAGCATCGCGGTGTTCCACCTCGTGGCACCGGCCGACACGAGCGTGGCGGACGTGTTCGAGTAGGTACGGACCGGAATGGACAAGAATATACCCTTTGCCGCGCAATCCGCCGCGATTTTCGGCGAAGCCTGGCGGCTGATCCTCGCGTCGCCCCTGGCCGTGCTGCTCTATCTCGCGCTGATGATCGGCGGTGCGATGCTGGTCGACACGAACGACTGGGGCGAAGGGGCGGACTTCGCCATCCTTGCAGTCGATATCGGCGCGACCTTCGCGCTGACCATGATCCTGATCGTCGAAGGGGTGCCGGGCGAGCGCATGGGCAGCAGAGGGTTCGGCACCTATTTCGGCCTCTCTTTTCTGACGGGCATCGCTATTGGCGCCGGGTTTCTGCTGCTGATCGTGCCGGGCCTGTACCTGTGGGCGCGCTGGGCGCCCGCCTACGGCTTCGCCCTGGCGGAGGACATGGATGTCTCCACCGCGATGGGCGAAAGCTGGG
Source organism: Citromicrobium sp. JLT1363 (assembly GCF_000186705.1). Taxonomy (GTDB): domain Bacteria; phylum Pseudomonadota; class Alphaproteobacteria; order Sphingomonadales; family Sphingomonadaceae; genus Alteriqipengyuania. Next base: position 486,774 of record NZ_AEUE01000004.1, read on the forward strand.
ACGCGACACGCGGGCATGTCGTGCCCATCCTGCTTGCCATGCTTGTCCCCGCTGCTGTCAGCATGGCAGGCGCGCTGGCCTTCCTCCTCGTCATCGACGAGTACGCTGCGGTTTCATGGCCGCTGGCGCTGGGTGGCAACGCGCTTGTCTACCTCGGCAGCGTGCTGAGCACCGCGGTAGGCCTGGCAGTCTTCTCGCTCCTGGCCCGCAGCGGCGGGGCCAAGGCGGAGGTTTTCGAATAAATCCCGCGATCGGGCGCTTGCCCGCTTGACGAAATGCGTATCCGATTCCCACTCTCGCGCGTACGTACACGTGAAGGAACGCCCCCACTCTTATGCAACTGGTCATCGTCGAATCGCCCGCGAAGGCGAAAACAATCGAGAAATATCTCGGCAAGGACTTCAAGGTTCTCGCCTCCTACGGCCACATCCGCGACCTGCCGCCCAAGGACGGCAGCGTGCGGCCGGACGAGGATTTCGCGATGGACTGGGAGATCTATTCCGACCAGCGCAAGCGTAGCCAGGTCAAGGCCATCGCCGACGCAGCGAAGAATGCCGACCGCCTCGTTCTCGCAACCGACCCCGACCGCGAGGGGGAGGCGATCAGCTGGCACGTGCTGGACATGCTCAAGAAGCGCAAAGCCTTGCCGACCAATGTCGACCGGGTGACCTTCAACGCGATCACCAAGGGTGCGGTGACCGAGGCGATGAAGAAGCCGCGCGCGCTCGACCAGGACCTGATCGACGCCTATCTGGCGCGCCGCGCGCTCGACTACCTGTTCGGCTTCACGCTTTCGCCGGTGCTGTGGCGCAAGCTGCCCGGCGCCAAGTCGGCGGGCCGCGTGCAGTCGGTCGCGCTGCGCATCATCGTCGACCGTGAGCGTGAGATCGAGGCCTTCAAGGCGGACGAGTACTGGTCGATCGTTGCGCAGTTCGAACATGACGGTACGGGCTTCGAAGCGCGGCTGGTGACGCTCGACGGCAAGAAGCTGGAGAAGCTGACGCTGGGCGACGAAGCCTCCGCCATGGCCGCCAAGCAGGCGGTCGAGGAAGGGCGCTTTACGGTCGCCGGGATCGAGACCAAGCCGGTCAAGCGCAATCCCGCGCCGCCGTTCACCACCTCGACCCTGCAGCAGGAGGCCGCGCGCAAGCTCGGCTTCTCGGCCAGCCACACGATGCGGTGCGCGCAGTCGCTCTACGAAGCGGGCGCGATCACCTACATGCGTACCGACGGCGTGAGCATGGACCAGAGCGCCATCGACGCCTGCCGCGATGCGATCACCGATCGCTACTCCGCCGAGTATCGCCCGGAAAAACCGCGTTTTTACAAGACCAAGGCGAAGAATGCTCAGGAAGCGCACGAAGCGATCCGGCCGACCGATTTCCGCAAGGACAAGGCAGGATCTGGCGACGAGGCACGGCTTTACGACCTGATCTTCAAGCGCGCGCTGGCGAGCCAGATGGCGACCGCGCAGCTCGAACGCACCACCGTAACGCTCACCGAGGGCAGCGGGCAGCACTCGCTTCGCGCCACCGGCCAGGTGGTGAAGTTCCCCGGCTTCCTCGCAGTCTATCAGGAAGGCTTCGACGACAAGGGCGATGACGAGGACGGCGGTCTGCTGCCGCACATGCGCGAAGGCGATGCCCCGGCGCGCAAGAGCGTCGAGGCCAACCAGCACTTTACCCAGCCACCTCCGCGCTATTCCGAAGCATCGCTGGTCAAACAGCTGGAGGAGCTCGGCATCGGGCGCCCCTCCACCTACGCCTCCACGATCCAGACGCTGCGCGACCGCGAATACGTGCGGATCGAGAAGAACCGCTTCTTCGCCGAGGAATCGGGCCGGTTGCTGACCGCCTTCCTCGAACGCTTCTTCCCCACCTATGTCGCCTACGACTTCACCGCAGGGATGGAGGAAGAGCTCGACGATGTCTCCGGCGGGCGCGCCGAGTGGAAGGCGATCCTCGAAGCGTTCTGGAAGGACTTCAAGCCGAAGTCCGACGAGGTGATGGAGCAGAAACCGTCGGACATCACGGCGGTGCTCGACACGTTCCTGTCCGACTACCTGTTCCCCGAACGCGCCGATGGCAAGGATCCGCGCTTCTGCCCGCTGTGCGACCAGGAAGGGCGCGCCGGGGGCCGCCTGCACCTGCGCGGTGGTCGCTTCGGTGCGTTTGTGGCCTGTGAAAACTATCCTGAGTGCAAGTTCACCCGCCGCTTCGCGCAGCCGGGTTCGGATGCGGACGAAGTGGCCGAGGATGCGGTGCTCGGCGAAGATCCGGAAACCGGACTGCCGGTCGAGCGCAAGACGGGCCGTTTCGGGCCGTACCTGCAGCTGGGCGAGGGCAAGGAGGCCAAGCGTGCCAGCATCCCCAAGGATATCGGCGAGCTTGATCTGGAGATGGCGCTCAAGCTGCTGAGCCTCCCGCGCATCGTCGGCCAGCATCCGGAGACGGGCAATGACATCGAAGCGTCGATAGGACGTTACGGGCCATACCTGCGTCACGATGGCAAGTATGCCAGGCTCACCAGCACGGCCGATGTGTTCGACACCGGCATGAACGCCGCGGTCACGCTGCTCGCCGAAGCGGCTCAGAAGGGCGGCCGCGGGCGCGCCAAGGCGGAGCCGATCAAGGTTCTCGGCAAGCATCCGACCTCCGAAGCCGAAATGAAGGTGATGCCCGGCCGATATGGCCCCTACGTCACCGACGGCACGACCAACGCGACCATCCCCAAGGATGTGAAGCCCGAAGACGTGACCGAGGAGCAGGCGATCGAACTGATCAATGCCCGCATCGCCAAGGGGCCGGCCAAGAAGAAGAAAAAGGCTCCCGCCAAGAAGAAGGCCCCGGCCAAGAAGGCGGCTGCGAAGAAGCCTGCCGCGAAGAAGGCTCCTGCCAAGAAAGCCACCGCCAAGAAGGCGGACGACTGATGGCGAAGGACAAGTTCGAGCGGCACAAGCAGCCCTGGACGGGCGAGGAGGCGGGACAGCTGAAGGTGCTGGCCGGCAAGGGGCAAGGCCTCAAGCAGATTGCCAAGGCGCTGAACCGCAGCGAGGAATCGACCAGGGACTTCGCCAAGAAGAACAAGATCGCGATTGCGAAAAAGCGATAGGAGAGGGCTTCTGGAGAGCGAGCTTGGAGGACATGGCGCGCGGCGGCCCCCGGTCATGACCGGGGGAGGATTGCGGTGATCCGCTGGTTGCTGGCTTTTGCTCTGGGCGGCGTGCTCTCGGCTTGCGCGTCGCTGACGGACGTCGAAGAGGCCGGTTCGAGCCCGGCCCCCGCCATCGTCTTGAAGCTCGACGATTTTCGTGCCGACGGCGGCGTTCACCCGGGCTGGGAAGAGGTTTTTCGCTTTCTCGAAGCGCAGGATGTGACCGCCACGATCGGCGTGATCGGCGAGGGGCTGGAGGAACCCCGGCAAGAGGCGGTGGACTGGCTGCTTGCCCGCGATGCGCGAGGCCACGAGCTGTGGAACCACGGTTACTGCCATTGCCGCAGCGGAGAGGGCACGGCGCATGTCCGCGAATTCCGGGGGCGTTCGCTGGCGGAGCAGCAAGCGGCCATCGCGCGCACGCAATACCTGGGCGAGCGGATGCTGGGAATTACCTTCTCAACGTTCGGCGCGCCCTACAACAGCACGGATGCGAACACTGCACGTGTGCTGGCCGATCGCGACGATGTGCGCGTATGGATGTACAAGGACACGAGCGAGGAAGCCGCGCCATCGCGCAAAAGTCCGCTACCGCGCATCGCGGCGGTCAATATCGAATACCCGGTGCACATCCCCGATTTCGAGAGTTTCCGCGCCGGATATGCGGCGCATCGCGATGAACCGGTGCTGGTGATCCAGGGCCATCCGCGAAGCTGGGTCGACGACCCGGCGCGGATGGAAGAGTTCAGGCGGATCGTGATGTTCCTGAAGGCGCAAGGTGCGCGATTCGTCACGCCGACCGAGGCCGTGCGGGAACGGGAAGCGGCGTCCTCCGCCAACGACCCTGCGGCTGCCCGCGAGGCTGGCCGATAGCGGCGGGGACGCCCTGTCCCCGCGTCGTCACGCTACTGCGCCACCGGCACTTCGGTAATCACCACCACCGGGCGATCCGCGCAGGTGATCATGATCTCGCGGATCTGCGAATAGGGTGTCGGTTCGCTATAACGCACCTCGGTAGGCGTGATCACCTGCGTCACCGGCCCATCGGGCGGCGTGACTTCCATGCGGAAACGCAGGCCCGGCGGTTGCATCCGGTCGGCGGGCCCTCCCACCAGCTCCAGCGAATAGCCGGGCGTGGGCATGTCGACACTGCCGGTGATGTGCAGCGTGCGCTGCGCATCCGGTCCGGGCATGGCATTGATCCATGCCTGCCAATCGCGGCTCACCGTTGGGCAGCTTGCCGATCCGTCATCGGGTACGGTGGCGCATGCACTCAACGCGAGGGAGGCGGCGAGGGTGACGGGAAGGGCGGTGGTGATGCGCATGCGAGACTCTCTGTGAAGGTTGTGCCGGAAGGTTAGCGCGATCAGCGCACCCAGTCCAAGCCCATTTCCTCGAAGATTTCCTTGTCCTCCGACCAGTTCTCGGTCGCCTTGACGTGCAGGAACAGGTGGACCTTGCGGCCCAGCAACTCGCTCAGTTCCTCGCGCGCGGCGGAGCCGATTTCCTTGATCCGGCTGCCGCCCTTGCCCAGCACGATCGCGCGCTGGTTTTCGCGCGCAACCACGATCTGCTGGTGGATTTCCACGCTGCCGTCCTTGCGCTCGACATATTTCTCGGGCCGCACCGCGCTGTCGTAAGGCAGTTCCTCGTGCAGCTGGCGGTAGAGCTGTTCGCGCGTGATCTCGGTCGCCAGCAGGCGTTCGGACGCGTCGGAGACCTGATCTTCGGGATACATCCACACGCCTTCGGGCATTTCGGCCGCCAGCGCGTCCTTCAACTCGGGCACGCCATCGCCGGTGAGCGCGGAAATGAAGTATATCTCCGCGAACTCGACCTTGCCGGAAAGCTCCTGCGCCAGCGCCAGCAGGGGCTCCTTCCTGGCGACATCCACCTTGTTGAGGACCAGGATCTTCTTCTCGGGACGGCCGGCCAGCTGTTCCAGCAGCGGCTCCAGCTCGTGTCGGCGCTGCTTCACCGGATCGACCAGCAGCAGCACCGCGTCCGCGCTTTCCGCACCTTCCCACGCCGCGCTCACCATCGCGCGGTCGAGCCGGCGGCGGGGCGCGAAGATGCCCGGCGTATCGACCAGGATCATCTGTGTGCTGGCCTCGTCGCTCTCGTGCAGCGCGATGCCCAGCATGCGCGCGCGCGTCGTCTGCGCCTTGGCGCTGACGATGGCGACCTTCTGGCCCACCAGCGCATTGACCAGCGTGGACTTGCCCGCATTGGGCGCGCCGAGCACGGCGACCACGCCGCATTTCTGCTTTTTCTCGCCGCTCTTGGCGGATGAATTTTCTGTATCGGTCATATCCCGCTCGTCCTGAGCCTGTCGAAGGGCGAGCGCAAGCGCGCGCTACCCATAGCGCTCCATAAACGCTTTTGCCGCCGCCGTTTCCGCTTCCTGCTTGCTGCTTGCCATCGCTTCTGCCTCGCCGACATTCCTCACCGAAACCCGGACGGTGAAGCGCGCGGCATGATCGGGGCCGGATCGGTCGATCAGCGCGTATTCGGGCGGGCGCCGGCGATTGCCCGCCGCCCATTCCTGCAGCGCGGACTTTGGATGTTTCGCGCGACCGGCATCGCCTTCCACCGCGTCCGCCCATAGCCGCCGCACGAGCGTCTTGGCATCGTCGAAACCGGCCTCGCGCATCTGGGCGCCGAGCAGCGATTCCATCACGTCGCCAAGGATATTGTCGCTGCCGGCAGCGCCGTCGTCGCGCGCCTGCCTGCCCAGCCGCACATGCTCGGGCACGCCGATCTTTCGCGCCACCCCAGCGCAGGCCTGCTTGCTGACCAGCGCGTTGAGCCGCTGGGCCAGCGCCCCTTCGGCCGCGTCCGTCTGCGTTTCGAACAGCCATTCCGCAATCGTCAGGCCGAGCACGCGATCGCCCAGGAATTCGAGCCGCTGATAGTCGCGGCTTTCGCCCAGGCTGCCATGCGTCAGCGCTTCGACCCACAGCGCTTCGTCGCGCGCGGCAAAGCCGATACCCTGGAGCCAGGATCTGGTCTTGCGCCACTCGCTCATGCAAAACTCCCGATCACAGTGCCTGCCCTGTCCGTTCGTCCCGCAGCGCCTCGAACCAGCTTTCGGGGTCGAGCCACCGGGCCGATCCGTCGGTCGACCACAGGATCGATCCGGCCTGGCCGACCAGCTTGTCCTGACTGACGAAGCCGATGCCGCCGCCGGGCACTGCGGGGAAGCGGCTGTCCATTGAGTTGTCGCGGTTGTCGCCCAGCAGGAACATCGTACCGGCGGGCACCGTGCGCGGGCCCCAGTCGTCCTGCCCGGTCGCTCCGTAGTCGATAACTTCGTAGCTTACGCCCGACGGCAGGTATTCGCGATTGCGGGTGTAGTGACAGTCCGCACCGCCTGCGGGGCGCGCTTCCTCGCGCCCGCCCCAGCCGCAGGGGTTGTTGGGCGTTACCGGAACGATTGCATCGTCGGTGGCCGACTGGCTGAGCGTCTGACCATTGAGGATCACATATCCGCCGCGCAGTTCCACCTCGTCGCCCGGCAGGCCGATCACGCGCTTGACGTAATCCGTGTGGTCGACCGGGTGCTTGAAGATCACGATGTCGCCGCGCTGGGGCTGGTGTGCGAACCAGCGGCCCGGAATCAGCGGCAGATCGAACGGCAGCGAATTGCTCGAATAGCCGTAGGGCCATTTCTTCGCCGCGATCGTATCGCCAGGCATCAGGCGGGGCATCATGCTCTCGCTCGGGATCGTGAACAGCGAGAATGCGAAGGTGCGCACGGTCAGCGCGAAAAGGGCGACCAGCAGCACAAGCGTCAGCAGGCTTGCCAGCCCGCCGCCGCGCGCATCGTCTCCGGCCTCGTGCGCCGGGCCTGCTTCGCCCTTTTCATCCATCGCCACAGCACCTAGGCGCTAAGGGCAGGCAGGCAACAGGATTTTGTGCAGATGAGCGACAGCAGGACAGCGGCGTGGGACCGGATCGAGGCTTTGCCCCAGGCGAGCCTGAGCGATCTTTTCGCGGGCGACGATGCCCGCGTGGACCGGCTTTCGGGCCGGATCGACTGGGGTGAAGGGGAGGACGCCGCCGGTATCCGCTTCGACTGGTCGAAAACACACCTCACGGCAGACCTGCTCGACGCGTTCGATGGCCTGGCCGAGGCGAGCGATTTTGCGGCCAGACGAGCCGAACTGTTCGCTGGCGAGCCGATCAACGTGACGGAAGGCCGGGCGGCCGAACACACGGCGCAGCGCGGATCGGGCAGCGAGGCGAGCGTCGAGGAAGCGGACGCGCTGCGCACGCGCATGCAGATGCTGGTCGAAGCGATCCGCGAGGGTGCGCTGGGCGATGTGAACCATCTGATCCACATCGGCATCGGCGGCTCCGCGCTGGGGCCCGATCTGGCGGTCGACGCGCTCACGCGGGACCTCGCCTATGTCGATTGCCACGTCGTATCGAACATCGACGGGGTCGCTCTGGAAGAGGCGTTTGCGGCGTGCGATCCGGCGACCACGCTGGTCGCGGTAGCCTCCAAGACCTTCACCACGATCGAGACCATGACCAACGCCGAAAGCGCGATGCGCTGGCTGCGCGAGGGCGGGGTGTCCGACCCGCATGGCCGCGTGATCGCGCTGACCGCCAATCCCGAACGCGCGGTGGAATGGGGCGTGGACGAAACCCGTGTGCTGCCCTTCATGGAAAGCGTCGGCGGGCGCTATTCGCTGTGGTCGAGCATCGGTTTTCCTGTCGCGCTGGCCGCGGGGTGGGACGAATTCGCCGCGATGCTGGAAGGGGCTGCGGCGGTCGATGCGCATTTCCGCGACACCGACGGACGCGACAACCTGCCGCTGCGTGCTGCTTTCGCGGACCAGTATTATGCCCGCGTGCGCGGCTGCCAGACCCGCGCGGTGTTTGCGTATGACGAGCGGCTGGCGCTGTTCCCCAGCTACCTCCAGCAGCTGGAAATGGAGAGCAACGGGAAACGCGTGACGTCGGATGGTGAGCCGGTCGACGGGCCGACAGCTCCGATCACCTGGGGCGGGGTGGGGACCGATGCGCAGCACGCGGTGTTCCAGCTCCTGCACCAGGGCACCCACATGGTCCCGGTCGACTTCATTGCCAGCATCGCGCCGGGCGACGCGCTCGACCCGGCGCATCATGCCATCCTGCTGACCAACTGCTTCGCGCAGGGCGCGGCGCTGATGGCGGGCGGCAAAATGAGCGCGGATGGCAAGGACCCCGCGCGCGAGTTCCCCGGCAACCGTCCCAGCGCAACGATCCTGTGCGACGATCTCGACGCGGCGACCCTGGGCGCGCTGATCGCCTTCCACGAACACCGCACATTCGCCAACGCGGTGCTGATGGGCATCAACCCCTTCGACCAGTTCGGCGTCGAGCTGGGCAAGAAGATGGCCAGGGATATCGAGGGCGGCGCGGCGGAGTTCGATGCGAGCACCAAGGCGCTGCTGGAGGCGAGCGGGCTGGGTTGAGTGCATGGGATGAGAGGCGGTGCGCTGCTCACCCTCTTTCGCCTGCCACTTAACCGATGTGAAATTCTGAAAGGTTTGCAGCGTCGTGCGTTTACGTTGCGGGCTCACACAAACCTTGAAGGATCCCCCATGAACCATCGTCTCAAACTGACCGCACTGGTCTCCACAGCCGCGCTCGCGCTCGCCGCGTGCGGTTCCGAGGATGTCGAGAACACTGCGATCGATGATGTCGACGAGATCGTGGACGATGATGTCAACGCCGATGACGATGCCTATCCGGTCGGCGGTGACCTCGACGAGGACCAGCAGACGCGCTTCGACGAGATGGACCGGCAGGCCGTCAGCGACGAATACGACCGCAACCGCGATGCCATGGCGGATGAGATGGAATCCGGCGGCGGCATGGACGACAGCTCCACGAGCGCAGGCTCGATGGACGATGAAACCACCGCAGGCGGATCGGGCGGCGACACGATGGCCTCGTCCGGTGATTCGGCTTCGACCAGCGGTTCGGACATGTCGGGCGAAAGCCAGATGATGCCGCGCAGCCGGATGGATTTCGCTTTTCTCGACCGGAACGACGATGGCGAGCTGTCCGTCGCCGAATATGCGATCTGGGCGCTGCCGACCGATCCGACGGAGCCTGCACGCAACGACGCAAAGGCGCCTTATCTGACGCAGAGCCAGATCAACGAGGCGGGTCAGACCTTCTTCTACTTCGACGAAGATGGCGACAGCTATCTTTCGCAGTCGGAATTCCAAGCGGCACGCAATTCGGCGCGCACGCCGTAAAGGCTTCACAGGCTTCCCCGGGGATCGATGCGGCGGTTCGGCGCCGTCGCCATCGATCTTCAACCAGAGGGCGCAGGAACGTGGTTCTTGCGCCCTCTTTCATGAGATTTGTCCGTCGGAAAGAGGCTCAGTCTTCGTCCAGCTTGCGGTCATCGTGGCCGAACCAGCCTTCGACCACGCGCATGGCCGAAATCATGACCAGGCTGATGACCGCCAGCACCACCACCAGCGGCCACTGGCCGAGCCCGCAGGCGAGGCCGATCACGGTCGCCAGCCATAGATGCGCAGCGGTGGTAAGGTTGTGGACCCTGCCGCGGCTGAAGACGATGAGTCCCGCGCCGACGATCCCGATAAAGCCCGCTGCCGCCTCGAACATGCGCAGCGGGTCGACGCGCGGTGCGTCGAGCTGGTTGTACAGCGCCAGAACCGAGACCGCCATTCCCGCGGCTGCCACGCAGATGAGGCCATGGGTGCGCATCCCGGCGGCATGCCCGCGCCATTCGCGATCGAACCCCACGACCAGGCCGAGAAGCGCGGCCACGCCGAGGCGCAGCACGATTTCGATGTCGAGCGCAGCGACCGGGATCGGGGCATTCAGGTCCATATCCCTATCGAGCGCTCGGCAGCTGGTTTGGTTTCAAACGCGAGCAATGCAGGTTGGCACTGCGTATTCCCCGCCACGGCCACGCGCGCCACAGCGAGGATCGCAAGAGAACCCGTCGGGCCATGAACTCCAGTTCAGAACTCTTTAAGAGCATCGATATAAATTCCGTCATTACAGATATTTGAAATATCAAATACTCGAAAAGGGGGCATCGATCATGTCTTTGCGGGACGAGGTTTTGAGGGATTTTCGCGCGTCGTTCGATCGCTTGCAGACTGTTCGCGCGTGCGGCAATACGGAAGTGGAAAGGCAGGAATTGCGGCACGCCCAGCGGAACTTCGATGCTGCGGCGGAAAGCCTTGCCCGGCTGGTGCCGAAACTCATTGACGGTCCGGGCGAAGTCGGCGGGCACGGTGCGGAACCTGCGGTTGGGGCGCCGGCAGCGGCGGCGAGAATGCAGTGCGCAAGCTCGCTGCGGCGATCGGCCTGATCGCCCTAGTCCGCAGCGTTCCGGCCGGGATCGGGCGGCTGCGACCCGCCGCCAGCGTCGTTCATCAGCCTTAGCTGCGCAAAATCTTCCGGCCTGTTGTCCGCCAGCCATTCCATCATGCCTTCGCGGATATCGCAGCGAAGATCGAACAGGGTGGGCGAGTTCTTCGCGCTCATCAGCAGGCGCACTTCCTTGGAATCGCGCGTTGTCTCGGTCACCTGCACCACCTTCACCCGGCCATCCCAGCGCTCGTTCGCTTCGACCTGCCGGAAGAACTCCTCACGAATGGGGCCGATTTTCGCCTTGGGATCGAGGTGGAGGAACACGGTGCCCAGCAGATTGGCGGTCTGCTTGGTCCAGTTCTGGAAGGGTTTTTCGAGGAAATAGCTGGTCGGCACCACCAGCCGCCGCTCGTCCCAGATCTTCACGACCACGTAGGTCGTGCGGATATCCTCGATCCAGCCCCATTCGCCTTCGAGCACCACGGCATCGTCGATGTTGATCGGCTCGGTCAGCGCCATCTGCACGCCTGCGATCAGTGATTTGAGTGCAGGCTGCGCGGCAGCACCCACTGCGAGGCCGGCGAGGCCCGCCGAGGCAACCAGCGTCAGCCCGATGTCGCGCACGCCTGGAATCGCGAGCAGCATCAGGCCCACGGTCACGAACACGATGATGAAGGTGGCGATGCGGTTGAACATCGTCAGCTTGGTGCGCTTGCGGCGCGCCTTGAGATTGTCCGCGACGGAAATGTCCGCCTTGAGCTTGGCTGCCTCGACCAGCGCACGCACGATTGCCAGAGCCATCCAGCCAACAACCGCGGGCAGCACGAAGCTGGCAATATCGGCCCATACCTCTCGCAATTCGGGAACTTCGCGCGCGGCCATCATCAGTGCCAGGACGACGAAGGCCAGCCGTGTGGGGCGGTGGAGGTGCCGGACAACGATATCGTCCGCGCTTTCGTCGGTCCGCCCGGCGATCCGCCGCAGCAGGAAGAACAGACCGGCGTGGAGCACGAGAGCGAGGATCACGGCGACTGCAGCGACGATCAGGGTCTGGAGCGGATCGCCCAGAACTCCAATGCTCCGCTGGATCAGGTCGGTCATGGATTCTATCATCAGTCGTCCTCGCATCCGATACCGCGATCTAACGCAAGGTGGCCCCATGCGTCACGCCGATCTTCGTTGTGGATTGACTTTTACGCTGCGCTGCACCACATGCCGTCCATCGAAGCGCGCGCCAGCGTGAAGCGAGCGGCCAGACAGAGCCGCTCCCGGCAGCCCTTCGGTTCTTTTTCTACAGACTTCCCTTTTCACGCGGGTGGTTTCAACCCCCGCGCCGCGCGACCACTGCGTCTGCGCGCCGCATATATTGCGAGTTATTTCATGACACAGTTTTCAGACCTCGGCCTGTCGCAGCCCGTTCTCCAGGCGCTCGACCTCCAAGGCTATAAAGAGCCCACGCCGATCCAGGCGCAGGCCATTCCTCCCGTGCTCGAAGGGCGCGACCTCCTGGGTATCGCGCAGACCGGCACCGGCAAGACCGCCGCGTTCATGCTTCCCAGCATCGACCGTCTGCGTGACGCCGACAACCAGACGCCGTTCAAGTCCTGCCGCATGCTGGTACTGGCGCCCACCCGCGAACTCGCGGGCCAGATCGCCCAGAGCGCCAAGGATTACGGCGCGCTCGCGGGCCTGAAGGTCCAGTCGATCGTCGGCGGCACCTCGGTCAACAAGGACCGCAACAAGCTGCATCGCGGCACCGACATTCTCGTCGCGACGCCGGGCCGCCTGCTCGATCTGATCGACCAGCGCGCCTTCACTCTCGACGCGGTGGAGATCCTGGTACTCGACGAAGCGGACCAGATGCTGGACCTCGGCTTCATCCACGCGCTGCGCAAGATCAACGAACTGACCCCGAAGGATCGCCAGACGCTGTTCTTCAGCGCCACGATGCCCAAGCAGATCAAGGAACTTGTCAGCCAATACTGCCGCAATCCGGTACAGGTCTCGGTCACGCCGGAAAGCACCACGGCGGAGCGGATCGAGCAGTTCCTGTTCATGGTCCAGCAGGACGAGAAGCAGAGCCTGCTCGAACTGATTCTGTCGGGCCGCCATGAAATCCCCGGCAAGATCGAACGCGTGCTCGTCTTCGCGCGCACCAAGCACGGCTGCGACCGCGTGGTGAAGAAGCTGGCGCAGGTGAACATCGCGGCCAACGCTATCCACGGCAACAAGAGCCAGCCGCAGCGCGAACGCGCGCTCGACGAGTTCAAGCGGGCGAAGACCCCGGTGCTGGTGGCGACCGACGTCGCCGCGCGCGGGATCGACATCCCGGGCGTCAGCCACGTGATCAACTACGAGTTGCCCAACGTGCCCGAGCAATATGTCCACCGCATCGGGCGGACCGCGCGTGCGGGCGCCGATGGCATCGCCATCGCCTTCTGCGCCGAGGACGAGCGGCAGTATCTCAAGGATATCCGCAAGACGACCGATGCAGAGTTCGAACGCCTGCCGCTGCCGGAAAACTTCCGCGCGGTTGTCGAAGGCGTCGGCCCGACCAAGCCTGCGCCCAAGCAGCAGCGCGGCCAGCGGGTGAAGCCGCGGCCGATCGGCGATGGCGCGCGCAGTGCGAAGCCCAAGAACAAGCATCCGGGCCGAAAGGGCAAGCCGGGCGGCGGCGGCGGCCAGGGCCGTGGCGGCCCCGGTGGCGGTCAGCGCCGTCGCAACAATCGTTCCGGCGGTCAGCGTTCGGGCGGCCAGGGCTAGTCCCCAGGGCCAGTCCTCGGAACTTGCATCATCGGCTCCGGTTGGCGAAGGGCACTCGAAACCCCGCTGACCGGAGACCTCCATGCCCGACCAATTTGATTACGACCTGTTCACGATTGGCGCGGGCTCCGGCGGAGTTCGCGCCAGTCGCGTGTCCGCCGCGCATGGTGCGAAGGTCGCGGTTGCGGAGGAACACCGGGTGGGCGGAACCTGCGTGATCCGCGGGTGCGTGCCCAAGAAGATGCTCGTCTACGGTGCGCAGTTCGCCGAGGATCTGGAGGATTGCCAGCGGTTCGGCTGGGACATTGGCGAACGCAGCTTCGACTGGATCAAGCTGCGCGACAACGTGCTCGACGATGTCACCCGGATCGAAGGGTCCTATACCAACACGCTCGAAAGCCACGGGGTCGAGATTTTCAACGAGCGTGCCGAGATTACCGGCCCGCACGAAATCACGCTGGCGAGCGGCAAGACCGTGACCGCAAAGCACATCCTGATCGCGACCGGCGCGCGACCCCGGATGCCCGAGTGTCAGGGCGCCGAACACGCGATCTCGTCCAACGAGGCGTTCCATCTCGACGAACTGCCCAAGAAGATCATCATCGCGGGCGGTGGCTATATCGCCAACGAGTTCGCGGGCATTTTCAACGAGTTCGGCTGCGATGTTCACATCGTGAACCGCGGCGACCGGCTGCTGCGCAGCTATGATGAGGCGGTGCGCGATCGCCTGCTGCAGATCTCCACCACCAAGGGGATCAAGTTCCGCTTCAACACCACCTTCGAATATATCAAGCCGTGCGACGAAGGCGGCTATTTCGTGAAGCTGTCCGACTGCGACGAGGAGAAGGCCGACCTCGTGATGTTCGCGGTGGGCCGCATTCCCAACACCGAAGGGCTGGGACTGGAAAACGCCGGCGTCGAGCTGGGCGAGGGCGGCGAGGTGAAGGTCGACCGGTTCAGCAAGACCAATGTCGATCACATCTATGCCGTAGGCGACGTGACCGATCGCGTGCAGCTGACCCCGGTTGCCATCCGCGAAGGCCAGGCCTTCGCCGAAACCGTGTTCGGCAAGGGCGAGCCGGTGGCAGTGGACCATTCCTGCATCCCCAGCGCGGTGTTCAGCCATCCGCCTATCGCCGCCGTGGGCATGACCGAGGGCGAGGCGAAGAACACGCTGGGCAGCGTAAAGGTCTATCTGTCGGACTTCCGCCCGATGAAGAACGTGCTGGCGGGCCGCAACGAGCGCAGCCTGATGAAGATGGTCTGCGATGGCGACAGCGGGAAAATCGTGGGCATCCACATGATCGCGCCCGAAGCACCCGAAATGATGCAGGCGGCTGCAATTGCGGTGAAAGCCGGGCTGACCAAGGCGGACTTCGACGCAACCGTCGCGATTCATCCCACGATGGCCGAGGAACTCGTGCTGATGCGCTGATCCGGCTCGCATCGCCGGCCCCCGAGCGCGACCGACTGTGTAGAGAGGGAAGCGGCCTTGCGGGGCCGCCCAGCTTGACGCTGCGTTACCTCCATGCCTAACCGCTTGGGCAAAGCGGAACACAGGAGCGCACGCGCGTATGTCAGCCAATATTGCCGAAATGGAAAAGCGCCGCGAAGCCGCCCGCATGGGCGGGGGGCAGAAGCGGATCGATGCACAGCATGCCAAGGGCAAGCTGACCGCGCGCGAGCGGCTCGACGTGCTGCTGGACGAGGGGAGCTTCGAGGAGCTCGACACCTACGTGGTCCACGACTGCACCGATTTCGGCATGGAAGACCAGCAGATCATGGGTGACGGCGTCGTCACCGGATCGGGCACGATCAACGGCCGGCTGGTCTATGTCTTCAGCCAGGATTTCACCGTCTTCGGCGGCTCGCTGTCGAAGCGCCATGCGGAGAAGATCTGCAAAGTGATGGACACCGCGATGAAGGTCGGCGCGCCGGTGATCGGCCTCAACGATTCGGGCGGTGCGCGCATCCAGGAAGGCGTGGCCAGCCTCGGCGGCTATGCCGAGGTGTTCCAGCGCAACGTGCTCGCCAGCGGGGTTATCCCGCAGATCAGCGTCATCATGGGGCCGTGCGCGGGCGGCGCGGTCTATAGTCCTGCGATGACCGACTTCATCTTCATGGTGAAGGATAGCTCCTACATGTTCGTCACCGGGCCGGATGTGGTGAAGACCGTCACCAATGAAGTCGTCACGCAGGAAGAGCTGGGCGGGGCGGTGACGCACACGACCAAGACCAGCGTGGCGGATGATGCGTTCGAGAACGACATCGAAACGCTGATGGCGACACGCCGCTTCTTCGACTTCCTCCCGCTGTCGAACCGCGAGCCGGTGCCCGACATGCCGAGCAGCGATCCGTGGGACCGGCGCGAGGACAGCCTCGACACGCTGATCCCGGACAACGCCAACCAGCCTTACGACATGCACGAGGTCATTTCGAAGACGCTCGACGATGGCGATTTCTTCGAGGTCCAGCCCAAGCATGCGGCCAACATCATCTGCGGTTTCGGCCGGGTCGAGGGCCGCACCGTGGGCGTGGTCGCCAACCAGCCGATGGTCCTGGCGGGCGTGCTCGACATCAACTCGTCGAAGAAAGCCGCGCGCTTCGTGCGTTTCTGCGACGCGTTCGACATCCCGATCGTGACCTTCGTCGACGTGCCCGGCTTCCTCCCCGGCACCAGCCAGGAACTGGGCGGCATCATCAAGCACGGCGCGAAGCTGCTGTTCGCCTATGCCGAGGCGACCGTGCCCAAGATCACCGTCATCACCCGCAAGGCCTATGGCGGCGCGTACGACGTGATGGCGTCCAAGCACCTGCGCGGCGACCTCAACTACGCTTGGCCCACCGCCGAGATCGCGGTGATGGGTGCGAAGGGCGCGGTGGAGATCATCTTCCGCCAGGACCGCGACGACCCCGAAAAGATCGCCGAGAAAACCAAGGAATACGAAGACCGCTTCGCCAACCCCTTCGTCGCCGCCTCACGCGGCTATATCGACGAGGTCATCTACCCGCACTCGACGCGGCGGCGGATCGCGCTGGGGCTGCGAAAGCTGCGCGGGAAAGAGCTGAGCAACCCGTGGAAGAAGCACGATAATATTCCGCTGTGAGGTGAGTGATGCGGAAACTGATAGCGCTCTCCTTGCTTTGCCTTCTCAGCTTTGTGTTTGCCGCATTTCTCGCGGCATGGGGTCCGTCGTCAATCGTCAGTATGTATAGGCCTAATTTTGACGGTCAGGGTTTCATCCGGGAAGTTGTCGTTCTGGCGATACTCTATAGCCCTGCTCTTTTTGGAATAGGCATCGCGCTACGCAAGCTCGGGCACCAGTCGAAAGGTAGGATATGAAACTCGGCCGTCTCAACCATATCGGCGTCGCGACGCCTTCGATCGCCGACTCCATCGCCTACTACCGCGACACGATGGGTGCGGTGCGGATCCACAAACCGTTCGACCTGCCCGAACAGGGCGTGAAGGTCTGCTTCGTCGATACGCCCGACAGCGCGGGCGAAGTCGGCAAGGGCACGCAGATCGAGCTGATCGAACCGTTTGACGAGGCGAGCCCGATCAACGGCTTCCTCGCCAAGAATCCCGCCGGCGGCCAGCACCATGTCTGCTACGAGGTGGAAGACATCGAGGCGGCGCGCGAGTGGTTCGAGGGGAAGGGCAAACGCATCCTCGGCCCGACGCGCATCGGCGCGCACGGCACGCCGATCTTCTTCCTCCACCCCAAGGACATGATGGGCCAGCTGACCGAGATCATGGAAACGCCCAAGGAGGGCGCGCACTGGTCGAACTGACCCGATAGCCCTCTCCCCATGTGGGGAGAGGGTTGGGAGAGGGGAGTTAGACGCTACGAAGGCTTCATGCCCCTCTCCAGGCTTCGCCAGGCCGCTTCGCGACCAGGCTTTGCTATCCTCTCCCCGCACGGGGAGAGGGATGAGAGAGGATGTCGATGCTGTTCTACGATAGTCCCAATCCCGCGCCCAATCCGCGGCGCGTGCGCATTTTCGCCGCCGAGAAGGGGATCGAGCTGCCCTCCAGGGAAGTCTCGATCCCGCAGCGCGAGCAGAAGGCGCCCGAATACCTCGCCAAGAACCCGCGCGGGCAGACGCCGATCCTCGAGCTTGATGACGGCACGGTGATCGCCGAAAGCGTCGCGATCATGCGCTATCTGGAGGCCGAGCATCCAGAGCCGCCGCTGTTCGGCACCAGCCCGGTCGAGATCGCGCAAATCGAGATGTGGTGCCGCCGGGTGGAGATGATCCTGATGCCGCCGGTTGCCGCCGTGTGGGTCCACACGCACCCCTTCACCGCTGCGCTTCCGGGACGCAATGCCGAGTGGGGCGAAGCCAACCGGCCGCGCGTGGCCGAGGCGCTGCGGTTCTTCGATGGTGCGCTGGCGGACAGCGAATACCTCGCGGGCGACAGCTACACCGCCGCCGATATCCTGCTACTCACCACGGTCGATTTCGCGCGCTTCATCGGCCTCGGCACGACCGACGGGCTCGAAAACCTTGCGCGCTGGCACGTGCTGGTATCCTCCAGGGAAAGCGCCGCCGCCTGATCGTGCAAGGTCTCTCGACTTCGATCGACCCGAGGCGCTAGGGGAGGGGCATGACCGACAAGACCCCCACATACGACGACTGGAAAGCCAAGGCCGACAAGGAAGTGAAAGGCCGCGATCTCACGTGGCACACACTTGAAGGCTTCGATGTAAAGCCGCTCTATACCAGCGCGGATGCCGAGGGGCTCGACCCCGGCGTGCCCGGCTTCGCGCCATTCACGCGCGGGCCCTACGCCAGCATGTATACCGGCCGCCCGTGGACGATCCGCCAGTATGCGGGCTTCTCCACCGCCGAAGAATCCAACGCCTTCTACCGCCGCAACCTTGCGGCCGGGCAGAAGGGGCTGAGCGTCGCCTTCGACCTCGCCACTCACCGTGGGTACGACTCAGACCACCCGCGCGTGGTCGGCGATGTCGGCAAGGCGGGCGTCGCGATCGACACCGTGGCGGACATGCAGATCCTGTTCGACCAGATCCCGCTCAACGAAATGTCCGTCTCGATGACGATGAACGGCGCGGTGATCCCGGTAATGGCGTTCTACATCGTCGCGGGCGAGCGCAGCGGCGTCGCGCAGAAGGACCTGTCGGGGACCATCCAGAACGACATCCTCAAGGAGTTCATGGTCCGCAACACGTACATCTATCCGCCCGAGCCGAGCATGCGGATCGTGAGCGACATCATCGCCTACACATCCGACCACATGCCGCGCTTCAACAGCATTTCCATCAGCGGCTATCACATGCACGAAGCGGGCGCGACGGCGGTGCAGGAGCTCGCCTTCACCATCGCCGACGGCAAGGAATATGCCCAGCGCGCGATGGACACCGGGCTCGATATCGACGCCTTCGCCCCGCGCCTTTCGTTCTTCTGGGG
This sequence comes from Citromicrobium sp. JLT1363, assembly GCF_000186705.1. Classification (GTDB taxonomy): domain Bacteria; phylum Pseudomonadota; class Alphaproteobacteria; order Sphingomonadales; family Sphingomonadaceae; genus Alteriqipengyuania. The sequence goes on from NZ_AEUE01000004.1 coordinate 505,479, forward strand.
CATCGGGATGAACTTCTTCATGGAGATCGCCAAGATGCGCGCCGCGCGCCATCTGTGGCACGACGTGATGACCGATCTGGGCGCGCAGAACCCCAAGTCCAAGATGCTGCGCACCCACTGCCAGACGTCTGGCGTGTCTCTGCAGGAGCAGGACCCCTACAACAACGTCATCCGCACCACGATCGAGGCGATGGCGGCGGTGCTGGGCGGCACACAGTCGCTCCACACCAACGCGCTCGACGAAGCCATTGCGCTGCCGACCGACTTCTCCGCCCGCATCGCGCGCAACACGCAGCTGGTGCTGGAGGAAGAGACCGGCATCACGAATGTCGCCGATCCGCTGGGCGGTTCGTATTACGTCGAGGCGCTGACCGCCAAGCTGGTCGAGGAAGCGAAAAAGATCATCGACGAGGTCGACGCGGCGGGCGGGATGACCAAGTTCGTCGCCACGGGCGAGCCCAAGCGGCGGATCGAGCAGGCAGCTGCGGAAAAGCAGACCAATGTCGACCGGGGCGAGACGGTGATCGTCGGCGTGAACAAGTACCGCCGCGACAAGGAAGACGAGATCGAGACGCTCGATATCGACAACCACAAGGTCCGCCAGTCGCAGATCGCGCGGCTGGAGAAGGTGCGGTCCGACCGCGACGAGATGGCGTGTCAGGCCGCGCTCGATGCGCTGGCGCGCGGCGCGGCGCAAAGCCAGGGCAACCTGCTCGCGCTCGCGGTCGAGGCGGCGCGCCACGACGCGACCCTGGGCGAGATTTCCAGCGCGATGGAAGACGTCTTCGGCCGCTACGACACCAAGCCGACCCCGGTGAAGGGCGTCTATTCCAAGGCCTATGCGGCGGATAACCGCTACCAGCAGGTCGTCCAGGGCGTCGATGCGGTCGAGCAGCGCCTGGGCCGCAAGCCCAAGATCATGATCGCCAAGATGGGCCAGGACGGCCACGATCGCGGCGCCAACGTAATCGCATCCGCCTTCGCCGATATGGGCTTCGACGTCGTCTCCGGCCCGCTGTTCCAGACCCCGCAGGAAACGCTCAAAATGGCGCTGGCAGAGGGGGTCGACGCGATCGGCGCGTCTTCGCTGGCGGCGGGCCACAAGACGCTGATCCCCGAACTCATCCGGCTGCTCAAGGACGCAGGCCGCGCCGATATCAAGGTGACCGCCGGCGGCGTGATCCCGCAGAGCGACTACCAGTTCCTGCGCGATGCAGGCGTGCAGGGCATCTACGGCCCCGGTTCCAACGTAGTCGAATGCGCCGCGGACATGCTCCGCCTGCTCGGCCACAACATGCCGCCCCCGGATGATGAGGTGGACGAGGCGGCGGAGTGACTTTCGCCTCACTCGTCACCCCGGACCTGATCCGGGGTCCCGCTTCTTGTCCAATGGCAGAAAGAAAGCGGGACCCCCGCCTTCGCGGGGGTGACGAAGTGAAGGCGGTAAAGGCGTGATCCTTTCGGCGTTGCGAAATCTTTTCAAGGGCGCGCTCTTGGCGCTGCTCAATTCGCCACTGATACTCCTTTTGACCGCCGACGTTGACATCGCCTGGAAAATTGGCGGCACAATTGCTTTCCTGGGAATCGCCTTTGGTATCGGAATGATGATCTCGACCTTCAAATCAAATCGGCGGTCTGGGAGACTTCAAAGTTGATCCAGCCGGCCACCAACTGATCCCCAGAGGCGCTGCCGGCCAACCCGCCCCCCCCCCACCGAAACGGACCTCCACCATGACCGATCTCCACCCCGAAACGCTCGCCGTCCACGCCGGGTGCGAGCCCGATCCGACCACCAATGCGCGGATCACCCCGATCTACCAGACGGCGAGCTACGTGTTCGACAGCCCGGATCACGCGGCGAACCTGTTCTCGCTCTCCGAATTCGGGAACATCTATTCGCGCATCATGAACCCCACCAACGACGCGCTGGAGAAGAAGATAGCGGCGATGGAGGGCGGCGTCGGGGCGCTGGGCGTGGCCTCGGGCCATGCCGCGCAGCTGGTCGCGTTCCACACGCTGATGGAGCCGGGCTGCAACATCGTCGCGGCGAGGAAGCTGTATGGCGGATCGCTCAACCAGATGGGCGAGGCGTTCCTCAAGTTCGGCTGGGAGACCCGCTTCGTCGATGCCGACGATCCCGAGAATATCCGCGCCGCAATGGACGACAAGACGCGCTGCGTCTTCATCGAAAGCCTCGCCAATCCGGGCGGCGTGGTCAGCGATATTTCCGCGATTGCAGACATCGCCCACGCAGGCGGCGTGCCGCTGATCGTGGACAACACCATGGCGACGCCTGCGCTGTGCAAGCCGTTCGACTTCGGTGCGGACATCGTCACGCACTCGACCACCAAGTTCCTCAACGGGCACGGCAATGCCGTGGGCGGCGTGATCGTCGACAGCGGCAAGTTCGACTGGAAGGCACAGGGCGACAAGTTCGCCTCACTCACCCGGCCCAACGGATCGTACCACGGCGCGGTGCTGGTCGACGCGCTGGAGCCGGTCGGCCCTGTCGCCTTCATCATCGCCTGCCGCGTGCTGGGACTGCGCGATCTCGGCCCCGCGCTCGCACCGATGAACGCCTTTCTCGCGCTGACCGGCATGGAAACGCTGCACCTGCGGATGGAGCGGCACTGCCAGAATGCCAAGGCGCTGGCCGAGTGGCTCAAGGCGCACGAGAAGGTGGAATGGGTCTCCTACGCCGGGCTGCCCGACAGCGACTATCACACGCTCGCCCGGAAATACCTCGGCGGGCAAGGCGGCGCGGTGTTCACCTTCGGGCTGAAGGGCGGCTACGAGGCGGGCAGGGCGCTGGTCTCCAATGTGAAGCTGTTCAGCCACCTCGCCAATATCGGCGACACCCGCTCGCTCATCATCCACCCGGCTTCGACCACGCACAGCCAGCTCGGCGAAACCGAGCTGATCGCGGCAGGCGCAGGGCCGGATGTGGTTCGCGTGTCGGTGGGGATCGAGAATATCGAGGATATCAAGGCCGACCTCGACCAGGCCTTGGCGGCAGCGGGCTGAGGGGCTGTCAGGTGAGCCCTATCCATTTCATCCTTCTGCCTGCCGGACTGATGATCGCGGGCTTCGGCGGCGCAGCGCATGCCGAGGTGCGCGTCGTTCCGAGCGAATTTCGACCCGGTGTGACGGTCGAATTCCTCTACGACCAGGATCTCGAAGGCGTTTACAGCACCACCTGGCTCGGCAGAGAGGAAAAGCGTGAGGGCAACTGGCGGGACATCTACTTCGAAACCTCGGAGAAATATGTCGCGAAAGGGATTCTCAGCTTTCAGTGCTTTGCAGACGACACGCATGGCGATCCGACCATCGGGATCGTCGAATATGGTTCGGGGAAATTCGGCGATCCGGCGGCGAAACGGGTTACCACGATCGATTATTCGCAAAGGCAGGCATGGATGAATGGCGCGCTGGATGCGCTGATGGGCGAGAGCCCTCCATACGAGCTGTTCGTCGTCGCCCACTACCGGTTCTGCGGCGACGAGCGGGAAGCGAGCAACTGACAGCGGGCCGGGCAAGCCGATCGAGTGACAGGTCCGCACCGACACGATTCGCCAGGTGGAGGAGCGATTTCTCACCTTTTCGTCACCCCGGACTTGATCCGGGGTCCCGCTTCTTCTTTGGTCTCGCGCGACAGGAAGCGGGACCCCCGCCTGCGCGGGGGTGACGAGGTATTTCCGTTCCGCATTTGAGGTATTGAATTGAACCGCATTCGCACCGACCAGAGCCACGAGGCCGCAAAGTGAGCGCCCCCCAAAGCGGCGCGAGCTTCCTGCCCATCGCCGCGATGATGTTCGCGGCGGGGCTGGGCATTCCTGTCTTCGCCTCGCTCAATGCGGGCCTCAACCAGCAGCTCGGCAGCCCCATTGCCGCGACCGCCGTCACCTTCGGCATCGGTCTGGTTATCTCGACGACGGTGCTCGCCTTCGTCGGCTTTCCCAGCGCGTCGGACTTCACGCTTGAGAAACCATGGTTCTATGGTGCCTCGGTCTTCATGCTGTTCTATGCGACCGCGATCGCTTTCTCCGCGCCCAGGATCGGGCTCGGCAACGCGATCTTCTTCGTCCTCACCGGCCAGCTCATCGCGGCTGCCACCATCGACCATTTCGGCCTGCTCGGCGTGATCCAGACTTCGCTGACCCCAAAGCGCATACTGGGCATCGCCGTGATGGCCGTGGGCCTCTACCTCGCCAGGAAGCCCGTATGAGCCACATCCGCGCCGACTGGACCGGTGAGGCGGGGGGAGTGACCAACACCTCACACGTCACCCCGGACTTGATCCGGGGTCCCGCTTCTCCTTTGGTGGCGCGCGAGAGGGAGCGGGACCCCCGCCTTCGCGGGGGTGACGAAAGAAGGGATTTCGTACAGTGAAGGGCCTAATCACCGTCGGGACGGCCATATTCACCGCGATCCACGTGATCGCCGGACTAATCTACTCTGCTCTGATACCGATGCTGGATCGTCACGGAGTGCTGAGCTGGTCATTTTTTGAGACGAGCTTCTGGCTTGAGGTGGTAATCCACACCGTAATCACGGCAATCCTTGGTGTCCTATTTTGCCGATGGTTTGCGCTCAGAGTCGAAAAGAAAATTAAAGCCGAAAGCGTATTTGAATGACCCACCCCCGCACCGATTGGACCCGCGAGGAAATCGCGGACCTCTTCGACCTTCCCTTCACCGAGCTGCTATTCCAAGCCGCAAGCGTCCACCGCGAGAACCATCCGCCCGAACAGGTCCAGCTGTGCACGCTGCTCAGCATCAAGACCGGCGGGTGTCCGGAGGATTGCGGCTATTGCTCGCAATCGGTGAAGGCCGATAGCGGCGTCGAGGCGACCAAGCTGATGGATGTGCGCGCCGTGCTGCAGACCGCGGCGCAGGCCAAGGATGCGGGCAGCCAGCGCTTCTGCATGGGCGCCGCGTGGCGCAACCCCAAGGACCGCGACATGCCCGCGATCGTCGAGATCGTGAAGGGCGTGCGCGCCATGGGGCTGGAGACCTGCATGACGCTGGGCATGCTGACGCCCAAGCAGGCGGACATGCTGAAAGAGGCGGGGCTCGACTACTACAACCACAACGTCGACACCGGGCCGGAATATTACGAACGGGTGATCTCGACCCGCAACTATCAGGACCGGCTCGATACGCTGCAGAACGTGCGCGATGCGGGGATCAACGTGTGCAGCGGCGGGATCGTCGGCATGGGCGAGACGCGCGACGATCGCGTCGGCTTCGTCCACACGCTCGCCACGCTGGAGCGGCATCCCGAGAGCGTGCCGGTCAATGCGCTGGTGCCGGTCAAGGGCACGGTGCTGGGCGACATGCTGGCCGATACGCCGCTCGCCAAGATCGACGATATCGAATTCGTCCGCACTGTTGCGGTGGCGCGGATCACCATGCCGATGAGCATGGTCCGCCTCTCTGCGGGCCGCGAAAGCATGAGCGAAGCGACGCAGGCGCTGTGCTTCCTCGCGGGCGCGAACTCGATCTTCACCGGCGACAAGCTGCTGACCGCGCCCAACGCGGGCGATGACAGCGACGGCGCGCTGTTCGCCAAGCTGGGGCTGACGCCGTTGATGCAGGAGGAGCCAGCGCGCGCCTGCAAGGTGGCGGAGCCTGCCGAGTGATTGGCGCGCTCGTCGCGCTAGTGCTCGCGTTCGGCCAGTGAGTCTCGGTTTCTCCGTCGACGAACTGCTGCCCCGCGCGCGTGGCGGCGGGCAGCTCAAGATGGGGCTGGTGAAGCTGGGCGGCAGCGAGTGGCTCCAGCCCGATCCCGATCTTGCCGCCCGCGCGAAAGGCTTCGCGGATTATCCCGAAGGCATCCAGCTGACGCCCGAAGGAGAGGCGGCGGGGCGCGAACTGGCCGCGGGGCTGGGCGTGTCGGGCGGGCTCGCCGAAGCGGCCTGCGCGCATCACGAAGACATGTGCCTGCTGACCCGCGCCGAGGGCGAAGAGCAATACCGCCTCGTCGGCGCGGCGGTCGCCTGGCCGTCCGACTGGACCCCTGCGGACAAGATGGGGCTGCCGCTGCGTGCGCTCCATGCACCGATCCACGGGTACGAGGAACAGCTGGCCAGCAGCGTGGATCGCTTCATGGAGAAGCTCAAGCCGGGCCCGATCTATGGCCGGGCAAACTGGTTCATCGCGGCCACGCCGGACATGCGCTGGGATGCGCAGCCGCCCCGGCTGGCCTTCGCCCATGTCACGCCGCAGAACGCGGGAGAGACGCTGTTCGTCCGTTCCGAGCGGCAGTCGCTGCGCCGCCTGCCCCGGACCGGCGCGATCCTGTTTGCCATCGGAATATACGTCGCCCCGCTGGCCGGACTGTCGCATGGCAATGTTCGCCGTTTGGCCGATGCCATGCAATCCCTGCTGGACGGGGAAGGGGAACGTAGGGGCGCAGGGGCTTTCGCTCCGGCGTTAATCAGCTATGCGAGGGCCAGACAACAGGAGGCCGGACGATGATGATCCTGACTGCAATGCTGCTTCAGGCGAGCGCGCAAGCCGCGCAGCCGAAGGTCGATTGCAAGGAACCGATGACGCAGATGGCGATGAACATCTGTGCGGGCCGCGACTACGAGGCTGCCGATCGCAAGCTCAACGCGGTCTGGAAAAAGGTCTCGGCGGAGATGAAGCAGCTCGATGCCGATACCGATATCCAGGATGGGCGGCCCGGCTACTTCCAGACCCTGCTGACGGCGCAGCGCGCGTGGCTCGTCTATCGCGACACGCATTGCCGCAGCGAAGGCTATCTGGCGCGCGGCGGCTCGATGGAGCCTATGCTGATCAGCGGCTGCAAGGCTCAACTGACACGCGCGCGCACCGCACAACTCCGTGAACTGATCGACTGGCCCAATTGATGTTCAAGAAAATCCTGATTGCCAATCGCGGCGAGATTGCCTGCCGCGTCATCCAGACCTGCAAGCGCATGGGAATCGCCACGGTGGCGGTCTATTCCGATGCGGATGCGCGTGCGCCCTTCGTGAAGATGGCGGATGAGGCCGTTCATATCGGCCCGCCGCCTGCTGCGGAAAGCTATCTGCTGGCGGACAAGATCATCGAGGCCTGCAAGCAGACCGGGGCCGAAGCGGTCCATCCGGGCTATGGCTTCCTGTCCGAACGCGCGAGCTTCGTCGAAGCGCTCGACAAGGAAGGCATCGTCTTCATCGGCCCGCCGGCCAATGCAATCGCCGCGATGGGCGACAAGATCGAATCGAAGAAGCTGGCCAAGGAAGCGGGCGTAAACACCGTGCCCGGCTCCAAGGATGCGATCGACACGACCGAGGACGCGCTGAAGGTTTCGAACGACATCGGCTATCCGGTGATGATGAAGGCGTCCGCCGGCGGCGGCGGCAAGGGTATGCGCCTGGCCTGGAACGACAAGGATGTCGAGGAAGGCTTCGAGGCGACCAAGCGCGAAGGCCTCAATTCCTTTGGCGACGACCGCGTCTTCATCGAGAAGTTCATCGAAGACCCGCGCCATATCGAAATCCAGATCCTGGCCGACCGGCAGGGCAACACGCTCTATCTGAACGAGCGCGAATGCAGCATTCAGCGCCGCCACCAGAAGGTGGTCGAGGAAGCGCCGTCGCCTTTCGTCACACCCGAAATGCGCAAGGCGATGGGCGAGCAGGCGGTCGCGCTGTCCAAAGCGGTGGGTTACCATTCGGCGGGCACGGTCGAGCTGATCGTCAGCGGCGCGGACAAGACGGGGGAGAGCTTCTACTTCCTCGAAATGAACACCCGCCTGCAGGTGGAACACCCGGTGACCGAGGCGATCACGGGTATCGACCTGGTCGAGTGGATGATCCGCGTCGCGGCGGGCGAAGAACTGCCCATGAAGCAGGACGATATCGGGATCGACGGCTGGTCGATCGAAACCCGCGTCTATGCCGAAGACCCGTACCGCAACTTTCTGCCCAGCATCGGGCGGCTGGTCCGTTACGAACCGCCGGTTCCGGGCTGGGCGGGCGAGAGCGGGCCTGCGGGGCGGCGCGGGTACGAGACCGGCGGCGGCGGTGTGCGCGTCGATGATGGCGTGTTCGAAGGCGGCGAAGTCTCGATCTTCTACGATCCCATGATCGCCAAGCTGATCACCTGGGCGCCCACGCGCGACGGCGCGGCGGATCTGCAGGTGGAGGCGCTCGATGCCTTCCGCGTCGAAGGGCCCGGGCACAACATCGATTTCCTGTCCGCGATCATGCAGCATCCGCGCTTTCGCTCGGGCGAACTGACCACCGGGTTCATTGCGGAGGAATATCCCGACGGCTTCCAGGGCGCAGCGGCGGACGAGGACCGGCTGCGGCTGGTAGCGGCGCTGATGGCGGGTGCTCAATGCTCGTTGATGGCGCACGAAGGGCAGATTTCGGGGCGGCTCGACGGCGCGCCCAAGGTGCCATCCGAGTGGGTGGTGAAGATGGACGGCCGCAAGTTCGAGGTTGTGCTGGGAGACGGTGGAGCCACTGTCGATGGCGAATGGATCGCCGGGACGACCGACTGGCAGCCCGGCACTGTCCTTGCCGCCGCGAGCGGGAATGGCGAGAACCTCGCGATCCAGCTGCGCCGCGACGGCAGCAGCACCTGGTCGCTGACCACGCGCGGCAAGACGCACAAGGGGCTGGCGGTGCCCGCGCGCATCGCTCCGCTGCTCGATCACATGATCGAGAAGGAACCGCCCGATCTTTCCAAGATGCTGATCTGCCCGATGCCCGGCCTGCTGGTGAAGCTGCACGTGGAAGAGGGCGAGGAGGTCCAGCCGGGCCAGCCGCTCGCCACGGTCGAAGCGATGAAGATGGAGAACATCCTGCGCGCCGAGAAGGAAGGCACGATCTCCAAGATCAACGCAGCGGAAGGCGACAGCCTGGCAGTCGACGAGGTGATCCTGGAGCTGGAGTGATGAGCGGGCAGGCTGGCTGGACGCAGGTCGACGCGCTTGTCGGCGGCACTCTGCTCGGTGACGATCCTGCGCTGCAGGCCTGCCTCTCAAACAGCGCTAAACATGGCCTGCCCGACATTGCGGTGTCGGGGGCGCAGGCGCGCTTTCTTGAGCTGATCGCGAAAATCTCGGGCGCTCGGCGCGTGCTCGAGGTTGGCACGCTGGGCGCCTATTCGACGATTCACCTTGCGCGCGGCGTCGGCGATAGCGGCCATGTGACCACGCTGGAACTCGATCCCGCGTTTGCCGAGGTCGCACGGGCAAACATTGCCGAGGCGGGACTGTCGAATCGCGTGAACGTGGTGACCGGGCCTGCGCTGGAAAGTCTCGCCACGCTCGACGGGCCGTTCGATCTTGCCTTCATCGACGCGGACAAGGCCAACAACATTCGATACGTCGACCATGCCGTCCGGGCGGGGCGTACCGGCATGCTGATCATTGTCGACAATGTCGTGCGCGATGGCGCGGTGCTCGACCCGCAGGATGAGTCCGCACGCGCCTCGCGCGAATTGTACGATTACGCAGCCGGCCATCCGCGCTTGCAGGGAACTGCGTTGCAGACCGTGGGCGACAAGGGGTGGGACGGCATGATGCTGCTGGAGCTAACCGACTGATGCACCTCTCCCACGAACCCGATGCGCCTGCGGCGGAACAGACCAGTTTCGACCAGTTCCTGAAGGTCGATATTCGCGTCGGCACGGTGGTCGGGGCGGATGAGTTCCCAGAGGCGCGCAAGCCTGCCTATAAGCTGGAGATCGACTTCGGGCCGACCATCGGCGTGAAGAAGACCAGCGCGCAGATCACCGCGAATTACACGCGCGAAGAACTGGTCGGGCGGCAGGTGGCGGCGGTGGTCAACTTCCCGCCGCGCCAGATCGGGCCTGCGATGTCCGAAGTGCTGACGCTGGGGTTCGCGGACGAGGCGGGCGAGGTCGTGCTGTTCTCGCCCGATAAGGCAGTGCCCGACGGTTCGCGGCTGTTCTAGGTGCCCGACACAACCAGTTGTTAGTTTCGGAGCGCCCGCCTGCCTCGCGCATTGACGATGCATGGACTGGGTCGGTGTATTCTTCGACGGATGGAACGGGCTGCTGCGCACCGTCGTAGCGGCCATCACGTCCTATGTCGGATTGATCATCGTACTGCGGATCAGCGGGAAGCGATCGCTGGCGAAGCTCAACATCTTCGACTTCGTGGTGACGGTCGCGCTGGGATCGACGCTCGCCACGATCCTGTTGTCGCAGGATGTGGCCCTGGCTGAGGGGATGACCGCCTTCGTCATGCTGATCGCCCTGCAATGGGTGGTCGCCCGGCTTTCGGTGCGCTGGCTGCCGCTGCGCCGCATGATCCGGTCCAGCCCGAGGGTGCTGTTTCAGCATGGTCAATTCAATCGTCGGGCAATGCACGACGAGAGGATAACCGAAGTCGAAGTTGATGCGGCGATCCGGAAAGACGGGTTCGGCGATCACTCTAGCGTCGCATGGGTCGTTCTCGAAAGCGACGGCTCCTTCTCGGTGATTGCCGAGGAAAAGGCCGGGGATGGTTCGGTGCTGGAAAGCGTGCCCGACGAGCCCGCGCCGCACGGTTAGTGCGCCTGTAGCTGTTCGTCCATGAAGGCGGCCACATCCGCCAGCGAGACATCGCGCGCGACATAGGCCTCGCCCAACTTGCGCAGCAGAATGAAGGGGATGGTGCCGCCACCCGCCTTCTTGTCGTGGCGCATGTGATCGGCCAGCGCAGCGCCGTCGCAGTCGAGCCCCAGCGCGGAAATCTCGATCGGCAGGCCGGCGCGCGCCAGTGCATCGGCCACATTTTCCGCATCGGCCAGCGAGATCAGATCGCGGCGGGCGGAGAAGCGCGCCGCGAGCACCATGCCCAGCGCGACCGCCTCCCCATGGAGCAGTCTGTCACCGAAGCCGGTCTCCGCCTCCAGCGCATGGCCGAAGGTATGGCCCAGGTTGAGCAGTGCGCGTGCGTCCTTCGTCTCGCGCTCGTCCTCGGCCACGATCCGGGCCTTCATGCCCACGCAATGCGCGATCGTCGTTTCGAGCACGCCATCGTCGCAGGCGAGGATCGCCTCACTGCTCTCGTCCACACGTGCGAAGAACTCCGCATCTCCAAGCAGGCCGTACTTGAACACCTCGGCCAGCCCCGCGCGCATTTCGCGCGGGGGCAGGGTGGCGAGGCAGGAGGTGTCGGCCAGCACCAGCGATGGCTGGTGGAAGGCGCCGATCAGGTTCTTGCCCGCGCTGGCATTGATCGCGGTTTTCCCGCCGACGCTCGAATCGACCTGCGCCAGCAGCGTGGTCGGCAATTGCACGAAGCCGCAACCGCGCTTCAGTATCGCGCAGGCAAAGCCGACCAGATCGCCGACCACTCCGCCGCCCAGCGCGAAGACATGGTCCGATCGGGTAATGCCGCGGGTCAGCAGCCAGTCGGTCAGCCGTTCCAGCTCCGCCCAGCTTTTCGAGCCTTCGCCGGGCGTCACTTCGTACCAGTCGATCGCATGGCCGGCCGACCGGAACGAGGCTTGCAACCGCTCGCCCAGCAGCCGTTTGGCGTTGGCGTCCGCCACGATGGGGATCGAGCGCATGCCATAAGGTTCGATGAAGGCATGCGCCTCGCAATGCGCGACATCCAGCAGCCCCGCGCCGACCCGCACCCGATAGCTGCGCCCGGCAAGCGCGACATCTACGACAGCCATTGCTCGATCCCTTCGATGATCGCCCATGCGGTATGGGTTTGCGGGCCTTTCTGGCCCTCCACGCGCACATGCGCCTGTGCGTAAAAGCCTTCCCTCTCCCGCATCAGACGGGACAGGATTTCCTCCGGATCGCCACTGCGCAGCAGCGGGCGATGGTCGCGGCGGCTGGTGCGCTCCACCAGCGTCCGAATATCGCAGTCGATCCACGCCGCGACGGCGCGTTCGAGGATCAGCGCACGGGTCTCGTCGTCGACGAAGGCGCCGCCGCCCGTGGCGATGACGCCGTGGTCTTCCTCTATCAGCCGCGCGATCACGCGCCGTTCACCGTCCCGGAAATAGGGCTCTCCGAACTGGCTGAAGATCTCCGCGACCGAAAGGCGCGCGGCCTCTTCTATGGCCTCGTCCGCGTCGACGAAGCTGCGGCCCAGCAAGTTGGCCAGCCGCCGCCCCACGGTCGTCTTGCCCACGCCCATCAGGCCGACCAGCACGATCGGCCGGTCCAGCCGCGCGGTCAGCGCTTCGATCCGCGCTGCGGCGGCAGGGGAAAGCACGGGCTCCATTGCTCGGCGGCGTAGAGATGGGCTAGGGCAATGGCAACAAAGGGTATCGGACGCGTGCAGACACAGATTTCGCAAAGCACCTGGCTGCGTATCGGCGCGGGCGCAGCCGCCGTGCTGCTCGTGCTCGGCTGGGCATGGTGGGACGGGGGCGAACAGCCCCTGCGGCCGATGGCCCATGCGATTGATTTGCCGGAGGTTGCGGAATGAATATGCGCGTACGGGCCGGTCTGCTGGCCGGGGCCGGTCTGCTGGTGCTGGCCGCGCCGATCGCGATGGCGGCGGGCAACCCTGAATCGATCCTTCCTCCGGGCCTCGACGATCCTGCACCCGCTCCGGCGCCAGCGCCCGCTCCGGCACCTGCGCCGAGCCCGGCGTCGGAGCCGAACGCAAACGCCACACCGGTCGTGCAGGATACCGGTGAGGGTGATGGCGGTGACGCTTCGGGCGACGACGGCGAAGACAGCGGTGGATCGGGCGGCGGATCGTCCAGTCGCCTGCCCACGCTCGAAGAACTGGAAGCACTCGACACCGACGAGCTCGACGAACTCCTCGGCCTGAAACCCAAGTTCGACATTCCGCCGGCCCAGCGCCGCTCCACCTCGCGGGTCGGCATCCTGAACGAGGACGAGGGCGGCCTGCCTGCCGTATCCCTCGCGCGCCAGCCGCAAGCGCTGGTCCGTGCGGCGATTGCCGGTACGCAGGGGCGGCTCGTGTCGCGCTGGGGGCACATCACCTTGCGCCGTGCGCTGGCCAGCCGGCTCGCTCCGCCTGCCGGAATGAGCGGATCGGAATTTGCCGGGCTGCGGGCACAGCTTCTCAACCGCATGGGCGAATTCGCCGCAGCCCGCGCGATTGCGCAGGATGTGGACGTCGATGCGTGGAACGGGCGGCTCGCGAACGCGGCGGTCGACGCCTATATCGCTACCGGCGATGTGCTGGGTGCCTGCCCGCTGGCGGTGCTGCGCGGCGGATACCGCGACGATGCGGAATGGCGCATGTTGCGCTCCATCTGCACCGCCTATGCCGGAGAGGCGTCTCGCGCGCGCAATGAACTGGTGCGGATGCGCGAAAGCGAAGATGCAGAGTTCAACGCGATCGACGTGCTGCTGGCACAGCGTTTCGCGGGAGCGGCGGGTCTGGGCAACAACACCGTCACCATCGAATGGGACGATGTCGATGAACTGACCCCGTGGCGTTACGGCCTTGCGGCTGCATTGGGCGCCACCATTCCGGAACGCCTGCTCGACGATGCGGGCCCCTATTACCAGCGCTCCGCCGCCACGCTGCCATCGCTTCCGCTTTCCCTGCGGATCGACGGCGCACGCCGCGCGGCACGCGAAGGAATCTTCTCGTCTTCGGCGCTGGTGGACCTTTATTCGCAGGTATACGCGGCAAGCGGCAGTGATGGCCCTGCCGGGGCCGACGCAGCACAGCTGCGGACCGCCTATATTGATGCAGACCCCGCCGCCCGCGTGGCCGCGCTCCGCTCCATCTGGGGCGATGGGGCGCAGATCCCGCACGACCGGCAGGTGCTGACCGCCTATGCCTCCGCGCGAATCCCCGCCAGCGACCAGTTCGCCGCAGATGCCGGGCCGCTGATCGCCTCCATGCTCACCGCCGGGCTGGACCGCGATGCCGCGCGCTGGAGCGATATCGTCGACGAAGGCGGCATGGCGTGGGGCATGCTTGCGGTGGGGCTGCCCGATGCCGATGGCGGTGTATCGAGCGGGGCGATCGATTCCTTCCGCGACGGTGACGACAGCACGGGCAAGCGGCGCACGCGCATGCTGGTGGCGGGCCTTGCGGGTCTCGGCCGCATTTCCAGCGGTACGCGCAATTCGTGGAATCGCGAGCTTAACCTCGAACTGACGCGTGAAACCCGCTGGAGCGCGGCGATCTCGCGCGCCGGCGAGGTGGAGAATGCCGCACTGGTGGCGCTGCTGATGGGTGTGGGCATGCAGGGCGACGACTGGAACCGGATGACGCCGCGTCACCTCTATCACATCATCTCCGCGCTCCGGCAGAGCGGGCTGGAGGCCGAAGCCCGCATGATCGCGGCGGAGGCGGTGTCGCGCGCCTGACCATGGCGAGCACGGCAATCGAGGATTTCCTGGCGGCCCTGGCGGTTGACCGCGGGGCGGCGGCGAACACGCTGGCAGCCTATCGCCGCGACCTGGAAGGTGCGGAGGCGCTCGTCGGCGCACTGGAAAGCGTATCCCGGGGCGATCTGGCAAAGCTGGGGGAAAAATGGGCAGGCCTTGCCCCGGCAACGGTCGCGCGCAAGGCTTCTGCTCTCCGGCAGTTCTTCGCCTTTCTGGAGGACGAGGGGCTGCGCGCCGACAATCCGGCTGCCGCGCTCCCCAGACCCGCCCCGCGCCGCAACCTGCCCAAGGTTCTGGCCCACGCGGAGATCGCAGCGCTTTTCGCGCAGGCCGAATCCGAAGCGGGCGATGACGATCCGCCTGCGCTTCGCCTGCTTGCGATGCTCGAACTGCTATACGGTTCCGGCCTTCGGGCGAGCGAACTTGTCGCCCTGCCGCTCGCCGCAGTGCCGCGCGATGCGCCATTTCTCACCATCACCGGCAAGGGCGGGAAGGAACGGCTGGTGCCGATGGGTGGGCGCGCCGCAGAGGCGGTGTCCCGGTGGCTGGTGGTGCGGCCCGAAGGCTCTGCCTGGCTGTTTCCCTCGCGCAGCAGCCATCTCACCCGCATTCGGCTGTATCAGCTGATCAAGGCACTGGCGCAGCGCGCCGGCATTGCGCCCGCGAAGGTCAGCCCGCACGTGCTGCGCCACGCCTTCGCCACGCACCTGCTGGAGGGCGGGGCGGATCTGCGCGCGTTGCAGACGTTGCTCGGCCACGCGGATATCGCCACCACGCAGATTTACACGCATGTCGAGGCGGCGCGGCTGGTCGCGCTTGTCAACGAAAGGCACCCCCTGGCCGAGCATGGACGCTTGCGCAGGGAACAACAGACGGATAGCGAGCCGGAATGCTGACTTTTCTCGACTTCGAGAAGCCCGTGGCCCAGCTGCAGGCTCAGATCGCCGAATTGCGCGCCGCCAATGAATCGGCGGGCGACAACGGACGGATCGACATGACCGACGAGCTTGCCAAGCTCGAGGCGAAGAGTGCCGACATGCTGAAGGGGCTCTATGCCTCGCTCAGCCCGTGGCAGAAGACGCAGGTGGCGCGGCACCCGCAGCGCCCGCATTTCCGCGACTACGTGGAGCACGCGTTCGCCGATTTCATGCCGCTGGGCGGGGATCGCTATTTCGGCGAGGACGAGGCGATCCTCGGCGGATTCGCCACTCTGCGCGGACGGCAGGTGATGCTGATCGGGCACGAAAAGGGCAACGACACGCAAAGCCGACTCCGGCACAATTTCGGCATGGGCAAGCCCGAAGGCTATCGCAAGGCGATCCGCCTGATGGACCTTGCCGGTCGTTTCGGTCTGCCGGTCGTCACCCTGGTCGATACCTCGGGCGCGTTTCCGGGAATCGAGGCGGAAGAGCGTGGCCAGGCCGAGGCAATCGCCCGTTCGACGGAGGCGTGCCTCGCGCTGCCCGTGCCCATGGTGGCAACCATCGTGGGCGAGGGCGGGTCGGGCGGAGCCGTGGCCCTTGCCAGCGCCGAACGCGTGCTGATGTTCGAACACGCGGTCTATTCCGTGATCTCGCCCGAAGGGTGCGCCTCGATCCTGTGGCGCACGGCGGAAAAGGCGGCCGACGCTGCCGAGGCGATGAAGGTGACGGCGCAGGATCTGCATGAGCTCGGTGTGATCGACCGGATCGTGCCCGAGCCTGTTGGCGGCGCGCACCGCGATCCGCAGCAGGCGATCCGCAACCTCGCCGATACGATCGACGACGAGCTGGGCAAGCTGGCCGGGCAGGATGTCGCGCGGCTGCAGGAAACCCGCGCCGATCGCTACGTCGCCATCGGCGGCTGAACGGCTTTCTTCCCGCCCGCCAGAATCATGTTCGGGAACCGCGCGCACGCCTGACCTGTTGAACGCAGGATAAGCGGGCGGCGTGCGTGATGCGCCCCTCGCAGGACCGCATCAGGGGAGAATTTCCGTATGAGCCGCCGCAAGCTTCTTGCCCTCGCATCGCCCGTAGCCCTTGCCGTCGGCCTGACCGGCTGCGCCGCCGTTGGCGGGGGCAATATACCGAGCGCCAACACGCCGATCACCCAGAACGAAGCCCAGCAGGGCCGCGAGTATCACAGCCAGATCCTGCAGGAATTCGGCGGCGCCATGCAGGGCAACACCGCCGGCTATGTGCGCGATGTCGGGCAGCGGATCGCCGTGCAGTCGGGCCTCGCCAATTCGCAGAGCGCTTTCACTGTTTCGCTGCTGAATTCCTCGGTCAACAATGCCTTCGCCACGACCGGCGGCTATGTCTACACCACGCGCCAGCTGGTGGCGCTGATGGACAACGAAGCGGAACTGGCCGCGGTGCTGGGGCACGAGGTCGGCCACGTGGCCGCCCGCCACGCGCAAAGGCGCCAGCAGGCGCAGCAGCAGAACACGCTGCTCGGCGCTGCGGGTGCGATCCTTTCGGGAATCCTGCTCGGCGACAGCCAGCTGGGCTCCACGCTCGGCCGCGCGGCGCTGCAGGGCTCGCAGCTTCTGACGCTCAGCTTCAGCCGCGATCAGGAGCGCGAAGCCGACGTTCTGGGCGTGAACTATCTCAGCAGCGCAGGCTACGATCCGCTGGCGATGAGCACCGTGCTCGAAAGTCTGGCGCGCCAGTCCGCGCTCGATGCGCAGCTGCAGGGCCGTGACAATGCCAGCCTGCCCGAGTGGGCATCGACCCACCCCGATCC
Organism: Citromicrobium sp. JLT1363; assembly: GCF_000186705.1. Classification (GTDB taxonomy): domain Bacteria; phylum Pseudomonadota; class Alphaproteobacteria; order Sphingomonadales; family Sphingomonadaceae; genus Alteriqipengyuania. The sequence continues at coordinate 522,515 of NZ_AEUE01000004.1, forward strand.
CGCCTCGCGCGTGCGCGACGCGGCCACACTGGCTGCCGGCAAGACGGGTGCGACACTCAACCGCGATGTCTTCCTGCGCAATATCGACGGGCTGACCTATGGTGACGATCCCGAGCAGGGCGTGATCGAAGGGCGTCAGTTCATCCATCCCGATCTGCGTTTCGCCTTCACCGCGCCGCAGGGCTTCTACCTCGTCAACGGCGCGCAGCAGGTGACGATCAACGGCCAGTCGGGACAGGCGGAGCTGCGCGTGGCCCAGGCCAGCGGCAGCCTGACGCAATTCGTCAGCAGCGCGTTCCAGTCGCTTTCGGGCCAGGGCCAGGCGCTCAATCCGCAAATCCAGCGGACCACCGTCAACGGGCTGCCGGCGGCCTACGGCACCGCGCGCGCCAGCACGAGCAACGGGCAGGTGGATGTGACCGTGTTCGCCTACGAAATGGATGCGGGGCAGTATTACTACTATCAGGCGATCGCGCCCGCAGGCCGGTCCGGGGTGTTCACGCCGATGTTCCAGTCCTTCCGCCGGATCAGCTCGACCGAGGCCGCGCAGGTCGTGCCGCGGGTGATCGATGTCGTGACGGTGCAGCGCGGCGATACGGTTTCTTCGCTGTCGCGCAGGATGGCCTACAGCAATGGTCAGGAAGCGCGCTTCCGCGTGCTGAACAGCCTCGATTCGAACGAAGGCCTGCGCGCGGGCCAGCAGGTCAAGCTGGTGGTGCGCGGACGCTGAGGCCCGGGCGTATCCACCGCGCATAGAAAAACGGCGGGGAATCGATCCCCGCCGTTTTCATGTTTCGCTGTGAAGCGAGTTGATCTCGGCTGCTACTTAGCTGCCGGACTGGTCGTTCGCCATCTTGGTCTTCACTTCGCCGAAGGTGTTGCCCAGCTGGTTGCCGAGGCTGCCCATCGCGGTGATTGCGGCGACGGCGATAAGAGCGGCGATCAGGCCGTATTCGATGGCGGTCGCGCCCTGTTCGTCGTTCAGCAGTTCGTTGAAGAATTTCATTGTCGGTCTCCTGTTTCGTCTTCGTTACCCGGCTCTGTCCATGTCCCCTGGAATAGAGCTCGTGCCGGTCTAGAGCCCAGAGGTTAAGAAACCCTAAGTTGCGCGGGATCGGCTCTGTTCGACGGCTTCCTTCGAAGTGTCGGTCACGGTATCCCAGGTGTTGATGACCTGATTGGAAAAGCTGCCGACCGCACTCACCATCGCAAGGAATACGAAGGCGAGGATGAGGCCGTATTCGACGGCTGTTGCGCCGGCCGTGTCGCGGCCGAGCCTTATCCAGAACCGTTTCATCCCAAACCCCCACCAGACTGCAAACCGCGCAGTCTGGAAGGCACATCGGCTCCCGCTGCTGGTGCCTTCTCGCAAATCAGGGTTAAACAGCCGTAAAGTCGAGGGTCGAACGTGGAAAGCAATCCGACATATCTGCCGGTGGTGGCCGCCGCGATCGGCCCGGATGGCGATGGCCGGTGGCTCATGCACCGACGCCCGGAGGGGAAGGCGCACGCCGGGCTGTGGGAGTTTCCCGGCGGCAAGATCGACGCGGGCGAGGGCGCGCGCGAGGCTCTGGTGCGAGAGATCGAGGAAGAGTGCGGCCTGTCGCTCGATCCCGAAACAATGCGCGAAGCGGCCTTCGCCGCAGACGAGCCGGGCGGCGGCACACGCGCGCGGCCGATCCTGCTGCTGCTGTATCATTGCCCGGGCTGGAGCGGTCGGCCCATCTCGCGCGAGGGTGGGGAGTGGCAATGGTTCGCGCCCCATCGGATTGCGCAGCTGGAAAAGCCGCCGCTGGACCGGCAGCTTTGCGCCCGCTTTTTCGGGTGAGAGGGCAGGCACTTTGGGAAAAATCGTCGATTTTTCGAGAAAACCTTCATTTCTGCGACAAAGGCATTGCCATGTCCCGGCACCCTGCCTATGTGCGGCGCCTCACGCGCGCCCGTAGCTCAGCTGGATAGAGCACCAGACTACGAATCTGGGGGTCAGAGGTTCGAATCCTTTCGGGCGCGCCATTAAAAAGCCCCGGGCCCGCAAGGGTACCGGGGCTTTTTGATTCTGGCTCCAGGGAGGGTTCGAACTTCGGACGCAAGGCGTCGGGACGGGGCGAAGGCGGCGGATGCCTTTTCAGCCGCGTTTGGCCTCGTCCAGCCTCTCGGAGGTTACCGGGTAGCCAGCGTCGCCCGGGATGCACAGGAAGCGCCCCTGAGGGCTTTTCTCGACCCAGGGAATGATCGTCTGCACCGGTGTCGCCTCCGCATGTGCGCGGGCCTCTTCGAAAGTGGCGAAAGGGGCGAGGCGCTCCAGATTGCGGCGGGTGGGGAAGATCACGTCGATCTTGCCTTCGTCGGCGGAACGCAGCGCCTCGGCCGCGCTGGTCCAGAACAGATGCGTGTTTTCCTGCGCATCGACCGCGATGTCGACCGCGCCGGTCCCCAGATCGGCGAGATAGAAGCGCGTGTCGAAAACCCGCGACAAACGCTCGTTCTGTGGAAACCACCGGGCGAAGGGCACCAGATCGTCCAGAGCAAGCTGCCAGTCGAAATGCCGCAGCACTGGGGAAAGGGCGCCTTCCTTGTCGAGCAAGGTGCGCGCCTGCGCAGCACGCTCCGCGTCGATCGTACCGGAGAGGCCCAGCGCCAGGCCGGTTTCCTCCAGCGTTTCGCGGATGGCGGCAATCCGGTGCGCCGCTTCGTCTCGATCCGCCAGGCCCGCGCTTTCGGCAAGAACCCGGTCGCTCTCATCGATCCGGCCGCCGGGAAACACCGCCATCCCGCCTGCGAAGGCGAGCGAACGGGAGCGGACCTGCATCAGGATCTGCGGCGGACCGCCATCGGGTGCCGTACGGAAGATCACGACGGTCGCGGCCGGAATGCCCTGCGCAGGGTTCGCCTTGTCCGTTTCCTGTTCAGCCACCCTGCGGACCTCGCCTGCTGTCGGGATTTCTTACAATCCTGCCCCGCCGGTTTTCGGCGCTAACCAGCCTGAACCGCGAAAATTCGCCGGATTTCAAACTTGGCACAGGGGATGCATAGGAGCGGGCATCCCTGATCTTCGTTACGAGGCGGGGCCGATAGTCTCCCGGCTCCGCCTCCCCGAAGTCCCGTCCCGAGAGGCATGTCCCCCCAGGCCTCTCGGGAAATCAGTCGGCGGTTTTCACGCCCTTGTCGGTGAACATCTGCTGCAGTTCGCCGGCTTCGAACATTTCGGTCATGATGTCGGACCCGCCCACGAATTCGCCCTGCACATAAAGCTGGGGGATCGTGGGCCAGTCCGAATAGGCCTTGATGCCCTGGCGGATTTCCATGTCCTGCAGCACGTCGACGCTTTCGTACGTCACGCCGCAATGGTCGAGGATGTGCACCGCACGGCTCGAAAAGCCGCACTGCGGAAACAGGGGCGTGCCCTTCATGAAAAGGACGACCTCGTTCTCGCCGACAATGCCGGAGATGCGTTCTTTGGTATCTGCCATGAGTAATAAACCGCCGTTTCTTTAGGTACGGACAATCACTTGGGAGGCTCGGTGGTGAGTTGCAAGGCGTGGAGGACGCCGCCCATCTTCCCGTCCAGCGCCTCGTACACCAGCTTGTGCTGCTGCACGCGGCTCTTGCCCGCGAATTGCGGAGCGGTGACCTTGGCCGCCCAGTGGTCGTTATCCCCGGCAAGGTCGCGCATTTCGACTTCTGCGCCGGGCAGGGCGGCCTTGATCATTTCCTCGATTTCGTTCGCCTGCATCGGCATGGGATCAGGCCCCGCCGATCAGCTGGCGCCGTGCCTCGACCTCGCACTCGGCGAGCTTGGCGCGCACGGCGGCTTCGTCCACATCGCAGCTCGCTGCGGTGAGATCGCCCAGCACCTTGCGGATCACGTCCTCGTCGCCCGCTTCCTCGAAATCAGCCTGGACCACCGCCTTGCGGTAGCTGTCGGTCTCTTCCTCGGTCAGGTTCATCAGGTCCGCCGCCCACTCGCCCAGCAGGCGGTTGCGGCGCGCAGCCACCTTGAACGCGGTTTCTTCGTCCATTGCATATTTGGCTTCTTCGCCGCGTCGGCGATCGTTGAAATCGGTCATCGTCCTGCTGCCTTTTCGTATGCCACGCGGGCGTGGCTGTATCCTGCCGCCGAGATAGGCGCGCCGCGCGCCTGCGGCAAGCGAGCTGCTACTTGTCCATCACCACGACCAGCTTGCCGATGGCCTGCCGGTTGTCGAGCTTCTCGATCGCCTTGCCGGCATCGTCGAGGCTGAAGGTTTCGCTGATCTGCGGGCTGATCTTGCCGTCCTTCCAGAACTCGAACAGCTCGGCGATGTTCTGCGCATTGCGCTGGGGTTCGCGCGCGGCGAAGGCGCCCCAGAACACGCCGCGAATGTCGCAGCTTTTCAGAAGCGTGAGGTTGAGCGGCATCTTGGCGATCCCCGCCGGGAAGCCGATCACCAGGAAACGGCCTTCCCATGCGATCGAACGCAGGGCAGGCTCCGAATAGTCGCCGCCGACGATATCGACCACGATGTCCGCACCATTGGGGCCGACCGCATTCTTGAAATCGCCGGCGAGTTTCTTGGAGGCATCCTTGTCGAACGGGGCGCGCTCGTAAACGACCGTTTCGTCCGCGCCCGCATCCTTGGCGACCTTGGCTTTCTCCTCGCTGGAGACCGCGGCCACGACCTTCGCGCCGTACGCCTTCGCCAGTTCGATCGAGGCGAGGCCGACGCCGCCTGCTGCACCGAGCACCAGCACGGTGTCGCCCGGCTTGATATCGCCGCGATCCTTAAGTGCGTGGATCATGGTGCCATAGGTCATCAGCAGGGCCGAGGATTCGACCAGGTCGATGCCTTCGGGCACCTTGAACAGCCGCCCGGCTTCCACCGCGACCTGTTCGCGCAGGCCACCGCTCCCGATTCCCGAGAGAACGCGGTCGCCGACCTGCCAGCCCTCGACGCCTTCGCCGATCGCGGAAATCGTGCCGGAGATCTCCCCGCCGGGCGAATAGGGACGCTCCGGCTTGAACTGATACAGATCGCGAATCATCAGCGTGTCCGGATAATTGATCGCGCAGGCTGCGACATCGACCAGCACTTCGCCCTTGCCGGGCGCGGGGGTATCGATGTTTTCCACCACCAGCGTTTCGGGCCCGCCCACTTCCTTGGTCAGTACGGCTTTCATCGGGTGTCCTCCCTCATTCGTTTCATACGGTAATGCCGGAAAAGGTAGGCTCCGGCAGGCCCAATCACTCTGCCTCGTGCGTCGGCCTAGTCCGTCTGGGGGTCTTCGCCCGACGGGATGGCGGGCAACTGGCGCGGCTCCCCGTCCTTGCCATCCGCGCCCTTGCGACGCTTGGTGACATACAGAAGTCCGGCGGCGATGGCGGCGGACCCGATTGCGGCACCGGCGGCGATGGCTGCGCCGGAGAGGCTCTTGTTGCTCTTGCTCATGCCTGTCCTAGTGCATGGGCCGCGAAATCGTTGCAAGCTGCGTGCGCATCCACTGCGAAAAATGCTGAAAAAGCTTCGTACTGGTCATGGTAATGAAAGGACTTATCGTCTAATTTACACGTATGTCAGCAAAGCCCTTCTCTCATCCTATCGATATCAAGCCCGCCGATATCGACTTCATGGGGCATGTTAACAATGCCCGCTATCTCGGCTGGGTGCAGGACGCCGTGCTCGCGCACTGGCGGAAATTCGCGCCTGCCGAAGCCGTGGCGGAGCGTGCGTGGGTCGCGCTCAAGCACGAGATCACCTACCGCAAGCCTGCTTTCCTCGAAGACGACATCATCGCGCGCACCGTGCTGGAAAGCACGCGCGGCGCGCGCGCCTTCTATCACACGGTGATCGAACGGGGCGGGGAAGTGCTGGCCGAGGTCAAGTCCAGCTGGTGCTGCATCGATGCGGAAAGCCTGCGGCCCGCCCGGATCGGCGAGGAAATCGCCTCGTACTTCTTCGCCCGCCCGGAAGCTGCGACGGACACCCCGAACGAAGGGTGATGCGAAGGACCGGGTTACGCGCGGCCGATTGCGCGCCTATGACCCCCTCCATGAGAACGCGTTCCGCATACGGCCCGACCTGGCAGCCGCTTATCGGGCTGGCGCTGGCGCTGGCCGTCTTCGGCGGGTGGGTCAGCCTGCATGCCTATGCGCTCTTCGTGTTCGAACTGAGCTGGGCGAGCCTGCCGCTGGCGCTGACCATGGCGCTGGTGCTGTGCTGGCTGTCGGTCGGCCTGTTCATCGTCAGCCACGATGCGATGCACGGATCGCTGGTGCCCGGATCGCCGCGCGCGAACGCCGCGATCGGCACCGTGCTGCTGTTCCTGTACGCGGGCTTCTCCTTCGAATCGCTGCGCAAGGCGCATTTCGCGCATCACCGCCATGCCGGAACCGCGCGCGACCCCGATTTCGACGCGGAGAACCCGCGCGCCTTCTGGCCCTGGTACGCCACGTTCCTGCGGCGCTATTTCGGGCTGGGATCGCTGATCTGGGTCAGCTGCGTGGTGGTCACCTTGTGGCTGGCGCTGGATGTGCCGGTGCCGCAGCTTCTGCTGCTCTACGCGGCGCCCGCCATCGCCAGCTCGCTGCAGCTGTTCTATTTCGGCACCTACCGCCCGCACCGCCACGCGGATGACGCGTTCGTCGACCGGCACCAGGCGCGCAGCGACGAATTCGGCACGCTTGCAAGCTTTCTCACCTGCTTCCATTTCGGCTATCATCTGGAACATCATCAATATCCGCAGCTGCCCTGGTGGGCGCTGCCCTCGGCGCGCCGCAAGGCGGATGCGCAGCAAGTAGAAGAAGGGGCCGGGGCATGAGCCTGTGGCAGATCATCGCAATCGTCGCCGTCACGCTGGTCGGCATGGAGTTCTATGCCTGGGCGATGCACAAATACGTGATGCACGGCTTCGGCTGGGGCTGGCACCGCGACCATCACGAGCCGCACGACAACCGGTTCGAAAAGAACGATCTGTACGCGGTGGTCGGCGCGGCGATCAGCATTGCGCTGTTCTGCATCGGCAGCCCCTACGTGATGGGCGACGCCGCGTGGGAGCCCGCCTTCTGGATCGGCCTGGGCGTGATGCTGTACGGCGTGATCTACTCGCTGATCCACGACGGGCTGGTGCACCAGCGCTATTTCAAATGGGTGCCCAAGCGCGGCTATGCCAAGCGGCTGGTGCAGTCGCACAAGCTGCACCACGCGACGATCGGCAAGGAGGGCGGGGTCAGCTTCGGCTTCGTGTGGGCGCACGACCCGGCCAAGCTGAAGGCCGAATTGAAGCGCCAGCGCGAGGCGGGCATTGCCGTGGTGCGCGACAGCGCTGGGGCGTAACGTCTTGCGGTCTCGGGCAAGCCGCTTCGCTTGCCCCTGCGCCGCAGCGATCCTATCCAGTCGCCCCGGCGCGCATCGTGCGCCCGGCCCATTCCCGCCCTGAGGCCCGTTGCCCCGAACCGAGTCCCTTGCCGATCACCCGCTGCTGGAGCCCCTGCGCAGCGAGCGCGGGCGGCGGCTGATAGGGCTCGTCGCCGCGCTGCTGATCGAGGCGATCCTGCTGATCCTCCTGCTGACGCTGAACGGCTACAACAAGCCCGCAGCGGCGCCGGAAAGTCTCACCGTGGTCGATATGAAGGCCGCCAGCGAGCCATCCGAAGATCGCGAGCAGGCCGAGCAGGAGCCGAGTAAGGCCGAGACGCCTGCCGAGCAGCGAGCAGCCCCCTCCGAACCGCGAATGGAGCGCCCCGAGCCTGTCCAGCGCGAGGCCGCGCCCACACCGCCGGTGCGAGAGCCGATCATCACGACCCCATTTCAGCTGCCTGCGTCCCGGCAACCGCCGCGCCCGGCGCAGCCGGAAGCGCCCAAGCAGGTCTACGGGCCGGTCGACACCGGGGCGCGATCGGGGGTCAAGGACTCCGAAGTGGTCGGCACCGCGCCCAACGGGCAGCCGCTTTACGCTGCGCGCTGGTACCGCGAACCGGACGAAAGCGAACTGGCCGGATACCTTTCTACCGCGAGCGGGCCGGGCTGGGGTCTGATCGCGTGCAAGACGGCACCGGAATTCCGCGTGGTCGACTGCGTGCCGATCGCCGAATATCCGCAAGGTTCGATGATGAACCGCGCTATTCTGGCCGCAGCATGGCAGTTCCGGGTTCGCCCCCCGATGCTCGGCGGCCAGCCACAGATCGGAAGCTGGGTACGCATCCGGATCGATTACACGAGCGGGCGGTGAGGGCCGAGCCTGGCCGCCGACCCGCTACTCGTTCCGCGTCGCGATCCATGCTCCGCAGATCACCAGGATGGCAACCGAAACCCAGTACCAGGGGTGGCCCAGGGTGAAGTACGTAACCACCGCGCCGGTCGCCATCGCGCCAATCGCCATGACCTTGGCGCGGCGATTGATGGCGCGGCGTTCGCGCCAGTCGCGCACCTGCCAGCCCCATTGAGGGTGATCGAGGATCTTGCGCTCCAGCTCCGGGCTGGAGCGGGCAAAGAAGAACACCGCCAGCAGCAGGAACGGCACCGTCGGCATGATCGGCAGAGCCGCACCGACCGCGCCGAGGGCCACGGCCATGAAGCCGAGCAGCCGGTAGAGGTGCCGCTTTAGCGTCAAGCGATCATCCGCCCGCGATCCGCGCGGCGTGTTCCTTCACCAGTGCGATCATGTTGGGCACGCCCTGCGTCCGGTTGCTGGAGAGCTGGTTCTTCAGGTCGAAGGGTTCGAGCGCAGCGACCACATCCATCTGCGCCACCTGTGCCGCAGGCTTGTCCTGCACGGCGGCGATCACCAGCGCGACGATGCCCTTGGTGATGGCGGCGTTGCTGTCCGCCAGGAAGTGCAGTTTTTCGCCCTCTCCGGTGGGATAGACCCAGACCGCCGCCGAACAGCCGCGCACCAGCGTGGCGTCGGTCTTGAGCGCGTCGGGCATGTCTTCAAGATCGCGCCCCAGCTCGATCAGCAGGCGATAGCGTTCATCCCCTTCGAGGAATTCGTATTCTTCGCGGATATCGTCGAGACTGCGCATGGGGGCGATGTAGCAACAAACCCTGTCCCCTCAAGGGGAGACGAAGCTCAGCCCGAGAGGCCTCCGGGGCGGGTCAGCGCATAATAGATCACGTAGAACCACGAGAGGAAGCCGTGGATGATCGCCCATATGATCGACTGGTGCAGCGACCAGGAGATGGCGACCGCGATGGCGCTGCCAAGACCGATTCCCGCCTGCGCCGCCTGGCTGCGCGCGCCGCTCACAGGTCTATGCCATTGGCGAGGGCTTCCAGCTTGCGGATGCGTTCGCGCAGGTCGGCCAGCGCGATGCGACCACCGCCGCGCGTATCGTCGGGCTCTGCGTCGCCTCGGGCAATCGCGTCCAGCTCGCGTCGCTTGAGTGCCAGCCAGCCTTCCCATGCGCGCAGCAGCGCGGCGGCAACCATGCCGAGGCCGAGAAGCGACGTGGCGGCAATGACGAGTGTCGGCTCCATGACTTCAATCCTCCTCGCTCGGTCCTCCGCAGGGCGGGGCCGTATCAGTCCTTATCCTCGCGCAGGGCGTCGATTTCAGCGGAAATTCGGGCGCGTTCCTGTGCCGTGGCGCTATTCTTGTCGTAGGCAATGCGTTCGAGAACCTCGATCCGCTCCTTGAGTGCGGCGATTTCGCGCTGCGCCTCTTCATCGGCCTGGGGCTTGGCTTCGGGCCGGTGCGTGATGGTCTGGTTGCCCATCATGTCCTCGGTGATTCCGGCCTGCGCATTGTAGCGCGCCCGCAGAATGCTGGCGGTGGCGCCGATCAGCACGATCAGGACAATGGCTGCAGCCCAGTTCATCAGTTAGCCTCCTGCCTGTCGCGCAGCGTTTCGATCTCATGGGTCAGCGCGTAGCCGCTGTCGGTCACGATCCGCTCGACATTGCCGAGGCGATCCTTGATCGATCCCAGTTCGGCGCGAAGCTGCGCGTTTTCCTGGGTGAGCAGTTTCACCCGCTCTTCGCTGTCCTTCGGGTAGACCGCCTTGCCCCAGCTGTTTTCCAGCGGGTAGCCGTGCTTGATCCGCAGCCAGGTGGTGAGAACCCAGCCCGCGACACCGGCCAGGCCGACAATCGCGATCACTTCGCCAGTCATTTCGAACGGCATCATACTTTCTCCCTTGTGCCGGTATCGATCGGCACGCCGCTGCTCTCGTCACGGCGAAGCGCCTCGATTTCGTCGGACAGCGAATATCCGCGCTCGGTCACGATCTTTTCGAGCACTTTCAGACGGTCGGCGTGATCGTCCAGCCGCTGGACCAGGTTCGCATTCTCTGCCCGCAGCGCTTCGGTTTCGGCAGACTTGTCCGCGCGGCTCGTCTTGCCGCCCCATTCGTCTTCCAGATCGTAGCCGTGCTTGGCGCGGATCCAGTTGTTGATCAGCCATCCGCCCGTCGTAAGCGCAATGATGACCACGACGATGCCGGGGCCGGTGAAGAGGTCTTCCATCACGCACGCTCCTTGCGGTCGAAGTCGAGCGCGGTGCCCGCCGCTTCATCGTGGCTGCGCGCATCGCGCAGAGCTTCGATCTGGGTGGCGACGTCGTAGCCCTTGTCGGTCACGATCCTTTCGAGCACCTGCATCCGGTCTTCGAGCCGCTGGATCTGGGTGGCGTATTGTGCGGCCTTTTCGGCGGTGTTCTCTGCGGTAGATTCGACCTGCATCTTGGCGATCTTCTGCTGGTGCGATGTCCAGATCGCTAGCAGCGGGATGCCGAAGATCAGGACGACTGCGGCCAGTCCGATTAGCTCACCCATGATTCATTCTCCCCTAATTCGTAATGTCTTAGCGCAGGCGTTCGATCTCAGCGTCGAGGCGCGGGTTGGAGCTGACATAGTGCTCCTCCACATTCGCCAGGCGACGGTCGATCTCGCGCAGCTTGCCGCGGATTTCCCGCGCGGTGCGCTTCGGATTGGCGCGCACGCCCTGCCAGTATTTCTGCTCCTGCTTGTCGGCGGTGTAGAGGTGCGAGGGCTTCTTGTTCAGCATAAGTCCCATGATCAGGTAGGCGACGAGGATGAGCCCTCCGCTCGGCCAGATCATGAACAGCATGCCGAGACGCCACCAGAGCACGTCGACCCCGGTATAGTCGGCCAGGCCTGCACAGACGCCCATCAGCTTGGCGTTCTGCTCGTCCTTGTAGAGCGTGGTGCGAGACGTGTTCATGCGCGGGTTTCCTTGTGTTCGGCGCGCTTCCTGGCGAGCAGCGCCTCCAGTTCATCGAGTTCCTCGTTGTCGGCCTGGTTGTCGGCGATCAGGCGAGCGGGCTTGAAGTCGGCATGGTCGTGAGCGACCAGTCGCTCGACCGTGTCCATCCGCTCGTCGAGACGCTTGGTGAGGTTGTAGAGCTCCTCCAGCAGTGCCTCGTCGTCACCGGTGATGCTGCCGCCAGCGGTCTTCCACTTCGTGACGTAGTGCAGAATCAGCCATGGGAGTCCGAGTAGGAATGCGATGGCGACAGTTGCGACCATAAGTTCTTCCATGGCTCAATTCCCCTTCTTCGCGTCGTCGGCTCCCTTGCCGAGCGCGCGTTTCATTTCTTCCAGTTCCTCGTCGACCTTGTCCGATCCTGCGAGGGCGGCGATTTCGTCGGACAGCGACAGCTTGCCGCTCTCGCTTTCCATCTTGAGCTGGTCGGCGCGGCCTTCCGCGTAATCGACCCGGCGTTCGAGCGCGTCGAAGCGGGTCAGCGCCTCGTCGACCCGCTCGGTCGTCATCAGGCTGCGCAGCTTCACGCGGTTTTCGGCGCTTTCGAGCCGTGCGGCGATCTGCGTCTGGCGGCTGCGCGCTTCGCGCAGGCGACTCTGCAGCTTGTGTATGTCTTCCTCGTAGGCGCGCAGCGAATCGTCGAGCACGCTGATTTCCGCCTTGAGCTGTTCGCTCATGTCGGCAGCTTTCTTGCGTTCGACCAGCGCGGCCCGCGCCAGGTCTTCGCGATCCTTGCTCAGCGCGAGCTGCGCCTTCTCGCCCCAGTCGGCCTGCAGCTTGTCCAGCTTCACCGTGTGGCGGTGCATTTCCTTCTGGTCCGCTATGGTGCGCGCGGCGCTCGCGCGGACCTCGACCAGCGTTTCCTCCATTTCGAGGATGATCATCCGGATCATCTTCGAAGGGTCGTCCGCCTTGTCCAGCATTTCGTTGAAATTGGCCGCGATGATGTCGCGGGTGCGGCTGAAAATGCCCATGAAGGGTGCTCCGTATGAAATGAAATCGCCCAGCTTCTGGTTGACCTTGTCCGGGTCTGTCCAGTCCGCAGCCCGCTGCGCGCCTGATCGGCGTTCCTGCGCGGGGGTGGGGCTGCGGCGCAGCCGCTCGACCTCGTTGTCGAGGCGCGAGAGGCGGCTGTTGCGGCCCGGCGGGTCAGTATGGTCGGTCATGCGATTTCCGTCACCTGTAGCATAAGCGGGCCGTCTTCATGAGGGCCATCGACCGACGGCGGATTCATGGCGACCAGTGCGCCCACGGCGAGGATCGTGACCAGCACGGCCGCTCCGAAAGTGCGCTTGGGATGGGCTTGTTCGTGCATGATCTGTCTCCTCCTTGGTATTGCCCGGTACTTTGCAACCGCCGTGCCAGTTTGGAGAAAAGGCCGGATTTCAGCCGTTTCGGGATTTTTCGACGAACGGCATGTTGGGGATAATTGCCAAGCCTTGGGAAATCCCACTATATTCGGGGCATGGAGCGGGAAAATCAGTTCGTCGGGCAATCGCTCGCCTTTCTCGATGCGGTGGAGCGGACCAGCCGCGCCGCCGCGCTGGAGCGTCCGGTGCTCGTCATCGGGGAACGCGGAACGGGCAAGGAACTGATCGCGGAGCGCCTCCATCGCCTCAGCGGGCGGTGGGGCGAAGCGCTCGTCACCATGAACTGCGCGGCGCTGCCCGAAACCCTGATCGAGGCCGAGCTGTTCGGTCACGAGGCAGGCGCGTTTACGGGCGCGACCCGCACGCGCGAGGGCCGGTTCGAGGAAGCCGACGGCGGCACGCTGTTCCTGGACGAACTCGCCACGCTGTCCATGGCCGCGCAGGAACGCCTGCTGCGCGCGGTGGAATATGGCGAAGTCACCCGGATCGGATCGTCGCGCCCGCTGCGGGTCGATGTGCGGATTGTCGCCGCCACCAATGAAGACCTGCCGACCAAGGCCGAACGCGGCGAGTTTCGCGCCGACCTGCTCGACCGGCTCAGCTTCGAGGTCATCACGCTCCCCCCGCTCAGGGCACGCGAGGGCGATGTTGCGGTGCTGGCGGACTATTTCGGGCGGCGCATGGCGGCGGAACTGGCGTGGGAGGCCTGGCCGGGCTTTGCCGAGCATGTCGCACAGCAGCTGGAAGACTATGCCTGGCCCGGCAACGTGCGCGAACTGCGCAACGTGATCGAACGCGCGGTCTATCGCTGGGACGATCCGGAAAGACCGGTCGGCCACATTGTCTTCGATCCGTTCGACAGCCCGTGGAAGCCCGAATCGAGCGCGCCGGCCAGCAGCGCGCATTCGCCGCAGAAGCCGAAGGAAACGGCTCCCGCGCGGCCGGATTTCGACGATGTGGCGGACCTTCGCGCGGCGGTCGACAACCACGAGCGTTCCATTGTCGAGCACGCGCTGGGCAAGCACCGCTGGAACCAGCGGCAGACCGCCAAGGCGCTGGGCCTCAGCTACGATCAGCTGCGCCACTGCATCAAGAAGCACGGTCTGATGGAAGAGGGCGCCTGATGTCTTCGTGAAATAGTCACCACGGGCCACTGGCGAAGCGGCGCTCGCCTCGCTAAGGGCCGCCTGCAAGACAGTGGTTCCAACTCCCCCGCGATGTTCGAGTCGCACGGCACAAGCCGGGCTCGGGATCGCCAACCCAGCTTGCGAAAGGTGCCCGCCGTGGCCTTCAAGGAAATCCCCCTAGCACTCACTTTCGACGACGTGCTGCTGCGCCCCGCCGCCAGCGAGGTGCTGCCCAGCATGGCGGACACGCGCACCCGCCTCACGCGCGAGATTTCGCTCAACATCCCCGTCATATCCTCTGCAATGGATACCGTGACGGAAGCCGACATGGCGATTGCCATGGCGCAGCTGGGCGGCATGGGTGTGCTGCACCGCAATCTCGATATCGAGGAGCAGGTGGCTGCGGTGCGCGCGGTCAAGCGGTTCGAGAGCGGGATGGTGGTCAACCCGATCACCATCGGGCCTGACGCGACTTTGGGCGAAGCGCAGGAAATCATGAGCGCGAACCGCATCAGCGGCATTCCGGTGACGGATCGCGGCGGCAAGCTGGTTGGCATCCTGACCAACCGCGATGTGCGCTTCGCCGAAAACGTGCGGCAGCCGATCCGTGAACTGATGACGACCGACAACCTCGCCACCGTGCCGCTGGGCACCGGGCAGGAAGAGGCGCGGCGGATGCTGCATCAGCGGCGGATCGAGAAGCTGATCGTGGTGGACGAAGATTATCGCTGCATCGGGCTTATCACCGTCAAGGACATCGAAAAGGCCGTCACCTATCCCAACGCGACCAAGGATGCGGCCGGCCGCCTGCGGGTGGCGGCGGCGACCACCACGGGCGACAAGGGTTTCGAGCGAACGCAGGCGCTGATCGATGCCGAAGTCGATGTCGTCATCATCGACACCGCGCACGGCCATAACCGCGATGTTCTCAAAGCAGTGGAGCGGGCCAAGACGCTGTCCAATTCGGTCCAGATCATCGCGGGCAATGTCGCCACCGCGGAGGCGACGCGTGCGCTGATCGATGCGGGCGCGGATGCGGTGAAGGTCGGCATCGGGCCGGGTTCCATCTGCACCACGCGCGTCGTCGCGGGCGTCGGCGTGCCGCAGCTCACCGCGATCATGGATTCTGCCGAGGAAGCCGAGAAATCGGGCGTCCCGGTGATCGGCGATGGCGGACTTCGCACCAGCGGCGATGCGGCCAAGGCGCTGGCGGCAGGCGCAAGCTGCGTGATGATCGGGTCCATGCTGGCCGGGACCGAGGAAGCGCCGGGCGAAACCTTCATCTACCAGGGCCGCAGCTTCAAGGCCTATCGCGGGATGGGCAGCGTGACGGCGATGGCGCGCGGCAGTGCGGACCGCTATTTCCAGCAGGACGTATCGGCGATGAAGCTGGTGCCCGAAGGGATCGAGGGGCAGGTGCCCTACAAGGGCCCGGCGAAGGACGTGATCCATCAGCTGGTCGGCGGGATCAAGGCGGCAATGGGCTATACCGGCAGCCTTACGATCGAGGATCTGCGCAAGGGCGCACAGTTCGTGCAGATCACCAACGCGGGCCTCGCCGAAAGCCACGTGCACGACGTGGCGATCACGCGCGAGGCACCCAACTACCCTACGCGGTAAGGCCCGATGGCCATCGAAAAGCATGTCGCGGGTTTCTTCCGGCTCGATGACCAGGGCTGGGCGCGGCATGCCAATCCGTGGAGCGGATGGTCCCGGTTCGCGACGGGGATGGTCCTGCCCATCCTCGCCATCTGGAGCCGGGTGTGGATCGGATGGTGGGCTGCGCTCGCCTTCGCTGCCGTCGCGCTCTGGCTATGGCTCAATCCGCGCCTGTTTCCACCGGTCGATCACGATCGCGGCTGGATGTCGCGCGGCGTCTTCGGGGAGCGTGCCTTTATCGAGCATCGCCAGATCGCGACCGGCCTGATTTCGGTGCGGCGCGCCAATCTGTTCAACCTGGTCGCAGCGTTCGGCCTGATCCCGCTGGCCTACGGCTTGTGGGTGCTCGATCCCGTGGCGACCATTCTCGGCGCGAGCATCAGCATCGCGGGCAAGATGCTCTTCATGGGGGAGATGGTGGCGCTCTACGACCGGATGAAGGCCGCGCACCCCGAACTTGCCTACCGGGCCGGGGCGTGACCGCAATTGCGTAACTCCGGGGCAGGATGCGCTTTCCTACCCACCCGCATGCGTGCCATGGCGAAGGGATGAGATACTCCCCAGCCAATATGTTTTCGCCAATGTCTTGCCGCGCCCTCCCTGGCGCTGGAACCGTGGGGCGTTTTCTTCCCCTGAACACTGTGTCAGGTGTGTCAGGCCTTCCGCCTGTCGCAGGACGCGCGGCATGACCCCGGCCGCGCGCGTCCAGGCCGCCATCGAGATTCTCGACCGCGTGATCGAAGCCGCCAAGGGGCAGGGCGCCCCGGCAGACCGGATCGTGGCCGATTGGGCCAAGGCGAACCGCTATGCCGGTTCAAAGGACCGGCGTGCCGTGCGCGAACTCGTCTACGACGCGATCCGCCACTGCGGGCCGGTGCCCGAAAGCGGACGCGCGGCAATGCTCGCGCTGGCGGAGAGGGACAAGTCGATCGCTGCCCTGTTCGACGGATCGCAATACGGCCCGGCACCGATCCAGCCCGATGAACCGGTCGCCAAGCGCGGTTTCGCGCCGGTCTGGCTGGGCAAGCGGCTGTCCGCTTCCGATGTGAAGGGGGCAGAGGGGATGGCGCTGATGGGCCGCGCTCCGCTCGACGTGCGGGTGAACACGCTCAAGGCAGATCGCGCCGCCCTCGACCTGCCGGTCGCCGGCGAGCATCTGGCCGCGCCCAACGCGCTTCGGTTCGAAGCGGGCACTCCCGTCGATCAGTGGGACGCGTTTCGCGAAGGCCGGTTCGAAGTGCAGGACCATGGCAGCCAGCTCGCCTGCCTCGCAGCGGGTGTGCGGCCCGGGGAAACCGTGATCGATCTGTGCGCGGGCGCAGGCGGCAAAACGCTGGCGCTGGCCGCGGCGATGCAGAACGCCGGTCGCCTGATCGCGTCGGACACCGACAAGCGCCGCCTTTCGCAGCTCGGGCCACGGGCCGAGAGAGCGGGCGCGGGTCTCGTGGAACAGCGCCTGCTCGATCCGGGGCGCGAAATGGAGATGCTGGGCGATCTGGCCGGCGCAGCGGATTGCGTTCTGATCGACGCGCCCTGTTCGGGCGTCGGCACATGGCGGCGCAAGCCAGAGGCCAAGTGGCGGCTGACACCCGAGCGGCTGGCGCAGTTCGCCGCAACGCAGGATGCGCTCCTTGCGCTGGGCGCGAAGCTCGTCAAACCCGGTGGGCGGCTTGTCTTCGTCACCTGTTCGCTGCTGGACGAAGAAGGCCCGGATCGATTCGCCGCGTTTCTGCAAGCCCACGAGGGCTGGCGCGCGGACATGCCCGAATTGCCGCTGGGCACCGCGCGAGGGCAGGGAATCCGCCTGTCTCCGTTCCACCACGGCACGGACGGATTTTTCGTCGCGCGTGCCCACTTGCCGTGTTAACCTTTGTACCTATGGTCGCTGACGCCCACGATTTTCTGGCTTCCTCGAAGGATACCATCATGCGCTTCGCCCCTGCCGCCGCCGCCCTGTCCTTACTGGTCGCGGTGTCGGCCAGTGTGGGATCTGCGCAGGACAATTCGGTCGATCCGCGTGCAGGCGTGCTGATGGCCCAGGCCGAGGCCGCGCTGGAAGCAGGCCAGCCGCAGCGTGCGGTCGATGCGCTGGAAGCGGCCTTCGCAATCGATCCCAGGCACACTCCGATCCTGATCGCGCTGGCCGAGGCGGCCCGGCGCGAGGGGCTGCAGGGCAAGGCGATCCGCTACTACCGCGAGGCGCTGACCCGCGATCCCGGCAATTACGCCGCGATTTCGGGCGAGGGCGCGGCCATGGTGGAAAAGGGCGCAATCGACCGGGCGCAGCGCAATCTCGCGCAGCTGGAATCGCTGTGCGGATCGAGCTGCCCGGAAACGCGCACGCTCGCCACGGCGATCGCGCAGGGGCCGAAGAACAGCAAGGTGCTCACCGCCGAAGCGGTGATGCCCGATGCGGTGGTGACGCAGAATCTGAGCGGCGAGGCTCAGATCAGTTCGGCGAATTCGGCCACGACCGCGCGGTAGACGCGCTTCTTGAAGGGCACGATCAGGTCCGGCACCGTCGTGGCGGGCACCCAGCGATATTCGCAGAATTCCGGCTCTTTGTGGGCTTCCAGATCGATGTCGTCGTCCGAACCTTCGAACCGGGCGAGGAACCAGTTCTGCTCCTGGCCGCGGTAATGGCCGCCCCACAGCTTGCCGATCAGATCGTCGGGCAGGTCGTAGCGCAGCGGTTCGGCGGTCTGGCCGATCACGGCGATCTTGTCCGCGATCACGCCGGTTTCCTCCCACAGCTCCCGGAAGAGCGCGTCCCGCGGGTCTTCGCCCGGGTCGATCCCGCCCTGCGGCATCTGCCAGAAGTCGCCTTCCTTGGTGTCGATCCGTCGCCCGACGAACACCTCGCCGCTGTAGTTGACCAGCATCACGCCCACGCAGGGTCGATAGCCCAGTGCGCTGGCCTGTTGGTCCTTGTCCGTCGTCATGTCCGTCGTCCTACTGCGGCACCGACCGCATCGATAAAGGCTTCCACATCGGCTTGCCCACTGGGGATTGCCTTGCGCATGGTGAAAAATCCGTGGATGATCCCGGGAAATTCCAGATAGGTAATCTCCGTCCCCTGCTTCACCATGCACGCGGCATAGTTTCGCCCGGAATCGCGCAAGGGATCGAGCCCGGCGGTGCACAGCACCGTTGCCGGGGCGTTGCTGCAATCGCCCAGCAGCGGGAGGTTGCGCGGGCTTTGCGGGTCGGCGGCATAGGACTTGGTGAACCAAGCCATGGTGTCGCCGGTGAGGAAATAGCCGTCCTTGAACTGCCGGTAGCTGTCGTACTGGCCCGCCTCGTCCGCGACCGGATAGATCGGCGCCTGCACCAGCACCGGCACATCCGCCGGCTCGTCCCGCAGGGCATTGGTGGTGACGATCGTCAGGTTGCCGCCGGCACTGTCTCCGCTGATGACCAGCCCGGTGATCTCGCGTCCCAGCTCTGCGGGAGAGGATGCCAGCCAGCGCGCCGCCGCCTCGCAATCGTCGGGCGCCGCAGGGAACGGGTTTTCGGGAGCCAGACGGTAGTCCACCGAAAGGACCGGCAGATCGAGCCGCGCCGCAAACTCGGTGCACAGGGCGTGGTACACCTCCAGATCGCCGAGTACGAAGCCGCCACCATGCAGGAACAGCACCGCCGGGCCTGCTTCGCGCGATTCGCGAGCGTCGTAGAAGCGGCAGGGGATGTCGCCGGCAGGCCCCGGGCACGCCACATCCTTGATAACCGCCAGTTCGCGGGGCGCAGCCTCGCCGATCTGTGCCATCGCGCGCATCGCTTCGCGCGCGGCCTGCGCGCCGACTTCCTCCGCCGGAGGACGGTTCATCGCTTTCAGCATGTCCAGCAGGCCGCGTACGTCCGCTCGCACGAAGGGTTCGGTAGAGGCTTGCGAATTCGGGGCGTCTGCCATTGGTCGTCTCCGGTGAATCGGGCCGCGCTGGATAGGCCCTGCGCGCGCGGCCTGTCCACCGATCAGCATCAGGCCGACTAGAAAAACTTGATTGCTCGCGTGCCGACGGCCACGTAGGCGGCGGTTCAAGGCGGACTATCAAACGCCACGAAGACCGAAGGATTTTGTACCGATGGCGACTCAGGCGCCTCCAGCCTCCACCAATCCCCCCACCGATGCACCCGATGCGATCGTCGTCCGTTTTGCGGGCGATTCCGGCGATGGCATGCAGTTGACCGGCGGACAGTTTACGCTCAGCACCGCGCTGGCGGGCAACGATCTCGCCACTTTCCCGGACTTCCCGGCAGAGATTCGCGCGCCGCAGGGCACGCTGTTCGGCGTCAGCGCATTCCAGATCAATTTCGGAAGTCGTGCGATCAACACCGCAGGCGACGCGCCCGATGTGCTGGTGGCGATGAACCCGGCTGCGCTGAAAGTGAATCTCGCCGCGCTCAAGCCCGGCGGGCTGGTGATCGCGGACACGGGCGAGTTCACCAAGCGCAATCTCGACAAGGCGAAGTACGACGCCAATCCGCTCGAGGACGACAGCCTTGCGCCTTACGATGTGCTCGCGTTCGACATCAGCGCACGCACGCTGGAAGCGGTCGAGCCATTCGGCCTCGGCAAGAAGGACGGCCTGCGCTGCAAGAACATGTGGACGCTGGGTCTCGCGCTGTGGATGTTCGACCGTCCGCGCGAGCCGCTCCACGACTGGCTGAACAAAAAGTTCGCCAAGGCGCCAGACATCGCTGCGGCGAACATCGCCGCGCTCGACGCAGGCCATGCCTATGGCGAGACGGCGGAGCTTTCGGCGCCGCTCAAGCAGGTCCACCTGCCGCCCGCGCCGTCCGAGCCGGGCCTCTATCGCACGATTACGGGTGCCGAAGCCGTCTCGCTCGGCCTCGTGGCCGGCGCGCAGCTGGCCGAGCTGCCGATGTTCTTCGGTGGCTACCCGATCACCCCCGCCTCCGCGATCCTGCACCACCTCGCGCGGCTGAAGGAATACGGCGTCACCACCTTCCAGGCGGAAGACGAGATTGCCGCGGTGTGCGCCGCTATCGGCGCGAGCTATGCTGGCCAGCTGGGCGTCACCTCGTCCTCCGGCCCCGGCATCGCGCTCAAGACCGAGGCGCTGGGCCTTGGCATCATGACCGAGCTGCCGCTGGTGGTGGTCAATTCGCAGCGCGGCGGGCCGTCCACCGGCCTGCCGACCAAGACCGAGCAGAGCGACCTCTATCAGGCGGTCTACGGCCGCAACGGCGATGCGCCGATGCCGGTGATCGCCGCGCGCTCGCCTGCCGACGCCTTCGAGGTCGCGATCGAGGCGTGCCGCATGGCGACGCAATACATGACCCCGGTAATGCTGCTGACCGATGGCTACATCGCCAATGCTGCCGAGCCGTGGAAGGTGCCCGATCCCGAAGGCTTCACGCCGTTCCCCGCCAAGTTCCTCGAGGAACCGCGTGGCGAGGAGCTGTTGCCCTACAAGCGCGACGAAAAGGGCTCGCGCCCGTGGATCAAGCCCGGCACGCCCGGCATGATGCATCGCATCGGCGGGATCGAGAAGGACGCCAACACCGGCAACATCTCCTACGATCCGGCCAACCACCAGCACATGACCGATACGCGCAAGAACAAGATCGCGAATATCGAGGTGCCCGATCAGGACGTCGCCTGGGGCGAGAAGACCGGCAAGCTTGCCGTGGTCGGCTGGGGCAGCACCTACGGCCCGATCAAGCAGGCGGTCCGCCGCTCGCAGGACAAGGGCTGTTCGGTCAGCCATATCCACATCCGCCACATCTGGCCGCTGCCGAAGAACCTCGGCGAACTGCTGAGCGGGTTCGAGCGAGTGCTGGTGCCCGAGATGAACACCGGCCAGCTCAAGACCGTGCTGCGCGACCAGCTGCTGGTGGATGCCGAAAGCCTGACCAAGACCAGCGGCCAGCCGTTCCAGATTGCTGAGCTGGAAGCGGCGATCTGCGCCTATTTCGATGGCGCCCAGGGCAACGAGGGCGGTCAGGTCGCCGCCAACGACCAGCAGCTGCCGAGTACGGTGGAGGCGTCCGAGTGACCTCTCTCACCGCTCATCCTGAGCTTGTCGAAGGATCGTCCTTCTTCGGGCAATCGGTTCAAACGAAAGTGCGGCCCTTCGACAAGCTCAGGGCGAGCGGGTCGTGGGCTGAAGGAATGGTCCAATGAACGCACCTGTTAAAATCGAAACCACGCTCAAGGACTGGGAAACCGACCAGGAGGTCCGCTGGTGCCCGGGTTGCGGGGACTACGCGATCCTCAAGGCCGTGCAGCGCACGCTGCCGCAGCTTGGCAGCGATCCGGCGAACACCGTGTTCATCTCCGGCATCGGCTGTTCCAGCCGCTTCCCCTATTATATCGAGAGCTACGGCTTCCACACGATCCACGGCCGCGCACCGGCTGTGGCGACAGGCGTGAAGCTCGCCAATCCGGACCTCGACGTATGGCTGGTGACCGGCGATGGCGATGGCCTGAGCATCGGCGGCAACCACATGATGCATGTGCTGCGCCGCAACGTGAACATGCAGATCATGCTGTTCAACAACGAGATTTATGGCCTGACCAAGGGCCAGTACTCGCCCACCAGCCGCGAAGGTACGCGCACGCCGACCAGCCCGATCGGTTCGGTCGATCACCCCGCAAACCCTTGCGCCTTTGCGCTGGGCAGCGGTGCGCGGTTCGTGGCACGCGGGATCGACGTGTCGAAGAACCTGCCCGACGTGCTCAAGGCCGCCCACGCGCACCAGGGCGCGGCCTTCATCGAGATCTTCCAGAACTGCATCGTCTACAACAAGGACGTGTTCGATGCCTTCGCCGCGCCCAAGGGTGCGGAAGGCCAGCAGCTGTGGCTGGCCGACGGCGAGCCGATGCTGTTCGACAAGGGCACGAAGGGCCTCGCGTTCGATCCTGAAAAGCTCGCCTTTACCGTGGTCGATGTCGTCGACGGCGACTGGCAGGCCGCAGGCGTGCGCGTGCACGATGTGACCAACCGCGTCATGGCGCACATGCTGGCCGAACTGCCTTTCGACCCGTTTCCCATGCCGCTGGGCGTGCTCTACGACGATCCTGCACCGACATACGAAAGTGCGGTACTTGCAGAGCGCGAAGCTTCGGTCAGCGGCAAGGAAGCAAACCTCGCCAAGCTGCTCAGCGGCGGCCAGACCTGGACGGTCGACGGATCGGCAGAGGATCCGGTCTAGCGGTGCTCCAGCGGATCGAGCCCGTGCGCTGCCGCGCTGTCGGCAGCGCGCTTGGCGGGCTCGTATAGCAGCGCGGCGGCGGTGAAGGCCCATGCCGCGCCGCCTGACCACCCGGCGATCACATCGCTCGGGAAGTGCACGCCCAGCATCACCCGGCTCCACGCGATCATGATCGAAATCACCATCGCGCTGCCGATCAGCGTGTAGCGGACGGTGTGCCTGCTGCTGAGCGATGCGAAGGCGAGCGCCATGCCGATGTAGATCATCGCGGACGCGAAGCTGTGTCCGCTCGGGAAGCTGTAGCCCGCAGCTTCCGTGAGATGAGGGACGAGGGTGGGGCGCTCTCGCCCGACCAGCAGCTTCATCGCTGCGTTGAGCCCCCAGCCGAGCACCACTGTAAGCCCGAAAAGCGTCGCCTCGCGCCGCATCCTGAGAAACAGCAGCGCGACGATGGCCGCGCAGGCCGAGAAGGTGGAGAGCAGCACGCCGCCCAGCGCGGTGATGTCGCGCACCGCCTCCTGCAGCATATTGCCGCCCATCGGCTGGAGTTCGATCCCTGCACGGTAGAGCAGCAGGCCGGAATGATCGAACCCCTCGGTGCGCCCTTGCGTTACCAGCCAGATCATAAGCGCCCAGATCGCCCACAGCACGCCTGCCGCCGCCAGCGCCTTGCCGCGATCGATCGTGAACCCCCGCGCGGGTAGCGAGACCGTTTCGGCGGGAAGGGGGGCTTTGGGCCCGGTTGTCGCGCCGTCGCGGCTCTGATCCATGCAATCTGGAACAGCCCGTTCGAAATGAGGTTCCTTGCGCATGGCTTCTCCCCAAATCGTATGGCTGCGGCGCGACCTTCGTCTGGCGGATCAGCCCGCTCTTCATGCGGCCGCGCAAGCAGGGCCGGTTGTGCCGGTCTTCATCCTCGACGACGAGCGCCCCAAGGGCGACGACGATCGCACCTATGGCGGCGCGCATCGCTGGTGGCTGCACCATTCGCTCGAGAGCCTGTCCAGGGGCTTCGGCAGGCACAACGCACGAATCGTCCTGCGCAAGGGCGACAGCGTTTCGGTTCTTGCCGGGCTTGCGCACGAGCTCGAGGCCGAGGCCGTCCATGCCAACCGGCACTACGAACCGTGGTGGCGCGAGGCGGAGGAAGAACTGAAGGATGCGCTGCCCGATGGTACGAGGCTGTGCCTGCACGACGGCAATTACCTGATGCCGCCGGGCACCGCGACCACCGGCAGCGGCGATCCTTACAAGATCTACACGCCCTTCTATCGCGCGATGCTGGAAATCATGCCGCCGCGAGACGAACTGCCTGTCCCGTCCACCATCTCGCAGCCGTCCGACATGCCTGAGAGTGACGCTCTGGCGGACTGGGACCTGCTACCCACCAGCCCGAACTGGGCCACGCAGATGGAAGACTTCTGGACCGTAGGAGAGGATGCAGCGCACGAGCGGCTAGGCTGGTGGGCCGACCACGTTGCTGAATACGAGGACGGTCGCAACCTGCCCAGTGTCGACCAGACCTCGCAGATGTCGCCGCACCTTCACTGGGGAGAGATTTCGCCGGTCACGATCTGGCACGCGCTCAAGGACAAACGCAGCGATGGCTGGAAGACCTTCGAAAGCGAGCTGATCTGGCGCGATTATGCCCAGAACATCGTCTACCAGTTCCCCGACTATCCGCGCGAAACCTATCGCGACGCGATCGACGACACCAAGCTGTGGCGCAATCCCAATCGCGGTCACATCATTCAGGAAGAACTGGAGGCCTGGCAGATGGGGCGCACCGGCTACCCCATCGTCGATGCCGGGATGCGCCAGCTCTGGGCGCTCGGCTGGATGCACAACCGCGTGCGGATGATCGCGGCGAGTTTCCTCATCAAGCACCTGCTGATCGACTGGCGGCATGGCGAGCGCTGGTTCTGGGATACGCTGGTGGATGGCGACTATGCCTCCAACGGGACCAACTGGCAGTGGGTCGCGGGCACGGGCGTGGACAGCAACATGTTCCCCCGGATCATGGCGCCGCTCAAGCAGTCGGAAAAATTCGACGCGGCCGGGTACATCCGCAAGTGGGTGCCGGAGCTGGCGGATCTCCCTGACGGTGAGATTCACGATCCCACCGATCTGTGCCGGCCCGCCGATTACCCCGAGAAAATCATCAGCCACAAGGAAGGGCGCGAGCGGGCGCTCGAAGCCTATCGCGCGATGAAGGAAGACTGATCGGGCCGGGTGCCACTGCAATCCACCCGGCAAGGCCCTAATGGGTTGTCGGCCCTGCATCCCGGATGCATAAACGCCCGCGTATGGGGGTAACGGGTCAACCGCGCGGAGGCGATCTGCTGGCAGCGAGCCAGCGCTTCGAAAAGCAGCCCGGCTTCCTGTCGCGCCTGCTGGCTCCCGGGTTTCACAAACTGATCGACCGGATGGACGCAGGCCTCGAAAAGGGCTCCGTCCTGGGGCGCCTTCCCGATGGTAGCACCCGGCTGATCGGTGGGCGCGGGCCCGGCTTCGAAGCCGAAGTCGCGATCCATAACTGGCGCGCGCTGATGCGAGTGGCCACCGGCGGCTCGGTCGGCTGGTATCAGGCGTGGGAGGCGGGCGAGTGGAGCAGCCCCGATCCGGTGCCGCTGTTCGCGGTCTTCATGCAGAACGCCGAAACGCTGGGAGATGCAGCGCGGGCGAAGCGTGGATGGAAACGCGCGCTGCGGGCTGCGCATGACCGGCAACGCAATACCCGGGCGGGCGCGGCGAAGAACATTGCCGCGCATTACGATCTGGGAAACGATTTCTACGCCACGTGGCTGGGCGAGACGATGACCTATTCGTCCGCGCTCTTCGATGACGGGAATCCGCAGCAAACGCTCAATATGGCGCAGCGGGAGAAGATCGGCGCGATCATCGACCGGATGGAGATTTCGCAGGGCGACAGCGTGCTGGAAATCGGTTGTGGATGGGGCACGCTGGCCTGCGCGGCTGCCGACCGGGGGGCGAATGTCGACGCGATCAGCCTGTCGGATGAACAGCTGGCATGGGCGCGGCGGCAGGGTTGCGGAAACGCGCGCTTTCTCAAGCAGGACTATCGGGATACGCACGGGCAGTACGATGCCATTGCCAGCGTGGAAATGGTGGAGGCGCTGGGGCGCGAATACTGGCCGACCTTCATGGATTGCGTTGCCCGCAACCTGAAGCCCGGGGGTCGTGCGGCGATCCAGTTCATCTCGATGAAGGATGCGCTGTTCGATGCCTATGCGGCGAGCGCGGATTTCATTCAGGCCTACGTATTTCCCGGCGGCTTGCTGATCCGCGCGTCCGAATTCCGGCGGCTTGCGGAAGCCTGCGGCCTGCAGTGGCGCGATGAGGAGCGCTTCGGGCTGCATTACGCCGAAACCTTGAGGCTCTGGCGCGAGAAGTTCGATCGCGTAGCGGCCGATGGGCTGCTGCCTCCCGGGTTCGACGATCGGTTCAAGGCGCTCTGGCGCTACTACCTGATGTATTGCGAAGGCGGCTTCCGGGGTGGGGGTATAGACGTCCACCAGGTAACGCTGGTCAAGGAGATATAGACATGAAGAAGCGCTTATCACTGGTCGGGGCACTGGCCCTTGCGCTGTCTGCCTGCGCGTCCTTACCCACCACCGACACGAGCGCCGTGACAGCCAGCGTGCCTACCAATCCGCTGCCCGTGGTGGGTGCGGAGGTGCTTTTCTGGGACGACGCCACACGCTCTGCGCGTTTCCGATCGATGGAGACATACTTCCCGGGCCAGGAAGTGCAGGAAAGTCCCGACCCGCGCTATCTTCCGCAAGGCGATCCCTTGCCTGCGAGCACGCAGGCGGCGATCCGCGCCAGCATGGCGGAAAACTCCATCGCGGGCGTGATCGTGTTGCAGGATGGAAAGGTGCGGTTCGAGGATTATGCGCTGGGCTTCGGCCCCGAAGGGCGCTGGACCAGCTTCTCCGTCGCCAAGAGCTTCACCTCCACTCTGCTGGGCGCAGCAGTGAAGGATGGTTTCATCGATAGCCTGGACGATCCCGTGTCGAAATACGTGCCCGGCCTCGAAGGCAGCGCGTATGACGATGTCACGGTCGAGCAGCTTGCCACCATGACGTCCGGGGTAAAGTGGAACGAGGACTATACCGACCCCGATTCGGACGTGGCGAAAATGTTCAACGTGACGCCCGCACCTGGTGAGGACCAGGTGGTCGAATATATGAAGACCCTCCCGCGCGAAGCCCCTGCGGGTGAAAAGTGGGTCTACAAGACGGGCGAGACCAACCTGATCGGCGTGCTGGTGGAAAATGCCGTGGGCCAGACGCTGGCGGAATATGCCAAGCGCAAGATCGTCGATCCTGCCGGCTTCGCAGAGCCGCTGTTCTGGCAGACCGACCTTTCGGGCCGCAGCGTCGGCGGATGCTGCCTGTCGGCCTCGCTACGCGACTATGCTCGGGTCGGGCTGTTCGCGCTCGAAGGTGGTGAGGGCATTGTGCCCGAAGGCTGGTTCGCAGAGGCGGGCGCGCCGCAGGTCGATTTCGGCAATGGTTACGGATACGGCTACCAGTGGTGGACCTATCCGGGCGAGAGCTTCGGCGCGCAGGGGATCTTCGGCCAGTCGATCACGCTTCTGCCCGACACAGATACGGTGATCGCCATCGTGTCCAACTGGCCCCGGGCGACCGGCCAGGATCTCTCGGCAAACCGCCGGCAGCTGTTCGCAGCAATTGCCGAAGCCGTGTCGGCCGATCAGTAGAGGCAGGACCGCGTGACCCCTCCGCCCAGTGGGCTTTCCCACTGGCGGAGGATGTCGTCGAGCACGGCCTGATCGATCAGATTGTCGAAGGCCGCGCCCGCGATCGAACGATCCCACCATACGACCTTGCACGAGATCGCCTGGAGGCCGGGCAGGGTCAGCCAGCCTGTCTGATCGGGTTCGAGGCGCCGCATGGCGGAGGCGCTGAATCCTGCAATCGACAGGTCGTGCACCACGGTCTTGAACTTGCGCGATTTACCGAAGCTCAGTTCGGAGGGAATGGCGATCTTGGTGCGCGGGGCGCACCTGTTCTCCTGCGCTACACGCGCATAATCATCCTGCATTATCTGCATGTTCTGCTGATTTCCCGTCCAGATTTCGTCTGGGCGGATTGTCGGGCCTTGCGGCTTACCCGAACATGAGCGGGCGTGCCTAAGGCCGCTTAACCAACTCTTTCGCGGTGCCCTGTCTCGAAGTCGGCTTCCAGCAATGCGGCGATCCGCTTTGCAACGTCTTCCGGCGGCTTGACGCTCTGCGGGTCTTCGCCGGGATAGGCCTTGGCACGCATCTGCGTGCGGGTCGCCCCCGGGTCCACGATGGCCACGCGGATCGAACCGGTATTGGCGACTTCCTGCGCGTAGGATTGCAGCAGGTTGTCGAACGCCGCCTTGGTCGAACCATAGGCCGCCCAGTAGGCGCGCGGTTCATCGCCCACGCTACTGGTGAGCCCGATCACGCGGGCAGCATCGGCGCGCTTGAGCAGCGGATGAAGCCCCGCGATCAGCGCCTGGGTCGCGAGGACATTGGTCGTGATCGCGGTGTTGAACTGCTTGGGATCGATCTGCGTAATCGGCGTCAGCGTGGGCAGATACGCAGCGCAGATCACCAGCATGTCGAGCGCATCCCACCGGCTTGCGATGGCTTGCGCCAGCCGGGCGATCCCGTCGCCTGCGGTGAGATCGACCGGCGCGATGGTCGCGGTGCCGCCGCTCTGGTGGATTTCGTCTTCCACGCGTTCCAGCGCGGAATCGTCGCGCGCGGTCAGAATCACGTGCGCGCCTTTTGCAGCCAGAGCCTTGGCGGTGGCCGCGCCAATTCCGCGCGATGCGCCGGTGACGAGCGCGACGCGCCCTTCGAATGGTTTGTCCTGGGTCATCTTATACCGGTTCGTCGACGGGTTTGCTGACGGGGAAGGAAAGCTGGGCGGAACCCTGTTCGCGGCGCGACACGTCGGTCAGCCGGGTGGGGTAGTCGCCGGTGAAGCACGCATCGCAGAACTGGGGGCACGATTTGTTGCGGCCTTCCCTTCCTACGGCGCGGTAGAGTCCGTCGATGGAGATGAAGGCGAGGCTGTCCGCCTTGATGAACTCGCGCATCGGCTCGAGCTCCATGCGCGCGGCGAGCAGCTTGCTGCGTTCGGGCGTGTCCACCCCGTAATAGCAGCTATGCGCGGTCGGCGGGCTGGCGACACGGAAATGCACTTCCGTTGCGCCCGCGTCGCGCATCATCTCGACAATCTTCATGCTGGTGGTGCCGCGCACGATTGAATCGTCGATCAGGACGATCCGCTTCCCTTCCACCAGTCCGCGATTGGCATTGTGCTTGCGCCGCACGCCCGAATGGCGTGCGCCATCCGAAGGCTGGATGAAGGTGCGTCCCACGTAGTGGCTGCGGATGATGCCGAGTTCGAAGGGCAGGCCGGACTGCTGGGCATAGCCGATGGCAGCTGGCACGCCGCTGTCGGGCACGGGCACCACGATATCGGCATCGCACGGCGCCTCCATGGCCAGTTCTGTCCCGATCGCCTTGCGTGCCTCGTACACGGACCGCCCGGCGAAGTGGGAATCGGGCCGGCTGAAATAGACGTGTTCGAAGATGCAGGGGCGAGACGGGTTGTCGCCGAAGGGCCGGTGACTGCGAATCTTGCCGTCGAAATCGACCTCGATCAGTTCGCCCGGCTCCACCTCGCGTTCGAAGGTCGCGCCTACGACGTCGAAGGCAACCGTCTCGCTGGCGAAGACGACGGCGTCGCCCATGCGGCCCATCTGCAGCGGGCGGATGCCCAGCGGATCCCGGCAGGCGGCCATGCCGCGCGGCGTCATCACGATCAGCGCGTAGGCCCCCTCGACCAGCCGCAGAGCGTCGGTCAGCTTGTCGAGCATCGTGGGGTAACGGCTGGTGGCGACGAGGTGGATGATCACCTCGGTATCGCTGGTCGACTGGAAGATCGCGCCCTTGCCGACCAGTTCCTCGCGCAAGGCCGCCGCGTTCGAGATATTGCCATTGTGGGCGATGGAAAAACCGCCGCTCGCCAGATCGGCGTAGAGAGGCTGCACGTTACGAAGCCCTGCGCCCCCCGTGGTGGAATAGCGGACATGGCCGGCGGCCATGAAGCCTGGCAGTTCGGCTATGCTTTCCGCGCTGGAGAAGTTCTCCGCCACATGACCGAGGCCCCGGCGCGTATAGAACTGGGCGCCGTCGAAACTGGAGATTCCGGCCGCTTCCTGGCCGCGATGCTGGAGGGCGTGGAGCCCCAGCGCGGTGGTCGCTGCGGCTTCGTTGCCGCCATTGATCGCGCCGAAGACTCCGCACTCCTCGTGCAGGCTGTCGCCGTTCGAATCTTCGAAGGGATGTTGCAGGTTCATCGGTGGGGCGCCCGTTGCCGTTTCCGGTTGCCGCCCCATTGGCGATGTGACAGGTGAATTACAAGGGTAGAGGGGGCCGACCGACCGTCTCTTTTGGTGAACCAGTCACGCAGGCGGCCCTTTTCATTGCGCAGACAGGCGCGGCCCCCTAACGGGCAGGGCCAAGCACGAACAAAGCGGATCGCTCCTTGTTTCTCAGCCCCTTCGAACGGACCATAGCAAAGCGGTATCTCTGGCCCGGCAAGGGCGAGGGATTCATCAAGCTGGTCGCCGGAATCTCCATTGGCGTCGTCATGCTCTCGGTTGCCATGCTGGTGATCGTGATGAGCGTGATGAACGGCTTTCGCGCCGAACTTCTCGATAAGATCGTGGGGCTCAACGGCCACGCCATCGTGCAGGCCTATGGCGGCAGGCTCGACAATTGGGAGAGCGTGCTCAAGGAAATCCGCGAAACCGAAGGGGTGGAGAAAGCCTCCCCGCTGATCGAGCAGCCGCTGCTGGTAACGTTCAACGGCCGCGTGGAAGCAGTGCTGGTGCGCGGCAACACGCCTGAGGATATTGACGAGCTGGCGGACAAGACGGTGGCGGGCGACATGAGCCGACTTCAGCCCGGCGCGGAACAGGTGGCCATCGGGGCACGCCTGGCAGAGAACATCGGCGCGCAGGTCGGAAGCGTCATCACCGTCATCAATCCGGCGGGGCGGTCGACTCCGTTCGGCACCGTGCCGCGACAGGTGGGCTACGAGGTGGGGGCCATCTTCGAGGTCGGCCTTTACGATTACGATGGCGCCTTCATCGTCATGCCGATCCCGCAGGCGCAAACCCTGCTTCTGACCGGCGATACCATAGGCATGATCGAGGTCACGACCGAGGACGCCGACCGGGTCGAGGAGATCATGGCCCCGATCGAGCGGAGCCTTGCCGGAACCGCGATCGTGCGCAATTGGCAGCAGATCAACAGCTCCATCTTCGAAGCCTTGCAGGTGGAGCGTGTTGCGATGTTCTTTGCCTTGAGTTTCATGGTTCTGGTCGCGGCTTTCAATATTCTGTCGAGCCTTGTGATGCTGGTGCGCGCCAAGACCCGGGACATTGCGATCATGCGCACGATGGGCGCTGGCCGGCAGTCGATCCTGAAAATCTTCGTGACGACGGGCTTCACGGTGGGTGCGGTCGGTACGGCCGCCGGGCTAGCGCTGGGAGGACTGGTTCTGGCGTTCCGTCAGCCGATTGTCCGTGTCATCGAAGTAGCGACCGGGCAGCAGCTATGGGACCCCTCGATCCGTTTCCTCACCACGCTGCCCGCGAAAACCGACCCGTGGGAAGTCTTCGGCATCGTTGCGCTGGCGCTGGTGCTCAGCTTCCTTGCCACGCTCTACCCGGCCTTCAAGGCGGCGAACACCGATCCCGTGCAGGTGCTGCGTTATGAGTAGTGGTGGTGTGAAACCGGTGGTCGAGCTGCGCGGCGTCACCCGCAGCTTCGAACAGGGCGGGGTGAAGATCGATGTGCTACGCGGGGTCGACCTGAAGGTGATGCCGGGCGAAATCGTGGCTCTGCTCGGCCCTTCGGGCTCGGGCAAATCGACCATGCTGCAGGCCGTCGGCCTGCTCGAAGGCGGCTTTGGCGGAACCATCGTGATCGCGGGGCAGGCGGCGGAGAAATCGGACAGTCAGCAGCGCACCGCCCTGCGGCGCGAGCATCTGGGCTTCGTCTATCAGTTCCATCACCTGCTGCCCGACTTCAATGCGACGGAGAACGTGATCCTGCCGCAGCTGGTCGGCGGAACGCCGCGCGATCAGGCAGAGGCGCGCGCGAAAGACCTGCTCAGCGCCCTGGGTCTCGAACACCGGCTCGAACACAGGCCGAGCCAGCTTTCGGGTGGCGAACAGCAGCGCGTGGCGGTGGCCCGCGCGCTCGCCAACAGCCCCAAGCTGGTGCTCGCGGACGAGCCCACCGGCAATCTGGACGAGGCGACTTCGGAAAAGGTGTTGGCGCAGTTTCTCGATCTGGTGCGCGGACAGGGCAGCGCGGCGCTCGTCGCAACGCACAACGAGCGGCTGGCGGCCAAGATGGACCGCGTCGT
The DNA here is from genome assembly GCF_000186705.1 of Citromicrobium sp. JLT1363. GTDB lineage: Bacteria > Pseudomonadota > Alphaproteobacteria > Sphingomonadales > Sphingomonadaceae > Alteriqipengyuania. The sequence continues at coordinate 554,521 of NZ_AEUE01000004.1, forward strand.
CCGCCTTCACGAAGGCCTGCTGGAATAGCATTCGCCCCTGCGGACCCGCTATCGGTTTCCCGCGTTGATGAAAGAAATAGAGGAGCCAACAACATGAGCGATCATCCCACGACCTATGGCGGAGAACCGGCAGACGGCGGCTTTGCGTGGGACGACCGGGCGGAGATCCATGCGAAGGACGATGGGCAGGGCCTGTTCGATGGCGCCAAGGGCCTGCACGAAGGCAGCTTCCTCGAAATGGTGCGCCTCATGATGGCAATGACGCCCGACGAACGGCGTGGCCACGTTATCCAGAAGCTTGGCGACCGGATGTTCACCGTGCACGAAGTGGAAGCGATCGCAGCGCGCCCGGACTATCCGGGCTGATCCATGTCCCGGATAGGCAGGACCTAGCTCGCGATGCTTGAGTCGATCAACGAGTGGATCCTCGCGCTGGGCGCGCAGTACAACGTCAATCCCTACATCTTTGCAGGGATCTACGTTGGCGCGATTCCCTTCTTTCTCGCCTCTATCGCGTGGCTGGTGAAGCGCGCGAGGGAGGGGCGTTCTACCGTGCTGCCCACCATGCTGGCCGGGTTCTTCTTCGTTTCGGCCTATCTGTACCTGGCGATCTTCGGGCAGGATATTCCGGCGTGGGTGTGGATATTTCTCGCCGTGCTGATCGCTTATGGCGCGTGGTCTCAAGTGCGCGACACGCGCAGAAAGATCGCGGCTGCCCGCGGCGAAGAGGGCGAGCCTCCGGCCAGCTGAAACAGTCCACCGCTTTTCCCCGCAAGCTTTGCCGGGCTCGCTTGAAGCCGTCCGCGCGAGCGCTAGCTTGGCATCATGGCCTTTGCCCCCTTCGTTCCGCTGCGCGTGCTTTCCGCCTACTCGATGCTGGAAGGCGCGATCGAGCCCAAGGCCATCGCCAAGCTGGCGACCGAGCGGGGCTTTCCCGCCATCGCCATGTGCGACCGCAATGGGCTGTACGGCAGCGTTCCCTTCGCCAATGCCTGCATCGAGAACGGTGTGCAGCCGATCGTCGGCGCTCTGCTGGGCGTGGCACGGCCGGATAGCGACGAGATCGACCATCTGCCGCTGTTCGTGCAGGACGATGCCGGCTGGCTGAACCTTTGCAAGCTGGTCAGCGCCGCGCATCTCGACCGCCCGCTGGAACTGGTTCCGCATGTTCCGCTCGATTCTCTGGAAGGTCGCACCGAGGGCCTGATCGCGCTCACCGGTGCCAGCGAGGGCGCGGTAACGCGGCTGCTGGCCGAGGAGCAAAACAGCTACGCGGAACGCTATCTGGGCCGGCTGGAAGCGCTGTTCCCGGATCGCCTCTACATCGAACTGGCGCGGCGCGGTGAGCCGACCGAAGCAGCGGCCGAGGAAGCGCTGCTCGATCTGGCCTATGCGCGCGATCTGCCGCTGGTAGCGACCAACCCCGCCAATTTCGCCGAACCGCATTTCTACAAGGCGCATGATGCGATGCTGTGCATCGCGAACAGCCGCAAGCTGTGGGAGGAAGACCGCCCACACAGCGAAAAGGCTGCCTTCGTGAAGTCGGCGCCGATGATGGAAGAGCTGTTCGCGGACCTGCCCGAAGCTCTTGCGAACACGCTGACCATCGCGCGCCGCTGCGCCTTTGCGCCGCCCTATCGCGATCCGATCCTGCCAAGCCTTGCCGGAGACATCGAAGGCGAGGTGCGCATGCTGGCGGACGACGCGCGCAAGGGCCTGCTCGACCGCCTGATACCGCTCTATCCCGAAGAGGTCCGGGAAGACCTCGTCGATGCTATGTCCTTCGCCTCGGCCGAGGAATTGCGGGCTTCGCAAAAGCCGTTCGAAGCGCTGAAAAGTGGCGGGTATTGGGACGAAATTCTCGAGTACCGGGACCGGCTCGACAAGGAAGTCGGCATCATCACCAACATGGGTTTCCCCGGTTACTTCCTGATCGTTGCCGACTTCATCAAATGGGCCAAGGCGCAGAACATCCCGGTGGGTCCGGGTCGTGGTTCGGGCGCGGGCAGCCTTGTAGCCTGGGCGCTGACGATCACCGATCTCGACCCGATCCGGCTGGGCCTGCTGTTCGAACGCTTCCTCAATCCCGAACGCGTCTCCATGCCCGACTTCGATATCGACTTCTGCGAAACGCGGCGTGGCGAAGTGATCCGCTACGTTCAGGAGAAGTACGGGAAGGACAAGGTCGCCCAGATCATCACCTTCGGCAAGATGAAGGCGCGCGCGGTTCTGCGCGATTGTGGGCGCATTCTCGACATGGGCTACAACCGCGTCGACCGGCTGTGCAAGATGGTGCCCAACCACCCGACCGACCCGTGGAGCCTGCCGCGCGCGCTGAACGGCGCGGCCGAATTCAAGGGCGAGTACGACAACGACAACGAAGTGCGCACGCTGGTCGATCTGGCGATGCAGCTCGAAGGGCTGCCGCGCAATTCCTCGACCCACGCTGCCGGGGTGGTGATCGGTGACCGTCCGCTGGCGGAACTGGTGCCGCTCTACCGCGACCCGCGGTCGGACATGCCGGTGACGCAGTTCGACATGAAGGTCGTCGAAGGGGCGGGGCTGGTGAAGTTCGACTTCCTCGGCCTGAAGACCCTCTCCGTGCTGCAGAAGGCGGTCGACCTGCTGGAAAAGCGCGGGATCGCCTGCGATCTGGGCGCGATCAGCTGGGACGATACGGCGGTCTACGATCTCATGCAGAGCGGCAACACGGTGGGTGTGTTCCAGCTAGAATCGGAAGGCATGCGCCGCACGCTCACCGCGGTGAAGCCGACCAAGTTCGAAGACATCATCGCGCTCGTCTCGCTCTATCGCCCGGGCCCGATGGACAACATCCCGTTGTTCGGGAAGCGCAAGGCGGGCATCGAACCGATCGAGTACCCGCATCCCAAGCTGGAAGGCATCCTGAAGGAAACCTACGGGATATTCGTCTATCAGGAGCAGGTGATGCAGGCCGCGCAGATCCTTGCCGGATACTCGCTTGGCGATGCCGACCTTCTGCGCCGCGCAATGGGCAAGAAGGTCCAGGCGGAGATGGACAAGCAGCGTGGCCGCTTCGTCGAGGGCTGCAAGGAGGTCTCCGGGATCGAGGCGCAGCAGGCGAACGAGCTGTTCGACTTGATCGACAAGTTCGCAGGCTACGGCTTCAACAAGTCGCACGCTGCCGCCTACGCGTTGCTGGCCTATCAGACCGCGTGGCTGAAGGCGCATTATCCGGAAGAATTCTACGCCGCCGCGATGTGCTTCGACATGGACCAGTCGGAAAAGCTGGCGCTGTTCGTGGACGATGCGCGCCGCAACGAGATCGAGGTGGCGCCGCCCGATCTCAACCGCTCCGAAGCCGAATTCACGGTCGAGCGGACGGACGAAGGCTATGCCGTGCGCTACGGTCTCGCCGGGCTGCGCAATGTGGGCGAGAAGGCGATGGAGGCGGTCGTCGCCGAGCGCGAAGCGCACGGCTGGTTCGAAAGCCTCGACGATTTCTTCGGCCGTCTGCCCAAGGGGGCGATGAATTCGCGTCAGCTCGAAGCGCTGATCGCGGCGGGAGCGTTCGACCGGCTCGAGCCCAATCGCGGCAAGCTTGCCGAGAACAGCGACCTGCTGCTCGCGGTGGCAGATGCCGCAATCCGCGAACGGGCCAGTGGGCAGGAAGGCCTGTTCGGCGGTGACGACACGCCGGGCGAGCGTATGCGCCTGAAGGAGGCGGAGGACTGGCCGCGCGCCGACCGTATGGCCAGGGAGCGCGAGACATTCGGCTTCTATTTCTCGGCCCACCCCATCGAAGGCTTCCGCGATGTCGCCAGCGCCAATGGCGCGCGCACCTATGCCTCGCTGATGGAAGGCGGGGGACCGAGAGGCGACGGGCGCAGCAGCGCCGTGCTCGCCGCGATGGTGGAAGGCGCCAAGCGGGGCCGGACCAAGCGGGGCAAGGATTTCGTGCGCGCCGATTTCTCGGACACATCGGGGCAGTTCAGTGCCGCCTGTTTCGAGGAATCGCTGGTGCCGGAGTTCACCAAATGGGCCGAGGAGAGCACCTGCGTGCTGCTGACCGTGGAGCTGGACTCCCCGTCGCCGGACGAGCCGCCGCGCGTGACGGTGCGCTCTGCGCGGCCTCTGACGCAGGTTTCCGGCGGCCAGCGCATGCTCCTGACGCTGGACGTCGAGAGCGAGGCTGCGCTGGGTGAAATCGCCCTGGCGCTGCAGCCCGGGCCGCCCGGCTACGGCGAGGTGCAGGTGCGTCTCATGCTGCCCGGCCCCCAGCAACCGGTGCTTCGGCTTGGCCACGATTACAAGGTCGATGGGACGCTGGCCGATGCGCTGGAGGCGATCGAGGGGATCGGCAACATTGCCCTCGTCCCCAAGACCGGTCCGCAGCTGCACCGCGCCGCCTGAATTTCGCACCAAGTCTTGCGGATGCGGGGCGATCTGCGCATTCTCCCCTGCAAAACAGAGCCTGACTGGAGAGATCGATGCTCGGAGCGATGCAAGACTGGGACCTGTTGGTCACCCACGTGATAGACCATGCGGCGCGCGAAACGCCGACCCGCGAAATCGTGACCCACTGGGCGGATGGCAGCGAGACCCGCACCGACTGGGCGGGGATCAGGCGCGATGCGCTGAAGATGGGGCAGGCGCTCGAAGCGCTCGGCATCCGGAAGGGCGACCGGGTGGCCAGCCTCGCGATGAACCACTCGCGCCACCTGGTCAGCTGGTATGGCGTCGCCGGGATGGGCGGGGTTCTGCACACGATCAACCCGCGCCTGTTCGAGGACCAGCTGGAATACATCGCCAATCACGCGGAAGACCGCGTGCTGATCTACGACGCAGCCTTCCAGCCGATCGTCGACAAGATGCGCGACAGGTGGACCAGCATCGAGCACTACATCTGCTACGATCCGCCCGAAGGCTCCGATGTGCAGAGCTTCGAGGACTGGATCGGCGCGCAGGATGGCCAGTACGAGTGGGCCAGGCTCGACGAGCGCGATCCGTGCATGTTGTGCTACACCAGCGGGACGACCGGCAATCCCAAGGGCGTGCTGTACGAGCATCGCTCCAGCGTGCTGCACGCGCTGGCCGCGATCCAGCCGCCAGCCTTCAACTTCGACGCCTCGTCGGTGATGCTGCCCGTGGTGCCCATGTTCCACGCGGCAAACTGGGGCCTGCCTTTCGCCGGTGCCATGGCGGGGATCAAGTTCGTCTTTTCCGCGATCAACGACCCCGGCGTTCTGTACGATCTGATGGAGCGCGAAGGCGTGACCGACAGCGCGGGCGTGCCGACCGTGTGGCTCGCCACGTTCCAGTATTGCGATGCGAACGACAAGCCGCTGCCGAACCTGCGTGCGGCGACCATTGGCGGATCGGCTGCGCCCAAGTTCATGATCAAGCGCCTGATGGAAGCGGGGATTCGCGTCCAGCACGCCTGGGGCATGACGGAGACCTCCCCCATCGGCACGCTGGGCGGCCCGACCTGGGACTGGGACCAGCTCTCGCTCGAGCAGCGCGTGGACAAGGCTGCGATGCAGGGCCGCCCGGTCTTCGGGGTGGAGCTGCGCACGGTCGATCTCGACGATCCTTCCAAGGTGCTGCCCCGCGACGGGGAGACTTCCGGCGCGTTGCAGATCCGCGGTCCGTGGGTCATCCGCCGCTATTTCAAGGCAGACGAAGACGCGCTGACGCCGGATGGCTGGTTCGACACCGGCGATGTTGCCATCCTGCACCCCGACGGCACGATGCAGATCACCGACCGCACCAAGGACGTGATCAAGTCGGGCGGCGAGTGGATCAGTTCGGTCGAGCTGGAGAACGCGGCTGCGGGCCATCCGGCAATCGCGGAAGCCGCCGCGATCGGCATGTATCATCCCAAGTGGGACGAGCGCCCGGTGCTGTTCTGCATCCGGAAGGAAGGGCAGGAGGTCACCGGGGAAGAGGTGATCGAGTACCTCAAGGATCACGTGGCGAAGTGGTGGCTGCCCGATGCGGTGGAATTCGTGGACGACATTCCCCACACCGCGACGGGCAAGATCAGCAAGAAGGACCTGCGCGACCGGTTTGCCGATTACCAGCTGCCCGAAGCGCGGGACATGCAATCCCCCCAAGCAGAGCCTGCCATGGCCGCCGCAACACCCGCGCCTGCGACCGAGGTACGGAACGGCGAAGCGCAAGCCCCCGATACTGCCAAGCGCGGCATCTTCGGCCGCATGTTCGGGAAGGACTGACGGGTGAGCCCGCGCGCGATCCTTGCCATCATGGTCGGGCTCGGCCTTGCCATGGGCCTGTTCCTCGTCATGACCCTGCTGCTCACCACGCTTCGCGGTGAGGACTTCCTGTCGTCCACCGTGCTGGCCGTGCTGGGCCTCGGCTGCATGCTGGTGGTCGCGCGCCCCGCATGGGCGATCAGCGGGCGTATCCTGTCACCCAGGGAGTGATCCTTTGACCACCTATATCGATCCCAGCCGCGAGACCTTCGAGGCGTTCAAGGCCCTGCCGCGCGACACGCCGATCCACATGCTCAACCTGCTCCTCTACCGCGAAGAAGCGGACTACCCCGCAGGGCACGAGCATGCGGGCAAGGGCTGGAGCGGGCGCCGCGCCTATGAGGAATACGGGCGCACCAGCGGGCCGATCTTTGCCCGCGTCGGTGGCAGCATCGTGTGGCGCGGGATGTTCGAGACCATGGTTACGGGCCCCGCGGACCGGGTGTGGCACGATGGCTTCGTGGCGCAGTACCCCAATGCAGACGCCTTCTTCGAGATGATCAAGGACCCCGAATACCAGCGGGCCGTGGTCAACCGTACTGCGGCATTGGTGGACAGCAGGCTGGTTCGGTTCGCGCCCGGCGAAGGGGGCAGCACCTTCGGCTGAGCGCGATTGCGGCGCCCGCCTGACACACCTGACACAGTGTCCAGGAGGCAAAAACCGCTCTTGCGAACAGTGCGGCGATCTTCCGGGCGGACGGTGTCAAAGAACCCGACCCCCTTAGTCACACAAAGCGCTGTAGGACAGCGCATCCGCGCCGTGCTTCAGCCTGCACGCCCGGCGGCGCGAGGGCGGGCTAACCCACGATGTAGCCAGGAAGTTTCGCGGCAGAGTGCGCGAAGAGGCCGATCATCTGCCGGTAGTTTTCCATCGTGATTCCGCCATCCGCGATGACGTACAGCCGCACCTGTATCGTTCCGGTCGGGCTGAGATAGGCGCGGCCGAAGTTCTGGCGATAATTATACTCGTTGATGCCTTCGCGCACCTGTTCCGGTGTGGCGTCTTTGGGAGTGGCGAAGGAGGCCAGGATGGAGGTACCGAGGCAGTTGGTCGAGGTAGCCTGATCTTCACAGGCCACGAGCAAGGCATCCGCCACCAGACCGTTCGAGAAACGGACGGTCATGTTCGGAACTCCGTCGCGATCTTCGGTCGTGGCGCCAAGTTCGGCCAGCGTGGCCTTGAGAGCGCTGGTGGTGAAGGTGTTGATCCTGGTAGACGCGTTGAAGCTTTGCGCATCCGCCGCCGTGCTCGCGCAGATGGCCAGCAATGTCCCCAAGATGATCGCCTTCATCGAAATTCCCCCTGTTCTTGTCTTCTATCCGACGGTGAACGGGCGATCATAGTGCACGGATTGCCGCCCGCAACCGGGTGGCATTGGCACCAGCCACCCCCGCTCGCCGCATCCACCTGGTCAGATCATTCCGTCCGCGCTGGCATGGTGCCAGGGCGAAGATAGCCGAACATGTGGGTGACATAATCGGCCTTGCCCAGCGCGATACCCTCACTTCGAAGGATCGCGTAGGCCGTCATCAGGTGAAAATAGAACTGCGCCAGCGCCCAGTCGCGTGCGTATTGCTCAACGCTCAGATCGAAGATCATGCCCATGGGCAGTTCGTGCGCGATCATCCGCTCCGTGTCGCCTATCGACAGGTCTTCGGCCAGCGACCGGACCATCGCGGTGGTCTGTTCCAGGCGAGCCTGCGCATCGGCCATCGATCCCGGCGCGTCGCCTGCATCGCGGCCCTCGTCCAGCAATTCTTCGACGATGGGCGGAAAGGCTTCGTCCCGCAGGCGGTGCATCCCTTCCAGCGCCTGCACGCACGCAAAGCGTATCTGGGTGGAGAGCGGGAACATGTCGGGTGCCAGCCGCGCGGCAAGCAGGGCATCGGCTTCGGTCTCGCCCAGCTGTTGCGCGGCCTTGTCGAGCCATTGCGACAGCGCGCCCAGCATCTGGACATAGGTCGGCGCGAGCATTTCATCCGCAGTCATGGGGCCGGGGTTCCTGGTAACGGAAGGAGGCGCAAACCCTATCCCGCAGGCCCGGCGGCTACAACAACCGCATCTGGCCGCCCACCATCGGGGCGCGGAATTGCGAGCAATCGAGCGCGAACTTCGCCTTGCCGTCACCGATCCCTGCACGCCCGCAGGCCACGCGGAAGCGGGCGCGGAACAGGTCGGCCCAGACGCCGGTGGGCTTCAACCGGCTGAAGAAGCCCGGATCATTGTCCTTCCCGTTGCGGATGGAGCGGACGATGGACATCACCTTGTCCTTGCGATCCGGGAAATGCGCTTCCAGCCATTCGCGGAACAGCGGCGCGACTTCGTGCGGCAGGCGGAGCGGTATCCATCCGGCAGACGTCACGCCAAGCCCGGCGGCCTTCGCGATGATCGCTTCCATCGCATCGTCCGTGATGGCGGGAATGACCGGGGCGATGGAGCAGTGGGTGGGCACCCCCGCCTGCGTCAGCCTGCCCAGTGCCGCCAGACGCTTCGCGGGGGAGGGCGCACGCGGCTCTATCAGACCGGACAGCCTGGGATCGAGGGAGGTGACGGAAATCGCCACCGCTATGAGGTCCCTCGCTGCCATCTCTTCGAGAATATCGAGATCGGCCAGCACCCGGTCAGATTTGGTGGTGATCGTGACCGGATGGCGCGCGTCGAGGCATACCTCCAGCATCTGCCGCGTGATCCGGTAGCGCGCCTCGATTGGCTGATAGGGATCGGTATTGGTGCCCATGGCGATGGGGCGGGGCTGATACCCGGGTTTGGCCAGCGTTTGCGCCAACAGCTTCGCGGCGTTGGGCTTGGCGAAGAGCTTGCTCTCGAAATCGAGGCCCGGCGACAGGTCGAGGTAAGCGTGTGTCGGCCGCGCGAAGCAGTAGATGCAGCCATGCTCGCAGCCGCGGTAGGCGTTCACCGACCGGTCGAAGCCGATATCGGGCGACTGGTTGAAGCTGAGGATCGAGCGCGGGCTTTCCTCGGTTACCTCGGTGCGCAGCCTGGGGGCGGGGCCATCGAGCGTTTCCGCCATGTCTCGCCAGTCGCCGTCTGCTTCGCGTTCGTTCAGGCCGAACCGGGCGGAAGCGTCACCGCTTTGCGCGCCCCTTCCGCGGATCGGAGGGCCCTTGGGGGGCTGTTCGCGAATCGTGTCCATATGCGGAACATAAATAGAACACAGTGACTTGGGAAGCTGACTTTCTCAGCCCAGCGCGACCTGCAATCCGGCCGCGCCGAGCCAGATCAGCAGCAGCAGCACGCTTTCCCAGCCGATCCCGCCGGGGCCCTGCTTCTCGCGCCGCAGCAGGCCCATCAGCAGGATCGCGGTCATCACCGTGACCAGCGCCATCCAGAACAGGCTGCGTTCCCCGATGGCGTGGAAGATCGAGCCTTCGCGATAGGCAATGTCGCTGGCCGAGACGAACAGTGCGTCGAACATGTTGCCGCCGATGATCCCGCCGATGGCGAGTTGCAGCGCGCCGCGCCGTACCGCCGCGATGGTGGTGACGAGTTCGGGCAGCGAGGTGACGATCGCAGTGCCCAGCGCGCCAACGACGCCCTGCGAAATGCCGAGTTCTGCGCTCAAGGCCAGCCCCGTCTCGCCGACCACCCAGCCGCAACCGCCCACGATGGCCACCAGGCCCGCGAACATGGCGGCGAGCAGCAAGGTGGAGCGCGGGTCGTCCTCCTCGTCATCCTCCTCCAGCCGCAGACCCGGCGTATTCTTGGGTCGCCACATCGGCTCCCGCCGGATGGAGTGCGCATTGTGCAGCCCGACGAGGTAGACGGCGATCATCACCGGGCTGATCGGATGGACGCCGTAGAAGGCGATCTCGGGCGCGGCGTAGGCCATGACGGGCATGACCGAGAGCAGGATGAGCACGGTCGCCTGGCCCAGGTTCACCGTGCTGGCGCCCGCATGCTCCAGATTGACGTGGCGGTAGAAGATGTCGGCCAGCGCGAGGAACATCGTCTGCGCCGCGATCCCGCCGAGCGCGTTGGACACGGCAAGCTCGGGCGCCCCGCTGGCGGCGGTGGTGACCGAAGTGACGATGCCTGAGATGCTCGTGCCCGCGCCCAGCAGCACCGCGCCGATCAGCGCTTCGCCAAGGCCCGTGCGATCCGCCAGCACATCCGCGATGCGTGCCATCTTGCTGCCGAAGAAGGCGATCAGCAGCGCGCTCGCACCGAACAGCGCGGCGAGCCATGGCAGGGGCAGGGACTGGATATCGGGGATTATGCGGGCCTCCCTGCCGGTAGAAGGCCGCAGGTGCGCCTATCGTTCCAGCAAGCGTGGCATCAGCTCGACGAAGTTGCAGGGGCGGTGGCGGATGTCGAGCTGGTCCTTCAGGATCCGGTCCCACCCGTCCTTCACCGCGCCATTGCTGCCGGGCAGTACGAAGATGAAGGTGTCGCCTGCCAGCACCGCACAGGCGCGGCTCTGGATGGTGGAGGTGCCGATATTCTCGTAGCTGATCCAGCGGAACAGCTCCCCGAAACCGGGAATGTCCTTGTCCTTCACCCGGTCCAGCGCTTCGGGCGTCACGTCGCGCCCGGTCAGCCCGGTTCCGCCCGTGGTGATGACGCAGTCTACGTCCCTGCTGGCGATGAAGCGGCGCAGCAGATCGTAGATCTCGCCCGCATCGTCGGGGCAGATGGTGCGCTCAATCAGGATATGCCCCGCCTCGCGCACGCGCGCTTCGAGAATGTCGCCCGAGCTATCGGTCGCGGGCTCGCGCGTGTCCGAAACCGTAATCAGCGCGATGCCGATGGGCGTGAAGCTGCGGCTATCGTCGATCCCCATCGCGTATCAGCGCTGCGTCAGGCGCTGCGAGGGCGGGCTTGCTTCGGGGAAGCCGGGCCAGCGGTTCATCGCCAGCGCCATCCGGCTGGGGGAGGGCGCTGCCGCCTGCCGCTCGTACATCCAGTAGTTGCGGGTCACGATGGCAACATAGCCGCGCGTCTCCCAGTAGGGGATCGATTCCATGTAGAGCAGCGGATCGCCCTGGTCGCGCACTTCGCTGTTCCAGCGGCCGACGGGGGTGAGGCCCGCATTATAGGCTGCCATGATCTTGGGCAGCTTGCCCTGCGTTGCCGGATTGTCGCGCAGCATCTGCAGGTGGCGCTGGCCGAAGGCGAGGTTGATCTCCGGCTGGTTGAGCGCGCGTGGATTGCCGGAAATTCCAAGGCTGGGCCCGTGGTCCTGCGCCGCGGCGGGCATGATCTGCATCAGGCCGCGCGCGCCTGCGGGGCTGACCACTGCGGCGCGGAAGTTCGATTCCTGCAAGGCATGGGCAAAGGCAAGCGCCGGGTCCACCTGCCACCCGTTGACCGGCTCCCACCGCGCCACGGGGAAGCGCAGCGCCGGGTCGGGCGTGCCGCCGCGCGGCGCGTTGTGCGCCATCCACAGCTGGGTGGAGGGCAGGCCGAGCTCGCGCGCGAGGCGCGACAGGGCGGTGAATTGCGACGGATTGCCGATCCGCGCCTGATGGCGCAGCAATTCGTCAGCCAGATCTTCGCGCCCGAGCTGCGCCAGTGCCACGGCGGCGCGCACGTTCTCCTCGTCGTTGAGCACCCGCCAGTCGTCCGCATCGAGATCGGGCGTCTCGCCCGCGCGGGGCAGCTGCTGGCCGAGCTGCTCGCGTGCGAGCATGCCGTACAGCGTTTCGTCCATCATCGCCGCGCCGCGCAGCTTCTCGGTCGCCTTCTCGGGCTCGCGGCAGCGCACATAGGACCGGCTCGCCCAGTAATAGCTCGCGGCGGCGAGTTCGGGATTGATCGCGGTGGCGGCTGCCCGGTCGAAGCCCTCGGCGGCGGTTGCGCAATCGCCCATGCGCCATGCGGCAAGGCCAATCACCCATTCGCCTTCGGGCACCCATGGCCCGCTGCCCTCGCGCACGGTACGCGCCATGGCGAGCGCGGAGGCATCGTCGTTCTCGATGTAATAGCTCCACGCGACGCGGCGGCGCCATTCGGCCCGCGCTTCGCTGCTGAGGCCTGCATCGACCCCGTCGAGCAGCACGCGCGCCCCGCCGGGATCGTCATTGCTGATCCGGTCGAGGATGGCGGCTCTGATATCGCGCGGCATCGTGCCGTCGTCTATGTCCCGCGGCAGGATGCGCTTGCTGGCGTAGCCTTGCGGCACGAAGCTCTGTTCGGGCGGCAGATAGGGCGCGCTCATCAAGCCGCGCTTGCTGGCAAGATCGGTGATCTGTTGCGCCTGCGGCAGACGCGAGCCCTTGGCGAGCCACTGCTGCAGCGTCGGCAGTTCGATCCGCGGGCTGTTCGCGTCGAGATAGTATTCGGCCTGGGCGACCAGCTTGAGCGGTTCGTCCGGCCGCTGGGCCAGCAGGCTTTCCACCGTGCTCCAGTTGCCCGCGTCGAGCGCTTCGAACACGCGGGCGTAGAACTGCCGGTCGGCCGCGTTCAGAACCTGCGGGATATTGGGGCTGGCCGCGCGTTCGCGGAAATAGTCTGCCGCCGTCTGCTGGGCGAGGGCGGGGGTGCCCCACGCGCACGCGGAGATGGCGGCGCCAAGGCAAAGCAGGCTACGGATCATGTCGGGCTGTCGCTCCAGTCAAGCCATCGGTTCCAGGTCTGCGATCGGACCGCAGCGCTGCGCAGCAGGGTCGGCAGGTCCGGCATCGCGAAGACCGGTATGCTAGCAGAATCCAAGGGGATAGTGGTTAATGATTGCGGTGCCTGCGCCGTGCCGTGCGCCAGCAGCGACCAGACGCGGTCCCCGCAGGCAAACACGCATTTGGGCTGCACCAGCGCGATGTGATGGACCATCAGCTGGCCATATCCGGCCCCGGCCAGGGCCTGCCAGTCGGGCCGCAGGTTATGGCGCGGCAGCGCGCTGGCGAAATAGCGCGTATCCTGCGCGAAGCCCATGGCGCGCAGCATGTTCGCGGCGAGGGTGCCCGCACGGCCCTGGAGCAGCGCATCGCCATCTTCCTCGCGCGGCTGGTCGACAATCAGCATGACCTGCGCGCCCCCGGCCCCGCGCGGCGGCACGCGCGGGAAGGCGCCGGGCGGATCGAGCAGGTCGCTTTCCATCCACCATTTTTGCCAAGTGGCGAGATCGCCGGGCCAGTCCTCGGGTGAGCCGGGATGCGCGCCCTCGCTCTCGCTGCCCAGAAAGCGCTTCAGCGCGCCCGCCTTCTCGAAAACCTGCTCCGCCTGGGGAGCGGGAGCAGGTTCGCTTTCCGTAGCGGCGGCGGGCTTTTTCTCCGGGTCTTCCCTGGATTTGAGCCAGCCGTGCGGTTCGTCCGCCACATGCTCGGCCACACCGGCATCGCGCCACCAGTCGAGGCCGGCAACGAACGCATCGCGCAGATTATCGGAGCGGACAGAAAGATCGGGCATACCTATGCAGGTCTTGACCTGCGGCGCGCAGGCAATCAAGTCGGAACCGACAGGAATAGTGCCGGGAAAGGGCTTTAGAGGATCATGAGCGAACGCGAATCCATGCCGTGCGACGTGCTGGTTGTCGGGGGTGGCCCAGCCGGTCTCTCCGCAGCCATCCGCCTCAAGCAGATCAACGAGGACCTTGAGGTCGTCGTGCTGGAAAAGGGCTCGGAAATCGGCGCCCACATCCTCTCGGGCGTGGTCCACGATCCCAGGGCGCTCAACGAACTCTTCCCCGACTGGCTGGATATGGACTGCCCGATCGGCGAAACTCCGGTGACGGACAACTGGCACTGGGTGCTGCGCAAGAACGGCAAGTTCGCCATGCCGCACATCGCCATGCCCCCGCTGATGAGCAACAAGGGCAATTATGCCGGTTCGCTCGCCAACCTCACCCGCTGGCTGGGCGAGCAGGCCGAGGGGCTGGGCGTGATGGTCTTCCCCGGCTTCCCCGCCGCCGAAGTGCTCTACGATGAAAGCGGTGCCGTAACCGGCGTGGCGACGGCCGACATGGGCATTGCCGAAGACGGTTCGAAGAAGGACGACTGGCAGCCGGGCATGGAAATCCATGCCAAGTACACGCTGTTCGCCGAAGGCGCGCGCGGCAGCCTGACCAAGCAGCTCAAGGCGAAGTACGATCTCGAGAAGGATTGCCAGCCACAGGTCTATGGCCTGGGGATGAAAGAGCTGTGGGAGATCGATCCCGAAAAGCACGTTCCCGGCCGCGTGATCCATACGCAGGGCTGGCCGCTGGACAATGACAGCTGGGGTGGCGGCTTCTGCTACCACATCGCCGACAACCAGGTTGCGCTCGGCTTCGTGGTCGCGCTCGATTACGCCAACCCCTACCTCTCGCCCTACCAGGAATTCCAGCGCTGGAAGCACCACCCTGACATCATGGCGATGCTCGAAGGCGGCAAGCGCGTGGCCTATGGCGCGCGCGTCATCAACGAAGGCGGCTGGCAGAGCGTGCCGCAGCTCGCCTTCCCCGGCGGCGCGCTGGTCGGCTGTTCGGCGGGCTTCGTCAACGTGCCCCGGATCAAGGGCAGCCACACCGCGATGAAAAGCGGGATGCTGGCGGCCGAAAGCGCCGCTGCGGCGATCGCTGCGGGCAAGGAGCACACCCAGCTCGACGATTATGACGAGGCCGTGCGCGACAGCTGGATCGCGACCGAGCTGAAGAAGGTGAAGAATGCGCAGCCTGCGGTCGCCAAGTTCGGCGGCGATTTCGGCACGATCATCGCGGGTGCGGACATGTGGATGCGCACGCTGGGTATCGGTCTGCCGATCTCCATGAAGCACACGCCCGACTACAAGCACACGCAGCGCGCGGACCTGCACGAACCCATCGTCTATCCCAAGCCCGACGGCGTGATCAGCTTCGACAAGCTGACCAGCGTGGCCTACAGCTTCACCAACCATGCGGAAGACCAGCCCAAGCACCTGAAGGTGAAGGACATGGAACTGCAGAAGGAAAGCGAGCTGGGCGTCTATGCCGGGCTCTCGCAGCGCTACTGCCCCGCCGGCGTCTACGAGTGGGTGCAGGACGAGGATACGGGCGAGGACAAGTTCGTCATCAACGCCCAGAACTGCGTTCACTGCAAGACCTGCGACATCAAGGACCCGAACCAGAACATCGTCTGGACCGTGCCCGAAGGCGGCGGCGGGCCGAACTATCCGAATATGTGATCGGTGGTCTTCCTGCTGAGCGGGGAGACCGTGAAAGAGGCATCGCGGTCGAATATCGCTCTCTCCCCGGTCGGGGAGAGATACGGAGCCTTGCGAGCCCGCTCGCTAGGCGTAGTTGAGAGGGGCATGATGGATTGCAGGCGCAGCAC
>NZ_AEUE01000003.1 GCF_000186705.1 Citromicrobium sp. JLT1363
CCACCACGGCTGCACGCCGCGCGCTGTCCGTCGGGTCGCCGGAAAGCTGCTGCAGCGCGGCCTCGAATTCGACGATGGAGCCGAAGATGTCCGACTGCTCCACCGCGGCTTCGATATTCTGCAGGCCCGCCAGTTCGACATTGGCGCGCTGCAGATCGGCCTGCGTGCGGCGCATTTCCGCCTGCCTGAAGGAATCCGCGTTGCGGCGGACTTCGGCCACGCGCGAGCCGGAGGCCGCGATCTCGCTGCCGCGGCCGGCAATGGCGCCGCCCGAGACTTCCTCGATCCGGACGCTGCGGCGCACGTAGCCGTCGCTGGAGGCATTGGCGATGTTGTTCGCCGTAACCTCGAGCGCGCCGCGCGCCGCGCGAGCACCGCTCGCACCGATGGAGAGAAGATCGGACGCCATTATACGCTAACCCTGAAGAGTGTCGTCTTGCGGGATGAACCGCGCGAGCTGCCGCTCGATCGCATCCGCAAAGCCCAGCTGGCCGGACTTCGCCGCGATGTCCGCAAAGGTCTCATCGCGCATTTCGGTAAAGGTGTCGTCGCTGCCTTCGAACAGATCGTTGCCGCCGAAGTCGGTCGAACGGGCCGAAGCCATCATCTGGCGCAGCAGGATAGCCTCGAACTGCTGCGCGGCCTCGCGCAGTTCCTGGCGTTCCGTGGCGGCAGCCGGGCGATCCCCGCCCAGCGGCGTCGGCTGGCGCAGCAGCGAGTAATCTGTGGGGCTCAGCGCGGTCATATCACCACCACCTCTGCCGTGAGCGAACCGGCCTGCTTCAGCGCTTCGAGGATGGCGACCAGGTCCGCCGGGCTCGCGCCCAGCATGTTCAGCGCATCGACCACGTCGGCCAGGTTGGCACCCGCCGGAAGCGGGGTCACGTAGCCGCCGCTCTGGCGCGCCTCGATATTGCTGTTCGGCTCCAGCGCAGTGCGTCCGCGAGAGAATGGCTCCGGCTGGACGATCGTGGGGTTCTCGTCGATCCGCACCACCAGGCTGCCATGGCTGACGGCCGCAGGCGCAAGGCGCACCGCGCTTGAGATCACGATGGTGCCGGTGCGGCTGTTGACGATCACCTTGGCTGCCCGTTCGGCGGGATCGACGGTGAGCATCTCGATCTCGGCCATGATCGTGGCGCGCGTATCCGCGCCAGGGGGCAGCGCGAGGGCGAGTGTCACCGCATCCTCGATCCGCGCCATGCCGGGGAAACGATCGTTGATCGCATCGCGCACGCGGCTGATCGTCAGGAAATCCGCGTGGTACATGTTCCAGCGCAGAACCTCGGTGAAATCGAAATTGGTGGTGACCGCGCGTTCGACGCTCGCACCGTCGGAGATGCGGCCCACGGTCGGCACGTTGACGGTCAGCTTCGATCCGTCGTTGGCCGAAATGCCCAGCCCGCCGACGGTCAGGTTGCCCTGCGCCATCGCGTAGATCTCTCCATCCGCGCCGTAGAGCGGCGTAAGGATCAGCGCGCCGCCGCGCAGGCTCTTGGCCTTCCCGATGGTTGAAACGGTAATGTCGATCCGCTGGCCGGGCTTCGCGAAGGCGGGCAGATCGGCAGTGATCAGCACGGCGGCCGCGTTCTTCAGCGCCGGATTTACGCCCGGCGGCAGCTGCAGGCCGAGACGGCCCGAAACGCCGCGCATCGCCTGCGTGGCATAGGCGAAGTTGTCGTCGCCTGTGCCGTCGAGCCCGACCACGATGCCGTAGCCGGTCAGCTGGTTGGAACGGACCGACTGGAACTGGCCGATGTCGCGCACGCGCTCCGCCGAAGCCACGGAGGGCAGGGCGAGGGCGCAGATCGCCGAGAGGAGAAGAAGGAGGCGGGTCATTGCAGGCTCCGGATCAGAACGGCGAGACGGCGGCGAAGAAGCGCGAAAGCCAGCCGGGCTTGCCCGCCTGCTGCACGGCGCCCTTGCCGCTGTAGGAAATGCGCGCGTCGGCCACGCGGATGGAGGAGATGCGGTTGTCCTGGTCGATATCGGCCAGGCGGATGATGCCCGATACCTGCACCCATTCCTCTCCCTGGCTGAGATTCAGCACCTTTTCGCCGCGCACCAGCGCGGTGCCGTTCGGGCGGATCTCCGCAATCGTCACGGTCAGATCGCCCCTCAGCGTGGAAGTCTGCGCGGCAGTGCCCGATCCGTTGAAGGTCGATCCGGCAGAGGCGCTGAGGTCCTCCTGCCCGATGCCGATGAAGTCCGGCAAGGTCAGCCCGGCGCTGCCGTCGCGGCTGGTCTTGCCGCTGGTCGCCTTGCTGGTGGCCGTCCGTTCGATCAGCACGATCGTCACCAGATCGCCGACCTGCGAGGCCCGGTTGCCGTTGTAGAGCGGCGCGTAGCCCTGCGCCGCGCTGTAGATGGCACCGTCGGTAGCCGAAGGCGCGGCATAGGCGGACTGCAGCGGCGGTGGCGGCGGCAGCGTTGCCGCGAAACCTGCGGGGCGCGATTCGCCACCGCACGCGGCCAGCGAAAGGCCGAGCGTCAGCGTGAGGGGCAGGGCGAGGAGGGTGCGGGTGTTCATGAAATCCAGTCTCACAGCGTCTGGTTGGCGTTGCGCAGCATCTCGTCGACGGCGGACACCATCTTGGAGCTGATCTCGTAGGCGCGCTGCGCCTCGATCATGGCGACCAGCTCCTCCACGATGTTGACGTTCGATCCTTCGAGCATGCCCTGGCGCACGTTGCCGCGGCCGCCTTCGCCCGCCACGCCCAGTTCGGCGGCGCCGCTGGCGGCGGTTTCGGCAAGGAAGTTGTCGCCGATGGCCTGCAGGCCCGCCGGGTTGGTGAAGCGCGCGATCTGGATCTGGCCCAGTTCGGTCGGCTCGGCCTCGCCATTAACGGTCGCGGTAACAGTACCGTCGGGCGCAATGGAAATCGCGGTCGCGCCCTCGGGCACAGTGATTTCGGGCTGCACGGCGAAGCCCTGCTGGGTGACGAGCTGGCCTTCGGCGGAGCGGGTGAAATTGCCCGCTCGGGTATAGCCGGTGCGGCCACCCGGCATGGCGATCTGGAAGAAACCGTCACCGTCGAGCGCCAGATCGAAGGCATTGCCGGTGGTGTCGAGCGTGCCCTGCGTCATGATCTGACTGGTCGACTGGACGGCAACGCCGGTGCCCAGGTTCAGCCCTTCGGCATAGGCCGTCTCGCCCGAGGATCGCTGCCCGGCAACACGCGCGTCCTGATAGGCGAGCGTGGCGAAATTGGCGCGGTCGCGCTTGAACCCGGTGGTGCCGACGTTCGCCAGGTTATTGGCGATAACACGCATGCGCGCGTCCTGCGCTTCGAGCCCCGTGCGGGCGACCTGGAGTGCTGATGTGGGCATGGTCTGTCGTCCTTGAGTTTAGCTGAGGCGCATGAGTTGCGCGCCGCTCTCGTCGAGCTGGCGGGCGGTCGACACGAGCTTGGAGCGCATGGCGAAAAGGCGTTGCTCCTCGATCATGGCGACCAGAACCTCGGTCGGCTTGACGTTGGATTGTTCGAGTGCGCCGGTATGCACGCGGCCCTCGGCGTCGGTCGGCAGGATGCCGCCGCCCTCCACCCGGAACAGCCCGTCCAGCCCTTTGGCAATCGGCGAGCCTTCCCAGCTCGCCAGCTTGATCCGCCCGACTTCGGCCGGCGGGGCTTCGGGCGCATCGGGGTCGGTCCGGGTCACCGTGCCGTCTTCCGAAATGGAGATGCGGCCACCCGGTGGGACCGTGATCGGTCCCGTGTCCCCCAACACCGGGTGGCCTTCCCCCGTGACGAGCAGTCCTGTCGCCGAAAGCGAAAGGTCGCCGCGCCGCGTGTACGCCTCTGTTCCGTCCTGCGCCTGCACCGCCATGAGCGAATCGGTCGCCATGGCAATGTCCAGATCGCGGCCCGTTTCGATGATCTCGCCGCCGGACATGTCTGCGCCGGTGACGCGCGCGGTCTGCATCGCGCGCGCTTCGTTCGGGTGGCCTTCGATGGTCTTCGCGCGCTGCTCGATCAGCTCGGCCCGGAAGCCCAGCGTGTTCGTGTTCGCCATGTTGCTGGCAATCGCGCGCTGGCGATCCATCGAGGCCTGCATCCCCGAAAGCGCAGTATAGATCAGGCGGTCCATCTACTTAGGTCCGCAGGTTGATGACGGTCTGCGAAATCTGCGTCGCGGTGTCGATTGCCTTGGCGTTGGCCTGGAAGTTCCGCTGCGCGGTGATCAGGCCGACAAGTTCCTCGGCGATATCGACGTTCGAACGCTCGAGCGTACCCGAAAGCAGCGCGCCGAACTGGCCATTGCCCGGTTCGCCATAGCTTGCCGCGCCCGAGAAGCCCGTCGCCTGCCAGTTGGCCGACCCGACCGGCTTCAGGCCATTGGGCGCCATGAAGGATGCCAGCGCGACCATCCCGACCGGCTCGACCGAGCCATCGGCATAGGATGCACGAACCACCCCGTCCTTGCCCACCGCTATTCCGGCGTACTCCGCGCCGGCGGCGTTCTGCGCCGGAACCTGCAGGTTCTGAAGCGAGGTGCCCGTAGGTGCGCCGGCGGCGTCGACCGGGAAGACCTGCAGGCTATTGCCATTGCTGTCGACGATGCCGCCGCGCTCGTTGATCGAGAACGAACCCGCGCGGGTATACAGCGTCTCGCCGTTCTCGCCCGACAGGGTGAAGAACCCGTCGCCCGTGACTGCAAGGTCGAGCGCCGCGCCGGTCTGCTCCAGCGGGCCGAGCGAGAAGTTCTGGGAAATCGCTTCGACCGAGGCGCCGATGCCCTGGATCGTGCGCGGGTTGGCGTTGGCCGATCCCGCAACGATTTCGGAAAATTCGGTCCGCCCGCGCTTGAACCCGTAGGTTTCGGAATTGGCGATGTTGTGCGCAATCGTGCCGAGCGAAGACTGCGCGTTCTTCAGGCCGTTGAGCGAAGTGTAGAAGGACATTGTTGCGACTCCCGGTTTAAATGTCGTTGGCGGCCGGGCTGGCGCCCTGGGCCTGAGCTGCGATGAGGGCGTCGAGCTTCTCGACGATCTTGCCCAGCGTCTCGTTGGTTTCGGTGGTGCCGGCGAGCGAGGAGAACTGCGCCATCTGCGCCAGCATTTCCTTGTTATCGACCGGTTCGAACGGGTCCTGCTGCGACACCTGGACGGTCAGCAGACGCAGGAAATCGGCCTGGCCCAGCTGGTCCATGGTGCGCCCCTGGACCTGCGGCGTTTTCGCCGGGGCGGACGCTGCGCTCGCATAGGGATTGGTGCTGTTGATCATTTCATCCTCATCGTTTCGAGCATCAGCTGCTTGGCGGTGGACATGGCTTCGACCATGTTCGAATACTGACGAGAGGCTTCGAGCATCTCGATCATCTCGGCGTTTTCATCGACCGGCGATTCCCACACATCGCCATTCTCGTCGGCGAGCGGATGGCCGGGCTCGTGGCGGCGGGTCGGGGCGACATCGGCACGCACCACGCCATCGACGCGGACCGAGCTCATGCCGCTCTGCCTGTCGAGTTCTTCGGAAAACACCGTGCGCATCGGGCGATAGGCTTCGTCCGCGCTGCCTGCGACGCTGCCTGCGTTGGCAAGGTTGGACGCCGCGGTGTTCATGCGGACCATCTGCGCGGACATTGCGCGATAGCCCATTTCGAACATGGTCATGGGACCGCTCATGCTCATTCGCCCCTGATCGCGCGGGTGAGCGTTTCGACGCGCCCGCGAAGGAAGCCGAGGGTGGCGGTGTAGGCGACGGCGTTTTCCGCGAAGGCGGCCTGCTCCATCCCCATCTCCACGGTATTGCCGTCGAGGCTGGCCATGGTCGGGATGCGGTACACCGTGGCGCGGGCGGCTGCGCTTTCGGTATCGTTGCCCGCCAGGCGTGCCTGCAGCGCGGCACCGAAATCGATGTCGCGCGCCTTGTAGCCGGGCGTGCCTGCGTTCGCGATGTTGGAGCCGAGCACGCTCATCCGCTGCGCGCGGACCTCCAGCGCTGCTCCGTGAATGCCGAAAAGGCCTTCGCTCATCTCAATCATCTCCGCCTGAAAAGGGTGGGCGTTCGTGTACGTCGGTATGTAAGCAAGGGGCGTGCCAAGTCGGTCGAGGGGCGCGGATAAGCGGGCTTTGCCGGTCTGCGCGGCAAGCGCTTGCCGGTCGGCGGCAAATTTGCGGCAACCCTGAAAACCGGCCATGCGCGTGCCGTTCTTGGGTGCGTGGAGAACATCGCGACCTTCCTCGACCACTGGCTGGACCCCGTTGCGCTGGGCATCGTGCTTGGCGGGACATTGCTGGCCACGCTGCTGCGCTGCGGCTTCGCCGAAGCGCGGGTGGCGATGGGCAAGCTGGGCGAGCTGCTGCGCCCTGCCTTCGATCCCGCGCGCGCCAAGGCCGAGCTTGCGCGCCAGCTGCGCGATATTGCGAGCCAGGGTTTTCTCCGCGCGGAGCCGGTGCATTTCGGCGATGCCGAGTTCGACTGCCTGTCCGATGTGCTCGTCAGCCGCCGGTCGCTCGACACGCTTCATGCGGAGCACGAGAGCCACAAGCGCCAGCGCACCGAAGCCGCGCGCACGGCGATGCACGTGCTCGGCCAGGCGGCCGAACTCGCACCCGTGCTGGGTCTCGCCGGAACGCTCGTTGCGCTTGGAACAATGCCGGATGATCCCGGTGAGGTCAGCATGACGGGTGCGATTGCGATGGCGGTCGTCACCACGCTCTACGGGCTGGCGGCCGCGAATTTCCTGTTCGGTCCGCTCGCCGCCGCCATTCTGCGCCGTTCGAACCGCGAAGAGCGGGATCGGCAGGCGGTGCTCGACTGGCTCGAAAACGGCGTGCGTCACGCGATGCCGCAAGAGCGGCCTGGCCCGCAGGTCGTGGAGGGTGGGCATGCCGACGGCTCCGCCCACCGGAAAGCGTCGTGACACTTCGCGGGCCGGCGGGCTGGCAGACGGCGATGGCCGATCTGACGCTCATCCTCTTCCTGGTGGTCGCTGCCGCCTATCGCGAGGACGCGCCGGAGCGGGCCGATCCCGCTGACAGCGAGGCGCAGGCCGCCGACATATCGCTTGGGCAGCCCATGGCGGTGTTCAGGCCCGGTGGTGACGCCGATCTGGCACGGTGGCTGGCCGCCCAGCACATGGGGCCGGGCGAGGTGGCAACGGTGATCGTGCGCCATCGGCCCGGCGCGGCCACGCCGGCGGTGGAAGAAGCCGCCAGCCTCGTCGCCCGGATCGAGCGCGCGGGCGAAGCAGCGCGCCTGATGGTGGAGCCTTCGGCCTTTCCCGAAACGCTGGTGGTGATCGCGCACGACGCGCGCAGGCAGGATGGCACGGAAATTGCAGATACGCGGTAGGAAGACAAAGGCGGGCAGTGCGCCTGCCGCCATGCAATTCGGAGCATCCGCGACCATGCACACACTGACCATCCCGTTCGCCGTCGGCCTGCTGGGCCTGACCACGCCCGCGTTTGCCGAAACGCCGATGGACCCGGCCGAGATCGACCGCGCGGTGATGCAGTTCACCGGCGCGGCAATCGGCCAGCCGGGCGGCGCGCGGCTGGCGGTAGACCGCCGCATGCGGCTCAACGCCTGCGGTGCGCCGCTCCAGCTCGAATGGTACGGCAGCAATCGCGACAGCGTGCAGGTGCGCTGCCCCGATGCGGGCTGGCGCATCTACGTCGCTGTTGCGCAGCTGCCGC
Source organism: Citromicrobium sp. JLT1363 (assembly GCF_000186705.1). Taxonomy (GTDB): domain Bacteria; phylum Pseudomonadota; class Alphaproteobacteria; order Sphingomonadales; family Sphingomonadaceae; genus Alteriqipengyuania. The sequence goes on from NZ_AEUE01000003.1 coordinate 7,643, forward strand.
AGGCGGGCGAGCCGGGCGGGGGCGAGATCGCCATCAGCCGGGGCGAAACCGTCTCGATCATTGTGGAGGGCGGAGGGTTCTCGCTGTCGCGCCAGGCGGTTGCGATGGAGGAAGGCGCTGTCGGATCGTGGATCAAGGTCCGCCCCACGCAGGACAAGAAGGCCGATCCGGTGCGCGCGCAGGTGGTCCGGCCCGGGCAGGTTGCGGTGCGTCTGCGCTGAGGCGAGAAAAAAGTTGCCGGGCCCTTAAAGCCCGCAAACGGCTGTCGTTCTTGTATACGACGAGGCCGTTCCCCCGAACGGATGGATATTTGGAGCAGTAGCAATGCGAGATCTCGGATTGCCCGAAATCGGAGGACCAGCAGGATTGCGCCGCGGCGTCGCGCCGGTTGAGCGCGTTGCTGCTCCGCGCAAGGTGGCCGACCAGTCCGCGCAGACCGAGGCGATGGCCTCTGTCGCGGCGCTCGACGCGGGAGAAAAGGCGCCGGTCGATGCCGATCGCGTCGCGGAAATCCGCAAGGCGATCGAGCAGGGTAGCTACCCGCTTATTCCGAATGAAATCGCCGATGGCATCATTGCCGCCGGTCTGTTCCAGATCGCAGGCGAGTAAGGCACCCATGACGACGCGTTCCGCCTTGCGGCAAATGCTTGCCCTGCTGGAAGGTGAGCGGCAGGCCCTTGCCGCCCTCGACATCGACCGGATCAACAATTGTTCGAAGGACAAGATGGATCTGTGCGCGCGGCTCGATGAAGTGCGCCCGGAAGACCTCGACGAGGAATGCCTCGGCCTGCTCGACGCGGTCCGCCGGCTGAACACGATCAACCGCCGTTTGCGCAACCTGATTGCCACCAACGTGCAGTCGCGGATCGACGCAATGGCGGGCGCGGGCGCCACCTATCAGGGCGCAAACGGACGGATGGTGGCGCAGTCCATCTGATTGCCGCCGGGCTTCGGCTCCGGTTGGGTCCAAGTTTGGCACGATGATTGCTTGATTGTCCCGGATACGAAATTCCGGGAGGTCCAGTGCCCACCGCCAGCCCAGTACCGAGCATTCCAGCCGCCAGCGCGCCGCCGCCCAATGGGGACGTGCGCGCGGCGATTGCGCGCGCATCCCGGCAGACCGGCGTCGATTTCGATTACCTGCTGGCGCAGGCACGGCTCGAATCCGGGCTGGACCCCGAAGCGAAGGCGCGTACGTCCAGCGCGACGGGCCTCTACCAGTTCATCGATTCCACCTGGCTGCGCACGATGGACCGGCACGGGGCCAAGTACGGGCTGGACTGGGCGGCCGATCAGATCGGCCCGGGCGGCGGTGTCGCCAATCCCGGCACGCGCGCGCAGCTGCTTTCCATGCGGTACGATGCGGATGTCTCCGCGCTGATGGCGGCGGAGCTCGCGCGCGACAATGCGAACGGGCTGCGCGGCATCCTCGGACGCGATCCGCAGCCGGCAGAACTCTACCTCGCCCATTTCCTGGGCCTGGGCGGCGCGCAGAAATTCTTCGAAGCCTACCGGACCGATGCGGGGCAGTCCGCCGCGGCGCTGATGCCCAAGGCGGCAGGTGCCAACCGCCCGATCTTCTACGACAAGGGCCGCGCACGTTCGGTCGCGGAGGTGATGAGCCTGATGCAGACCAAGGTCGCCAACGCGATGGAGCAGGGTGGCGCGATGCCGCTCGTCCCCGGGGGAGCGCCCGGTGCGGGCGGGATCACGCAGGAATTCGCGCAGGCCCGCTTTGCCAGCAGCGCCATGATGCCGGGCCGCAGCACGCGGCCGGTGGCCGCAGCCGCCCCGGCAGGCCCGCAGGCCCGGCCTTCGATGGCGGAGACGCTGCGCACCACCTTCGGCGGGACGGACGATACCGGCATGGGCGCCCGCGCGCGTGCCCGCATCGATGAAGCCTACGGCAAGTTCGCGGCGCTCGGCCTGTGAAGCTGCCTGCCTTCATCTCGCCCGCGCTGGCGCTGCCCGCCGGTATCCTCGCGGTCATCATCCTGATGGTGGTGCCGATCCCGGCGCTGATGCTCGATCTGTTCTTCGTGCTCAATATCGCGCTTTCGGTCTCGATCCTGATGGCCGCGATGAACGCACAGAAGCCACTGGATTTCTCTTCCTTCCCCTCGGTCCTGCTGTTCGCCACGCTGATGCGCCTCGCGCTCAACGTCGCCTCGACCCGCATCGTGCTCCTCAACGGGCACGAGGGCGGCGATGCGGCAGGCAAGGTGATCGAGGCCTTCGGCGCCTTCCTGATCGGCGGCAATTTCGCCGTCGGGCTGATCGTGTTCATCATCCTGACCATCATCAACATGGTGGTGGTGACCAAGGGCGCGGGCCGCGTGTCCGAAGTGACCGCGCGCTTCACCCTCGACGCTCTGCCCGGCAAGCAGATGGCGATCGATTCCGATCTCGCCGCCGGGCTGCTGACTGCCGAGGAAGCCAAGGCCCGCCGCCGCGAGATCGCGACCGAGGCCGACTTCTACGGTTCGATGGATGGTGCCAGCAAGTTCGTGAAGGGCGACGCCATTGCCGCCCTGCTGATCCTGATCGTCAACGTGATCGCCGGGCTGGTGCTGGGCATGAGCATGTATGGCCTTTCGGCAGGCGAGGCAGGCTCGGTCTATGTCACGCTGGCCGTCGGCGATGCGCTGGTGGCCTCGATCCCCGCGCTGCTGCTGTCGATTGCCGCCGCCGTGATCGTGACCCGTGTTTCCGACACGCGCGATCTTACCGGGCAGATCGGCGGCCAGCTGGCCGATTCCAAGATCTGGTTGCCGGTCGGCTGCATTCTGGGCGCCATCGGCTGCATCCCCGCGATGCCGCAGATGATCTTCCTGCCGCTGGCCGCAGGCGCGCTGCTGCTGTGGCGTGCCCTTTCCAGGCGCGAGCAGGCGGCTGCCGTCTTCATCCCCGAGCCCGAGGAAGCGCCCGATCCCTCGCGCATTTCCATCGGCGAGGTGTCCGATCAGACGCTGGTGACGATCCAGCTCGGCTACGGGCTGGTCCAGCTGGCCGACGACAAGAAGGGCGCCCCGCTGGTCGCCCGCCTGACCGGGCTACGCAAGCAGATGTGCCAGGCTTTTGGCTTCGTGGTGCCGCAGTTCCGCATTGCCGACAGCTTCGACATCGGGCCGGACGAATATCGGATCATGCTGGGCGGTGCGCCGGTTGGCTCGGGCATGCTGCGTGCGAACAAGCTGCTGGCGATCGACACCGGCGAAGTGCTCGACGCGCATGTGCTGCAGGGCGAGCCGACCAAGGACCCGAGCTTCGGTTGCGACGCCAAGTGGATCGACGCGGGATCGCGCGATCTGGCGGTGGCCGAAGGCTATCTCGTGGTCGACCCCGAAAGCGTCATTGCCACGCAGGTCCACCAGTTGCTGGCCGGCCGCGCTGCGGAGCTGCTGGGCCCCGACCAGGTGCGCGAACTGCTCGACCTGCTGCGAGAACGCCATTCGCAGCTGGTCGAAACGATCACACCGCAGCCCCTGTCGCTCGCCGCGATCACCGCAGTGCTCAAGGCGCTGCTGGCGGACGGCATTTCGCTGACCCATTCGGTGCGCGTGTTCTCCAGCCTGTCGCAGGCGGCGCAGCGCACCGCAGACCCGGCGCAGATCGTGGAGCTGATGCGGACCGATCTGGGCACGCTGCTGGTCGGCAATATCTGCGGCCCCAACGAGCGGTTGCCGGTCGTCACCCTGGCCGCGCAGCTGGAAGAGATGGTCGTCGGCGGGATGCAGGACCCGACCACGGGCGAGATCGTGATCGAGCCCGATCTGGCACGCTCCATCGGTGAACGGATCGGCGCGCTGCTGCAGAGCCGTCCGCAGGGCGCGCTGACGCCTGCGCTAGTCGTCCAGCCGCGCGCGCGCCGTGCGCTCGCCAGCCTGCTGAAGCTGCGCGCGCCCGGCATGCTGGTCCTGTCGATCAACGAACTGCCCGCCGCCCAGCCGATCGAGGTGGTCGCGGTGATCGGTGACGAGGCGGAGGCCGCCGCGAGCGAACCCCGCCAGCTTCCGCCGCCGGAGCATCAGTCAGCCATGCAACCTGCCGAGGCACTTGCCGCATGAAGCACGACCACTCCAATTTTGCCGTCCGCCAGGCCTATGGTTCGAGCGTCCAGCAGAAGGTGACACAGTTCCTGCCGCTGGTGCGCAAGCTTGCCTGGTACTACGAAGGCCACGGCAGCGCGACGATCGATGTGGACGATCTGATGCAGGCCGGGATGATGGCGCTGACCGAAGCGGCGCAGAGGCACGACCGGCCGAGCGATGATGGCTTTGCGGCCTATGCCAAGATGCGCGTGCGCGGCGCCATGGTGGACCTGTTGCGCGGCCAATCCCACAAACCGCGCAGCGCGGCGAGCTGGTCGCGCAAGCGCGATTGTGCAGAGCAGGGCCTGCGCACCGAATTGGGCCGCGCGCCCACCGCCGCCGAAATGGCTGGCGCGATGGACATGCCGCTCGACCGGTACGAAGCGATGCGATTTGCCGCGTCGACCAGTTCCACCTCGATAGAGGAATGCTACTCGGACAGCGACAGCGCCTTCGGTGACGAGCGGCCCGATCCCGAAGCGAGCCTGCTGGCAAGCGAGGACAGTTCGGTTCTGGCCGGTGCCATCGCCGCCCTGCCGGAACGATTGCAGCTGGTCCTGAAGCTCTATTTCATCGAGGAACTGAACCTCAACGAGATCGCCGCAGTCTTGGGCGTCAGCGTGCCGCGGGTGCACCAATTGAAGGCAGATGCCCTCAAGAAGGCGCGCGTCGCGCTGGTATCGCAGGTCGAATAGGGATGCCTGCTGCGCGAAGCGTTTGCACCGCAGCATAACTTGCCTCTATGGCCTTGCACATGGCCGACGGAGATCTCGATCCACCGCCTGCATTGGGCACCATCGCCTGTCCGGCACTGTTTCTCGATTTCGACGGTACGCTGGTCGAGCTCGCGCCGAGCCCCTCGCAAATCGTCGTTCCCGACTATCTGTCAGGCGCGCTGCAGCGCAAGGCTGCGCAGCTCGATGGTCGGCTGGCGCTGATTTCCGGGCGTTTCGTGGCAGATGTCCGCAGTCACCTGCCCGATTGTGCCGTCGTCGTCAGCGGGTCGCACGGGGCGGAGATCACCAGCCCGCAGGGCTCTCCCGTGGGCGAGAAGGAGGTTCCGCGGATCGGCGATGCCGTGCTGGCGCAGGCGCGCGACTACGCATCCCGAACCGACGGCCTGCTGCTGGAGGAAAAGGCGCTGGGGCTGGGCCTGCACTACCGCAATTGCGAAGATCGGCGCGACGAAATCCACCGTTTCGCGCAAGGCCTGGCGCAGGAACATGGGCTGCACCTGCGCGACGGCAAGATGCTCTTCGAACTCGCGACTACCGACGCCGACAAGGGCGTCGGCGTACGCGCGATCATGGAACAATCGCCTTTCGCGGGCGCTTCCCCGATTTTCGTGGGTGACGATACGACCGACGAGGACGGCTTCGCGGCCGTGAACGATTTGGGCGGCTTCGGCGTTCTTGTCGGCGAAAGACGCAAAACCCTGGCGCGATACCGCCTCCGCGACGTGGCGGCCGTCCATCAATGGCTGGAGCTTGAATGACACAGACACCACCGCAAAGCTCTCTCGAACTCTGGCCGGTGGGCAATTGCCAGGTCTCCGGCATGTATGACGATCGCGGCGGCCTCGTCTGGGGCTGCGTGCCGCGCGTCGATGGCGATCCGGTGTTCTGCTCTCTGATCAATGGCAGCAATCAGGACGAAGGCGTCTGGCGGATCGAGCTGGAAGGCTTCGCTCGCGCGACGCAGGAATATCAGCGCAACACCGCCATCCTGAAAACGCGGCTGGAAGCGGAAGACGGCAGCGCGGTGGAAATCATCGACTTCGCGCCGCGCTTCCGCCGTTCGGGCCGGATGTATCGCCCGGTCGCCTTCGTGCGGATCGTGCGCCCGGTGGCGGGCACGCCGCGCATCACGGTCAACCTCTCACCGATGAAGAACTACGGCGAGGCTCTGGCGGCGACCACCAACGGCACCAACCATATCCGCTATCTGGTCGGCCAGCAGGCGATGCGGCTTACCACCGATGCCCCGGTTGGTTATGTGCTGGAAAAGCGCAAGTTCCGGCTGGAAAACGACCTGCATTTCTTCCTTGGCCCGGACGAGCCCTTCGGGGGCAATGTCGGCCACGAGGTCGAGACGATGCTGGAGCTGACCGACCACTACTGGCGGCACTGGGTGCGCGGCCTCGCCACCGTGATGGAATGGCAGGAAGCGGTGATCCGCGCCGCGATCACGCTGAAGATCTGCCAGCACGAGGAAACCGGCGCCATCGTGGCCGCCCTGACCACCTCGATCCCCGAGGCGCCCGGCAGCGAGCGCAACTGGGATTACCGCTACTGCTGGATCAGGGACGCCTATTACACCGTGCAGGCGCTCAACCGGCTGGGCGCGCTCGACGTGCTGGAAAAGTACCTCGCGTACCTGCGCAACATCGTCGACAACGCCAAGGGCGGGGCGGTGCAACCGCTCTATTCGGTGATGGGCGAGCCCGAACTGACGGAGAGTTTCGCCGAAAACCTCGCCGGCTATCGCGGGATGGGGCCGGTGCGCAAAGGCAATGCCGCCTACAGCCAGGTTCAGCACGACGCCTATGGGCAGATCGTGCTGCCCAGCGTGCAGGCCTTCTTCGACCAGCGGCTCTATCGCATGGCGGGCGAGGCCGACTTCGAAAGCCTCGAGCAGGTGGGCGAGATGGCGTGGAAGATGCACGACCAGCCGGATGCCGGCCTGTGGGAATTCCGCACTCGGCAGGAGGTCCACACCTACTCGGTACTGATGAGCTGGGCGGCCTGCGGACGCATCGCCACGGTCGCGCAAAGGCTTGGCCTGACCGAGAAGTGCGAGTTCTGGCGCCAGCGCGCCGCCACCATCCGCGCGAAGATCGAAGACGAAGCGTGGAACGAGGAGGGGCAGCATTACGCCTCCGCGATGGGCGGCAGCCATCTAGACGCAAGCCTGCTGCAGATGATCGACCTGGGCTTCCTCAAGCCCGAGGACCAGCGTTTTCAGCTGACCTTCGCGGCCATCGAGAAGGAACTGAGACGCGGCGAACACATGCTGAGATACGATGCGGAAGACGATTTCGGCCTGCCCGAGACCGCCTTCAATATCTGCACCTTCTGGCTGATGGAGGCACTGCATCTGGCGGGCCGGGAGGAAGAGGCGCGCAACCTGTTCGAAACGATGCTCTCCCACCGCACGAAATCGGGCCTGCTGTCCGAGGACCTCGATTTTAACAATGGCGAACTCTGGGGCAATTTCCCCCAGACGTACTCTTTGGTGGGTATCATCAACTGTGCGACCCTCTTGTCCAGACCATGGAGCGTGATCCGATGAGCCGCCTGATCGTTGTCTCGAACAGAGTATCCGTCCCCAAGGCGCGGGGTGCGGCAGGGTCGCAGGGCGGGCTGGCCGTGGCACTTGGATCCGCTCTGCGCGAGCGGCGCGGCATCTGGTTCGGCTGGTCGGGCAAGGAGACGGAGACCTATACCGGCGACATCAACATGCAGAAGAACGATGGAGTCACCACGGCGACCATCGATCTCGAAGCGCAGGATGTCGACGAATATTATAACGGCTACGCCAATCGCACGCTCTGGCCGCTGTTTCACTACCGCATCGATCTTGCCGAATACGAAACCGGGTTCGGCAAGGGATACGAGCGGGTCAACAAGCGCTTTGCCGACAGCCTGGGTCCGCTGATCGAGCCGGAGGACATGGTCTGGGTCCACGATTACCACTTGCTGCCGCTGGGCAGTCGCCTGCGCGAACGCGGCAACAAGAACAAGATCGGCTTCTTCCTCCACATACCCTGGCCTCCGCGCAACCTGCTGGTGGCGCTGCCGTTTCACGAGCGCCTGGTGCTGACCATGCTCGACTACGACCTGATCGGCTTCCAGGACGAGGAATCGGTCGACAGCTTCCTGGGCTATTGCCGCAAGGAACTGCAGGCGGATGTGCGCGAAGATGGCACCGTCACCTACGACGGGCGCTCGGTAAAGGTCGCTGCCTTTCCCATCGGATTGGATTACGACGAGTTCCTCGAGGGCGGACAGAGCGGTGAGGCGCGCCAGGCAGAGCAGCGCATGCGTTCAAGCTCGCGCCACCGCAAGGTCATCATCGGGGTGGACCGGCTGGACTATTCCAAGGGTCTGCCGGAGCGGTTCGATGCGCTCGGCCGATTTTTCGACACCTATCCGGACCGTGTGGCTCAAACGCTCTACGTCCAGATCGCACCGCCTTCGCGGCAGGATGTCGTCAGCTACCAGCGCATCCGCAATACGCTGGAACAGAAGGCGGGCCAGATCAATGGCGAGCGTTCGGAGGTGGACATGGTCCCGATTCGCTACGTCAACAAGGGATACCCCCGGCAGGCGCTGTTCGGCATCTACCGGTCCGCCCATGTCGGCCTCGTCACGCCGCTGCGCGACGGGATGAACCTTGTCGCCAAGGAATACGTCGCGGCGCAGGACCCGGAAGACCCCGGCGTTCTGGTGCTCTCTCGCTTCGCGGGCGCGGCCGAACAGCTAAAGGATGCGCTGCTCGTCAATCCATACAGCCTGGAAGAAACCAGCGAGGCAATCCGCACCGCGCTCGACATGCCGCTGGAAGAGCGCAAGGCGCGCTGGGAAAAGCTCAACGAGGTGATCAAGACCTCCACGGTCGAGCAGTGGCGATCCGATTTCGTGGAAGCGCTGAGCGCCTGAGGCGCCGCCTTATGCCAGGGGCCTAGATCAGCGCGCGGCGGCCATCCCCCGCAAGGCTGACGAGCACCCAGATGATCAGCGGCACGAACACGAAGCTGAGCACAACCTTCGCAATCGCCTGCCCGATCAGCAGCGGTACGATGTCGAACTGACCGTAGAACGCGACCGTGATGAAGATCAGCGTGTCGACCGCCTGGCTCACCGCGGATGCGAAGCCGCCCCGCAGCATCATCCAGAAGCCGCCGCCATCGCCGTTTTGGCCGCGCAACCGTTCGAACAGCCAGACATTGAGGAACAGCGAAACCCCGTAGGCGATGGGGCCAGCGATCATGATCCGTCCGGTCTGGCTCAGCACGGTTTCGAATGCCGCGAGGTTTTCCGCCGGCATCTGCGGGCTGGGCGGGAAGGCCAGCACCAGCTGGATCAGCAGGACCGACAGGCCGAGCGGGGCGAAACCCCACAATACCAGCCTGTTCGCGGCCGCCTTGCCGTAAAGTTGGGCGATCGTGCTGGAGATGGCGACCAGCATCAGGAACGCGAGAATTCCCGACTCCACCGCCAGCGTGGTGAAGCCCAGCGGCAGGGCGATCTGCTTGAAGCCCAGCACGCCGGCCAGCACGGTCATCCCGCCGTAGAGCAGGGCATAGACGAATAGCGGGCGGGGCAGCGCAGGGGCCGTGCTGGTCTGATCCATGGTCGGGGCTTAAGATCGTGCCGCGAAAAAGGAAAGATGGCGGGAACCGATTTGCCCCATGCGAATTGACTGACCCTCCTGAAAAGGCAAAGGGTGCGCGAACTTCCCGCGGACGACCCGAAAGGCTTTTATGCCGCCCGTTCTTGCCAGCCTGATTGGGATCGTCGCGATCCTTGCTGTTGCCTTCCTGCTTTCCAACGCCAAGACCAAGATTCGCCTGCGGGTCGTCCTGTCCGCCTTCGCGCTACAGGCACTGCTGGCGTTCCTGATCCTGCGCACGTCCGGCGGGCGGATGGTGATCCGCGAGATGAGCAACGGCGTTGCCGCGCTTCTCTCCTATGCCGATGCCGGTACCGCCTTCCTGTTCGGGGCGGACAATCCGCTGTCGAACACCTTCGCGCTGGGCGCGCTGCCGGTGATCGTGTTCTTCGCGGCGCTGGTTTCGATTCTCTATCACCTCGGCATCATGCAGGTCATCGTGCGCTGGCTGGGCGGCGGCATTGGCGCGATTACCGGGATCAGCAAGGTCGAGGCGCTGGGATCGGCGGCGAACATCTTCGTCGGCCAGTCGGAAAGCCCGCTGGTCGTGCGGCCCTATCTCGCGGCGCTGGCACCCAGCCGCCTGTTCACCCTGATGACCGTGGGCATGGCCGGTGTCGCGGGCACCATCCTGGCTGCCTATGCCGGGCTGCTGGGCAACGAATACCTGCCCTTCCTGCTGGCCGCGGCCTTCATGTCCGCGCCGGGTGGCATCCTGATGGCGAAGATCATCATGCCCGACGTGGAAGAAGCCTCCCCCGAAGCCGAGGGGGAACTGAACCTGCCGCGTGGCCGGATCAGCGCAGAGGGGCCGGCGGCCATTACCGAAAGAGAGCACGCGCACGAGGTCGAAATGGCCGAGGCCTTCGAGGAAGGCGAGCGGCCCGCCAATCTGATCGAGGCGGCTGCCCAGGGTGCGCAGACCGGCCTCAAGCTGGCGGCTGCGGTCGGCGCGATGCTGCTTGCATTCGTCGCGCTGGTCGCACTGGCCAATGGCCTTTTGGGCGGGGTGGGCTCCGGACTGGTGCAGCTGGCAGAATCCGTTGGCGCCCCCTTCCGGGCGGATGTGGCCACGTGGCTGCTCGATCTCAGTTTCCAGAAGCTGCTGGGCATGATCTTCGCACCGATCATGTTCCTTATCGGCGTCCCGTGGGAGGATGCGGGAATTGCCGGCGGGCTGTTCGGCACCAAGATCGTGCTCAACGAATTCGTGGCCTTCATCGAGCTGGGCCAGATCGGCGCTGCGGACATGTCCGAGCGCAGCCGGGCGATCATCACCTTCGCGCTGTGCGGCTTTGCGAATTTCAGCTCGATCGCCATCCAGATGGCGGTGACGGGGGGGCTGGCGCCCAACCAGCGTCCCGTCATCGCCAAGCTGGGCATTCGTGCGCTGGTCGCCGGGTCGCTCGCCAACCTTATGAGCGCGGCGCTCGCCGGGCTCTTCCTGCCTGCCTGACAAGAGAGCTTCCATGTCCGATATTGCTTCCGTCTCGCTCGAACGCCCGCTGGAGGACATCGCGCGCGATCTGGGGGAGAGCTTTGCCGAGTTCGGTTTCGGCATCGTGCGCGACCATGGCATTCCCGACGATCTGGTGGCGCGGGCGCAGGCGGCGAGCGAGGCCTTCTTCGCGCTGCCCGATGAGGCGAAGCGGGCCTACAAGATCGAAGGCAATGCAGGCGCGCGGGGCTACACCCCCTTCGGGCAGGAGCAGGCCAAGGACGCGACCGTGTTCGATCTCAAGGAGTTCTGGCACGTCGGCCGCGATCTGGACGACGGCCACCCGCTGGCACGGTTCATGGAACCCAATATCTGGCCCGCCGAAGTGCCCGAGTTCGAGCCGACCATGCGCGAACTTTTCAACGCCTTCGACGCGAGCGGCAGCCGCATCCTCTCGGCCATTGCCATCCATCTGGGCGAAGCGCCCGACTTCTTCGATCCGGCGATCGAGGACGGCAATTCGGTGCTGCGCCTGCTACGCTATCCGCCGCTGCCCGAGGATGCGCCCGACGGAGCGATCCGCGCTGCCCCGCATGGCGATATCAACGCCATCACCTTGCTGCTGGGCGCGGAGGAAGCCGGGCTGGAACTGCTTACGCGCAAGGGCGAATGGCTGGCGGTCAGCCCGCCGCCCGGCGCGCTGGCGGTCAATATCGGCGACATGCTGGAACGGCTGACGAATCACCGCCTGCGTTCGACGACGCACCGGGTGGTCAATCCGAGCGGGGATGCCGCGCGGCGGACGCGCTATTCGATGCCCTACTTCCTTCATTTCCGGCCCGATTTCGAAATCGCGCCGCTGCCATCCTGCATCGCCGAGGGCGCCGAAGGAGAGGCCCCGGAGCCGATCCTGGCGCACGACTTCCTGATGCAGCGCCTGCGCGAGATCAAGCTGGCCTGACCCACGTTACAGCGGGCGTCACACTGTTACGATTATAATAAAGTTGCGCATGTTGCAGTGCGGCAACACCTCTAAAACCCGGAAATGCGTGTGTTTCGGGGATGGGGCGCCGAGCAGTGTCACTGTCCGGCCATGCCGTCACTGAACTGTCATATTTCTGGCCTTAGGCGCCCTTCGACCGGCCAGGGGGTCGGCCCACAGACATTATCGATTCTCTCCACGACGCGTCTTCAAAGGGGTAGTCCATGAAGCTCAAGTATCTGCTGGCAGCTAGCGTTGTCAGCCTCTCCGCCGCTGCGATCGTCCCGGCCCCGCTGGCCGCGCAGGAAACCACCTCCGCCATCACCGGCGCGGTGACCGACGAAAGCGGCAACCCGATCCCCGGCGCGACCGTCGTCCTGACGGACGCGCGCACCGGACGCACCAGCACCTCCACCACTTCCAGCCAGGGCGCGTTCAACTTCCGCACGCTGGAAGTCGGCGGCCCCTACACCGTGGTCGTGAACGCCGCCGGTTATCAGGGTGAGCGCGTCGACGGCATCGCCATCAGCCTGTCCGATACGCGCGCCCTGCGCTTTGCGCTTGCGCAGGACGCCGCTGCCAGCGTCGGTGACGAAATCGTCGTGACCGCCGCCGCCGTCAGCACCCCCTCGCTGGCGCTTGGCCCGGGCAGCTCCTTCGGCCTCGACACGCTCGAAGAGCAGCCGACGATCAACCGCGACATCCGCGACGTGATCGCGCTGGACCCGCGCGTCACCTTCGACTCCGGCTTCCCGGACGACAACGGCGCCGTTTCCTGCCTCGGCGCGTCGGAGCGCAACAACTCGCTGACCATCGACGGCGTCCGCATCGACGACGGCTTCGGCCTCGGCAGCACGCCGTTCCCTTCGGAAGCGCAGCCCTTCCCGTTCGAAGCGCTGTCCTCCGTCTCGGTGGAATTCGCCCCGTTCGACGTTCAGTACGGCCTCTTCTCGGGTTGTAACATCAACGTCGTCACCAAGTCGGGTTCGAACGACTTCTTCGGCGGCGGCTACTTCTTCTACAACGACGACAGCCTGATCGGCGACACGGTCGACGGTCGCAACGTCAGCCTCGGCAAGTTCGAGACCAAGAAGTACGGCGGCTACCTCGGTGGCCCGATCGTCGAGGATCGCCTGTTCTTCTTCGTCAGCTACGACCGCGAAGACGGCTCGCGCGGTGAAGACGACGGCCCGCTGGGTTCGGGTGCGGCCAACGAAGCGCAGAACGTGACGCAGGCCGAAATCCAGCAGGTCCAGCAGATCCTGCAGAACGTGTACGGCTTCGATGCCGGCGACGTTGTCACCTCGCTGCCCAACAGCACCGAGCGCCTGTTTGCCCGTATCGACGCGAACATCTCCGATCGTCACCGCCTGGCATTCAGCTACGGCCTGACCCGCGAAGACTTCGTGAGCTCGGGCGAAGGTTCGAACGCACGCTTCGACGAGATCGCGCTGTCCTCGAACTTCTACCAGTCGGGCAACAAGATCGACAGCTACTCGGCCCGCCTGTTCTCCGACTGGACGGACAACTTCTCGACCGAGATCCGTCTGTCGCGTCTCGAAAACCGTGACGTTCAGGACAGCCTGGGTGGTACCGACTTCCAGCAGTTCGAGATCACGACCCCGTCGGGCGGCACGATCTTCATCGGCCCGGACCGGTTCCGTCAGCGCAACGATCTGGAAACCACGACCGATCAGGCCAAGATCGCGGCCTTCGCCACTGCGGGCAATCACTTCTTCACCATCGGTGCGGAATACGACCGCTTCGACGTGTTGAACCTTTTCGTCCAGGACGGCACCGGCACGGCCGAGTTCGACAGCTTTGCCGATCTTCAGGCCGGCACGCCGAGCGACTTCGTGATCCGCGTGCCCGTCAGCGGCAACATCGACGACGCGACTGCCCTGTTCGAGCGTGAGATCTACACGGTCTACGCACAGGACGAATGGCAGCTGACCCCGGACTTCCTGCTCCAGTTCGGCGTCCGCTACGACTTCTACAACGGCGACTCCAAGCCTGCCCCGAACCCCACCTTCCTGGCGCGTTACGGCTTCTCGAACCAGACCGGTTTCGACCAGCTCGATGTCGTCCAGCCGCGTGCGGGCTTCCGCTACGATGCGGGCGATCTGGGCCTCGGTGGTTACACCGTGTTCCGCGGCGGCGTCGGCATCTTCTCGGGTGGCGATCCGACCGTGCTGTTCGCCAACAGCTACACGAACAACGGCATCACGCTGGACGACGTGTTCCTGAACGAAATCCAGGCGGCCAACATCACAGACTTCCTGGGTGCGGGCGTTCAGCCCAATGTGCTGCCGCTGGCGGTTGCCGGGGATGGTGAAGTCAACGCCATCGATCCGGACTTCGAGATCCCGCGGGTTCTGCGTGCGAACTTCGGCGTCGAACACCAGTTCGATTTCGGCCCCACGCTGATGATCGATTACATCTACTCGAAGAACAACAACCCGCTGTTCGTGCAGGACCTCACGCTGGCACAGATCGGCACGGCGCCTGATGGCCGTCCGCTCTACCGTCAGGTCGATTTCCTCGATCCGGACTGCGCGGCCAACCCGGCAAGTGCGGCCTGTTCGGCACGTACCACCAGCGATTACCTGCTGACCAACGGCAAGGGTGGCCGCGGCCACGTCGCCAGCGTCAGCCTGCGTGACAGCTGGCCGCAGGGCGGCGCGTTCCTGGGCATCGGCGGTGACATCACGATCGGTTACTCCTACTCGGATGTGACCGAGATTCAGCCGCTGACCTCCAGCCGCGCGGTTTCGAACTTCGGCAACTTCTCGAAGATCGACGTGAACAACCCTGAAGCGAGCCGTTCGAACGCGTCGCGTTCGCACAACGCGCTGTTCCGCCTGAACCTCGAAAAGGACCTGTTCGGCGACAACACGACCGAGTTCACCTTCTTCCTGAAGTACCGGACCGGCCAGCCGTTCAGCTACAACTTCGATACGCCGGGTGCCTTCAACCCGTTCGGCGACTCGAACTCCTTCGAAGACCGCGTGCTGCTCTACGTCCCGGCTGTGAACGACCCGACGGTCACCTACGCACCGGGCTTCGACCTCGCGGCCTTCAACCAGTACCTCGCCGACAGCGGTCTGGACGAATACCGCGGTTCGATCGTTCCGCGGAACGCGTTCGACAGCGGAGACTACTGGGATCTGGACCTGCGCTTCAGCCAGGAACTGCCCGGCTTCTTCGGCAGCGATCGCTTCAAGCTGATCGTCGATGTCGAGAACGCGCTGAACCTGATCGACAGCAGCTGGAATACGCTGCGCGACGTGTCGTTCGAGTACAACGTGCCGATCGTGCAGACGCAGATCAACGGCGCGGGCCAGTACGAGTTCGTCAACTTCGTCGATCCGCGTAACGGCGACGAACTGGTTCCGCTCAGCACCAGCACCGGCCCGTCGGTGTGGCAGGTTCAGTTCGGTCTGCGCTACGAATTCTGATCGTAGCGGCTGAACAGCCGAATTCGAAAAAAGCGGCGGCCTCCCTCACGGGAGGTCGCCGTTTTTCGTTGGGGCGGCCGCCGCGGGTCGGTGGAACCGCCTGCCCGCGCGCAGAGTTTCGAAACCGATGGACGACGCGCGGGGATTTTCCGAGACCACGAACAGGCCGAGCTTTGCCGTGCTCGCAGGGATCGTCCTGCTGCATGTCGCGCTGTTCTACGGGCTGATTCGCGCGCTCGCGCCCGATCTGGTGACCGGCGAAAGCGTGACCGCAGTCTCTGCCTTCGACCTTGCCTCACCTCCGCCGCCACAGCCCACGCCAACCCCCACGCAAGACCCTGCCGAGAAAAGTGCCGCCGGCCCGCCAGAAGAAGCGGCCGGAGCGCAGGGCGATCCGGGAGAGCGGGCCACCGCCCGCGCGGTCACCGCGCCTCAGCCACCCATCCCGCTCCCCAGCCGCAGCGCGGCACCTCGCGCCGCCTCGACCGGGACGGCGAACGAATCGGGTGCGGCCGATAGCGGCGATGGCACGGGCGCGTCGGGCGATGGCGCTGGCACCGGCGCAGGTGGCCAGGGGCAGGGCGGCGGAGGGGGCGGCATCGCCGTCGAGCCTAGCCTCACCCGTTCGATCACCGACGTATCGGCCTTCCCGGTCCCGCCCGAAGGCCGCCGGGCGCGGGTCGGCAAACGTACGCTGGTGATGCTGGATGTCTCAGCCCGGGGGCGGGTGACCGGCTGCCGGGTCACACAGTCCAGCGGGTTTCCGGATACGGACGCGAAGGTGTGCGAACTGGCATACGAGCAGGTCCGCTTCGAACCTGCGCGCGATGCCGCGGGCAACCCCGTCGCTTCGCGCTTTCACTACCAGCAGAAGTTCTTCAACTAGTCTGCCGAGGCGGCCGCGCTCCGGAGAGCGCCGGCCAGGTCCGACTTGTCGTAAGGCTTCTTCAGCATGGCCAGCGCGCCAAGCTCTTCGAACTTGATTTCCTTCGCGCTGTAGCCCGTCGCCAGGACGAAGGGTACGCCCCGCCGGGAGAGTTCGCGGGCAACGGGCTCGCTCGATTCCTCGCCCAGATTGAAGTCGAGCACCGCGAATTCCGGACTGTCGTTCTCGATCGCTCTGAGGGCCTGCGTCACGCTGCCGCTGACGAGCACTTCCTCGACGCCCAGTTCGCGCAGCATCTCTTCGATATCCAGCGCGATGATCATGTTGTCTTCGATCAGCAGGACGCGCCGGGGGAGCTCGCCGGCACCCTCGGCATTCTCGGGTGTACCGTGGTCTACGTGGCTGACCATCTCGTGTTCCTCCTCAGCTTCCGTCAGGAAGCGGGCGGGCACGACAAATCGTGCGCGCAGACCGCTGACGGCAAATTCGACGTCGGCTTCGCCCTGCAACTCGTGCGGGATCGACTGTTCGATGATGGTGGTGCCGAAACCACGCCTTTCGGGCGCTCTCACCGGCGGGCCGCCCCGCTCCTTCCAGTGCAATTCGAGATCGCCGTTATCCAGCCGGTTGAGCCGGATGAGCAGGTCGCCCGAGTGATCCGAAAGGCTGCCGTACTTGGCCGAGTTGGTAATCATCTCGTGCAGCACCAGTGCCAGCACCGTATAGGCCTGGGGCGCAATGAGCACGTCGCTGCCCTCGACCGCGAGGCGCGAGGTCTTGGAGCCGAGATAGGCATCGGCCTCGTCCGCGATCAGTTTCTTGAGCGAGGTGGGGCCCCAGTTATCCTTCGTCAGGTTGTCGTGCGCGGCGGCGAGCGCGCCGATGCGTCCGCCAATCAGCTTGGTCAGCGTCACCGCGTCGCCCGCCTCGTGGCGGGACTGGTTCACCAGCCCGCGGATCAGGTTGAGGATGTTGCGCACCCGGTGGTTGAGTTCCGCAATCAGCAGGTCCTGCTGTTCGCTGGCCCGCTTGCGTTCCTGGGCGGCGGCATCGGTCAGCCGCAGGATCACCTCGATCAACGTGATCCGCAGGGTCTCGGCAAGGTCGAGTTCGGGCTGCGTCCAGTCCGCGCTGCGTCCCTCCACCGTCTGTTGCCAGGCGGCGAAGCTCTTGCGCGGGGAAATGCGCCCACCTTCGCCTTCGGTCGGCTTATCGGGATTTCCGGCCCAGGTGATGACCTGCTTGAGTTCCCGCCGCCACAGCACGAAGTAGTCGCGCGGCGATCGCGAAACCGGGATGATGAGCGCGCCCGCGGCGCGCTGTACGAAGCCGTGCGCCGCGTCGAACTCGCGCGCCAGTTCGGACGTGGCGAGAATGCGGCCCGCCGGCCCTGCTTGCAGCCCGGGAAGAATTGCGCGAAACTCGTCCTCGCTCGGCGCATGGCCGCTGGCGACATACTCGCCGTCGATGAAAATGCTCGCGCCGTCATGCGGGATGCTGTCGCCGATTGTCGCGCCGACCTGGGTCAGCGTGTCGCGCAGCGATGCGCCCCCTGCCAGCCGCGTCATCAGCCGTTCGTGCAGGTTCTGGCCCAACGCCCGGCGTGCGGTGCCCTGATCGTGCAGCGCCTTGTCCAGCGTAAGCGAGAACATCTGCGAAAAGACTTCCGCCGCCGTCCGGTTCGAGAACGGCAGGACACGCGGGCGATAGTGGTGGCAGGCGAACAGGCCCCACAGGCGGCCGCGCACGATGATCGAGATCGAAAGCGAGGCACGCACGCCCATGTTGCGCAGATATTCCAAGTGGATCGGGGAGACCGATCGCAGGGTCGAAAGGCTGAGATCGATCGGCTCGCCACCGAATTGCCTGCCTGGCACGATCGGCACCGGACTATCATTCACATTGCTGATGATCCGGAGCCGGTTGCGCAGGTACAGCTCGCGCGCCTGGCTGGGAATGTCGCTCTTCGGGTAGCGCAGGCCGGCATAGCTGTCGATCTCGCGCTCGCGGGCTTCCGCGATCACCTCACCCGAGCCGTCCGGATGGAACTGGTAGACCATCACCCGGTCGAATTCGAGCAGCGCCTTCAGCCTGCGCGCGGCGGCCTCGCACAGCTTGCCCACATCCTCGATCGCGTCGAGGCCCTTCATCATGGGGCGGATCGAGGCGACATGATTGGCGAAGCCGGCCGGATCGTGGCGTTCGAATTCCAGCACCAGCTGTCCGCCGCTGCGGTGGACGGAACAATCGAAACGCTCGCCCGCGCTCGCGTGGAGCGACAGCGCGAACACCCTTTCGGTATCGTCCGGCTCGACCAAGCCCTCGGCGGCGTTCTGCAGGGCGGACAGGGCTTCGCGCGGAAGCAGATCGTCCAGCAGCGCACCCTGCACAATCCCCTGGATGTTCAGGAATTCTGGGGCGTTCTGCGAAAAATGCGCGATGAAATTGTCGCTCGAGACGACCAGCATCGCGCCGAAGGGCTGGACATGGCCCAGCTGGTGGATCGGTTCGCGGTCGCAGCTTGTCAGATCGACCTGGTGTTCGGTGGCACTCATGCGTGGGCGACTGCCACTTGCCGGTCGGCCTCGGCCTGAAAATGGCCGAAGACGGCGGATGCCGTCCGTTCGGCACCCGGGTTGATGTCCGTCGTGGCGAGCAGCGGTCGCAGTGCCTTGAAGTAGGCAGGCATGGCGGTGTCGCGCAGGAACGCCATCGGCCAGCCGGCCGGTGCCCGGGCGGAAAGATCGCGTTCCATCATGGTGTTGCCGAGCGATGAACCTGCCAGCACCCAGGCCGCGCCAAGCCACGCGACAGGGCCTTCGTCGTCGAAGGCGAAAGGTGCATGCGCCTCGCCGCTTTCATGGCCCAGGGCAGACAGGTCGCTTTCCAGCAGCGCGTCTTGCGAAGGAGGTAGCCACTCGGGAGGACAGACCGAAGCAAGCCATTGCTCGACCCCGCGTCGCGCCTGCAGCTGCACGCGCAGGAAACAGGCGTATTCGCCCCGGTCGGCAAGGTCGAGCCGTCCGAGTGCTTCGTCGAGCGATTGGTGATCGTCTTGTGTGGCCGCGCGCAATCTCGCGCGCAGCGCGGGTGCATCAATGCACCTGGCCAACATTCGCGCGTTCCCTCTTAAAATTCTGAAACCTGTATTCCGCGCCACCATCGCGGAAAGCGTAAGCTAGATTTACCACCAGAGTTACGCAAGGTTCCCGCGTAAACCTTTATCAAGTCTGGCCTTTAAAAAGTTCAGTTTTTTCTGGATGGCCCGCTCAGCAGTTTGGCGCCCTTTTCCGACACTGCGCTGGCGATGAGCGGTTTGAAGAAAGACAGCATCGCTGGAAGATCGAGATCCACGATCACCTGCCGCTCTTCGATCGTGATCGTGGTTCGCACGGTCTGGCCCATCGCAGCCACGGTCAGCTTCATGCAGTCTTCAGTGGGCCATTCGGTGGTCATGTCCGTCACGCCGCCGGGCATGTGGGCAGGCAGTTCGTGCATGCGTTCGCGCAGGCGGCGGCGCACCTCCTCCTTCGGCAGATCGTGGGGGATGGGGACGCGCATCAGGAACCTGCCTGCTCTTGCGGCGCGCCGGCATCGTCCGCCGGACCAGAGCCCGCACCTTCGCCATAGCGGTAGCCGAGATAGCGGTGTTGCACGGCAAGATCGTCCAGCGCGCCATCTGCGATCTTGCGGTTGATCGCGTCGATCTCGCCGCTGATCTTGCCCAGGCCTTCGACCAGGCGCTGGTCCGCAGTCGCCCCGACATGTTCTTCACGCCTCATCGCGGGTGGGACGCGCGTATAGGACTGGACCATTTCGGGCAGCGTCTCGCCCACCAGTTCCCGAATATCGCGGATCGCATCATGGCCCGCGGGCGCGGTTTCGAGCTGCTGGCCGAGAATGTCGAGCTTCACGCCAAGGTCGTCCACCAGCTGTACCGCCGGGGCGGGCAGGGCGGGGCGCTGCTGTTCCAGCCACAATTCGGTCCGCGCGACCATCTGGCGCGGAGTGCCCTTGTTGAGGTCGCCGGCCTGCGGGACCGAGAGCCTGGGGAAATTGGCGAACAGAATCGCCGCGCCAAGCGCTGCGAAAAAGGCGACCACCAGCCCCCAGAAGCCGATCCCGCCAAGCACCGCCCCGGCAATCGCCATGGCGATCAGGATGGCGAGGACGGCGCCTGCGAACATTCCGCCACGCTTGGCCCACAGCTTCAGCTTCGCTTGGGCGGAGCCCTTGCCGATGGAGCGGACCATGCGATGGCGGCCGCCGTTGCGATTATCGTCTCGCAGGCGGCGGCCTTCGGAAATCAGGCGGTCGCTGTCTCGGGTAAGGTCATTCATCGCGCGGCCCTTACCCCTCCAGTTTCAGGAGCGATTCTTCGGAGGCGTCGAGCTGCGCCTGGGCTTGTGCCTGGCTTTCCGCGCGGGCGATGTATTCCTTCGATTTTTCGACCTCGCCGGAAAGCGTGTCGACCGTCTGCTTCATGGTGTCGAGCGCCTTGAGCTTGAAGGTGTCGACCTCGTCCATGGTCGCGTAGATGTTCTGGAAGGCGTTCTGCAGCGTCTGCATCGGGATCGTGCTGGCGGCGGCCTGTTCGTGAATCTTGCCGGTCTGTTCGCGCAGCAGCTTGCCGGTGGAATCGATGATGCCCGCCGTCGTGTCGTTCAGCGCAGTAATCTGCTTGAGGACGAGGCGTTGGTTGGTCATCGCCTCGGCCACGGTAACGGCGGTGCGCAGCGCGGAAACGGTGGTGGTGCTGGCGCGGTCCACGCCCTTCACCAGTTCGACATTGTTCTTCTTCACCAGATCGAGCGCGAGGTAGCCCTGCACGCTGACCGCCATCTGGGTGAGCAGGTCCTGCGTGCGCTGGCGGACATAGAACAGCGCGGTCTCGCGGATCGCCTTGGCTTTCTCCGGGTCGGTCGCGTCGAGTTCGTTGGCCTTTTCTTCCAGCTTCGCGTCGAGCGTCTTGGAGATGTGGATCATCTGTTCGAGGCTTCCCATCGCCTCCCACAGCTTCTGCCGCTCGACATCGATCGCAGCATTGTCCTTCTGCAATTCGGTACGGCCCGAATGCAGCTTGTCGAGGATCGACTGGATGTGGCCCTGCGCGCTCTGGTAGCTGCGGAAATAGCTCTTCAGGCTGTTGCGGAAGGGCAGCTTGGAAAGGATGCCGCTCTTCCCGCGCTTCGCCGGGTCCAGTTCCTCCACCGTGCTGCGCAGTTCGGCAAGGTTCGCGCCCACGCCCTGGTCGCGGTCCATCGCGCGGATCGGGCGGTCCAGGAAGCGGTTGGACATGCTGGACGCCGCCGCGATTTCCTTGCGGCCCATGTTGGAAATCTCATCGACCCGCTTGTTGAAGGCCGGCGACTGCGTGTCGTGCGCCAGCAGATCGGCGACGAAGCTGTCGACCTTCTGGTCCAGTTCGCTCTTCTTGCTGTCGTCGACCGGCACGAGGCCGACCGCCTTCTCGACATCCACAGCCGGGATCGGCTCGGGCGGAGTGAGATTGAGTTCGGTCGCGGTGGCGGTTTCGTTCTGCGTGGCCATTCTGGGCGGATGTCCTCTTTTCCGGCGCTTACTGTATTAGTTGCGCAAGACACGTGTTTCAAGCTTTGGCAGCTACCACTTTCCGCGATAACAGGCAGACATGCAAACTTCATCGCAGGCGCCTGCCGATCCGGGCGCCGAGGATTCTACGAACCGCCGTCGTATCGGGATCGACTACGTCGTCACCGCCTTCACCCGCTGGTGGACCATCGAGGTCGGCGGGACGGTCGATCAGGCAGCCGTGATCGAGAAACGGCGCGCAGAATGCGAATTGAGCGCGCGGTACCTGCTGATGACCTGCATGTCGGCCGGGATCGCCATCCTCGGCATGTTGCTGTCATCGCCTGCCGTCGTCATCGGCGCGATGCTGCTCTCGCCACTGATGGACCCGATCATGGGTGTCGGTTTCGCGCTGGCGATCGGGGATTCGAAATGGTTGAAGCGGGCGACGCGCTCGCTTGCGCTGGGTGTCGGCCTGGCCATCCTGTTCTGCGCCGCAATCGTGGTTTTCTCGCCCATCCAGACGGTGACGCCCGAAATCGCCTCGCGCACACAGCCCAATCTGTTCGACCTGATGGTGGCGATCTTCTCCGCGGTCGCGGGCGGGTATGCCGTGATCCGCGGGCGCGAGGGCACGATCGTGGGCGTTGCCATCGCAACCGCGTTGATGCCCCCGCTGGCCGCCGTGGGCTATGGCCTGGCCACGCTCAACTCCACGGTCTTCTCGGGCGCGCTCCTGCTGTTCGTCACCAACCTGACCGCCATCGCGCTCACCGCCACGGCGATGGCGCGCGGCTATGGCTTCAGCACCAGCCTGTCGGAAAAGCAGAGCCAGCTGCAGGCCTTCCTGATCTTCGGCGCGTTTGTTGCGCTGGCGGTGCCGCTGGGCCTGTCGCTCTACCGGATCGGGTGGGAAGCGAACACGACGCGTCAGATCAACACCATCGTGGTGGAAACCTTCGGCGGGCGGGCGCGCGTCTCCGATATCGTGCCCGACTACAGCAGCAAGCCGATCCGCGTCAGCGCTACCGTCCTTACCCCGCAGATCCTTGCCGATGCGGAGCGTCTGGCGGGTTCCGCGATGGCCGAGCGTCTGGGGCAGCCCGTCGATGTGTCGCTCACCCAATTGCGGGTCGGCACCAGTGCGCAGGCGGCCGAGGAGGCGGAACTCGCCAACGCCCGGGCGCAGGAAGCCCAGGCGGCCCAGCAGGCGCAATCGATTGCGGAGCGCCTGTCGATGCTGGCGGGTGTGCCGGAGGACGACGTGACCATCGACCGGCAGCGCAGGCGCGCGCTGGTAACGGCGCGACCGCTCGACGGGGCGAGCCTTGCGGCCTACCGCGAACTCGAAGGGCGGATCGACGCGACCGAGCCCGAATGGGATATCCGCATCGTCCCGCCGTTGCGCGCGCTTCCCGCGATTCCGCTCGACGAAGAGGGCGCGCCGACTGCCGAGGGGCGCCGCGCAATCGGCGTGGCCATATGGGCGCAGCGCCGAATCGCTATCCCGCTGCAGATTGCAGGAACGCAGGAGCAGACCCAGGCCGTGCGCGAAGCCTTTGCGGAAGCCGGGATCGACTTCGTGCAGGAGGAATCGGGCAACGGTCCGTCCGATGCCGTGGCACTGGCGTGGAGCGTGCCGGAGGGCTGAGACCCGCCCGGGACGCCGATCTACCCGGTGATCACGCCGCCAGCTTGTAGGGCTGAATCTCGCCGGAGAGGTAGAGGCGCTTGGCCTTCGCGCGGCTGAGCTTGCCGGAGGATGTGCGCGGCAGCGTGCGCGGGGGCACCAGTTCGACCACGCAATTCATGCCCGTGACCGACTGGACCTTCTCGCGAATCCGCTCGCGCAGGACGCGCCGCTCTTCCGGGTCCGAAACGCGGCAATGGACCAGCACTGCAGGCGCTTCCTCGCCATCGCCGTTTTCCACTGCGAAGGCGGCAATGTCGCCATGGTTGAAGCCGGGCAGCTGTTCCACGGCCCACTCGATATCCTGCGGCCAGTGGTTCTTGCCGTTGATGATGATCATGTCCTTCGCGCGGCCGACGATGAACAGGTAGCCATTGGCCATGTAGCCCATGTCGCCCGTGTCGAGCCAGGCACCCCCGCCATCGGTGCTGGGCAAGAGGCAGTCGTGGGTCGCTTCCTCGTTGCGGAAGTAGGAATGCATGATGCTGGGGCCGCGACACCAGACCTTGCCGATCTGGTGATCGGCCTTGATCTCGTCGTTCTCGCCCCGGATTTCGACTTCCATGTCGGGCAGGGGCTTCCCGCAATTGACGATCGCGCGATAGCGGGCAGGGCGGTTGAGGTTGGGGCGCGCGCCGGAAAGCCGCTCTTCCTCCACCAGTTCAACCCTGATGCCTTCGCCCGGCGGCATCACGGTGACCGCCAGCGTCGCCTCGGCAAGGCCGTAGCTGGGCGTGAAGGCGGATGCCTTGAAGCCTGCATCGGCAAAGGCATTGACGAAGTTCTGCATCACGTCGGGCCGGATCATGTCCGCCCCGTTGCCCGCCGTGCGCCAGCGCGACAGGTCGAACCGGTCGGCCACGCTTGACTGGCTGGATATGCGCCGCGCGCAGATATCGTATCCGAAGGTCGGCGAGTAGGAGAGCGTGTTGCCCTTGTTGCGGCTGATCAGGTCGAGCCAGGCGAGCGGCCTGCGCGCGAAATGTTCGGTCTTGAGGTAATCGACCGAAACCTGGTTGGCGATCAGGCTGAGGAAGCAGCCGACCAGCCCCATGTCGTGATACCACGGCAGCCAGCTTACACAGCGGTCGTTGGTGCCCAGGTCCATCGCGCTCGAATGACCGTACAGGTTGTGCAGCAGCGCCTTGTGCGTCACCGCCACCCCGGTTGGGAAGCGGGTCGAGCCGCTGGAATATTGCAGATAGCAGATATCTTCGGGCGATGCCTCGGGCAGGTCGGCCTCGGGCGCTTCGCGGGTTGCGAATTCCGCCCAGTCAATCGCGGTGCAATCGATCCGCTGCGCGGCAGCGCGCGTCATCTCGGCGATTTCGGGCGGGAACAGCAGGATCGCGGGGTCCGCGCTTTCCAGCTGGACCACCAGCTGGTCGATATAGCTTTCCTTCCCGCCGAAGGTGGTCGGCAGCGGCAGCGGCACGGGCCAGGCCCCGGCATAGATGCAGGCGCAGAACAGCGCTGCGAATTCCGGGCTGGTATCCGCGATCAGCGCCACACGGTCCTTCGGTCCGATGCCGGCGGCGACGAGTCGGCGGGCCATCGCCAGCGCGTCCTCTCGCATCTCGCGATAGGGATAGGCGCGCTCCAGCGTGCCGCGCATGTCGTGGAAGTTGAGGCCCTTCTCCGAAAGCGCAGCGTAGTCGATGGCTTCGTTGAAGGTGGCAAAATCGGCCCGGCGTCGCGGCAGTGCGCAATCATTGGGCGTCGGAAGAATCTGGCTGTCGTGCATAGGGGAGAGCGTAATCCTGTTAACCGCTTCTTGGCCGGCGTTCAGACCGTCGCCAGACGGAATCTGGCGGAGAACGTGGGCTTGGCGGGCGTTTTATCGATCACAATCGTCATTCCCGAAACGAGGGCGCTTCCAATCCTCAAGGAGTGTGGCATCATTATGACCCATGGGGGAAGACGAGGAGAGATCGCGGCGACGTCCCAAGTCGATACCGCCGCTCGACGAGGCATCAATGCGCGATCTGGCGCTGAGCTATGCCGGGCGCTATGCCACGACGCAAGCGAAGCTCAAGCACTATCTGAAGCGCAAGTTGCGCAGCAGGGGGTGGGCAGGCGAGGATGAACCTGCCGTTGATGCGCTGGTCGCCCGCCTCGCGGAACTGCGATATATCGACGACGAAGCCTTTGCCGAGGCGCGCACGCGCGACCTGCTGCGGCGCGGCTACGGCGCCCGCCGGGTCGCGCAGGCGCTGCATCACGCGGGTGTGGACCGCGAAGAGGTGGACATCCCCCCGCCGAGCGAGGCCGAAACGCGCGCCGCCGCGCTCTCCTTCGCGCGCAAGCGGCGACTCGGCCCCTTCGCATCGGAGCCGCCCGATCAGCGTACGCGAGAAAAGCAGCTTGCGGCGCTGGTGCGCGCGGGCCATGATTTCGACGCGGCGCGCGCTCTGATCGACGCCGCAAATGTGGAAGAAGCGGAAACATGGGCATCTGGCGCCGAAATCTGACCCTGCTTGCTGCGGCTGCCACCTGCGCGCTGGCCGCCTGCTCGCCTCAGGCGGCCACCGAATCGAACCAGGCCGCTTCTGCCGCACCGACCGCGCCGCAGGTCCACGCCGTTTCGGGTCTGGAGCTGATCCCGGTCACCGTGAAGAGCGACGATGCCGAGCATGAATTCGTCACCGAAGTGGCCCGCAGCCCGCAGGAACAGGCGCGCGGGCTGATGTTCCGCACCGAACTGGGGCCGAACGAAGCGATGATCTTCCCGCGCGAGGGAAATAGGGTCGCCAGCTTCTGGATGAAGAACACGCCGCTTCCGCTGGATATCATCTTCATCGGGCCGGATCGCCGGATCATCAATATCGCCGCGCAGACCACGCCCTATTCGCTGGAGAGCGTTACTGCCGAGGGGCCGACCGCTGCCGTGCTGGAAATTCCCGGCGGCCGGGCGGCAGAACTCGGGATCGGGCCGGGCGACCGGGTCGAATGGTAGCCCCCTGCGCAAAGCGGCTTGGCCCGGCACCGGCCTTGCGCTAGTCGGCATCCCGCAATGAACATCCTCGGCAAGATCTTCACCTGGTGGGACGGCGCCACCATCGGCACCTCCCTCTTCACCTCGCGCAAGGGCGAGCACGTGGGCACGGACGCGTTCGGCAACAAGTATTATCGCGCGAAGCCCGGCCGCAAGAACCTGCCGACCGCAGGCTCCTACACCGCAACAGAGCGGCGCTGGGTGATCTACGACGGCGCCAACGATGCCAGCCGCGTGCCGGCCGAATGGCACGGCTGGCTGCACGGCGCGGGCGAAGATGTGCCCGAAAGCAATCTTCCCCCGCCGCGCATCTGGGAAGCGGACTATTCCCCGAACGCCACCGGTTCCGCCGATGCCTACCTCCCCAGCGGCGCGCTGGAACGCGGTGGTCGCCGCGCGCGCGCAAGCGGCGATTACGAGGCCTGGGCACCGGGCGAATAATGGCCATGCGCGCGCCCATCGCCATGCTCGCAGCCATGCTGGTGCTTTGGGGCTGCGACAATGATCAGCCCGAGCCGACCGCGGTGGAAACCGAGGTTCCCGACGAGCTGAGCAAGCGTGGCGCCGCACAAGGCACGGAAGACGCAGACGCGGTTGGCACTCCCATGGCGGAGCGCGTTGCCACGATCGGCCTGCTCAACAAGCGCAACAATGTCAGCCGCGATTTCGAGATGTCGCCGGGCGATGCGACCCGGGTGGGCGATGTCGTGATTCGCATGGAAGCCTGCGAGAAGACCGCGCCCTGGGAAATGCCCCAGGAAGAAGGCGCCTTCGTTCAGGTCTTCGTGCGCGAACGCCGGGGCAACGAGTCGGAGCCGAGCTGGAACAAGGTGTTCTCCGGCTGGCTGTTCCGCAACTCGCCCAGCCTCAATGTCGTCGAACACCCGATCTACGACGTCTGGGTCAAGGAATGCGCGATGAGCTTCCCGGGAGAGGAAGAGGAATCCTGAGCTTCCCGTTCGACCTCCGCGAGCGACTGCGGAAGGGTTAGCCGCTGCGCGCCGCGCGCATTCTCCAGCCGATCCAGATATTCGCTTTGCGGAATGGGAATTGCACCCAGCGAGGCGAGATGCCCGGTCATGAACTGGCAGTCGAACAGCACGCCCCCGGCGCGTTGCAGCAGCGCCAGCAGCCAGGCCAGCGCCACCTTCGACGCGTCGCGGCGGCGACTGAACATGCTCTCGCCGCAGAACACCTGGTCGAAGGCGACGCCGTACACGCCGCCAACCAGTTCGGTACCCTGCCAGCATTCGATCGAATGCGCGTGGCCGACTTCATGCAGCCGCTGGTAGCTCGCAGCGATTCTTCCGCTGATCCAGGTCCCTTCGCCATCGCCCCGCGGAGCCGCGCATTCGAGCACGGTGCCTGCAAAATCGCTGTCCACGCGGATCGTGAAGACCTCGCGCCTGATCGTGCGGGCGAGCGAGCGTGAGCAGTGAAATCCGCCGATGGGAATGATGGCGCGCTCGCGCGGTTCGACCCAGAAGATATCCTGGTCGCTGCGGCTTTCGGCCATGGGGAACAGCCCCTGCCGGTAGGCGGAGAGCAGGATCGGGGGCGGAACGATAGGCAGCATGCTGCCCACAGGTCTAGCACGGGGCGTCATGCGACCGCCACGCTTTCGGCAAATTCGGCCCGGCGCCGTTCGTCTGCCCGCGCTGCGAAGCCCTCTTGTGAACCGCGCTTGCCGTGGAACACCCCCTGGGGGCCTCGCGCGGGGCGGTTCGCGCAACACCGTGTGGGGGCGGGGGAGTGCGCCATCAGCGCTTGCAAAGCCGCGCCCCGCGCCTTAGAGCGCGCTTCCGCCTGCAGGGGTGTAGCTCAGTTGGTAGAGCATCGGTCTCCAAAACCGAGGGTCATGGGTTCGAGTCCCTTCGCCCCTGCCATTTCTTCCGAATGGTCCAGGATCCTGTCGGCGCTTCGGACTGCGATCGGTTTCGCGGCGGGGTGCGGACCACCGCGCTGGACATCAACACCATCTGGCCGCTCTTCAAAGACGGGTGAGGTCTTCAAGCGCGCATCCTGGCGCAGGGTGAAGTGCGCCCGGTCGACGGCAAGCCATGCGCGAGCGCCATTGCCGGTTTCGCAAGCCTTCTCTCAGGTGACCGCCCGA
This sequence comes from Citromicrobium sp. JLT1363, assembly GCF_000186705.1. Taxonomy (GTDB): domain Bacteria; phylum Pseudomonadota; class Alphaproteobacteria; order Sphingomonadales; family Sphingomonadaceae; genus Alteriqipengyuania. Next base: position 36,240 of record NZ_AEUE01000003.1, read on the forward strand.
TCCGAAAACCGCAGGTCGCCCGTGGGGGAGCTCGCTCGCCGCTTTTCTCCGGCTAGCCGTTCGGCGCCGGCTCGTGATCCGGCGCATCCTCGCCATGAATCGTCATCAGTGACTTGGCGAAGTCCTGCTCGCGGCTTGCGCAGATGCCCAGCACATGCGCTTCGTCGCATCCCTCGGCCACCACGTATGCATGGCCCATATCGGAATCGATGTAGATTCCCTCGCCCTTTTCCAGCGTGACCGAATCGTAGAATTCGGTGTGCACGACGATGCTGCCTTCGATGACGTGGATATATTCCTCGCCCGAATGGCGCACGAGCTTGCCGAATTCCTCGACCGTGCGCGCCCGGATCGTCGTCACGATCGGGATCATGCGTTTGTTCCGCAATTCGGGGCACATGTAATAATAGTCGTAGTTGTCGGTCGTTACGCGAACCGCGCGGTCGAGCCGTCCGATGCTGCGACGTGCCGTGATCGAGCGCTCGTCACGCTCCTCTGGTTCGGCAAACAGTTCCGACAGGCGAATCCCCAACCGCTGGCTGAGCTGCAGCAGCTTGTCGTAGGTCAGCGTGAGCCGGTCGTGCTCCACCTTCGACAATGTCGAAACCGGGATGCCGCTCTCCGCACTCATCTGCTTGAGAGTCCAGCCGTTGCGCTTTCGAAGACTGCGCATGAGGCTGCCGAGGGTCTGATGCTCATCCGTCACAAGCGTCCGCTCCGCAAACCCCGATTTGACAATTTTCTAATTAGGATCATTATGTCCTGATCACGCCATTTGGTCTTCGCCCAAGCTAGCGGCGAAGCCGGATCGAAGCAACAAGCCGCACGGGCGGGGGGAAACCATGCGTTTGAAGAAAGAGATGCTCGCAGCGATCGCAGCGATGGGTGCGTTCCTACTCTGGATCGGGGGGAGCAGCTTCGCGCAGACGCCCGAAGCCGATCTGCCGACCACATCCGAGGCCGAAGCTGCCGCCACCGACAGCACAGGCAGCGGGGCGGACGGCGCACAACAACTCACGAAAACCGATCTCGATACCTGGCTCGACGGCTTCATGCCCTATGCGCTGGGCGACGGCGATATCGCGGGCGCGGTGGTCGTGGTGGTCAAGGATGGGGAGATCCTGACCCAGCGGGGCTTCGGGCTCGCCGATGTGGAGAGCCGGACCCCGGTCGATCCCGAGCGCACGCTGTTCCGCCCCGGATCGGTTTCGAAACTGGTGACCTGGACTGCGGTGATGCAGCAGGTCGAACAGGGGCGCATCGATCTCGACGCGGACGTGAACCAGTACCTCGATTTAACGATTCCCGAGCGCAACGGCGAACCGGTCACGATGCGCCAGCTGATGACCCATACTGCGGGCTTCGAAGAGCAGATCAAGGACCTCATCGGTCACGATCGCGATGCGATTCCGCCGTATGACGAACTGCTGAAGCAGTGGGTGCCGGAACGCATCTTCGACGCGGGCGAAACGCCGGCCTATTCGAACTACGGCACCTCGCTCGCCGGATATATCGTCGAGCGCGTCTCGGGCGAGCCATTCGACGATTATGTCGAACGGCACATCTTCGATCCGCTGAGCATGGAGGATTCGACCTTCCGCCAGCCCGTGCCGGAAAACATGCGTGGCAATCTCGCCACGGGCTACGGCAAGGCGTCGGGCGAGCCGATCCCGTTCGAGATCGTCGGCCCGGCTCCGGCCGGATCGCTGACCTCTACCGGGACCGACATGGCGCGGTTCATGATGGCGCACCTCAATGGCGGCGAACTCGACGGCAACCGCATCCTGCAAGCCGATACCGCGCGCGAGATGCATACCAGCGCGACCGACATGATCCCCGGGCTGGACCGGATGCTGCTCGGCTTCTTCGAAACCGACATCAACGGCCAGGACGTGATCGCACACCTCGGCGACACCGAGGGCTTTCATACCTCGCTCCACCTGTTCCTCGACGAAGGTGTGGGCCTCTATGCGTCGTTCAACAGCGGCGGCGAGGCGGGCGCGGTCAATGGCGTGCGGATCAACCTGTTCACCGAGTTCGCCGATCGTTACTTCCCCGGCCAGCCGGAAACGCGCCGCGTCGATCCTGAAACCGCCAAGGAGCATGCGCAGATGCTGGCGGGCAACTGGATGCCATCGCGCCGCGCGGATTCCACCTTCCTCAATCTGACCCAGCTGCTCGGCCAGACGACCGTGGGCGTGGACGCGGACGGCGACCTCGTGCTGCCGCCGGGCATGGGCCTCACCGGGCGCCCGGCCAATTGGGTCGAGGTTGAGCCGTTCCTGTGGGAGGACCTCAACAGCCACCAGAAGCTGGGTGCCGAGGTTGTCGATGGGGAGGTGACGCGCTTCAGCCTGTCGATCATGTCTGCTTTCACGGTGTTCGAGCGGGCGCCGTGGTACAAGGATTCCTCGCTGCTGATGCCGCTGCTTTACGCGAGCCTTCTCATCCTGCTGCTCACGGCGCTGCTCTGGCCGACGCGCGCCCTGGTAAGGCGGCACTATTCTGGCACGCTGGGATACGAGGGGCGCGAGCTGCTCGGCTATCGCCTGTCGCGGATTGCCGCGCTGGCCATCCTCCTGGTGCTTGTCGGATGGGCCGTCACGATCACCCTGATGTTCGGCGACCTGACCAATCTCGGCGGGGCGTTCGATGCGATCGTCATCGCCTTGCAGATCGCCACCATCGTCGTGTTCTTCGGCGGGCTGGGCATCTTCTGCTGGTATCTGTGGCAGGTCTGGACGGGCAAGCGGGCATGGACCGCCAAGGTCTGGAGCGTCCTGCTGGTGCTCGCTGGCGTGGTGATAGTGTTGGTGGGTCTCGCCTTCCACCTGATCGGGTTCGGGACCAGCTACTGATGCCGGCCCTGAAGCTGGAGGCGCGGCGCGAGACGCTGCGCCTCGCCGCACCGTTTCGCATTTCGGGCCATGTCTTCGAAAACTGCGATGTGATCGTGGCGACACTCTCCGACGGCGTTCACGAGGGGCGCGGGGAGGGCGGCGGCGTCTATTATCTGGGCGACGATGCGGATCACATGCTGGCCGAGATCGAGGCCGCGCGCGGCGTCATCGAAGCCGGGATCGATCGCGAGGCCCTGCTGGAAGCGATGCCTGCCGGGGGTGGCCGCAACGCCATCGACTGCGCCTTGTGGGAACTGGAGGCGCGCCGGAAGGCCGTGCCGACATGGCAGCTGGCAGGCCTCGCCCAGGCGCTACCGGTCGTCACGACCTTCACGCTCGGGGCGGACACGCCGGAGGCGATGGCGGCCGGGGCCGTCCGTTACTGCGATGCGAAGGCCATCAAGATCAAGCTGACGGGCGATCTCGATCTCGACATTGCGCGCGTGCGCGCGATCCGGGAGGCGCGCGGCGACGTCTGGCTGATGGTCGACGCGAACCAGGGTTTTGCGGTCGGGGAGCTGGACCCGCTCGTCTCGGCACTCGTCGACTGCAGGGTATCGCTGCTCGAACAGCCGCTGGCGCGTGGTAGCGAAGGCGACCTGGAGGGGTTCGAGTCCCCGATTCCGCTCGCTGCCGACGAAAGCGCGCTGACCAGTGCCGACGTCGAAGCGCTGGCAGGCAGGTTCTCCGTCTTCAACATCAAGCTCGACAAGTGCGGCGGGCTGACCGAAGCGTTGAGGATCGCGCATCTGTGCCGAGAGCACGGGCTGCAGGTAATGGTCGGCAACATGGTCGGCTCAAGCCTCGCCATGGCGCCCGCCTATATCTTGGCCCAGCTGTGCGATTACGTCGATCTGGACGGACCCACCTTCCTCGCGAAGGACCGCGAACCGTCGCTGCGTTATGAAGACGGCATGGTCAGCTGCGGCCAGGACGTGTGGGGCTACGTCGCGTGACGACAACCCTGGTTCCGGGTGGCGAGAAGACCTGGTTCGGCCAGCCGCGCGGCCTGACCGTCCTGTTCCTCACCAACATGTGGGAGCAGTTCTCCTATTACGGCATGCGCGCGCTGCTCGTCTATTACATGACGCTGGAGCTGCTGATCGAGCAGGGCATGTCGTCCTACATCTACGGCACCTACACCGCGCTCGCCTATTTCACGCCGATCTTCGGCGGGATCATCGCAGACCGCTGGCTGGGCAAGCGGCGCGCGGTCATCCTTGGCGGCACGATCATGGCGCTGGGCCACTTCCTGATGGCCTTCGAGCCGATGCTCTACATTGCGCTGGGCACGATTGCGCTGGGGAACGGATTCTTCCTTCCCAGCCTGCCGAGCCAGATCAACGATCTCTATGCCGCGGACGACCCGCGCAGGCCGTGGGCCTATAATATCTATTATGTCGGCGTGAATATCGGCGGGTTTCTCGCGCCCCTGATCTGCGGAACGCTGGGGGAATTCTACGGCTGGCACTACGGTTTCGGTGCCGCCGGTATCGGGATGGTCATCGGCCTGACGATCTACCTGCTCGGCGGGAAATACCTGCCGCCCGAGACCCGCGAGCCAGCCCCTGTCGAAGCGGACGAGGGCGGAACCTGGCAGGGATTCGACCGGGCAACCCTGATGCTGCTGGGGGCGCTGCTGCTCGCTGTCACGCTGTTTCGCAGCGCCTACGAACAGGTGGGCAACACGGTTGCGCTCTGGGCGAACGAGGGTGTGGACCGCACCGCGTTCGCCTTCGAAATCCCGATGACCTGGTTCCAGTCGCTCAATCCGATGATCGTGATCCTGCTCACTCCCTTCCTGCTCGCGCGCTGGCGACGGCAGGCGGAGGCGGGAACGGAACATTCGCCGCTCCAGAAGATGGCGATCGGCGCGCTGGTCGTCGCGTGCGCCTACGTGCTGCTCGCGTTCGCTGCCGCGATCCAGCAGGACGGGCAGGCCAGCTGGATATGGCTGGTCGCGTTCTTCGTGATCCTGACCACGGGCGAGCTTTACATCCTCCCCAACGGTCTCGGCATTTTCGCGCGGCTCGCCCCGCAGCGCCTCGGAGCGAGCACCGTAGCCAGCTGGTTCTTCGCGATCTTCACCGGCAGCCTCGCCGGTGGTTTGGTCGGGAGCTTCTGGAGCGACCTGACCCCTGCGATCTATTTCGGCCTCCTGGCCGGCATCGCGATTGCTGCAGCGATCGTCCTGCGGTCGCTGGACGCGCCTGCGAGGCGGGTTTTTGCCGCCAGGTTCGGATCGGATGAGAGGATTTCGGACACGAAGGGCCAGCCGGGCGCCGATATTTGACATTTCTCTTTCAAGGACATTATTGTCCTGATTAGAAAATAACATCCTGTCGAGTCGGAGTTGTTTCGACTCGGGTGCCAACGTCAGAAGGAATTTAGGGGTATGACCAAGGCCGGACTTTGCAATCGCGCGGTTCTTGCAGCGGGCGTCGCCACCCTTGCCGTATCGTCGCCGACGATCGCAGCCGCACAATCTGCCGATGAGGGGGGCGAGGTCGAAGAGACGCGTCTCGAAGAACCCCGTTCGGTGATTGTCGTCACCGCGCAGAAGCGTACCCAGGCGCTCGACGAGGTGCCGCAGTCGATCAGCGTCGTCGGTGGGGATACGCTCGAGCGGCAGCAGGCGGACAGCTTCACCGACTATGTCGAACTCGTTCCCAGCCTCAGCCTGACCCAGAGCAACCCGGGCGAAACCCGCGTGATCCTGCGCGGGGTGAACACCGGATCGGTCGGATCCACCGTGGCCATCTACGTCGACGAGACGCCCTTCGGTTCCAGCACCAGCCTCGGCAACGCAGCGGTGCTGGCGGGGGATTTCGATACCTTCGACCTGGAACGGGTGGAGGTGCTTCGCGGCCCGCAGGGGACGTTGTATGGATCGAATGCGCTGGGCGGGGTGATCCGTTTCGTCACTACGCCGCCGCAACTCGGCGAGTTCGAAGGACGTGCGCAAGCCGGGATCGAGACCGTCGACGGGGGCGGCGTGGGCTATCTGGCCAATGGCGTGGTCAACGTGCCGTTGGGCGACGCCCTGGCCGTCCGTGCCAGCGGGTTCTACCGCAAGAAGGCGGGCTTCGTCGACGCGATCGGCCGCGCACCCGAAGAAGAGATCGACGAAGCCGAAATCTACGGCGGACGGATCTCCGCGCTGTTCGAACCGACACCCGAATTTTCGGCCCGTCTCACCGCGCTCGCGCAGAACATTCGCGCTGGCTCGCCCAGTTCGTATGACGCCGACCCGGTGACCGGCGATCCGGTCACGGTGGACCCCAACACCAATACGCCCGTCAGCGGGCTGGTGCGGACGGAGTTCTATCCCGAGAACAACGATGTCGATTATCGTCTCTACAACGGCACGCTCGAATACGATTTCGGCCCCGTATCGCTGACCTCGGTCACCAGTTACGGCGAGCTGGACCAGCGCCAGCGGACCGACAACACGATCGGCTTCGGGCCCACCGTGACTTTCGTCTATCAATCCTTCGGCGGACGGACCGACGACGTCGGCGCGTTTCTCGACGCTCCGCTCAAGCAGGAAAAGTTCACACAGGAAGTGCGGCTGGCGTCGGCCGACGGGCCCTTCGAATGGCAGATCGGCGGGTATTACACCGACGAGAAGGTCGAAATCGTGCAGAGCCTGATCCCGTTCGTGCAGGATACCGGCGTGCTGTTCGATCCGACCGTGCTCGGCTTTTCCGACCTGCTGATCCTCAACCTCGACTCCGAGTACGAGGAGATCGCGGGATTCGCCAATGTCAGCCTCGAGCTGACGCCGTGGTGGGAGATTGGCGGCGGTATCCGCTACAGCCAGAACGACCAGAGCGTGGTTCAGACCGAACGCGGCGCCTTCCAGCCATTGCAGGGCCTTCCCTCTCCCAACATCACGCAGGGCGAATCGAGCGAGGACGTGGTCACCTGGTCGGCAGACACACGCATCGAACTGAGCGGGCTCAGCTCGATCTATGCGCGGGTGGCCAAGGGTTACCGCCCCGGCGGCCCCAATGTCGTGCCCCCGGGCGCAGCGGCGGACTTCCCGCGTCAGTACGACGCCGATACGCTGATCAGCTACGAGCTTGGCTTCCGCGGCGAAACGATCAACCGCAGTTTCGCGATCGATGCCGCAGTCTATTATCTCGATTGGAACGACATCCTCATCTTCGGGGCGTTCGACAGCGCGATCGGCCCGGTGGGCGCGAATGACAACGGCGGCGAAGCGCGTGTCTATGGCGCGGAACTGACCGCGACCATACGCCCGGTCGATGGTTTCAGCCTGGTGCTGAACGGCGCCTACAACGACGCCGAACTGGTCGACGACACGCCCCCGGTGACCGGCGGCCTCGCGGGTGACCAGCTGCCCTACACGCCCGAACTGACCGCCACGATGAGTGTGGATTACGAATGGAGCCTGGGCGGAAGCACGCTGGCGTTCGTAGGCGGCGATGTTCGCCTGACGAGCGACCAGGCGGGTGGTTTCGATCAGACCTACCGGACCCTGTTCGGACGCAGGCTGGAAATCGACGGCTACCAGAAGGTCGATCTGCGTGCTGGTGTGGCCTTCGACAAGTTCAGCGTCACTGCCTTCGCCAACAACGTGACCAATAGCCGCGGGTTGACCAGCTTCGGCGGCCTCGGCGATCGACCGGGTACGCTGCTGGAAGCTTCGCCGATCCGCCCGCGGACCTTCGGTGTGACCGCCGCAGCAAGCTTCTGATGGCAGATGGCAAGGGGGGCGCATTGGCGCTGGCAACAAGGGCATTGCCCCACGACGATGAGGGCACGCTCGCCTCGCCTCGACCCGAAGACGAGGCGGGCACCACGGCTGGCGGATTGCGCACGCCATACCTGCTCTTCATCGGGGACTGCACGGAACCCGGCTATGCCAAGACCGCCTTTGGCCTGCGCGATTGGGCGGGCGAAAAATGTCTCGGCGAATATGCTCTCGCCGGCGCTACCGTCTCCACCGGCCTCACCCGCCTCACGCCCGCGCAAGCACGCGAGCGGGGCGCCAGGTCGATGGTGATCGGCATCGCCAATTCCGGCGGCCGGATCGCGCCGGAATGGATCCCCGCGCTGGAAGAGGCGCTGGCTGCGGGGCTCGACCTGATCAGCGGAATGCATGCGAAGCTTTCCGACTTGCCGGGCTTGCGTGCCGCTGCGGAGAAATACGGGCAGCGCCTGGTCGATGTGCGTACCCCACCGCCGGACCTGCCTGTCGCCACGGGGCGGAAGCGCGGTGGCAAGCGCATCCTCACGGTCGGCACGGATTGCGCGCTGGGCAAGAAATACACCGCACTTGCGATCGCGAAGGCCCTTGAGTCGCGCGGCGTGAGAAGCAATTTTCGCGCCACCGGGCAGACCGGCATCCTGATCGCGGGTGCGGGCATTGCGCTCGATTCGGTCGTCGCGGATTTTGCCGCAGGCGCGGCAGAGCTGCTCTCGCCGGACAATGCGGCCGATCACTGGGATGTGATCGAAGGGCAGGGGTCGCTGTACCACCCAGCCTATGCGGGCGTGTCGATGGCGCTGTTGCACGGCAGCCAGCCCGACGCCTTCGTCATCTGTCACGATCCCTTGCGCACGCATGTGCTGGGGCACCCGGATTTCCCGCTGCCCGATATCGAGGAACTCGCCGAACTCACGATCCGGCTGGGGCGCAGGACCAATCCTGCCATCCGTTGCGCGGGCGTATCGCTCAACACCTCGGCGCTGGGTTCCGAGGAAGCGCTGAGTCTGCTGACTGGCGAGACAGCCCGGCTGGGCATGCCGGTTGCCGATCCAATGCGCGGCGGCGATCTGTTCGACCAACTGGTCGAAAGCTGTCTCGCCGAATGAGCGGAGCGGTCGCCTCGGACGGGTTCTTCCGGCGGCTGGTGCTGCCGGGGTTCGCGTTCAAGGCGGTCGTGATCGGCGGGGGCTATGCCACGGGGCGCGAGATTGCGGAGTTCTTCGTCGGCAGCGGACCGATGGGCGGGCTGCTCGGCCTGCTGCTGGCGATGGCGATCTGGAGCATCGTGTGCGCCGTCACCTTCGAATTCGCGCGGCAGGTGCAGGCGACGGATTATCGAGGTTTCTTCGCTGAACTTCTCGGCCCCGGCTGGATCGCGTTCGAAATCGCCTATGTTCTGTTCATGATCCTCGTCATCGCGGTGATCGCGGCTGCGGCGGGCGAGATCGGTAGCGCCTTGTTCGCCTGGCCGACATGGATCGGGACCGCCCTGCTGCTGGGCCTGATCATCGCGGTGGTCAGCCGCGGCACCGCGGCGGCAGAGCGCCTGTTCCGCTATTCTTCCGTGCTGATCTACGCGGTCTATGCGCTGTTTCTGATCCTGGCGCTGGCTGCGTTCGGCGATCAGATCGGCGGCAAGCTTACCGCGTCCACTCCGGGTGCCGGATGGGTTGCAGGAGGCGTGACGTACGCCAGCTACAACGTGATCGGCGCCGCGCTGATCCTGCCATTCCTTCGTCACCAGTCGTCGCGCCGCGATGCGCTGTATTCGGGGCTGCTCGCCGGACCGCTCGCCATGCTCCCCGCACTGGGCTTCTTCCTCAGCATGATCGCCTTCACGCCCGAGATCGGCGAGGCAGCCTTGCCTTCGGACTTCCTTCTCACGCGGATCGGGGTGCCGTGGTTCGGTTTCGTCTTCCAGGCGATGATCTTCGTCGCGCTGCTCGAGACCGGCATCGGCATGGTCAACGCGCTGGAGGAGCGCGCGGTTGCCGCTGTCCGCAGCCGGGGGGGCACCCTGCCTGCAACCGCGCGCATTGCCCTCAGCGCGGCGATCGTGATCGGATCGGGTGTCCTTGCCTCGAAGCTCGGCCTGATAGACCTGATCGCCTCCGGCTACGGCGTGTTCGGCTGGATAATGCTGTTCCTTTTCGTCGTGCCGCTGCTGACGCTCGGCACCTATCGCATCATAACCCGCCCTCTGGAGATCGCATCGACATGACCCACCTGCGCCCGGCCCGCCTTCTCACCGTATTGCTGGCGAGTGCCAGCCTTTTCGCGGCTCCGGCATATGCCGCGCCGCCCGAAGACCTGGAGGCGAGGGCCGAAGCACTGATCGATCGCTTCGAGGCGCCGGGCCTCTCGATCGCCATCGTTGAGGATGGCGAGGTCACCTTTGCCGACGGCTTCGGCGTGACCGACCTGCAGGATCCCGTCGCGGTCGGCTCCGACACGAATTTTGCGATCGGTTCGGTGACCAAGGCTTTCACCGCGACCGCGCTTGCGATCCTCGTCGACGAAGGGCGGATCGGCTGGGACCAGAAGGTGGTCGATATCATGCCCGAATTCCGCATGAAGGATGCCTGGGTGACGCGCGAGATGACCGTGCGCGACCTGCTCGTCCATCGTAGCGGGCTTGGTCTTGGCGCGGGCGACCTGCTGTTCGTGCCGCGCAGCGACCTTACCCGTGCGGACGTGGTCGAGCGGCTGGGCGAAATCCCGCTCGAGACCAGTTTTCGCAGCAGCTACGCCTACGATAACATCCTCTACATGGTGGCAGGCCGGCTGATCGAGCGGGTGACAGGGCAGAGCTGGGAGCGCTTCGTGACCGACCGCATCCTGCGTCCGGCAGGAATGACGAGCGCGACGGTAGAGAACGACGCACGCGGGCCCGACGATCTGGTGGCGGATCCGCACGCGCGGATCGACGGTCCGATCCGGGGGACAGGGACGATGGAACGGCTGGACGATTCACTCGTCGTTGCGCAGGTCGCTGCCCCGGCAGGGGGGATCGCCGCAAGCGCCAGCGACATGGCGAAATGGATCGAGCTGCAGCTCGCGCTGGGTGACCTGCCGGGAGATGCGCGGCTGTTCAGCGAAGAGCAGGGGCGCGAAATGTGGAAGCCCGTCGTGCTGATGCCGACGCCAATGTACGCGGGCGACCTCGCGCAGACCGCGCCCTTGTTCAACACCTACGCGCTTGGCTGGAACGTGCGGGATTATCGCGGCGAACGGGTTATCATGCATGGCGGCGGGGTTTACGGTTCGATCACCCGCCTCGTCCTGCTGCCCGATCGCAACGTGGGGTTCTTCCTGGCCACCAACAGCGAGGAGGCAGGGCTGCTGACCGGGCTGCAGTTCGAACTGCTCGATCATTATCTGGGCGTGGAGGGGAACGACTGGCCCGCCGCCTTCGGCAAGTTCATCGACGACTATTTCGGCAGTGCCGCCAGCCAGTTGGCAGGGCCGGGCAAGGAGCCCGCCGATGTCGGCCCCTCGCTCCCGCTGGCGGGTTACGCGGGCGAATATGCCGATCCATGGTTCGGTACGATCGCGGTGAGCGATGGGGATGACGGCCTGACGGTCCGGTTTCCGCACTGGGAAGGGGTTACCGCCCGCCTGGAACACTATCAGTACGATACCTTCATCACGCGTTACGAGGATGAAAGCTTCGAGCCTGCCTACGTGACCTTCGCGCTCGATGCCCAAGGCAAGGTGGACCGGGTCACCATGAAGGCGGTGTCACCGGTAGCCGATTTCAGCTGGGACTATGACGATCTGCTGTTTCAGCCGGTCGCTTCCAACGGGCAATGAAGGGCCAAGACATGCGATGTGAAGGGCAGCCGAAGGCTGGCCGGGCCATGGTTGCGGTGCTTGCCGCCGCAGCGCTCGCAGGCTGCGTCACGGGTGTCGAAAGCGAAACCGGTGTGGCGAGGGCAGGGGAGGTTCATCGCGAACTCCTGGTACTCGACACCCATCTCGACACCGCGATCAATTTCGGACGCGAGGGCTGGGATTTCTCCGAAGCGCATGACGTCTCGAGCGAGATCGCGCAGGTGGATCTTGGCCGGATGGCGGCGGGCAACCTCGATGGCGGCTTCTTCGTCATCTTCACCGAGCAGGGCCCGTTGACGGCCGAGGGATATCGCAGCGCGCTCGATCACGCCCGCGAGCGCTCCGACACCATCGACCGGGAACTGGCGAAACATCCGGCCATGGTCGGCCTGGCGAGGAGCGCGGCAGAGGCCGAAGCGCTGATCGCGCAGGACAAGCTGATCGCATTCAAGTCGATCGAGAACAGCTATCCGATCGGAGAGGATCTCTCGCTTCTGCGCGAATTCTACGATGCTGGCGTGCGCATGGCGGGGCCGGTCCACGGCGGGACGAACCAGCTGGGCGACTCAGCCACCGACGATGCCAAATGGAACGGGCTGAGCCCCCTCGGCCGGCAATGGGTGCGCGAGATGAATCGGCTGGGCATGATCATCGATGCCAGCCACGCATCGGATGTCGTTCTCGACCAGATGCTGGAGCTTTCGAAAGCGCCGATCATCCTGTCGCATTCCTCGCCTCGCTGGGCCTACGACCATCCGCGAAACATCGACGACGATCGCATTCGCCGGATCGCGGCGAAGGGCGGCGCGGTATGCATGTCGTCGATCTTCATGAGCGAACTGGACCTGTCGGGAGAGCGCGGGGAGCTGTTCGACCAGTATGATCGCATCGCGCAGATGACTCCTGCGCAGCAGCGCGAACTCAGCCGCAAATGGCGCGCGCTCGACGCTGCCCAGCCGATGTGGGACGTCAGCTTCGATCGCTACATGGAGGCACTGCTCCATCTGATCGACGTCGCGGGCGTCGATCACGTGTGCTTCGGTACCGATTGGGATGGCGGCGGCGGCATCGAGGGGTTGATGGATGTGACCGATCTGCCCGACGTCACCGCCCGGCTGATCGAAGCCGGCTATTCGCAAGAGAGCATCGGCAAGATGACAGGGGGCAACGTCTTGCGGATCATGCGCGCCGTCGAGGCGGCGCGCACGCGTTGACGGGCTGCGGGTAAGGCTTTTTTCCGCTCCGGGAGGGAAACCAGGGCCGCCGCGGTTGCCGGCCTGAAGGACCGGAATCTCCGCATCGCAAGAGCGGTCTCGGCCTGCTCCCATCGCGGCGCCATGGGAGACGCTGAAAACCGGCCTGTCCCGGCATTTCCGATGCCACCGTGGGCCATCGCTCCACTGGGGAGCTGAGGGTTTTTTTGCATCCTCCTCATGTGTCGCGGTCTCTTGCCCGCGCACTCTGCCGAAGCTAAACACGGCCTCGCCGGAGCGGGAAACCGGACATTTCAGAAGCTTGAGTTGCCTGCGGCTTGGGGTCCTGCTGCCCCAGCCATTCCCGCTTCCACCCTCAGGCCCAAACGCGGGAAAACGACGATGGAATATCTCCACACCATGATCCGGGTCAGCGATCTGGACGACTCACTCGATTTCTTCTGCAACAAGCTGGGCCTGGTGGAAGTGCGGCGCGTCGATGTGGAGGCCGGGCGCTTCACACTGGTGTTCCTGTCCGCCCCTGGCGACGAGACCCGTGCACGGGCGGATCAGGCTCCGCTGGTCGAACTCACCTATAACTGGGACCCGGAAGAATATGACGGCGGCCGCAATTTCGGCCATCTCGCCTACCGGGTGGACGATATCTACGCCGCCTGCCAGCGCCTGATGGACAAGGGCGTGACGATCAATCGCCCGCCGCGCGACGGGCACATGGCCTTCGTGCGGTCGCCCGACGGTATCTCGATCGAGCTGCTCCAGAAGGGCGAATCGTTGCCCGCGAAGGAACCCTGGGCGTCGATGGAAAATACCGGCACCTGGTGAGCTCTCCGGCGCGCTGCGCCCCTTTTGTCACATTCGCCGAAATTTGATCGCACACGGGAACCGCCCGGTTTCCCTTGGCTTGCGCGCTGCTTTTGCCGTCTCCCTTTTGTTCCCACAGGAAATTCGGGAACGCTGCTCACGAGCTGTGCATTTTTCGCGCTATAAAGCACTCAGGTGCCCATCTTAGGAGTTGACCAATGTCGAGCATGCCATTTCGTAGCAGCCGTCCGGACAGCTGGACCACCCCGCGTTCGCACACCGATGCAACGCTTCGTATGATGAAGTACGGCAAGATCCAGCCGATGCATCAGCCCACTTTTTGGGAGCGGCTGTTCGGCGCGCACTGAGCGCACACATCGTTGAATGAAAAAGGGCCGGGGCGCTTGATTGCGCTCCGGCCCTTTTCGTTGTGGCCTCGATTGCCCGTTAGTATTCCTCGGGTTCTTCCGGGGTGTCAGCGTGGAAGTCCTTGCCTGCGGTCTTGTCGCCCCGCGCCAGCGCGAACACGACGCCAGACAGCAGCAGAAGCCCCAGCAGGTTGGGCAGGACCATCAGGCCGTTGGCAATATCCCCCATCCGCCAGATCAGGTCGGACTCGCGGCCCGCGCCAAGGAAGATCACGACGCACCACAGCACGCGCCAGATCATGTGCAGCACTTTCTCTCCGCCCCGGGTGGAGCCGGGAATCCGGTCGTACAGGAAGGTGATCGCGCGCTCGCCGTAATAGCTCCATGTGAGCAGGGTGGTGAACACGAACAGCAGCAAGGCGATGCTGGCGATCAGCGTGCCGAGAGGGATCGATGCGATTTCGAACGGGAAGGCCGCGGCAAAGGCGCCGCTGGTCACCGCGAAACCGTCCAGATCGGCCTGCCATGCATGCAGAACCGGCTGGCCTGCGTGGGTGAAGTTGCCTTCCACCGTCAGGATCACGAGCGCGGTCATGGTGCAGATCACGATCGTGTCGATGAAGGTGCCCAGCATCGCCATCCGGCCCTGGAACTGCGGATCGTCCGTCTGCGCGACGGCGTGCGCGATCGGCGTGGAGCCCTGGCCTGCCTCGTTCGAGAACAGCCCGCGGGCGACACCGGCCCGGATGGCAAGGATCACCGCCGCACCCACAAAGCCGCCGCTGGCCGACTGGGTGTTGAACGCCCCGCCGAAGATGCGGCTGAAGGTTTCCGGAATGTCCTGAATGTTCAGGATGATGGCGAGGATGGCCATGACGATGTAGGCGGCCGCCATGAAGGGCACCACGCTTTCCGCCACGCGGCCGATCGACTTGATGCCGCCGATGATGACGATGAACACGAGAATCGCAACGATCAGGCCGCCGAGCCATTCCTCGATCCCGAACAGCTCGTTCAGGCCGTCCGCCACAGCGTTTGCCTGGATGCCGTTGCCCGTCACCAGCGCGGAAACCAGCGCCCCGATGCAGAAGAAGACCGCCAACCACGTCCATTTCGGGCCGAGACCCATCATGATGTAGGTCATGGGGCCGCCGCGATAATTGCCCTCGCTGGTCGTCTCGCGATAGCGAATGGCGAGCGAACCTTCGGCAAAGGCGAGCGCCATGCCGAACAGCGCGGTCACCCACATCCAGAAGATCGCGCCGGGTCCGCCCAGCGCGATGGCCGTCGCCACGCCCGCAAGATTACCGGTGCCGACCTGGCCGGAGAGTGCGGTCGAGAGGGCGGCGAAGGGGCTGATCTCGCCCTTGCCTTCGCCCTTGCGGCTGCTGAACAGCGTGCTGAAGGCACTGCCCAGCTTGACGATAGGATAGAAGCGCAGCCCGATCATGAACCACAGGCCCGCGCCAAGCAGCACGATGGCCAGTGGGGGGAAGGGGAGCAGCTGTTCCCCGTTCCACATCCCGCCCCAGATAAACTCGGACAGGTTGGTTACTGGCCCCAGCATCTGCTGGTCCAGAGTCATCTGCGCTTCCGCAGCCATATGAAAGTTCCCCCGAATGCGTCCCTGAAAGAGCGGACGCTATATCCGGGGCCGGTCCAGCGCAACGGATTTTCCCGGTGCTTGCGTTTGCGTGCATCCGGGCCTAGATGCGGTCGGGTCTCTCGACATCGAAGCTGCAGACCTGCCTTCCCGATCATGCGATCTGGAAGGCGATCCCGGCTTCCCGGAAGAGACGTTGGTTTGGTTCGATACACATCAGGTGGGACGGCAAAGATGGCCGAAGGCAAAGCCGAAACGAAAAAGCGCAGGACGTCGATCAGCGAATTCGCACGTCAGGTGCGTACGGAGACGAGCAAGGTCGTCTGGCCCACGCGGCAGGAAACGATCCAGACCGCGATCTTCGTCAGCATCCTGGTGCTGATCCTCTCGCTGTTCTTCCTCGGCATCGATTCCCTGTTCGGGGCGATCGTCCGCTTCCTTCTCACGCTCGTCTGAGCCGCCTTTTCCCGCAGGACATTTGCATGGCACGCTGGTACATCATTCACGCCTATTCCGGTTTCGAGAACAAGGTCCGCGACGCGATCATCGCCGAGGCAGAGCGCCTGGGCCTGTCCGAGGGCGTCGAAGAGGTCGAAGTGCCGACCGAGACCGTGACCGAGGTCAAGCGCGGCAAGAAGGTTCAGGTCGAACGCAAGTTCATGCCCGGCTACGTGCTGGCCAAGCTGAACATGACCGACGATGTCTATCACCTGGTCAAGAACACGCCCAAGGTGACCGGCTTCCTGGGCGCGGGCAACAAGCCGCAGGCGATTTCCGAGAAGGAAGCCGCGCGCTATTTCGGCGGGGTGGAAGAAGCGAAGGCCGCGCCCAAGCAGCAGGTTTCGGTCGATTACGAAATCGGCGACCAGGTCAAGGTGCTCGACGGGCCCTTCGCCAGCTTCAACGGCGTGGTGGAAGAGCTCGATTTCGACAAGGCGAAGGTCAAGGTTTCGGTCTCGATCTTCGGCCGCGCGACTCCGGTCGAGCTGGACTTCGAACAGGTCGAACTGGTCAAGTAGGAACCGGGACGGGCGCGCGCCGGATGAAGACGCGCCCCGGCATCTGGCATCGCAAGAAGCAATATGCGACCCGCGAGGCAGCCGAACTGGCTGCGCGCGAGGCGCCGTTCACGCTGCGCGCCTATCGCTGCGCGCTATGCCGCCGGTTCCATCTGACCAGCCGCACCAAGGGCATGAAAATCCCGCGCCACGAACTCGATGCGCGCCGCTCGGGCCAGCCGAAAGGCTAGGCCAGCCAGCCGAGGCTCTGGCTGTAGGCCAGGCTGAGCATGATCGTGTCGACAGCCGCATGCGCGAGGATGCAGGCCCACAGGTTGCCGCGATTGGCGAAGCGCAGCCAGGCGAGAAACAGGCCGATGCTGGCTGTCACCAGCACGCCGCCCCAGCCCTGATACAGATGCGGCAGGCCGAACAGGGCCGCCTGGATGATCGCGGCGGGCCACTTGCGCCCGCGCATGCCGCGCAGCCGCATCAGCCGGTCCATCAGGAAGCCGCGATAGAGCAGTTCCTCCCCGAAGCCCGCGGCAAACCATGCGACCAGCACGATCCACAGTGCGAAACTCGTCGGGCTTTGGGTGACGTAGTCCATCACCAGCGACACATCGATGGGCGGCAGCCCCAGAGCGTCGATAACGATCCCCCCGATGGCGAACAGCGCGATGATCGCGCCCGTGCCAAGCGCCGCCAGCCCGAGCGTGCGCTGCATGTTCGTGGGCGGGCGGATCTTCCACGCATGGGCAAGGCAGTTGTCCGACGCGAGCCACAGCCGCGCGACCAGCAGGGCGGCGACCATGCTTGCCACGACCGAGCCGAGCACGCCCACATTGGTTTCGCCGAAGATCAGGATGGGGGGGATGCTGGCGAGAAAATAGGCCAGCGCCACGCTGCCAAGTTGTACCGCGAACCGCAGCCAGCCGAGTCGACGCAGGCGGTTTCTGGCGAGGGAGCGTGGCTTCATTGGGCTTGGACAACTGCCGCAAATGGGCGCTTCTGGCAACCGGCCTGCCGCGCAGTCGCGCCAGAACGGGACGGACCGGGGCCTAAACAGCGCGGATCGTGCCACAGCGCCGAACCGGCGCGCTGCGTGCGGCGAGTACTTTCCTGCTCCGGTCCGGTCTGCGATGACCGGGGTGGCCGCTGTGGTCGAGCTAAGCCGGGAGAAAACGGACGGAAAAAGCGAAATGTGTCACCCGGGGCTGGGTGCGGCAGAATAAATCACGCAATATCAACACCATGATCCATCATCTATCGGGGGGCACATTGGCGACACGTGTCACCCTGCCGCGCCTCTCGCCCCTCTGCGACACACGGAGAATCGCTTGCATTTCGCGGCAAAATCGCTATCTGCGCCGCTTCCCGAGCACAGCTTTGGAAAACCCGATGCGGGAGGCGATCATGGATCGCCGCTGACCGCTTACCATGAGCGTGGGCCGCAAGGCTCCGCGCGACAGTGAGAAAAGGAGGCCTCCCATGGCCAAGAAGATCGAAGGTTACATCAACCTTCAGGTGCCCGCCGGCACCGCCAACCCCTCGCCGCCGATCGGCCCTGCGCTGGGTCAGCGCGGCGTGAACATCATGGAATTCTGCAAGGCGTTCAACGCCGCGACGCAGGACCTTGAAAAGGGCGCTCCGATCCCGACCAAGATCACGGTCTATGCGGATCGCAGCTTCACCTTCGTCACCAAGAGCCCGCCCGCCAGCTTCCTCATCAAGAAGGCGATGAAGATCAAGTCGGGTTCGAAAGAGCCGGGCAAGAACATCATCGGCTCGATCAAGGTCAGCCAGCTGTCCGAGATCGCGGAGCAGAAGATGAAGGATCTGAACGCGAACGACATGGATCAGGCGATCAAGATCATCGCCGGTTCCGCCCGTTCGATGGGCATCGAAGTGGTGGAGGGCTGATCATGGCGACGCTTACCAAGAAGCAGAAGACGTTGAACGAGAAGCTCGACGCGGAAAAGCTGTACACCTTCGACGAAGCGCTCAGCACGCTGCGCGAGCACAAGGCGAAGTTCGACGAGACGGTTGAGGTCGCGATGAACCTCGGCGTCGATCCGCGCCATGCGGACCAGATGGTGCGCGGCATGGTCGCGCTGCCCTCGGGCACCGGCAAGGACGTGAAGGTCGCCGTGTTCGCCAAGGGCGACAATGCCGAGAAGGCGCTGGCCGCCGGTGCCGACAAGGTCGGCGCGGAAGACCTCATGGAAGACATGCAGGCCGGCAACCTCGATTACGACCGCGTGATCGCAACGCCCGACATGATGGGTGTGGTCGGCCGCCTCGGAAAGGTGCTGGGCCCCAAGGGCCTGATGCCGAACCCGAAGCTGGGCACCGTGACCCCGAACGTGGAACAGGCCGTGAAGGACGCCAAGGGCGGCCAGGTCGAATTCCGCGTGGAGAAGCAGGGCATCATCCACTCGGGCCTGGGCAAGCTGTCGTTCAAGGACGAAGACCTGAAGACCAACTTCAAGGCCTTCACCGATGCGATCGTCAAGGCGAAGCCCTCGGGCGCGAAGGGCAAGTACGTCAAGAAGGTCACGCTGACCTCCTCGATGGGCCCGGGCCTGAAGATCGACCTGAGCGAAGTCGAAGGCGCGTAAGCCTTTCGTTTCACTGGAAATTTCAAGGGGCCGGGGCGGAAACGCTCCGGCCTTTTGCTATGCCCTGAGCAGCCTGCGCGCCGAAGCGAGCGAGCGATTGCCCTGCACCAGCGCCTTGCCCCGGGCCACGCCCGCATCGAAGCCCGCCCGCGCGCCAAGCAGCACCCGGTTGGCCAGCGTCCGGCGCAGTAGCACGAACGAACAGCACGCGACGCTGTGCGTGCCGAACAGCGCCTTGTGCGCGCCATCGCCCTCGGTGAAATCGAAGAAGCGGAACCGCTCTTCCGCGAACAGCATGCGCAGCGCTTCCATCTGGAGGACGGTTCCGGGCGAAAGCTGCGCGTGGGCAGGGTCGTAGCCCAGATGCGCGTAGACCAGCGTCTTTCCGCGAACGGGCAGGGAGAGGTAGGCGACCGGTTCGCCCCCGAGGAACAGCAGGAAGCAGCGCATGCGCCCCGCCGCCGCCTCGGCCAGCATCTCATCGCGCGCGCAATCGCCGTCTGGCAGCCCGGCGTCGAGCAGGCGCGCCTGGTAGGTCTTTCCGGACAGCGGAAGCGCGAGCTGGAGGAAGCGCTCGACCTCCTCCGCCGCGGTGTAGGCGCGGATATCCAGCGCGCCGCCATCCGCCTGGGCGAACTTCCTCGCCTTGCGCCGCAACGTGCTGCGCGTCTTGCCGGAGAAGCGGGCCAGGTAATCCTCGAAGCTGCCGTCCATCGCGATATAGTGGCGGTGGAATTCCTCCCGCGCACCCGCGATGTGGCCCGGAAAGGCGGCGACAATCTGCCGCTCCATGGAGAGCGGGGCTGAAAGCACCCTGATCCCGTCGCAGTGCGAGCTATCCGGTGGTTGGGTTGGCGCAATGCCTGCCAGGGCTTCCTCCAGCGAGAACGCGAAGGGATCGAGCACCCGGTCGGTCGTGAACAGCCGGCGTGCCCCGATCGTGAACGCGATCTGGGTACTTTCGCCAGCCATTACAGCGCACCGTAAAGCGTGTTCGATACGGCCTGCTCGGCATACCGCAGGCCCACCGCAATCGTGCTGGCCGGCACCGGGCGCGGCATTTCGGCGCGGTTAAAAACCTTCACCGGTGGGGATTGTGCGAAGTCGGCGGTCCATATCCCGTCGATATCCTGCAAGGCCCTGCACAATCCCTCGAACCGCGCGCGGACCACCTTGTTCACGGCCAGGCTGCGGCGGTTGATGAGTTCGAAACTGTGCGAAACCAGCGTGAAGCAGGTCATTCGCCCGTCGCGCGCATGCAGCAGGGCCGCGCGCATTTCCTTGAGCGAGAGGGCCGTGATCTGGGCGTGGCGCAGACGCCCCCCAAGGTCGCCGACACACGATACGGGCACCTCGATGATGCCTTCGTACAGAAGGGGCTGGGTATCGGTGGCGCGCAGATCCAGCGCGCTGTCGCCGCCCACGATTCCGGGCGTGTGGCTGCTGTCGTAATACAGGCCGATTTCGCGCAGCGCCCGCAGCGTGTCTCTGTTTGCCCCGTAATTGCCTGCGCGAAAGGCGACCGGATCCGGCGCGCCGGCGGCAACCAGCGTATCGCGAGCCCATTCGAGGATGCGGCACTGCTCCTCGAAGGCAAAGTCCTTGATATTGCGGCCTTCGAGGCCGGCGAACGGGCCCCCCGGCGGTGCGAATTTGAGCCACTCGGTGTGGCAGTGGAGCTGCACGTCCTGCCCTGCCGCCAGTATTGGTGCGACGACATCCTCTATCGCGGCGACGCCCCAGACAAGCGCAGGCATCGGATCGACGAAGAACACCGCGCGCTGCCCGTAGCGTTTCAGCAGCTCGAGCTTGTGCGTGATACCCGCCGGGCCATCGGGCGTGAGGCAGGCGATAGAGCGCGCGAAGTTCTCCGCCCGGTCAACCGGGCAGGGGCTGTTCGCCAGGGCCGAGGAATACTCGGTATCAATGGTCAGGTAGACGCTCGTCATGACGCCGCAGCGGTAGCACTACTGAGTTAATACGCGGTTCGCCTCTGTCGCTGCCCTGCTCAGATGCCGCCCGGGACCGGCGAATAGCCGGCGTCTGTCAGCGCCTCGCGCAGGTCCTTCGCGCAGGCGGCCAGCGCGCTCGCGTCGGTCGACCGGATGACGAAATTCGCGCCGACCTTGCCTTCGCGGAAGAAGGGGTAGCTGCCGATCTGGCATTCGGAATTGCGCTTCACGACCTCGCGCAGGAGACCTGCCACCTCGCTCTCGGCGGTCCAGCAGCCCATCGTTTCGCTCTGCAAAGGCGCCCCGCCTTCCAGTGTGCCGGTCAGCGCGTCGAGCATGCCTGCCGTGATATGCGGCACACCCGCCATCAGGTAGATCGCACCGATGCGGATACCCGGCGCGCCGGACATGCGATTGGGGATCAGCTCTGCCCCTTCGGGAACGCGCGCCATGCGCAGGCGGTCTTCGGTCAATCCGCCCGGCTTGTCCGCATAATAGCGTTCCAGCGTGGCGCGCGCTTCGGGATGGACAACAACGCCCACGCCAAGCGCGGCGGCAACCGCGTCCACCGTGATGTCGTCGTGCGTGGGGCCGATGCCGCCGGTGGTGAAGAGGTAATCGTTGCGTTCGCGCAGCGTGTTCACCGCCTCAACGATCCGGTCTTCCTCGTCCGGTACGACGCGCACCTCGGCCAGGCGGATGCCCTGCACCTGCAGCCATTCGGCCACCTGCGCGATATTCTTGTCGTGCGTGCGGCCGGACAGGATTTCGTCGCCGATGACGACGAGCGCGGCGGTCCAGATACGATCGGTCATGGAAAAAAGGGCTCGCGTTCTCAGGTTGGGCTGCGCGCGGTGCTGGAAGGTGCCGGTGCCGCATGATCGTCCGGTGCGTGGCTCACGCCCTTGAAATGCAGGATGCCGTCGTCGATCGGGTCGCGCTTCATCTGCTTGCGGTCGACCCGGTAATCCTGGTTGAGCCGCCAGGGGAAGGAAACCGCGTTTCTCGGCATGATCGCCTTGGATCGCTGGATATACCCGGAGGAGAAATCGAAGATATCGTCCTCCTCCAGCGCGTTTTCTTCTGCCTGGCTGAGCGCGGGCACCGCGATATCGGCGCCTTTCTCGTCCATCAGGTTGAGCACTTCGCACACGTATGCCGCATTGAGGTCGGCCCGCAAAGTCCAGCTGGCATTGAGATAGCCGAACACTACCGCAAGGTTCGGCAGGTTCGAGAACATGCAGCCCTTGTAATAGAAGCGCTGCGCGAAATCGACCGGCTCTCCATCGACAGAGACCGCGATCTTGCCCGCTACGGCAAGCTTCAGGCCGGTGGCGGTGACGAGGATGTCGGCCGGTATCTCCCGCCCGTCCTCCAGCACGACCCTGTCTTTCGCAAAGCGCGCAATACGGCCCGTGACGACGTCTGCCTTGCCGCTCTTGATCGCTTCGAACAGGTCCGCATCGGGCACCAGGCACAGGCGCTGGTCCCACGGATCGTAGGGCGGGGTGAAGGCGGCCGCATCGTACTTGTCGCCCAGGTTCTCCCGCATCTTCTTGGTCAGGAAATCCTTCACCTTCTCGGGCCGGGTCTGCGCGCGTTTGAAGGCCACATCCTGCAACAGCACGTTCTTCCAGCGCGTGATCTTGTAGGCCACGCGTTCGGGCAGGATCTTGCGCAGGGTGTTGGCCATTCCATCGCGCGCAGGACGGCTGAACATCCAGGTGGGCGTGCGCTGAAGCATGGTGACCTTCGCCGCGTGCTTGGCCATCGAAGGCACGATGGTTACCGCGGTCGCGCCCGATCCGATCACCACGACGTTCTTGCCATCGTAGGCGAGGTCCTCGGGCCAGAATTGCGGGTGAACCACTTTCCCGGCGAACTCGCCCAGTTCAAAGCCCGGATCGTAGGGCTCGTCGTAGTCGTAGTAGCCCGAACCGAGATAGAGCCAGTTGGCGGTCAGCCGCTTGCGTTCGCCCTCGCCGGTTACGACGGTGACGATCCAGCGCGCGCTTGCGCTGTCGAAATCGGCGGTTTCGACGCACATGCCGAAGCGGATGTTCTCGCGGATGCCGCGTTCGTCCACGATGCGGTGGAGGTAGTCGAGGATCGCGGGCCCATCCGCGATGCTCTTTTCATGCCGCCAGGGTTCGAAGATGAAGCCCAGCGTGTGCATGTCGCTGTCCGACCGCACGCCGGGGTAGCGGAACAGGTCCCACGTGCCGCCGAGGTTGTCGCGCCTTTCCAGGATCGCGTAGCGCTTGCCAGGGCACATTTCCTCCATGTGGGCGGCCATGCCGATCCCCGAGATGCCCGCGCCGACAATCAGCACGTCGAAATCATTGTCTTTGTTGTCCATCATCGCCGCCTGTCCATCGGGCCACTCTCCGTATCGCATCGCAACCTATCGCAAGGCCGCGCCATTGGCGAGGGTGCCTTTCTCCTGTGGCTGACGCGCGGGCGAAGTCAGGCTAGGGCGGTGGACATGCATGCTCGTATCCCCCGTTTTTCCGTGATTTTCTGCCTGTGTATTCCCGCGCCGCTCTTGGCGCAGGGCCAGGAAGAACCCGCCGATCCACTGATAATCGTCACCGGGCAGGGGCTGCCCGATACGCCGGCGAGCCCTGCGTACGGCACCGTCGAGATCGATCGCGAGAGCGTGCTGACCGTGCCTTCCGGCCGGATCGAGGAGGCGTTGGCGGACGTCGCGGGCTTTCAGCAGTTCCGCCGGTCCGACAGCCGGTCCTCCAACCCGACCGCGCAGGGCGTGACGCTGCGCGCGCTTGGCGGCAATGCCACGAGCCGCGCGCTGGTGACGCTCGACGGCGTGCCGGTGGCGGACCCGTTCTTCGGCTATGTCCCCTTCGCGGCGCTGATCCCCGAGCAGGTCGGGCGGATCGCGGTGACGCGCGGCGGCGGTTCGGGTCCGTTCGGGGCGGGTGCATTGGCCGGGACCATCGCGATCGAGAGCCTGTCGCCCGAGATGCAGGCCCCGCTGGGGGCGAGCGTGCTGGTGAACGATCGCGGCGGGACGGAGGCTGCGAGCAGTTTCTCCGCTCCGCTCGGCCGTGGCTACGCCACCGGCGCGCTGCGCTGGGATCGCGGTCCGGGCTTCTACACCGCGCCCGAAAGTCAGCTCGTACCTGCCAGCGTGCCCGCGCGGTTCGACAGCGTGTCGGGCCAGCTGCGTGCCGTCGCTCCGCTGTCGGACGATCTGGAACTGCAGGCGCGCGTCCTCGCCTTCGACGATGCGCGCACGCTGCGTTTCGAGGGGGCGGAGAGCTCGGCCAGCGGGCAGGACTACAGCATCCGAGTGGTTGGGCGCGGGCGCTGGCAGGTCGATGCGCTGGCCTATGTGCAGGCGCGCAACTTCTCCAATATCGTCGTCAGCTCCAGCCGCTTCGTTCCGGTGCTCGACCAGCGAAACACACCTTCGACCGGGCTGGGCGGCAAGATCGAGGTGCGCCCTCCGGTGGGTGATGCGCACACCTTGCGGCTGGGCGTGGACTACCGCCGGGCGCAAGGCGAATTGCAGGAAGAACCGATCAGCTCCTTCACCGGACAGATCACCGCCCGGCGCCGTGCGGGGGGTGTCACCAGCGATCTGGGTCTTTTCATAGAGGACGACTGGCAGGTAGGACAGCTGATCCTGACCGGCGGTTTGCGCGCGGACCGGACCACCATCGCCGATGGCTTCTTCCGCGAGGCCGATGCGAACGGCGCCATCGTGATCGACAACCGCTTCGCCGACCGCAGCGACTGGTCGCTGACCTGGCGCGCGGGCGCGCTGCTGCGGGCCAGCCCCTCGCTCGACCTGCGCGCGGCCGCCTATAGCGGGCTGCGACTGCCGACCCTGAACGAGCTGTACCGCCCCTTCGTGGTCTTCCCCGTGGTGACGCAGGCCAATGCGGACTTGCGCAACGAGGAGCTGCGCGGGGTGGAGGCGGGGCTCGACTGGCGGCCGCTGGATGGCGTCGAACTCTCGCTCACCGCGTTCGACAACCGGCTGGAGAACGCCATCGCCAACGTCACGCTGGGGGCGAACCTGCGCCAGCGCCAGAACCTGCCTGCCATCGAGACGCGCGGGATCGAGGCGGGGTTGCGGGCGACGCGCGGCCCGATCCGGTTCATTGGCAGCCTGTCGTACTCCGACCCGCAGATCGAGGGGGCGGGGGCCTCGCTCGCGCTCGACGGCAATGCTCCGCCGCAAAGCCCGCGATGGATGGCGGCGGCGAGCCTGACCTACGAAATGGCGGAAAACGCACTGGTCTCGCTCTCGCTACGCCATGTCGGCGACCAGTTCGAGGACGATCAGGAAAGCGAAGTGCTGCCCGCCTTCACCACGCTGGGGGCCTACGCGCAGGTGCCGCTGGTAGGGAAGCTCGATCTCGTTCTGCGGGGCGAAAACCTGTTCGACGAAGAGATCGTCACGCGGGTTTCCGGCGGCGCTCTGGACCTCGGCGCACCGCGAACGCTGTGGGCCGGCGTGCGCTACGGCTTCTAGGTACGCTCCGGCTCGCGCAGGTCGCGCACCCCTTCGAGGATCGCAGGGTCGAGGTGCTCGCCGTGGAGTACCGAGATGTCGCCGGTGGTCTCCAGCACTACCGCGCGCACTTCGTCGAAATGCGTCGTGTTCGATTCGCGCAGCTTGGCGATGATGTCGGACGGGGCCACGCGCGTTTCGGCCATGGCCTCGGTGCAGAACCGGCCATCGACCATCAGCAGCACGGGATCGTTCTGGATCGTTTCCTCGAACGTCTCGGAGGTTTTGCGGAATTTCGCGATCACGAACTGCACCGCGAACAGCGCGAACATCACCAGCGCCGCCTGGGCGAAGCCCTGCCAGTCCGTCGCGCGGCCCATGCCCGCGAGCACCGTCCCGCTGGCGACGGTGATGACGAAGTCGAAATTCGTCATCTTGGAAAAACTGCGCAGGCCGACGACGCGGGTCAGCGCGATGACGTAGACGATCCCGATCGCGGTCAGGATCGTCCCGCGTGCGATCAGGTCGTAGGTCGTATCGTCGAAGAACATCGGTTGCTTAGGCTCCTAAAGGACTGCGTCGTTCGTCCTGAGCCTGTCGAAGGGCGAATGTGCGGTTCCGTCCGCGGTTCGACAGGCTCACCACGAACGGATTGAGGGGTCGGCGCTACGCCTCCACCACCTTCTGTTCGATCGCGCCGAAGATCGAATGGCCCTTATCGTCTTCCATCCAGATCTTCACCGTGTCGCCCGGGTGCATGAAGCGCGTCTTGGCTTCGCCGCTGGCGATGGTTTCGATCATGCGGATTTCCGCGATGCAGGAGTAACCCTTGCCCCCTTCGCTCACCGGCTTGCCGGGGTCGCCATCGGGCCCCTGGTTCGAGATGGTGCCCGAACCGATGATGCAGCCTGCGCCCAGATTGCGCGTCTTGGCCGCATGCGCGACCAGATCGGCGAGGCTGAAGGTCGCATCCTGGCCCACATCGGCGCGGCCGAAGGGATCGCCGTTGTAGTCGACCATCAGCGGCAACTGGATCACGGCGTCTTTCCACGCATCGCCCAGCTCGTCGGGCGTGATCGCGACGGGGCTGAACGCGGTCGCGGGCTTGGACTGGAAGAAGCCGAAGCCCTTGGCCAGTTCGCCGGGGATCAGGCCACGCAGCGAAACGTCGTTGACCAGCATCAGCAGCTTGATGTGGTCGGCTGCCTCGTCCGAGGACACGCCCATCGGCACATCGTCGGTGATGCAGGCGATCTCGCCTTCCATGTCGCAGCCCCAGCTGGTGTCCTTCAGCGGGATGTCGGCGCGCGGGGGCAGGAAGTCGTCGCTGCCGCCCTGGTACATCAGCGGATCGTGGTAGAAGCTCTCGGGCACCTCGGCGCCGCGCGCCTTTCGCACCAGTTCGACATGGTTGATGTACGCGCTGCCATCGGCCCACTGGTACGCACGCGGCAGCGGCGAATGGGCCTCGCGCTCGTGGAAGCGCTCGCACGGCACGGCTTCGTTGTTCACATCGCGGTAGAGCGCATCGAGCTTGGGCGCGATATTCGCCCAGTCGTCCAGCGCGTCCTGCATGGTCGCGGCGATGTTGTCCGCCGCGCAGTAGCGGGTGATGTCCTTGGAAACGACCACCAGTTTGCCGTCGCGCGTTCCATCGTTGAGGGTGGCGAGTTTCATTGGACTGTCTCTCCTTCGGGGGTGTCGTTCTGGTTATCGGGGTGCGCCCGCTGCACTTCATCCAATGCGAGGCAGGCGGCTTCGATCCGGGTTGTGTGCGGCGCGTCGCCAAAATCGTAGCCGAAGCGGCGCGCGTTGTAGATCTGCGGCATCAGCACGACTTCGAAGAAGCCGGGCTTGTCGAACAGGAAATCGCCGGTGTTCAGCTGCGCGAGGCGGCGTTCGATCGGCTGCAATGTGCGCGCCAGCCAGTGGCGATACCAGGTTTCCACGCCTGCCTGATCCTGCCCGTATTCGGTCTTGAGGTACTTGAGCACGGGCACGTTGAGCGGGGCATGCAGTTCGGTCGCGATGGCATAGGCCAGTTCGCGCGCGAGGTAGCGCTGTTCGATATCGGCGGGCAGCAGCGGCTTTTCCGGGTATGCTTCGTCCAGCCATTCGATGATCGCCATCGACTGGACGCGGTCCTTTCCGTCCACCTCCAGCATGGGAACCGTGGCGAAGGGGTTGCGGCCGGCGAAGGCTTCGCCCTTCTGCTCGGCTTCGAGCAGGTTGACCGGGCAATTCTCGTATTCGAGGCCCTTCAATTGCAGCGCGAGCCGCAGGCGGTAGCTGGTCGAGCTGCGGAAGTAGCCGTAGAGTTTCATGCGTAATTCCCGTGAATGGCGGCGCGGCCTGACACACCTGACACAGTGTCTAAAGGCGAAAAACCGGGCTGCCGTTCCACGCTCTGACAAGACATGTTCGGCGGGGGCGAGACGGAGCGCATTTGCGACCTATCGCACGGCCCAGCCGAGTAGGACAGCGCGGCCCTCAAAGCGCAGACCCTAGAACGCAGGAATCCCCGTGATCGCGCGCCCAAGGATCAGCGCGTGGACATCGTGCGTGCCCTCGTAGGTGTTGACCGTCTCGAGGTTAATCATGTGGCGCATGATCTGGTATTCCTCGCTGATCCCGTTGCCGCCGTGCATGTCGCGCGCGACGCGCGCGATGTTCAGCGCCTTGCCAACATTGTTGCGCTTCACGATCGAAACCATGTCGGGCGACCAGTTGCCCTCGTCCATCAGGCGGCCGACGCGCAAGCTGGCCTGCAGGCCCAGCGCGATTTCGGTCAGCATGTCGGCCAGCTTCAACTGGTAGAGCTGCTTGGAGGCGAGAGGCACGCCGAACTGCTGCCGGTCGAGCCCGTACTGGCGCGCGGCGTCCATGCAGAATTCCGCAGCGCCCATTGCGCCCCAGCTAATGCCGTAGCGCGCACGGTTGAGGCAGGAGAACGGACCTTTCAGGCCCTGAACTTCGGGGAACATGGCGGAGGAGGGCACGCGCACCTCGTCCATCATGATCATGCCCGTCGTGCTGGCGCGCAGCGAAAGCTTGCCCTCGATCTTGGGGGCGGAAAGGCCCTCCATCCCCTTTTCGAGCACGAAGCCGCGAATGGCTCCGCCGTGTTCCTCGCTCTTGGCCCAGACCACGAACACATCGGCGAAGGGCGAGTTGGAAATCCAGGTCTTGCTGCCCGAGATGACGTAATCGTCGCCGTCCTTCTTGGCATGGGTCTTCATCCCTGCCGGGTCCGAACCTGCATCGGGTTCGGTCAGGCCGAAGCAGCCGATCAGTTCGCCGCTGGCAAGGCCGGGGAGATACTTCTTCTTCTGCTCTTCGCTGCCGAAGGCCTGAATCGGGTACATCACCAGGCTCGACTGGACGCTGGCCATGGAGCGGTAGCCGCTATCGACCCGCTCGATCTCGCGCGCGACGAGGCCGTAGGCGACATAGCTGGCGCCGACGCCGCCATATTCTTCCGGCACGGTGACGCCCAGCATGCCTGCCTGCCCCATCAGCGGGAAGAGTTCGGGCGCGCTTGCTTCCTCGCGGAACGCGTCGATCACCCGCGGCTGGAGCTCGCTCTGCGCGAAGGCGTGCGCGGACTCGCGGATCATCCGCTCGTCCTCGGTCAGCTGGTCGTCGAGGCGGAAGGGGTCGGTGGCGTCGAAGGGGATCATGGGTGTCGGGCTCGCTTGTTTGGTTGCCCATGCCCATGGCAAATCGGGGGCCACCCCGGCAAGCCCCGCCGAAAGGCGGGGCCGCCTGGCGGAGATGGCGTTCAGGCCGTCTCTGGATCGCGCGCGGCCTGCGATGCGCGGGCCTGCTCGCCGTCGGCCCGGTTCTGATCGGGCTGAAGCGTCTGCTGGACCTGGGTGATGATATCGCCCGGCGGGCAGGGCTTCGCCAGTGCCAGCGCCTCGGGAAACCGGTTCGATACTTCTTCCAGCGGAAGGTGACCGGAATGGAAGATAATGGGCACGTCTTCGGCGATCAGCTTTTCCGCAAAGGGAAAGACCACCGTATCGTGCAGCCGAATGTCGAGAATCGCGAGATCGGGCTTGCGCTTCTGGAAGGCGAGCATGGCCGAATGCAGATCCCCGTGGGGGCCTTCGACCTCGTAGCCGGCCTCGGCGATCGTGTCGCTGAGATCCATGCCGACAATCGGTTCGTCTTCCGCGATGAGGATGACCGGTTGTTCCATGTGCTCTCCTTCAGCGGCCACGAATAGTGTAGAACGGACCCGGTACAGGTTCGTTCCCAAGTGGTTGCGATAAAGAGCAGTTTGTTGCCGGCGGGCTATCTACAACTTGCCGAAGCGCGCTTCATAGGCGGCGGTGTCGCCGCTGTTCAGCAACTTCGCCTGCTCGATCCAGTTGTCGCGCCGGATACGGCCCTTGAACCGGCCCAGCTGATCGTCGATCCGGTCGATATCGGCTTCGTCCCAGGCCGCGATCTGGGCGAAGGACGTCACGCCCAGGTCCTGCAGCTGCGCGGCGAGCTTGGGGCCCACCCCTTTGAGCCGCGTCAGGTCGTCTGCGCCTTCCGGGCGTTGCTGCGCGGCCTCGCTTTCTTCAGCGACGGCCGTGCCGACCGCTGCACCCGCGCCGCCGATGCTGGCAGCCGCTGCCGCCGGTTCGGCCCGGGGGGTCGGCACAGGGGCTGGTGCGGGAGCAGGGGCTGGTGCGGGAGCAGGGGCGGGGGCAGGCGTCGGCGCGGGTTCGGGCGCGGGCGCCGCAGCGGGTTCCTTCGCGGCGGCAGGAGGAGCGTCGATCAGCGCCTGGTTGCGCCTGGCGCCGGGCTTTTCCCCGGGCGTGTCGTCGCGCGTCACCTTGGTCTTGCGCGATCCGGACAGCAGAAACCAGGCGATCACGAAGCCGACCAGCACGGCCAGCAGGATCAGCAGCCAGTTGGCTTCGATCAGTTCAAGCATGAACGTGGAACCTCTCTAGTGTTTTCTTTCCCGCGCATTAACGCGAAAACGCTCCCACCGCAAAGGCCACAGGCTGGCAGCGCCCGCGCCAAGCCCCAGGCCAAGAGCATAGGCGGCGAGGGAGAGGACCACGAGTTCGATCGAAAGTGCCATGTCTTACCTCGCCGCCGGGGTGTCTATGGGAGTGGGCTTGGTGATCTCCGTCGACACCACGCGGAATTCGATCCGGCGGTTGGCCGGGTCCGCCGGGTCGATGCCGCTGACAGGGCGGGATGAACCGTAGCCGGTCGCGCGCAGGTTCTGCGCCGGAATGCCGCGCTCTATCAGTTCGCGGCGGACCATCTGTGCGCGGTCCTGCGACAGCGCAAGATTGACCTGCGGAGAGCCCGACGTGTCCGTATGGCCGGAAATCGCGACGATCGCGCCCACGCAAGGGCGCAGCACTGTGGCCAGTTCGTCGAGCAGTTCCTCGCTGCCGGGGATGAATTCGGCGGAGGATTCCTCGAACCGGATCGTGCGTTCGGCCAGCACGTCCAGCAGATCGCTCTCGCAGCGCAGCGATTCGATATCGGTGTCGCCTGCGGCCAGCATGGTGCCGTCGGTCCAGTGCACGCCGCCCACGCCGGGAATATCGGCGATGGCCTGCGCGATGCGTGCGCGCTCCAGTTCGGTAAGGTCGCGGTTGGGGGTCAGCATCGGGTGGCGGGTGGGCCAGCCGCGCGAGGTGACGAAGCGCACATCGACCGCCGGGTCGTCCCCCTGCGCAGGCAGTTCGCTGACCGCCTGCGACAACTGGCGCACGAGGCCGGTCGCGGTCTGGCTGGCGCTGACCAGAGCGGCTGCGCACACCAGCAGGGCACCGGCGCAAAGAACAAGGGCGGGGCGATCTCTCACCCCGCCCCGATAGACGGCGCCTGCCCACAAGGACAAGATGGCAAAGCGTGGATCAGGGCTGGTCGAGACTTTCGGCCACGCCGACCAGCTTGATGAACTCCTGCCGGTAGAAGTCGCTCTGCGTGCCCGCGAGGGAACGGATGGCGCCATAGCCGTAATCGTCCAGCAGCGTATCGCCGCGCAGCTTCTGCGCGAAGGCGGCAACGGCGGTGGCGAAGGCGAAGTCGCCGCCCGGTGCGGGTGCATTGGCCAGCCGTGCGGCAGGCAGGACCTGCGTGATCAGCGTGGAGGTGTCCCCATCGGGCTGCTTGTAGCGCAGCTTGACGAAGGCCGCCTCGCTCGCCTGACCACTCGCCGCCTGCGGAATCCGGTCCTGATACCGGCGTTCGGGAATCCACCCGTCGCCGCCTGCGGGCACGACCTCGTACAGAGCCGTCACCTGATGGCCGGAGCCGATATCGCCCGCATCCACTGCGTCATTGTCGAAATCCTCCTCGCGCAGGATGCGGTTCTCGTAGCCGATCAGGCGGTACTGGCTGATGACGGCGGGGTTGAATTCCACCTGGATCTTCACGTCCTTGGCGATGGTGAACAGCGTTGCGCCCAGCTGTTCGCCGAGCACCTTGCGTGCCTCAATCGCGCTGTCGATGTAGCCGTAATTGCCGTTACCCCGGTCCGCGATCTGCTCCATCAGCGCTTCGTTGATATTGCCGCGCCCGAAGCCCAGCACGCTCATCGCGATGCCGTTCTTGCGCTTGCCCTCGACATATTCGAGCAGCGCGTCGTTATCGCTCAGGCCGACGTTGAAATCGCCGTCGGTTGCCAGGATCACGCGGTTGATGCCGTCGACCTTGCTTGCCTCGGCCACGCGGTAGGCCAGTTCGAGCCCCGCGCCCCCGGCGGTCGAGCCGCCCGCCTGCAAGTCATCGAGCGCGGCGAGGATTTCGCGCGAGTCGCTGGTCGGTTCGAGCACCAGACCCGCCGCGCCCGCATAGACCACGATCGAGACGCGGTCTTCGGGCGTCAGGCGGCCGACCAGCGTCTTCATCGCGGTCTTCACCAGCGGCAGCTTGTCGGGCGAACCCATCGAGCCCGAAACGTCGAGCAGGAAGACCAGGTTTGCCGCCGGGCGCTCTTCTTTGGGGGCATCATATCCGGCGAGGCCGATCCGCACGAGGCGGGTGTCCGCATCCCACGGGGTGCGCGCGACATCCATGTTTACGGTGAAGGGCGCTTCGCCTGCACCGGGGCGCGGATAGTCGTAGCGGAAATAGTTCACGAACTCCTCGGTCCGCACCGCTGCCTCGCGCGGCATCTGCCCGTCGGTCAGCATGCGGCGGGCATTGGAATAGGAGCCCGTGTCGACATCGACCGAGAAGGTGGAGACCGGCTGTTCCAGCGTCACCGCGACTTCGGCGACCTCCTTGCCGTCGTAGCGTTCGCGGTCGGGCCGCGTGGGTACGACGATGGACGGGACGTAGCGCAGATCGGACGGGGTGCTCTGCTGCGTTTCCGGCGTGGCGGCCTGCTCTGCCGAGATGCGCGAGCCGGTCACGACGACCGTGCTGGGCGAGGCCATGGCCATCGCCGGGGGCGGCGGAGGAGGTGGTGGTGGTGGCGGCGGGGGAGGGGGCGGCGGGATCGGAACCGAGCTGGCGCGGTCCTGCGCGCTGCCGCCGGTATCGCCGGAAGTGGAACACCCCGCCAGGCCGATGCCGACCAGCGCGACGACTGCGAATTTACTGATCCCCATCACTCGCTTCCCCTTTATATTTATTTCCGGGCACTGCTGCACGAAACCTCGGGCGCTGGCCGTGAATGTCTTCTGAATATCCGCTTGCCTCCGACCCGGGGCGGTCCGGCTATCCATCCTCCTTGGTAATGTTGCGGCGGAACAGGATGCGGTCGTCCGCACGGAACCCGACGAACCAGATGA
Source organism: Citromicrobium sp. JLT1363 (assembly GCF_000186705.1). Classification (GTDB taxonomy): domain Bacteria; phylum Pseudomonadota; class Alphaproteobacteria; order Sphingomonadales; family Sphingomonadaceae; genus Alteriqipengyuania. Next base: position 69,515 of record NZ_AEUE01000003.1, read on the forward strand.
TCGCGCCATAGGTCAGCAGGATGGCGGGAATGCCCACGACCAGCTCCAGCCATTCGGGGACCTGCGTGGCTGCCCAGCCGACCAGCGCGGCGGGTATCGCGGCGGCGAACAGCCCCCACCGGAAATTGTTCACCGTGGCCCCGAGGATACGGCCCAGCAGCACGCTCTTCGCGATGCTCGACACCGCCAGCGCGATGGCCAGCGCCAGGGCCGCAGCGGGCGCGCGCAGCGTTTCGGACAGGTCGTATTCGGTAATCGCGACCATCAGGGCGATGGTCAGCGCGGCCTGGAACAGGATCGTCGCAATGGAAATCAGCAGATTGCGCATCCGCGCGATGTAGATCAGCGCACTTTCGGAGACGACGGCCAGCGCGGCGACCACTTCGGCCACCAGCAGGATCGAAAGCGCGGCGGTGCCGCTGACGAAGTCCGGCCCCAGCAGGCCCATCACTGCCTCGCCGGGGATCGCCAGCGCCAGCGCCACGCCCGCCTGCATGGCGACGATCCAGAATCCCACTTGGCACACCTGCTTGGCGATGGCCGAACGGTCGCCCACTTTCAGCGCGGCGGTGATCACCGGGCCCAGGATGGGGTCGAAGCTGGTCTTGAGCTTCTGGGGCAGCGTGGCGACCTGCTGCACCGCGTAATAGACGCCGACCTGCGCGGGCGTGGCGAACTGCGCGAGGATGAAGAGATCGAGCTTGCGCGTGCCCCACTCGATGGCGTCCGCGCCCGCCAGCGGAAGGTTGCGCATGGCCAGCCGGAAGACGCGCGCGGGGTGCGGGCTCCAGCCATGGGGCAGGCCGTAATGGCGGATCACCGGCATGAAAGCCGCGACCGAAGCGGCAAGGATGGAGATCACATAGGCCAGCTCCAGCCCGCTATCCTTGACCACGAGGGCCAGCGCACCGGCTGCGATGGAGATCGTCCACGGTTCCACCACGGCGCGGCTGCGCACGGTTGCGCCGATATCGTAGCGATAGGCGCAGGCCGCCAGCGCAACCTCGGTCAGCGCATAGGGCAGGATGGTGAAGACCAGCAGCCAGGACAGATCCCCGTTCGCGCCATTGGGGAACATCGGACCCGGGAAGACGATCAGCAGCCCGGTGAACGCCAGCGAGGTAATGATGCTCAGCACCATGGCATCGGCCACGATGTGCGACGGCGGCCGGGCGTCGTCCTCGCTCAACTGTTTGGCGAGGCCACGCTTCTGTCCCAGCACCGCGACCTGGCTGGCCAGTTCGATCACCACCACGGCGGCTGCGAACCGCCCCAGCATGTCGTCGCCGTACATGCGCCCGGCGATGAACAGGAAGGGGATGCGCGCGGCCAGCCGGATCAGGAAGCCGAAGAAATTGGTCCGCCCGCCACGGGCCAGTGCTGCCATGTCGGCATTGGCATCCCTGGCGTCGCGGCTGGCAGGTGGTGCGGCGGAGCCCGGATCGCTCAAGCGGGGCGGCTTTCGGTCGTGAGCGGCCGGGCGAGCAGCGCGTCCGCGACATCGTCGGCGCGTGCCCCATCGAGCAGTGCGACCACCGCGTCTACGATGGGCATGTCGATGCCTTCCGCGCGGGCAAGACGCTGGAGCACGGGGGCGGTGTGCGCCCCTTCGGCCACGGTCTGGCGGTTGGCCATCAGATCGGCAGCGTTCTGGCCTTCGCCGATCGCCTTGCCGAGCGAGAAGTTGCGGCTGGAGGTGGAGGAACAGGTCAGCACCAGATCGCCCAGCCCGCACAGGCCCGTCATCGTATCGAAGCTGGCCCCGCGCGCTGCGCCGAACCGCGCCATCTCGGCGAAGCCGCGCGTGATGAGCGCGTTGCGCGCATTCTGGCCCAGCGCCAGCCCGTCGACCACGCCGCAGGCGATGGCGAGCACGTTCTTGACCGCGCCGCCGATCTCCGCGCCTATCAGATCGTCGGAATAATAGGGGCGGAAGTGGGGCCGGGCGATAACGGGGGAAAGCCGTTCCCACTGTGCCTTGCCCCCTCCGCATGCCAGCGTCACCGCAGCGGGCAATCCGTCCGCGACTTCGTGCGCGAAGGTGGGGCCGGACAGCGCGGCGAGAGTGGCCTGCGGGCTGGCTTCGGCCGCCACGTCGCTCATCAGCGCGCCGGTCGACTGTTCGATTCCCTTGGCGCAGATGACGAGATCGCCGGAAAAGCCGGGCAGATCGGACAGCACGCTGCGCAGGTGCTGCGCGGGCACCACGGCCAGGATCGTGCCGGCGTCCGCCACCTCTTTCAGATCGCCGGTCGCCCGGATGTTCGGCGCCAGTTGAGCGCTCGGCAGGAAACGGCTGTTGCGGTGGTTCGTGTTGATATCCTCGACCACTTCGGGCTCCAGCGCCCACAGCAGCACATCGCGCGCGTTTCCGTCATCGAAGGGGCTCGCCAGCATCTGCGCGAGCGCGGTGCCCCAGGCCCCGCCACCAAGTACTGCAACCTGCGCCATTACGCCTTCACTCCCGCTCCGCGCGCGGGCTCTGCCTCGGGGTCGAGCGGCCAGCGCGGGCGTGCCTTGTAGTCCAGCGGATCGCTCTGGCCCAGCCGTTCGCACCCAGCCCAGGCGATCATCGCAGCATTATCGGTGCACAATTTCGGCGGCGGCGCGACGAAACGCATCGCGTGCTTCGCGGCAAGCGCTTCGAGCGCGGCGCGCACGCCGGCATTGGCGGCGACACCGCCCGCGACCACCAGCGCCGGGGCGTGGCCATCGTTTGCGATGGCGCGTTCCAGCCGGTCCGTCAGGCAGTCGATGGCCGCCTGCTGGAAGCTCGCGGCAATATCGGCATTCGAATACCGGCCGCTATCCTTTGCCCGCAACACCGCGCTTTTCAGCCCGGCGAAGGAGAAATGCGGCTCCTTCCCGCCGACCAGCGGGCGCGGCAGCGGGACGGCTTTGGGGTCACCCTCGCGCGCGAGTTTCTCGACCGCTGGCCCGCCGGGAAAGCCGAGGCCCAGAATCTTGGCCGTCTTGTCGAAGGCTTCGCCCACCGCATCGTCGATCGTGGTGGCGAGGCGCCGATACTGACCCACGCCCTCGCAGCGCAGGATCTGGCAGTGCCCGCCCGATACCAGCAGCAGGAGGTAGGGAAATTCGAGGGTTTCATCGACCAGCCGGGGGCTGAGCGCGTGGCCTTCCAGATGGTTGATTGCGATCAGCGGCACATCGCCCGCCATCGCCAGCGCCTTCGCGCTGACCAGGCCGACCATCACGCCGCCGATCAGCCCCGGCCCGGCGGTGGCTGCGATGGCGGAAAGGTCCGCCAGCTCGATCCCGGCCTCTTCCATCACTTCGGCGACCATCGGGGCGATCCGTTCCGCATGCGCGCGCGCGGCGATTTCCGGCACCACGCCGCCATAGGGGCGGTGCGCATCGTCCTGCGAGGCAACGCGCTGCGCGATGATCCGACGGTCCGCCGCCACCAGCGCGACTGCGGTCTCGTCGCAGCTGGATTCGATCCCTAGTACGGTCTGCATGGTCCTTTCCCTTAAAGCAGCGCGAAGGTAGGGCAAGGAAAGCCTATGACCACCAGCCTGCAGAACAATCCGCTCATCCGTCTCGGCACGCGCCGCTCCCCGCTTGCGATGGCGCAGGCGCACGAGGCGCGCGCGCGCCTGTGTTCCGCCCACGGGTGGGATGAAGGCGCGGTGGAACTGGTGCCGGTGGTCGCCGGCGGGGACAAGGTGCAGGACCGCCCGCTGGCCGATCTGGGCGGCAAGGCGCTGTGGACGCGCGAACTCGATGCCTGGCTGGCCGAAGGCCGGATCGACGCGGCGGTCCATTCGCTCAAGGATGTGGAGACCATCCGCCCGCCAGAGATCGCGCTGGGGGCGATCCTGCAGCGCGCGGACCGGCGCGATGTGCTGCTGGGCGCATCATCGGTGGCCGCGATCCCGCAGGGCGCGCGGTTGGGCACCAGCGCGCCGCGCCGCGCCGCGCAGATGCAGAACCTGCGGCCCGACATCGAGGTGGTGCTGTTTCGCGGCAATGTCGCCACGCGCATGGCCAAGCTGCAGGCGGGCGAGGCGGATGTGACGCTGCTCGCCGCGGCCGGGCTGGAACGGCTGGGCGAGGATGGCGTGGGCACGCCGCTGGAGCTGGAGGACTGGCTCCCCGCGCCTTCGCAGGGCGCCATCGGGATCGAATGTCGATCCGGCGATGCGCAGACGCGCGAGATGCTCGCCGCCATCGACCACGCGCCGAGTGCCGCCGAAGTCATGGCCGAGCGGATGCTGCTCGAAGCGCTGGACGGCACCTGCCACAGCCCGGTCGGGATGCTGGCGCAGCTGGATGGCGGGCGGATCGCCCTCAAGGCCGCGCTGTTCAGTGCCGACGGGGGCGAGCGGGTCGACGGATCGGTCGCGGTCGCACCCGACGACGCGCAAACGATCCGCGCTTTCGGAGCCGACCTGCTGGGCCGGGCGACACCGGGGATCGCAGCGCTGTTCTCCGGCAAGGCCTGAGCGCGCGATGGGGCGCAGCGTTTTCGTCCTCCGGCCCGAACCCGGCCTTTCCGCCACGATGGACCGTGGCCACGCGTTGGGCCTGCCGATGGAGGCCATGCCGCTATCGGGGGCCGAGCCGGTCGGCTGGACGCTGCCCGAAGGCGCTTTCGACGGTATCCTGCTGGGCAGCGCCAACGGCCTGCGCCATGCGGGGGAGGGGCTGGAGAAACTGACCGGCCTGCCCGTCTACGCGGTGGGCGCGGCGACCGCGCGCGAGGCGCAGGAGCGCGGCTTCCCGATCGCGCAGGTGGGCAAGGGCGGATTGCAGAAACTGGTCGATGCCTTGCCACCCGACCGGCCCCTGCGCCTGCTGCGGCTCGCGGGCGAAGAGCATCTGCCGCTCCACGCACCCGCCCATGTCCACATCACAACCGCCACGACCTATCGCATCGTTCACCATACGCTGGCCGAGCGCGAGGCCGCGCGGCTGGGGCAAGGCGGGATCGTGCTGCTCCACTCCGGTGCCGTCGCCAGCCATTTCGCCGCCGAGTGCGATCGCACGGGGGTGGATCGCGGCGCTATCGCGCTCGCCGCGCTGGCTCCGCGTATCGCGCGAAGTGTTTCAGATGGCTGGCAAAGCGTGGCCGTGGCAGCGGAGCCGGATGATGCAGCCCTGCTTTCCCTGGCTGCGGATATGTGCCATTAACCACTTACCGCTAAGCTCCGTTGCGGGATCTCGGGGCGACACGGGACTGGATATATAATGGATTTGGATGAAGCCTCGCAGGATCGTACGCGGTTTTCGCGCGCGTTGCTGGGCATAGCGCTGGTGATTGTTCTGCTGGTCGCGGCGGGGGCCCTGTTCCTCGTCTGGCGGCCGGATACCTATACGGATGCCGTCGCCGCGCTGACCGATAATACACAGGAAGACAGCCAGGCGCTGGTCGGCGCGGGCGCAACCCCTGCCGCGACCGGGGACAAGTCCGGCGATGTGCAGGCGGTGGCCGTTCCCACGCCGCGCGCATCGAGAGGGCAGGCCAAGGGTTCGCCCGGCGCCGCTGCGTCCAACGCCAGCGTGGAACGGGTGGAACAGCAGCAGGGCGGCCTCGAACAGCGGCTTGCCGCGGCAGAGCGGCGCCTTGCCCGGCTTGACCTGCAGGCGGAGGCGGCGGCGGGCAATGCGGCGCGCGCCGAAGGCCTGCTGATCTCCTTCGCCACCCGCCGCTCGATCGAGCGCGGCGTCGAACTCGGCTATCTGGCGGACCAGTTGCGCCTGCGCTTCGGCGACGCACTGCCCAATGCCGTGCGCACGCTGGTGCAGATGTCGCGCGATCCGGTCACCATCGACCAGCTGCTAGCGCGGCTCGAAGGTCTCGAACCGGCGTTGCGTGCGTCTCCGCAGGAGCCGAGCCTGCAACGCCTGCGGCGCGAGCTTTCCAACCTGTTCGTGATCCGCCGCCAGACCGCCCCTTCGCCGCAGCCCAAGCGGCGGCTGGAACGGGCGCGCATGTTCCTCGAAACCGGGCGCTACGAAGCGGCGATCGAGGAGGTGCAGAACATGCCCGGGTCCGACGCAGCGGAAGACTGGATTTCCGATGTGCGCCGCTATGCCGCCGCGCAGCGCGCGCTCGACCTGATCGAGACCGCCGCCGTGCTCGAACCGCGCCGTTTGCGCGATGGTTCGGGTGAGCGGATCGATCAGCCCAGCCCGGTGGTCTCGCCTACGCCCGAAAACTGATTGCGCCGCACCGACCAGCGGATCTGCGCAAGCTACCGGTCAGCCCTGCATCAGCGCAGGCACGTCTCCGCTGACGCCGCGCGCTTCGTCCATGAACCAGCGTTTGAGCGGATCGAGCCGCTGCACGCCCACCATGCCGAAGCGGCGGATGGCAGAGGCGCCGGGGCCGGATACGCCGAACAGGCGCGTCAGCCCGTCGGTCGCGAGCGAGACCATGAAGCTATCGAGCCCGCGCCAGCTCTCGTAGCGCTTGAGCAGCTGCGCATCGCCGGGATCGAGGCCCAGCCGCTTGCCTTCCGCGATCACCTCCACCAGAGCGCCCGCATCGCGCAGGCCAAGGTTCAGGCCCTGTCCCGCGATGGGGTGGATGCCGTGCGCCGCATCGCCCACCAGCGCCAGCCGGTGGTCGACGATCCTGGCGGTGTGATGGAAGCCCAGCGGATAGGAGCTGCGCGGGCCATTCGCTTCGAGATCGCCGAACAGGCGGCCCATCCGCTTTTCGACCTCGGCGATGAAGGCACGGTCGCCCATCGCCAGAACGCCGTCGCCGTCTTCCTCGTCAACCGTCCACACCAGCGCGCTGCGGTGCCTGCCCTGCTCGTCGTCGAGCATGGGAAGCAGCGCGAAGGGGCCTTCGGGGTAGAAGATTTCCCAGGCCACATTCTCGTGCGGCCTGGAATGGATCAGGCCGGCAATGATCGCGCGGTGGTCGTATTGCCAGTTGGCGATGGTGAACCCGGCTTCCTCGCGCGTGGGCGAACGGCGCCCTTCTGCCGCGACCATCAGCCGCGCGGCCAGCACGGTGCCATCGGCCAGCGTCGCCGACACGCCATGATTGCCCCGCTCGCGCAGGGTAACGTCCGCGGGCGCATGCCACGCAATCAGCGGTTCTGCCTTCGCCGCTTCGAACAGCGCGACCCGCAGCTGGCGGTTGGCGAACATGCGGCCCAGCGAACCCTCGCCCTCTTCGGGCTGGAAGTCGATCCGCCCGGGCTTGAGCTGGTCGGACACCGCGATCTTCTCGATCGGGCAGCCATGCGCCTCCAGCGCGTCGGCCAGGCCGATATTGGTGAACAGGTTCCAGCTGGCGGTGGAGATGGCGGAAGCGCGCCCGTCGAACCCTTCGGCAGTCAGGCTCGCCGGATCGGCCCGGTCCACCACATGGCTGGAGATGCCCTTCTTCGCCGCAGCCAGTGCCAGCGTCATGCCGACCAGACCTCCGCCCAGGATGAGCAGGTCGCGCGTGTCGGACGGTTTGGCTTTGGTGGACATGGAAGAGGGCGCTCGCTCGCTTGTTTTGGCAGTCTCTCAGCACTAGGCCGCTGGCGATGATCCGCGCAACCCTCCCTTCGGTCCGCCATGTGGTCGGTGCCCTGCTGGCGGCGCTTGCGGCGCTGCTGCTGCCGGGCGTGGCGAGCGCGCAGGAGACCTTCATTGATGCGCGGCTGCTGGTCGAAGGTCCGGTCCAGCCCGGCGGCGAAACGCGGATCGCGATTGCGTTCACGCCAGTCTCCGAGGAATGGCACGGCTACTGGTCCAACCCCGGCGATGCGGGGCTGGGGATGCAGGTCGAGTGGGATCTGCCAGCTGGCGTGTCGATCGGCGCATTTCGCTACCCCGCGCCAGAGCGGCTGCTGATCGGCGAGCTGATGAACCACGTGTTCGAAGGCGACTACGCGGTGGTGGCCCCGCTGCGGATGGCGCAGGGCGCCGCGCCCGACGGCCCGTTCACGCTGCGCGGCACCGCCACCTACCTCGCCTGCACCGATGCGGTCTGCGTGCCGCAAGAGGCGCAGCTGCGTGCGGTCGTCGCGGTGGGCGAGGGGGAACGCGCGGATGCACGCTTCGCTGCATTCCAGAGCGCGCTCGCCGCCCCGCTGGACAGGCCCGCGCGCTTTGCCGTCGAGGGCGACAGGCTGCGGCTCGCCATCCCGCTGCCTGCCACCCTCGATGTGGGCAGTCCGCATGTCTTCATCGAAAACCGCGAGCTGGTGGATTACGCCGCGCCGCAGGTGTTTCGCCGCAATGGCGACATGCTGACGGCGGCGATCCCGCTGGCGCGCGACGCGCAACGGCCCGGGCGGCTTGCCGGGATCGTGCGGCTGGGCGATGGCACGGGATTGTCGTTCGAAGCGGCGCCGGGCGCCGTGCCCACGGGTGGCGCGCCCATCCGCACGGGCGGCGAACTGCCCGCATGGTGGATGCTGATCGGCGCCGCTCTGCTGGGCGGGCTGGTGCTCAACATCATGCCGTGCGTCTTCCCGATCCTGTCCCTGAAAGCCCTGTCGCTGGCGAAGGCGGGCGGGGCAGAGCACACCGCGCGTACCGATGCGCTGGCCTATGCTGGCGGTGTGGTGATCGCCTGCGTGGCGCTGGGCGCGGTGTTGCTGGCCCTGCGCGCCAGTGGAGAGGCGATCGGCTGGGCGTTCCAGCTGCAGGAGCCGGGCGTGGTCGTCGCGCTGTTCCTGCTGGCCGTGGCGCTGACGGCCAATTTTCTCGGAGCGTTCGAGATACCGGGCATGGCGATCACGGGCGGTGGCACAAGCAGGCGCGGCTCTTTCGCCACCGGCCTGCTCGCGGCTTTCGTGGCGACCCCGTGCACGGGCCCGTTCATGGCGGCGGCGCTGGGTGCGGCGCTGGTGCTGCCGTGGCCGCTGGCGCTGGGCCTGTTTGCCGCGCTTGGATTGGGGCTGGCGCTGCCTTTTCTCCTGATCGGCTTCGTGCCCGCGCTGCGCACCCGGTTGCCCAAACCGGGGCAATGGATGGAGACGTTCCGCCGCTGGATGGCGCTGCCCATGGGGCTGACCGCGCTGGCGCTGGGCTGGCTGCTCTGGCGGATCGGCGGATTGACCTGGGTTACGATCTCGGTCGGCCTGGCGCTGATCGTCATAGGTGCGCTGATCCGGATAGGGGAGGCACAGCGGCAGTCACGCCGGGCCCTGCTGCCCGGTCTGGCACTGGTTGCGGCAGCCGGTCTCGCATTCCTCCTGTTCCCCGAGCCGCAGGCTCCGAATAGCGAAGCAGGTGTCCTCGACACGCAGCCCTTCAGCGAGGCCGCGCTGGCCGAGGCGCGCGCGGCCAATCGTCCCGTGTTCGTCTATTTCACCGCCGACTGGTGCGTGACCTGCAAGGTGAACGAAGGCGTCGCGATCGAGACCGAGGGGACCGCGCAGGCGCTGGAGCAGGCCGGCGCGGTGGTTCTGCGCGGCGACTGGACGCGGCGCGATCCGGCCATCACGGCTTTCCTCACGCAGCAGGGCGTGGCGGGCGTGCCGCTTTACCTGTGGTACGCGCCCGGCGCCGCACGGCCCGAACGCCTGCCGCAGGTGCTTACCCCGCGTTCGATCCGGGATCTTGCGACTGCTTCCGCACGGCAAGACGGCAGGATTCGATAAGGTCGCGCGGGGCCTCGCTGGCATTGAGCGCCAGCGTGCCCGCTCCCGGAACGGTCAGCTGCACGCCGCGCAGGCCCGTGAGCGCGTCGAGCTTTTCCGAGGCGAGCGGGATGGCGCCCTCCCAGATGAACGCGCGGCCGTTGTCCACGGCTTCCACCGGCAAGCGTTCCTTGTGGCCGTTGCCGACCAGCGCCAGCAAGGCCTGCGCCCCTTCGTCCGCCCGGGCGAAGCGGGTAATGCGCAGTTTCGGTTCGCTTGCCGTGCCTTGCTCCCCGATCTCGCAGGCGATGGCGGCGAGCGGCTGCTGGCCGGGAATGCCGTAGAGCAGGCGCAAGGGGGTAGTGCTGGGCGCCCACACCGCGCCTTCGGCATCGGGCGAGGGCTGCGGCTCGCTGGCGTAGCTTTGCGTATCGGGCGGATCGGCGCGGCCTTCGTAGCGGTCCGCGGCGGGCGGCTGGCAGGCCGCCAGAGCCAGCGGCAGCGAGACGAGGATGGCAAGGCTGCGGCGCGTCATCGGCTCGCGAAACGACTGGACGGGCGAAAGATCATCGCGGCGCTATGCCAGCCCTTCGCTCAGGGGTAAATCCACCTGAGCCCAGCGCCTCACCGCTATGCGCAGGCTTCGATCCGCTTGAGTTGCATCGCGAAATCGCCGTCGATCCCGTCGGCGATAATCAGGCCGATGCTGTGCGCTTTCTCGGTTGCGAAAGCAGGCGCATCGACCTGCTGCCCGAACAGCGAGGTTTCCAGCCGGGCAAGATCGATCACGGCCACGGACCAGCCTTCGGCGCTTTCCCCGGGCGTCAGGGTCGCACGGTAGGCAATGCGCCGCCCGCGCTCCCTCGCATCGGAGCGCAGCGTCACCTCATAGGTGCGCGCATCGCCCGAATAGACGATGCGAAGCGCCCGCGCCCCGGCCATCGCGCCCTCGGGCAAGGGCCGCCGCAGAGAGGTGAACCCGCCGCCATTGGTGTTGATCGTCCCGGTGAAGGAAAGCGCGCCCTCGACCTGCTCGATATGGCCCTTGGAGAGGCCACCCATGACGCCGTCGTTGATGACTTCCCAGCGCGCGAATTCGTCCGCGTCGCTGAAGTCGACCAGCGTGCGGCAGGTGCCGGGTTCGATGGCGGCGATGCTCATGGCGAGGGCGTATAGCATGGTGGCGGGTTATGCGTATCGCCCGCCGACGTCACTTCGGGCTTTGGGGAGGGGGCCGTGGCGAAGTTCGCAGCTTGCATGGGAAAGCGCGCTCACTTCGGGTCGTTCGCATTCCGGTCGTTCACATGGATCAGGCCGCGCTCGATCCAGGGCGCGCGGGCTCGGTCCTTTTCGTCTTTCGTCAGTCCGGACCAATCGAATGCGAAGCGCGTTCGGTCATCGAAAATCGCGCGATCGAGTTCGGTCTTATCGTCGAGATGCGGGTCCGCCAGATCGGCGCCTTCGAGATGCGCGTACCGGAGATCGGCGCCTTCGAGATGCGCGCGCCCCAGATCGGCGCCTTCGAGATGCGCGGCAAACAGATTGGCGCCTTCGAGATGCGCGGCAAACAGACTGGCGCATTTGAGATGCGCGTTCCCCAGGAAGGCGCCTTCGAGATGCGCGCCCCGCAGACTGGCGCCTTCGAGATGCGCGTTCCCCAGGGAGCTGCCTTCGAGATGTGCGCCCCACAGCTCGGCACCTTCGAGATGCGCGTCCCACAGATGCACGCCGATAAATGAACACCGCGATAGATCGCACGTTGCGAGCAACGCTCCTGGCGGCAGAGCAATCCCGTCAAAAACGGTATCGGGCAGTGGCAGGCGCGAGCTGAAAATGGTTCGCCATTCGTCGCGCACCGCGTCGCGTTGCGACTTGCCCGTGTTGTCTTGTGTGATCTGTTTCGCAGCCTTGCGAACATTTCCGCCTAACTGCTTGGCCGACTGCCTCTCCCCGGGATCGGCCCTCCGCCAGTCTTCGATCTGGGCCAAGATGGCCCGGTATCCCATCCGCTCCGAACTTGCGAGGAGACGCGCCCTCAGCAATTCCCAGGCCGGTCGTTGAAAGCTGACACCATATTCGCCGCGCAGGAATCCGGCCAATTGGTGCGTGGCGGCGATCTGCGAGGTCTCTCTTGCGCTCGCAGGCAGTTTCTCGTCCATCGCGCCTGCGGCACGCATCTGGATTTCCTGAAACTCCTTCAGGTTCACATCCTTGCGCTGGTTTTCCAGCACGGCATTGGTGTGGATGTCACGGAAGAGCCACAGCAGAAATGCGATGGGCAGTCCGACCAGGACGAGCAGCAACTGCGTTGCCTCGCGCCAGTTCATCTTGACTGTCTCATACGACAACAGGCGATCGAGCTTCATCAGAAGCCCGCCGGATTGGTTGCCGAAGAACGTGAAGACGACCCACGCGACGAGGGCGGCGGTCAGGATGATAATCGCCGGCCTAGGCCAGTGTCGTCGCAACGCCCTGAACTTGGGTTCGCGCAGCCATTGTCTGAATTTCAGCCATCGCACCCGCGCCCAGATACGAAAGCGAAAGCGGCGGGGATGCCGCCAGCTCCAGAACTCTTCCTTCCAGAACTGAAAGCCTCGCCACTCCATCCATCAAGAATGTCGCAATTCCTGCCTGCTAGCAAGTAAAGTGCGACATGAGCACTTGCCGCGCTTCTTGTGCCCCCAACGCAATCGTCACCCCGAATTCGTTTCGGGGGCCAGTCTTAGGCCCGTGATAATCGGATCAGGTGGAGGGCTGGATGCCGGACGCGAAGCTGACCGAAGCTCTACCAAGTTCGGCATGATGGCGGAGGGCAAGGTGCTCATTTCTTCTCGCCGAGCGCCTTGCCGATCTGGATGCCTGCATAGGTGAAGGTGCCTGCGAGCATAATAATGGCGACGATCAGGGAGACGATTTCGAAGGGGGTCATTTGGCACTCCGATTGCGGGCGTAACTTGCCCAAGAAAAATCGAGGTGCCTCCCCGTTGCCCCAAAACTTCCGCTGATTTCTAGCAAGTGTCAAGCGTAGGGCTCTCGAGTTCTTGACAGTTCGCCTGTGGATACGGTGAACAGTCGATCCTGCCTCACCGCATCTTCTTCTGCGTCCGACCGTACCGCAGCTTCCGCGTCCCCGGCTTGCCCTCATTGCTGCGCCCAACGCGCGCCGCTTTCTGCTCACCCTCCGGCAAGCCAAGCTCGTCCGCCTCCAGCGAACGAATCTCGTCACGCAAACGCCCTGCCTCCTCGAACTCGAGGTTCGCGGCGGCTTCGCGCATTTTCTTTTCGAGGTCTTCGATGTAGGCGCGCAGGTTGTGGCCCACGAGCGGCGCGGCTTCGTCCTCGGGTTCGCCATCCTCGCCCTTGGTCGCGTGGGCGGTGATGTCGGCGATGGCGCGGCGGATGGTGGTCGGGGTGATCCCGTGTTCCTCGTTATAGGCGCGCTGTTTCTCGCGCCGCCGCTCGGTCTCCGCCATCGCGCGTTCCATCGATCCGGTGATCCGGTCGGCATACAAAATCACGCGGCCATCGACGTTGCGCGCCGCGCGACCGATGGTCTGGATCAGCGAGGTTTCGGAGCGCAGGAAGCCTTCCTTGTCCGCGTCCAGAATGCACACCAGCCCGCATTCGGGAATGTCGAGGCCTTCGCGCAGCAGGTTGATGCCGACCAGCACATCGTACACGCCCAGCCGCAGGTCGCGGATCAGCTCGATACGTTCGAGCGTCTCGACGTCGGAGTGCATGTAGCGGACCTTCACGCCCGCCTCGTGCATGAACTCGGTCAGGTCTTCGGCCATCCGCTTGGTCAGCGTGGTGACGAGCGTGCGGTAGCCTTTGGCGGCGGTCGCCTTACACTCTTCGATACAGTCCTGGACCTGGTCCTCGACCGGGCGGATTTCGACCGGCGGGTCGATGAGCCCGGTGGGGCGGATGACCTGCTCGGCGAAGACGCCGCCGGTCTGCTCCAGCTCCCACCCGCCGGGCGTGGCGGAGACCGCGAAGGTCTGCGGGCGCATCGCGTCCCATTCGTTGAAGCGCAGCGGGCGGTTGTCGATGCACGAGGGCAGGCGGAAGCCGTATTCGGCGAGCGTGATCTTGCGGCGGTGGTCCCCGCGCGCCATCGCGCCGATCTGCGGCACGGTCTGGTGGCTTTCATCGACGAACAGCAGCGCGTTTTCGGGAAGGTATTCGAACAGCGTGGGCGGCGGCTCGCCCGGCAGGCGGCCGGTGAGGAAGCGCGAATAGTTCTCGATCCCGTTGCAGCTGCCGGTCGCGGCGATCATCTCGAGGTCGAAATTGGTGCGCTGTTCCAGCCGCTGGTGTTCGAGCAGCTTGCCCTCGGCTTCCAGCTCCTTGAGCCGTTCGGCCAGCTCGAATTTGATCGCTTCGGTGGCCTGCTTCATCGTCGGGCCGGGCGTGACGTAGTGCGAGTTCGCGTAGACGCGCACCTTTTCGAGCTTCCGGCCGGGCTTGCCGGTCAGCGGATCGAATTCGACGATCTCTTCGATTTCGTCGCCGAAGAAGCTGATCCGCCATGCCGTGTCTTCGTAATGCGAAGGGAAGATTTCGAGATTGTCGCCGCGCACGCGGAAGTTGCCGCGCGCGAAGGCATGGTCGTTGCGCTTGTACTGCAGCGCGACCAGCTTGCGGATCAGCTCGCGCTGGTCGACGCTCTCGCCCTCCTTGATATCGAAGATCATCGCCGAATAGGTCTCGACCGAGCCGATCCCGTAGAGGCAGCTGACCGACGCGACGATGATAACGTCGTCCCGCTCCAGCAATGCGCGCGTGGCCGAGTGGCGCATCCGGTCGATTGCCTCGTTCACCGAGCTTTCCTTCTCGATGTAGGTGTCCGACCGGGGCACGTAGGCTTCGGGCTGGTAGTAGTCGTAGTAGCTGACGAAATACTCGACCGCGTTGTTCGGGAAGAAGCTCTTGAATTCGCCATAGAGCTGTGCGGCGAGGATCTTGTTGGGCGCGAGGATCAGCGCGGGCCGCTGCAGTTCCTCGATCACCTTGGCCATGGTGAAGGTCTTGCCCGATCCGGTCACGCCGAGGAGCACCTGCGTCTTCTCGCCACCCTCCGCCTCGCGCACCAGTTCCTCGATCGCGGTCGGCTGGTCGCCCGCAGGCTCATAATCGCTGACAAGCTCGAACTTCTTGCCCGGCATAGACTTTTCGGGTCGCGCGGGCTTGTGCGGTGTGAATTCGCCGGTGGTGTCGGGCTCGTCGAGCCCGCGTCGGATGATGAGTTCGGCCATGTCGTCCATATTGGCGCATGGGCCGTTCGCCGCAATGGCGGTTGTCGGTCTGGTGGTGCCTGCCTAGGGTGCCTCATCGCGGGTCATGGCCCGCCCACGCAGTTTTACCGGAGCAAAGACCATGCGCATCATCATCGCCGCTACCGCCAGCCTCGCCCTGCTCACCGCCTGTTCGGACGGCGGCGCCGAAGCAGATGCGGGTGCGGATGAGGATGTCGCGATCGCCGAAGAGGACGCCGTTGTCGACGCCGCCACGGACGATGCCGTGCAGTTGCGCGCGGGCCAGTGGGAAAACACGATCGAATTCACCGAGTTCGATGTTCCCGGCGTTCCGCAGAGCATGAAGGACATGCTGGCCAAGCAGATGGGCCGGTCCATCACGACCAAGGCCTGCATCACGCAGGACCAGGCCGAAAAGCCGGATGCAGGTTTCTTCGGCGGTGAGAAGAACGAGAATTGCACCTACGATACGTTCGACCGCACGGGCAACAACCTCAGCCTCCGGATGACCTGCGATGCGGGCAATGGCGGCACTGCCCGGTTCTCCATGGATGGCGAGTACGACGCGGACAGTTTCATCCTGCGAATGGACAACGTCATCTCGGGCACCGAAGCGGGCGATGTGACCATGAAGGGCACGATCACCGGCAAGCGGATCGGCGAGTGTTCCTGAAGACGCGGGCCGGGATGGCCCCCGCCACTGCACACCCCGACCGGCAGGATAGATAACCGACATGCGTTTTGTTCTGGTGGGCGCCACCGCGCTCGCGCTGGCTGCCTGCGGCGATTATCCCGGCGCGTACGAGGAAGCGGAGGCGGGTCCTCCCGCCGGTGACGTGCGGATCGAGCCCGGGCTCTACCGCATGCAGATCACCATCGGCGGCGGCCCGGACGGTTCCGGCATGCAGTACGCGGACGAAAACCAGTGTCTGGCCGAGGAAGACGTCAGCGGCGGCTACCGCGAAATGCTGCTCGACCTGCAGGGACGCGACAGCTGCCGGTTCGAGACCTACGATCTTGCAGACGGGCAACTCGATGCCGTGATGGTGTGCGCGGGCGACGCGTTCCAGCCGGAAACCAGGGCGCGGATCGCCGGGACGGTGACGCCCGAAGCGACCGACCTCCAGATGACGGTCGCCGGGTTCGAGGAAGGCGGCAAGGGTGTGGACATGCGCGTCACCAGCGAACGGATCGGCGATTGCGACGGTCAGGACGCCTGAGCCCGGCGGAATCGTCTTTCCACGACGCCCGAGAACCAACATAGATCGGTTTGGAAACTCCCCGCCTTCTGCCGCATTATGAGGGTATGCGAGGAATTTCGAGAATGCCGCAAGCTGCAAACCAGCAGGCGATGACGACCGGAATCTACGGCTTCACCGCGCTCGCCGACAGCGAGTGGGCGCGGCGCATAGAACTCGCCCGCGAGCCTGATCCTGACGGGCCGGGCGGCCCGCGCATCTGGCTGCTCTTGCGTGAGCTGGGATACCTGTTCGAGCCGGTCCGCCGCCTCTATCGCAGCCTGTTCAACCCGTTTCGCCTGGCCAAGGCCAGAACCCCGCGCATGGTGATGATCCTGCCCGGTTTCGGCAGCAACCCGATCAAGATGCGCTACTTCGCGCGGCGGCTGGAAGATGCCGGCCACACGGTCAAGCGCTGGGGCTGCGGCTATAACTGGGGCTTTTCGGACGAACTCTTCGGGCAACTGGAGGAACGCCTGCTCGACCTGCGACAGCGCGCAGGCGCGCCCGTGGTGCTGGTCGGGTGGAGCCTCGGCGGGCTCTACGCGCGCGAGCTTGCCAAGCGCCAGCCGGACGCCGTGGCCAAGGTCATTTCGATGGGGTCGCCCTTTTCGGGCTCTCTGCGCGCCAACAATGTCTGGCGCATCTATCAGGCGATAGCGGGGCACCGTGTGGACGAGCCGAAGCTTTCCGCCGAACTTTCCCGCAAGCCGCCGGTGGAAACCATCGCCCTGTGGAGCCCGCGCGACGGTGCCATCCGTCCACGCTGTGCCGCAGGCTATCCCGGAGAGCGCGACCGGGCCGTGGCGCTGCGTTGCAGCCACATGGGATTTTCCTATTCGCCCGAGGCCATCAGGGCCGTCGCGCGCGAGATAGACAGGCCCCCGATAGACAGGCCCACGCGCGGCTAGTCAGCGACAGAAGGAACTGTCGCCCACTTCAAGATGAAGATGGTCTGCGTGGGCGGCATCATATTCGGGGCTCAGAACCGTGCCGAAGCGCTTGCAGGCGCTGTCCCGCACCACGCGCAGAAACGCGCGCTCGCCCGGTGTGCCGCCGTTCCAGTCTCCTTTGACGGCGATGCGGCGCCCGTCTTCCAGGATGAACGCCGAAACATCGATCGCCTCGGCCCGCGCATGCGCCGAGCGCTTGTTGCTGCCCGCGACATTGCGGCAGGCATAGCTTCCCATGGTCTCGATGCGCGCCAGCTTGCTGCCGAGATGGACCCGCGCCGCGCGGTCCACCCCGAAACGCGCCCAGCCCGCAAAGGTGCTGGCGGTTGCGCAGGTGACGGGGCCCAGATTGGCAATGGCGAAGCGGCTTGCGTCGCCCTGCAGCCCGGCGAGCGAGACCGTGTCGATCCGCGTGCAGCCGGGCGCGTCATTGGCATTGGGCAGCGGTGAGTAGTTCGCGCCGGTTGCGCTGAGCTGCGCGAAACACTGCTGGCCGGTAACGCTGGGCGTGAATGCGCCGGTCTGGCTGGTGCCGCGCGGAATGGGGGGCAGCGTGCGGCTGTCGCTGGCGCGGTTGCCCGAAGGCAATAGCTGGCAGCCTGACAGGATGATCGCCAGCAGCAGGACAGAGGAAGGTTTCGCTCCACGCATCACGGCCTCATGTATGGCGGATCATCGCTGAACGTTTCCCTAAACGTGCGAACCTATCGGGAAACAATACGCGCGCGCACCTGTTCCCAAGGCATCCCCCCCAAGCCGAACACAGTCAAAAGGCATTTCTTATGCAGCGCTTCAGCAACCGCACCGTAATCGTCACCGGGTCGTCCTCCGGCATCGGTGAGGCCATCGCCCGCCGCTTCGCCGCCGAGGGTGCGAATGTGGTGCTCAACGCCCGCAGCCGGGAGAATCTGCAGAAGGTCGCCGCCGATCTGGACGACGAACGCACGCTGCTGGTCGATGGCGATGTTTCGGATGCGGCCTTTGCGAAGGATCTGGTGGCGCGCACGGTGGAGCGGTTCGGCGGGCTGGATTGCCTCGTCAACAATGCCGGCACGGCCACCGCAGGTCCGCTGGCAGAAGCGAGCGACGAGGACATCGACAAGGTGATCGACGTCAACGTGAAGGGCGTGATGTATCTTTGCCGCGCTGCGATCCCGCATCTGGCCAAGAGCGATGCGCCCGGCGGCGGCTCCATCGTCAACACCTCCAGCGTCTCGGGCACGGGCGGCGACTGGACCATGCCGATCTACAACGCCAGCAAGGGTGCGGTGACCAACCTTACCCGCGCGCTCGCGCTGCAGCTGGGCGAACAGGGCGTGCGGGTGAACGCGGTGTGTCCCTCCATGACGAAGACCGCCATGAGCGAGGGCATCCGTGAGGATGACCAGCTGCTCGAGGCATTCCTGCGCCGCATCCCGCTGGGCCGACCGGGCGAGCCGGAGGATGTCGCCAGCGTGGTCGCCTTCCTCGCCAGCGATGACGCCCGCTTCGTGACGGGCGCGAACCTGCCGGTGGATGGCGGCGTGAGCGCATCGAACGGCCAGCCCAACTTCATGGCCTTCGACTAGGGCCGGGCGCGGCATGGACGCAGTGCCGATGGCATTGGTGACGCTGCTGATGGCACTGGCCTTTTCGGCGGTGCACCTGTTCGTCGGCCGCCTGCGCTTCCTCGACGCGACGCCTCGCAGCCGGTGGCTGAGTTTTTCCGGCGGCGTCGCTGTCGGGTACGTCTTCCTGCATGTCATGCCGGAACTGGCGGCGCACGCGGGCACCTTCCGGCAGGCCACCGGGCTGGACGAGGCGGCAGCGGAAGCCACGGTCTATGTGCTGGCGCTGATCGGCCTCGCGCTGTTCTACGGCGTGGAGCGGGCGATCGTTGCGAGCCGGGGTGGGCGCCAGACGCAGGAAAACCCGCAGAGCCGGACTTTCTGGCTCCATATCGGGGCGAGCGCGCTGCTGGTCGGCATCATCGCCTATCTGCTCAACAATCGAGAGGATACGGGCTGGATCGGGCTGGCGCTGTTCTTCGGCGCGATGATGCTGCACTTCGTGACCGCCGATTTCGGGGCGCGCAGCGATCACGCGCAGATCTACGACAGGCGCGGGCGCTGGGTCCTTGCCGCCGCCACGATGGCGGGCTGGGCAGCCGGGCTGCTGCTGGACCTGCCCGAACTGGCGATCGGCGGCCTGTTCGCCTTCGTGGGCGGCGGGATCATCCTGCTGGTCATGAAAGAGGAACTGCCCGAAGAACGGCGCAGCCGCTTCCTGCCCTTCGCGCTGGGCGCGGCGCTATACGCGCTGCTGGTGGTCGGTGAACTGATCGTGCGTCAGTCCTCGTAGGAGGCGAATTTCACGATCAGGATATCGAGATCGCGCGTCGGTTCGAAATCGGTCTTGACCACTTCGAACTGCGTCGGGCCGATCTTCGTCACCCCGTTCATGCAGAAGCTGACCAGGTTTTCGGTCGAACCCTTGTCCACCACCAGCCGGAAGGTCCCGATCGGGCCGTTCCAGTTCGCGCCGGAGGAGAGGACGTAGCCGATCCAGGTTTCGTGCATCCAGGCCTGCACGTTCTCACCCGAAGCTTTTGCGGCCAGCCGCCGGTCCACTCCGGCGAGGAAGTGGTCGTCCACGCAATAGCGCGCCCGGTATTCGGACAGGCTGCTGTCCTCGCCATTATTCCTGTATTGCGGGTAAAGCGCGCCGCCCACGCTTCCGCCCACCATGGGCGCATATTCATGGCTGACGCGCACCTTCGAACGCGGCGCGAAGCTCTGTTCGCGCACGAAGTAGGTCACCCCCTCCCACGCGGGCACAACGCGGCCTTCGAACTGCGGATCGTCACGCCGGGCCAGCCCCTTTTCCAGCGCTTCGGCCACCCGCTGCGGCGATGCGCCGTCGAACGGATTGCCCTCTTCCGTGGCGGTCCAGTAGACCGGGAAGCCGTGGGCGATCACCTCTTCGGTCACGTCCCGATCGCCGATCATCGCGCGGTCGTATTGCAGCAGGCGAACCGGGCGCCCATCGACGCGGGTGGCGAAATCGAAGCCTGACCAGTCCTGGCTTTCGTCGTAGTACGCGTAACTCGTGTCGATCAGGCCGCGCGGCTGGCCGGGCATGGGAAAGGCAATGGTGGTTTCGACATAATCGTCGGTCGGGTTTTCGAACACGTAGTCGACCGTCACCTTCTCTTCGGAGATGAACAGGTCTTCGCTGAGCAGCCTGAGATCGCTCGAGGGTTTGAGGACGATCCCGCCGAGGCCGATCTCCGCTTCGGAATCGTTCGCGGCAATCGGGCTGGCAAGCAGGAAGCCGGCTGCTGCCAGCAGGGCGAGTCTTGGCAGAATGGTGGCAGGCATGGTGGCGATTCCCCATCAATCGCGCGACCCTGCGTTGCTGTTAGCACGGCACGCGCCGCGAATGCAGAGGTTTCAGCTAGGCGAAACGTCGTCCGGCGTCTCGACCTGTTCCCACAACTCGATCTTCACGCCGTCGGGATCGAGCAGCCAGGCGAACTTGCCGTAGCCCTCGTCGACATGCCCGACGATCTCGACGCCCCTGGCCTTCAACTGCTCGACCATGCCGTCGCAGTCGTCGACGCGCAGGTTGATCATGAAGCCGCCCGTTCCGGGCCTTATGTATTCCTCGTCCGGAAAGTGGCTGATGAGCGAGTAGGGCGCTTCGTGCGGTTCGTCCGCCCATGCCAGCTGCGGTCCGTACTCGCCGGTAAGGCCCAGCACCTCTGCGTACCACCTGCGGGTCTTTGCGGGGTCTTTCACCACGTAGAAGACGCCGCCCAATCCCGTCACTTTCGCCATGTCCCGTTCCCCTCGCTCTCCTCGCGCCCCTCGTACGGACCCTACACCCGGCCTTGACGAATGCAATTTAGGCATTTAGCTAAATACCTATGAGCAAGGTTTTCGACGCCCTTTCCCACCCCATCCGGCGCGAGGTGCTGGAACTGCTCAAGGGCGGCGGGATGACCGCAGGCGACATTGCGGATCACTTTCCCGTGTCGAAGCCGACGATGTCGGGCCACTTCGCAAAGCTGAAGGAGGCCGGCCTGATCCATGGCGAGAACCGCAGAGGATCGGTGGTCTACACTCTCAACATGTCGACGCTGGAAGAGGCGCTGCATACGTTCATGGGCCGCATGGGGCTGGGCCGTGCGGAGGGCGAAGCGCGCCCGGGCACAAAACCGCAAGGAGAAACGCAATGAAGGTCAGGCCGCTGTTGATCGGCACCATCCTGCTGGCCGCCCTGATGGCGGCCTTCGCGCTATGGGCGGCGGGTCAGGTGCCTGCCGGGGCAGAGCTCCCGGTGCACTGGAATGCGGCGGGCGAGATCGACGATACGATGCCCGCACTCCCGGCGCTGCTGATGCCCGCCGGGCTGGTGCTGGCCCTCGGTCTGCTTTTTGCGATCATCCCCGCTATCGAACCATTGCAGGACAGGCTCGAAGGCTCGGCTCCGCTGCTGCGCGCCTCATGGCTCGGAACGCTGGGCCTGCTGGTCGCCGTGCAGTGTTTCATCGCCGCGCCCATTCTTGGCCTGGAGCCTGGGCCGGGCGCCATCGTCGTCCTTGTAGGCATCCTCTTCCTGGTGCTGGGCAACATGATGCCCAAGTCCCGCCCCGGGTTCTTCGTGGGTATTCGCACGCCCTGGACGATCACCGATGCCGACAACTGGATCGCCACGCATCGCCTTGCCGGGAAGCTGTTCCTTGCCGCCGGGCTGGCGATGATCGCGGCCGGTCTGATCGACATGCCGAGCGAACTGCGGATGGTTCTGGTACTGGGCGCTGCCCTTGGTGCTGGCCTGATCCCGGCGGTCTACAGCTGGCACCTCTGGAGAACCGGCCAGCACGGACAAGGTGCAAATTGACCATGCGTGTGTTGTCGTCCCTGGCAGCGTCGCTTGCTCTTGCCCCCGCCACCCAAGCGTGCAGACCGAGCGCTTAGGTATCGACCCGCCGCTGCCCGGCACGATCTGGCGCAAGGGACGCCCGCAGTCCTGATCATCCCCGGCTCCGGCGCGACCGATGGCGACGGGCACTGCACCCTCCGGCTGAAGCCGGCGCCCGAAGGCGGCCGCGCCCCCAATCTGGCATCCCGTGGCGATCCGGACCTCCGCTCACCCCCGGAGTGGCCGAGGCGGTCGCCGGGTTCGTGCCGGCAGAACGCCAGCTTACGCTTTGGCGGCGTGGTGGCTCAGATCTTCGGGCTGGGTCACAAGGCTCACGATCACGATGGCGATTGTGGCGGCGATAAAGCCCGGGATGATCTCGTACACGCCCGGCCCACCCAGGAATTCGCTGTTCCAGCCCTGCGCGATCCAGAAGCCGACCGTGCCAGCCCCCACGACGAGCCCGGCCAGCGCACCCGCGCCGGTCATCCGGGGCCAGGTGAGCGACAGCAGGATCAGCGGGCCGAAGGCGGCGCCGAAGCCCGCCCATGCGTTGGAGACAAGGCCCAGCACTTCGCTTTCCGGGTCGCTTGCCACCCAGATCGCCGCCAGCGCCACCACCAGCACGCTCAGCCGCCCGACATTGACCGCCTCGCGCTCGCTCGCATTGCGGCGCAGGAACAGGCGGTAGAAATCCTCTGTCAGCGAGCTGGAGGAGACCAGCAGCTGCGAGGAGATCGTGCTCATGATCGCGGCCAGCAGCGCGGCCAGCAGGAAGCCGGTGACGAGCGGGTGGAACAGAAGGTCCGCCAGCACGATGAAGATGGTTTCGGGGTCGTCCACCACCACGCCGTTACGCTCGGCATAGGCGCGGCCAGCAAGCCCGACGCCCAGCGAACCGAGCAGGCAGACGAACATCCATGCAAGCCCGATATTGCGCGCATTGGCGACCTCGGGAACGCTGCGGATCGCCATGAAGCGCACGATGATGTGCGGTTGCCCGAAATAGCCCAGGCCCCATGTTACCGCGCTGAGGAAGCCAATCGCGGTCAGCCCTTCGGTCAGGCTGAGGAAACCGGGCTGGATGTCGGACAGGCTGTCGCCCGCGCTTCCGCCGGGGCCGAACATCACCACCAGCGGCATGACGACCAGCGCCAGCAGCATGATGACGCCCTGCACGAAGTCGGTCAGGCTGACGGCGAGGAACCCGCCCACCATCGTGTAGGCCAGCACCACGCCCGCCGTGATCCAGATGCCAAGCATGTAGTCGCTCATCCCCACATCGGGCAGCAGCGCGGGGAAGGCGGTTTCGAACAGCTTGCCGCCGCCGACCAGACCTGCGGCGGAATAGACCATGAAGAACACCACGATCACGATCGCCGAAACCACGCGCAGCGCGGTCGCCTGGCTGGGGAAGCGGTTGGCCATGAACTCGGGAATGGTCAGCGCGTTGCCCATCCGCTCGGTCTGTTCGCGCAGGCGGGGTGCGACGATGGTCCAGTTGACGACCGCGCCTGCGAACAGTCCGATGCCGATCCACGCCTCGACCAGCCCGGCGGCATACAGCGCGCCCGGCAGGCCCAGCAGCAGCCAGCCCGACATGTCCGAAGCGCCAGCGGAAAGCGCCGCCACGCCCGGTGAAAGGCCGCGCCCGGCGAGGAGGTATCCCTCGGACGTGTCGGTCGATTTCTTCCATGCGAAAAGGCCGATCCCCAGCATGAGGATGAAGTAGGCCGCGAGTGAGATGAGTACGCCTGTCTGCATGGGCGGGATGCCTAACGCCTCCTAACCGGTTTGACCACAGTAAGCCGGGAAGTGTCTCACACAGGGCGACACGAGTGCTGCCGCCCTAGTCCCACGCCACGTCGAGGTGGGCATGGTTGCCCTTCGCGCCATCTTCGCCGTCGCCCTGCTTCCCGCCCTTCCTGGCGAGCGTATCGGGATCCTCGCAGCACCTGGCCAGTTCATCGACCCGCTCGAACCGGTCGCGGCGTTTGCCGATCCGCCTGCTGGCCCGGTCGGAGAAGGGCAGCGCGATGTTGGCCGCGTGGCGCATCAGCTGCAGGAAGTCGCTCTCCGCCTCGCGCGCGAGGCCTTGCGCCGCCGTCACCGCATCGCCCGCGCCCACCAGCTCCGCCGCGCGGATCGAGGTCGGGTCGTCGGCATCGGCCAGCACCAGCGCGCTGCTGCGGAAGCCCTCCTTCTCCCCGGTGGAGAGGTCGCCGCGGCGGTTCACGCTCTCTATCAGAGCCTGCGCCCTGCGGCGGCGCTGCGCCTTGGGATCGGGCGGCGGCGGCTCTCCCGCCATGGACAGCACCCAGGCCAGCGCCATCACGCCCGCGCCCAGCACGGCAAAGCCGACGAAGGCGAGGGTCAGCCACAGGCTGCCGACCGGCCAGGCGCGTTCGTGCAGCTGGCCGTATTCGCCGTACCAGTAGCCGCCGTGGGCATGGCCGGAGCCCGCGCCCAGCGTGTCGGCAAACCAGTGCGCAAGGCCCGGCGCGAGAACCAGCGCGACGATCAGCGCCACGGCCCCCGCCGCCGCAAACCCGGGCAAAGCATATCTCATCGCAGCGAATCCCCTTCGCGGCGCGACCCGTTAACCATCATGTCAGCGCGCGATGGGGATGGGAAGGCCGGGGAAATGCCCCCCGGACCATTCGCGTGGAATTGCCCACACACATCGGCAGACCGGCGCGCCTGACACACCTGACACAGTGTCCTGGGCCTGAAATCCACTCGATCGAAAAGGCGCGATTGATCGAGCGGCCCGATCAGCCCGCGCGAGGGGGCGAGGGTCGGGGGCCGAACGAGGCGGACCGGGACGGACGGCGAGAAAGAGCGCACCCAGCCATAGCGCGGGGCGTGGGAGTAGGAAAATCGGATCGCTATCGGCAGCTCGATCCGCTTCAGTACCGGAGCTGGGCCGTGACTGTGGATGAACTCACAATGTTCCCTGTCCGTTCTTGCGCGCTGGGGGAAATTTTGGCATAGCGCGAGAAATTGACCCAGAGGTAGCCATGGCGAACATGTCTTTTACGGAATTGCGGCAGATGGCAGGCCTCTCGGTCGAGGATGCGGCGAGAGAACTCGATTATTGCCAGAGC
Organism: Citromicrobium sp. JLT1363; assembly: GCF_000186705.1. Lineage (GTDB taxonomy): Bacteria > Pseudomonadota > Alphaproteobacteria > Sphingomonadales > Sphingomonadaceae > Alteriqipengyuania. The sequence continues at coordinate 94,536 of NZ_AEUE01000003.1, forward strand.
ACGATTTATCGCTGGGAACGTGGTGAGGCGAAGCCGAAGGCTTCCGTCTATCGTGCACTGGAGGTGCTGGCGCAGTTTGGCCCGGATCCTTCCGTGAGCGAACCCGACAGGGATCTGCATTTCCGGTTTATCGATCTGTTTGCGGGGATTGGTGGATTGCGCATCGGCTTCCAGGGCATTGGCGGCCATTGCGTGTTCACTTCGGAGTGGGACAGGTTCGCCCAGGAAACCTACCGCGTGAATTTCCGCGACAACCACAAATTGCATGGCGACGTACGCCAGTTTGCTGAAAACCCCGAGCTGATCCCCGAGCATGATGTGCTGCTAGGAGGGTTCCCCTGCCAGCCATTTTCGCTTGCGGGTGTGTCCAAGAAGAATGCGCTGGGACGCCCTCACGGTTTTATGTGTGATACCCAAGGAACCCTCTTCTTCGACACTGCGCAGATCATTGCCCATCATCAGCCCGCAGCTTTCGTGCTGGAAAACGTCAAGAATCTTGAGGGGCACGACAAGGGACGTACGTTTGCCACCATCATGCATGTTCTGGAGAACGAGCTAGGCTACCACGTGCAGGCGAGGGTGATCAGTTCGGCACCCTGGGTGCCGCAAAAGCGAGAGAGGATATTCATCGTCGGTTTTCGGGAGAAATCCGCATTCAACCTCAAAGAGCTTGAAATTCCGGCGGTTGCAGACGGGCCGAAGCTTGGCAGCATTCTTGACCCGAATGACCAGATCGACCCTAAATATACGCTCACACCCCGCCTCTGGGAATACCTCCAGGAATACCGGAAGAAGCACGAAGCCAAGGGTAACGGTTTTGGATACAGTCTGTTCGGTCCTGACGATGTGGCGAGGACCCTGTCGGCCCGGTATCACAAGGATGGCTCGGAAATTCTCATTGCGCAGGAAGGCAACCGGCCTCGCCGTCTGACCCCGCTGGAATGTGCGCGCCTCATGGGTTTTGACCGAGGGGAGCGCCGCTGGGCAATTCCTGTTTCGGATACCCAAGCCTACCGGCAGTTCGGAAACGCAGTTGTCGTGCCGGTGGTGGAGTTTCTGGCGAACGCCATGAGAGATCACCTGGCGACTGCATTGGGGGCGACCGGACCGGTGAAAGACCGGCAGACTGTTTCCATTTCCCGGCCTGACCGCAAGCTGGCTGCCATTGGCTGACATCGTTTCGCCGGAAGTTCGCAGCCGGATGATGGCGGGAATCCGGTCGAAAGATACGAAGCCGGAGATGGTGCTGAGGCGCGGCCTCCACCGCTTGGGTTTTCGTTACCGTCTTCATGACAGGAAGCTGCCGGGCAAGCCCGATCTCGTCTTTCCGAAATACAACGCTGCCATTTTTGTGAATGGGTGCTTCTGGCACGGGCACGACTGCCCGCTGTTCAAATGGCCGAAGACAAGAGAAGCCTTCTGGCGGGCAAAAATTGAGGCCAATCGCCAGAGAGACGATGCCGCACTTGCTGAGTTGACAGGCTCTGACTGGCGAGTGCTGACAGTGTGGGAATGCGCCTTCAAGGGGTCAGCGCGCATCGGTACTTTGGCCGCAATCTCGAGCACAGCTCGTTGGTTGCGATCAGATCGAAAAGTGGCGGAAGTAAGGGGAGGGAATGGTGATGATGGAACTGCCGGATTGGCTTGACCAATACGCAGTCGGAAACGTCCTCTGGTATGCCAAACGACTGTCAGGCAATGATACACTTGCCAACGATTCCCATCAGGCAGGCCCGTATGTGCCCAAAAACATTATCTTCTCCGTAGTCCCGTCAATCGATCGACGGGACATAAAGAACCCTGATTCCTGGCTCGATTTCTATATCGATTCACACTCAGATCATGTCCGTGCGCGCGCTGTCTATTATAATAACAAGTATCACGGCAGCATGGCCAAGAGTCCGCGTGATGAAGCGCGCTTCACTAACTTTGGCGGAATCGAATCCGTCTTGCTTAACCCCGAAAGTACCGGCGCGATTTCTGTCTTCGTATTTCGGCGCGACGACGAAGGCGTTGCCATCGACTGTCATGTGTGGGTTTGCAGAACTGAGTTGGAAGAAGAAATCGTCGAGGATCGGCTCGGCCCAATTGAGCCTGGCCGTTATCGGGTTTGGACGCCAGGAACGGTGCGAGACGGGGACCTTTTCGTCCAAATTGCTCCGCGGGCTAGTTGCTGGCTGTCCGATGACGAAATGCCAACCGACTGGCTGGCGAAGTTCCCAAGCGGACTGGAAATCGTCGAGAAAGCAGTGGCACTACGTCCCGACAATGGTCTCAGCCCAGACAACCGCATGTTGCGGCGCAGGGATTGCGAATTCGAGATTTTTCGAAGCGTAGAACAGGCGATAGAGCTACCCAATATCACGGCTGGATTTTCGAGCGTGGACGAATTCATCGTTCGGGCCCAGACCATCCTTCAGCGGCGCAAGGCGCGGTCAGGCCGTTCGCTGGAATTGCATGCTCGGGCAATTTTCATAGAGGAGCAGCTGGTCGAGAATACCCACTTCTCGCATCAGCCGGTTTCCGAACCGGGCAAGTCTCCTGACTTCCTGTTCCCGTCTCAAGAAGCCTATCAGGACAATTCGTTCCCGGCTGACCAGCTCCGGATGCTGGCTGTAAAAACTACTTGCCGCGACAGGTGGAGGCAGATTCTCAACGAGGCAGATCGCATCCCGCGCAAGCACCTCCTTACCCTGCAGGAGGGCGTGTCAGAAAACCAATTCAGAGAAATGACTTCAGCCGGTGTGACCTTGGTGGTGCCGGAAAAACTGCGGGAAAAGTTCCCGAAGCCCGTCCGGCCTCACCTGCAAAATCTCGAGAGCTTCATAGGAGACGTCCGCTCGCTCGCAGCGCGGACTTAGCTATCCATCTTGCGCTTGTGGCGCTTGCGCTCGTGGGGGTCGAGGTGGCGTTTGCGCAGGCGGATGTTCTGCGGGGTCACTTCGACCATCTCGTCGTCGTCGATATAGGCGATCGCCTGTTCCAGCGTCATCACGCGCGGCGGCGTCAGGCGGATCGAATCGTCCTTGCCGGTGCTGCGGAAGTTGGTCAGCTGCTTGGACTTCATCGGGTTGACTTCGAGATCGTCGGGCTTGGCGTTCTCGCCGATGATCATGCCTTCGTAGATCTTCGCGCCGCCGCCGATGAACAGCTCGCCGCGGTCCTCCAGCGCGTTGAGCGCGTAGGGCACGGCCTCGCCCGGCACCATCGAGATCAGCACGCCGTTCTGGCGGCCTTCGATCGGGCCCTTGTAGACGTCGTACTTCTCGAACAGGCGGTTCATGATCCCCGTGCCGCGCGTGTCGGACAGGAATTCGCCGTGGTAGCCGATCAGGCCGCGTGACGGGGCAGAGAAGGTGACGCGCGTCTTGCCCTGGCCCGAGGGGCGCATCTCGGTCAGCTCGGCCTTGCGGCGCTGCATCTTCTCGACGACCGTGCCGGAGAATTCGTCGTCCACGTCGATCACGACGGTTTCGTACGGCTCCATGCGCTGGCCATTCTCTTCCTTGAACAGCACGCGCGGGCGCGAGATGCCGAGTTCGAAGCCTTCGCGGCGCATCGTCTCGATCAGCACGCCCAGCTGCAGTTCGCCGCGACCGGCGACCTCGAAGCTGTCCTTGTCCTCGGCCTCGGTCACGCGGATGGCGACGTTGGTTTCCGCTTCACGCATCAGGCGGTCGCGGATCATGCGGCTGGTCACCTTGTCGCCCTCGCGGCCCGCGAGCGGGCTGTCGTTGACGGCGAAGCGCATGGCGAGCGTGGGCGGGTCGATCGGCTGCGCGGCGATCGGTTCCTTCACGCTCGGGTCGGCGATGGTGTTGGCGACGGTGGCCTTTTCGAGGCCGGCCATCGCGATGATGTCGCCCGCCTGCGCGCTTTCCACCGGCACGCGGTCGAGCCCGTCGAAGCTCATCAGCTTGGTCGCGCGGCCGACTTCGATCACCTTGCCGTCGCGGTCGAGCGCGTGGATCGGGTCGTTGACCTTGATCGTGCCCTGCTGGACGCGGCCGGTGAGCACGCGGCCCATGAAGTTGTCGCGGTCGAGCAGGGTGGCGAGGAAGGCGAAGGGGCCGTCGGTGTCGAGCCCGGGGGGTGGCACGTGGTCGACGATCAGCTTGAACAGCGGCTGGAGATCGCCTTCGCGGGCGTTCTCGTCCTCGCTCGCATAGCCGTCGCGGCCCGAGGCCCAAAGGCTGGGGAATTCGAGCTGCTCGTCGTTCGCGTCGAGATTGGCGAACAGGTCGAACACTTCGTCGAGCACTTCCTGCGGACGCGCATCGGGACGGTCGATCTTGTTGACCACGACGATCGGGCGCAGGCCCAGCGCAAGCGCCTTGCCGAGCACGAACTTGGTCTGCGGCATCGGGCCCTCGGCCGAATCGACCAGCAGGATGACGCCGTCGACCATGGAGAGGATCCGTTCCACCTCGCCGCCGAAGTCGGCGTGGCCGGGGGTGTCGACGATGTTGATCCGCGTCGTCTCGTCGCCGTGCTGCCACTCCACGCTGGTGCACTTGGCGAGGATGGTGATCCCGCGTTCCTTTTCGAGGTCGCCCGAGTCCATCGCGCGTTCGTCCACCCGCTGGTTTTCGCGGAAGGTGCCGGACTGGCGGAAGAGCTGGTCGACGAGGGTGGTCTTGCCGTGGTCGACGTGGGCGATGATCGCGATATTGCGTAGGGACACGGGTGATGCTGCTTTCGGGGAGAGAGTTGGGAGCGGCCCATGCGTTGTTCACGGGCGTTGCCGGTGCGCCTTAGCCGCCAGCCTGCTGCGCTGCAACACATCAGAAATGCGCGCAGACCCGTATCATTCCGCTACGGCATGCGTCGGGATGTGCCGTTTTGGTCACATATCGGACCAATGCCTCACGAATCCGGCATTTTCGCGGTTGAGCAGTGCCGGGACGCGCTTTATTACTCTCACATTAAGCGCAAAGAGTGCGCGGATCGTAATGACTTGAGAGGATGCACCCGATGGCTTATTCGCTGCCCGGCTTCGCCGGAACTTCGCGTTACGCACTTTACGCCGGCGTTGCCGCGCTGGCCCTTCCGGCAGCGGCCCACGCGCAGGACAATGCGCCCGCCGGCGTCTCCATCGACGGCGAAGATGTAGAGACCCAGCAGGAGCTGGAACGCGCTCTTGGCGGCAATAATGTCATCGTCGTGACCGCGACCAAGCGCGAGCAGACGCTGCAGGAAGCGCCCGTTTCGGTCAGCGTGACCACCGGCGAGACGCTGGAACGCGCCGAAATCCGCGACCTTATCGACGTGCAGACGGTCAGCCCGTCGCTCCGCGTCAGCCAGCTGCAGAACTCGGCCACGACCACCTTCATCATCCGCGGCTTCGGCAACGGCGACAACAATTTCGGGATCGAGCCTTCGGTCGGCGTCTTCATCGACGGTGTGTTCCGTTCGCGCTCGGCGGGCGCCATCGGCGACCTTGCGAACGTCAACCGCATCGAGGTCCTGCGCGGGCCGCAATCCACTTTGTTCGGCAAGAATGCCAGCGCGGGCGTTATCTCTGTCCTCACGCGCGAGCCGCAGTTCGAATTCGGCGGTTCGGTCAGCGCGACTTACGGCAACTACGACCAGATGGTGTTCAAGGGCGACATTACCGGCCCGATTACCGACAGCGTTGCCTTCTCGATAGACGGCGGCATCAACAAGCGTGACGGCTACGTGACCGAGCTCAATTCGGGCGAGGACATCAACGACCGTGACCGCTGGAATGTGCGCGGCCAGCTGCTGTTCGACAACAATGGCCCGCTGCGGGTGCGCGCCATCGGCGACTATTCGAAGATCGACGAGCTGTGCTGCCAGGTGAACAACCTGGTTGCCGGGCCGACCACGCCGCTGGTGCGGCTGGCAGGCGGCGACATCGTAACCAACGATTTCTTCAGCGACACCACCTACCTGAACTTCCTGCCCGTCAACGAGGTGGAAAGCTATGGCGGTTCGGTGCAGGCGGACCTTGAGCTGGGTGCGCTCAACCTGACGTCGATCACCGCCTATCGCGAACTGCACAACTTCCAGGATCAGGACGTCGACTTCACCGGTCTCGACTTCATCCGCGAAATTCGCGACCAGGACGTTGAAACCTTCACGCAGGAATTCCGCCTGACCTCGAACTTCGACGGTCCGCTGAACTTCCTGCTCGGCGGTTTCTATTTCAACGAAGACATCACCCAGGCCAGCAGCATCATCAACGGGCAGGATTCGCGCCTGTTCTTCGATCTGCTGGCGAGCGCGCTGGGCGGCGCCGCAGTGCCGACGCCTGGCACGCTGGCCTTCGCCGAAGGCCAGCTGGGCCTTCCGAACGGCTCGATCTTCGCCCCGGGGCCGAGCACGATCGAGAACTTCTCGCTCAGCAACGAAAGCTGGTCGATCTTCGGTACGGCGGACATCACGCTCCTCGATGACCGGCTGACTCTGACCGCCGGGTTCAACTACACCGACGACAAAAAGGACTTCGCGCTTTCGCAGCAGTCGCTCGACCCGCTGGCGAACATCAACCTCGCGGATGCCTACATCATCGGCGCGGCAGGCTCGGCCGCGAACTTCGCGGCGCTGCCCGCGGCGCAGCAGCAGGCGATCGGCCAGCTGGCTGTGACGCCGTGCCCGGCCGGGGTGAACAACCCCGCCGTGTGTAACCCGCTGCTGGGTCTGGCAGCCCTGCAGTTCCTCCCGCCGTTCCTCGAGATTCCGAACGCGGTGGAACCCGGCAGGACGCGGGACGACAATTTCAGCTACACGCTGCGGGCCTCGTTCGAGCTCACGCCGGAACTGAACACCTATTTCACCTATGCGACCGGCTTCAAGGCCAGCTCGGTGAACCTTTCGCGCGACAGCCGTCCGGTTCTGGGCGACTACATCCCCGCGACCGTTCCGGCGGGCGTGCGGGCGGTGGTTGCCGGAAGCCGGTTCCTTTCGCCATCCTCGCCGATCCGCGATGCCGGCGAAGACGTCACGAACCTGACCACCGGAACGCGCTTTGCCTCGCCTGAAGACGCGAAGGTCTACGAACTCGGCCTGAAGGGCAATTACCCGGGCATTTCGTTCAACCTCGCTCTGTTCGACCAGACGATCGAGAACTTCCAGTCGTTCCTGTTCACCGGCACCGGGTTCACCCTGCTCAACGCCGGGGAGCAGTCGACCCGTGGCTTCGAGTTCGATACGGTGATCACCCCGGCCGATCCGCTGGCGTTCACCTTCGCGCTGACCTATCTCGACGCGACCTACGACGAGTTCGTCGGTTCGGTGGTCGGCAATCTGACGGGGGAGCGCCCGGGCGGCATTCCCGAGTTCTCGATTGCCACGTCGGCCACCTACACCCACGATTTCGGCGCGAGCGGCAATTCGCTGATCGGCCGTGTCGATTACAGCCACGAAAGCAACGTGGAAGTGAACAATGGCCTGCCGACCTACAATGCACGGCTCGGCAATTCGGAGATCTTCCGGCGCGAAGTGAACCTCGTGAACGCCTCGCTCACGCTGGCGCTGGCGAACGGCCTCGAAGTCACCGGCTTTGTCCGCAACGCCTTCAACGAACGCTATATCCTGACCGTGTTCGACAGCGTGGCGCAGGAAGGTTCGGTTTCGGGCTATCCCAACGCGCCGCGCACCTATGGCGGCACGGTGCGGTTCAAGTTCTGATCGCTTCGATCATTGCGAAACAGGGAAAGGGGGCCTTCGCGGGCCCCCTTTTTCGTGCGCGGGCCGATCATTTTCGGCAAAGCCGACGCCACATGGGGGGGCAGAGCCGCGCAAAGCGCTTGCGACGGCCTGAAACCTGTGGCTTCCTGCCGCAGCGCCGGGCGAGGCCAGCGGGCCTGCGACGGATAACCGAGGGGGTGCTTTTCCGATGGAATGGATGATCTTGCCGCTGAAGCGGTATTTCGATTTTCAGGGCCGTTCGCGCAGACTCGAATTCTGGATGTTTTCGCTCCTGAACGTGATCGTGTTTTCCGTGCTGGGCCTCATCACCTTCGGCACCGGCAGCACGCTCGGCCAGATCCAAGCGGCCGATCCGAACGACATCGGCGCCATGTACGCCAGTATGTTGAGCGGCGTCGGCATTCTGCTGGTGGTCTGGTGGCTGGTCATTCTGATCCCGAGCATCGCAGTATCGGTGCGTCGCCTTCACGACCGCGAGATGACCGGATGGTGGTTCCTGGGCTTCATCGTGCTCAGCGTGATCCCGCTGATCGGGTTCGTCGCCACCATCGCCTTCATTGTGGTGATGGCGCTGCCGGGCACGCCGGGGCCGAACAAGTACGGGCCGAGCCCCAAGGAAGGCGTGACCGCCGAGACCTTCGAATAAGGCCGGGCGCCCGCGTTGCTCTGCCGTGGCGGAGCGATGCGGGGCCTCCTATAGCCGCTGCAAGGCGCCGCCCGACACGTCCCACACCGCGGCCTGGGCAAGGATCGCGTCGAACGGGGCGCGCTCCGTGCCCGTCATCCACACCTGCTCGCCATTGGCGGCCAGCCGCGCGAACAGCGCCGCGCGCCTGTCCGGGTCGAGATGGGCGGCAACCTCGTCCATCAGCAGCACGCCCGCGCGGCCTTTCGCTGCGATGGCCCCATGTGCCAGCACGATGGCGATCAGCATCGCCTTCTGCTCCCCGGTGGAGGCGGTGGCTGCGGGCACGCCCTTGTCTGCCAGCGTAACCGCCAGTTCCACCCGGTGCGGCCCGATAAGGGTGCGGCCTGCGCGCCGGTCTGTCGGCCGGTTGTCGCGTAGCGCGCGGGCCAGCGCCTCCTGCTCTTCGGGGCCGACCGGTTCGAGCGCGAGCGAGGGGCGCGGGAAGGGGGTGTCGGTTTCCGCCAGCAGTGCGGCGTTGAGCCGCTCCACCAGCAGACGGCGATTGGCGGCAAGCTGTGCGCCGTGCTCCGCCAGCTGCGCTTCGAGGGCATCCAGCCAGCGCGGATCGGGCTCCACCTCGTCCGCCAGCAGGCGGTTGCGGTTGCGCAGCGCGGTCTCGTAGCGGTTTGAAAGCGTCGCGTGGGCGGGGCTGATGGCCAGCACCAGCCGGTCGAGAAAGCGCCGCCGTGCCCCGGCGCTGTCGGTGAACAGGCCGTCCATCGCCGGGGTCAGCCAGCGGACCGAGAGCCATTCGGACAGGCCGAGCGCGCTTGCCTCGGCCCCGTTGACCCGCACCCGCCGCCGGGTGGGCTGTGCGGGATCGATCATCGTGCCCAGCGGCACCGGCTCCGCGCCGTCCGCCGGGTGCAGCCTTGCGCCGATGGCGAAGCCGCCCGGGCCGCCGATCCGCGCCATGTCCGGCAGCCTGGCACGCCGCAGCCCGCGGCCGGGTGCCAGCAGCGAAAGCGCTTCGAGCACGTTCGTCTTGCCCGCGCCATTGGCGCCCACAAGCAGGTTGAACCGCGCGGTATCGTCCAGCGCGGTGGCAGCATGGTTGCGGAAATTGGTGATCGAGATGCGGTCGAGCGCCATTGGTAAGAGGCCTTTGTCCGGCGCCTAGCGCGGCAACCTGTCACGCGCCAGCCCGGCGGGCCGGTGGGCGTAATCCAACACTTGGTGAAAATTCCCAAGCTTTCGGATTGGTGAACAGATCAGGCGAAGGCGCGACCTTCGGAAAGCCCGGAAATCTCCCGTTTTCTCAAACTGGCACGGGTCCTGCAAAGTATCCGGTATCCGGCGGGATGGTCCCCCGGAGAGTTAAATGGAGACCCAAACATGACCACCACCGACATCCGCACCCGCCTCTTCGCAGCCGTTTTCGCCCTGGGCGTTTCGGCCGTCTTCATGGCCACTGCGATCGTTCCTGCCAGCCCCAACGGCCTCGTGATCGCCTGATCGCAATCGCCGACCTTCCATCAATCACGCACAGAAAGGATTATCCCACCATGTCTTCGTTCGTTCGTCAGCTGATCGCCGGTACCGGAGCTCTCGCTTTCACCGGCCTCGCCTTTGCCTTCGCCATCGCGCCCGTGATGGTCGACACCGCCGGGATGGTCGCATGAGCCAGCTCGACGAGAACCGCCCCGGCGGGCAGCCGACCCGCCAGTTCCGCCTCGGCAAGAGCCGCGCCATGCTGGCCGGCGTATGCTCCGGCATCGCCGACTACACGGGATGGGACGTGACGCTGATCCGCCTGGCCGCAGTGCTGACGACCGTCTTCCTGACCGGCACGCCGATCCTGCTGTACCTGATCATCTGGGCCATCGCAGACTGACCCGGCCGGAGGCCCCCTCCGGCCACAATCCCCGGTCGGGGGCGACACGGATCGCCCCCGTACCAGACCTTCCTCACATCGCGGAAATCCCGCCGTCCAGCTTCAGCTCCGCCGCGGTCATGAAGCTGCTCTCGTCACTGGCGAGGAACAGCACGCCATTGGCGATTTCCTGCGGCTTGCCGACCCGCCCGAGCGGGATCTGCCGCGCCAGCTTGCCCATCACCACATCCTTCTCGATCCCGGCATTCTTGCCGATCCCGTCCAGAATGGGCGTATCGACGAAGGTCGGGTGGACCGAGTTGCAGCGGATATTCCAGCCCATCTTCGAACAGTAGAGCGCGACCGACTTGGTCAGCATCCATACCGCCGCCTTGCTCGCATTGTAGCCGGGCATCGTATCGCTCGCGATCAGGCCCGCGATGGAACTGATGTTGACGATCGACCCGGGCTGGTTGTCCTTCAGCAGCCGCAACGCCTTCTGGCAGCCCAGGAAGGGGCCATCGACATTGATTGCAAAGCCCGCGCGCCAGTCTTCCAGCGTGCAGGTCTCGATATTGCCGCGCACGCCGACGCCCGCGTTGTTGACCAGCACGCTGAGCCCGCCCAGCTTGTCTTCGGCCATGTCGATCGCGGCATCCCACTGATCGGGCTGCGTCACGTCATGCGCCATGCCGAAGGCGGTGTCCGCGCCGCATTCCTCGTTGATCGCCGCCGCGCTCGCATCGGCCCCCTCGCCGTTGATGTCGGTGCACAGCACCCGCGCGCCCTCGCGCGCCAGCGTGAGCGCCGCCTGCGCGCCCAGGCCCTGCGCCGCGCCCGTTACCAGGGCCAGCTTGCCCGTTACCCGTCCAGCCATCCGTTCTCTCCGATCTTTTGTGTCATCAATATCATGGCGATGCGCACGTCGATGCCGACGCCCGCCGCGCGCTTCGCTTCTACGAATTGTGCGAGATGTTTCAGCGCCACGCGATGGACGGTGATGTCTTCGCCCTCGGTCCCGCCGCCTTCGCCGACCCTGGTCAGCCCTTCGGCCCGCAGCAGCGAGAAGCCTTCGGAGACCATGCCCGGGCTGGAGAAAAACATGCCGAGATCGGTGATCGTCTCGGCCCTGTAGCCGGTTTCCTCTTCCAGCTCCCGGTGCGCGGCGGTGATCGCGCTCTCGTCGCTCGCCCCGTCATCGTCTCCGACGAGGCCCGCCGGGATTTCGAGGCAGGGGCGCCCCAGCGGCACGCGGTACTGTTCCACCAGGATGACGTGCCCGTCATCGATCGCGAGGATCGCTGCGGCGCGGATGCCGCGCGAGCGGCTGGCATATTCCCAGCGGCCACGCTGCTTGGCGGTGATGAACTTGCCCTGCCAGCGGATCACTTCGGGTTCGTCTTGATTCATCGGTCCCAGTTCCGCTCATGCTGAGCTTGTCGAAGCGTCGTCCTGCTTTTTCAGACGCGGCCGAAAAAGAAAGTGCGGCCCTTCGACAGGCTCAGGGCGAGCGGGTCAAGTGGGTGCGGGCGATACCGTCACAGCTGGATCAGCCGGTCGGGCAGTTCGTTCTCGTCGTCGTCCGCACGCGGGAAATGGGGGCTGAGGATTTCGCCCACATCGCGCACGCCCGCCGCGATGCCTGCGCCCAGCCGGCCCGCCTTGATCTCGCGCAGCATGTCGACCATCGCATCGCCCCACACCTCTGGCGGGACCTGCTCCGCAATCGCGGAATCGGCAATGATCTGCGCGCGGTGTTCGCGCAGGCTCACGAAGATCAGCACGCCGGTGCGCCCATGCGTGCGGCGTTCCGCGCCGACCTTGAAGTGGCGGACCGCGGCGTCTTCCACGCGCAGCGTCCGCACCTTGCCGGGCAGGATGGCGAAGCGCACCGCCGGGATCAGCGTGAGCGCGAAGGTCAGCAGGAACAGCGCGATGCCGATCCCGCCGGCGAGGCCGAACAGGCCTGATGGCGTCCACTCGGTGTTCCACCCGCCGGACAGCGCATCGAACAGGCTCAGCACCGGATCGGGGAAGAACGCCAGCAGCACGAGGCCGGTAAAGGCAACCAGCGCGGAAAATGCGAGGGCAACGTCGGTATAGCCGTCGCTTTCGTTCGCCACGACCGTGACGATTTCGCCCGAAGTGGTGAGCTCCGCCGCCGCGACCGCGTCCGTCACGAGCTTGTGATCGGTTTGGGTAATCTGCATCACCAGCCTCCGCTCGCACCGCCGCCGCCGGACATGCCGCCGCCGAAGCCGCCGAAACCGCCGCCTCCGCCACCGCCGAAGCCGCCACCTCCGCCGCCCCAGCCGCCGCCGTCACCGTCATTGAGCATGGAGCCGATAGCGGACCACAGCAGCACATCGCCCACCGCGTCGCCCGCGCCGTAGCGCCGGCGCCTGCGGCCCTTCTTGCCGCGCCCAAAGACCAGCGCGAACAGGAGAATTAGCCCGATCCATACCGCTGCACCGATCACGGTCGCGCCGCTGATTTCGCTTTCCTCTGCACGCGCGGCAGCCTCCGCCTCCTCGATCGCGCGGGCGGTGGCCGGGTCCATGTCCAGCGCTTCGATCATCTGTGCGACGCCCGCGACGATCCCGCCGGTATAGTCGTCCTGCTTGAAGGCAGGGGTGATCGTGTTGCGGATGATCCGGCCCGATGCCGCATCGGTCAGCGTAGGGGTGGAGCCGTAGCCGACCTCGATGCGGATCTTGCGCTCCTCCTGCGCAACCAGCAGCAGAGCGCCCTCGTCGGTATCCTCGCCGCCGATCCCCCAGGTTTCGTAGAGTTCGACCGCGTAGCCTTCCACCGTCTCGCCATCGAGGCTGGGCACGGTCGCCACGATCACCGAACGGCCCGTTTCCCGGTTATAGGCACGCAGTCGCTCGTCGAGCTGCGCTTCGACCGCATCGTCGATCATGTTCGCGCCGTCGTAGACCGGTCCGTCCGGGCGCGGCGGCAGCTCCTGCGCCGCTGCCGGAAGCGCCAGCAGCGCGATGGCGAGAACGATCAGGGTTCTAATCAGGGTCACGTCGGGGCACCTTCACGGCATTGCGGGGGATGGGGGGCGGCGCGCTTGAGTTCCTCGACCCCGGCGAGCGTGCCCCCGGCAAGGTCGCCAGCACGATAGAGCGGGATCATCGCATTCTCGATAATGCGCTTGGCCCGAACATCGCTGACATCGTTTTCCAGTCCGTAGCCCACTTCGATCCGCACGCTGCGCTCTGCGGGCGCCACCAGGACGAGCAGACCGCACTGCGTTGTCTCGTCGCCGATGCCCCATTCCTCGAACGTCTCGTTCGCCACGTGTTCGATCGTCTGGCCGTCGAGCGAGGCATCGGTGACAACCACCAGTGCTACGCCCGACGCACGCCAGTATTCGGTCAGGTCCTGGTCCAGCGCGGCTTCGGCGGCGGGCGCGAAGATATCGGCCTCGTCCAGCACCGGGCCCTCGGGCCGCTGCGCCAACGGCGTCGCCGCGCTCTCCAGCGAACAGGCGGCCAGCAGCAACGGCAGAAGGGCGGCGAGGCAGGCGGGGGAGCGCCTTGCGATCAATTGTCGGTGCCGGTCGCGGCCTGGTTGTCTGCCGAATTGTCGTTCGCAGGGGCCGTGGCGCTGCCCGTGCCCATGTCGTCGAAATTGACTTCCGGCGCGACTTCGCTGCCCGCTTCGGCCTGGAAGGGTTCCATCCGTTCCGCGCCGTAGATCACATTCGCGGCGATGGTGGCGGGGAAGGTGCGGATGGTGGTGTTATAGTTCTGCACCGCCTCGTTGTAGCGGTTGCGCGCCACTTCGATGCGGTTTTCCGTGCCTTCGAGCTGGGTCATCAGGTCTGCGAAACGCGCCTGGCTCTGCAGTTCGGGATAGCGCTCCACCGTGACGAGCAGGCGCGACAGCGCGCTGCCGAGCTGGCCTTGCGCCTGATCGAAACGCTGGATTGCGGCCGGATCGCTCAGATCGTCGGTGGTCAGCTGGGTCTGCGTGGCGCTGGCGCGCGCTTCGATCACCTGCGTCAGGATCGCTTCTTCGGAAGACGCGGCGGCGCGCACGGTGTTGACCAGATTGGGGACCAGGTCCGCGCGGCGCTGGTAGGCGCTCTGCACATCGGCCCAGCGGGCCTTGGCCTCTTCCTCTGCGGTGGGGACCGAGTTGATGCCGCAGCCCGACAGCGCGACAAGGCCGAGCGCGAGCAGGATCGAACGGACGAAATTGCGGAACGCCATCGAATTATCTCTCCGGAAAACTGGTGTATTGCCAATATACAACACGGGCGGGTGCGCGCAAGGATTCGTGGTGCAGATTGTCTCGCCATGGGCGCTGTGCCAATCGGCGCGGGATAACTGGCAAGAAGGGGCTTTTGCGCATGTTCAAGGAATTCAAAAAGTTCATCGCGCGCGGCAATGTGATCGATCTGGCGGTCGGCGTGGTGATCGGCGCGGCGTTCAGCGGGATCGTCACCCAGCTGACCGATGCTGTGCTGATGCCGCTGATCGGCTGGTTGTTCGGCGATATCGACTTTTCCAACTGGTTCCTGCTGCTGGGCGAGGTGCCCGAGGGCTACGAGGGCGCGCTCGACAATTACGCGCAGCTGAAAGAGGCGGGTGTGGCGATGATCGGCTACGGCGCGCTGATCACCGCGATTATCAACTTCCTGATCGTCGCCTTCGCGCTGTTCGTACTGGTGCGCGGCGTCAACCGCGTGACCGAGGAAATGCAGCGCAAGCAGGCCGAGGTGGAGGACAGCTCGAAAAGCGACGAGGTGCCGACCGATCCGCAGCTGGATGTGCTCAAGAAGATTCTGGCGGAACTGAAGGCGGAGCGGGGCTAGAGCGTCCCTCCCGTCATCCCCGCGAAGGCGGGGATCCCGCTTCTGCCTGTTGCTGAAACAGCGGGACCCCCGCCTGCGCGGGGGTGACGAGGATCGGAAAATCCCGGTCCCATCCACTTCACATTAAGCTGCAAACGCCTATATGGGTCGGTGCCGGTTTCGACCGGCTATGGTGATAAACTGCGGTGTATAATAGACGCAATGGACCCGGGGGCAGTACCCGGCGGCTCCACCAAAAGGCCCGGTCCCGATAGCGAGAGGGGCGGGCTTCCTGATGGGGCCGAACCAGGATCGACATGCGTTGAAAGGCATCGTTTTTGCCCGGAATGAGCACTCCGTAAAAAGCTCTTTTCACAAGTGCCAACGATAACGAAGCACTCGCTCTCGCTGCGTAATTTGACGGGCTAACGCCCTGAATTTACAAAGCTAAAGCGCGGTTGGACCGACCGGGCAACAGAACGGATACCGGGGGCCCGGGGGAGCCTAGCAACAGAATCCCCCACCTTTCCCACCTTTCCCAGCTTGAAATGATCGTATTCCTCCGTCAGCCTGGCCTGAACAGGGGGATGACCATGCTTTCTGCGATTGTTCTTGCCGCCGCCGCCTCGGCCCAGTCGGATCAGGCTGTCAGCTGGACCGTCAACGATTATACGGACTACGGGATCTGCGCGGCCCGGCGCATCGTGAACGGGAAGACCCTGTTCGAATTGCGCATGTGGCCGGATGGCAAGGTCAGCATCGTCATACCCGCCGACAATCCGAGACCTTTCGGGCCTGAAAAGGAAAACTTCAGGGTCGCCTTCTTCGCAGGGCCGGACCAGGGCGAGCGGATCGCCCGGTACTATGCCGAAGGATATACCGGCGAAGGCCTCGTCGGGTACAAGCTGGTCACTGCCGCCGACGGGCGAACGGACAAGGGCCTCACGGATCGGTTCCTGCGCTATTTTTCGCAGGCCGACCGCATCACCTTCAGTCTGGATGGAGAGCAGTTCCTGACGATTCCAGTCCACGAATCACGGCGGGCCGCGGCGGGGCAGATGTCCTCGTGCCTGGCTGCTGTCGCTCGCGGCGAGGACTATTGATCCAGGCGGAAACGCTCGCGGCGGCTTATCCCTCGCGCGCTGCCCGCTCGAATTTCAGGCAGTCGAGGATCTTCGCGCCCGCCATGAACACCGCGCCGGTGCAGGCGAGGAACAGCAGCTTGCCGCCCCAGCCGGGATATTGCGTGAGGTAGTTCGCACCGCGGCTCGTCGCGCCCAGCGCCAGCGCATAGATGATCAGAAACGCCTCGAACCGGGTCTTGATCACGAACAGGCGTGAGATTTTGCGAAGCATCCATCATCCTTAACGCGCGTGGCAACTTTCCGTCGCAAACAGCATGCCAACCGAGCATTGCCGCGAGTCGGTAAAGTTAACGTGCGGGCCAGTGTAAGCCTGCCCGACATGGTGGCCAGCGCGTTAACCCAATTCGGAGAGATCGAGCGCCTCGAGAAGCGCGTTTCGCGCGGTCTGCACCTCCTGCGTCAGCGCTTGTGTCCCAAGCTGGGCCGGTTCGATGCTTTCCGGCCAGTGCTTCGCGATCACCGCCTCGATCCGCTCCGCCTTCGCCTCGTCCAGCAGGAAGCGCGCATCGACCGTGGCGGGGTCTGCGACCACGCGGAGGCGCAGGCAGGCGGGGCCGCCGCCATTGGCCATGGACTGGCGCACGTCGACCGGGATAACCTGCCGGATCGGGCCGTTGCCGGCGGTCATTTCTTCGCAGAAGCGCCACACGCTCTCGCTCTCGCGGCATTCGCTCGGGACGATCAGCGCCATCGTGCCGTCGGGCAGGGTAACGAGCTGCGCGTTGAACAGGTAGGTGCGGATCGCCTCTTCCAGACTCACCGCGCTCTCGGGCACTTCGACCAGTTCGAGCGCGGGGAAGGCCTCGCGCATCGCGCCATAAGCGCCCTGCGGATCGGCAAAGGCGCGCGCGTGGGTGAACAGCACGCGCTCGTTGGCCACCGCGACCACGTCGTTGTGAAAAGCCCCCGCCTCGATCGCTTCGGGGTTCTGTTCGACGAACAGCGCGCGCGCGGGATCGAGGCCATGCTTGCGTGCCACTGCCCGGCTCGCCTGTTCGTGCTGGCGCGCGGGGAATTTTCCGCCGGGGCGGCCATAGACGAACACTTCGACGCCCGGTTCACCGTGGCTCTCGCAGAGCCGCATGTGGTTCGCCGCGCCCTCGTCTCCGAAAGCGGGCGGCACTGCATCGTGCACCGCGAAGTGCTGCGCGTTGCCAAAGGCGATGTCCAGCTGCGCCTTGGTGTCCTGCCATTCCTGCGCGCGGTGGAGCATGGTGATGAGGTTGGCGGGCGTCAGGTGGCAGCGCCCGTCGCGCGTGTCGGGGGCAGGAGAAACGGTCGCCGCGTTGGCGGTCCACATCGCAGAGGCCGACCAAGGCGCGGCGCGCAGCGCGGGGTCGGCGGTCTCGTCGAGCGACAGCGCGTCGGAAAGCACGCCGTTCGGACGCGGCAGCGGCAGCAGGAAGCCCTGCGGCAGGCCGCGCGCCATATTGCCCCGCATCTTTGCGAGGCCCTGCAGCGCCGCCTCGCGCGGGTGACTGGTCTGCCCGCCATGGCTCGCGCTGGCGATATTGCCGAGGCTGAGCCCTGCGTAATTGTGCGAGGGGCCGATGATACCGTCGAAATTGATTTCTGTGAGCTTCATTCAGAACTCCGCTCGCCCTGAGCTTGTGAAAGGGCTGTTCTTCGCTTTGGGACCCGCTCCCCGAAAGGAAATGGCAGGGCTTCGACAGGCTCGGCCCGAACGGGTTCGGTCAAACTGAGTTATCTGGTCACGCTCCATACGGTATCGCCCTTGCCGACGCCCAGCGCCTGGGCCCCGGCATCGTCGATGGCGATCTCCTCGCCTTCGACAGTGCGCCTGCCGTAGCAGCAGCGGAAATCGGTGAGCGTGCCGCTCGCCAGCAGCGCCCGTTCCCCTGCCTCCCCGTCGACCGTATCGAGCGTACGCGGCTCCGCATCCGCCACGCTCACCACATCGTCGGTTCGCGCTAGCATGGTCGGGCCGCCGTCGAAGATGTCGACGTAATTCTCGAACCGGAAGCCTTCCTTCTCTAGCATCCGCATCGCCGCACGCCCCGTGGGGTGGGGCAGGCCGATGACCTCGCGCGCGTCGTCGTCCAGCATGGCGACATAGACCGGGTGCTTGGGCATCAGGTCAGCGATGAACTGGTTGCCGTTGATGGCGTTGAAATAGTCCGCTTCCTGGAAGCTCATCCCGAAGAAGCGGCCCGCAACCCCGTCCCAGAAGGGCGAGCCGCCGCGATCGTCGATGATCCCGCGCAGTTCCGCGATCACCCGTTCGGCAAAACGCGCGCGGTGCATCGCGATGAACAGGTAGCGGCTGCGCGCGAGCAGCAGGCCGAGGCCGCCCGCACGCTCGTTGGGATGAAGAAACAGCCCGCCGACTTCGCTGCACCCTTCCAGATCGGTGACGAGGTTGAGCATTTCGGCCCGCACCGTGCGGTCGAGCTCCTTGGAATACTGCGTCAGCGTGTTGAGGCGGTAGGAATAGAACGGCCAGCGCTGGCCGACCTGCGTCATCAGCTGGCAGGTGCCGCGTACCGCGCCGGTTTCGGTATTTTCCAGCACGAGCACGAAGGTCTCGTCGACCAGCTCGTCGCCTTTGTTGGCAAAGGCCTTGGCCGATGTCGCCAGCTTGCCCGCCAGCGCATCGCGGTCGGCAGGCAGGTTGGTGAACCCGCCACCGGTCAGCTTGGCCATTTCGTACAGATGCTCGAGGTCGTCCTCGCGCGAGGGGCGGATCACGAAGCTCATGCCAGGTTTCCTTCGGCCAGGCGGCTGATGACAAGGGCGGAAAGCGCGGCGCGTTCCTTCAGGCTGGGCACGATCATGAACTCGTCCGCCGAGTGGATCTTGCCGCCACGCACGCCCATCGTGTCGACAACGGGCACGCCGGTGGCCGCGATATTGTTGCCGTCGCACACGCCGCCGGTCGATTTCCAGTCGATATCCTGTCCCAGCTGCGCCCCGCAATCGCGCACCAGATCGAACAGCGCCTGCGCCTTGCGATCGACCGGCTTGGGCGGGCGGGATATGCCCCCGTGCACCGCAATCTCCACCTCGCGCGACTGCTGCACCGCGCCGATCACCCCGGTCAGCTGCTGCGCGAAGCGTTCGGCTGCGTCGGGCGCCTTGGGGCGGATGTTGAACCGCAGAACGGCATGGTCGGGCACGACATTGTTGGCCGACCCGCCTTCGATCCTGGCCGGGTTGATCGAGATATCCTCCTGCTGCAGCGCCTCCAGCCGCAGCGCGATGTCCGAGGCCGCGAGCACCGCGTTGCGCCCGTCCTGCGGGTTACGCCCTGCATGCGCGGCAAGCCCCTTGATGGTCAGCGCATAATTGCCGCTTCCGCCGCGCGCATGGGCCAGCGTGCCCTCCGGCGTGGCGGCTGGTTCGTACGTCAGGGCCGCGTATTTGCCCTGCGCCAGCTGTTCGATCAGCGGGGCGGAGGAAAGCGAACCGGTCTCCTCATCCGCGTTGATGAGCACGTCGTAGCCAAGCATTTCGCCGCGCCCGCTGCGCTCGACCGCCATCAGCGCATGCAGCATCACCGCGATGCCGCCCTTCATGTCGGCGGTGCCCGGTCCGTTGACCGTATGATCGTCCAGCCAGGTGTTCTGCTGGAAGGGATGATCGGGCGAGAAGACGGTGTCCATGTGTCCGGTCAGGATCAGGCGGCGCTGCGCGTCGGGGCGAACGCGGCAGATCAGGTGCCTGCCATTCGCCACCTCGACCTCGCGCCCATCGCCGTCGATGGCGGTGACCGGCGCTGGATCGACCAGTTCGACCTCCCCGGGCAGGGCGGAAAAAGCCTCGCTCAGCTCGCTCGCCATCTTCGCCAGGCCTTCGAGGTGGCCGGTGCCGCTGTTGATCGCGGACCAGCGCAGTGCCTGTTCGCACATGGCCTCGCCATCGATGCTGTCGATCGTTTCATTGTCCATATGCGGCGCGGGTCTAGTCTGCCACGGCGGGCCTTGCAATCGCAGGCCCGGCACCGGATCAGGGGCGGCATGACGAATAGCGGAGTTATAGGGCGAATCCTGCTGCTGGGCGCCATGGGACTGGTGCTTGCGATCGCCTGGCAGAACCGAGATGCGCTGGTTCGCCAGGTGACCATTCCGATCCCCGTCTCCGGCGTTGGCAGCACGTCGAAACCCGCCTTCGACGCGTGGCTTGCGCAGGACGAAAGCCGCGCGCGGGCTTTCGCCCAGTTCGAGAGGTTCCTTGCCGAAGAGGGCGTCGCCGAGGTCGTGGAGCCATGGCAGCTTGCCAGAATAGACGGCTTTGTGGCGCGCGAATGCGACGCGGAGCCGTTCCTGATTCCGCCCGAAGACCTATGGCCCAAAGTGTTGCCTGCGCTCAGACTGTTGCGTGAGGAAGTGATCCCGACGTTAGGCCCCGTGGAGGTGCTTTCGTCCTATCGCAGCAGTGCGCTCAACAGCTGTGCGGGCGGGGCCGGGCGATCCAACCACCTCGAATTTTCCGCGCTCGATCTGGTGACCGCGCCGCGCAGGCGGGGCGAAGGCCTGTACCGTGAGTTATGTGCGATGCACGATGATGCCGGGCCATCGAGCCGCATGGGGTTGGGGGCCTACTACGATCTTGCGGAAGGCGACTACTCGGGCGGTCGCTTCCACATTGATGGCGAGGGCTATCGCACCTGGGGCCGCAGCTATACTTCGGCAAGTAGCCCCTGCGGTCGCTTCGACTAACGCGTCAGCGCGCGGGCGATGGCAACGAATTCGTCGATGGAGAGCGTTTCGGCGCGCCGTTGCGGGTCGATGCCCAGGGTTTCCAGCGCATCGGGCGCACCCGCAACGCCCTTCAGGCTCTGGCGCAGCATCTTGCGCCGCTGGCCGAAGGCAGCGGCGGTGACGGCCTCCAGCTTCGCCGCCGACACGCCTTCGGGCATTGCGGCGGGCTGCACGTGGACGATGGCGCTCATCACCTTGGGCGGCGGGGTGAAGGCGCTGCGGTGGACCTTCATCGCCAGCCTTGCGATGCCGCGCCACTGCGCGAGAACCGCGAGCCGTCCGTAGGCGCTGCTGCCGGGCTGTGCGACGATCCGCTGCGCGACCTCCTGCTGGAACATCAGCGTCAGGCTGGTCCAGTTCGGCGGCCATGCCTCGCCCCCCATCCAGCGCGTGAACAGCGCGGTACCGACGTTGTACGGCAGGTTGGAAAGGATCGCGTAGGGCGCTCCATCGAACAGCGCGTCGTGATCCATCTTGAGCGCATCGCCCTCGATCACGGTCAGCCGGCCAGGGAAGGCGTCGCCCAGTTCGGCCAGCGCGGGCAGGCAGCGGCGGTCCATCTCGATGGCCGTCACCTGCGCCCCCGCACGCAGCAACGCGCGCGTGAGCCCGCCGGGACCGGGGCCGACTTCGAGCACGTTTCGGTCCGAAAGGTCGCCGGGGATGGCGGCGATGCGATTGAGCAGCTGCTCGTCGAACAGAAAATTCTGGCCGAGCGATTTGGACGCGCTGAGGCCGTGCGCCGCGATCACTTCGCGCAAGGGCGGAAGGCCGTCACCCACGAGCGGCTCCGGGGGGCAGGCTGCGCCGCGTCATGATCTCGCCCGCCAGCCGGATTGCCGCGATGGTCGGCCCTGCGCTGGCCGCGCCCGTCCCCGCAATGCCGAACGCCGTTCCGTGATCGGGCGACGTGCGGACGATCGGCAGGCCTATCGTCACGTTCACGCCATCCTCGAAGTCGAGCGCCTTGAACGGGATCAGCGCCTGATCGTGGTACATGCACAGCGCGGCATCGAAGGTGGCCAGCGCGGGCGGGGAGAACAGGCCGTCGGCGGGGAAGGGGCCGCGCACATCCATTCCGGCTCCGCACAGCGTCTGGATGGCGGGGGCGATGATCTCCGCTTCCTGGTTGCCGAAGCGGCCGTCCTCGCCTGCATGGGGGTTGAGCCCGGCCACCGCGATGCGGGGGCGCGCTATTCCAAAATCGCGTCGCAGGGCCGGTACGGTGGCCATCGCGGCACCCAGGATCGCATCCTGTGTGATTCTGCCGGGTACGTCTTCCAGCGCGATGTGCACCGTCACCGGGACCACCCGCAGACGCGGGCCGGCCAGCATCATGGTGCCGGCACCGGCGTTGAACCCGCAAGCTATCGAGACATATTCGGTCTGGCCCGGGTGCGCGAAGCCCACCTCTACCAGCCGGGACTTGGAAATCGGCGCGGTGACCAGCCCTCCGGCGTATCCGTCCACCGTCATCTGTGCGGCATCGCCCAGCGATTCGAGCGCCAGTTTCGCGCCGTCGCGGCTGGGGGCGCCAGGCGTGTAGTCTGCATCGAGATCGCCATAGACGGGCAGCGCATCGGGGAAGACGCGCGCGGCTTGATCGCGCCTGGCAATCGGTTCGACCCGAATGTCGATCCCGCGGGCCTGAGCTGCCGCCAGCAGCACTTCGCGACCGTGGACCACGAAGAAGGGCGGCAGCCGCCGCTCCTTGCGGCGGGCCCAGGCCTCGACGATCAGTTCCGGCCCGACACCCGCCGGATCGCCGATGGTAACGGCCAGCGCAAGCGGGGCCATTGCCGGTTCTGGCACCGCCTCAGTTATACTCTATCAGGGCGTCGGTGCGCAGGTCGCGCAGGAAGCGCTGGGCGCGCTTGCTGATCCGTTCCTGCTCGATCCGGTCCATGATCTGGTCGAAATCGGGCTCGTTCGCCATCTGCGGATCGTCGCGGCCACACAGCAGCAGCACGCGCACGCCGTCTTCCAGCGAGCCGAAGGGCGGCGTCGACTGGCCCACCTGCAGCTGCAGCAGCGAACCCTGCAGCTGTTCGGGAAGGTCGCGCACGGCAATCGCGTTGTTGTCGACCACGGTCGCGTTGACCGTCTGGGCCACGCGCGCGGCATCGCCGCAGCCGCGGATCGTCCCGACCGCATTGGCGAATTCCTCCACCTTGGCGGCGGCCTGATCCTGGGTGATGCCCTCCGGGAAGTCGATCGCGATCTGCTTCAGGCTGAGCGTCGCATCGCGCGGATCGGCGGTGAGCACCTGGCGCTTGTCGAGCAGCAGCATGATGACGAAGCCGCCGGGGATCGGCACGGGGCCGACGATCTGGCCAGGCTGCAGGTCACGCGCCACCTCGGCCATTTCCTCGGGCAGGGTCGCAAGGCGAACGAAGCCCAGATCCCCGCCGACCGCGGCGGTGGTCGATTCGGAGAACTGGCGGGCATAGGCCTGGAAGCTGCCGCCTTCACGGATCTGCCCGATGATGCGGGCGGCGTTCTGGCTGACCGCCTCGGAGGTTTCCGGGGTGGCGGACAGATAGATTTCGGCGATCCGGTATTCTTCCTGCCCGCGCGATGTCTTGAGCCGCTCCATCGTGTCGTTCACCTCTTCGGACGACACGTTGATGAAGGGGGCGACGTTGCGGCGCAGCAGATTGTTCCAGGCAAGCTCGCCCTCGATCTGGCGCTTGAGCGCGGCGGGGGAGGAGCCAACGCCGATCAGGTAGGCGTCCATCTGCGCCGGGTTCTGGCTGAAGTTCTGCCGGGCGAGCGCTTCGTAGCGCTGTTCGACCTGTTCCTGGGAAACGGCCATGTCCTGCGCGGCCGCGGCCTGGATCTGCAGGGTTTCGTCGATGAGATTGCGCAGCACCTGCATGCGCAGGGCGTTCATTTCCTCGGGTGGAAGACCGTCGCGCTCCGAAGCGGCAAGCACCAGCGCAACGCGCTGGTTGATGTCCGTGCCCGTAATCACCGCGCCGTTCACCTTCGCGGTGGCCGTGCGCACGTTGGGGTCCTGCTGTTCGAACATCACGATGTCGGCCGGGAACCCGAATGGATTGGTGGCGGCGCCCGCCTCCTGCCCGCCCTGCTGGGCGGTCTGCTGGGCCTGGGCGGCCACCGGCAGCAGCGCCATCGCGAGTGCGGCGGTGGTGCTGAGGATTTTCGAGAAGATGCTGTCGGTCACGTAGAACGCCTGTCTTTCGCAATTATTCGAAGGAGCGCAGTATTCGCGCCATCCCTGCCTTTGGGTCGGGGAGGCTGAACCTGCGCTGAGTCCGGTTGCTGCCCCTAGCGTGTCTGGCCTTTCATGCCAATGCGGCTGGCCGGGGCGGCATGCTGCGCGGTTATCCGCTGAATCCGAGGTTGAGCAGGCGGAACGTCAGTTCGATGGTATTGCCGCGCAACGCATCGCCCTGCGTCACGAAGTCGCGCCGCCAGGTGATGCCCAGATCGATGCAATCGTCCTGGTAGGCAATGCCCAGACGCGTGCGGATCGGTTCGAATCCGTCGGCCTGCAGGGTCGGGTCCTCGTCGCGGTTGGTCATGTTGACCACTGCCGAGCCGAACAGCGACCAGTAATCGGCAAAGGCCACGCGGCCCGCGGCGCGCAGTTCCTCACGGTCGCCGAGATCCTCGTTGAGGAGAGGGATGTTCCGATCCAGCCGCAGATAACCGATTTCGGCATAGGTCCGCCGGTTGCCGACCGTCGCGTCGATTTCCGTCCGCCGGGCGGTGAGGTTGTCCTTGTCGAGCCGGAAGCGGTAGGTGAGGGAAACGAAATCCTTGTAGCGCACGCGCGTCCGCCCGACGATGTCGGAGAACCTGTCGGACAGGCCGGTGCCGTCGGGAAAGATGATCTGCTTGTCGTCGAGGCGGTAGGACTGGCCGATATTGGCGGAAACCCGCCAGTCGGGCTTGGTCAGTTCCCAGTCGACCCCGTAGGTGATCCGCGTGCCGTCTTCGAACCGGTCGTCTCCGGGGAAGCGGTTGAGCGAGAACAGGTTCACATCCTCCAGGTCGATCGCGCGCGAATCCTCGTTCGGGATGTCGGTATTGCGGATGGGCAGGGTGCCCACGATCTGGACCCGCGGGGTGAGGACCTGCGATCCCCCGAAAAGCGGCCCGACAAGGGGCCATGAAACGTCCATTGCGGCAAGCCCCAGGGTGCGGCCCTGCCAGCCTTCCTCGCCGCGATAGCTGGCCACGCTGGTCAGCGCGGTGTTTTGCGTATGGTAGACATCGCCGCGCGCCAGCGCGGTCAGTTCCACGACCTGGCCCAGGGGCGTCACGCGGCGCAACTGCCACTGCGCACTGGCGAGAGCGCGCTGCGTATCCTGCCCGTCGCTGCGCGTGACGGCCAGCGAATTGCCGCGCAGCGTGATCGTGCCGCCCAGCAGCGGGTCCTTGATCCGGTGGCGATAGTCGATCAGCGGCAGCGCGATCGGCACTTCGCCCTGCTTCTGGTCGAGCCGAAGGGTCTGCGTGGCGAAGCCGGCGACCACGAAATAGCTGTCGTCGTCGATCCGCTCCAGCTCGGCGACGGTGCGCAGGCGGTCGTCCCGGCTGATGTCGTAGCGGCGCAGGAAGGTCCGGTCGCTCGTGACCCGGGTCGCCCCGGTGAAGCTCCAGTTCTCGTCGAACTGGTAGCGGCCGTTGATTGCCAGGTAGCCGCGGAAATCCTGCGTGCCACGTGGGGTCTGCGTGAAGGGATTGATGCGGCGGCTGCGCGTCAGATAGCCGGTGGCCTGAAACGCGCCCTTGTCCGAAAGTTCGCGGTAGGTGGCAGTCGCCATCGGCGCGGCTTCGGTGAAGATGTGCGCACCCAGCTTCAGGTCGCGATTTTCCGCCAGACGCCAGTAATAGTCTCCGCTCAGCTCCACGCCGTTGGAGCGCGATATGCTCAGACTGGGGACCAGCAGCCCGGAACTGGGCCCTCCATCGGTGCGCAGTTCCAGCGTGGGAAGCGGCAGGATGCGCTGGCCGAACAGCGAGAAATATCCGCCTTCGAACCGCACCCGGCTGGCATCGGGATCGTAGACGACGCGCTCGGCAGTGATCTTCCAGCTCGGGCGCTTTGGGCAGCCTTCCGGGGTGGTGACGGCACAGCCGGAATAGGCGCCGCGCACCAGCGCGATCCGCCCGTCGTCGGTCCGCTCCCCGCTTTCGGCCGCCAGCCGCCCGCCTTCGCGCAGCACCAGCAGCAGGTCGCTCAGCGCGCCGGTTTCGAACTTGTCGGACAGCTCCAGCTGGCTGGCGTAGAGCTGGTTTCCGTCGCCATCCACGTAGCGTACGTTGCCACTCGCATCGATCCTGCCGGCGGGGCGGTTCCAGCGAACCTCGTCCGCCCGCACGGACCGGTCGCCATCGCGCAGCAGCACGCTGCCGCGCGCGAAGATGATGTCCTGTTCCGAATCATATTCGAGCGTGTCGGCCTCGAATCCGATCTCGCGCTCGCCGCCGGGCGGGGGCGGATTGGCGCCGTCGATATAGTCGGCGACCGCCTCTTCCACGCCGTCATCCTGCTGGTCGGATTCGGCCTGGTCCTGCGCGCTGGCCGGGGCCGCCAGGGCGAGCGACGCGAGCGTGGCCAGGCCAACGCCGCCGAGCAGAAAGGTGCGATGCGATGCTGACATCGGGGCGGAACGATCCTTCGGGCGCATCGCTTGCCTATTGCACTCAGCCCCCGTAATCGCAATCGCGCTTAGCGGGGCCTGTGACTGCAAATGTTCATGGCTGCCACGCGCCCCGGCAGCGGGGCGCCGCAGCATGCAGCTTTCGCCCGCACAGAAATTTCCGAAGGATCCTCCACATCATGCAATTCACCTTCGCCGACAGCCTTCCTGCCGACGCCGCCCTGGTCGCCAGCATCGCAAACAAGGGCGCCATGCCCGACGGGATCGAACCCGTGCTCGCCGAAGGTGCGAAGCGCGGCCGGTTCAAGGGCTCGGCGGGCCAGCTGGTCGAAGGCTTCGTGGAGCGCGGCGGCAAGGTCGTGCGCGTGGCGCTGGCAGGCGCGGGCGAACCGGGCGCGAAGGACCGGCGCGCCAATCTCGAAAAGGCAGGTGCCGCGCTGGCCGCGAAGTTCCTGACCTCTGGCGAAAGCAGCATCGCGCTGGATCTTTCGGGCAGCGATCTTTCGGCAGAGGATGCGGCGGCGGTACTGCTGGGCCTGCGGCTGCGCGCCTGGCGGTGGGACGAATACCGCACCACCCAGAAGGATGCGGAGAAGGTCTCCCTCAAGGCGGTCGTCACGGTCGGCGCGCCCGACGGCACCGATAGCGCGTGGGAACGCGAGAGCGCGCTTGCCGACGGGGTGGAGTTCACCAAGGAACTCGTCACGCTGCCCGCCAATATCCTCTACCCCGAAAGCTTCGTGGAGCGCTGCCGCAAGGCGCTCGACGGCACCGGGATCGAGATCACCGTGCTCGACGATGCGGAGATGGAAAAGCTCGGCATGGGCGCGCTGCTGGGCGTGGGGCAGGGGTCCTCGCGCCCCTCGCGCATCCTCGCCATGCGCTGGAACGGCGGCAAGACGGACGACAAGCCGACGCTGTTCGTGGGCAAGGGCGTGACCTTCGATTCGGGCGGCATCTCGATCAAGCCGGGCGCGGGCATGGAAGACATGAAGTGGGACATGGGCGGCGCCGGCGCGGTGGCCGGCGCGATGGTCGCGCTCGCCCGGCGCAAGGCGAAGGCCAACGTGATCGGCGTGTGCGGCCTGGTGGAGAACATGCCCGACGGCAATGCCCAGCGCCCCGGCGATGTCGTCACCACGATGAGCGGGCAGACGGTGGAAGTCATCAATACCGACGCCGAAGGGCGGCTGGTGCTGGCCGACGCCCTCCACTGGGCGCAGGAAGAGTACAAGCCTGCCGCCGTGATCGACCTCGCCACGCTGACCGGCGCGATGCTGATCTCGCTCGGCAACGAACAGGCGGGCGTGTTCTCCAACGACGACACGCTGGCGGAGCGTCTGCTGGCCGCCGGTACGACCAGCGGCGACAAGGTGTGGCGCATGCCGATCGGCCCGGCCTACGACAAGCTGATCGACAGCCCGATCGCGGACATGAAGAACGTCGGCCCGCGCGAGGCCGGATCGATCACCGCCGCGCAGTTCCTCAAGCGTTTCATCAAGAACGGCACGCCGTGGGCGCATCTCGACATTGCGGGAATGGCTTGGTCGAACAAGCCGGGCGCAACCTGGGGCAAGGGTGCCACCGGGTATGGCGTGCGCCTGCTCGACCAGTATGTCCGCGACGTGCTGGAAGGCTGATCGCGGAGCGCATTTTCCCGTGGGACGCATGCGCAAGAAGGGCGACCTGCCGAGCAAGACCTGCGCGGCCTGCGGGTTGCCCTTCGTGTGGCGCAAGAAGTGGGAGCGCGACTGGGATGCCGTGAAATATTGTTCGGAGCGGTGCCGCCGGGCGGCCAAATCGGCTAGTCCGGGCTCGTGAAAGTCGATTTCTGGCTCCTCTCCCGCGATCCGGCGGAACGCGTGGTCGCGATGATTGCCGAGCGGGTGCTGGCCGATGGCGGGCGCGTGCTGGTGGTCAGCGGCGATGCCGCGCAGCGCGAATCGGTCTCCGCCACCTTGTGGGAGGCGCGGCCCGAAGCCTTCCTCGCCAACGGGCAGGCGGGCGGGGTGCATGATGCGGACCAGCCGATCCTGATCGGCCAGGCATGCGTGCCCGCCAATGCGGCCACCGCCTGCATCCTCGCCGATGGGCACTGGCGCGCAGAAGCCTTGTCGGGTGACCGTTTCGAACGCGTGTTCCTGCTGTTCGGCGACGAGCAGCGGGACGCCGCGCGCACCGCCTGGCGCGAGGTGAGCGCGACCGACGGCCTCGAACGCAGCTTCTTCGAACAGAAGGACGGGCGCTGGGTGAAGGTCGCCTGATGCGCTTTCGCAACGCGTGACCGGGCGATGGATCGTGCCGGAAACGCGAGGGCAGGAAATGGCGGCGCGGGCAGTGAAATGCTAGCCGGCCCGCGAAGGAGATTCGATATGCGCACCCTTGCCGCCACCGCCCTCCTTGGATTGCTCGCCGCCTGCGGCAGCAACGAGGATGATACGACCACTTTCAAGACCCCGGATGGTGAAACGGTCACCATCGCGGAGCGCAAGGGCGAGAGTGCATCCTGGCCCGAGGGGTTCTCTCCCTATCCCGACGCGCAAGTCGTCAGCGACATGAGCATGGGGACCGACGAGGCATCGGGCCAGATCATCACGTTCGAAAGCGATGATCCAGCCGATGATATTGCGGACTTCTATCGCGAGCAGGCCGAAACCGCGGGCTTCGCGATCAACATGGACTTCAAGGTCGATGGCGACCGTTTGCTGACCGCTGAAGCGCCGGACGGGCGCACGTTCTCGATGAACACCGAGACGGCGGCGGATGTCACCGAAGTCTCGCTCTCCATCAGCGGTGGGGGCTGAGCGCCCCCGCCGGACTCCGGGCACACGGCGGTGGGATGGGATGCGGGGAAGCCTGCATCAACGCCGCCGCATCTTGCAGGCCCCGTGGAAGCTGCTAGGGGCGCGCGCAACGCATTTTCCCCCCGACAATTTGCAAGGAACAACACCATGGCGGCTACCCGCACCTTTTCGATCATCAAGCCCGACGCCACCCGCCGCAACCTGACCGGCGCGGTCACCAAGATGCTGGAAGATGCAGGCCTGCGCGTCGTCGCTTCCAAGCGCATCCGGATGACCGAAGACCAGGCGAAGAAGTTCTACGAAGTGCACGCAGAACGCCCGTTCTACGGCGAACTGGTCGACTTCATGACCAGCGGCCCCGTGGTCGTGCAGGTCCTCGAAGGCGAAGACGCCGTGAAGCGCAATCGCGACGTGATGGGCGCGACCAACCCGGCCGACGCCGAAGAGGGCACGATCCGCAAGGCCTTCGCCGAATCGATCGAAGCCAACTCGGTCCACGGTTCGGACAGCGACGAGAACGCCGCAACCGAAATCGCGTTCTTCTTCAGCGACGACGAAATCGTCGGCTAAAGACCTTCACCGAACGGTTGGAAAAAGAGGGCTCCGGAGCGATCCGGGGCCCTTTTTGCTTGGTCGTTGAAGGCATCCAAAGCGTGATCGCCGGGAAAGGGCGGCGCGCGTTGCCCTCCGGCTGAGGTCACGATAACCGCCTCCTGGATCGTTCGTGCCGTTCTGCGAACCATTTCGCCATGTTTCCGGTTCCGCCTCGAACTCGGTCATCGAAGCTGGGCGGGCCGCTACCTGAAGTCCGCTCTAAAACTCTTCCGCCGCATCGATCAGCCTCGTCAGCCGCTTGGGCGCGACGCTGCGCCATGAGCGTTCCAGCCAGTGTTGCACCTGGTCCCAGTCGCAGTCCGGGCGATTGAGCGCGATGCCGACCCAGCCGGTCGCGTGGTAATAGGCGGGGCGGAAGAACACTTCGGGGTCGCGCTCCACCAGATTGGCCAGTTCGTCCTGCCCGCTTGTTTTCGCGAGCAGCGCGATCTGGTGCGCGCCGTGGTGGCGATCTGCGAAATGGGCGAAGAACTTGCCGGTCTTGCCCGCGATCTTGAAGGCGGGGGAGCCGTGGCTGGCCTGTTCCTCTGCCTCGGGCAGGGCCAGCGCCAGTTCGCGCACCCGGCGCAGCAGCCAGTCGGCATCGTAGGGCCGCGAGACATAGTCCGCCAGCACGCGCGGGTAGAGCTGATGCTCGGCCACCTGCACCCGAAGGGCCAGCGTTTCGGGCGTGTCGCCCGCCATCACCGCGACCTGCGCCTGCCCAAGCACCTCCCCCCCATCGAGTTCGGTACTGACCAGATGCACGGATGCGCCCGCAATCTCGTCGCCCGCCTCCAGCGCGCGGGCGTGGGTCTGCAGCCCCTTGTATTTCGGCAGGAGCGAGGGGTGGATGTTGAGCATCCGGCCCTCCCACCGCTTCACGAAGTCATCGCCGATCACGCGCATGTAGCCCGCCAGCGCCACGAATTGCGCGCCGCTGTCGCGGATCGCGGCATCCATCGCGGCGTCGTGCCCGGCGCGGTCCATGCCCTTGTGCGAGCATGCGAAGGTGGCAATCCCTTCGGCCTCCGCGATGGCGAGTCCGCCCGCGTGCGGATCGTTGCTGGCGACCAGCACGATCTCGAACGGCGCGCCCTGCCTGCTGGCATAGAGCAGCGCGGCCATGTTGGTCCCGGCGCCCGAAATCAGCACCGCGATCCTGGCGCGCGGTGCAGCGACGTCAGTGCTCATGAGTCTCAGTGATCATGCTGGGCGACCCAGTCGCTCTGCGCGGACCACAGGCCTGCCGTTCCGTCGACATCGCAGCCGCGCGTCCCCGCCTCGACCTCGCCGATGGCGAACACGGTTTCGCCCGCCTGCGTCAGCCTTTCGGTAACTGCCTGCGCGTTCTCCTGCGTTACCATCAGCACCATGCCGATGCCGCAGTTGAAAGTGCGCGCCAGCTCGCCCGGCTCGATGTTTCCCTGCGCCTGCAGGAAAGACATCAGGCGCGGCAGCGGCCAGCGCGATGCGTGGACCTTCGCGCGGGTGCCATCGGGCAGGGCGCGCGGGATATTCTCCAGCAGGCCGCCGCCGGTAATGTGTGCCAGCCCGTCGATCAGCCCGTCACGGATCAGCGGCAGCAGGCTGGCGACGTAGATCCGCGTCGGCTCCATCAGGTGGTCGACCAGCAGCTTGTCCTGGTCGAACAGGGCGGGGCGGTCCATCTTCCAGCCCTTGTCCCCGGCCAGTCGCCGTACCAGCGAGAAGCCGTTGGAATGCACGCCCGAACTGGCGAGCCCCAGCAGCACATGGCCGGGTGCGATTCGCTCTCCGGTAAGCTGCGCCCCACGCTCCACCGCGCCGACGCAGAAGCCCGCAAGGTCATAGTCGCCCGGCGAATACATGCCCGGCATTTCGGCGGTCTCGCCGCCGACCAGCGCGCATCCCGCCTGCTTGCAGCCTTCCGCAATCCCCGCAATCACGCGTTCGGCGACGCCGCTCTCCAGCTTGCCGGTGGCGAAATAATCGAGGAAGAACAGCGGCTCTGCGCCCTGCACGATCAGGTCGTTCACGCACATCGCCACCAGATCGACGCCCACGGTGTCGTGCCGGTCGTGATCGATGGCCAGTTTCAGCTTGGTGCCCACGCCGTCGTTCGCGGCGACCAGCAGCGGGTCCTTGAACCCGGCGGCTTTCGGATCGAAGAAGGCACCGAAGCCGCCCAGTTCGGCATCCGCGCCCGGTCGCGCGGTCGCGCGGACAAGCGGTCCGATCGCCTTGACGAGGGCATTGCCCGCCTCGATCGAGACGCCTGCGCCTTCGTAGGTGTAGCTTTTTGTGCCGTCGGCTTTGTCTGCATCGCTCATGCGGGCCACGTCTTACGCTTTCGCGCTTGGAAATCCATCGCCACTTGGGCAAAAGGCTGCCAGCTTTCCCCCATGACTCTCCCAGCCACCCCCTTGCCGCGCATCGCACTCGTCCTGCTCGCCCTTCTGGGCGGGCTCGCCGCGCTGTATGCGGGCGGCGCCTTCGCGCAGGTGGAAGGGGATCGCGGGATCGCCCCGCTGATGGCCAGCACGGACATCAACGTGGGCGGGATCGAGGTGAACGTCACCGCCGACACGGCGGAGGAAGCGCGGCAGACCGCGTGGAAGGAAGCACAGCGCAAGGCGTGGGAAAAGCTGGGCGGGCCCGATATTTCGGACGGCCAGCTGATGGGCCTCGTCTCGGCCATCGTGATCCAGCACGAGGAAGCGGGCCCCCGGCGCTATGTCGCAACGCTGGGCGTGGCGTTCGACCGGCAGAAGGCGGCGGGCTATCTCGGCCGTTCGGGCGAGACGCGCCGGTCTGCGCCCATGCTGCTGCTGCCGGTTACGCTGAGCGCGGGCAGCGAACTGATGTACCAGCAGGTCAATCCGTGGCAGCGCGCCTGGGCCGAATACCAGCCCGGCGCCAGCCGGATCGACTATGTCCGCCCCACCGGCGCGGGCGGCGAATCGCTCCTGCTCACCTATGGCCAGACGGGCCGCCGCAGCCGCAACTGGTGGGCCACCATCCTCGACCAGTTCGGCGCAGCCGACGTGCTCGTGCCGATTGCGGAGATCGATTACAGCTTCCCCGGCGGGCCGGTGACCGGGCGCTTCACCGCGCGGCACGGACCCGACAACGAATATCTGGGCAGCTTCACCTTGCGCGCGAAAAGCCCGCGCGAACTGCCCGCGATGCTCGAACGGGCGGTGGCGCGGTTCGACGAGATGTTCGTGGAAGCGCTGGCGGAGGGCACGATCAAGCCCGATCCCACGCTCAGCCGCGGTTCGGGCATGATGGATTCGCAGATCGCCCGCCTGATCGAACAGAGCCGCGCGATCCTTGCCCGCGCGGAGGCTGCGCGCAACGCGGCGACACAGACTCAGGAAGAGGAAGACGTGGCCGACGCCAATACCGCGCAGGCGGGCGCGGCCGCCGGGGGCGAGGGCGCCAGCGTCATCAACCTGTTCATCAACTTCCCGACGCCCGACGCCTCCGCTTTCGACGCAGGGCTTGCGGCCGTGCGCGGCACGCCGGGCGTGCGCGGTGCGTCGGTTTCCAGCACCGCGATCGGCGGGACTTCGGTGATGAGCGTGAGCTATGCCGGCACCCTCGACGAGCTGGTCGGCGCGATCGCCTCGCGCGGCTACAACGTCCAGCGCGCGGGCACCAATCTCACCATCAGCCGCTAGAGCGGAGGACCAGCGTGGGTCGATCCGTTTCGCAGATTGCGCTCCCCTTGCCCCCGGCGCGGGAGGGGGATCCGGACAGCATCGTGATCGGCAACGCGAATCAGGCGGTGGTCGAAGCCTTGCGCGATCCCTCGGGCTGGCCTTTCCGCACCGCGATCCTGCGCGGGGCCGCCGGTTCGGGCAAGACGCTGCTGGGCCGCTGGTTCGCTGCCGCAGGGCTGGGAGAGACCATCGACGGCGCCGACACCATCGACGAGACGGCGCTGTTCCACCGCTGGAACCGCGCGCAGGAAGACGGCACGCCGCTGCTGCTGATCCCCGACGCCGACATTGATGGCGAGGAAGGCTGGGAGATCGCGCTGCCCGATCTCCGGTCGCGGCTGGGCGCCGCGCTCGCGCTGGAGATCGGCACGCCGGACGACGATATGATGCGCGATCTGATCGTGAGCCATGCGGAGCGGCGCGGGCTCGTCCTGCCCGAAGATGCGCTCGCCTACGTGGTGCCGCGCATGACGCGCAGCTTCGCGGCGGCCGAACGCTTCGTGGCCACGCTGGACCGTCTCGCTCTGGAACGACAGGCGCGGCCCACACGTAATCTGTGCCGCGATGCCCTCGAATACGTCGATGGTCCCGCGCAAGGCCGCTTGATTTAGCGAATGAAGGGTGAAACACTCGTGAGACGATGTTCGTGGGTCTGATCGACTATCTCGACTCCGTGAAAAAGCGGGACCCCGCGCCACGTTCGCGGTGGGAAGTGCTGCTCTATCCGGGCGTGCTTGCGCTGGGCCTGCATCGGCTGGCGCACTGGCTGTTCGAGGCGCGGCTGTATTTCCTCGCCCGGCTGGTCAATCATTTCTCGCGCTTCCTGACCGCGATCGACATCCATCCGGGCGCAAAGATCGGGCGGTATTTCTTCATCGACCATGGCTTCACCGTGATCGGCGAGACCGCGGAGATCGGCGACTGGGTGACGATCTACCAGTGCGTGACGCTGGGCGGCACCAACCCGACCAACGGCAAGGCGGGCAAGCGCCACCCGACCATCAACGATTATGCCATCATCGGTTCGGGCGCGCAGGTGATCGGGCCGATCACGGTCGGCGAACGCGCGCGCATCGGGGCCAATGCCGTGGTGACCGACGATGTGCCCGACGGCGCGACGATGATCGGCATGAAGGCGCGCTCCACGCTGGTCCCGGCGGAGGAATGGCTGCGCGAGTTCATCCCCTATGGCACGCCATGCGACGAACCGTGCGAGGATCAGACGATCGGCGGCAAGCGACGGACCGACGCGCTGGAGGCGGAAATGGCTGCGCTCCGCGCCGAGGTGGAAGCGCTCAAGGCCGCGCAATCCGACGAACCCCGGCGCAGCGGAACGGGTAGCTGATGGTCGGCAATCCAGGCGGCACCGTGCTCGCCTTCCCCGGATCGAAGCCAAATCAGGTGGGCTTTGCGCGGGAAGAGCTGATGCGCATCCTCGATCTTTACGGCCGGATGGTCGCGGCGGGCGAATGGCGCGACTATGCGATGGATTTCGGACGCGATGCCGCCAGCTTCGCGGCGTTTCGCCGCACCGCCGAACGCCCGCAGGCGCGGGTGGAAAAGCGCCCCTCGCTGCGCAACCGGCAGGGCATGTGGACGCTTTTCGGCGAACACGGGCAGGTCCTCAAGCGCGGGCACGATCTGGCGGGCGTGCTGGCCCCGCTGGAACGGCGGCTGGTCAAGGCCATCGACGACTAGGGCCTCGCTGCGAGCCGCATGACAAAAGGCCCGCCATCTTCAGCGATGGCGGGCCTTTTCTTTTCTCCCAATCGCGCGCTGGTCAGGCTGGAGCGGCGACCAGATCACGCTCGCTGCTGGGCAGGGCATCGCGCCAGTCTTCGGGTACGATCCCCATCACGCCGCGGCGGATCGGTGCCCAGAAGGCCGAGAGCGACAGCAGCGCCGACCCGATCACCAGTGCCGTGAGTGCCACGGTCAGTTCCACCGCGCCGAAGCGGTCGAACAGGAAGGCCAGCGCCACCAGCACGTAGATCAGCGCGGAGACGAGCAGCGCGCGCCGATCCACGATCAGCGCCACGATGCCGAAGGCGATGTAGATCGCCAGCACGGCGATCGCCTTGCCCACTCCGATTTCCGAACCGCCCATTACGCCCAGCGTGTAGAAGATCGGGTGCGCGATCATCGGCGCGGCGAGCAGGTGCAGCCAGAAGGCCACATCGCTGCGCCGCGTCGTGCGTGCCGGGTCTTTCAGATCCCACACCATCGCGAAGGCGAAGATGGCCAGTCCGGCCACGAAGGTGAGCCACAGGGCGACATCGCCCTGGTCGAGACCGGTCGGTTCGAGTGCAGCGACAATCAGGCCGATCAGCGTCGCGGCAAGCGCTGCGGAGCCTGCCGCCACCGTGATCGGCACCTTGAAGCGCAGCCAGTGCAGCCATGCGGCCAGCGCGGCAATCACGCCCGCTCCGGCCACGAAATAGCCCGCGATCGGTTCGCTCTGTTCGGTACCGACAAGCGCCACGCCGAGCGCGGTGCAGCCGACGAACACGCCGCCGACGAAGCCGAGCAGCAGGATGATGGAGGGCAGGGCCATCCGGCGGCGCAAAGTGAAGAATTCCGCCAGCGGCCAGCATGTGAGCGCGATCAGCCCGGCGGCGATGGCGATCTGCGTCGCGGTTCGCAGACCGGAAAGCTGCTGGTAAGCCTGGTATTCGGCTTCGGTCCACTCGCTTCCCCAGTCCCACGCGGGAACCTCGACGAGCATGTTGCCCAGCTGCTGTCCGATCGCGCCTGCGGCGAACAGCATGATGGCGATGCCGATGGCGACGAAGATGTCGTTGAAGGAATTGAGGAGCTTGAAGTTCTCCTCGTCCCCGCGCGAGATGCCGCGCACCTCGCTCATGTGCGCGCGGAAGGATGCGGCAGCATCCTCGCTCAGCGCGCCCGCCGCGACGGCGGAATTGATATCGTCTTCGGAATACACCGGCCAAGCCTCCCCTGCCTGTTCAGCGCAAAAGGCTAGGACTGGTGTATTACGCTGTCAATACAGCACGACGGTATGCGTTCGCCTTCCCGGCACGCGTGCCCTATTCGAACACTGCGCGCATGTTCACCTCGGTATTCTGTGCCGACGTGATGTCGCGGATGATGGTGCGCAGCAGGAACGCGCAGGCGATCAGCATCGCGCCCGCCACGACGGAGAGCGCAATGGCGATGGTGATGCTGTCGCCGGTGCCGTAGGACGTCATCCGCAGGCTCACGTTCGAGAGGATGTTGCCAACGATCCAGAGCCCCCACCACGCGCCGATCGCGCCGGGTGCCGGGTCGCCATAGCTGTCGCTCTCGAAGTGGCTCTCGCTCCACAATTCGCGCATCGCCTGGAACGGCTTGAACAGGTTCATGATCGGCACGAAGAACCACCCCACGGCCCAGCCGGGCGAGGTTTCCATCTCGATCCCGCGATCTCTCAGATTGGCGTGCGCACGGTAAATCCACATGCTCACCAGCACGACCGAGCCGACGAAGATCACGAACATGAGAATGGCGGCGAGGCCGTAGGCGTCTTCCAGCGGGCCGGGGGTCAGGCTCATCAGGTCGACGAGGCCGGCCAGTTCGAGCAGCTCGAACACCAGGACGATCGCCGAGATTCCGATATAGGCGAAAATGGCATATTCGGCGTTGCGTGCGCGCGAGCTCAGCCGCGCGAAGTCGTTATCCGTGCCGGTCGCGGCCGGGTATTCGGTTGTGGTCATGCAAAAATCCCCCGGAGGGATCGCCGACTGGTGCGCGGCTCTCCTGCCCCCCCGAGGGATGAATATTCCGATCGGGCCCGGCGCGCTATCGAAAAAGAGCGCGGGGCCTTCGGGTTTTTGGCTTAGCCGCGTGCGCTGCCCGGCCCGCTGCCCGTCACCTTCTGCATGGCAGCGAGGATCGCGCCCGACTGCTCCTGGCCCGACTGCGGGGCCTTGAGGTTGGACTGTTCGCTGATCTTGTCCCAGTTCTCGGCAAAGCCTTCGACCGTGCGCTCACCCTCGGGCAGCCACACTGCGTCGTTCATCACCACCCATGCCGAGTGGAAGCCGCCCGCGCCCGCGCCGACGATGGCGTTGGTCGGGGAATCTTCGCTGACGAGGTAGAGCGCGGCGGGAACCACGTTTTCCGGCGCGAACAGCTCGAAGGCTTCCTTGGGGAACAGGTCTTCGGTCATCCGCGTGCCCGCGACGGGCGCCAGCGTGTTGACCTTGATGTTGTACTTCGCGCCTTCGAGCTGGAGCGTCTTGGTCAGGCCGGCAAGGCCCAGCTTGGCCGCGCCGTAGTTCGCCTGGCCGAAATTGCCGAACAGGCCGGTGGAGCTGGCGGTCATCAGGATGCGGCCATAGGCCTGTTCGCGCATGGTTTCCCACACGGCCTTGGTGGCGTTGGCCGATCCGTTGAGGTGCACGTCGACCACGAATTCGAAATCGGCCGGCTCCATCTTGGCGAAGCTCTTGTCGCGCAGGACGCCGGCATTGTTGATAAGAACGTGGACGCCGCCCCACTTCTGCTTGGCGTCGGCGACCATCTTTTCCATCTGCTCGTATTCGGTGACCGACGCGCCGTTGGCCATCGCTTCGCCGCCCGCGCGCTCGATTTCCTCGACCACTGCCGAAGCCGCGTCGGAAGACCCGGTGCCGTCACGCGAACCGCCCAGATCGTTCACCACGACCTTCGCGCCGCGCCGTCCGAGTTCGAGCGCATAGGCACGGCCAAGGCCGCCGCCTGCACCGGTTACAATGGCGACTTTGTCTTTGAACGAGATGCTCATGAGGGGACTCTCCGCTTGGCGTTTCTAGTAAGAAAATCGGCAGCGGAGTGGCAGGTTCCGGCCATTCTGGCAACACCGCCGAAGCAAGCGCCGGATGCCGTAGGGGCAGGCCGCGCCTGCATCGCGCGGCCTGCCATTTTGCGGCGCCTCAGTCTGCCAGCTGCTGCAGCAGGTAGACCATCTGCATTGCGCGCAGGGTAGCGCGCTGTTCGTTGTCGACGCCGCCCGAGTGGCCGCCCTTGGTATCCTCGTAATAGAGGTAATCATCGCCCTGCGCGGACATCCGCGCGGCGGCCTTGCGCCCATGGCTGGGATGGGTGCGATCGTCGGCGGTGGAGGTGACGAAGAACACCCGTGGGTAGTCCTTCTCCTCCAACAGCTTCTGGTAGGGCGAATAGCCTTCGATCCATGCGCGCTGCTCGGGAATGCGCGGGTCGCCATACTCGCCGATCCACGACGCGCCGCGGCCGATATACTGGTAGCGCAGCATGTCGAACAGCGGGATCTGGACGATCGCGGCGTTGAACAGGTCCGGCGCCTGGGTGAAGGCGGTGCCGACCAGCAGCCCGCCCTGCGAGCCACCCTCTACGCCCAGATGCTCGGGGCTGGTGATCCCGCGTTCAACCAGATCGCGGCCCACGGCGATGAAATCGTCCCACGTGCGCTGCTTGTTCTCGCGAATGGCGCTCTGGTGCCAGTTCGGCCCGAACTCGCCGCCGCCGCGGATATTGGCGAGGACATAGGCATTGCCCCGCTCCAGCCACATCTTGCCAGTGCTGCCGAGGTAGGAGGGCAGGCGCGGCACCTGGAAGCCGCCATAGCCGCCCATCAGCACCGGCGTGCTGCCGTCCATCTCCATGCCCTTCGGCTTCACGAGGAAGTAGGGGATCCTGGTGCCGTCCGGGCTGGCCGCTTCGAACTGTTCGATCGTCATCCCTTCCGCGTC
Organism: Citromicrobium sp. JLT1363; assembly: GCF_000186705.1. Classification (GTDB taxonomy): domain Bacteria; phylum Pseudomonadota; class Alphaproteobacteria; order Sphingomonadales; family Sphingomonadaceae; genus Alteriqipengyuania. The sequence continues at coordinate 133,839 of NZ_AEUE01000003.1, forward strand.
GAAGCGGGTGGGGCTTTCCTTCACGACCTCCAGGTTCACCCCGTCCTCGGCATAGTAATACGTGCCGGGCGAGAGGAAATCGGTGGAGGTGAACATGATCTGGTCGGTGTCGTCCGACGCGGTGGCAACGCCGACCGTGGCGTTCTTCGGCAGGTCGATCTCGGTCCAGCCCCAGCCGCCGTCCTCGTAATCGAACTTGAGGACCTTGCCCTTCACGTTGTCGAGGATGGAGACATACATGCTGGACTTGGTCGACGCGCCGCCGCGCTTGGTCTGGCGTTCGCCCGGCGCCCAGACGAGCACCTTCTGCGCGCCGTTGGGGTCGGCCTTCCATTCCTCCAGATCGGCTGCAACGATCGAATCCGCCGGGAACATCACGCCGTTCGATTCCCAGTCGACATCGGTGGTGAACAGCATGTGCCCGTCGATGATGCCGAAGGGGCCGGCCTTGGCTGGCAGGTCCAGCTTCACCCACTCGCCATCATGCTCCACGAAATATTCGCGTTCGTGGAAGGAGATGCCGCGATAGCCGATCCGCGCGTGGATCGTGCCCTCGCCGTCGCGCAGCAGATAGGCCCCGGCAGAAACGTCGGTCGGCTCGCCGCGGAAGATTTCCTTCGCGGATTCCAGCGGGGTGCCGCGCTTCCATTCGCGGGTGGTGAAGGGGTAGAAGCTCTCCGTCACCGTGCCTTCGCCGAAATCGCGGCTGACCAGCAGCGTGTCGCGATCGACCCAGCTGGCGCTGCCCTGGCTCTCGGGAAGCTCGAAGCCGCCATCGACGAAATCGAGCGTCTCGAGGTCGAATTCGCGCGCGATGCTCGCGTCCTTCCCGCCGTCGGACAGGTAGACCATGCAGCGCGTGCCGTCGGGCGGGAGGCAGTTCATCCCGCCATAGACCCATTCTTTGCCCTCTTCCGCCGCCAGCGCGTCGATATCGAGGATGGTCTCCCATTCAGGATTGTCGGTCCGCCAGCTTTCCAGCGTGGTGCGGCGCAGGATGCCCTTGGGGTTCTTCGCGTCCTGCCAGAAATTGACCATGCCGTAATGCGTGAAGCTGACGCCCGGAACGCGGTCCTCTGCGTCGTAGATGGCCAGCGCTTCGGCCTTCAGTTCCTCGAACCGGGGGTCGGACTGCAGGGCGGCGACCGTCTTCTCGTTCTCGGCCTCGACCCATTCGAGCGCGCGATCGCTGCGGGTTTCCTCCAGCCAGATGAAGGGATCGTTCTCGGCTTCGAATTCGGGTTCGACCACGGCGTTGGTGTCCTGTGCGCTAAGAGGTGCGACGGCCAGCGGTGCGCCCGCCATCGATGCGGCGAGTGCCACGCCAAGCGCGCGAATGGATACCGGTTTCATAAGCGAATCCCCCAGGGTGTCGTTTCGGATCGATAAAAAATCGCAGGACTGTCCAACGGCTTGTCCCGCTTGCCAATGGCATTCGACGGGCGGGACCGTGAGTTGGTCGATTGACCTCGCGCATCACGATGACCCGAGGCGCTCCAGCGCGGGGATGAGCGCATCGAACCGGTCGATCACCGCGTCCGCGCCCAGTTCATTGGCGGGCCTGTCGCAATAGCCATAGCCTGCCGCCACCACCGGGACCTGCGCGGCGCGCGCGGCCATCACATCGTACGTGCTGTCGCCCACGAAGGCGAGGCGAATGGCGGCGCAGCGCTCGATTGCGGCGTGGATCGGATCGGCGGCGGGCTTGGCGCGGAAATTTCCTTCGGCGTCCTTGCCCAGGCTGTCACCCCCGATCAGCGTCACGAAACGGTCCGAAAGGCCCAGCTGGTCCAGGATTTCGGCCGCGAAACTTTCGAACTTGTTCGTCACCACGGCCAGCTTCACATCCTTCGCGGCGAGTGCGTCCAGCGTTTCGATCACGCCGGGGAAGGGCGCGGTGTGGACTGCGTTGTGCTCCGAATAATAGCGCAGCAGGGTCTTGTAGAGCGGGCGGAAATCCTCGCGCTCCAGGCTGCCGCCCTGATGCTCTATCGCGCGGGCCAGCATCACCTTCGCGCCGCCGCCGATCAGGCCTTCCACCTTTTCGGGGGGCACCTGCCGGTATCCGCCTTCGGCCAGCGCATGGTTCACTGCGGCGGCGAGGTCTGCCTTGGTGTCGAGCAGGGTGCCGTCCAGATCGAGGCCGATCGCGTCAAAAGGAAAATCACTCATGCGCCCTCGCGTGGCGAAACCTTCTTCATTCTGCAAGCCGATGGTGGCACAGCGCCGGTTATGAGAGATTTCGCCGCCATCATCCTCGCCGCGGGCAAGGGCACCCGCATGAAATCCGATCTGCACAAGGTGCTGCACCCGATTGCCGGGCGCCCGATGCTGCATCACCTGATCGACTCACTCGATACGCTTGGGCCGAAACACAAGGTCGTGGTGGTCGGCGCTGGGCGCGAACAGCTGGAGGCCGCACTGGGCGAGGAAGCGCAGACGCGCGTGCAGGAGCCGCAGCTAGGCACCGGCCATGCGGTCCAGCAGGCGGAGGACGCGCTGGGCGATTTCACCGGCGACGTGCTGGTGCTCTACGGCGACGTTCCCTTCGTGCGCGGCGAGACGATGCAGGCGATGCTCGACCGCCTGCATGCCGAGGATGCGCCCAAGGTGGTGGTGCTGGGCTTCGAGCCCGAAGACGCGCTCGCCTATGGCCGCGTGATCGCGGACGACCAAGGCAAGATCGCCAAGATGGTCGAATTCAAGGACGCGTCCGAAGAAGAGCGTGCGTGCAATCTGTGCAATTCGGGCCTGATGGCCGCGCGCGCTGCCGACATGTTCGATCTGCTGCGCCGCGTGGGCAACGACAATGCGCAGGGCGAATATTACCTGCCCGATATCGTCAATATCGCGATTGCCGATGGCGACACCTGCGCGGCGGTGACCGCGAGCGATCCGGGCGAGGTCGCGGGGATCAACAGCCGCGCCGAACTCGCCCGCGCCGAAGCGCAGTGGCAGGATCTGAAGCGTGAGGAAGCGATGGCGGGCGGCGCGACTTTGCGCGCGCCCGAAACGGTGTTCTTCAGCTACGATACCGAAATCGGGCGCGATGTGACGATCGACCCCAATGTCGTCTTCGGCCCCGGCGTGCGGATCGCCGACGGCGCGCATATCAAGGCGTTCAGCCATCTGGAGGGCGCCACGGTGGGCGAAGGCGCGCAGGTCGGCCCCTACGCGCGCCTGCGGCCGGGTGCGGTACTGGAAAAGGACGCCTTCGTCGGCAATTTTGTCGAGATGAAGAAGGCGACGCTGGGCGAAGGCGCCAAGGCGAGCCACCTCACCTATTTGGGCGATGCCAAAGTCGGCGCAGGCGCGAATATCGGCGCGGGCACGATCACCTGCAATTACGACGGCTACTTCAAGTACAAGACCGTGATCGGGGAGCGGGCCTTCATCGGATCGAATTCGGCACTGGTCGCACCCGTGACCATCGGCGCGGACGCCATCGTGGCGGCGGGCAGCACGGTGACGCGCGACGTTGCGGCGGGCGAGTTGCGGATGGAGCGCGCCGAACAGTCCATCAAGCCGGGCTGGGCGGATCGCTTCCACGACACGATGAAGAAGAAAAAGGCGGGGCAGGGCAAATGAAGCATGCATGGCTAATGGCGGCGGCCGCGCTGTCTATCGTGGCGTGCGACCAGACGGGTGACGGGGCCGACCAGCTCGACACGGCCGACCTTGAATCGCGCGAGGATACGCCCGCCTCCCAGGCGCCCGAAGGCGCCGACAGCAATGCTGCGGACGACGCACAGGTGGCAGAGCAGGCCATGCAGCAGATGGCCCAGCCGGTCGCCTGCTCGCAGGACGAGCAGACGCTTTTCTTTTGCGAGGCGGGGCGCAAGCAGATCGCGGTCTGCGGCGTAAGCGACGCGCAGGGCAATCCCGTTGCGCAGTATCGCTACGGCTCGGACACTGCGGAAATCATGCTGACCGGCGGGCGCTTTTCCAACACGCCCTACTCCGGTGGAGGGGAATCGCAGATCCAGTTCGCCAAGGGCCCGGTTCGCTATATTGTCTACAGCCGGACGATACGCACCAATTTCGCGTCGGGAGAGCCGAACAATCCCGAATTCACCGATGGCGTTCTCGTCGTGCGGGACGAAGAGGTCGTGGCGGACCGGCAATGCACGGCCCGGGTAGAAGCGGTCGATGTGATGGCTGGCGAATCCTATGGCGGAGTAAGCAAGGATATCTTCTACGCCGTCGATTGAGGGCAGGGGCGGCCCGCTGGTGTGCTGGCTGTGCGGGCGGCCCGTCGAAAGCCGCCTGCAGTGGCATCATCCCGTGCCCAAAGCGAAGAAGGGGCGTGTGACGGTGCCGGTTCACCCGATCTGCCATCGCACCATCCACGCGAATTTCACCAATGCGCAGCTGGCGCGGATCGGCGACGATCCGGCACGGCTGAAGGAGAACGAGACGGTCGCGAAATTCGTGGCCTGGATCGCGGACAAGCCGCCCGATTTCCACGCGCCTACGCGCTGAGCGTCAGGGGAGCCGGGTAAGGATCCGGGCCATCACGATACCGATGAAGGCGCCGGCCATGTCCGCGCCAAGGTCGGCCCATTCGGCGGAGCGGCCCCAGTCCGTCAACCACTGCGCGATCTCGATCAGACCGCCGAAGATCGTCAGAAAGATGAAGATCCCCACACCGCTGCGACGGCGGAAGCCGGCACTGGCCAGCCCGCCCAGGCCGAAGAAAGTCATCGCGTGCAGCAGCTTGTCGTTCATGTGTCCCGCGCTGCCGCTGCTGGGGACGAGGGCGATGACGAAAGCGCTGCAGAGGGCCACGACCAGCGCGAAACGCGCCAGCCAGACCAACGGACGGTTCATGGCGATACGGGACATTGGTAGGTGTCGCCGGAAGCGGCGATCAGCTCTCCACGTGTTCGGCGAGGATGGTCAGCCCGTTCTCGCCCACTTCGGCGAAGCCGCCGCGCACCTCGATCGTCTCGGGGCTGGCACCGGCGGTCTTGAAGATCTGCACCGCGCCGTCGCGGATCGTCGACATGAAGGGCGCATGGCCTTCGAGCACGCCGAATTCGCCTTCGGTACCGGGCACGACGACCATGTGGACATCGTCGCTGCGCACGTGGCGGGCCGGGGTCACCAGTTCGAAATGGAGGGGCATCTTGTCAAATCTCCGTAGCGGGCTGCCGCATGGCGGCGGCCTGTGATGTGCTGTCGAGCCGCAGCCCGATAATGATCGCAATCGCGCCGCCGATCCCATAGCCGATAAAGCTCAGAATGTCCGGCCAGATCATCCGGTGGACCACCGTCTGCCACGCCGCCAGCGGCATTGCGGCAATGGCGATGGCGCTGATGGCAAACAGCGGAACCATGATCGGCGCGCGCTTGCCGCGAAGCCACTGGACCATGCAGCCGAAATTGGCGGCCACAAAGGGGAAGGCGAAGGCGTAGAGCCAGACGGGCTGGGCAGGCTGGTCGAACACCATGCGCGCCGCGATCTGGAACATTTCCTCGAAATTCTGCCAGTTCTCGCGCCGCCAGCGATGGATGTCGAAGGCGGAGATCAGCAGGAAATCGGCGATCCCCAGCTGCAACAGCCGCCGGAGCAGAAGGTCGACCCCGATGGGGGCCGGTGCCTGCTGCTCCGTGGCCATGTGCTTACGCGTCCTCGGCCAGCTTCTTGGCCTTCTCGACCGCCATGTCGATCCCGCCGACCATGTAGAAGGCAGCTTCGGGCAGGTGGTCGTATTCGCCGTCGACCACCGCCTTGAACGACTTGATCGTGTCTTCCAGCTGCACGAACTGGCCCGGGATGTTGGTGAACACCTCGGCCACGTGGAACGGCTGGCTGAGGAAACGCTGGATCTTGCGCGCGCGCTGCACGGTCAGCTTGTCCTCTTCGGACAGTTCGTCCATCCCCAGAATGGCGATGATGTCCTGCAGGCTCTTGTACTTCTGCAGCGTTTCCTGGACCTTGCGCGCCGTCTCGTAGTGCTCCTGGCCCACGACGCGCGGTTCGAGCACGCGGCTGGTGGAGTCGAGCGGGTCGACCGCCGGGTAGATGCCCAGCTCCGAAATCGCGCGGTTCAGCGTGGTCGTCGCATCAAGGTGGGCGAACGAGGTGGCAGGCGCAGGGTCGGTGAGGTCGTCCGCAGGCACGTAGATGGCCTGCACCGAGGTGATCGAGCCCTTGTTGGTCGACGTAATGCGTTCCTGCAGGTTGCCCATGTCGGTCGCCAGCGTCGGCTGGTAGCCCACGGCCGAAGGAATACGGCCGAGCAGTGCGGACACTTCCGAACCGGCCTGCGTGAAGCGGAAGATGTTGTCGACGAAGAACAGCACGTCCTGGCCTTCCTCGTCGCGGAAATATTCCGCCATGGTCAGGCCGGACAGCGCCACGCGGGCACGCGCACCGGGAGGCTCGTTCATCTGGCCGAACACCAGCGCCACCTTCGACCCTTCGGAGATCGCATTGCCATCGGCATCCTTGGCGATGACGCCCGCGTCGAGGAATTCGTGGTAGAGGTCGTTACCTTCACGGGTACGCTCACCCACGCCCGCGAACACGGACACGCCGCCGTGGCCCTTGGCGATGTTGTTGATCAGTTCCTGGATCAGCACGGTCTTGCCGACGCCCGCGCCGCCGAACAGGCCGATCTTGCCGCCCTTGGCGTAGGGGGCGAGCAGGTCGATCACCTTGATGCCCGTGACGAGGATGCTCGATTCGGTCGACTGGTCGACGAATTCGGGAGCCTCGGCGTGGATCGGGGCGGTCTTTTCCGCACCGATGGGGCCGCGCTCGTCGATCGCTTCACCGATCACGTTCATGATCCGGCCGAGCGTCTTGGGGCCGACGGGCACGGAGATCTGCGCGCCGGTGTTCACCACTTCGCTGCCGCGGGTGAGGCCGTCGGTGCCGTCCATCGCGATGGTGCGAACGGTGCTTTCACCGAGGTGTTGCGCAACTTCGAGAACCAGCGTGTTGTCGCCGTTCTTGGTTTCGAGCGCGGTCAGGATCGGCGGCAGTTCGCCTTCGAAATGCACGTCGACGACGGCGCCGATCACCTGGGCGATCGTGCCGTTGCCCGTCAGGTTGGGCTTGGTGGTGGTTGTAGCGGCGGTGGCCATGTATCAGTCCTTGCCTTTTCAGTCCTTGTTGGCCTCTGTCCACGAGAGACCGAGGTAGTTTATTAAGGGCCCGTCTTGCTTGGTCGGCCCTATGTATGAAAGACCCCGAATTTGCGGGATCTTCTGATTTTTTGCCTAAGCTGCGCGACCAATTTCGCGTCCCGACAATGAACCTACCTGAGACGTATCACTTCAGTGTCTCCAGCCTCGACCTTCACCCTCTGCATGATGATGATGCCTTCGAAGTCATCGAAATCGAAGATTTCGCCCGGGTTGTAGTTGAGCCTTCTCGTCCCCGTGTTATTCAGGTTTGCGAACACGAAATATTCCCCGGCAGGAACATTGCTGAACTCGAACTGGCCATATTCGCAATGACTGTTTTGAGTGACGACTGGCAGTTTCAAGATCAAGTCGCCAAGCAGTTCGCGGTCCTCTTCGACCGAAGTACGGCCTTGGTCGGCCCCCCCGAAGACTTCACGAACCAAGCGCTCGGAATCCTCATCGACCGGAGAAAGAGCGATGGCGCTGCTTCGCCCACATTGTCGAGTGCTTCCATTGAGGGCCGCGCTGGCCGTCCCTCTGATCGAGCCGGTCGATACGCCATCCGTCTGGGCGGCGTTGAGAACATTGGGCGCCCAGAAGCCGGCAATTGCCATAAATCCGACTGCAGCGAATACTTTAGTAGCACTGGCGATCATAGGGCGCTCCTTGGCTTGAGGCCCAACCCTACACCAAAAACCGATGTGCGGGAATTCGGTCGAATCACAACGCCTCCGCGCCAGCGATGATTTCGATCAGTTCGGTCGTAATCGCGGCCTGGCGGCTGCGGTTGTATTCGATGTTGAGGTCCTTGATGAGGTCGCCCGCGTTGCGCGTCGCGTTGTCCATCGCGGTCATCGAGGCGCCCTGTTCGGAAGCCGCGAGTTCGAGCAGCGCGCCGAACAGCTGCGTGCGCACGTAGCGGGGCAGCAGTTCCTCGAGAATTTCCTCCTCGCCCGGCTCGTACTCGACCACGGCATCGCCGCCCGTCGAGACGGCATCGGCTTCGGGCGGGGGCACGGGGATCAGCTGCTGGGTCACCGGTTCCTGCGCCAGAGCCGACTTGAAGATCGGGTAGATGAGGTGCGCGACGTCGAACTTGCCTGCCTCGAACATCTCGAGCAGCTCGTTGGCGATCTTTTCCGCCTCGTCGAAGCCGGGGTCGCGCACGTCGGACGTGTCGAACTGTTCGGCTACATCGGCAACATTGCTGCGCTTGATCGGTGCGCGGCCCTTCTTGCCGACGAGGTAGAATTCGACCTGCTTGCCATCGGAGATCAGGCCGCGCGCCTTCTTCAGCGCTTCCTTCACGATATTGGCGTTGAGGCCGCCGCACAGGCCCTTGTCGGTGTTGATCACCACCAGCAGGTGGCGCTGGTCCGATCCCGTGCCGCTGAGCAGCCTGGGCGCGGATGCGCTGTCACCCACCTTGGCCGCCAGGCTGGCCATCACCGCGTTCAGCCGCTCCGCATAGGGGCGCGCGGCCTCGGCGGCCTCCTGCGCACGGCGCAGCTTGGCCGCCGCGACCATCTGCTTGGCCTTGGTGATCTTCTGCGTCGACTTGACCGACTTGATCCGGCCCTTGAGTTCCTTGAGGCTAGCCATCTCGGCTCCCTGTCCTTCTAGGGCTTACGCGAACTGCTTGGCGAAAGCGTCGAGCGCCTTGACCGTGCGGTCCTTCACGTCGTCTTCGAACTTCTTGCTTTCGCGGATGTCCTTGAGAACGTCCGCATGTTCGTGACGCATGAAGCTGAGCATCTGCGTTTCATATTCGGTCACCCGGTCGGTCGCGACATCGTCGAGATAGCCGTTGGTGCCCGCGAAGATCGACACGGTCTGCTCTTCGAACGGCATGGGCGAGAACTGCGGCTGCTTGAGCAGCTCGGTCAAGCGCGCACCGCGGTTGAGCAGCTTCTGCGTCGAAGCGTCGAGGTCGGAACCGAACTGCGCGAACGCCGCCATTTCGCGGTACTGCGCCAGCTCCAGCTTGATCGAGCCCGAGACCTTCTTCATCGCCTTGGTCTGTGCGGCACCGCCCACGCGGCTGACCGACAGGCCGACGTTAATCGCCGGGCGCACGCCCTGGTAGAACAGGTCCGTTTCGAGGAAGATTTGCCCGTCGGTGATCGAGATCACGTTGGTCGGGATGTAGGCCGACACGTCGCCTGCCTGCGTTTCGATGATCGGCAGCGCGGTCAGCGAGCCGGCGCCCTGTTCGTCGCTCATCTTCGCCGCGCGTTCGAGCAGGCGGCTGTGGAGGTAGAACACGTCGCCCGGATAGGCTTCGCGGCCCGGCGGGCGGCGCAGCAGCAGCGACATCTGGCGATAGGCGACGGCCTGCTTGGAAAGGTCGTCGTACACGATCACGGCGTGCATCGCGTTGTCGCGGAAGAACTCGCCCATCGCGGCGCCGGTGTAGGGCGCGAGGTACTGCAGCGGAGCGGGCTCCGATGCGGTCGCGGCGACCACGATGGTGTATTCCATCGCGCCGTTTTCTTCGAGTTGCTTGACGATCTGCGCGACGGTCGAGCGCTTCTGGCCGACCGCAACGTAGATGCAGTACAGCTTCTCGTTCTCGTCATCGCCCTTGTGCGCATCGCGCTGGTTGATGAACGTGTCGATCGCGACGGCGGACTTGCCGGTCTGGCGGTCGCCGATGATCAGCTCGCGCTGGCCGCGGCCGACGGGGACGAGGGCGTCGATCGCCTTGAGGCCCGACTGCACGGGCTCGTGCACGCCCTGACGCGGGATGATGCCGGGGGCCTTCTGTTCGACCAGGCGACGTTCGGTCGATTCGATCGGGCCCTTGCCGTCGATCGGGTTGCCCAGCGCATCGACCACGCGGCCCAGCAGGCCCTTGCCCACGGGCACGTCCACGATGGTTTCGGTGCGGCGAACGGTGTCGCCTTCCTTGATGTTGGTGTCCGAGCCGAAGATCACGACACCCACGTTGTCGGCTTCCAGGTTCAGGGCCATGCCCTTCACGCCGCCGGGGAACTCCACCATTTCGCCGGCCTGGACCTGGTCCAGCCCGTGGATGCGGGCGATCCCGTCCCCTACGGAGAGCACGGTGCCGACTTCGCTTTCCTGCGCAGATGCGTCGAAGTTGGCGATCTGGTCCTTGATGACCTTGCTGATTTCTGCGGCGCGAATATCCATTGCCTTAGCCTTTCATCGACAGCCCTCCCGAAAAGGAGGCGACTGTCAGCCTTTCATTGCCTGCGTAAGCGCGTTGAGACGGGTGCGGATCGAACCGTCGATCCGCCGGGAACCGATGGTGACGATCAGGCCACCGAGCATGTCCGGGTCGACGCTGTGCGTCAGTTTGACCGTGCGGCCTTCGCGCGCGGTCAGTTTCTTCTTGAGTGAAGCGATCTGGTCTTCCGCCAGCGGGTGCGCGCTGATGACCTGCGCGCTGACTTCGCCACGCTGCGCGGCGGCGATTTCGCGGAAGGCGCGAATCATGCGCGGCAGTTCCGCCAGCCGGCGGTTCTCCGCCAGCACGCCGAGGAAGCGGCGGGTGAGCGGATTGAGTTCGAGCAGCTTGGCCACATCTTCGATCGCCGCCATCTTGGCCTTGCGGCCGAGCTGCGGATTCGTGGTCAGCCCGACGAGATCGGATGACTGGTCGAGCGCGGCGGCAAGCGTGTCGAGATCGCTCTCGACCGGGCTCACTACGCCGTCCTCTGAGGCGAGCTCGAACAGGGCAACAGCGTAGCGTCCTGCAAGGCTAGCCTGAATACCGGCGGAAATCTCCACGCCTGGGTTCCTCTTCGGGTTCGGAAAAACGAAAGCGGTACTTGCCGTACGGGGCCGCATCCTAAGCGTAAAGGGGGCCGCCCCGGCAAGGCTGGCGCGCGCCTAGCATTGGGGTTTCAGAAGCGCAAGCCGAGGGGGTGTGATTCGTGGGTCGCACGTCAGAGCGTTCGGGAAAGCCATGCGATCGGAATGAACGACATCGCTACGTAACCTGCGCCCACCTTCCACCATTTGTCGGCGAAGATCATCCATCCGACGAGCAGCATCGGCAGCCATTCGCCCCAGCCGCGGATCATCCCCTGGACGAATCCGTAGCGCGTGAAGAGTGTCGCGAGCCAACTCCCGCCGACCGTCGCGACGAGTATGAGGACGAGCGACCACTGATAGCGCCGGTTGACCATGTAATATTCGCCGAGATCGAGCCGACCCTCCTCCGGCACCCTGTCGGGCAGGGCGGCCGCCGCGATCAGCACGATGACCACCAGCAACCCCATGATCGGCAGAAATTCGCCAAGCGTGATGGATCGTCCATCGGCGCGATTCGCCATCATCCACCAGAACATCAGCACAATCATCAGCGCGAAGACTGCGAAGATCGGCTGTGCCCAATGCCAGCGGACATTGGGCGCGCGGACCAGCCGGTTGAGATTCTCCAGTTCGAAGGTGATGGCGACACCGAGCACGATGGAAATGAGGACGAGCGCCTGTTCCATCGTTCAGGTCAGTCCGCAGGCTGGCAGGTATAGACCAGCCGCTCGTTCGGCTGGGAGGGAAGGGCGGCCAGCACCGCGTCCTGCCGTCGGCCCAGCTCCGCCGCGCCGTCGGGCGCATCGCAGGACGGCGCCGAATAGGAACCGCGTGCCTCGCGCGCGGCGGCAATGGCTTCGCGCGACAGCAGATAGCGGTCCGCCCGGTAGGTGCGGGTTTCGGGGTCGTAGCGCGCGACGCTGACGATATCTTCCTCGTTGGGCACGAATACGCGCGCCCACTGGCCGCCGGCAAAGCCGTATTGCGTGCGCCCGTTCACGCAGCCATCCGCCGACCAGCGCAGCGAGACCGACTTCTGCGCATCGCCCGTCACGCGGCTGCGCACGGGCTCCAGCGTACACACGAACTTGCCGGCATTCGCCAGCGCGGCATCGTCTCCGGCTTGCTGGCTGCCGGTTTCCTCTTCCAGCGCTGCCGCCACCCGGCGGTCGATCGCGTCGAGCCCGGGGCGGGTGAGGTAGAGTGCGGCTGCGGCCACCGCGCAGATTGCGGCCAGGGCGTAGCACGCGGCAGGCAGCCATTCGGGAAGGCCCTTGCGTGCATCGCTATCCCATTCCGGATCGTCTTCAAGCGCTTCGTCGGGCAGTGCTTCCCCGCTCGCCAGCTCGCGCTCGCGGCGCTGGGCAAGCATGTAGCCGAGCACGCCGAGCCCGATGGCCGCGATCAGCAACAGCAGGGAAAGTGCGATGCGATTCTCGCGCTCTTCCTGAACTTCCATCTCGGCTTCGAGCTGGAGGCGGGCCCGCCTTTCGCTCGCCGCTTCGGAGCGGGCCTCCATCTGTTCGCGCGCGGCCTGCGCGGCGGCGGCGCGGCGCTGGCGCTCGGCTTCGTCCAGCTCGGCCAGACTGCGGCAGGGCAGATCGTTGAGCCGGGGGTTTACGTTGTGCGCGCGCAGGAAGGGCAGCAGTTCGCGATTCGAGACCGCGAAGTAGAATTCCGCGTCGGTCCCGTCGCTCTCCGCGCCGAAGGAATTGACCCCCAGCACGCGCCCGCAATTATCCAGCAGCGGACCGCCCGAATTGCCGCGCGCGATGGGGGCGGTGTGCAGGATCGTGTCGAACTGGCGGCTGGGCCGCTCGCCCGAGATGAAGCCCCGGCTCTTCACCGGCGGCTGCGAGCGCACGATGTCCTGGATCGAGAGCCCCTGCGCGCGGTCCACGTTCATGGGATAGCCCACGGAGGTCACGGCATCGCCGCTGCCGCCCGGCTTGTTGGCAGCGAGCGTGAGCGGGGGCATGCGCAGCGATCCCTGGATGGCCAGCAGCGCGAGATCGGTGCCCGGGTCTATCGCCACGATCCGGGCGAAGGCGGGCGCATCGCCATCGGGCGGGACGATACCGATCACCCGATCCTCTCCGAAGGGGCCGGCGGACATGGCCTCGCGCACGACATGCGCGTTGGTGATGATCCGCTGCGGCGAGACCGCGAAGCCGGTTCCGTGGCTGACCGGATAGAGCTGTTCCTCCCCCGTATCCTCCACGGCCTTGTCGAAGATCACCACCCGCACGACGCCGCGTGCGGCTGCGTCGATATCGGCAGCTTCGGCATGGGCGGCACTGGCGAGGCCCAGCGATGCCAGCGCCAGGGCGAGAAAGAAGAGGATTCGCGTCATGGCGGCCTATTTGAACGTCGGTGGATTTGGCCGCAAGCTTCGGGATGCGGCGAATCCGTCACTATTCTAAGAGCAAGGTCATGACGAAAGATGAAAGCGAAGCGCCGATCGACGAGCAGCAGGCGTGGCCTGCCGTGCTGCGGCGCGACCGGGCGTTCGACGGGCAGTTCGTCACCGGCGTGATGAGCACCGGCATCTATTGCCGTCCGAGCTGCGCGGCGCGGCATCCCGCGCGCGAGAATGTACGGTTCTTCGCCGACGGGGCGCAGGCGCGCGCGGCGGGGCTGAGGCCGTGCAAGCGCTGCCTGCCCGACGATATTGCGCGCGACGAGGCGGCGGTGCGCGCGGCGATCGACGCGATTCGCGGGGGAGAGCGCGCTACGCTGGACGAACTGGGCTCCATTACGGGCTATTCGCCCACCCACATCCAGCGGGTCTTCAAGCGGGCCGTCGGGCTTTCGCCTGCTGCCTATGCGCGTGCGCTGAAGGAGGAGCGGGCGCGGGACGCGCTGTCGGGCGCTCCGCGCGTGACCGATGCGATCTACGATGCCGGCTACGAAGCGCCCAGCCGCTTCTACGCGGCGATGGAGGGCAGGATGGGGATGAGCGTGAGCGCATGGAAAAATGGCGGCAGGGGAGTGACGATCCGCTGGGCGGTGGTGGAAACGACACTGGGCCCCATGCTGGTCGCCGCCACCGACAGGGGCGTATGCCGCCTCTCTTTCGGCGAGCGCGAAGACGCGCTGCGAGCCCGCTTCCCCCATGCGGAACTGGTGGAGGGCGGGGCCGATTTCGCGCAGCTGCTCCGGCGGGTGGTTGCCGCGGTCGAGCGGCCGGGGACGGGCGCGGACATTCCGCTCGACGTACAGGGCACGGCCTTCCAGGAGGCGTGCTGGCAGGCCCTGCGCGAAATCCCGCCGGGCGAGACGCGCAGCTATGGCGAGCTTGCCGCGGCGCTCGGCAAACCGAACGCCAGCCGCGCAGTGGGCGGAGCCAACGGTGCGAACAATGTCGCTGTGTTGATCCCATGCCACCGTGTGATCGCCGCGGATGGCGGGCTGGGCGGCTATGCCTACGGGACGAAGATCAAGGAGGAGTTGCTGAAGCGCGAGCGCGACGAATGAGGACTGTCGCCGGGCCGGGGTCTGGCGTATGATCGCGGCATGATCAGCGCGTTTCCCGTACCCTCTCGCCCCGCGCTGGCAACGATTGCGGGGCCGGTCGTCGTAGCCGGTTCGCTGGCGCTGATCGGCACCGGCTGGGCGGCGGGAAACCCGATGCTCGCCGCGTTCCTGTTCTGCTGGCTGATCGCCGATGGACTGATGCTGGCCACCATCGCGAAGCATGAATCCTCCCGCCCTGGCCCCAGGGCATTGCTCGGCGCCCTCGCAGCGGCCAGCCTTGTCGTGCTCGTGGGAAGCCACGGCCCGGTGCGCGAGGCGATCATGGCAATGCGTGCGGTTCCGGCGGCACTGGTGCTGACGGTGGCCGCCTATTGCGGCTGGTCCGGGTGGAAAGCCGTCGTGACCTGGCGGGCCGATGGCTCACTGGAGGAAGGTCTGGCGCAAATCTTCCCGCGACCCTTCGTCGCGCTGGCACTGGCAGAGGCACGCGTGCTCCATCTCGCGCTGTTCCGCTGGCGTGCGCCCGCCGACATTCCCGCAGGCGCGCAGGGGTTCGGCTACCACCGCTACCTGGCTCCGATGCTGGCCGTTCTGCTCGTGCTGCAATTGATAGAGCTGGGCGCAGTCCATGTGCTGGTGATGCTCTGGAACCCCACTCTTGCGTGGGTTCTTCTCGGGATAAGTGCGTGGGGAGCCGTCTGGATACTTGCTCTGCTCAAGAGCTTGCGCCTCAAGCCGATCCTCCTCACCGACGAAGGCTTACGGGTGCGCGCAGGGTTCCTCGTCGATGTGAACGTCCCGCTGGACGACATCGCGGAGGTTCGTAGCAGCTTCGGCTCGCAAGAGGTGCGGGCGAAGACGGCGCTCAACGCGGCGCTTGTGTCTTGGCCCCAGTTCCTGGTCGAACTGCGCGGTCCGCTTGCCGTGCCGGGGCTCTTCGGCGCAAATCGCAACGTCGAGCGGGTGGCGTTCAAGCTCGACGATCCGGCCGCCTTTCGGGCCGAACTGGATCGCCGGCTCGCGGAACGCGCTACGCCTTTTCGCGCCTGAAGATCGTACGCGCGGCCAGATCGAAGCAGGCAGACAGGTCCTGCGCGGGCGGGATCGTGTTCCCGAACAGCAGCGGAGAATAGAGCGGCGAGTAGAGCAGGGCGAGGGCCGCGCGCGGTTCCACTCCGGGTAGCAATTCGCCCGCTTCCGCGGCGCGCGCCATGCGCATGCGCGCCCAGTCGCGGCGCGGGTCGAGCCAGCGCTTGCGCACCGCTGCCGAGACGGTGGGGCTTTCCCGCCCGCCCATCAGCAAGGCTGCGAATGCCCGACCGGGCGGGCCGCGCAGATCGCGGGCCATGCCGTTGATCTGGGTGCGGAAATCCTCCTCGGCAGAACCGGTTTCGGGCAGATCGGGTGTCTCGTCGATGGTGGCGAAAAAGGCATCCACCGCCAGATCGCCGCGGCCTCCCCACCAGCGATAGATCGTGCTCTTGCCCGTACCCGCCTCGCGCGCGACGCCTTCGATCGACAGATTTTCGTATCCCTCGCGCACCAGGATTGCGAGCGCGGCGACAAGGATCGCCTCGCGCGCTTCCTCGCTACGGGGGCGGCCGGCGGCCTTTCGGGGATTGTTTTCCATACGAAACGGTATCGTATCGGGCAGGGAAAGTCCATCCGATCGGATGGGCTATCTACTTGCCGATTCTTCTGAACAAGGCCCTGATCACTTCTGCGGAGGAACGGCGTTTCCGGGGTTTCCAAGGCGTCATATCGCTGTACCTGAACGCCCGCCCGCGAAGCTTGGACTTCTGACCGCAGGTGAGCCAGGCGAGGCCAAATATGAGCGCGGCAGCCGTCCCCTCGACAATGAGGACCGATCGGAGCTCCGAAGCAATTCTTTGCCACTCGGGCTCGAGCATGATTCCCGCCGCAACCGCAAAAACTACCAGCCAGCCCGTGAAGAGAAGCTCTAGAAAACGCTCGTTGACCCGGCTTACGGAGTAGCTGACGTCGTTTCTTAGGAGCGCGGTCTTGTGGAGCCGTCCTTCGACCTCGTCTTCGAGGAAGTC
The DNA here is from genome assembly GCF_000186705.1 of Citromicrobium sp. JLT1363. Lineage (GTDB taxonomy): Bacteria > Pseudomonadota > Alphaproteobacteria > Sphingomonadales > Sphingomonadaceae > Alteriqipengyuania. The sequence continues at coordinate 150,296 of NZ_AEUE01000003.1, forward strand.
GACGTGCTTCTCCCAGTTTTCCTGCCAGAATTTTGAACCTCGCGCGGACAGGATCGCCGTCCATGCTGCAAGTGCGCCGAGAACAGCGATTACGAGGACCAGGGCAGGGTCGAAATCTCCGCCGTTCGAACTGAGGGCGAGTGCACCGAAGGTGACGAACTGGAAGCCCCAGAAATAGGTCGAACGGCGCCAGTAGTTCTCGATCTCGAATTTGCGAAGCTCGTGCGCTCGTTCGAGCGCTCGGAGATGGGATTCGCTCGGCCCGCAGTCGCTCAGGCTGAGCTGCTCGCGGTACCTCGATTTTGTCAGAAGAATCGGTCGAGGAGTTTCCATGGGCCGGAACCTAGGGCGATTCCCCTCCTAGCCGAAGTGCAAATTCATCGGGCCGCTAGGGCAGTTCGTAGCGGCGCGCAGAACGGCTGCGTATCGGAACCGGTTGGCTTGTGAAATGGGCGCGGCCAAAGCCGCGCCCATAGCTTGGTGCGCTTACTCGGCGCCGACGAAGATGGCCTTGGCGTTGGCGAATTCCTTCACCCCGAAGCCGCCGTGTTCGCGGCCGTAGCCGGAATTCTTCACGCCGCCGAAGGGCATAGAGGGGTCCGCCACGCCGAAGGTGTTGATGAAGACCATGCCCGTATCGAAATGCTTGCTGGCCAGCTCGATCGCGCGGTCGACGTTCTTCGACATGATTCCGCCACCCAGGCCGTAGCGGCTGTCGTTGGCGATGCGCATCGCATCCTCGTCATCCTTCGCCTTGATGATCGAAGCGACCGGGCCGAACAGCTCGTCGTCATAGGCGGGTTGGCCTGGTGCGACGTCGGTCAGCACGGTGGCGGGATAATACGCGCCGGGGCCGTCCGGAATTGCGCCGCCGCACGCGATCTTCGCCCCATTGTCGACCGACTTGTCGACCTGCTCCTGCAAGGTCTTGCGCAGGTCCTCGCGCGCCATCGGGCCCATGTCGGTATCATCCGAGGTCGGGTCGCCGGTCTTGATCGCTTCGAATTTGGCGACGTATTTCTCGACGAATGCATCGTAGACCTTCTCGGTCACGATGAAGCGCTTGCCGTTGATGCAGGTCTGGCCGTTATTATACAGCCGCGCGGTGGCGCAGATGCCGACGGCCTTGTCCAGATCGGCGTCCTCCAGCACCATGTAGGCATCGTTGGAGCCCAGCTCGAGCACGGTTTTCTTGAGCGCCTTGCCCGCCTTTTCGGCGATATGCTTGCCAGCACCGTCGGAGCCGGTCAGCGTTACGCCGCGCACCTTGTCGTAGCCGATCACCTCGTCCGAGGTGTCGTGGTCGATCACCAACACGGTGAACAGGCCATCGGGCAGGCCGCCCTTCCGGAAGATCTCCTCGATCTTCAGGCCGCTGCCGGTGCAGTTGGCCGCATGCTTCAGCAGCACGCCGTTACCGGTCATCAGGTTGGCGATGGCGTAGCGGATCACCTGATAGGCGGGGAAGTTCCACGGCTGGATGCCGTAGATCACGCCGATGGGGGAGTAGGTGACGATGCCGCGCCCGGCATTGTTGGGATCGCGCTTCTCGTCCGCCAGCTCCTCGGGGCCGTTCGCGGCAGTGTAGTCGCAGATCGCGGCGCACAGGGCGACCTCGTCGCGGCTGTCCTTCAGCAGCTTGCCGACCTCTGCGGTCATCAGCTGGGCGAGCTCTTCCTTGTTGTCGCGCAATGCCTTGCCGAGGCCCTTGATGACTTGCGCCCGGTCTTCGAGGCTGCGCAGCTTCCATTCGGCGAAGGCATCGTGGCAGGCATCGACCTTGGCGAAGGCTTCGTCTTTCGTGAGGTGCTGGTAGGTTTCGAGCTGTTCGCCGGTGGCGGGGTTTACGGTTGTGGCTTGTGACATTGGGGGTCGCTTTCTCTTTTAGGGGTTTACCTACCCAAGTCGTGCGGCGGGCCGATGTTCCGCAGGGGCGGCAACGCAGGGCGCTGCCCGCCATTGCATTTGCGAAGCGTTCGCATTAAGTGCGCTGCCATGAGCCAGAGACCCGAACCCCGCCAGTTGACCGTCCTCCGCCGCGACCGGATCACTCCTTCGCTCCAGCGCGTTACCCTCGGCGGCCCCGGTCTCGCCGGATTTCCCGCAGATCAGGAAGGCGGCTATCTCAAGCTGTTTCTCGGCGAGGCGGAAAACGGCAAGCCGATCATCCGCACCTATACGATCCGGCACCAGCGCGATGGCGAACTGGATATCGACTTTGCGCTCCACGGGGGCGAGGCGGCGGGCCCGGCGACGAAGTGGTCGCTCACGGCCGAGCCGGGCAGCCCCATCACCGTAGGCGGGCCGGGTGCAGCCAAGCCGCTGCCTTCAGGCCACGATTTCTACCTGATCGCCGGCGACATGACCGCGCTGCCTGCAATCAGCGTGAATCTCGCCGCCTTGCCGCCGGGCGCGCGCGGGGTGGCCGCGATCGAGATCCAGAACGAGGCAGACAAGCTCGACCTGGACAAACCCGACGGCGTCGAAATCCGCTGGCTGGTCAACCGCGAGCCGGGGAGCCAGCCCGACCTCCTCGTCGACGCGCTGCGGAATGTGGAACTGCCGGAGGGACAGCTTGCCGCGTGGGCGGCGTGCGAGTTTTCCTCCATGCGAAACCTGCGCGCATTCCTGCGCGACGATCTGGGGCTGCGCGGCGAATCGCTCTACATCTCCAGCTACTGGAAGGCGGGGCTGATCGAAGACGAACACAAGCTCGCCAAGCGCGAGGATGCCGAGGCGCAGGCGGCCTAGGCGGCGCTGGAGCGGCGTTCTACCGCCTGACGCATCAGACCCAGCGCGGTGCGCAGCGCGGCCAGCCGGACGCCATCGCGCCCGATCGCACCATAGTGCTTTTCGCGGTGTATCGGCTCTTTGTCCCGGGTTGCCAGCGCGAAGTGCACGAGCCCTTCCTCATCGTCCTCTCCGCCGGGCCCTGCGAAGCCGGTGATCGAGACCGCGATATTGGCCTGGGACCGGGCGAGCCCCCCCTGCGCCATCGCCAGCGCGACATTCCGGCTGACCGCCCCGCAATCCTCGACCAGCTTGCGCTCGATCCCGAGCAGGTCGCATTTGGCTGCGTCCGAATAGGCGACGAACCCGCGCTCGAACGCATGGCTGCAGCCGGGCACGTCGGTCAGCAGAGAGGCGAGCAGGCCGCCAGTGCAGCTTTCGGCGGTCGCCAGTCGCAATTCGCGCTCGCACGCGGTTTCGAGCACGGCATGGGCCAGCTGCGTGATGTCGTCCGGAAGCGCGTATTCGAGTTCTTCGACCAATTCATTCAATCCGTTGCGCGTGCCCACTTGCTGTCGGCGGGTGTCAACGAAACGAGAAATTCCTCGGCGGTTTCCAGATAGGCCTTTTGCTTGTCTTCCCCCATCCGGTCCCAGTTGGAATAGATCCGGCCGATGCGATGATTGCTTTCCAGCCTGTCGCGGTGGCGGTCCATGAAATGCCAGTAGAGCGAGTTGAACGGGCACGCGCCTTCGCCGGCCTTCTTGCTGACCGAGTAGGCGCAGTCGCCGCAGTAATTGCTCATCTTGTTGATGTAATTGCCGCTCGCCGCATAGGGCTTGCTCGCCAGCTTGCCGTCGTCGGCGTAAAGGATCATCGCGGCCACGTTGGGCAGTTCGACCCATTCGTAGGCATCGGCGTAGACCACCAGATACCAGTCCTGCACTTCGCGCGGGGAAATCCCGGCGATCAGGCAGAAATTCCCGAGCACCATCAGCCGCTGGATGTGGTGCGCATGCGCATTGTCGCGCGTGGAGCGGATGCAGTCCGCCAGGCAGCGCATGTCGGTCTCGCCGGTCCAGAAGAACTCGGGCAGCGCGCGCTGCGCGTTGAGCGCATTGGCGCGCTGCAGGTGCGGCATGTGCAGCCAGTAGAAGCCGCGGACATACTCGCGCCAGCCGATGATCTGGCGGATGAAGCCCTCTACGCTGTTCAGAGGCGCCTTGCCGTCGCGGTATGACTGCTCGGCGCGCTCGCACAGCTCCAGCGGATCGAGCAGGCCGAGGTTGATGCTGGTCGAGAGCATCGAGTGAAACAGGTCGTCCTGCCCGTGGACCATCGCGTCCTGAAACGGTCCGAAGCACTCGATCCGTTCGGCGAAGAAGGCATCCGCCGCTTCCTCCGCCTGGTCGCGGGTCACGGGCCAGCCGAACTTGTCGAGGCTGCCGAAGTGAGCGGCGAACCTGTCCTCCACCAGTTCGATGACCTCCTGCGTGATCTCATCGGGCGCGAACAGCGGACGCTGCGGCGCTTCCAGCCCCTCCTTGGGCGGCTTGCGGTTTTCGCTGTCGTAGTTCCATTCGCCGCCCTCGGGCTGGCCATCATCCATGAGCAGACCGGTCTTCCTGCGCATCTCGCGATAGAAGAACTCCATCCGCAGCGTGTCGCGGTCCTCGGCCCAGTCGCGGAATTCGGCCAGCGAGCACACGAAGCGGCCGTCGGGCAGGATCTCGACGTCGCAGGCGAACTTGTCGGGCCATTCCTCGATGGCCTGCTGCACCCGCCACTCGCCCGCCTCCACGATATGGACCGCGCGCGGATCGTGGCGCTCGATGGCGCGGGCGACCTCTCCGGTGAAGCTGCCCGCATTGTCCGGATCGGTCAGCTCGACATAGTCGACGCTCCACCCCGCATCGCGCAGTTCGGCGGCGAAGTGGCGCATCGCGGAGAAGATCAGCGCGATCTTCTGCTTGTGGTGGCGCACATAGGTCGCCTCGTCCCACACCTCCATCATCAGGATGACGGTATCGTCCTTCGCGCGCCCCCGCAGGGAGGCGAGGGTGCGGGTCAGCTGATCGCCGAGGATGGGGACGAGGACGGGTCGGGAAGCCATATCCTAGACGAAGCTATAGGGATCGATATCGATCCCCACACGCACCCCGCGCGGCAGCTCCAGCGGGCCCAGCCAGTCGCGGATGGCGTCCTGCAGCGCGGCGGTGCGTTTGGCATTGATCAGCAGGCGATAGCGGTAGCGGCCGCGCAGCTGCGCGAGCGGGGCGGGTGCGGGGCCGAGGATCATTATGTCGTTCAGCCGGGGGCGCGCATCCCCGATCCGCGCGGCGGAAAGCCTCGCTTCCTTTTCGTCCTCGCTCGACACAATGATCGCTGCCCAGCGGCCGAAGGGCGGGGCGTTCGCATCCCTGCGCGCATCGAGCTCTGCGGCGTAGAAGGCATCGCGGTCGCCCTCCGCCAGCGCGGCGATCACCGGCGCCTCGGGATGCCGCGTCTGGATCAGCACTTCGCCCGGCTTGGACGCGCGGCCCGCGCGGCCCGCGACCTGTGCGATCTGCTGATAGACGCGCTCTGCGGCGCGCAGATCGCCGCCTTCCAGGCCGAGGTCCGCATCGACAACGCCCACCAGCGTCAGGTCGGGGAAGTGGAAGCCCTTGGTCACCAGCTGGGTGCCCACGATCACGTCGATCGCGCCGGCCTCTGCCATCGCAACGAATTCGGCGGCGCGCGCGGGCGTGTTCAGCGTGTCCGAGGTGGCGACCGCGATGCGTGCCTCGGGGGCGATCTCGCGTACCTCGTCCGCCACCCGCTCGACGCCGGGTCCGCAGGGGACGAGGCTATCGGGCTCGCCGCATTCGGGGCAGGCTTCGGGCGTCGGTTCCTCGTGCCCGCAATGGTGGCAGGCGAGCCTGTGGCTGAACCGGTGCTCCACCAGCCACGCGCTGCACTGCTTGCACTGGAAGCGGTATCCGCAATTGCGGCACAGCGTCAGCGGGGCATAGCCGCGCCGGTTGAGGAACAGCAGCGTCTGCTCCTTGCGCTCCATCCGCGCGAACAGCTCGCGCGCAAGGCTGGGGGCAAGCCAGCGGCCGCGTTCGGGCGGCTCCTGCGTCAGGTCGATCAGGCGGATCGTCGGCAGCGTGGCCCCGCCGAACCGGCTGGGCAGATCCAGTTTTCGATACGTACCCGTCTCGGCCATGTGCAGGCTTTCCAGCGCGGGCGTCGCGCTGGCGAGCACCACCGGAATCCGCTCGAAATGGCCCCGCATGACGGCGACGTCGCGCGCGTTGTAGCGCACGCCATCGTCCTGCTTGAAGCTGATCTCGTGCGCTTCGTCGACCACGATCAGCCCCAGGTTCGCGTAAGGCAGGAACAGTGCCGAGCGTGCACCCACCACCACCTGCGCACCGCCGTCTTCCGGCGCGCGGGCAATCGCCCTCCACGCGCGGCGGCGTTCGGAGGATTTGAGCGAGGAGTGCCACAGCACCGGCGGCGCGCCGAAGCGATCCTCGAACCGGCGCAGAAAATTCTCGGTCAGCGCGATTTCGGGGAGCAGAACCAGCACCTGCCTGCCCGCGCGAATAGCGGACGCCACCGGCTCGAAATAGGTTTCGGTCTTGCCCGATCCGGTCACCCCGTCGAGCAGGATCGGTGCGAAATCCTCCGCCTCGACCGCCTCCACCAGTTCGTCCGCGACCTGCTTCTGGTCCGCCGACAGCACCGGCTCTGCATGGTCGGGCAGGGCGCGGGGATAGGGGCGGTCGGCGTCGACTTCCTCGGGCTCGAGCACGCCCTGGTTGACCAGCCCGCGCAAGACGCCTTCGGAGACGCCCGCCAAGACGGCGAGCTCTCGAAGCGTGCCCTGCGCGCCTTCCAGCTTCTCCAGCGCCTGCTGGCGCTGCGGCGTCATCCGGTCGGGCTGCTCGCCCGTGAGGCGATACTCGGTCACGCTCACACCGCCCTTCAGCGCGCCGCCGCTTGCCAGCACCATCCGCGCGACAGAGCTCATGGGCGCGCAGTAATAATCCGCGGTCCATTCGATCAGACGGCGCAGTTCGCTGCGAATCGGTGCGACCGGCAGGACCGACAGGATCGGGCGCAGCTTTTCCTCGGGCACCTCGGCGCCCGGCAGGCGTTCCTCCTCCCACACGATGCCGGTGACCTGGCGCGGGCCCAGCGGGGCAATCACCACGTTGCCGTGCTCCACCGCCATGCCATCGGGCACACGGTAGTCGAGCACGCCGAGCGCGGCGTTGAGGACGAGGAGGCGGATACGGCGCATGGGTCGACCGCCAATATGGGCGCGGGGGCTCCCGCGCGACAAGCAGGGAAGGTGAGATGATGACCGGAATTCTCGAAGCAGGGCTGAATCGGCGCAAGCTGCTGGGCTCGATCGGCGTGGGCGCGGGTGCGCTGATGATCGGCGGCTGCACCACCTATCAGGGCCGGGTAACCAACGTGATCGAGCGGCTGCTCCTCCTGTCGAGCGAGCGGGCCTTCGCCCGGCTCACGGCGCCCGGCGGGTTCTGGGACGAGCAGGTTGCGGCCATTGGGCTCGACACGATGCTGGGCGCGCGCGGCTCGGTGCTCGCCAACATCCTGACCTCGGGGCTGATCAAGGCACGGGTGGAGCGCGAATTCGCCGGTTTCGCCATCGACGGGAGCGAGCGGGCGGCGCCCGTGATCTACGATACGATCCGCCTGATCGGGGTGCGCAACACGATCGACCTGATCACCGGCGGGCCCACCGCGGCGACGGCCTATCTGCGGGGGCAGACAGGCAACCGCCTGATCGACGCGATGGTGCCCGAACTGGGCGAGGCGATGCGCGTGGCGCAGGACCCGCTGATCGGCCAGCTCGTCTCGGCGGCAGTCGGGGTGGATATCGGCGCAGCGGCAAACCGTGTGGCGCTGAGCGTAAACGATACGATCTGGACCGAGATCGGGCGCGAGGAAGCGGCGATCCGCGCCGACCCGCAATCGACCAACGATCCGGTGCTGATCGGTGCGCTCGGCGTCGGCTCGCGCCTCTAGGAGCGTTCTGCAACCCGACCTTGCCTTCGCGCGGAAACCTTTTCTAAGCTTGGACAGGTTTTCAGGGAGGGTGTGACATGCGGATTTTGATGGCGGTGGCGGTTGCCGCGCTTGTGCTCGATGCGTCGGGAGCTTCGGCGCGCGAGTTCGGCGATATCACCCGGCCCTATACGGAAAAGTACGGGGACTGGAAGAAGACGCGCAAGGCCTTGCGCAAGATGCAGAAGAAGGACCAGCCCATGAGTGGGGACGACTGGTTCGTGCTGGCTGCAATGTGCAATGTCGAGCCGCCCAAGGGCCCCTCCATGATCATGAACTTCGCCAACCGATCGCCCTGCAAGGACGATGTGGTGGAGTATTTCGTCAAGGCCGGGATGGAAGGCACGCCAGAGGGGTTTTACGAGGCGGCCAAGATGATCGGCAGCGGCGATGCGGCCTGGCTCTATGCTGAGCTTGCCTATCGCCTGGCGGGCAATGACACCGCGTTCGAGGACAAGGCCTTCTCTCTGCTCGAGGACATCTGGCTAGATCCATCCTCGGAAACGCGGATGAAGGCGCAGGCGGCGGGTATGGTCACCCAGCTGACGAGTGACGGACCGTATGACGGACGCGCTTCTTCCACGCAGACCGCGCCGCAGGGCAATGATGGGTATCGCTCACCCCCGCCCATTGCGCGTGGCGGCGTCGGCGACCTGCGATGGCTCGATTTCACGAACCCGCGCCGCTGCCAGTGGAGCAGGCAAGCCGCAGATGTGATCTCCGGCAGTATGCGTTTCGACGAACGCGGTGACCGCCCGATAGGCCAGCGCGTTCGCGTACCCGGTGTCTCGCAGCCGTTATGGGTCGGGTCAGCCGCCCCGACAGGGATGGCATCACCTGGAAGTCGGTCGACTTTCGCGGACAGTGGAACGGGCTGACCGTGCTCGGCTTGACCGACGGTTTCTTTGAACGCAGCCACGGTGTCGATGCGACGGGCATCCGGTTTGCAGAGCCGGTGGAAACCGTGGCGCGCAAGCTCTCCGCGCAGGGCTTCGTCGTCAACGCAGATGGGTCGGAGCGGCGTCAGATCGACAAACGGGGCCAGTACGGCGACTTCGACGGGGTGCTGACGCGGATCGAGCGGAAGGATGGCGAAACGATATTCTTCTGCAACGAGATTTTCTGGGCCAGCTACGGTGAAGGCACGTAATACGGGTCAGCCTGTAGCCCGGACGCCGCGCAAATGCCTAGAACCGGTAAGCGATGCTCGCCTGCGGCACGTGGGTATAGGTGTCGCCGCCGGGGCGCGGGCGCAGCTGCAGCAGGTAGCCACCGGTGACGTCGAGCCGATCAGCCACGCGGTAGGTCAGCCCCGCATTGAAGCGCCACTGGTCGATCCGCTGCGGTCCGCCGTCATTGCGTGACCGCAGCTGGTAGAGCAGTTCGACCGATCCTGCCGCCTTCAGCTTCGGGGCGATCGTATCGCTCAGCTGCACCCGCTGGCGCAGACGCAGGGCCATCCGGTCGCTGTTGTCGTAGAAGCGTTCCTCTATCCGGGTACGCAGAGAGAGGATGCCGCTGGAATAGCCGGCCTGCTGGTAGGGGCGAATCTCCGAAAAGCCGTCGGTGTCGTGCACTTCCACTCCGCCGCCGATGGAGAAGCCTTCGCCGACTTCGTGGTCGACCACGGCGCCCACGATGTACTCGTTCGGCCCGTCCTTGCGCCGCTCTTCCACCTCCAGTTTCAGGCTGGTGCCGGGCGCGATCTCGCCCTTCGCGGCAAGTTCTACCCAGAACTCGCTCTCGTCGGCGAGTGCCGCGCTCGGTTGCAAAAGCAGGGGCACGGCGGCAAGTGGGAGGACGCGTGCCGAATGGCTAACTGATCGCATGGAGAATCCTGACATCCGGGGTTCGATTGTGACGCTCATATGACAGGTTTGTAACGAAAATGAAGTTCTTCGCCGACACCGCCGACATCGCCGAGATCAAGGACCTGGCCGAAACGGGCCTGATCGACGGGGTGACGACCAATCCCTCGCTGATCCACAAGTCGGGCCGCGACTTCATCGAGGTGACGAAGGAAATCTGCGGGATCGTGGATGGCCCGGTCAGCGCCGAGGTGGTCGCCCTCGATCACGAGACGATGATGAAGGAAGCGGACAAGCTGCGCGCCATTGCGGACAATGTCTGCATCAAGGTGCCGCTGACGCTGGACGGGCTCAAGACCTGCCGCGCGCTGACCGACGACGGCACCATGGTCAACGTGACGCTGTGCTTCTCCGCCAACCAGGCGCTGCTCGCCGCCAAGGCCGGCGCGACCTTCATCTCGCCCTTCGTGGGGCGGCACGACGACAATGGCTTCGACGGGATGAAGCTGATCGACGATATTCGCCTGATCTACGACAACTACGCGTTCGACACCGAAATCCTGGTGGCCAGCGTGCGCCACACCAACCACGTGCTCGAAGCCGCGAAGATCGGTGCCGACGTGATGACCGCGCCGCCCAAGGTGATCCGGGACCTCGTAAAGCACGTGTTGACCGACAAGGGGATCGAAGGCTTCCTGAAGGACTGGCAGTCCACCGGGCAGTCCATCCTCTAAGGTGAGCATCCACTAAGTTGAGCGAAGAAACCCCTCTCGACAAGTTCAAGCGCGCGCTGACCGGCGGCGCGCGCGCCATCGCGCGCGAGCCCGAGGTGGAGGTCGCGTGGAGCGCGGACCGCCCCGGTGCGGCGGGCAAGAACTTCCGCGTGCCGCTGCCCGGCCGCCAGCTGCCGCCCGAACAGGCGGCCGAAGCGCGCGGCTTTGCGGATAGCTTCGCGCTCAAGATGCGGCTGCACGACACCGCGCTGCACGACAGCGGCGCGCCCGGCGATCCGGTGGCGCGCGCAGTCTATGATGCGGTCGAGCAGGTGCGCTACGAGGCGCTGGGTGCGCAGGGTTTCGCGGGCGTGGGCGAGAATCTCTCCGCTGCGACCGAGCTGCGTACCGCCAGCGATCCGATTGCCCGCGCCACCGAAGCGCGCGACGTGCCGCTCTCCACCGCCGTATCGCTGATGATGCGCGAGGCGCTGACCGGCAAGCCGATCCCCGAGCGCGCGAAGAAGGGCGTGGAACTGGTCCGCGGCTACGTGACCGAACGCACGGGCGGCGATTTCTCCGCTTTGGCCGACAAGCTGGACGATCAGAAGGCCTTTCAGGACCTCTCGATCGAGATGCTGCGCCAGCTCGACCTGATCGAGGGCGCCGACAGTTCGCCCGAGGATGCAGACGAGGAAGGCGACGACGAGGACGGTGAAACCCCCGAGGACGACACCGACGAGGAAGACGGCGGCGACCAGTCGCCGCAGCAGAGCCCCGAAGCCGCCGCGGAACAGGCCGAAGGCGACGCGGACGAGGATGGCGAGGCCGAGCTTTCCGAAGAGGAAGGCGACAGCGACGATGCTGGCGACGACGGCGAGGAGGGCATGATGCCCGTTCGCCCGAACCGCCACTGGACCGACATTCCCGACGATTTCGACTACAAGATCTATTCGAAGAAGTTCGACGAGGAAATCGCGGCAACCGAACTGTGCGACGCCGAGGAACTGGACCGGCTGCGCGCCTATCTCGACAGCCAGCTTACCGGCCTGCAATCGGTCGTCACCAAGCTCGCCAACCGGCTCCAGCGGCGCCTGATGGCGCAGCAGAGCCGCAGCTGGGATTTCGACCAGGAGGAAGGCCTGCTGGACGCCGCGCGGCTGGCGCGCGTTGTCGTCAGCCCCGGCCATTCGCTTTCCTACAAGCGCGAGCGCGAGACCGAGTTCAAGGACACGGTCGTCACCCTGCTGATCGACAATTCGGGCTCCATGCGCGGGCGGCCCATCAGTATCGCCGCGATCAGCGCGGACATCATCGCGCGCACGCTGGAGCGGTGCGGGGTGAAGACCGAAATCCTCGGCTTCACCACCCGCGCGTGGAAGGGCGGGCACACGCGCGAGAAATGGCTCGCCGACGGCAAGCCGCAGCAGCCCGGCCGCCTCAACGACCTGCGCCATATCGTCTACAAGCAGGCCGACGAGCCCTGGCGCCGCGCGCGCCGCAACCTCGGCCTGATGATGCGCGAAGGGCTGCTGAAGGAGAACATCGACGGCGAGGCGCTGCTATGGGCGCACCAGCGCCTGCTCGCCCGGCCCGAGGACCGCCGCATCCTGATGGTGATCTCCGACGGCGCGCCGGTCGATGACAGCACACTATCGGTCAACCGCGCAGGCTACTTGGAAGCGCACCTGCGCAAGGTGATCGAATGGATCGAGAAAGCCTCGCCCGTCCAGCTGGTCGCGATCGGCATCGGCCACGATGTGACGCGGTATTACAAACGCGCGGTGACGATCATGGATGTCGAGCAGCTCGGCGGGACGATGATAGGGCAGATGGCCGACCTGTTCGAGGTGGAGGGGTGATTGGCGAAATCTGATATCGCCGGATTCCGAGTTGCCGAGATGCAGCCGCCCAAACCGGATGGGTCCTGGGGACTATATGAGATCGAGGAGGTCTCATGGAACGGTCGCAACCTGATAATCTGCATGAACGACAAAGATCGAGAGATCAGCATTTGCTTCGACATGCCTGTCAGTTTCCGCTCCCAGGATGAGGGCGATATGCTTGGCTATTGGTCCGCAAGAAGCGATGAGAAGGTCGCGGTTGCTACGGCTTATACGATTGAAAAAAGTCCATATCTGGATTGGATCAAGAGGAATAGCGTAACCGCTCTTCGCGCCGATTTGCGCCACTGGCTGATTGCCGGATTGAACCAGTGCGTGGAGGTAATTTGCGAGGCGGATGAGATTCCCTCGATAGTAGCCTGAGAAGCAGTACCGACGAGTAACGCCCAGCGGGGGGCGGAAAACGGGTAGCGAGCATATTAGGAGATCACACATCGTGTGATATATGCATACGCATGAGTAAGCTCGAACGCATCACCGTCACCATGCCCGCCGAAATGGCTGCGCGGCTTCGCGCGGCGGTGGAGCGGGGCGAATATGCTACCACCAGCGAGGTGGTCCGCGAGGCGCTGCGCGACTGGGGCGAGGAGCGTGACAAGGGCGAGGCCCGGCGCCAGTGGTTGCGATCCGAGATCGAAAAGGGGTTGGCGGGACCGTTCTACCCTGCCGATCAGGTTTTCGCCGAATTGCGCGATCGGGTGCGAGAACAGGTGGCCGACTATTCCGGCAAGGATGAATGACCGACCTCGTCATCTCCGAGGCTGCTCGCGCAGACCTTCGCGAGATCGTCGACTATATTGCGCGCGACAATCCTGAGCGGGCCGAGACATTTCTCGACGAACTGCTCGCTCGCATCACGGCTGTCGCCGAGCATCCCCAGGCCTACCCGGTCAGAACCGACTGGCCAGTGCCGGTGCGTGCCGCTGTCCACCGCCGATATCTGATCGTCTTCCGCGAACAGGAGCAGCGGGTCGAAATCGCGCGCGTCCTGCATTCGGCGCGCGACATTCCTGCCATCCTGCGCGACCAGTAGCCGAACGCGGCCGCTGCTTTACACCACCATACAGAACGGCGCTGACGGCCTGACCACGCCCATCTCCGCTGCGCACGCCACCAGCTCCGGCACGCGTTCCTCCCGCCCATCCAGCACCGCGGTCCTGAGTCGCTCCCACGGGAACAGGCTCCCAGGATCGCTGCGGCGGGCGGGATCGAGCATCGCGTGGCTCACCACATGGCGCAGGTTGGGATATTTGGCCCAGGCATAGCGGACGATTTGCGCGGTTGCCTCGACCTGCCAGTCGGAGAATGCGTCGGAGCGGACCTGCCGGTTCACCACCTCGATCCCGAGCGACCAGTGGTTGATCCTGCCGCGCCCGCCCCAGATCGCGGGGTGAGAGCAGACATTGCGCACGTGCCATGCCGCGCGTGCCTCATGGCAGGTGGCCCATACGAAGGCCCCGTGCTGCGGCTCGTCCTCGTCGGGCACCAGCCAGTGGAAGCTCGCATTGCCATCGAAAATCACGCTCGCCGCCCCGGCGGAGCTGCCGCCGGCGGTGGCGTGGACCACCACGGCGCGCACGCCCAGAATCGAGTCGTAGATGCGCGCGCTCGACGCCTTGAGCGCTGCATCGCGGATGCCCGGCCACCAGCGTTCCTCCAGCGGAGCGTGCGCCGGTCGCAGCGCCGGGTCGAGATCGAAATGATAGGTGGTGGGGTCGCCCATGTGGTCCTCCCGAAAGGGTCGCAGGGCGAATCCAGCTAGAGCGCGATTTGCGAGTAGGACAGCACGAAATGCAGCCCGCCGGGTTGGCGCGACGGCGGCCAGCCGCTAGCCAGCCGCACATGAGCGATCAGACAATGTCCGTTTCCGAAGCCGTCACCTCGCGCCGTTCGGTGCGCGATTTCCTCGATACGCCGGTTCCCCTCGATACGATCCGGCAGGTCATGGATACCGCGCGCTGGGCACCTTCGGGCTGCAATTACCAGCCGTGGGAGGCGACGATCCTGACCGGCGAGCCGCTCGCGCAGCTGCGCGAAACACTGCGCAGTTCCGAGATGAAGCAGCCCGATTACGACTGGGATGCGCCCAAGCAGGAAGACCGCTACAAGCAGCGCCTCTACGAACTCTCCGCAAGCATGTTCGAATCGCTGGGCATTGCGCGCGAGGACAAGGCGGGCCGCGCCGCCGCGATGGGGCGCAACCTGGTCAGCTTCGGCGCGCCCGTGCTGCTGCTATGCTATTTCCCGCGTCTGATGAAGGAGGCGCAGTGGTCCGATACGGGCATGTGGCTCCAGACCGTCATGCTGCTGCTGCGCGAGCAGGGGCTCGATTCCTGCCCTCAGGAATTCATGGCCTACTATGCCGATCCGATCATGGAGCACATTGGCGTGAGCACCGAAACGCACCGCTTCTTCTGCGGCATGGGCATTGGCTATCGCGATCCGGATGCCCCGGTGAACACCTTCGATCGCAACCGCGTGCCGCTGGAAGAGCATGTCCGTTTTGAAGGCTTCGAATAAGGATACACGCCCCATGAACACCCGCCATCTCGTTGCACTGCTGCTCGCCCTGTCGGCGATCAACCTGGCGCTGATGATCCCCGGCGGTTTCGTGGAGACGCGCGACTTCAGTGCCTATCCGGCGAGCGTCCTGGCCGCGTTCAACATCTTCCTCACCGTGCTCGGCCTCGGTTCGCTGGTGCTCGCATGGCTGACCTGGCGCGGCGGCGTGCGGCGAGGGTGGAGCATGGCGGCGGCGATCGGCTTTGCGGCCACCTACCTGCTCGACCTGTTCGAGATTTTCCCGGTGACGCCGGTGCCAATGTCATCGCTGCTCGAAACGCTCGAATGGCTGGGCACCGCGCTCGCCATCCTGCTCGCCACGGCGGTACTGACCGCTGGCGGACGCGATGCGGGCGACGGCCGCACGGCGGCGATCCCGCGCGGGCTGACCATCGTGATGGGAATAGCGGGTGTCGGCATCGTGATCTTTGCGACGATCGCCGCGATGGGGGGCTGAAGCGCGGAACCGTGTGCCGCGCCTGGCGATTGACGGTGTGCGGAGCAAGGGAGCGAGCATGCGTAAGATCGGCTGGGTTTCGATAATGGCGGCCTCCGCTGCGCTTGCGGCCTGCGGTACGCCGGTGACGGAAGCTCCCGAACGGCAGCCGACCGAGGCGCCCTCGTCAGATCCGGCTCGCACGACCGATCCAGCCGCTCCGGACGAACCGGCCCCCACTTCTCGGCCCACCGCAAGCGAAGATGGTCGCCCCCCGCTGGACAACAGCGCGGCGCAGGCCGAGGCCGGGTCGTGCCTCGCCGAACTGGGCCGTGAGAAGGCGGAGGAGCTCTCCGAGCAGTGCTATGCCATGTCGCCAGCCACCCGGCCGCCGTGCAACATCCAGAATTCGTGCGAGCGGATCCGCGAGGAGCTAGAGCGCGGCTGCGCGTTCGGCGATACGTCCGACAACCCGGATTATTGCAGCGAGGTCTAGCTTCGCTCCTCCTCCGGAACCTGCCTGACCACATCCGGATCGCGCCAGATCATCACGCCCATGGTGACGAACCATGCCAGCTTTCCGAAGGCGAGCGCACGCTCGTACAGCCCATCCCATGCGGTCGGCACCACGAACAGGAAGGGCGCGGCAACCGCCCATAACACGCCGCCGACATAAAGTGCGATGCCCAGCCGCCGCTCTATCTCGACAAACTGGCCTGCGGTCAGCAGCACGGTGAGCGGGAAGGCCGCGCCCATGAAATAGACCAGCTTGTAATGGATCTGCGGGCCGTCCCCGGTCGAATAGGCCTCGTAGGCCGCGATCAGCGCGTAATCGAGCGCCAGCAGAACCAGCAACACCGTGCCCGCGCGCCAGTCCCATCGCGATACCCGCCAGCGGATCAGGCCTGCGGTTACCGCCAGCACGCCGACGACGAAGGCATAGATGCCAAGGTCGGAGAGGATGTCCCACTGCCCCGCGGCAAGGTTGCTGATCGTGTCGCGGACCAGGCCGATCCTTTCGGAGAGCGCAGCGCCCAGCAGGTCGCACGCGACCGAGATCGCGCACCCCACGATGGCAATGCCGCCGAGGATGCGCGATAGGGTGTCTGTTCCGGAATCCTTGCTGATATGGTCGCTCCCTGTTGCGCACACGTGCGGCTTGGCGCATTTGCGCGCCCATGACCGATGCGCCGCAACTCACCCTGTTCAACAGCCTCAACCGCCAGCTCGAACCCTTCGTTCCGGTCCATGAGGGGGAGGCGCGCGTCTATACCTGCGGGCCGACGGTCTATAACTACCCGCATATCGGCAATATGCGCGCCTATGTGTTCGCCGATGTGCTGGGGCGCACGCTCAGCTGGCGCGGCTACAAGCTTACCCACATCATCAACATCACCGATGTCGGCCACCTGACCGACGATGCCGATGCGGGCGAGGACAAGCTGGAGAAGATGGCTGCGCAGAAGAAGCAGTCGATCTGGGATATTGCTGAGCATTATACGCAGGCCTTCAAGGCCGATGTGGCAGCGCTCAACATCCGCGAACCGGCCGAATGGTCGGTCGCAACCGATTACATCGCCGAGATGATCGACTTCGCCAAGAAGATCGAGGCGAAGCACTGCTACCAGCTGGAGAGCGGGCTCTATTTCGACGTCTCCACCGTCGCAGATTACGGACGCATGGCCCGTGCCGTGACCGAGGATGAGGGCGAGAGCCGGATCGGCGATGTGGAGGGGAAGCGCAACGCCGCCGACTTCGCGATCTGGCGCACCACACCCAAGGGTGAGACGCGCCAGATGGAATGGGATTCGCCGTGGGGCCGCGGCGCTCCGGGCTGGCATCTCGAATGCAGCGTGATGGGCGGCGAGCTATTGGGCTTCCCGTTCGACATCCACACCGGCGGGATCGACCACCGCGAGATCCATCACCCCAACGAGATCGCGCAGAACCAGGCTTTCTGCGGGTGCGGCGGGCTCGACGATCCGGCCCATTCGGGCGCGCGTTACTGGATGCACAACAACTTCCTCGTCGATCGCACCGGCAAGATGAGCAAGTCCTCGGGCGAGTTCCTGCGGCTGCAGCTGTTGATCGACAAGGGCTATCACCCGCTCGCCTACCGGATGATGTGCCTCCAGGCGCATTATCGCAGCGAGCTGGAATTCTCGTGGGAGGGGCTGGGCGCGGCGCTCACGCGGCTGAAGCGGATGGTGATGGCGGTGCAGCCGCTGCGTGACGTGGAGAGCGGCGCGACCGATCATCCCAAGTTCGCGCAGGCACTTGCCAAGTTCGAGGAGGCGATGGCCGACGACCTCAACACCGCAATCGCGCTGACCGCACTCGAGGATGCACTGGCGACCAAGAAGGTCGATGCGGGGATCAAGCGTGCCGTGGTGGAGCGGATGGACGCCGTTCTCGGCCTCGGCCTGCTCGACCTCGCGCGGACCGATCTCCGCATCCGTCCGAAGGACGCGCAGATCACCGAAGCCGAAATCGAGGACGCGCTGGAGCGCCGCAAGGCTGGGCGGGCGGAGAAGGACTTCGCCACCTCCGACGCGATCCGTGACGAACTTGCGGCCAAGGGCGTCGAGGTGATGGACGGCGATCCGCTCGGCTGGGAGTGGAAGCTCGCCTGAAAATCCCCCTCCCGCTTGCGGGAGGGGTTAGGGGTGGGCAAAGTACGTGCGTGCCGACCTGGACCGACCGCGACACCAAACGCGCCCGCGAACTGCGCAATGCCGCCACACCGGCGGAGCGCGCGCTGTGGAGGCATCTCGCGAAGTCCCAGCTCGGCGTGAAATTCACTCGGCAGATGCCGGTGGGACCGTTCTTCGCCGATTTCCTGTGCCGCTCGCAAAAGCTGACCTCGAAGTCGACGGCCATTCGCACGACGTGCTGCCCGAGTGTGACGAAGCGCGCGATGCACACCTGCGAAGCGAAGGATTTCGCGTTCTGCACTTTTCAAATGCCGATGTACTCGCCAACACGGATGGCGTGATCGAAACCATCCGCACCGCGCTCCAGGAAGAGCCCACCCCCGGCCCCTCCCGCAAGCGGGAGGGGAGCAAGTGACCACCGCTGTTCTCTCCACCCTGATCCGCCCGCTGGTCGAACCGCGCCTGCCCGACTGGGTCGAGCCGCTGTGGTTCATGAGCAAGGAGGAAGCGGTGGAGCTGGCGCCGCGCGCCGAGATCGGCTGGTTCGACTTCAACCAGCCAGAACCGATGTGCGAGGTCGTGACAGCGGCCGAGAACCTCAAATGGCTCAACTCGATCTACGCCGGGCTCGATTTCCTGCCGCTCGACCTGCTGAGCCAGCGCGGCACGATCGTCACCAACGGGGCGGGTATCAACGCGATCACCATCGCCGAATATGTCGTCATGCTGATGCTGACCCACGCCAAGGGCTACCGCGAGGTGGTGCGCGCGCAGGACCGGCATGAGTGGCTGCTCGACAGCCCCGGCAAGCGCGAGCTGGCGGGCGAGCGCGTGCTGCTGCTGGGCCTCGGTGCGATCGGGCGGCTGGTGAAGGCCCGGCTCGAAGCTTTCGACATGGAGGTTGTCCCCGTGCGCCGCTCGGGCGCCGACGGCGCGCTGAAGCCCGACGAGTGGCGCGGCAAGCTGGACACATTCGACTGGGTGGTGCTGGCCGTGCCCTCCACCCCCGAAACGCACCACATGATCGGGGCAGACGAACTCGCGGCGATGAAGCCGACCGCCGTGCTGGTGAACGTTGCGCGCGGCGATGTGGTGGATCAGCCCGCGCTGGTCGATGCCCTTGAAGCGAAGAGCATCGAGGCAGCCTTGCTCGACGTGACCGATCCCGAACCGCTGCCCGAAGGCCACCCCCTGTGGTCGCTTGCCAATGCGCAGGTCACCATGCACCTGTCGGGCCGCGCGCAAACCGGGATGTTCATGCGGTCCGCCGACCGTTTCATCGAAAACCTGCACAAATGGCACGCGGGCGAACCCGTGCAGCCGCAGATGGACCTCTCGCTCGGGTACTAGGGGCGCGGAACCACCACCAGCCGGTAGGGAATGTACAGCAGCACCTCCCCGGGCCCCGATTGCGCCCATTGCACGGGCATGTTCAGCCCCTCGATCTCGACCCCGTAGCCATCGCCGAGCCGCGCCGCCATCGCGAGCGAATCCTCGGCGATTTTCTCGGCGATCTGGGGACGGTAGCTGTCCGGCCCGACGATCGAGAGCGTGCTGTCGCCCCATTCGTCCATCTGCGCGCGACCGACTTCGGGCACCGAGTCGATGTAGCGTGCAATCTGCGCCTCGGCCGCCTCGCCGCTCTGCGTCCCGCCGAGCCGTGCCTTGACGAGGAAGGCCACCCGCTCGCTATCGGGCCGGTTATCGCCTTGCAGGCCGATCTCGTCGACATTGGCGGCTGTCAGCGTCGTCAGGATGTAGTCGCCGTAGGCAAGCTCGATGCCCATCGCGTCGGCCCGCCGCACCGCGTCGGCCAGCATCTTGCGGATTTCCTGCCGCCGCTGGGCCTGGTCGCGGGTGTCACCCCGGATGACGACGCTCTGGACCAGAAAGTCTGCCGGTCGGCGCAGGCCCACTGCGGGCATCGTGTCCGAGTAATTGTCCTGCTCGATCCGCGACCCCGTGACGACGATTTCCTGCCTCTCGAGATCCTGCGCCATCGCCGGGGTGGCCACGGCCAGCAAGGCCAGCAACAAGCACGTATTGCGCATCGATATTTCCCTCTTCCCAACCGGCATTGCGCCGTGTGGCGGGTCTAGCGGATTATCCATCCTCCAGCAGCAGCAATTCGCATGTGACGGTGAGGCATGGAGCAGGCTCCAGCACGTGATCCACCGCGCTCACCGTGGCATCCGCCACCAGCCGTGCCGGGAGCGCGAATTCGTGATCGGGCAGGGCGGCGATCAGCGTTTCCCCGCCTTCGATGGCCTCCGGCGTGTCGAAGGCGATGCGCAGCGTGTGGCGCGTACCCGCGAAGGTGATGCTCGCCCAGCTGCGCTCGCGATGGGCGAGGACCGTGCCGTGCCCCTGCGCAAGCTCTTGCAGCGCAGCTTCCAGCCTGCGGGCATGGCCGCGGGAGGCGGTGCGGGGTGCGTGAATGGCTTCAGCCCGCATGACGCGCCTCCCGCCATTCGCGCATGAAGCCATCGACGCGCTGTTCGGTGCCCGCACGCGGCAGACGGCCATTGCGCAGGTCGAGCACGAAGCGCGGATCGTGCGCCGCGAGCCGCCCGAATTTCGTCGCGGGCATGTCGAACTCGCGCAGAAACTTCTCTATCCTTCGAATCAGCATATTTTTCCCTCACTCATGCCCGATGGGATCGAATCATTGGCCGCGGTGAAGGATTGCTCGCGCGCGAAATCCTACTTGTCTAGGAAAAATCTTTCATATAGGGAAATGCGTATGAATGACGATCCTAGATCTCCATCGGTGGTGGATGGCGGCGATGCGCGGACCCGCCTGCTAGAGCTGGCCAGGGAGCGTGGCTCCAGCCTTGCCGGGCTTTCCGCGCTTATCGGGCGTAATTCCAGCTATCTCCAGCAGTTCATCCGCAAGGGGAGTCCGCGCAAGCTGGAGGAGCAGGATCGCAAGGTGCTCGCGGAATTCTTCGGTGTGGACGAAAGCGAGCTGGGCGGGGCGCCGGATGGTACGGGGGAAAAATCCTATACATCCTCCCGCAGCGACGAGGATTTCCATGCCATCCCGCGTCTTTCGCTCGCCGCGGCCGCGGGGCCGGGCCAGTTCGCGGGGGGCGAGACCCCGTTCGACAATTTCGGCTTTTCGGGCCGCTGGCTGCGCGAGAACGGCTTCGATCCCAAGATGCTCTCCGCGCTCACCGTGGAGGGCGACAGCATGGAACCGCTGCTGCGCCACGGCGATGAAATCCTGGTCGATCGCGGATCACGGTTTGAACGCGACGGGGTCCATGTCGTGCGGATGGGCGACACACTGATGGTCAAGCGGCTGGCCAGCGCAGGGGCGGGGCGGATAGCCCTGCTCAGCCAGAACCTCGCCTACCCGCCGGTGGAGGTGTCACTGGACGAGGTCGAGGTGCTGGGCCGCGTGGTGTGGAAGAGCGGGCGATTGTAGGTGCCTTTCCTGCCGGGCAGCAGAGCGCCGTCCTCTAGGCCACGCCTATGGCAAGCGGGGAGCAGACGCCTATGGTGGTCGGCATGATCAATTCTCTTGCTGTCTCCGGATATCGCTCCCTGCGGGATGTCACGATAGCGCTGGGTCGGATCAACATCGTGACCGGCGCAAATGGAAGCGGGAAGACAAGCCTGTATCGCGCTCTCAAGCTGCTGGCCGATGTTGCCCAGGGGCGCGCGATCGCTGCTCTGGCTGCCGAAGGCGGCTTGACGTCGACGCTCTGGGCCGGTCCCGAAAAGTTCAGTCAGGTGATGCGTGTGGGGGAGCATCCCGTTCAGGGGACGGTGCGAAAGCACTCTGTCAGCCTCAAGCTCGGCTTTTCTTCGGATGACTTTGGCTACGCCATCGATCTTGGCCTGCCGACTCCTTCCCGCACACGCTTCGACCGTGATCCCGAGATCAAGGTGGAGGCGGTATGGGTAGGGGAAACCTATGGCCGTGCGAATGTCGTTGCGGCCAGGCGAGGTCCCGGTGTCCGGGTGCGCAGCAGCGCATCGGGGGCCTGGTGCGACAGCTTCGGCGATCTAACTGCGTTCGACAGCATGATGACGCACTGCGCGAACTCTGCCGATGGTCTCGAACTGCTGCTGCTGCGCGATCGGATGCGCGCGTGGCGTTTCTACGACAACCTGCGGACAGACGTCGACGCACCTGCGAGGCGCGCGCAAGTGGGCACTTTTACCCCCATGCTGGCCGGCGATGGGTCGGATATCGGAGCGGCCATTCAGACCATCTTCGAAATCGGCGATGCCGAGACCCTCGAACAGACGATCGCGGACGCCTTCGATGGCGCCACCCTGTCGGTCAGTGACAGGTTCGAGATACAGATGCAGCAGCACGGCCTGCTTCGCCCGTTGGTCGCGTCCGAGCTATCGGATGGAACCCTTCGCTACGTGCTGCTTGCTGCAGCCCTGCTTTCGCCTCGCCCGCCCGAATTGATGATCCTGAACGAGCCCGAGGCCAGTTTGCATCCCGACCTTCTCGATCCTCTTGCGCGGCTCCTTACGAAGGCATCGCAGCGCTGCCAGATTATCGTGGTCTCGCATTCGTCGAGATTGGTCACCGAACTGGAAAAGTACCCGGAGAGCCAATCGATCGAGCTGCACAAGGAAATGGGTGAAACCGTCGTGCCGTTGTGGAGCAGGCCGGAATGGAAGTGGCCTTCGAGATAATTGCGGGCCAGCCCGAGAGTTCGGAAACGATCGCTCAGGACGGCGGCTGGCGGTAGTCCGGGTCCTGCAGCGACACCATGTAGTCGACCACCAGCGCCACGTCTTCGTCGGTCAGCCCGACATCCATGATGTCCGGGTAATTGTGCGCGTCGCGCAGATAGGTGGTGAGCGTTTCGCGCGTCAGGCCCTCGCGGTTGGCGATCGAGGGGAAGGTGGGGGCCTGAGGCAGTGGCGATAGTTCGCCCGGCGCCACCGCGTGGCAGCTGCCGCACATCGCCCCCACCAGCATGGGCACGCCGTCCGCGTCGGGCTCCGCCAGCTCGGCGCGGCTCAAGCCCGCGGTCGCCTGCGGGTCGGCGGACGGCGCCGGCTCCGGCGTCTGGCAGGCGGCGAGCGCGCATGTGGCAAGCGCGGCGGGCAGGATGAAGCGCGATGTCATGGCCGGGGGTCTCTCCTCGCAGTCGGCGTGTCGTCAGGATAGACGCGCCGGGCACGCCGATCAAATGCGCTGATGCGCGTGCATCGCGCATCAGCCTTACCGATTTAGCGATGTCTTCACCTTCCCGAGGCATGGTGGCCGCGAATTTTGGGGGGACAACATGATTAACACGGATCTTCTGCGCGATGAATCGGGCGTTTCGGCCATAGAATACGTCGTGCTGGCGGCCCTGGTGGCGCTGGTTCTGGTGGGAGCGCTCAACACGATCGGGGTCGGTACGTCGAACAACTATTCCAGTGCGGCCGCCGGGATGGCTGGCCCTCCGGGTGACGAGGCGGAAGCGCCGGTCCAGGAACCGCCTGCACGCGTGCCGGTCCGCGGCGGCGGCGATAACCGCGTGCCGCGCAGATAACGGGCAGCGCAGCAGATCCGGGGCGCGGCCTGTAGACGCCGGTGCTTGCAATGGCAGGGCCCGTCGACCAACTTGGCCGCATGACCGAGACCAAGACCTCCCCCCAATCCTCGCCGATGAAAGCCGCGATCCTGCCGGTTACGCCGCTGCAGCAGAACTGCTCGCTGATCTGGTGTACCCAGACCAACAAGGCGGCACTGATCGATCCGGGCGGCGATCTGGACAAGCTGAAGGCAGGCGTCGCCAAGGCGGGCGTGGAGCTGGAGAAGATCCTGATCACGCACGGCCACCTGGACCATTGCGGGCAGGCGGGCATGCTGGCGAAGGAGCTGGGCCTGCCCATCGAAGGCCCGCACGAGGCGGACCGGTTCTGGATTTCGCGGCTGGATGAAGACGGCGCGCGCTTCCAGATGGAGGCAGCCAGTTTCGAGCCAGACCGCTGGCTGGAAGACGGCGATACCGTGACCGTGGGCAACCTGACGCTGGAGGTCATCCACTGCCCGGGGCACACGCCCGGCCACGTGATCTTCTTCAACCGTGACCGCAAGTTCGCGATCGTGGGCGACGTGCTGTTCCAGGGAAGCATCGGACGCACCGATTTTCCGATGAGCGATCACCAGAGCCTGATCGACGCGATCACGCAGAAGCTGTGGCCGTTGGGCGACGATGTCACCTTCATTCCCGGCCATGGCCCCACCAGCACCTTCGGCCAGGAGCGCAAGACGAACCCCTTCGTGGGCGACGCTGCGCTGGCTTAGGCGAACCCTGCTTCAAGCTCTGGGCGAGCGGGCGCCTGCCGGAAAGCTAGGCCAGCCCAAAGCCCAGCAGTGCGGCATAGACGCTCAGCCCCAGCAGCGTCAGCATCGTCACCCCGGTTCCGATCTGGCGCGGTCGTCCCGCCGAATCCGCATCCATCCCGATCCCGTGCAGCACCCTGCCGAAGACGAACAGGATCGACACGCCGTGCAGCCACATCCCGCCGCTTCCGGCCAGCTCCAGCACCACGATCAGCGCGAGCACGAAGGGCGCGGTCTCCACGAAATTGAGCTGCGCGCGCATCCGGCGGGCGAGCAGCATGTCGCCGCCATCACCATGGCCGACCCTGGCCTTCAGCCGCGCCCGGCCGCTGCGCACCGCAAGCCACAGCGCCAGCAGGCCGAACATGGCCGCGCTCGTCAGCGATACCGGCAACTCGATTTCCATCATCGCACTTCCCCTCGTTACCCGGTCGCAAGCAACGCACCCCTTGCGTCCAGGAGCAAAATCAGTATACCGCGCGCCTCTTCCGCCATTGACGGAGCGTTAGCGGGGCACGACTAAGCCGTTGTGCTGGCCCTACCCCTCGCTTAAGGGCGGTCCTTAAATATCGAATATTCAACGTAGGAACAGGTGCCGCCATGGCTGTCCCAAAAAGAAAAGTTTCGCCGCATCGCCGTGGCAATCGGCGCGCGCATGATTCGCTGAAGGTCGAAGCCTTCCACGAGTGCAACAATTGTGGCGAGCTCAAGCGCCCCCACAACCTGTGCCAGCACTGTGGCTTCTACAACGGCCGCGAAGTCGTAGCCGTCGGTTTCTGATCGCGTCCGCGCGATCAAGTTCGGAGATTGCAATGAGTCTGCCGCGTATCGCAGTTGACGCGATGGGCGGCGACGAGGGCGTGCGCGTAATGGTCGAGGGGGCCGCCCTCGCACGTCGCCGGCACGAGAATTTCAGTTTCCTTCTCATGGGCGATTCGGCGCGGATCGAACGCGCGCTGGAAAATCACCCCGGCCTGGCCGGGGCTGCCGAGATTCGCCATTGCGAAGATGTGATCGCCGGCGAGGACAAGCCTTCGCAGGCGCTGCGCCGCTCCAAGGGCACCTCGATGGGCGAAGCGGTCGCCGCGGTGAAGCGCGGCGAGGCGGGCGCGGCTGTCAGCGCGGGCAATACCGGCGCGCTGATGGCGATCAGCAAGGTCGCGCTGCGCACCCTGCCGGGGATCGACCGGCCCGCACTCGCAGCGCTGCTGCCCACCCTGGAAGAGCAGGATGTCATCATGCTCGACCTTGGTGCCAATACCGAGTGCGATGCGCGCAATCTCGTCCAGTTCGCCATCATGGGCGCTGCCTATTCGCGGATCGTGACCGGCCGCCCGCGTCCGCGCGTGCGCCTGCTCAACATCGGCACCGAAGACATCAAGGGCACCGACGAGGTGCAGGAAGCCGCGCAGCACCTGCGCGCGACCAAGACGCTTGAACTCGACTTCGACGGCTTCGTGGAAGCGGACAAGATCAACCGCGGCGATGTCGACGTGGTGGTGACCGACGGTTT
Source organism: Citromicrobium sp. JLT1363 (assembly GCF_000186705.1). Classification (GTDB taxonomy): domain Bacteria; phylum Pseudomonadota; class Alphaproteobacteria; order Sphingomonadales; family Sphingomonadaceae; genus Alteriqipengyuania. Next base: position 176,011 of record NZ_AEUE01000003.1, read on the forward strand.
TTCCGGCAATATCGCGCTGAAGGCGATCGAGGGTTCGGCCCGCTTCGTGACGGACCTGCTTCGCAGCGCGTTCGCCTCGTCCTTCCGCTCCAAGGTGGGCTTCCTGGTCTCGCGTCCCGCGACCGAGCTGCTGCGCCATCACCTCGATCCCAACAATCACAATGGTGCGGTCTTCCTCGGCCTTAACGGCGTTGTGGTGAAGAGCCACGGCAGTGCCAATGCCAAGGGTGTGGCCCACGCCGTGGCGGTCGCCGCGCGGCTGCTGGAAGAAGACCTTACCGCGCGGATCGGTGAGGATCTGGGCGCGTTGGGCGACAGCCTGCTGGCGCATGGCAATGGTGCGGCCAGGAGCAGCGGCCCCAGCAAGATCGAGAGCGACGCCAAGTGATTCGCTCGGTGATCCGGGGCGCAGGCTCGGCCTTGCCGCAGCGCATCGTCACCAATGACGAACTGGCCGCGCAGCTGGACACCAGCGACGAATGGATCGTGGAGCGGACCGGTATCCGCCAGCGCCATATCGCGGGCGAGGGGGAGACGACCAGCACGCTCGCGATCGAGGCGGCGCGCGCCGCGCTGGACGATGCGGGGATCGACGCGAGCGAGATCGACCTGATCGTGCTGGCCACGGCCACGCCGGACAACACCTTCCCCGCCACGGCCACCAAGGTCCAGGCAGCGCTCGGCTGCAATGGCTGCCCTGCGTTCGACGTCGCCGCCGTATGTTCGGGCTTCCTCTATGCGATGAGCACCGCCGACGCGATGCTGGTGAGCGGGCAGGCGACGCGCGCGCTGGTGATCGGCGCGGAAACCTTCAGCCGCATCCTCGACTGGGAGGATCGCACCACCGCCGTCCTGTTCGGCGATGGCGCGGGCGCGATCGTGCTGGAAGCGCAGGACGGCGACGGCACGCGTGGCATCCTGACATCGCAATTGCATGCCGACGGCGCGCAGCACGACCTGCTCTATGTCGATGGCGGCCCCTCGACCACGCAGACCGTCGGGCACCTGCGGATGAAGGGGCGCGAGGTGTTCCGCCACGCGGTGGGCAACCTGGCGCAGGTGCTGAGGGATGTGGTCGCCAAGGCGGGGATCGAGATTTCCGACATAGACTGGGTCGTTCCGCACCAGGCCAATATCCGCATCCTCGAAGGAACGGCGAAGAAGCTGGGCCTGCCGCCGGAGAAGGTGATCGTGACGGTGGATCGCCATGCCAACACCTCCGCCGCGTCCGTGCCGCTGGCATTCGCTGCGGCACGCGCCGACGGGCGGATCAAGCAGGGCGATCTCGTCCTGTTCGAGGCGATGGGCGGCGGCTTCACCTGGGGCGCCAGCCTCGTGCGGATGTAACGCGAGAGCAGTCGTGTAAAAATGGGCCTGAACAATTGCGGCCTGGCGTAACAATTGCTAATCCCGGGATTATCTTGCAGTGGGTCGCACTCGGAAAACCGTAGAATAATAACAGGGGGGTTCCAGTCCATGTCGCGTTCGGCGGGTACGCTGACCAGGGCCGATCTGGCCGAAACTATCAATCGCAAGCTCGGCTTCAGCCGGGTCGAATCGCTCGCGCTTGTCGAGTCCATTCTCGCGCATATGTGCGACGCGCTCAAAGACGGCGAGAACGTGAAGATTTCCGGCTTCGGCAGCTTTATCCTGCGCGACAAGAAGGAACGCATCGGCCGCAATCCCAAGACCGGGGTCGAAGTGCCGATTACGCCGCGCCGCGTGATGACCTTCCGTGCCAGCCAGACCCTGCGCGACCGGATCGCAAGCGGAAGCTGATATGATCCGGCCAGCATGACCCGTTGGAGCTTCGACGATGGAAAGGACGCGGATGCGCTTCGGACCATCGGCGAGCTTGGTCGGGCCCTTGGCCTCAAACCCCATGTCCTGCGCTATTGGGAAGAACAGTTCCCGATGCTCAAGCCGCTGAAGCGCAGTGGCGGTCGCCGGTATTACCGGGCCGAGGATGTCGCGCTGGTGCAAACCATCGACCGGCTGGTAAACGAGGAAGGCTACACCTTGAAAGGTGCGCGCGCAGCGATCGAGAAGGGCCGGGCAGGCATGAACGAACCTGACGATGACGGACAGTCCGAAGCCCCGCGCGAAGGCATGCGCCGTTACCTGACCGCGAAGGACCTGCCCGACCGGGACGATCCCCGGGACCGGGCAGCGCCCCAGATATCGGCCGAAGGTGGCGCGGAGCGCGCCGACGGGTCCTTCGGGACGTCCACCAGCTTGCGCGGAGAATCCGATCTGCGCATGAATGTCGTGCGCAAGCTCAAGGATATCCGCGCCGCTTTGGCCGAAGCTATCGGGGACTAGTCCCCCGCAAGGACCATCCCCACGAACAACGCGTCGACCGCTGCGGCAAAGGCCGCGTCATCGCGGCGCTCGGGCACCTCGTCCACACGCTGCAACTCATCGGTGATGAGCGCTTCCAGTCGCGCCGATCTGTGTGTCGGGGCCTTTTCGCGTGCCTGTGCCTTTGTTTCGATCAGCTCCTCGATCGTCCGGATCAGGTCCGCGTCAAGGGCGGTCGCCGCCATCAGATCCTGCAACCGCATGGGTGGCCGCCGATCGGGATCGAGACGGAGTGCGCGGATGCACAGGGCGGGCCGAAGTGCATAGAAGTAGGCTTTGGCCGGGACCGTCAGTTCATCCTCAAGCCACCGCTGGACCTGATTTGCGCCCAGATTCGCGTAATGCAGGGCATAACCGTGCGGATTGAAGAAGCGATCCACCAGCGCTCTCAATTCGTCGATCACGGGGGCTTCGGGCAGGTAGCGGATCGGCGAATCGAGCCATTCCGAGACCACCGCATTATGCTTCAGCAACAGGCCCAGCGTCTTCGAAATATCCCAGCCATTCACATCGAAATCGTCGAGGATCGGCCGCTCCACGACATCGCGCTTCGGCTGGAGGGAAAGATATTCCGGCGCGGTGCGACGATAGATGAAGCGCACATCATAGTCGCTGTTGGGTGACGGGAAGCCCCACGCGCGCGAACCCGATTCGATGGCGAGCAGGTAGGTGATGCCCTCTTCGCGCCGGATGGTTTCCAGCCGCCGGGCGATCTCGGCCCGGGCGCCCGCCTCGATCGTCATCGAAAGCGCTACTCTGCCGCCAGCAGTTCGGCGGCCTGCAGGTCCACGCTGACGAGGCGGCTGACGCCCTGTTCGATCATGGTCACCCCGAACAGGCGGTGCATCCGGCTCATCGTCACGGCATTATGGGTGACGATCAGGTAGCGGGTGGTGGTCTGTTGCGTCATCGCCTCGAGCAGGTCGCAGAAGCGGTCGATATTCGCATCGTCCAGCGGTGCGTCGACCTCGTCCAGCACGCAGATCGGCGCCGGATTGGTCAGAAACAGCGCGAAGGTGAGCGCGATGGCCGTCAGCGCCTGTTCCCCGCCCGACAGCAGCGTGAGCGATTGCAGCCGCTTGCCCGGCGGCTGGGCGTAGATCTCCAGCCCGGCCTCCAGCACATCGTCGCTGTCGATCAGCGCGAGGTGGGCGCTGCCGCCCTCGAACAGACGCGCGAACAGTTTCTGGAAATGGGCATCGACCTGCTCGAACGCCGCCTTCAGCCGCTCGCGCCCCTCGCGATTGAGCTGCCCGATCGAGCCGCGCAGTCGGTGCACGGCTTCGGTCAGCTCCTCGCGCTCCGCGGCGGTGGAACCGTGCTCTTCCTCGATCTTGGCCAGCTCGTCCGCCGCGACAAGGTTGACCGGGCCGATTCGTTCGCGCGAAGCGGTCAACCTGTCGAGCGCTTCGGCTTCGGCATCGCGGTTCGACACATCCTCTTCGGCGAACTCGAACGTGGCGGGCAGCAGCGGGGGCGGCTTGTGGAAACGCTCGCCAGAAACGCGCGCCATTTCCGCTCGGCGGGCATCCTCGTTCTCGGCCTGGTTGGCGAGCTGCGCGCGCCGCTCGCGCGTTTCAGCCAGGGCTTCGTTGGCACCGCGCTGCGCTGCATCCGCCGTATCGGCGGCCGCCTGCGCGGTGTCGAGCGTTTCCTGCAATGCTGCAAGGCGCGCGGCGGTTTCCTGGTGGCTGGTGCGCGCGGCTTCGATATCGGCCTGCAGGCGATCGGGCAGATCGCCGATTTGTTCGCGCGCGCTTTCTATCTCGGCCACACGTCCGTCCATATCGGCGAGGCGCCGTGCGGCTTCGTCTGCCCGGCGATCCCAGTGCGATCGGTCCGCCTTGTGTGCCGAGACACGCTCGCGCGCCACCGCCAGCGCCTGTTCCTGCGCCGCGCGTGCAGCGGTCGCCGCGCTCAGCCGACCGCGTGCGGTCTCGTGCGCCTCGCGGGCCGCATCGCGCCGGTTGGCGAGCGCTTCGGGATCGGTCAGCTCCGCCAGCCTGGCCTGTGCGGCTTCGCATTCACGCTCTGCCGTGGTGCGCTGATCCGCCAGGTCCCGGCGCGCTTCTTCGAGCTGGCGCGCCTTGTCGGCATGGCTGGCGAGCGCAGCCTCCGCGCGGTCGAGCGCGCGTAGCGCCTCGCGCTCCGCCTGCGCGGCCCCCTCGCTCTCGCTTTCGGCGCGGGAGAAATCGGCCTGGCTCGCATCCAGCCGTTCGCGCGCCCTGGCAGAGCGCGTTTCGGCATCCGCCACGGCCTGCTGCAGAGCGGGAAGCTGCTCGGCCAGAGCGGCAAGCCGGTTTGCGGCTTCGAGCCTTGCCGCTTCCGCGCCGCCTTCGCCGCGCACCACCAGACCGTCCCACCGGCGCAGCGCACCGTTCATGGTCACGAGCCAGGTTCCCGGTTCCAGCGCGCGGCCATCGTCGCTCTCAGTCACCTGCACCCGCGCGAGGCGCGCGCGCAGTTCTGCCGGGCAGTCGGGCACATGATCGAGCAGGGCATGCTCCACCGGATCGGGCTGCGGCGCGCCGGTCCAGAAGCGGCCATCCTGCGCATCGGGCAGCAGGCCGAGCGGGCTCCGCCCGTCGCGCCCCAGCACGGCGGCCAGCGCGGCTTCATATCCGGGCGCCGCGCGCACCTTGTCGAGCGCCACCGGCAGCCCGGCCTTGGCCGCGCGCGCCTTGTCCCGCCCGGCACGGTCCTTCTCCAGCGCGGCGTGTTCGCGTTCCACTCCGGAAAGTTCGGCCCGTGCCCCGGCAAGCGCTTCCTGCGCCTGCTCCAGTTCACTCCGCGCCGCATCGCGCGCTGTGCGCAGATCGACGATCCGTGCAGCAAGTTCTTCGCGGCGCGTGCCCGCGCGTGCGGCATCGTGCTTCGCTGCCTCGAGAGCCTTTGCCGGATCGTCCTCGCTTGCCCGCGCGCGCTGCGCCTCGTCGAGCCGTTCCGCTTCCTTGGCGAGGCTGGCGACCCGTCGCTCGGCCTGCTCCACCGCGGCGCGCGCTACGCGCCATTCGGCATCGAGCGCGGCGAAATCCGCGTTGGCGCGGGCAAGGTCCAGCTCCGCCGCGCGTTCCGCCTGCTCTGCCCGGTCGGCATCCGCGATCACCTGCGGTAGCGCTTCTTCGGCCTGCGCACGCGCCTGTTCACTCGCCGCCAGTTCGGCTTCCAGACGCTTGAGCGCATCGGCGGCATCGCGCCCGGTGCGCCCGTAATCCTCGCGGTCCTGCTCCAGCCGCTCGGCCTGCCGGTCGAGATCGGCGAGCCGGGCAAGAGCCGCCTCGCGCTCTTTCTCGAGGCTGGCGAGCCGTTGTTCCTGCGCGCCCGCATCGGTCCGCGCGGCGACCAGCGCATCGCGCGCATCGGCAAGCGTTTCCGCCGCCTCGCGCTGCGCCGCTTCGGCTTCCCCAGCGCGCGTCTTGGCCGCAGCGACCGCGCTTTCCGCCTCGCCCGCAGCCTTGCGTGCAGCTTCCGCGCTGGCCGCCGCATCGCGCCACCGGGCAAAGACCAGCCGCGCCTCGGCCACTCCGATCTCGTCGGTCAGCTTCGAATACCGCTCCGCCTGCTTGGCCTGCCGCCGTAGGCTGGCGATCTGGCTGTCGAGTCCGGCGAGCAGGTCTTCCAGCCGCTCCAGGTTCTTCTCGGTAGAGCGCAGCTTGCTCTCGGCATCCTTGCGGCGCACGTGCAGCCCCGCAATCCCCGCCGCCTCTTCCAGCATCTGCCGTCGCTCGGCGGGCTTGGCGGCGATCATGTGCGCGATCTTGCCCTGGCTGACGAGCGCGGGGGAATGCGCGCCGGTTGCCGCATCGGCGAAGGCCAGCGCAACGTCCTTCGCGCGAACATCATTGCCGTTGACGCGGTAGGCGCTGCCCGCACCGCGTTCGATCCGGCGCACGACTTCCAGCTCGTCGCCACTATCGTCCGAACCGGTCAGCACCACTTCGGCGAACTGGCGCGGCGGGCGCTGTTCGGTGCCCGCGAAGATCACGTCTTCCATCCCGCCCGATCGCATCGACTTGGCGGAGGTTTCCCCCATCACCCAGCGGATTGCTTCGAGCAGGTTGGACTTGCCGCAACCATTGGGGCCGACCACGCCGGTCAGCCCCGGTTCGATGCGCAGTTCGGCGGGCTCGACGAAGCTCTTGAAGCCGGAAAGACGAAGTCGCCGTATCTCCATCGAGGCGCCTTAGCTGGCCATTACTCGTCGCGGGCGCCCGCGCGCTGCAGGGCCGCTTCGACCTGCGGCCAGGTGGGGCCGGGGTCCAGCGCCAGTTCGGTCCCGTTGATCAGGAACGTCGGCGTGCCGGTGATGTCGTCCTGCGTGCCGTAGGATTGCGAAGCCTCGGCGATTTCGGTCAACCGCTCCGCATCGGCAAGACAGGTGCGCGCCTGATCGCGGCTGATCCCGCGCGCGGCGAAGAAATCGATCAGGCCGGCTGTTTCCGCAAAGGCGACGAAGCGCTGGTCTTCGGGCAGCGAAAGCGCCTGGTCGAGCTGCTGCGTGCGTTCCTGCACGGGCGGAAGAAGGGTCTGCAGGTTGGCCCAGACCTGATCGGCCAGCGGTACGGCCTGCGACACCGTGCCGCATTCGATCAGGCGCGTGAGCGCGAGGTCGATCGGGCCGTGAATGGCGAAACTGCGGAATTCGAAGCTGACGCGTCCGCTGTCGACATATTCGTTCATCAGCGGCTCGCTCGCCTGGATGGAGAACTGAGCGCAGCCCGGGCAGGTGAGCGATCCGTATTCGATCAGCTTGATCGGCGCATCGGGATTGCCGACCAGATAGCCGTTGCGATCGGTAATCTGCGCCACTTCGGACCATTCCTGCCCGTCGGGCGCGGGGACTTCGGCGGCCGGCTCGCCGTTAAGCGAGGCTTCGCCACCATCGCCCGATCCACAGGCGGCGAGCGCCAGGGCAAGGGGAAGGGCCATGGCGGTGAGGGCGAAGCGCCCGGTGTTGGTGCGTAGGGTCATCGGACGGTCCTTTATCGAGCCGATTGGGAAGGATAGGCGCGCTGGCCAGCGATTCGGAAGGGGCGGCGGCGGGTTCTCCACCGGCACTCTACACGCTTATTCGGATGGGGCGGCAGGCAGGGGCGAGGCAAGCACCTGGCTCAGCCTTTCCCAGCCATGCACGTTTTCGAGCATCTGCCCGTTGACCGCGAAGCTGGGCGTCGGGATCGGGCCGTATTTCTCCACGTCCTGCGCGATGGCACTCTCGATCCTGTCGGCAAGCGCCTGATCGGCGAGGCACTGATCGAGTTCGGAGCGCGAATAGCCCCGCTGTTCGAGGATCGCGTACAGGTTGAGGTCGCTCGCCACCGCGCGGCGGCGGGCGGCCAGGTCGCCATTGGTCCAGCGGTCCGTCTGGCTCTTGGTGGCCATCCGGCGCAGCGCGTTGAACTGCGGCTGCGCGGCCATCAGCGCGGCATGGTTGCGCGGGAATTTTTCGGGCGCGCCGCAGAACGCCAGCATCGTGGCGGTCATGTCGATGATGTTCGCCGCCACATGACGATATTCGAAGCGCAGATCGCCCGGCTGGACATAGCCGACCTTCAGGATCTCTTCGCCCTGGAGGGTGAAGTCGCGGCAATGCGGACAGGTGTAGCTGATATATTCCGTCACCGTGACGGGCGCATCGGGGTTGCCGACGAGGTGCGACGCGGGGGTACGCTCCACCGTGCCCAGCCAGTTCTGCGTTGCGGCCATGCTTGCCAGCCCGGCAATCAGAACCATCAGGCCTGCGACGATCCGTTTCACTCCTGCGATCCTTCCGTGTCGTTACCCATCGTGCGGGCCAGCCCTTCCAGCACCGCGCGCAGTTCGGGGTCGCCGATATCGCGCAAACTGTCACCCAGTTCCATGGGAATCGGCTTGAGTTCGGGCGGGCGGGCGCCTTTTTCCGCCTCTACATCGCGTTGCTGAACCGCGCCTTGCCGCATCTTCACCTTGGCGACGGCGCGATAGCCGAAGAAGCGGTTCACCCGCTCGATAATCTCGGGGATCACGTGCTGGATGATCGGCGCATGCGCGGGCGCGACGACCATCTGCAGGATCCCCTCGGATCGCTCGCCGGGCGGGAAGCGGATCGCCTCGGGCGCGCAGACCTTCGCATGTTCGGGGCCGACGATCTCCGGCCAGCGGGTGACGACCGAGCTTTGCACGAAGCCGTATCGGCGGAAAGCCGTTCGCCCGACCTGCGGCATCAGATCGCCCACCGCCTTCGGCCCGCCGCCGCGTGGCCGCTCGAACGGGCGGACGTTGCCTTTCGCAGGGCTTCGGCCCGTGCGCTTTTTCGTGGCGGGCGATTTGGGAGGAGGGGTGCGTTCCATTGGAAGGGAGAGAATGCCATAGCCCGCGCGTGACCGCCACCCGCCCCGACCGACAGATTCCGGCAAAACTTCTCGACTGGTACGATGCGAAAGCGCGCGCCCTGCCGTGGCGCGCCCTGCCGGGCGAACCGCGGCCCGATCCCTACCGCGTGTGGCTGTCCGAAATCATGCTTCAGCAAACGACCGTGGCGGCGGTGAAGCCCTATTTCGCCGATTTCACCGCGCGCTGGCCAGCCGTCGAGGCGCTGGCTGCCGCGCCGGAGGAGGACGTGATGGCCGCGTGGGCTGGGCTGGGCTATTATTCGCGTGCGCGCAATCTGGTGAAGGCGGCGCGCGCGGTCGCCGATCTGGGCGGTTTTCCCGATACCGAAGAGGGGCTTCGCAAGCTGCCGGGCGTGGGCGACTACACTGCCGCTGCCATCGCCGCGATTGCCTTCGGGCGGCGTGCCGTGGTGGTCGATGCGAATGTCGAGCGGGTGGTGGCGCGGCTGTTCGCAATCGAGCAGCCGCTGCCCGCTGCGCGCAAGGCGATCCGCGAGGCAGCGGACACGATCACTCCGGACGAGCGCGCGGGAGACTTCGCGCAGGCGATGATGGATTTGGGCAGCCGCATCTGCACGCCGCGCAAGCCGAACTGCGATGCCTGCCCGCTGGCGGGGGCGTGTGCCGCGCGCGGCAACGATCCCGAACGTCTGCCGGTCAAGGCGCCGAAAAAGGCCAAGCCCGTGCGGCAGGGGCGCACCTACTGGATCGAGCGGGAAGGGCACGTGTGGCTGGTGCAGCGCCCGCCCGAAGGCATGCTGGGCGGGATGCGCGCGCTGCCCGACGATGGCTGGTCGGCCAGGGCCGACGGGGCGGGCGTGGCGCCCATGCGGGGAGACTGGGCCGATGCAGGGGCGGTCCGCCACACCTTCACGCATTTCACCATCGAACTGACGGTGCTGCGACTGGACGGTGCGGATCCAGACCCAACCGGAGATGGCGTCTGGTGGCCGCTGGAAAAGCTGAAGGACGCGGGCCTTCCGACCCTGTTCGCCAAGGCGGCTCGGCTCGCCGAGGCGGCGCGCGAACGCCTGCTCTAGGCTGCCTTCCTAATGGGCGATCAGAGGAGACCGCCGCCCAGCACCAGCCGGATGATCGAGATGATCATGACGATGATGCAGAAGGTCCGCCCGCTGGTGCTGGAGGACAAGAAGCCCAGGATCGTCCCGATGACGAGGAAGGGCAGGGCGATCCAGTTGAGGATCCCGATGAAAGGAACCAGCCCGAGGATCACGATGACGAGGCCGACGAGGCCGAACAGCCAGGAGAGAATATTGAGCATGTGTCTTATATGTCTAAGGCACCGGCGTCTGGCAAGATGGTAAATGAACGCTGAAGCGCCGCGCCTTGCACAGCCAATAGGACGGCCGGACCAATTGCCTCATTGACGGCTCACGATGGCGCTTTAGTTTCCAGGCGCAACCGAACCGGAAGAGAGACCTGATGGCATATACCCAATTCGACGAGGGCGGGTTCTCTCGCCGCAGCATCCTCAAGGGCGGAGCACTGGTCGCGGGCGGCGGCATGCTTGCCACGCTGCCTTTCGGCAGTGCGCTGCTGGCGCACGACGTCAGCGAAGCCTGGCCGCGCGTGGCCGCAGAGATCGAGAGCTATCTTGCCGAAAAGAAGGTCGCCAACATGATCGCCACCTTCGGGTGGAAGCAGGACGATCACGTCCACAACGTGGGTGGCGGCACGCTGGCGATGGGCGGCACCACCCAGGCCGATATCAATTCGCTCTACCGCATCTATTCGATGACCAAGCCGATCACCGGCATGCTCGCGATGCAGCTGATTTCGGAAGGCAAAATGGGGCTCGACCAGCCGCTGTCGGACATTCTGCCCGCCTTTGCGAACATGCAGGTGCAGAAGGAATATGACGGCGCGATCACCGAGGATAATCTGGAGCCCGCGAAAAGCCCGATCACCATCCGCCATCTGCTGACGCACACTGCAGGGCTCGGCTACCAGATCGTGCAGCAGGGCCCGATCAAGGACGAATACGACCGGCTGGGTCTCGTCGCCGGACAGGTCAGCCGCGTGCCGATCCCTGGCATGGGAATGGCGCAGACCGCAGAGAGCCTGGAGCTGTTCGCCGACCGGCTCGCCACCGTGCCGCTGGTCTACCAGCCGGGCACCAGGTGGTCCTATTCGGTCGGCCTCGACCTGATGGGCCGCGTGATCGAAGTGGTGGAAGGCAAGCCGTTCGACCAGGTAATGCAGGAAAGGATTCTCGGCCCGACGGGAATGACGAGCACGTTCTTCACCGTGCCGCAAAGCGAGGTCGGGCGTTTCACCACCAATTATGCCGTGTTCGGCGGGAAGGTGATCCCGATCGATCCGGCGGCGTCCTCCATCTATCTCGACAAGCCTGCCTTCCCCTTCGGCGGCGCCGGGCTGGTTTCCTCCCCGCGCGATTACGACCGGTTCCTGCGCATGCTGCTTGGCAAGGGGATGATCGACGGCAACCGCGTGCTGAGCGAAGGCGCGGTCATGGTCGGCACGTCGAACATCCTGCCCGACACGGTGGACCTGACCGGCAGCTGGACCGAAGGGCACGGCTATGGCGCGGGCGGGCGCGTGGTCGGCTGCAGCTATGGCTGGGGCGGCGCAGCTGGCACCGCCGCGATGGTCGATTTCAAGCGCGGCCTGCGCGCGCAGCTGTTCACCCAATACATGCCGAGCGAGGCCTACCCGATCCAGGGCAAGTTCTCCGAACTGGTCGAAGCCGATCTCGCCGCGCACTACGGTGTCTGAGGCGTCTGCAACGGCAAGGCCGATCGCGTTTTCCGGTTCCCCGCTCGATCGGGCGGACAATCTGCGCGCAGACCCCGATGGGCTTGCCGCGCGGATGGACTGGAAAGCGCGGCTTCTGCTGCTCGACGGGCTGAACCCTTCCATGGATGAAGGCGGGCGGCTGGTGTGGGGCACGCTGGCCGACGCGCCCGAGGATGCGGAACTGGTGTTCCTGGGCCTCGACCGGTCGGACGGGGGAGAGAAAGCCTGCTTCGCCTGCGTCCCGCCCGAAGGCGATGCCCGCCCGCGCATGGCGAACCCGCAGCTATGGGCCCTCATGACTGCGCTCGCGCCGGACCAGCTCGCGCTGTACGGCGGCGCGCGCAGCCTGGTGGACTGGCACGCGCGGCATCGCTTCTGCGCGCAATGCGGCGGTGGAACCACAATCGCAAAGGGCGGCTGGCAACGCACCTGCACCGCTTGCGGCGCGGACCATTTCCCGCGCACCGATCCGGTCAGCATCATGCTGGTGGAGCATGGCGGCAAGTTGCTGCTCGGCCGCGGGCTGGGCTGGCCCGAGGGTCGCTTTTCCGCGCTTGCCGGCTTCGTCGAACCGGGTGAGACGATCGAGGAAGGCGTGGCGCGCGAAGTGCTGGAGGAAGTCGGCGTCGTGGTGCGCGATGTCCGCTATATCCTCAGCCAGCCGTGGCCTTTCCCCAGCCAGCTGATGATCGGCTGCATCGGCCAGGCCGAGGGAACCGAAATCACGCTCGACGAAACCGAGATGGCAGAGGCGCACTGGTTCACGCGCGAGGATGTGATCGCCTCGCTCGAAGCGAGGGACGACGCGCCGATGGTCTCGCCCCCGCCGCACACCATCGCGCATCAGCTGTTCCGCTGGTGGGTCGCGCAATGACGCAGACGCTCACCATAGACATTTGGTCCGATGTGATGTGCCCTTGGTGCCTCGTTGGCTGGGGCGGGCTGAAGCAGGCCCTCGACACGCTTGAGGGGGAGGTCGAGGCGGAAATCCGCTGGCACGCGTTCGAGCTCAATCCCGACATGCCGCCCGAGGGCGAAGAGCGCACCGCGCATATCGCGCGCAAGTATGGCCGCACGATGGAGCAGTCGCGCGGCGTGCAGGATCAGATGCGCGAAGCAGCGCGGGCGGCGGGCGTCTCGCTCGACTATGAGGGTGGCGAACCCGCACCCGATGCCATGATGTGGAACACGCTGGCGGCGCACAAGCTGCTCGCCTGGGCGCTGGAAACCTACGGGCCGGCAAAGCAGACCGAACTGAAGCTCGCGCTGTTCGCTGCCCACTTCAACGCCCGCCGCCGGATCGGCGAGCCTGAGGTGCTGCTGGATATCGCCGAAGAGAGCGGGCTCGACCGGGCGGGAGCGCAGGCCGCGCTGGAAGATGCGGATTACACCCACAAGGTTCGCGCCGAAGAGCGCGCCGCGTTCGAGATGAACATCACCGGCGTGCCCGCGGTGATCGTGGCGGAGAAATTCATGATCCCCGGCGCGCAGCCCGCCGAGGCGTATGTCAACGCGCTGCGCCGGGTCGCGGAGAAGGTGGGGTGAGGTGGCTCTGCGCGCTTGCGCTCGCCTCTCTTGGTATCGGCAGCGCGCATGCGCACAGCATCGCTACCGGTCCGTTCTATCTGTCTTACGATGGCGATGCACTGCAACCGGAATCGGATCATGCGATCGACGTCGTCGATGACGTTGTCGGTCTGGTCCCGGATGTTCTGGTGTACGCCTGCGCGCTCGATGCCACGCATGAACAGGCCCGGCAGCGGCTGGGCCTGCTGAGCGCAAGGCTGACTTCGACAGTTAAGGGGCGTGCGGTGGTTCATGTCGACGCGCAGTGCCCCGATCCGGTCATTGCTTCGGCACCGGGGAACGTTGAAGAGACATCCCTGGTGCTCTGGATCGATCTCTCGGCGGCGGAAAAGGCGCGGACCGATGCATTATAGGCTCCTACTCGCTCTCTCATGCTTGCTCGGACTGCTGGCCGCCGTGCCGGCCGCGGCCAGCGAGGAGCCGCGCGATTTCATCTATACCGGCGATCTTGCGGAGAACGCCGACCTGCTCGACCGGCGCGACATCGAAGGCGCGCAGGTGATCTACACCTGGCGGATGCTGGAACCGGAAAAGGGCGTGTACGATTTCAGCGCGATCGAGGCCGACCTCTTACTTGCGGAAGCGCGCGGAAAGCAGCTCTTCGCGCAGATCCAGGACCGGTTCTTCCTGCCAACCGCGCGCAACGTGCCGCAATACCTGCTCGACGATCCCGAGTATGACGGCGGGCTCGCGCGGCAGTACGACAACCCCGGCGAGGGCGAACCGGAGGGGCAGGGGTGGACCGCAATGCACTGGAACCCGGCGGTGCGTGCGCGCTTCCAGGCGCTACTCGCAGCGCTGGGCGAGCGGTTCGACGGGCGGCTGTTCGGAGTGAATCTGCCCGAAAGCTCCTTCGATCCACTGGCTGAGGAGGGCGATGCGAACGGCTTCACCTGCGATGCCTATTTCGATGCCACGCTCGACAACATGCGCGCCGCGCGCGCCGCGTTCGAAGAGACGCACGTGGTCCAGTACCTCAATTTCTGGCCGTGCGAGTGGAACAACGACCACCGCTACATGGAGCGGGCCTTCGCGCTCGCCATGGAGCAGGGGATCGGCGCGGGCGGACCCGATATCGTCCCGCACAAGCGCGCGCAGATGAAGAACAGCTACCCCTTCTTCAACCGCCACAAGGCCGATCTGCCGCTGGTCGCGATGGCGATCCAGGAGCCGACGCTGACCTACACAAACCCCGAGACGGGCGAGAAATTCACCCGCGAGGAGTTCGTCGCCTTCGCGCGGGATTACCTGGGCGTCGACGTGATCTTCTGGAGCATCGAGGCCCCATGGCTCGCGGCGGAGTAGACGCCGCGCACAAAAAACCCCGCAGGATGGGGCGGGGTTCCTCGTATTTCTGGCAATCGCGCGGGGCGATCAGCCTTCGGCCTGTTCTTTCTTGAGGCGGGCCAGGGTCTGGTCGACGCGCGCCTGAAGCGTCTCGCTGGTCTGCAGCGCAGCGCCGATGGTGTTGAAGCGCTGCGGCGTCATCTGCGCCTGCGAAAGAACCTGCATCGCGGCCTTTTCCTTCTCCGCGCCCGCGATTTCCTCGCTGCGCTGGATCTGGCCGATCATCGATGCGGCGATGACGAAATTTTCCAGCTCGGCGTCGGAAACCGGCGCCATCTGCTGCGCGGACGGAGCCTGAGCCTGTTGGGCCACTGCGGGCTGGGAAAGGGTGGCGAGCGATGCAGCCGCGAGCGCGGCATATGCGAGTTTCATGGGTGTCTCCCGTTCGGATGAGTCGATACGGGCGCGCACCTCATGATCGCACCGCGCCACTTCAACCATAGCGCGCTGGGCCGTGAATGAGTTTGGACGAGTGGGGCGCGGCCCGAAGGTTCGGGCGCGCCCCGCGCCAGCATTACGAAGCCTGTTCGCCCTTCTTGATGGCGCGCATGGTCTTCTCGCCCTTGCGCGCATCCTGCTCCGGATTGTCCGAGCCCACGGCCGGTTCGCGATTGTCCGGATCGGTCGCGCGGTTGAGTTCGTCGCGCGCGCCGACGCGGCGGTTCACATCGCCATCGGCGCGGCCCTGCTGGTCGGGCGTGGGGTTTTCGGTGATCTTGTCGATCAGATCGTTGTCGGGGTGACGCGATTGGCGTTCTGGCATGTAATTTCTCCTTTCCCCATCAACGGTTAGGGGCGCAGGAGCGTTCCAAATCAGATCAGCCCCAGCTTCTGCAGCCTGGTGGCGAGCGCGCCCGGCAGCACATCGCCCACCTCCTCGCCCTCGGCCAGGTCGCGCGGCGGCTCGCCCTTAAGGTAGCGCCAGCCCTGGTGCGCGCGCTTGGGCTGCGGGTATACCGGGATCAGCCGCGGTTCGAGGTCGATCGACCAGCGGCCGTTCTCGGTCTCGCTGAAGCCGAGGATTTCGCTGCGCGCGACGAGGTTGTGCTGGTGGATCCAGAACAGCGACCCGCCGATGCACTCCTCCCACCGCGTCGGGCGATAGCGGGTGGTGAGGTTGGGGCTGCGCCGGTTCGCGTACCAGCTTTCGAGGTCGGAGAAAGACTGCGCGCCGAACGCGATCTTGGTCAGGTTGAGCGGCATGGGGGTGAGGTAGGGGCTGCGGGCCAACGCATCAACTTGCCTATTTATCACCCCACCCGTCGTCCCGGATTTGATCCGGGGCTGGGCTACCTTTGGCGCTGCGCTGGAAGGAAGCTGGGCCCCTTCAATGGAGCGGTTGGGAGCATTCAAGATATGTGATTTTTCTCGTTCGAAGGTCGAACTCTAATTGAATTGCCGCGCAGTCCTTCCCTGCCACGGCAGGATAATCTTCGAACTTCACCCACCTCCGTTCGCCAGGTTGGGCATCGGCTGGCGCGGCACAAGCGACTGTCTTCCAGCTGCCATCCACTTGAAGCTCTTCGCAGCCGTAATCCGAAGGCCGAGGGGCTTCTACTTCGGTTGTGTAGGCTCCGTGAACCGATCCCTTATGCTCAGTGTAATAGCGCGCATAGCTTTCTAGCGGTCCTGCATCGGCAGGTAAGCGTATTGAACTCTCGATTTCATCCATCAACGCTGTTCGGCTATTGGCCTGATCTGAGGCGCAACTTGCCAGTGCAATCAGAGAGACGATGAAGATAACGGGCTTCATCTGCTCATCCTCGCACTCAGGCCGAATGTCCGCAATGGGCCATTCTATGACCATTCCGTGGACCTCAAGCACTCTCCCTCGACGGGAGAGGGATACGAAGCCTAGCGAGCCGGCTCGCTAGGCGAAGTTGGGTGAGGGTGAAGAGGGCCGCCCGGCACCCTCATCCAGTCTTCGGTAGCGCGCTTCGCGAGCAACCTTCGCCATCCTTCTCCCGTCGAGGGAGAAGGATCAGGAAACCAGCCCGCTCGCCACCGCCAGCCCCAGAAACGCGAAGAAGCCCATCGAGTCGGTCACCATCGTCACGAACACCGATGACGCCACCGCCGGGTCCTGCCTGGCGCGTTCGAACAGCACGGGGACGAGCACGCCCGCCAGCCCCGCGGTGACCACGTTGATGACCATCGCCAGCGCGATCACGCCGCCCAGCTTCCAGTCGAACACCAGCGCGGTCGCGATGCCGACCAGCACCGCGATGGTCACGCCGTTGAGGATCGCGACGCGCAGTTCGCGCAGCAGGATCTTGCCGGTATTGGCCTTGGTCAGCTGGTTGGTCGCGATCGCGCGCACGGTCACCGCCATGGTCTGCGTGCCCGCATTGCCGCCGATGCTGGCGACGATCGGCATCAGGATGGCAAGCGCCACCAGCTGCTCGATCGCCGCGCCGAAGGCCGCGATGATGAGCGAAGCGACCAGCGCGGTGCCGAGGTTCGCGACCAGCCAGCGCACGCGGCTGGAATACGCCTCGCGGATCGGCTCGTTGATGTCGCCGTCACCCGCGCCCGAGAGCAGCAGCGCGTCCTCGCCCGCTTCTTCGGAGATGATGTGGACCACGTCGTCGACCGTCATCTGGCCGACCAGTCGCCCGGTTCCGTCGATCACCGCGGCGGAGATCAGCGCGTATTTCTGGAACATCAGCGCGACCTCTTCCTGGTCCATCATCACGGGTATGACGGTCTGGTCGCGCTTCATCACGTCGGTCAGCGCGATGGCGCGCGGCGTGGTGAGAATCCAGCTGAGCGCACAGGTGCCCACGGGATGGTGCGCCTCGTCCACCACGAAGACCTCGAAGAAGTCGCCCAGCAGTGTGCCGTGGATGCGCAGGTAATCGATCAGGTCGCCGACGGTGAAATGTTCGGGCACCGCCACGAACTCGCGGCTCATCAGGCGGCCGGCGGTTTCCTCGGGATAGGACAGCGCGCTTTCGATGGCGGCGCGGTCTTCCGCCTCCATTTCGGCGAGGACGGCTTCTCGCTCCTCCGCGCCCATGTCCTCGATCATCTGGACCGCGTCGTCGGTTTCCAGCTGCTCGGCGATGAGGGCGACCGCCTCTGCGGGCAGCCCCTCCATCATTTCCTCGCGGACCCAGTCGTTCAGTTCGGCGACGACCTCGCCGGTCATCAGATCGCTGATCGCGATGGTCAGCAGGCCGCGCTCGTCATTGTCGAGCAGTTCGAGCAGGTCGGCGACGTCGGCGGGGTGGAGCGGTTCGACCAGCTCGTAGACCTCGCCGCGCCGGTCTTCCTCCAGCGCGAGGCGCACGGCGCGCACATATTCGGGCTTGAGGCGGTTTTCCTCGTCGTGCCGCGCGTCGTCGACGCGGTCGTCCGGGCGACCGCCTTCGTGCGCGCCGTCCTGCGCGTTATCCTCGATCACCTCTGCGGTGTCTGTCGTTTCGTCGAGGAGAGGATCGGCGGCCATGCCTTCCGGCCCCTAAGGCGATGGCCCGCAAAAGCAAGTCGGGGCGTCACCGATCCGGCCCTGACGCGGTTCCAGCCCGGCTCCAACTCGACAGGGCGCGGTGCGGCGTCTAGCGAACGGGCCAACGCAAATTCTCAAGGAGATTCCCCATGGCGGAAAAACTGACCTTCACCCTCGATACCGGCGACGGGGAGAACAAGGACGTGGTGATCAAGCTGCGCCCCGATCTGGCGCCCGGCCACGTGGAGCGGATTACCGAGCTGACCAAGGACGGCTTCTACGACGGCGTCGTGTTCCACCGCGTGATTCCCGGCTTCATGGCGCAGGGCGGCGACCCGACCGGCACCGGCATGGGCGGCAGCGAGAAGCCCGACCTGAAGGCTGAGTTCAACAGCGAGCCGCACACCCGCGGCACCTGCTCGATGGCACGGACCCAGGTGCCGGACAGCGCGAACAGCCAGTTCTTCATCTGTTTCGACGATGCCGAATTCCTCGATGGCCAGTACACCGTATGGGGCCAGGTCGAGAGCGGAATGGAACATGTCGACGCGCTGCCCAAGGGCGAACCGCCCGCAAACCCGGGCAAGATCGTGAAGGCGACGGTCGGCTGACCCAATCGATCAACCGCTCGCGCTGAGTTTGTCGAAGCACCGTCCTTCTTGAACAAGGAGAAAGACCCTTCGACAGGCTCAGGGTGAGCGGGGATTGAAGGTGGACGCTAAACTCGATCCCAGGGCGCGTTGCCGCGTTCGTCGAGCGGCGCATTGATAGCTCTGTCGTACAGGGATAACACTCGCTCGGGATCAGCCTGCTCGCCGAGATGCAGGATATGGAACCGCTGCAATCCGACGTCGGGATGGCTGGCACAGTGGTGGCTAAACCACATGGCTGCCTCCAAAGGCTCATTCTGGTGCCACGTGGTCATGACGAACGCATCGTCCGGAATGTCGCCGAAATCGTGTGCGGCCAGGTTCGCTTCATCGACGCAGTCATGCCAGACGCTGCAGTCGCTCCCCCAGACAAGAAAATACATGCATCCGGTCGCAACCAGATGATGGGCAAAGCGGGCGCGCCAGCCGCATTCAGCCTCATTTTCGGCAACCAGCAACGCCCGATATGGCTCCGGTCCAAGCTCGGGCATCGGGCCGCCGGAGTGGACCCGGACATAATCCGGCGTCAAAGCCCCGCCTTCACCAGCCAGTCGTGGAACATGCGCACGGGCCGCTCTTCCAGCGCGCCGGGCTTGCAGACGAACCAGTAGGAATAGGGGCTGTCCACGTCCGCGTCGTACAGGTCGACCAGCCGATCGTCGGCCGCGCGGCGGCGATGGTCGTCGTGCATGATTGCGATGCCCAGCCCCTGGGCGGCCGCTTCGAGCATCAGCTGGCCGGAATCATAGTGGTCGATGGCCGCAGGTTCGAGATCGTGCAGGTCCAGCGCGTCTTTCCATGCGGTGAAGCTGTGCGGCAATTCGTTGTGGATCAGGAAGGTCTGCTTGGACAGCAGCGCCGCATCCGGCCTCGGGCCCAGCATTTCCGCCAGTTCGCGGTTGGTGATCGCATGCACCTTGTTTTCGTCCAGCCGCACGGCGTGCAGGCCGGACGTCGGCCCGCGAGAGAGGATGATGGCGGCATCCAGCAGGTCGCCCACCCGGTCTTCCAGATGGGGGCCGGTATCGATGTCGATATGCAGGATCGGGTGCAGCCGTCGCAATTCGCCCAGCCGCGGGAACAGCCGCTGGCTGCCGAACAGCGGCAGCACGCCCAGCCGAAGCCGCAGCAGCCGCGTGCTCTCGGACTGGCCTTCGACCGCGCGCGCGAGTGCTTCGAAATGCGGCAGCACCGCTTCGTGAAACGCCGCGCCCTCGTCGGTCAGCTGCATGGCCTGCCGCGCGCGGGTGAACAGCTTCTTGCCGATGAACTCTTCCAGCGTGGCGATCCGGCGGCTGAGCGCAGACGGGCTCAGCCCCAGCTGGTTGGCCGCCGCGCGCGCCGAACCGAGGCGCACGGTGAACATGAACGCTTCGAGCGAACGCAAGGGTGGAAGGCGGCGGTTGGACATTGCGCGGAACTGTTACAGCATGGCGCGGCGCGAAAAAGCGTTATTTTGGGTCAGGGTGGGGTTGCGTAAATTGCATCCCGCCTATTCCTCTTCCCCGTTATCGCGGGTCTCGTCCCGGGCGTGCAGCCGCACGCGCTTGACGTGGGTTTCGTCGCCTTCGATCACCTCGATCGTCCAGCCATTGGGATGCTGCACGCTGGCGCCCACCTGCGGCACCTGTTCGGCGAGGATGAAGGTGAGGCCGCCCATCGTATCGACCGATTCCTCCACCTCGGCCAGCGCCGGGTCGATCCGCTTGGCGATGTCTTCCAGCTCCGCGCGCGCGTCGATTTCCCACACGCCTTCATCGACCTGACGGATCAGGTCCTGCGCCAGCTCGTCGTGCTCGTCTTCGATCTCGCCGACGATTTCCTCGACCAGATCCTCGATCGTGATGATCCCGTCCGTGCCGGAGAATTCGTCGACCACGATGGCGAGGTGGGTTCGGTTGGTGCGCATGTCCGCCAGCACGTCGAGCGCACCGCGGCTCTGCGGGACGTAGAGCGGCTGGCGCATCAGCGTGGTCCAGTCTTCCGGAGCGGGCCGGTCGTCCACCAGGAAAGGGAACACATCCTTGATGTGGATCATCCCGATCACTTCGTCGAGCTGTTCGCGGTAGACCGGCAGGCGCGAATGGCCGTGTTCGGAAAAGACCGCGAGAAGCTCTTTCCAGGTCGCACCGGCTTCGACCGCGATGATCTCCCCGCGCGGGATGGCGACATCGTCCGCATCGTGCTCGCTGAAATGCAGGAGGTTGCGGAGCATCTGGCGTTCTTCGGAGGAAAGATCGCCATTCCCCGGCGCATCGTCCCCGAAGGCGCTGTCGCCTTCGTGCTCGTCTATCGTCTCCTCGATCTGGCGGCGCAGGCTGCGTTCGCCGCGCTGCTGATCGAAGAACTTGCGCATCGCGAGCCAAAGCCCGCGTCTACTGTCCGCGTCTCCCGCGGCCGAATCACTTTCGGGCATGGCCCTGTGCTGCACTCCTGTTGCCTAGCGATCCCCATATGGGTCGGCGATGCCCAGCTGTGCAAGCGCCTTCACCTCCAGCGCCTCCATTTCCTCGGCATCGTGTGGCGAGATTTCATGATCGCGCCCGGCGAGATGGAGCAGGCCGTGGATCACCAGATGGCTGGCATGCTCGTGCAGCGAGCGGCCCTTTTCACCCGCCTCTCGCGCGCATGTTTCGTGCGCGAGCGCAATGTCGCCCAGCAGTACGGGCGCGCCTTCGGGCGCAAGCTCCAGCAGTTCGGCGCGCTCCAGCATGGGGAAGGAAAGCACGTTGGTAGGCTTGTCCTTCTCGCGCCAGCCCTTGTTGAGCTCGTGAACTTCCGCGTCGCTGGTGAACAGGATGCTGGTCTCCAGACGCGCGTTGGCCAGCGCCGGTTCGACCGAGGCCGCGGCCCGCGCAGCCTCGCTCGCCAGTTCGGGCCAGTCCTGCCCCGGCCAGCCTTCAACGTCGATTTCAAGTCGCATGTCGTCCCTGTCCGCTCGCCGCAATTGGCGCCTGCCCGACGCGGGGCCGCCCCGCAAGGCCCCGGTCGCCTGCCGACATCGCGTGATGACAGGGGGCAGGGCAATGCTCTATGCACCCGCGCGGCAACCACGCCGTATCGCGAAGGCCCAACTTGAAGCTAGCTATCGCCCGTCTCGCAGAGATATCCCCCAATCCCTATGTGCTTCTGGACACGGACCTGCGGCTGGTCTGGATGAACGACGCCTATCTCAAGGCGACGATGCGCAACCGGGCGGATATTACCGGCAAGACGATGTTCGAGGCATTTCCGAGCGATCCGCAGTCGGAGAGCTACCGGCAGCTCAAGGACTCGCTCGATACCGTGCTGCAGACCGGCGAGGCCGACGAGATCGCCCTGATCCGCTACGACATCGCCCGCCCCGATGGCGGAATGGAAACACGTTACTGGAGTGCGACCCACACACCCGTGAGAGACGAGGCGGGGGCCCTCAAGTTTATCCTGCAACACACGGTCGATGTTACCGAGCTGCAGGAACTGCGTCAGCTGCGCGACGAGATGGGCGTTGTTCGCCGCGCGGGCGCGGTGCAGGCGCGCAACCGCGATCTTGCACGCGAAAGCCGGCGGCTGATGGAGTTCTTCCATCAGGCGCCCGGGTTCGTCGCCGTTCTGGCGGGACCGGACCATGTCTTCGAGATGACCAACGCCGCCTATCTGGACCTGGTGGGGATGGAGGACATCCTCGGCCAGACGGTCGAACAGGCGCTGCCCGAGGTGGCGCGCCAGGGTTTCACCGAGGTTCTCGACCGGGTCTACCGCACTGGCGAGCCCTATTTCGGTCGACGCGAACCGGTGGTGCTCGAAGCGCGCGAACGCGGCAAGGCAGAGCGCGTGCTCAACTTCATCTTCCAGCCGATCTTTGAAGCAGGGGGCGCGGTGAGCGGGATCATCGTGCAGGGCTACGACGTAACCGAGGAGATCGAGTACGAGCAGCGGCAGGCGCTGCTCATCAACGAACTCAACCACCGGGTCAAAAACACGCTGGCCGTCGTGCAGGGGCTGGCGCAGCAGACCTTCCGCAACGTGGAAGGCGCCGATGCGGCCATCGCCACCTACAAGGCGCGCCTGCAGGCCCTCGCAGCGGCGCACGGCCTGCTGACCGAATCGAGCTGGAGCCCGGCCCGGGTGC
Organism: Citromicrobium sp. JLT1363; assembly: GCF_000186705.1. Classification (GTDB taxonomy): domain Bacteria; phylum Pseudomonadota; class Alphaproteobacteria; order Sphingomonadales; family Sphingomonadaceae; genus Alteriqipengyuania. The sequence goes on from NZ_AEUE01000003.1 coordinate 198,667, forward strand.
GCGATGTGCTGACGTTGACCATAGACGCCGCCTTCGGATCGTTCGAAGACCGCGTGCTGCTGGAAGGGCCGGATTTCCTTCTCTCTCCCGAAGTCGCGCTGGCACTCACCATGATCGTCCACGAACTGACCACCAACGCGCTCAAGTACGGGGCGCTGTCGAACGAGACCGGCAAGGTTTCGGTCTCATGGACGGTAGAGAAGGGGGATTGCGAGCTGGGAGAGGGGTGCGATGCCTTTACGCTGACCTGGCAGGAACGCGGCGGGCCACCGGTAGAACAGCCGAGCCGACAGGGCTTCGGCACCAAGCTCATCAATAGCGGGATTTCGTCGAGACGGGGAACGATGGTCGATATTCGCTACGAGCCGGAAGGGCTCGTCTGCGTGCTCGAAGCCAATCTCGAACCGCTCACGCGTTGAGCGGGAAGCGGCTCAGTCCAGCATCAGGGCCAGATTGACCCGGCCCGTGCCGGAGCGGATCAGGCCGATAGTGCGCGCGGCGGCGGTAGAAAGGTCGATCACGCGATTGCCGTGGAACGGCCCGCGATCGTTGATCCGCACGACCACGCTTTGCCCGTTGCGCGGATTGGTGACGCGCACCTTGCTGCCTAGCGGCAGCGTGCGGTGCGCGGCGGTCAGCTTTTGCGGATCGAACACTTCGCCGCTGGCGGTGCGATTGCCCGCCAGCTCGTTGCCGTAATAGCTGGCCTCGCCGCCGGCCATCGGGCTTTCCGAGGTGACGGGCGTTGGCTCGCCGGTCGCGCTCGGCGTGGGGCGGGGCTCGTAGGCCGTGAGCGGCTCAGCTTCGACACTGGCCTTCCCTGCGCCCAGCTTCACCACATCGGGCGAATTGCTCTCATTGGCGAACGCCCCCGCGAAGGCGGCGGTCGACACGCCGAGCGCGGCAATCCCGCCGATCAGATAGCGGCGTTGCGATTTCAGTCGCATGAAAGCGTGCAACCGCTCGCGGCGGCTGGGCATGTGGTGAGCGGAATGGTCGATGCTGTTCTGTTCTGTCCCCATACCCAATCAAGGGATGGGCAGCCGGCGATGTTCCGGGAATTTCCAGAACGCACAATTCCAAGGATCGGCGACATAATCGGTGGCTCGTGCCACGGATACTGTTATTTTATTCGTTCTTGTGCGGCGATTATTATTTCCGCAGAGATGTGAAGGCTTAGAACGACCGCGGCATCCCCAGCACATGCTCGCCGACATAGCTCAGGATCAGGTTCGAGCTGATCGGGGCGACCTGGTACAGCCGCGTTTCGCGGAACTTGCGCTCGACGTCATATTCCGCCGCGAAGCCGAAGCCGCCGAAGGTCTGCATGCAGGCGTTCGCGGCCTTCCATGAGCTTTCGGCGGCGAGGTGCTTGGCCATGTTGGCTTCCGCGCCGCATGACTGGCCATCGTCGAACAGGCGGCACGCCTCGTAGCGCATCAGGTCAGCCGCGCGCACTTCCATATAGGCCTGCGCGATGGGGAACTGGACGCCCTGGTTCTGGCCGATGGGGCGGTCGAACACGACGCGCTCGCTGCCATACTCCGCTGCCTTCTCGACGAACCAGTAGCCATCGCCGATGCACTCCGCCGCGATCAGCGCGCGCTCAGCGTTCAGCCCGTCGAGGATGTAGCGGAAGCCCTTGCCCTCTTCTCCGATCAGCGAGGAGGCGGGCAGCTCCAGCCCGTCGAAGAACACCTCGTTGGTCTCGTGGTTGACCATGTTGCGGATCGGGCGGATTTCCATGCCCTTGCCGATGGCCGCGTGCAGATCGACGAGGAAGATCGAGAGCCCGTCGGACTTGCGCTTTACCTCATCGCGCGGGGTGGTGCGGGCGAGCAGGATCATCAGGTCCGAATGCTGGATGCGGCTGATCCACACTTTCTGGCCGTCCACCACGTAGCTATCGCCCTTGCGCACCGCGCGGGTCTTCAGATCGGTGGTGTTGGTGCCGGTGGTCGGCTCGGTCACCGCCATGCTCTGCAGCCGCAGTGCGCCGCTGGCGATCTCGGGCAGGAACTTCGCCTTCTGCTCCTCGCTGCCGTGCCGCAGCAGCGTGTTCATATTGTACATCTGCCCGTGGCACGCGCCCGAATTGCCGCCCGCCCGGTTGATCTCCTCCATGATGATGCTGGCTTCGGTCAGGCCCAGCCCCGCGCCGCCGTATCCTTCAGGGATCAGCGCGGCCATCCAGCCTTCCCTGGTCAGCGCCTCGACGAACTCCTCGGGGTATTCGCGTGCGTCGTCCTTTTCGCGGAAATAGGCATCGCCGAAGCCGCGCACCAGCGCGCGCACCGCGTCGCGGATTTCGGGATGGTCGTTCCGGGCAGCGGGAATGGGCACGCGCGAATTCCTCCAGATTGGCTTGGTGGTCGGGGATAGGCGGCGAAGACCTCTCCCGCCAAGAGCTATCGCATCCGCTCGGCCCAACGCCGTGCTGCACCGAGTTGTCGTGATTTGCGGCTCCCGGACCATTCGATCGGGAACGCCGTGTAGGGGCCGTCATTGGGTTGGCTCGTCAGTCGAACGTTCGTCACCGCACTGAACTGACGGGGGCTTCACATGCCGGTCTCTTCGACGAGGCGACCGGACCAAACCTTGCCCGCCGGGTTCGGCGGCGGGGCCAAATCGATGGAGTCGAGACGATGAAAACCATTTCCAACACCACCAAGGCGGCCTTCGTCTGCGGAATCGCCGCGCTCGCCCTGCCGGCAAGCCTGTCCGCGCAGGAGCAGTGGGGCGAGGCCTCTACCGAAACCACAGCCGAGAACACGCTGACAGTGACCGGCACGATCCCGGCCGATATCTCCGAGCTTCCCGAAGGGCCCGAGATCGACGGCTTCATCTCGGCGCAGGGGGAAGACCGCATCCAGATCACGTCCGAGGACGGATCGCAGACGGTGGTGTTCGTGGGCGATGCAACCGAGATCAAGTCGCGCGGCGGGTTTCTGGGCCTGGGCCGCACCACGCTGGATGACGAGCAGCTCTTCAACGGCGTGCCCGTTTCCGTGCGCACCGTGCAGTGGGCCCAGGGGCTGATCGCCCAGCGGATCAGCATGAAGGAAAGCGACCTGAAGACCGCCGCGATGATCCAGCGCGGAACCGAGCAGGGCTTCGCTGAACAGACCGCCGCGACTGAAGCGCTGCGCGGGCGTGTGGCCGATATCGACAATTACAACGTCAAGGGCACGACCAACGTCTATTTCGACACTGGCGAGTACACGCTGTCGGGTCAGGCGCAGGCCGAGCTGTGCAGCGCCGCCGCGCAGGCGGACCAGATGGACAACGCCCTACTGCTGGTGGTCGGCTACACCGACTCGACCGGCAGCTACGAGATCAACCAGGAGCTGAGCGAGAAGCGCGCCGAGCGGGTGGTCAACTATCTGCAGCAGCAGTGCGGCTGGAAGCCGTATCGGATGCTGACGCCCACCGGCATGGCGCAGGCCGACCCTGTGGCGGACAACAGCACCGACTACGGCAAGCAGCAGAACCGCCGCGTTGCGGTGAACATCCTCGTCAGCAAGGCTGTCGACGGGATGGGCGGCTAACTGACGAAGGGGGCGGGCTGAAAGGTCCGCCCCTTTTGTTTTCCTTCGTCATCCCCGCGAAGGCGGGGATCCCGCTTCCCTTCCGCCTCACAGAATATCCGAATACCGGTCGAGCCAATCCGGGTTCTGCTCCTCGATCAGACGGATCTTCCATTCGCGCCGCCATTTCTTCATCGCTTTCTAGCGTGCGATGGCGTCTTCGATCCGCTCGTGGTGGGCGGCGTACACGAGGCGATTGAGGCCGTACCGATTTACGAAATCCGAGCCTTCGCCCGTCCGGTGCTGGTGAATGCGCGCTGCGAGGTCAGCAGTGACGCCGATGTAGATTGTCCCGCGATAGCGGTCGGCCATGATGTAGACCCAACCGCCCTTCATTCAATTAAGCGGGACCCCCGCCTTCGCGGGAGTGACGAGGGAAAATTCTCACTCCCTCGTTCCCTCATACGCATCGACGATCCGCCCCACGATCGGGTGGCGTACCACGTCGGCGCTGGTGAAGCGGATCGTGCCGAAGCCTTCGACGCCTTCCAGCTTCTCGACCGCGTCGGCGAGGCCGCTCATGCGGTCGCCGCCGGGGATGTCGACCTGCCGGGGGTCGCCTGCGATCACCATCCGGCTGTTCTGGCCGAAGCGGGTGAGGAACATCTTCATCTGTTCGCGCGTGGTGTTCTGCGCCTCGTCGAGGATCACGAAGGCATCCGCCAGCGTGCGCCCGCGCATGAAGGCGATGGGCGCGATCTCGATCACGCCGCTGGCGATGTGCCGTTCCACCTGCTCGGGCGGCATGCAGTCGTACAGCGCGTCGTAGAGCGGGCGCAGGAAGGGATCGACCTTCTCCTTCATGTCGCCGGGCAGGAAGCCGATCTTCTCGCCCGCTTCCACCGCCGGGCGGCTGAGGATCAGGCGCTGCACGCTGCCGCTGATCAGCTGGCTGACCGCCTGTGCCACCGCGAGGTAGGTCTTGCCGGTACCCGCCGGCCCCAGCGCGAAGATGATGTCGTCCCGGCTGAGCGAGCGCATGTAGTGCGCCTGCACCGCGCTGCGCGGCACGATCGTCTTGCGGCGCGTGCGGATCATGATCGGCGGCGCGCCATCCTCGCCCGCCTGCTGGCCCTTGATGATCCCGTCGAGCGTGGGCTCGTTGGTCATCGCGATGATCGCCTCGATCGCGCCTTCGTCCAGATCCTGACCCAGCGCCAGCTTGTCGTACATTGCCTGCAGAACGTCGCGGGCACGTGCGACCGAATCTTCCGGCCCCTCGATCATCACCTTGTCGCCGCGGGCGGAGATGAACACCGACAGGCGGTTTTCCACCTGCACCAGATTGGCATCGAACTGGCCGAACAGGGGCACCAGCAGCGACTGGTTCTCGAACTCCATATCCACCTTGGCGCGGCGATGTTCACGCTGCGGGTGCGGTGGGGGGGAGAGGCGCGGCTCTCCGGCGCGGGTTGGTCTGCGGCCCATGCGTCTCCTTGGCAAAAAGGCGGTTGCGAGTCGTGAATGTAGGCTGCGGGTAGGGGGAGGCAAGCGCTCCGGCCCTTCGGCACGGTGGAAAGTCACCTCACTGTCACGCATCGGTCGCGTTACAATCCGCGACACATTTTTTCCTCGATGAACGCAATGGTGCGCCAAGCGTTCATGTTGAGCGTTATATTTCTGAACACGTGCTCGATCGCGGGCATTCTTCAGGAGTGATCGTAATGCGTAATCTTGTGATCCTGGCGGTAAGCGCAGGGCTTGTCCTGCCGACCGCCGCCAGCGCACAGCGTGGACCGGAAAACCGCCAGCAGGTTCGTGCAGAGGCCCGTGCCGATGCTGGAGGCGACCCCTATCAGAAGACGTGGGACAACCGCCGTGCCGCGCGCGAGGCATACCAGCAGCAACAGCAGCGCGAAGCCCGGCAGGACCGGCGGGGCGACCGCCGCGAGACGCGGCAGGACCGGCGCGAGGATCGCCGCGAGGACCGGCAGGATCGCCGCGAAGACCGGCGTGAGACTCGGCAGGACCAGCGCGACTATCGCCAGGATCGCCGCGAGGCCCGGCGCGACTACCGTCAGGATCGCCGGGAGGATCGTCGCGATTACCGGCAGGCCCGCCGCCAGAACTATCGGGACTGGCGCGCCTATCGGCAGGCAGAACGGCATGCTTTCCGCCGGGGTGCCTATGTCGCGCCGCGCGGCTACTATTACCGGCCGCTGCGCGTGGGCAACTTCCTGCGGGCGAACGTCTTCTGGGGCCAGCGCTACTGGATCGATCCCTATGACTACTACCTGCCCACGCCGCGCTACGGCTATCAGCGGTGGATCCGCTACGGCAACGACGTACTGCTGATCGATACGCGCAACGGCCGCGTGATGGTGGTGTACGACAACTTCTTCTGGTGATTGCGCCCGCATTGGCGGGCTGGTCATCCGGCGCAGCAGCAGGCGCCCGGCTCCGGTGGGGGAGCCGGGCGTCGGCGCGTTTGCACACCGCCCGGGACTCTCGAACGCGTGACAATCGCGGGGAAAGACGGTAAAATCCCGGCATGCGGAAACTTGCTTTCCTGTTCCTTGCAGCCGCGTCCTTCGCCCCTCCCGAGGAGGAAGAGCGCGGTCCCGAACTGCAGGCGGCGATTACGTGGATCGATGAGACCTACGGGCCGCTTGCTGCGGCTCCGGAAAGGTTCGGCGAAGTCGATCTCGATGGCGATGGCTCGGTCGAAGTGCTCGCCTACGTGCGGTCTCCGGAGACCTGCGGCAGCGGCGGCTGCACGCTGATGGTGTTCGATATGGTGGGCGGCGAACTCCTGCAGGTCGGACGTATTCCGGCCACGCGCCTGCCGGTCAGCATCTATCCCGAGCGCTCCGGCGGTTTCCACGATCTCGGCGTGACGACCGCCGGCGGTGGCTACCGCCCCTCGGTTCGTCGCATCCCCTTCGCGGGCGGCTCCTATGCGGACAGCGCTTGGGGCGACACGACCCGCGCGGAAAGGGCGCATGGCACCATCGTCATCCCGGCGCAGTAAGGCCTGCGCAGGTCAGGCGAGGGCGGGCTGGCGCAGCGGAGTGCCGCGCAAGGAGTTGGGCCCGGCGTCTTCCAGTCTGACCTGCACCAGATCGCCGATGCTTATGTCCGCGCCTTCGAAGAATACCGATTGCAGCCAGGGCGATTTGCCCAGCCACTGACCCGGCAGCTTGCCCTTGCGCTCGACCAGAACTTCGCAGGCGCGACCGACACTCGCCTGATTGAAGGCGTGCTGGTCGCGGTTGAGGCGATCCTGCAGCCGGGCGAGCCGGTCCTTCATGACCTCGGCGGGCACCTGTCCGTCCATGCCAGCCGCAGGCGTTCCGGGGCGGGGCGAATATTTGAAGCTGAACGCCTGCGCGTAGGCCACCTCGTCGACGAGCTTGAGCGTATCCTCGAACTCGGCCTCGGTCTCGCCCGGGAAGCCAACGATGAAATCGCCGCTCAGCGCCAGATCGGGCCGCGCGGCGCGGAAGCGTTCGAGCAGCTGCAGATAGCTTTCGACCGTGTGGCTGCGGTTCATCGCCTTGAGCACGCGGTTGTTGCCCGCCTGCACCGGCAGGTGGAGATAGGGCATCAGCTTGTCGAGCTCGCCATGCGCGGCGATGATGTCCTCATCCATGTCCGCCGGGTGGCTGGTGGTGTAGCGGATGCGCGCGAGGCCATCGATCTTGGCGAGCTCGCGGACCAGCCCGGCGAGCCCGGTGTGATGGCCCTTCGCGTCCTCGCCACTCCATGCGGAAACGTTCTGGCCCAGCAGCGTCAGCTCGCGCGCGCCGCCTTCGACAAGCCTGTGCGCCTCGGCGACCAGTTCGGCGAAGGGCCGGCTGATCTCCGCGCCGCGCGTATAGGGCACCACGCAATAGGTGCAGAACTTGTCGCACCCTTCCTGGATGGTGAGAAACGCGGCCGGGGGCGCGGTGCGCCGCTGCGGCAGGCCTGCGAACTTCGCCTCGGCGGCAAGGTCCATCTCTGTCGTGCGCTGGCCCGAGACCGCGCGTTCGAGCATCGCGGGCAGGTTCTGATACGCTTGGGGGCCGACCACCATGGAGACGGCGGGCGCGCGCGCCATGATCTCCTCGCCCTCTGCCTGCGCGACGCAACCCGCGACCGCGATCAGCGGGCTGGAGCCGTCCTCGCGCCGCAAGCGACCGATGTCGGAGTAAACCTTCTCGGTTGCCTTCTCGCGGATATGGCAGGTGTTGAGGACCACCAGATCCGCCTCCTCGCCCTCGGGCGCAGGCACGATGCCCTGCGCGGCAAGCAGCTCGCCCATGCGCTCGCCATCATAGACGTTCATCTGGCAGCCGAAGCTCTTGACCCGGTAGGTCCTGGGAGGAGTCGTGGGTTTCATGGAAGCGGCGCGTTTAATGCATTGCGCCGAGCGCTTCAATCGTCCGGTGCCGCCTACGCCTCGATCCGGTAGTGGATCGGCTTGAAGCTGCCGCCGTTCGAGGCATAGGCCGAACAGGCTGTCAGCCCGATGACGAGGTCCATCTTCGCGCGGAAGCGGACCGCCTCGCCCGGCTGGCTGGCGGGTGGATCGACCGATAGCCTGCCCGTGCCGCCGTCGACCGGCACATTCATGAACACGTTGAACGCGGTGGGGATCGCATCGCGCTCGATCCCGTAGGGGGCCAGTGCTTCAGCCAGATTGCCCATGCATCCGCGATGCACCGGCTTGTCCGGGTAGAAGTGGCGGAAGGTATCCTCGCTGCACGGGGTCAGAAGGTAATCGTGCTGGCCGAGGCTGTCCTCCTCGATCTCCAGCATCACGTTCGACCGGTTCGACCACAGGCGATTGCCTGCCGTGAGGTGTATCGTCTCCTCGTAATCGAAGGTGCGGCCATTCGACATGACCTCGCGCACGTCGTCGCGCGCGTAGGCGACCATGTCGGACACCTGGGTGCCCTGTGGATCGATAACGGTGAAGGCCTGTCCGGCCTCCACTACGAAGGCGGTGCCGCTGCGCGGGGGGATTTCGATCGTCTCGCTCACAGGCCCCTCCTGAATGGGCACGCCCAGTCTTCTTCTACCGCACGGCCGCTATACTGCCGCGCCTCGCTGCTCTCACCATGACGCGCGAGCATGGGATTGATATCCCCCGCAAGCGATTTGTCGCGGTCGAGAATGCGCTGCCGCATCTTCTCGTAAACGCCGCTCTCGCGCAGCCATTCGAACTGTTCGTGCAGGTTGAACACCAGCGAGGGGCGGGGGAAGCGCCGGGCCGGACGCGAGGCATTGGGGTGCAGCCCGACCACGAAGAACGCCCGGCCGCCGAAGCTGAGCGAGAAATCGGGCTCTGCCGGATTGCTGCTGACGGAGGGATCGGGGCGTTGCGATAGCCATACATCCTTGTCCGCCAGCGATTGCAGCCGTTCCCACATCGCCTCTTCGAAGGCCTTTTCGTCCAGATCGAGCGGCCTGTCGAAGATCACGACGAGGCTGCGAAGCTCGTCGGGCGGCAAGTCGCGCTTGGCCCAGGCCATCAGCGCTTCGTGAATCTTGATGTCGTTCCAGGCACTGGTGAGATCGCGGGCAAGCACGAATTCCATATTGCCGGTCGCCAGCGCCGACTTGGCCCCCACACAGGGAAAGTCCGGCCCCCGGATCACGTTCTCGAACTGCTCGACGCGCGGGTCGGTAAGCGTATTGGCATCCATGGTCGTGGAACATGGCCACCGGAGAACCGGGCCCGAAATCAACCTTTAGTGAGATTCGCGCGTCAGCGCTCACTCCACCGGTGGCAGTTTCGCCTTGCTGTAGCGGATCGGCGCCACGTCGTGGTCGAAGGGGCGCAGTTCGTGGCCCATCTCGCGCACCAGCGTTTCCTCGATGCGCTTGCGTGCCTCGTTGGAGACGGCCTTGCGCCCGCGGTGTTCAGCGGGGCTGAAGGGTTCGAGGAAATGGACGGCCAGCGGAAAGCTGCCGGGGCGCGCCATGACGCGCTTGAAATTGTTGAGCCCGCCTTCCTCGCCGATCCAGCCGATCCATTCGGCAACCTTGCCGTAATCGAGCACCACCGGCTGGACGAGCACGCCCGGCGGCGGCGGTTCGAGCACGCTGAGCATCGAGGATTTGAACGGCAGCAGCGAATGCCCGTCGGTGGTGGTGCCTTCGGGGAAGACGGTGACGGACCAGTTGTCCATCAGCGCCTCGCGCAGGGCGTTGATCTGGTCCGCCACGCGCAAGCGGTCCTCACGCTGGACGAAGACCGTGCGGTTCAGGCCCGCCAGCCAGCCGACCAGCGGCGAACTCGCCAGTTCCGCCTTGGCGACGAAGGCTGTGCCGCTGGCACCTGCCAGCGCAAGGATATCGACCCAGCTGACATGGTTGGCGATGAAGAAGACGTCGCGCCGCAGGGGCGTGCCATGCCGTTGGACCCGCGCGCCCACGACCCAGGTCGCATAGGCGAGAAACCACTTGGGGAAGGGGGATCCGTAACTGACGACCCGGTATACGTAGTGGCACGGAACGATCAGCAGCAGGCCGAGCGCCAGCGCCAGCGTGCGCGTCCACAGCCGGACCCAGCCAAGCAGGGATATGGAGGTTTTCTCGCCCCGTGCGGCAGCCTGGCGCGTCTCCCACTCGGGCCCGAAATCCCGGGGTGGCTCAGTTTTCGCGTTCGAGGCGGACGCCATAGAGTTCCATCCGGTGATCGACGAGGCGATAGCCCAGCTTTTCGGCGATCTGCTTCTGCAGGGCTTCCAGTTCCGGGTCGACGAATTCGACGACCTTGCCGGTTTCCACGTCGATCAGGTGATCGTGATGCGATTCGGGCGCGGGCTCGTAGCGCGAGCGGCCATCGCCGAAATCGTGCCGGTCGAGCACGCCAGCCTCTTCGAACAGGCGGACCGTGCGATAGACGGTGGCGATCGAGATGCCGGAATCGATCTTCGAGGCGCGCTCGTGCAATTGCTCGACATCGGGATGGTCGTCGCTGTCCGACAGGACGCGTGCGATGACGCGGCGCTGCTCGGTGATGCGCAGGCCCTTGTCGGCACATAATTGTTCAAGATCGATTTTCTGGGGCACGGCCGACTTCCTCAAGCTTTCCCCTGTCGCATAGGACGGGCGCGCGGCCCGCTCAAGCCTTGCCGGTCGGCTCGCGCGAGCCGACCGGCGCGATGGAGCTTATTCAGCAGTCTTCTTGCGGCGACCGCGCTTCTGGTTCGGTGCGCGACCCAGGCCGATCTTCTTCGCCAGTTCGCGGCGCTTTTCGGCATAGTTGGGGGCAACCATGGGATAGTCGCTCGGCAGGTTCCAGCGCTCCCGGTATTCTTCCGGGCTCATGTCGTAATTGGTGCGAAGATAGCGCTTGAGCATCTTCAGCTTCTTCCCGTCCTCGAGACACACGAGGTAATCGGGCTTCACGGACGCACGCACAGACACGGCCGGTTCGGGACGCTCTTCTTCCTGCTCGGTCGCGCCGCTGAGGCCCGACAGCGTGGAGTAAACACTGTTTATCAGCACCGGAATATCGTCAACTTCGGCAGAGTTATTGCTGACATAAGCTTCGACGATGTTGGACGTGAACGCGATAAGCGTTTGCGTCATTTCGATTTCTTGGTCTTCCATTATTTCCTCTAGGGTTTTTCATACGCCATGCTCTGGGGGGTAGAGCCGCATACGCAAAAATCCCTGTCGCATTGATTGTCGAAATGCAATGCCTGAGCTTACGTTTTTTGTATCATTATTTGTGGTTAATTCAGCTCAGCTCTTGTCGAGGTCCAACCCGAAGGTAATCGCATCCATTCGCGCACCATCGCCGAGGCTGTAATAGTCTTTGCGCCGGCCGATCTGCCTGAACCCGACCGCTTCGTAGAGAGAGCGCGCCGGGTTGTTCTCCCGCATTTCGAGGAACAGCTTGTCCGCACCGCGTCGTCGTGCGTCGGTCGCGAGTATCGCGATCAGGCTGCGGCCCAGCCCCTTGCGCCGTTCCCGGGGGTCGACCGCGATCAGGAGGATTTCCTCTTCGCCCGGCGCGGCCCGTACTATGGCGAAGCCAACGGCTTCACCGGGAACGGTCGCCCGCGTGCCTGTCGCTGCGACCAGTGTCGGGAGCGTGTTGGCCAGCTGCAATGCGGATTCGATCTGTGGGCGGGTCCAGGCTTCGCCCCACTGCGGATCGAACGCGGCGTCCATGATCCGCATGATTGCGTCGATCGGTGTCTCGCTCATGCCCGGGCTCCCCGAGGCGAGGAAGGGGCCTTGGCATCGGGCGCACGGCCGTAGATCGGCGCGGCGTCGGGGGTCAGCTCGCTCTCCGGCAGAGTGCGGAATTCGCGCGCGTCGCTGTGCAGAGGCAGCGCACTGCCGCTGCCTGCGCGCGCCACGAAGTCTTCTGCCACGGTGCCCGCGACCAGCGCGGATGGGAAGGCGGCGACCGCATCTTGGGGCCGCAGCGATCGCGTTTCCGCGAGGGCGCGGCCATCTCCGTCGAAGCCTTGCACGAACCATTCGCCGTGCCCGCCTTCCATAGCGACCGTCACGGGAAGAACGCCTTTGCGGGCGCGTGCCATCGCGGCGACCAGCGCCATGGTGGAATAGCCGACCAGCTCTGCCTTCCATGCAAAGGCGAGGCTGCGCGCCACCGCGAGGCCGATCCGCACGCCGGTAAAGCTGCCCGGCCCGCGCGCGACCGCGATCCTCGTCGCGCGCCCGCGCTCGGGCAGGGCGGCGATCATCGGCACCAGCCGTTCGGCATGGCCGCGGCCGAGCACATGAAACTCGCCCGCGATCATCTCGCCTTCCGCAAAGAGCGCGACCGAGCACGCCGCCGTGGCGCAGTCGATCGCCAGAAACCGTTCCGCAGTTATCGTCCGCCCCCTACAAAATGCGCACGGCGCACCGCGCCATCAGGCGATGCGGTTGAACTTGTCGAAATCGGGCCGCGGGCTGCGGTCGAAGATCGAATCCTTGTCGCCATAGCCGATCGAGCAGACCCAGTCCGCGCGGTATTGTGGCTGGTCGGCGAAGAACTCTTGCGTCACACCGTCCAGGTCGACGCCCGACATGGGGCCGCAATCGAGGCCGAGCGCGCGCGCGGCGATCATCAGATAGGCGCCCTGCAGCGCCGAATTGCGCTTGGCCTGCGTGATGCGGCCTTCCACGTCGCCGGTGAACCAGCTCTTCGCGTCGGTATGCGGGAAAAGCCACGGCAGTTCTTCGTGGAAATCGATGTCGTAGCCGATGATGACGCACCAGGGCGCGGTCCTGATCTTGTCCTTGTTCGCGTCCATCGCATGCTTCGCCAACCGGTCCTTCGCATCGTCCGAACGACACCACACGAACCGGGCGGACTGCTGGTTGGCGGAGGTCGGCCCCATCTTCAGCAGATCGTAGATCTTGCGGATCTGATCTTCCGACACGTCCTTGTCGAGCCAGGCATTGTAGCTGCGCGCTTCGAGGAACAGCTGTTCGAGCGCTTCGTGCGACATCTCGTGGCCGTGAAACTGCTTGGTCATGGGCGGTGGGGCTTTCTTGCTTGTTCGGGAGGCTGGGATTTTCGCGGCCGCCTCAGGCGGCGCGTACCTCAACGACCTCGGGCACGTAATGTTTCAGCAGGCCCTCGATCCCGTGCTTGAGCGTGGCGGTGGCGGAAGGGCAGCCGTCGCACGCGCCCTGCAGGGCAAGGTGAACCACCCCGTCCCGGTAGCCGCGAAACGCGATGTCGCCTCCATCGCCCGCCACGGCGGGGCGGACCCGGGTTTCGAGCAGGTCCTTGATCTGGTCGACGATGTCGGCATCTGCCGCGTCGGTCTCCACGACCATCGTTTCTTCCGCAGGCACGGAAATGCCCGCTGCGCTGCCGCCGTGGAACAGCGGCGCTTCGGACACGAAGTGATCGAGCAGGATGGCGACCACCTGGGGCTTGAGGTCGGTCCACTGCGCGCCTTCACCCTTGGTGACGGACACGAAATCGCTGCCGAAGAACACTCCGGTCACTTCTCCGGTGTCGAACAGTGCCTGGGCAAGCGGACTCGCCTCCGCATCTTCGGGGCTGGCGAAGTCGCGCGTGCCCTGGGACATGACCTGCTGCTGCGGCAGGAACTTGAGTGTGGCGGGGTTGGGTGTGGTTTCGGTTTCTATATACATTGCACCCGCGATGTAGGGGCGTGGCGGGAACGCGGCAAGCGGTCGCTCGTCCCAATCCTTGCAAGCACGTGCGGTTGCGTGCGCGATTTGCCCCATTGTTCACTCGGCCTTCACTTCCGGGCCCCCTATAGGCAGGCTTATGCACTTTGTTCCGTCCGGCCTGCGCCGCCTCGCCCTGTTCGCTCCCCTTCTTGCGGCGGCCTGTGCGACCCCCGGCGTACAGACCGAACAGACGCCGCCTCCGGTCGCCTCCGCGCCGGAGAGTGCCGTTCCCGCCACCGTGGATTCCGGGGCACCTGCCACGGTGCCGGTCGAACCGCGCGCCTTTCCGACTTCGCTTCAGGCGCCGGATGCGACCCCGTGGCTGTACGAAGGCAGCAACATCCCGGTCGATCGCGACTGGCGCTTCGGCGTGCTCGACAACGGGCTGCGCTATGCCACCCGCGAAAACGGCGTGCCGCCCGGCCAGGTCTCGATCCGCATCCGGATCGATGCCGGCTCGCTGCACGAGAACGATGACGAGCGCGGCTTTGCCCATCTGCTGGAGCACCTGCTGTTCCGCCAGTCCCGCTATCTCGGGGTGGGGGAGGCGATCCCGACCTGGCAGCGGCTCGGCGCGACCTTCGGCAATGATACCAACGCGATCACCAGCCCGACGCAGACGGTCTACCAACTCGACCTGCCCGAAGCGGACCCCGCCAAGCTGGACGAGGCGTTCCGCCTGCTCTCGGGCATGATCCAGGAACCGATCATCAACGAAACCAACGTGCGCACCGAGGTGCCCATCGTGCTCGCCGAAAAGCGCGAGCGGGGCGGGCCGGGAGAGCGGGTTGCACGGGAAAGCCGGGAAACGCTGTTCAACGGCCAGCGTCTCGCCAATCGCAATCCGATCGGTGACGAGGCGACGCTGATGGGTGCCAGCGCCGAAGCGGTCGAGGCATTCCACGAACGCTGGTACCGGCCGCAGGAAACCGTGATCGCGGTGGCCGGCGATGCCGATCCGGTGGCGCTCGCCCGTCTGATCGAAACCTATTTCGGCGACTGGCAGGTTGCAGGCGGCGTATCGCAGGAGCCCGATTTCGGCGATCCGGCCGCCCCTGAAGGGACCTCGCCCGACAACCCCGTCGGCGAAACCGCCGTGCTGGTGGAACCCGATCTGCCGCGTTCGCTCACCTTCGCCATCATGCGTCCGTGGGAGCCGGTGCAGGATACGATCCGCTACAACGAAGGCCTGCTGATGGATGCGCTGGCGCAATCGCTCATCAACCGGCGGCTGGAGGCGCGCGCGCGTGGCGGGGGCGATTATCTCTATGCGCAGGTGCAGCAGGAAGATGTCAGCCGCAGCGCGGATGTCACCTTCGTCAGCTTCGCGCCGCTGACCGAGGACTGGCAGGCCGCGCTGTCCGACGTGCGCGGCGTGATTGCCGATGCGACGACCACGCCGCCGACCGAAGAAGAGCTCGAACGCGAGATCGCCGAATTCGATGTCGCCTTCGTCGCCGGGGTCGAGGAGGCCGATGTCGAGCCAGGTTCGCAACTGGCGGACACGCTCGTCAACGCGGTCGATATCCGGGAAACCGTTGCATCCGCGCAGACCATCCTCGACGTTTTTCGCGGCATGCGGGAGCGGGTGACCCCGCAGGCCATCCTCGAACGCACGCAGGCGCTGTTCGCAGGCGAGGTCGTGCGCGGTGTCTATGTCACGCCCCAGGGGGGCGAAGCGGACGCGCAGAACCTGCGCATGGCGCTTGCCGAGCCGATCGAAGCGGACGGTTCCGCACGGATCGCGGCGAGCACGGTGGACTTCGACGAGCTGCCGCAGCTCGGCGCGCCGGGCGAAGTCGTCTCCGCACAGCCGCTGGGCGTGCTGGAAATCGAACGGGTGGAGCTGGCGAATGGAGTCACCGCATTGCTCTGGCCGAACGAAGCCGAGCCGGGCCGCGTGGCGGTGCAGGTCCACTTCGGAGCGGGTATCCGCGCGTTCGATGAGGAAGAAGCGCCCTATATCTCGCTGGGTGAGGCGGCGCTCGTCAGTTCGGGGTTTGCCGGGCTGGACCAGGAAGATATCGACCGGCTGGCGACGGGTCGCAAGTTCGGTTTCGACTTCTCCGTGGGCGTCGCCAACTTCACCTTCTCCGCCGACACGCGCGAGGCCGATCTGGCCGACCAGCTCTATCTGTTCGCGGCCAAGCTCGCGCTGCCCGAGTGGGACGAGCGCCCGATCAAGCGGGCGAGGGCCGGGGCACGGCTCGCCTATGATACCTATGTCACCAGCCCGGGCGGCCTGCTCAACCGCGATCTGGAAACCCTGATCCGCGACGGCGATCCCCGATTTGCGACGCCCAGCCCGGAAATGATCGAGCAGACCAGCGCGCAAGGTTTCCGCGATGTGTGGGAGCCCCTGCTCAAGCAGGGCGAGATCGAGGTGCTGATCTTCGGCGATTTCGAGCGGGCCACCGCGATCGAGGCGCTGAAGTCCTCTTTCGGGGCCTTGCCCGAACACCAGCCGATCGATCCTGCAACGCTCGCGCCGCAGCCGGGCACGCCGCCTGCGGGCGAGCGCGAGGTGCTGTACCACCGGGGCGACAATAATCAGGCGGCCGCAGTGGTCGCCTGGCCGGTCGGCAGCGGCCTCGCCAATATTGCGGAGGGGCGCCAGCTCGAAATCCTCGGCCAGGTCGTGATGAACCGCCTGTTCGACGAGATGCGCGAACGCGCGGGTGCCAGCTATGCGCCGCAGGTCCGGGTCGACTGGCCGATGGACGATGTCGGCGGGGGCACGATCCTGGCGCTGGCACAGCTGCGCCCCGGCGACGTCACCGCCTTCTATGCTGCCGCCGACGAGATCGTCGCCGATCTTGCGACCAACGGCCCGACCGCGGACGAGCTTGCCCGCGTGACCGAGCCGCTGCGGCAGACCATCCTGCGGGCGACCACCGGGAACGGGTTCTGGATGTGGCAGCTGCGCGGCGCGACACGCGATCCGCAGCGGCTGCGGGTGATATCCGGCCTGCTGAACGATTATTCGCAGACCACCCCGCAGCGCATGCAGGCCCTGGCGGCGAAATATCTCGCCAGCGAACCGATCGAGATTGCCATCGTGCCCGAAGGGACCGAACTGGCCGAGTGATCCTTCTGGCAAAGGCAGATCGACAGGCGGGAAAGAACAAATAGGCTTGCGTACGCGCATCCTAGTTGCCAGTCGTCTTGCCTGCACGAACGGATCGAACCAAAAAGAGCATAGTATCATGGCTTCCGACTGGAGCCCCGAAAGCTGGACGAATTTCGAGGCGAAGCACCTGCCTGCCTACGAAGATGCCGAGGCGCTGGCCAAGGCGGAAGCGGAGCTGGGCGCGTGCCCGCCGCTGGTGTTCGCGGGCGAGTCCGAAGCGCTGAAGGGCGAGCTTGCCGAGGTGGAGGCGGGCAAGGCCTTCCTGCTGCAGGGCGGCGATTGTGCCGAGAGTTTTGCCGAATTCGCGCCCGATACGATCCGCGATACGTTCCGCGTCATCCTCCAGATGGCGGTGGTGCTGACCTATGCCGGATCGCTGCCGGTGGTGAAGGTGGGCCGCATGGCGGGCCAGTTCGCCAAGCCGCGCTCCAGCGATACCGAGACGCAGAAGGATGCAGAGGGGCGCGACGTCACGCTGCCCAGCTATTTCGGCGATAACGTTAACGGGATCGAATTCACGCCCGAATCGCGCCGCAACGATCCGCAGCGCATGGTACGCGCCTATTATCAGGCCTCCTCCACGCTCAACCTGCTGCGCGCCTATGCGGGCGGCGGCTATGCCAACCTGCGGCAGGTGCACGACTGGACGCTCGACTTCATGGGCCGCAGCCCGTGGTCGGACAAGTTCCATTCGATGGCCGACCGGATTACCGAAGCGCTCGATTTCATGGCCGCCTGCGGGATCGATCCGGGCGAGCTGCCCCAGCTGCAGGGCACCGATTTCTACACCAGCCACGAAGCGCTGCTGCTGCCTTACGAGCAGGCGATGACCCGCCGCGATCCGGGCAACGGCCAGTGGTACGATACCAGCGCGCACATGCTGTGGATCGGCGACCGCACCCGGTTCGAAGGCAGCGCGCACGTGGAATTCATGCGCGGCATCCGCAATCCGATCGGCGTGAAATGCGGGCCCAGCCTCGATCCCGATGTGCTGCTGCGGCTGCTCGACACGCTCAATCCGGCGCGCGAAAGCGGGCGGATCGTGCTCATCACCCGTTACGGGCACGACAAGGTGGAAGCGAACCTGCCCAAGCTGATCCGCGCCGTACGGCGCGAAGGGCACCCCGTGGTGTGGAGCAGCGACCCGATGCACGGCAACGTCGTGAAATCGGAAAGCGGCTACAAGACGCGGCCTTTCGATCGCATCAAGGCGGAACTGGCCGATGTCTTCGCGGTCCACCGGGCCGAAGGCAGCTACCCGGGCGGGGTGCATCTGGAGATGACGGGCCAGAACGTGACCGAATGCGTCGGCGGCGCGGTGGCGATCACCGATGCGGAGCTTTCCAGCCGGTATCACACGCACTGCGATCCGCGCCTCAACGCGGCGCAGGCGCTGGAACTGGCCTTCGCGATTGCCGAGATGCTGCAGCCGCAGGTCGACCGCTCCGCTGCGGCCGCCTGAGCGGAATTTCGCGCGCGCCAATTCCCCACGGCAGGGCTTTCACCACCTGCTTTAGGCCAAGCAAAGGATAATTCGGGAAACCGGGTTTCCCCTGCCGCATTCCTGTCTCTAGGGTGGGTCAGGATTGCTCGCCAGGTGGGAGAGAGTCCGTGGCTTCAACGAACCTGCGAATATCGGCGGAGGACAGCCCGCTCGAAGAGCGTTTCCATGCGACCAGATCGCTGACGGAGGCGCTCGCCGCGCCGCTCAGCGAAAGCGATGCCACCATCCAGTCGATGGAAGATGCCTCGCCCGCCAAGTGGCATCTGGCGCATACGACATGGTTCTGGGAGACGTTCCTCCTGCGCGACCATCTGGATGGCTACGCGCTGCACGACGAGCGCTGGCCGTTCCTGTTCAATTCCTACTACGAGGCGGAAGGATCGCGGATCGCGCGCAATTGGCGCGGGATGCTCTCGCGCCCCACCGTCTCCGAAATCCTCGAATGGCGTGCGGCTGTGACGGAGGCGATGGCGCCCCTGCTGGGCAATTCCGCCGTCACAGATTTGATCGAGCTGGGCATCGCGCACGAACAGCAGCACCAGGAACTGCTGCTGACCGATATCAAGCACGCGCTGTTTCAGAATCCGCTCGGCCCGGCGATGTTCGACGGACCGCTGCCCGCTGCAACCGCGCGGGACCGGGGCTGGACCGAACATCCCGGCGGGATCGGCGCGGTGGGCCACAAGGGAGACGGCTTCGCCTTCGATTGCGAGGGACCGCGCCACCGCGTGCTGCTGGAACCCTTCGCGCTGGCCGACACGCTCGTCACCAATGCCGAGTGGGACGAATTCATCGCAGATGGCGGGTACGAAGACGCCTCGCTGTGGCTGTCCGACGGCTGGGCGTGGGTCAACGAAAATGCCATCGCCGCGCCGGATTACTGGCGCGATGGCGAGGCCAGCGAAAGTGGGGCCCCCGAGCATTTCACGCTCGCCGGATGGCAGCCGCGCGATCCGCATGCGCCGGTCACCCATATTTCGTATTTCGAGGCCGACGCTTTCGCTACCTGGGCAGCCCGCAGCATCGCTGGCACACGCCTGCCAACCGAGTTCGAATGGGAAGCGGTGGCGCGCGGGCAGCATGCCGAAGAGGCACCGGCGCACGATCCTGCCGAAGGCAACCAGCTGGACGGCGCAGGACCGGCGCAACCGCTGGGCAGCGACGGGCTGTTCGGCGATTGCTGGCAGTTCACCCGCAGCGCCTACCTGCCGTACCCGCGCTTCCAGCCTGCCGAGGGCGCGGTGGGTGAGTACAATGGCAAGTTCATGAGCGGGCAGTTCGTGCTGAAGGGTGCCAGCTGCGCCACCGCGCGCGGCCATTCGCGCGCCTCCTACCGCAACTTCTTCTATCCGCACCAGCGCTGGCAGTTCACCGGCCTCAGGCTCGCGAAGGACATCTGATGACCGATAATTCCGGCCTCAAGCTCGTCGATCTCGACGAGGCGGGCGTCGACCGCGCCTTCCGCGCCGACGTGCTGTCGGGCATGCGCGAGGCGCAGAAGGCGATCCCCGCGCGCTGGCTGTACGACGATGCGGGCTCGCAACTTTACGAGGATATCACGCAGGTGCCGGAATATTATCCGGCGCGCGCGGAAACCGAGATCCTGAAAACGCGCGGCGCGGACTTTGCCGAGGCGATCGGGAAAGGGCGCGCGGTGGTGGAATTCGGCAGCGGCTCCTCGGTGAAGACCCCCGCATTGCTGAGCGCCATCCAACCGGCGGCCTACGTACCGCTGGACATTGCGGGCGATTTCCTGCGCGCTGCGGCGGCGGACCTTGCCGCCAAGTTCCCCGGCCTGCCGGTCCATCCGGTAGAGGCGGACTTCATGCGCCGGGTCGAATTGCCCGCCGAAGTCGCAGACCTGCCCAAGCTGGGCTTCTTTCCCGGCGGCACGCTGGGCAACATGGTCCCGCGCACCGCGACCGACCTTCTGCGCACCATGCGCGAGACGCTGGGCGAAGGTGCCATGCTGCTGGTGGGGATGGACCTCATCAAGGACGTCGCCGTGCTGGAAGCGGCGTATGACGATGCAGGGCGGGTGACGGCGGAATTCAATCTCAATCTCGCGCGTCGCATCAACCGGGAGCTGGACGGCACCATTCCGGTGGACAAGCTGGAGCACGAGGCCCGCTGGAACGATCAGTTCGCGCGGATCGAGATGCATCTGGTGGCGCAGGACGACATCGCGTTCGAAATCGCCGGAGAAGAATTCTCGATGCGAGCGGGCGAGACGATCCATACCGAAAACAGCCACAAGTTCACCGCGCGCAGTGCCGACAAGCAATTGCTCGCGGGCGGGTGGACCCCGATCGACCGCTGGCTCGACAGCGAGAAGCGCTTCAGCGTCGTTCTGGCCGAAGCCAGCGTACTACGCAGCGCGCCCTGATTTTGCGCGATCGCCTCATGAGAGTATGCCGGAAGCCAAGCTCGAAGAGTTCCAGCTTCTCCCACACCATCCCATTCATGGAATAGAGAACCGCTCCGTTCTATATAGCGCCCATGGACCTGAAGGCCGTCTTCGATCAGCTCGCCGCGACCATTGGCAGCATCCCGCAATCCGGGCTGCTGATCATCGCCGTGGCCGCGCTTGTCCTGGGCTGGCTGGGCGGGGCGCTCGCGCGGCGCGACATCTTTCCCGGCCGCCTGCTGAGCACGGGAAGCACGCTGGTGCTGTGCGGCGTGCTGGTGCTGATCGTGCTTCAGCTCGCCCGGCTCGATCCGCGCTTCGATGTGGCAATGTCGGATATCGGCCTGCCCGAACAGAGCGTTGTCGGCGGAGAAACCCGCGTCGCGCTGTCGCCCGACGGGCACTACTGGCTGAATGCAGAGGTCAACGGCGTGCCCGCGCGCTTCCTGGTCGATACGGGAGCCACGCTGACCGCGATTTCCGCCAGCACGGCCGAGGCGGCCGGGCTCGAAGAACGGACCGACCGACTGCCGGTGATGATGACCACCGCGAACGGAACGATCCGTGTCGGCACGACCACGGTGGACGAACTGCGCTTCGGCAATGTCGCTGCCTTCGGGCTCGACGCGGTGATCGCCCCCAATATCGGCGAGACCAATGTGATCGGGATGAACCTGCTCAGCCGGCTGGCCCAATGGCGGGTTGAAGAGGGGACGCTGATTCTGGTCCCCAACAATCCGCAGGCCGAGGAAGTCGGCCTGGCAGGGCCTGGCGAAGCGCCCGTGCGCTGATTTTCCAAACAAGCGCAACAATTTGTTTCACTGGCGGCTCGCGCAAGCGGCTCGGATGCGCTATTCTCAATCGAATTTTCATGTGCGTCCGATCCGATCCATGGCGCCTGTGTCGGGGCAGACTAAAGAACGATGTTGGAGGAACAGGGGACAAGCGAGAGGGGGTTCGACCACCCGGTGGTCGCCATCGGTGCATCTGCGGGTGGGATAGAAGCGCTGCAGGCCTTCGTTTCGGAGATTCCGGCGGAGACCCCGGCAAGCTTCGTCGTCATCCAGCACCTCGCTCCCGATCACGATAGCCAGCTGGGCGACATTCTTGGCCGGGCGGCAAATCTTCCGGTTCTCGAAGCGAACAAGAATATCGCCGTGGAGCGCGGGCACATCTATGTGATTACGCCCGACAGCTTCCTCACGATCGTCGACGACGGCTTGTTCGTGGAGGCCCCCACGCAGCCGCGCGGACTGCGCATGCCGATCGACCATTTCATGCGTTCGCTTGCCGAGACGGCAGGGGAACGCGCTGTCGGCGTCATCCTCTCGGGCACGGGGAACGACGGTACGGCCGGGCTCAAGGCGATCAGGGACGCGGGCGGCGTGGCGCTGGCGCAAGACCCGGAGACCGCGCTCTACGATGGCATGCCACGTGCCGCGATCGAGGCTGACGCGGTCGACAAGGTGGGCGATCTGGCCAAGCTGGGATCGAACATCGTCGAAATCGCCAGCCGTCTGCGCGATGCCCCGGAAGAGGGCGGGTTCAGCGGGCAGGATATCGGCAGCGTGATCGCCTTGCTCAAGGCGCGCATGGGCCATGATTTCGGCCCCTACAAGCGCGGGACGATTTCGCGCCGGTTGCGCAGGCGGATGAGCCTGCTGCGGTTCGACACGCTGGCGGAATACATCGCCCACCTGCGCGAGAACGCCGACGAGGTGCAGCGGCTGTTCGACGATCTGCTGATCAATGTAACTTCGTTCTTCCGCGATGGCGAAGTCTGGGAAGCGGTGACGAAGGAAGCGCTCGTTCCGCTGATCGATCGGCAGGCGAAAGCCAGGGAGCCGGTTCGCATCTGGATCCCTGCCTGTTCCACGGGCGAAGAGGCCTTCACCATCGCGATGCTGATGGACGAACAGTGCCGACTGACCGACAAGCGCTGCGACTGGCAGATCTTCGCGACCGACCTCGATACCGATGCCATCGCGCAGGGCAGGGAGGGGTTCTATCGGCCCAACATCGTCGACGAGGTGAGCCCCGAACGGCTGCAGAGGTACTTCCAGCGGGAAAACTCAGGCTACCGCGTGCGCAAGCACCTGCGCGAAAAGGTGGTGTTCGCCCGGCAGAACCTGCTGACCGACCCGCCGTTTTCCAGGCTCGATCTCATCAGCTGCCGCAATCTGCTTATCTATCTCGACCAGAGACATCAGGAACAGCTGCTGGAAACCTTCCACTTCGCGCTGAAGGAAGGGGGCTTTCTGGTGCTGGGCACCTCAGAGACCAGTGGCTCGAGGCAGCGTGAATTCAGCCTGGTCGATTCGGCGGCGCACATATTTGGCCGCAAGGCCGGCCGCTCGATCGCACGGCTCAGCCCGCGCAGCGAGCGTGCTGCCGACATGCCATCCGCATCGTCGCCGCGGTCGATCCGGCGGGACCGCGAGCGTGATCTGACCACCCAGATCCGCCGCTCGCTCGTCGAGCGCTACACCCCTGCGTCGGTCGCAGTGAAGGCGGATGGTGAAATCGTCTACTTCCACGGGCCCGTTCGCCGGTTCATCGACCAGCCCGAGGGTTCGCCCTCCTACTCGATCTTCGATGTTCTGCCGCCGCCCCTGCGCGGCCGGGCCCGTGAAGCCATCAGGGCGGTCTCCGCCGGGGAAACGCCCTCGCATCGCAGCGCGCGGATTCGCTATTCCGACAGGGATACCTCGGTGTGCCTCGAATGCGTGAAGATCGAGGCCGACGATGGCGCGCTTTTCCTCATCAGCTTTATCGAGGACGAGGAAAGCGGGGCCGCCCCCCCGCCGGCGAGCGAGAGCGACGATTCCGTATATGTCCGCCAGCTCGAAAACGAACTGGCGATCGTGCAGGAGGACTTGCAGACGACGGTGGAGGAACTCGAGACCTCCAACGAGGAACTGAAGGCGAGCCACGAGGAAGCGGTGGCCGCCAATGAGGAACTGCAGTCCGCCAACGAAGAGCTGGAAACCAGCCGCGAGGAATTGCAGTCGCTCAACGAAGAGCTGGTCACGGTCAACAACCAGCTCGAGGAAAAGATCAAGGAGGTAGAGAAATCCTCCGACGATCTTCGCAACCTGCTGACCAGTACCAAGCTTCCCGTGCTGTTCCTGGGGCCGGAACTCAAGATCAGCGGCTTCACCCCCAGCATGCGCGAACTGGTCGAGCTGCGCGATAGCGATATCGGCCGTCCCGTCACCGAACTTGCCTTCAAGGCGGACGACCCCAGCCTGTTCGACGATATCGCAAGCACGCTCGACGATCTTGCAGTGTCCGAAAAGCAGATCGTTTCCGACAATGATCGAACGTACCTGCGCCGGGTTCAGCCGTACCGTACTGCGGACGAGCGGATCCATGGCGTGGTCGTCACCTATGCGGACATCACCGAACAGGCGAAGATCGCAGCCCGCCTTACCGAGCGCGAACGCCAGCAGAGGATTATCGCCGACCTTGGCCAGAAGGGGCTGGCCGCGCGCAACCTCCAGGCCTTTCTCAACGAGTTCTGTGCTGTTCTGCGGGTCGCCTACGATTGCGACTATTCCAAGGTTCTCGCCTATGACGAAGGCGGCTCGCAATTCCTGCTGGTAGGCGGAGCGGGCTGGCCCGACGGCATGATCGGCGAGGCGACGGTGCCGGATAGTGTGAAGAGCCAGGCGGGCTACACGGTGAAGGAACACTCGGTCCTGGTCCGCGACTTCCAGAGCGAACGCCGGTTCGAGGCTCCCCCTCTCCTGAGAGACAATCAGGTATCCTCGGGGATCAGCTGCGTCATCGAAATCGGTGGCAAACCGTGGGGCGTTGTCGGCCTGCACGACCGCGATCCGGACCATTTCCGCGAGGAAGACCTGCTGATCCTCAATGCCGCCGCCAATGTTGCCGCGGCCACGATCAAGCAGGTCCAGCGCGAGCATCAGACCGCGCGCGAAAGCCTGATCCTCTCGATGGCGATCAAGACGGCGGAGATGGGCGTGTGGCAGTACGATGCCACCACCGGCAACGTCGTGTGGGATGAACGCCTGCGCGAAATGATCGGCCGTGGGGATTCGCGCACAAAACCATCTGCCGCCGATTTCTTCGACATGATTTATCCCTCCGATGTCGAACGCGTTCGCACGGCGCTGGACGAGACCATTGCCACCGGTGTGCCCTTCGACGAGGAATTCCGGCTGACGCGGGCGGACGGCAAGCTGGCCTGGCTGGATGGCCGGGGGGAACGTTTTGTCGAGAATGACCGCACCCGCGTGATCGGCATTAATGCCGACATTACCGAGCGCAAGATCGCCGAGGAGCAGAACAGCTTCGTCATGCGAGAGCTCGACCACCGGGTGAAGAACATCCTGGCGATCATCCTCTCCATCGCCAAGATCACCGGAGCGAACGCTCCCGATTTCAAGACGTTCAGTGCCTCGTTCGAAAAGCGGCTCTATGCGATGGCGCGCACCCATAGCCTGCTGGCGGAAGCACGCTGGCAGGGCGCGGATCTGAGGTCGCTGGTCGAGGACGAGCTGAGCCAATCCGCCGATATCGAGAATATCGCGATCGAGGGGCCCCGCGTCAGCCTGACGCCCAGTGCGGCGCAGAACATCTCCATGGCGCTGCACGAATTGTGTACCAACGCCATGAAATACGGCTCGCTTTCGGTGCCCGACGGGGCCCTGCGCGTGGCCTGGGGATGGCGCGAGGCGGACCGCGAGGGTGGGGATCCCGTCCTCGATCTGGTGTGGGAGGAAAGTGACGGCCCGACGGTGCGCGAACCGGAACGCAAGGGGTTCGGCTCGACGGTGATCGAACGCATCCTGCGTGCGCAAATGGGCGCCGAGACGGAGATCGATTTCGCGCCTGAGGGGCTGAGGGTAACCTGCGCGATACCGAGCAAGCGGATCCTGCCCGGCTCCGCAGCCGACCGGAACAACACCGCTTCACCAGCGTCTTCCTTGCCGCATGTCGATTTCGATCTGCTGGAGGGTGCCCGCATCCTGGTCCTCGACGACGAGTGGCTGGTGGCGGAGCAATATGCGAATGCGCTGGTCGGGGCGGGGTGCGATGTCATCGGGCCATTCCACGATCTCGAGCAGTCCCGGCAGGCGATCGAGGGCCGGAAGCTCGATTTCGCGGTGGTCGATTTCAACATCGACGGCGAGGAAGCGACCCCGCTGATCGAGCTGCTCGAAAGCCGCGCCATCCCCTTCCTGGTGGTGTCGGGCTATGGCAGCGAACTCGATCTGGCGGACAAGCTGGACGACCGGGCCTTTCTGGCGAAACCCGCGTCGCCCGCCGCGATCATGGCCCGCATAGCGCAAATCATTTCTGGCAAGCGTGGTCGTTCCGATGGCACGGCGTGACCTGATCGGGATCGGCGGCAGTGCGGGAGGCCTGCCCGCGCTGCTCAACCTGCTCGATAGCTTCGAGCCCGAAGAACCCGCTTCGCTGTTCGTGGTTCTTCACCGCAGGAATGAGGCGGGCCACCTGCTCGACATCCTGCGTCGGCGCAGCCCGATCGAGGTGATCGAGCCGGAGGACGGCTGCCCCATCCGGCATGGTTGCCTGCATCTCGCGCCGCCCGATACGCACATGCTGGTGGGCGATGGCCACGTCCATCTGCGCGGTGGGCCGAAGGAAAACAATTTCCGCCCCGCGATCGATCCGCTGTTCCGCTCGCTCGCCGTGTTCGGCCAGTCGCGGACCACGGCGGTGATCCTTTCGGGCTATCTGGACGATGGCGCGGCAGGGTGCAGGGCCGTCCTGTCGACCGGCGGTCGCGTGATCGTGCAGGACCCCAATGATGCCACCTCGCCCGGCATGCCGCGCGCCGCGATCAGCGCGGCGGGCGAGCCCGAGCTGATCGAAAAAGCCGGTGCCATCGGCCAGGCGCTGTCCTCGCTGGTGGCGCAGGAGGCGGGGCCGGGCCAGGAAGCGTCCGATGCCATCAAGCTGGAAATCATGATCGCGGGACTGGAGAAGGCCAGCATGTCGAGCGAAGACCGGCTCGGGGAGCTTTCCCCCTATAACTGCCCCGATTGCAACGGGGTGCTGTGGCGGATCGAGGACGGGCCGCTCAGCCGGTTTCGCTGCCATACCGGCCATGGCTACACGCAGGCCTCGCTGGCCGAGCGGCAGGACGAACTGCTCGAGCAGAGCATGTACGATACGCTCAGGTCGCTGAGAGAGAAGGCGCGGATGATGCGCGATCTGGCGGCGAAGGACGATATCAATCGCCAGACCTATCTGAGGCGGGCGGCCGACAGTGATTCGGACGCTGCGAATATCGAGCGGATGATCCTGCAGCGCACGGCGCGGGCGTCCTAGCGGACGCGATTCGCCCGGCCTTCAGTCACCGAAAACCCGACCGCCCGGCCGGCGGCCCCGTACCCGCCGCACCGAAAACCCCCTGCGAATTCGTCTGTACGATGGCGCGCGGCGCAGCAGTGTGGGTGCCATTTTTCCCTGCAATTTCCGTTATTCACAGTGCTCGGTCGGTTCGCCGGTGCCGCGCCGTGATCGGAAGTTCCTGGCTTCCTCGTCAACATTCACACATGAGAGAGTGAATGTTGACATCGGCGTTTTATTCGCGGATGTGTGAGTAACCACGGCAGGACCAACTGCCGGGAACGATGGAGAGGATTATGAGGGGATCGCTGCTTGCGTCCGCGTCTGCGGTCGCGCTTGGGCTTCTTCCGACCGCTGTCAGCGCGCAGGCGTCCGACCAGCCGGAACCGGGTGTGGATGCCGAGACGGAAACCACCGAGGAAATTTCGCCCACCGCCCAGCGCGAGGGCAACGAGATCATCGTCACCGCCACGCGGCGCGAAGCGCGCCTGCAGGATGTGCCGGTGAGCGTCACCGCCTTCCAGCAGGAAGAACTGACCGAAAAGGGGATCGTCGGCTACGAGCGGCTGGCGCGCGAAACGCCGGGCGTGGTGCTCAACCGGCCCACGCAGAACTTCAACAACTTCACCGCGCGCGGCATCTCCACCAACGGCTACAGCGCCGGGCTGCAGGCGCCGGTCGCGATCTATATCGACGAACTGCCGATCTCCGCGAACGGCAACTCGACCATCCTCGATCCCAACCTCTACGATGTGGAGCGGGTGGAATTCCTGCGCGGCCCGCAGGGCACGCTGTTCGGATCGGGTTCGCTGGCAGGGGCCATGCGGATCATCACCAAGGCGCCCAATCCCGGGCGGTTCGAGGCATCGGCGCTGGTCGATCTGGGCTACACCGAGGAGGGCGGTCTTCGCCAGCGCTACAACGCGATGGTCAACGTCCCCATCGCGCAGGACACGGTCGCCTTCCGCGCCGTGGGCTACTACCGCAATGAAGACGGCTGGGTCGACAATATCGGCACGGGGATCGACGATGCCAATTCGATCGAGGCTTACGGCGTTCGGGCTGCGGTCCTGATCGAGCCGACGAACAAGTTCTCGGTCAAGCTGTCGGTCAACAAGGAGGTCAGCAACCCCGCCGATTCCTCGCTGACAAACCCGGCCCTGGGCACCTATGTCCGCAGGACCGCGCAGCCCGATCTGTTCCAGAGCGATCTGACCGCGATCAACGTGACCGTCGTGGCGGACTTCGATTTCGCCGAGCTCACGAGTTCGAGCACCTATTCGGACCTCACCGGCGATTTCATCGTCGATCTGGCGGGCACCTACAACCAGCTGGTTCCCTTCTCGCTCGATGCCGTCGGTTACGACGATATCTTCGTGCAGGAACTGCGTCTGGCATCGACCCATGCCGGGCCCTTCGAATGGATCATCGGCGGCTTCTATTTCGACAAGCGGCGCGATGTCGATTTCGACTATCGCACGACGCAGGCCTTCCTGAACCAGACCAACACCACCGCGTTCTCAGACCTCTACTACCAGCGGTTCAAGAACTTCACCGACATCAGCGAAAAGGCGGTCTTCGGCGAACTCACCTATCGCTTCAGCGACAGTTTCTGGCTGACCGGCGGGCTGCGTTACGGCGAGGTGCAGGTCCAGACCACGACCCGTGGCGGCGGCTACAACAGCAACTTCCTGACCCGTGGATACTGCACGGTCTTCACCGCTCTGTGCGGAGGGTTCATCCCGGCGCTCGCGATCACGCCGATCCAGTCCTCGGTCGGCCTGCTGGCGAAGGACGACAAGCTGTCGTGGAAGGCCAGCATGTCGTACAAGCCCAGCCGCAACCTGACGACATATGCCACCGTTTCCACCGGCTTCCGTCCGCCCGTGGTCAATGCGCGCGCCGGTCTTCCGCCGCCCGCGGCCCAGCCGAACGACATCACGATCCCGGCCGGGGCAAGTTCGGACAAGCTGACCAACTACGAGCTCGGCCTGAAGGGTTCGTTCTTCGAAAACCGCCTGACCGCCAACCTCGCGGCGTTCTACATCGACTGGAACAACATCCAGGTGCAGGCGAACCGTGTTTCCGACGCGATCCAGTTCGCCACCAATATCGGCGGTGCGGTCAGCAAGGGGATCGAGCTCGAACTGGTGGCGCGGCCGGTCGAGGGTCTGCGCCTGCAGGCGAGCGGAGCCTATATCGACGCGCGGATCGACGATCTCTCTCCCACTGAAGCGGCGATTTCGGGTGCCGAGGACGGTATCCGGCTGGCCACGCCCGAATTCCAGGGGTCGGCTACTGCAACCTACAGCTTCCCGGTGGGGGACACCGAAACGGCGTTCGTGACCGGAAACGTGGCCTATGTCGGCTCCTTCCCGGGGCTGTTCCCCAATGTGCCGGGGCAGCCGGGCGTGCAATCGCCGCAGTACGATCTCACCGACGAGTACGTGTACGCGAATGCCTATGCCGGGGTGAACATCTCGCCCGACCTCACGATCACCGCCTATGTCGAGAATGTCTTCGACAACGACGCGATCAACTACGTCCATCCCGAAGCCTTCCTCGACGGGCGATACGGGCGTCTTCGCCCGCGCACCTTCGGGGTGCGGACCAACTTCGTCTTCTGACGCACAGGAGGCTTCGCGGCCCGAGCCAGGTCGCGAAGCCTCGCCATTGCAACAGCCCATGCGGCGTCCGGGACAGGGCGGGCATGTGAACGTGAACAGGTGATCTCTTGGTCGTGCCGAACATCCGACATTTCGTCTCCCTGCTGCTGGCCTTCGGAGGGGCGGCACTGGTTCTGCAACCGGCAATGGCGCTGGCCGGTCCCGCTGCCGAGACAGTGGTCGAGGCACCTGCGGGCACCGTCGAGGGAGTGACCGAGAACGGCATCGCCAGCTTCAAGGGCATCCCCTACGCCGCGCCGCCGACTGGCGATTTGCGCTGGCAGCCGCCGGTTGAGCCCGCCCGGTGGGACGGGGTGCGCGATGCGAGCGAGTTCGGCCCGGCCTGCTACCAGCCGACGGTGCCCGGCGCGGCCAACTCGATCTATCACGAGGAGCTCGGCCCGATGAGCGAGGACTGCCTCTCGCTCAATATCTGGGCTCCCGAGCACGCCTCGAATGCGCCGGTGCTGGTGTGGATACACGGCGGCGCGCTGGTATCGGGCGCCAGCAGTTTCGACATGTATGACGGTTCGCGGCTGGCGCGGCAGGGCGTGGTGGTCGTGTCGATCAACTACCGCCTCGGCGCGCTGGGCTTTCTCGCGCATCCGGGGTTGAGCGCGGAATCGCCGCAGGGCATTTCGGGCAATTACGGCCTGATGGACCAGATCGCCGCGCTGCGCTGGATCGAAAGCAATATCTCGGCCTTCGGCGGCAATCCGCAGAACGTCACCATCGCGGGCGAATCCGCCGGTGCGCTGAGCGTGATGTGGCTGATGACCGCGCCACCCGCACGCGGCCTGTTCGACAAGGCGATCATGCAGAGCGCTTACATGATTTCCTCGCCCGCGCTGAAGGAAGCAGAACACGGCCATGTATCCGCCGAAGCCATGGGCACCTGGTTGCAGGAACAGCTCGACGCGCCCGATCTCGCCGCGATGCGCGAGATGGCGCCTGGCGAACTCGTCAATCGGGCGGCTCGCGCAGGCTATCTCATCTGGTCTACCGTCGACGGGAAACTGATCCCCAACCAGATTGCGGAGACCTTCGATCGGGGCGCACAGGCGCCTGTGCCGGTGCTCGCCGGATTCAACAGTGGCGAAATCCGCTCGCTGCGGAGGCTGCTGCCTCCGGCACCGGCGACTTCGAGTGGGTACGAGGCGAAAATCCGTGAAGCGTATGGCGATCTCGCCGAGGTGTTCCTCGCGCTCTACCCGGCGGATACTATCGACGAGAGCATGCTCGCCGCCACGCGCGATGCGCTCTACGGCTGGACGGCGGAACGGCTGGCGCGCAAGCAGACCCTGCTGGGGCAGGACGGCTTCCTCTACCTGTTCGATCATGGCTATCCCGAAGCGGACAAGGCAGGGCTCCATGCCTTCCATGCCTCGGAAATTCCCTATGTCTTCGGGACGATTCACGAGACCGCGCCAAACTGGCCGAAGATCCCGCGCAACGCGCAGGAGCGCGAACTCTCCGACGCGATGCTGCAATACTGGGCCACCTTCGCGCGCGACGGGCAGCCAAGGGCCCACGGCCAGCCGGACTGGCCCGCCTACGGCGCGCAGGCCGCGTTCATGGTGTTCGACGAAACCCCGCAGACCGGTACCCGGCTGATGGGCACGCGCTACGCGCTGAACGAGGCGGTGGTGTGCCGCCGCCGTGCGGCGGGCGACCAGCCGTGGCACTGGAATGTCGGCATTGCCAGCCCGCCGCTGCCCCCGCGCGCAGAGGGCTGCCAATGATCCCCGGCAGCATGCAGCCCTATGCGCTGACTCTGGACAAGTTTCTGGACCATGCGGCCCGCTGGCACCCCCATTCGCAGGTGGTCACCGCGCTGGACGATGGCCGCAGCGCGCGGATCGATTACCCCGGCTTGCGCGAGCGGGCGAAGCGCGTGTCCGCCGCGCTGGCGGAACGCGGCGTGGGCCATGGCGACTGCGTGGCGACGCTGGCGTGGAACACTCAGGCGCACGTCGAATGCTGGTACGCGATCATGGGCATGGGGGCGGTCTGCCACACGCTCAATCCGCGCCTGCTGCCTGGGCAGATTGCCGCGATGCTGCGCCAGAGCGGGGCGCGCATCCTGATCCTGAGCGCGGATTTGCATGCGCTGGCGCGCGAAGTCCTGGCACAGGCGGAGCCGGTCGAGGAAATCCTGCTGATCGACGGCGCGGAGGGCGAGCCCGACGCGCTTGGCGAAGGCGCGCGGCGGGTCGGCACGCTCGCGGGCGCGGTGGCGAGTGCTGAGGGCGACGTCGCGTGGGGCGGGTTCGACGAGAACGCGCCGTGCGGCCTGTGTTTCACGTCGGGCACCACGGGCGAGCCCAAGGGAGTCACCTATACCCACCGGGGCAATTATCTGCACACGATGCGCCAGCTTCAGGCCGATGTCGCGGGGCTGACGGGCGAGGATTGCGTGCTGACCGTCGTGCCCATGTTCCACGCCAATGCCTGGGGTCTGCCGTTTTCCGTACCCGCCGTGGGTGGCAGGCTGGTGCTGCCGGGCCGGCATGCCGACGGAGCGACACTCGCCCGGCTGATTGTGGAGGAACAGGTCACGATCGGCGTCGGCGTGCCGACCGTCTGGCTGGGGCTGATGGACCATCTTGATGAGACAGGGGTGGAAGTGCCGTCCCTGGCGCGCATCATGGTGGGCGGGGCTGCCATGCCGCCCGCGCTGATGGAGCGGATCGAGGCACGCGGGATCGGCGTGCAGACGACCTGGGGAATGACGGAGATTTCGCCGCTGGGCACGGCCATGCCGCCCGCACGCGACATTCGCGATCCCTCCGTCTCGGGCCGCCCGGCAATCGGTATCGACCTGATGCTGAGCGACGCAGCGGGCACGCCGCTGGAGCAGCAGCGCGATGCCGAAGGGCACCTGTGGGTGCGCGGGCCGAGCGTGGTGGAGCGTTACCTCGGGCAGAGCGAGCCCGCGACGCGCGACGGCTGGTTCGACACCGGCGATCTTGCGCGGATCGATGCGCAGGGCATGCTTTCGATCACGGGGAGGTCCAAGGACCTCATCAAGTCGGGCGGGGAATGGATCAATCCGGCCGAGATAGAGGCGATCGTGGGTGCGCATCCGGACGTGTCGATGGTCGCCGTGATCGGCCGCGAGGATGCCAAGTGGGGCGAACGCCCGATGCTTCTGGTGGAGGTTCGCCCGGGTGCCGATATCTCTGACGGGGCGCTGCTTTCCACGCTGGACGACCGGGTGGCGCGCTGGTGGAAGCCCGACAGTGTGCAGCGGTTGGCGAAGATGCCATTGGCAGCGACGGGAAAAATCGACAAACTGCGGCTCAGATCGGAGTATGGCCGGTCATGACCCTTTTGCAGCAGCCTGCGGACCGCACGGCCGATCCCGCACGGAGGAAAATCGAATTGTCGAATACGCAGGCCCGCAAGAAGCGGCCGACCAAAGCCGAGCAACGCGCCGAGACCACCGAACAGATCCTCGATGAAGCGGAGTACCTCTTTTCCAAGCACGGCCTGCACGGGGTTACGCTGAAAGACGTGGCCAAGCGGGTGGGGGTGCATCACACGCTTCTGAACTACTATTTCGAAGACAAGCAGAAGCTGTTCGACGCAGTCTTCGGGCGCCGCGCCGTGGTCGCCAACGAGGTCCGCATGAAGGCCCTCGACGAATATGATCGGGAAACCGGCGGCAATCCAACGGTGGAAGGCGCGCTGCATGCCTTTCTCGATACCAACCTCGACCTTTACGGAGAGGGCGGCGATCAGTGGCGCTATTCGGGCAGGCTGGCCGCGCTGGTCTCCAACACGCCCGAATGGGGTGCCGAAATGTTCGATCAGTGGTTCGATCCTGTCGTGCTGCGCCTGATCGAGATGCTCAAGAAGGCGCTCCCGCATGCGGCGGAGGAAGACCTTTTCTGGGGCTACCACTTCACGACCGGCGCACTGATGCTGACGCTCGCGCGGACCGGTCGTATCGACAAACTTTCCGGTGGGCTCGCGCAATCGGAGGATTTTGCCGCCGTGAAGCAGCGCATGGCGCGGTTCATGGCCGCCGGCATCCAGGAAATCTGCGGCACCGGCGAAGGAGCGCCGCAAGCGGAAAGTTAAGGGAACGGGGCGGCCGGGCCTCCAGACGGGAGGGAGCACCCCCTTCCATGCAAGATATTAACTCGCTAGAGAGTGAACAACATTCACGGATGCAGAAAGGTGGGACAATTGGCTGGCGATAGGACACTGGAAGGCAAGGTTGCGATCATCACCGGCGCGGGCGGAGGGCTTGGCCGCTGCCACGCGCTCGAACTGGCGCGGCATGGCGCGAGGGTGGTGGTCAACGATCTGGCCGAGGATGCCTGCGCACAGGTGGTCGAGGAAATTCGCGAGGGCGGAGGCGAGGCGATGGCAGCCGCCGGTTCCGTGACCGACGAGCAGGCGGTGGCGGCGATGGTGGCAGGCGCGATCGATGGCTGGGGCCGGGTCGACATCCTCGTCAACAATGCCGGCATCCTGCGCGACAAGAGCTTCGCCAAGATGGACCTCGCGGATTTCCGCGCCGTGGTGGATGTTCACCTGATGGGCGCGGCGATCTGCACCAAGGCGGTGTGGGCTCCCATGCGCGAACAGGGCCATGGCCGCATCGTCATGACCACGTCCTCCTCCGGCCTGTACGGCAATTTCGGCCAGGCGAATTACGGCGCAGCGAAGATGGCGCTGGTCGGCCTGATGCAGACGCTGGCGATCGAGGGCGCGAAATACGACATCCGCGTCAACTGCCTCGCGCCCACGGCGGCCACGCAGATGACCGGCGGCGTGCTGCCCGAAGAGGCACTGGCCCGGCTGGACCCGGCCTTCGTGAGCCCCGGCATCGTGCATCTTGTCGGCAGCGACGCACCCTCGCGGGCGATCCTGTGCGCAGGCGCGGGCCACTTCGCCGCCGCGCATGTCACCCTGACCGAGGGCGTTCAGATCGGAAGCGCAGACAACGCCGCCGCCGAGGTGACGCGCCAGTGGAGCGCCATTGTCGACCGGTCGGGCGAAATCGTGCCGGAGTACGGGTTCACCCAGGCCGAACGCGAGGTCGCAGCGGCGCAGGCCGGATCCGGGGAGGCGCTCGCCCGGGCGCAGTGATCGAACACGCGGGAGCGAAGCGAGCGGGGCAAACCCGCCGCACCCCTGCGAGGAGAGGAGTGAGGAAGGCATGAAACGGCTCGTAACCTCTGCTGCGCTGATGGCGGCGGCCCTGCTTGCGGGCGCCTGCGCGAGCGTGGGCGGTGGGACAGCCACATGGACGGGCGTTTCGTCCGCGCCGGTGGCCACCACCTCGCACGGCGCCCTTCGCGGGACGGCGGAAGACGGCCTGCGCGTCTTTCGTGGCATTGCCTACGCCGCGCCCCCGGTGGGCGATCTGCGCTGGGCGCCGCCGCAGCCTGCCACCCGGTGGGATGGCGTACGAGATGCGAGCCGCTTCGGTCCCGCCTGCGTCCAGCCGCCCGTTCCGGCTGCGAGCCTCTACAACGATCCTCCCGCCAGCACCTCGGAAGACTGCCTCAATCTCAATGTCTGGGCGCCGGAGGATGCGCAGAACGCGCCCGTGATCGTCTGGATACACGGCGGTTCGCTGAGGATCGGTGCGAACAGTCTGCCGATGTACGACGGCGCCAATTACGCGCGGCGCGGGGTGGTGTTCGTATCGCTCAACTACCGGCTCGGCCCGCTCGGCTGGCTGGCGCACGAGGAGCTGAGCGAGCAATCCCCGGACGGTATTTCGGGCAACTACGGGCTGCTGGACCAGATCGCCGCGCTGCGCTGGGTGCGCGAGAATATCGCGGAGTTCGGCGGCGATCCGGGGAACGTCACGGTAATGGGCGAATCCGCAGGCGCGCTCAGCACGACCTACCTGATGGTGTCTCCGCAAGCGCGGGGCCTGTTCGACAAGGCGATCATCCAGAGCACCAACCTGCGCAGCTTCCCGGAACTGTCGGAGGCTGCCAATGGCATGCCCCCGGCCGAGCGGATCGGATCCGGTGTGCTCGAAAAGCTGGGTGCAGCCGATATCGACGCGGCCCGCGCAATGGACCCGCAGACCCTCACCAACAAGGCGACGCTGGCGGGATTTGTCCCGCAGGGCACGATTGACGGGACAATCCTGCCCGATCAGCTCAACGAAATCTTCGACCGCGGCGAACAGGCGCGCGTGCCCGTGATCGTGGGCTACAACGCGCACGAATACCGGCCCGTGGGCGGGCCCGGCCTGCGCATGCCCGCAACGCCGGAGCAGTACGAGGCGATGATCGAGCGCGTCTATGGTGCGCTGACGCCCCAATTCCTGCGCATATATCCGCATAGCGATGGCGACGACGCCCTGCTCGACGCGACGGGCGACATTATCTTCGGCTGGTCGGGAGAGCGCATCGCGCAAAGCCAGGACGCGCTGGGCCTCCCGGCCTACTTCTACGTCTTCGACCATTGCTATCCGTCCGCCAGGGCGCGCGATCTTTGCGCGTTCCACGCAAGCGAAGTGCCTTTCACCTTCGGCAATCTGGACGCCGATGCCCTGCCCGAAGTGTGGCCCGTGCCCGATGGCCCGCATGATCGCGCGGTGTCGGACGCGATGCTCGATTACTGGACCAGCTTTGCCGCCAGCGGCCGCCCGCAAGCGGACGGGCTGCCCGCGTGGCAGCCCTATGGTTCGGCGCAGCACTACGTCCGCTTCGACGACGCTCCGCTGGCGGGGCGCGACTACAAGCCAGGCATGTTCGAACTGCACGAAGCATTCGCCGCGCAGCAGCGCGCGGCCGGGCGATCATGGGGAATGCCCGCGGGCCTGAATGCCGCACCGCAATCCGACGACACAGAATAGAACGAAAATCCAAGGGGGGGAGAGCCCGATCATGAGCATGACCAACACCAGTCCGGCGGGGGCGCCGCCTGTCGAGACGCCCTATTCGAAGGCCTCCTACCGGTATTTCGTCCTCGGTGTGCTCACCCTGGTCTACGCGCTCAACTTCGTCGACCGGCAGCTGCTCGTCATCCTGCAGGAGCAGATCAAGCTGGAGCTCGACCTGTCGGATACCCAGCTCGGGCTGCTGTCCGGCTTCGCCTTTGCGCTGTTCTATGTTTCCTGCGGCATTCCCATCGCGCGCTGGGCGGATGGCGGCGTGCGGCGCAACATCATCGCCCTGGCGCTCACCGTGTGGAGCGGGATGACCGCCGTTAGCGGACTGGCGCAGAATTTTGCCCACCTGCTGCTCGCCCGGGTCGGGGTCGGCGTGGGCGAGGCGGGTGGCAGCCCCCCTGCGCACTCGATGATATCGGACATTTTCCCGGAGAAGGAGCGCGCCACCGCGCTCTCGATCTACTCCATCGGGATCTACATCGGCATCCTGACCGGCTTCGCGCTGGGCGGCTTCATTGCCGAGGCCTTCGGCTGGCGCACGGCCTTCTTCGTCGTCGGCCTGCCGGGCATTCTCGTCGCGCTCTTCCTGCGCCTGACCGTGGCCGAACCGATCCGTGGCTGGTCAGAAAAGCGCGAGAGCGAGGCGGGCGAGAGCCCGACCTTCGTGACGGTCCTCAAGTTCCTGTGGTCGCGCAAAACCTTCCGCAACCTGGCTCTCGCGGGGAGCCTGCAAGCCACGGTGATCTACGCCATCGGCAACTGGCTGCCCTCGTTCTTCCTGCGCAATCACGAGATCGGGCTGGCGGAACTGGGCCTGTGGATGGCGCTGACCTCCGGCCTGGGCGGGGGTGCGGGCTCGTTCTTCGGCGGGTGGTTCGCCGACAGGATGGGCCAGCGCGACCGTCGCTGGTACGTGTGGGGTTCCGCGATCCTGATCCTAGCCATCACCCCTGTGCTGCTGGTGATGCTCAACACGGGCAACCTGGCGCTGGCGCTAGCGCTGACGGGCGTGTTCCACTTCCTCTCGGCTTCCTATCTCGGCCCGGCACTGGCCGTGTCGCACGGGCTGGTCGGGCTGCGGATGCGGGCGATGACGTCCGCGGTGTTCTTCTTCTTCATCAACCTGATCGGCCTCGGCCTCGGCCCGCTGATCGTCGGCTATCTGAGCGACACCTTTGCCGCTGCGGGTTCCGAAACGGCACTGGCGACCGCGATGCTGATCGTGGGGTGCGCGGCTTCGCTGTGGGGCGGGGCGCATTACCTCTTCGCCTCGCGCCATATCCGGGGCGACATCGCCAACAGCCCGGCCACCGCGCCCAAGGTGGAATCGCTGTGACGGCAGCGGTCGGCCTGCGCATGCCGCTCGCCACGCTGGCCGCAGTGGCGGTGGGCGGCTGCGCGGCGGGTGCCGGCTTGCCGGCCGCTCCGCTCACGGTTGCGGATACGCCGACCTCTGCCCCCACGCCCTCGGGAGAATACATCTCCTGGCGCGAACACCGCATCGACGACGAGGATCTGGGCGGCGTGCCCATCCGTGGCGGCGACGGGCTGCAGATGGCCGATATCGACCGCGACGGCTTTCCCGATATCGTCTCGGTACACGAGGATTCGAACCATCT
Organism: Citromicrobium sp. JLT1363; assembly: GCF_000186705.1. Taxonomy (GTDB): domain Bacteria; phylum Pseudomonadota; class Alphaproteobacteria; order Sphingomonadales; family Sphingomonadaceae; genus Alteriqipengyuania. Next base: position 236,906 of record NZ_AEUE01000003.1, read on the forward strand.
GCGGATCGCCTTCGGGAGTGCGGACCCCGACCGCTGGGTGCTCGCTACGGTTGCCTCGGGCGATATCGTCGCTGCGATAGAGGATGTCGCGGTCGGCGATCTCGATGGCGATGGATGGCCCGATCTGGTCGCCGCGAACGAGGAGGCGCATCTCGCTGTCTTCCGCAATCCGGGCAGCCACGAGGGCGCGCGCGCCGGCGGCTGGCCCGGCTTCGTGCCGCCGGTCACGCAGGGGCGCGGATCGTGGCTGCGGGTGTTCGTCGCGGATATCGACGGGGACGGGCGGCCCGACGTAACGGCCGCCAACAAGGGCGCGAGCGATATCGTCGATCCCGATGCTCCGCGAGAAGACCGGACGACCTCGCTGTTCACGCTTCACGGCGATCCGATGGCGGCCGGGGCGTGGCGCGAACAGGTGCTTTTCAGAAAGGATGTGCCCAACACCGCGATGCCGGTCGATATCGACGGCGACGGCGATCTGGACGTGCTGGCCGCCGCGCGCCTGGCCCAGCAGTCCTACATCCTCGAAAATCGCGGAACCGATGCTGAGGGGGCCGTGCTGGTCGTGCCGCACCGGATTGCGATCGACGACAGCGCGCTGCCCGGCTGTACGGTTTCGACCAGCGCCTTCCAGTCCGCGTTCCGCGATGTGAGCGGCGATGGGCGGCCCGACCTGATTATTGGCGCAATCGAGAAATGCGCCGATCCGCGCGCACCCGGCGGTCTGCCCGCGCTCGGCTGGCTGGAGCAGCCCGAGACGCTCGACGCGCCGTGGACCTACCACCGCATCGGAGACATCCTGCCCGATATGGTCATCGCGGTCGAACTCGCGGACATAGACGGTGATGGCGATCTGGACGCGATCACGGGGGGCTATTCGGGGCTCAACATCGTCAAGGGCGGCTATTCGGGTGCGACGCGCGAGGCGGATCATCCCGCTGTGACCGCGTCCTCCACGGTCGGACGGATCGCCTGGTTCGAGAACCCCGGCGCAGCGGATGGCGCCTGGCAGCGGCACGATATTTCGCGCCGGGTGCGCGGCATGTTCGACCAGTTCATTGCGCGCGACATGGACGCCGACGGCGATGCCGATCTGGTGGGCACGCGCGGAAACAGCGGACGGTTCGACGGGGTCTTCTGGCTGGAACAGGTGCGCTCTGCCGATCCTCGCGCCGCTTTCTCACCCGCTCGCGCCGAGGAAAGCCGCCCGCTTCCGCTGCCCCCCGCCGATTGGCTGGATCGTTACCACGAAGCGAACACGCTGGTTGCGCCCAACAAGCGCTAGGCCACTCCGAAAACTGTCACGAGGTTTACCAATGACGCATGCTCACCCCCTTGCCGGACGGGTCTGTCTGATCACCGGCGCATCCTCCGGCATCGGCGCGCATCTTGCGCGGCGGATGGCGCGGGCGGGCGCGCAGGTGGTGCTCGGGGCGCGCAGGACCGAACTGACCGGGACGATCACTGAGGACATCAACAGTGCCGGGGGCAAGGCGCTGGCCGTGCCGCTGGACGTGACCAGCGAAAGCTCGATCGCGGAGGCGTTCGCTTCTGCCGAAAGCCGCTTCGGCCCGGTCGATACGGTGGTCGCCAATGCCGGCGTGGTTCGCAACGGACGCTCTACCGACGCGCCGGAAACCGACTTGCGGCAGGTCTACGACACCAATCTTCTGGGCGTGCACCTGACCGCCAATGCCGCTGCGCGCGCGATGATGGCGGCGGGCAGCCGGGAAAGCGAGGCGGGGCGAATCGTCATCATCGGTTCGATCACCGCGCAGATGACGGGGCAGGGCGATGCCGCCTATGCAGCCAGCAAGGCAGGCGTCGCGCACCTTGGCCGGCAGCTGGCGCGCGAGTGGGTGCGGCAGGGGATCAACGTCAACACCGTGCAGCCGGGCTACATCCGCACCGAACTGGTCGGCGACTGGTTCGATAGCGATGGCGGCAAGGCGCAGATCGCCGGCTGGCACAGGCGGCGCCTGATGGAGATCGACGCGCTGGACGATCTGGTGCTGTTCCTGTGCAGCGACGCTTCGGCGCATGTCACCGGAGGCACCTTCACGGTGGACGATGGCCAGTCTCTCTAGCGCGCCGTCACCAGCTCTCGTGCCCGACCCCGGCGCTCAACCCGGTGCGCCGTTCCTGCGGACCACGGCCACGCTTCCCACGGCAACGGTCTCGCCGCCGTGATGGACGAACACCTCGGCGATGATCCGCCGCCGTTCGTCGTACCGGGCCGTGCCGTGCGCGGTGATTTCCCCGCCATCGACGGGGATCGGCGCGCAGTAGCGCAGTTGCAGATCGCTGGTGAGCAGGATTTCGCCGGGCTCCAGCAGGGTGAGCGCGGCGCCGGCGCCTGCAATGTCGATCAGCGATGCGGCCACGCCGCCGTGGATCGTCCCAGCAAAATTGGCGAGGCCAGCCTCGGCCCGGCAGGCGAACCGGATCGCGCCGCGCTCGGCATGAACCGGGCGCACGCCGAAGGTGCCGACATAGCCTGCAACCAGCCCGGCCTCGATCCAGGCCTGCGCGATTTCGAGCCCCGACTGGTCTGCCGTGAAGCCGAATTCGGGCAGGGCAGACGCGGGCGATTGCGCGCCCGTCATAGAGCCAGCCGGTTGGCATTCAGCGCGGCGAAACGCGCGACTGCCGCATCGTACTGGTCGGCCAGTTCGTCCACGATCTCGCCGATCGGCTGGACCTTCCTGATCGTCTCCAGCCCCTGGCCCGCCGCCCAGGTATCTTTCCAGCGCTTCGCGGGCGACTGGTTCGCGTCGTAATTGCGCACGGCAGCGGGGCGGGCGAGATCGTCGGGATCGTAGCCGCTGGCGATCAGGCTGGGCCGCAACCAGGAGGCAGGCGTGCCGGTAATGCCGTCGCTGACCACCAGATCGGCCATGCCGTGGTCCACCACCATCTGCTTGTAATCGTCGACCGCAAGGCTCTCGCGCGCGGGGATGAAGCGCGTACCCATGTAGACCGCGTCCGCACCGGCGGCGATGGCACCGGCGACGCCCGCGCCACTGGAAATGCCGCCGCCGACCACGATGGGCCCGGAAAAGAATTCGCGCACCGTGGCAATGAAGGCGAAGGGGGAGAGCGAGCCCGTGTGCCCTCCGGCGCCCGAGGTGATGCAGGCCAGCCCGTCGGCGCCCGCATCCGCCGCCTTGCGCGCCAGCTTCAGATCGACCACGTCGGCCAGCACGATCCCGCCATAGCCCTTGACCGTTTCCATCACCGGCTTGGGAGAGCCCAGCGCGGTGATGACGATGGGCGGCTTGTATTCGCCGACCAGCGCAAGATCGTCTGGCAGGCGCGAATTGCTGCTGTGCGTGATGAGGTTCACCGCCCAGGGCGCGTTATCCCAGGCTTGCCCGGCATCCTTCGGCTTCGACAGCGCGTCCGCGATGGAGCCCATCCATGTGTCGAGCTCCTCCACCGTCCGGCAGTTGGAGGTCGGGAAACTGCCGACGATGCCTGCCTTGCAGGCGCCGACGACCAGATCCACGCCCGAGACGAGGAACATGGGCGCGGCAAACAGGGGGAGCCGCATGGGGGAGGGCAGCTTTGCCTCGGTCGAGTTCATCGGGCGCCTTCTTTTTCGAGTATCGTGACGACGGTCGCGGCTTCTTCGCCGCGCAGGAAGCCGCCGCCATTTTCGGCCAGGGCGATCCGGGCATTCTCCACCTGGCCACTGCCCGCTTCGCCGCGCAGTTGCACGCACAGATCGTGCAGCTGGATGATGCCGGTCGCGCCGACCGGGTGCCCCTTCGAAAGCAGCCCGCCCGAGGCGTTGACCGGCTGGCGTCCGCCGAGCGCGAAATCGCCGTTGGCGAGGCATTCGCCGACGCTGCCCGGCTCGGCCAGGCCGAGGTTCTCGATCTGCTGGACTTCGGCATAGGCGGTGGCATCGTGGACTTCGATGCAGTCGATGTCTTCGGGGCCCAGGCCCGCCTGCTCGTAGGCGGCAAGCGCGGTCAGGCGGCCGATATGGCGATCGAAATCGTTCGTTTCGCGGTCCACGCCACTGCGCAGCACGCTGGCGCGGACCGTCACCGCGCGCGGGCGTGCCTTGGCAAGGCGCGCAAGACCTGCCGCGTTGCAGACCACCGCTGCCGCGGCCCCGTCGCTCAGCGGCGCGCACATGGAGCGGGTGAAGGGGAAGGCGATGGGCTTGTCCGCCATCACTTCCTCCACGCTCATGGGATCGCGGTACTGCGCCAGCGGATTGTGCTTCGCATGCGTGTGGTTCTTGGCCGCAATGGCCGCGAAGTCTTCCTGCGTGGTGCCGAAGCGATCCATGTGCGCGCGCGCCTGTGCGGCATAGAGGTCCATGAAGATGCTGCGCTTGCCCGCGCTCTCGTCGTCGGCATCGCCGCCCAGCGACCGGACGAAAGCCTTGGTGGCCTCCATGTCGTGGATATCGGTGCCGCCTTCGAATGCGGCGGCCATGGCTTCGGTCCGGTCGGGGAAGACCATCTTTTCCGCGCCCACGACCAGCGCGATGTCGGCCATCCCGGCGCGCAGATGCGCCATAGCCTGGATCAGTGCGGAGGCCCCGCTGGCGCAGGCATTCTCGATATTGACCACCGGCACGCTTTCGAAGCCCAGCGGCCGCAGGGCAATCTGCCCGCGCACCGTGTTCTGCCCTTCGAGCATCGGCTGCCGCGTGTTGGAGAACCACGCCGCGTCAACGTCGCCCACGCTTGCGCTTGCATCGGCGAGCGCGGCGTCCACCGCCTCGCGCACCATCTGCTTCACGCTCGCGTCGAGGCGCTTGCCCAGCTTCGTGCAGGAAATCCCTGCGATATAAACCTTGTCCTGCATCCCCATCATTCAGGGCGGCGCCGCTGGACGATGCGGAAGCGCGAGGCGACGAAGGCGAGATCGGCGAGCGAGGCGTTGCCAGCGGGATTGAGCCCGGTGACGTGGTAGTCGCTGTAGGCCGCCGCGAAGTTGATCCACATCGAACCGTGCAGGTTGATGGAGAGGTTCGCGCCCGCTTCCTCGTAGGCATCGGTCGACCGCGCGATGAAATCCTCGTTCGTCGAATAGAGGTAGGTCGCGATGGTCCCGTTTTCCTTCGCCAACCGGCTCGCCCGCGCTACCGCATCATCGGCGCTCGCGGTCGGGACGACGAACAGGACCGGCCCGAACTGCTCGTCTGCGTAGACCGCTTCCAGCTCCGCAGGCACGACAGCGACCAGCGGCGTCAGCGTGCGGGCCTCCGGGTATTCGGGGTGGGGGTAGGGCGATGCTTCGCGCACGATCTCGACATCCTCGCGGGCCGCGAGTTTGCTGCGAACCGTGTCCACCACATCCATGCTAAGCTCGGCCTGCACCGCGCCCATCACGCCCGCTGCGGCCTTGGGATTGTCCGCCAGCGCATCGATTTCGTCGGCCAGCGCCTGCGCGACGTCGCGCGGGGAGGCGGTGCCATCGCCGGTCTTGATGCCGTCTTCGGGTACGAAGATGGTCTGCGGGCTGGTGCACATCTGTGCCGAGAACAGCGATGCGGAGCGCGCAACCGCGCGCGCCGTCGTCGGCAGGTCCGCAACCGATTCGATCACCACGCTGTTCACGCCGCTGGTCTCGGTGAACAGCGCCTTCTTCGTGATCGAGTTTTCGAGCTGCGAGCCGTAGCGCGCGCTGCCGGTGAAATCGATGATCTGCACGGCAGGATCGTCGATGAAGGCCTGCGCGACCGGTTGCTCACGCGTGTCGGTGGCCAGCGTCACGACATTCGGATCGAAGCCGAATTCGCTCAGCACCTCGCGGGCGATCTTCACGGTCATCGCCACAGGGAAGATCGCGATCGGGTGCGGCTTCATGATCGCCGGATTGCCCGTCGCCAGGTTGGCGAACAGCGCGGGGTGCGAATTCCACGTGGGGAAGGAGGCGCAGCAGATCACCAGCGCGAGGCCGCGCGGCATGATCGTATAGTGCTTCTCCAGCGCCACATCGTCGGGCCCGAACTTGCGCCGCCACACCGCATGCGGGGTGACGTCTCGCATCGCCTTGACGGCGTAGGCCAGCGCCTCGATCCCGCGATCCAGCGCGTTGGGGCCGCTGCCCGCAAAGGCCTGGACATAGCTTTGCCCGGCGACATGCATGATGGCGTGCGCCATCTCGAAATTGCGGTCGTAAAGCCGCTGCGCGATTTCGAGGCACACCAGCGCGCGGGCTTCGAAATCCACCTTGCGCCAGCTTGCGAGGGCCTTGGTGCCTGCCTCGATCAGCGCGGCAGGCTCGCTGCGCGGATAGGTGATGCCCAGCGGCTGGCGGGTGTAGGGCGAGACCTCGTCGCCGATCCATTCCGCGATCCCGGGCTGGTCGATCTCGTACCGCTTGCCGAGCCACGCTTCGAACGCGGCCTGTCCTTCGGCGGGCTTTTCCGCGCCGTGGATCTTGCTCGACGGAGAGTCGGAGAACGGGCTCCAGCTCTCGCGGGTGGAAACCGCCTCGATTGCGCGTGCCAGCGTGTCGGAGTGACGCGCAGACAGTTCCTCGTACGCCGCGTCGGGGGACGCGGTGGCTTGCGTTGCCATGAATGCCAATCCTTCTTGTCGGTGTCCGGCCGGGGGCAGGGTGTCCGGGCGGGTGCCCGGACAGGAGTTCAGGCCGCGATCTTGTCGCCGTCCGCCCAGGTCGCGTGGAAGCCCGCAGGCACGCGCGAGGGAAGGGGGATGCGCGCGATCGGCCCGTCGGCGAATTTCTTCGCGTCGAGGATCAGCACTTCGGATTCGCCCGTTTCGGTGTGCGTGACGAAGGTGATGACATAGCCGTCATCCTCGTCCTTGGCGCCGGTACGCGGGGCGAAGACCGGTTCGGAACCGCCCTGTCCGTCCTCGAACAGGTATTCCTGCTTCTCGCCGGTCTCCAGGTCGTACTTGATGAGGCCTTCGAAGCGCTGCAGGCGCTCGTGCGCCATCGCGACGTGGTAGGAATAGCGCGTCTTGCGGCCCGCATAATCCTGGTTGATCGCGGGAAATTCGCTGAGCCGGTCGTCGAGCTGGCGCGAGGTGATCTCGCCCGTCTTCATGTTCATGCGCCATTCCCATGCATAGGCATGCAGCGCCATGACGTTGACCATGCTGGCAAACTGGCCGTGCGCAGGGTCGGGATCGAAATTGTTGGGCACCATGCGGCAGGCAACCATAACCACTTCGTCGCCTTCCTCCCACGAATTGGCGACGTGGTAGAGGTAGCAGGGATCGGTCTCGAACCATTTGACGTCGTCGTTGGTCCCGTTGCGTGGCACCACACCGAAACGCGCGCCACGCTGCTCGGTCTTGATCTGCCACATGCCGTTGCGCAGCCCGCTTTCGGTGAACACCACCGGGAGATCATGCAGGATCACGTAATTCTCGGTGAAGCCCATGTCGTGCGGCAGGCGCGGGCCGGGCAGGTCGATCTTGGCGAAGTGGGTCAGTTCGCTCTTGGGGCTGACCACGCCGAAGCTCATCCAGGGTTCGTACAGCGAATAGTCGAAGAACAGGAATTCGCCCGTTTCGGGGTCGATCTTGCCGTGGGCGGAGACATTGCGCGGAAGCTTGCCGCCGAAATCCTCGTTCCCCAGCGTTTCCAGCGTGCGCGCGTCGAGCCGCACCGGCGTGCCGGAAATGTACCACAGGGCCATCAGCTTGCCGTCGTGCAGCACCAGATCGGTGTTGGCGGTGTCCTTGTAGACCTTGTTCGGCCGGTCGCGGTTGGAAGGAACCAGCACGCCGCGGGCCTCGGCCCCGTCGCCCTTCATGTCGGCGACGTTATCGTCGGAGAGCACGTAACGGTTGCGATATTCGGCCTTGCCGTTCTCGAAATAGATCGAGTGGACCATGCCTTCGCCGTCGAACCAGTGGTGCGGCACGTCAGGGACTTCGAAGGGGTTGGGGCCGTTGCGAACATAGGCGCCCCACAGGTCGGTCGGAAGCTCGCCGATCACTTCGAGATCGGTCTTCGTCACTTCCTCGGGTTGGGCGGCATAGAATCCCTGCACGTAGGGATTCAGTTCGTTCACGTTGCCTTCTGCCAGAGCGCTCGGTTTCATAGGGCTTTCCTTTCGTGCAGTCTGAATAACAAAATAAGTCCACTACCGCAAGTTAGGCGGTGGGCCGGGGTAGCGGGAAGAACCGTGGGGTGCGGGCGCAATAGGCGGCCCATGCCTCGCCGCGCGTGCGCCGCATGTGCGCTTCCTTGAAGGGTCCGGCGGAACCGAAGCCCATGAACCATGTGGCGAAGATCGGGCCGATCACCGTGAGCCATCCCCACGGGTGCGCGAGCGCGCACAGGAAATAGCCCCACCACATCATCGATTCGCCCAGATAGTTCGGCTGGCGCACGATGGCCCATGCGCCGGTATCCAGGATCGCGCCGCGGTTGGCGGGATCGGCGCGGAAGCGCGTCAGCTGCCGGTCGGCCGTCGTCTGGAGCGCGAAGCCGGCCAGCCACACGGCTCCGCCGGCGATGGCCCAGGGGAGGGAGAAATCGGCCTGTACCGCGAAGGCCAGCGGAATCGCCCACAGCCACAAGGTAATGCCCTGCAGGCCATAGACCTGAAACAGGCTCCACCAGCGCCACTGCGGGCCGAAAGCCTTGCGCCATGCGGCATAGGGCTGGCGTTCCTCGGCATGGTTCTGGCCGATCGTCTGAACGAAAAGGCGCAGCGCCCACACCGTGACCAGGGCCAGGACAAGCGGCGCCATCGTGCCGCCTGTCGCCATGCCTCCAGCGACGAGAAAAGCCGTCCACGCAATCGCCGTCGGGGCCAGCGGATAGGAGATGTCCATGAAGCCGTGATTGCGCTTGATGCTTCCCAGCGCCCAGGTGAGCAGCAGAAGCAGGGCAGCGGCCGCGCCGCCTGCAAGCCAGGCATCGAGCGATTCGCGCAATGCCCCGGCGGGCAGGTTGCTCGCGATGAGGAAGACGAGTGCCGGTATGCCGACAAGGGCATAGTGCCAGGTCTTGCCCTTCGCCCGGGCCGGCATGGCAATGATCCAGATCAATGCGATCGCGAGCAGGATCGCGGTAACTGCGATGTCGAGAATGTCCATGAACAATTCATCACACAGAATAGTCCACTAACGCAAGTGGCAATCGGAAGTCGCCGTGCGCGGTTGCCCAGCTTCGATGAAAGGCTCTACATCCCGTGAACATGCAAGAGACGCATCCCCCTATAAAAACGGCAGATTCGCCTTCCGTCCGGGCGCTCGTCACCGGCAATCCGGTCGCGCTCGCGCATGGGGTGATCGGGGATGCGTGGACGCAGCTGATCCTGCGCGAGGCCTTTTACGGCGTTCGCCGGTTCAACGACTGGTCCGAAGCGCTGCACATTCCCCGCACCGTTCTTTCGGGGCGCCTGAAGCGGCTGGTGGAGAACGGCCTGCTCGACAGTGTCATACCGCCCGGGCGCCGACGCGCCGAATACCGGCTGACCGCGATGGGCCGCGACCTGTTCGGCATCGCGCTGATGCAGGGCCGGTGGGAACGCGACCACGCGCCATCGCGCATGCAGTCGCGCTACGACATGGTGTTCTACGATCCGGCGACGCGCAAGGCGCTCGACCCGGTGGTGCTGGACGGCCCCGGAGGCTCCACCATCGATCCCGAGAACGTCGGCTGGGAGGTCGGCCCGGGTCTCGTCGAGCGGGAATCGCCGACGCAGCGGCGCTGGCGCAGCAAGCGCCCGCCGGTCGATCGCCCGATGATAGACCGCTCGGTCGAGCTGATCGGCGACTACTGGAGCTGGATGGTCCTGGGGTGCGCCTTCTTCCGCCTGCGGCGCTTCGAGGAGTTCCTCTCCGCCACCGGCATGGCGCCCAACATTCTTTCCGACCGGCTGAACCGGCTGGTCGGCGGCTCGATCCTCGTCAGGCGCGCCTACCAGTCGAGCCCGCCGCGTAGCGAATACCGCCTGACCGAAGCGGGGCGCGCGCTGTACCCCGTCGTGCTCGCCACGCATGGCTGGTCGCTGCGGTGGCTGTGCGACCAGGATGCGCCGCCTCTCTCGCTGGTCGATCTGACCACCGGCAAGCCGATCCATCCGGTCGTGTGCGACCGGAATACGGGCGAACCGATCCAGGCTGCGCGCACCCGCTGGGTGATGGAGGGCCAGTCCGCATCGCGCAGCCGCGGCGATTCGATCGCGGGCGGATCGATCGCGGGCTGAGGCCCCATTTCTCCGAAATTGCAGACCTTCCGGTTCGGCAGGAATGGCCGACGCGATGCCCCATGTCCGGATATCAAGCGATTACGCGGCTTGAGATTAAGTCCAGTTGTGATATTCACCTCCCCGTATCGTATCCGAAAGAAGCGGAACGAACGAGAGGAGAGCAAGCATGAAAAGCGTCACCCAACCATTGTATCTCGGGACGGCCATGGCGCTGCTCGCGTGGTCGTCCGGTGCATCCGCGCAGACCACACGAGACGCGGATGCCGACGGTGTAGCCGAACAGCCGGGCGAAGCGGATAACGCCGCCGCGCTGGATACAATCGTCGTTACCGCGCAGCGCCGCGAACAGGATGCAACGCGCGTTCCGATCTCGATCGAGGTGATCGGGGGAGAGGATATCGCGGACACTGCAATCAGTACGTTAGAGGAAGTTACACTCTCCGTACCCAACTTCCAGATCACCCAGACGGGCCTGACCACGCAGACCTATATTCGCGGGATCGGCTCGGGCAACGACCCTGCTTTCGAACAGTCTGTCGCGCAGTTCGTCGACGGCGTGAGCTACGGCCGCGCGCAGCTGACCCGTGCGCCCTTCTTCGATCTGCAGCGCGTGGAAGTCCTGCGCGGCCCGCAATCGATCCTGTTCGGCAAGAACTCGACTGCCGGCGCGCTCAGCATCATCACCGCGCAGCCGACCGATTATCTCGAAGCGGGTGCCACCGCGACCTATACCGATGTGTTCGAAGGGTTCGAAGGGCAGGCCTTCGTATCCGGACCGCTGGCCGATGGCCTTTCGGCAAGGCTTGCAGTTCGCGGACTGACGGAGAACGGATACGTCTTCAACACCACGAAGGACCGCACCGAGCCGCGACTGGACGAAATCGCCGGTCGCGCAACGGTCCGGTATGAAAGCGGCAACTTTACCGCCACGCTGAAGGGCGAATATTCCAAGTTCGACGTCGAAGGGCGCAACCTTGTGGTGAGCCAGGACGTGGCGACAACCGAGGCGGCCCCCGGTGTGCCCCTGACCTTCGCAACCGCGCTCACCGGCGCCGGTCTTTCGGGCGCGCTGCAGGACACCAGCTTCAACTATCGCCGCCAGGCAGACCAGGACGAGTTCGACAACACCGAATTCTACAACGGCACCTTCACGACGGAGACCGATTTCGGATCGGCCACGCTGACCACCGTCACCGGCTATGTCGGCTATGATCGCGATACCAGCGTGGATCTCGATTTCACCTCGGCCAGCATCCTGGGCGGGCTCACGCGTGAAAGCTACGAGCAGTTCAGCCAGGAAATCCGGGTCGCGACCGACGATTCTCTGCCCCTGAGCGTGATTGCCGGCGCCTATTTCGAACATAACCAGCTCGACTATTCCGATGTTACCGCGCTCGGGCCCGATCTTGCGAACCTGGGCTTCGGCGTCATCGCGGATATCGGCGCGGTCCGCGATTTCGAACAGACCAGCGATACCTACTCTCTGTTTGCCCAGCTGCAGTGGCGGGTGGCCGACGGCTTCCGGATCATCCCCGGCCTGCGGCTCGCCATCGACGAGAAGACTGCCAGCCGCAGTCTGGTGGCACGCAACGGCGCCTTCAGCTTCGACGGGCCGCTGGTGACGAACCCCGTGCCGATTACCGTGCTGCAGACCGCGCTTGGCTTCTCGCTCGACAATGCCGTGGCGGGCGCGGGCCACGATCTGAACCGCAGCCGTTCGGAAAAGAACATCGTGCCGTCGCTGGCGGTCGAATTCGATGTGACCGAAGACATCCTGCTGTTCGGCTCCTACCGCGAAGGGTACAAGGGCTTCGGCTTCGATGCCCGGTCCAACAACAACACCTCCTTGGGATTCGACGACGAGGAAGTGAGTTCCTACGAGCTCGGCCTGCGGGCGAGCCTGCCGGGCAACCGCGCCTCTTTCGGCGTCACTCTGTATCGTTCGACCTATTCGGACCTGCAGATCAGCCAGTTCGACGGCACGGTGGGCTTCAATGTCGGCAATGCGGGTGAAACGCGTACGCAGGGCATCGAAGCCAATGCGCGCTACGCCATTGCACCGGGCATCGCGATCAACGCTTCGGCGGCCTATCTCGATTTCGAGTATCTCGATTTCCGCCGCGGCAACTGCGCCTTCGGCGAAACGCCCGATGGCGACGTGGTGGGCGGTGTCCAGCTGTGCGATTACACCGGCCGGCGCGGGCGCTTCACGCCGGAGTTCAACGTCTACGGCGGGCTCTCGGTCGACAAGCCGCTGTTCGGGGACCTTCGCCTGAAGATCAATGCCGATGCGTCCTACACGGGCGAACACAACGTGCATGACAATCTGGATCCGGCGGGCGTGGTCGACGGCTACACCATCGTCGATGCGCGCGTTGGCGTCGGGGGCGAGAACTGGACCATCGCGGCGGTGGGCAAGAACCTGCTGGACGAGCGGTTCCGCACCTACGCGGCGCAGGTTCCCTTCGCCAGCAATGTCGGCGCGAACACGCAGTACGCCACTGCCTCGCGTCCGCGCTCGGTCGCCATCCAGTTCCAGGTCAGGTACTGATCGCGGCGGCATGGCATCCAAGGCACTGACGTTCTACGCCCGCTTCGCTCCGTCCTTCACGCGGATCGGCTATCTTGCACGCGGCTTGCCCCTCAGATCGGGGGGCAAGTCGCTCGCAGGGCAAAGCTGGCTCGTCACAGGGGCGACGGGCGGGATCGGGCGCGCGCTGGCGCTGGGCGCCGCCCGGCGTGGCGCGCGCGTCATCGCGGTGGGCCGCAACGCGGAGAAATTGAGAGCGCTGGCTGACGAAGGCCGCAGGCAAAAGGAGGGTGGGCCGTTCGAGACCATCGAGCGCGACCTGTCCCTTGTGGCCGATAACCTCTCGCTCGCCGAAGAGGTCGGCCCACTCGATGCGCTGATCAACAATGTCGGCAACCTGCCCCCGGACCATCGTCTGACGCCGGAGGGCTTCGAACAAAGCTATGCGACCAGCCTGCTCGGCCAGTTCGCGCTGACCGAAGCTCTGCTGGAGCAGGGCAAGCTGGACGGGGCAGCGGTGGTCAACATGGCGTCGGGCGGAATGTACAACGCTCCGCTCGATACCAGCCTGCTCGATCTGCCGCCCGACCGCTACAACGGCTTTCTTGCCTATGCGGCCAACAAGCGCGCGCAGCTGGCGCTGGCGGATCACTGGGCGGCGCGCGTCGACGCCTATACGATGCATCCGGGATGGGTGGCGACGCAGGGCGTGTCCGACGCGCTGCCCTGGATGGACCGCTGGATCGGCCCGCTGCTGCGCTCTCCCGCGCAAGGGGCGGACACCGCGCTGTGGCTCGCCAGCAAGCGCCCGAAACATGCCGAAGGGCGGATCTGGTTCGACCGGGCCGCCCGCAAGGCGCACCATTACGATCTTACCCGCAACCCGCGCTCCAGCGTGGAGGACGTGGTCGCCAAGCTGCGCGCGGACGTTGCGAAAGTGGAGAATCAATCGTGAGCACAGGCAAGCAGCTCGTCACCCGTTTCTTCGATCACTGGCATGCCGGGCGCATCGACGAGATGGTCGGCATGTTCGCAAGCGATGGGCGCTTCCATTTCTCCGCCACCACCAAACCGCCTGCCGTGGGGCACGAAGAAATCCGTGAATTCCTGACCACCTATAGTGGGCTCTCCGCCGTGAAGCGGCTGCGCATCAACGCGATGGCCGAGGCGGGCAAGGACGTGTTCTACGAGGCGGTGGAGGATTTCGACCTGGCGGACGGTACGCGCGTGGTGACGCCCTATGCAGGGGTCGTGCGGATCGAAGATGGCCAGTTCACCGACTGGCGCGACTATTTCGACCGCGCCACGATCGACCGGCAATCGGCGGGCGAGGCGCAGCTGCCGGACTTCGCGCAAGAACTGCTAGAGCGCCCGGCGTGAGCGAAGGCGATGCCGCCGCAGCGGCAGCCTCCGGCGGGCTGCTGGGCGATATCATCCTCGACGCCATTGCGCGCCATGGCGACGCGATTGCCTTCGCGGATGATGAGGGCGAGACGAGCTACCGCGCCTTCGGCCAGATGGTCGCGCAGGCCATGGAACGGCTCGACGAGCTGGGCCTGCCGCGCGGCGCGACCGTCGCGCAGATCAGCGAGAATTGCACGCGCCAGTACGCGCTGATGGCGGCGGCCTATATCGGTGGCTACCGCTCTCTCACCCTGCATGCGATGGGCGGGCGCGAGGACCAGCTGTACATCCTGAAGGATAGTGGCGCGCGCATTCTTGTCGGCGGACCGGGCAGGATTGCGGACGCAGCTTCGCTGGCCCGCGATGCCGGGATCGCCTGTTACGCCCATCAGGACGACGATGCCGTCGGTCCGTTCTGGCCTGCCACGCCTGCATCATCCGCGCTTCCCGCGCATGCCATCGGCGAGGCGGAGGATATCGTGCGCCTTGCCTATACCGGTGGGACCACCGGGCGGCCGAAGGGCGTGATGCTGTCCAATCGCGCGCTCGTCACCAACACCCTGATGGCCCTGGCGCGGATCGATTTCCCGGCAGATATACGCTTTCTGTGCCCCGCACCCATCTCGCACGGCGCGGGCTCCATCGTGCTGCCCACGCTGGTGCGCGGCGGCACGGTGATCCTGCAGCGCGGGTTCTCGGTTTCCGGCTTTGCCGAGGCGGCGCGGGCCCACCGCGCGACCGTCAGCTGGATGGTCCCGACCATGATCGGTGCGCTGCTCGATGCCCCGGATCTGCCATCGGACGCGCTAAGCTCCATCGACACGCTGATCTATTCGGGCGCGCCCATGGAGCCTGCCCGCGTACTGGAAGCGATCGACCGCTTCGGCGAGATATTCGTCCAGTGCTACGGCCAGAGCGAGGCACCCAACACGATCCTGATCCTCGACCGGGGCGAGCATCGCGCCGCGCCCGACGCGGCGGGCCGGCCTTTCCCGGGGATCGACATTCGCCTGCTGGACGAGACGGATAACGTCGGAGAGATCGCCGTGCGCGGTCCGCTGGTCATGAGCGGCTATCTCGGCATGCCGGAGGAAAGCGCGAAAACGCTTGCGGGCGGCTGGCTGCGCACCGGGGATCTGGGCCGGATCGGAGAGGATGGCCTGTACCGGATCGTCGGCCGCGCGAAGGACATGATCATCAGCGGCGGCTTCAACGTCTTCCCGGCGGAAGTGGAAGCAGTGATCGCGCGCGATCCTGCGGTGTCGGCGGTGGCGGTCTTCGGCATTCCCGATCGCAAGTGGGGCGAGCAGGTGACGGCGCTGGTCGTCCCGCGCGCCGGGCAGGAAATCGAGGCGGACCGGCTGCGCGATGCGGTGCGAGCCGCCAAGGGCGCGGTGCACGTGCCCAAGGCGATCCACATCGCGGACGAATTGCCCAAGACCGGCCTCGGCAAGCCCGACAAGGTGGCGATGCGGCGGCTTTACTCCGAAGGCGAACCCAGCGCGGAGTAGAAGTCCGCAAACGCCGCTTCACCGCCCGGAAACTCTCTGTGCGGCTCGAGCGAGCGCAAGTTCCCGGCATTCTCCGCCAGCCATTGCGCATCGGCATCGGGCTTGCTGCCGCCAGCCCCTTCGACCATGGCCGCGCGGCGGAACTGGCCGGCACCGCCGACCCAGATTTCGCCATTGGCATCGCACTGTTCGGAAGAAAGCCACGCCGCGCCCGGCGCGGCGTGCTCGGGCAGCAGCCGCTCGTCCGTAACCTCGTCCTGTCCGCCCGTCATCTTGGTCGCCGCATAGGGCGCGAAGATATTGGTGCGGATGTTCGTGCGCCGCAGTTCGAGCGCGAGCGAACGGCCATAGGCGATCAGCGCCGCCTTGGACGCTGCGTAAGGCGCGCGGCCCTTCAGCCCGTGCAGCCCGGCGGAGGAAGCGATCAGCACGATGCGCCCCGCGGGGGACTGCTCCAGATGGGGCAGGGCCGCCTGAACGAGGGCGGCATTGGCGAAGAAATTGATCTCCATCACTGTGCGAAGATCGGACAGGTCGCTGTCCGCCACCCGTGCCGCAGGACCGGAAATCCCGGCATTGAGGATGATCCCGTCGAGCCGCCCGAACTGGTCGAGAGCGTTGGCCACGATGGCCTCGGCCGCGCCGTCCGCGTCGACCGAATGTTCGTCCACCCCGGCGCTGTATCCTTCGGCGCGCAGCGCATCGGCCAGCGCGGCGGCGGAGCTGGGGCGGTCGGCGTGGACGCGGTTATTGGCAATCACGGCATCGCCGCGTCGCGCGCAGGCATAGGCAAATGCCTCGCCCAGCCCATTACCCGCGCCCGTCACCAGCGTGAC
This sequence comes from Citromicrobium sp. JLT1363, assembly GCF_000186705.1. Taxonomy (GTDB): domain Bacteria; phylum Pseudomonadota; class Alphaproteobacteria; order Sphingomonadales; family Sphingomonadaceae; genus Alteriqipengyuania. Next base: position 253,355 of record NZ_AEUE01000003.1, read on the forward strand.
GCGCTGGTTCGCTGCCTGTGTGTTCGCGCCGCTCATAGTTTTGCCACCACCATTTCGCGCAGTTCGTCGCGCACCACCTTGTTCATTGCGTTGCGCGGGAGGGCATCGACGATCACCAGAAACTCGGGCCGCTTGAAGATGGCGATATCGCGCGCTTCGAGCCAGGCGGTGATGTCTTCCAGCTTGGGCTCTTCACCCTCGTGCGGGACGACCGCGACGGCGATCCGCTCTCCCAGCCTTTCGTCAGGCACGCCCACGGTCGCCGCTTCCTTGATCTGCGGCTGGCCCACGATCAGGTCGTCCAGCTCGGCGGGCGAGATATTGACCCCGCCGCGCATGATGATCTCCTTGGAGCGCCCCTGGAACTGGTAGAAGCGGTTGCCCGGCCCGGCGATCTCGAACAGGTCGCCGGTGCGGTAGTAGCCTTCGCTATCGAACGCGGTCGCGTTCATTTCGGGGGCGCGCCAGTAGCCATCGAAGATCATCGCACCGCCAAGCCGCAGTTCGCCCACCTTGCCCGGCTCGGTGATCTCCTCTTCCGTCGCGGGGTCGACCAGCCGCGAGTCCATGATGGTGGCCGTCATCCCGTCCCAATCGGCATCGCGTGCGCCGAAGCGCGGGAAGTAGCGCGCTCTCTCGACCGGATCGGGCACCGATTGCAGGTTGGAGAACAGCGAGGCGCCTTCGTTCGAGCCGAAGATATTGGCGATTTCGATTCCGTAGCGGTCCTTCCAGCCCTCGATCAGCCAGGGCGAGAGCGGGGCCGAGCCCGAACCGACCGTCCGCAAGGCGGAAAGATCGAACTTTTCCAGAAGTTCGGGCTGCTTGAGCAGTGCGCCCAGCACTGCAGGCGGGGCGATCGTGTAGCTGACCTTTTCCTGCTGCAGCTGGGTCAGGAAAACGCCGACGTCGAAGGGGTGGTGCAAAACCACCGTGCCGCCGCAGCGCAACCAGGGCATCATGAGGCCGCCGATCGATCCGATGTTCACCAGCGGGAACGGGTTGAGGATGGTGTCGCCGCTCTTCATCGCGGTCGCTTCCACCATCACGTCGCCATTCAGGACCCAGTGGTTGTGGTTGCGCGGCACGCCCTTGGGCTGGCTTTCCGTCCCGGAGGTCCAGCAGATGGTGAAAACCTCGCCCGCCGAGACGGGATTTTCCGCGCGGTAGCGGGCAAGCGCATCGCGGTCTGCATCTTGCATGGCATCGTCGAGGGAGGTCGCGCCATCGGGCGCGTCGCCGAACATCAGCAGCTGCGCGCCGTGGGCCTTGCACAATTGCGTGCCCAATGCCGCCTGATCGAAATCGTGAAAGCTCGGGATGGTGACGAAAGCGGCAGGTTCTACCTTCTCGAACACGTGTCCGAGCTCGTGCTTGCGGTACTGCATCACCACCGGGCTCAGGATCAGGCCCAGCCGCGCCGACGCGAACAGGGTGAGCATGGCGTCGATCGTGTTCGGCAGCTGCGCAACGATCCGGTCGTCCTTGCGCAGGCCCAGCTGGTGGAAGCTGGCCGCCAGCCGGTCGATCCGCTCATCGAATTCTTCCCAGGTCAGCCGCCCCGGCGCCACGCCATCGAGCGCTTCGCGGTTGGACGGATCGATGACCGCCAGTTCGGCGTGATCGCCCGCCAGGGTTTCCTTCAGCAGCTCATCTACGGTGATTCCCCGCCACCAGCCTTTCGATTCGTAATCTGCGATCCGCGCTTCGGGCGTAAGGTACATTCTGCTCTCCGGTTATGCCGGACGGCTGGGCCGTCTCTGTCTGTCACTATTGTAAGCATACTAATTTGATGCGACAAGCTTTGCCGAAGCGTGCCGTCGAGGCCGGCGATCCCGGCCGGGCGCACCGAGCAGTATCCAAGCAATGGAGCCATTCATGGAAGTCTATATCGCCGACGCAGTCCGCACCCCACGAGGCGCCGCCAAGCCCGAAGGTGGTCTGGCGACGCAAACCCCGCACGGTCTCGGCGCGGCGCTGGTCGATGCGCTGGAGCAGCGCACGGGAATCGCGCGCGACAGGGTAGATCGTCTCTCGCTGGGATGCGTCGGCCAGATCGGATCGCAGGGTGGCCATGTGGCGATGGTGACGAAGATCGCCGCCGGTCTTCCCGAGCGCACCGTGACCCACACGCTCAACAATTTCTGCGTCTCGGGCCTCACTGCAATCGGCGAAAGCGCGGCCGCCATCGCCGCCGGCCAGGCCGATGTCGCGCTGGCGGGCGGGGTCGAGATGATGTCGCAGGTGCCGTTCATGGCGGACAAGGCGGACTATTACGGCGCGCGCGAATTCGCCCCACGCGATCAGTATATTCCCGTCGTTCTGGCCGCCGAAAGGCTGGCCACCAGGGAGGGCATCGACCGTGAGACGATGGACCGGGCGGCGGTCCGGTCGCAGCAGCTCTCCGTCAGCGCGGAAGATGACGCGGCCCTCAAGGCCTCGCGCATCAAGATCGGATCGCTCGACCGCGACGAGGTGGTGCGCGGGCTCGATATGGAAAAGGCCGGTGGGCTGAAACCGGCCTTCGAGAAGATGAGCGAACATTACGCCGAACCTCTCGAAGGGGAGGAAATCGACTATCGCATGACCGTGGCTCATGCGCCGCCCATGGCGGACGGTGCCGGGCTGGCGCTGATCGGCAGCAAGGAGCAGATCGCCAACCCGCGCGCAAAGATCGTCGCCTTCGCGGAGTCGGGCGGGGACGTGCGCGATTCGCTGCTGGCCGGGTTCACCGCGATGGAGACCGCGCTTGAACGCGCCGGGCTGTCACTTGCAGATATGGACCGTATCGAGTTCATGGAAGCCTTCGCCGTCACCATCGCAAAGCTGGAACGCGACTACGATGTGGACATGGACAAGGTGAATGTCGGCGGCGGGCACATGGCCAAGGGGCACCCGATGGGCGCGACCGGCGCGATCCTGCTGTCCACCCTGCTCGACGCGCTCGATGCGTGCGAGGGGCGCTACGGGCTGGTCGTCACCACCGGCGCGCAGGGTGTCGGCTCGGCCATGATCGTCGAACGGATCGCACGCTAGGAGGAGACAGCGCATGGTGTATGTACTCGGCGGGGCGCAGACCGATTTCGCGCGCAACTGGGCGCGCGAGGGCACGGACATGCTGGGCGTGTTCGGCGAAGTGCTGCGCGACGGGCTGGATCAGGCACAACTCGATCCAGCCGAGATCGAGACCGGGCATGTCGGCAACTTCGCAGGCGAGCTCTTCTGCAGGCAGGGGCAGCTGGGCGGCTTCTTCGGCATGGTCGATCCCGTGTTCGACGGGCTGCCGACCGCACGGCACGAAGCCGCCTGCGCTTCGGGCAGCGTCGCAATCCTCGCCGCGATGGCGGAGATCGAGGCCGGGCGTTACGATCTCGCCTGCGTGGTCGGCATCGAACAGATGCGCAATACCGGCGGGCGCGAGGCGGCCGGGCACCTGGGCGCAGCCGCATGGGTTGGGCGGGAGTTCGAGGACGCGGATTTCGTATGGCCACGGGCATTCTCCGACCTGTCGGAAGAGTACCAGAACCGCCACGGGCTGGAATACGAACACCTGATGCGCATCGCGCAGATCAATTTCGACAATGCGCGCGTCAATCCCGATGCGCAGACGCGCGACTGGCAGTTCACCCCGGAGAGCTTCTCCGCCGATGACGAAGCCAATCCCGTGGTCGAAGGCCGCACGCGCAAGATGGATTGCGGCCAGATCACCGATGGCGCTGCGGTCGTTTTCCTCGCCTCCGAAGAGCGGGCCGCAGACTATGCGAAGAAGCGCGGGATCGCGCTGGAGGACCTGCCGCGCATCTCCGGCTGGGGGCACCGCACCGCGCCGCTCTCCTACGAGGCCAAGGTGAAGGCGAGCGCAGATGGGCCCTACGTCTTCCCGCAGGTGCGCGGCGCGATCGAGGATGCGCGCAGGCGCGCCGGGATCGAGGGGGTGGACCAGCTGGACGCGGTGGAAACGCACGACTGCTTCACCGTCACCGAATACATGGCGATCGACCATCTGGGCATCACCGCGCCCGGCGAAAGCTGGAAGGCGATCGAGGATGGCAGCATCGAGAAGGGCGGGCGCATCCCCGTGAATCCCTCGGGCGGGCTGATCGGCCTGGGCCATCCGGTCGGCGCGACGGGCGTTCGCATGGTGCACGACGCCGCGCGGCAGGTGTCTGGCAAGGCTGGGAGCTGTCAGGTCGAGGGTGCCGGAATGGTGCAGACACTCAATATCGGCGGCTCCACCACCACGACCGTCAGCTTCATCGTCGATACCGGGCGATAGGCCGGGACGCGCTGCGCGGGATCGTTCACGGCGCGCATAGGCTGCCCGATCCTGCGTGCCAGCCTGAGTGCGGGTGCGACGGCGAAACAGGGCGCGCCGGCATCCTCGACATCCGAGGGTACCGGCGCGTGCATATTTCCGTTGCTCCAGTCCGTCGCAGGTACTGCGCCTCCGCAGTCCCTTGCCGCCGGTCGTCTCGAGACCGCGGGCATGGGCTGGTCAGAGTGATAGCCTTCCCGGCTGCTGCGGGATCAGGGCCGCCACCGGCACATCGAGTTCACGCGGGGCATCGGCCGGCCGCTCGGCGGGCTTCGAAACGGTGACCGCGCGGTTGTGCGGCTGGTGCATGGCAGGCATGATCCCGGCCTGGGCAGGGGCAGGCGTCGGCTTGTCTGCCGGCGCGCCAGCTCGCTCCAGCCCTGCCTGCTCGGCGAGCATGGCGAAGCGGGGGTCGGTCTGAACCAGACGCGCCAGTTGCTTGCTGGCACGGCGCACGATCTGACGGATGCGCTCGCGCGTCAGGCTGGTGTCCAGGCTCAGCGCCTCGCGGGTGTCGCCGGAGAACAGGCTGCGCTCGATAATGGCGCGATCGCGCTCCAGCCGCTCGTGCAGCGCTGCGAGTTCTTCCGGGTCCGGACCGGCAAGATGGGCGCGAAAGCTCACGGGCAGATCGGGGCGGGCTTCGCGCATGTCGCGTTTCGGACGGCGTGCCCGGGCGCGCTTGCGCAGCTGCTCGATACCCGCCTTGCGTTCCGCTTCGACATAGGCGTCGAGCAGCGCGGCGCAGGTCTCATGGGCCAGGTGGTCGGACGCGGCCCGTTCGGTGCGTTCCAGCGCTTCTTCATCCTCCACCAGCGCCTCGAGGCTGGTTTCTTCGCCATCGGGAGTGGTCGTCCCGGCGTGGATGGTGACGGTCACAGCCTCGACCTTGCGGGCCGACGGGCGCTGATCGGTCATCAGGCGGAAGCGCAGGCTCTGCAGCTCGCCACGGATCTGCCAGTTGAGGAACGTGGTGAACTTGGCCTTGGTCGGATCATAGGCCTCGATCGCGCGGTGAACCGCAATGGCACAAACCTGTTCGGCGTCCTCGTGAAAAGCGGAAAGGCCGTACTGGCGGATGAAGTGACGAATACGCGGCGCTGCGATCTTGAGGATCCGCGAAAAGGCGCGGTCGATATTGGCGCGCTGCCTGGCAGAACCGGGCGATCCATCTGAATTCTTGTTGGCAATAACTTCGGCGACAGCAACTTCTAGTGCTTCTGTGCTTTTGGACATTGGTACGCTCCCCTTGGCTTCAGTCTCTGACTGTGTTGAGCAAGGGATAGAGGGGCGCCTATAAATGCCTTCTTGCCGGTGGCTTCGGGTTTTCTCCTTTAAGAGATGCTACCAAGGCCCCCTTCCGTAATGTCCCGGAGCCCCGCCTAAGGGGTTTTCAGGAGGCCGCGATGGCGATGGATTTGTGCCCCGCGAAAACGCGCGATTCTGCCCGGATGCGTGGCTGCGGAGGGGGGGCGGCACCCGCGAGGCGGGGCCTGTCGGAACTGGTCTAGCTGGTGCTCGCCTGTTGCAGACCGGCAAAACGATCCGGCCTGATCTTGCGTGCGATGTAACCATTGAGCCAGTCGCGGTGCGCGACGGCGGCATCGCCCGTGCGGTTGATCTTTTCCAGGGCCTGTGCGGAACCCACCTGCGCCTTGAGAAGATGGGCCGCCCGGCTTTCGCTCAGGCCACCCTTGAGGTACCGGATTGCATCGCCCGGCCCAAGGTGGTGGCCGAGATAGGCCATGTTCGCCAGCACCTGCGGATCGTTCCCGGGCCTTATCCCTGCACGGCGGATGGTGGCGATGTTCGATCGGGCGTAGTCGGCGATGCTGTTGATAGAGGCCGTCGCATCGTACCGCAGCGCGAGCAGCGATCCGCGCGCGGCCGGGGCGACCCGACCGTTGGAATCGAGCCAACCCTTCTGCCGCGCCACATCGTTGAGCCAGTTGCCCGGCTGCTGGGCCATGCCGATCCACGTGCCCGAGAGGAACTGGCCCAGCCCCGCAGCGCTGGAGCGCGGATTGCGCGACATCAGGTTCCAGCTGCCGTCGGGACGCTTGGCGGCTTCCGCATCGACGATTGCCGCCAGGGTGGTGGCGGGCAGACCGCTGCGCTGGGCCGCATTTTGCAGCGTGGCGGCGAAGCGGGAATTGGCGCCCAGACCGCCAAGCGGCCCGCCTGCGGGACCACCCTTGGCGACAGGGCCGGTGGGGAAGGGCGCATCGAAGCCGAGCCCCGGCTTGGTTACCGGCGGGGTGACGGGATCGATGCGGCTCTCCGCCTCCACACCCGGGGTGCGAAGGCCATCGATGCCTTGCCCGCGTGCAGCGAAGCCGTTGGGGGCTGCGTCGAACGCCCGCGCCAGGGCCTCGGCGCCATGCCCCCCACCCAGCAGTGCCTCCATCCCCATCGGGAGCATCATCCCCGAATGGTGGCGGCACGGTGCCTGCGTGCCCGACCGGTCGTCCTGCGCACCGCCGATCGCCGCCTGCCACAGGCGGTCGGTCATGGCGGTACGGGCCTGGGTATAGATGACGCGCGCCCGTTCCTGGGGTGAGAGCGCTTCGAGACCTGCTGTCTGCATGGTGGATTACCGCGCCGGAAGCCGGGGAATGGCCGGGTCGGCCTTCACGGAGGGCAGGGCGGCGATGCGCGCGGCGCACAGATCGTCCGCATCGCGCTGCTCGGCCCGCGAAATGCAGCGCCTGCGATCGGTGCGAAAGGCCTCTGCGGCGCTCTCCAGCACGTGCTGGGAGCCATAGGCATCGACCGCCTCACGGCGCAGCCGGTCGATTTCGTCCGACACGGTCAGGCGCTGTTCGACCAGTTGTGCCTGCTGGGCCATTCTTCGCCGGATGAACGCCTCCGAAGAGATCGCCCAGCTCTGCGCGCAAGCCTGGTATTCCTCGGCCAGTTCGCGCTCCAGCGCTGCGTTCTGCCGGTCGATCTCGTGCAGGCGCGTCGCCTCGGCGTGAATCGCGATGCGCAGATGGTCGATGGCCCGGCGACGCGTGCGCAGAGCGGTGTCGAAAGGGGTTCTCACTGCGGATTCTCCGTCATCAGTTCGGCCAGCCGTGCAAAGGTCTGCGCCGCCGATCCGCGATCGCCCTTGGTCTGCTTCAGCAGGTCCTCGATCATCGGGGCGAGGCGGATCGCCTCGTCCACGCGCGGGTCGGCGCCGGCTTCGTACGCGCCCAGCCGCACCAGCTCTTCCATGTCCCCGAAGGTGGCGAGCTGGCCGAGCGCGGCGAGGCGCAGGCGGTTCTCTTCTTCCGCATGGCATTCGGGCAGCATGCGGGAGACCGATTTGAGGATGTCGATCGCGGGAAAACGCCCGCGTTCGGCGATCTTGCGCGACATGACGATATGCCCGTCAAGGATGCCGCGCACCGCGTCGGCAATGGGCTCGTCATGGTCGTCGCCATCGACCAGCACGCTGAACAGACCGGTGATCGATCCCTGTCCCGGCCCGCCGGGGCCAGCACGTTCCAGCAAACGCGGCAGCTCGGCGAAGACGGTGGGCGTATAGCCCTTGGTCGCCGGGGGCTCGCCATTTGCGAGCCCGATCTCGCGCTGCGCCATGGCAAACCGGGTGACCGAATCCATCAGGCACATGACGTCACGCCCGGCGTCCCGGAAATGCTCGGCAATGGCGAGCGTGGTCCAGGCGGCCTGGCGCCGCATCAAGGCGGGCGAATCCGACGTTGCGACGACCACCACGCTGCGCGCGAGGCCATCGGGGCCCAGATCGTCCTCGATGAATTCCTGCACTTCGCGGCCGCGCTCACCGATCAGGCCGATCACGGCCACGTCGGTTTCGACCCACCGCGCCAGCATCGAGAGCATGGTCGATTTGCCCACGCCAGAGCCTGCGAACAGGCCGAGCCGCTGGCCCCGGCACAGCGGTGCGAAGATGTCGAGCGCGCGAACGCCGGTTTCAAGCCGGCGGCCCACGCGGGCACGGTGGGCAGCGGCCGGAGGATCGGCCTTGAAGGCGCGGGGCACGGGGCCGGGGGCAAGCGGCCCCTTGCCGTCGATGGGACGGCCCAGACCGTCCACGACCCTGCCCAGCCAATCGGCGGTCGGGCGCAGCTGCGAGCGGCCATGGAGCAGGTCGGCGCGCGAGCCCGTGGCGATACCCTGCGGCTCGTTGTAGCAAAGGCAATGCGCGGTCTCCCGGTCGAGCCCGGTGACCTCCGCATCGATGGTGCCCCCATCGCATTCGATCGTGAGCCGCGAGCCGATCCGGGCTGCGCCCAGCAGGCCTTCCACTTCGATCAGTGCGCCGCGAACCGCTGCGACCGAACCGAAAGGCCGATCGTGCGGGAGCGCGCGGATCGCGCGCGCGGCGGAGGCCAGCGTCTGCATTGGAGGCGGGTCAGGCCGCGTCCGCCGGGACGAGGCGGGCCAGCGCCTCGCTCTCGTAGGCGATCAGGGCGCGGCAATCGCTCAGCGCCCGGTAGAAATCGCAGTACGCGACATTGCGGGCGAAGGAGAGGCAATGGCTCTTCGCTTCGGGCGATTCCAGCGCTTCCACGAAATCCTCGAACAGCGAGAGGATGCGGCTCTGGTACTGGGTGAGGTTGGCGGGGTCGAGATACGCGAGCATGCACGCGAAATAGAGCCGCTTGGCCGGAGTATCCGCATCCTCGGGCGACATGACGTCGCGCCCGCGCAGGATCGCGGCCGCATTCTCGACCACGATCTCCGCGCGCCCGGTGGAGCGCAGCACGGCGCCGTTGATGACGACCTTTTCGCCGTCGCGTAAAGTGATGCGAAGCATCGCATTTCCCCTTCGAATGATGGGGTCATTATAGAGGGGTGCGACCGGGCGCGGCGGGTGCGCGGAAAAAACTGCCGCCTTTTGGGTTCGGGCCGGTCGCCCTTCTACAATGCACTTGTGATCGGGCGCACGTGCCCGCCATCCAGGAGGTGCATTCAAGTGAGCCTATATTCCGCCCTGTATGCCGGCGTGTCCGGCCTTGGCGCGCAATCGAGCGCAATGGCAACGGTTGCCGACAACATCACCAATATCAATACCGTGGGCTACAAGGGGGTCGAAGCCGACTTCCGTTCGCTGGTCACGGACGGCAGCGTGAGGAGCAATTATTCGGCCGGGGGCGTCGCGGCTGCACCGCGCGCGATGATCTCCAAACAGGGCCTGCTGCAGGCGTCCGGCAGCCAGACCGATCTCGGGATCGATGGGGGCGGCTTCTTCGTCACGCGGCAGGGCGCCGATGCCGACAACGGCGTCGCCTTTACCCGCGCGGGGGCCTTCCGTCCGGACGAACAGGGCTATCTGCGCAACACCAGCGGCTATTACCTGCAGGGCTGGCGGCTGGATTCCGCGGGCGGCTACACCAGCACCGGCGGACTGAACGAACTGGAACCGGTGCGCCTGAGCGGGCTGACCGGCACGGCTGCGGCCACCACCCGCCTGCAGGTGCGCGCGAACCTGCAATCGACGCAGGAGCCGTTCACGGCCGCCTATGCCGCCGGCGACATGGCGACAGGCGCGCTGGAGCCGCATTTCTCGCGTACTTTCGAGATTTACGACGCCCAGGGCGGCGGCCATCAGATTACGATGGGCTTCGTCAAGACCGGCCCCAACCAGTGGGTGGCGGAGATTTACGGCGATCCCGCAGAAGTGACCGCCGCCAATGGCCTGCTGGCCAGCGGCAACGTGGCCTTCAACCCGGACGGCAGCCTCGATCTCGCCAATTCGACGCCGGGCCTGTTCGATACGCTCAACGTATCATGGACCAACCAGGCCGGTTCCCTGCCGATCAACCTGAACCTCGGCAGCCAGGACGGGCTTGACGGGCTGACGCAGTTCGGCAGCCAGTCGGCGCTGATCGCGTCGAGTTCGGACGGCGGAATGCTGAACAACCTGGTCTCGGTCGATGTCAGCAAGGATGGCGTGGTCAGCGCGATCTTCGATGATGGCACGGCGCGCGCGGTGTTCCAGCTGCCGGTGGCGACCTTCGCCAATCCGGACGGCCTCGCCCGCATGCCGGGCAATGCCTACGGCGTCTCCCAGCAGTCGGGCAATGTCGCCCTCGGTCGCCCCGGCGAACTGGGAAGCGGTACGATCGCGGCGGGCACGCTGGAATCCTCCAACGTCGATCTGGCGCAGGAATTCACCAACATGATCCGCTTCCAGCGTGCCTACAGCGCATCGTCCAAGATCATCACCACGGTCGACGACATGCTGCAGGAAGTCAGCGGTCTGAAGCGCTAGCACTCGTTCCGACGGAGCTAATTGAATGTCGTTGAGCGAGATCCTCGGGTCTGCGGTATCCGGGCTGTCGGCTTCGCAGGCCGGCATGCGGTCGGTATCCAACAATATCGCCAATGTCGGCACGCCGGGATACGCGCGCGAGCGCGTATCGCTGGCGACCGGCGTGACCCAGGGACGCATCAACGGCGTCGTGATCGGGGAACCGAACCGGATTGCGGACCGGTTCCTCGAAAATACGGTCTATCTGCGTTCCGGCGACATGGGCCGGGCAGAGGTCACCGCGAATTACCTGGAGCGGCTGCAGGCCTTCCTGGGCGCGCCGGGTGCCGAAAGCGGCGTGCCAGCGCGGATCGATGCGATCAGCGCGTCGGCCATTGCGATGACGAGCGCGCAAAGTTCGCCCCAGAACGCGGCTGCCTTCGTGGGCGATGTGGAGGATGCGATCGGTTCGCTCCGCCAGCTCGACGACGATGTGCGGATATTGCGGGGCGATGTGGAGTCGGAAGTAGGCTACACGGTGGAGGCGGTCAACGTCCTGCTCGAACGGATCCACGGGCTCAATGCCACGGTGGCACAGCTCGGCGGGCTGGGCCGCAGCACGGGCGGGGCCGAGGACCGGCGCATGTCGGCGATCGAGGAACTGAGCGGGATGATCAACGTCGCGGTGCGCACGCAGCCCGACGGCCGGATCAATATCGAAACCGCCACCGGCGCGGTCCTGCTCGACGGGCGGCTGCGCCAGCTCTCCTACCCGAGCCCGGCCGACGGGGTGGCACAGCCGAGCTATCCCCCCATTGCCATCCGCTTCGCCAACGAAGCGGGGGAGCCGACCACGGCGACCGGCGAAAAGCTCGATTCTTCGGCCGTGGGCGGCAAGCTGGGCGGTCTGCTCGATTTGCGCGATCGCGCGCTTCCGCAATTTTCCGACCAGCTCGGATTGCTGTTCGGCGGGCTTGCCGAAACCCTGAATGGCGTGGCCAATGCGGGCACCGCCTTCCCGCCACCCAGCCGCCTCGACGGGCGGCCCACGGGGCTGATCGGCGGCGACCGGCTGGGCTTTACCGGGCAGAGCACCTTCGCGGTGACCGACCAGCGCGGAGTCCTGGTCGCGCGGACCACGGTGGATTTCGATGCGCTGGGCCCGCTGGCGACGCTCGACGATGCTGTCGCCGCGATCAATGCGGGGCTGGGCGGGTCGGCAAGCGCGAGCCTGCAGGACGGTCGCCTGTCGATCGTGGCAGCCAATTCCGCCGATGGGGTGGTCGTGGCGCAGGGCGAACCGCCCAGCGCGCGCGCTGGCAGTGGCTTCGCGCATTTCTTCGGGCTCAACGATATCGTGCGCAGCGAGGGTGCGCCGCTGGTGCCGCCGGGGTTTCTGGCAAGCGACCCGCACGGCTTCGGCGCGGGGGAATCCGCCCAGCTGGTGCTGCGCGATGCGAGCGGGCGCACCCTCGGCCAGACCACCCTGACCGGCGGGCTGGGCCCCAGCTTCGGCGACCTGGTGGGCGAACTCAACCAGAGCCCGCTGGCAGCCTTCGGCAGCTTTGCGATGGACGATCGCGGGCGGGTGCGGTTCGAACCCACGCCAGGCAATAGCGGCGCGCTGCTTTCGATCCCGAGCGATTCGACCAGCCGGTTCGGTACCGGCGTGTCCTTTGCTGCGCTTTCCGGGCTGACCGGCGGCGCGACCGGGCTGGGCGAGGCGGGCGTGCGGCCCGACATGCTGGCGGATTCGGGCCGGCTCCCGCTTGGCCGTTTGCGGGCCGACGCGGCCATCGGCGAACCTGCGCTGGGCAGCGGCGACACACGCGGCGCGGGCGCCTTCGTGGAGGCGCTGGGCGAGTCGGTCGACTTCGGCAAGGCGGGGTCCGCTGCGCTCGAGCGCTTTTCCAGCCTGCTGATGGGGCGCACCGGCACGCAGGCGGCGCAGGCCCGCGACCTGCTGGTGGACGCCAGCGCGCGGCGCGACGATGCGGTGAACCGGCGCGACAGCTTCTCGGGCGTCAATCTGGACGAGGAACTCTCCCAGATGGTCGTGCTTCAGAACAGCTATTCCGCCGCGGCGCGCGTGATGACCACCGCCACAAAGATGTACGACACTCTCCTCGAAATGGTCCGCTGAAAGGGCGCATGATGAACCGGGTTGCCACCATTCCGCTGCAAAGAACCATGGCCGACGCCATTCAGCGCGCGCAGCAAAATCTCGCCAAGACGCAAACGGCGCTGTCGACCGGCAAGAAGGCGCAGGATTATGCAAGCCTTGGAACCGAGGCGGTGCGGACCATGTCGGCGCACTCCATGCTCGCCAAGCAGGATGCGCAGGCGGTGGTGTCCAAGCATGTGACCACCACGCTTGCGATCTACGATGCGCATGTGACCGGGATCGACAATGCCATGATCGACCTGCGCACCCAGCTGGCGACCGCGATCGGTACGGAGGACGCGGCCGGCCTGCAGCACACCATCGAAGGCGCGTTCGAGCATTTCCGAAACAGTCTCAACGCGAGGGAGGGCGGTGTGTCGCTGTTCGCCGGATCGCGCAGCGACGTGACGCCTTTCGTGCCGCAGACACTGGCGGACGCCGCAGCCACGCCTGCGACCGATGCGTTTCGCAACGACGATGTGCAGGCCGTCGCCTACCTCGCCGAGGGAACCAAGGTAACCTACGGCCTGACCGCGAGCGACGTAGGCGCGGAAATCTACGAGGCGTTCCGCACGCTGGCGGCCGCTGGCCCGATCGGGGAGCGGCTGACCGATGCACAGAAGACAGCCCTGCAGGATGCGGTTGCCCAGATCGATACCGGTTCGGTTGGTCTGCGCTCCGTCAATGCCGAGAACGGCCGGCGCCAGGCGCGCATGGAGGTCCTGGGCGAGCGCGCCGAACAGCGCGCGCTGCTGCTGAAGGACATCATCTCCGCGAACGAGGACGCCGATCTGGGGCAGGTGGCGGTGGATCTCGCGCAGCAGAAGGCGACGCTGGAGGCGAGCTATTCCGTCTTCGCGCAGCTCACCCAGCTCAATCTCACCAGATATCTCTAGGCCCGTCGCCGCGCGCACCGGGTAGCGGGGGCGTCATGCGCGCCGTCGCCGCCCCCGGGGCAGCGCACTGGGACTAGGACTGGGTCTTTGCGGTTTCGGGCCGTTCGCGCGCCAGCAGGTCGGCGATCTCGCCCGCAGGGCTGGCGGCAGGCATCGCGGCCATGGCGCGCGCGACCATGGCGGGCTCCAGCTGCTCGACCGGGCCTGTCAGCATGTCGAAAGCCGCTGCGGTCGGCTGCGCTGCGAAGGCCGGGGCGTAGCGCGAACGCAGCCCTGCAAGCGACTGTTCGCGGCCCAGCATGGCAAGCGCGATGGCGCGGCGCAGGACGATGGTCTGTTCCACCTCGCTCAGCCTGCCGCCCGTGGCCTTGGGCAGGGTCCCCGATCCCGAGATCGCCTTCCAGTTGTGCCGTTCCCACTCGATCTCGTCGCGGATGGCGCCACCTTGCGGCACGCCGTCGAGAACGGCCAGCGCCTCGTCGGTCCGCCCGAGCTGGTGGAGCGCGACAGCCTCCATGCGCAACCGGGCCCACAGCATCGGGTCGGGATAGATATTGCCGTCCGTCGCATCCAGCGCGCGCAAGGCCTCATCGGGCGTTCCGGCCATGATATAGAGCTTCGCCACCCGAACCGAGAGCGGCCCCTGGGCAATGTCCTTGGCGCGCGCCATCAACTGGTAATCCAGCAGTTCTGCCGCCCGTTCGTAAAGACCGGCGGCCTGCAACCTGTCGGCGAGGCGGCTGACCAGCAGATCGCCGCCGGCCCCCGCCGGGCCGAGATCGCGGTATTCCCAGAAGAGCCCGGCTGCCTCGGGCAGGGGGACCTTGCTGTCGGGCGAGAGGATCGCCTCCAGCCGTTCGCGCAGCGCGTCCAGAAGCGCTGCGCTGTCGGCGCCCACCCGATGATAACGCAGCAAAGCGGCCCCTGCAGCCAGCGTCGCGCGATCGTCACGCAATGTCTCGGCGAGCTTGAAGCGCAGTTTCAGTGCGCGCCGCTCGACCGGTCCGCCACGCCAGGAATAGCCGATCCGTTCCAGTTCGGCCGCGACCTTGCGCGGCTTCGCACGATTATGCGCCACCAGCCCTTCGAGCAGCGAAACGCGGGCATCGACGCGCTGTTCGGGCGTACCGTTGTCGGCGGCCCTGTTCAGCCGCAGCCGGGCCTGCTGTTCCTTGCCGAGCTGGAAGAACGCACGACCGCGCAGCAGATTGGCTGCGGCATCGCTATCGGAAACCGCGCCGAGCAACGCGATGGTCTTGTCGGCCTTACCGGCGTCGAGCGCGGCCTGGGCCGCGGCGAGAAGGAAAGGTGCCCGCTCCGCCCCTTCGCGCGAGACGATGGTGGCGCGCGCGCAGCTCCATTCCTTCAAGGCCTCGGTGTTCATGTCCAGTGCGGCCCAGGCACGCATGCGCCAGGCGCATGCCTCTGTGTTCGCGGCGAGCCGATCGGCGGACAGCGCATCGAGCGCGTCGGCATGCCGACCCAGCCCGACCAGCGCCACGCCGAGCGCCAGCTTGTGGGCCGCGACCAGATTCAGATCGGGATCGTCCTGCGCCATCGCCATGAGTACGCCATAGGCCTCCGCCGAGCGCCCCTTGCCGATAAGGCTGCGTGCGTAGGCCCACCGTGCCGCCTGGCGCGTGGCGGGGGTGCTGCTCGCAATCGCCCGCCATGCATCGCGGTCGGCCACGACCTGCCAGCCCGCGCTGCTCTGGATCGGTGTTTCGTTGGCCAGCGCGGCGGCGAAACCGGGGAGGGCGGCGGCGGGTGCCGGTTCGTCCGCGGTCTCGGCGGTGTCTGCCTGCGGGGAGGCGCCCGTGTCCGGGCGGGATTCGGCTTCGGGTTTGGGCTGGGGTGGGCTTTCGTGGCCGTGCGGACCCGCTTCGGCATTGGCCGGGGCGGCCAGAACCAGACTGAGCGAGGCGGCCAGAGACAGTGTTGCGCGCATGCCGCCTTCAGCTCGCCAGGTGGGGCCATGCGGCCAGGCCCGCGCCGCCGATCGCGCAACCCGCAAGGAACAGGATCGCGGGAAGCACCGGCGCACGGCGCGCGGGCTGCTCGCCGGGCTGTGCCGGATCGTTCGCCCCTTCGAGAGCAGGTGCGAGCGCATCCGCATTCTGGGGCGCGCCCGCCGGCCTGCCACTGCTGACAAGCTTGATGCGTGACGGTTTTTGATCGTAACTCATGGGCGCTCCCTCCGGGATATCCTCTATTATAGAATAGGGACCGGTTTGCCGGTCGACTTGCGAACCCCTTTTTCAACCGGACTGGCGGCACATCATGAAGAACAAGACCATCCTGCTGGGCGGCGCGTTGCTCGCCTCCATCCCCATGAGCGGGGCGACGGGAGCGGGCGGCGGCGGCGGATCGGGCGATGGAAATCTCGTCCCGATGGAGACCATCGCGGTGCCGATCGTCGACGGCGCGAAGCTGCAGGGGACGTTGCACTTCCGGCTCGTCCTCGAGGCGAGCGACGGTGACGCCGCCATCAGAGTGGCCCGCGACATGCCGGGCCTGCGTGCAGAAGCGCTTGCCGCAGGGGCGGAATTCTCGCGGCTGCGCGTGTCGCCCTTCCTGGCCGTCGATGCGCGGCGGCTTTCGGCCGAGATGACCGACGCCCTGCACGCGCGCGAGCCGGGCATCTCGCGGGTGCTGCTGGTCGAAGTGGCGGCCCGGCCCAACTGACGAACACGATCGACCGGCTCGACCGTCGGCGGTCGGGCCTGCCGCGACCCGCCGGCGAGCCGGTTTTGAGGCTCAGCCGGACGGATCGGCCTTGGGGCGCCTGCGGGGGATCGGCTTGCCGGCCAGAGCCATGCTCAGCCGCGCAGCGCCCTGCGGGGTCATTGCCGCGAGAATCTGTGCGGTCGATCGCTCTCGCATCTTGCGCGCCACCGCGATCTGCACATCGATGTCCAGTTGCTCGAAGACGGGCGCAGCCTGCTTGGGCTTCATGGACTGGTAGATGCGCGCCAGCTGATCGAGCGTTTCCGCCTCCTCGGCCTCTTTCTCGGCCTTGCTGTCGACCGGAGCCTGCCCGTCCTGTTTCGGCTGGGCCTGCTGGGTCTGCAGGTTGTTCTTGAGCCGCTTTTCGGATGCCTTCAGCGCCTGCTCGCGCAGTTCCAGCTGACGTTCCCGATCGCGCGCGGTCTTCTTCGTCTAGCTCATTTCCGACTGGATCGCGGAGCCCAGTCTGGTGGGCGCGGCCTTGGTCTGGGCCTTGTCTTCACCGGGACCGGACGCATTGACGCTGTGGGCAAAGGTCGACAGCGCAGCGGCTCCGGCCATCAGCATCAGCAGGGATGGGCGTTTGAGGGTCATGCCAGTTCCTTCGCTGTCGTCTTGCGGCTGGCCGCCTTGCGCGGCTTGCGGGCGGGGGCCTTTGCAGACGCGAGTTTATCGGTCTTATCGGTCTTATCGGCTTGAGGCTCGGGGCTGGCCGACGGCCGGGCAGGCTGGGCCTTCGCCGTCCTTGCCGGGGTGGTGCGCCGCGCCGGGCGCGCCGGTTTGGATGGCTTTGCCGGTTCGGCAACGGGCGCCGCACTGCTGTGCGATCCGGTCGAAGCAGCCTCCATCAGCCGCTCCGCCATGGCGTTGGCGATGCCGACCATGATGTTGAGCTCCTCGCGCACTTCGCGCGCTTCGCCAAGCGTCCGCGCATTGGCGGTCCCTTCGATCGAGAGCGTCTGCTTCAGGTCCGCCAGCACGCTTCGCGCGCTCGCGGTGGCAGTGTCGAGCGCGGCGACCGTGTGGTCGAGGCGGCCCTCGCGGACCTGCTTGAGGCTGCGCATCATCCGCATGCTCTGGACCAGCACGGCCAGGCAGAAGAGGATCGTGATGATATTGGTGAGGACGGTGAAGCTCATCGTGGCAGGCCTTCTGCATTGGTGGAAACGATGCCGATGGCAACGTGATTGCGCTGGCGTCCGATCTGTGCCCGGGCGAGGGGCACGCCCCCGCAGGTGACTTCGAACGGATCGTCCGGGGTGATGTCGAACGGGATCGTCTGGCCGACTTTCAGTGATTTGACGTCGGCAAGCCGCATTTCGCGTTCGCCCAGAACCGTGCAGATCTCGACCTCGGTCTTCAGTATCTCGGATCGCATGTGATCGCGCCAGGTCGTGTCGCCGCCCAGCTTTTCGCCCATGAAACGCTGGGTCAGCTTGCCCCGCACCGGCTCGAGCGTGGCGAAGGGCAGCAGGATGGTGAACTTGCCGCCCCGGCCATCCATGTCGACCGCGAAGGTAGCGGCGGCGGCGACATTGGTGGGGCCTGCAATCGTGGCGAAGCGCGGGCTCGTCTCGATCCGCTCAAGCTCCATCGAAATGGGCGCGATCGGTTCGAAAGCGGTGCTGAATTCGCGCAGCACCAGTTCGATCATCTTGGAGACGAGCGTGGTTTCGATGGTGGTGAAGGCGCGCCCTTCGATCTTGCGGGGGGCGCCGCCCTTGCGGCCACCCAGAAGCGCGTCCACCACTGCGTAGATCAGGTTGGCCTCCACCGCGACGAGGCCGTAATCCTGCCAGGCAGGAACCTTGAACACGGCCAGCATCGAAGGCAGCGGCACGCGGTTCATGAAGTCGCCGAACCGCACCGAGGCGATCTCGTCCAGCGAGACCTCGATCGCGTCCGAGGTGAGGTTGCGCATGCTGGTGGCGAAAGAGCGCACCATGCGCTCGCACACCACTTCGAGCATCGGCAGCCGGGCATGGCTGACCAGATTCGATTCGACCACCGCGCGCAGGCCGCTCTTCTGCGGAATATCCGCATTGGAATCGCCGAACAGGGCATCGATGCTCGCCTGGTCGAACGTTCCGTCCACCGGCATGTCCATCGCCGGGGGATCGGGCAGTTCGAGCTCTTCGAAATCGTCGTTGATCATCACTGCTGAACCATGTCCTGGATGAGAACGTCGGCGACCACGCCTTCGCCCACCGTATCCGCTGCCCGCAGGATAAGCTCTTCCTTGAGCCGGTAGACCGCGGCCGATCCGGCGAGGTCCTCCGGGCGCAGTTCGCGCAGGAAGGGCTGATAGCGGTCTATGATGAGCGGCAGGTTGGACTCGATCGTGGAGACATCGTCGGGCGATCCTGCGGCCAGCAGGATGCGCAGTTTCAGAAAACGCGCCTGGCCATCATTGGTGCGCAGGTTCACCATCAGCGGCGCCACCTCCACCAGATCGCCCTTGCCTTCGTCGCCGTGGCCCTTGCTCTCTTTACCGTGGCCCTTTTCTTCCGACTTGCCGTGGCCTTCTTCCTTGCCGTCCTCGCCGCCGCCACCGCCGGCCATCAGGGCGGTCGCGGTTCCGCCGCCCAGCAGCAGCACGGCGCCCGCCGCCGCGATAAGCTTCTTCTTCTTGGAGAAACGCGGGGCTTTGGCGGCCTCGCCGGGCGCAGTCCCGTCTTCGGTGCTCTCGGTGGTCACGTTCTGCCGCCTTCCTTTTAGCAAAAGCCGGAGGTCGCGCCGCCGACTGTGATTTTCTCCTATTATAGGATCGTGACCCGGCAAGATTTGCCGAGTGCGCTTTTTCGAAGCAGTTTTTTCAGGACTGACAGTCGATGGATATTTCCTCTTACGTACTGCTAAGCCAGGAACAGGCGCTGAGGCGGCGGCTGGACATTGTCGCCAACAATCTTGCGAACACCTCGACCGTCGGTTTCCGGCGCGAGCAGCCGCAATTCCGCGAATTCGTGGAGCGCGCCGACGAGGCGCTCCACGACGATGCGAAGCCGACTTCTTTCGTGCTCGATTTTCGTGCCATTCACGACATGGCGCCGGGCGCCTTCCAGCCGACCGGCAATCCGCTGGACGTGATGATCGAGGGGCCGGGCTATCTGACGGTTCAGCTGCCCGATGGGGCGGGCACCGCCTATACCCGCGCGGGCTTCGTCAACGTGCTCGACACGGGCGAGCTTGCGACCGCCGGGGGGCAGCGCCTGCTCGACGAGGGCGGACAGCCGATCGCAGTTCCTCCCGAACAGGCCGGTCGCATCTCGATCGCGGGCGATGGCAGCGTGATGGGGCCTGATGGCCCGCTAGGCCGTCTGGCAGTGACCGTCTTCGACGACGAGACCGGCCTCGCGCCCAGGGGCGACGGGCTTTATTCGGGGGCCGAGGGCCGCGTGCTCGCCGCCGAGGAAACGAAGCTGCGCAGCGGCGGGGTCGAAGGCTCGAACGTCCAGCCAATCGTGGAAACCACCGCGATGATCGACATCCTGCGCTCCTACCAGAACAGCGTGCGCATGTCCGAAAGCCTCAACGACATGCGCAAACGCGCGCTCGACCGGCTGGGCCGCGTCGGCTGATCCGCTTCAAACAGACCTCCAACCAAGGAATAACACCATGCGTTCGCTCTCGATCGCCGGCACCGGCATGCTCGCGCAGCAGACCAATGTCGACGTCATCTCCAACAACATCGCCAACATGAACACGACCGGGTTCAAGCGTCAGCGCGCCCAGTTCCAGGATCTGCTCTACCAGCAGGTCTCGCGTCCCGGCGCGGCATCCAACGGGCCCGAAGCGCGCGTGCCGACGGGCATCCAGATCGGCGCGGGCGTGCGCACCGGCGGCGTCTACCGCATCGCGGAGCAGGGCGCGCTGGTACAGACCGACAATCGCTACGACCTCGCAATTCAGGGGCTGGGCTATTTCCAGGTCCAGATGCCCACGGGCGAGATCGCCTATACCCGCGACGGCACGTTCCAGCTTTCCGACCAGGGAGAACTGGTCACGTCGCAGGGCTTGCGTGTCGAGCCGGGCATCACCGTGCCGCAGGGTGCGGTGGATGTCGTGGTGTCGCGCACGGGCGAGGTACAGATCAAGCTCGCGGGCGAGCCCGAGCTGCAGGTGGTGGGTCAGATCGAACTCGCCACCTTCGTCAACGAAGCCGGACTGGAAGCCAAGGGCGACAACCTGTTCCTCGCCACCGCATCCTCGGGCGAGCCGACCATCTCGCCGCCGGGCGAGCCGGGCTTCGGCAATCTGGCGCAGGGCTTCGTCGAGGCGTCCAACGTCAATCCGGTTGCGGAAATCACCGCGCTCATCACCGCGCAGCGCGCTTACGAGATGAACAGCCGGGTGGTGAAGACCGCCGACGAAATGCTCGGCACGACGAGCCAGCTGCGCTGATGGCCCGGCAAGCCCTGATCCGTCTCGCGCTGGTCGCCGGACTGGTGCTGGCCCCTTGCGGCCCGGCCTTTGCGCAGAGCGCTGGCGAGGGGGTCGAGGCCGATGTCCTCACCCGCTCGATCCAGCGTGGCGAAGTACTTTCGGCACGCGATTTCGCGCCCGAGCAGATCTCGGCGGGCCAGGCCCGCGGGAGCATTTCGGCCGAAGAGGCCGCCGGTTTCGAGGCGCGGCGCCCGCTGCGCAGCGGGATGCCAGTGCGCGCCAGCGACCTGACCGAACCCCGCCTCGTGCGCCGGGGGCAGCCGGTCACGCTCATCCTGCGATCCGGTGCGCTTTCCATCAGTGCCACCGGGCGCGCGCTCGCCGACGGAGCGCTGGGCGAGCCGGTCCGCGTGTTCAGCGAAGCCACCAACCAGACGCTGGATGGCGTCGTCGAAAGCGCCGGGCGCGTGCGCGTCTCCGCCGGCTGACACCTTTGGGAGGAAATCCAATGAAGAAGATTGCGATACTGATCGCCATGGGAACGATGCTGGCCGGGTGCGGCTCGCTCGAGCGGCTCCGCAATGTCGGCAAGGCGCCGGCGATGACCCCCATCGAGCAGATGGAAGTCCCCGGCTACGAACCCTCGATCGCCCGGGCGGACATGGCCCCGCAGCGCGCGGGATCGACGCCTGTGCCGCCCGCCGCCCAGGAGGCACCAACGGCCTCGCTGTTCCGGGCTGGTGCGGGCACGCTGTTCCAGGATCAGCGTGCCTCGCAGGTGGGCGATGTGCTGACCGTGGAAATCAACATCGCGGACAGGGCCGATCTGGCCAATTCCACCTCCCGTTCGCGCAGCGGCTCGGAAAGCGTCGGCATTGCCTCCTTGCTGGGGCTTCAGAAGCTCATCCCCGGCGATCCGGGCAGCGCCGTCGATGCCTCTTCCGCTTCCCAGTCGGGCGGACAGGGCAACACCAGCCGGAGCGAGACGTTGCGGATGACGATGGCCGCCATCGTCACCGATGTGCTGCCCAACGGCAATCTGGTGATCCGGGGACGCCAGGAGGTGCGGGTCAACTTCGAACTGCGCGAACTGATCGTCACCGGCATCGTGCGGCCGCAGGATATCCGGCGGGGCAACACGATCCAGCACGGCCAGATCGCCGAGGCGCGGATCAGCTATGGCGGACGCGGCCAGTTGACCGATGTGCAGCAGGCCCGCTGGGGCCAGCAGATCTACGAGGCGCTGTTCCCCTTCTGACGCTTCGCGGCGCTTTTCGGGAAGCTCCTCTCGGGACGGGATGGCCCGGTGCACGGCGCTGCACCGGGTCTTTCCGCTTGCCTCGCGCAGCCTGCGCGGTGCGCAAAAAAAGACGGCACATCGGTTGGGGGCAACCCGCATTTCTTCCCAGAATGAAAGGCGCGCTGTGTTTTTGCAGGGCGTCGGGGGCCAGCGTTTCTGGCCCGGACCGCAGAAGGCGGTCCCACTATCCAGAAGGAAATGAAAAATGGCGTTCTCAGTCAACACCAACACCGGTGCCATGGCGGCCCTGCAGAGCCTCAACCAGACCAACAAGGGTCTGTCGCAGGTTCAGAGCCGCATCAACACCGGCCTGAACGTCGCATCGACCAAGGACGATTCGGCATCGTTCACGATTGCGCAGACCCTCCGCGGCGACGTGGGTGGTCTTTCGGCGGTCAACTCCTCGCTCAACCGGGCGAAGAGCTCCGTCGACGTGGCGGTTGCGGGTACGGAGCAGATCTCCGACATCCTCAACCAGATGAAGGCCAAGGCCATCCAGGCGTCGGACGACGGCCTGGACGCTGACAGCCGCACCGCGATCAACGCCGACTACACGGCCCTGAAGGAGCAGATCGGCACGATCATCGCTTCTTCGGAGTTCAACGGCACGAACCTGCTGAAGGATGACGCTACCGCGACCGGTCGGGTTTCCGCGCTTCAGTCGCTCGACACCACGAGCACGCTGACCGTGGCCAACCAGGCCTTCGACACCAACGTCACCACCGCTCTTGGTACCGGCCTCGGCTCGAAAGCCGATGCCGACACCGCACTGACCGAGATCGACACCGTGTCTGCCACGGTGACGTCGACGCTGAGCACTCTGGGTTCGGCTTCGCGCAAGATCGAGGGACAGCTGGAGTTCAACGGAAAGCTTTCGGACGTGATCGAGAGCGGTATCGGCAACCTCGTCGATGCCGATCTGGCCAAGGAATCCGCCAAGCTGCAGGCCTTGCAGGTCAAGCAGCAGCTGGGTGTCCAGGCCCTGTCGATCGCCAACCAGGCGCCGCAGACGATCACCTCGCTGTTCCGTTAATCCGGTCGACACAGCTTCTTCCCGCTGGGGAGAAGCACACTGGGGCCGGGCGCAAGCCCGGCCCCTTTTTTGGGTCGCGCCGGTCAGCGGCGCCGCCTACGCTGCCGGGCGCAGCAGCATCAACGTCAGGATGGGTATCCCCACTAGTGGCCACAATCTTTCCCCGCGTGCGCGAAATAGCCGATCCATACGGGGAGGTGGTGAGGATAAGCGTAGAGCCTCATCCCGGCGGCGCGCTGGTTCTGATAGACCGTCCCGATGCCCCGCACGCGGGGAAGGCCATGCTCGATGGCTACGGCGCCGACGTCCTGCTCGGCTACATCATGTCGGCCCGCCTCGCGGTTCCGGGCTCGATGCCCGAAGAAGAGATCGGCGGCCTCTTCCCCGCCCGCTTCCAGCTCGAGCCGGAACCGGACGCCGCCATCATCATCGACCAGATCAACGACGAAGAGCCGCTCAGGATCGCAGCGGCACTCTGGGATCGTGTCTATGCCGATCTGTGCATCGTGTGCGCGCATGCGCGCGAACTCGGCCGACGACAGCAGGCCTATCTCCACTAGGAAGCCGGTGAAGGTGCGTGCCGGCGCCACAAGGCGCGACCGGCCATGAGCCGGTGGCGCAAGCCGTTCGGTGAAATGGGGGAGGGGAAAGGCGGACTTCCGGGGCACGCCGCGGCGCGATTGCGATCGTGCCGACGACAGGGAGGGAGGGGGAGATGTGCCCCGGAAGTCGCAACCTGGCAGTGGGAGACTGAGGAACTGCCTGTCCTTCTTTCATTATAGCAATCGCGGGGACGGTTTGGTGCCCGCCCCCGCGGAAATTTGTCAGGGCGCGATCACCCGCAGGAGAGCCCCGGAAGGGAAGCCCTGCCCGTTGATCCCGAGCGTCACCGCGCCATCGCGCGTGGCCACTTCGTCGATCACGCCCGTGCTGCGGATGGTCACAGGCACATTCTGGCCGGCTGCATCGAGCGCGCCTAGCGAGAGCGTGTAGCTGCCAGCAGCCGCAGTTCGCCCGTTGCCAAGGGAGCCGTCCCAGGCAAAGCTGCCCATGCTGGCCGGATCGAGTTCGCGGGTTTCGACCACGCGCCCCTGTGCATCGGTGATCGTTGCCGAAAGCGTCTGTATCGGGCGTTCGGCCTGCCACTGCCATTGCGCGGGCTGGCGGTCCGAAAGGCCTGCGGTCGCGCTGTCCAGTTCGACCCGCTTGCCGAGGAAATTGGCCGACTGGGCAAGGTCCTGCGTCGAAAGGCTGGCGAGAATGTCCTTGAGGGTGGAGGTCTGCTGGATCGACTGCTCGACTTGGGAATACTGGACCAGCTGCTGCGTGTACTGCGAGGTGTCCATGGGATCGAGAGGGTCCTGGTTCTGCATCTGCGTGGTCAGCAGCTTCAGGAACATGTCGAAATTGGCGTTCAGCTCGGCGCCCGCCTTGGAGCTGCCGTCGGCGCCCTGCGACACCGGAGAAATCGATGAAATGGCTGTCATGTCTGGGTCCTCAAGCGAAGAGATCTAGGCTGCCGCTCGCGCGAAGCCGGTGCGGCGGAGCCGGGCTGTCGTCGTCGGTTTCGGCCAAAGCGGCATCGGGTTGGGCGGGCGTATCCGGCCGGCGGTGCTGGCCTTGCTGGTCGCCGCGCCCGTGGCTGCGCGCTTCGAACTGGAAGGACTGGCCATCCGTCCGCACGCCCGCATCGCCCAGCGCGCGCGCAAGATCCGCACTGTCGCGCCGCAGCATTTCGAGCGCCGCGCTGCTTTCGGCGGAGACAAGCGCCCGCATGGTGCCGCGATCGTCGAACTGGAGCCGGATCTGGATCTCGCCCATTTCCACCGGATCGAGGCGGATCGTCAGGCTATCGCGCCCGTCCACGCTCTGCCGGGCGATCTCCACGCCGAGCTGATGGCCGATCTCGCCCGGCCGGGCCGAGACGGTGGCGGGGGGCGATCCGGGCGTGGCCGGCGGTGCAGCCTGGTTCCTGACCCCGTCGGCGCGGGTCTGGCCCGGCATTTCGGCGGCGGGCGAGCCTGTATCGGGCAGGGGCGCTTGCGGTTCGGCCCGAGCCGTGTCGACCATGGCCGCGAAGTCGCCCTTGTCTGCGTTTGCGAGAGCATTGACCGGGGATTGCGGCGGACCGGAATCCGAAGACGGCCGGAGGATTGCGGTTTGGACAGTTCCAAGGCTCTCCTGCGGCCCCGGGGCAATCCGCGCGTCTCGCTGCGAGACGCCCTTCGCGCGCGCGCCATCCCCTGCGCCGGTATTCACCGGCCCGGGTGCAGGGCGTGCCAGAGGCAGGGGGGCGGCGACGTTCGGGGCGGGAGGGGCCACAACCGGTTGCAGCGCGGGCGCGGCAGGCGCGGCCGGAGCATCGGCGGGAATTTCGTCCGATTGCGCTGTCGGGGGCATGCCTTCCCTACTGGCATCGATACGAGCGCCCAAAGCGATCAGCGCACCGGAAATTTCCGCACAGATATCCTCGTCGTCGTCGATGATATGCACGCTGGGCCTAGGCATGCACCGTGTCACCCTGCACGTCTTCAGGAGGGGTGTCCTGCTGCACCACGACGAATTCGGGAAAATCGATCGTCAGGATCGCACCGCGTTCCGGCGCAGGGCGGGATTCGATGGCGATCTTGCCGCCGATTTCCATCACGATCTGGCGCGAGATATACAGGCCCAGCCCGGTTCCGCGATCGGAATCCTTGGTCGTCGTGAAGGCATCGAAGGCCGCCTGGGGATGGCTCAGCGCCAGCCCTTCGCCATTGTCGGCAATGCTGATGCGCAGCCCTTCGCCAACCGGCTCGACCGTCAGTTCGATGGCGCCCGTCAGGCCCGGGTCCTGCCTCTCGCGCCGTGCTGCGATGGAATCGATCGCGTTCTGGATCGCGTTGACCAGAACCTGTTCGAGGCCGACGCGCGGTGCGAGCACCCGAAGCCCGGAATCCTCGGGCGAGACGACCTGCACCCCGACATCGTGCTGGACCAGCAAGGGCCGCATGAACGAAAGCGTCGTCCCGACCACGTCTGCCGGGTCGAGCGGCTCGGGATCGCTATCCTCTATCCGGGCATAGCGCGAAATCCGGCCGATGATGTCGCGGGCCCTGTCCACCTGCTCGCTGATCCGGTCCAGTTTGCCGCGTGCACGCGGAACGCTCTCTTCCGTCCCCTGATCCAGCAGCAGGCGCCCGTTCTCTGCGCATAGCGAAATGGTGAAGAGCGGCTGCTTGAGCTCGTGACTGAGTGCCGAGGCCATGCCGCCCAGTTCGACCAGTCGCGCCTGCTGCAACATCCGGTTCTGGGCCAGCTTGGACTGGCGCAGGTGCACCATCCAGCCCGAACGCCAGTGGCCCGGCCCCAGCAGTTCCTGCACGACCAGCAGATACCAGTCGTTCGTTTCATCCTCCGCCATGCGAAATTCGATGAAGGCGTCGGGTTCGTGGCTCACCTCCGAAAAGGCCATGCAATCGTTGGGATGGACCCGTTGCGAACGCCGGATCGCAGCGCGATCCATATCGACGTCCGTGAACTGCAGCATGCCGGTCTCGGGTTGGAAGAGGATGTTCGACGCGAACGTAAGGTCCATTTCCTTCTTGAGTTCGCTCACCGTACGAACGACGCGCTTTCGCTCGTCCATCACGTCGGCGAAGCGGTTGTTCGCCGCCACGATTGCGGCGATCGGGCGCTCGAATTCGTCGAAGGCGAGGCTGCCCGGCGCGGAAAGGCCCGACCGTCCGAACCCTTCGGTCACTTCCTTCCATGCCTGCAGCGATCGTTTGAGTCCGCGCGTGATAATCAGCTGCAGCAGGATCGCGAAAAGGAGGATCAGCGCCGGGCCGATCATCTGGAGCAACACTCCGCGATAGGCGCGTTCGGCGATGGGCCGGGTCGAATACAGGTAGTGATACTGCTGGCCCAGGATCGTCACATTGGCGAGCTGGCAGGCCGAAACCCAGTAGGCGAAGGTGTTCCGATCGCTTGGTCCGGTCACCTGCGATCCGTCGTCGATCCGCTGACACCCGAAGGTTGCCATCGCTTCGGCCGACCGCAGGCTGTCTTCGTCCCGGGCAATCATCACGTCCTGCCGCTCGATCCCGTCATTGCTCAATTCCGTCAGGCCGAGGTACGGTTCTCCCAGGAACAGCCCCCGTCCGATGCGCACCTGCACCTGAAGCGCGGTCTCCGCCTTGAAAGTCCTGAATTCCTGCGGGAAACGGGCGATGCTACCGACAAACAGAACGAGTGCGGACGTCACCACGATCAGGGTGATCGACGCCGAGAGCAGTTCTGCAAGATTGATCGTCCGCCGCTTCGATATCCGACCGGTAAGCAGGTTCAGCGCCAGCAGCGAAACGGTCAGGTCGACCAGAGCCGCCAGCAACACCTCGTTGAGAAGCTTGCGGATTATCGTCAGCGCGATGATGCTCGAGGTGGGACTATAGTTGAAATACAGGATCAGATAGAGCGCCGCCGCGCCGAACGTGGAGTAGAATACGACGGTGGCGATCGCCAGCGAACGACCGGCAAACCGGAAACGGTCGATAAACAGAACGTGGGCCAGCGACACGCCGAGGGAGAACGCATGGCCCCACCACAGCACGGATGCGCCCATGGTCAGAAAGACCATCGGGATTGCGAGGCGAAGCCCACCCAGCCGGTAAGCCAGCAGGTAGAAGAAAGGGCCGAGATAGAACTCGAACCCCCGGTCGACGATAATCCGGGATGAGCTTGCGGCGACCGCGATCGCGCATATCGCAACGACGACGATCCATCCCCTGGTCGTCATCTGCCGGAACGAATGCAGGCCGAAGGGAGGATCCAGCTTGTTCTGGGACCGGGAGATCAGGCCGTCCATCATGGCTGCGCTTCCTGTGCGAGCATTGGCATCAGGCGCTTGAAATCGACCGGCTTGAACATGATCGGAACGCCCTGTTTGGCAATTTCGCGCTGAACCTGCTCGGTCAGGTCGATATGGCCCGTCATCAGGACGGAACGCACCACCTTGGGCCGCAATTGCGGATCGGCCCTGATCTCGCGGATGAGATCGAGGCCGCTGCCTTCCCCGAGGCGAAGATCCGTCAGCAGGACCACTGGCGTTGAAGCTTCCCGCACCTTGTCGAGCCCGCGTGCGACGTTGGCTGCGCCGCAGACTTCGAAGCGGTGCAACTCCAGCATCTCGACCAATTCCTCGCGGACATTGGCCTCGTCTTCGACAACCAGGATCACTGACGAGGTTCCCCTGCGACTAACGAACTGAAACATATGCCATATCAATTGCTGCGAATCCATTAACGATTGCCGCCGTCCGCCTGCCCGGCAGGGGTTCTGATGAGGAAATGGCGGCGACCGGCGAGCTTGTTGCAGGGCGTTTTCGCGTGGCGCGGCGGTCGGTTCCTTCGCCCTCGGACGAGGTCGAGGCCGCACACTCATGGCGCTTCGCCAGTGGCGCGCGCCATGCATCGTCGGGTGGAGCGATCGATGGTTCCGGAATCCGGCGCCGGCAACGTGCCCCGCCGCTTTCACTCCGGAGGAGGTCTGCAACCTTTCAGGTTCCTGGCATGGATGAAAAGCCTGGCTGGGGTGGCAGGGATCGAACCTGCGAATGGCGATACCAAAAACCGCTGCCTTACCACTTGGCTACACCCCAATGCGCAGGCGGACAGCCCCTATAGCGCCGTCGGCCACGATGTGAAGGGGTGGCATGGAGTCCGCGTCGCGCTAGAGCCGCATGCATGACCGATCTCGCAACTGCCCGCGCCATTCTCGACACGCTGATCGGGTTCGACACGACCTCGCGCAACAGCAATCTCGAACTTGTCGGGTGGGTGGAAGACTACCTGTCGCAGCACGGCGTTGCGTCGCAGCGCGTACCCAATGGCGATGGCCGGAAGGCCAACCTCTTCGCCACCTGTGGTCCGGCGGTGGAAGGCGGGGTGATCCTTTCGGGCCATACCGATGTGGTCCCGGTCGACGGGCAGGACTGGTCGAGCGATCCGTGGACCGTGCGCGAGGCTGACGGCAAGCTGTTCGGGCGCGGCGTGGCGGACATGAAGGGCTTCCTTGCGCTGGCGCTGGCCTTCGTCCCGCGCTTTGTTGCAGGGAAACTGCCGGTGCATCTGGCGCTGAGTTACGACGAGGAGGTGGGTTGCCAGGGCGCGCCTTCGATGATCGCGCGGATGGCGGAGACGATCCCCGCCCCGCGCCTCGCCATCGTGGGCGAGCCCAGCCTGATGGGGATCATCACCGGGCACAAGGGCATCGCGGTGCACGAGGTGAGCGTGCGCGGGCACGCGGCGCATTCCTCGCTGGTCGACCACGGCATCTCTGCCAACGGGGTGGCGGTGCGGCTGATGCACGATCTGCTCGATCTGTCGGAGGAATTGCGCGCGCGCGCCGACGCGGAAAACGGTTTCCAGCCGCCGCAGGCGACGCTGACCATCGGTGTGATGGAGGGCGGCACCGCCTCGAACATCCTCGCCGGCCATGCGCGGTTCCAGTTCGACTTGCGCTGCCCGCCGGAAGAGGACGCCGAAGCGATCCTCGCCCCGTTCAAGGCGCGCTGCGAGGCGCTGGATGCTGAAATGAAGAGCCGCTTCCCGGATGCAGGCGTGCGGGTGGAGCAGCACGCGGGCACGCCGCCGATGACGCCGCAGGGGAGCGATGATGCGGTGGACTTCGTGCGCGCGCTGACGGGCGAGAACACGCCGCCGGGGCAGGTCGCCTTCGCGGCCGAGGGTGGGCAGTTCCAGCAGGCAGGTTTCCCGACCGTGATCTGCGGCCCCGGCTCGATCGAGCAGGCGCACCAGCCCGACGAGTGGATTGCGCTAGATCAGTTGGAGAAAGGCGTGGCTTTCATGGCGCGGCTGGCGGAGCGGCTGGGGTAGGGGCGGCCTCAATACATCGTCATCCCGGCTCGGGGGCCGGGATCCCGCTTCTTCTGACGCTGCGCCGAAAAAGCGGGACCCCGGGTCAAGCCCGGGGTGACGCAATTCGGATTACTCCGGCTTGCTCGGAGCCAGCACCTTGCCTTCGAAATCCGCTGCCGAGTGCCGCTCACGCAGTTGCGAGGCTTCGTCGCCCCACACCTTGTTGACGATCCGCCCGCGCTTCACGGCCGGGCGGCTGGCGATCTCTTCCACCCAGCGCGCGACGTTCTCGTACTCGTCGATCGAGAGGAAGGTTTTCGCGTCCTCGTAGATATTGCCCTCCACGAAGGGTGCGAGCCAGGGGAAGGCGGCGATGTCGGCGATGGTGTAGTCGTCGCCCGCAAGGAAGCGCGCTTCGCCCAGCCGCTGGTCGGCGACGCTGAAGAGCCGCTTGGTTTCCATCGCGTAGCGGTTGATCGGGTATTCGAATTTCTCCGGCGCATAGGCGTAGAAATGGCCGAAGCCGCCGCCGATGAAGGGCGCGCTGCCGATCTGCCAGAACAGCCAGCTGAGCATTTCGGGGCGTTTCGGGCCGGTCAGCTGAAACGCGTCGAACTTCTCCGCCAGATGCAGCAGGATCGCGCCGCTTTCGAACACGCGCACCGGTACCTCGCCCGTCCGGTCGACCAGCGCAGGGATCTTCGAGTTCGGGTTGATCGCGACGAAGCCGGAGCCGAACTGCTCCCCCTCGCCGATATTGATCGTGTAGGCGTCGTATTCCGCCGGATGGCCGGCCTCGAGCAGTTCCTCGAGCATGATCGTCGCCTTCACGCCGTTGGGCGTGGCGAGCGAGTGGAGCTGGAAGGGGTTCCGGCCCGCAGGCAGCACCTTGTCCTCGCGCGCACCAGCCGTCGGCCGGTTGATGTTGGCGAACCTGCCGCCGTTTTCGGCGTCGTGCGTCCAGACCTTCGGCGGCGTATATTCGCTCATGGCAATGCTCCTGACTTGGGTGCGACCCGTCCGCCACGCCATTTGGGCGCGCGCACGGGAACCGCAAGCGCGCGCCGGAGCTTTCCAAGCCAAGATGAATTCGCCAACCTCAAAGCTGATCTTTGTCGACGACAGCCTGCCCGGCATCACCCGCAAGGGTGCGGGCACGGGCTGGGCCTATTACGACCCCGACGGCAAGCTGATTCGCGACAAGGCGGAGCGCGAGCGGCTGAACGCCATCGCCCTGCCACCGGCCTATGTCGATTGCTGGTTCTGCCCTGCGCCCAACGGGCACATCCTGGCCACCGGCTATGACGCCAAGGGCCGCAAGCAATATCGTTACCATCCCCAGTTCCGCGAGCTGCGCGAGGGGGAGAAGTTCGACAAGTGCCTGGCCTTCGGCAACCGCCTTCCCTTGCTGCGCAAGCGCGCCGTGGACGATCTGGAAGCGCGCGACATGGGCCTTTCGCGCGCGCTGGCAGGCGTGGTGCGTCTGCTCGATCTCGGCGCGATCCGCGTCGGGAACGACAGCTACGCGCGCGACAACGGCAGTTACGGCGCGACGACGATCAAGAGCCACCATGTCACGGTGAAGGGCAGGACGCTGCGCTTCCGCTTCCGCGCCAAGTCCGGCAAGCACCGCGACCTTCAGCTGACCGACACGCATCTGGCGAAGATCGTGCGGCAGATGCAGGATCTCGACGGGCAGGATCTGTTCTCCTTCGTGCATGACGATGGCGACGTGCACGATGTGACCTCCAGCCACGTCAACGCCTATCTGCGGGAGGCGATGGGCGAGGATTTCACCGCCAAGAACTTCCGTACCTGGCACGCCAGCGTAATGGCCTTCGGACTGCTCGCGGGCGCGAAGGACGATCTGACGATCAAGGTGCTGACCGAAAACGTGGCCGAGCGGCTGGGCAATACGCCCGCAATCACCCGCAAGAGCTACATCCACCCGGCGGTGTTCGATCTGATGGACCGGCAGGGCGCATGGCGCGAGGGGTTGCGCCTGCCCCGGAGCACGCGCTGGCTGTCGCGCGAGGAGCGCGGGCTGATCGCCTTCCTCGAGGATGCCCCGCCGATCGCGGATCTTCTCGCTGCCTGACTATTTGCGTAAAACTAACATCGCTCAATCGCCCAAGCGCGAACCTGCTGTTAAGGCTTGGGGAGCACTGTCGGCGTCGAATCTGGTGGGATAGGCGCGAAAGAGGGACGCATTTGCCCAACCATAAGCTGACCGCGGTCGACGCGGCCAATTTCCTGCCGGCAAGCGTTCCGCCGCTTCTGGTGCAGACCATCTTCGGGCTCGGCCTGGCGGTCGCGATGATCGGCTTGCGCTCGCTCATCGATATCGTTGCGCCCAGTGCGGGGCCTTTCGCGCTGGTCTATCCGCTCGTCCTGATTGCGACCCTTTTCGGGCGGTTATTCGCTGGCATCGTGTGCCTGATCGTGTCCTTCCTGTGGGCCTGGTACGTCGTCCTGCCGTTCCACTGGTCGTTCGATTTCGAGGTGGCGAGCGATCAGTCGCGCGTGCTGATCAACTTCCTGGCGGCCTGCGTGGTGCTTACCCTGGCGGAGATCTTCCGCGCGGCGGTGCGCGTGCGCGAGGCGGAACTGCACGAATCGCTCGACCGGCGACGCTGGCTGATGGCGGAACTGCAGCATCGCACGAAGAACAACTTCGCGCTGGTCGCCAGCATGATCGAACTGCAGAAGCGCCGGCAGGACAACCCCGCCGCCGCCGCCGCGCTGGAAGACGCGGCGAACCGCGTGTTCTCCTTCAGCCGCGCCTACGCGCAACTCGCCGTCGAAAGTGCCGAGCGCAAGGAAGGCGCGATCGACATGGCGAGCTATCTGGAGGATGTGATCGACCATCTGGTCCACGCCTCCTTCGACGATAATGTGAAGGTCGAGCGCCGCATCGCCCCGATCCCGCTGCCGCGCGATCAGGCGGTCGCTATCGGCCTGTTCCTCAACGAAGCGCTGACCAACGCGGCCAAGTATGCTTTCGGCGACGGGCGCCAGGGAGAGCTGACCATCGTGCTCGAAGGTTCGGCCAGCGACTGGCGGCTGGATGTGCGCGACAACGGGGCGGGGAGCGCCGCGCCGAGCGAGGCGGACGGCGGACTCGGCCGCAGCCTGATGCGCACCTTCGCCAGCCAGGCCGGGGCGGAACAGGATATCGAGGTGAACGATCAGGGGTGCCGCGTAACGCTGGCCCGGCAGCCATCGGCGGCCTAGCGCGTCCGGCCGGGCTCCGCGCGGGACCGCGTGCGCGCCAGACCTTGTGTCGTGCGCGCCATGCAGGCACAGGCGCAGGCACCCATGGGTGATCGCACACATCCCTTCTTCGATATGCACACGCACGGTTTCGTGCGGGTGGCGACCTGCACCCCTTCGGTGCGTCCGGCCGATGTGGCCAGCAATACCCAGAGTATCCTGACGCAAGCGCGCCACGCGCACGAGGCGGGCGTGGACCTGGCCGTGTACCCCGAGCTGTGCGTGACCGGCTACGCCATCGACGATCTCCACCTTCAGGGTGCGGTGATCGACGCGGCGGAAGCTGCAATCGGCAAGATCGTCGAGGAGAGCGCAGGCCTCACCACGGTGCTGGTGATCGGCGCGCCGATCCAGCGCGGTGCGCGCCTTTACAATTGCGCGCTGGCGATTGCGAACGGGCGCCTGCTCGGCGTGGTGCCCAAGAGCTACCTGCCCAATTACCGCGAGTTCTACGAAAAGCGCCAGTTCACCCACGGGCGCAATTGCCAGGGCCTCGATGTGACCATCGCCGGCCACCAGGCGCCCTTCGGCACCGATGTGATCTTCGCGGCCGACAATCTGCCCGGCTTCACCTTCGGCATCGAAATCTGCGAGGATTTCTGGGCCCCGCAGCCGCCCGGAATGCTGGCTGCGATGGCGGGCGCGAACATCCTGTGCAACCTGTCCGCCTCGCCCGTCACCATCGGTCGCGCGACCGACCGGCATACGCACTGCCAGTCCAGCTCCAGCCGGGGCATGTGCGCCTATGCCTATTCTGCAAGCGGGCATGGCGAGAGCACCACCGACCTCGCGTGGGACGGGCAGGGCGTGATCTACGAGCTCGGCTCTCTGGTGAAGCAGAGCGTGCGCTTCGACCGGACCGCAGAGCTGTGCGTGATCGACATCGACACCGCGCGGATCGTCAACGACCGGACGCGCAACGGCACGTTCCACGATGCGAGCGAGGCGGCGGGCCGGCCGGAGGACTGGTATCGGCGCGTGGCCTTCACCCACAACCACCAGCCCGGCGACTGGGGGCTGGAACGCCGGGTGCGGCGCTTCCCCTTCGTGCCCGACGATCCCGAAACGCTGCATGAGGACTGCTACGAGGCGGTGAACATCCAGGTCGATGCGCTGATGCGGCGGATCGAGGCGGTGGGGGCGAAGAGCCTGGTGATCGGCATTTCGGGCGGCCTCGATTCGACCCACGCGCTGCTGGTGGCGTGCATCGCGTGCGACCGGCTGGGCCTGCCGCGCGAGACCATCCGCGGCTACACGATGCCGGGCTTCGGCACGTCAGAGCGCACGAAGAACAACGCGATTCTGCTGATGGAGGCCGCCGGAATCGTGGCCGAAACCATCGACATCACCCCCGCCGCGCGGCGCATGCTCGAAGACATCGGCCATCCTCACGCGGATGGAGACGCGGTGTACGACACCACGTTCGAGAACGTGCAGGCGGGGCTGCGCACCGATTACCTGTTCCGCCTTGCGGGCCACCATGGCGGGTTCGTGATCGGGACCGGCGACCTGTCCGAACTGGCGCTGGGCTGGTGCACCTACGGCGTGGGCGACCAGATGAGCCACTATGGCGTCAATTCGGGCGTCCCCAAGACCCTCATCCAGTACCTGATGCGCTGGATCATCGAGACCGACCAGTTCAGCCATGAACTCAACGAGGTGCTGGAAGACGTGCTCGGCACGGAAATCAGCCCCGAGCTGGTGCCGCCCGACGATGACGGTGCGATCCAGAGCACCGAGGACAAGATCGGCCCCTACGCGCTGCACGACTTCTTCCTCCACCACATCGCGCGCTACGGCCACAAGCCGAGCCATGTGGCGTTCCTCGCCTGGCACGCCTGGCGCGATGCCGGCGTCGGGCAATGGCCGCTTGGCTTCCCCGACGACGCCAAGCGCGCCTTCGATCTGCCGACGATCCGCACCTGGCTGGAGGTCTATTGCCGCCGGTTCTTCGGCTTCAGCCAGTTCAAGCGCAGTGCCATGCCCAACGGGCCCAAGGTCTCCATGGGCGGTGCCTTGTCGCCGCGGGGCGACTGGCGTGCGCCCAGCGATGCGGTGGCCGACGTGTGGATCGCCGAACTGGAGGCGAGTGTTCCCGGTAACGGGGCGTAGGGCGTGCCTGCCTGGTCCGTAATCGTCCTCATCGTCTGCAATCTTGCGTGGGCGCTGAACGTCGTCGTTGGCAAGGTGGCGGTGGACGATCTGGCGATCCCGCCGATCTTCTTTGCCGGGCTGCGATCCGCAATCGTCGTCGTTGCGCTGTTGCCGCTGCTGTTGCGCGCCGTGCCTGCACGCCTTGCTGCGGTGCTGGCCGTGGGGCTGGCGATCAGCGGAGGCTCTTTCGCGCTCTTGTTCATGGGGTTGCAGACGGCTGACCCGGCGACCGCCGGGGCGATCAGCCTGGTCGGCGCCCCCATGACGGTGCTGTTCGCCATCGTCTTCCTGGGCGAAACCGTTCGCTGGCGGCGCGCACTGGGGATGGTGCTCGCCTTTGCCGGGGTGCTGCTGGCGATCCTGTCCAAGGGGGCGCTGGCGGCGGGCGAGGGGGCCCTGCTGGTCTTCCTGTCGGCGCTGGTCGGCGCGCTCGGCGCGGTGTTCGTCAAGAAGCTGGATATGGGCGCGATGACCTTGCAGGCCTGGGCGGCGGTAGCCTCTGCCATCGTGCTGCTGCCGCTATCGGCGGTGGTGGAGGACGGCCAGATTGCCAGCGCCGCGGCGTCACCCTGGGCGCTCGCCGGATGCCTGTTCTTTGCGGCCATCGTGGTCTCCATCGGCGCGACCGGGACCTACTTCGTCCTGTTCCGCAAGTTCGAGGCGAACATGGTGGTCCCGCTCACCCTGCTGCATCCGCTGATGACCATCGGGCTGGGCGCATGGCTGACCAACGACACTGTCGGGTGGCGGCTGCTGGCAGGCGCGGCCATTGCGCTGGCAGGTGTGGCGATCATCGTGATCCGGCCGAGCGAGACCTTTACCAAGCGCTTCCTGGTGCGACCGCGGATCTAGCTTTGCCGCGTGCCGGTGGGCGGACAGGAGCCTGTTAACCCAACCCGTCTAAAGTAGTACCTGTGAAGGTCGAACGCCCCCCTCAGCATGACATCGAAGGCATGGTGGAGCGCGCCGCCGAGCTGCGCCTGCCCTTCCACAAGTGGCCGTTCGCGTTGCGCGACCTCTGGCGCAACCAGCAGGCATCGCGGCGCAGGCGCGAACTGGCCTTCATCAACCTGATCGGTCTCGTGACATGCCTGCTGTGCCTGCCGCTCGATTATTCGATCGGACCGCGCGTGCTCGAGATGGGGCTGATCCTGCGGCTCGGCCTCGTCGTGCCGGCCTACCTGTTGGCGATCTATTGCGCGCTGCAGGGCGGCTGGCTGCTCCAGCGCTGGACCTCGATCCTGCCCGCGGTGTGTTTCGCAGGCGTTGCCGGATATCTGGGCATGCACATCGGGCCTTCGGTTCAGAACGAATACTTCATGGGCTCCGCGCTCCTCATCATCATTGCGGCCGTGGTCGTGCCCCTGCGCCCATATTCCGTCGCCGTGATGGTGCTGTTGTCGCTTACGGCCCTGTGGGCGGTGTGGGTCGCCCTGCCGCCCGTTCGCGCACAGCAAACCTTCGCACTGCTTGCCTACCTGACGGCGATCAGCCTGGTCGCACTTGCCATACCGTTTCGCACCGCGATCCTGAAAGACCGCAACTTCCTGTATGCGCTGCGCGGAGAGCTCGCCTCCGAACGGCTGATCGCGGCGAACGAGCAATTGCGCGAACTCTCGCACCGGGACGACCTGACCGGCCTGCCCAACCGCCGCTATTTCGAACGGATTTTCCACACCGCCTTTCGCGCAGCGAAAACGCGCGGCGACGACGTGGCGGTGATGATGATCGACGTCGATCACTTCAAGCAGTTCAACGATACGCACGGCCATGCCGCGGGCGACCGCGCGCTGAAGCAGGTGGCCAAGGAACTGGAGAAGCAGTTCGCCCAGTCCGGCAGCACCGTGGCGCGCTATGGGGGCGAGGAATTCGTGGTGGTGGTCGAGCACGGTTCGCATGACGAGGCCCTGCGGCTTGCCGATCGCGCACGCGATGCGGTGGCGCGGCGCCCCGTCACGCTCGATCTGGTGGGGCGCGTGTCGGTCACGGTCAGCATCGGCGTCGCGCTGCAGAGGAGCGATGCCGCATCGCCCGAAGCATTGATCGAGCGCGCGGACGAGGCCCTGTACGAAGCGAAGAGAGCCGGGCGCAACATCGTGCGCCTCGCGCGCGAGGAAGATCGCCCCGGGGCGCCGGACGCGCTGAAGAAAAGCGCCTGAGGGCCCGCGGGGCCTGCTGCGCCTCGCACCTGCGCCTGGCTTTCGCGCCGCGTGGCCCTGTTCGTCCGGGCGGCGTGCGGATGGAGCACCAAGAGGGCGTTAACCTCTTCCCCCTATCCGGGGGCCATGCGACCGGAACTAGGACTAACCCCCGATATCGACAGGGAAATCGAGCTTCTGGCCGAGTCCGGTAAGCGGTTTGGCGAATGGCCCCGATCCATCAGGCAGTTGTGGCGGGCGGAGAAGCTCCATCGCCGTCGCCACGAACTCGCTTTCCTGAACGCCATCGCTCTGGCGTGGAGCCTCGTGAGCCTGGCGCTGGACTATAGCGCCGGGCCGGAGGTTCTTGCCGCAGGTCTTCCCCTGCGCCTGGGCATCGTGGCCCCGCTCTATCTGCTGGCGATCGCGATGGCGTTGTATGGCGGGTGGTATGCCCAGCGCTGGACGTCCATCGCTGCCGTATTGGCCTTCGTCTGGGTGGGCGGCTATCTTGGCATGCATGTCGCCCTCGAACAGCTGGCGGAATATGTAATGGCTTCCGGCCTGCTGCTGGCGATGGGCATCGCGGTCCTTCCGATACGCGTGCCATGGCTGGCGCTGATGGCTGGGCTGACCGTCGCGGGCCTCTGGGCAATCTGGTTGATGATGCCGGGGCGCGGCCAGGAAGAGCTGGTCCTTATGGCTTTCGTCACCGTCACCACGTGCGTCAGCCTCCTCATCCCGGCGCGATCGGCGCGGATCAAGGACGAGCATTTCATCTACGCCCTGCGCGCGCAGATAGCCTCGCGGGAGCTCATGTCGGCCAACGAGCAGCTGCGCGCCCTGTCCGATCACGATGACCTGACCGGTCTTCCCAACCGCCGAAATCTGGAGCGGGTGTTCGACGAAGCGTTCAGGACATCGGTGGCGGCCGGTACCGATCTTGCCGTCATCATGATCGATGTGGACCATTTCAAGCGGTTCAACGACACGTACGGGCATGTTGCCGGGGACCGGA
Organism: Citromicrobium sp. JLT1363; assembly: GCF_000186705.1. Lineage (GTDB taxonomy): Bacteria > Pseudomonadota > Alphaproteobacteria > Sphingomonadales > Sphingomonadaceae > Alteriqipengyuania. The sequence goes on from NZ_AEUE01000003.1 coordinate 291,836, forward strand.
CCCTCGCACAGATTGCGCGGACCCTGGAACGCAGCATCTGCGGGCCGGGGCGAATGGTTGCGCGCTATGGCGGGGAAGAGTTCATCGCTGTCCTCGACGGGACGGAAGAGCAGTCGGCCTTGCGCATTGCGGACGGCGCCCGGCGTGCGATCGCGGATCGCCGGGTATCCGTGGGCGACCGACGACGTTCCTCGGTCACGGTCAGCATGGGGGTGACGCTGCGCAGGCGCGCGGACCGCTCGCCCCTTTCGATGATCGAGCGTGCCGATGCCGCGCTGTACGAAGCGAAGGAAGCCGGGCGGAACATCGTGCGGCTGGCGGGCCGCAGCGACGGCAAGCCGCCCCCCGCGATCCTTAAAGAGCAGGCCTGAAGCGCCCCGGCTGGGCGATCAGTCCAGCTTCGTCACCCAGCCGTGCGGATCGGGTGCGGTCCCCATCTGGACGCCCACCAGCCTGTCGCGCAGCTTCTGCGTCAGCTGCCCGGTGCCGCCGGTGCCGATCGTGAACTTGCCATCGGGGCCGTTGACGCTGCCGACCGGGGTCACGACCGCAGCGGTGCCACAGGCGAAGGTTTCGATCAGGTCGCCCTTCTGCGCATCGGCATGCCACTGGTCGATCGAATAGGGCTCCTCGCGCACCTGCAGCCCTTCGTCGCGCAGCATCTGGATCAGGCTGTCGCGCGTGATGCCGGGCAGGATCGTGCCGGTGAGCGGCGGGGTGACCGCGCTGCCATCCGCGAACACGAAGAACAGGTTCATGCCGCCCAGTTCCTCGACCCATTTCTTCTCGATCGCGTCGAGGAAGACGGTCTGCTGGCAGCCATGCTTGGTACCCTCGGCCAGCGGCACGAGGCTGGCGGCGTAGTTGCCGCCCGCCTTCGCGGCGCCGGTGCCGCCGGGGGCCGCGCGCGTGTGATCGCGGCTGACCCAGACATCGACCGGTTTTACGCCCGACTTGAAGTAGCTGCCCACCGGGCTGGCGATCAGACAGTAGAGGTATTCACGCGCCGGGCGCACGCCCAGGAAAGCCTCGGTGGCGAACATGAAAGGCCGCAGGTACAGCGATCCGCCTTCGACCGTGGGCATCCAGGCGCGATCCTTGGCGACCAGCTGCCGGATGCTCTCCATGAACAGCTCTTCGGGCAGTTCGGGCATGGCCATGCGCCGTGCGCTGGCGTTGAGGCGGCGGGCGTTCTGTTCGGGCCGGAACAGTGCGACCGTGCCATCGTCCCAGCGATAGGCTTTCATGCCTTCGAAGATTTCCTGCGCGTAGTGGAGCACCGCCGCTGCGGGATCTAGCGGGATGGGCTCGCGCGGGCACAGCTTCGCATCGTGCCAGCCATTCTCGCCACGTTCCACGCGGTCCGCATCGAAGCGGATCGTCACCATGTGATCTGTGAAGAGCGACCCGAAGCCGGGGTCCGCCAGCGCCTGCTCGCGCGTTTCGGACGGCACCGGGGCGGGGTGCGGCAGTTGGGCGAAATCGATTATCGGCGTGTCGGCCATAGAGCAGTTATCTCCTTGGCCGAGGCGGTTATGCGCGCGCGCCGCGCGGGGCAAGACCTTGTATGAAAAATTTCACAATCCGCCGCAAAACTATTCATAAGTTACGCGAGGCGCGCCGGCCAGGCCCGTATCGGCAACCCGAAAGCCGGCCCGCGCATTGCGGTTCAGCAGGCGTCGATCCTCATGGAGGTGATCCGCGTGCCCGTACGGTCGACCCAGCGATAGAAGTAGGCCCCGCCAAGCGCGATCGTCTGGCTCATCGCAGGATCGTTGCACGCGTTCTGCCTGGTTGCGGCCTCCAGCGAGTCGATATTGTCCTGCCTGACGTCCGCCATGCTTACGTCGAGCACATAGGTATAGTTGTATGTCGGGCCATTGGAGGAAACCGAGACCAGCGTGGTGATCGGATCGACCTTCCTGGGCAACTGGGCGTCCATCTGCGCTGCGGTGTTGGCAAACACGCAGGCGATGATCTCCTTCCACTGCGCATCGCTGAGAGTATTGCTCTCCACTGCTTCGCCGTAAGGCGCGACGCAGTCCGACGTGGCCGCTTCGACATCGGTATCGAAATCGACCTGAGGGCTGTTCGCCTGCAGCAGCAGCGCCAGCGCCGGACCGATCGGTATCGCCATGTGTCACGCTCCGACTTGACTGATGGCAGGCACACTATCGCCCGGTCCCAAAATGTGAAGGGCAGCACTGCCCGTCGGAGTGCTGCCCTTCGCATGGTCAGCGGCCAGGAAGTGCCGCTCACGAAGCCTCTATCGGTATGCGACCTACCGATAGTGCCTCGCGCGGAAACTTGCCGACCTCTCTGCTGAACCATGAGACATCGGATCACCTCCTTTCGCGCTTGTAAGCCAAGACCCGCACCGTATCACCGGGGGCCGAGAAGCGTCGTGCACCGCCGCTCTCAGGTTCCTTTTTGAGTCACCTGATTCGACAGCACAAGCCTTGTAAATATCTTTTTCCCCGTCATACTTGTGCGCTCGCAAAAAGAGTGCCGACATGCAGGGCCAGGGCGCCCGATCGGTACGGCCACCACCTTCCGAAAATCAGGTTTTTCAGGCGCATTCGCAGCGCTAGCGGCAGTCCTCGATCACGCGCGTCACCTCGGCCCAGGCGGGTATGTAGAGGCCGGGCTCACCCTCGACCTCCAGCGCGAAGCGCCCGCGCGTTATCGCCATCGCATCGAGCAGCGGATCGCGTGCGTCGAGCACGACACCCACCAGCGGCTGCGCGCTCGCAATCGGGGTTGCGACAAGATCGCGCGCGGTGGTTTCGGCACTGATGCGCATCGCCGTGGTGGTTCGCCGGGCGGTCGAAGTAATGCGGCCGATCCCCACCTGCCGCGACCGCGCGTCGCAGCGGATGATCATCAGCGGCGCACCGGGGGTGCCGAAGAAGGCGCGGCTTTCATTGCCATCCTGCGAATAGGTCCAGGTCCCGGCGGTCTGCGGGCGGTCGATCCAGTTGGTGGCCGGCGGCAGCGTGGTCTGCGGCGGCGGGGGCGCCTGCGTGGCGACGGGCGCTGGCGCCGGGGCGGGTGCAGGCGGGGGCGGCTCCGGCGTCTGGCAGCATGTCACCATGAGGAGCGAGACGGCGAGGGCCGCCTTGGCGGGGCTGTTGGCGCGAAAATCGAACATGCATGATTAATGCGCCCGCGCGCCCTCCGGGTCCATGCTTTTGTCGCAAGGACGATGCGCGGGCTTGCCGCCCCCCGGAAATCCGCCGGGTGGGTTCACGCCGCCGCGCGTTGGTATATTGGTCGCGCTATGGCGAAGAAGATGCGGGTCGATCAGGTACTGGTGCAACGCGGGCTGGCGGAAAGCCGCGCGCGGGCACAGGCGCTCATCATGGCGGGGGTGGTGTTCGCGGGCGAAACGAAGATCGCCAAGCCCGGCCAGCCTGTCGCCGAGGATGCAGAACTGGAGGTGCGCGGGCGCGACCATCCTTACGTCAGCCGGGGCGGGCTCAAGCTGGCCCACGCGCTCGATGCGTTCGAGCTCGATCCGGCAGGCGCGGTGGCGATGGATATCGGCAGCTCGACCGGCGGTTTCACCGACGTGCTGCTGCAACGCGGTGCGGCCCACGTGTTCGCGGTGGATAGCGGGACCAACCAGCTCGCGTGGAAGCTGCGGCAGGACGAGCGCGTAACCGTGCTGGAACAGACCAGCGCGCGCATCCTCACGCCCGAACAGATCGATGCGCCGTGCAACTGGGTGGTATGCGATGCGAGCTTCATCGGCATGGCCAAGGTGCTGGAACGCCCGCTGCAGCTGGCAGCGCCGCAATGCCAGCTGGTTTCGCTGATCAAGCCGCAGTTCGAGGTCGGGCGCGAAGAGGTCGGCAAGGGGGGCGTCGTGCGCGACCCGGCCCTGCATGCGCGCGTGTGCGAGGAGGCGCGCCAATGGCTCGAGGAGGGCGGCTGGCAGGTGCAGGGCATCGTGGAAAGCCCGATCACCGGCCCCAAGGGCAATGTGGAATTCCTGATCAGCGCGACACGGGCTTAGGAATAGGTGCGGCCGGCGTGCCAATTCGGTATAGTGTCTGCAACCTTGCTTGCCGGGCGGGAACGCGGCATTCAGGGAGAGTCGCAGAGTTTCCCTTGGAGGATCAATGACCACGCTGGCCTCTCGCGCACAGCTGCGCGCTAGCTTCATTCGCTGGGCGCTTTTCACCGTTCCCGCTGTCGTCCTGCTCGGCTTCCTGTCGGGCCAACTGGCAGGCTCGGGCGCGGGAGACCCGTGGTTCGCCGCCCTGCAGAAGCCCGATTTCTACCCCGATCCCGGTCTTTTCCCGGTGGTCTGGACGATTCTTTACGTGATGATGGGGCTCGCCTTCGCGATGGTCTGTGCGGCGTGGGGGGCGAAAGGGCGCGGGCTGGCGATCGTGGCCTTCGTAATCCAGTTCGCCATGAACCTCGCCTGGAGCCCGCTGTTCTTCGGCCAGCACGAGATCACCTATGCCTTCTATCTCATCTGCGCGCTCAACATCGTGCTGCTGATAACCATCGTGCTGTTCTTCCGCGTTCGCAAACTGGCTGCGGCATTGCTGGTCCCCTATCTGGCGTGGACGATCTTTGCGTCCTTCCTCAATTACGAGATCCTCCAGCTCAATCCCGATGCGGACGGGGCGGACACCACGGGAGCGGTCCAGCGGATCGAGGTTTGATCGGGCAAGGCAGGCTCTGGACAAACACGGGGCCTGGCGCCATCTATCCTGCCATGCAGAGCCAGAACCCCATGATCGCCGATTTCGTGAAGCTGGTGAACGGTGCCGCGGGCACCTTCGCCGGGATGACGCGCGAGGCGCAGGAAAGCGCGCGCGAGCGGATCAGGGAAACCGTCGGCGGGCTGGACTTCGTCAGCCGCGAGGAATTCGAGGCGGTGAAGGAAATGGCCGCCAAGGCCCGCGCCGAGAACGAGGCGCTCTCCGCACGGCTCGACGCGCTGGAAGCGAAGAAGAAGTAGCTTCCTCAGGCGCCGTTCTGGCGCTGGCACGATAAACCTTCCGTCGCCCCTGCAAAGGCAGGGGCCCGGCCGCCTCCTCGACAGGCACAATCTCGCCATACCATCCCACACCCGCTAGGCGGGGCTGCATGCTCGCCTCAATCCTAATTGCAGCCCTCATCCGGGCCCCTGCCTTCGCAAGGGCGGCGGGATAACCCATGCAACTGAAGGCCCCCGCCATCGTCCTTGCCGCGCGCGCGCACGGCGAAAATGCGGTGATCCTGCGCATGCTGACGCAGGAAGCGGGGCTGGTTGCGGCCTATGTCGCGGGCGGGCAGGGGCGGCGGCTGCGCCCGGTGGTGATCCCGGGCAACGCGATCGAGGCGGATATCCGTGCGCGCTCTGCCAGCCAGCTGCCCTTCGGCAAGGTGGAACTGGTGACCAGCCGCGCGCCGTGGCTGAACGAGCCTTTGCCCGCCGCCGCGATCCTGTGGGTCACCGCACTCACCGCCACCGCGCTGCCAGAGCGCAATCCCTATCCAAGCCTCTACGATGCGCTGGGCGGGCTGCTCGACGCGATCTGCCATGCGCCTGCCGCGCGCGGCTGGGCGCCGGCGCTGCTATCCTACGAGGCGCTGGTGCTGCGCGAACTGGGCTATGGCGGCATGAAGCCGGAGGCGGGCGACCTGCCGCAGACGCTGGAAGCGCTGCGCAAGCTTGCCCCTGCGCTGGAGCGCTACCTGCTTGCCGACCGGCATGGCGATGCTATGTCCGCGCGCGGCCGGCTGCTGGAGCGGCTGGCCAGAATTGCCTGAGGGGGAGCAGTGCCGGAAATCGCGGTCATCCTGCCCACGCTTGACGAGCGTGAGAACCTTTCCCCCATGGTCGAACGGCTGACAGCGGCGCTGGACGGCATCGACTGGGAAGCGATCATCGTCGACGACGACAGCAGCGATGGCACTGCGGACGAAGCGCGCAGGCTCGCCCGTGCAAACCCGAGGGTGCGCGTGTTGCAGCGGATCGGGCGGCGCGGCCTCGCCTCGGCGGTGATCGAGGGCGCCTGCGCCACCGCCGCACCTGTGGTCGCGGTGATGGACGCCGACCACCAGCACGACCCCGCGCTGATCCCGCAGATGCTGGAGCGGCTGGCGCATGCGGATCTCGTCGTGGGCTCGCGCTTTATCGAGGGCGGTGATGCCGATGGGCTGGCCAGCGTGCGCCGCGAAAAGAGCTCGCGCCTCGCCAACCGGCTGGCCCGTGCGCTGACCGGGGTCGAACTGTCCGACCCGATGAGCGGATTTTTCATGGTCGAGACGGCGCGCGTGCGCGCGCTCGCCCCGCGCCTGTCGGGGATCGGTTTCAAGGTGCTGCTCGACATTCTGTCGGTCTCGCCCCGGCAGCTGCGCGTGGCCGAGGTGCCGATGCATTTCGGGGAAAGGCGCAGCGGTGAAAGCAAGCTCGACCGGGCGGTCGCGTTCGAATTCCTCGTCGGGCTGTACGAGAGGTATTTCGGCCGGATCGTGCCCACGCGCTTCGCGCTGTTCGGCACGGTCGGCGGGGCCGGCGTGCTGGTCCACATGGCAGTGCTGGCGCTGCTTTATCCGGGCACGACCGCAACCTTCTGGAAGGCGCAAGCCATCGCGACCTTCGCCGCGATGACGTTCAATTTCTGGCTCAACAACTGGCTGACCTACCGCGACAAGCGTCTGCGCACGGTGCCCGCGTGGGTGCGCGGCTGGGCGGTGTTCTGCGCGGCCTGCGCGGTGGGTGCGCTGGCCAACGTGGCGCTGGCGAGCTTCCTGCAGATGCGTGGGTTGGGCTGGGTGCTGGCCGCGCTGGCGGGCATCGTGGTGGGCGCGGTGTGGAATTACGCGCTGTCGAACCGGTTTGTCTGGGGGAGGGTCTAGCGGCTTTTTCGCTCCCCGCGACCTACCGCCATTCCCCGCGCCACATCCATGTGGAATAGGCCTGCTCTCCGCTCAGCTCGGCGGCGCTCAGGATCGGGTAGAACCAGGCGAACACCGCAAGGCTTGCCGCCAGAACCAGCCAATAGGCCCAGCCGAAGCCGCGCGCCTTCAGCCACGCGATCATCAGCGCGAGCCCCGCCAGCAGGAAGCAGCTGGGCAGGAAATAGTGGTAGTAGAACTGGATCGGCTTGGCCGCGATGATCCAGAAGCCGATGCTGGCCGCGTAGAGGATCGCCACCGCGCCCGCATCCACCCGGCGCTGCAATAGGGCGGCGAGCGCGCACCACGCCACGCCCGCCAGCCCCAGCAGCATGGTCAGCGGATTGCCGATCAGCATCACGCCGCGCTGCGCGCCGTCCGTCACCTCGTACAGATACCAGATCGCGCGGGTGTTCAGCACCCACTGGCTCCATGTCGACTGGTAGGGGTGCGATTGCTTCACGCTCTGCTGCAGTTCGAGCATGTGCCGGTGCGCGCCGATCAGGTCCATGCCCGCAAAAGGCCCGTTCTCGACCTGGAACGCGGGCCAGAAGGTCGTCGCGTAGACCGCCAGCGGCAGCACGCCGAGCCACAGCGCCGCCTCGATGGGCCCGACACCGCGCACCGGCGCAGCGTCTGTCTCGGTCCGAAGGTCCGCCGGGCCGACCGCATGTACGCGCAGCGCCAGAAAGCCGAGGCCCAGCAGCGGGGCGAGCGGGGCGGCGTTCCACTTCGAGGCAATCGCGCAGCCCAGCGCGATTCCCGACAGGGCGAGCAAGGCCCGGGCGCGCACGGGCTGGCCTGCCCGGCACGCGGCGGCGAAGAACCACAGCGCGGTCAGGAAGAACGCCACCATGAAGATGTCGAGCATGGCGATCTGCGCGTGGACGAACAGCATGAAGCCGCTCGCCAGCAAAAGCCCGTAGGCGAGCACCGCATCGCGGCTGAGGCTTGCGTGCCACAACGCGCGCATCCCCGCGAACAGCGCCAGCGCGCCCGCCAGCGCGGAAAAGATGCGCCAGCCCCACGGATCGTCGCCCAGCAGCGCAATGCCAGCTGCGATGATCTCCTTGCCCAGCGGCGGATGCTCGGGGTTGCGATAGTCGAACCCGGTCAGCAGCTCGCGCGCGGCGGGCAGGTAGTGGATCTCGTCGAAGAACGGCCCGCTCGGCAGCCACAGCCGCCAAAGGCACAGCAGGAAAAAGCCGAGCGTCAGGGCGAGGCAGGCCAGCAGGGGATCGTCGCTTGCAGGAACGCGGGTCGCGTGCGCTCGGGTCATTGCGCCGGCAGCGATACGGGCGAGGGGCGATGGCGACAAGCGGGCGGATCACGAAGCCGCGCACCCGTGGCCGAAGCGCAACGCGCGCGGGTCAGGCGGCAGCCTGTGCCCTGCGTTCGAGCCAGAACAGCCGCGCCACCATCGCCAGCAGGCCGATGCTGGCGGTGCAGCCGACCAGCAGCGTCCATGGCAGCAGGTTCATGCCCGCCGCCCGCGCGCGCGGCGCGATGAAGAACAGCGCCAGGACCGCGCACATGATCAGGTCGATCCACACCTGCAGCCCGGTGAGGTTGGCGGTGTGGTTCGTGAAGAAACCGACCACCCCCTCGCTGGCGATCTGCACCGCGGTGTAGGCGGCAAACGCGCCGCACAGCAGTGCGGCGAGCGCGGCATTGCCGGTCTCGCGCTTGGCGGCGAGGATGGTAAGAAGGCCGAAGCCCCCACCGGCAAGGCTTGCAATCCAGACGATTTCTAGCGTGGTCACGTGAGGGTCTCCGTTTTGTAGCACCTGCTACACGCCGCACTAGAGGAATGTAGCGAGTGCTACAATAGAGAAATGTCCCCAGCGCCTTCCAGACCCGAGAAGCTCTCCCGCGAAACCCTGCTGCCGCTGATGGCGGCGCATGTGCTCGAACACGGGCTCGGCGGGGCGAGCCTGCGTCCGCTGGCGAAGGCGGCGGGGACCAGCGACAGGATGCTGGTCTACCATTTCGGCAACAAGGAAACGCTGATCGTCGAATTGCTCGATCACATCGCGGGGGTCTATTCCGCCACGCTCGACATGGCGCTCGGCGATATTCGACCTGCGACCCGGCGCGAATGCTTCGACCGGGTGATGGACCAGGCGGCCAATCCGGCAATGCGGCCCTTCATGGTCCTGTGGTGGGATATCGTCGCCGGGGCCGCGCGCAACCTGCCGGGTTACGAGGTGGCCGCGCAGAAAATGATCGCGCGCCAGCTCGACTGGCTGATCCGCCAGATGCCCGTCGACGATCCCGATCCCGAAGGTGGCGCGCGGCTGCTGCTCACGCTCATGGAGGGATCGCTGATGCTCGGTACGGTCGGGCATGCGAAGACCGCGCGCGATGGATTGCTTGCGGGCGACCTGTCGCCCTCGTAAGCGCTCGCCCCATGAAGAAGACCACCGGAATGGATCGCTCCGTCACCTCCAAGTGGCGTCCCGCAACGCAGGCCGTGCGCGGCGGCACCTGGCGCTCCGAGCATGGCGAGACGAGCGAGGCGATGTTCCTCACCTCTGGCTACACCTACGACAATGCGGCCGAAGTCGCCGCGCGCTTTGCGGGCGAGGCGGAGGGGATGACCTATTCGCGCCTCCAGAACCCGACCGTGGCGATGCTGGAGGAACGCATCGCGCTGATGGAGGGCGCCGAAGCCTGCCGCGTACAGGCCTCCGGCATGGCCGCGATGACCGCCGCGCTGCTGTGCCAGCTGAACACCGGCGACCATTGCGTCGCCGCGCGCGCCGCGTTCGGCAGCTGCCGCTGGCTGGTCGACCACCTGCTGCCACGCTTCGGGATCGAGACCACGGTGATCGACAGCGCGGATAACGACGCGTGGGAAGCCGCGATCCGGCCCAACACCAAGGTCTTCTTCTTCGAAACGCCCGCCAATCCCACGCTCGACATCGTGGACCTCGCGCATGTCTGCGCGCTGGCGAAGGCGCACGAGATCACCACTGTGGTCGACAATGCCTTTGCCTCGCCCGTGCTGCAGCGCCCGATGGAGTTCGGCGCGGACGTGGTCGCCTACAGCGCGACCAAGCTGATGGACGGGCAGGGCCGGGTGCTTGCGGGCGCGGTGTGCGGGACGCGCGAGTGGATCGACGAGGTGCTGCTGCCCTTCCAGCGCAATACCGGGCCCAACCTGTCGCCCTTCAATGCCTGGGTGGTGCACAAGGGGCTGGAGACGCTGGACCTGCGCGCGCACCGGCAGAGCGAGAATGCGGTGGCGCTGGGCAGCTTCATGGAGCCGCGCGTGCCGCGCATCCTGCATCCCGGGCTGGAGAGCCACCCGCGCCACGCGCTTGCGTTGAAGCAGATGCGGGCCACGGGGCCGATCTTCTCCTTCGATCTGGAGAGCCGCGAGAAGGCGCATGCGCTGCTCGACGCGCTGCAGCTGATCGACCTGTCCAACAATATCGGCGATGCGCGCAGCCTTGCCTGCCATCCCGCCAGCACCACGCATGCCGGGCTGAGCGAGGAAGCGCGCGCCGAAATGGGCGTGACCGAAGGCCTGATCCGCATCAATGTCGGGCTGGAGGATATCGAGGACCTGCGTGAGGACATCGACCAGGCGCTCGAAGCGGCGGGGTTCTAGTCCGCCGTTGCGGGCCGGGGCCTAGCGCGATTCGCAGGCGATCCCGTCATTGTCGCGGTCCAGGTCCTGCCGGTAGCCGGGTTCTCCGCGGCGAATATTGCTGAAGCCCGCCTCGCGCGCGGCGGTGCAGTTCGGAAAATAGACGCGCCCGTCGAGCGAGCGACCGCTGGCGGGCCGCGCGGCACGCCGCGGCTGGTGGCAGTGATAATCGCCGGTCTTGCGGTTGGTGTGGCACCCCTTCGCGTCGAGCCCGCCCGGATGCGCCGCGAGATTCTGCTGCGGCATAACCGGCAGGGACAGACAGCACCAGACCATCAGCAGCTTTCGCATGCCGCATCCATAGCACGCGACATTCGGATCGAGAAACGCAGGCAGCAGGCGTTTCTGGGCGAGCACAAACACGTAAGCCTTTCGGCACCCTACGGAACGGGCCCGTGCACTCACGTTGTGTCTGGTGAAGCCATTCACGAGGAGACACCGACATGGGCGAACATCTGGCAGCGGCGCAGGAGCGCATGATACGCGCGGCGGACCTGTTGGACCTGACCGAAGAGGTCGTTTCGCACCTTTGCCATCCGATCGAAACGCTGGCCGCGTCGGTCAACCTGCGGCGCGACGATGGCTCCGCAGTCACGCTCAAGGCGTGGCGCTGCCGCTACAATTCCGCGCTCGGCCCGACCAAGGGCGGCATCCGGTTCCACCAGTCGGTCCACCTCGACGAGGTAGAGACGCTGGCGTTTCTGATGACCATGAAGTGCGCGCTGATGGGCCTGCCCTTCGGCGGCGGCAAGGGCGGCGTCGAAGTGGATGCGCACGACCTTTCGACCATGGAGAAAGAGCGCGTGGCGCGTGGCTACGTGCGCGCCATGGCGAAGATCCTCGGCCCGGACCGTGATGTGCCCGCGCCCGACGTCGCTACCGGCGAACGCGAGATGGCGTGGATGGTCAGCGAATATTGCGAAATCGCAGGCTCGATCCAGCCGCACGCCTTCACCGGCAAACCCGTCGCACTGGGCGGTATGGCGGAGCGCACGCCCGCCACGGGACGCGGCGCGCATATCGCGCTGGAGGAAATGCGCGACCTTGCCGGCTTGGGCGAGGAGGGCGGGCTCACCATCGCGCTGCAGGGCTTCGGCAACGCCGGACGCTGGTTCGCGCAGGCCGCAGCCCAAGCGGGGCACAGGATTGTCGCGGTCGCCGATTCGTCCGGCACGGTGAGCGATTCCGAGAGGCTCGACATCGAGGCGCTGAGCAAGACGAAGGACGAAACCGGCAAGGTGACCGCCTTCGATGGCGGCAACGCCGGGTCCAGCGACGATCCCGAAGACGTCCTTTCGGCCGAATGCGATGTGCTGGTGTTTGCCGCGCTGGGCGGGGTGATCGCGGATTCCGATGATGCCAAGGCGCTCAACTGCAAGGCGATCGTCGAACTCGCCAACCGTCCGATCCTGCCCGCCGCCGACAAGGCGCTGGCGGATGCGGGGATCGAGGTGGTGCCCGATATCCTCGCCAATGGCGGCGGCGTGACCGTCAGCCACGCCGAAAGGGTACAGGGCCGGCAGGGCATCGACTGGGATCCGGAAGATATCGACGACTATCTGGAAGACCGGATCGCGGATGCGGCCGACAATGTGCGCGAGGTGATGCAGGAGTGCGACACCGATATGCGCACCGCCGCCTATGCCGTGGCTTTGCGCCGCCTTTGCAGTGCGATTTCGGCCCACGGTACGCTTGCCGATTTCGGGAAGAGTTGACGCGCAAGCCCGCAATTTGCGGCAAGACGGCAACAGGTTTCGCGCAAGCTGTGGATGGTCGCCTTGCCCTCCTGCGCAAACCCATTACCTTTCCGAATCGTGATGAAGAACCTGTTCGATCATGCCGCCACCACCGACGGTGTTACCGTTCGCGTTTCGGTCAATTTCCTGCCCGAGCAGAGCGACCCTGCCAACAACAAGTGGTTCTGGATCTATCATATCCGGATCGAGAACGCCTCGCGCGAGCGGGTGCAGCTGATGACGCGCCACTGGCGGATCACCGATGCGCAAGGGCTGGTCCGCCATGTCGATGGCGAGGGCGTGGTCGGCGAACAGCCGGTGCTCACTCCCGGCCGCAGCCATGATTACGTGTCGGGTTGCCCGTTGACGACGCCGTTCGGATCGATGGAAGGTTTCTACACCTTCCATCGCGAGGACGGCACGCCGATCGAGGTACGCATCCCCTTCTTCCCGCTCGCCGCGCCTGCGACGGCGCATTAGGGCGGGGCGCACTCCCTTCCCCTTTTTTTGACTGCCTCAGGCAGGCGCTCACGATTGACTGCCCTTGGAGCAGACAGGAGCCTTGGGCGTGCGGATTACTGAAGCCGTCGATAAACATCAGCTATTCGTGGTTCTGTCTGGGAAGGCAGGCATTCGGGACGCGATTCGTATCGTCCATGTCAGGGGGCTTCAAAGCTTTTGTAACGCGTCCGCTGTAAAAGCATGGCGTGATCCGAGCGCTCCCCCGATTGCCTTCCGGCTGGCCATTCTCGGTCTGGTTTTTTGTTGCGGCCATCGTGGTTTTCGCAGCGCAGATGGTGCCGATACTCGGTATCTTCCTGATGCTTGTGCTGGTCGCTTTCTGGTCCGTTATTCTCATCAACCTCGGCATGATCGGGATCGTATTCGAGGTTTTGACGGGTCGCGCGTCTCGTGGATGGATATTCGTTCCGCTCGTCTACTTCACTGGCTATTACGCGTTCTACGCAGCCGATCAGGCGACACTGGCATCCCTGCGGACACTCTACCAGCAGCACAATGCCGGGCAGGCGCTGCCGTTCGATCGATCGAAGCAGGATCTGCTATTGGTCAAGGGAGAGGGCGACCTTCACCCCTCTCCATTCACATTCGTGCAGCACCACGGGGTGCGACGCGCCTTCTCGGCTACGGGCAGAGTGCATTTCATGGGCAATCGCGAAGGGTGCAGGGCGCTGCGGGATAACGACGTCTATCGCTCTGCCGGGCTTTATGCATTCGGTTTCCACACGCCGGGTGAGGTAAGCGAGCGACGTCTCGTGAAAGGGTACTGCTCGATCTATGGTCCGGGCCAGCCCGATCGCCCGGTGGTGCGGGTGACCAGCGATGATCGCGCAACGCATCGCTTGTTCCTGCCGGTACGGATTGTCGAGTTGCAGGCGCAGGACGAAAAGTCGGGGCGCTCGATCGAAATCAGGGGCGGCTATGCGTCGCCGCTCAAACCGTTCCCCATGCCCGCCATGGGTTGCGGCCTGAACAGCGGCGCACCCTCGTGGGATTGTGGAGCAAGTTTTCTTCGTGATGGCTTCACCCCGATTCTGGCGGATGGAGAACGCTTCGGCTCGATGTCGCGATCGCTGGCGAAAGCCTTGGGGTTGGGCAATAGTCGCAATTATGGCGCGACCGCTTCGGGACCAGAAGTCGTGCGATCGGTCGGTGAGGCAGCCGATCGGGAGCTCGTGCGCAAGGAACTCGCCATTCTATCCGACATCCTGTCCGATCCTTTCGAAGAGCAGGATGGATCGTTCGATCATTTGCCCAACCGGCCAGACGTTGTTGCGCCATACGCCGATGCCATTTTTTCGGCGCTGGGCAGGCTTCAAGCATCGGACGAGACCGTGAGCGAGAACGGTCGCAGTCTCTGGAGCATCGCCGCGGCGCTGCCCGAGGAGGCTCTTGCACCGCACCGGGCCCAGCTCGCTGCGTGGCTGCGGCCGGAGAACGCACGCCGTTGGACTGAACAGGTAAGCAAAATCTACACGCGCCTGGATATCTCGGACCCGAGCCAGCGAGACACGGTATTGCTCCGGCTTGAAAGCAAGCGTGGTGACCTTGCGAGCAGTTTGCTGCCCCCCTTCTGCCGCATGGGGGGAGAGGCACCTCAGGACGCTAAAGACCGTCTTTTTGCGCTGTGGCAAAGGCGCGGGGCGGAGCAGGCGGGGAAGGAGCGAGTGCGGAAGATCGGCGACGTTTCCCTCTACGCAACGCTGCTTCGCATGGGGCTCCGGGCGAAGCTTGGCCCTGTAGAGCAACACTATTTGGGATCCACCTTTGCCGGCATTTGGGCAAATGTCTCCCCGCAAACAACGGCCGATATATGCGGCGAAACGCCCCAGGGTCTGAAGAAGCGATTCGTTCGTACCTGAACGAAGGAGGAAAGATCGCTTCGTGAAGCCTTGGGCCGAAGCTCCCGGCCTGCGCTTTCGCGGAGACGGACACGACTCCGGCGTAACCCGGCTTGCCGTTCGCGCGCTCGCTGGCTAGCGCTCGGCGGATCATGAAGCGCACGCTCCTGCCCCTCAACGCCCTGCGCGTTTACGATGCCGCCGCGCGGCACCTCTCCTTCACCAAGGCGGCGGACGAGCTGGCGGTGACGCCCGCCGCCGTGGGCCAGCAGATCCGCGCGCTGGAGGATCATCTCGGCACGGTCCTGTTCCGCCGCACCAGCAAGGGGCTGGAACTGACCGAGGAAGGCAGCGCCGGGCTCGATGCCTTGCGCGACGGGTTCCTGCGGTTCGAGGAGAGCGTGGCCGCGATGCAGGCGGGGCAGGCGGTCGACCGCTATGCCATCGCCGCGCCGCGCGGCATGCTGGAAAACTGGCTCGCCCCGCGTCTCGCCGCGTTCCAGGCGCAGCATCCCGGCGTGCGCTTCCAGCTGCGCGAGCGCGAGCGGGCGGATTTCTCCGAAGCCAATCTCGACCTGGCGATCTGGCTGACCGAGGGGCCGGAGGAATTCCCGGGCGAACAGATTTCCCAGCCACAGTGGGTCAGCGTGGCGCCGGTCGATGCGCCCGATGCGAAGGGCCGCACCATCGGCTGGCCCGGCGATGGCGGCAGCGAGAGCCGCGACAGCGCGCCGGAGGCCTGCATCGCGGTGGGCAGCGCGGGCCAGGCGCTCGCCAGCGTGATCGCGGGGCTGGGCACGGCGCGGGTGCCCTTCGCGCTGGCGGCAGAGGCGATCGCGGCGGGCAGCGTCGTGGTGGAGGACGGGCCGCGCGAAGGCCGCCGGTCCTACTGGCTGGTCGCCCCGCCGCCGCAGTGGCGCCAGAAGAAGGTCCGCGCGCTGGTGCAGTACCTCACCGGAACGCTCTAGGCCCGCCCGACCTGTTGCCCCCGTCGTGCGGCCAGGGGCCTTTTCCGCAGGCATGGTTACCCAATCCTAACCACCTTCGATCATACATCGCACAGGTGAGTGCGCGCATCTGCGTACATCGACCTTGCGGAGATATGATTCGCCCATGTCGGACGAAAGCAACATCGCAGAGTTTCCTCCCGCCGGCGCGAGCCGGGGCGCGATCGCCTCCGTGCCCGCCAACGAACGGCGCAAGAACGAACGGCAGATCGCCACCTTCCGCACCTGCTGCGTGATGGTCGAGCGCGAGGCGCACCCCGCGATCCTGCGCAATGTCAGCGAGGGCGGCGCGATGTTCGAAGCCCTGATCGAGACCGCACCGGGCACGCTGCTGTCCTATTACTGGGACGGTATCGAGCCGGTGGCCGCGCGCGTCGCCTGGGTCGACGGGACGCGCATCGGCGTCGCCAATATTTCGGGCCCTGCGGAAGCCGTGGATGTGCCGCGCCCGCGCGCCACCCGCGTGCCCGCGCACCTGCCCGTGCGCGTATGGTCGGGCTGCAAGGGCCACCGGGCGGAGCTGGAGAACATCTCGCTCTCCGGCCTGGCGGTTCACGGGCTCGACGGGATCGAGCCGGGCACGCTGTGCACGATAGAGATCGGCGGGCAGACGCTGCACAATGCCAGCGTGGTCCGCACGGACGACGGGATCACCGGCATCCGCTTCGAACGCCCGCTGCCGCCCGCCAGGCTGATGCAGCTGCTTGACGGGGATGGGCCGGGCGCGCGGGGTGGAACGCATCCGGCGACCGAGTGCGACAGCGCCCCCGCGCCCCGGCACGACGCGCCCGAGGGCGAGCAGACGCCGTCCGATCGCCCCGATCCGCCCGCGCCGATCCCGCTGCGCCGCTTCCTCTAGTCGGTCGCGCCGCCGTCTTCCCGCGCCGCCGCGTGCCGCGCGCGGATTTTCTCCAGCTTCGCTTCGAGCGAGGCGAACACTGCGGCCTCCCCCGCCACCCCCTCGGCCCGCTGCGCCTCCAGCACCTCGCGCCGGATCGCCTCGTATACCGGGTGCCCGGGCGCGAGCTGCGCGGCATAGCGCTGCGGCAGGCGATGCTGGAGGAGGAAGCGCAGCAGATTATTGTCCGGCTTGTCCCATGTGCCCAGCAGCTTCCCGCCCGAGACGATCGGCGTGGGCGTGCCGGTAATCGCGCGTTCGAGCGCACAATCCTCCAGCCGCTGCATCCCCCGCTCCAGCGCCGCATCCCACGCCGCGGCAAACCCCTCCGCCCCCGGCCGCGCGCGCAATTTGTAGAGCGCCTCCATGCTCTTCCCGATCGAGCGCGCCGCCTGCGTGACGATCCCCGTCGCCGCGAGCGTCGCGACGAACCGCCGCTGCCGCTCGGGCGTGATCGAGTTGGAGCGCGGGTGCGGGTGGAGATAGGGCGCAAAGGAGAGGAGCGGATCGTCGTCCTCGGGCTCGGGGCCGGTATAGGCGACGACGGAGGTCGCCTGGCGGGCAATCTTGCGCGAACAAGCCCCCTCACCTTCAGGGGAGGTGGTTGGGGGAGGGGCCTTTTTCGTCATAGCGCTGACTTCCGAGCCGAAGGCGAGGCAAGGGCGACCGCCCGTCGCGCCGAATGGCGCGGTAGCCAAGCGAGTGGATGCGAGCGCCGGCGCTTGAGGCCAAACAAACAAACGCGCGTGTTCGAGCGACGGTCCTCGGCGGACCCATCGAAAGACTCATCTGGGGGCATAGCCGCAGGTAGATTGCAGATTGCGGGAGAGTAGGAAAAGCAATTCTTCGAAAGTTGAGAAAATCTACCAACCACCCCTCGGCGAATCGTCTTAATTGGGGAGAAATGACGTGAAACAATTGAGCGCCATGTAACTTGCTGCATATCTGCGATTGGAAATTTCGCTGGGGGTTAGATGGAAATCGGGCAGTTCTGGGATGGAGAGAGGCTGTCGATTCCAGAGCGACTGGGCGCTGCTTATGCGGCCGTCTTGGACAAACATGGGTTCTTGAACGATGCGAAGGGCCCCCGACCTGATGAAGCGCCGGTAGGCGGGGTTACGCAGGAGCAAACTGATAAGCATTTCACCCATGCTTTTGACGGTTCGGTGGCGAGGGTCGAACTCATTTTAGTAAATCCCAGAGGTGAAACCTCAGTTTCCTCAACGTTGCTGTATCAATTTTTGGCGGGCGGTTCCTTATGCTTGGTTGACGTGCCTTCGGGAGCAGGGGCGGGTGCCCTAACACTTCTGGCCTCTATCGCGGAGTTGCGAGCGTCAGAGGTGTTGCCGAGGCAGCCTTTGGAGGTGCGGCTCCTTTGGGGCGAGATATCTCAACCCGCTTTGAATTACGGATTGGAGTTGTTGAACAAAATCAATCCCGTCCTTGAGGAGCAGGCTATCTTTGTATCTGTGGATTCGTTTCGGTGGGACGTGCTAGATGACGTTAGTAACGTTGAGCTGGTGCAAAAGATCGCGCAGGCTAAATTGAAATTCCCTCAGGTGCTGCTTCTCGTTTGTAATTTTAGTGGGTTTCTTGAGAGGCAGGGTAAGTGGAAGGCGGCGAATGAAGGGCTTGGCCTCTTGGTTCGCTTTTGTTCAGGTGATATGAACGCAGGTGTGTGGATCGAGCCAGATCAGAAGGCGGTTTCGAAAGGTCTATTCGGCAAATTATCAAAACTATTCAGAGAGCTTTTGGAGTTTGCACGGCTCGTAGATGGAGACGAAGAGGGCGCGGCCTCGTCGGCGCGCTTCGCATGTCCTCTCGGTACAGGCCGGACTCATCGGGTAAATGCCCGAGCCCTGCCTTTTGAGCTTGCAATTAAGCGTGAAAAAGAATGAAGGCGCGCCGCTCGTTATCTAACCGAGCGATACGACAATACAGGGCAAGAGATGTATTTCCGTATCTCTTGCTGCGCTACTTTTTGGAGGGTGATTTCGCAAGATCGGATGATTTTGCAATGAGGATTGCGCCACAGATATTTAGGTCGACAAATCATCCGAAGTATTTAGAAATACCATACTTCAAAGAGCGTGATTCTAAAGGTGAAGTGCAGTACCGGTCGATGCACATGCCGGCCCCGAGCGAAGTGTTGGTTGAGGCATCGATCATTGCCGAATGTTCGGAAAAGGCTGATATCCCGGATAGAAATGTGTGCTTTAGTTACTGGCCAACCGCGCCTGGTGATGAGACGGGCTTCTTTCAGCCGTACATGAAGGGTCTTAAGGCCCGGCAAGAAGCGGTCGCAGAAGCCATCAGATCGAAGCCATCGTCTACGGTGAGATATCTGGATATCAAGAAATTTTATCCATCGATAACGTGTATGCGCGCCGAGCAAGTTTGGCAGGAATTTTGTTCAGGACATGGCATCTCGTCGACCTCACTTTTGGCTGGTCTTCATTTAATTAAGATGCATGAGAGGGTCGGCGACGGACGCATGCTGACTGGTCCGATGTTCAGTCATCTCATGGGAAATTTGATTCTTAAAGATTTGGATCGGAAATGTTCCAAGCGCGAATCAAGGATATTTCGTTACGTGGACGATTTTATTCTCGTTGGCGGCGCCGAGGTCGATCAAGACATCGATTGGCTTAGGGATGAATTGAGGGAATGTGGTTTCGAGGCACATGACGACAATTCGGATAAGAGCTTGACCGTTGAAGGGGCGGATTGGCTCGAGTCAGCGCGCGACTTCGAGAGCGGAGAGCTGTCGCGAGGCTGGATGACGCTAATAGGGGACATTAAGAAATTCCTCCTTCTCAAGCCGAACGATGGTGATGAACTTATAGCTCTCCTTCGGGAAAATGGATTTCGACTTCCGATCCGGGCGTACCAAACCGCAGTTAACGAGGCGTCCACGTTCGAACGTGTTAGGCAGCTCAAGCTTTGGGGTTGGTTTCTCGCAAAGAGTAGGGGGCTCTCAGCTGCGAAAATCCTCACGAATGCGGTTTCATTGAGAGATAAAATCGAGGGGCAGGCGCGAGAGCTTCTCCTTGGCGAGCCGCCCAGTTCGGATTTTCAGAGAAAACGAATGGCGACAAAGCTGCGTTACAGACTTGGGCGGAGTCTTTATCTTAGCGGCACCGACTTCTTTGAGAGTAATTTGGTCCTTGCCACTGACTGGCCGGAGCTCGAGGTTCATTTTTCGTTGATGAAGGCGATGGTCACCGGCAATGCTGATCACGTGGTTGTAATGGGCGCCAATGTCGCTCAGGCGGCCGCGCAGCTCTTCGCAGCTTCGGACTCTGCCGCGGTATTTGAGAGCCGTATCGAATCGCCAGCTCAGCGGGTTGGGCTCTCAATCTTTATAGCGAATGGTGTTCCGGTTCGGGTAAGCGATGCTATCGACAGCCCGCTTCTTCAGTTTGCAACCGGGCCGGTGACCTCTGGCCATTTTGACCGGTTAACGGGCTTTCTAAAGGATGCGGCTTGCTTGCATGGAATTGGTCCAGCGAAGCATAGTGGGATTATGAGGCGAGCATTCGACATTGCGGAAGAGGTTCATTTTGATGCCATTTCCCTCGATTATGGTTATTCGTTCTGAACTTGACCCCCACCCCAAATCCTACTAAGCGCCCCTCAACCGAGGCAGGGCCCAGCTCTCGCCAAGGCTTATAGAGCTGAACATTGCCGGTCATGTCCCGGGGCTGTCGCACGATGCGTCGGCCTCTTTCTCGTAAGGGAAGGGCAGCCGTCAAAGTAATCCGGGTGGCCCCTCGTGGGCGCGTTCGGGTGGAGCGTTTCAGGCTCGTGCGACAGTCTCGCCAGGCGGTGCCGCCCATGCGCACTCGCCCCGCTTGCCTGCACGACCCCGATACACTCCATTCGAGCGCAAGCGCGAAGCCATCCTGGAAATGGGGGCTCGCTCTCGTTCCGCTTGCCCTAAGCGTGCTTCGACCCCCGCCTTCGCGGGGGCAGGCAAGCTCAGGATGAGCGGGGTTGGTGAGGCCTCGCACGAAACTGACCGTACCGAACGAAATTGGCAGAAGAGAGAATTTAATGCCGACGATCAACCAGCTGGTCCGCAAGGGCCGCACGCCGCAGAAGGCCAAGTCGAAGGTCCCTGCGATGGAGCAGAACCCGCAGAAGCGCGGCGTCTGCACCCGCGTCTATACGACGACCCCGAAGAAGCCGAACTCGGCTCTGCGCAAGGTGGCCAAGGTTCGCCTGACCAACCAGCGCGAAGTCATCAGCTACATCCCGGGCGAAGGCCACAACCTGCAGGAGCACTCGGTTGTGCTGATCCGCGGCGGCCGTGTGCGCGACCTTCCCGGCGTGCGCTACCACGTGCTGCGCGGCGTGCTCGACACGCAGGGCGTCAAGGACCGCAAGCAGTCGCGCTCCAAGTATGGTGCGAAGCGGCCGAAGTAAGCCTTTTCCCGTCATCCCCGCGCATGCGGGGATTCCGCTTCTTCCTCCTCATGGAGCAATCGAAGCGGGACCCCGGATCAGGTCCGGGGTGACGAATTTGAGAATTTTGGAGACACTGAAATGAGTCGTCGTCGTCGCCCGGAGAAGCGGGAAATCCTGCCCGATCCCAAGTTCAAGGATCTGGTGCTCTCGAAGTTCATGAACAACCTGATGTATGACGGTAAGAAGGCTGTTGCCGAAAAGATCGTCTACACCGCGCTCGACACCGTCGAAGCGAAGGCCAAGGCGGACCCGGTGGAGCTGTTCCACGCCGCGCTGGACAACATCAAGCCGCAGGTCGAAGTGCGCAGCCGCCGTGTCGGTGGTGCGACCTACCAGGTGCCCGTTGAAGTGCGTCCCGAACGTGCGCAGGCGCTGGCGATCCGCTGGCTGATCACCGCCTCGCGCGGTCGCCCGGAAACCACCATGAGCGCGCGCCTTTCGGGCGAGCTGATGGATGCGGCCAACAATCGCGGCAACGCGGTCAAGAAGCGCGAAGATACGCACCGCATGGCGGATGCGAACCGCGCGTTCAGCCACTACCGCTGGTAATTATCGGGTCAGGGCGCGCCGCCTGCACGGCGGGCGCGTCTTTATCCGGTCACATAAAGACCCATATGGGGTGCAGCTTACCCGGCTCCCCCTCACTCTGACCTTTCCGAGGAATTGACAATGGCCCGCGACTATCCGCTGGAGCGCTATCGCAATATCGGCATCATGGCGCACATCGATGCCGGCAAGACCACCACGACCGAGCGTATCCTCTACTACACCGGCAAGTCCTACAAGATCGGCGAAGTGCACGATGGTGCCGCGACGATGGACTGGATGGAGCAGGAACAGGAACGCGGGATCACCATCACCTCGGCCGCGACGACCACGTTCTGGAACGCCGAAGACCCCACGATGGACCCGATGTCCGATCCCGAAGCGCTGCGTGCGAACACGGACAAGCACCGGATCAACATCATCGACACGCCCGGCCACGTCGACTTCACCATCGAAGTCGAACGCTCGCTGCGCGTGCTCGACGGTGCCGTGGCGGTGTTCGACGGCGTTGCCGGGGTGGAGCCGCAGTCCGAAACCGTATGGCGCCAGGCCGACAAGTACGGCGTCCCGCGCATGTGCTTCATCAACAAACTCGACCGCACCGGCGCCGACTTCTATTACTGCGTGCAGTCGATCATCGATCGCCTCGGCGCGACCCCGCTGGTGCTCTACCTGCCGATCGGCGCGGAAAGCGACCTGCAGGGCGTGGTCGATCTGGTGAAGAACCGCGCGATCATCTGGGAATCGGAAGGCCTGGGCGCGACGTACAAGCACGTCGAGATCCCCGCCGACATGGCCGACAAGGCTGCCGAATACCGCGAGAAGCTGATCGAGACCGCCGTCGAGCAGGACGACGATGTCATGGAAGCTTACCTCGAGGGCAACGAGCCGGATGCCGCGACGCTCAAGAAGCTGATTCGCAAGGGCACCATGGACCGCGCCTTCGTGCCGGTGCTGTGTGGCTCCGCGTTCAAGAACAAGGGCGTGCAGCCCCTGCTCGACGCGGTGGTCGACTACATGCCGAGCCCGCTCGACGTCCCGCCGATCAAGGGCGTGCTGCCCGACAGCGACGAAGAAGCGACGCGCAAGAGCTCGGACGACGAGCCGTTCGCGGCGCTGGCGTTCAAGATCATGAACGACCCGTTCGTGGGTTCGCTCACCTTCACGCGCATCTACTCGGGCAAGCTGACCAAGGGTTCGGTCCTCAACTCCGTCAAGGAGAAGAAGGAAAAGATCGGCCGCATGCTGCTGATGCACTCCAACAACCGTGAGGACATCGAAGAGGGCTTCGCCGGCGACATCGTCGCCATCGCGGGCCTCAAGGAAACCACCACGGGCGACACGCTGTGCGATCCGGCCAAGCCGATCATTCTCGAGCGGATGGAATTCCCCGATCCGGTTATCGAGCTGTCGGTGGAGCCCAAGACCAAGGCCGACCAGGAAAAGATGGGCGTCGCGCTCAACCGCCTGGCTGCCGAGGATCCCAGCTTCCGCGTGACGACCGATCACGAATCGGGCCAGACGATCATCAAGGGGATGGGCGAGCTTCACCTCGACATCCTGGTCGATCGCATGAAGCGCGAGTTCAAGGTGGAAGCGAACGTCGGTGCGCCGCAGGTGGCCTATCGCGAATCGCTCGCCCGCGAAGTCGAAGTGACCTACACCCACAAGAAGCAGTCGGGTGGTTCGGGCCAGTTCGGTGAAGCCAAGGTTGTCGTCGTTCCCGGCGAACGCGGCCAGGGTGTCATCTTCGAAGACGAGATCAAGGGCGGTAACATCCCGCGCGAATACATCCCGTCGGTGGAGAAGGGCATGCGCGAGCAGGCCGAGAGCGGCCATCTGGTCGGCTTCCCGATCATCGACTTCACGATCCGCCTGATCGACGGCAAATACCATGACGTCGACTCGAGCACCGTGGCATTCGAAATCACCGGACGCGGCGCAATGCGTGAAGCCGCGCAGAAGGCAGGCATCAAGCTGCTCGAGCCGGTGATGAAGGTCGAAGTCGTGACCCCGGAAGACTATCTGGGCGACGTCATCGGCGACCTCAACAGCCGTCGTGGCCAGATCCAGGGCACCGACAGCCGCGGTAATGCACAGGCGGTCGAGGCGTTCGTGCCGCTGGCCAACATGTTCGGCTACGTGAACGAGCTGCGTTCGTTCACGCAGGGTCGTGCGCAGTACTCGATGCAGTTCTCGCACTACGACGAAGTGCCCGCGAACGTCGCGGCAGAGGTCAAGGAGAAGCTTGCCTAAGGCGAGCGATAGGTTTAGGGGCGGCGCCTGATTTTGAGCGGGCGCCGCCTTTTCCCCGCACAAATCCCATTTCAGACAGAGGTAATTAGAGAAAATGGCGAAGGAAAAGTTCGAGCGGAACAAGCCGCACTGCAACATCGGCACCATTGGTCACGTTGACCACGGCAAGACCACGCTGACCGCGGCGATCACCAAGGTCATGTCCGAAACCTACGGCGGCCAGGCCGTTGATTTCGCAAACATCGACAAGGCGCCGGAAGAGCGTGAGCGCGGCATCACCATTTCGACCGCGCACGTCGAATACGAAACCGACGCGCGCCACTATGCGCACGTCGACTGCCCCGGCCACGCCGACTATGTGAAGAACATGATCACCGGTGCGGCGCAGATGGACGGCGCCATTCTGGTGGTGAACGCTGCCGACGGCCCCATGCCGCAGACCCGTGAGCACATCCTGCTCTCGCGTCAGGTCGGCGTGCCGGCGCTGGTCGTGTACCTGAACAAGGTCGACCAGGTCGACGACGAGGAAATCCTCGAGCTGGTCGAGCTGGAAGTTCGCGAACTGCTCAGTGAATACGATTTCGACGGCGACAATATTCCGATCGTCAAGGGTTCGGCCCTGGCCGCCCTCGAAGGCCGCGACGACAACATCGGCAAGGATTCGATCATCGAGCTGATGAAGGCCGTTGACGAGCACATCCCGCAGCCGGAACGCCCGGTCGATCAGGACTTCCTGATGCCGATCGAAGACGTGTTCTCGATCTCGGGTCGTGGTACGGTTGTGACCGGCCGTGTCGAAACCGGCGTTGTGAACGTTGGTGACGAAGTCGAAATCGTCGGCATCAAGGACACCACCAAGACGACCGTCACCGGCGTCGAAATGTTCCGCAAGCTGCTCGATCGCGGTGAAGCCGGCGACAACATCGGTGCCCTGATTCGCGGCGTTGCCCGTGAAGACGTGGAGCGTGGCCAGGTGCTCGCGAAGCCGGGTTCGGTTACGCCGCACACCGAATTCAGCGCCGAAGTCTACGTGCTGTCGAAGGACGAAGGTGGCCGTCACACGCCGTTCTTCGCCAACTACCGCCCGCAGTTCTACTTCCGCACCACCGACGTGACCGGTGAAGTGATCCTCCCCGAGGGCACCGAGATGGTCATGCCGGGCGACAACGTGACGATCGGCGTGAAGCTGATCGCGCCGATCGCGATGGACGAAGGCCTGCGCTTCGCAATCCGCGAAGGTGGCCGGACCGTCGGTTCGGGGGTTGTCAGCAAGATCACCGTCTAATATAGGCGCCTGCACCGGCGGGGGATTCGCTCCTCCGCCGGTCAGATTTCACGGGGGCCGCCCCTCACCGAGAACTTCGGTTGGGTGGGGCGGTTCTTTATTTTTGGGGCTTCGGCCCTCGGCTCTTTCGCATCGGTAGACTAGGACATGGACGCACAGAATATCCGTATTCGCCTCAAGGCCTTCGACCACCGCGTGCTCGACCAGGCAACGGGCGAGATCGCGGATACTGCACGCCGCACCGGCGCACTCATCCGTGGACCTATTCCCCTGCCGACGCGCATCGAGAAGTTCACCGTGAACCGCGGCCCGCACATCGACAAGAAGTCGCGCGAGCAGTTCGAGGTGCGCACCTACAAGCGGCTGCTCGACATCGTGCAGCCCAACGCCCAGACGGTCGATGCGCTGATGAAGCTGGACCTCGCTGCGGGCGTGAACGTGGAAATCAAGCTCGCTTAAGCGACTCGATTTTCCGTCCTCCTGCTGGACGTTAAGCGGGCAGGGAAGTTTCGGGGCGCTCGATAGCCCCGCCGGGCCGCAAGGCCAGGCAAGACATCGGGATACCGCCGGACCATTCCTTCGGGAATCAGGCCGGGTCTGCGTCCCCCGTCTCGCGCTCCTGTTCCCAGGCGCGCAATCAGCCCGGACGGGGCGACGCATCACAATTTGGGCTGGGGCCGGTTGAAAACGGCCCGCAAGCACCTCGGATGGGCCGGGGTGCCTCTGTTTAGGAGTTCAAGACGATGCGCACAGGCGTGATCGCGAAAAAAGTCGGGATGACCCGCCTCTTCCAGGAGGACGGACGGCACGTGCCCGTAACCGTTCTGGCGCTGGAAGGCTGTCAGGTCACCGGCAATCGCACCCAGGACCGCGACGGCTACTGGTCCGTCCAGGTCGGTTCGGGCGAAGCGAAGCAGAAGAACGTCAACAAGCCGCAGCGCGAAGCTTTCGCGAAGGCGGAAGTGGGCCTGAAGATGAAGGTCGCGGAATTCCGTGTCGAGAACGAGGAAGGTCTCCTTCCCGTCGGCGCGACGATCACCGCCGATCACTTCATTGCGGGCCAGAAGGTCGACGTGTCCGGCTACACGCAGGGCAAGGGCTTTGCCGGCGCCATGAAGCGCTGGGGCTTCGGCGGTCTGCGCGCCACGCACGGCGTTTCGCTGTCGCACCGTTCGCACGGTTCGACCGGTAACCGCCAGGATCCCGGCCGCGTGTTCAAGAACAAGAAGATGGCCGGCCACATGGGCGACCGTCAGCGCACGCAGCAGAACCTCGAGATCGTCCGTACGGACTCCGAGCGTGGTCTGCTGTTCGTGAAGGGCTCCGTGCCCGGCGCGAAGAACAGCTGGATGCTGGTGGCCGATGCAGTGAAGCTGCCGATGCCGGCCGATGCGCCGTTCCCCGGTGCGATGCGTCGCAATGCCGACGAAATCGAGCACGAGGAAGCGGATGCCGGCCTGGTCGAGACCGCGGCGGAGCACGAAGTGCACACCGAAGTCACGCCCGAGCAGCAGGAAAAGCTGATGCAGCAGCAGGATGCCGGCGCCGAGAGCGACGACACCGAAGGCAAGGAGTCCTGATCGTGAAGATCGCGATACAGAAAATCGATGGCGGCAAGGGCTCGGGTGATATCGAGCTGAACGATGCCGTGTTCGGGGTGGAGCCCCGGACCGACATTCTTCACCGGGTCGTCACCTGGCAGCTGTGGAACCGCCGTGCGACCGCACGCCCGACGCGTGAGCGTTCGGACGTGGCCCGCACCGGCAAGAAGTTCGGCCGTCAGAAGGGTTCGGGCGGCGCTCGCCACGGCGATCGCGGCGCACCGATCTTCATCGGCGGCGGCAAGGCCCACGGCGCGCGCAAGCGCGACTTCAACATGTCGCTGAACAAGAAGATCCGTTCGCTCGGCCTCAAGATGGCGCTCAGCACCAAGGCCAAGGACGGCCTGGTGGTGGTCGACAGTCTTGAGCTGGAGGACGCCAAGACGAAGGCGCTGAAAGGCCACTTCGACAAGGCGGGCTGGAACGGCAAGGTTCTGGTGATCGACGGCGAGAGCGTGAACGAAGGTTTCGCGCGCGCTGCCGGTAACCTCCCGGGCGTGAACGTGATGCCGGCGATCGGCGCCAACGTGTACGACATCCTGAAGCACGACACGCTGGTCCTCACCAAGGACGCGGTCGAAAAGCTGGAGGCGCGCTTCAATGGCTAAGAAGCAGGAAATCGACGCGCGGCACTACGACGTGATCCTCGCGCCGCACATCACCGAAAAATCCACGCTTGCGAGCGAGAACAACGCGGTGGTCTTCAAGGTGTCGAACGACGCCACGAAGCCGCAGATCCGCGAAGCGGTGGAAGCGCTGTTCGACGTGAAGGTCGCGGGCGTGAACACCATCGTGACCAAGGGCAAGGTCAAGCGCTGGCGGGGCAAGCCCTATCGTCGCAACGACGTGAAGAAGGCGATCGTGACGCTGAAGGACGGCGATTCCATCGACGTCACGAGCGGCGTCTGAGGAGCTAGGACGGAACCATGGCACTCAAGAACTACAAACCGACCAGCCCGGCCCGTCGTGGCCTGATCCTGGTCGACAAGTCCGGGCTCTACAAGGGTTCGCCGGTCAAGACGCTTACCGAAGGCAAGCGCAAGACGGGCGGTCGCAACAACAAGGGCCACGTCACCAGTCGCGGGATCGCGGGCGGTCACAAGCAGAAGTATCGTTACATCGACTTCAAGCGCCGCAAGTGGGACGTCGAAGGCACTGTTGAGCGGATCGAGTACGATCCCAACCGCACCGCCTTCATCGCGCTTATCAAGTATGCCGACGAAGAGCTGGCCTACATCATCGCGCCGCAGCGGCTTGCCGTTGGCGACAAGGTGGTGGCTGGCGAACGCGTCGACACCAAGCCGGGCAACGCGATGCCGCTGGGCAACATGCCGGTCGGCACCATCATCCACAACGTGGAGATGAAGCCGGGCAAGGGCGGGCAGATCGCGCGTTCGGCAGGTGCCTACGTGCAGCTGGTCGGTCGCGACCGCGGCATGGTGATCGTGCGCCTCAACTCGGGCGAGCAGCGTTACCTGCGCGCCGATTGCATGGGTACGGTTGGCGCGGTGTCGAACCCCGACAACCAGAACCAGAACTTCGGCAAGGCCGGTCGCACCCGCTGGAAGGGCCGCCGTCCGCTGACCCGCGGTGTCGCAAAGAACCCGGTCGATCACCCCCACGGCGGTGGTGAAGGCAAGACCAGCGGTGGCCGCCATCCGGTGACCCCGTGGGGCAAGCCGACCAAGGGCGCCCGCACCCGCAAGAACAAGCAGACGGACAAGATGATCATCCGTTCGCGCCACGCGAAGAAGAAGAGGTAATCGCAGCAATGGCACGTTCCGTTTGGAAAGGTCCGTTTGTGGAACTCAGCCTTCTCAAGAAGGCAGAGGATGCACAGGAAAAGGCCAGCACCGCGCCGATCAAGACCTGGTCGCGCCGCTCCACCATCCTGCCGCAGTTCGTTGGGCTGACGTTCAACGTCTACAACGGCCACAAGTTTATCCCGGTCTCCGTCTCCGAAGAGATGGTCGGTCACAAGCTCGGTGAATTCGCGCCCACGCGCACCTTCCCGGGCCATGCTGCCGACAAGAAAGGCAAGCGCTGATGAGCAAGCAGAAAGCTCCGCGCCGCGTCGCCGATAACGAGGCGCTGGCCGTCGGCACCACGATCCGTGGGTCGGCCCAGAAGCTGAACCTCGTTGCCGAGCTGATCCGCGGCAAGAAGGCCGAAGAGGCGATGAACATCCTCGCCTTTTCGAAGAAGGCGATGGCCAAGGATGCGAGCAAGGTGCTCGCGTCGGCAATCGCCAATGCCGAGAACAACCACGATCTCGACGTCGACTCGCTGGTCGTCGCCGAAGCAAGCGTGGGCAAGTCGATCACCATGAAGCGGTTCATGACGCGCGGTCGCGGCAAGTCGACCCGCATCCTGAAGCCCTTCAGCCGCCTGCGCATTGTCGTGCGCGAAGTCGAGGAAGCGTAAGATGGGTCAGAAGAGCAATCCGATCGGTCTGCGCCTGCAGATCAACCGCACCTGGGACAGCCGCTGGTACGCCGAAGGGCGCGACTATGCCAAGCTGCTCAAGGAAGACATCGAGATCCGCAAGCACATCGTCGACTCGCTGCCGCAGGCCGCGATCTCGAAGGTCGTGATCGAGCGTCCGGCCAAGCTGTGCCGCATCTCCATCTTCGCCGCCCGCCCCGGTGTCATCATCGGCAAGAAGGGCGCGGATATCGAGAAGCTGCGTTCCAAGCTCGCCGGCATGACCGAGAGCGAAGTGAAGCTGAACATCGTCGAGATCCGCAAGCCGGAAGTCGATGCCAAGCTCGTCGCGCAGGGCATTGCCGATCAGCTGGTGCGCCGTGTGGCCTTCCGCCGTGCGATGAAGCGCGCCGTGCAGTCTGCGCTGCGTCTGGGTGCCGAAGGCATCAAGATCGTTTGCGGCGGCCGTCTCGGCGGTGCGGAAATCGCCCGCGTGGAATGGTACCGCGAAGGCCGCGTTCCGCTCCACACGCTGCGTGCCAATGTCGACTATGCCGAAGCCGAAGCGCTGACCGCATACGGTATCATCGGTATCAAGTGCTGGATCTTCAAAGGCGAAATCCTTGCGCATGATCCGACCGCGCAGGATCGCCTGATGATGGAGGCACAGACCTCCGGCGTGCGTCCGGCGCGCTGATTGCAGGATTAGGAAAGAACCATGCTGCAACCCAAACGAACCAAGTATCGCAAGGCCTTCAAGGGCAAGATCCATGGCAATGCCAAGGGCGGTACCGAACTGAACTTCGGCTCCTACGGACTGAAGGCGATGGAACCCGAGCGGATCACCGCCCGCCAGATCGAGGCCGCGCGCCGTGCGATCACGCGCCACATGAAGCGCCAGGGGCGCCTGTGGATCCGCGTGTTCCCGGATGTGCCGGTGTCGAAGAAGCCTGCGGAAGTCCGGCAGGGTAAGGGCAAGGGCTCGGTCGAATACTGGGCCGCCCGCGTGAAGCCGGGCCGCATCCTGTTCGAACTCGACGGCGTGTCGGGTCCGCTCGCCGCGGAAGCGTTCGAGCGTGCCGCGATGAAGCTGCCGATCAAGACAAAGGTGGTGGCGCGTCTTGGTGACCAATCCCACCTGAAAGGCGAAAAGTGAGCAACACCGAAGACCTTCGCCAGAAGAGCGACGACCAGCTGACCGCCGAGCTCACCGAGCTCAAGCGCGAGGCGTTCAACCTGCGCTTTCAGGCCGCGACCAACCAGCTGGAGCGTCCCGCTCGCGTGCAGGAAGTCCGCCGCACGATCGCGCGCATCAAGACGCTGCAGAACGAGCGCACCCGCGCCGCTGCCGCGAAAAGCAAGGCGTAAGGAGTAGACTATGCCCAAGCGTATCCTTATCGGGACGGTCACTTCTACCAAGACCGACAAGACGGTGACCGTGCTGGTCGAGCGTAAGGTGAAGCACCCGCTCTACGGCAAGATCATCCGCCGCTCGAAGAAGTACCACGCCCACGACGAGAAGAACGAGTACGAACTCGGCGACATCGTGCGGATCGAGGAAACCAAGCCGATCTCGAAGACCAAGACCTGGGCCGTGAAGGACCGGGTCGTCTCGGGCGGCGTGCAGGCGGTCGAAGCCAATCTGGACGTGGCGGAAGCCACTCCCGGTACGGCAGACTAAGTTAGACGTTAAAGGAACTGCCAGACTGGTTCTGGCAAGCCATTGAGAAGGAACCGGATCGATGATCCAGATGCAGTCCAATCTCGACGTCGCGGATAACAGCGGCGCAAAGCGCGTCCAGTGCATCAAGGTGCTGGGCGGCTCCAAGCGCCGTTTCGCGAGTGTCGGGGACGTGATCGTGGTTTCCGTGAAGGAAGCCCAGCCGCGTGCCAAAGTGAAGAAGGGCGACGTTCACCGCGCGGTGATCGTACGCACGAAGAAGGATGTCCGCCGCCCCGATGGCAGCGTGATCCGCTTCGATTCCAACGCGGCCGTACTCGTGAACAAGAGCGAAGAGCCGATCGGCACCCGTATCTTCGGCCCGGTGGTGCGCGAACTGCGCGGCCGCGGCTTCATGAAGATCATCTCGCTCGCACCGGAGGTGCTGTAATGGGCATGGCGAAGATCAAGAAGGGCGACAATGTCGTCGTGCTTTCGGGCAAGGACAAGGGCAAGACCGGTACGGTCGCCAAGGTCCTGCCGAAGGACGGCAAGGTCGTGGTGGAAGGCGTCAACATGATCGCCCGTCACCGCAAGCCCTCGCAAGCGAACCCGCAGGGCGGCATCGATCGCTACGAAGCGCCGATGCACATCGCCAAGGTGGCGGTTGCCGACCCCAAGGACGGCGCGCCGACCCGCGTGCGTATCGAAGAACGCGACGGCAAGAAGGTGCGCGTTGCGGTCAAGTCCGGAGAGACAATCGATGGCTGATTATACCCCCCGCATGAAGGCCCGCTACGACGAGCAGATCGTCAAGGCGATGACCGAGAAGTTCGGCTACAAGAACCGTCTCGAAGTGCCCCGGCTCGAAAAGATCACGCTCAACATGGGCGTTGGCGAGGCGAGCCAGGACAAGAAGAAGGTTCAGACCGCAGCCGAGGAAATGGCGCTGATCGCGGGCCAGAAGCCCGTCATCACCAAGGCCAAGAAGTCCATCGCGCAGTTCAAGCTGCGTGAAGGCATGCCGATCGGCTGCAAGGTGACGCTGCGGCGTGACCGGATGTACGAATTCCTCGATCGTCTGGTGACGGTCGCGATGCCGCGCATCCGCGACTTCCGTGGTCTCAACCCGAAGAGCTTCGATGGCCGTGGCAACTACGCCATGGGTCTGAAGGAGCAGATCATCTTCCCCGAGATTTCCTACGACCAGATCGAGAAGGTCCGGGGCATGGATATCATCGTGACCACCACCGCGAAGACCGACGAGGAAGCACGCGAACTGCTGCGCCTGTTCGGTTTCCCGTTCCCGGCCGAAGCAAAGGTCGACGAAGAGAAGGAAGCGGCGTGAGCCGTTTCCCGATGACGCAAGAAACGAAGAGAGCTTAAGTCCAATGGCGAAACTGAGTTCCATCAACAAGAACGAGAAGCGCAAGGCTCTCGTCAAGAAGTACGCGGACAAGTACGCGAAGCTGAAGGCGATTGCCGACGATACGTCGCTCGACGAAAGCGAGCGTCTGATCGCGCGCCTCAAGATGGCTGAAATTCCGCGCAACGCGAACCCGACCCGGGTGCGCAACCGCTGTTCCACCACGGGCCGCCCGCGCGGCTACTACCGCAAGTTCGGCATCAACCGCATCGAGCTGCGGAATCTGGGCAACAAGGGCCTGATTCCCGGCCTGACCAAGTCGAGCTGGTGAGGATTAGACCATGGCGATGACCGATCCCCTGGGTGATATGCTCACCCGTATCCGCAACGGCCAGCAGGCGAAGAAGGACTCCGTCCTCAGCCCTGCCTCCAAGCTGCGTGCAAACGTTCTCGAAGTGCTTCAGCGCGAAGGCTACATCCGTGGCTACAGCGAAGACGAGAGCGGCAAGCACAAGGCGCTGCGGATCGAACTGAAATATTTCGAAGGCGAACCTGCGATCAAGCATGTCGCCCGCGTGTCCAAGCCGGGACGGCGCATCTATTCGGCCAGCCGCGAGCTGCCGACGGTGCGCAACGGCCTTGGCATCACCATCGTCTCGACGCCGCGCGGCGTGCTCTCGGATGCCGAAGCGCGCAGCCAGAACGTCGGCGGCGAAGTGCTGGCGGAGGTGTTCTGATGAGTCGCATCGGCAAACGTCCGGTCGCGATCCCGAGCGGGGTCGAGGCCAAGATCGATAACGGCATCCTGTCGGTGAAGGGCCCCAAGGGCACTCTCACCATGGGTCTGTCCGATCTCGTGTCCTACAAGCTGGAAGACGGCCAGATCGCGGTCGACCCGGTCAACGACACCAAGCCTGCGCGCAGCCACTGGGGCATGCAGCGCACGATGGTGTCCAACCTGGTCGAAGGCGTGACGGAAGGCTTTTCCAAGACGCTGCAGATTTCCGGTGTCGGTTATCGTGCGCAGGCACAGGGCAAGAAGCTGAAGCTTCAGCTCGGCTATTCGCATGATGTCGATCTCGATGTGCCCGAAGGCCTGAAGGTGGAAACGCCCGATCAGACCACGGTCATCATCAGCGGTATCGACAAGCAGTCCGTTGGCCAGTTCGCCGCCGAAATCCGCCGCTGGCGCAAGCCCGAACCCTACAAGGGCAAGGGTATCAAGTACCAGGGCGAGTACATCTTCCGCAAGGAAGGGAAGAAGAAGTAAGATGGCAAAGCTTTCTCTCTTTGAACGCCGCCGCCAGCGCGTCCGCACTGCGCTGCGCAAGAATGCCGGTGGCAAGCCGCGCCTGTCGGTCCACCGCACGGGCAAGCACATCTACGCACAGATCATCGACGATGCGGCGGGCAAGACGCTCGCCAGCGCATCGACGCTGGGCGTGAAGGGCACGACCGCGAATATCGACGCCGCCAAGACGGTCGGCTCGAACATCGCCGACGCCGCCAAGAAGGCGGGTGTGACCAATGTCGTGTTCGACCGCGGCGGGTTCCTGTTTCATGGCCGCGTGAAGGCGCTGGCCGATGCCGCCCGCGAAGGCGGGCTGGAGTTCTGATGATGGCTGACGAAAAGAACGAAAACACCGAACAGACGCCCGAGCAGGCGCCCGGCGTTCCCGAAACGCCCGAGGTCGCCAAGGCGAAGGCCGAATCCGGTGTTGCCGAAGCGGAAACCGAGCACGCGGTGACGAAGGAAGAACCGGCAATCGCCGACACGCCTTCCGAAGCGGCCGACAACCAGAGCCCCGCGCAGGGTGCCGAAGGCCAGCCGCGCGAGCGTCAGGGCCGTGGTGGCCGGGACAATCGCGGTGGCGGTGATCGTGGTGGACGCGGCCGTGGCCGTGGTCGCGATGATCGTCGTGGCAAGCGCGAGGAAGAAGACGACGGCATCATCGAGAAGCTGGTGCACATCAACCGCGTTTCGAAGACGGTGAAGGGCGGTAAGCGCTTCGGTTTCGCCGCTCTCGTGGTGGTTGGTGACGGCCAGGGCCGCGTTGGCTTCGGCCACGGCAAGGCCCGCGAAGTGCCCGAGGCGATCAGCAAGGCTTCGGCCGCTGCACGCAAGCAGATGATCCGCGTTGCGCTGAAGGAAGGCCGCACGCTGCACCACGACGGCAAGGGCCGTTTCGGTGCCGGCAAGGTGACCGTGCGTACCGCGCCTCCGGGTACCGGCATCATCGCCGGTGGTCCGATGCGCGCCGTGTTCGAAAGCCTGGGCGTGTCCGACGTCGTGACCAAGTCGGTCGGTACGTCGAACCCCTACAACATGATCCGCGCGACCTTCGCCGCGCTCCAGAACCAGAGCTCGCCCAAGTCGGTGGCTCAGCGTCGGGGCAAGAAGGTTGCCGATCTGCTCGCACGTGGCAATCCGGGCGCGAGTGAAGCCGAAGCCGAGGCGGATGCCGCGGCGGTAGTGGAGTAATCACCGATGGCCAAGATCAAGCTCAAGCAGATCGGTTCGCCCATCCGGCGCCCCGAATCGCAGAAGAAGATCCTCGTCGGCCTGGGCCTGGGCAAGATGCACCGGGTGGTCGAACTGGAAGATACCCCCGAAGTGCGCGGCGCGATCGCAAAGCTGCCGCACATGGTCGAGGTGGTGGAGGGCTAAGTCCCTCTGCAACAACAATTGACGGCGGCGGCCCGCTCATAGTAGCGGGCCGCTTCCATTTTTATCAGCGCGAAGAAAAGCGAAAGCGAGTGCACCATGGCATTTAAACTGAACGATATCCGCGACAACGAAGGCGCCCGTCACCGCAAGATGCGCGTGGGCCGGGGCATCGGTTCGGGCAAGGGCAAGACCGCGGCACGCGGCCAGAAGGGCCAGAAGAGCCGTGAAGGCGTTGCCATCAAGGGCTTCGAAGGCGGCCAGATGCCGCTGCACATGCGGATCCCGAAGCGCGGCTTCAACAATCCCTTCGCCAAGGACTATGCCGAAGTGAACATCGGCATGGTGCAGAAGTTCATCGACGCCAAGAAGCTCGATGCCAAGAAGAACATCGACCACGCAGCGCTCAAGGCCGCGGGCCTCGCGCGTGGCGGCAAGGACGGCGTGCGTCTGCTGGCCAAGGGCGAGCTGACCACCAAGGCGACCTTCAAGGTTGCCGGCGCCAGCAAGGGCGCCATCGAAGCGGTCGAGAAGGCCGGCGGCAAGGTGGAAGTCCTTGCGCCGAAGAAGCCTGCCAAGGCCGACGAAAAGGCCGACTGACACGCATTTGGATGCGGGGGGTTCGACAAGGGCCGACCCGCATCCTATCTACTGCGCGACGGGGGCGGCCGCGGGCCGCCGACAAATGCAGGATCGATAATTCCCCATGGCATCACGCGCCGATAATCTCGCGTCCAACCTCAGCTTGGCGAACTTCTCCAAGGCGACCGAGCTGCGCCAGCGGATCTGGTTCACGATCATTGCGCTGATCGTGTTCCGCTTCCTCAGCTTCGTTCCGCTGCCGGGCGTCAACCCGCAGATCCTGGGCGACCTGTACGACCAGACGCGCGGCGGCGTGCTGGACCTGTTCAACACCTTCTCGGGCGGCAGCCTGGAGCGGATGAGCCTCATCGCGCTCGGTGTGATGCCCTACATCACCGCCTCCATCGTGGTGCAGATGGCCTCCGCCCTGCACCCGACGCTGATGGCGCTGAAGAAGGAAGGCGCGACCGGGCGCCAGAAGCTCAACCAGTACACCCGCTACGGCACCGTGTTCCTGTGCGTGATCCAGGGCTACTTCCTCGCCACCGGGCTTGAAAGCTACGGCGCGCAGAGCGGTCTGCAGGCGGTCGTCGACCCGGGCATCATGTTCCGCATCGGCGCGGTCGTCAGCCTGGTCGGCGGCACCATGCTGCTGCTGTGGATCGGTGAACAGATCACCGCGCGCGGGATCGGCAACGGCGTCTCGCTGATCATCATGGCCGGCATCGTCGCCCAGTTCCCCAGCTTTGCGAGCAACATGTTCGAAGGCGGACGCACCGGAGCGATCGGCCCGGGCATCATCATCGGCTTCATCGTGATGATCGTCGGGCTTATCCTGTTCATCAGCTTCATGGAGCGCGCGCAGCGCCGCCTGCTGATTCAGTATCCCAAGCGCGCGACGCAGCGCGGCATGATGCAGGCGGACCGCAGCCACCTGCCGCTCAAGATCAACACTTCGGGCGTGATCCCGCCGATCTTCGCGAGTTCGCTGCTGCTGCTGCCGCTTACGATCAGCCAGTTCGCAGGCAATTCGGTCGATCCGGACAGCACGCTGGGCAGCACGATCAACACGCTGAACTTCTACCTCCAGCACGGGCAGCCGATCTACATGCTGCTGTATGCCGCGCTGATCGTGTTCTTCTGCTTCTTCTACACCGCGGTTGTGTTCAACCCGGAAGAGACTGCGGAAAACCTCAAGAAAAATGGCGGGTTCATCCCCGGCATCCGCCCCGGCAAGCGCACCTCGGAATATCTCGACTACGTGCTTACGCGTATCACCGTGGTGGGCGCCGCCTACCTCACGCTGGTCTGCGTGCTGCCCGAATACATGATCGCGCAGACGGGGATTCCCCTGTTCCTGGGCGGTACCAGTCTGCTGATCGTCGTGAACGTCACGGTCGATACGATCAGCCAGATTCAGTCGCACCTGCTGGCCCACCAGTATGGGGACCTTATCAAGAAGGCGAAGCTGAAGGGCCGGGTGCGATAGCGCCACGCCGATGCGCGGGCGAGGGGAGGGTACCCCTTGCCAGCGACGCGCCAGGGCTTCAGGGGGACACGCGCTATGAACATCATTCTTCTCGGACCTCCCGGCGCAGGGAAGGGCACACAGGCCCAGCGGCTCGTCGAACAGTATGGCATGCGCCAGCTTTCGACCGGCGACATGCTGCGCGCCGCCGTCAAGGCACAGACCGAAGTCGGCAAGCAGGCCAAGGCGATCATGGATGCAGGCGGGCTTGTGTCCGACGATATCGTGTCCTCGCTGATCGACGACGAGCTCGCCGCCATGGATCACGACACCGGGGCGATCTTCGATGGCTACCCGCGCACGCGGCAACAGGCCGAACAGCTCGAGGTGCTGCTGGCAAAGCATGACCGCAAGCTGGACCGGGTGATCGAACTGAAGGTGGACGAGGAGGCGCTGGTCGACCGGATCACCGGGCGATATACCTGTGCAAAGTGTGGCGAAGGCTATCACGACCGCCACAAGCAGCCAGAAGTGCCCGGCAAGTGCGACAAGTGCGGGAGCACCGAGTTCAAGCGCCGCCCGGACGACAACGAGGAAACGGTCCGTCACCGGATGAGCGTCTACCGCTCCGAAACCGCGCCGATCCTGCCCTACTATGATGAGCGAAGCCTTGTTTCGCGGATCGATGGCATGGGCTCCATCGAAGAGGTTTCGGCCAGTATCGACGCCCTGCTGGAGCGCTGACGATACGCGCTGGCGGTTTCCTTCGGCGCGCACCCGTGGAATAGCGGGCGCATGAAGAGGACCCACTGCATGACCCGATCGCTTTTCCGCGCCGCTCTGGCCGCGGGCGCAGCCCTCGCTTTCGCGCTGCCCGCGCAGGCCGAGGTAACCGAGAGTTCCGATTCGCATTTCGTCACGCGCCACGCGGTGGAGATTGCGGCGCAGCCCGGGGACGCATGGCTCGCACTGATCGCACCGGCCGACTGGTGGGCGGACAGCCACACCTGGTCCGCCGATGCCGCCAACCTCACGCTGACGCCGCGGGCGGGGGCGTGCTTTTGCGAGGTGATTCCGGCCGAAGACGATGGCGATACCGCCGGGCTTGAAGGCAGCGCCCAGCACATGACGGTGGTGCAGGCGGTGCCGCGCAAGGTGCTGCGCATGCGCGGCGCGCTCGGCCCGCTGCAGAGCGAGCCGGTCGATGGGGTTCTGACGATCACCATGCAGGCAATCGAGGGGGAGGATGGCGAGACCATCGGCACCCGGATGGTGTGGGAATATGTCGTCGGAGGAACGATGCGCTTCGAAGTCGCTGAGATATCCAAGGCGGTCGATGGCGTGATAGGCCAGCAGGCGCTGGGGCTCGCCGAAGCTTTGGGCGGGGTGATCGCCGAAGAGGAAGAGGGTGAGGAGCCAAGCGCTTTCGACAGCGCCTTCGGCCCAACCGACGAGGAAAGCGAGGAAACCCCGGTCACCGGCCTTCCCGAAGGACGCTGAACCGGCCCGGATCCCGCGTCCCGAATCGGGCCGGATGAGCGGCGACTGGGAAAAACGGCACGCACGGGTTTTGACACCGTGCGTCTCGGAGGGTAAAATCGCCGATGTCGGATGATGAAGCGCAGCCATATCGCTGGCATGCGCGATTATTCGCGCGTGGCTGTTGACGCTGCGTGTCCATGCGCTTATGTGCGCCGTTCGTCCGACCCAATGCATGCCAGCATCAATGACGTTTCACCGGCCTGGTCTCGCTGCCTGCCGGTTTTCGTCAGTCACCAATGGTGGTGCCGCGACGGGTCGATGAAACCGCGATGAGATAGGGATGGTGCCTTGCCGCAAGGCTGGCGGTCGATCCCTGTGGAGCATGGAGAAGTAAGTGGCACGTATTGCCGGGGTCAACATCCCCACCAACAAGCGCGTAATTATTGCGCTCACCTATATTCACGGAATCGGTCGTACGACTGCGGTTCAGATCGCCGACAAGCTCGGCATTGATCACAAGGCCCGCGTGCAGGATCTCACCGACGAGGAAATCCTGCGCATCCGTGAGACGATCGACGAAGAGCACACGGTGGAAGGCGACCTGCGTCGCCAGACCGCGATGAACATCAAGCGTCTGATGGACCTTCGTTCCTATCGCGGCCTGCGCCATCGTGCCGGTCTGCCCGTTCGCGGCCAGCGCACGCACACCAATGCGCGCACCCGCAAGGGCAAGGCGAAGCCCATCGCCGGCAAGAAGAAGTAAGCGCTGATCCAGCGCTTACCTCGTCTCTCTTCAGTCTTTCTTCCTTAAGGGGAACTACCAATGGCACGCGAACCAGGCCGCGTTAGGCGCCGCGAGCGGAAAAACATCTCCAGCGGCGTTGCGCACGTGAACGCCAGCTTCAACAACACCATGATCACCATCACCGATGCGCAGGGCAATGCGATCAGCTGGTCCAGCGCCGGGATGATGGGCTTCAAGGGCAGCCGCAAGTCGACTCCCTACGCCGCGCAGGTCGCGGCGGACGATGCCGGCAAGAAGGCCGCCGAACATGGCGTTCGTACGCTGGAAGTCGAAGTGAAGGGCCCCGGCTCGGGCCGCGAAAGCGCGCTGCGTGCACTGCAGGCGGTCGGCTTCACCATCACCTCGATCCGTGATGTCACGCCGATCCCGCACAACGGGGTTCGCCCGTCGAAACGGCGCCGCGTCTGATCCTGCCCGGCGGGGGGAACTGTTTCCCGCCGCCACCCATTTTCGGGCCGGTCGCGCTTCTTCCCCCGCCTGCAAGAAGCGCCCGGCTCCAGCCGATCTTGAAATCCTAGGGGACATCCATGGCCGTCAACACCAAGAACTGGCAGGAACTTAAGAAACCCACGTCGCTGGAGCTCAAGGACTCCGGCAGCGACAAGAAGCGCAAGGCGACCTTCGTGGCCGAGCCGCTCGAGCGCGGCTTCGGCCTGACGCTCGGCAATGCGCTGCGCCGCGTCCTGCTTTCCAGCCTGCAGGGTGCCGCGATCACCTCGATCAAGATCGAGAATGTCCTGCACGAATTCAGCTCGCTTGCCGGCGTGCGCGAAGACGTGACCGACATCGTCCTCAACGTGAAGCAGATCGCGCTGAAGATGGAAGGCGAAGGCCCCAAGCGCCTGCAGCTTTCCGCGACCGGCCCGGGCGCCGTCAAGGCGGGCGACATTGCCGTTTCCGGCGATATCGAGATCATGAACAAGGATCTGGTGATCTGCCAGCTGGACGAAGGCGCCACGCTGAACATGGAACTGACCGCGGATGTCGGGAAGGGCTATGTCGCCGCGGTGCAGAACCGCCCGGCGGATGCGCCGATCGGCCTGATCCCGGTCGATTCGCTCTACTCGCCGATCAAGCAGGTGAGCTACAAGGTCGAGAACGCCCGTGTCGGCCAGGAACTGGACTACGACAAGCTGAACCTGACCATCGAAACCGACGGTACGGTCACTCCCGAGGACGCCGTGGCCTACGCTGCGCGCATCCTGCAGGACCAGCTGACCCTGTTCGTCCACTTCGAAGATGGCATTCCGCAGCCTTCCAGCCCGATGATCGGGATGGCTGCAGAACCGCAGGAATCGGATGCCAACCAGCTCAACCGCTACCTTCTCAAGAAGGTCGACGAGCTGGAGCTTTCGGTGCG
This sequence comes from Citromicrobium sp. JLT1363, assembly GCF_000186705.1. GTDB lineage: Bacteria > Pseudomonadota > Alphaproteobacteria > Sphingomonadales > Sphingomonadaceae > Alteriqipengyuania. The sequence goes on from NZ_AEUE01000003.1 coordinate 332,365, forward strand.
TTCGGCCAACTGCCTCAAGAACGACAACATCATCTACATCGGCGATCTGGTCCAGAAGACCGAAGCCGAGATGCTGCGCACGCCGAACTTCGGCCGCAAGTCGCTCAACGAGATCAAGGAAGTGCTTTCCAGCATGGGCCTGCGCCTCGGGATGGACATCCCGGGCTGGCCGCCGGAGAACATCGAGGAAATGGCCAAGAAGCTCGAACAGGAGCTGCTCGGCTAATTGGGCCTGCGGGCTCAAGAACGGGGTGGGGCCGGACCCGCAAATTCCGGCCCGTATCGGGCTACCTCATACGGGCCCCCTACGAACGAAGGACTAGAATATGCGTCACGGACTTTCGCAGCGTAAGCTGAGCCGCAAGTCGGGTCACCGCACCGCCATGTTCCGCAACATGTCGGCCGCCCTCATCAAGCACGAGCAGATCCTCACCACGCTTCCCAAGGCGAAGGAACTGCGCCCCTACGTTGAAAAGCTGGTGACGCTGGCGAAGCGTGGCGGGCTGTCCAACCGTCGCCTCGCAATGGGCCGTCTCCAGGACGAGACTCAGCTCAAGAAGCTGTTCGACGTTCTGGCAGAGCGCTATTCCGACCGTCAGGGCGGCTATGTCCGCATCATCAAGGCGGGCTACCGCGCATCGGACAGCGCACAGCTGGCGATCATCGAATTCGTCGACCGTGACGAAGACGCCAAGGGTCAGGATAGCGGCCCGGTGATGACGGACGAAGACGAATACGAAGACGCCTGATCGCAAGGCGCGTTTCGAACGGATTGAAAGGGCCGGGGGTGATCCTCCGGCCCTTTTCTTTTGCGCGCAAGCTGGCACACTCGCGCGCCATGATCCGCACCAGCCTAGCCGCACTCGCGGCGCTCGCCCTGCCAGCATCGCTCTCGGCACAATCGACCACGCAGGACCAGTTCGATGTGCGCTATGATCGCGCGCTGGCGGCGGGCTACAAGGCGCTGTTCCTGTGCAGCGCGCTCGCCAATGCGCAGCGCAACGGGGCCGAACGCACGCCGGAGAGCGTCGAGCAGTGGGAGTTGACCGGGGTCTATCCGCGCATCCAGCCCATCATGGACGAGCTCGAATACACGATCCTCCCCGATGCAGCGGGGCGGGTGGCGCTGGTGCAGGTCGACTGGGCGGACGACATGCCGCCACGCTTCGCCGAGGGCTCTCACGATCAGGGGTGTCGGCTCGCCCCGATCGGCCTCGATGCGCCGATGCCGGAGATGCGCGTGCCGCCCCGGCCTGGCGAAGAGGGGCCAGCGGGCACAGGCAAGGTGCGCAAGGGAGGCGGCCTGACCATCCCGGTCAAGGAGGTCGAAACGCACGGGGGCGCCACTGAAAGCGCGCCCCGTCCGCTCGATCCGGTTATCGATCGCGCGTTTGGCGCAGATTACGGTGAGGGCACCAGGACCACGGCGGTTGTGGTGCGCCACGCGGAAGACCGCAACGGGGTGCTTGGACAGGGCCGCTACGCCCCCGGTTTCGGACCGGACACGCCGCAGCGCACCTGGTCGGTCGCCAAGAGCATCGCAGCCACGCTGATCGGCGCCGCTGTCCAGCGCGGCGAGGCCAAAGTCACCGATACGCTGGCCTATGGTGACTGGCGGTGGGATGCGCGCCGCTCGATCACCATCGACAATCTCCTGCGCATGGCCTCCGGCCGCTACAGCGATACGCCGGGCAACCGCACCGATCCGCTATACATGGGCGGGGCGCTGGTGGAAGAAAGCGCGACTGGCTGGCCGCTGCTCCACCCGCCGGGCACCGTGTTCCGCTACGCCAACAACGACACGCTGATGGCGGTCAAGGCGATCGAGGATACCTTCGACGATTACGATCCGGCGGACCTTTTCGCCGATATCGGGATGACCGGGACCGTCGCAGAGACCGACTGGGGGACCGACTACATCCTTTCCAGCCAGGTGTGGGCAACCGCAGAGGATCTCGCCAAGCTGGGACAGCTCTACCTCGACGATGGCGTGACGCGGGACGGCAAGCGTCTGCTGCCGGAGAACTGGCGCGATTATGTTTCCACGCCATCCGGCCCGCAACCGGGTAACGGCTTCGGCTACGGCGCGTCGTGGTGGCTATTCAACGTCCATCAAGGCATTCCCGCCGATACCATCGCGGCGATGGGCAATCGCGGCCAGTTCGTGGTTGTCGTGCCCAGCCGCGATATCGTGATCGTGCGCCGGGGCGAAGACCCGGTTGGCAGCCGGTTCGATATTGTCGCCTTCACTCGCGACGTGCTCGCCTCGATCCCGTGAGTTGCACGGTCCCACCGGCGAACTAGATATATTCGCACGATTTTTCCCAAGCCCCAGACACAAGAGGTTCCCATGTTCCGCAACAGCCTTCTCGCCGGTGCCGCCAGCGTGCTCGTCGCCAGTGCCGCCCCCGCGATCGCGCAGGGCCAGGACCTTACCGCGCCCGAATATCCCGAAACCCGCGCCGGCGATGTCGTCGACACGCAGTTCGGCGTGGATGTCGCCGATCCCTATCGCTGGCTCGAAAACGACGTCCGCGTGGACGAGGAGGTGGCCGACTGGGTCGAGCGTCAGAACGCCGTCACCAACGCCTTCCTTGCCCAGCTGCCGGGCCGTGAGGCGCTGAAGGAGCGCATCACCCAGCTGACCGACTACGAACGCTTCGGCCTGCCCACGAGCAAGGGCGGGCACTATTTCTACACCCGGAATGACGGGCTGCAGAACCAGAGCGTGCTTTACGTACGTGACGGGCTGGATGGGGAGCCGCGCGAGCTGATCGACCCCAACGAGTGGGCAGACGACGGCGCCACCGCGCTGGCCGACTACGCCATCACCGATGACGGCTCGAAGCTGCTTTACGCGATCCAGGATGGCGGCAGCGACTGGCGCACGGTCAAGGTGATGGATGTGGCCACGGGCGCGGTGCTGGAAGACACGGTCGAGTGGGTGAAGTTCTCCAACCTCGACTGGGCGAAGGATGGCAGCGGCTTCTATTACAGCCGCTTCCCCGCCACCGGCGAGGGCGAGACCTTCCAGGCGCTCAACACCAATCAGCAGGTCTATTTCCACAAGCTGGGCACCGAGCAGGGCGAGGATCGCCTGATCTACGAGACGCCGGACCAGCCCGAACTCAACCATACCGCGCAGGTGAGCGACGATGGCCGCTGGCTTGTCGTGACGAGCTCCAGCGGAACGGATGAACGCTACGAGATCAACCTGATCGATCTGGAGCGGCCCGAAGCGGAGCCGCTGCTGCTCGTTCCCGGGTTCGACCACGACTACACGTTCGTTGGCAATCTCGGCCAGAAGTTCTTCTTCACCACCAATGACGGCGCGCCGCTGATGAAGGTGGTTTCCGTCGATATCAGTGCGCCCCAGCAGGGTTGGACGACAGTCATTCCCGAACGTGAGGAAACGCTGGGCGGGGCCTCGCTGGTCGGTCGCAAGCTGATCGCCAGCTACCTTGTCGATGCCAAGAGCAAGATCGAGGTGTTCGGGCTCGACGGTACGCCTCAGGGCGAGGTCGCGCTGCCCGGTATCGGCAGCGCAGGCGGCTTCGGCGGCGATCCGGACGAGACCGAAACCTTCTACGCCTTCTCCAGCTACAACCGGCCCACGACCGTCTATCGCTACGATGTGGCCAGCGGAGAGAGCACCGTGTGGGCGCAGCCCGAAGTGGCGTTCGATCCGGACAATTTCGTGGTGGAACAGAAGTTCTACACCTCGAAGGATGGCACGCGCGTGCCGATGTTCCTCGTGCGCAGCCGCGAGGTTGCGGAAAGCGGAGAGGCAGCACCCACGCTGCTCTACGGCTATGGCGGGTTCAACGTCAGCCTGACCCCGGGCTTCAGCCCTTCGCGCCTTGCGTGGATCGAAGCGGGCGGTGCCTATGCCGTTGCGAACATCCGTGGCGGCGGCGAATACGGCAAGGCCTGGCACGACGCCGGGCGGCTCGACAACAAGCAGAACGTGTTCGACGATTTCATCGCCGCGGGCGAGTATCTGATCGACCAGGGTATCACGCCCGAGGATGGCCTGGCGATACAGGGTGGGTCCAACGGCGGTCTGCTGGTCGGCGCGGTTGCCAACCAGCGGCCGGACCTGTTCGCGGCGGGCAACGCGGCCGTCGGCGTGATGGACATGCTGCGCTTCAACCAGTTCACCGCCGGGCGCTACTGGGTGGACGATTACGGCTACCCCGACAGGGAAGACGATTTCCGCACGCTGCTGGCGTATTCTCCGTACCATAATGTGCGCGACGGGGAGGATTACCCTGCGCTGCTCGTCACCACTGCGGATACCGACGACCGCGTGGTGCCGGGTCACAGCTTCAAATACACCGCCGCGCTGCAGGCGGCGGATCTGGGAGAGCGGCCGCAGCTGATCCGGATCGAGACGCGGGCGGGCCACGGCTCTGGCAAGCCGACCGACAAGGCAATCGAGGAGGCATCGGACATCCTCGCCTTCCTCGCGGCCTTCACCGGGCTCGATCTGAGCGAATAGGGTGTCCGGGCGGCGGAGCGATCGTTTCGCCGCCCGCAGCGCCAGCTCGTCCGACCGGCGGTAACGGGCCATCAGGATGGTTAACGATTCGGGTCGCGCGCTCAGTGCAACGGGCCGGAACTGGCTGAACAATGGCTGTCGGGTGGGTCTTGCCGGGCCACACCTGACGGCGGGCCGAACCATGATCGATTGGCGTCAGGGCGCGGAAAACCGGGCTAAATCGCCACATCCGACTTGTTCAGGTTTGTCGCCATTTGTATGAACGGCGGCTTTCCCCGCAATTCAGTCCCACCTCACGGCGCTCCTCCTAGAACAACAGGCGTTCGGGCAATGGAGCTCGGCACCACAGTGAGGAGACCCCCATGCAAAGCTTCACCAAGGCCGCCCTGTGCACCGCTGCTGCCGGCGCCATGGCCTTCACCTCCGCCGCCCCTGCCGAAGCCCAGCGCTACAGGGACCGCGACAATGACGGGATCAGTGCGGGCGAAGTCATCGCCGGTGCGCTGATCATCGGTGGTATCGCCGCGATCGCCTCGGCTTCCAACAAAGACCGCGATCGCTATCGGGATAACCGCTATCGCGACAACTACTATCGTTCCAACGGCAATCCGCGCCGCGCGATCAACAAGTGTGTCCGCGTTGCCGAGAACCAGGCGCGCCGCGCAGGCTATCGCTTCGCCAATGTCGTCGACATCAACCGGGTGCGCGATACGCGCCGTGGCTGGAACATCACCGGCCGGATCGAGGTCGATGGTGCACGCGGCTATCGCGACCAGCGTCGCGGCTACCGCGATTACGACCGGCGCGGCTATAACCGTCGCGGGGACACCGGCCGCTTCAGCTGCCAGATCCGTCGCGGACGCGTCGTCGATGTCGACTATCGCGGCATCCGTGGCCTGAACCGCATCTAACCGACGGTTTCGTCGCGCTCTTGCCGGAAACCGGCGGGGCGACAGGGGAAGGCGGTTCAGCCCCATGACAGGGCTGGCCGCCTACTCGCGTGCAGCTTCTTTTTATGGAAAGAACACCTCATGGGCCGGATTTCCCAATTTTCGCTCGCCTGCGCGGCGGCCGCAATGGCTGCAACGCCTGTCGCCGCAGCCGAACTGCCGCATCGTGCGGCACCTGCGCCAGCGTATTACCCCCATGTCTCGCAGACCGTCCTGAACGATGGTGGCGACGAAGCCTCCCAGTACCGCCGCTATCGCTATCACCGGCGCCATCGTGACCGGATCGATGCGGGCGACATCATCGCGGGGGCCGTCATCATCGGTGGCATCTTCGCGATCGCCTCGGCGGCCAGCAAGAACAGCAACCGCAATGATCGCTATGACGATGATTACGTGAACAGTTCCGATTTCGACCGCGCGGTCGACAGCTGCGTGAACCGCGTCGAACGCGACCGGCGGATCGGATCGGTCGACAATGTGGGGCGCACCCGCAGCGGCTATTCGGTCAGCGGGACTCTCAGTAACGGCTCCGGCTTCCTGTGCGAGGTCAATGGTGCGGGCCGCGTCCTGCGGGTCGATTATGGCTACAGCGGCGTGACCTACCAGTCAGGCGGCGACACCTATGGCGATCCGCAATATTCCGACGAGACCTACGCCCGCGCGAGGGCCAGCACCTATTCTTCGCCCGACAGCTATTCCTCGCAGGACGGTTACGCCTCGCCGGACAGCAGCGCCCAGCCTGCCTATCCGGGCGGGCCGCTCCCTGGCGAAGACGGTTACGGCGACACCTATGACGGTTCCTACGGCGACGATTACGAAGGCGAACCCTACTAGGGCGTGCCGCCGAACCCCGGGCTAGACCCCGGGGTTTTTCTCGTCGACAGTCACGGCGTCCTCGAAATAGAGGCCGTCGCTTTCCGGGTCTGCCGCTTCTGCCTCGGCCACGGCCTCCACGCCGATCTCGGTCTCGCGTTCGCTCGCCTGGCCGCGTTCGTGGAAGGCCGGCAGGCCGAGGTTGTAGCGGATCGCCGCGCTGCGCAACGCCAGCCCCGCCAGGGCGGCCACCGCCCAGAGAGCCCAGTCGATCCCCCATCGGTCGGGCAGCAGCCACATGCCGAAACTGCACATCGAGGCAGACAGGGCAGCCGCCGTCACATAGAGTTCGGGTTTCATGAGGATCGACGGACGGCCTGCGATCACATCGCGGATAATGCCGCCGACGATGCCGGTGATGATCCCCATGATTGCGGCGGGAACGGGCGGCAGCCCGTAACTCATGGCCTTCGCCGCGCCGAGCACCGAATAGGCCGCCAGCCCGATCCCGTCCGCGTAGTCGAACAGCCTGCCCTGCCACCAGCGCGTCGGCGTGTTCCACACGATGGCGGCCATGGTGATGCACAGGGCAGCGTACCAGGGGTGCTTCACCCAGAACACGGGCGCATCGATCAGGATATCGCGCACCGTGCCCCCGCCTACGCCCGTGACGAGCGCAAAGAAGCTCATGGTGACGAATGTCTGCCGCTCGCGCGCAGCGATGAGCGCGCCGGAGAGCGCGAACAGCGCCACGCCGAACAGGTCCAGCCAGTCGAGCACGGGGGTCAGGATTACGGCAGCTTCGGCTACGGGCATGGCGCGCTGCTAGCGACGATGGCCCCGCCGCACAATCGGCGCGAGCCTCACTCGCTGGCGAAAAGTTTGTCCGGGTCCGCCATCGCCTTGATCTCGAGCGCATTGCCACTGGGATCGCGGAAGAACATCGTCGCCTGTTCGCCCGGGGCATCGCGGAAGCGCACTGTGGGTTCGATGATGAATTGCAGGCCGGCCCCGGTCAGCCGGTCCGCCAGCGCCTGCCATTGATCCATTGGCAGCACGACGCCGAAATGCGGGACCGGCACGGCTTCACCGTCCACAGCATTGCGATCCTCACCTGCGGCGCGCGCCGCAACGCTGGCGGGGGCCACGTGGGCTACGATCTGGTGGCCGAAGAAATCGAAATCCACCCAGTCCTTGTCCGATCGCCCCTCCGGGCAGCCAAGCAGTGCGCCATAGAAATTGCGGGCGGCGTCCAGATCGTGGACGGGGAAGGCGAGATGAAATGGTGGCAGTGTCATGGTGGCGATTGTGTCCCAGCGGGCAGGGCGAAGGCAAGGGTGTGGGCGAATGCGAAGCCGATAATCGCCGCCGCGCCATATCCGGCGAGCGGGGTGGGATAATTGTTGATCAGCGCGGCGAGCAGGAAGCCGACCAGGCTCATCCCCAGCGGATAGCGCGCCGTGCGGGGCAGGCCGGTGCCGAACAGCATGGCCACCACCGAGCCCGCCAGCGCCAGAGCGAGGATCGCGGCCATCGCAGGCGATGCCGCAGTGGCATCCTGCAGCACCCGCTCCACAAAAGGCGCCGGCGGCAGTTCGCCGCGCAAGGCGGCCGATATGGCGATGAAAAAGCCCGCGATTATGACCAGTCCGATCCGCCAGTCGCCGCGCACCTGATAGAGGCCGATTGCCGCCCCGGTGAGGGCAAAGGCGCTCGCGAAATCGGGCTGGGCGAGGGCGACCAGCAATGCGGCGAACAGCGCAACTGGCCCCAGCACATTCTCGCGCGCTGCCAGCACGCCGAGGGCGGGGATCGTGAGCATTCCTGCATGGAGGATAAACGGGCCGAGCGGCAGCCACCGGGCTATTCCGCTGGTCTCCGGCCCCGTCAGCAGCGGCAGGGCAAACAGCGCCAGCAGGCCTGCACCCGCAATCCGGCGCGCCCGTTCGCCGACTTCGGGAAGCCCGACCAGCACAAGCGCGGCCGCGAGGGCCAGCGCGATCGCGTTGACGATCGGATAGCTGGGGGGCGCGCCCCGCAGGGCCATGTAGGCAAGCCCTGCCAGGACCGGCAACGCAATGGCGAGGAGCGCGGGAAACCTTTCTTTCCAGCGCTCCGCCATGATACCTGCCACTCCAGGCTCAGAAGTGGATCGGCTTGCCCTGAACCGCCATCGCCGCTTCCTTCGTGGCTTCGGCATGGGTGGGGTGAGCGTGGCAGGTATAGGCGATGTCTTCCGACGTTGCGCCGAACTCCATCGCGATGGCCGCCTCGGCGATCATCGTGCCTGCGGGCACGGCGATGGCCCATACGCCCAGCACGCGGTCGCTTTCCGCCTCGGCGATCACCTTCACGAAGCCATCGCCCTCGTGATTGGTGCGGGCGCGGCTATTGGCCAGCATCGGGAACTTGCCGACCTTCACCGCCTTCTTGTCGCCGCCCATCTTCTCGATGGCTTCCTCGGTCGTCAGGCCCACGCCCGCGATCTCGGGCCAGGTGTAGACGACGCTCGGGATGATCGCGTGGTTCACGATGCCGGTCTGCCCGGCGATGTTCTCCGCCACGGCAATACCTTCATCCTCGGCCTTGTGCGCCAGCATCGGGCCGGGGATGCAGTCGCCGATCGCCCACACGCCATCGACCTCGGTGCGGAAATCGTGATCGGTTTCGATCTGGCCGCGCTTGTTGGTTTCCAGCCCGATCGCATCGAGGCCAAGGCCGTCGGTGTTCGGCTTGCGCCCGATCGAGACGAGCACGCAATCGGCTTCCATCGTCTCTTCGTCGCCGCCTGCGGCAGGCTCGAGCGTCAGCGTGGCGGTCTTGCCCTTTACGGACACACCGGTGACCTTGGTCGAGAGCTTGAACTCGATCCCCTGCTTGCGGAAGATCTTGCGCGCTTCCTTGCGGATGTCGCCGTCCATGCCGGGCAGGATTTCGTCGAGGAATTCGACGCAGGTGACTTCCGCACCCAGACGGCGCCAGACCGAGCCGAGCTCCAGGCCGATCACGCCGCCACCGATGACGACCATCTTCTTGGGCACCTTGGGCAGTTCGAGCGCGCCGGTGGAATCGACCACGATACCCTTGTCGTTGTCGATCTCGACACCCGGCAGGGGGGTGACCGAGGAGCCGGTGGCGATGACGATGTCCTTCGCGGTCACCGTCTCCTCGCCCACCTTCACCGTGTGCGCATCCTGGAAGGTGGCGTAACCCTTCTTCCAGTCGACCTTGTTCTTCTTGAAAAGGCCTTCGATGCCGCCGGTCAGGCCCTTCACCGCATCGCGGCGCTGGGCGTGCATCTGGTCGAGGTTGAGCTTGGGCTCCACGTCGATGCCCAGTTCCTTCATCGCGCCGTTCTTGGCCGCGTCGAAAAACTCGCTCGCATGCAGCATCGCCTTGGAGGGGATGCAGCCGACGTTGAGGCACGTACCGCCCAGCGTCTCGCGCCCTTCGGCGCAGGCGGTCTTGAGGCCCAGCTGCGCGGCGCGGATCGCGGCGACATAGCCGCCCGGGCCTGCACCGATGACAAGGAGGTCGTAATCGTATTCGTGGTCAGCCATTCTCTTCTCTCGTCATCCCCGCGAAAGCGGGCTTCCCGCTTTCTTCATTGTGCTCCCGATATAGGAAGCGGGACCCCCGCTTTCGCGGGGGTGACGGCAAACAGTCTTACAGGTCGATCAGCATCCGCGCCGGATCCTCGATCGCTTCCTTCATGATCTTCAGTGCGGTCACGGCCTCGCGCCCGTCGATAAGGCGGTGGTCGTAGCTCAGCGCAAGATACATCATCGGGCGGATTTCGACCTTGCCGTTGATCGCCACGGGGCGATCCTCGATCCGGTGGAGGCCCAGCACCGCGCTCTGTGGCGGGTTGATGATCGGGGTGCTCATCAGCGAGCCGAACACGCCGCCGTTGGAGATGGTGAAGGTGCCGCCCTTCATGTCTTCCATCGTCAGCGTGCCGTCCTTGGCGCGCGCGCCGAAGTCCGCAATGTCCTTCTCGATCTGTGCGAAGCCCTTCTTGTCGGCGTCGCGGATCACCGGGACGACGAGGCCGTTGGGCGCGCTCACCGCGACCGAGATGTCGACGTAATCGTGGTACACGATCTCGTCGCCTTCGATGTAGGCATTGGCGGCGGGCACGTCCTTCAGGGCAAGGCACGCGGCCTTGGCGAAGAAGCCCATGAAGCCGAGCTTGATGTCGTGCTTCTTGGCGAACAGGTCCTTGTACTTCTCGCGCGTTTCGATGACCGCGCTCATGTCGCAATCGTTGAAGGTGGTCAGCAGCGCGGCATTGTCCTGCGCGCCTTTCAGCCGCTTGGCGATCGTCTGGCGCATGCGCGTCATCTTGACGCGTTCCTCGCGGCGTTCGCCCGAGGCGACGGTCGCGGGCGCAGAGGGTGCGGGCGAGGGCGAGGACGAAGCGTCATCGCCCTTGTTCTTCGCCGCGGCGATCACGTCTTCCTTGGTCAGGCGGCCGTCCTTGCCGGTGCCCTTGATGCTGCTCGGGTCGACGCCGTATTCGAGCACCGCGCGGCGCACTGCGGGGGAAAGCGTCTGGCTGCCTTCTCCGGTGCCTTCGTCGTGATTGCCGTAAGCGGCCTGACCCGCATCGGCGTCCTTTGCCTTGGCGGGCTCTGACCCGGGCTTGTCGCCGCCGGATTTGCCGTCACCCTGGTCGCGGTTGGCTTCCTTGCCCTTGGACGCAGGCGCGCCGCCTTCGGCCACGGTGGCGAGCACCGCGCCCACTTCGACCGTGTCGCCCACTTCGGCGCGCAGTTCCTCGATTACACCGGCGACGGGCGAAGGCACGTCGACGGCGACCTTGTCGGTCTCGAGGCTGGCAATCGGCTCGTCGACGGCAACGGCATCGCCGGGCTGCTTGAGCCATTCGGCGATGGTGCCTTCGGTGACCGATTCACCAAGTTGGGGGACCGTGATCTCGGTAGCCATGATGCGTCAGACCTTCTTTTCGGCTTTTTCGGTTTTTTTCAGGGCACGCTTGGCTTCGCCGCCGTCGGCGAGGCCAAGTGCGATAGTGACGAGCGCATCCTGCTGCGCCTGGTGGCGCTTGGCGAGCCCGGTGGCGGGGGAGGCCGCTTCCTCGCGCCCGGCATATTGGGGGCGCATGCCATCCTTGCCGGCGCTGGCCAGCGAGGCCTCGATCTTCTCGTGCACGAAGGACCATGCGCCGTTGTTGCGCGGCTCTTCCTGGCACCAGACGACGCTTTCCAGATTGGTCATCCGGCCGATGCGCTGGGCAAGCGGCTCGCCGGGGAAGGGATAGAGCTGCTCGATCCGCAGGATGGAGACATCCTCCAGCCCCTCTTCCTCGCGCTTTTCCATCAGGTCGAAGGCGACCTTGCCCGAACACAGCACAAGGCGCCTGATCTTCTTGTCGTCCGCGCTGTCCGGCGCCATCGCCGGGTCGGACAGGATGCGCTTGAACTGCGCATCGTCCATGAACAGGCTGGCCGGGCTCTTGGCCATGGGATGGCGCAGCAGGCTTTTGGGCGTCATGATGATGAGCGGTTTGCGGAAGGGACGCAGCATCTGCCGCCGCAGCACGTGGAAATAATTGTGCGGCATGGTGATGTTGCACACCTGGATATTGTCGTTCGCGCACAGCTGCAGGAAGCGTTCGAGACGCGCGGAGCTATGTTCCGGCCCCTGGCCCTCGTATCCGTGCGGCAGCAGCATCACGAGGCCGTTGGCCCGCAGCCACTTGACCTCGCCGGATGCGATGAACTGATCGATGATGATCTGCGCGCCGTTGGCGAAATCGCCGAACTGCGCTTCCCACAGCACCAGGGTCTTTGGATCGGCGAGCGCGAAGCCGTATTCGAAGCCGAGCACGCCGTATTCGGACAGCGGGCTGTCGTAGACCTCGAACTTGCCGTGGGGCAGCGTGGTGAGGGGGATGTATTTCCCCTCGTCCTTCTGGTCGTGCCACACCGCATGGCGCTGGCTGAACGTGCCGCGGCCCGAATCCTGGCCCGACAGCCGCACGCCATAGCCTTCGGAGACCAGGCTGCCGAAAGCCAGCGCTTCCGCCGTCGCCCAGTCGAAGCCTTCGCCGCTCTCGAACATCTGCCGCTTGGCATCGAGCACGCGGTTGAGCGTGCGGTGCGTGGTGATGTCATCCGGCACGGTGGTGAGCGTGCGGCCGAGGCTTTCGAACAGCTTCTTCGGGATCGCGGTTTCGACGTTGCGGCGCGAGGTCTCCGGGTCGGCGGGCTTGTTCAGCCCGGCCCAGCGACCGCCGAACCAGTCCGCTTCGTTGGGCTTGTAGTTCTTGCCCGCCTCGAACTCTTCCTGGAGGTGATCGATGAATTCGCTGCGCTGGCCTTCCGCGAAGTCCGCGTCGATGATGCCCTCTTCCAGAAGGCGATCGGAATAAAGAGCGCTGATCTTGGGATGCTGCTTGATCGCATCGTACATCTGCGGCTGGGTGAAGCTGGGCTCGTCGCCCTCGTTGTGGCCGAAGCGGCGATAGCACCACATGTCGATCACGATGTCGCGGCCGAAGGTCTGGCGGTATTCGATCGCCAGCTTGCAGGCGAAGGTAACCGCTTCGGGATCGTCGCCGTTCACGTGCAGGATCGGCGCCTGCACACCCTTCGCCACGTCGGACGGGTAGGGGGAACTGCGCGCGAACTTGGGACTGGTGGTGAAGCCGATCTGGTTGTTGATGATGAAGTGGATCACGCCGCCGGTATTGTAGCCGGGGATGCCCGAGAAGCTGAGCGTCTCCCACACGATGCCCTGGCCTGCGAAGGCGGCGTCGCCGTGGATCAGCACCGGCAGCACCTGTTCGTGCTTGCTCAGGTCGTCGCGGAAGGCCTGCTGCGCACGGGCCTTGCCCAGCACGACAGGGTCGACCGCTTCGAGGTGGCTGGGGTTGGGCACCAGGCTCATGTGAACCTTGATCCCGTCGAATTCGCGGTCGGTGCTGGTGCCGAGGTGATACTTCACATCGCCCGATCCGCCAACGTCTTCAGGATTGGCACTGCCGCCCGAAAATTCGTGGAAGATCACGCGGTACGGCTTTGCCATCACGTTGGCGAGCACGTTGAGCCGCCCGCGGTGCGCCATGCCGTAGATGATCTCGCGCACGCCTTGCTGGCCGCCATACTTGATGACGGCTTCCAGCGCCGGGATCATGCCTTCGCCGCCGTCCAGACCGAAGCGCTTGGTGCCGACATATTTCTTGCCGAGGAAGTTCTCGTACTCCTCGCCCCGGATCACCGCGGAAAGGATCGCGCGCTTGCCTTCGGGCGTGAACTGGATGACCTCTTCGGGCCCCTCGATCCGGTCCTGCAGGAAGCGGCGTTCCTCCACGTCCGAGATGTGCATGTATTCGAGGCCGACCTTGCCGCAGTAATTGGCCTTGAGCACCTCGTAGAGTTCGCGCGGGGTGGTCCATTCGAGGTTGAGATTGCCGCCCACGAAAATCTGCCGCCCGTCCGCGTTGTCCGGGAAGTGCCATTCCAGCTTCAGGTCTTCGGGCAGTTCGCGCTTCGACAGGCCCAGCGGATCGAGATCGGAGGCCAGGTGCCCGCGCACGCGGAAGGTGCGGATCAGCAGCATGGCGCGGATCGCGTCCTGCGCCGCCTGTTCGACACTGGCGTGATCGGTGGCCTTGCCGGCCTTTTCCATCGCCTGCTTGACCGCGATCTTCATCGCGGTCGGGTCCATCGCCTGGGTCAGGTCCGCCTCGCTGCCGATATCGGTCAGCGGCCAGTTGGGATTGCCCCAGCTGGGCCCCTTCTGGGGGCCTTCCTGGTCGCCGAGCTCCGGCAGGAAAGACTGGTTTTCGTTACCCATCGAAATTCACTCATGCATTCCGGAGAAAGAGGACGCTTCCATCATAGAAGCATTTACCCGGCAGATAGGTCCTAAACTCCCCTCCCGCGCGGCGTGGCGGCCCCGGACTTCGCCCGGAGCCGCCACCGGAGGGCGTCAGGCGTCTTCCTTGAGCAGTGCGGCCAGCGTGGTGCCGAGTTCGCTGGGCGATTGCGCCACGCGAATCCCCGCGCGTTCCATCGCCGCGATCTTGTCGTCCGCGCCGCCCTGGCCGCCCGAGACGATGGCGCCCGCGTGGCCCATGCGGCGGCCCGGAGGCGCCGTGCGGCCTGCGATGAAGCCGACGGTCGGCTTCCAGCGGCCCTTCTTCTTCTGCTCGGCGAGGAACTCGGCTGCTTCCTCTTCGGCGCTGCCGCCGATCTCGCCGATCATGATCAGGCTCTCGGTTTCCGGATCGTCGAGGAACAGGTCGAGCACGTCGATGAAGTTGGTGCCGTTGACCGGATCGCCGCCGATGCCCACGGCGGTCGACTGGCCGAGGCCCGCATTGGTCGTCTGGTGCACGGCTTCATAGGTCAGCGTGCCCGAGCGGCTGACGACGCCCACGCTGCCCTTCTTGAAGATGGAGCCGGGCATGATGCCGATCTTGCACTCGTCGGGCGTCAGAACGCCGGGGCAGTTCGGGCCGATCAGGCGCGAGTTGCTGCCCTCGAGCGCGGCCTTGGCGCGCACCATGTCGAGCACGGGGATGCCTTCGGTGATCGTTACGATCAGCTCCACGCCCGCATCGATCGCTTCGCAGATCGCGTCCGCGGCGAAGGGCGGCGGAACGTAGATCACGCTCGCAGTCGCGCCGGTTTCGGCCACGGCTTCGCGCACGGTGTTGAAGTTGGGCAGGCCGAGGTGGGTCGTGCCGCCTTTGCCGGGCGTCACACCGCCAACCATCTGCGTCCCGTAATCGAGCGCCTGCTGGGTGTGGAAGGTGCCGGTTTCACCGGTCATCCCCTGGGTGATGACCTTGGTATTCTTGTCTACGAGGATGGACATGAACTGTCTCCGAAATGTCTAACCGTGTTTGGTGAGTTTGCGAGAGGCAAAGGCGAGCGCGAAAAAAATCCAGCCGAGAAAGATTGGCCCAATTATCATCGCAAATAGAAGCGGTCCGTAAGGGTCTGCCCACATGGGTGGTCCCGCAGTGTTCAATTCAACCCAAATGAGCAGAGCAACGAACGGAGCGGTAAGCGCCAACCCAAACCGCCATTTGCCTGCCAGACCAAAGCGAATCATCGCAGCCCAAACCGCAATCATCGCCAGGACGGAGACCCAGCCGGTGTAGGTTAGCGGCCCGATCACGCCAGCGAGCTATCCAGCCCCTTGCACGCTTCGAGCAGTTCCTCGACCGCGTCGGTGCTGACCTTGAGGTTCTTCTTTTCCTCGTCCGACAGCTCGATCTCGATCACGTCCTCGGTGCCGCCCGCGCCGATCACGGTGGGGACGCCGACATAAAGGCCGTCGAGGCCGTACTTGCCTTCGACATAGCTGGCGCAGGGCAGGATGCGCTTCTGGTCGCCCAGATAGGCCTCGGCCATCGCGATCGCGCTGGTCGCGGGGGCGTAGTAGGCGGAGCCGTTGCCGAGCAGGCCGACAATCTCGCCGCCGCCCTTGCGGGTGCGGTCGACGATCTCATCGATGCGGCCCTGATCGACGCCCTTGATCTTGGCGAAGTCGTTGACCGGAATGCCGTTGATCGTGGTGTAGCTGGTGACGGGCACCATGGTGTCGCCGTGGCCGCCGAGGACGAAGGCGTTCACGTCCTTCACCGACACGTCGAATTCCCACGCGAGGAAGGTCGCAAAGCGCGCGCTATCGAGCACGCCCGCCATGCCGACGACCTTGTTGTGCGGCAGGCCGGAGAATTCGCGCAGCGCCCAGACCATCGCGTCGAGCGGGTTGGTGATGCAGATCACGAAGGCGTCGGGTGCGTTGTTCTTGATGCCTTCGCCGACCGCCTTCATCACCTTGAGGTTGATGCCGAGCAGGTCGTCGCGGCTCATGCCGGGCTTGCGCGGCACACCGGCGGTGACGATGATCACGTCCGCACCGGCGATGTCGGCATAGTCGTTCGAACCGGTGATCTTCGCGTCGAAGCCTTCGACCGGACCGCACTGGCTAAGGTCCAGCGCCTTGCCCTGCGGCATGCCCTCGGCAATGTCGAACAGGACGATGTCGCCCATTTCCTTTTTCGCCGCGAGATGGGCGAGGGTGCCTCCGATCATGCCGGAGCCGATGAGGGCGATTTTCTTGCGTCCTGCGGAATTGGCCATGGGAGCGTATCAGTCCTTGGATTGCCGGGGACGCTGCGGCTTGCCGAAAAGGTTTCGCGATCCATCGCGCTCCGCCGGCGTCCCCGAGGGATCACGCGCGAAGGGCCGCGTTCTGGCGAGAGGGACTAGGCCTGCTAAAAGGGGATTGCAACCGGCAAAAAGCGAGTTTTTCCGCCGGTTATGATATTGATTTGCAGCAGCGTTTACGTGGCTAGGCAGCGCGCGTCGCGTCGGCGCTTCTATCCTGCGCCAGCAGCATCGCGGCGAGGTAATCCGGCACTGCGCGGCTGAAGAAATAGCCCTGGCCCTGCGTGCATCCCGCTTCGCGCACCGTATCGACCTGTTCCTGCTCTTCGAGCCCCTCGGCTACGATCTCCATGCCCAGCTGGTGGCCCATGGCGGCTACGGCGCGGATGATCGCATGCGCGCGCGGGCCGGCGCCCGAACCCGAGACGAAGCTGCGATCCACCTTGATCTTGGAGAAGGGGAACTTGTGGATGTAGGCCAGTGAGGAATAGCCGGTGCCGAAGTCGTCCAGTGCGAAGCGCACCCCCCTGGCGGCCAGTTTCTCGATGAAGGCAGCGGTCTGGTCGCTGTCCTCGATGAACAGGCTCTCGGTGACTTCCAGTTCGAGCCGCGAGGGGTCGAGCTTGGCGTCTCGCAGGGCCTGTTCGATGGCGAGTACCGATCCGGGTGCCCTGATCTGCAGCGGCGAGAGGTTTACCGCAACGCTCACGTCCTCGGGCCACTGGGCGCAGGCAAGTGCGGCCTGGCGCGTAATCCAGTTGCCCAGCGTGACGATCACGCCCGTTTCTTCCGCCACCGGGATGAACTCGCCCGGGCGCAGTTCGCCCTTCGTCGGATGGAACCAGCGCAGGAGCGCCTCGAAACAGCGGATGCGGCCGGTCTTGAGGTCGATGATCGGCTGGAAGAACAGCGACAATTCGTCCCGCTTGATCGCCAGACGCAGTTCGGCCTCTATCTCGCGACGATTGGCCAGCTCGCGGGTCATCGCGGCGTCGAAGAAGCAATAGCCGCCGCGCGCATTCAGCTTGGCATTGAACAGCGCCAGATCGGCCCCCTGCATCAGCCGGTCCGCGTCGATTCCGTCGTCCGGCATCAGCGCGATACCCATCGAACAGCTGGTTTCCATGCGTTCGCCATCGAAGCGCATGGGCCGTGCGACCTGTTCGAGGATTCGTCCGGCGAGCGCTTGGCAATCCTCCCGATCGCGAACCTTGCAGAAGAAGACGAATTCGTCGCCGCCGAAACGGGCGATCCCGGCGTCCTCTGGCAGGCTGTCGCGCAGGCGGCGGGCGACTTCGGACAGCACCCGGTCGCCGATCTGGTGGCCGAGCAGGTCGTTGACCTCCTTGAACCGGTCCAGGTCGAGCCAGAACAGCGCCAGGACCTGGTCCGCATCGGCGGCCATCAACTGGGTCACCAGCGTATCGTTCAGCCCGGCGCGATTATGCAGCCCGGTGACCACATCGGTATGCGCCAGGATTTCCATCTTGCGGGCCAGCCGCTCGCTCGTCTCGGCGGATGCGATCGAGTTGCGCAGCGTCCGCTGCACGTTGAGCGTGATGCTCGCCATGGCCGGGATCACGAGCAGGATGGTCGTTCCCAGCGCCAGCATCGGGATCGACCCCTCAATGAAGCAGGCAACCAGGATCGGCAGGTAGGAAAGGAACATCTGCCCCAGCGCGATGGCCGGGCGTCCCGCATTGCGCGCGCAGATCGCGGTCGCGAAGCACAGCGCGTTGGCGACCATCATGACCTCGACCGTCTGGGGCGTGGGATAGATGATCACCAGCGCGCCGAGCAGGCCGAACAGACCCGCATAGACGAACGCACCGACTTCGAAGACGATTTCCAGAAAGCGCGTGGTCGCACTCTTGCTTCGCGCCATCATCTTGGCTGCGACGACCCGTGCCACGGCGACCAGCGAGAAGGCGATCACGCACACCAGGATCACCGGCTCCGGCACGTAGAAGGCGGTGACGACGGCCGCGACCATGCCGTTGAGCGCGCCGACCGCCAGGCTGATGGGCTGGGTATAGAGCGTGCTCACCAGCGTGCGCCGCACGCGCTCGCTGATCTCGTCTCCCGACAGGAGGCGATGCCAGTTCCTTAGCGTGGTCTGAAGTTTGACGAGGATCATCTTGCCGACCGGACTAAGCAATAAGCGTCACAAATTGCTTAACGCGCGCGTTACCACGCTGGCGCGCGGAAAACCGCGGCAAAGTCCAAGGGGGTCCGGTTGGCGCGTGCGTCAGCCCGGAACCTCGCGCGGATTGGAGAGCGTTCTGGCCAGTCGCCGGTCGAGCGCGCCGCAGATCTGCGCCCAGAATACGAAGTCCGCCTCGTTCCCCGAAGCCAGCGCGGCCCTGGCCCGTGCATGGGCATCGTGGGCCGCATTGAGATGGTGCCGGGCGAAATGGCCCAGCGCGGCGCGCAACTCCGGTTCGCCAAGGGCGGGGCGCCCTGCGGCGATGTTGTCGTTCGATGCTTCGGGAATGCGTATCGGCGCGGACCCCGAGTGGGAGAGCCGGTATGAGGGGCGCTTGGGGGCGAGGCCGCGACTCATGCTTGCGATGATCCTTGATCAGTGAAACTCGATGCTGGCAGACCTAGCCCGCCGGCGGTAAAACATTGGCGGACAAGCAGGGTTTCGATGATTTAACCACGTCGCCGGGATGCGCGCTGCACCTTGGACACGGAGCTTCACTGCGGACGCGCGATCCACTGCCCGCTGTTGGCATACTCGGGTCGCACGCTTCCTGGCCCCTGTTCCGGGGCAGGCGCGGTCTGCCTGTCGTTCTGACTGCGGCGATTGGCCGGCCCCGCCTGCGAAACCACGCTTTCTGCCGGACCGGATCGTGCCTCCGAGGCAGCGGCGCTTTCATAGCGTTGCGCAATGGCGACCGGGTCGGGAGCGGCCTCTACCGTGCTTGCCGCACGGGCGGGCGCGGGGGAAGGCTCCCCGCCGGAATAGAAATCGGTGAAGGCATCCGGGCGGCTCGCCGCCCCGGGCCAGCGGTAGAAACGGTGCGCGCCGATGGTGCCGATATGCGCAAGGCTGGGCGCCCAGTACGGGTTGACCCAGGTGGTGTGGTAATGCGTCGCCAGCCCGACCGGGGCGTAGACCTGCCCGGAAAGCGCGCGCCGCGCGACCGAGAGGGCCTGCGCCCAGTATCGCGCGGAAGGCTTGCGCGCCATCGAGCCGTCGCAGGTGAAGCTGAACTGGCAGCCCGTGCGCCGCTGCGATCCCTGATAGACGACGCCGCACACCGTCCTGGGGTAGGCAGGGTGCGCCACCCGGTTCAGAACCACCTGCGCCACTGCACGCTGGCCGCCCTCGCTTTCGCTCGCGGCTTCGTAATAGACCGCCTTGGCGAGACAATCGAGCGCGCGCGCCTTGTCGATCCCGGTGCCACGGCTGACGAAGGCGCGCGCGGCGGGCCCTGCGGTCTCGATTGCGATGGCCGCTTCGGGATCGCCGTTCCAGGCGGCGATCGGGTTCACGCCTTCGCTGTTTGTCACCCCGACGTTCGCGGTGCTGGCGGCGGCGGGCGGATCGGCGAGGAAATAGAGCGCGGAGCCGGGGAAGGTCGCCCCCGCCTTTTCGAAGGGGAGCGGTTCGACCAGGCTGTCCGCCACGATCTCGCTCGCCTGTGGGGCCATTTCAGGCAGCCGCCATTCCGCCTGCGCCGCCATCGAGGGCAGCGTGATCGCCGCCAGCAGCACCGCGCCACCGCGCAGCGCATTGCGCGGGCGGGCGGGGCGTTTCGTCGATGGAACCGGGCGGCGGGGGTGGTGCAAGATGGGCCTGACTGGGTGGATGGATCGGGGCGTGCGGGCAGCCTAGCCGGAAATTCTCAGTAACGTCTGCATGGCCGGCCGCACCGTATTCTAACGGGACAGGGGAGAGGGAAGGATGAAGCGGCATGGTTAATGCGCGCGATCATGTGCGGGCAGGGTGTTGCCTGCCTGCGACGAAGGCTCTAGGGGCGCCGGCAGTATCGCAGGTGTGGGTGTGCCGGTCCGGCGCATCCGCCTAAGAGGGAATGGAGTGAAAAACTCCAGCTGCCCCCGCAACTGTAACCGGGGAGCGGTCCGTTCGATATGCCACTGTCCTGCGGCTTGCCGCAGGGCGGGAAGGTGAACGGAACCGCCACGATCCGGCAAGCCAGGAGACCTGCCCGCGATGCGTCGTTCGGCCAGCGGGCGGGGTGTACCGAGGGCAGCGGAGGAAAGGCACGGGGGGCAGACCCCGCGCTTTCCGTCATGAGCGACAGTTATGCTTGTGATGGAGATTCTATGCGTACATTCCTGTTTCTCGGCGGCTCGATCCTGGGCCTGTGTTCTCCCGCGTTCGCGCAGGATGCACCGGACGAAGGCGATGAGCTTGTTCTGGCCTCGGACGCCTACACGCTGGCGGAAGAGGCGGTGACGATCACCGTCACCGGCAATCCCAGCGAAGTGGAAGACACCGGCCAGCCCGTCACCGTGATCGGCGCAGAGGAAATCGCCGATGTCCAGGGCCCGGACATTTCCCGTGTGCTCCAGCGCGTTCCCGGCGTCACCATCAACCGCAACGGCGGGCTGGGCGCGACCACCGGCGTTTCGGTGCGCGGTGCGAGCAATGACCAGCTGCTGGTTCTGGTCGACGGGGTGCGCGTGGCCGATACGGCTGCGCCCGCGACCAGCTTCGACTTCGGCACGCTGACCAGCGCCAACCTTTCCAAGATCGAATTGCTGCGCGGATCGAACAGCGTCATCTGGGGCGCGGACGCGGTGGGCGGCGTGCTGGTCGCCTCCACGTTCGAGCGGACCGGGCTTGCCGGATCGGTGGAAGCAGGATCGCGCGACACCGTGTCCACCAGCATCGAAGGTGGGATCGCGGGCGATATCGGCTTTATCGGCGGATCGGCCAGCTACCTGACCACCGACGGCTTCTCTGCCGCGGCCAGCGGCACCGAGCCCGACGGGTTCCGCCAGCAGGCCTACAACCTGCGCGGCCGCGCCTATCTCAGCCGCACATTCGAGGTTTTCGCCAGCGGTCGCTATGCGGAAAGCGACCTCGAAATCGATGGCACTCCGGCACCGGCCTATGTTCTGGCCGATACGCTGCAGGTGCAGGAAACCCGCCAGCTGTCCGGCGTGGTCGGTGCGCTGTACGATGGCGGCCCGCTCTACCTGCGCGGTGCCTACAGCTTTTCCGACACCGAGCGCGAGAACCTGCCGCGCCCCGGCGCCGCGCCCAGCTTTCAGAGCGACGGCGAATCCGAGCGTGTCGAGCTGCGTGGCGAATGGCGCCCGATCGGTCCGCTGATCGTCAATTTCGGCGCTGAGAACCTGTGGTCCGAGTATGAAAGCGGAACCAGTGACGAGAGCACCAGCATCCTTGGTGCCTATGCCCAGCTGGGGATCGAGTTTCGCGGTCTGTCAGGACATGTCGGTGTGCGGCAGGACGAGCACGACGATTTCGGCGGCGCGACCAGCTTCGGCGCGGATCTGACCTACGAGATCGTCGACGGCCTGCGTTTTCGTGCGAGCGTGGGCGAGGGCTTCAAGGCGCCCTCGCTGTTCCAGCTGTTCTCCGATTACGGCAATCCCGCGCTCCAGCCCGAGGAAAGCACCAGCTACGACCTCGGCCTCGCCTATGGCACGCGGGTTTCGCCGGTCTACGTGAGCGTTACCGCCTTCCAGCGCGACAGCGAGAACCTGATCGGCTTCATCGGGTGTCCGGTGCAGACGGGCATCTGCAAGAATCGCCCCTTCGGCACCTACGACAATGTTTCGCAGGCGCGGGCGCGCGGCGTTGAGGTAGAGGCGGGCGCGTCGCCTTTCGACGGGCTGCGCCTGCGCGCTGCCTATGCCTATGTCGATGCGCAGGATCGCAGCGAGGGAACCGCGAATTTCGGCAACCAGCTCGCCCGGCGTCCGCAGCATGCGGGCACCTTGTCGGTCGACTGGGCGCCCGCTCCCGAAACCATCGGAGCGCCGGTGATCGGCGGCGACCTCAGGATCGTGGGCGATGCCTTTGACGATGCGGGCAATAATAAGCGGCTGGACGGCTATACCGTGGCCGACCTGCGCGTCTCCGTGCCGCTGGGCCTTATCGCGGGCGAGCGCCCGGTCGAGGTGTTCGGCCGGGTGGAGAACGTCTTCGACGAGCAGTACCAGACCGCCGACGGCTATGCCCAGGCGCCGCGCGGGTTCTTCGCCGGGATCCGCGTGGGGCTGTGACCATGCGCCACGCAGCCATCTGGCTTGCGGCACTCGCGTTCGGTTTGGGGGGATGTGCGGGACCGCCGCCGCCCCCCGCCGGGCACACGGACCAGCTGCGTATCGTCAGCCTGAACCCGTGCAGCGACGCGATCCTCGCGGAAATCGCGCCGGGCAAGCTCGTCGCGGTATCGCATTACAGCCACGATCCCTCGGCCGGATCGATGCCGGTCGATCAGGCACACCGCTGGCCTTCGACGGGCGGATCGGTTGAGGAAATCCTGGCGATGGATGCGGACATGGTGGTCGCCTCCACCTTCCTGCCGCCTGCCACCCGCAGCGCGCTGGACAAGCTCGGTATTCCCGTTGTCACCCTCGGCATGGAAAACACCGTGGCGGGCAGCCTCGGCCAGGTGCGCAAGCTGGCCGTCGAGGTCGGCGAGGCGCAGGGGGGCGAAGCACTGGCGCATCGGATCGAAGCGGCCATCGCCCGGGCTGCGCCGGGTGAAGGCGGTGCCTCGCCAACCACAATCCTGTGGCAGCCCGGCGGAATCGTGCCGGGCGAAGGCGCTCTGGTGGTGGATCTGATGCGCCGCCTCGGCCTGCGTCCCGCCAGCGCGACGCGCGGGCTGGGGCAGGGCGATCGCCTGCCGCTGGAGGCCGTGCTGGCCGATCCCCCCGAACTCCTGCTGCATGCCGGGCCGAGCGGCGACGAGGAATCGCGCACGCTGCATCACCCTGCTCTGCGCAAGCTGGCCATGCGCCGCGCCGAATTCTCCCCCCAGCTCTACTTCTGCGGCGGGCCGAGCCTGATCCGCGCGGCCGAGCGGCTGGCCCAGATACGGGACGAGCAAGCGTGAACCGCCCCACGCTCCTGCTGCTGGCGGCCCTGCTTGTTGCGATCCCGCTGTCGCTGGTGGCGGGCCGTGCCTCGATCTTCGCGCTGGACGATGCGCGCGCCCTTCTGATCGTCCTCGAACTGCGCCTGCCGCGCGCGTTGCTGGCGGT
Organism: Citromicrobium sp. JLT1363; assembly: GCF_000186705.1. GTDB lineage: Bacteria > Pseudomonadota > Alphaproteobacteria > Sphingomonadales > Sphingomonadaceae > Alteriqipengyuania. Next base: position 355,998 of record NZ_AEUE01000003.1, read on the forward strand.
GAGCGTGGGCGCAGGGCTGGGTGCGGCGGGGGCCGCGATGCAGGGCTATCTGCGCAATCCGCTGGCCGACCCCGGCCTGTTCGGGATTGCGCCCGGCGCTGCGCTGGGCGCGGTGCTGAGCTTTTCCTTCGGATTTGCTGCCAGCGGCTGGCTGTTGCCGATCTTCGCGCTCGCCGGAGCGGGCGGTGCGATGGCGCTGCTGGCCCTGATGGCAGGCCGGGGCGGCGGGATCGCGCTGTTCACGCTCGCCGGGCTGATGATCGCGAGCCTTGCGGGCGCGCTCACCAGCCTCGTCATAAGCCTGGCACCCAACCCCTGGGCGCTGAGCGAAATCGTGACCTGGCTGATGGGCGCGCTGACCGACCGCAGCTGGGCCGACGTCGCTCTGGCCGCGCCGCTGACGCTGGCGGGCATCGCGGTGCTGGCCCGCGCCGCCCCCGCGCTCGACGCGCTGACGCTGGGGGAGGACGCCGCGCGATCGATGGGGGTGGATATGGACAGCCTTCTCGCGCTGCTGGTGATCGGCGTCGGCCTGACCATCGGCAGCGGTGTGGCGGTGGCAGGGATCATCGGGTTCGTCGGCCTGATGGTGCCGCACATGGTGCGCCCCTTCACCGACCGCCGACCCTCCTCGCTGATCGTGCCGAGTGCGCTGGGCGGCGGGTTGCTGGTGCTGGTGGCGGATGGCGTGCTGCGCATGCTCCCGCTGGTCAGCGAGCTGCGCCTGGGCATCGCCCTTTCGCTGATCGGCGCGCCGTTCTTCCTGTGGCTGTTGCTGCGCTATCGCCGCTCCGGCGCGCTGGGGCTGACCTGATGCTGGTTGCACGCAAGCTTAGGCTGGATGAGCGGCTGCGCGGTGTCGACACGCAGGTACGCAGCGGGCAGGTAACGGCGATCTGCGGGCCGAACGGCGCCGGCAAGTCGACCCTGATCCGCCTCTTCGCAGGGGTTCTCTCCCCCTCCAATGGCGAGGTCCTGCTCGATGGCGAGCGAACGGCGGATATTCATCCGCGCGTGCGCGCGCGGGCGCTGGGTTACCTGCCGCAGGAACCGCAGATCGCGTGGGATATGTCGGTCCGCAACCTCGTCTCGCTCGGTCGGCTGGCGCACGGCGACACGCATGCCGAACCGGTCGAGGCAGCGCTGCAGGCGATGGACCTGCACGATTTCGCGCGGCGTCCGGTCTCCACCCTGTCCGGCGGCGAGCGCGCGCGGGCACTGCTGGCCCGCGTGCTGGCGGGTGAGCCGCGCTTCATCCTCGCGGACGAGCCTTTCGCCTCGCTCGACCTCGGTTACCAGTCCGCGCTGGCGCGGCACCTGCGCGCGCAGGCCGCCGACCACGGGCGCGGCGTGGTGGTGGTGGTCCACGACCTGAGCCTCGCGCATAATCTGGCGGACCGGGTGATCCTGCTGAACGAGGGGGTGGTGCATGCCGAGGGGGCGCCTGCGGATGCGCTCTCGCCCGGGAATCTGCTCGATGTGTTCGGGATTGAGGCGCGCTGGCTGGGCGATCCGGGTGCGCAGGTGCTGGCGGTGAGGAAGTAGCTACGCCCGCCGGGCATGACAGCACTTGTAACTGGTATTCGCAGCCCGCCGCGCCGAACCTGCCCCTCGATCCTGGAGTGGAAGACAGAGGGGAGTTCTTCATGCGCACTGCACTTATCGCCACCTTGCTGGGGCTGACGCTTCCGACCGCCGCCCTGGCCGCTTCCATCACGGGCGCACAGGCGGTGAAGGCCTACGAAACGGGCAAGGCGGGCGCTGCGCCGCATAACGGGTACGACTATGCCAGCTGCGCGGGCTACTGGACCGGGTGGACCAAGCACTCGCTCGAAAACTACCAGGACCCTCTCGTCCGCGCATTGCCCGACGGCATGAAGTCTTCGGGGGCGCTGAAGAACCAGCTCTACTGGCAGGAAAAGACGGTCGCCGAAGTGAAAGCGGGGCGCATTCCGGGCGCGCAGGCCCAGTCCATGCTGGTGACATCCAAGGCGCTGGTCGAAACCAGCATCGCCGAGGATAGCGAAACCGCGATGACGCGCATGTTCGGCGAACTTGGCCGCTGTCACGTAAAGCGCTGATGGGGCCGTCCGGGGCCCGACATCCTGCAAGAGATCCATGGAGAGCACCATCATGCGAACCGCAATATTGACCGCAGCACTGGCGATATGGCCGGCTGCGCTCGCTGCCTCGATCGGGGCCGATCAGCCATCCACCGCGACTGCCGCGGCTCCAACGCAGCAAGCGCCCAAGCCGCTGTGCGAATACAGGACCCGCATGAATTTCAGTATCGGCGAGGGTACGACCGGCGCGCTCCATGTGCGCCACGTCCGCATCAACGATGCCCCCGAGCCCACCACGGAACTGCGAATGACGATCGAAGCGCCGATGACCAAGGCGCATTCCGATAGGGCCGAAGGGATGGTGAAGGTTACGCTGGGCTTTGCAGACGGTTATCTGCCGCCTGCAGATGGTGATGCAGCCGTCCGCAAGCCGGGCCCGCAATGGGTTCATGTCCGATCGCGGCAACTGGAAGGCACGAGCCCCAGCCACCCTGCCTACAAGAACAAGCCCAAGCCCGCGGTGCGCTGGAACGTCGGGGGCAAGCCCCTGATGTCAGACGGATTTTCCCCGGAGGGCGGCGCCCTGTTCCTCCTGGGTCCCGCCGGTGGCGATGCAGCGGTGTCGGACCCGGCGAAGCTCTTTTCCGATGGCGACTGGACTTTCGAAACATCCAAGAGCTTCGGCAATTCCTGGGCCGATTACACCATACCGACCGCGTTCCTGAGCGGCATCATCACCGACATCACGAATGTCATGGCGTCGGTGGAAAAGGCTGCCGCTGATGGTGAATGTACGATCAGCACCAGCTTTGGCGACATGCCCGAACAGGATATCGTGTATTTTTGAGGGGAGGGGCGGGCGCACTCGCCGCCCCGCATCAGACCTATCCGGCCGTGCCGGTTGCCTCCCACGATCAGACCTGTGACCGGCATGAAAAAGGCGGGGGCGGCGCCAGGCCACCCCCGCCTTCCATCAGCCGGCCGGTTGCTTATTCGGCAATCGGCGCGTCTCCATCCACCGTCTTGGCGGGCAGCTTGCCATCCGACGGGTCGCCCACGGTCTGGCCGGGCGTGCCGGGTTCTTCCTCGGCAAGGCCCAGCGCGATCAGCATGTATTTCACGTCCGGATCGCGGCCCGCGAAGTTGCGGTACATTTCGCCGTAATCCATCGTTCCGCCCTGGCTCAGCACTGTCTCACGATAGTGATCGCCGTTCTCGCGCGTCAGGCCGCCGTTCTGGAGGAACCAGGCGCGGCTGTCGCGGTCCAGCATCTGCGTCCACAGGTAGCTGTAATAGCCCGCCGAATAGCCTGCGGGGCCGGAGAAGATGTGGTTGAAGTAGCTGGTGCGATAGCGCGGCGGCACCAGATCGACCTCGAGGCCCAGATCGCGCAGCGAGCTGTCTTCGTAGGCCGAGACCTTCCCGGGCGTGTCGATCGCTTCGGCTTCATCGGCCGAAAGCGCGTGCCACTTCATGTCGAGCAGCGCGGCTTCGAGCACTTCGCCGAAATCATAGCCCTGGTTGAACTTGGACGATGCCTCGATCTTGTCGACCAGCTCGGTCGGGATGGTTTCTCCTGTTTCGACATGCTTGGCGTAGTTGCGCAGCACCTCGGGGTAGGTCGCCCACATCTCGTGCACCTGGCTCGGATATTCGACGAAGTCGCGCGCGGTCGCCGTGCCCGAAAGGCTCGGATACTGCTGGTCGGCGAAGAAGCCGTGCAGCGCGTGGCCGAATTCGTGGAACGCGGTGTTCACCCAGTCGAAGCTGACCAGCTGCGGCTCGCCTTCGGGGGCCTTGGGGATGTTCAGCACGTTGTAGATGACGGGCTTCTCGTTCCACAGATAGGACTGGTCGACGAAGTTGCTCATCCACGCACCGCCGCGCTTGGAAGCGCGCTGGAACGGATCGAAGTAGAACAGGCCCATGTCCGAACCGTCGCGGTCCTTCACGGTGTAGACCCACACATCCGGGTGATAGACCGGCAGATCGGTGCGCCGTTCGAAGGTGAGACCGTAGAGCTTTTCGGCCATGTAGAACACGCCGTCTTCCAGCACCTTGTCGAGCTGGAAATACTGCATCACCTCGTCGTCATCGACTTCGTAACGCTCCGCCTTGATCTGGTTGGCGTAGCGATACCAGTCCCATGGCTGGACCTCGAAATTCCCGCCTTCTTCGGCGATCTTCTCGTTCAGAAGGCCCGCTTCACGGCGCTGGGTTTCGGCCAGCGCGGGGACCATCTGGCCCATGAAATCGAGCGCCGCCTGCGGGCTTTCGACCATGCGATCATACATGGTGTAGCTGGCCCAGTCCGGCTCGCCGAACAGCGCGGCCTTCTCGGCCCGCAGCGCGACGATCTTCGCGACCAGATCGCGCGTGTCGATATCGGTAGTGCCGTCGGCGCGGTGGTAGCTGGCCATGAACAGCTTCTCGCGCGCCTCGCGGTTTTCCATGCTCGGCAGCAGCGGCTGCTGCGTGGTGTTCTGCAGGGCGATGGCGAACTTGCCCGGCTGGCCTTCTTCCTCGGCCAGCTTGGCGGCAGAGGTGATGTCGCTTTCGGACAGGCCTGCCAGTTCCTCGCGGCTGTCGAAGAACACCGGCTGCTCGGCCATCGCATTGCGCGCTTCCTGCGCGAATTCGGTGGTGACGGTGGAAAGCTCGGTGTTGATTTCCTTCACCCGCTCACGCTCGGCATCGGTCAGTTCCGCGCCCGCATGCACCATGCTCTTGTAGGTTTCCTCGAGCAGCTTGGCGTCTTCGGGCAGCATGCTCATCGCGGCGCGATTGTCGTACACCGCCTTCACCCGCGCGAAGAGTTCGGGGTTCAGCACGATGCTGTCCCCATGAGCCGAAAGTTTCGGGCTGATCTCGGTGTTGATCTCGTCGAGGCGATCGGTCGTGTTTGCGCCCGTCAGGTGGAAGAAGACCGCGCTCACGCGGCCCAGCATGCGGCCGGACTTTTCCAGCGCAACGATCGTGTTCTCGAAGGTGGGGGCTTCCGGATTGTCGATGATCCGCTGGATCTCGCCCTTCTGGATCGCCATCGCCTTCTCGAAGGCGGGCATGTAATCATCTTCCGAAATCGCATCGAAATCGGGCGCCTTGAACGGCAGGGTGCTTTCCAGCTCGAAATAGTTGGCGCCTTCGAGGCGGTCCTGGGTGGTTACGCCACCGCTGGTGGTATTGTTCGTCTGGGCCATGGCCGCTCCATGAAAGCCGCCTGCCAGGGCGAGGCTTGCGGCGGTGGCGAGAAGAATTCGCATTATGCGTGTCTCCGGTCTGGTTATCGATAGAAATTGCGTTGGCTCATGGCCTAGCAGCGTTCACTTGAACAGTGGCTGGCGGATCGTTCATGTCCTATTCGGACGATTTGGCGGGGGCTTCGGTTCCCCTGCCAGCCTGGGCCTGGGCGCGCATCGCTCGCGCCGCCTCGTCCAGTGCCTGCCGGTTGACGGTGACGATCCGCGGACGGCCTCCGTTCCGGTCCACCACCAGCCAGACCGATCCCAGCTCCACGAAGGCGCCCTGGTCGGGCACCACGGTAAGCGCATCGAGGTCGACCTCGCGCAGCAGGGCGAGCACGTCTTCGTCGAAGACTTCCGCGAAGGTGCCGTCGATATCGTCCGGTCGGGTAAGTTCGCGGCGGTTTCCCTCCGCATCGATATAGAGCAGCGGCAGCCCGACTTCGCGCAGGATCGCGGCCTTGTCGTTGGCCCGCGCCGCTGTGCGAATGGCGGAAAGCGCGCTCGCAAACTGGCTTGCGCTGGTGCCGGTGGCGCACGAAATCGCCCCGCCATCGGCGCTGTCATGGGCGAGATCGAAGCTCTCGTCGCGGGTGTCCTGATCCTGCCATACGACCAGCAGACAATTGTCCGGGCCGGGGGGCGCCGGGCTGGGGGAGAGCGCCGCATCCTCGCCCTTCGCGCTGCCGGACGCGGCATTGTGTGCGGTGGTGTCGGGGGCGTCGGCGGCCGCGCTTTCGACCGAAGGCGAACACGCGCCCAGCGCGCACCCGCCCAGCAGCAACGCCAGCCTAGCCCGGGCGGACATCCGCATAATCGGCCTCGAGGAAAATCTGCGCGCGCCTCTCGGAGCGATGGACGAGCCCGCCCGCTACCTCGCCATCGGCAAAGCGGTAGTCGAGTTCCTGCGCGATGCCTTCGTAATCCGCGCTGGCGATGGCCCGGTTGAGAGCGGGGCTCTTCGCAGGCGAGAGCGTGCCTTCGCCGACATTATAGGCAAGATCGACCAGCGCATCGAATTCGTGCTGGTAGAGCTTCAGGTTCCCCACCACGTCTGCGACAGCCCGCTCCGCCTTGGCGAGGTCCGCCTTGAGGAAGTCCATCGCCTGCTCGCGCGTGATCCGGTCACCCACGCGCAAACCGTCTTCGGGAAGTACGAGGTGCCCGATGCCCACGGTCGGATAGCCGGCGACGTCGCGATACACGGTCAGGCGAATACCCTCTTCCTGGGCAAGCGCCTTGTGCATGCGCTCGCTCGTGGTGAGCAGCGCGGCATTCATGCGCGTGTAGTTGGGATTGGTCTTGAGGTTGGTTTCATAGGACCAGCCGCCGACATCCTCGGCCGTCTGCGAAGGTGCATAGGCGCCCAGCGACCCGGCCGCTGCCGATACCGCCGCGATGGCGATCGGCGTGCGCCTCAGGAGCCGTCTGCGCCATTTGCGCGTGCGACCGCTCGTCTGGCCGGGCTGGCCACCCTCGCGCATTGCTTGCAGGCGTGCACGCTGGTCGCTCCGGCGCCGGTCGCGCACAGAGGGCATGGCAGTAGCGGCGCTCATAGCGCACCGCCGCGAGGCGTTCTCGTGAAAATTGCCGGTTTTCGGGGGCTGAATAGCATCCCGTGTTTCCCTGTTCGACCAACTCTGCGTGTGTCTTCACCCCTATAACGGACGAGGCAGGGGCAAGGGTCCGCAGTTCGTCCGGCATGGCCCACGCCTCGGAGCGCGGTGGTCCACGGCGCGGCCCTATAACGCAAACTCCAGCAGCGGCTCGTAATGCGCACCGCCCGCGTCCAGCCTGCTTTCATAGAGGTGAAAGCGCGGCACGTGCCAGTCGGGCAGTGTCAGCCGGCCGTGCTGCGCCAGCCAGCCGCCGATGGGCCCGGTCGACGCATTGACCCGCGCGATGGTGACATGCGGCACGAACTTGCGCGTCTCGGGCGCGAGACCTGCCGCCCGGCACGCACGCTCCACCCGCCGGTGCAGTATCGTGAGCGGCTCGCTCTCTTCCACCTTCGCCCACAGCGCGTTCGTGCGCCCCTTGCGCTCGAACGTGCCCACGCCGCGCAGTCGCAGGGTGAATGGCGCCGCGCGGACCGCCTGCAGCGCGCTCACCAGATCATTGGCCTGCGCCGCATCCACCTCGCCCACGAAACGCAGCGTCAGATGCAGCTGATCGTCCCCCTGCCACCGCGCGCCGACGACACCTTCCATCGTGTCGATCAGCGGATCGCGGATCTCGGCAGGTGGACGCAGTGCGACGAACAGGCGGTGCATGGGGCCGGAGGCTAGCAGGCCAATCGATCAGATGCCGACAGATTCCATCGGCACGACCCGGTTTTCCAGCGCGTCGTCATCGACTGCGCGCACCAGCACCGCCGCCAGATCGCCGCGCGCGGTTGTGCCGTCGCCTTCGACATCGTCGCCCAGGCGAATGTCGCGCGTGCCGTCGTCATGGGTGAGCGCACCGGGCCGGATGATGGCATAGGGCACGCCGGAGGCGATCAGGTGATCGTCGGCGGCCTTCTTGGCGAGCGCATAGTGATAGAGGTCCGAGTCCGGATCGGGATCGTCTACGCCGCGCGCGCTGAGCATCACGAAGCGCTTCACGCCCGCCGCCTTGGCCCGGTCGACCAGCGCCTTCGCGCCGTCGCGGTCGACCTTGTCGGTCATCTCCGGCCCCGTCTTGCTGCCCGATCCTGCGGCGAAGATCACCGCGTCGATGCCTTCGCAAACGCCCTGCGGCAGGTCGGTCAGGTCGCCCTTGCGCGTGTCGCATCCCTCGGGGAGCGACGAGGTGTCGGAGCCGTCGCGCACCAGCGCGATGGGCGCATGGCTCGCTTCGATGAGCTGCGGGACAAGACGCTGGCCAGTATGCCCGGTCGCGCCGGAGACGAGAATGTTCATGGGGGTGTATCCTTCGAATTGGGGGTTCGAGGGATCAGCGGATGGGCGGGACGGTGGTTCCGGTGGAGAGGCGGATATGGACGGTCGGGTGCTTGACCGGGTGGCGGGTGCGGGAGAAGGTGATGGCGCGGGGAGGATACGATGCGTATATTCGGAAAAGTTCTGGGTTGGCTTTTCGCGACACTTTTCGTGGCAACGGCCGCCATCCTGCAGGCATACAGCACCTATCGACCGCAGCCTCCCGATCCGGATTTCATGGAGGTGATTTTCTGGATTGTCGAATTTCGGGATCCGGTGTCGCTGATCCTTCTTCTGCTCGGCGCCATCACGACCTTTCTCACCATCCGCTCGGCGATGACGGCCCTTTCCCGCGAGGATTTGGAAAAGGTCGTAGCCGGGGACGGTGCGCTGACCCGCGAGCGTGTATACGAAGCTGCGGCGCAGACTCGGGCTGAAGGGCAGGCTTCGCAACAGCGCCACGAGCATACTCACCGAGCGCAAGCAGAGCAGGCGAGAAAGCTCGATGATATCGATGAGCGCATCCGCCGCATCGAAGCCAGCACCGGTTCCATCGTTCCGGGCAGCGTTCTGCGCGAAACCGTCATCTACGAGCTGGAGGCAAAGCCGGGTGCCGACGACAGGCAACTGGCCGACGCCGTGAGGGCGCTGAAGGCCGAGAACGAGGATCTGCGCCGAAATCTCGAGAAGATCGAGGTTTTCGACAATCAAATGGCATCGCTCAAGGCCGATGCCGAACAGGCCTTGGCGAAATATGAGCACCGAGAGGTCGCCGCGATTTATGGTAAAATGCGCGACCTGCTGCGCGAAAAGACCATTGAGAACATGCGCCGCGATGCGGGTTTCGCACGTGAGCAGGGGCGTGCGCTGCTCGCCGCACGCGACTGGGCGGCGGCGGCAGATATCTGGGAGTTGGCGGCCAAGGAAATAGAGCAGTTCGATGAAGATGAAGCAGGCGAATTGCGATCCGACGCTGCACGTGAATTGTATCACTTCGGAGAACGCTATGGCGGCGGATCTCTCGCCAAAGCGATTGACTTGATCAGGCCATTTTGTACGGATGATCGGCTTGAGCCAAATATTCGTGCTTTATGGCTAGGACGTTTAGGGTCTTCCTTAAATATGAAAGGTCAGCTGCAAGTCGAAAAAGAGCGTGACGCTTATTTGGGAGAAGCCATAAAAACATACAAATCCGCGCTGCATTTAATCAAGCGAGAAGACGACCCTAGGATATGGGCGTGGATCCAAAGCGGACTAGGCAATACCCTCACCTCACACTCACTTGGTAAGTATGGCTTTTTCAGAAGGAGAGTTCTTCGTAAGGCAGTCCATGCTTTCGAAGAGGCCTTGAGAGTAACTAATAAAGAGCGGGAGCCAATTGTTTGGGCCGGCATAAAGAACAATTTGGGTATAGCAAAGGACGGGCTGTCGTCCGCGTCCCATGGGAGTGCCATAGCGAGAGAGAGGGACGCCGCGATATCGGAATATCGCGCGGCTCTCTGTATCTATACCCGGGACAACGACCCGGATGGGTGGGCCAATGCTCATGCCAACCTTGCGGGATCACTTCGCAGAAAAGGAAGTGCCTTGGGTGGAGTGAAGGGCAAGAAGTTGATTTCCGAGTCTATCGATATCTATCAACTAATGCTCAAAGTAGAAGATAGAGATACGTGGCCGCTGCATTGGGCGATGACACAGGAAGACCTTGGTCTCGCATTGGAAGCTTTAGCCGACTTATCCCCCTCAATGATGTGCGATCATCTCGCAGTCGCACGGGGCGCCCTAAGCGCATCTCTCGAGGTTTTTGACGAACGATCTTCTCCCTTCAACTTTAAGAAAGCTTCTCGTAGTCTTACTCGGGTCGAAGAAAAAATCGCCCAGCAATGCTCGTAAGACTGGCGACCGCATGCGCACCTTAAATTCCGTGCGCACTGATGGCACCGGTATTGCCCACCTTCAAATCCCGCGCCGCCGCACCACATTCTCCCCAACAGGGCGGAACCGCCCATGCCGGTCGCTCGCTTCACTGCGGACAGCCCTCTCGGCAACCTTGACAGACAAGAACACAAGCGGAACACGCGCCCTATGGCACTTACCAAAATCTCCGTGCGCGGTGCGCGCGAGCATAATCTCAAGGGCGTCGATATCGACCTGCCGAGGGACTCTCTGATCGTGATCACCGGGCTCTCGGGCTCGGGGAAGAGCTCGCTCGCCTTCGATACGATCTATGCCGAAGGCCAGCGGCGCTATGTTGAGAGTCTCTCCGCCTACGCGCGCCAGTTCCTCGAGATGATGCAGAAGCCCGATGTCGAGCATATCGAGGGGCTCAGCCCCGCGATCTCGATCGAGCAGAAGACGACGAGCAAGAACCCGCGCTCGACCGTCGCCACCGTCACCGAGATTTACGACTACATGCGCCTGCTGTGGGCGCGGGTGGGCGTCCCGTACTCGCCTGCGACGGGGCTGCCGATCGAGGCGCAGACCGTCTCCAACATGGTCGACCGGGTGATGGCTTTGCCCGAAGGCACGCGGCTCTACCTGCTCGCGCCGGTGGTGCGCGGGCGCAAGGGCGAATACCGCAAGGAACTGGCCGAGTGGCAGAAGGCGGGCTTCACCCGCGTGCGGATCGACGGGGAGATCTTCCCGATCGAGGACGCGCCCGCGCTCGACAAGAAGTTCAAGCACGACATCGAAGTGGTGGTCGATCGCCTGGCGGTGAAGGAAGGGCTTGAGACGCGGCTAGCAGACAGTTTCGAGACCGCGCTGCGGCTGGCCGAGGGGCTAGCCTACGTGGACCTCGCCGATGGCGTGGTGCCGGGGCGCGAGGGCGAGGATACGGGCGAGGGCAACCTCAAGGGCGCGGGCGTGCCTGCCAACCGGATCGTCTTCTCCGAAAAGTTCGCCTGTCCGGTCAGCGGATTCACCATCGAGGAGATCGAGCCGCGGCTGTTTTCCTTCAACGCGCCGCAGGGTGCATGTGCGACATGCGACGGGATCGGCGAGAAGCAGCTGTTCGACCCGCAACTGGTGGTGCCGAACGAGGCGCTGACGCTGAAGCAGGGCGCGATCATGCCGTGGGCGAAGAGCAATCCGCCGTCGCCCTATTACATGCAGGTGCTCGCCAGCCTGGCGAAGGAGTACGGCTTCGATCTGACCACCCCGTGGCAGGATCTGGGCGCGGAGAACCAGGACGTCATCCTCTACGGCACCAAGGGCAAGCGCGTGCCGCTGACCTTCAAGGACGGCCGCAAGCAGTACACGGTCAACAAGCCGTTCGAGGGCGTGATCGGCAACCTCAATCGCCGCCTGCTGCAGACCGAGAGCGCGTGGATGCGCGACGAACTGGCCAAGTTCCAGACCGCGCAGCCGTGCGAGACCTGCGGCGGCAAGCGGCTGAACGAGAAGGCGCTGGCGGTGAAGATCGGCGGGACGCCCGGCTCCGGCGAGGACGCGATCGATATCGCCACCCCCTCGCAGATGAGCGTGGGCGATGCGAAGGTGTGGTTCGAGGACCTGCCCGAACGCCTCACCGAGCAGCAGCAGCAGATCGCCCGCGCGATCCTCAAGGAAATCAACGAGCGGCTGGGCTTCCTCGACAACGTGGGCCTCGACTACCTCAACCTCGACCGCAAGTCGGGCACGCTCAGCGGCGGCGAGAGCCAGCGCATCCGGCTCGCCAGCCAGATCGGCAGCGGGCTGTCGGGCGTGCTCTACGTGCTGGACGAGCCGAGCATCGGCCTGCACCAGCGCGACAACGACCGGCTGCTGGAGACGCTGAAACGCCTGCGCGACCTCGGCAACACGGTGATCGTGGTCGAGCACGATGAAGACGCGATCCGCGCTGCCGACTATGTGGTCGACCTCGGCCCGGGCGCCGGCGTCCACGGGGGCGAAATCGTGGCCGAGGGTACGCTCAAGCAGGTGCTCAAGTCCAAGAAGTCGCTCACTGCGGCCTACCTCAACGGCACGCGCGAAATCGAAGTCCCCGCCAAGCGCCGCAAGGGCAACAAGCACAAGCTGACCGTCCACGGCGCGCGCGCCAACAACCTCAACAACGTCACCGCGTCGATCCCGCTGGGCACCTTTACCTGCATCACCGGCGTCTCCGGCTCGGGCAAGTCGAGCTTCACCATCGACACGCTCTACGCCGCCGCCGCGCGCGAGCTGAACGGCGCGCGGGTGATCGCCGGCGCGCACGACAAGGTCACCGGCCTGCAATATTGCGACAAGGTGATCGAGATCGACCAGTCGCCGATCGGCCGCACGCCGCGCTCCAACCCCGCGACCTATACCGGCGCCTTCACCCAGATCCGCGACTGGTTCGCCGGCCTGCCCGAAAGCCAGGCGCGCGGGTACAAGCCCGGCCGCTTCAGCTTCAACGTCAAGGGCGGCCGGTGCGAGGCGTGCCAGGGCGACGGCCTGATCAAGATCGAGATGCACTTCCTGCCCGACGTCTACGTCACCTGCGAGGAATGCGGCGGCAAGCGCTACAACCGCGAAACGCTGGAGGTGAAGTTCAAGGGCCACTCCATCGCCGACGTGCTCGACATGACGATCGAGGATGCGGAAAGCTTCTTCAAGGCGGTCCCCCCGATCCGCGACAAGATGGCGATGCTGAACGAGGTGGGGCTGGGCTATATCAAGGTCGGCCAGCAGGCGACCACGCTTTCGGGCGGCGAGGCGCAGCGGGTGAAGCTGGCCAAGGAGCTGAGCAAGCGCAGCACGGGGCAGACGCTCTATATCCTCGACGAGCCGACCACCGGCCTGCATTTCGAGGACGTGCGCAAGCTATTGGAAGTGCTGCACCGGCTGGTCGACCAGGGGAACTCCGTGGTGGTGATCGAGCACAACTTGGATGTGATCAAGACCGCGGACTGGGTGCTCGACCTTGGGCCAGACGGCGGTGTGCGGGGTGGGGAGATTGTCGCTGAGGGGACGCCCGAGCAGGTGGCGCAGGTGAGCGGGAGCTATACGGGTAGCTATCTGAAGCCGATGTTGGAGCGGCAGGCGGAACCGGCAAAATAATTTCAGACATCCTCCTCTTGGGAAATCCAATCATCGAACTCATTTTGGTCGAAGAGATCGTCCGTGAGGCCAATTCCGTTATCGGCGAGGAACTGTCCCAGTTGTGGTCCGTCCATCGGAATGATGCCGGATTTCTTCATTAAATCTTTGGAGTCCCTAGAGAAGCGGCCGGTCGTAATAAACATACTAAAGACAGGTTCGCAGAGTCTCGCTGAAAACTGCCTCATTGGATCTTTTTCGCCGGCAAATAGTTTTGCGCGGGCTAGGCTGACTGAGCCGACAATTTCTCTAATGTCTTTTGTGCCGACTTGAGAGGCGTCATAGTGTTTGGCCTGTCCGACAAACCACACGCGCATGTGTTTTTCTGCGCCTGCAGGAAGTATCTCGGGTTTCAGGATGAAGCCAAAGTTCGAATATCCATAAAAGTCAACGCCCCCATCGCCAGCCCTTGGCGTTCCATTTGGTCGACTGACGCCAAGAAGCCGCAGAAGTTTCACGCATAGCAATTCTAGGTCATCAGCCGTTCTTGCGCTAATTGCTTGATACAACTTAAGCGTATTGGCGCGACGCCGTTTTGCCTTTAAAACTTCCGCGTCGTCTCCGGGCTCGCAATAGCATGAGCCTTGTAAATAATCTGGATTTCCAGAATTGAAGCAGTAGTGCTGGTAAGTCCCATCTTCGACCGCCCTGTTAAGGAACGTACGGGCGCGCTCCAAAAATTTGGATGCCCATTTTTCGGCATTCTCTGCAGCTTCTTCGCCCTCAGCCCAGCCTTCCCCAATCACGATTGCGCGCAGAAGTGTTTCCGCCGACATTGGCGAGCTGTCGATATCGACATATTTCTCTATACTAGAGACGGCAGCTGCAGGACCAGGCCTCAAGATTTAATCAGCCTTTATTTTTTCATAAATCTCTAGAACTTTTTCCGAGGTCGAGATCAGATTTTTAACAATTCCAATGTCATCTTCTGAGAAGTCTTCAACCTCTAAGGCGCTAATTTTTTTGAGTGCAGTGATCGCCTCTCCAACCTCTCCACGCCACTGCTTGGAAATCTCATCTCTCTTCACGATGGTTTGAGCGTCGAGAAAGCTCTTATTCTTCTGAAGGAGGCACGCCCTCGCCTCATCATTAGGCAGAATTTCCCGCAACTGCCTTACTTGGTTGTACGAAGTTATCTTTGGTTCGGTATCGTCTTCCGTGGCGTCTTCGTCATCCGGAGGAGGGGGCGTGATTAGGGAGTACAAGATGTCCCTATTTTCTTCATTTTCGAATCTATTCGTATCCGCATCCCATCCAGCCCAATTTCTCAGCACGGGGAGGGAAACCGCTTCATGAAAGAGAGGGTACATACCGGGGTTGGCATACTCGCCAAACTCTTCGTCCTCTTCCATCTGTTTCAATGCGGAAAAGGCTTTGTAGCGACGGTTCACTTCCTGAACGCTCATGCCAAGTCTGTCGGCGATGTCGCTTGATTCTAATTTATGCGTGTTCTTTAAATCTGCAATTAGCTTTGCGCGTTGAAATCCTCCCCATTCTTTTATTCCGCCTACATGACGGATGCCCATTAGTGCCTCTTTAAAGAACTCTTCTCCGTCACCATCTGCAATCAAGCAGGGTACTGCTCCGAATACGTTTATCACGCTATCTGGCACATCAATGCCACCTTCGTGATCGTCCCTCAATTGCTTGAGCGCCGCAACGCGACGGTTGCCCTCGATAACGAGAAATTTCCCTTCCGCGTGTTCGTACGGAGTGACTACGATCCGCTCAATTTCAAGGAAGCCATTCGAGCGTATCGATCGAACTAGCTCCTTTAAGGAGTGCTTAGATAGCTTTTTAAGCGTCCTTTCTTGGACATTCTCTTCGGCAAATCGCTCCTCATTAACGAGGTTATATGTGTCATTATCTTGAAGGCGATAATTGTTCGGATCTAAGAGAAGATCATCGAGCGGGATATCTCGCGGTTCCATGTGAGCTCCTTTTGGTCGGGGGTATTTCAGTGTCAAAGATAGGGCAAGCTCGGATGGCGATCGGTCAACTTAGAGAAGCCTTACGTTAGCCTCCGATAGAGTTCGCTGTCCTACACCCCCTCTCCCCCACTAGCCTCTCCGGTTCCTCAACCCACGAATCCGAGAGGCACCCCATGTCCAAACCCTCCCCGCAGCATCCCGACCTTGCGGCCAACCCCACGCGGGCCGAGCGCGAGGCGTTCGATGCGTGGCAGGCCCATGTCGATGCAGGCCGCATCGGGACGCGCGCTGCGCCCGATCCTGCGCGGCTGCTTCATCACATGCGCAACGAGGAAGTGCTGCTGGGCAGGGCGGTCGCGGTGACAGTCCATGTGCGTGAGGGGTTGCGGGGGCGTCGCTGATGGCGGTGGGCTTGTCGCAAGGCGGGGTTTGGCCTAGTTAGTCCGCTTCGCCTCCGGCCATTTCCGGCTCGAACCATTCCGTGCGCAAGCGAAGGTGCCCGGCATGTAGCGGAGGCAGTCCCATGCATCATAAACGCCACCGCCCGCGCAATGCTCGTGCCGGGTGCAAGATGTGCAAGCCGTGGAAGGTCAACGGCTATCCGACCGAGCGGGTCGATGGCGAAGCCTTCTCCGACCATCGTCGCCGCATGGCCGCGCGGATCGAGTATCCAGCCGGAATGTGAGCGGAGGATGTGCTGCTGGGCAGGGCGGTCTCGGTGAGGGTGCATGTGCGCGAGGGGTTGCGGGGGCGGTAGGGACCCCCCTTTCTTTTCCCGCTCATGCTGAGCTGGTGGCGCTTCGCGCCGTCTGCGACTCCGAAGGATCGTCCTTCTCTTGAAGGGGTGGGCCCAAAGAAAATGCAGTGCTTCGACAGGCTCAGCACGAGCGGTGACGGGGAAAGGCGCGCTGTCCTACACAGCCTCGCGCGTATAGATGGATCGGTCCCTCGACGCTCAGCCTCACGGACCGCATATGACGCACACCCCCTCGCACGACACCGCCAGCCTTCCCGCGCTCTCGCCCGAGGCGCTGCCGCGCGCTCCGCAGCAGTTCAGCAGGGAGGATCAGGCGTTCTTTCTCGATCGGCTCGCGCAGTGCGGCAACGTGCTGGCCTCGGCGCGGGCTACCGGTGTCTCGCGCTCCACCGCGTACCGGATGCGGCGGGCGTGTCCGCGTTTCGCTCGCCTGTGGGACGGGGCGCTGCTGCTTGCGCGGCCGCAGGTGGAGGCGGTGCTGGCCGACCGGGCGATGAACGGGGTGGAGGAGACGATCTATTACCACGGGGAGGCGGTGGCGACGCGCACGCGATATGACGCGCGGCTGCTGCTCGCGCATCTCGGGCGGCTCGACCGGCTGGCGCGCGATTACGCCGCCAGCGATGCGGCGGCGGATTTCGAGATCGGGCTGGACGAGCTCTCCACGGAAGAAGAGGTCACCTTCGTGCATTGCGCGCCCGCTCGGGCACCCGATGCAGCGGCGGGCGCGGGTGATGCGGGCCGCGATGGGCCGCCCGACGAGCGGCCCGATGAGTGGCCCCGGGAGGACGAGGTTTTTTCGCCCCTGGACACTGTGTCAGGTGTGTCAGGCAACGCTCCCGACCGGGCGCGGCGGTGGTAGAGCGCGCCAGCGCGGATGGACGGTCAGGCGAGCCCCGGAATGCTCCACGCGCTCACCGCGTACAGCACCTGCGTTGCAAGGATGAAGAGCATCAGCGCGATGCACACGCGCTTGCCCTTGCTGAAGGTCAGCCAGATGAAGGCCGGATAGTTGAGGAAGATCATCAGGGTCGATGCGAGGAACAGCGGGTTGGCCGCGATCGCGGCGGCCTGCGCCTCGTCCGGGCTGACCGCCGCGCCGAGCGCCAGGCCCGCGGCGCTGGTCGCCACGTTGATCAGGAACATGCCGCCCACCACCCAGCGCTTCTGCTGCCAGAAATACGCGTCGAAATCGGGCCACATCTCGGGCTCGTCGGGAAAGACCAGCGTGGCGACGAGGTAGTAGCCGCCGATGAGGACGAGGACGCCGAAGATCATCGCGGTCCGCATGTCGAGCACGCCGCGCATGGTCCACACGATGCTCCAGAACGTGCCGAGGTCGACCAGTACCAGCACGCCGAGCAGCGGGACCAGCCAGCCGACACGCACGTTGATCGCGCTTGGATCGACCCCGGCCTTGCGCCGCGCACGCAGCTTCAGGATGCGCGAAAAGCCCATCAGCATCTCTGCCACGGCGAGGCCGATCAGCAGCGTGAAGAGTTCGAAGATGTAGTCGAATTGCGGATGCACGCGGCAGGTCCTCCCCCGGGGCGTCTATTGCCCGGGACCTGCCATCAGGCAAGCGCCGTCAGTCGACCAGGGCCAGTTCCACCGTGCCGTGGCCGCGCTGGATGAGGCCGAGCTCGATCGCGGCGGCGCGGCTGACGTCGATCTCGCGGCCATGGGCGTAGGGCCCGCGGTCGTTGATGCGCACCACCACGCTCTTGCCGGTGCGCGGGTTGGTCACGCGGACCTTCGTACCGAAGGGCAGCGTCTTGTGCGCGGCGGTGAGGGCGTTCATGTCGAACCGTTCGCCATTGGCGGTCTTGCGGCCATGGAAGCGGCGGCCGTAATAGGAGGCAACGCCGCTGCGCCAGGTGGCGGGCTGCGCCTCCACCGGCGGATCGAAGGTGTCGAGGTCGACCGCACGCGGAGCCACGTCGGGCGCGGGCGGCTCGATATCGAAGCGCGCGAAGCTGGCGTCGAAATCGGCCGCGTCGGCAGGCACGATCTCGTCCGTCAAAGGCGCCGTATCGGCTGGCGCGATCCTGGCCACCAGAGCCTGCTGGCCGTCTGCATCCTGCGCAACGGCACCGGCGAGCGGCAGTGCGAAAATGCCAAGCGTCAGCGCTGGCAAGGCCGCGTGGCGAAGTCGAGTGGTAATCCCGTCCATGGCGGGGCAAGTTAAGCCCGAATTCCTGATACGGAATATGGAACGAAGCGCTTCGCCGCGCTTCCGCCACATTTGAACGGATTGCTTCGGACCTTTCGCGGGCCTTGTCGATTATTGCCTGATTTCAGTCGAGAGGCGACCTCTGATCGCGTTTTGCCAGCAATTTCAACCGCAAAGCGTTGAGCGAAATGAACCCTGCCGCATCGCGCTGGTCGTAGGCGCCCGCATCGTCCTCGAAGGTGACATGGGCTTCGGAATAGAGGCTGTGCGGGCTGCGGCGACCAACAACACCCGCATTGCCCTTGTACAGCTTCAGCCGCACCTCGCCGGTGACCCGTTCCTGGCTGTGATCGATCGCCGCCTGCAGCATCTCGCGCTCTGGGCTGAACCAGAAGCCGTTATAGATGAGCTCGGCGTATTTCGGCATCAGCTCGTCCTTGAGATGCGCTGCGCCGCGATCCAGCGTGATCTGCTCGATCCCGCGATGCGCGCGGGCGTAGATTTCGCCGCCCGGCGTCTCGTACATCCCGCGCGACTTCATGCCGACGAACCGGTTCTCCACCAGATCGAGCCGCCCGATGCCGTGCTTGCGGCCCAGATCGTTGAGCGCGGCGAGCAGGGTCGCGGGGCTCATCGCTTCGCCATTGAGCGCGACGCCGTCGCCCTTCTCGAACGCCAGCGTGATGTATTCCGGCGTGTCCGGCGCATCCTCGGGGTTGTCGGTGCGCGAATAGACGTAGTCGGGCGTTTCCTCCCACGGGTCTTCGAGCACCTTGCCCTCGGACGAGGTGTGGAGGAGGTTGGCGTCGGTGGAGAAGGGGCTTTCGCCGCGCTTGTCCTTGGGCACGTCGATCTGGTGCGCTTCGGCCCAGGCGATAAGCGCGGTGCGGCTGGTCAGGTCCCATTCGCGCCACGGAGCGATCACCGTGACATCGGGATCGAGCGCGTAGGCGCTGAGTTCGAACCGCACCTGGTCGTTGCCCTTGCCGGTTGCGCCGTGCGCAATCGCACCCGCGCCGGTCTCGCGCGCGATCTCGACCAGACGCTTGGAGATCAGCGGGCGCGCAATGCTGGTGCCCAGCAGGTAGTCGCCTTCGTAGCGGGCATTGGCGCGCATCATCGGGAACACGAAATCGCGCACGAATTCCTCGCGCAGATCCTCGATGAAGATGTGCTTGTCGGGAATGCCCATCGCCTGCGCCTTGCGGCGTGCGGGCTCAAGTTCCTCGCCTTGGCCGAGGTCGGCGGTGAAGGTGACCACTTCGAGGCCACGCTCGACCTCCAGCCACTTCGCGATGACGGAGGTGTCGAGGCCGCCCGAATAGGCGAGGACGACCTTGTTGTTCTTGGATGCACTGCTCATGCCGCGCGGCTAGCAGCAGTGCCGCTCTGTAGGCAATCAAGAATAGGCGCCGTCAGCGCAGTTGACTGTCCTTGCTGCCACGCCGGTTGATGCCACTGCTGCGCACGGCCGCATCCTGACCGGACTGGCATGCGACGCAGCGCTTCACGCCGGGCAGGGCCACCCGCCGTTTCTCGGGAATCTCCTCGCCGCATTCGATGCACCACTCTTCGCTCTCGCCGCTAGGCATGCGCGATCGCGCTGCGCTTACCGCGTCGGAAACCGTGTCGTCGATCTGATCCTGCACGGCGCCATCACGCGCCCATCCGCCTGCCATGATACTATCCCTCTTGCCGGTTCATCCCGTTGAAAATGGGGGCGAACACCGCGAGAATCAAATCGGGCGCGGAACAGCGCCGGCCGGAACGCGACCCGGACCGTACCCTAGCCTTTGGAAAGCAGTGCCGCTTCGGCTTCGCCGATATAGTCGCGCGCGTAGGGCAGGGCGTGCCGGTGGCGGGCGTACTGGATCTGGTAATTGCACATCGCGCCGCTTTCGAAGGAGGCCGCAGCCCCAGCGAGGTAGAAGGTCCACATGCGGTAGAACCGTTCATCATACAGGGCGATAATGCGCGCGCGGTTCGCCTCGCAATTGGCGTACCACGCGCGCAAGGTGTGTGCGTAGTGCAGCCGCCACGTCTCGACATCTGTGGCGATCAGGCGCGATTTCTCGCTCGCGGCGACGGTTTCGCTCAGCGCGGGAATGTAGCCGCCGGGGAAGATATACTTGCGGGTGAAGGCGTCGGTCGATCCCGGAACGCCCATGCGCCCGATCGTGTGCACCAGCATCACGCCATCGGTTTTCAGCAGCTTGCCGGTGCAGCGAAAGAACGTCTCGAACTGCGCCTGGCCGACATGTTCGAACATGCCGACCGACACGATCCGGTCGTACTTCGCGCCCGCATCCGCATGGTCGCGGTAATCGATCAATTCGATGCTGACCTTGTCCGAAAGGCCTGCGGCGGCCACCCGTTCGCGCGCCAGTGCCGCCTGCTCTTCCGACAGGGTGATGCCGGTAACGTGCACATCCGCGCGCGAGGCGAGGAAGATCGCCATGCCGCCCCAGCCACAGCCGATATCCAGCACCCTTTGACCGGGCTCCAGAGCCAGCTTGGCCGCGATATGCGCCAGCTTGGCTTCCTGCGCCTGCGCCAGGCTCATGTCCGTGCCGCCGCGATCCTCGGGCCAGTAGCCGCAGCTGTACTGCATGTGCTCGGTATCGAGCATGAGGCGGTAAAGTTCGTTGCCGATGTCGTAATGGTGCGAAACGTTCGCGCGGCTGCGCACGGCGTTGTTGAGCTGTTCGCCGTGGAAAGCGATCCGGTTGGCCAGGCGCTTGGCGGCGCTGGGCCGACTGTAACTCGCGCCCGCCTCCCAAGGGGCATTGCGCGCGAACAGGCTGACCAGCCCCATCACGTCGCCGCGTTCGATCACCAGGCGGCCGTCCATGAAGGCCTCTGCCGCCCCCAGGGCGGGGTCCAGCAGGATTTCGCGCGGCACGCGCCCGTCGGCAAAGCGGATCGCAATGTCGAGCGCGTTCGAACCGGGGGTGCCGAAGCGCTCCCTCGAGCCGTCCGCGAAGGCGACCTCGAGGCTGCCACTGGTAATGTGGCTGTCGAAGAAGCGGCTGAGGAGCAGGCTCGAGGGTCCGCGATTGCGGCCCTTGTCGCCTGCGGTCAGTGGATCGGACTTTCTGATTTCTGACATTGGTCGCGTTTTACTCCGGCACGAATTCAGGGTTCTGCGCCCCGTTGATACTCAGCCCGATTTCTTTCCCGAAAGAATCCGGTCCAGCAGCGGTGGCTTGCCGGGCTTCGGGGGCAGCTTGCCCGACATCTCGTACAGCATGTTGCCCAGCTGGACCGCCTGGTCCCTGTTCAGCACCATCCGGGATATCAGCACATCGTCCTTGCTCTCGGGCAGGTTGGTGACGGTTTCCAGCCGCAGGACCATGCTGGCGCCGTAATCCTGAGCGGTCCAGCCGACCAGCACACGCACTTCCTCGTCGTTCCAGCTATCGGCCATGGCCGGTCTTTCCTATCCGGTTGATGCAGCGGTCCCGTATCGCCCGGGCGCCGCACCGACAAGGTGGTCACATGCCGGCGTACCATTGGTAGCCACCATAATCCTCCCAGTAGCCCCCCTTGCCAAGGCCGATATCGTCGAGGCTGGCGACCGCTTCCACGCCGGTCAGATACTTGGCGTGCTTGTAGCCCAGCTGACGTTCTACGCGGGCCCGCAGGGGGGCGCCATTGCGGATGGGCAGGGGCTCGCCGTTCAGTCGGTGGGCGATGATCGTCTGCGGGTGGAGGGCATCGATCATGTCGATACTCTCGTAATAGCGGCCCTGCGTGTAATCGTCCGCACAGCGGAACACGATGTAGTTCGCGCTGTCGCGCACGCGCGCGAGATCGAGGAAGGTGGACAGCTGCGGCCCGGTCCACTGGCCGATCGCGCTCCACCCTTCCACGCAGTCGTGCCGCGTGATCTGGGTTCGCTGGGGCAGGCGCATGATCTGGTCGAGCGAGAGCGAAAGCGGGCGCTCTACCAGGCCGGTGACGGTAAAGCGCCAGTCCGCAAAGCCGTTGGCCGCGTGCTGAGGATAGCCATCGTTCTGCGGATCGGTGGAACCATTGCCGCGAAAGAAGGGCGAGATGTCTTCGGGCGCATATTCCCGGGCAAGCGCATCGCGCGCCCGCACGAAGCGCTGGAGCCCCTTGTGCCAGTCGTCCACGCTTTCGAACAGGCCGCGCCCGGCATCGCTCTGCTGGATTTTGGAGCACGCCCCCAGCATCAGCGCGCCCGAACCCAGCAGCACGGCGCGACGTTTCATCAGGATGCTCATGCCGGGTCTCCAGTATCGGTCTTTGCGAAGGGCGGATTGGCCGGCTGGTGATCGCCGCCCAGCGTCATGGACCGCAGGTGGCCGATCGGCCCGGTCAGCAGGACCAGCGCGACATGGATCACGAAGAAGCCGAACAGCCCCCAGGCGAAAAGGAAGTGGATCGACCTTGCGCTCTGGCGTCCGCCGAAGATGTCCAGCAGCCATGGAAAGGCCGCATCCATGCCGGGGCTGATCGCCATTCCGGTCAGGACCATGCCGGGCAGCAGCACGCCCAGCACGAGGCCGTAGGCAAGCTTCTGCAGGAAGTTGTATTTGCTTTCCCCATGGCTGAAATCGAACCGCAGATGCTGGAAGATGTCCTTGCGGATAGCCTGCCAGCGCCACTCACGCTTGCCGGTCATCAGATCGCGCCCGAAGTGACCGTTCCACAGCATGGCGATCCACATGCCCAGCAGCCCGAAGGCGAAGGGAAACGCCATCAGCAGGTGCCAGTCGCGCGCCTTGGCAAGGCTGTAGAATCCCGGGATCGTCATCCAGCCGGGAAAGCGCGGCACCTCCAGCCAGGCCTGTTCCGGCGCGAAGCCCCACTCGCCCCAGTAAAGGTAGGGGTGGGCGTTGGAGATGTTCAGTCCGCTCATGAACAGCACCACGATCGCGATCAGATTGATCCAGTGCCAGATGCGGGTCGGGGCGGCATGTCGATTACGCTCTCTATCGCCGGTCATCTTGCGGCTTCCCGTTCCAGATAGATCACGTCACGCGGCTGACTGAGCAGATGCTGCCCGCTATCGACGAACAGCGTTTCCCCGCTCGCCAGATCGCCGCTGGCGAGGAAGACCGCCGCCTCCGCCACGTCCCGCGGGGAGGTCCGGCGGCGGCGCAAGTTGAGCAGATGCGATCGTTCCGCTTCCTCCTCGCTCTGATCGTGGCTGGGGAGAATCGCACCCGGCGCAAGGCCGTAGATCCGGTCGTCCGGCTGTGCCGCCCCCATTGCGAGCATGCGGATAGTCGCGTCGAGCGCATGCTTGCTCATCGTGTAGCTGAAGAAGTCGGGGTTGGGATTGGCGAGCTTCTGATCGGTGATCTGGATCACGCGGCGCCCCCCGCGCGCGGTTGCATGGGCGAGATAGCTCTGGGCGAGCATGGCGGGCGCACGCGCGTTGACCTGCATGGCCCGGTCGAAGATTCCCGGGTCGAGCGCGGCCACATCGTCGGGCTGAAAGACCGCCGCGGAATTGACCAGCGCGCGCCAGTCCTCCAGCTGAGCCGCCACATCGCGCGCGAGCGCATCGGCGGCGCCGTTTTCCGCCAGATCGGCCTGCATGATTTGCGCGGAGGGAAGTTCCCCCGCGAGCGCCGCCGCTTCTTCGCCAGACGAGCGATAATGGATCACCACGTGCCACCCGGCCGCGGCAAAGGCGCGAGAGAATGCTGCGCCAAGCCTCTGGGCGCCTCCGGTGACGAGAACGGCTGGCCTGGTCATGGCACGACAAGACCACAGCCCGGTGCGCGAATAAAGGCCAATCTCGGAACGGAGCCGGGTGGCACCGGTTCGAATGCGCAAGGGGGCGCCATGACACTCAAGCGCGACATGGGCCTTGGCGGCCTCGTATTTTACGGCACCGGGACGATCCTGGGCGCAGGGATTTTTGTCGTCATCGGCGAAGTCATGGGGGAAGCCGGACCCGCTGCGCCGCTCGCGTATGCGCTTGCCGGATTGGTCGCCGTGTTTACCGCCTTGTCGTTCGCGGAAATCGGCGCACGGGTGCCTACGGCTGCGGGTGCGATCGACTATGTCGAAGCGGGTTTTGGCGACAGGGCCGCGCTTCCCGCCATCGTCGGCTGGCTGCTGATCCTTGCGAATATCGTTTCCGGGGCAACGATCACCACCGGCTTCGTCAGCTACCTCTCAAGCTTCGTCGAGTTGCCTGGCTGGATGGCGACACTCGGATTGCTGGCGCTGGTGGGCTTCGTGGCCGTCGCCGGAATGAAGCAGGCCGCCTGGTTCATGACTGCGACCACCGCGCTTGGCCTCATTACTCTGCTTGCTGTCTTGTGGCTGGCACGTGACGGGCTGTTTGCCTGGCCCGGTCTGCTGAGAGACGGCACCGTATGGGAAGGGGCGGGCTCTGCCGCCTTCACGGGCATATTGGCTGGCGCCTTCCTGGCGATCTACAGCTTCATCGGTTTTGGCGACATGGCGCAGACGGCAGAGGAGTTGAAGCGTCCCAAGCGCAATCTGCCGCGCGGGATCATCATTACGATCCTTATCGTTTTCGCCTTTTACCTGCTGATTGCGACGGCGTTGGGGGGCTTGGACGGCATTGCTGGAATTGCGCAGGCCGATGCCCCGCTCGTGTACGCAGCGACACGAGGCGGCGAATTTCCGGCCCTGCCGCTGGCGCTCGCCAGCCTGCTGGTCATCGTCAACGGCGCGCTTACACAGATTGTCGCTGCAAGCCGCTTGCTGATGGACCTCGGGCGTGACGGCCGTGGCGGCGTGCCGGGCAAGGCAGGCGAGGTCAGCGATACGACCAACACGCCCGTTTTCGCCACGTTAGCCGTCCTTGCGGTCGTCCTGATCCTCGCGCTGTTTGTGCCGTTGGGCACATTGGCGAGCGGAACCAGCCTTGTCATCCTGATGGTATTCGCGATGGTCAACGCCGCGCTGTGGCGGCTGAAACGAAAGACGCAGCCAGAGGATGTGCCCAATCTTTGGGTGTCGGTTCCTCTCATAGGGCTGGTGCTGTGCGTGCTGACGATCGTCGGGCAGGTACTCCTATGGACAACCGGGGGGAGCTGAGGCGGAGGTTCGCCCAGTATCACCGATCCCGCGCGCAGGTATCCTCGATAGCCGCGCGCAAACCGCGCTTCGTCAGGCACGCCGCATCGCGCCTGGTTTCGTCACCCGGCTACAGTCTGCCGAGGAAGGACTGGCCGGTACCGACTGCTAGCGTGCGCAAGGACAGCCTGCGCCGATAGCGAGAGAGGATTTTGCTTTCATGCAGCGGGATGTCTGCGGCGAATGTCGTGGATCAGCCGATCCGATACGCGGGGGAGGGCTGCGAGTTCTTCGAGTTCGCGACGATCAGGCTTGCCGCCGCCGTAGACGAGATGAAACGCACGCCTCACTGGCCAGTCGAGCGCGCCTCTCTCCATCCGCTCGAGCGTGTCGCCAGCTTCGGCGATTCCGGGTTCCACGACCCGCAAGAAGATGCCGCAGCGTCCGCTTTCGACGATGGCCTTCACCACGCCCTTGCAGCCCAAGTGGCGCTCGATCGTGGCGCAGGGCTGGCGCGGTTGGGAGACTTCGATGACCGCCGTGCCCAGGCCGTATCGGTCGCCTATGCAGGTCGTGGCTTCGTCGATCCCGTGAACGAACAGGTTCTCACCCATGCTTCCGGGCCCGCTCAACGCGGGGAGCTCGCCGAATTGATCGCGCAGCCAGGCATAGTGGTCGGCAGGGTAGAGATGGACGGCCATGGCGGGAAAGCCGTGGTGACGGCGATCGACCTGCTCGTCACCCGCAACGCCGCGCAGCCCGATTTCGATCGGGCCTTCGAGAGCCGATTTGGCGATGGCGCTGCGTTTGCCGTCGGGAAGCGAGGCTGCGCGTCCGGCGCAGATCGCTTCGACCAGCATGGTCACGCGGCGTCGACTGTTGCGGCCGCTTCCGCCGCTTCCCGATCACGCTGCGCGCGGGACTTCTTCTCGGCGGCGGTCTTCAACTGGCCGCACGCCGCGCCGATATCGCGCCCGCGCGGGGTGCGAACGGGCGCGCTGATCCCGCCTTCGAACACGATGTCGGAGAAGGCACGGATGCGCTCGGGCAGGGAGGTTTCGTAGTCGCTGCCGGGCCAGGGGTTGAACGGGATGAGGTTCACCTTCGCGGGCAGATCGTACTTCTTCAGCAGGCGGACGAGTTCGCGCGCGTCATCGTCGCTGTCGTTCTTGTCCTTGAGCATGATGTACTCGAAGGTGATCCGCCGCGCGTTGCTGGCGCCCGGATAGTCGGCGCAGGCCTGCAGCAGTTCCTCGATGCCGTACTTCCTGTTCAGCGGTACGATCTCGTCGCGCACGTCCTTGCGCACTGCGTGGAGCGAGACCGCCAGATTCACGCCGATTTCCTCGCCGCAGCGTTCCATCATCGGCACCACGCCGCTGGTAGAAAGCGTGATGCGGCGCTTCGACAGGGCGAGGCCATCGCCGTCCATCACCAGCTTCATCGCGTCGCGCACATTGTCGAAATTATACAGCGGCTCGCCCATGCCCATCAGCACGATGTTGGTCAGCAGGCGTCCGTCAGAGGTGTACTCGGAACTGTCCTCGACCTCGTCGAGCCCGGCCATCGAACCCTTGGGCCATTCGCCAAGGCTGTCACGCGCGAGCATCACCTGACCGACGATCTCGCCCGGCGTCAGGTTGCGCACCAGCCGCATGGTGCCGGTGTGGCAGAAGCGGCAGTTGAGTGTGCAGCCGACCTGGCTGGAGATGCACAGCGTGCCCCGGTCCGCATCGGGGATGAACACCATCTCGAAATCATTGCCGTCGGCGGTGCGCAGCACCCACTTGCGGGTGCCATCGGTCGAGTGGTGCGCTTCGACCACTTCGGGGCGCCCGATCACGAAACGTTCGGCGAGCCAGGGCCGCATTGTCTTCGCAATGTCGGTCATCGCATCGAAATCGGTGACGCCGCGATGATAGAGCCAGTGGAACACCTGCTTGGAGCGGAGCTTGGCCGCCTTGGCATCGAGCCCGGCTGTCTCGAACAGCTCGCGAATGCGCGCCTTGGGCAGGCCGATCAGGTCCACGCGCCCGTCCGCCCGCGGCGTGATATCGCGCGGGGTCGGCACCGGATCGATCGGGCCGGGCGAGGGCATGAGGTCGGTATTGGCCATGAGACGTCGGCACATAATGCGATCCGGCGCGAAATTCCAGCGCCGTACGCGGACCGGGTGTTGTAGTTCCTTACACTCGTCGCGCGCCAAACTCGGTTGGACGAACGATTGTTACCCTCATGCAACACATCCTTGTTGTGTCACATTCATGAAACTTCGCCCGATGCGGCTCATTCCTTCTCCGCATGCCGCATCGCAGACGGCATGGAATTGAAGAAGGAAGTTCCCCCTATGAAAACTCTTATCGCACTACTCGCCACGGGTTCGCTCGCAGCGCTGGCCACCCCCGCCGCCGCTCAGGTTGAGGAAGATTCGCCCTTCACCGGCCTGCGCATCCAGGGCAATGCCGGTTACGATCAGATCCGCGCCGGCAGCAGCGTGGACGACGATCTGAACGAGGACAACAACGACCAGTCCGCCGAAGGCTTCCTCTACGGTGCCACCGTGGGCTACGATGTCGATCTCGGCAGTGTCGTGATCGGACCGGAAGCCGGAATCTCCGGCTCGACCGCCGATACCGACTTCGAGGACGGCGATTTCGAAGGCTTCGGTTTCGGCAACGTCTCCGCCGGACGCGACCTGTTCCTGGGTGCGCGCATCGGTGTGAAGTCCAGCGAAGACATGATGTTCTACGCGAAGGGCGGCTACACCAACGCCAAGCTCAATGTGCGCAGCAACGACGGTACGACCGAGTTCGACACCGATTACGATCTCGACGGCTACCGCGTTGGCGGCGGGCTTGAGTATGCCTTCGGCAACAACCTCTTCACCAACATCGAATACAACTATTCGAACTATTCCGAGGCCGAAGTGGACTTCGACGGTACGCTGCCCAGCAGCGACCGCTTCGATGTCGACACCGATCGCCACCAAGTGACCGTGGGCCTCGGCATGCGCTTCTAAGCGGCCTCAGGACCGAAAAAAGACTAAGGGGCGTGGCCTTCGCGGGCCGCGCCCCTTTCTTGTGCGTCCCCTTGGCGAAGGGTCAGGGGCAGGTATCGCTCAGTCGCGCGCGCAAGCGATGGTCGCCGCGTCGATCGCGGTTGCGACCCCCGAAAGACTGTACTGGTCGGTGAAGCGGTTGCCGCCCCGGTCGGTGGCGGACACACGCATCCGCGATCCCGCGCGCATTGCGGCGACGATTGCCGCGTCCATCCGCTTGTCCACCGCCCATGCATCCGCTTCGCCCGCGGTAAGGCGATAGGTGTCACCGCCGATCGCCAGGCTGACGCGCCCGTTGGCGGCGAGCCTGCGCGACAGGCGCAGGTGGATCTGGTTACGGATCTTGCGGTTGGGCCAGGTGCCGACTGTGGCGTAAGGCTCGAAATCGCGCGCGCCCCGGGTTCGTTCCCCCTTGGAAATGGCATAGCAGCGCGGCAGGCGCGGATCGCGGAACGCGCCCCAGTCCTCGAATATTCCGAGGGACGACCGTGCAAGAGCCGGGGGCGCCTGCACAACGCCGAGGAGCAGCGCTGCGGCGAGGGCCAATGCCATGGTCCTCTTCCAGTCGAATTCGGCGAAGGCTGTGAAAAATCGCATCTTTACCGCTTGTTATGTCTGCATGGGTAGTGGTGATCGTGGGACAGTTCAGGGATTTACTTCTATGCCTTCGTGCGATGGGTGCCGCAACGGTACGGGCCTCGATTTCGATCTGAAGATTGCTTTTCAGCCGATTTTCGACTGCGAGGCGGATGCGCCCTTCGCCTACGAGGCTCTGGTCCGCGGACCACACGGCGAGAGCGCGCGCTGGGTGCTCGACCAGAT
Organism: Citromicrobium sp. JLT1363; assembly: GCF_000186705.1. Classification (GTDB taxonomy): domain Bacteria; phylum Pseudomonadota; class Alphaproteobacteria; order Sphingomonadales; family Sphingomonadaceae; genus Alteriqipengyuania. The sequence goes on from NZ_AEUE01000003.1 coordinate 385,058, forward strand.
TCACGACGGCAATCGCTATGCCTTCGATCAGGAATGCCGCGTCGCGGCGATCCGCGCCGCGGTGGCTGCCGGACTGCTGGATGGCCCGGCGAAGCTATCCATCAATTTCATGCCAAATGCCGTCTACTCGCCGCAGGCCTGCATACAGTTGACGCTCAAGACGGCGTCCGAAACAGGCTTGCCGACGGATCGGCTGATCTTCGAGTTCACCGAAAACGAACAGGTCGATACTGCGCATGCGCGCGACATCATCGATGCCTATGCTGCGCTCGGTTTTGCGACTGCGGTGGACGATTTCGGGGCCGGGTATTCGGGGCTGGGCCTGCTCGCCAATCTCAAGACCGACATCATCAAACTCGACATGGAGCTGATCCGCGGGATCGATGTGTCCGAACCGCGCCGCCAGATCGTGCGAGCAACGGTAAGTCTGCTGCGCGAAATGGGCCGCGTGGTCGTTGCCGAGGGCATCGAGACGGCTTCCGAGCTCGAGGTGTTGCGAGATCTCGGTGTTCGCTATGTGCAGGGCTTCCATATCGCGAAGCCGATGCTCGGCGCTTTTCCTCCCGTCGATCTGGGCAGGGACCGGCTGGGGCGGGCCGCAGCAGCCTAGGCCGCGCGCTCGGGATAGGAAATCGCGAGTACTTCCCACTCGCGCAGGCCCGTCGGCCCTCTGACCATCCGCACATCGCCGATTTCGGCTCCGCGCACCGCCCGAGCCAACGGGGAGGACCAGCCGACCAGCCCGTTGCCCGCATCCTGCTCGTCATCGCCGACAAGAGTGAGCGTTCTTTCGCGCTCGTCCTCGTCCACCAGCTTCACGGTGGCGCCGAAGAAAACCCGGGTACGGTCCGGCTGTTCGGCAGGGTCGATGACCCGCGCGGCCTTCATGCGCCGCGCAAGATGTGCCAGCTCGCGGTCGATCTCGCGCATTTTCTTGCGGCCATAAAGGTAATCGCCATTCTCGGACCGATCGCCGTTGCCGGCCGCCCAGCTGACGATCTCGACGATCTCCGGCCGGGCGGTGCCCAGCAGGTGATCGTAGCGCGCTTTCATCGCGGCATAGCCTGCGGGCGTGATCGGGTTGTCACCTTTCATGCGCGTCAAACCTGCCGGGGCTCAGCGCAGGAAGTCGCCCGCCATCCTGGGCTTGCCGTACTGCGCGCGATCGGGGTTGAGTTGTTCGTACACGGCGGCGTTCTCGATCACGCGCTGGACGTAGTTCTTCGTCTCGTAGATCGGAATCCGCTCGATCCAGGTGACGTAGTCGATCCCGCCCTGGCGCGGATCGCCATTGGCGCGCAGCCAGCGGTTCACGTTGCCCGGCCCCGCGTTGTAGGCCGCGATGGCAAGCGGATAGGCGCCGCCGTAATAGTCCAGCATGCGGGCAAAATACGCATTTCCGAGCTGCATGTTATAGCTCGGATCGGCGATCAGGTTGTCGCGGCTGTAGCCGAGACCAAGCTGGCCTGCCTGTTCGCGCGCTGTGGCGGGCATCAGCTGCATGAGGCCGCGCGCGCCCGCGTGGCTGATCGCATTGGCCGCGAACTGGCTTTCCTGCCGCGAAATGGCGTGCACCATCGTCCAGTCGGCGCCGCCCGGGGGGCTTACAGTGGGGAACCCTTGCTCCACGAACCCGCGATGGCCGTCTGCCGCAGCGGCTTCGGCGACGTTTACCGCCAGATCCCGGCGACCGGTATCGCGCGCCAGTTCGGCGACCAGCGCATGCTCTTCGGGCGTGTCGGCCTGGTCGGAAATCGCCTGGTAGAACTGAATGCCCGTGCGCCAGGGTGTCCCGCGCGCAACCTCGCGGACGGCCCTGGTGAGCGTTGCCCCTTCGAATGCGGCACGTTGCTGGGCGCTCGGCAGCGCGACGTTGCTGGTCCCGAGCGAGGGCATGTCCCGACCAAGCTTGGCAAGCGCAAGCTGGCCATAGAAGCGGTCCGGGTATGCTGCGGCCATTTCGTAATAGCGGCTGGATTCGCTGCGGTCGCCCGCGCGTTCTGCAGCAAGGCCGGCCCAATAGAACCCCTTGGAGCGGGTCTGGGGCGTTTGCGCGGCTGCACCGTAGCGATAGAACAGCGGGGCCGCGCGGCCCGGCTGGCCAAGGTTCCAGTAGGCGTTGGTTCCGCCCAGCCACATCAGTGAGGTGTAATCGTCGCGCAGCCGATAGGCTTCCTTGCTGATATCGGTGCCCGGCGCGAACAGATCGTCGACCTTGGCTGCAATCTGCGCTGAAGGATCGGAACCCGCTCCCTGCGCGATCCGGAGGGCCTCACCGACGAAATCCTCGGGATCGAAGGCGGGGTTCTCGAACGCGGGGCGATTGGCCAGCAGCGCGATGGCCTGCGGTAGCTGCCGGTTCTCGCGGTAATACTTGGCGAGATTGTAGACGTAGCCCGGATCCTGCCGGGCGTCGGCCGGGATCGGCACGCCTGCGGTTTCCGCACCATAGCCCTGGATCAGCGCCAGCCGGACGGTGAACAAGTCGCGGTTGGCGGGCGATACGCGGGTGATCTGCCGCTGGGCGGCCTCGATCTCGCTCTGCCACAGCAGCGCGTCCATCCGCGCGTCCTCGTCCGCGGGTGTGAACGTGTTGCCGAACAGCGAGACCAGATAGGGCTCGCTCGTCGCGCTCATCCTGCCCGCGCGCCACGCCTCGCGGGCCACCTCGGCGGCTTCCGGGCGGGATACGGAAGAGAGCGCCAGAGCATAGCGCGCGCGGCCCGCATTGGTCACGGGCGGCAGCGCGTCGAAATAGGCTACCAGGCTCTCGGGGGAGGCCGTGCTGCTGTCGAGTGCATCCTCGGCCCTCTGGCGCAGGCGGTCCGTCTGCGGGAAGTCGGGATAGGCGAGCAGGAAGCTGGCATATTCGGTGAACGGCAGATCGTCCTGCTCGATGAGGTATTCCCACCGGCTGACCACTTGCGCCATCTGCGTGGGGGCGCTGGCGATCAGCGAAGCTCGGGCACGATCCCAGCTCGCCGCGTCCTGTGCGAGGGCGGGCGGGGTGATGGAGGTGGTGGAAACAAGCGCGATGGCCAGAAAGGGAAGTCGGGTCATGCTGGACATTATGGCCGCTGGCTCCTTATCAGGCACTGAACGAATTGGGCGGAAGGGACGAAGCAGTCCCCTGTCTCGGCCCCTTATATAGTACTACGAAAGAGCGGCTCAAATGTTCTCAGGCTCCATTCCCGCGCTGGTAACCCCGTTTCGCGACGGCAAGCTGGACGAAGCGGCGTTTCGCACGCTGGTCGACTGGCAGATCGAGCAGGGAAGTTCTGCGCTCGTTCCTTGCGGAACGACGGGCGAGGCCTCCACGCTTTCGAATGCAGAGCATCACCGTGTGATCGAAATGTGCGTGGAGCAGGCGGCGGGCCGCGTGCCGATCATCGCCGGATGCGGCAGCAACGATACCAACAATGCGCTGCTGCACCTCAAGTTCGCCAAGAAGGCGGGGGTGACCGCAGGTCTGTGTGTCGCCCCCTATTACAACAAGCCGAGCCAAGCGGGTCTGATCGCGCATTTCAGCCATCTGGCCGAGCATGGCGAGCTGCCCATCGTGCTCTACAACGTGCCGGGCCGCACGGTGACCGACATCCTGCCCGAAACGGTCTGCGAACTGGCTGAGAAATTCCCCGAGGTGATCGTGGCGATCAAGGACGCGAGCGAGGATCTGTCGCGCGTGTCCGACCATCGCATGGGCATCAGCAGGGATTTCTGCCAGCTTTCGGGCAATGACGAACTGGCGCTGCCGTTCAATGCGGCGGGCGGTTCGGGCTGCATCTCGGTAACCGCCAACGTCGCGCCCGCGCTGTGTGCCGAATTCCAGCAGGCCTGCGCCGACAATGATCTGGTGAGGGCGCGCGAGCTGAACGACCTTCTCTATCCGCTGCACTACGCGATGTTCGAGGATTCGAGCCCCGCGCCGGTGAAGTATGCGCTCAGCCGCACGCAGAGCTGGATGACCGACGAGGTGCGGTTGCCGCTGGTCGCGTGTTCCGAGCACGCCCGCCGCGCGGTCGATAAGGCGCTGGAGCACGCAGGGCTGGTGTGAGGCACTCTGCTCTGATTGCCGCAGCCTTGGCTTTGTTGGGTTGCGGAGAGATCTCGCATGAGCGCCCTCGAAATGCAGATGCCTGGAACCTGCGATCAGACACCTTGATCCACAGTACCCCATTCACAGAGCTGTCGGTTGCGACGGATGGCGGGTTTTCGCTCGACGGCAGAGTTCATGCTGAAGATGATCTCTCGCGTGTATTGACACTAATCCAGCAAATCGAGCCTGCTCCGGTGCTCGTGGTAACCTATGAGGGTGAGGAAGAGCCCCAGGCCTGGGCTCGGACGATCGCCGCTGCTGAGTCCAGGTTTTGCGACCTGCCAGAGACCTGGTGCTGGAAAGGTCCAGCATCTGAAGCGCCGCCCGAGATACAGAGGGCACGCCGCGCGCGGGCGCGTTCGAACTAGAGCGATTTAAAGCACCTCGCCCTCGTCGAGCAGGGGCGTCGTCGGGTGGGGCGGTTCGCTGACTCAACGCTCCGAAGTGGCCCGCCATGCGGTCGAGGCGGGCTGGAGAGCGCAGGGCTGGTCTGGCTTCTGTCAGGGACCGAACAGCATCAGTCCGGAGGGTTGTGCTCCTGAACGAAGCGCATGGCGGACTCGAGCATCTGGCGGCGGGTGACCGATAGGGAGAGCCAGTGGTCCTCACCATCGAGGGTCACAAGTTCATAGGGCTTGTCGGCATCCTTCAGGGCGTCTGCCATCTTGTACGAATGCGAAAAGGGCACGACCGTATCGTCTTCGCCATGGATAAGCATCACGGGCGCATCTGCACGGTCCGCGAAGCGCCGCGGCGAAACCTCGTCCCACCCGCTTCTTGGCCCGAGCTGCTCGAGGAGCGCCGTTTTCGTGACCCGGCGTTCGCCCGAAGCCCGATAATCCTCGTCGTACATGGCCTTGAGGTCCGTGACGGGGGCGACCGCCACTGCACAGCGATAGATTCCCTGCTGCAGAGTAATGCCCGCCAGTGCGGCGTATCCGCCATAGCTCGCGCCCATGATGCAAGCGCGGTCCGGATCGACGATCCCCCGCTCGGCGAGTGCGGAGAGCCCGTCGGAAATGTCGGTCTGCATCTTGCGGCCCCATTCGCCGTAGCCGGCAGACTTGAACTTCTGGCTGCGATTGGTCGACCCTCGGAAATTGGGCTGGAAGACGGCGTAGCCGCGCGAAGCGAAGGCTTGCGCCCACCAGTCGAATTGCTCGCGATCTTCGGCGTGCGGTCCGCCGTGCGGGAACAGGATGACGGGCAGGTTTTCGGGTGCGCGGCCCGGCGGCAGGGTGAGGATGCCGTCCATTTCGAGCCCATCGGACGCGGTGTATTCGACGGTCGAAATCGGCCCCACCTGGTCGGGCGTGATGAGCCTGCGCTCGACGCCGAAACCGTCGGCGCGAAGGGTGGCCAGGTCCACGGTAAACCAGGATCCGCTGTCGCCGTTGCCGCTGGTGCGAACCAGAACCTTGTCGAAATCGGGTGTCCAGTCGACCATTCGCATATCGCGTCCGGCAAAGGCCCTCATGATCTTGGCAGCCGCCTCCTGATGCTCCGGATCGGCGAAGACGGGTCTGCCTTCACTGTCGAGATAACCCAGCAGGTGCCCGGTGTTCTCTGCAAAATACAAGCGCTCGAACCCTGCGCCCTCCAGGAACGGGTGAGGCGCACCGCCCGCCAGGGGGACCTCGTACCACCGCGTGATGTCGTCCTCGCCTCGTTCCGAATAGACAGCGGTTGCCCCACCGAAGCCGAGGCCGATCAAACCGACCCGGCCGGCGCTTTGGCGCCCCTCGGCCAGCCGATCATTGTCGGGACCGCGAATTTCCCAGCGACCGTTCGTCCGGTCGATGTCGAGCGTTGCGGCAACCTGCCCATTTCGGTCGATCAGCCAATCCCGGGATGTGCCGGCCCCGGTAGGAGACGCTATCCGGCGATTGTCGTCTTTCTCTATGTCCGTCGCATAAAGGAATGGGCGGCCATGATCGAAAGAATAGGCGCTGCCATCGCGCCGGAATTCGAGGGTTCCGAAAAAAGCGACCCAGCGTCCGTCGATCCGGCGTATGCCGTAGTCCCCGAAAACGGCATTTGCGAGCCGCCGGTCCGAACCGAAGATGGTCTGGATGGGGCCGTCGAAAGTGACCGGTATGACTTGCGCGGTCGCCACTTCGGCCTTGTCGGTCGTGAATCCCCGAAGGTCTTCTGTCTGGCTCCTCACCAGCATGACCCGGTCGTCCCCGATCCAGTCGAAATACCGGATTTTCACGTCGCCCACGGCCAGTTGTCGGATCAGGGTGTTTCCCGGACCGAGAAACACGAGCATCCGCGTTCCGTTCATCCGCACCAATACTGCGACGTTGTTGCCGCTTGGAGAGATGGCGGCATCCTCGACCTCCGGCAGATCGCCAAAGGCTTCCAGCGGCGGTGGCGCGGCAACGGCCGATGCTCCGATCGTGGTGGCGAGCAGGAGCGCCGCGAGCATCGCGCGAAGAACATTGTAAAACATGGTTGAACCCCCGATCCCTGATCCCGTGTCTGCGCTGTGCCGCCCCTGCTTTGCAAGAGAAATACAACGCCAAGTCTTTCGTTCTCACGACAGTATGCCTACATCGCGCCACCTTATGGCCCGTCCCAAACCCACCACTTTCGACAAGCGCAAGGTCGTCGCCGAAAACCGGCGCGCGCGCTTCGATTACGAGGTGGAGGAGAAATTCGAAGCCGGCATCGCGCTTCAGGGCACCGAAGTGAAATCGCTCCGCTCGGGCGAAGCCGCGATCGCCGAATCCTATGCCGAGGTGCGTGATGGGGAGGCGTGGCTCATCAACGCCAATATTCCCGAATATACGCACGGCAACCGCCTGAACCACGAGCCCAAGCGCCCGCGCAAGCTGCTGCTCCACCAACGTGAAATCCAGAAGTTGCTGGGCGCGGTCGAGCGCAAGGGCATGACGCTTGTGCCGCTGTCCGTGTATTTCAACGGACAGGGTCGGGCGAAGGTCGAACTGGCGCTGGCCAAGGGTCGCCAGACCAAGGACAAGCGCGATTATATCAAGGATCGCGACTGGCAGCGCGACAAGGCCCGCATCCTGCGCGAGCGCGGGTAAATTTTTCTGCGAAAGACCGGCGCGATTAAGGAACCGGCCATCGCCTTGCGACTATCGCGGCGAAATGCCCTCGGGCACGAGAATTTTTAACCGATTTCAGGGGTGCCCAGCTTGCCCTGCGCATCCCTCGCCACCATCATCGAACGAGCAGTATGAGCCAGGGATCAGACAGCCTACACAAGCCGGCGAAGCGGTCGGCGCCATGGGCTTACCTGCGTCGCTATACTGACCGCGAGATGCTGGCGCAGAACCGCATCCTGCGGCCTATCGCGCATCGTTTCCTCAGCCCCGAACTCTGGCGCTTTACCCGTCGCAACGTCCCACGCGGTGTTGCGCTTGGGCTGTTTGCGGGATTCGTCATTCCGATCGGCCAGATTTTCCTCGCCCTGATCCTCGCCTTCACCGTGCGCGCGAATGTGCCGATCGCCAGCGGGGTGACGCTGGTCACCAACCCGCTCACCTTGCCCTTCTGGCTCTGGGCGGCCAACCGCGTCGGTCACCGGGTCCTTACCATCGCTCCCGAAACGGGCGCCGCGCTGATGGAGCACGACGGCCTGATGTCGTTGAGCGGGATTTTCGAGGCTGCGGGCGCGACCGTGCTGGGCTTCCTGATCTTCACGGTGCTGTTTCCGCCGCTGGGCTACTTCATCTCCAAGGGCGTATGGCGGCTTGCGATGGGCCGCAGGCGCAAGACGCGGCTCAAGCGTGGAGCGCTGGCACGCCTCTCTGCCCAGAGCGAAGCTGCGAAGGAGAGCGGCCCGGAATGAGCCCGCTGGCCGAACCCACCCGCAACGGCACTCCGCTTGGCTGGGTAGTCCTGCTGCTGGCGCTGGTCGTCAGCGTGATGGTGGTCTGGCTGCTGAGTTCGCTTCCCCTGCTTACCGCTGCCTATGCGGGCGGCCTCGCCACGCTGATGGCGCTGCTGATCCTGCTGCGCGGGAAGGCGGACGGGGCGCGGGTGGATGCGCTCGCCCCTCCCGACTGGAGCGTGACACTGGCTGCCATCGATCAGCCCGGCACCCTGGTCGCGATTACCGATCGGGCGAACCGGCTGGTGTGTGCCAGCGCGGCGTTCTCTTCGCGCTTCGGGGTGGAGAAGGCTCCGCCAAATCTCGCACTGGGTGAAGACGGGGCGGACGAGATCCTGCTCAAGACTGCGCGCGAGGCATGGCGCGAAGGCAGGGCGCACGCCTCTCATCTGGCGCTCGGCAAGGACGATCTGCGCTGGGAGGTAGAGGCGTTGCGCGCCGGGCGCGGCGAGGATCATCTGGTGTGGCGTTTCCGCCCCGAATCGAGCGAGGATCTGGCGAGCGACGTCGGGCAGCTGGTAGCCGGGCCGCTGGGCAAGATGCTGGACCGGGCGGGTGTTGTCGCTGCACTGGTATCCCCAGAAGGCACGGTCCGCGCTGCATCGCCCGCCTTCGTCGATCGCGCGACCGGCGATCCATCGACCACGCTTGCCGGTCGTGAATTTGCGGATTTCCTGCGGCTGGACGAACGCGAGCGGATTTATTTCGCACGCTCTGGCCGCGAGGGCGAGCCGTTCAAGCTGGTTCACGTGCCGCTGAACGATCTCGATGAAAACTGGACGGTCGGACCTGAGGATGCGCCCTCGCTGATGCTGCTGATGGAAGCGCATGCCGCGGTGGCGGACAATGCGGCCAGCGACACCGCGCCCAAGGTGGAAGCGCTGATAGAGGCGCTGCCGCTGGGGCTGGCGATGACAGACCGCGACGGGCGCTTCCTGTTCGCCAACCCTTCCTTCCTTCGCGCGATCGGGCGCCCGGACAAGGGTCTGCCGACATTTCCCTCTGACCTCGTGGTACGCGAGGACAAGAGCGCGATTTCGGACGCGGTGCGCCGCTTTGGCAAGGGCGGCGTGGCGAGCGGGGATGTCGCCGTGCGGCTGGCCTCGGCTCCTGAGGAGCCGGTTTCGCTCGGCCTCGCCAGCATGCGCGGCCTGGGCGAGCCTGCGGTTCTGCTGACCCTCGCCGATTCGCGTGAGGAGACCGAGCTCAAGCGCCAGATCGCGCAGACCACCAAGATGCAGGCGATCGGCCAGCTTGCGGGCGGGGTGGCGCACGACTTCAACAACGTGCTCACCGCGATCATCGGCTATTGCGACCTGATGCTGCTGCGCCACATGCCTGGCGACAGCGATTACGACGACATCCAGCAGATTCGCGCCAATTCCAACCGCGCAGCCAGCCTCACCCGGCAATTGCTCGCCTTCAGCCGCCAGCAGACCCTGCGGCCCGAAGTGCTGCAGCTGCCCGATGTCGTTTCCGAGGTAAGCCAGCTGCTCAAGCGCCTGCTGGGCGAGAAGATCGAGCTGCGCGTGCGACACGACCGCGATCTGGGCCCGGTCCGAGCGGACCCGGGCCAGCTGGAGCAGGTCATCGTCAACCTCGCGGTCAATGCGCGCGACGCGATCGCGGCGCAGGGGGACGGCACGGGGACGCTGGTCATGTCCACCCGCAAGGTCTCCGTGAAGGAGACCCGCAGTCACGCAGCCGACATGCCGCCAGGCGAATATACCGCCCTGATCGTGCGCGACACCGGCGGGGGCATCCCGCCCGCGGTGATGGGCAAGATATTCGATCCCTTTTTCACCACCAAGGAGCTGGGGAAGGGCACAGGCCTGGGACTTTCGACCGTGTACGGCATCATCCGCCAGTCGGGCGGGCATGTCTATGTCGAGAACGTTGAAGGGGGCGACGGGCTCGGCGCGGGCGCACGTTTCGCGATCTATCTGCCGGTCCATCGCGGTTCTGCGGGCGAAGACAGGCGCGTCGAGCCGGATGAGCCCGCCCGTGCCTGGTCGAGCGGGGGGCGGGTGCTTCTGGTCGAGGACGAGGATATGGTTCGCGCGGTGGCCGAGAGGGCATTGGTTCGCGCCGGATTCACCGTCAACGCGCAGCCCGACGGGGAGGATGGTCTGGCGGAGATTGCCAATGGCGGCGAGTTCGACCTGATCGTCTCCGACGTCGTCATGCCGGGGATGGATGGACCGGCAATGGCCCGCGCGATCCGCAAGCTGCGGCCCAATATCCCGATTCTCTTCATGTCCGGCTACGCGGAGGAAACCCTCCGGGACGAGATCAACATCGAAAATATGCATTTCATTGCCAAACCGTTCAGCGTGGAACAGATTTCGCGCAAGGTGGGTGAGGTGCTGAGCTCTGCAAGCGCATGATAAATCGGGCTTAACTGCCCATATCGAGAAATTTTCGTTCTCCCCTTGTTCTATCGGAACATAAGCGGTACATACTGCTCATGTCGATAAGGGCTCGGCCCGACTAGGCACATCAAGGAGAGCGTGCGATGGCTGCGAAACTCAAGCTGGTAGATGACAAGGAAAGCAACGTGGACCGTCAGAAGGCGCTCGACGCCGCCCTCGCACAGATCGACCGGGCCTTCGGCAAGGGCTCGGCAATGAAGCTGGGCTCCAAGGAAGCGATGAATGTTGAAGCGATCTCGACCGGATCGCTCGGCCTTGACATCGCGCTTGGCGTGGGCGGACTGCCCAAAGGGCGCGTGATCGAAGTGTACGGGCCGGAAAGCTCGGGCAAGACCACGCTGGCCCTGCATGTGCTGGCCGAATGCCAGAAGGCTGGCGGTACGGTCGCCTTCGTAGATGCGGAGCATGCGCTGGACCCGGTCTACGCCCGCAAGCTCGGCGTCGATATCGACGAACTGATCGTCTCGCAGCCCGATACGGGCGAGCAGGCGCTGGAGATCGTCGACACGCTGGTTCGTTCCAATGCGATCGACGTGCTGGTGGTCGATTCGGTCGCCGCGCTGGTGCCGCGCGCCGAGATCGAGGGCGAGATGGGCGATAGCCACGTCGGCCTCCAGGCCCGCCTGATGTCGCAGTCGCTGCGCAAGCTTACCGGCTCGATCAACCGGTCGAAGTGCATGGTGATCTTCATCAATCAGCTGCGCATGAAGATCGGCGTGATGTACGGAAACCCGGAGACGACCACCGGCGGCAACGCACTCAAGTTCTATGCTTCGGTGCGGCTCGACATTCGCCGCACTGGCCAGATCAAGGATCGTGACGAGATCATCGGCAACTCGACCCGGGTGAAGGTGGTCAAGAACAAGGTGGCCCCGCCCTTCAAGCAGGTCGAGTTCGACATCATGTACGGCCAGGGCATTTCCAAGATCGGCGAGATTCTCGATCTCGGCGTGAAGGCGGGAATCGTCGAGAAATCGGGCTCGTGGTTCTCCTACGATTCCACCCGGATTGGCCAGGGACGCGAGAATGCGAAGACCTTCCTCAAGGAAAACCCCGAGATTTGCGACAAGTTGGAGGCTGCGATTCGCGGCAAGACCGACGATGTCGCCGAGGAGATGATGGTCGGTCCTGACGCGGAGGACTGATCGCTTCTTCTCTAGCGGGCGCAAGGGAGCGCCCGGAAACCCGGAAAGCCGGTTGCGGCCCTTCCTCGTGAAGGCATCGCAACCGGCTTTTCCGTTGGGGGCGCGTCCGAACAGGGCGGGAGGATGGTTTGATCCACGGCCTTGTACCGCCGCCGTTGTGCGAAAGCTTGTCGGTAGGGCGCTTCTTGCCTAACTCGGCTGCATCATGACGAGCACCAACGACATCCGCCGGACCTTCATCGAGTATTTCGAAAAAAGGGGCCATGCCCGCGTCCCATCCGCACCGCTGGTGCCGCACAACGACCCCAGCCTGATGTTCGTCAACGCGGGCATGGTTCCGTTCAAGAACGTGTTCACAGGGCTCGAAACCCCGCCTGCCCCCCGCGCGGTCAGCGCGCAGAAATGCGTGCGCGCAGGGGGCAAGCACAATGATCTCGACAATGTCGGCTATACCGCCCGGCACCACACCTTCTTCGAGATGCTCGGCAATTTCTCTTTCGGGGACTATTTCAAGGAACAGGCGATCGAACATGCCTGGACCTTGCTGACCAAGGAGTTCGGGCTCGATCCGGACCGACTGCTCGCCACCGTCTACCACACCGACGACGAGGCATACGCCCTGTGGCAGAAGATCGCGGGCCTCCCCGAAGACCGTATCATCCGCATCGCCACCAAGGACAATTTCTGGGCGATGGGGGACGACGGCCCCTGCGGCCCGTGCTCGGAAGTCTTCTGGGATCACGGTGACCACATCGCCGGTGGCCCGCCGGGATCGCCCGATGAAGATGGCGACCGTTTCGTAGAGATCTGGAACCTGGTGTTCATGCAGAACGAGCAGCGGGGCGGGGAGATCGTGGGCGACCTGCCAAGCCAGAACATCGACACCGGTATGGGGCTGGAGCGGATCGCGGCCGTCCTTCAGGGCGTTCACAACAACTACGATACCGATACCTTCAAGACGCTGATCGCCGCAGCCGAGGCGCAACTGCACGAAGGCGCGAGCGAGGCGACCATCGCCAGCCACAGGATCATCGCGGACCACCTGCGCGCCACCGGGTTCCTGATCGCCGACGGCGTGCTCCCCTCCAATGAGGGGCGCGGGTACGTGCTGCGCCGGATAATGCGACGCGCCATGCGCCACGCCCACCTGCTGGGCGCGGAAACCCCTTTGATGCACCGACTTGTCCCGACGCTCGTCGCCGAGATGGGGCAGGCCTACCCCGAACTCGCACGGGGACAGGCGCTGATCGAGGAAACGCTCGAACGGGAAGAAACCCGCTTCCGCGAAACGCTGGAGAAGGGCCTGCGGCTGCTCGACGAGGCGACCGGCAATCTTGCTGAGGGTGACGAACTCGATGGTGAGGTCGCCTTCAAGCTCTACGATACCTACGGTTTTCCCTACGATCTGACCGAAGACGCCCTTCGCGCGCAGGGCATCGCTGTAGACCGTGATGGCTTCGATGCCGCAATGGCCCGCCAGCGAGAGGCGGCACGCGCCGCATGGAAAGGCAGCGGCGAGGCAGCCGACAGCGAAGTCTGGTTCGCCATCGCCGAGCGCGAGGGCGCAAGCGAATTTACCGGCTACTCGGCAACCCAGGGCGAGGGGCGCGTGGTTGCCATCGTCAAGGACGGCGAGGAGGTCCAGTCTGCCGGGGAGGGGGACGAGGTTGTCCTGCTCACCAATCAGACGCCCTTCTATGGCGAAAGCGGGGGCCAGTCGGGCGATAGCGGAACCATCAGCACCCATGCGGGGCTGCGGATCGCGGTACGTGACACCGGCAAGCCGCTGGGGCGCCTGCACACCCATCAGGGCGTCGTGGAAGCGGGCAGCGTGACGGTGGGCGACGAAGTGCGCCTGTCGATCGATGTGGACCGGCGCGATCGTATCCGGGCCAATCACTCGGCCACGCACCTCGTTCATGCAGCGCTTCGCAATCGGCTTGGTGAGGGCGTAACGCAGAAGGGCTCGCTGGTGGCAGAAGGTCGCATGCGGTTCGACTTCTCTCATCCGACGCCGCTCACTGCAGAAGACATCGCGGCCATCGAAGCCGAAGTGAACGCCGAGATTCGCGCGAACGAGCCGGTCGATACCCGCCTCATGTCGCCTGACGAAGCGGTGGAAGCAGGCGCACTTGCCCTGTTCGGCGAAAAATACGGTGACGAGGTTCGCGTGTTGTCGATGGGGCGCGCCAGCGACGAGGGGCGAACCTACTCGGTGGAACTGTGCGGCGGGACGCATGTGAATGCGACCGGCGACATCCAGCTGTTCCGGATCGTTTCGGAAAGTGCGGTCAGTTCTGGCGTACGCCGGATCGAGGCGCTGACCGGAGAGGCGGCTCGTGCCTGGTTGGTTGCGCGTGAGGAAGGGCTGAAGGATGCTGCCGCCGCACTGCGCACGACGCCGGACGAAGTCACGGGACGCATCGAGGCGCTTCTCGACGAACGCAAGCGGCTCGAAAAAGAACTGGCGGCGGCGAAGAAGCAGCTGGCACTTGGCGGCGGCGGGAGCGCCGCTGGGCCGCAGACCGAAAAGGTTGGCGATATCGCCTTCTCCGGCCAGGTGATCGAGGGGCTGGACCCGAAGGAATTGCGGCCCCTGCTGGACGAGGCCAAGCAGCGGCTCGGCTCCGGAGTGGCGGCGCTGTGTGCGGCAGGCGAGGACAAGGCGGCATTTGCGGTCGCGGTGACGGACGATCTCACCGATCGCTTCAGCGCGGTCGATCTGGTGCGCGCGGGCGTCGCGGCATTGGGAGGAAAGGGCGGCGGCGGCCGCCCGGACATGGCACAAGGCGGCGGCCCCGACCCGTCGAAGGCCGAGGCCGCGCTTGATGCCGTGCGTCAGGCGCTGCGCGAAGCGGTCAGCGCCTGAGGTTCGGGCCTAGCGTGCGCCGCTGCCGGCGCGGCGCGCGTCGGGTTCGCTCCCGCGATTGATTCCCTCACCGCCGGTATCTGCCGGGCGGCTGGCATCGCGGCGCGCCGACGGCTTCGCCTTGCCCTTGCCTTCGACATTCTGCGGCTTGAACTTTTCGTCGTTCGGGATCGGTTTGGTCGGGTCGATATCGGACATTTTTCTCTCCTTCACCCGACCAATGCGTGAGCGCGGCGAGAGTTCAAATTTCCTTTGCGATTTTGCAGACTTCGGGCCGCGTAAAGATCCCGTAGAGCGGCTTTCGCAGGCAGAAGAACGTGCTCGACTATGGCCGGATCGCCGGTGAGAAGCGCATCCTCCAGTGATCGGACGATGGAGACGCGACGACTTTCGTGTTCGGGTGGAAGGTTATCGTCCGCCAGGCGCTGCGCCAGGCGCAGCAGGTCGAATGCCGGTCGAACCAGCAGAAAACGATCGATCATGGCTTGCGTCGCCACCGTTCGGCCCGGCTGGGCTCCGCTATGCGACAGCGCCTGTGTCACGAACTGGCCGGCGCCGAAGCAGTCGTAAGCGATGCAGCCACCAAAGCCGAGGCGTTCACGGTCTTCATAAATGGTGCAAGTGCCGCACGGGGCCAGCCGGGGGCAGGGTTCGCCACTGCGCTTGCTAGCCGCGAAGCCAGGCATATCGTCGGAGGGATAGGCAACGCAGCACAGCGCCGCGCATTTCGCGCAGTCCGATGTGGTGGCGATCCGTTCCGGCATGTGTTGTCTTTCAGCCTTCTGCGGTGCTCGTGCGGAGCTTGGGCGCGTGTTCCAGTGCGCCCTCGGTCTGAATCTGCGTACGGTACTCGTCGCGCTTTTCGTGGATCGAGGCGATGACGGGACCCATCGCCACGCCAATGTCGACCAGCACGGCCTCGGACAGCTGCAGCGAGCTTTCCAGCGTTTCGGGAACGGCGTGGCTTGCGCCGGCGCGATAGAGCTCCGCCGCATGCTGGATATCGCGTGCGCGGCTGACGATCAGCAGATCGGGATAGGCCTTGCGCAGCCGCGCGACGAGACGCTGCGCGAGTACCGGCGCATCCATGGTCAGCACGATGGCTGCAGCATCCTGCACCCGCAACGCCTGCAGCGTCTCCCGCCGGGAGGCGTTGCCGAAATAGACATTGTAGCCGTCGCGCTTGTCCTGCTGCACCAGATCGGCGTCGGATTCGATGCTGATATAGGGCTTTCCATGGACGGTGAGCATGTCTGCCACCAGACGCCCGACACGCCCGCCGCCCACGACGATGACACGCCCGGCCGGCAAGGTATCGTCGGGAGAAATATCGGGCACCGAATCCACCCGGCGCGCCACCGCTCGACCGATCAGCGCGAGAAGCGGCGTTATCGTCAGGCCGATAGCGGTGACGATCTGCCAGAACTGTGTCGTTCCGGGCTGAATCAGCATGGCCGAGCTGGCGGCAGTGAGGACGATCAGCGTCGTTTCGGACGGGCTCGCCATCAGGATGCCGGTCTCCGTCGCGGTATTGCGCCGTGCGCCCATCAGCCGCAGCAGCATGCCCGTGACGAAGGCCTTGAACGTCACCACCAGCACGACTGCGGTGAGGATCGTTCCGAGGTTTGCGCCCAGCACCTGCAAGTCGATGCTCATGCCAATGGTAATCAGGAAGATACCGAGCGCGAGGCCCTTGAACGGCTCGATGATCGCCTCGACTTCCCCGTGAAAATCGGTTTCGGCGATCAGCAGCCCGGCGATCAGCGCGCCGACGATTGGGGAGAGGCCTGCGACGCCGGTGGCGAGGCTCGCACCGATGACAACCAGCAGCGTGGCAGCAAGAAATACCTCGGGGCTTTTCGTTCGGGCGGCCTGCGCGAACAGGATCGGCAACGCGTAGCGACCGACCACCAGCAGCGCCGCCACCACGGCGGCGCCTTGCCAGAGTGTCGTCCACAAGCCCGTCATCCCGTCGGCCTGTGCATAGGGGGCAAGCGCGCCGAGCATGAAGATGATCGGCACGATGGCGATATCTTCGAACAGCAGCATCGAAAGCGCGGCGCGGCCGACGGGCGAATTTGTGCCTGAAATCGGGAGCACGATGGCGGTGGAGGACAGCGCCAGCGCAAGGCCAAGGGCCATCGCCCCGGTCCAGTACTGGCCCATCATGGCCAGCAGCAGCGCAATCGAACTGCCGATGATGAGCAGCTCCAGCGCGCCGAGGCCGAAGACCAGCTTGCGCATCTGCCACAGGCGCTTGAACGAAAGCTCCAGACCGATGGTGAACAGCAGCAGGATGATCCCGAACTCGGCGAATATGTCGAGCGAGTCCGGTTCCGATATCGTCACATGCGTCAGCCACGCGACTTCAGGGGTGAGCGCACCCAATCCATAGGGCCCCACCAGAATGCCGATCAGCAGGAAACCGATCACCGGCGTGATGCGAAAGCGTGCGAACAGCGGGATGACGATCCCTGCTGCGCCCAGGATTACCAGCGCATCGGAAAGCGCGGTTGTCGGTTCGAGTTCGCCGGCCACGGTTCAGCCTATAACCCGGTTTGGCTGACTTTGAACCCTCGATCCGCTGCAATGCGGCATAAGGGACAAGGCGAAATCAGCCGCCACCGGGGGTGCGCGGGCCGGTGGGCTGCGTATCCTGCGCGGCAGCTTCGGATTCGGCCTCGCCGATACGCGGCGAAACCTGGCCCACGCGCTTGTCCCACTCGATCTGGTAGAGATCGAAGCGGCGATCCGCGAGGTTGCGTACCGTGCCTTCGGCACGCGCCCAGCTCAGGTCCGCGAGGTTCACGTCGCTGATGGTCAGCGTCTCGACGTTCTCGCTTGCCTCTGCCGCGATCCCGTCGCGCGCGAAGGGGAAATCGCAAGGCGTCAGGATGCAGCTTTGCGCGTACTGGATATCCATGTTCGCCACATTGGGCAGGTTGCCGACGTTCCCGCTCAGGACGGTGAAGCACTGGTTCTCGATCGCGCGGGCCTGCGCGCAGTAACGCACGCGCATGTAGCCCTGCCGGCTGTCCGTGCAGAAGGGCACGAAGATGATGCGCGCGCCTTCGTCGACCAGCCGGCGCGCCAGTTCGGGGAATTCGCTGTCGTAGCAGATCAGCACCCCGATCGGCCCGCAGTCGGTAGGGATGGCGTCGATCGAATCGCCACCCTTGATGTTCCACCAGTAGGCCTCGTTTGGCGTGGGGTGGATCTTTTCCTGCGCATGGATCGATCCGTCGCGCAGGCACACATAGGCGACGTTGTGGATGTCGCCGTCGTCCATGCGCGTGGGGTGCGAGCCACCGATGATGTTGATGTTGTAGCTGAGCGCCATCTCGCTCAGCTTCTGGCGGATTTTGGGGGTGTAGCGGCTCAGCGCCTCGATCGCTTCGATCGGGCTCAGTTCCTTTTCCTCCGCGCTCAGCAGCATCAGCGTGAAGAGTTCGGGGAAGAGGATGAAGTCGCTCTCGTAGTCCGCCGCGACGTCGACGAAATATTCGACGTGACGCATGAACTCATCGAAACCGGACACCGCGCGCGCCTGCAGCTGGCAGGTGGCAATCCGCACGCTTTCGACATCGCGGGGCAGCCGGTGTTTGCGCGGCGCGTCGCTGTCCACGTAGGGGTTGCGCCAGACCATGCGCACCGCGAAGGCCTTCGATTTCTTGTCTTCGGGCAGGTAGTTTTGGAGGATGCCCTGCGGTTCGAACCCATTGGCCAGCTGGAAGCGCAGCACGGGGTCGTGGATCTTGTTGTCGATCACCTTGTCGAGGTAATCCTGCGGGCCTTCGGCATTGTTGCGCTTGCGCCGCATCGCGTTGGCGAGGCCGGGCATGCGGCCACCGAACACGATGCCCGCAAGATCCAGCCGCTCGGCCAGCGAACGGCGTTCCTCGTAAAGGCGCCGCCCCAGGCGCGTGCCACGCACCTTGGGGTCGACGCACATCTCGTAGCCGTACAGCCAGTCGCCGGTCGGATCGTGACGGCTGCCAAAGCCGTTGCCGGTCACCTCGTCCCATGTGTGGTTGGAGAACGCGACATTCTCCGACAGGCGCATCGAGGCGCAATAGCCCACGATCTGCCCATCGAGCTTGGCCACGAAACAGCCATCGCGGTAGTTGTTCAACTGCCCACGTATCTCGCCCAGCGTATAGGGCGGCAGATCGACATAGGCGCGGCTGACGAGATCGGCGATCTCGCGCACGTCCTTCAGCTTCGCTTGCCGGACTTCCAGCCGCGCCTTGGTCTTTGCAGTGCCGCTCAATGTCTTAGGCCGGGGCCAGGCCCTGCTTCTTCATCTCGGTTTCGAGGTTGTTCACGATCGCCTCGAAGAACTGCTCGGTCGTCAGCCAGCTCTGGCCCGGGCCGATCAGCAGGGCGAGGTCCTTGGTCATCTGGCCGCTTTCGACCGTCTGGATGCAGACCTTTTCCAGCGTCTCCGCGAACTTGACGACATCGGGCGTATTGTCGAACTTGCCGCGATACATCAGGCCGCGCGTCCAAGCGAAGATGCTGGCGATCGGGTTGGTCGACGTCGCCTTGCCTTCCTGATGCTGGCGGTAGTGGCGGGTAACGGTGCCGTGCGCGGCTTCCGCTTCCACCGTCTCGCCGTCCGGGGTCATCAGCACGCTGGTCATCAGGCCGAGCGAGCCGAAGCCCTGCGCCACAACGTCGGACTGCACGTCGCCGTCGTAGTTCTTGCAGGCCCACACGAACTTGCCGCTCCACTTGAGCGCGGCGGCCACCATGTCGTCGATGAGGCGGTGTTCGTAGGTGATCCCGGCGGCCTTGAACTTGTCCGCAAACTCGGCGTCGAACACCTCCTGGAACAGGTCCTTGAAGCGGCCATCGTACTTCTTGAGGATCGTGTTCTTCGTGGAGAGGTACACCGGCCACTTGCGGTCGAGCCCGTAGTTCATGCAGGCCCGGGCGAAGTCGCGGATCGAATCGTCCAGGTTGTACATCGCCATCGCGACGCCCGAGCTCTGGAATTCGTACACGTCGAGATCGATCTTCTCGCCGTCCTCGCCTTCGAAGACGAGACGCAGCTTGCCGGCACCGGGGATCAGCGTGTCCTTGGCGCGGTACTGGTCGCCGAAGGCATGGCGGCCGACCACGATCGGGTCGGTCCAGCCGGGCACCAGCCGCGGCACGTTGTCGATCACGATCGGTTCGCGGAAGACGACGCCGCCCAGAATGTTGCGAATCGTGCCATTGGGCGAGACCCACATCTTCTTGAGGTCGAATTCCTCGACGCGCTGTTCGTCGGGGGTGATCGTGGCGCATTTCACGCCCACGCCGTACTGCTTGATGGCGTTGGCGGCATCGACCGTGATCTGGTCCTCGGTCTCGTCGCGCTTCTCGATCGACAGGTCGTAATACTTCAGATCGATATCGAGATAGGGCAGGATCAGGCGTTCACGGATCCACTGCCAGATGATCTTCGTCATTTCGTCGCCGTCGAGTTCGACAACCGGGTTCTTGACCTGAATTTTTGCCATTATGGGTCCCTGCTGATCCGCATGTTTCTGAATGGGGGTGAAATCTGGCGCGGCTTTAGCAGAGGTCGGGGCTCACGCAAGGCGGGCGAACCGTGCATCTATCCCTCCGGCCGCAGATCTTCATGACAGATCCAGTGTTCGAAGCCAGGCCATGGCGCCCGCGTCCTGCCCCTTGAACTTCGGCCCGTCACGCAGCGGCGCGACAAGCAGGCCGGCATCCTCGGGAAGTTGCCATTTGATGCGATGATAGAGCTGCGAGCGTGTCAGTTCGCTCGAGATACAGTAGACGCCGGGCGAAAACCGCCGTCCGTCCCCGTGGAGTTCCAGATCTTCCGGAACGTCTTCCGGGTCCCGGACCACGAGAAGATAGAGGGATTCTGCCAAGGGAATTCGCCAGAATGCTTGCTGGTGACGTAAAACCCGGTGCCCTGTCGTACCCGGGCGAGGAAATCCCCCATGGTGGGCGTACCAAGATTTGAACTTGGGACCCCTACGATGTCAACATAGTGCTCTACCCCTGAGCTATACGCCCGCACCATGGGGATGTCGCCTTGACGGCGGACGCGCCAGATAGCCGCGCGGCGCGTCGGTTACAAGAGGCTAAAGCAGCGCTTCCTTCGCATCGGCAAAAACCCGGTCCACTTCCAGTACCAGATCGCGCAGGTGGAATGGCTTGGACAGCACCTTTGCCTGCGGCTGGTC
The DNA here is from genome assembly GCF_000186705.1 of Citromicrobium sp. JLT1363. Classification (GTDB taxonomy): domain Bacteria; phylum Pseudomonadota; class Alphaproteobacteria; order Sphingomonadales; family Sphingomonadaceae; genus Alteriqipengyuania. The sequence goes on from NZ_AEUE01000003.1 coordinate 405,671, forward strand.
GGCACTGGCCTTGAGCGAGACCGCGGCGAAGCCAGTGATGAACATCACGCGGGTTTCCGGGCTCATCTCGTTGCAGCGCTGGGCCAGTTCGATCCCGTCCATCTCCGGCATCACGATATCGGAAAGCAGAAGATCGTATTCGCCAGTTTCCAGCAGCGGCAGGGCCGCCGTGCCGCAATCGACCGAATCGACCGCATAGCCCGCCTTTTCCAGTGCGCGGCTCAGATAGGTCCGCATCGCTTCCTCGTCCTCCGCCAGGAGGATTCGCCGGTAATGTGAAGGTTCGCTCATAGGACGCCTCCATAGCGCGAGGCGCTTAATGAATCTTTGGCGTGGGCGGGGCTTGCCCTGCTTTGACACACACCCTCTTCGGGTACAGCGTGACACCGATGGAAGCGGCGGCGCACAGCGATTCGCGGGAGATGATTCCCGGAGGAATGATCCCCGGAAGCGGGGTGCCAGCCTTCACCTTGCTGGGCGTACGTCAGGCGAAACTTCCGGTGCTGATTGCTGCTCCGCACGGCGGGCGGTCCTATCCAGCCGAAATCGAATCGCGCATGCGCAATCCGGGGATCGCCAAGCTGCGGCTGGAAGATCGCCTGGTGGACGAACTGGCGACGGCCGTCGCTGATCTGACCGGCGCGGCCACGCTGGTGGCGCATGCGCCGCGAGCCATGCTCGATCTCAACCGTGCGCCCGACGATCTCGACTGGTCGATGCTGGGGGAGGGGCGGCCGACCGGGCAGGTCCATTCGAGCGCGAATCGGCGGGCGCGAAGCGGGCTCGGGCTGGTGCCGAGGCGCGTTTCGGGGGTGGGCGAGATATGGACTGCTTCGCTGTCGCACGCGGAGGTGGCCGATCGTATTGCGGGCATTCACGAGCCCTATCACCGTGCACTCTCCAAGGCGCTTGGCGAGATTCGCAAGGCGTGGGGCGTCGCCCTCCTCATCGATCTGCATTCGATGCCGCCGCTGCGGGCCGCGCACCCGGGGGAGCGGGCGACCGAGTTCGTGATCGGCGACCGATTCGGGGTTTCCTGCGACGACGCGCTTGCCAGCCGGGCGCTGCAGTTTCTGGCGAAGAACGAGCGTGGGGCGGCGCATAATCGCCCCTATGCGGGAGGCTATGTTCTGGATCGGCATGGCAGCCCGCCGCTTGCGATCCATGCCCTGCAGTTGGAGGTGTGCCGGACCCTCTACCTCGATGCGCGCTTCGACGGGCCGAGCGCGCGCATGCCCGCTCTGGCGCGGCTGGTGGCGGAACTCGTTCGCGCGCTGGCGGATGAAATCCTGCCCGATCGGGGCGAGCACGACCTGCCGCTCGCTGCGGAATAAAAAAACCACCTCGTGCAAGGTTGCACGAGGTGGCCAAGGTTCAGGGAGGAAACACGCTGGAAAGCGTGCTTATCCGGGGCGGCTATGAGGGGGGATGCCGCCCGGACACCACAGATTTGGGGTGCCTCAACGCATTGTCAACCATCGCCCGGACCGCTTGCGACCCGGGCGATGTGCGGAGTGGTGAAAGACGGTCAGGCGGCCGGTTTCTGATCGCCCGAGGGCATCTTGCCCTGCTGTTCCTGGCGACCGAAAATGTGGCGCATCAGCTCGAGCGAGGTGATCTGGGCGTAGATGATCGGCAGGATGCCGTCATTGCTCCAGCGTACCAGGGTCTCACCATCGAGCTTCTTGAACTTGTCGAGATCGACCATCCGGAAGCCCTTGTAGATATAGGGCTTGTCCGGGGCTTCGTTACGCTGGATGGCGACTTCGCCTTCCATCAGCAGATCATGCTTCTGCAGTTCGTCGGTCAGCATCTTCGTGCGCAAGCCGGCTTCTTCGAACTTCTCGCAGAACTCGAGGGCCGATTTCGTCTGGTCCGTGGTCGACCCGTCGTCGTTGAAAAGCCGCTCGCCTTCTTCGAATTCGCCGATCGAATCGGAGGTCGGATCGAAACACAGCGAAAGATTGTCGTTTTCGTTCGACAGCTTGGCGAGGATGAAGGGATAGCGGCGGATATAGGCCGGCACGTAAACCTGCTCGATCAGCTTGCCGTCATCGTCGAAGAAGGTGTTCACCCCTTCATTGAGGCCCATCAGAGCCAGCGGCAGGGGGTTCTCCCCCGAGGAGAACACGATCGGATAGTGCCGCGCCGCCTGAATGAACTCGTCAGCCGTCAGCGGGATCGCGTGCTGCTTCGCCAGCCACGGTGCCGAATCGGACATCCGGCTGCGGAAATTCAGGTGATCCCGCGTGTTGAGAGGCATCAGGTCTTGATAGAAAATCGGAAGCTGGGGCTTTTGCGGCGCGCTGGCCATCGGTCTCTCCATGAACGGTGGAAATGATGAAGGGGCGGGCGCCGATACGCCTTCCCGCGTAAAGAAGCCGCGCCTTAGGCGGCGGGCGCGCGGCTGGCAAGCGGCACCAGCTTCCCCGGGTTCATGATGCCTTGCGGGTCGAGCGCCTGCTTGACGCCGCGCAGAATGCTCAGCGTGGCCGGATCGGCAAGCCGGCCGAGCTCGTCGCGTTTCATCTGGCCGATGCCGTGTTCGGCGCTGATCGAACCGGCCCATTCGGTCACCAGGTCGTGCACGGCCGCACTGATCGCCTTGCCGTCGGCATCCTCCCACTCGCCACCCCTGGCCCCTTCGGGCGCGCGCAGGTGGAAGTGGACATTGCCATCGCCCAGATGACCGAAGGCGACCGCTCGCGTGCCTGCGAATTGTCGCTCCAGTACGGCGCTGGCCTCTTCGATGAAGGCCGGCATTTTTTCAGGGGGTACGGAGATATCATGCTGAACGGCAGGCCCGCGCGCGCGCTCGGCCGAAGAAATGCCATCGCGCAGGGACCATAGGGCCTCGGCTTGCGTCTCGCTTGCGGCGATGGTCGCATCCTCGACCAGCCCCTGCTCCAACGCGGTCTCGAGCAGGCTGGTGACGCGTTTCTGCAAGCTGTCCGCCTGCGTCTCGTCCGCAACCAGTTCGAGCAGCGCGTACCATTTGTGCGGTTCCCCCAGCGGATCGCGTGCGGCGGGCTCGTAAGCGAGCACGGCATCGAGCGCATCGCGCGGCATGATCTCGAAGCCTTCGAGTGCCGCGCCCTCGCGTTGCTGCGCCAGCAGGAGGAGCCTGCGCGCCTGGTGCACGGATGGCAGCCCGACGAACAGGACGCGCCTGGCCGCGATCTGCGGCAGCAGCGAAAGGGTGGCGCCGGTCACGATCCCCAGCGTGCCTTCCGACCCGATAAGCAGCTGCTTGAGATCGAACCCGCGGTTGTCCTTCTTCAGCGCCGCCAGCGTATCCAGTACGGTGCCGTCGGGCAGCACGGCCTCGAGCCCGCGTACCTGCGCACGCATCGTGCCGTGGCGCAGCACCTGCGTGCCGCCCGCATTGGTGGAAATCAGCCCGCCTATCGTCGCCGAACCCTTGCCCCCCAGCGTCAGGGGAAAGCGCAGGCCGCGCTCTGCCGCCGCCTGATGCAGGGTTTGCAGGACTACGCCTGCATCGCACACCACTTGCTGGGCGTCCTCGTCCCAGTGTCGAATCGTATCCATGCGCCTGAGCGAGAGAAGCAGCGAATCGCCACTCTCATCCGGGGTTGCACCGCCGGACATTCCGCTATTGCCACCCTGCGGGACGATCGGAACGCGATGCTGCGCGCACAGCTTCACCAGAGCGGCGACCTCTTCGGTCGAAGCTGGCGAGGCCAGGGCTAGCGCCCGCCCGGAATAGCGCCCGCGCCAGTCGGTGAGCCAGGGATTCATCACCTCGCTGTCGCGGCTCAGCCCGCGTTGGCCCAGAAGCGTGGTCGCGGCGGAGAGAAAGGCATCGCTCATGTTGGCGCCATGCCACACCCCGGCCGCCCTATGCCAGTCCGGCGCAAAAGGGGACTGCCGCAATTAAGCCGCCATTCAAAAGACGGGACTATGTGTTGCGTCCGGGTAGATCGAATGGGGCGGGGCGATCTCTTGGACTCCCGCCTGTGAGGATAACGGCACAACCATGCATTTCATGGCTGCATTTCTGGCACCTCTTCTCGCGCTGTCTCCAGCGCAGCGGGACGAATCGTCCCCGTCGCCCGTGTCCCTCCCGTCCCCGCTCCTGCTGACGGAAGCGCCGGTCGAGAGCCCCGGAGCCGAGGCTCCAGGGTGGCTCGCTGCAGAGGCATGGCGTGAAGGACTTGAAGCGCGGCAGGTGCGTATCCGACAGGAGATCATGATTCGCGTTTCGCCGCGCCGCTCCAATACGCGAGAGATGATCGCGGACTGGCGGCGGGTAATGCCCCGCCGCTTCGAACAGCGGAAAATCGGCAAATGCGTGCCAGCGCGCAGCATCGTGGGCGTGCAGACCGTAAGCTCGCGCGACCTCGTGCTCTACCTCTCGGACAATCGGATGATCCGCGCCCAGCTTGGCAAATCGTGCAATGCGCGCGATTTCTATCTCGGCTTCTACATGGAGCCGAACGATGATGGGGAGCTTTGTGCCGGGCGCGATACCTTGCGAGCGCGCAATGGCGCGACTTGCAAGATCGGGGCGATTCGCCAGCTTGTCCCGTTGGAATAGGCGCTATTCCTTGACAATCCGGCGCTGTTGGGCGATGGCGCGCGCGCTCCTGCGGCACAATGCAGTACAGCCCTCCACATCCGGAAAACTGAATGAAATTCGCCGATCTCGGCCTCTCCGATAAGTTGCTGCAGGCGGTGGAAGCCGCCGGATATAGCGAGCCTACGCCCATTCAGGAGCAGGCGATCCCGCCGATCCTGATGATGAAGGACATCATCGGGATCGCGCAGACGGGCACCGGCAAGACCGCCAGCTTCGTCCTGCCGATGATCGATATTCTCGCCAGCGGGCGGCGCCGCGCGCTGATGCCGCGCTCGCTCATCCTCGCGCCGACGCGCGAGCTTGCGGCGCAGGTGGCGGAGAATTTCGAGAAGTACGGCAAGCAGCACGATTTGCAGCTCGCGCTGCTGATCGGCGGGGTGCAGATGGGCGATCAGATCAAGGCGCTCAACGAAGGCGTCGATGTGCTCATCGCCACGCCGGGCCGCCTGATGGACCTGTTCGAACGCGGCAAGATTCTGCTCAACGGGTGCGAAATGCTCGTCATCGACGAGGCGGACCGGATGCTCGACATGGGGTTCATCCCCGATATCGAGACGATCTGTTCCAAACTGCCCGAACCGCGCCAGACGCTGCTGTTCAGCGCGACCATGCCGCCGCCGATCGAAAAGCTGGCGGGCAAGTTCCTCGATAACCCCAAGCGGATCGAGGTGAGCCGCGCGGCCTCCACCAACGAGAACATCACGGCGTTCAAGATCCCGGTCAAACCGCGCGAGAAGCGCGAGACGTTGCGCTGGCTGCTTCGAAACGACCTCGTCGAAACCGCGATCGTCTTTTCCAACCGGAAGACGACGGTGCGCGAGATCAACAAGAGCCTTCAGAGCCACGGTTTCGCCAGCGGCGAGATCCACGGCGACATGGACCAGTCCAGCCGGATCAAGGAACTCGACCGGTTCAAGGCGGGCGAGATCAACATCCTGGTCGCGTCCGACGTTGCGGCGAGGGGCCTCGACATCAAGGGCGTGAGCCACGTCTTCAACTTCGATACCCCATGGCATCCGGACGATTATGTTCACCGCATCGGGCGGACCGGCCGCGCCGGCGCGAAGGGACGCGCGTTCACCTTCGTGACCGAAGACGATGCGGAAGCGATCGAGAATGTCGAAAAGCTGACCGGCGCGACGATTGCGTCTTTCGGCAAGGACGACGTGCGGGTGGAACTGGCTCAGCCGGAATCGGAGCCGAAGCCGAAGTCCAGATCGAAGCCCAAGAGCAAGCCGGAGCAGCGTGACGAGGAGCGCGACACGCAGGAGCCGCGCAAACCGGCGAGCGAAAGCAAGCCGCGCAACAAAGGCGACGAGAAGCCGGCGCGCGGTCGTGGCGGGCGCAACCGCCGCGATGACGATGAAGTGATCCCGGCGGGCGAGTGGAACGGGCCCAAACCCGATTTCCTTTCTGTCAGCGCGCTCTGACGGGGCATTTGCGGGATATTCCGCGCCATGGAATTAGCGTCGTATTAACCAGCTTCGGGTCATTCCTTTCCGGCAGGGAAGGAATTGCAATGCCAGAACGTGCTGCCAGGGAGGAAATGCTTCGCCAGCGCACCCTCTCTGCGCTTCGAATCCTCGATACCGTACCAGAAGCCGAATTCGACGCCCTGGTCCGCTCAGCGCGCCGGATATTCGGCTGCCGCACAGCCTATATCTCGCTGATCGACACCGACAGGCAATGGTTCAAGGCACGCGAGGGCTTCGCACCGGATGAGGTTCCGCGCGAATGCTCCATCTGCGCGACCGCCGTTGCCGAGAACCGCGAGATCGTGGTGAACAACCTTCAGGAGCATCCGGTTTACGGCAGGAAGCCGGAAATCTCGTCGATGCCCGAGCTGCAGTTCTTCGCGACAATTCCGCTCATTGGGCCGGAACTGGACGGCGAGCGTGTGGCTATCGGCACCTTGTGCGTGATCGACGACAGGCCGCATCGTGCTGCGTGCGAGGAACTGGACGAATTACGCCAGCTCGCTCGTGTGATCGAGACTCTCTTGCGAACCAGAATGGAGTGCGAGCTTGCAAAGCAGGCGATCGCGCAGCGCAAGGACCTGGTTGAGGCCCTCCACCGGACGCAGCGACAATTCGAGCTAGCCGAGCAGATGGCGCAGATCGGCCATTGGCGGATGGACCTGGAAACACAGGAGCTTTTCTGGTCGCGCCAGACAAGCGCGATTCACGCGATCGAGAACCCGACCAGAGCGCATCTGGAGAGGGGGCTCGACTACTTCCTGCCGAAAGACCGTCCGCGCATCTCGAGCGCGGTAGAGGAATGTGCCAGAAACGGCATTCCCTACGATCTCGAACTGGATTTTCGTGATGCCAAGGGCGTGCTCAAGCGGGTTCGGGCGATCGGCGAACAGGAGATCGTTGGCGGCAAGCCGGTTGGGGTTATCGGCGTTTTTCAGGATATTACGGAGCGCTATCACCTTGAAACGCGGTTGCGTACCGCAGCGCATGTGGACGAACTGACCGGTCTGCCGAACCGTGCTCGGCTCAATCAGTATCTCGACCGAACCATCGATTCCGCCAGCCAGTCCGGCCGGGCGATGGCGATGCTCCTGATCGATCTCGATCACTTCAAGGAGGTCAATGACCGGCTTGGCCATGAAGCTGGCGACAGGGTGCTGAAGAATGTCGCGGTGCAGCTTCTGAGCGAACCCTTCGCCAATCAGCTGTCGGCGCGGCTTGGCGGGGACGAATTCGTGATGGTGATCGAGAACGAGGCGCTTTTGCTCGATCTCGAGGGATCGATACAGCAGCTGCTCGACAAACTCCGGATGGAGATCGGCGAGGGCGAGGAGCGGATGCAGGTCAGCGCCACGATCGGCGCCGCCTGGCTGACCCACGAAAACAACGAACGTAGCGCGCTGATGCGCTGCGCCGACCACGCGCTGTATCAGGCCAAGCGCAAGGAGCGTGGCACATCGACGATCTGCTCCGAAGCGGTGGCGGGTGAACGGCTCACGCTCAGGCCCCAGCTGCGCGCGGTAGGTTAGTCTTTCAGTCCGCCAGTTTCACGAAGCTGTCGATCACGCGTTTGGTGCCGCTGGTTTCGAATTCGATTTCCAGCTTGTTGCCTTCCTGGCTCATCACCGTGCCGTAGCCGAACTTGTCATGGAAGACCCGCGCGCCGAGTGCGACGTCGGTGCGCGGTTTCGCGGCGAAGCTGGCGGCGGAGCGGCGGCTTTCCTGCACACGTGCCGGCTTTGTCTCGTACCCGGTCGCCAGCGCCCGCTGCCAACCGGGGCCGCGCTTGTTGGACCGATCGGGCCGGTCGCGGGTGACGTGAGCGAACGGATCGTCCCGCTCGCTCCAGTTGGCCCGCCAGAGCGACGCCCCGCCAGACATCGTGCTCTCGCTTTCGATGTGGTCTTCGGGCAGCTCCCCGATGAAGCGACTGGGGAGCGAACTTGTCCATTGGCCGTAGATGCGCCGGTTGGCAGCATGGAAGATGGTGCAGGCTTTCCTGGCGCGCGTGATCGCCACGTAGGCGAGGCGGCGTTCCTCCTCCAGTGACGCAAGCCCGCCTTCGTCGAGCGCGCGCTGGCTGGGAAACACGCCTTCTTCCCAGCCGACCAGGAACAGGTGATCGAACTCCAGCCCCTTGGCGGCATGGATGGTCATGATGGTGACCTTGGGATCTTCGGCGTTGGCATCATTGTCCATCACCAGCGCGACATGTTCGAGGAAATCGCCGAGCGTCTCGTAGTCTTCCATCGCGCGTGCGAGTTCGGACAGGTTTTCGAGCCGCCCCTTGGCCTCCACCGAACGCTCGTTCTCGAGCATCGCCTGATAGCCGCTTTCTTCCAGCACCTGCCGCAGCAGTTCGGCGGGTGCCAGCTTGCCCGCCTCCTCGCGCCAATGGAGGAACTGACGCATCAGGCCGCCGATGGTGCTGCGCGCGCGGGCAGGCAGTTCGTCGCTGTCGGCAAGGTCGAGGCTGGCGGCAGCAAGCGGCATGCCGGTGCGCCGGGCATGCTGGTACATCTTCTCCAGCGTCTTCGCGCCGAGGCCGCGCTTGGGCTGGTTGTATATCCGTTCGAACGCGAGATCGTCCGCCGGCTGGGCGATCACCCGCAGGTAGGCTAGCGCATCGCGGATTTCGGCGCGCTCGTAGAAGCGGAAGCCGCCGATGATGCGATAGTTCATGCCGATCTGGATGAAGCGGTCTTCGAACTCGCGGGTCTGGTACTGCGCACGTACGAGGATGGCGATCTCGTCGAGGCCCACTCCGCCTCGCTCGAGGGTCTCGATCTCTTCGCCCACGCGGCGCGCTTCCTCGGGCCCGTCCCATACGCCGATGACGCGGACCTTCTCGCCCGTGTCGGTCTCGGTCCACAATTCCTTGCCGAGCCGCTGGCTGTTCTCCCCGATCAGGCCCGACGCCGCTCCGAGAATGTGCGGGGTGGAGCGATAGTTCTGCTCCAGTTTGATGACCTTGGCGCCGGGAAAGTCCTTCTCGAACTTCAGGATATTGGCCACTTCTGCGCCGCGCCAGGAATAGATCGACTGGTCGTCGTCGCCCACCACGCAGATGTTCTTGCGCTCCTGCGCGAGCAGGCGAAGCCACAGGTACTGGACCTGATTGGTGTCCTGATACTCGTCCACCAGTATGTACTTGAATCGGTTCTGGTACTGGGCGAGCACATCGCTGTGCTGACGGAAGATGTTGAGCACATGCAGCAGCAGGTCGCCGAAGTCGCAAGCGTTCAGCGCTTTCAGCCGCTCCTGATACGTCTTGTAGAGTTGCGCACCACGCCCGTTGGCGTAGCTTTCGTTCTCGACCGCATCGAGATCGCCGGGGTTCAGCCCGCGGTTCTTCCACCGGTCGATCAGCCCGGCCAGCTGGCGGGCGGGCCAGCGCTTCTCGTCCAGCTCCGCCTCGGCGATCAGCGTCTTGAGCAGGCGCAGCTGGTCGTCCGGGTCGATGATCGTGAAGTTGCTTTGCAGGCCGACCAGTTCGGCGTGGCGACGCAGCATCTTGGCGCCGATCGCATGGAAGGTGCCGAGCCACGGCATGCCTTCGACAGCCTCGCCGATATGCCGACCCACACGCTCGCGCATCTCGCGCGCGGCCTTGTTGGTGAAGGTGACGCACAGGATTTCGCTCGGCCAGGCGAGCCGCATGGCGACGAGGTGCGCCAGCCTTGCGGTAAGCGCGGATGTCTTGCCCGTACCTGCTCCCGCCAGCATCAGCACCGGCCCCTCGGTCGTCAGCACCGCCTCGCGCTGGGGTGGGTTCAGCCGTGCGGCATAGGGCGGGATATCCGCGTCACCGGCGGCGGTGGCAAGTGGAAGGGCATCGTTCATGGCTGTCTCGAACAGGTAGGGAACGCGGACTGCCCGAGCAAGGGAAGCGACCGTCTTGCTCCCCGACAAGGGCGGCGCATTCGGAACCTCGACACGGAGGGCTCGTTGGTGGGGCAAGGACGAGGGAAAAAGGAGACAGAGATATGAAAAAGCTTATTATTGCTTCGACTGCCGCCTGCGGCCTCGCAATTGCTGCCGTACCGGCGATCGCTGACGATCACATGCAGGAAGCCGAATCCTACATGATGACTGATGCGCAGGAAGCCATGTACATGGACTGGTCGGCGGAAAACCGCATGACCTATCAGGAATGGCCGATCGAAGCGCAGGAGTATTACTGGACGCTCAACGATAACCAGAAGTCGATCTGGTGGGATCGCCTGAACAACGAACAGCGCGTCAGGATCGTCGAAATGGCGCCTGCCCAGCGAACCGCGGCCTGGCAGTCCATCAACTCGCAACTTAGCGGAACCGCGACGGCCACGACCACGCGCACGACTTCGTCGGGCAACATGAAGATCAACTATCGCAGCAATGCGGTGGTCCAGCCGACCCCTGGCGATGAAGGTCCGCCGCCGGCAGATCTGCCGATCTGCGAACCGCAGGAGCAGGACAACTGCATCAATCGCGGGGCAGTGTAAGCTCTACCGAGAACATACCGGGCCTTTGATACAGGGCCGAACCGTGGCAGCATCCGAGAATATATCGGGTGCTGCCGCTTTCGTTGCAGAAGGAGTTTCGTGAAATGCGCAAGATTGCTCTTATCGGTTTGGCCGGCCTCGCCGCCGGTTTCGCTCTTCCGGCCACCGCGCAGACGGCGCCGGCACCCAAGATCAATTTCGTCAGCCAGGAAACCGTCCAGCCCACGCCGGGAGACGAAGGGCCGCCAACGGGCGATGTGCCGATCTGCAAGCAGGGCGAGGAAGACAACTGCATCAACAGCTGGGAAGCCAACCGCACCGGCAACCGGCCGATCAATTACTGGCCGGGCCGCCCGGCGAGCGAGATCGACGAACCGCTGCCGCTCGACCAGCCCGACCGCTAGGGCAGGGCAGGCAGTTTCAAGGTGAAAGGGCTCCTGCCAGCGTTGGCCGGGGCCCTTCGCATGTCAGGCCTCGGCTCTCAGCAAGAACAGCCTCGCCTTGCCCACCTTGCGTTCGGCATCGACCGTCACGCCGCGCAGGCGCGGGTTCTCCTTCACGCCGACCTCCAGCGATATCCACGTGGCAGGTCCGATCCAGCCGAGCCGCAGGAGCTTGTCGATGGCCACGGCGCCGGCTCCGGTTTCGTAGGGCGGGTCAAGCATGATCAGGTCGTGCGGCTGCTTCGCCGGGCCGAGCCTCAGCACCGAAGCCTGGTTGACCGAGGCGCGTGTTCCCGCGCCGAGCGAAGCGAGGTTCTTGCGGATTGCCTCGATCGCGCGCTTGTCTTCCTCGACGAACAGGCACGACGCGCAGCCACGGGACAGGGCCTCGATCCCGAGCGCGCCCGATCCTGCGAACAGATCCGCCGCGCTCAGCCCTTCGAACGTGCCGAGGCGGCTGGCGAGCATGTTGAACAGCGTTTCGCGCGTGCGATCCGCCGTCGGGCGGGTGGTGTCTCCCGCCGGTGCGACGATGCTTCGTCCACCCCATTCGCCCGCGATCACCCGCATCAGTCGCGCACCTGCTTCACGGAAGAGCGGAAGCGCCCGATGTCCTGTTTCTTGATCTCCACGGCCTGTCCGCGCCCGAGATCGCCGAGGGTGACCGGCCCGAATGCGGTGCGCACAAGACGGTTTACCTCAAGCCCCAGATGCTCGAGCACGCGGCGCACCTCGCGGTTCTTGCCTTCGGTAATCGTCAGTTCGATCCACTGGTTGGCGCCGGTGCGCCGTTCCAGGTTCGCATCGATCCGTCCGTAATGCACCCCGTCGATGGTGATCCCTTCGATCAGGCTCTCCAGCTGCTCCTGCGTGACGCTGCCATGCGCACGCGCGCGATATGTGCGCTCAACCGAATTGGCAGGTAGTTCCAGCATGCGCTTGAATTCGCCGTCATTGGTCAGCAGCAGCAGGCCTTCGGTGTTGTAGTCCAGCCGTCCGATCGGCATCACGCGGGGGGCCGATTTGGGCAGGGCATTGCGCAGCGCATCGTAGATCGTGGCGCGGCCCTTCGGATCGCGTTCTGCCGTGATGAGGCCGGATGGCTTGTGAAAGGCGAACAGGCGCGTCGGTTCGGGTTTGGTAACGGGCTTGCCGTCCACGGTGACGCCGCGCAGATGTTCGAGCACGGTGTTCGGCGTTTCGAGCACTTTGCCATCGATAGCAATCCGCCCGTCGGCGATCATGCGTTCGACCTCGCGGCGGCTGGCCACGCCGGCGCGCGCCAGCAATTTGGCGATCCGGTCGCCCTTGCGTGTCGTTTCGGTCATGACAGCCCGCTTAGCGGCACAGCGGCCAGGCGCCAACTGCTGCTGCGTTCAGGCTCCGGCCCTGTCGTAATGCGGGTGTGGCTCGCGCCGGCTATCCGAATCGCGATCGGTAAGAAAAGGCCGCCATTCAATGCTGTCCTTGATCATCGGACGATGGCACCGGCCGCATGTCGTCCGATGATGTAGACTGTCGTGCCAGACGCGCTTGCGGTCGATCTTGTGACCGAGCAGACCACATAAAATCTCATTCACCACGGCAACTACCCCCTAGGTTGTCAGTGCCTGGTTGGACTCAACTATCACACGATCTTTTCTATGCCACAATTCGCGCGGCATTTGTGAAGATTTGGGGATATTCGAGGCAGCGTGGAAGAAGCGCTTGGATTCACTTGGAAGATTTTTGCAGCGCAGCAATCCCAACCATCCCGCTTTCGTCTATCGGGGCTAGGCTTTGCCAACAGACACGGGCTAGAAGCACCCGGGAGTATCCAGGAGGGGTGGCCGATGGCCGAAGCAAAAGCCGACACGAAAAAGCCGGGTCTGGCCGCGGTGCTGCGCTCGCTCGGGCAGGCGAAGACCGCTTACATGTTGCTGTTCGGCTTTGCCGCCGGGCTGCCCTATGCGCTGGTGCTGGGCACGCTTTATGCCTGGCTGTCCGATTCCGGTGAAATCGATCTGGAGACGATGGGCGTCTTCTCGCTGATCGGCCTCGCCTACGCCTTCAAGTTCCTGTGGAGCCCCGCGCTCGACCGGGTCGATATTCCGGGGCTGCGCAGGCTGGGAAAGCGCAAGCAGTGGATCGTGACCGCGCAGGTGCTGATCGGGGCAGCGCTGCTTTCCCTCAGCTTCATCACCCCGACCAACGAGACGATCGGGATTTTCAGCCTTCTCGCAGGGCTGGCGGCCTTCGCCAGCGCGACCCAGGATGTCGTGATCGATGCTTGGCGCGTAGATGTGGCGGACGAGGTGGCGACCATCGATATCCTCTCCACCGTCTACCAGATGGGCTACCGCATTGCGGCGCTCGTCGGCGGGGCACTGGCACTGTTCCTTGCCGAGCGGACCGACTGGCCCACGGTCTATCTCAGCATGGGTGCGATCATGCTGCTCGTCGGCATTTCCGGTCTGTGGGCGCCCGATACGGACGCGTCCGTCGCGCTGGATCGCACCGATGCCGACATGAACGATCCCCATGGTCTGCGCGAAGCCGGACAGATCGTGCCGCGCGTACGGGCCTGGGCCCTCGCTGCCGTTGGCGTGCTGTGGGGCTGGGCGCTTGCCACCGTGGGTGTCTTCATGGTCCGGTCGCTGACCAGCGATCCCGATGCACGACCTGACTCGGTCGAATTCATCAGCGGAATGGGCCCGCTGATCGTGATTGCCACCGTGGTTGTACCCGCTCTGATCGCTGCGTGGCTGGTGCGCGTGCAGCGCAGCGGCAACCATGTGATCCCGGCCACCTTCGAGGGGCACGAGCCGGCCACGCAGACCGGCAAGCCGTTGTCGCCCTACGCCGCGACCGGCAGCCTGGACCGTGTGATGGACCACCTCTACCGCGCGCTGGTCCTCCCGCTGACGGACCTTGTCGGTCGGCTCGGCTGGGCGATGATCATCGTCATCGCGCTGGTGCTGACCTATCGCATCACCGACGCGATCTGGGGCACTTTCGCCTATCCGTTCTATCTCGGCGAGCTGGAATACACGAAGGACGAGGTCGCGGTCGCGTCCAAGTTCTTCGGTGTGGGTGCACTGGTGCTCGGGCTGGCGGTGGGCGGCTACATGCTGACTGCGATCGGCCGGATGCTGACGCTGACGCTGGGCGCGTTCCTCGCCGCGATCACCAACCTGCTCTATGCCGATCTCGCCATCGGAGGCGTTCGGGTGCAGGCCTTCAGCGACACGATCGGCTTCACGTGGCTCGTCTCGGCGCTCGGCGGGGACGAGCGGCTGGCGACGCTGATGATGGCCATCGCGGGCGAGAACATCGCGGTCGGCATCGCGGGCGCGGCCTTCGTCGCCTATCTCTCCAGCATCGTCTCGCGCGGGTACAGCGCGGTGCAATACGCGCTGCTCTCCTCACTCACGCTGCTGGTCGGCACGCTGGGGCGCGGCGCGCTGGGGCAGATGATCGAGGAGCGCGGCTATTTCGATGTCTTCATCCTCACCACGGCCATCGGCATGTTCGCGGTGCTGCTGTGCATCGTCGAATGGGTTCGCATCGCCCGTTCGGGGCGCGACCAGAATGCACCGCCGCCCGATCCCGACGCGGTTGCTGCCGAGTAGTCACCCCGGGATCTCGTCGGTGAGCCGCAGGACTTCGCCCGCCAGGTAGAGCGAGCCTGCGATCAGCACCGGCAACCCATCCTCCGGCAGGGCGTCGAGCGCCTCGCCCACCGTCTCTGCGGCGCGGGCATCAGGCCCGAAGACTTCCGGCGCATGATGCTCGTGCCCCGGTACGGGAACGGCCACGATGCTTGCGATGCTGCCTTGAAGAGGATCGACCAGGGCCCGCGGGTCCTTGTTGGCCAGCATGCCGAGGATGAGGTGCACCCTCCGGCCTGTAAAGTGGCGCGCCAGCGCCTCGCCCGCGCTCGGGTTATGGCCGCCATCGACCCACACTTCGCGCGCACCGGTCATTGGCGAGGCGGGGAGGCGCTGGAGCCGGGCGGGCCAGGTCGCCGTCCGCAATCCCCGCGCCATCGCATCGCGCGAGACGCTCACCCGGTCCTGATGGCGCAGCATGGCGATGGCGAGTGCGGCATTCTCCGCCTGATGTGCGCCGGGCAGCGCGGGGAGGGGCAGGGCGATTTCGCCGTGCTCGTCGGCATAGTGCAGCCCGGTTTCAGTGCTGCTCGCGTGCCAGCCTTGCCCGCGCATCGCCAGCAGCGCCTCGCGCGCCAGCGCCGCCCGCTCGATCTCCAGTGTTGCGCCCTCGGGGTAGGAGAGCGTCGCCAGCGGCACGCCCGGCTTGGCGATGCCTGCCTTTTCGAAGGCGATGCGGGCGAGCGGCTGCGAAGGCACATCCGGTTCCGGCGCGAGCAGGAACCGCTCGTGGTCCAGCCCCAGCGCCGCGATCCCGCACGCGGCGAGCACCTGCGGCCCCAGCACGTTGGTCGCATCGAAGCGACCGCCGAGGCCGACCTCGATCACGCAGGCATCGGCCGGCGTGCGCGCGAAGGCGAGGAAGGTCGCGGCGATGGTGACTTCGAAGAAGCTGGGGTTCAGATCATCGCCCGCATCGAGCACTTCGGCCAGCAGCGCGGCGAGCTGCGCATCCTCGATCAGCTTGCCAGCGATCCGGATACGCTCGTTATAGCGCACCAGATGCGGGCTGGTGGCGACGTGGACGCGCTTGCCATCCGCCTCCAGCATCGCGCGCAGGAAGGCGCAGGTCGAGCCCTTGCCGTTCGTGCCCGCGACGTGGAACACGGGCGGGAGGCGGTCCTGTGGATCACCGAGGCGCGCACATAGAGCGCGGATCGTCTCCAGCCCCAAGCGGCCATCGGGCACCGAAAGCGCGGCCAGCCGGTCGAGCTGGGCCTGCACGGCCGGATCGTCGGAGCGAGCGAAGTCCTTCATGCCTTTGGCCTCCACCAGGCCCAAGCGACGAGTCCGAAGCCTGACGCGAAGCACCCTATGGCAAGCCAACCGGCCCAGAAGGGCAACTCGGGCGCGCACCAGTCGAAGCAGAAGACCTTGGGGCCGCGAGCAGGAAGCTCTCCGCCCCAAGTCTCAACGAACCACTCCCAATGGCCGAGCACCGCTGCATTCATCCAGTTAGCGGCAATAACGGACTGAAGAGTCGCCGCCATTGCGGCGAACGCGAACAGCAGCAGCGCTATCGCCAGCCGTCTGTCGCGCCTGGGCTTCATTCGTCGTCGCCCGTCCGAGTGTTCAAGCCGCCTTCGATCCGCGCATATAGCGCAGCATCATCGCCAGCTCGCCCTTCAGGTCGTGGCGGTTCACCACGCGGTCGACCATGCCGTGTTCGTGCAGGTATTCGGCGCGCTGGAAGCCTTCGGGCAGCTGTTCGCGGATCGTCTCCTGGATCACGCGCTGGCCCGCGAAGCCGATCAGCGCGCCCGGTTCCGCGATCTGCACATCGCCGAGCATCGCGTAGCTGGCGGTGACGCCGCCGGTGGTCGGGTCGGTCAGCAGCACGATATAGGGCAGGCCCGCCTGACGCAGCTTGCGCACCATCACGGTCGCCTTGGGCATCTGCATGAGGCTGAGAATGCCTTCCTGCATCCGCGCGCCGCCCGCTGCGGTTACGACGATGTAGCCGCACTTGCGCCGCAGCGCTTCGGCCGCGCCGTCGCAGAAGGCCTGGCCCACCGCCATGCCCATCGAACCGCCCATGAAGTGGAAGTCCTGCACGCCCATCACCGCGGGCTGGCCGTCGATCGCGCCGCTGGCGACGGTGAAGGCATCGCGGTGCGGGTTGTTCGCACGCGCGGCCTTGAGCCTGTCGGTATAGCGCTTGGAATCACGGAACTTGAGCGGGTCTTCCTTGACCTCGGGCTGGGGCAGCAGGTCGAAGCCCTCGTCCATCAATATGGCGATCCGCGTGTCGGCGCCGATCCGCCCGTGATGCTCGCAGCGCGGGCAGACGTAGAGGTTGTCGGCATAGTCGCTCGCGAAGATCATCTCTCCGCAGCCCTTGCACTTGATCCACAGCGTCTCGTCGGTGGAGCGCTTGGCGACGAAGGGTAGCGAATTGCGGACACGATTGAACCAGCTCATGCGGCGTTCCTATAGGTTACGTTCTCTTACTCGTCATCCCCGCGAAGGCGGGGATCCAGATGAGGGCGGTGGATCGACCAACCGAGGTCATCTGGGCCCCTGCCTGCGCAGGGGCGACGGGGTGTCTCAGCTTTGCGAATGCACGGCCTGCGCAAGTCTTGCGGTGAGATCGCGCAGGTGCGCGGGTGCATCAACGCCATGCTCGGCGACCAGATCGACCAGCGCGGAGCCGACGACGACGCCATCCGCCACGCGCGCGATGGCACCCGCCTGCTCGGGCGTGCGTACGCCGAAGCCGACCGCAACGGGCAGGTCGGTCGCCGCCTTCATGCGCTTCACCGCCGCATCGATGCTGTCCTGCGCCGCGCTCTGCTTGCCGGTGATCCCTGCGACCGAAACGTAGTAGAGGAAGCCCTCGGAGCCCTCGACCACGGTCGGCAGGCGGAAGTCGTCGGTGGTGGGGGTGGCAAGCCGGATCGGGGCGATGCCCTGTTCGCGCAGTGCCGGGCCGAGCGCGGAGTCCTCCTCGGGCGGGATGTCGACGCAGATCACGCCGTCGACGCCTGCGCCCGCCGCTTCCTTGGCAAACCATTCAGGCCCGCGCCGCACCATCGGGTTGGCATAACCCATCAGCACCAGCGGCACATTCGGGTGCCGCGTGCGGAACTCGTTGGCGATCATCAGCACGTCGGCGGTGGTCGTGCCCGCCTTGAGAGCGCGGATGTTCGCCGCCTGGATCGCGGGGCCGTCCGCCATCGGATCGGTGAAGGGCATCCCCAGCTCGATCACATCCGCGCCGCCATCGACCAGCGCATCGAGATTGGCGGCAGTATCGCCGTCGCCCGCGGTGACGAAGCACACCAGCGCGGGGTGTGGCTTGGCAAAAGCGGCGGCGATTCGGTTCGCGTTGTTCACCTGGGCTCCTTCGGGGCTGAACGCTGACACACCTGACACAGTGTCCAAGGGGAGAAAAACTTGTCCACCGCGCGCATGGCAAAGAACGGCTGGGTGGGGAAGGGCGGTGAGCGGGTCATGCGGCGATTATGCCAGCGGGGAGGGGGTGTAGGACAGAGTTTCTCGCATGCGTCACCCCGGACTTGATCCGGGGTCCCGCTGCCTTGAGTGGCGCGCTCCGGAAGAAGCGGAATCCCGGATCAAGTCCGGGATGATGATTGAGGTAGCGGCGACCCGGCTTTCGTCTTCCGAGCTATGGCCCGTCATCCTCCGCACACACCACGCGCGCCGGAGTCCAGCCCTTGCGCCGCCGTGCGAGCCGGTCGTCGGTTTCTTCTCCGTCGAAGGAGGCGGGGCTGGCGGGGGTGAAATCGCTCAGGCGATCCATCGTGTTGATGTTGACGACGCCCAGCAGCCGCTCGTCGACCATCCCCACCGCTACGCAGGGCACGCCGCAATGCGCGCAGATGATGAAGTCGGTAATTCCCAGCCCGAAGCGGTAGCGGCGAATGTCATCGGGTGCGCGATGCGACAGGACAAGCTCGCCCTGCGGATCGCTGGTCCACGCCGCGCCATGCTTGGTGCAGAAGGAGCACCCGCACGCGCGCGCCGCGGGGAGGGCCGAGGAATGGGGGCGCAACTCGACCGAGACCCTGCCGCAATGGCACGAGCCGATGAGAGAGAGGGGTTGGGGCCTGTTCATCCTTTAGCCCCCTCACCTTCAGGGGAGGGGGTTGGGGGAGGGGCATGACGCAGTGCTTCCACAATCTCGCCGAGCCGTTGCAAGACACCGTCCATATTCTCCATCACATCGACGTTGGCGAAGCGGACGACGTGATACCCGAGCTCCTCTAGACACCGCGATCGGTCGGCATCGTATTCGGCCCTTTCCGCATGCGTATCGCCATCCAGCTCGATCACCAGCTTCGGATCGTTCGCAGCAAAGTCCGCGATGTAGCGCCCGATCACCTTCTGCCGCCGAAACTTGATCCCTTGAAAACGCCCGCTGCGCAGTTCGAGCCACAACCGCGTCTCCGGCTCGGTCATGCCCTTGCGCATGTCGCGGGCGCGGCGGGTCAGTTCGGCGTCGCGCAAGGCCCCTCTCCCAACCCTCTCCCCAAGCGGGGAGAGGGCTTTTGGGCTTTGGAGCCGCACAACCGTCGATAAGTCATGGGTACTTGGCCTTCACCCTGAAGATCATGTTTGCCAAGGACATAATCACGGTGACGCCGACTGCCACCGCCAAGCAATCTAGCCAATCGACGGCTTCTTCGAACAGGAAGTCTGCGAGAGCCCTGACTCCGAAAATTCCCAGAAAATAGAGCGGTGCAAGGCGCATAGCCTCTTCAAACCGCATCCGCCTTCTGGGTCTGGCTCCCACTAAATCTCTACCCCCAGCTTCTCCGCGACCGTGAAGATGTCCTTGTCCCCGCGCCCACACAAGTTTGCGAGGATGATCGCGTCCTTGTCCATCTCCTTCGCCCGCTTCGCCACTGCGGCAATGGCATGCGAAGGCTCCAGCGCGGGAATGATCCCCTCGGTCCGGCACAGCAGCTGGAACGCCTCCAGAGCCTCGTCGTCGGTGACGGCGGTGTATTCGACGCGGCCGGTGTCCTTCAGCCAGGCGTGCTCCGGCCCGATGCCGGGATAGTCGAGGCCTGCCGAGATCGAGTGGCCTTCGGTGATCTGGCCGTCCTCGTCTTGCAGCAGGAAGGTCTTGTTGCCGTGGAGGATGCCGGGGGCGCCGCCGGTCAGGCTGGCGGCGTGCTGGTCACCGTCGAGGCCGAGGCCCGCCGCTTCGACGCCGAGCATCTTCACGTCCGCGTCGTCGAGGAAGGGGTGGAACAGACCGAGCGCGTTGGAGCCGCCGCCGATGCACGCGACCAGCAGGTCGGGCAGGCGGCCGGCGCGTTTGTGCATTTGCGCGCGCGCTTCGGTGCCGATCACGCTCTGGAAGTCGCGGACCATCGCGGGGTAGGGGTGCGGGCCGGCGGCGGTGCCGATGATGTAGAATGTGTCATCGACATTCGCGACCCAGTCTCGCAGCGCCTCGTTCATCGCGTCTTTCAGCGTGCCGCGCCCGCTCGTCACCGGCACGATCTCCGCGCCGAGCAGTTTCATGCGGAACACGTTGGGCGACTGCCGCCGCACGTCCTCGGCGCCCATGTACACCACGCAGGGCAGGCCGAAGCGCGCGCAGACCGTGGCGGTGGCGACGCCGTGCTGGCCCGCGCCGGTCTCTGCAATGATCCGCGTCTTGCCCATGCGGATCGCGAGCAGGATCTGGCCGATGCAGTTGTTGATCTTGTGCGCGCCGGTGTGGTTCAGCTCGTCGCGCTTGAACCAGACCTGCGCGCCGCCCAGCGCCTCGGTCAGACGCTCCGCGAAATAGAGCGGGCTGGGGCGGCCGACATAGTGTTCGAGCAGATCCTCGAACTGGTCGGTGAAGGCGGGGTCCTTCTTGGCCTCGTCATAGGCCTGCTCCAGCGCGAGGATGTTGGGCATCAGCGTTTCGGCGACATAGCGCCCGCCGAACTCGCCGAAATGGCCCTGATCGTCCGGTTGGGTGCGGTAGGAATTGGGAACAGCGTCGGTCACACAAGATCCGTTCTTGCTGGCCTTGTCGAAGCGCTGGTCATGCTCCGAACATGGCTTGGGGGAAGAGTCGCCACAGGCCTATCGGCCATCTTCGATCCCGACAAGCTCGGCGCGGGCGGGTCAAGTGGGCCGATAGGCCAGGCCCCGGCATCGCAAACCCGGATCAGAGAAAAACCCTCCCGGATCGGAATGCCGCCGGTCGCGCCATTCTATGATGGAAATCGCGGCTTTGACCGGGCCTGCGCTCTGCCGGGAGCGCTGCGGCCCCCTGACAGGATCTTTTCATGCATAAACCTATTGTGTTTTCCGCGCTCCTGATCGCTCTTCCGGCGGCCCCCGTCGCCGCCGAGGACGCGACCGGCGGAGCCCGTGCAGAGCTTCGCGGCGGGGTCGCCTGGTCGGAAGGCCACACCGATCCCGTCCTCGGCATTGCGACGGGTTACGAT
Organism: Citromicrobium sp. JLT1363; assembly: GCF_000186705.1. GTDB lineage: Bacteria > Pseudomonadota > Alphaproteobacteria > Sphingomonadales > Sphingomonadaceae > Alteriqipengyuania. The sequence goes on from NZ_AEUE01000003.1 coordinate 426,742, forward strand.
TTCGACCTGGGCGACCACACCTTCCTGGGCGGCGAAGTTTCGGGCGAGAAGATCCTGGCGGAGGACACCTACGTGGAGCTCGCGCTTACCGCGCGTCTCGGCACGGCCGTGAGCGAGAAGGGCAGCCTCTTCGTCAACGGCGGCTACACCTTCACCCATCACGGCGACGGGCCGCATCTGGGCCTGGGCTACGAATATCACCTCGGCCATGGTGGCACCTATGTTGCCGCCGAATATCGGCATGTCTTCGTGGACCATCACCAGGCCAACGCGATCACCATCGGCATCGGCACGTTTTTCTGACCGCTATCGGTCGCCGGGGCTATCGGGCGTTGCGCACCGCGTCGCAGAAGGCGCGGATCAGGGCGATGTCCTTGACGCCCGGCGCGCTCTCCACCCCGCTCGATACGTCGACCAGCGGCGCGCCGGTGCGGCGGATCGCCTCGGCGACGTTATCCGGCCTGAGCCCCCCGGCAAGGGCCCATGGCATGCCGATATCGGCCCGGTCGAGCAGCGCCCAGTCGAACGGCTCGCCATTCCCGCCCGGCAGCAAGGCGGGCGGCGCATCGAACAGCAGGCGGTCGGCGCAACCCTTGTAGGTGCTCGCCCGGTCGAGCGCGGAGGCATCGCCCAGGCCGATGGCCTTCCACGTCTCGACATCGAACTGCGCGCCCGACACCGCCACGGCTTCGGGTGCCTCGCGCCCGTGGAACTGGAGGATATCGGGGCGAACCGTATCGACGATCGCGGCCAGCAAGGCCTCGTCGGGATCGACCACCAGCACGACCGTGCGCACAGCGTCGGGCACCCGTGCGCGCAGCGCGGCTGCGTCTTCCAGCGATACGTGACGCGGGCTCGGCGGGAAATGGACCAGGCCGATATGGCTTGCGCCCGCATCCACGGCGGCGTCGATCGTTTCGGGCGTGGAGAGCCCGCAAATCTTGATCCCGGTCATGCAGGCCGATTGCTCTGGTCGGCTCCCGCGAGTCAATCCCGCTCAGCGATCCTCGCCTAGCAAGCGGGCGAACTCATGAATTCGCGATCGACGTTTGCGCCGCTGTTTCTGCCTATGCCTACCGTGATCGGCTTGTAGCCTCGCAGTGCTCGGCGGATTTCGCGCTGCAACGCCTCACCAAGTTCGAAATGCATCCCGGAGGTTCTGGAAAAGGTCGAACCCAGCCGCAAGGTAACCGACTTTTCGCCTATGGCTTTCGTGACCGGAATATAGACTTTCCAGTCCAGTTTGCCGATATCGGAATACACCATGTCGCGCACCCGCCCACGCGGCGTGATGATCCTGCCATTCTGCTTCAGGACCATGTAGTCGTTCGTGGACGCGGTCCCTTCCGCCTTGAGGTGAAGCTGGCCTTGGTAAATGCAGAACGCGAAGCTCTTGCCTCGCAGTTCACGCAAGAAGGAGCCGGTCTCGAAATAGCAGTCGTCGCAGGACATGAGGCCAGCGGCACGACGTTTCGTATACTCCACGGCATCCGCGTCGAGACGGCTGAGCCAGCCCTTGTACCAGCTATGATAACGCTGCGCCTGGGTATCGCTGGTCAGGTCCACGTATTGTTGCGCTGCTGCCGGTTGGGCCGGAACAAGACAACCTGCGATCAGCGCAGCGATCACTGCGGGTACAATCGGTTTCACAAGATTCCTCCCGTTTTTCAACGGGAATGAATACTAACGTGCGCGATTCCTCCCGTTTTTCAACGGGAATGAATACTAACGTGCGCGCGCGACGATGCCAAGGTGGGGCGGTGAAGCGAAATTGCGTCGGCCGATCGGCTCAGGGTTCGATCGGAGGGAGGAAAGGCCCGCCGAGCGATCCGTCGAAGGCGATCCGGCGCACCGCAGCGTCCTCGACATCATATTCGACGCCGAAGAAGTGCCATCCGCCGTCGCAGATCGTGAAAGGTTCGCGCTCGTCGTAGTCAATCGATGCGGGATAGAAATTGCCGTAGATCATCCGGCGGCCATCCTCGTAATAGCCGACATACTGGCGCTTGTAGAGCGACGGGTCATGGGGCCAGTCGAACGGCGTGGCGGTGCCCGGCTGTGCGCTCCCGATCGACGCCGCGTATTCGTCGGCACGGTCGCGCAGCAACCGCATCGCCGCGCTTTCGATCGCGGTCACTTCGCGCGGGGTGGGGGTAAAGAGCCGTTCCGGATTCTCGGGGCCGGGGCGCGAACAGGTCTGCGTTGCGGCCGTGCCGAGGGCGGGATCGAGCAGCGTGACCCGCTCTTGCACCGCGTAGGGGGTCGCGCAGCCTGCGAGGAGCGCGATCGCGGCACAGGCCAAGGGCTGCCTCACAACGTCCCCTCGATCGCCTTCGCAGCGGCGAGCGGGTCCTCCGCCTTGCTGATGGGCCGCCCGATCACCAGCACGCTCGCGCCGTCGTCGCGCGCCTGGCGCGGGGTGACGACGCGCTTCTGGTCGCCCGCAGAACTGCCCGCCGGGCGCAGGCCGGGCACGACGAAGAAGCCGTGTTTCCAGCGCTTGTGCACTTCGCCCACCTCGTGGCCGGAGCATACGATACCGTCGAGCCCCGCTTCCTGCGCCAGATCGGCGAGGCGCAGGACCTGATCGTGCGCGCTGCCCGAAACGCCGGTGCGCGCCAGATCGCGCTCGTCGAGGCTGGTCAGCATGGTAACGCCGACCACTTTGGTGTTCTCGCCCGCCGCAGCCTTGGCATCTTCCATCATCGCGCGCCCACCGCCTGCGTGGACGGTGACGATGGCAGGCTCCAGCACATGGATGGCCTGCATCGCGCCGGCGACCGTGTTCGGAATGTCGTGGAATTTCAGATCGAGGAAGATCGGCAGGCCGACCTGCGCGATTTCATGCACGCCGTGGTGGCCGTGCTGGCAGAAAAACTCGAGGCCCAGCTTCAGGCCGCCGATATGGCCCTTCACCTTTTCGGCAAGAGCACGTGCTGCATCGAGACGCGGCAGGTCGAGGGCGAGATAGACTGGGTTGCTCACGTTGTAGCCGGTTTATCCTGATTGGGTGTTTCGTCCGCCTCGGCGGCCTGTGCGTCGTCCGCAGCAGCCTGCTGCGAAGCTGCGTCTTGAGGAGCCGTCTCCTCGGCATTTTCCGCCGGTTGCGGTTCGTCTGCGGTCAGCCGCGTTTCCTCGCGCGGGGCGGGGGCGCCAGCCGTGGTCTCTTCATGCGATTCGGGTGTGCTTTCCGGCTCCGGCTCGACCGGTTCCGTCCGTTCCGCTTCCTCGCGGTCGCTTTCGCGCGCGGCGGCGGAGACGGAGCTGGCCTTGGCCGCGATCTCCAGGCTGCGGATCTTGCGGTTGAGGCTCCAGATCACCCCGCGCGCATAGAGCCAGGTGGGCAGGAAGCCGAGCAGGAAGGAGATGATGACAAGTGCGGGCACCTTGGTTTCCAGCACCAGGTTGTCCCAGATCATCACCTCGACATCGCGCCAGTTGAAGAACGAGAACAGGACCACGCCGACCAGGATCAGCACCCAGATTATCGTGCGTACAACTTGCATCTCGAACCCCCCTCGATTTCGCCCGGCGAAGCGTAAACCGCCTGCCTTACCGCGTCCAGCGCGTCAGCCCGGTCAGCTCTCTCCGAAGACGCGGGCGAAGATCGTATCGACGTGTTTCAGGTGGTAGTCGAGGTCGAACAGGGCGGTAAGGTCATTTTCGGACAGTGCCCGGGACACATCCTCATCGTGCTTCAGCAGGTCGAGCAGCTGCAGCCGTCCGTCGCTTTCCCACACCTTCATCGCGTTGCGCTGGACGATTGCATAGGCATCCTCGCGGCTGACACCGTTCTGGGTGAGCGCCAGCAGCACGCGCTGCGAATGGATCAGGCCGCCCATCCGGTCCATGTTGGCCTGCATCCGCTCGGGATAGACAAGCAGCTTGTCGACCACGCCGGTCAGCCGGGCGAGCGCGAAGTCGAGCGTGATCGTGGCGTCGGGACCGATGAAGCGCTCGACCGAGGAGTGGCTGATATCCCGCTCGTGCCACAGGGCTACGTTCTCCAGCGCGGGGAGGGCATAGGCGCGGATCATGCGCGCCTGACCGGTCAGGTTCTCGGTGAGGACCGGGTTGCGCTTGTGCGGCATGGCCGAGCTACCCTTCTGCCCCTTGGAGAAGAACTCCTCGGCTTCCAGCACTTCGGTCCGCTGCAGGTGGCGGATTTCCACCGCCAGCCGTTCGATACTGCCCGCGACCACTGCCAGCGTGGCGAAGTACATCGCGTGGCGATCGCGCGGGATCACCTGCGTGCTGACGGTTTCCGGGACCAGGCCCAGCTTGTCCGCGACATAGGCTTCGACGTCGGGCGAGATATTGGCGAAGGTGCCCACCGCGCCGCTGATCGCGCAGGTGGCGATTTCGGTGCGCGCATCCCACAGGCGCGCGCGGCACCGGTCGAACTCGGCATAGGCCTGCGCCAGCTTGAGGCCGAAGGTGACGGGTTCGGCGTGGATGCCATGGCTGCGCCCGATGGTGGGGGTGAGCTTGTGTTCCTCTGCCCGGCGTTTCAGCGCTGCCAGAAGCTCGTCCATGTCCGCCAGCAGGATATCGGTGGCGCGCACCAGCTGGACCGAAAGCGTGGTATCGAGCACGTCCGAGCTGGTCATGCCCTGGTGCATGAAGCGCGCTTCCTCGCCCACATGCTCGGCCACCCAGGTCAGGAAGGCGATCACGTCGTGCTTGGTGACGGCTTCGATCGCGTCGATCGCATCGACATCGATTTCGGGGTTCGTGTCCCACCAGTCCCACAGCGCTTTGGCCGCACTTTCCGGCACCACGCCCAGATCGGCGAGCTTCTGCGTCGCGTGCGCCTCGATCTCGAACCAGATGCGGTATTTCGCCTCCGGCTCCCACAGGGCGGTCATCTCTGGGCGGGCATAGCGGGGGACCATCGGGCGGCTCCGGTTGGAATTGCGGGGATGGACGCGCGGCTATGACGCATGGCGGCGGTTGGCAAGGGCAAGAACGATGCGGGCATTCGGGCCCGCGATCGATCGCCTGCGGGACAAGTGCCTCAGATCGCGCTTGATTGCCCGGGGCCGGGCTGTAAGCCTGCCCGGCACATCACGGGGATTTTCGGGGGAACTATGCGTCATCACTTTCTGCTCTCGGTCGCGACCGGGATCGTCGCCTGCGCGCTGGCTGCACCTGCCACGGCGGGGGAGACGATACTGTACGCAGAGGAGGGCGCGTGGGTCGATGTCGCCGATCTGCCGCCGCCCACCGAGAGCCAGGGCGAACCGATCCGGCTGATCGAGACCCAGGTCCGCATGGAAGATGGCGTCGTGTCCGCCTATGGCGATGTGGCCTTTGCGCTGGACAGTTCGGAAATGATGGATGCGATGAGCACCATTTCCACCCAGTGGATGCCCGACAAGGGCGATCTCACCATCCACCGGGTCGAACTGGTGCGCGATGGCAAGGTGATCGATCTGCTGGCCAATGGCGCGCAGTTCGAGGTTCTGCGGCGCGAGGAACGGCTGGAACAGCGCATCATCGACGGCGCGCTGACCGCGACGCTGACCGTTCCCGGCGCCCAGCTGGGCGATATCCTGCGCTACAGCTTCACCACCACCAGCGACGAGCAGGTGCTCGAAGACGGGATGGAGTACGTCAACGCGGTCCCTGCCGAGCCGATTCCCGTGGCGAAGGGCCGGATGGTGCTGTCGTGGCCTGCCGACGCTCAGGTTCGCTGGGCGACCACGCGGGTCGATGCGCCGATCGCACAGGCCACCCGGGACGGCTACGAATACGTGACCATCACGCTCCCCGCTGCCGAGGTCACGGCGATTCCCGACGACGCACCGACGCGGTTCCGGCTGCCCCCCGCGATCCGTGCGAGCACGTTCGAGAGCTACGCCGAGATTTCCTCCGTCATCGCGCCGTTCTTCGCCACGCAAGGCACGATCGAGCCGGGCGGCCCGCTGGCGGAAAAGGTCGCCGAGATTGCGCGGCAGACCTCCGATCCGCTGGAACAGGCGGCGCTGGCCACGCAGTTCGTGCAGGACGAGGTCAGCTACCTGATGAACGGCCTCGACGGGGGCAACTACATACCGCAGAGCCCGGCGGAGACCTGGGACGCGCGCACGGGGGACTGCAAGGCGAAGTCCCTGTTGTTGCTCGCCATGCTGCGCGAACTGGGCATCACGGCCGATGCCGTGCTGGTCCACAGCCAGATCGGCGATGCGGTGCCCGAACTGCTCCCCGCGCTGGGCAATTTCGACCATATGATCGTGCTCGCGCAGATCGGGGGGGAGCCCTACTGGCTCGACGGGACCAATAGCGGTCTTCGCATCAGCAATATCGTGGAGGTGCCGCGCTTCCGCTACGCCCTGCCGCTGCGGCCCGGCGGTGCGGATCTGCGGGAAATGACGATGCGTCCGCAGGCCATTCCCGACGAGGCGGTCGTTTTGCGAATCGACCAGTCGGCGGGGATCGACCTGCCGGCGATCTACGAGATCACGATGGAGTTCAGCGGGGCGAGCGCGCGCGGCTATCAGGCTCTCTCGCTGATCGAGGACGCCGATCAGAAAGAGGATACGCTCTATCGCACCGTGTCCGCCGTGCTCGGCGATCACCAGCTCGCCGAGAGCAGCGTTGCGTTCGACGTGTCCAGCGGCATTGCCACGATTGCCGCACGCGGTCTCATCGGTTCGCCGTGGGACGACGGTGATGCCCGGCTGGAGCTGGACGTGCCGTTCCAGTCGGCCGACAGCTTCAGCTTCGAAGTCGACCGGTCGCGTCCGGAAATCGCGGACATTCCGGTCACGGTGCGCGGGCCGGTCTATTATCGGCGCAATATCGAATGGCTGCTGCCCGAAGACGGCGGCGAGTTCCGGTTGCTGGGCGCCACCGGCATAAACGAGGTGATCGGCGGCACCCGGCTGGTTTCCTCGACCAGTCTCGACCCCGCGAAGCTGCAGATCGCGGAGGAAGTGCAGAGCCTCGAGTGGGAAGTCCCGGCAAGCGCGCTGCCCGATATCCGGCGCGAGACCCTGCGCATGAAGCGCAGCCTGCCGCGCCTGCGGGCTTCGCGCGAGGCGAAGCGCCGCTGGGAGTACGCAGGGGCGGAGCGCTCGCGCCTCGGCCCGATTGCGGATGTCTACGACATGCTCGTCGCCGACGCCGAATCCGACGAAACCGGTGCTTATCTCTATCGCTTCGAATTCCGTTACAATACGGGCGACTTCGCTGGCGCACTGGAGGACGCAAGTGCGGCGATCGCCCGCGATGCCTCGGCGGACAATTACCTGCGCCGCGCCTCCGCAGCGTGGCAGCTGGACGATCTCGAGCAGGCGCTGGCCGATTACGAGGCGGCGGCCGATATCGACCCCGACTACACGCTTCACACGACCCGGCTCGAAACGCTGGCGCTGCTCGGCCGCACGGACGAAGCCGTGGCGCTGGTGGACGAGAACGCCTTCCTGTTCGAGGATCCGAAGAACGAGGCGATGAGCCGATCCTACGTGCTGGGCTTCGCGGGGCAGGCCGACGAAGGCCTCGATGGGCTGCGCGACGAGCTGGCCATCGAACCCGACGATGCAGGCCTGCTCAACTCGCTGTGCTGGGACAGCGGCATATTCGACCGCGTGACCGAGGAAACGCTGGATGTCTGCACGCGCGCGGTGGAACAGGCGAACAACAGCGCCGGCGCCATCGATAGCCGTGCGCTCGCTCTCTACCGGCTCGGCCGGTACGAGGAAGCGCTGCGCGATCTGGACGTGGTGCTGGCGCGCGAACCGGGGCAGCACGCCTCGCGCTACCTGCGCGCTGCCGTGAAGCGGGCGCTTGGGCGAGAGGCCGAGGCGCGCGAGGATCTTTCCGTCGCCCGCCACGCCGCGCCGGGCGCTGCCAAGCTGTACGAGGCGTGGGGGCTGCTGGAGAATTGATCCACGGGCGCGGCTGAACTGCGGCCTCTGCGCGGGAGAATTGCAGCTTCCGCGCAGGGGGCTTCGCGTTCAGCCGTAGGGCGCCATCAGCAATTCCGCCAGACGCGGGTCGCCCATCAGTCGGCCGGCGATGGGCATCATCACCTTGTGGCCATTGGCGCCGTTGGTCATCACCACCACGCCGCGGCGCGTCCCGGGATCGTAGAGGGCGATGGCCTTTTCGCCGATGTCACCGCCGGTATGTTCCAGCACAACGCGGTCGCCATAGTCGTACAGAAACCAGCCCAGGCCCCAGCCCTGCCGGGATGGGCAGAAAGCGGCACGTTCGCCTTCCCTGCAGGCGGGGCGATAGCTGGTGGCATCGCGCACTGTGCTGCGCTGGTCGGCAAGCTTGCCCGCGATCTGCGGCCGATCCAGCGCGGAGAGCATGAAGCGGGCATATTCCGCCGGTGTGGTTCGCAGATCGTCCGAAGCAGAAGGCTTCTCTCGCACGACGTTGCGCACGCTCTCGCCCTTCTTGTAGGGCATGGCCACGTGGCCGAGGAACCCGGACGTTTCGGTGTAGGACGTCAGTTGCATCCCCGCAGGATCGAACACGAGCTCGCGCGCCAGGTCCTCGAAATTGCGGCCGGTCCAGATTTCGACCGCCTTCATCATCCATTCGTAGGCTTCGCCCGAATAGCCAACCTTCTCGCCCGGGTCGGCAATGAACTTCAGCGTGCCTTCGGTCTCGTAGCGCCAGTTGGGCAGGCCGGTCTTGTGGCGCATCACCATCCGCGCGGTAATCTTCTGCGCCCGCGGGTCTTCGGCAATGTCGGGATCGACCAGCGCTTGCGCCAGGGGGCGATCGAGATCGATCTCGCCTCGCGCGGCCAGCCGCATGACCACTTCTGCAGTGATGGGCTTGGTCAGCGAAGCGACATTGTAAAGCGTCTCTTCATCCGCTTCGACGCCCCATTCCTGCTCGCCGTACTGGGTCGCAAGAACGACCTTGCCGTTTTCGATCAGCGCAACACCCACGCTCGGCACGTCATGTTCGGCGAGCAGCGCCGGTGCCGCCTGGTCGAGCCATTGCTGCGGCGATTCCTGATCCTGCGCATGGGCGGGCAGGGCGATCAGGGTGGCGGCGAGACAAATTGCCTTCAGCGATTTCAACACTATTCTCCATGCGGTTGATCCGATGCCGATCGCCTGCTGCAAAGAGCGCCCTTGATGCACCTCAATCCGCATAAAACTTCCGTCCCGGATACGGAGGAAGCGCCGCTACGGGTGTCCGATCTGACAATCGACCCGGCCACCCGCAGTGTCGAGCGGGCGGGCGAGGCGATCGACGTTCGCGGCCTCAGTTTCGATCTGTTGTGGGAGCTGGCCAAGGCATCTCCCCGGCCTGTCTCGCGCGATCTGCTGATCGAGCGCGTATGGTCGCAGCGGCATGTGGAAGACCACACGATCAACCAGCGGGTGAGCATGCTCCGCAAGGCGCTGGGCGACGACGGCGAGCCGCATCGCTATATCCGCCGCATGCCGGGCGAGGGTTACGCGCTGGTGGAGGCAGGCCCGGCCGGGCAAGCGAAGCGTGCCGCGTTTTCGCCGCCGGGCATGTCGGCCAGAAGGTGGATCTGGATTGCGCTAGCGACCCTCGCCGCGATCATTGCCGGCGCAACACTCTGGTTGTCGCGCGGCGAGGAGCGTCCTCTGACCCAGCAGGAGATTATCGCGCAGCTGGACGAGCCGATCACGCTCGAAATGCAGGCGCGGGTGATTTACAATCGGGAGGATAGGGCGCTGCGTATCGGATCGACGGAACCGTTCGATACGCCGATGCTCGGCACCTTCGATGGCGTCGATATGTTTGTGGCGGGTGTGCCCGCAACCGACGAGCTGATCAGAGTGCCGCGCGGCCTCGAGCTTGTGTGCCGGATGCGCGACAATCCTGCGGAAGGGTTCGAGAGGGTGGAGCCTGCCTGGCGCGAGTACCTGCGGTCGCAGGACCTGGCCGGGGCCTGCGCTGAGAGCGCCTGACGCCCGGTGCGCCCGCCTGCTGGCACAGTTCAGATCAGGCCCTGCGCCTTCAGGCTTACGTGCCGGCCATGGCCGATGATGACGTGATCGTGGACGGTGATGCCCAGCAGGCGGCCGGCTTCAGCGATGCGGTGCGTGATCGCAATGTCCGCCTTGCTTGGCTCCGGGCTGCCGCTGGGGTGGTTGTGGACCAGGATCAGCGCCGCCGCGCCCAGGTCCAGCCCGCGGCGAATCACTTCGCGCGGGTGGATCGCGGCCTCGTCGATCGACCCGTCGCCCACGTGATGGTCCTGAACCAGCCGGTTCTTCGTATCGAGGTAGAGCACGCGCACGCGCTCCACGGTCAGATTGGCCATGTCGGTGGACAAATAGTCGATCAGCGCCTGCCAGTTCGAGATTACCGGCCGGTCCGCCACCTCGCTGCGCGCCATGCGCCGCGCCGCCAGCGCCACCGCCTTGAGCGCCGCCGCGCTCGCCTCGCCCATGCCGGGCGATTTCGCCAGCGCGGCAGGCTCCGCCTCCAGCACGCGGGCGAGGCTGCCGAACCGGGCGAGCAGCGCCTTGGCGATCGGCTTGGTGTCGCCCCTGCGAATGGCGGCGAACAGCAGGTATTCGAGCACTTCGTAATCGGCGAGCGCTTCCGCCCCGCCGGTCAGCAAGCGCTGGCGCAGGCGTTCGCGGTGGCCGGTTGCGGTGGGCATGGAGGTGGCGGACGCGGGCGGGGCAGGCGCTCCGGCTGCGCCCTGCGCGTCCTCGCCGAACAGATCTTCGCCGCGCTGACCCACCCTTGTCTCGCCCTCCTCCTGCGATCTGCGAGCATTGCCTTTCGGGGAGAATTGCGCAAGCACGGCGCAGCCTGCGCACGCTTGCCTATCGCCTTCGGTTGACTTGCGAAAAACCCTTTTCTAAGGCGGCGGCGCCCTCGGCGGGCAGGTCCTGCCCATGCCGCGCGATCTTCTTTATAGAAAGGAAGCGAAGCATGAGCGACGATCCGTCCGCACGAGAGCCCATACCCGAGGATGCGCGGATCGACGCGCTCGAGCAGCGGCTCAAGGCCGCACGCGAGCGAGAGGAGAAGCGCAACCCGTCGAAGACCCAAAGCAAGTCCGACGCGGATTACAGCGCCGGCAACAGGGTTCTGGCGGATCTTCTGGGTGGGCTGCTCGGCGGCGGTCTTCTCGGTTTTGGCGTGGATGCCATTTTCGGGACGACGCCCTGGGGTCTGTTGGTCGGCCTGTTCCTCGGGATAGGCGTGGCTTTCAGGAACATTTTCCGCATGACCAAAACAACGCCTCCATCGTCCGACGACAAGTGACAGCAGGGGCCGCGTTGCGGCATCAGACGCGAACGGGAATTTCAGGTGGCCGCCGAAGAAGGCAAAGTCGATCCGATGTACCAGTTCACCATCAAGCCGCTCTTCGGAACGGAAGAATGGGAACTGGGCTCTACCGGCGTGAACATCGCGTTCACGAACAGCGCGCTGTGGATGATGATCACCACCATCGCGGTGATCGCGTTCGTCCAGATGGGCACCAAGCAGCAGATGATCCCCGGCCGCTGGCAGGTCGCGGTTGAGAGCCTGACGAGCTTCATCGACAATCTGGTGCAGTCGAGCATCGGGGCGCAGGGGCGCAAGTACATCCCCTATGTCTTCACGCTGTTCATCTTCATCCTGTTCGGCAACCTGCTCGGCCTGCTGCCGCTCGGCGTGCTGGGCGTGCATCCGTTCACCTTTACCAGCCACTTCACAGTTACCGGCGTGCTTGCGGTCATCAGCTTCTCGATCGTGCTGCTCGTGGGTTTCTGGAAGCACGGCTTCAAGTTCTTCACCCTGTTCGTGCCGCACGGCACGCCGATCTTCATGGCTCCGCTGATCGCGGTGGTCGAATTCATCTCGTTCATGGTCCGCCCCTTCAGCCTCGCGCTGCGTCTGTTCGTCGCGATGATGGCGGGGCATATCCTGCTCGAGGTGCTGGCAAGCTTCGTCGTCAGCGGCGGGCTCGCCGGGCTCGGCTTCGGCGCGATCGTCAGCCTGCCCAGCATGCTGCTGATGATCGTCATCTGCGCGCTGGAACTGCTGGTCGCGGGGATCCAGGCCTACGTCTTCGCGCTGTTGACCGCGCTGTACATCAACGACGCCGAAAATCTTCACTAAGCCATTTAGCAAACAACGATTTCACGAAGGAGTATTAGTAATGGAAGCTGAAGCAGCAAAATTGCTCGGAGCCGGTTTCGCGGCCATTGGTTGCGGCCTTGCGGCGCTGGGCGTGGGCAACGTGTTCGCCTCGTTCCTCGACGGCGCGCTGCGCAACCCGGGTGCCGCTGACGGCCAGCAGGGCCGCCTCTTCATCGGCTTCGCCGGTGCCGAGCTTCTGGGCCTGCTCGCGTTCGTCATCGCCATCCTCCTCGCCGTCGGCTGAGGATTCGCTCTACGGACGGGCCGGGGCATGATCCCGGCCCGTTCGCCGAGCATTCAAGCATAGCGCCCGGACAGATTCCCGATGCCCCAGATTTCCCAGCTCGCCGAGACTTTCTCCAGCCAGATCGTGTGGCTGCTGGTGTTCTTCGCCATCACCTATTTCATCGTAGGGCGGGGCATGGTGCCGCGCGTGATGGATACGATGGATCGCCGCAGCAAGCAGATCGCCGACGATATCTCGGCGGCGCACGCTGCGCGCGAACAGGCGGACAAGGAAGAGGAAGCCTGGCGCGCGCGTGAGAACGAGAACCGGGCACGCGCACAGGCGCTGATTTCGGAAGCCAAGGCGGAAGCTGCGGCGAAGTCCGAAAAGAAGATTGCCGCCGCTCAGAAGCGGTTGGACAAGAAGCTCGAGGAAGCGGACGAGCGTATCGCCGCCTCGCGCAAGGACGCGCTGGAAGAGATCGAAACGGTCGCGACCGATGCCACGCAGGACATCGTGGCCCGGCTCGCCGGCATCAAGGTTGCCAAGCCCGCCGCAAAGTCCGCGGTGAAGGAGAGCCTCGCCAATGGCTGACACAACGACCATCCCGGCAGAGGCCGAAGCCCTGACCACCGGTGAGGCGACGCAGGCGCATACCGAAGTCGATCACGGCGCGGGCAAGCATGTCGAGCCCGAACTGTTCTACATGGCGCCCTACCAGTGGGTGTCGATCGCGATGCTCATTCTGCTGCTGGGCGCTATCCTCGTGGGCAAGGTCCACAAGACGCTGGGCAAGGGTCTGGACGACCGGATTGCCGCCATCCGCGAGGAACTGGACGAGGCCAAGCGCCTGCGCTCCGAAGCCGAGCAGCTGCGCGACGAATACGCCACCAAGATCGCCAATGCGGAAAGCGATGCCGAAGCGATGCTGGAAAGCGCCAAGGCCGAAGCCGAGGCGATCCTGACCCGCGCCGAGGCCGACAGCAAGGCGCTGGTCGAACGGCGCAAGCGCATGGCGCAGGACAAGATCTCCGCCGCCGAACGCGAAGCCGTGGCCGAAGTTCGCGCCAAGGCCGCGCTCGCCGCAGCGACCGCCAGCCGCAAGCTGATCGGCGAGAACCTGGACGCGGAAACCGACCGCAAGCTGGCCGACGATCTGATCGCCGGAATCTGATCCGCTATCCCGACTGGTTACGAGAGGCCCCGCTTTTGCGGGGCCTTTTCGTATGTGACGCGCGAGCGAGGTTCGAACGGCTTACCGCTCCCGCCAGGCCTGCGGTTCGAATGCTAGAAGGAATCCTTCGCGGCGCGCAGCTTCGCAAACGTATCCGCCGGGGTTTCGCCACCCCAGCGTTCCCGCATCTCGGGCGTATCGGCGCGCAGGAAGGGGTTGGTCTCCAGCTCGCGCGATAGCTGCGTGGGCACGGTAGGCTCGCCCTCCGCGCGCGCGGCCTCGATCTCCTTTGCATAGTCTTGCAGCGCCGCGTTGTCGGGATCGGCGTGCAGCGCAAATTGCGCGTTCGCCTGCGTGTATTCGTGCGCGCAATAGAGCGTGGTTTCAGGTGGCAGCGCCTTGAGCCGTTCGAGGCTGTCCCAGAACTGCTGCGGCTCTCCTTCGAACATCCGGCCGCAGCCCAGCGCGAAGACGCTGTCGCCGACAAAGGCGATGCCGTCTTGCGGCAGGTGGAAGGCGATGTGGCCATTGGTGTGGCCCGACACGTCGATCACCCGTGCCGTGTGTTCGCCCAGCGTCACTTCGTCGCCATGCGCCACCACACGGTCGATCGGGGAGAGCTTTTCCACCTCCTGCGGCGCGATCACCTTCGCACCTGTCTCCTCCACGATGGCCTTGTTTCCGCCCGCGTGATCGGGGTGCCAGTGGGTGTTCCAGATATGCGTGATCCGCCACCCCTTCGCTTCGGCCTGCTTCAGGTATTCCGCGCCATCAGGCGTATCGATGGCTGCGGTTTCTCCGCTGTCGGAATCGTGCAGCAGGAAGCCGTAATTGTCGCTGAGGCAGGGGAACTGGTGGATCTGGAGCATGGGGGCCTCGCAAAGGTGCTCAGTAAACCGAGACGTCGAGCCGTTCGGGCTCCCCGTCGCGCGTATAGATATCGACCGCGACCAGCACGTTGCGCTCGACGATCTTGCGCGCCGATTGTTCGGTCAGGTTGCCATTGGCCACCATGGCCTCGATCCGCTCCCGATTGGCCGCCTCGCCGAACACGGGATCGGTCTGGTCGTCCGCCTGGCTGACGTCGCGTGCGTGAAAATTCACCCGGTCCTCGCGCAGCACCTGCCACGCTTCGGTGTGGCGGCCGCCGGCGGCCGCCTGGTGATCGGGCTCGTAGAGAAATGCGCGGTACTGCCCCGCCAGCTTGAGGGGCGCGCGCGATTCCTCGGCAACCGGCTCTGCGGCAGGCGGTGCGTCTTCGGTTTCGGCGGAGCATCCGGCAGCGGTCAGCGCCAGCGGGATGAGGAGGGCCGCGAGCGCGGCGCGTGTCTTGATCGATTGCATGCGCCCAACGCTATGGGAGGCGCCGGGCCGAGACAAGGATTGTGTAATGCGGGCTGCGCGCTCCGCCGGCTCAGGCGGCTGTCAGCCGTCGCGCCCGCGCGGCAAACGCTCCGCAGTTTCGGGCACCACGATCCAGTCGTGCCGGTTCTCCTCGAACACGGACCGGTGGGGCGGGCCCGTGTCCGATCCATCGAAGGCGCCGCTGGCAATGCCGATGCCGCCCGGGTGTTTGCTGGTGGTGAGTCAGAAGGGTGTGCCGCAGGTCGGGCAGAATCCGTGGGTCAGTTCGTTTCCGCTGTCCGCGATGCGGGTGTATTCGGTGCTCTCGCCCGAGAGGATTACGTCTTCGCGGGGGAAATAGACCATCAGCCCGAAGGGCGATCCGGTGCGCCGCTGGCAGGCCTTGCAATGGCACATGACCCGCGCGCCAAGTCTGGCGACATCCTCCGGGATTTCGGCCCTCAGCTGGCCGCACTGGCAGCGCGCTTCCATGCAGGCGAGCTTACCCGCGCCCGGCGGATACGAAAAGCCCCGCCGCTCCGGTGGGGAGGGCGGGGCTCTTCATGATTACGCCTGAAGGCGCGGCAGGCTTAGTCGTCCTGCTTCTTCAGCGCTTCGCCCAGGATGTCGCCCAGCGATGCACCGCTGTCGGCCGAACCGTACTGTTCCACGGCCTGCTTCTCTTCGGCGATCTGGTACGCCTTGATCGAGAAGGTCGGCTTCTTGGACCGGTCGAACCCGGTGACCATCGCGTCGATCTTCTGGCCGGCCTGGAAGCGATCCGGACGCTGTTCGTCGCGGTCGCGGCCGAGGTCCGAACGCTTGATGAAGCCGGTCGCACCGTCTTCGCCAACCTGCACTTCGAGGCCGCCATCGCGGACTTCGAGGACGGTGACGGTGACGGTTTCGCCGCGACGCAGCGAACCACCGGCGGCGGCTTCGGTCGGCGCACCCTTTTCGAGCTGCTTCATGCCGAGGCTGATGCGTTCCTTGTCGACATCGACGTCGAGAACGATGGCCTTGACCTCTTCACCCTTGCGGTGAAGCGCCAGCGCGTCCTCGCCCGAGATGCCCCACGCGATGTCGGACATGTGGACCATGCCGTCGACGTCGCCAGGCAGGCCGATGAACAGGCCGAATTCGGTGGCGTTCTTGACTTCGCCTTCGACTTCGCTGCCGATCGGGTGCGCTTCGGCGAACTCTTCCCACGGGTTGCGCTGAGCCTGCTTGAGGCCGAGCGAGATGCGGCGCTTTTCGGAATCGACTTCCAGCACCATGACTTCGACTTCCTGCGAGGTCGACACGATCTTGCCCGGATGGACGTTCTTCTTCGTCCAGCTCATTTCGGAAACGTGGACCAGGCCTTCGATGCCCGGCTCGACTTCCACGAAGGCGCCGTATTCGGTGATGTTGGTCACCTGGCCCGTCAGCTTCATGCCGACCGGGTACTTGGCGGCGACGCCATCCCACGGATCGCTTTCGAGCTGCTTCATGCCGAGGCTGATGCGCTGCGTTTCGGCATTGATGCGGATGATCTGCACGGTCACGGTCTGGCCGATCTCGATCACTTCGCTGGGGTGGTTGACCCGCTTGTAGCTCATGTCGGTGACGTGGAGCAGGCCGTCGATGCCGCCCAGATCCACGAAGGCGCCGTAATCGGTGATGTTCTTGACCACACCGTCGACCACCTGGCCTTCGGCGAGCTGGTCGATCAGTTCGCTGCGCTGTTCGGCGCGGGTTTCTTCGAGAACCGCGCGGCGCGAGACGACGATGTTGCCGCGGCGGCGATCCATCTTGAGGATCTGGAAGGGCTGCGGCTGATCCATCAGCGGGGTGACGTCGCGCACGGGGCGGATGTCGACCTGGCTGCCGGGCAGGAAGGCCACGGCGCCGTCGAGATCGACGGTGAAGCCGCCCTTCACGCGGCCGAAGATGCGGCCTTCGACGCGCTTGCCTTCGCCGAATTCGCTTTCGAGGCGATCCCACGCGGCTTCGCGGCGGGCGCGGTCGCGGCTGAGCATCGCTTCGCCGTCGGCGTTTTCGACGCGGTCGACATAGACTTCGACTTCGCTGCCGACTTCGAGGCCGTGCTCGTCATCAACGCGCATGAATTCGCGCAGGTCCACGCGGCCTTCGCTCTTCAGGCCGACATCGATCAGGGCCATGCCGTTTTCGATTGCGGTGACGGTGCCCTTGACGACGCGGCCTTCAAAGCCGCCTTCGTCCGCATCGCCGAGCTGTTCGTTGAGAAGCGCTTCGAAATCGTCGCGCGTCGGGTTGGCTGCAGTTGCCATAGGGTTCGGTTTTCCTAATTCACATTTGCTACCGGCCACCGGTTTTTCCGGGGTCTTTACCCGTCTCCGGCGCAGGATTGCGACGGCTTACGGGGCAAGAGGGCCGCTTGCCGCACGAGGCCGTATGCCACCGCACGGGTCCTACGATTCCGATTGAATGCGAGAACGGGCGCGCAATTACGTCCGATCCGGCAAAAATGCAAGCAAAACCGGGCCTAGCGCGCGTGCTGCGTGACGATCTCTACCGCCGCCGCGATCGACGCCTCTTTGTCCAGCGTGGTCGTGTCGAGAACGAAAGCGTCCTGCGCGGCCACCAGCGGCGCGTCCTTGCGGCCCATGTCGCGCTCGTCGCGCCGGGCGATCTGTTCGTGTACCTCGTCGCGGGTAACGCCGCGGCCCTGGCCCTTGAGTTCGGCGAAGCGTCGGTCGGTCCGCGCGTCGAGCGAGGCGGTGACGAACAGCTTCACATCTGCATCCGGGCAGATCACCGTGCCGATATCGCGCCCGTCGAGCACCGCGCCGCCTTCGCGCTGCGCAAAGGTGCGCTGGCGTTCGAGCAGCGCCGCGCGCACCTTCGGATGAACGGAGACGCGGCTGGCGAAGCTGCCCGAAACCTCGCTGCGCAGCTCGGGATCGTCGAGCAGGCTGTCAGGGAAATCGGTCGCGGCGAGGGCATCGCTCTCGCTGTCGGGGTCCGTCCCGGCCAGCTGCACCTGCCGCCCGACCGCGCGGTAGAGCAGCCCGGTATCGAGATGCGGCAGCCCGAAATGGCGCGCGAGCGAGCTGGCGATGGTGCCCTTGCCGCTCGCAGTGGGGCCGTCGACGGCGATAATCATGAGAATGTGTCCTTGGCCTGTTTTGGCGTAAGCTGTTGCCGTTCACTGATCCGCCAGCGGAAATGGAGCGCGGCGAGGGCGATCGCCCCGACAGCACAATTCTGGATAATCGAGTAGGTATCGACCGGAGTGCCTTGGGCCAGTTGCCAGAAGAATGGCGAGCCGACTGCGACCATCAGGATCAGCGCTCCCGCAATGATGCGCCGTCTGATCATGGCTGGCCGACTTTTTGGGCACGCCTCTCCCGCACCGCCTTGGCGAGCCCCCAGATGGCAATCGCGGCCCAGAATCCTTCGAGGACGAGGCTGGGAAGGTTGGTATGCACCACCAGGCTGACCGTCAGCAGCGCGGCGCCCGCCAGATTGGTGCCGTGCAGGATGAAGGGGTTCGGCTTCTCACTGGCGGTGAGGTAGAAATAGGCGCCGATAATGCACGCCATCCCGCCAAAGCCGACGATGCTGTATATGTCGAGGCCGTCGATCACGCGCCGGGATAGCTTGCGAAGACGGAGCGGCCCTTCTCGCCGAAGGCGATGACCTGATAGGCCTGCTTGCGATTGCCGGCCTCCATGCCGGGCGAGCCCAGCGGCATGCCCGCCACGGCCAGCCCTGCGACGCCCTCGGGACGCTCTGCCAGCAGGCGCGCGATATCGGCGGCAGGCACGTGGCCTTCGATCACATAGCCGTCGACGATCATCGTGTGACAGCTCCACAGATCCTGCGGCACGCCGTTGGCGGTTTTTACCTGTGCCATGTCCTGCGTGGTCACCTCGGGAATCTCGACCTCATGTTCGTCCTGCACATGCTCGGCCCATTTCTCGCAGCACCCGCAGTTGGGGTCGCGGAACAGTTCGTAGGTCGCGGCTTGAACGGCCGTCGAACACGCCGCGAGGGCCATCAGGGCGGGGACGAGAAGGCGACGAATCATGATCGTGGTCCGTGGTTCGATGGGGTCAGGCGGGGCGTGGGGTAACCGCTGAGAGCATGGATTCAAAGCGGGGGAAGCTCGTCGCGATAGGCGAAACATCGTCCACCTCCACCCCGTCGCGGCTGGCGCGGCCTGCGACCGCCATGCTCATGGCGATACGGTGGTCGAGGTGCGTCTTAATGCGGGCATTGGCGGTGCCCCGCAGCGGCTCACCGCCCGTGCCGTGAATTGTGAGGCCGTCCTCGCTCTCTTCCACCCGTACGCCGACGGCTTCCAGCGCGGCAGCCATGGTGGCGAGGCGGTCGCTTTCCTTTACCCGCAGTTCGTCCAGCCCGCGCGTGAGCGTGGTGCCTTCGGCCAGAGCGGCGGCCACGAACAGCACCGGAAATTCGTCGACCATGCTCGGCACGACTGCCGGGTCGACTTCGATCCCCTTCAGAGCCGCGTGGCGTACGCGCAGGTCCGCGACCGGCTCTCCGCCCACTTCGCGTGGCTCCAGTTCCTCGATATCCGCACCCATCGCCCGCAGCACGCCGACCAGCCCGGCGCGGGTCGGGTTCATGCCGACATTGCGGATCGTCAGGTCGCTTCCTTCCACCAGCGTCGCGGCGACCATGAAGAACGCGGCGGAAGAGGGATCGCCGGGCACGGTCAGGTCCTGCGGTTGCAGTTCCGGCTGGCCGGTCAGGCGGATGATGCGCGCGCCGTCCTCTTCCGTGATGTCCAGCTGCGCACCGAATCCGCGCAGCATGCGCTCGCTATGGTCGCGCGTGGGCACCGGCTCGATCACCGTGGTGATGCCCGGTGTGTTCAATCCCGCCAGCAGCACCGCGCTTTTCACCTGCGCGCTGGGCATGGGGAGGCGGTATGAGATCGGCACTGCGGGGTGGGCGCCCTCCAGCATCAGCGGAAAGCACTGCGTTCCGTTGGCGCCCGGGCTGGCGGTGAAGCTGGCGCCCATCAGCGAAAGCGGATCGATCACGCGGCCCATGGGGCGTTTGGAGAGGCTGGCATCGCCGGTGAAGCTCACGGTGATTCCATGGCTGGCGACCAGACCCATCAGCAGCCGGGCGGAAGTGCCGCTATTGCCGCAATCGATCGCGCTGGCGGGTTGCAGCAGCCCGCCAACGCCCACGCCGTGGACATGCCAGGTGCCATCGTCCTCGCGGGTGATATCCGTCCCCATCGCGCGCAGCGCGGCGGCGGTGGCAAGTACGTCTTCGCCCTCCAGCAGCCCGGAAACGCGTGTTTCGCCCACGGCCATTGCGCCAAGGATCAGCGATCGGTGGCTGATCGACTTGTCGCCCGGTACGGCGATGCTACCGCGCAAGGGGCCTGCGGGCCGGAAGGTCTGCGGGGAGGGTGTGTGGGGCATGCGGTTGTCTTCGTGGAAGGGAGCCGGGCTTTGACAGCCACAAAGGTGCATGGCAAGGCGCGCGCCATTCTTGATTCGGTGGCCGCTTGGCCCCAAGTCATCCCTCACGGAATTCAACACCCAATCACTCGAGCGCGCGCGACATCGCCCGCAACAAGGAATACATCATGGTCAAACCCGAATGGGGCACCAAGCGCACCTGCCCCAAGTGCGGCACGCGTTTCTACGACCTGGGCAACGACGACCCGGTGACTTGCATCGAATGCGAGAACACCTGGACGCCCGAGCCCGTGCTGAAGTCCAAGCAGCCGATTCCGTTCGAGGAAGAGGACAAGAAGAAGAAGGACAAGGAAGCCGACAGCGACCTTGCCGATGACGATCTGGAAGATCTCGAGGTCGACGACGACGATGATTCGCCCGATAACGAGGTGGATCTGGGCGGCGACGACGATCTGGGCGTTGCAAAGTCCAAGGGTGACGACGACGATAGCGACGACACCTGATATTCCACTTGCCAAGCGGAGGCGCGCTTTCTAAAGGGCGCCTCCCGGCCCACCTCATAGAGGCGGGCCAAAAACCGGCCGGGGCCTTAGCTCAGCTGGGAGAGCGCTACAATGGCATTGTAGAGGTCAGCGGTTCGATCCCGCTAGGCTCCACCACCGGTTTAAAGGACAGCTCGCTGTCCGAATTGAGTAGCAGAAGGGGCACCGCCCCGACGCTGGCCGACGAGGTTTCGTCCGCCGGCGTTTTTCGCGTTTAATCCGGTATCGTGCCGGAGATGGAGTAAGCGGCTAGCATGTTCGACGCACTGTCGGATCGCCTTGGCAATACCTTCGACCGCCTGCGCGGGCGTGGTGCCCTGCGCGAACAGGACGTGCGCGATGCGATGCGCGAAGTGCGGATCGCGCTGCTCGAAGCCGACGTGGCGCTGCCCGTCGCGCGCGATTTCATCGAGAAGGTCACCGAAAAGGCGATCGGCGAAAGCGTCCTCAAGTCGGTCACGCCCGGCCAGCAGGTCGTCAAGATCGTCAACGACGAACTCGTGGCCATGCTGGGTGGCTCCGACAGCGAGGACGGCCATGTCCCGCTGACGCTGGAAGCCAAGCCGCCGGTCGTCATCATGATGGTCGGCCTTCAGGGCTCGGGTAAAACCACCTCGACTGCCAAGCTCGGCAAGCTGATCCGCGAAAAGCACGGCAAGAAGGCCATGATGGCCTCGCTCGACGTCAATCGCCCGGCCGCGCAGGAACAGCTCGCTGTGCTGGGCGAGCAGGCGCAGGTCGACACGCTGCCGATCGTCGAAGGCCAGCAGCCGGTCGAGATCGCGAAGCGCGCGCTCGAATCGGCCAAGCTGCGCAATGTCGATGTCGTGTTGCTCGATACGGCAGGCCGCCTGCATGTCGACGAAGCGCTAATGGCGGAGATGAAGGCGGTGGCTTCGGTGGCGACGCCCACCGAAGTGCTGCTGGTGGTCGACAGCCTGACCGGCCAGGACGCGGTCAACGTCGCGCAGAGCTTCAGCGACGAAGTGCCGCTGACCGGCGTGATCCTGACCCGGATGGATGGCGATGCGCGCGGCGGTGCGGCGCTGTCGATGCGTGCGGTCACCGGCAAGCCGATCAAGTTTGCGGGTGTCGGTGAGAAACTGGACGCGCTCGAAGCCTTCCACCCGCGCCGGGTTGCCGAGCGCATCCTGGGCATGGGCGATGTCGTGTCGTTGGTCGAGAAGGCGGCGGAATCGATCAAGGTCGAGGAAGCGGAGCTTCTCGCCAAGCGGATGGCCAAGGGCCAGTTCGACCTCAACGATCTGCGCATGCAGCTCAAGCAGATGCAGAGCATGGGCGGCCTCGGCATGCTGGCGGGCATGATGCCCGGCATGAAGAAGGCCAAGCAGGCGATGCAGGCCAGCGGCATGGACGACAAGGTGCTGGTCCACATGGACGCGATCATGGGATCGATGACCGCCAAGGAACGCGCCAATCCCGCGCTGCTCAACGCCAAGCGCAAGAAGCGCGTCGCGGCGGGCAGCGGCACGCAGGTGCAGGACGTCAACAAGGTGCTGAAGATGCACCAGGAAATGTCCCGCGCGATGAAGCAGATCAAGAAGATGGGCGGGATGAAGGGCCTTGCCGCGATGCTTGGCGGAGGCGGCGGAATGGGCGGCATGCCAGGCATGGGCGGCGGAAAAGGCGCGCCGCAGATCCCCGGGCTTGGCGGCAAGGACGGCGAGATGCCGGACATGAGCCAGCTTCCCCCAGACCTGCAGAAATTGCTTCCGAAGAAATAACCGAAACAGACAGACGAAAACCTAAGGACGAACCGAAATGGCTATTGCACTCCGACTTTCCCGTGGCGGCGCCAAGAAGCGCCCCTATTACCGCATCGTTGCCGCGGACTCGCGCTATCCGCGCGACGGCCGCTATCTGGAGCAGATCGGCACCTACAACCCGCTGCTCGCCAAGGATGACGAGAACCGCGTCAACCTGAACGAAGACCGCGCCCGCTACTGGCTGGGCGTCGGCGCGCAGCCGAGCGACCGCGTGGCCCGCTTCCTCGACGCCGCGGGCATCCGCGAGCGTGCGGCGCGCAACAACCCGAACAAGGCCGAGCCGGGCGAAAAGGCCAAGGAACGCGCCGAAGAAAAGGCCGCCAAGGAAGCCGAAGCCGCTGAAGCGCTGAAGGCCGCCCAGGAAGCACCGGCCGAGGAAGAAAAGGCTGAAGACGCCGCAGCGGAAGCTCCGGCCGAAGAAGCGCCCGCAGAAGATGCCGGCGAAGAAAAGGCCGAAGGCTGATGAAATCTCCCTCTCCCCGTCGGGGGAGAGGGTCGGGGAGAGAGGGCGAAGCCCGAGGCACATCGCCGTCCGCTTCCCCCCTCCCAACCCTCCCCCCGAGCGGGGGGAGGCCTGTTGTCTTGGCCGCCATCACCGGCGCGCACGGGGTGGCGGGCGAGGTTCGCCTCAAGCTGTTCGGCGACGGGATCGGCGCGCTGAAGGGCGCCAGGTCGTTCAATGACGGCGCGCTGACCCCCACTGCGATTCGGCCCGACAACAAGGGCGGGGCGATTGCCCGATTCGCCGAAATCGCCGATCGGACCGCTGCCGAAGCGCTGCGCGGAACCGTGCTCACCGTCCCGCGCGAGGCCCTCCCGCCGCTTGAAGAGGGCGAATTCTACCATGCCGATCTGATCGGCCTGCCCGTCGTTACGGACGATGGCGAGGCCATCGGGACGACGACTAACATCATGAATTACGGGGCAACCGACATAGTCGAGATTGCACCCGAAACAGGCGCGCCGTTCATGGTGCCGCTTATTCCCGATGCCGTTCCCGACTGGGATTCGGAACGATTGGTCCTCGCACGCGCTTTCCTTCCGTAAGGGCAGACTGCGGTTGTAATGCCCGTGTCGGGTATGTTTTATACCGCACACGCGAATTCGAATGGCGCTTCGTATTCTTCGAAGGGCTTCCCACCACGAACGGCATGCTTCCTGGCGGAGGTTCTGCCGGGCATTCACGCGCGAGAGGGAAACGCACAATGGACACGGACACGCAAAGGCGCACCTTCGCGCCCGACAGCACGCAGGATTACGGTGAGGATCCGCAGGCGGTGCGCGATACCGAACATTACCAGAAGGAATATGTTCGCGGTTTTGTTGAGAAGTGGGACGAGCTGATCGACTGGGACGCGCGCGCGCAGAGCGAAGGGCGTTTCTTCGTCGATATCCTGGCCGGGCGCGGCAAGAAATCCGTGCTCGACGTTGCGACAGGCACCGGGTTCCATTCGGTGCAGCTGCTCAAGAACGGGTTCGACGTAACTTCCGCCGATGGCGCGGCGGAAATGCTGGCCATGGCGTTCCAGAACGCGGCCGACCACGATCTGGTGCTCAAGACCGTGCATGCCGACTGGCGCTGGCTGAACAAGGATGTGCACGGCAAGTTCGATGCGATCATCTGCCTCGGCAACAGCTTCACCCACCTGCACGACGAAAACGACCGGCGCCGCGCGCTGGCGGAATTCTACGCCGCGCTGAAGCACGACGGCATCCTGATCATCGACCAGCGCAACTACGATGGCATTCTGGACGACGGGTTCAGCACCAAGCACAAGTATTACTATTGCGGCGATCAGGTGACCGCCGAGCCGGAGCATGTCGACGATAGCCTTGCCCGGTTCAAATACACGTTCCCCGACGGGTCCGAGTATTTTCTGAACATGTTCCCGCTGCGCAAGAACTACCTGCGCGGATTGCTGGAGGATGTGGGCTTCCAGCAGATCCACACCTACGGCGATTTCCAGCAGTCCGACGGAGACGAAGAAACGCCCGACTTCTTCATTCACGTGGCGGAAAAAGAATATGCCGAGTGACGCAATGACCGAAGCGACCACCGATACCGCGCGCGACTACTACACCAGCGACGATGCGGTGGAATTCTACTCCACCGTCTGGGGCGGCGAGGATATCCATGTCGGTCTGTACGACGACACGAAGGATATCCGCGAGGCAAGCCGCCGCACGGTCGACCGGATGGCGGCCACCGTGGGCGACCTGTCGGGCAAGAAAGTGCTCGATATTGGCGCAGGCTACGGCGGCGGCGCGCGGCGCATCGCGAGCGAGCACGGCGCGGGTCATGTCACCTGCCTCAACATCGCGCCTGCGGAAAACGCTCGCAATCGCAAGCTGACCGCCGAGCAGGGCCTGGAAGACCGGGTTTCCGTGGTGGAAGGGTCGTTCGACGATCTTCCGTTCGAGGATGCCAGCTTCGATGCCGTCTGGAGCCAGGACGCGATCCTGCACGCGCCCGATCGGGGCGCGGTGCTGAGCGAGGTTGCGCGGGTGCTCAAGCCCGGCGGCGATTTCATCTTCACCGATCCGATGCAGGCCGACGGGATCGAGGATACCGCCTCGCTCAAACCGATCTACGACCGCATCCACCTCGCCAATCTGGCCTCTTTCGGGTTCTACCGCGATGCGCTGAAGGAGCGCGGGATGGACGAGGTGCGGATCGACGATCTCAGCCCGCAGCTGCGCAATCACTACGCGCAAGTGGCCGAGGATCTGGATGCGCAGCGCGCCGAGCTTTCGACCGACGACTCCTTCGTGGATCGCATGCTGGAAGGCTTGGCGCACTGGGTGCGCGGGGCCGATGCAGGCAAGCTGACCTGGGGCATCATGCATTTCCGCAAGCGGGGCTGAGGCGCGCTTGCGCCAGTTATCCTAGGCAAATTTCGGAACACCGTGCCGGGGCCGCGGCTTGACCGGGCATGGACGAACGCAAATTCACCGCAGCACTCGTCGGCGCGCTGATGGCCCTCGCGGCCTGCGCCGGCGAAACCAGCCCATCTTCCCAGCCGGGAGCCGACGCCGGAGGTGATCCCGGCAGCGCAGCGGGTACGCGCCCCTCAGGCGAGCCCGAACTGCTCACTTTCGAAGGCCGGATCGAAGAGGGCGTCGAGTGCCCGGTCCTGCGCACTCCCGAGGGCGAGACCTATGCGCTCAGCTTCCGGGAGACCGAGATCGGCACGGGCGATTACGTAAGGGTCACCGGCGAGATCGCGGATGCCAGCTTCTGCATGCAGGGCGAGGAGACGCTGATCGTCGAGGATGCATCGCGGATCGATCCGCCCGCGCGCGATCGCGACCCCGCCCGCGCAGGCGGGGTCGCCGTCACCAGCGATTATGTGCGCGGCAGCTGGGTTGCGAAGGGCGTCGATGCCGATTGTGAGAAGCCCGATTTCGATGTCACCGCCAATACGCGCGGGATGAGCATCATCGAAACGCGGATCAACGGCTACCCCGAAACAGGCGTGGTCGATGTCGGCCAGACACCCGCGCTCCAGTGGGACGAGCCGCTCCCGACGCTGCCGATCGAGGCGCGCGGGCCGGACGGACTGGCGGTGATGCCTGCCGAGAATGCCGATATCGTCACTCTGGCGGGCCACAGGATCGAAGACGACGGCGTGGTCTTCATAAAATGCGCAGCCTAGCTCTGGCGTGAGCTTGCGCATGCCCCGATAAGGGGCGGATGCGCGCGACCGACACCGATCTTTGGCACCGGCTGGCCGATTACGAGATCGGCCCTGCGGATGCCGCGTTCACCTTCGCGCAGCGGCTTGCGCGCGAAAACCGGTGGAGCGGTGATTACGCCGCGCGCGCCATCCACGAATACAAGCGCTTCTGCTGGCTTGCGTGCGAGGCGGGCCACGAAGTCACGCCATCCGACGCGGTGGATCAGGCGTGGCACCTCCATCTGACCTATAGCCGCGATTACTGGGACCGTTTCTGCCCGCAGGTGCTGCGCAGGCCACTCCACCATGGCCCCACGGCTGGGGGCACGAGCGAGCGCACCCGCTATTACGACCAGTATGCGCAGACGCTGGCGAGTTACGAAGCGCATTTCGGGCAGTTGCCCCCGGGGGACATCTGGCCCGACGCGCGGCGGCGTTTTCTGGTCGATCCCCGCGCTGTGCGGCTCAATCCGGCCGATGTAGTGATCCTGACACGCGGCCAAGCCTATGGCGTCCTCGCGGCGATCGGGTTAGCTTTGGTGGCACTGGTCGCTACGGCGATGTTCTAGGGGGCGCGATATGGGTCTTGGCCTGGCCGACTACGGCGCGGATCAGTTTCTGATCCTCTATTCCGGACTGATCGTGCTCGGCTGGCTGCTGGCGCTGGTCGTCCCGCTGATCCTGCGCCCGGTCGGCGAGCCGGGCGTGCCGCAGGATGCGGGCCAGTACGCTGCGCTGGCAAGCGGCAAAAGCCGGTATGCCGAGGCGGTGATGGCGGGCCTGCTTGCATCGGGGCGGCTGGAGCTGGAGGGAAAGACCTTCCACGTACGCGAAAGGCAGGCGGCAACCGGTGGTGCGGAAACCCGTCTGATGAGCCTGGGCGACAGCTTCGGCTGGAAGAGCTTCGTGCGGGCGATCGACGATGGCTACCGGATGGACCGTGATACGCTGATCGAGGCGGGCCTGCTGACCGGATCGGGCCAGGCCCTGAAGGTGCGGCTGATCGCGGTGATCCCCATGGTGCTGATCCTGCTGCTGGGCCTCTATCGCTTGCAGGCCGGCCGCGCACTGGGCGAGCCGGTCGGCATTCTCGCGGTACTGATGGTGGCCGGCGTGGTGGTGATCGGCTGGCGGCTGCTGACCGGCATCCGCCGGACGCGCGAGGGCGAGCGTGCCCTGAGGGAGGCGCGGCAGGAAAATGTCCGGCTCAAGCGCGCCCCGACGCAGCCCGAAATGGCGCTGGGCGTGGCGATCTTCGGTACCGCGGTGCTGGCGGGAACGCCCTACGATCCGCTGCACGCGATGCGCCATGGCGGCGGAGGCGATGCGGGCTATGCCGGAGATGGCGGGGATGGAGGCGATGGCGGATCGGGCTGCGGCGGCGGTGGCTGCGGCGGTTGCGGAGGGTGATATGGATCGAGAACTGATCGGCCTGCCCTTCATCCTTTTGGCAGCCGCATTCCTGACCCCTGCGACCATGCTGGTTCCTTATCGCTATTTTCGATCCCCCGAGCGTGCGCGCGCCATATCTGCTCTTGCCCTATTCGTTTTCGTCCCTCTGGTGGCTTTTTGCACGGTGCGCTGGCGATGGGGTATCGATGAATTGGACGATAGTCCGGCCGCTGGGCTTCCATATCTAGCTGCGGCGTACGAGACTTTCTGGCTCTGGTGTGCTTCGATGGTTGCCCTTCTTCTGCTACATTCCCCTATGACCAGAGTGGGCGAAATGCTGCGGCCCTCTGATAAGATTGATCCCGACATTTTCGAATGAGCTTCGCTGCCACCGTCCTGACCCTGTACCCGGAGATGTTTCCCGGCCCGCTAGGCGTGTCGCTCGCCGGGCGCGCGCTGAAGGAGGGGGCGTGGTCGCTCGACACCGTGCAGATCCGCGATTTCGCCACCGACAAGCACCGCACGGTGGACGATACGCCTGCCGGGGGCGGGGCGGGCATGGTGCTCAAGTGCGATGTGCTTGCGGCGGCGCTGGATAGTGTGACGCAAAAGCCCTCACCCCTTCAGGGGGGAGGGTTGGGAGGGCTGGGAGGGGGGCTTCCCGCGGACCAGTCCGTCCCGCGCAATTCGAT
>NZ_AEUE01000002.1 GCF_000186705.1 Citromicrobium sp. JLT1363
CCTGCGCCCACCCGGTGAGCCCCGGCTTCACGATGTTGCGGTACGAATAGAAGGCAAGGTGTTCCTCGTACCACTCGGCCAGCTGGTTGGCCTCGGGGCGTGGGCCTATCAGGCTCATCTCGCCCTTCAGCACGTTGAACAATTGCGGCAGCTCGTCGAGCCGGATCTTGCGGATGACCCGGCCGATGCGGGTAATCCGCTTGTCGTCGTCCTTGGTGATTGCGTCATCGCGCGCCGCATCGCCCCTGGCAGGGGGGCGGCTGGTCATCGATCGGAACTTGTACATGCGGAACGGGCGTCCGCCGTGGCCCGTGCGCGTCTGGACGAAAAACGGCGACTGGCGGTCCTCCAGCCAGATCATCAGCATCAGCGCCAGCATCACGGGCAGGGTCAGGACGATTGCAATGATGCTGCCGACCACGTCGATCAGCCGCTTGATCGGGGTGTAGGACTGGTTGGGGATCAGCGATCCGAAGGAGTTTTCGGAAAGATGTTCGATCTTTACCTGCCCGGTGATCGATTCGAGCAGCTGCTTGTAATGGTAGACCGGCACCCCTGAGAGCGAGGCGTTGGCCAGCAGGCGCTCCCATTCGTCCGACAGGTCGGCGCGGAAATCGGCCACGATGCTGACCCGTGACCCCTCGGGTATCACGGGCGCGGTCATCATCTGCGTGGGGAACTTGGCGACTTCCTGCATCCGGTTCGCTTTGCCGAACGGGACCACATGGAACGTCTGGGCCACCAGATCGCGGTCGATCCAGCGCAACCGCATGGCAAAGAAGGTGCCCGTGATCGTGGAATAGAGCAGGAAAAGGCGGCTGTATTCGATCCTGAAGGCAAACAGGACCAGCGCCGCCAGCCCGAAGGCCAGCAACATGATCGGTACGCCGTGAACCGTGCCCCGCGTGCCCGGCAGGTTGAGCACGCGCCCGACAAGGAACAGGCCCGAAAGCAGCGCGATCGACGCGGCAATCGCCGTCCGTACCATCACTGGATCGGTAAACGCCTCGACCGTTTCGAGCGTGTCGTACGTGACCAGCGGCACGAACACCACCAGCGTCCAGGCAACGCCATAGCGAATAATCGCTCGTATAGGGTTGAACGGGTGGCGCAAGTCCAGCGCCCCCGGCTTCGTATCGAGCAACAAGACGGTTTATCCGGTAAGGGGTGAACCTTCGCTGTTGCCCTTAGACGATTTGCGCATCACCCGGCAATAGGACCGCTCCGGGCGCCCCGCCAAGAACACCGTTGCCTTCGCCGCA
Organism: Citromicrobium sp. JLT1363; assembly: GCF_000186705.1. Taxonomy (GTDB): domain Bacteria; phylum Pseudomonadota; class Alphaproteobacteria; order Sphingomonadales; family Sphingomonadaceae; genus Alteriqipengyuania. The sequence goes on from NZ_AEUE01000002.1 coordinate 1,263, forward strand.
AGCACGGTTGTAAGGGGTCGCGGAGTTCTCGGGGGCGGGCTCGGCACGTGTCGGGCCAGGCGCTCTCGTCCATCACAAAGCGACAGGCGAGTTTCCCGACCATCATGCTGAACAACAAATCCGTCCTCGTGACCGGCGGCACCGGGTCGTTCGGCAAGGCCTTCATCCGCACCGTGCTGGATCGCTATCCCGATGTCCGGCGTCTGGTGGTCTATTCGCGCGACGAGCTGAAGCAGTTCGAGATGCAGCAGCTCTTCCCGCAATCGCGATTCCCCGCGCTTCGGTATTTCCTCGGCGATGTGCGCGACGAACAGCGCTTGCGTCGCGCGCTGGAGGGGATCGACATCGTGGTCCACGCCGCCGCGCTCAAGCAGGTGCCGGCCGCCGAATACAACCCGTTCGAATGCATCAAGACCAACGTGCTGGGCGCACAGAACCTGATCGAGGCGTGCCTGGACAACAAGGTGGAGCGCGTCGTCGCCCTCTCGACGGACAAGGCCGCAGCCCCGATCAACCTGTATGGCGCGACCAAGCTGTGCAGCGACAAGCTGTTCGTCGCGGCCAACAACGTCACCGGCAATCGCGACCTGCGCTTCTCCGTTGTGCGTTACGGTAACGTGATGGGCTCGCGCGGCTCGGTCATCCCGTTCTTCATGGCGAAGAAGGACGATGGCGTGCTGCCGATCACCGATCCGCGCATGACCCGCTTCAACATCTCGCTGCAGGAAGGCGTCGAGATGGTCCTGTGGTCGATCGAGAACGCACAGGGCGGCGAAGTTCTGGTGCCCAAGATCCCGTCCTACCGGATCGGCGACGTCGCCACCGCCGTTGCGCCCGAGGCCGAGCAGAAGGTGATCGGCATCCGTCCGGGCGAGAAGATCCACGAGGAAATGATCACCGCCTCGGACAGTTTCAACACGGTCGACATGGGCGATTACTACGCCATCCTGCCGGTCGGCATGCCGCAGACGATCGAGCAATATTGCGAGGCCAACGGCGGGAAGCCGGTGGAACCCGGCTTTGCCTACAACAGCGGCAGCAACCCCGATTTCCTCACCGTGGAAGAGCTGCGCGATCTGATCGACAAGCACGTCATCGGCCAGGCAATCGACTGAGGCGATCTGCGGCGATGGCCTTCATCCCTTACAGCCGCCAGCAGATCGAACAGGCCGATATCGACGCGGTCGTGGATGTCCTGAAGTCGGATTTCCTGACGCAGGGGCCGGCGATCGAGCGGTTCGAGAAAGCCTTCGCCGCGCGCCATCAGGTCGCGCACGCGGTTTCGCTCAGCAATGCAACCGCGGCGCTGCACATTGCCTGCCTTGCCATGGGCGTGGGCCCCGGCAGCCGGGTCTGGACCAGCCCCAACAGCTTCGTCGCCAGCGCCAATTGCGCGCTTTATTGCGGCGCCGAGGTCGATTTCGTCGATATCGATCCGGGCAGCCGCAACATGTCGGTCGAGCGGCTGGCGGAGAAGCTTGAGCAGGCGGAGCAGGGCGGCGCGCTGCCCGACGTCGTGATCCCGGTCGATTTCTCCGGGATGCCGTGCGACCTTGCCGAAATCCGCGCGCTGGCCGATCGCTACGGCTTCAAGATCCTGCAGGACGCCAGCCACGCGACCGGCGCACAGTACCAGGGCAAGCCGGTGGGCGGGCAATATGCCGACGCGACCGTGTTCAGCTTCCACGCGGTGAAGATCGTCACCTCGGCCGAAGGCGGAATGGTCACGACGCAGGACGCGGACCTTGCGAAACGGATCGCCCTGCTGCGCTCTCACGGCGTGACCCGCGATGCCGACCTTCTGGAGCGCGAGCCGGAAGGCGGCTGGTACTACGAGCAGGTCGATCTGGGCTATAATTACCGCATCACCGATATTCAGGCTGCGCTCGGCGCATCGCAGCTCGAACGGATCGACACGATGCAGGCCGAACGCGCCACGCGGGCCGACCGTTACGATCGGATTCTGGCCGATCTCCCGTTGAAACTGCCCAAGCGCTTCGTCGACCGGACCTCGGCCTGGCACCTCTACGTGGTCGAGCTGACAGATGAGGCGAAGTGCGACCGCGCGAGGCTGTTCGCCGCGATGCGCGAGGCGGGGATCGGCGTGAACGTTCACTACATCCCGATCCACACCCAGCCTCATTACGAGCGGCTGGGCTTCAAGCGCGGCGATTTCCCGGCGTCCGAAGCCTATTACGACCGCGCGATCACCATTCCGCTGTTCCCCGCGATGACCGATGAGGAGCAGGACCGCGTGGCGCAGGTCATCCGCGAGCACGTGATATGAAGATCGCGGTGATCCCCGCGCGCGGCGGCAGCAAGCGAATCCCGCGCAAGAATATCAAGCCCTTCGCGGGCAAGCCGATGATCGGTTACGCGATCGAGGCCGCACTGGCGTGCGAGGCGATCGACCGCGTCGTGGTTTCGACCGACGACGAGGAAATCTCCGCCATCGCGCGCGAATTCGGTGCCGAACTCCCCTTCCGCCGTCCTGCCGAACTGGCCGACGACATCACCCCGACCGTGCCTGTGATCGCGCATGCCATCGAGACCTGCCGCGGGCTCGGCTGGGACGTGACGCATTGCTGCTGCATCTATCCCGGCGTGCCCTTCATCCGCACGGCAGACCTCGACGAGGCGCTGGCGCTGCTCGAAGAGCATGGGGGCGAAGGTTACACTTTCCCCGTCACCGGCTTCCCCTCCCCGATCCAACGTGCGCTGAAGTGCGACAAAGATGGCAAGGTCGCGCCGTTCAATCCCGAGCATGTCGGCACCCGCACGCAGGATCTCGAGCCGGGCTATTTCGACGCGGGCCAGTTCTACTGGGCCAAGGCGGATACCTGGCTCGAAGGTGGCTCCGCCCATGCCAATGGGCGCGCCATCGTGCTGCCCGAATGGCGCGTCGTCGATATTGATACTCCGGAAGACTGGAAGCGCGCGGAAATCTTGTACAAATCGCTCGCGCAATGAAGGTCGCGATCCGGCTGGACGTTTCGACCGAGATCGGCACCGGCCATGCCAAGCGGATGTCGGCGGTCGCGCATGCGCTGCGCGAGAATGGCGCTGAGATCTGGTTCATCCATCGCCAGCTGGATCTCGACGCCGGGTCTTTTCTCGACCTTGACGATGCCGCCATTCTGTCGCTCGCCCCCCCGGAAGCAGCGTTCACGCCCGATCCGCTGGTGCCACATTCGCACTGGGCCCGCGTCCCGCAGGAACGCGACGCCGAAGAGACCTGCGCCGCCCTGCGAGGCCAGGACTTCGACGCCGTCATCGTCGATCATTACGCGTTTGACGCGCGCTGGCACGATGCGGTCCGCGATCGGCTGGGCGTGCCGCTGATGGTGATCGACGACCTGGCCGACCGGCGCCTGTCGGGCGAGTGGCTGGTCGATCACAATTTCCACCCCGATCATGGCGCGAAATACGCTGGCCTGACTCCCGCGTCCATGCACATGCTCGCCGGTCCCGCCTTTGCTATGCTGGGCCCCATCTATGCCGGTGCGCCGCGTTATGAGATGCATGACCAGGTCGGCAGCATCGGCGTGTTCATGGGCGGCGTCGATGCGTGCGGGGCCAATTTCACGGTGCTGGACGCGTTCGATAGTATCGGTTGGGAAGGCCCGGTAGAAATCGTATCGACCTCGGCCAATCCGGCACTCGATCGCTTGCGTGCCCGGATCGCGAATCGCGCCGGTACCAGCCTTGCGCTGGACTTGCCGAACCTCGCCGAGTTCTTTGCCCGCCACGACCTCCAGATCGGGGCGGGCGGCGGCGCCATTTGGGAGCGGTGCTGCATCGGCCCGCCCACGGTCTGCATGGTCTGCGCCGACAACCAGCGGTTGAGCGTCCCGTTTCTCGACGCGGCGGGAGTGGTCCTCGGCTATGATCCGGGTGACGGTGCCACGCCGCCGCAAGTCTCCTTGGCTCAAACGATCGAGTGCGCCATAGGAGACGCGTCAAAGCGTCGCGCCATGAACCGCGCGGCAACCGCCTTGGTAGATGGCAAGGGGGCCATGCGCATCGCGCAAGCCCTCTTCGGGAGCGCATAGGAGAGCATATGGCCTGCAGATTGCGCCGTATCCGCGAAGAAGATCTCGACCGCGTGCGCGAATGGCGCATGCTGCCGGAGATCACCCGCTACATGTATACTGATCCGGACATATCACCTGCCGATCAGCGGGCGTGGTTCGAACGGATTCAGGCCTCGCTCCGCGATATCGTATGGATCATCGAATTGACCGATGGCGATGTCCCGGTCGGGGTGCTGAGCCTGAGCGACATAGACCAGGTCAACCGCCGGGCCTGCTGGGCCTATTACATCGCCAGCCCCGAAGCGCGCGGCAAAGGGCTGGCCAAGTCCCTCGAGCTCAATGTCTATCGCTACGTCTTCGAGACGATGGGCCTCAACCGCCTGTGGTGCGAGGTCTTCTCTTCCAACGATCGCGTGGTTTCGCTGCATGAACGCTTCGGCAGCAAGGTCGAGGGCGTCTTGCGGCAGCATATCTGGAAGGATGGGGAGAGCTACGACGTCGTCCGGATGGCGGTGCTGGCGGACGATTGGCCGGCGATCCGCGAGGCGCACACCTACACCCAAATAGAAGTCGAATAGGAACCGAACCATGCAGATCAATGGCCGCACCATTGGCCTGTCCGAGCGCCCCTACTTGATCGCGGAGATGAGCGGGAACCACAACCACTCGCTCGACCGTGCGCTGGAGATCGTCACCTCGGCTGCCGAACACGGTGCCGATGCGATCAAGCTGCAAACCTACACGGCCGACACGATCACGCTCGACGTGGATGGACCGGGCTTCACGATTGAGGACGAAAATTCGCTCTGGAATGGGCGACGGCTGCACGAACTTTATGAAGAGGCGCATACCCCGTGGGATTGGCACGCGCCGATCATGGAACACGCGAAGAGCCTGGGCATAGACTGCTTCTCCTCGCCCTTTGACGCTACGGCAGTCGACTTCCTCGAAGGGCTGGATGTTCCGGCCTACAAAATCGCCAGTTTCGAATCGATCGATCTTCCGCTGATCCGCAAGGTGGCGAAAACCGGCAAGCCGATGATCATCTCGACCGGCATGGCCAGCGTGGTCGAAATCGGCGAGGCTCTGCGCACTTGCCGCGAGGCGGGGAACGAGCAGGTCTGCATCCTCAAATGCACCAGCACCTATCCGGCGACCCCGGAGAACACGAATATCCGCACGATTCCCAACATGCGCGACACCTTCGGCTGCGAGGTCGGCCTGTCCGATCACACGATGGGCACCGGCGTATCGGTCGCGGCGACGGCGCTGGGCGCGGTGCTGATAGAGAAGCATTTCACGCTGGCGCGCGCCGATGGCGGCGTGGACAGCGCCTTCAGCCTGGAGCCGCATGAATTGCAGCAGCTGCGCGACGAGACCGAGCGCGCATGGCAATCGCTGGGGCAGGTTACTTACGGGGGCACCAAAGCCGAAGGCGGATCGCGCCAGTTCCGCCGCTCTCTCTACGTCGCCGAGGACATGGCGGAGGGCGAGGCATTTACCGAGAAGAACCTGCGATCGGTTCGCCCCGGCTTCGGCCTCGCCCCCAAGCACTACGACGTACTGCTGGGCAAGCGCGTGAACCGCGCGCTGACCAAAGGCACCCCCACAAGCTGGGATCTGATCGCCTGACCTCGCCATGGCGTACCGCGTCCTCATCATCGGCTGCGGGGCCATTGCGGGCGGATACGACGCACAGCGTTCGCCCGACGAGTGGCCGCTGAGCCATGCCGGCGCCATTGCAAGGGACGACAGTTTTGAACTCGTCGCCTGCGTCGATCCGGACGATGCGACGCGCGATGCCTTCGCCAGGCGCTGGGATGTACCGCAGGCCGCCGCATCGCTGGATGCCTTGGGCGCGAAGCCGGGCGAATTCGACCTGATCGTCATCGCTTCGCCCACCGGCCATCACGCCGCGCATCTGGATTGGGCGGCGACGATGAAACCCCGCGCCGTCTTCTGCGAAAAACCGCTGGGGTCCAACCTTGCGCAGGCCGAGAAGCTGGCAGGGCAGTACGAAGCCGCGGGCGTCCCTCTCGCCGTGAACCACCTGCGTCGCTGGGCGCCGGAGATCGTGACAGAGGCGTCTCGGATCGCCGCCGGCAGGTATGGCGCGCTGATCGCGGCCTCGGCGATCTATACCAAGGGGATCGTCCATAATGGCGGGCACATGGTCGACCTGCTGCGATTCCTCGTCGGCGAGGTGGGGCTTCATTCGGTCGGGCCCGCGCGGTCCGACCACTGGGATGACGACCCCACCGTCAGCGCGATCCTGACCGCGCAGAACGGCGCGCCCGTCCACCTCATTGCGGGCGATGCGCGGTACGTCACACAGTTCGAACTCGTGCTCAGCTTCCAGAAGGAACAGATCGCCTTTCGCGACGGCGGGCGGCGGATCGAGCGCAGGCTCGTGGAAGACAGCAGTGTTTTCGCGGGCTATCGCGAACTGGGGCTGGCGACATCGTCGGCTCATGGCCTGGATGCCGCGATGACGAGCGCCTACGACAATATCCGCAAAACGCTCGACCAGAATGCGCCGCTCGCTAGCACTGCCAAGACAGCGCTAGCCGCCCAGCGGCTGTGCGAAGCAATCCGCCGCAAGGCACTCGATACAGCAAACGAAGGCACTCCGACATGACCGACACCCTGGCGCTTCACGGTGGAACTCCCGTCATCTCCCGCGAGCTTGCACCCTTCCAGTCGATGGGTCGGGAAGAGGAGGAAGCGGCGGCGCGCGTCGTGCGATCGGGCGTCCTGTCCGCCTATATCGGCGCGCCGGGCGAGATGTTCATGGGCGGCACCGAAGTGCGCGCGTTCGAGAAGAAGGCGGCGGAGTATTTCGGGGTCAAGCACGCGCTCGGGGTGAACAGCTGGACCAGCGGGCTCATCGCGGAAGTCGGCGCGATCGGCGTCGAGCCGGGGGACGAGATCATCACCACGCCCTGGACGATGTCGGCCACCGCAATGGCGATCCTCCACTGGAATGCGATCCCCGTTTTCGCCGATATCGACCGCGAAACCTTCAACATCGATCCCGAAAGCGTCCGGTCGCTGATCACACCCCGGACAAAGGCCATCATGGCGGTCGACATCTTCGGCATGACCGCCGATGTCGCCGCACTTCGCGCGATTGCCGACGAGCACGGGTTGAAGCTGCTCGGCGATACTGCCCAGGCCCCTGGCGCGCTGCGCGAAGGCGATTTCACCGGCACCGGATACGATATCGGCGGCTTCAGCCTCAATTATCACAAGCATATCCATTGCGGCGAAGGTGGCATCCTCGTCACCAATGACGATGCTCTGGCAGAGCGGCTCGCGCTGATCCGCAACCACGCCGAAAGCGTCATCAAGCCGAAGAGCCGCGAAGATCTCGCCAACATGATCGGCTACAATTTCCGCATGGGCGAGATCGAGGCAGCGATCGCTTCGGTCCAGCTCGACAAACTGGAAGAACGCGTCGCCGACCGGCAGCGCGTCGCCGACGAGCTGAACGCGGGGCTGGGCGGCCTCAAGGGACTGACCACGCCCAAGGTCAAGGACGGCGCCACGCATGTCTACTACGTCTACGGCATGGTGCTGGATACCCAGGCGCTTGGCATATCGCGCGCGAAGATCGCGGATGCCCTGCGTGCGGAAGGGGTGCCAGGCTTGGCCGCCGCATATCAGAATATCCACCGCCTGCCGCTCTTCACCGAGCAGGTCGCCTATGGGACCGGCAACTTCCCTTGGAGCCTACGCAAGGATCGCAATTTCGCCTATGGCATCGGCACATGTCCGGTGGCGGAAGAGCTTCAGGATACGAGCTTCCTGGGCTTGTCGATCTGCCTCAATCAACTGCCTCGCAAGGATGTGGCGGATATTGTCGCCGCGTTCCACAAGGTATGGGACAATCTCGATCAGCTGAAGGATTAGGCGTGGCGCCCCTCCCGGAGATTGCAGGCACGAAGGTCGTGCTTCGGCCGTTCGAGGCGAAGGACATAACCGAGACTTATCTCGGCTGGCTGCGCGATCCGGAGGTGACGCGCTTTTCCAACCAGCGCTTTCGCGAGCATACCCTCCAGACCTGCCGCGATTACTTCGCCAGCTTTGCAGACAGCCCCAACCGTTTCGTTTCGATCCGCGACAAGGCGACTGGAGACGCCATCGGCACGATGACAGCCTATGCCAATCCGCACCACAACACCTGCGATGTGGGCATCATGATCGGCAACCGCGATTATTGGTCCGGCGGCTACGGACAGGAGGCGTGGAACCTGCTGCTCGACTGGCTTCTCGCCCCGACGGGGGGCGGCATCCGCAAGGTCACGGCCGGAACGCTCGCCTGCAATCGTGGCATGGTGAAGCTGATGGAACGATCGGGCATGACCCGCGAAGGCGTGCGCGTGGCGCAGGAAATCGTCGAGGGCGAGCCGCAGGACATCGTGCTTTACGGGCGCTTCGCATGATCGACGATCTGCCCGGTCCGGTCGCGGTCGTCGCGCATGATGCGGGGGCGGCGAACATGATGTTCGCGTGGATCGCCGCAAGCGCGCGCAACGACCTGCAGGTAGCAGTGGCAGGCCCGGCGGAGAGCCTGTGGCGGGCACAATTCCCGGGCTGCTCGCCAGTACCTTCGATTGCAGCCGCACTCGAAGGGGCCGCCACTCTGCTGAGCGGAACCGGTTGGGCGAGCGACATGGAGCACGACGCGCGCGTCATCGCAGCCCGCCGTGGTATTCATTCCATCGCGGTACTGGACCATTGGGTGAACTACGCACCCCGCTTCGAGCGGAACGGCGAGCGGCAGCTGCCCGACGCGCTCTGGGTCGGTGACGAATATGCTGCGGCCATCGCACGCCGAGAATTCGGCGGCATGACGATTTCGCAGCAGCCCAACTCCTATCTCGAAAATCAGGCCCGGGAAGCCGGGCCAGTGCCGCGAGAAGGGGACGTACTGTTCGTGGCGGAGCCTGCGCGCAGCAGCTGGGGGTATGATACGCCCGGCGAATTTCAGGCGCTCGACCATTTCATGGCCAACCGGACTTCGCTGGGAATTGGGCAGAACGTTGGAGTCCGCCTTCGTCCGCATCCTTCGGACGAACCGGACAAGTATGACGGATGGATCGCAGCACATCCGGGCGTCACGCTCGACAGGGCGGCGAGCATGGGCGAAGCGCTTGGTAAGGCTCGCTGGGTGGTCGGCCTCAATTCCTTTGCTCTCGTCATAGCACTCAAGGCGGGACGTACCGCTATCTCCTGCCTCCCGCCGTGGGCCCCGGATTGCGTCCTGCCCCATGACGACATCCGGCGCCTCTAGCCTGACGCGATGCAATGGCCCTTTATGTCATCACCGATTTCCTCCGGGCCCACGATTGCCGGGTGAACGAATTCCGCGGCGTGCGCGAGAAGCGCTTGCGGTTTCGCTTCCGCGGTGAGAAGGCGCAGCGTCATGCGCGCGCGTTTTCCGAAAACCACCGCTTCGTGGCCCCGCTTGCGTGAGAGGCGATCGGTATGAGTGTGCGTTCGGCACGGACCGTCTGGCTGGAAGGGCCGGGTAAGCTGGTATTGCGGGAGGAGCGTCTTGACGCCCCCCGCAAGGGCGAGATTTTATGCGAGACGATCGTCTCTGCCATTTCGCCCGGCACGGAACTGGCCGCTTGGCGCGGGCTGCCTCCTCTCCGCCCGGGCGTCGTCTTTCCGCGCTTGCAAGGCTACTGCAATGTGGCGCGGGTCCTTGAGTGCGGGCCGGACGTGACCGGTTTCGCCCCGGGTGACCGGGTGTTGAGCCTGCAATCGCACCGCAGCCATTTCGTAATGCCGGCCGCCGGGGCGTTGTACACTTTGCCCGCGCAAGCACAGGCCCGGCATATCGTGGCGGCGTATCTGTTCCACCTCGGTTACAATGCGGTGCTACGTAGCGACGTGCGGGTCGGTCACAGGGTCCTCGTTATCGGTCTCGGCGCTCTGGGGCTAACCACGGTGGCGATGGCCGCCCTTGCCGGAGCACGGGTCTATGCACTTTCCGGCCACCAGAAGCCGGCTGACATCGCGAAGCAGTACGGCGCAAGCGGGGTGTTTTCGCGAGACCGGGAAGATGCTTTGGCCGACGCGCTCGGCGAAGGAGCCGATATCGTCGTTGCGACCACCAACGGGTGGGACGATTTCGCTCTCGCTCTGCGGCTCACCGCAAAAAACGGTATGATCGCCTGCCTCGGCTTTCCCGGGCGCAACGAACAGCCGGGGGAGTTTAACCCGCTGGCCAGCGAGTACTTCTACACGAAGCAATTGAGGATCGAGGCGGTAGGCGCGTCGCCCCTGGAGAACGACGCACGCGGCTTCATCCGCTTCAACCAGCGCGACAATATCGCCTTTTTGGCCAGTGCAATCGAAGATGGCCGCCTCGATCCGCAACCGATCCTTTCCGGCACCTACCGGGGCGAAGACATTGCGCAGGCCTATGCCGATCTCGACCAGCGCAAGGACGATGCGATTACCTATCTGCTGGAATGGAACCCATGAGCGGCACATCCAATCTGACCGCCGGTGTCGTCGGATGCGGACGCATGGGCGCTTTTAGCAGCGAGAGCATGCGGGTTCATGGCCCGGATTCCTACTTCCCGCTCGCTCACGCCGAAGCGATAGAGGCGGCCGAGGGGCTGGACCTCGTGGCGCTTTGCGATTCCAACGAGGACAGCCTTGCTCGCGCCGGCGAGCGTTATGGCGTCGAACGCAGATACGCCGATTACCGCAGGATGCTCGCCGCCGGTGCTCCCGATCTGCTCGGGATCGCCACCCGCACGATCGGCAGGGCTGATATCATGATCGATGCGATCGAGGCGGGGACGCGCGCGCTGCACGTCGAAAAGCCGATGTGCAGTTCGATGGGGGAGTTGTCCCGCCTCGAAGCTCTGCTCGATCGGGCTGACGTGTTCGTCACGCTCGGGGCGCTTAGGCGGCACCTTGCCATATATCGCGAGGCGCTCGCGATGGCGAAATCGGGTCGCTTCGGAGAGTTGAAGGAAGCTTTCGGCGAATTCGGCGAGCGCACCTTGTATTGGTCCCATCCCCACACGGTGGACCTCATTCTCATGGCGGCTTCGGGCGCGCCCGTGGAGGCGGTGGAGGCACGGCTGGGCCCCGTCGAGCGCACGGGTATGAGAATTCTCAACGATCCGGTCGTGAAACACGCGACGATTCACTTCCAGGGCGGCTTCATGGGGCATGTGACCCAGCTTCCCGGGACGGATTTCCGGATGGCGACGGAGACCGCGCAGATTGCGGTGGTGGCGAACGGGCATAGCCTGTGGCGGTCGGGCCGGGAAAAGCCTGCACCCGGAGCAGCGCGATCGGCCGATCCGGCAGGAGACAATCCCTACCACGAACCCGAACGTCTCGATTACCAGCCACCCGAGGTGCCGCAAGGCGCGCTGGCGCCGATCATGCAACTCATGGCGGCACTGCACGGACAGATAGCAGCGCAGCAGGCCAGTCAGGCTCTCAAGCGCGATATCCTGACCGGTCAGAAGATTCTCTTTGCCATCGTGCAATCCCATCTCGAGGGCGGGCGTCCCGTCGGTCTGGACGAGATAGATCCTGCGATGTTCATCGAGGCTAGGAGCGGGGATTTCTACGCATGAATCAGGCACCTGATCGGAAGCCGAACGTCGTTTTCTTCGCACGCGGATACCAGGCCGGTTTCTATCCGGAACTGCGAGACGATCGCTACGAAGCGATTTTCGCGACCCTGACACGCGAGGAAGCGGCGCGGGTACGGGCCAAGGGATGCACGGTATCGGCCTGTTTCGAAGAGGATTTCGACACGATCGAGCCTGCGCAAGTTCCGCCGCACTACCTCCTGACATCATTTATGTCCGAGCGCTTCCTGGGTCGATACTCCCAGGCGGAACGGCTCGAAATCCTCGGCAAGGAGATTGCCTGGTGGCGAGGTCTTCTGGACCGGTGGAGCCCGGTGGCGGTGGTGAACGAACTGATCGCGATCGAGATATCGGAAGTCCTGCTGATCGAAGCCCGCGATCGCGGGATCGTCTATCTGGCACCGATGTACTGCCCCATCGAAGGCATGTTCTACTGGCTGCCGGATCCACTGACGCTGTCGGGTCAGGCGCTTGACCTGCCCGAACCCTCCGCGCGCGCTCTCGAGCTCGCCGATACGTATCTCGGCCAGGTCCGGCAGAGCGATTACAAGCCCTACTATGTCCGCAACCTGGCAGGTCGACGCAGTCTGCGACCGCTGACGGTCGGTCTGGCCAAGTCGGTTCTGTGGCGCTGGCGCGACCGGCGATCGAGTAATCTGAGCAAGCCGCACGCCTTCCGCTACGAGACGTATAGTGAGGAGTATTCCAAGCGGTTACAGGGGTTTCTGGCCAGCTTTTCCGAGGGATACGACCGGCTGGAGCAGATCCCCGAGGCGTCGGAGGTCGTCCTTTTGCCGCTCCATCAGGAGCCGGAGGCCACGCTCAATTACATGAGCGAATTCATGTCCAATCAGGTGGCGACGATCGAGAACATCCTCAAATGTCTCGGCCCTCATCAGATCCTCGTCGTCAAAGAGCACCCCGTGGACAAGGGCGCACTATTGCGCCCCAAGTTCCGCGAACTACGCGAGCGCTGTTCCAATCTGGCCTTTCTCCCAGCCGAAGTTCATGCGCGCGAGGTACTGGCACGGTGCGAACGAGTAGTGACGCTGACAAGCAGCGTAGGCTGGGAAGCGGCGTGTCTCGGCAAAAGCGTCTGCGTGATGGGAGAGATTTTCTGGGACAGCGTGCCCGGCATTACGCGAATCGCGTCCTGGCACGATTTGCGCCGGGCCATGCGCACCCCCGTAGAGCAGATGGAACGAGTTTCGCCCCAGGCGGCCCGACAATTCGTGGCCGGACTGGTGGAGTTCAGCCACGAAGGCCGCCCGCTTCCCAACCCGCAGCTCTATTCGCCCGAAAACATCGCGCAGGTCGCGGATGCCGTGGCCATCGGTGCGGGAATTGCACCGGCGAAAGCCAGCGCCTAGGTCGGCAGGCGTGAAACGCATCCTGCTCAAGCTCTGGATGGTTGAATCCAATATTCGCGGGACGATGCGCCTGTCGAAATGGTTTCACTACAAGGTGCCGATCTTCGGACGGGCGATCTCGATGATCCTCGATCGGTCGCTCTTGCTGCGGTACGGCTTCGAGGTGACCTCCTACAGGGTCAACGTGCGCCAGTTGCAGGCCTCGCACCCCAGTGGCGTGCTGCTCGGCGGCAATGGCATCGTGTCCGACGGGCGCGTGGCGATCATGTCCGGTGTTAAATTCGTCGGTCCCTCGCCGGACAATCCGCGCTATCTCGAACGCCATCGGACAGGCGACGTATTCCGCTTGGGCGACAATGTCGTTATTGGGGCGAACTCGGTCGTGGTCGGTCCGGTTGAGATCTGCGACAATGTGGTGGTCGGCGCCATGTCGCTGGTGAACCGTTCCATTACCGAACCGGGCACCTATGTCGGGATCCCGGCAAAGCGGATCAACGACGAGGTGCCCAGCGATATCTGGGTCTCGCGCTCGGGCGCAACGCAATAGTCGCGATTGTTGGCAAGGGATGTAACTGTAATGGCAAATACGGTTTTGTACGACACCGCCAATTTCCTGCGCTGGCGGCTTGTCCCGGTGCGCAAGCTGACCAAGGTGAAGAACAAGCTGGTTGGCCGTGCCGCTCCACCACGGCGTTCCGTGTCGTTCGATCCCGTCCGGCTCGAACAATTGCAGACAAGCGGCTGCTGCCCCGCCCTGCCGGTCGACCCCGGCGTGGTCGGGGCGATCCAGGAAATATACCTGCCGCGTGCGGAAAAGGTCGTCCCCACGGACAAGGGGCACCCGTTCACCAACATCATGCCGCCGGAGGACTTCAACGCGGACAATCCCGTGTTCCGCCTCGCCTTCTCGGACGACATCCTGAATGCGGCCGAGGCCTATTTCGACGGCAAGTTCTCCTTCGCGAGCATCCAGGTCGTCAGGTCGTTCCCGACCGAGGGGCCGCTGCGCGAGAGCCAGAAGTGGCACAGGGATTACGGCGACAGCCAGTCGCTACATTTCATCATGTATCTCAATGATGTAGACAGCGACGATGGCGGCCCCTTCGCCTATATCGACCGCGCGAAGAGCAAGACGGTGAACCGTTCTCCGATCATCCGCCGCCTGACGGACGAGCAGATCGCGGGCGAGGTCGGCGACGATGAATACGAGCGCTTCTACGGCAAGGCGGGCGATGCGATCCTCGTCGATCCCGCAGTCTGCTATCATTTCGGAAGCCGCTGCAAGACGCCGCGCACGGCCATTTTCATCACCTTCAACACCCATGTGCCCTATACCGAGATGATGCAGCCGCTGGGCAGCAACCGGGCCAGCGCAGCCCAAGCCGCGCGCAAGGTGCGACCGGACCTGTCGGACGAATACATCGATTCGATCCTGCAGGTGTGACCGCTCCGGGCAGGCCCGCAATTCCGGCAATGATGAATTCTCGCGCCGCGTTCGTGGCTGTCGGACTTGGCGTGAGCGTGCTCACGCTGCTGCGCGGCGTCGTGCTGATGACCGTGCTCGCCTACGACGATCTGGGCCTGGTCGCGCTGGTCCAGTCGGTGATCCTGTTTTCGGGGCTGATGCATTTCGGCCTGCTCAACGGGGGGTACCGGCTGCTGTGCCACGCAGGGCCCGGGTACAAGCAGCGCATCATCGATCTCGCCTACACGGGATTCGGCGCGATCGGCGCGGTGATGGCGCTTGCCGCAGCCGTCATATCCTTCTGGCTCGATACCGATCTGCATCGGCTCATCGCGGCGCTCGCCGCGATTGCCGGATTCTGCACTCTGGTGCGGTCCTGGATGACGAACGAAATGGTGGCGGCAGGCCGGCTGGGCGCGGTCAATCTGGTGAATGCGGTCTCGATGTTCGCCTCGCTGGTGGTACTCGTCCTGCTCTACCCGGGCGTGTCGTCGATCGACCCGGCCCTCGTCGCTGTCATCGCGATGGCAATCCAGCCGGTGCTGTTCGTCGTGCTGTCCTTCGCCACCGGCGCGGCATTGAGACCGCGCCGGCTCAAGATGTCCCGCCGCCTCGCAGGGATCATCTTCTCTGCCGGGTTCACGCTGTTCCTGACAGGTATCGCGATCCAGCTGATGAACCTCATGGAGCGCAGTTATGTGCTGAGCGAGATCGGCCTCGAGCCGCTGGGGCGGCTGTATCTGGCATTCCTGTTCCTGACGCTGTTCCAGCTCGCGCCCAACCTGATCCAGCAGGTGTTCCTTCCGAACATCGTCAAGCACCGCAAGGCCCGTGATACGGCAGGCGTATCGCGAGAGCTCCGTCATCTGCTGGCGATTACCGTCGCCTATTCGTTCGCCGCGATCATCGCGCTCTGGCTCCTGGCCGAGCCGCTGCTCGGGCTGATCCTCCCGCAATATGTGGCGGACCTGCACTGGGTCTACCTCATCATGCCCGGGCTGATCGCATTCAGCTTGTCATCGCCCTTCGCGCTGACCTTCAACGTGGTGATCGATTACACCTGGTACATCGTGGCCTATGGGGCGGGCATCGCCCTGACCGTTGGCGCCTTCGGCATCGCCCTGATCGCCGACACGCCTTTCAGTCTGGATGGCGTCATGATCCTGCGCAGTGCGATCTACTGCGTGATGGCGATACTGCTTGTCGCAGGCTGGTGGCGCGTGTCCCGCCGCTATCCCGAATTCCGCCTGACAGTCCGCTAGCGACTGGCGCCTTGCTGCCTGCGGACCGAGCGTGTACGCGCCAGCCGCGAGGGACTGGACGGGCGAACGACACGACATGCCGCACTTTCCGAAATGCTGCGTCCTGAATAGCGTCCCGGATGCGGCTGGCGGTCACCGGGGCACGCGCTCGGCCGCGAGGGGAGACGCCCGCTGATGGCCCGCGCCATTTCCCGCCCCCCATCCCCCGCCGCCAAGAGCGAAATGAAGCGGGAACGCTTCAGGTTGCGGATCCGGCAGGTTGCCCTGTTTGCGGCCATCCTGATCTCCGGCGGGCTCAGCGTTATTCCACGCGAGCCACTCTTGCTGCTGGTGCTGGTGGCCTGTTGCTGGCTCGTGAATCCGATGCGGATGTTCAAGACCGAATTCGCGGGCATCTGGATCCTGCTGGCGGCCACGATCGCTGCCGCGCTGATCGGGGGGCAATCATTCCAGCTGGGGGCCCTCGCGATCCGCTTCTCAAATTTCCTCGCCGGCATAGCCCTGCTTATGGTCTATATCGATCGAAGGCCCGGAACGATTGCGAGCGATCTTCTGCCGATCTTCAGATTCTTCGGCGTTCAGGCGGTCCTGACACCGATCCTGGCTATTCTGGTCCCGGGATTGTTCTGGACCTTCAACGTAGAGAACACGACCTATCACACGCTGCTCTATGTCTTCACCTATCATGAATTCGTGGATACCGGCGCCATCTTCAAACGGCCGGACGGATTCTTCTTCGAACCGGGCGTCTTGCAGATATACCTCAACGCCTACCTCTTCATCGCCCTGTTTCTGCGGCGCTTTTCCATTTACGACGTGGGGTTGGCGGCTCTCGCGGTCGTGGCCACGCAATCGACCACGGGGGCGGTGATCCTGGTTCTGCAGGTTGCAGTGGCCTATTTCCGCTGGCTGCAAACCGCTGAACGCGTGCAGAAGCTTGCGGTCGTCATCATCGCGCCCCTCGTGCTGCTGCCGGTGGCGGGTTACACCACCTACAACCTCGTGGAGAAGTTCTACGGCCAGTTCAGCGGCTCCGCCGAAGCGCGCGAATACGACCTGCGCACAGGCCTGAATGTCGTGATGGAAAAGCCGCTGACCGGGATCGGCTTCGATTACGAGTACTACTTCGACGTTGCCGAGCAGGTGGGCTACCGCGATGTCGAGCTTTCGCGCGACAACATCACCGAACGATCCAACAGCAATGGTATCGTGACGCTGCTTTATTCCATAGGCATTCCCCTGAGTCTGGTCTTCCTGTGGGGGACTGCCCGCCAGCGCCTGTTCCGGCCACGATGGCTGTTCGGGGCTCTCATTTTTCTGTCGATGACATCCGAGGCCCTGTTCCTGCAGCCCTTCACGCTGATGGTCGTCTTCAGCGGCCTGCTGATCCCCGACCGTAAAGGAAGAGCCCGCCGGACCTATCGCCCGTCCGCCGGCCGACCGGTCAGCACGCAGGCTTGAGGAAGGCAGACCCGATGCGCCCCAGAATCCTTTTCATCGGCATCGATTTCTATGCCTATGTCCGCGAGATCCGCGCCGCGTTCGAACGGATCGGCTACGACAGCGATTTCCATCCGATCGAAAGCACGGATTTCTGGAGCAAGACTGCCAAGAAGTTCGCTCCGGGCCCCTACCAGAAGCGGCTCGATGCCTACCACGCGCGCCTGATCGAACAGAGCGCGGCGACGCGTTACGACATGGTCCTGTTCATCCAGGTCCACCATATGAGCCACGCGAACATGGCGCGTCTGCGCGAGGTGCAGCCGCAGGCCCGCTTCGTGCTGTACAACTGGGATTCGCTGACCACGCACGATTACCGGCCCTACGCACCGTTCTTCGATTCGATCTTCACCTTCGATCCCGACGATGCCCGGACGGCGGACGTAACCTACCTGCCGCTGTTCGCCATCCCGCCCTTCTACAAGGTGGATCGCAGCCGCCCGAAGGATCTCGATCTCTACTTCGTGGGCGCGATCGGCTCGCTCGCCCGGTTCGAGGCGCTGGAGAAGCTGCATGCCTTTTGCGAGAAGGAAGGCCTGCGCACCCATTTCCACCTGAAATGCAGCCCTGCAGTGAAGCTGATGCTGAAGCGCAAGGGGAAGAGTCTACCCGGGATCACGGGCGAATCGATGCCTTTCGAAGGCATCATCGATCTGATCGAGCGTTCGCGCGGCACCTTCGATTTCGCCAATCACGCGCAATCGGGCTACACCATGCGGCTGATCGAGAACATGGCGGCAGGGGTGAAGGTGGTGACGGAGAAGACCCGGATCGAAACGGAAGACTTCTATCGCGACGACCGGTTCCTGACGATCCGCGATCACGACCTGTCGGCGGTGCCGGAATTCCTCGCCAAGCCGATCACCTCGCAGCTGGATGTCGAGCAGTTCTCTGTCGACAACTGGGTGCGCCAGCTCGTGCAGCCGCAGGAGACCGGGGCATGAGCGAGGAAACCAAGGGCTTTCGGCAGGCAATCGCCAAGCGGGTGCAGTGGCTGCGCTGGTACAGGTACAAGATGGCGGGGTACGACATTCACCCCAGCTGCGAGATCGAGCGCGGCCTCAATCTCGATCGCTATTTCCCGCAGGGCATCCATGTGGGGGCGCACACCATCCTCACCTCGCGCGTGACCATCCTCAGCCACAAGCTGGTGCCCAAGAAGAGCCTGGGCCGCTACGACGGCGAAAAGGTGCACACCTATATCGGCGAATGGTGCGTCATCGGGATCGGCGCGGTCATCATGGGCGGCGTGCGCATTGGCGACGAATGCGTGATCGGTTCGGGCGCAGTCATCACGAAGGACGTACCCTCGAATACGATCATGGCGGGCAATCCGGCACGCGTGGTGCGTGAAGGGATCGAGATGGAAGACATCAAGCTCTAGTCCACACAAGGCTGCCCGGTTGATTCCCGGTCCCACGTTGCTATGCGGCTAGCGGATTTTTCGACGACAGCATTCCCCGTTTACAATCGAGTATTCTGCACGGACGAAGTGCCTGCATCGCGGGGCGGCTGGCGACATTGAGAGGATTTGAGACATGCAGAAGACCGCCCTTGTATGCGGTGCCGGCGGGTTCATCGGCGGGCATCTGGTCAAGCGCCTGAAGAACGAAGGCTTCTGGGTGCGCGGTGTCGACCTCAAGTTCCACGAACACGCCGAAACCGAAGCGGACGATTTCGCCATCGGCGATCTGCGCGACCAGCGCTTCGTGCGCGAAGTGGTCGATCAGCGCTTCGACGAGGTCTACCAGCTGGCCGCCGACATGGGCGGTGCGGGCTACATCTTCACCGGCGAGAACGACGCCGACATCATGCACAATTCGGCGACGATCAATCTCAACGTCCTCGACGCGTGCCACAAGCGCACCATCAAGCGCGTGTTCTATTCCTCGTCCGCCTGCATGTATCCCGAGCACAACCAGCTCGATCCGGACAACCCGAACTGCGTCGAGGATTCGGCCTATCCGGCAAATCCGGACAGCGAATATGGCTGGGAAAAGCTGTTCTCCGAACGGCTCTACCTCGCCTACAACCGCAATTACGGCATGGAAAACCGCGTCGCGCGCTATCACAACATCTTCGGCCCGCTGGGCACCTGGCAGGGTGGCAAGGAAAAGGCGCCCGCCGCGATGTGCCGCAAGGTCGCCATGGCCGAGGACGGCGGCAAGATCGAGGTCTGGGGCGACGGCAAGCAGACGCGCTCCTTCCTCTATATCGACGAATGTCTCGAGGGCACGACGCGCCTGCTGCGCTCCGACTTCGAGGGGCCCGTCAATATCGGCTCGGACGAGATGATCACGATCAACGGCCTCGCCGAAATGGTGATCGACATTTCGGGCAAGGACGTGGGGGTCGAGAACATCCCCGGCCCGCTCGGCGTGCGCGGGCGCAACTCGGATAACAACCTGATCCGCGAAAAACTCGGCTGGGCCCCGTCGCAGACCCTGCGCGAAGGTATGGAAAAGACCTACGCCTGGATCTCGACCGAAGCCAAGCGGCGCGACAACCAGCGCTGACAGGCAAACGCGGCAATGCTCCATTTCCGCATCCGCGACTTTGTTTCGATCCTGCTCTACCGGCTGCTCGCGCCGTTTTTCGGGCGGCTTGGCAAGGGCGTGCGGATCGTCTGGCCGCTGCGCATCTTCGGTGCGAAATTTTGCGAGTTCGGCGATGGCGCCGTACTGCAGTACGGCGCCTACCTCGCTGTCCTGAAAGAGCATGAAGACCCGCCGCTGCTGCGGATCGGCGCCCGCACCATGATCGGCAATCACAGCCATATCGTGGTGACCAAAAGGGTCGAATTCGGCGAAGGCGTGCTGACCGCGGATCGCCTGTTCGTCAGCGACAATGGCCACGAATTCGCCGACCCCACCGTGCCGATCCTCGATCAGGGCCTGCGCCAGCTGGCCGAAGTGCATATCGGGGACGGGTCCTGGATTGGCGAGAACGTGTGCATTTCGGGGGCGTCGATCGGGCGTAATTGCGTGATCGCCTCGAACAGCGTGGTCACGCGCGACATTCCGGACCTGTGCGTTGCTGCCGGTGCCCCGGCGCGGATCGTCAAGCGCTACTGCCAGACACGCAAGGCGTGGCGGCGAACCGATGCGGACGGCATCGTGATCGAGGAATAGCGGCGAACTCGCAGCCGCTTGCGCGCGGCATTGTCAATCCGGCACCCCCGGGTTACTGGCACGCCGACCTAAAAGGCGGGGACTTTTCATGAGCGCTAAGAAGAAGCTTCTCGGGCTGGCAAACAGCCTGATCGCACCCACTGGCGTGCAGCTGTACCGCAAGGGCGTCGACATGGAATCGGTGCTGCGGCAGGTTTCCGGCTGGAACCACGGCATCAACTCCGTCCTCGATCTGGGCGCCGCGAAGGGCGACTGGAGCCGGATGGCGCTCAAGCTGTTCCCGAATGCGCAGTTCGTCGGGGTCGACCCGCTGGAGGAGCGCAAGCCTTTCCTCGACAGGCTGAAGGCGGAAAATCCGCGCTTCGATTACGTGCAGGCAGTGGCCGGCAAGGATGACGGCGGCACGGTGGAACTGGCGGTGACGCCCGATCTCGACGGGTCCACCATCCACGGCAGCGAGGGCGAAATGCGCACCGTTCCGGTCCATTCGGTGGACGCGGTGGTCGAAATGAAGGGTCTGAAGGGCCCGTTCTTCATGAAGTTCGACACGCACGGGTTCGAAAAGCCGATCCTCGAAAGCGCGGAAAAGACGCTGGAGCAGACGAAGTACATCGTGATGGAAGCCTATAACTTCCGCCATTCGCCCGACACGCTGCTGTTCCACGAAATGATCGCCTTCATGGAAGAACGCGGCTTTCGCGTCAGCCACCTGGTGGACATTCTCAACCGCCCCACGGATGGCGCGCTGTGGCAGATCGACCTGTTCTTTGCGCGCAAGGACGATCCGATCTTCCGCAGCGATTCCTATCGCCATGGCTGATACCGCGCCCGCCGCAACCCCGGACCATGCGCGCCCCGACCAGTGCGTCGAGGCGATGGGCTATGCGGTCTATAACGAAGACCTCGCGCTGATTCCGCTACGCCGTCCGTGCTCCACGATCCAGACGATCAGCCCGATCAGCTACGGCAACGCGACGAAGGACGAAACCTATCGCAAGGCGATGCAGCAGGCCGACTACCTGTGCCTCGACGGGGTCTATTTCGGCCTCGCCAGCGTGATCCTCGACGGCAAGACGATGAAGCCCAACCAGGGGCCCGACATTTTCTATCACTTCATGGAGCGGCTGCAGGAAAAGAAGGGCCGCGTGTTCTTCCTCGGTGCGTCGCCCGCCACGCTGAAGAAGATGGAAGAGCGCACGCACCGCGACTATCCCGATGTGGAGGTCGCCAGCTATTCGCCGCCGTTCAAGCCCGAGTTCACCGATGAAGACAACGACGCGATGATCGCGGCGGTCAATGCCTTCAAGCCCGACGTGGTCTTCCTCGGCATGACCGCACCCAAGCAGGAAAAGTGGGGCTACCTCCACCGCGACCGGCTGGATGCCAGCATCGTGGCGGCGGTCGGCGGGGTGTTCGACTGGTATGCGGGCAACCGCAAGGAAATCCACGCCTTCTGGTGGAAGATCTACATGGCCTGGCTGATCCGCACGATCGACCGGCCCGAACTGCTCAAGCGCTATCCCAAGATCGGCCTGTTCTTCTGGCACCTGATGCTGGCGCGCGTGGGAGTGAAGAAGCACCCCGAATTCGACGACGGCAGGGGCTGAGGGCCCCCGCGGTGGCGCTGGGCGAGACTTACGACCTGACAGGCAAGCGCGTGTTCGTCGCGGGGCATCGCGGGCTGGTCGGCTCGGCGATTGTCCGGCGGCTGGCGCGCGAGGACTGCGATGTTCTGACCGCACCGCGCCGGGCGCTCGACCTGACCGAGCAGGCGGCGACACGCGAATGGTTCATCCAGCAGCGGCCCGATGCGGTGTTCCTCGCCGCCGCGAAAGTCGGCGGGATTGGGGCGCACGAACAGGCGCCGGCGGATTTTCTGTACGAAAATCTGATGATCGAGGCGAACGTGATGGAGGCCGCGCACCGCAGCGGTGTCGGCAAGCTGCTGTTTCTCGGGTCCTCCTGCATCTATCCCAAGCATGCAGACCAGCCTCTGCGCGAGGATGCGCTGATGACCGGGCCGCTCGATCCGATCCACGAAGGCTACGCCACCGCCAAGATCGCAGGGCTCCGTCTGGCACAGGCCTATCGCAAGCAGCATGGGCGCGATTTCATCAGCGCCATGCCGACCAATCTCTACGGCCCGGGCGACAATTTCGGCCCCACCACCAGCCATGTCCTGCCCGCGCTGATCCGCAAGGCGCACGAGGCGAAGCTGGCGGGCGATGCAACAATGGAGATCTGGGGCACGGGCTCGGCGCGGCGCGAGTTCCTGCATGTCGACGATCTCGCCGACGCCTGCGTGTTCCTGATGCGCGAATATTCGGACGACAGGCTCATCAATGTCGGTTTCGGGGAGGATATTGCGATCCTCGATCTGGTGCGGCTGGTGAACGATATGGTCGGCTACACTGGCGAGATCGCCCACGACCGCACGAAGCCCGACGGAACGCCGAGAAAGCTGATGGACAGCTCCAGGCTGAACGCGCTCGGCTGGCGGCCGTCGATCGGCCTTCGGGAAGGCATCGCGCAGACCTACGAATGGTTCGTGCAAGAGCTTGAAACCGGGCGCATCCGCGACCTGTCGTAGTGGCTTCAGATCGCGCATCTCCCCAGCCGACTCGGTTTGACTTGAAGCCCCAAGGCACTAGAAGGCGCGCGTTCCCCAGCCGGGGCCGAACGGCCTTCTGAAACCACGGACGGACATTCCCATGACCTCTCCTCTCAGGCTTGGCATCATTGGCGCCGGGCGCATGGGGATTACCCATTATTCCATCGCCAACGCGCATGACCATGCCGCCATCACGGGCGTTGCCGACCCGTCCAAGCTCGTCACCACGATGCTGGGCAAGTACGCGAAGGTCGGCACCTACAAGGATTACAAGGGCCTGCTGAAGGGCGAGGAGCTGGACGGCGTGCTGGTCTGCACTCCGCCCGCCTTCAATCCGGACATCCTCGACGCGGTGCTCGAAGCGAAACTGCACGCCTTCGTCGAAAAGCCCTTCATGCTGAACTCCGCCGACGGCGCGCGGTTCGCCGCCGGGTTCGACGCGGCGGGGCTGGTCAACCAGGTCGGCTACGTGAACCGCTGGAACGACATGTTCACCAAGGCCAAGACTTTCGTGGACGACGGGCTGATCGGCGAACCGCTGCGCTTCCGCAGCGAGATGTTCAGCGGCACCATCATCCGCGATGTAGGCGAGGCGGGGTGGCGCTCCACCCACGCCAATGGCGGCGGCGCGATCTACGAGATGGCGAGCCACGCGATCGACCTGATCGGATACTTCTTCGGCGCGCCGGACCGGGTCGGCGGCACCAGCCTCTCCAAGGTCTATTCCAAGCAGGTGGAAGACATCGTCAGCTCCAGCCTGTTCTACGACAACGGGCCGAGGGGGGGCCTCGCGGGCACGCTCTACGTCAACTGGTCCGATGCAAGCTATCGCAAGCCGACCAACAAGTTCGAGATCTTCGGCAAGGGCGGCAAGATCCAGGTCGACCAGCACGGGATGAAGGTGTTCCTGGCCGAGGCGAACGAGGCCCACGACCTCAAGCAGGGCTGGAACCAGATTTATATCACCGACGTGTTCTCCAGCGTGCCCTTCTACGTGCGCGGCATCGAATATACCGCGCAGCTGTTCGACTTCATCGCGTCGATCCACGAAGGCAAGCCCGTGCGCTGCACCTTCGCCGATGCGACCGCGAACCTGCGCGTGATGGAGCAGCTCTTCGCCGACGATGCGGCCCAGAGAGCCGAAACGCGGGCGGGAGACGCGGCATGAGCAACAACGGACCAATCGACCGCATCGTATTCGGCGATAACCAGTTCTTCGGCATCAACCACATGAGCCAGGACAAGGCGCAGGAACGTGCCGAACGTTTCGCCAAGCTCGACAATATCATGCAGGTCTACGACCACGCCATCGAGGCGGGCGTCGAGGGCATCATGCTCAACAGCAATGACCGAGCGAAGGGCATCTGCGACCGGTTCCGCGCTGACAAGGCGAAGTACGGCCACCTCAAATGGTATCCGTCGATCCCCTACCCGCACAAATACGCGGCGATGGTCAACGACAAGGGCATGGTCGGCGCGGCGCAGGAAATGCTGTTTGCCAAGGGCGCGAAGTCGGCACTGGGCAAGATGGTCAGCGGCGGCATGGCAGTCGCCACGCTGGATGCAGTGAAGCTGATGAAGATGCTCGTCGATCAGGAGATGGAGATCTATCACGATCTCGATATCCGGGTGGTCTTCCTGCAGAACATCATCGTCGACCTGATGCTGGGCTACGACGTGGCAGAGCCGTTCGTGGCCTATTGCCAGCACATCCGTAAGAAATACGGCGCCTATCCCGGCCTCATCACGCAGAACCTGCCGTTCCTGCGCCGCAAGCTGATCGAGTGGGGGATCGAGGATGTCGTGATCTGCGCCTCGATCAACAAGATCGGCTACCTGATGTCGCCCGGTGTCGAGGAATACGAGGCCGTGCTGGCAGAGAACGACGGGTCGAAATACCCGGTCATGGCCATGTCCACGCTGGCGTCGGGGGCTGTGCCGCCCGGCGAAGCCTATGATTACATCAACAAGCTGAACGTGCAGTCGGTGGTGTTCGGTGCGTCTTCGCCCGGCAATATCCAGCAGACCGTCTCGCTGATCGAAGGCGCACCCGCATGAAGGTGCTGATTACCGGCGGCGCGGGCTTCATCGGATCGCGGCTCGCCGCGCGGCTGGCCGAAAAGGGGCACGAGATCACCGTGCTCGACAACCTGCTGGAGCAGGTTCACGGCGACGATCCCGAGCAGTCCGAAGGCTATCGCGCGGTCGCGGAAACGACCAACTTCATCCGCGGCACGGTGACGGATCGCGCCACGATGGAGCGTGCGCTGGAAGGTCAGCAAGCGGTCGTCCACCTCGCGGCGGAAACCGGCACCGGCCAGTCGATGTACCAGATCGAGCGCTATTCGGACGTCAATATCGGCGGCACGTCGCTGCTGCTCGATATCCTTGCCAACACCGAACACGCGGTGAAGCGCGTCGTGGTTGCCTCCTCGCGCTCGATCTACGGCGAAGGGCGCTACCGCGCGCCCGATGGCAGCTACGTCTACCCCGATCACCGCTCCGAAGCCGACATGCAGGCAGGCGAATTCGAGGTGAAGCAGCCCGGTGTCGATGGCCCGCTGGAGCTGGTCGCGACCGACGAGGAATCGAAGATCCACCCCAGCTCGGTCTACGGCATCACCAAGCAGGTGCAGGAACAGCTGGTGATGACGGTGTGCCCCTCGATCGGGATCGAGGGTGTGGCCTTCCGCTACCAGAACGTGTTCGGGCCGGGCCAGTCGCTCTCCAACCCCTATACCGGCATCCTCTCGATCTTCTCGAACCTGATGATGCAGGGCAAGCCGATCAACATCTTCGAAGATGGCGAGGAAAGCCGCGACTTCGTGTTCGTGGACGACGTGGTCGAAGCAACCGTGCTCGGCGTCGAGCACCCGGCAGCGGCGAACGAGGTGTTCAATGTCGGCACCGGGGTTCCGGTGACCGTGATGACCGTGGCACACACGCTGTCGCGCCTGCTCGAAGCCGATGTGCCGATCGAGGTGAGCGGCAATTTCCGCTTGGGCGATATCCGGCACAACTACGCGGATATGACGAGGATCGGCGAAAAGCTGGGCTTCACTCCGGCCTATGATTTCGAACAGGGCATCGCGCGCCTGGCGGCATGGGCGAAGGCATCGGGCCCGCAGGCCAGCTCTTACGAGGAAAGCCTCGAGGAAATGCGCCGCAAGGGCCTGATGAAGTAACCGCGATGGCAAGACGCGAACCGCGAATCGCGCGCCTCAGGGGCGCGTTGGGCGACAATTGGCAACTCGCCACACTCTGCGTGCTGCTGGCCGCAGCCTTCCTGCTGGGCGGCGGATCGCGCGGGGACATTCTTTCGCTCATGATCCTGCGCCCCCTGGCAGTGGTGTGCCTCGGCCTGGGCCTGCTCGGCATGACCCGGCGCGACTGGCGCGCCTTTCGCGTGCCGCTGGCGATCATGGGGGCGATCCTTGCGCTGATCCTGCTCCACCTGATCCCCCTGCCACCCTTCATCTGGACCAATCTTCCGGGCCGCGAGATCGTGGTAAGGGCGAGCGAGCTGGCAGGGCTGGAAGGCATTTGGAGGCCCATCTCGATGGTGCCCTATCGCGGCTGGAATGCCTTTTACGCCATGCTTGTGCCCGCCGCTGCGATGGTACTGGCTGTGCAGGTCCCTCCCCAGCGCCAGAAGATCGTGCTCTACGTGGTGCTTGGGGCCATGGTTCTGGCGGCGTTTCTGGGCATTGCCCAGGCGGGCAGCGGGTACAATCCCGCGACCTACCCCTACCGCCTCAGCAATTTCGGCTCTCCCGTCGGCCTGTTTTCCAACCGCAATCACTTCTCCGCGCTGATGTGCATCGCCATCCCCGCGCTGGCCCTGATCGCAACGCGCGCGCCCGCGTCCAACCGAATGCTCGTCCACGCACTTTGCGCGGGCGGGGTGATGCTGGCGGTGTTCATGATCCTGGCGACCGGATCGCGTGCCGGGCTCGTGCTCTCCGGGGTCGGCTTCCTGACCGCGTGGCTGATCTGGTCGGCGCGGCCGGCCAGGGTGAAGCGTCGGCAGGTGGGCCGGACATGGATCGTCCCCGCAGTTGCGGTGGCCTTCTTCGTCGTCGTTGGGGCGTGCCTCGCCATCATATTCGACCGGGCCGAAGCGCTCGACCGTATTTCGACGAGCAGTGTCGCGGAGGAAAACCGGGTCCAGACCTGGCAGGTGACGGCCGAAAGCCTACCGGATTACATGCCGGTGGGATCGGGCATCGGCTCCTTCAAGGAGCTTTTCCAGATCCACGAGCCTTCCAGCATGCTGGGATTCGCCTACTGGAACCACGCCCATAACGACTGGCTGGAATGGCTGCTGGAAGGGGGTGTTCCGGCGCTTATTCTGATGCTGTTCGCCGTCTGGGCCTTTGCCCGCAGCGCCTTGTATTTATGGCGGCATCGGCGCTCGGACAGCTCCGGCGTCCGGCTGGGCATGTTCGGCGGCGCGGCCATTTTAATCCTTGGTCTTTGGAGCTTCGTGGACTACCCATTGCGGGTTCCCTCGATGGCGTGCCTTGCGGCGATCGCTGCGGTCTGGATGACGGCGCCGAGGGTGAGCAAGCCCTCCTTTGCTCGGAACGGATAGAATGCGTACGGTGAGTGTCGACGAAGGGCTGGCAGCATGTGTTCGGCTCGGTTGGCAGGATTAACAAGGGTCGGGATCGAGACATGCGACTGATTTTGCTCTTGGCTGTTGCCGCGTTCGGCCTGGCCGGCTGCGCGGGCAAGCCCCAGCCGATCGGCGGCGCCCCGGGCCTCCAGGTCATTCAGGGCGAACTCCCGCCCCCCACCCAGGCCGACGTGATCGGGCCCACGGTTTCCTATGGCGTGGGGCCGTTCGATACGCTGACGATCGATGTTTTCGGCATTCCCGAACTCAGCAACCGTGAGGTCAGGGTGGATGCCAACGGGCGCATCGAGTTTCCGCTGGTCGGCACGCTCGACGTCGCGGGGCTCCAGGCGCGGGAGGTTTCCGCCCTGATCGAGAGCCACCTGCGCGGGCAGTTCGTGCGCGATCCCGATGTTACGACGACGGTGGACGACACGGCCACGCGGTCGGTGGTGGTCTATGGAGAGGTCAACCAGCCGGGGGTCTATCCGATCCAGGGCCAGTCTTCCCTGCTCAAGTCGGTCGCAACTGCGCGCGGCCTTACGGACTTCGCCGATTCACAGGATGTGGTGGTGTTCCGCACGGTGAACGGGCAGCGGCTGGCCACGCTCTACAACCTGCAGGCCATCAGCCGCGGCCTTTATTCCGACCCGGCCATCTATCCGAACGACACGGTGGTGGTGGGTGAAAGCCGCTCTCGCCGGATGTTCGACAATCTGGTCGGCGCTGCTGCGCTGATCGCTACTCCCATCACGATCCTGTTGCAGCAAACCCTGTAACGGTCGGCTAGACTTGGCTTTTTTGCGATGAATATGGCGGCATCCCCCTCGGACGAGGGAAGTACCCTGATGGACGATCAGCCCGACCGGCAAGCGCGGATCAGGAACGAAACCCCGTTGATACGCGAATACTGGGCCATCCTCCTGCGCCAGAAATGGGTGGTCGGCGGGATCATCGTGCTTGCACTGCTGGCAGGCCTGGCGATGACGTTGCTGGCCACGCCGCAATACACGGCGAGCTCGCGGATCGAGATCAGCCGGCAGGATCAGCAGATCACCAATGTCGAAGGCGTGGACAAGGGCGACCGCACGTTCGACCAGGAATTCTACGATACGCAGTACGAGCTGCTGCGTACCCGCGCGATTGCGGAGCGGGTAGCCCGCGAACTGCGCCTGGCGAACAACGCCGAATTCTTCGCCGCCCACGGGCTGGAGCCCGATAACACGCCTTTCCTGGCCGATAATGGCGCTGCCCCCACGCGCGAGGATCTTGCCCGCCGCGAGAAGACGGCGGTAGGCCTGCTGCTGGGCAATATCTCGATCAGCCCCGTCTCGCGCTCGGCCCTGGTCGATATCAGCTACACCAGCGGATCGCCCACGATTTCGGCGCAGGTTGCCAACGAATGGGCCCGGCAGTTCATCGCCGAAAGCAACGACCGGCGTTACGAATCCACCGCCGACGCGCGCGAGTTCCTCGAGCGGCGCCTCGCCGAACTGCTGGAAGAGGTGGAGGAATCCGAACGCAAGCTGGTCAACTACGCGAACGAGAACGACATCGTGATCCTCGACCGGGTCGAACAGGACGGCGATACGGTCGGCAGCACATCGCTCGTTTCCCGGAACCTCGACGCGATGAACCAGGCACTGAACGAAGCGACGGCGCAGCGCGTGCGCCTCGAATCGGAAGCCCGGACGGGCGGCGGAGCGGCCACGGTGAACAACTCGGCGCTCAGCAACCTGCGCGCACGCCGGGCAGAGCTGCGCGCACAATATGCCGAGCTGATGGTCCAGTTCGAACCGGGCTATCCCGCGGCGCGCAACCTGCAGGAACAGATTTCCACCCTCAATCAGGCGATCGCGCAGGAAGAGGCGCGCATCCGGGGTGGCGCGGGCGACGATTATCGCGCCGCAGTGGAACGCGAGGAAACGCTTCGCGCGCGGGTGAACGCGCTGACCGGCCAGCTGCGCAATCAGGAGCGCGCGCGCATCCAGTACAACCTCTACCAGAACGAGGTGGATACCAACCGCCAGCTCTACGAGAGCGTGCTTCAGCGCTACCGCGAGATCGGCGTGGCCAGCGTGGGCGCCAGCAACATTTCCATCGTGGACGAGGCGCAGGTGCCCGGTGGCCCGTCCTCGCCCAACCTCCCGCTCAACCTGCTGGTCTCGCTTTTTGCCGGCGTCGCGCTGGCGGGAATTGCGGTGTTCCTGCTGGAACAGCTGGACGAGGGCATTCGCGATCCGGCGGAGATCACGCCGCAGACCGGCCTGCCGCTGCTCGGCGCCATCCCGACGAGCGGGGTGGAGAACGAGGAGATCAGCGAGATCATCCGCGATCCCAAGTCGGATCTGTCCGAAGCCTATCTCACCGTGCGATCCAACCTTGCCATGTCGACCCGGCACGGTGTGCCGAAGTCCTTCATGGTCACCTCGAGCCGCCCGGCGGAAGGCAAGAGTACCACCAGCTACGCGCTGGCCAGCGTGATCGCGCGCACCGGCAAGCGTGTCGCGCTGGTCGATGCTGACATGCGCTCGCCCTCGATCCACACGCTGTTCGATGCGAAGAACGAGGACGGCTTCTCGAACTACCTGACCGGCACCGACGATCTGCGCTCGCTCATCCACGAAACCGACATTCCCAATCTCTGGCTGATGACCGCGGGGCGCACCCCGCCCAGCGCGGCCGAGCTGCTGAGCACCGACCGCGCGGCGGAGATGGTCGCCAAGCTGCTGGAACAGTTCGATCATGTCGTGGTCGACGCGCCGCCGCTGCTCGGCCTCGCGGACGCGCCGCTGATTTCCAGTGCCATAGATGGCGTTGTCTACGTGATCGAAGCGCGCGGCGTGCCCGTTCGCGGAATCAACCTGTCGCTCGAACGTTTGCATGACAGCAACGCCAATCTGCTGGGTGCGGTCATGACCAAGTTCTCGGGCAAGGAAAGCTCGCAATACGGCTATGGCTACGGGTACGGCTATGGCTACGGGCTCAACTACGGACGCGAAGAAAAGCCCGCCTGATGCCCCGCCTGCCGACGCTGAAAGGCGACGCGCGATGGCTCCGAAGCCTGCTGGTCGTCGCCACGCTGCTTCTCGCCTGGACCTCCGTGACCCAGGCCGGAAGCATGATCTTCCAGTGGAACCTTCCGCGTATCGCGCTGTGGTTCGATGCAGAGGACCCGGTCGCCCTCATCCGCGCCGCGAAGGAGGATCTCGCGGTCGGCGGAACGGAAGGCAATCAGGGCGCTGCAGCGATCGATGCGGCAACCCGGTCGATCGCCCGGAACCCGCTCAACAAGGACGCCTTCGGTATTTTCGGCCTTGTGAGCCTGGCCAATACCGATCCCGAAAGGACGTCTCGCCAGATGGCGATGGCAGACCGGCTGTCGCGCCGCGATCTGGGTGCCCAGCTGTTCCTGATAGAGGACGCGGTGCGCCGCAACGACGTGGCAGAGGCGCTGCGCCACTACGATACCGCCATGCGGATCAGCGACTCGGTTCGCCCGTCGCTCTATCCCGTCCTTACCGAAGCCATGCGCGGACCCGCTATCCGCGCGCGCTTCCTGCCCTATATGAACGCGTCGAACCCCTGGCTCGAACCCTTCCTGCGCCATGCGATCGGCAATTCGAGCGATCCCGCCTCCATCGTTTCGCTCGCCGTCGAAGCCGGTGGCTTCCCCGAGGGGCCGCAATTCGCCACCCGCGTCCCCGAACTGCTTTCGGTGC
Organism: Citromicrobium sp. JLT1363; assembly: GCF_000186705.1. Taxonomy (GTDB): domain Bacteria; phylum Pseudomonadota; class Alphaproteobacteria; order Sphingomonadales; family Sphingomonadaceae; genus Alteriqipengyuania. Next base: position 32,610 of record NZ_AEUE01000002.1, read on the forward strand.
TGGTCGCGCAGGGTGACTACGCTTCCGCGCGTCGCCTGTTCGAAGTGGTGGCCGGCGGCGATCCGGCAATCCTGACCGCAGCGCCCTTCAACGACGAAACCACCGGTATCGCGCTGGCACCCTTCACCTGGCAGCCCTTCCAGGTGGACGGGATCGACTCGATGTTCATTTCGGGCGGGCAGTCGGGGCTGGAGCTGGAATCCCGAATGGATTCCGGATTTACCGGCAGCGTGGTGCGCAAGCTGTTCGCGCTGTCGCCCGGCACTTACGCGGCGGCGATCCCCGTCGCTTCGCGCGGCCATGCCCCAGGCGACGCCGCGATCATGCGCGTGGCCTGCGTCGCGGGCGGGGACGCGCAGATAATCCTGAACGCGCGCGAGGACCTTGCTGAGGAAACGACGCTGCGCGGAGGCTTCGTCGTTCCCGCCGGTTGCCCCTACCAGATGGTGACGGTGCTGGCGGAAACGCAGACCAGGCCGGGAGGCGTCGTGCTCACGCTCGGCTCACCGGCTATCGCGCGCCGCTGAATCCGGCCGGCGCGCGCATGCGCAATCTCAGATCATTCGAGTAACCGCGCACAGGCCAGCGTCTTGCGAGCCTGATCGGCCTTATCGCCCTCGTCGCTCTCTGCGACCTGCGCATCGATATCCTCTGGAACGTCACGGCCCTGCGCCCCTTCGGCCGACCGGGCCCGGCGCGCGAAGGCGCGCGCGCCCGCTTCCAGCGCGCGGACCTCGCGGGAATTGCTGCCCGACGTCAACGGCGCAATCGCAACTGCCGTGACGCGGAAGGCAACCGCGCAGCCGATGGCGCGGTCATATGCACTCGATTCGCTGTCTTCCTCCAGCTGCCCGCCCAGCGAGAGCGCCTGCGCCACTCCGGGCGGATCTTTTTCGGCAGGCCCTGACGCCTGTTCCTCGGTCGTGCCCTGCGAAGCCGAGCAGGCGCCCAGCAGCAGCGGCAGGAGAACGGATGCGGGCAGTAGGCGTCTTGAAATCATGGGGTCATCCGGTGAGGAAAGCGCCGCTTGCCTTAGCTGCGCAGCCCGCACCGGTCCACCACCGGCGATCCGCTCAGCCGGGCGTCTGCCAGATCCCGCGGGTGTCGTAGACCATCGCATCGCGCCGCTCTTCGGCGGGGATGGAGCGGAACAGGTCGTGGTCCACCAGCACGATCAGGATGCCGCATGTCTCCAGCGCGGTGTCGATGTCGACAAGGCTCGCACCCGTATCGCCGAATTCGACCGGCAGTTCCTTGGCGTAAGGCTCGACGATATTGATCCGCTCGCCAAACTTGCGCGCAAGGCGGGCGGCGATGAAGCGCGCCGGGCTCTCGCGGAAATCGTCGATATTGGCCTTGAAGGCCAGGCCGAGGCAGGCGACCTGCGCCTCCGGGCTTTCCTCGATCAGCGCGGTGGCCTGCTCCAGCACATGGTGCATCTTCGCATCGTTCACCTCGCGCGCGGTGCGGATCACGCGTGAATCTTCGGGCGCGCCGTGCACGATGAACCATGGGTCCACCGCGATGCAGTGGCCGCCGACGCCGGGCCCGGGCTGGAGGATGTTCACGCGCGGGTGCCGGTTGGCGAGGCGGATCACCTCCCACACGTCCAGCCCCTGACGGTCGGCAATCATCGACAGCTCGTTGGCAAAGGCGATGTTCACGTCGCGGAAGGCGTTTTCGACCAGCTTGGTCATTTCCGCCGCGCGCGCTTCGGTGGTCACGCATTCGCCGCGCACGAAGCGCTTGTAGAAGGCGAGCGCCTTGCGTGCGCAGCGCGGCGTGATCCCGCCGACCGAGCGGTCGTTATGGACCAGTTCTTCGAGGATACGGCCAGGCAGCACGCGCTCGGGACAATAGGCGATGGCGATATCCGGGGTGGCGGGCGCGATGCCGGGCATGGCCAGATCGCTCCGCTTCTCCGCCAGCCGGTCACGCACGGCGTCGGTCGTGCCCACCGGGCAGGTCGATTCGACGATCACCAGCGCGCCGGGCTTGAGCACGGGAGCGATCGCGTCCGCCGCCGCCATCACGTAGGCCGTATCGGGCTCGTGTGCGCTGTCGCGCTTGAAGGGCGTGGGCACCGCGATCACGTAAACGTCGGCCTCGGGCATCTGCGTGCTGGCCTTCAGCGTCCCGCGCGAGACAACGGCCTGCACCAGACCGTCCAGATCGACTTCCTCGATATGGATATCGCCCCGGTTGACCGTCTCCACAACGGCTTCGGAGGTATCCACGCCGGTCACTTCGCAGCCGCTGCGGGCTATGATGGCGGCGGTCGGCAGGCCAATATAGCCCAGGCCCACCACGGCGACCGTGCATCTGTCATTCGTCATGCGCTTGCCGAAGCCCTTTTCGCGTAAATCATGCGGGACTGGCTTTTGCACGAGTGCGGTAAAATTTATGGTAACGGCCCGCCTGCTAAGGGCCTCGCCCGAAGGGGAGCATTGCGTGGATATACTGGTTACCGGAGCGGCAGGCTTCATCGGTGCGGCCCTGGCCGAAGCGCTGTGCGCGCGCGGCGACCGGGTGATCGGGATCGACAATCTCAACGATTACTACCCCGTCAGCCTCAAGCGGGACCGGGTGGCGCGCGTTACCGGGAAGGCGGGCGATGCCTTCCGCTTTGCCGAATGCGATTTCGCGGACGAGGCAGCGCTGGAACGCGTGCTGGAGGGGGAGAGCTTCACCCGCATCGTGCACCTCGGCGCGCAGGCAGGCGTGCGCTATTCGCTGGAGAACCCGCGTGCCTATGCGCGGTCCAACCTCACCGGCCATCTCAATATTCTGGAGCTGGCGCGCGAACGCAGCGCCGAGCACCTCGTCTATGCCAGCTCAAGCTCCGTCTATGGCGGGAACGAAAAGGTGCCCTTCTCGGTCGAGGACCGGGTCGACCACCCCTATTCGCTCTATGCCGCGACCAAGAAGGCGGACGAGCTGATGAGCGAAAGCTACGCGCATCTGTACCGCCTGCCGCAGACGGGCCTGAGGTTCTTCACCGTGTACGGCCCCTGGGGCCGACCCGACATGATGCCGTGGATATTCACCTCGAAGATCCTCAACGGCGATCCGATTCCGGTGTTCAACCACGGGAAGATGAGCCGCGATTTCACGTTCATCGACGATATCGTGCGCGGCGTGATCGCCTGCCTCGACGCGGCGCCGACAGATGACGGTACCACCAAACCGGGCGGCAGCGTGGCCCCGCATGCGATCTACAATATCGGCAACAACCGGCCCGAAGATCTGATGCGCGTGATCGGGATCATAGAGAGCGCCTGCGGGCGCAAGGCCCAGATCGAGATGATGGGCATGCAGAAGGGCGACGTGCCGCGCACCTTCGCCGATATCGACGCGATTGCGCGTGACCATGGCTTCGCGCCGGAGACCACCGCCGACGAAGGCTTCCCGCGCTTCGTCGACTGGTTCAGGCGCTATCACGGCATGGGCTAGCGCTTCGCCATCAGGTCCGCGATGCGCTGTGACGACTTGCCGTCACCGAAGGGGTTATGCGCCTGCGCCATCGCGGCATAGGCGGCCTCGTCATCCAGCAGGCGGCCCACCTCGCGCACGATGGCGTCGGGATCGGTGCCGACCAGCTTCGCCGTGCCCGCCTCGACGCCTTCGGGCCGCTCGGTCGTCTCGCGCATCACCAGCACCGGCTTGCCCAGCGCGGGCGCCTCTTCCTGCACGCCGCCGCTGTCGGTCAGCATCAGCGTGCTCGCCTGCATCAGCGCGGCGAAATTGGGGTAGTCGAGCGGTTCGAGCAGCGCGACATTGTCCAGCCCCGCAAGCTCTGCCTGCATGATCTCGCGCACGTTCGGGTTGAGGTGAACGGGGAACAGCACCGCGGTATCCTGGCGCGCGGCGATCCGCCGGATCGCCCCCGCAATCGCGCGCATCCCTTCACCGAAGTTCTCGCGCCGGTGGCTGGTCACCCCGATGATGCGCTTGCCGGTGAAGGGCGCGGCGGCGGCGTGCAGATCGGCCGCGAGCGCGGGCTTCTCCCCGATCGCGGCCAGCACCCAGTGGAGCGCATCGACCACCGTGTTGCCGGTGACATGGACCTGGCCCGGATCGACGTTCTCTCGCAGCAGGGCCTCGGCGGAGGTCCTGGTCGGCGCGCAATGCAGCGCAGCCATGGTGCCGATGATCTTGCGGTTCACCTCCTCGGGCCAGGGATGGTGGATATCGCCGCTGCGCAGCCCCGCTTCGACATGGGCGATGGGCACCTTGCGGTAGAACGCAGCGAGCGCGCCGCACATGGCGCTGGCGGTATCGCCCTGCACCACCACCCAGTCCGGCGTTTCGGTATCGAGCGTTTCGCCGATCCCGGTCAGCAGCCGCGCGGTCAGCGCGTCGAGCGTCTGGCCCGGCTGCATCACCGCAAGATCGTGATCGGGCACGATCCGCGCAATGTCGAGCACCTGGTCCAGCATGCCACGATGCTGACCGGTCACGATCACGACGGGTTCGAACCGGGGATCGCCCTTCAGCAGGTGAATCAGCGGGAAGAGCTTGATCGCCTCCGGCCTCGTGCCGAAGACGATCGCGATCTTTTGCGGGGCGGTATCCTGCGCTCGGGCCATGCACCGGCCCTTACGCAAAACGGGGCGCGACGCCTAGTCGTCGCCGCCGATCTCGTCGCTGCTCTCGGGCTCGGGCAGAGGCTCGGCAGCCACTTCGGCCTCGCGCTCGCGCTCCAGCCGCTCGTTATATTCGCGCTCGATCATCTCGACACGCTCCTGCTCGGCAGCGGCATCCTCGTCGATCATGGAAAGGCGTTCCGCGCGCGCTTCGGCAATCAGCTGGCCGAACCGCACGGCCGAGCCGCCCTCGCGCGCTTCGTAGGCCGCGTCGATCATCTTCTGGGTGCAGCCGGTAAAGCCCGCAGCGCCCGTGGGCGAGCAGCTCATCGCGCCGAAATCGCCGATGAAACGGAGGGCTTCGACGCGCTGCGCCCAGGCCGTGTTCTCCGGATCGTCGCTGTAACGAAGCGGGGTCGGGATGCGGTAGCGTTCCGCCTCGACCACGATCTGGCAGACCACGATCTCGTTATCGGCGGTCTTCTCGGGGCAGTCGTCCTCGTCATAGGCGATGACCATGTTGACCCGGTCCCCCCCTTCGCTCTGCGCGAGGGCGGGCGCACCCATTCCAAGCGCGAGCAGGACGGCGGCGGTGGCGGTCGGGAAAATCTTCATGGCAGGCCCCTGCGGCTATTCGAACAAAAACTGGTATCTGCGCCTAGCATAAGCGGCGCAAATGGCTGAACCATGACTGAAGCGGTCGGCCTTGCAGGCCGGTTCGCTTCAATCGGGATGCGATCAGACGCGCTCGCTGATGCGGATCGCGGCGCGACAGCCCAGCCGGATCGCGGCGGACAGCAGCGGGTAACCGGGCGTTTCCTCGGCCCCGGCGGCGATGGCGGCATCGTGATGCTCGCGCTCTTCCTCGCGGAATTTCTCGATCATGCCCTGGAGTTCGGGCTCCTCGTCGGCTTCCTGCAAGGCGTCGAGCTGTCTGGAATAGTGGTTGTCGATCTCGGTCTCCACCGCCGCAGTGCAGGCCATCGCGGCCTTCGGACCGATCAGCGCGGTCGCCGCGCCCAGCGCGTAGCCTGCCACGTTCCAGAAGGGATGCAGCGCAGTCGGGCGCACGCCGCGCTCGGCCATCAGCGCGTTGAACGCATCGTGATGCTCGTCCTCCTGCCGGGCCATCGCCGCGATCTCGCCCGAATGCGGTGCGCGGTCGCCCATCACGGCAAGCTGACCGGCATAGATGCGGGTCGCGCCGAACTCGCCCGCCTGGTCGACCCGGATCATGCGTTCGATATGGTCTTTCATGGCGTCTTCCATTTGCGTGTCAGCAGCGCGAGCGCGCAGACGCCCGAGGCCATCGAGATGATGAAATTATATCCTGCCAGCGAAACGCCCAACAGCGTCCATGGTGCCTGATCGCACCGGATCAGCGGCGTATCGAGGATCGCGTCCATGGCGCTGACGCCCTCGCTGGCCGAAAGGGTCGAAGCACAGCCGGTGATCCCCTCCCACCAGTCGTATTCCACGCCCGCGTGAAAGCCGCCGATCAGCCCCGAAGCGATGATCGCCAGCGCGGCGAAGGCGATCCACAGGCGCTGCGGGGGCGCGATGAAGGCCAGCACGGCGAAGCCGAGCGCGACGAAATGCGGCCAGCGCTGCCACCAGCACATTTCGCACGGAAAAAGGCCGAAGGCGTACTGGCTGACATAGGCCCCGCCCAGCAGGAAAGCGGGCGCGAGGAGGACGATCCAGCGCGCGAGGCGCGAATGCGGCGAGTCGAGCATGCCCCGGAAAAACGCCCTACTTGCGCAGCGCGACCGAGCTGGCGGTCGTGCGCCGCAGGGTCTTGATCGCGTAGTCGAGCTGGAAATCCTCGATCCCCTGCTCCTTCAGTTCGGCCGCCGTCTGCGAGAAGCGCGGGTCTGCCTTCAGGTCGCGTTCCAGATCGTCGTCCTGCAACTGTGCTTCGTTGATGAGGTGACCGCGCAGGTCGCTCTCGCGCAGCTGATACTTCATCCGCCGCTCCAGATCGGGGTCGGAAATCTGCGGCACGCGGATATCGGGCTTGATCCCGCCTTCCTGCACTGAATGCCCGTCGGGCGTGTAATAGCGCGCGGTGGTCAGCTTCAGCGCTGCGTTGCTGCCCAGCTTCACCAGCGACTGGACGCTGCCCTTGCCGAAGCTGCGCTCGCCCATCACCAGCGCGCGGCGGTGATCCTGCAGGGCGCCCGCCACGATTTCGCTGGCCGAGGCAGAGCCCGCATCGATCAGCACGATCAGCGGCACGTCGGCGGCGATCTGGCCGCGATACATCGTCTCGGCATTATAGGTGATCGATTCGCCGCGGGCCCGCCCGCGCTGCGAGACGATCCGCCCGTCGTCGAGGAACAGGTCGGACAGGGCCACTGCCTCGTCCAGCGAACCGCCCGGGTTGGACCGCAGATCGAGCACCAGGCCGTTGATCCGGCCGCTCGCCTCGGTCTGGATTTCGCCCCAGGCGGCAAACACGTCCGCGCCGACATCGCGCGAGAATTCGTTCACCGTGATGACGCCGATATTACCATCGGACAGCGAATGGGTGACCGGCTCCAGCTCGATCACACCGCGCGTCACGCTGGTTTCGATCGGCTCTTCGCTGCCGGGGCGGAAAATCGTGAGGTTGATCGAGGTGCCCGCGGGCCCGCGCATCTGCTCCACGGCTTCGTCCAGATCGCCGCCGTAGATCAGCTTGCCGTTGAGGTGTGTGATGAAATCGCCGGCCTTGATGCCCGCCTTTTCCGCCGGGCTGCCGCGGAACGGGCTGACCACCTTCACCGCGCCGTCTTCCATCACGACCGACAGGCCGAGGCCGGAATAGTTGCCGTCGATCATGGTTTCGAGCCGCTGCAGATCGGACCCGTCGAGATAGGCGGAGTGCGGATCGAGGCTGGCCAGCATGCCGTCGATCGCGCCGCGAATCAGCTTTTCGTCGTCGACCGGATCGACATAGCTCGCCTTCACCTGCTGGTAGGTGGCGAAAAGCTTGGCGAATTCGGGCGACACACGGCTGTCCACCTGGGCCATCCCGGCGGTCGCGATCGGAACCAGGGCGAGCGCCGAGACGAGGGCGAGGGAACGGGCGACGACGGGGAGTTTCATAAGTTCAGGCCTTCGAGACTTTCGGCTGTTATGTATAGCGCGCAAGCGATTAACACCAGATGCACTCCGACGCTGGATGCCCCGCATCAGTCCGCAATATGGTCGAGCGGGTTGGCCGGGCGGCCGCCAAGACGCAGTTCGAAGCCTACCGGCCCGCCTTCGGGTGGGGCCACGCCCAGCGGCGCGCCCTCGGTCAGATCTTCACCCACGGTGACATCGGTACGCGCCAGGCCGGTGACGAGGCTGGTCCAGCCACCCGGATGCTCGACGATCACGATCCGCGCATAGCCCCGGAACGGCCCCGCGAAGGCGACCCTGCCCGGCGCCGGAGTGACGATCTGCGCGCCCTCGCCTGCGCGAATCAGCAGGCCTTCCGAGCGCCCCCCGCTCCTGTCGACCGAGCCGAAGCCGCGCAGCGTCCGGCCATTCACCGGCAGCCGCAGACCGACGGGCGAGCGCGCCTGCCGTCGGGTGGCGGGCGGTATCGGGGTCGCGGTGCCCGGCGCGCGAGCGCGTGATGGCTGCGCGGGGCGGATTACCGGGCCGGGCAATGCGGCCAGCTCTTCACGCAAGGCGCCTGCCGCGTCGATCCGCTCCACCAATCCATCCAGATCGCGCGCCTCTTCGGCGTAGGCGAGCGCGCGTTCCTCCAGCCGATCGGCCTCGCCGCCGCGACGCCGGGCGGCAAGCCGCTTGCGGGTTTCGATCGCGGCCAGCTGGTCGCGGCGCAGGGCCAGCCGCTCTTCCTGATCGGCAAGGCCTGCCAGTACGGTTTCGGCTTGCTTGCGAAGTGTCCGGCTGCGCTCGATTTCCGCGCGCAGCGCCGAGGTGCGGGTGCGGACCTCGGGGATCGTGGTTTCCAGCACCGCGCGCAGATAGACGGTTTCGCGCAGCGATCCGGGGCGGAAGATAGACAGCGCGAGCGGGCGGCGAGAGAAGTTCTGCAGCGCCCCGGTCAGCCGGATCAGCGGCTCGCGCCGTTCGCCAAGCCGGGCATCGAGCGCGCGTTGCTGGCGCGCGATGAGCGAAAGCCGCCCCTGCGCCACCGCGATTTCGGCTTCGGTTTCCTGGATGCGTGCGGCCAGCGCGGCTGACCGGCTGGCGACACGCTCCGCCTCTTCCTGCGCCTCGGCAGCTGCCTTCTCCAGCGATGCGCCTCGCTCCGCCGCGCGCTGGGAGGCGCGCTGGGCGCGCTCGATCGCGGCCCGGACATCCTCGGCGCTCTCGAATTCGCCCGCGCTCTGCCCGCGCAGCTGCGGACCGAGCGCAAGCGCGGCGAGCAGCGCGACCGGCGCGGCGATCAGGGCGAGGCGTCCAAGCATCGCGGGCTACCCTGCCCGATGATAGGGATGGCCTGCAAGAATGCTCGTGGCGCGGTAGAGCTGTTCGGCCAGCATCGCGCGGGCCAGCAGGTGCGGCCATGTGGCGCTACCGAAGGCCAGCAGCAGGTCGGCCTCGGCACGCTGCTGCTCGCTATGGCCGTCCGCAGCGCCGATCAGGAAGCGCGCCTCCCGGATGCCGCCATCGCGCCAGTCACCCAGGATTCCCGCCAGTTTCTCGGAAGAAAGGTCGCGGCCCTTTTCATCGAGCGCGACGGTTCGCAGCGGCTGCTTGTGCGGCGGGATGCGCCCGCCGGTTTCGGGCAGTTCGGTCAGCTTCGTGTCCCACGTGATGCGGGACATGTAGCGATCCACCAGTTCGGCCTCGGGGGAACGCGCGATCTTGCCGCGCGCGACGATATGCAACAGCATCTTCGGTCGGTTGCGCCGCCTACGCGTTCCCGCCCGCGGCCATCTTGTCCTCGTCGCCGAAGGACCACATGCGTTCGATATTGTAGAAGCTGCGCACTTCGGGGCGGAACAGGTGGACCACCACGTCGCCCGCGTCGAGCACCACCCAGTCGGCGGCGGGCAGCCCTTCGAGGCGCACCGGGCCGTACCCGTCCTGCTTGATCTTCTCCGCCAGCTTCTGCGCGATCGAGGCGACCTGCCGGGTCGAGCGCCCCGATGCGATCACCATGTGATCGGCCATGCTCGACTTTCCGTCGAGATCGATGGTCACGATGTCCTGCGCCTGATCCTCGTCCAGCTGCTGCATCACCATGGCGTGCAGTTCGTCGGAACGGTCTTCAGACACGCGCGTGCCCTTGCCGGAAGCGGTGATTCCCGCGGGCGCGCCGGAGGATACTGGTGTGGCTTGCACGTTTGTCATGGGCGAGGTCGATACTCCTGTCATTCCAGAAAGATGGGAATGGTCGGGAGCATATGCGAGTCATGTGCCCCCGGGCTCCGCGTCGGACCCCACATCGGGAATGGGCCTGTGAGTGACCCGATCGCGGAGTAGAGCGTCACCATAGCGCGAAGCCCAGTCGGGATCGCCAGCGCGGATGGCGGTGGCGGACCGGGCATCGGGATCAAAACGCAAGGTCACCAGGATCGGTGCGCTCCATTCACCCCTGTTTGCGAACCGCGCCGCGTCCATGCGGAAGCGCCGCAGCATGGCCGCCGCGGGGCTGGCGACGGTTGCCATCTCATACCCCGGTCTTGCGATAACCGCAATCGGCAGCGTCCACGCGATCCGGCGCCACGCCTTCCACCTGTGGAATGTCATCAGATTGTCCGATCCCATCAGCCACACGAAGTCCCGTTTCGGGTAGCGGCGCTGAAGCGCGGTGATCGTATCCACGGTGTAGCGGGTGCCCAGTTCGCGCTCGATCGCGGTCACGCGGATCGGGGCGCGGCGGGCCTGCTCCACGGCAGAGGTGTAGCGCGCGTGCAACGGCGCCATGCCCTTTTTCGGCTTGAGCGGATTGCCGGGCGATACCAGCCACCAAACCTCGTCCAGCCCCAGCGCGCGCAGGGCGAAGAGCGAGATGCGCCGATGGCCGCCATGCGCGGGATTGAAGCTGCCCCCCAGCAGGCCGATACGTGGGCCTGCCTGAGCGGTGCCGCCACGGCCTCTGCGCGAAAATGGCACGCCCGGCCGGGTGAGAGATAGAGAATCGGACAAGGGCGGCAAAACCCGCATAACGCCGATCGGTTCCGGGAAATTATGATTAATGACAGGTATTTTCACCATTCATCGTAACCAGACTTCGATTCGTCCGAACGACTCGTCGCAGGATTCGACCGGCCCCATCCCTCTTGTTACCCCCCGCATCGGGACCGGAGCAACGGTTAGGGGTCGCTTTGACAAATCGGACGGATGATCGCGTCACGTGGGCGCAGCGCATGGAACATTGGTTTCCGGAGCGCGAGTTCTTCATGCGCTCGCAAGGGCAGGTTCGCTTCATCAAGATCAGTTCGGGCCTGCAGAAGCGGACCGCCGCCCTCGCTTTGACCGCATCTGTCGCCTTCGTCGGCAGCATGGGCGTGATGAGCGTGCTGCAATATCAGTCCAGCCTCGAACGCGCGGCGCTGATGGAACGCGAGGCCAGCGTGGCCACCGCCGAGGAACGGCTGGATGCCTACCAGGCCGATATCGGCGCGGTGACGCACGATCTGGAAAAGCGGCAGGACTTCATCGAGGAAATGATGAAGGTCATGCCCGCAGATGCGATCCAGCATGGCTCCAGCGAAGAGGGCGAGACCAGCGAACTCGTCCAGAAGGTTTCCGCCGCAGTCCCCGAAGCCGAGGCTCTCGCGCGGATCGAGGCGCGGCAGATCGCCTTTGTCGAAGGTCTCACCAATTACGCAGATCTGCGTTCGCAGCAGGCCATGTGGGCCCTGCGCGAACTCGGGCTCGACCCGCAGAAGATGCTCGCCAGCGCGGAACAGGGGGCCCGGGGCGGCCCGCTGGAAACCGTTTTCGCCGATGGCGAGATCGACCCGCGCTTCGAACGTCTCGGCCTCAGCCTGACGCGGCTGGCCGCGCTTGAATCGACGCTGGCGGGCGTGCCGCAGATCAAGCCGACCGACGCACCGGCTGCCAATTCGTCCTACGGGCTGCGCCGCGATCCGTTCACCGGCCGTGCGGCAATGCACAAGGGGCTCGATTTTCCGGGCGCGATGGGCGCACCGATCTATGCGACAGCGCGCGGCAAGGTGACATTCGTGGGTCGCCGGGGCGGCTATGGTAACGTGGTGGAAATCAGCCACGGGCAGGGCCTGTTAACCCGTTACGCCCACATGTCGCGTTTTGAAGCGCAGGTGGGAGACCGGGTTGAAGCAGGCGCGGTGATCGGCGCTATTGGCAGCACGGGTCGATCGACCGGCCCGCACCTGCATTTCGAGGTTCGAGTGAACGGCACCGCAGTCAACCCGCGCACATTTCTGGAGTTAGCCCCCGATGTTCTCAAAAAAGCCCGCCGAAACCCCGGCCCCAGCAGCACCCGCACGGCCGGCAACACCCAAGGCGACGCCGGTGTCTAAGAACGGCTCTTCCTCGGGCAGCTTCTCCGTCCTCGGTGCGGACGTCACCATTACCGGCAACATCTCCGCATCGACCGAACTGCATATCGACGGCACGGTTGAAGGCGACATCGAGTGCGCTTCGCTGGTGCAGGGCGAAGGCAGCCAGATCACCGGTGAGATTCAGGCGGAAAGTGCGCGTCTGGCCGGGCGGGTGGACGGTTCCATCCACGCCCGCGAACTGGTGATCCTGCGCAGCGCGACGATCAACGGCGACGTGCATTACGAAGCGCTCACCGTGGAACAGGGCGCCGCCGTGCAGGGCCGCTTCGCCCCGCGCGATGCCGAAAGCCACTCGACGAACAGCTCCGCATCGAGCCAGGCCTCCACGGACGGCAACGGCGCGAGCGAGACGCAGGCGCCGTCGTCCTCGACCACGGCCGATCTCGGCATCTCGCCCTTCGCGCCGGACACCTCGGCCGACAACGACCGCGAAAACGCGCCGAGTTCGAACTACTACTAATCCCTGGACGGGAGGAGCGAGGGGCGTGCTGCCAGCTGGCGGTGCGCCCCTTCCTCTGTCCGGCGTGCGGTTCTTCAGTCCAGCACTTCGGCCCGCAGCGCCTTGCGATCGAGCTTGCCGACCATCGTGACCGGCAGGTCCTTGCGGATCACCACCTCGTCCACCCTCTCGTGCTTGCCGACGCGGGAATTGAGCCAGTCGCGCAATGCCTCGGCGCTGGGTGCGCGGACATCTGCGTTGAGCGTGACGTAGGCGCGCGGCACCTCGCCCTTGTAGTCGTCGGGCACGCCGATCACGAGCACGTCGCGGATGGCAGGGTTTTCCTGCAGCACTTCCTCGACCTGGCTGGGGAAGACCTTGAAGCCGCCCACGGCGATCATGTCCTTGATGCGATCGACGATGGCCACGAAGCCGTTATCGCCAATGGTCGCGACATCGCCCGTGCGCAGCCACTTGCGGCCCAGGTGCTCCACGAACACCTCTGCGTCGGCCTGCGGCAGGTTCCAGTAACCCTGCATGATCTGCGGGCCGTTGATCGCCAGTTCTCCCGGTTCGCCTTCCGGGGCAAGCTTGCTGGCATCCTCCTTGTCGAGCAGCAGCAGCCGCGTCTGCGGCAGGACCTGCCCGATGGTGCCGTTCTTGCGCTGCGCCTCGTAGGGATTGGTCGAGACCACGCCCGAGCTTTCCGTCAGGCCATAGCCTTCGACCAGCCGCACGCCCGTAACCTTCTCCCACTTCTCACGCAGCGGATCGGCCAGCGGCGCACCGCCCGAAATGCAGATCCTGAGCTGCGAGAAATCGGTCTGCGCGATCCTGGGATGATCGAGCAGCGCCTGGAACATGGTGGGCACGCCGGGAAAGCCGGTGCAGCGCGCGCGCTTGAGCGTTTTCAGCACGTCGGTCGCATCGAAGCGCGGCACCATCGCGATGGTTGCCCCGCGCACGATGCTGCGGTTGAGCACGCAGGTATTGGCGAACACGTGGAACAGCGGCAGCGCGCCCATGATGATGTCGGGCTCGCTGCGGTCGAACGGGTCGATCGCGTTCACCTGCTGCGCGTTCGCGGCAAGGTTCGCATGGCTGAGCATCGCGCCCTTGGGGCGCCCGGTGGTGCCGCCGGTATATTGCAGCAGCGCAATCTCGTCGGGCGTGATGTCCAGATGGCGCGGTTCGGCGCGGGGCAGCATATCGCGCCAGTTGACGATTTGCTCGCCGTAAGCGGGCTTCGCGACCGAACCGCTCTTGAACAGCTTGAGGCCCAGCCCCTTGAACAGGGGCAGCATGTCCGAAAGCTCGCCCACGACAAGCGTCTGGAGAGAGGATTGCTCGAGCACGGCAGCCGCCGTTTCGTAAAGCTGGGCCGCATCCACCGTCACCAGCAGCCGCGTGCCCGAATCCTCGACCTGGTGGGACAGTTCGTCGACCGAATAGAGCGGCGAGAAATTGACCACCGTCGCGCCCGCCATCATCGCCCCGTAATAGGCGGAAAGGTAGATCGGCACGTTGGGCAGGAACAGCCCCACCCGATCGCCCCGCCCGATCCCGGCCTGCTGCAAGCCTGCGGCGAAACGCCGCGCTTCGGCGTGCATCGCCTGGTAACTGAGCTTGCGACCGAGGAATTCGACCAGCGTGCGATCCGGATGGGAATCCACCGCCCGCCCGAACAGGGCGGGCATGGTGGTCGTCTCGATGGGAGCGTCCCACGGGCGCGGGTGGTGATAGGGCAGCTTGCTTACATCCATGTAAGCCTGATGAGGCCCCGCGCGCCGCCGCGCAAGCATTTGCTAGGCGGCTGGGCCGAAAATCTTAACCCTGATCGCTCGTGTCGACCGCCTCATCCGTATCGCTATCGGCTTCGGGAGCGGCTCCGGTATCGAGCGGCGCACCGCTGAGCTGCTCTTCCTCGCTCGCGCGCTTGGCCTGGAGCCATGCGGCGGCTTCGGCTTCCTGCGCGGCCTCGGCGGCGGCTTTCTCGTTTTCCTGGCGCTCGCGCCGCAGTTCCTCGATCAGCCGGGCCTTGTCGCTCGCTTCGACCTGCGGGTCGGCAGCGGCATTTTCGAGGCCCGCCTTCTTCGCCGCGGCCTTGACCACCGCATCCAGTTCGCGCTGCGAACACAGGCCCAGCGTCACCGGGTCCTTGGGCTGGATGTTCTGGATGTTCCAGTGCGTGCGATCGCGGATCGCACCGATGGTGTTGCGCGTCGTGCCGATCAGCTTGGAGATCTGCGCGTCCGACATTTCGGGGTGGTTGCGCAGGATCCAGGCGATGCCGTCGGGCTTGTCCTGCCGCTTGGAGACCGGCGTGTAGCGCGGCCCCTTGGTGCGCGTGACTTCGGCGGGGGCCTTCTGCATCTTGAGGCTGTAGCTGCTGTCCGCCTGGCCCTTCTCGATCTCTTCCTGCGTCAGCTCGCCGGCGTAGACCGGGTCGCGTCCGGTATACTTGCTGCCCGCCAGATCGTCCGCCATGGCCTGCACTTCGAGAATGTGCAGTCCGCAGAATTGCGCGATCTGTTCGAAGCTGAGCCCGGTATTGTCGACCAGCCAGGTGGCGGTCGCATGGGGCATCAGCGGGGTCGGTTGGTCGGCCATGATGGTCATCCTGAAAATGCGTGCCCCGGCAGGTTCGGGCGGGGCTGAAAATGAAAGGGCCGCCCCATGCAGGAGCGGCCACGTCGCGCCCAGTGTAAGGGCCGCGGCCCTTCAGGGCAAGTCAGATCGCGATGCGCGGGTCCGCGCTCTGGAAGCCGCGGTCAGCCAATGATCAGGGAGTAAGGCACTCGCCGTCGAATTCCTCAAGCCCGGCGAGGAACTGCGCGGTTGCCGCTTCCCAGCTGAACTTCGCGCCGAAGGCGGCGCACGCGGCCCGGTCGCGCGTCAGCGCGTCGGCAATCGCCTGGTCCAGATCGTCGCCCATCGCGCCGACCTCTTCGGTCAGGATGTCGCGCGGGCCCGGCACGGGGTAGGCCGCAACGGGCGTGCCGCAGGCCAGCGCCTCGATCATGACGAGGCCGAAGGTGTCGGTCTTGCTGGGAAACACGAAGACGTCGGCGTCGGCATAGCAGCGGGCGAGATCGTCGCCCCCGCGTTTACCGAGGAAGACCGCCTCGGGATAGCGCGCCTCGAGGTCGCTGAACGCCGGGCCATCGCCCACGATCACCTTGGTGCCTGGCTGGTCGGTCTTGAGGAAGGCCTCGATGTTCTTCTCCACCGCGACGCGCCCGACATAGAGCTGGATCGGCCGGGCCAGCCCCTCGAAATCGGGTGACAGGCCAAGATCGGGGCGGAACACGGCGAGATCGACGCCCCGGCCCCAATGGTGCAGCCGGGTGAGGCCCTGCGCGCGCAGTTCCTCGCGGATGCTCTCCGTCGCCACCATCACCCTTTGGGCGGGGCGGTGAAACCAGCGGATATAGGGCCAGAAGGCGTCGGGCGGCAGGTAGGTCCGCCGGGAGACATAGTCCGGGAATTGCGTGTGATAGGCGGTGGTGAAAGGCACCGCCTTGGCAAGGCAATAGCGGCGTGCCGAAAGACCCAGCGGGCCTTCCGTGGCAATATGCACCGCATCGGGCTGGAGCTTGGCGAGCTTGCGCCCGACCGTGCCCGGCATGGTCAGCGCCAGGCGGATTTCGGGATAGGTCGGGCATGGAACCGACGGATACTGATCGGGCGAGATCACCTCCACCCGGTGCCCGCTCTCGCGCAGGATGTCGCAGGTGGTGGTCAGCGTGCGGACCACGCCGTTCATCTGCGGGTGCCAGGCATCGCTGACGATGGCGATCGATTTGGGCGGCGTCCCCACGAGGTCAGCCAGCCCGCCCGGTTCGAGCAGCAGCATCACGCGACCGCGCGCGCGGCGCCTTCCTGCCGGTCATCGTCGGGCTCCACGACGGTGCGCCGTGCGATCTCGTCCGCCCATTGAAGCACTTCCATCCGCCCGTCGAAATGCTCGACCAGCGCATTGCATCCTTCGACCCAGTCGCCGTCGTTCCAGTATTCGATATCGCGGCCATTATGCTGGAACATGCGGTGTTCGGCAGTGTGGATATGGCCGCACACCACGCCGTCGACCCCGCGCTCCCCGGCTGCGCGGGCCACGATTTCCTCGTACTTGGAAATGAACTCGACCGCATTCTTCACCTTGTGCTTGGCCGCCTTCGACAGCGACCAATAGGGCATCCCGAGCGCGTTGCGGGCCTTGTTGACCCATCCGTTGAGCGCCATCATCAGATGATAGGCGGTGTCGCCGACGAAAGCGAGCCACCTATGGGTGAGCATCACGGTATCGAACTCGTCGCCGTGCAGCACCATCAGCCGGCGCCCGTCGGCGGTGGTGTGGAAGGCCGCGCGACGGATTTCGACGTCGCCGAAATTCATGCCGGAAAACGGCCGCACCACCTCGTCGTGATTGCCGGGAATGTAGACGATCCGCGTGCCGCGCTTGGCGCGCTTCAGGATCCGCCACACGATGTCGTTGTGCGAGGCGGGCCAGTAGAACTTCTTCTTCAGCCGCCAGCCGTCGATGATGTCGCCGACCAGATACATCGTCTCGCTATCGGTGCTGTCGAGGAAGTCGATCAGCATTTCCGCATTGCAGCCCTTGGTGCCCAGGTGCACGTCGCTGATCCAGATCGTGCGATAGCGGCGGCGCTTGCCGTCTTCCGGCTCGGGCACGGAGGGTTCGACCGGCGGGAAGCTGGCGACATTGTCGAACTCGCCGGCAAAAGCGGAAAACGCTTTCGGCAAGCCTGCTGGTGACGTTTGGTCGAGCATGGTGGTGGCCGGCCCCTGTTGTTCGTCCAGAACACATCCGGCGAAAAACTGTGGTTTCGCCAGGTTGTATGCTCCGAGGCTTAGGGGGCCTTTGTTACAGCCGACTCACAAAATCGTGACAATACTGCGAATATCCACAGTCTTACCTGTCAGATGAAAGTCCTGATCGTGAAAGATCCTCGTCGATGGCGAGAACGATTTTGCCGATATGGTCGCCATTCTCCATCCGGGCATGTGCCTT
Organism: Citromicrobium sp. JLT1363; assembly: GCF_000186705.1. Taxonomy (GTDB): domain Bacteria; phylum Pseudomonadota; class Alphaproteobacteria; order Sphingomonadales; family Sphingomonadaceae; genus Alteriqipengyuania. Next base: position 50,169 of record NZ_AEUE01000002.1, read on the forward strand.
GTCGGCGTCGGCCAGCGCGAAGATCTCGTCCATCACCGGGCGGATGGTGCCATCTTCCACCAGCGGCCATGCCTCGCGCGCGATCTCGTCGCGCAGCGCGGTCTTGAACGCGTCCGATCGGGGGCGCAGCGTCGATCCGGTCAGCACCAGCCGCTTGGACATCACCAGCGCCATGTTGATCTGGGCCTTGAGCCCGCCGAGAACCGCGATGGTCACGTGCCGCCCATCGGGCTTGAGGCACTTGAGGTTGCGCGACACGTAATCGCCCGAAACCATGTCGAGCACCACGTCCACCCCGTCGCCGCCGGTGATCAGCCCCACGGCTTCCACGAAATCGGTGGTCTTGTAGTCGATCGCGTGGTCCGCGCCGACGGCCCTGGCGGCATCGCACTTTTCCTCGCTGCCCGCGGTCACGATCACGCCCAGCCCGAAGGCCTTGGCCAGCATGATCGCCATGGTCCCGATTCCACTCGTGCCGCCATGGACCAGCAGCATCTCGCCATCGCGCGCCATGCCGCGCTGGAAGACGTTGTGCCACACGGTGAACAGCGTCTCGGGCAGCGCAGCGGCCTCCGCCATGGTCAGCACATCGGGCACGGGCAGCATATGGCCCTCTGGCACCACGCAATATTCGGCATAGGCCCCGCCCGGCGTCAGCGCACAGACCTGTTCGCCCAGCCAGGACACATCCACGCCTTCGCCCACGGCCACGATCTCTCCCGAAGCCTCGAGCCCCAGGATCGGCGAGGCGCCCGGCGGTGGCGGATAGTGCCCGGCGCGCTGGATGCAATCCGGCCGGTTGACCCCGGCATAGGCGACCTTGAGCAGCACTTCGCCCGCGCCGGGACGCGGAACCGCCGCATCCTCCCGAAGGCCGAGAACTTCCGGCCCGCCGGTTTCAGCATAGCCGGTCGCGCGCATCGTGTCGGGTACGGCTGGCACTGCATTTTCCCCCGTCGCATCCTGTGTCAGCCCGCGCCCTAGCCACGCGCCGCATTGACAGCAAGCGGGACTGGGAGGAGAGTGCGGGGATGGAAGAAGACGTCGGCCCCCGCCCCACCAGCGATGCGGCCAGCCAGCTGGCTGCCGACGATCTGTCACGCCTCTCGCAGTTCGAACTCGACGACCGGATACGCCTGCTGCAGGTGGAGATCGCGCGGGTGGAACAGTATCGTCTGCGCTATTCCAAGCAGCGCGACGCCGCCGAAGCGCTGTTTTCCAGGAAAAATGGGGAATGAGAGCGGTCCGCCCTTCACACCTGCGGGGCGGCAACCAATATTCCTCCGTAGTCGTTCACCCCGCGCTCACTCCTCAGGCACAAACTGGGTCGCGCGAATCCCCGGTGACAATCCGCAGCTGCCGATCCCGCTGCCAAATCTCGCAGGATACCTATGCCTAGCTTTGCGCAAAATCTCGAAAAGACCCTCCACGCCGCGCTCGACGGTGCGCGCGAACGGCGGCACGAATATGCCACGCTCGAACATCTGCTGCTGGCGCTGATCGCGGACGACGACGCGGCAGAGGTGATGGGCGCCTGCGGGGTGGACCTGGCCGAACTGGCGGATGTGGTGCGCACCTATCTGGATCAGGAATACCAGTCGCTGAAGGCGGACGAGGCGGGCGAACCGCAGCCCACCGCCGGTTTCCAGCGCGTGGTGCAGCGTGCGATCCTGCACGTCCAGTCTTCCGGCAAGGACATGGTGACGGGCGCCAACGTGCTGGTTGCGCTGTTTTCCGAACGCGATTCCTACGCGGTCTATTTCCTGCAGCAGCAGGACATGAGCCGGCTCGATGCGGTCAGCTTCATCAGCCACGGCATCGGCAAGAGCGGCCAGGCGATCGAGCCGCGCTCTCCGCGTGGCAGCGACGAAGCCGAGGCCGAGGAGAAGGAAGAGGCCAAGGGCAACAAGAAGGAAACCGCGCTCGACCAGTTCACGGTCAACCTCAACGCGAAGGCGGACAGCGGCAAGATCGACCCGCTGATCGGGCGCGGACCAGAAGTGGACCGCACGGTGCAGATCCTGTGCCGCCGCTCGAAGAACAACCCGCTCTACGTCGGCGATCCGGGCGTCGGGAAGACCGCGATTGCGGAAGGCCTCGCGCGCAAGATCGTCGAAGGCGATGTGCCCGAAGTGCTGGAAGAGGCAGTGATCTACTCGCTCGACATGGGCGCTCTGCTCGCGGGCACGCGGTATCGCGGCGATTTCGAGGAACGGCTCAAGCAGGTCGTCTCCGAACTGGAAAAGATGCCGCACGCGATCCTGTTCATCGACGAGATTCACACGGTGATCGGCGCCGGCGCGACCAGCGGCGGGGCGATGGATGCATCCAACCTGCTGAAGCCCGCGCTTTCATCCGGCGCGATCCGCTGCATCGGATCGACCACCTACAAGGAATTCCGCAATCACTTCGAAAAGGACCGCGCGCTGCTGCGCCGGTTCCAGAAGATCGACGTCAACGAGCCCACGATCGAGGATACCGTGAAGATCCTCAAGGGTCTCAAGTCCGCGTTCGAACAGCACCACAAGGTGACCTACACCGCCGATGCGCTGAAAACCGCGGTGGAACTCTCCGCGCGCTACATCAACGACCGCAAGCTGCCCGACAAGGCGATCGACGTGGTGGACGAAGTCGGCGCGATGCAGATGCTGGTGCCGCCCAGCCGCCGCAAGAAGAAGATCACCGCGCGCGAGATCGAGGCGGTGATCGCCACGATGGCACGCATTCCGCCGAAATCTGTCAGCAAGGACGACAAGACCGCGCTCGAAAACCTCGAACGCGATCTGAAGCAGGTCGTCTTCGGGCAGGACCCGGCGGTGAAGAAGCTGGCCACCGCGATGAAGCTCTCCCGCGCGGGCCTGCGCGATCCGGACAAGCCCATCGGCTCGTTCCTGTTCTCCGGGCCCACCGGCGTCGGCAAGACCGAAGTCGCGCGCCAGCTCGCCTCCATCATGGGCATCGAACTCAAGCGGTTCGACATGTCCGAATATATGGAACGGCACTCGGTCTCGCGCCTGATCGGTGCGCCTCCGGGTTATGTCGGCTACGACCAGGGCGGTCTGCTGACCGATGCGGTCGACCAGAACCCGCACTCCGTGCTGCTGCTCGACGAGATCGAGAAGGCACATCCGGACCTGTTCAACATCCTGCTGCAGGTGATGGATAATGGCCGCCTGACCGACCACCACGGCAAGACGGTCGATTTCCGCAACGTGGTGCTGATCATGACGACCAATGCGGGCGCGGCGGACATGGCGCGCAGCGGCATCGGCTTCGGCGACGTGAGCAAGGAAGATGCGAGCGAGGAGGCGGTGAAGCAGATGTTCACCCCCGAATTCCGCAACCGTCTCGATGCGATCGTGCCGTTCGGCTACCTGGGCAAGGACACCATCGCGCGGGTCGTCGACAAGTTCATCATCCAGCTCGAACTCCAGCTGGCCGAACAGAATGTCGACATCCAGTTCGACGATGCGGCGAAGACTTGGCTCGGCGACAAGGGCTACGACCGGCTCTACGGCGCGCGCCCGATGGGCCGCCTGATCCAGGAAAAGATCAAGCAGCCGCTGGCCGAGGAACTATTGTTCGGCAAGCTGGCCGATGGCGGCGAGGTCAACGTGACCATGAAGGACGGCAAGCCGCACTTCGAACTCACGCCCGCCCCGCCCAAGGGCAAGCGCAAGAAAGCCGCGCCGAAGAAGAAGGCGACGCCCGAAAGCGGTGCCGAAACGGGCGCGGACAAGGACAGCGAAAGCTAAACCGGGAACGGCGGGCATGGCAGGGTGCTTTCACCCTCATGCCCGCCGCGCCCTTTTCCTGGATCCAGCCACACCCGCACGGCATCTACGTGGTGCCTGCCGATGCGTGGGTCGATCCGTCGCGCGCAGTCGATACCGCGCTCGTTACCCATGGCCATGCAGACCACGCGCGCGGCGGGCACGGCACCACGTTTGCCACGCCCGAAACGCTCGCGATCATGGAGCTGCGCTATCGCACCGGGGCTGAGGACGACGCGGGTGACATCCCACACAAGGCGATGCCCGTTCGCTACGGAGAGACGATCCGCCTGAAGGGCGGCGTCGATGCGACCTATATCCCCGCAGGCCACGTGCTGGGCAGCGCGCAGATATTGCTTGAGCATGCGGGCGAGCGGATCGTCGTCACCGGCGATTACAAGCGCCGCCCGGATCCGACCTGCCCGCCCTTCGAAGTGACGCCGTGCGACATCTTCATCACCGAGGCGACCTTCGGCCTTCCCGTATTCACCCATCCGCCCATCGCGGGCGAGATGGCCAAGCTGACCGACCGGCTGGCGGCGCATCCCGATTCGTGCGTGCTGGTGGGCGCCTATGCGCTGGGCAAGGCGCAGCGGGTGATCGCCGAACTGCGAGCGGCAGGGCACACCGACCCGATCTACCTCCACGGCGCGATGGAGAAAATGTGCCGGCTGTACGAGGAACACGGCGTCGACTTGGGCGAGCTTCGACTCGTCTCCGATCACACGAAGGACGACATGCGCGGCCACATCGTGGTGTGCCCGCCCTCGGCGCTCAACGACCGGTGGAGCCGCCGCCTGCCCGATCCGATCACCGCCATGGCGTCAGGCTGGATGCGCGTTCGCCAGCGCGCAAGGCAGCGCAATGTCGAGCTGCCCCTGGTCATCTCGGACCATGCCGACTGGGGCGAGCTGACCGATACGATCCGCGAAGTGAACCCGCAGGAAACCTGGATCACCCACGGCCGCGAGGAGGCGCTGCTACGCTGGTGCCAGCTGCACCAGCGGCCCGCACGCGCGCTCGCGCTGGTCGGTTACGAGGACGAGGACGATTGACGGGGATGACCGAGCCACCCCCGCCCGCGCGCGTCGGATCAGTCGATCTCGGCGAGGCCGGCTGCAATCCTTGCCAGCATTTCCTCGGTGATCGCACCCTGCGACTGGGGCTGGATTTCCTTGAGGCTCATGCTCTTGATGTACGGGTAGTACTGGCTCGCCTCGAGATCGGGCAGCTCGGCGACGACGACAGCGCGCGCAGCCTCGTCGGCCATCAGCGTTTCGATCGGCGTTTCGATCGTCAGCGCGGCCTCAGCTCCCTGCGCAGCGACCGGAGCGGCGGCCAGCGCCAGCGGAGTGGCGACCATGGCGAGCGACGCCGCGAAGAACCTGATTGTCATGACAGTGGACCTTTCCCTTTCGAAACCGGCGTATGCTTGCCGTCTCGGGAAATGAGTACCTGCGATTCACCCTTCCGAAAAGAGGGTTTGCCCCACTGATGGAGAAATTCGCCGCCCTGATCGACGCGCTTGTCTATACCCGCAGCCGGAACGAGAAGCTGCGGCTGATCGGCGAATACCTGCGCGCCACGCCCGATCCCGATCGCGGCTGGGCGCTTGCGGCGCTGAGCGACGGGCTCGATTTCCCGGCGGTCAAATCCTCCACCATCCGCACCATCCTGAAGGATAGGGTAGACCCGGTGCTGTGGACGCTCAGCCGCGATTTCGTGGGCGACACGGCAGAGACCGCAAGCCTGCTGTGGCCCCAGGAGCAGCTGGCGCCGGAAGACGCGCCCTCCCCGCCCACGGTCAGCGAGACGGTCGCGCTGCTTGACGCCATGACGCGCAAGTCGGTCCTGACCGAACTGCCCGCGCTGCTCGACCGGCTCGATGTGTCGGGCCGTTACGCGCTGCTGAAGCTTGCCACGGGGGCGATGCGGATCGGGATTTCGGCGCGGCTGGCGAAGGTCGCCTTCGCGGATGCCTTCGATGTGCCGGTAGAGGATGTGGAAGAGTACTGGCACGGGCTGAAGCCCCCCTATTCGGAGCTGTTTGCCTGGGCGGCAAAGGGTGCGGACCCGCCGGACATGGCGGATATCCCGCTGTTCAAACCCTTCATGCTCGCGCATCCGCTGGAAGACACGGTGGTCAGCCTGGAAGACTATGTCGCCGAGTGGAAGTGGGACGGCATCCGGGTGCAACTGGTGCATGCCGGCGAAGGCGAGAATGGCGAAACCCGCCTCTATTCGCGCGGCGGCGACGATATCTCCCACACCTTCCCCGAAATGCTGCCCGCGCTGGACTTTCCCGCGATCCTCGACGGGGAGCTGCTGGTGCAGGGAGCGGTCCAGGGCGGCGAGGCGGGAGGCGCGGCCAGCTTCAACGCGCTGCAGCAACGGCTCGGCCGCAAGACCGTCTCCAAGAAGATGCTGGCCGAAAGCCCCGCCTTCGTGCGCGTCTATGACGTGCTCTCGCTCGACGGCGACAATCTGCGCGACAGGCCATGGACTGAGCGGCGCTCGATCCTCGAAGAGTTGATGGCGCGGCTGCCATCCGAGCGCTTCGATCTCAGCGCCATCGTCGAAGCGCGTGATTTCGAGCATCTCGCGCAGATCCGCGAAGGCGCACGCGACGATGCGATCGAGGGGCTGATGCTCAAGCGGCGCGATTCGCCCTACGTGCCCGGTCGCCGCACCGGCCTGTGGTACAAGTGGAAGCGCGACCCGCTGCTGATCGACTGCGTGCTGATGTATGCGCAGCGCGGGTCTGGCAAACGCTCCAGCTTCTATTCGGACTACACCTTCGGCTGCTGGGATGGCGACCCGGACGCGGGCGCGGACCTGCTGCCCGTGGGCAAAGCCTATTCGGGCTTCACCGATGCGGAGCTCAAAAAGATCGACCGGCACGTGCGCCAGAACACGGTGAACCGCTTCGGCCCCGTGCGCGAGACCGACAAGAGTCTGGTGTTCGAAGTCGCGTTCGATTCGGTGCATGCGAGCAAGCGCCACAAGTCCGGCCTCGCCATGCGCTTCCCGCGCATCCACCGCATCCGGTGGGACAAGCCGGTGCACGAGGCGGACCGGATCGACGCGCTGCGCGCGCTGGTGAGGGACTAACCCCTCACCCCTCATCGCTCCTGCGTCATCCCGGCGCTCGAGCCGGGAAACCCCAGCCGACGACACGGGAGAGGCTGGCGCGGGCGATGAGGTCGGAACAGCACCGCCTTCAATACCGGGCCCGCGCGGTGTACCGCCTCCCCCATGCAGCGCTTCACCCCCCAACAGCGTCTCTTCGCCTATGCCGTGGCCGCGCTCGCCGGTTTCGTCGACGTCACCGGCTTCCTCCAGGTCGACGGCTATTTCGTCTCCTTCATGACCGGCAACACCACGCTGCTGGCGCGCGATCTGGCGGGCGGGGCGAGCCGGGTTGCGGTGCCCGCGCTGCTGATCGCGGGCTTCGTGATCGGTGTCGTCACGGGAACGCTGGTGGGCGACCGTCTGGCGTCACGGCGCAAGGTCGTCGTCACCGCGCTGGTCGCCGCGCTGCTCGTCTGCGCCGCGCTGGCGCGCTTCGTGGAGCTGCGGGAGATTTCGCTCGGCCTGCTGGTGGTCGCCATGGGCGCGCTCAACACCGCGCTCAGTGCCAATCGCGAAAGCCCGGTGGGCCTGACCTACATGACCGGCGCGCTGGTGCGCACGGGCCAGCTGCTGGCCGACCGGATTGCAGGAGACCGCAAGGCCAACCCGCTGCCCTTCGCGCTGCTGTGGCTCAGCCTGCTTGCCGGGGCACTGGGCGGTGCGGTGGTGGGGCTGTACTGGGGCGCGGCATCGCTGTGGGTCGCCTGCGCTTTCGCGCTGGCGCTGTGCCTGGCGGCGATGCGCATCCCGGCGCGCGCACCTACAGCGTAACCGCCAGCACCTTCTCGCGCGAAGTTGCGCCGCGCAACAGGCGGCAATGCGATTTGGGAATGCCCAGTGCCTTGGCGACCAGCGCTTCTACTGCCGCATTGGCGGCGCCGTCCTGGGGCTTCGCGCGCACCTTCACCTGCACGCCGCCATCGAGGATGGAGATCGATTCGGTGCGCGCGCCCGGCGTTACCCGCACGCGCAGCTCGCCCCCCTTTGCCAGTGCGCGCAGGGCTTCGGCATCGGGCAGGTCGGGCTTAGCGCGCGCCATTTGCTGCTGTCCTACAGATGCACCGGCGTGGCATGGGACATGCGTTCTTTCGCATCGTTGTCACGACCCTGATCGTACCCGGCATGAAGGGGCGATTTTTCGGCCCCTGGACACTGTGTCAGGTGTGTCAGGCGCCGTTCCCGCTCCCGGCAATCGCCGCCGCGTGGTGCTTTGCGTTTTCGGCATAGTGCGCAACGCCCAGCTGCATTCCGGCAATCGCCGCATCGTCGAGATCGCGCATCTTGCGCGCCGGACGACCGCCCCACAATTCGCGCGCGCCCATCTGCTTGGTCTCGGTCAGCATCGCGCCCGCCGCCAGCATCGCGTCGCTGCCGATCACCGCCTTGTTCATCGCAATCGCGCCGAGGCCCACGAACCCGCGATCATGTATCGTGCAGCCGTGAACCATCGCCATGTGGCCGATCAGCACATCGTCGCCGATCACCAGCGGGCAGCCATCGGGGTATTGCGGCGAAGGACCGTCGCAGTGGAGCACGCTGCCGTCCTGCACATTGGTCCGCTCGCCGATGGTTATCGAGCTGACATCGGCACGCAGCACGCAATTGTACCAGATCGAACTGCCCGCCCCGATCGTCACATCGCCCACGATCACCGTGCCCGGCGCGATGAAGGCGGTTTCGTGAATACGCGGCGCCTTGCCGTGGATGGGGATCAGGCGCACGCCCGGTCTGCCGTGAGCCGTGTCGCCGGTTATCGTATCGCTCATGGAGAGCCTCCCAAAATCGCATTCCAGTCTAGCAGAGGCAGGATCGAGGCGAAATCGTCGGTCCACACCTGCGGCGCGGGGTCGTCCAGCTCGATCCAGTCGGTCTGCGGGCTGGACAGAAGAAGCCTTGCGATGGGCTGCGGATCGCTTGCGATTGCAACCCAGAAGCTGGCGCTGATCCCGTCTTCCCGCACCGCCGGATCGTCGCGCATCAGCGCGATCCAGCCGTTCTGGGCCGCATGGGCCGCGATCACCGGCCGCAGGTCGAGATAGCGGTTGGAGATGTGGACCAGCATCAGCCCGTCGGGCTTGAGCGCGCGGCCATAGGTGTGCATCGCCTCGCGCGTCAGCAGGTGCAGCGGGATCGCATCGGAGCTGAAGGCATCCACGGCGAGCACATCGTACTGCTGCGCGGGTTCGGATTCGAGCGCGAGCCGCGCATCGCCCAGGTGAATGCCGGCTTCGGGAGCGCAATCGGCCAGGAACGAGAACACCCGGTCGCGCGAATATTCGACCACCATCGGGTCGATCTCGTAGAAAGTGTAGTCCTGCCCCGGCTCGCGGTAGCAGGCCAGTGTCCCCGTCCCCAGGCCGATCACGCCGATCTGGGCGCCCGGTCCGTAGATCTCTCGCGCGCCGGACAGCGCCAGACCCACGCCCGAAGTCGGCCCGTAATAGCTGGTCGGCGCGCGGCGCCGTTCGGGATCGAGGAATTGGCGCCCGTGGATCGTCGTACCGTGCAGCAGCAGACGGGTGTCCGGGTCCGAATGCTGGCGGATCGTATAGACGCCGAAATAGCTGCGTTCGCGGATGCCCTGCGCGCTCTCCTCCAGCGTATCCCACCCGCCGCGCGCCAGCATCGCGATCAGCAGGATGGCGAGGAAGGCCCACCTTTTGCCCAGTGCCAGAACGCCAAGCAGCGCGATGGCCAGCAGCAGCAGATGGACCGTGAAGCTCTGCGCATTGTCCAGCGCGTGAGCCATCCACAGGCCGAGCAGCGCGGCGGCCGCAACCAGCGCGAGCCTGGCGACGAGCCTGGCGCGCGCGTCGAGCCCCAGCCGGTCCATCCACGCGATCAGCGGGTTCTGCGGCAGCAGCGCCCCCGCGGCGAGCACCAGCAGCGGATGCTCCCACACCCAGTCGAACAGCAGCGGTGCGACGATGGCGGCGAACACTCCCCCCAGTGCGCCGCCCGCACTCATGACGAGGTAGAACCGGGTGAGCTGCGTGGGCGCCGGGCGGCTGGCATAGAGCCGCCGGTGGAGTGCGGTGGCAACCACGAACAGCATCAGCACCGCCGCCAGCGCCAGCGACACCCCGTCCGACCCGCGGCTGACCATCGCCATCGCACCCGCCAGCAGCAGGATGGTTGGCGCGGTGCGCGTGAGCGCGAAACCCAGCGCGCTGCGCTCGTTGAAGGCGAACACGAAGCTGAGCAGGTAAAGCCCCAGCGGCAGTACCCACAGCAGCGGCATCGCCACGATATCGGTCGTCAGGTGCGTGGTGGTCGACAGCATCAGGCCCGATGGCACCGCCGAGAGTGCGAGCCAGAAGAGGATGCGCCGCCAGCCGATCGGCTCGCCGTCCTCGGGCTCGCCCTGCCCGGCCGGGCTGTCAGCGTGGAGCGGGGTGCGCCAGCGCAGCCATGCCAGCGCAGCCATGCATGCGATCAGCAGCCCGTAACCGAGCGCCCAGACGGTGCTCTGCCCGGCAAGCGACAGGTTGGGTTCGAGCAGCAGCGGATAGCTGAGAAGCCCTGCGAAGCTGCCGATATTGGAGGCGCCGTAAAGCCAGTAAGGGTCTCCTGCATCGGGGTCTGCGGCGTACCAGCGCTGGACCAGCGGGGCCTGCGCGGCGACGATGAAGAACAGCGGTCCGATCGTCGCAACCAGCAGCAGCGGAACCCAGAACACCTCCCAGCCCGCCGGCTGCGGCACATCCGCCAGCGCAATGGGCAGGGTCAGCAGGGCAAGCGCCATCAGGGCAAGATGGACCAGCGCCTGCCTGCGCAGCGTCGCGCGGGAAAGGATGTGGGCATAGGCATAGCCGCCCAGCAGCAGCGCCTGATAGACCAGCATCGCGCTGTTCCAGACGTTCGGCGCTCCGCCCAGCTGCGGCAGCGCCAGCCGCGCGACCAGCGGCTGGACGAGGAACAGCAGGAAGCTGCCGAGCAGGATCGTGAAGACGAACAGTACGCGGGGCGAAAGCCTCATCGCGAGTGCTCCCATGTCTCGGGGTCGATGGAATAGACGATGATCGTGGGGTCCTCGGCGTCGAAATCGGCATTCTGGAAATCGAGGTCCTCGCGCCGCCGCATGCCCAGCCGCTTCATCAGGCCCCAGCTCGCCGTGTTGCGCGCCACGGTCAGCGCGACGACTTCCTCGGCATCAAATGCCTCGAAGGCGATGTCGAGCGAGGCCGTGGCGGCTTCCCTTGCATAGCCCTGGCCCCACGCATCCTCACGCAGCCGCCAGCCGACCTCCATCGTGCCTACCGGTCCGCCCGCCTGGTTGCAGCGTTTGAGCCCGCAAAAGCCGAGGATGGCGCCATCGCCCTTGCGCTCCACTGCCCAGAACGTGTGGCCGTAATCGTGCTTGTACGACAGCAGGCGATCCTGCGCGCCCTGCCGTTTGTCTGCATCGCACACCCCGCCCAGCCAGCGCATGACGGCGGGCGTGTTGGTTCCCTCCCAGAACGCCGGCCAGTCATCCTCCCGCCAGTCGCGCAGGATCAGGCGTTCGGTCTCGTGCCGAAAGTCCGCCACCTTGACGTCAGCCATTCAGAAGGCGCGCCGCGAAGGGTGCATAATAGGTAAGGATCCCCGCACATCCGGCCCGTTTGAAGGCCATCAGCTTTTCCATCACCAGCGGCTCGCGCGCGCCGACCCCCGCAGCCACACCCGCTTCGACCAGCGCATATTCGCCGCTCACCTGATAGGCGAACACAGGCACATCGAACCGGTCGCGCGCCATGCGGATGATGTCGAGATAGGCGAGCCCGGGCTTCACCATCACGCTGTCCGCGCCTTCGGCAATGTCCATCGCGATCTCGCGCATGGCCTCGTCGCTATTGGCCGGGTCGAGCTGGTAGGTGCGCTTGTCGCCCCTCAGCCGGTCGCCAGAGCCCACCGCATCGCGGAACGGGCCGTAAAAGGCCGAGGCATACTTGGCCGCGTAGCTCATGATCTGGACATTGGTGTGCCCGGCGTCTTCGAGCGCCTGCCGGATAGCGGCGACGCGGCCGTCCATCATGTCCGACGGGGCGATCACATCCGCGCCCGCCGCCGCCTGGTTGAGCGACTGCTTGACCAGCGCATCCAGCGTTGCGTCATTGGTGACGTAGCCGCTTTCATCCAGCAACCCGTCGTGGCCGTGGCTGGTATAGGGATCGAGCGCGACGTCGCAGACCACGCCTATGTCATCGCCGAAGCGCTCGCGGATCGCGCGCAGGGCGCGGCAGATCAGGTTGTCGGGGTTCCAGGCTTCTTCCGCCTCGTCGCTGCGCCTGTCGGGCGGCGTGTTGGGAAAGAGCGCGATTGCCGGAATGCCAAGCGCGATCGCTTCGGCCACACGTTCCAGCAGCAGGTCGATCGACCAGCGACTGACGCCGGGCAGGCTGGCGACGGGTTGTTCGGCGCCCTCTCCCTCGATCACGAACAGCGGCCAGATCAGATCGGCCGGCGACAGCGTGTTTTCACGGTGGAGGCGCCTGCTCCAGTCGGCGGAGCGGGTGCGGCGAAGCCGGGTGGCGGGAAAGTTTGCACTCATGGCCGCGCGGTGTGGCGCAAGGCCACGCACGCCGCAAGCGGGTTAGCTGCCCCGTGCATGGCGCGCGTGGAGCGCAACACGGTCGATCTCGCGCACGGGGTTCTCCGATACGGGCCTGCTGGGATGCATGTCTTCCAGCGCCGCACCTGCCTCCACCGTCTTGAGCGCGTCCAGAGTGGAGCGGAAACGGCGCAGCTGCTCGCCGCTCAGCGTGGCGCGCGTGACGTAGCGGACCGACAGCGGATCGACATGGCGCCCGCCGCGATACATCTCGTAATGGAGGTGCGGCCCGGTGGAGAGGCCGGTCGAGCCGACATAGCCGATGATCTGGCCACGCTTCACATATTGGCCGCGCGATACGGCCATCCGGCTCATGTGGCAGAAGCGCGTGCTCAGCCCGCCCTCGTGAGCGAGCCGCACGGCGTTGCCGCAACCGCCCGCCCGGCCTGCGCTGGTCACGCGTCCGTCGGTCGGCGCGACGATCGGCGTTCCGTGCCGCGCGCGGTAATCTACGCCTGCATGCATGCGCTTGTAGCGCAGGATCGGGTGGCGGCGCATGCCGTAGCGCGAACCGATCGGCCCCGGCACCGGTGCGACCAGGCCCGAGCGCTGCTCGCCCACGCCCGACGCTTCGTAGAACTGGCCGTCGCTGCCCCAGCGCATCAGCTGCGTGGTGGCCTCTCCATCGCGCTCGATACCCGCATAGAGCAGGCGCCCCGCCTGCCGTTCTCCTGTTGCCGCGCGGCGATAGGAAACGATCATGTCGAAGGTGTCGCCGGCCTGCAGCGCCTTGTCGAGATCCTCGTGATCACCCAGCGCCTTGAGATAGGCCTGGATCGCGCTGGCGGGCGCGCCTGCCGCGCGCGCGGAGCGGTAGAGGCTCTCGCCCACGGTCCCGCGCAGGCGCAGCGGGGTCTCGTCGACTTCGATCGGCTCGCGGATCAGGGAGAGATTGCCATCGCTCCCCCGCGCCACGGCCAGCGAGAGATCGAATCGCGCGCGAAACCGCAACTCGTCGAGCGGTCGCTGCCGGCCCGGATCGGTCCGGCGGCCAAGAGTAACGTCGATCTGCGTGCCCGGCTCGATCTCTTCGAGCGAGATCGCCTGCGCAACCAGCTGCGCCGCTCGTTCCGCGTCGGACTGACCCACTCCCTGCCGGGCGAGAATGCCGGCCAGGCTGTCGCTGCGGCCGAAGGTGGCGGTGCTTTCCAGCTGCGGGCGCTCCGGCGCGTCGCGCAGGGGCCGTACCAGCGCGCTCGCGGCCATCCGCGCGCCCGTATCGCCCCCGAGCGCGAGTGGCATGATCGTCTGGCTGCGGAATTCTTCGCGCGTCCGGTCGTCGAGACGCAATGCGGGCGCGGCTTCGAGAGGCGAGAAATCCGGCCAGAAGGCCAGGGCCACGGCGGTGAGCGAGAGGAAGGTGGCGGCCCCGCGGAACCAGCGCGCACTGCCGATATTCTGCGCCAGGTCGGGCGCAAGATCGGCCTGTTCCAGACGGGCGATCCCATCGCGGGCGATTCGCGTGCCGGAGCGCGCAAAGCTGGCCAATCGCGCGTGCGCGCCGCCGGCGGCCTTGCCCACGGGTTCGCGGAACTGCGCGGGGGCGCTGTCGTCCTGCTGGATGTCCGTCGGCTGCGCATCTTGCGTTTCCGGCATGTGCGCTGCCGACCGTTCGGCGTAAGTCAGATCCCGTCTCCGATAGTCTGGTACTGCCGCTCCGGACCCCGGTCATGCGAAGGGGCGGCGCTTATCGGTTGAGGCGCGTTTGTGCCATTGCATTCTTAATTGCCGTTTAATCACGCGAGGTATCGGCGTCGAACTTCGGTGGGGCGAGCCCTGGAAGCGCCGAGCCGGTGGCTCGCTTGCGGTGCGCGCGCAGCCTTGCCACATGGGGTGCATGTCCGCGCCTTCGATCAAGGCTGTCCTTGGCCCCACCAACACCGGCAAGACCCACCTCGCCATAGAGCGGATGTGCGGCCACTCGAGCGGCGCGATGGGCTTCCCGCTGCGGCTTCTGGCGCGCGAGGTTTACGATCGCGTCGTCGCCATCAAGGGCGAAAAGGCGGTTGCGCTGATTACCGGTGAAGAACGCATCGAGCCGAAGGATGCGCGCTATTTCCTGTGTACGGCAGAGGCCATGCCGCATGATGGCGGCGGCCATGCCTTCGTGGCGATCGACGAGGTGCAGCTCGCAGCCGACCGCGAACGTGGGCATGTCTTCACCGACCGCCTGCTCAATGCACGCGGTCGGGAAGAGACCATGCTGCTGGGTTCGGCGACCGCAGCGCCCCTGATCCAGTCGCTGATCCCCCATGTGGAGCTGACCGAACGCCCGCGCTTTTCCACGCTCGCCCATGGTGGCGCGAAGAAACTTTCGCGCCTTCCCAAGCGCAGCGCGGTGGTCGCCTTCTCGTCCGAGCAGGTTTACGCCATCGCCGAAATGCTGCGCCGCCAGCGTGGCGGTGCGGCGGTGGTGATGGGTGCGCTGAGCCCGGAGACGCGCAACCGGCAGGTCGAATTGTTCCAGAATGGCGAGGTCGACTACATCGTGGCGACCGACGCCATCGGGATGGGCCTCAATCTTGACGTCACCCATGTCGCCTTCGCCAGCCTCGCCAAGTTCGACGGCGTTAAGCGGCGGCGTCTGACCCCCTCGGAAATGGCGCAGATCGCCGGTCGCGCGGGGCGGCACCACCGGGATGGCAGCTTCGGTGCACTCGTCGGCATGGGCGGGCAGGATGCCGAGTTCACCGAAGAAGAAATCTTCGCCATCGAAGAACACCGCTTCCAGCCGCTGACCAAGCTGTTCTGGCGCGAGGCGGAGCCGCGCTTCGATACGCTGAACACGCTGATCGCCGATCTTTCGGCCAAGCCCGACGAGCGCGAACTGGCGCCTGCGCCCGAATCGATCGACCTCGCGGTATTGCGCAAGCTGGCCGACCAGCCTTTTGCGCAGGCCATTCGCGGCCCAGCCAATGTGCGGCGCTTCTGGGAAGTGTGCTCTCTGCCCGATTTCCGCGCATCGGGTGTCGACACGCATGCGCGCTTCGTCACGCGGCTGTGGCAGGACTTGCGCGAAGGCTATATCGGCGCAGACTTCGTCGCCGCCCGGATCGCAGAACTCGATACGGTACGCGGCGACATTGCCGTGCTACAGGGACGGATAGCCGCGATCCGGTCTTGGGCCTATATCTGCCAGCGACCCGACTGGGTGCTCGCGCGCGACGAAATGGCGGCGCGCGCCCGCGCGGTCGAAGCCCGCCTGTCGGACGCGCTGCACATGCGCCTGACAGAGCGGTTCGTGAATCGAAGGACATCCGTTTTAATGAAGCATCTTGGCAATGATCCCTCGCTCCTCCCCATTTCGCTGGAGGACGACGGCACACTGCTTGTGGAAGACCAGGCGATCGGCAAGCTGGAGGGCTTCCGCTTCGCCATCGATCCGCATGCAGCGGCGGGCGACCGCAAGATGCTGCTGTCGGCGGGCGAAAAGGCTCTGCCGCGTATCCTTGCCACCCAGGCCGAAAAGCTGCGCGAGAGCGGGCTGGATGGGGTCGCGCTACGCGATGGACGGGTGATGTGGGGCGATCAGGAAATCGCCCGGCTGGAACATCCGGTCGATCCGGCCGAGCCCCGGCTGAAGCCCGCGCGCGAGCTTGACCGGCTGCCCGAAGGCGCGCGTGCCGCGTTCATCGCTGCCATCGAAGCCAAGGTGAAGGAGTGGCTCGCACCGCTCGAACCGCTGCGCAAGTTGCAGCTCGCCTCGAAGAGCGAGGACGCGACCTCTTGGGCGCGTGCGCTGCTGCTCAACCTCCTCGACGGGCATGGCATCGTCACGCGCGAGCGTGCGGGGATCGAGAACCTGCCCAAGGAAGCGCGGCCCTTCCTGCGCAAGGTGGGCGTGGTGTTCGGCGCGCTGGATATCTTCGCGCCCGCGCTGCTCAAGCCCGCGCCGCGCCTCGCAATGAAGCAGGCCGGGATCGACCGGCGTCCGATCGACGAGGCGATGCGTTCGGTCATTCCCGCTACCAAGCCGTTGCCAGCCGGATACCGCCCGGCGGGCGAGCAGCTGGTGCGCGTCGACATTGCGGAGAAGCTGTTCAGGCAGGCGCACGAAGCGAGAGCGAAGGCGAAGGGCGCAGGAGAGAAGCGCGGTCGCGGTGCGCCCTTCGTGCTCGATACTGCCCTGGCCGTGTCGACGGGCCTCACGCCGGACAGCATCAAGCGGCTGCTGGGCGCGGCGGGTTTCCGGATGGTCGAGGGCAAGCCCGTGCCCGAGGGTGCTTTCGGCCCCGCCCTGCCCGATCGCTGGCGCTGGCTGCCGCAAAGGTCGGGATCGCGCTCAGGCGCGCGGGGGAGCGATGGAGAGCATCGTCGGCAGGGCAAGTCCCGTCACGCCAAGGGGGCCAGCAAGCCCGGGGGCAAGGGGCGCGGCAAGCCACAGGGTTCGGGACGGGCCGATCAGGGCGCGAATGGCAAGCCGCGCGAGCCACGGCCAGAAAATGCGTTTGCAGCGCTGAAAGATATGCTTTCGTAATGCGGAGCAGTCGCTGATGCGGCTCGACCTGGTGCTGTGCCGTCTGCGCTTCGTGCGCACGCGCAGCGCGGCCCGCAGCCTCATCGAAAGCGGCCATCTTCGGCTGAACGGAGCGCGTGTGGAGCGGGTTGCGCGCGAGATCGCGGCGGGCGATGTGCTCACCATACCGCGCAAGGCCGGGGTCGTCGTGATCCGGATCGAGAGCCTGCCGGATCGCAGAGGCCCTCCTGCCGAGGCGCAGGGATGTTACAGCCTGCTTGACCGCCCCGGCACCGACACACTAGCAGCGGCGCCAGAAACCAACGGCGCGCAAGGAACACGCCCATGACCTACGTCGTCACCGACGCCTGTATCAAATGCAAATATACCGACTGCGTCGAGGTTTGCCCGGTCGACTGCTTCTACGAGGGCGAGAACATGCTCGTCATCAACCCCAGCGAATGCATCGATTGCGGTGTGTGCGAGCCCGAGTGCCCGGCCGAGGCGATTCTGCCCGATACCGAGGACGGGTTGGAGAAGTGGCTGGAACTGAACACCAAGTTCTCCAACGAATGGCCCAATATCACGCAGAAGAAGGACCCGCCCGAGGACGCCGACGAGCACAAGGGCGAAGAGGGCAAGTTCGAAAAGTTCTTCACGGCGGAACCCGGCGAGGGAGACTGAGTCGATTCCCCTAGAAACGGGGGACTCGAATGCTCGATACACTCAAACAAACCTGGCGCGGCGCGAGCGAGGACAATGCCGGTCTCGTCGCGGCGGGCGTCTCCTATTACGCCTTCCTGGCAATGGTGCCGCTGCTGGCGGTGTGCGTATTGCTGTACGGCCTGGTCGCCACGCCGGAGGTTGTCGCCCGCGACATCGCCTCGCTCGGCCGTGGATTGCCGCCCAGCGCCGCCTCGCTGATCGGCGACCAGTTGCGTTCCGTTACCGAGGCAAACGATAACACCAAGGGCCTGGGTCTGGCCATCGCGCTGGCGCTCGCCCTGTTCGGGGCGCGCAACGCGGCAGGCGGTGTGATCGGCGGGCTGAACGTGGTCTTCAATGTCGAGGAGGACCGCGGCTTTCTGAAAAGCAATGCGATCGCGATCATCGTCACCCTGGGTGCGGTCTTCGCGCTTGCGCTGGCCGGTACCGCCATCTCACTGGCCGCAGCCCTGCCCGGCGCGGCGGCTCCGGTTGCCAGCTTCGGGCTGATGTTCCTTGTCGGGATGCTGGGCGCCGGCTTTCTCTATCGCTTCGCCCCCAACCGGCCCGACCCGCCATGGAGTGCGGTACTGCCCGGCGCTGCGATTTTCGCCTTCGTCTGGGTTGGCGCAACCGCGCTTTTCGGCAGCTATGTTGCCAATTTCGCCAACTATAACGCCACCTACGGCTCGCTCGGCGCGGTCGTCATCCTGCTGACCTGGTTCTATCTCAGCGCCTTTGTCTTGCTGCTCGGCGGGGAATTCGTGCAGGCGCGGGCCGAGCGAAATTGACGCGTCCCATTTGTTTCATTGACTCGCAATATTCGCTCGAACCTGCTATATAGGCTGCCCCGTTGCGGTGAGCATCGCTGCGGTACTTGAACGTTGAAAGGCAGGTTTCCCCGGCATCACCTCGCAACTGGACTTTCGCCCCACGCGGGCGACCGGTCCTCTTGTGCCTGTGACGCCTCGCCCCCGCCTTCGGTAGAAAGGAATTTTCATGGCAGCCAAGGCTCTCGCCTTCGATGTCGGCGATTATGTCGTTTATCCCAAGCATGGTGTCGGCCAGGTGGTCGAACTGCAGAGCGAAGAGATCGCGGGGATGGAGCTCGATCTTTACGTTCTGCGCTTCGAGAAAGAGCGGATGACCCTTCGGGTACCGGTCAACAAGGTCGAATCGATCGGCATGCGCAAGCTTTCCAGCAGCAAGACTCTCAAAGAGGCGATGGAAACGCTCAAGGGCAAGCCCAAGGTCAAGCGCACGATGTGGAGCCGCCGTGCGCAGGAATACGAAGCCAAGATCAATTCCGGCGATCTGGTTTCCATCGCGGAAGTGACGCGCGACCTTTTCCGCCCCGACGATCAGCCCGAACAGAGCTATTCCGAACGGCAGATCTTCGAAGCTGCCTCCAGCCGCCTCGCGCGCGAGCTCGCAGCGATGGAAGAGACCGACGAGCCCGCCGCTCTCGAGAAGATTCTCTCCGTGCTGCGCGAACACGCGCCGCAATATTACGAGAATGCCGAGGAGGCATGATCGGCTGACCGGCACCCGATCGACGGGCGCCCCATACTGATCGACGAGGGCCGCTCCATACCGGGGCGGCCCTTCTTCGTTGGGGTTGCCCGGACCGCCCACCTGTATTAGTATGGTAACACAGCTATTCGGTGGGAGAATGACATGAAATTCCGGTCCGGCATCGTGCTTGCAGGGGCAGCGGCGCTGCTCGCTGCCTGCGGCAGCAATTTCTCGATCAACTCTAGCGACGGCGTCCCGCTGTCCGAGTTCGACTATGCCGACGCCACGCCAACCGGGATCTCGCTCGCCGGACCCGATCGGGTAGTCGTGACCTCGGGAGAAACCCTGGCCATCGAAGTCGAGGGCAGCGCCGAAGCGACCGAAGGGGTGCGGTTCGAAATGGACGGTGACGAGCTGGAAATCTCGCGTGAGGGCCGCCTGATGGGCAGCTCCGTGGCAACCGTGCGTGTGACAATGCCGACGCCCAACAGCCTGTCGCTCGCCGGATCGGGCGAGATCGAACTTGACCGGCTCGGCAGCGGCGGGGAAGCGTCGGTTTCCATCGCCGGCTCGGGCGAGGCGCGGGTGGCGCGCATCGCGGCCGGCACGCTCGAGGTGAGCATTGCGGGCTCGGGCGATCTGGTCGGCGCGGGCTCTGCCGAAACGCTCGATCTCTCCATCGCGGGCTCGGGCGACGTGGACCTGCGCGACGTGCAGGTGGAGAACGCCGATATCTCGATTGCGGGCTCTGGCGATGCGGTGTTTTCTTCGAATGGCACCGTCGAGGCGAGCATCATGGGATCGGGCGACGTTACCGTCCTCGGCTCAGCGAGTTGCTCGGTCAAATCAATGGGTTCCGGTACGGTCAAGTGCGAGCGTAGCGGTGCGGGCGCCAGTGCGTCCGAGGCCGACACCGGCACCGCCTCGACACAAGACGAGCAAAGCGCGCAGTAGGCGACTATCCGGCGGCCATCGCATTGGCTAAGGAGGAGGCATGACGCGCACGCCCTCCCTCCTCCTGCTCGGCCTGGCCGCCATTGCTCTCCAGGGCTGCATTGCGAAGACTGCGCTGGATATCGCCACTGCGCCAATCAAGGTCGGTAGCAAGGCGGTCGATCTGGCAACCACCAGCCAGAGCGAGGCGGACGAGAAGCGCGGGCGTGAACTGCGCAAGCGCGAGGAAGAGCTGGGCAAGCTCGAACGCCGCTATCGCGACCAGCGCGAAGATTGCGAAGACGGAAGCCGCAAGGCCTGCGAGAAGGCGCGCGAAACCTACGAAGAGATCGAGCGGCTTCGCCCGACGATACCCTACGAGCCCGACGACTGATCGACGGGCGCGGCAGCACGCCGCAGCCGGTCGTTGATCGCCTTGCCCACCCCTTCCCCGGGTACTTGCGCGACCGCGATACGCGGCTTTTGCGATCCGGCGGCCTTGTGCAGGCACGCATAGAGGTTCCGCGCGGCTTCGCCGAGATCGCCGCCAGCCGACAGCGTGACGTCACCCCGCGTTGCGCCGAAGCCGATCATGAACTCGTCCGTTTCGGGACGCGTGACGCCAAGGCGCAAAGGTTTGCCCGGAGCGTAATGGCTGGCGAGCTGACCTGGCGCTTCGAGCGTTCTGCCCTCCCCCGGAGCGGGCATATCCTTCCCGAAATACTGGCGATGCAGCGCGTCGAGGTCGATGGGGCCCGCGCGCAGTTCTTCCCACGATCCGTCGTCGCGGATCGCCAGAATCGATGATTCGACCCCGGCCTCGGTCGGCCCGGCGTCGAGCACCAGGTCTATCCGTCCGTCCAGCGACGCCAGCACATGGTCTGCCGATGTCGGGCTGATGAACCCGCTGCGGTTGGCGGAGGGTGCGGCCAGCGGAAAGTCCACCGCCGCCAGCAGCTGCTGCATCGCGGGATGGGCCGGGCAGCGCAGAGCAACCGTTGGCAGGCCTGCCGTCACGGCCGGCGCCAATCCTGCATCCGGCCTGGAGGGAATCACCACGGTCAGCGGCCCCGGCCAGGCCGTCTCTACGGCGGTCTGCGCGGCGTTGGACCATCGGGCATATCGCGCCGCCTGCTCTTCGTCGCCGACGTGGACAATCAGCGGATTGAAGCTCGGCCGGCCTTTCGCCGCGAATATCCGCGCCACCGCTTCTTCCCTATCGGCGCGGGCCGCGAGGCCGTAGACCGTCTCGGTCGGCACGGCGACCAAACCGCCGGCGTGCAGGATCTCGGCTGCGCGGGCGATTCCCGCCGCATCGGCCAATACCTTTTCCGTAACGTATTTGCGGTCCATCCCTGCGCGCTATATCCGGCAGTCAAGAAAACCAAGAGGACGCCCCCGCAATGACCTACAAGCCCGCCACCCAGGACCAGCTGCTCGCCATTCGCGCCAATGCCCGGATCGCCGAGCTGGCGCAGAGCGAGCGCTTTGCCGCAGCCGAGCCCGACCTGGTCGAGGCGATCGTCGAAGGCGTGGGCCAGTTCGCCGCGGGCGAATGGGCCCCGCTCAACCGCAAGGGCGACCTCGAAGGCGCGAAGCTGGAAAACGGTGTCGTGCGCCTGCCCGACGGATTCGAGCAGGCCTACCAGGCCTATGTCGAGCAGGGCTGGAACGCGATTGCGGGCGTTGCCGAACATGGCGGGCAGGGCCTGCCCTTCACGCTAGCGTGCAACGTGCTGGAAAACCTGGGCACGGCGAACATGGCGCTGAACCTGCTGCCCATGCTCTCGGTCGGGGCGATTGAGGCGCTGCAGGCGCACGGAACGGCGGAGCAGCAGGCGCGCTACCTGCCCGATCTGATCAGCGGGGCATGGTCGGGCACGATGAACCTGACCGAGCCGCAGGCGGGCAGCGACGTGGGTGCACTGCGCACCACCGCCCACCTGATCGAGGATGGCGAGCACGCCGGGAAATACCGGATCAAGGGCCAGAAGATCTACATCACCTGGGGCGAGCACGACCTGGCGGAGAACATCATCCACCTGGTTCTGGCGCGCCTGCCGGATGCGCCCGAGGGAAGCCGTGGCATCTCGCTCTTCCTCGTGCCCAAGTATCACCTGAAGGACGACGGCACGCCCGGCGCGCGCAACGATGTCCGCTGTGTCAGCATCGAACACAAGCTGGGGATCAACGCTTCGCCCACCTGCGTCATGTCGTATGGCGACGACGACGCGTGCATCGGCGAACTTGTTGGTGCAGAGAACCGCGGGCTCGCAGCAATGTTCACGATGATGAACAACGCCCGGATCAATGTGGGTTCGCAGGGTGTCCAGATTGCCGAACGCGCGACGCAGCAGGCGGTCGCCTATGCGCTCGAGCGGGTGCAGTCGGCCCGCGCGGGTGCAGAGGACCGCACGCCGGTGGCCATCATGGACCATCCGGACGTGCGGCGCATGCTGTTGCGGATGCGCTCGCTCACCGAAGCGATGCGCGGTCTGCTCTATTACACCGCCGGACAGGTCGACCGGGGCGATGTCGGCGATGCGAACGCGCGCGCCCGTGCCGAAGTGCTCGTCCCCATGCTCAAGGCCTGGGCGACGGATACGGGGATCGAGGTCGCCTCGCTGGGCATCCAGGTGCACGGCGGCATGGGCTTCGTGGAGGAAACCGGGGCGGCGCAGCACTGGCGCGACAGCCGGATTGCTCCGATCTATGAAGGCACCAACGGCATCCAGGCCGCCGATCTGGTCACGCGCAAGCTCGGGCTGGAAGACGGTGAGGCCCTGCAGAAGCTGTTTGCCGATATCGCCCGCGATGCGAGCGACGAAGCGCAGCTGAAGGCGCTGGCTGGCGAATGCGCCGCGATTGCCAAGTGGATGCGCGAAGATGCTTCGCTAGACGATCGGCTGGCGGGCAGCGTGCCCTTCACGGCGATGTGCGCCGTGGCGGTTGCCGGGTGGACGCTGGTGCAACAGCACCGCGCGATGAACGACAGCAAGGACGCGAGCCGCAAGCACGCCAAGCGCGTCACGATGCGTTTCTTCCTCGATCATATCGTGCCCGAGGCGATGGGCCTCAAGGCCTCGGCCACCGCGGGCGCAAGCCTGCTCTACGAGATCGACGGCAGCGTTCTGGCGGCCTGAGGCCGCAGCCCGTCAGTTGCCCATCGGGTTGAATTCGCGGGCAAATTCGTCGGTGAAGGCCTCACGCGGGTCGCCCTTCAACTCGGTCTGCGGTTGCAGCCGGTCTCCCTCGATCCGCTCGAGCGCAGGGGCGGGCTTCGCTCCCGGCGCGATCACGTGCCAGATGATCCCGGCCGTATCGTCGCTGACCAGCAGACCGCCGTCTTCGGTGAATTCGACCCAGGTCGGGCGGCCGCGCGTCTCGCCATCACCATTGAGAAAACTGCCCAGCACGCTGACCGGCTTGCCGAGCGGATTCCCCCGCTCGTCGAAGCGGATGAACACGACGTCGTAGCCCGAGGGCGGCTTGCGGTTCCAGGAGCCGTGGCGCGCGACGAAGGCGCCACGGGCAAACTTGTCGCCCAGGCGGTGCCCTTCCTCAGCGAATGCGAGGCCGAGAGCCGCGACGTGGGGCCCCAGGGCATATTCGGGGTAGCGCGCATATTCGGTGAGGAAGTTGGGCATCGGCGCTTCGACACGGCGGTCGCGCGTGTTCTTGTAGTAGAGCCACGGCCAACCGTAATTCGCGCCGATCGGTACGTTGGTCAGGTAGTCGGGGACGAGATCGCCGCCGAGCATGTCGCGCTCGTTCACGGTGGTCCACAGCTCGTCCGACAGGGGATTCCAGTCAAGACCATTGGGGTTGCGCAGGCCTGTGGCGTAGGGGCGCTGCGAGCCATCTTCGAGCGTATATTCCCAGATCATCGCTCGGCCATCTTCGGCTTCCATGCCGTTTTCGGCGATATTGCTTGCCGAACCCACTGCGACATAGATCCGCCCGCCGTCGGGCGAGAGGATGATGTTTCGCATCCAGTGATTTCCAGCGGCGGGAAGGTCCATCAACTTGCGCGGTTCGCCCTCCAGCGTGGGCGATCCCAGCTCGTAGTCGAAAGCGAGCAGCGCGTCGTGGTTGGCGATGTAGAGCGTGCCATCGCGATAGGCCATGCCGGAGGGCGAATCGAGCCCGTCTTCGCGCAAGACCCGCTTGATATCGGCATCGCCGTCGCCATCGGTGTCACGCAGAAGAACCAGCTTGTCGGGCGAAGGCTCTCCGGCTCCGGCGCGGCCCATCAGGGTCTTCATGATGAAGCCCTCTATCCCGCCGACATCGCGCGGCGGGCTGTTGGTCAGCGTCACGAGGATATCGCCATTGGGCAGGCGGTACAGGATGCGCGGATGGTCGAGGCCTTCCGCAAAACGCGTCACCTGCAGGCCTTCTGCCGCTTCGGGTACCTCGCCTTCGTCCCAGCCGACAGGTTCCGCCACGTTGATCGTCGGAAACCATTCGCTTTCCGGCTCGACCAGCGTCGGATCCGTGCCGGAAACCTCGTCCACGGTCAGTTCGGCGGGGCTGCCGCGCAGCAGCAGGGCGATGGCGATCGCGGCCAGCACGATGATGACGAGAAGCGCGATGCCGATATTGCGAAGAATCTTCATGCACCCGAAATAGGCCGCCACCACCCCCGCGGCAATCGCCAAACCGAAACGCCGCAATCAGGAGCTCACCGCCGATGTTCGATTTCTCCCTTCCCGCCGACACTCCGGATGAGGAACGCTACCGCGAACTCGCCAATGCGGCGGACGCACTGACCGACGGCGAATCCGACGCTGTGGCGAACATGGCGAACCTCGCCGCACTGATCTGGAGCTTCGTGCCCGATCTGAACTGGGCGGGATTCTACCGGGTCATGGGCGACGAACTGGTGCTGGGCCCCTTCGTGGGCCGCCCCGCCTGCATCCGTATCCCATTTGGTCAGGGCGTATGCGGTACGGCGGCCGCCAGCGGGGAAACCCAGCGGATCGAGGATGTGCACGCCTTCCCCGGCCATATTGCATGCGATGGCGCCAGCGCTTCCGAACTGGTCGTGCCGGTGATGCGCGATGGGCAGGTGATCGCGGTGATCGACCTGGACAGTCCGCACAAGGCGCGCTTCCGCGAAAGCGATTCACGAGGGATTGAGGCGCTCGCCGAACGGATCGCAGATCGGATCTGATCTGCGCGATCTGCCCCAGTGCGGGACAGGCGATTTCTGCGGCCAATCGCGCAGGGAGCGAATGCGGTAACCCTTTCTTAAGACTTTATGAGGGGCCGCATTTCGAGGCCCCTGCGAGAAAGGTGCGCCTGTCATGCGATCGATCATCATTGCCGGCTCTCTGGCGCTTGCAGGCATCGCGGCGCCCGCTTCTGCGCAATATTACGCCGCGCCCGAGCAGCCCACCTATTCGGCGCCCCAGGCAGCCCCAATTGCATATTACCGCACCCTGCCCGCGTTGCCATCCGGCTATGATCGGACCGACTGGATGCGCGACTGCCATGCCTATTTCGACGAGCGGCGGCGGAGAGGCCGCGATGGTGCGGTGATCGGCGGGTTGATTGGCGGCGCAGGCGGTGCGGTGCTCGGAAACGAATTGGCGGAGGACGGCTCGCGCCTGACCGGAACGCTGATCGGTGGCGGAATTGGCGGCATCGCGGGCGCGGTAATCGGTTCGCTGATCGCGCGTGGCGGCGATGACGAGCGGCTCGACTGTGATGGCTGGCTGACCGAATACCGCCGGGTTTACTCCGATCAGGCCGACTACGGATACGGGTATGGTGACGGCGGATATGCCGACGACTACGCCTATCGCGAAGGCGGATATTACCGAGACGATTACGGCTATGGCTACCGCTCGGCGCCCGTGCAGTATTACGGCTATCGCCAGGGGGGCGGCTACGGGGCCGGTTACGGCTACGCGGCGGGTGGCGGTGGCGGCTACGTGACCACCCAGTCAGGTGGCGTCGTGGTCGTCATCGAGGATCGCGGCGAACTCTATGTTCCTGTTATACGGGAAGAAATCGTCGAAGAATACTACGAGGTCGAAGAGCGGGAGATCGTACGCGAACGGGTGATCGAACGCGAGCGGCAGCCGCGACCGGACAAGCGGATCAAGTACGTCAAGCAGCGCTAGTGCCGAGTGAGGCTGCACGGGCGCCACATCGCCCGCCTCCGCATGCGAGCGGTCAGATTTCGCCGCCGGTGAGCCGCTGACAGAGCAGATCGAGCTGGTCGAGAGTTTTGTAGCGGATGGTGATCGCGCCCGAACGCGGGTCCGCATCCGGCTTGATCGAAAGCGACATGCCGAGAAATTCCTCGAGGTGACGCTCGACTGCCTCGATATCGGCATTCGTCTGTTGCGGAGCGCCGTTTCCACCTGCGGCAGCGGATTTCTTCCCGGCCGGCTTCGCGCGGACCTTCTTTTCAACCTCACGGACCGACAGGTTCTTCGACACCGCCTCCTGGGCAAGCTCTTCGGCCCGGTCGTGCCCGATCAGGGCGCGAGCATGGCCCATGCTGAGTTTGCCCAGCTCGACCAGCTGAATGACCGGCTCCGGCAAGGCGAGCAGCCTCTGAAGGTTTGCAACATGGCTCCGCGATTTGTCGACCAGCTCGGCAATGTCCGCCTGGCTCATCTCCTCCTCTTCGGAGAGATGCTGGTAGGCGCGGGCTTCCTCTATGGGATTGAGATCTTCGCGCTGGATATTCTCGATCAGCGCAATGGCCATCACCTCACGACGGTCGAGATCGCGGACGATTGCAGGAATTTCGTGCAGATTCGCGCGCTGCGCAGCCCGCCAGCGGCGTTCGCCGGCGACCAGCTGATACCGCCCCTTGCGCTCGAGCGGACGCACGATGATGGGCTGGATCACCCCGCGGCGCGCAATGGATTTGGCGAGTTCCTCCAGCGCGTCTTCTTCGAAGATCTTGCGCGGCTGACCGGGCAGGGGTTCGATCCGGGCAACCGGAATCGAGGCTAGCCCGCTGGCCGTCGAAGGGCCGGGCTCATTGGCTCCGCCGGTTCCCGTGCCCAGAGTCGTGCCACCTTCTGAGGGGGCGATCGATTCCTCGCGCTGGGTCTCGCCCAGCAGGGCCCCCAACCCCCGGCCCAGCTTGCGCTTGCTGCGATCGGGCGTTGCTTCGGCTGGCACAGGCTTGGTGCTCATGCTGCTTTCCTTTCCGGGGGCAGGCGACCGAGCAATTCTCTCGCCAGCGACATGTAGGCGCGGCTTCCCGCACACGAATGATCGTAAATGAGGGCAGGCAAGCCATGGCTCGGCGCCTCCGACAGGCGGACGTTGCGCGGAATGACCGTATCGAACACCAGACCGCCCAGACATTCGCGCACGTCTTCAGCCACCTGGTCGGTCAGCCGGTTGCGACGATCGAACATGGTCAGCGTAACCCCGATAATCTTGAGCGAGGGATTGATGCCCTGCTGAACGCGCTCCACCGTCTGCAGGAGCTGGCTGAGACCCTCGAGCGCAAAGAATTCGCATTGCAGCGGTACGAGAAGTGAGTCCGCGGCACTCAGGGCGTTCAGCGTCAGCAGGCCGAGCGAAGGCGGGCAGTCGATGAAGCAGACATCATATCCCTCGGCGTTAGCGAGCGCGTTCTTGAGGCGGTCCACCCGGTCGCTTTCCCCCACCAGCTCGACCTCGGCGCCGCTGAGGTCTTGCGTGGCCGGGATCACGTCGAGCTTCGGGATCCGCGTCGCCTGCGCGCACTGGGCGGCGGTGGCCTCGTCCATCAGCATGTCATAGACGGAATAGTCGCGGTCGTGACTGGGAATACCCAGACCCGTGGAGGCGTTGCCCTGCGGGTCCATGTCCACCAGCAATGTGCGCCAGCCCGTCGCCGCGATGGCGGTTGCGATGTTGATCGCGGTGGTCGTCTTGCCGACCCCGCCCTTCTGATTGGCGATCGCAATGCAAATCATCTGCGGCTCCCGACTTTGGGTCGGCCCGCGCCGACGAGGATGGCAGCGTCCCGGCTAGTGACCGATTGTTTCACGTGAAACATGCTGCGCAGCGGAGAATCAAGCTCGTCCCTTTCCTGCGCTGCCGACCGCCCCTTGGGCAAGACCCATGTCGTGTCGGCAGTGGAAAAGCGGGCGGACAATCTGAGTAGTTCGCCCAGGGGAGCGAAAGCACGTGCGCTAATCACCGACGCGTCGAAGGTGTCGATCGCCTGCAAGCGCGCACCCAGAACACGACAATTATTCAAGCCAAGGCTGGCAATGATGGATTCAAGCCACTCGACCCGTCGCTTGCGCGATTCGACGAGAAAATGCGGGAGGTCGGGCCGCATGATCGCCGTCACCACGCCCGGGAGACCGGCGCCGGTCCCCAGGTCCAGCCAGGGCCCCGGTGTTTCACGTGGAACACAATCGAGCAACTGCGCGCTATCCGCGAAGTGGCGCTGCCAGAGGGTTTCGACTGTCGAGCGTGCGATCAGGTTCTGGTTCTTCGATTCAGCAAGCAGCGCTTCTCCGAAGCGCTCCATCTTGGCCAAGGCCTCTGGCGAACACCGTTCCGCAACATAGGCGCGTGCCGCGTCTTCGCTATCGATCATGCCGCCGCCACATGTTTCCGGGCATGGACGAGCAGCGCGGCAAGCGCCGCAGGCGTTATGCCCGGTACCCGGCCCGCCTGAGCCAAGCTCTGGGGCCGGGTGCGGGACAAGCGTTCCACCATCTCGTTCGAGAGGCCGGGCACTTCTTGAAAGGGAAAATCAGGCTTCAAAGCGATCTTCTCGTTTGCACGCAGTTCCTTCAGCTCCGCCTCGTGCCGCGCGACGTATGGGGCATAGTGCAGGTCCTCGGCTACCTCCGAATGCAAGCCATGCTCCGTTTCACGTGGAACAAGACCGGCCTCGGCCAGGCGCGGCAAATCGATGCCGGGATATCGGGTCCAATCCCCGAGCGGTTGGCGGCCCGCATCGTCCGTTGCGGCAAAGCCCAACATCCGCATTTCGGAAGGAGAGCGCTCCCGGCCCAGGGCCAGCTGCAGCGCTTCACGTGCCTCTTCACGCGCCTCGAACCGACGTCGCCGTCCTTCGGACACGCATCCCGCCTGGATTGCCAGCGGCGTGAGCCGGGAGGGAGCATTGTTGGCGCGCAACCGGAGCCGGTACTCCGCCCGAGCCGTCAACATGCGATAGGGTTCGCTGACACCGTGCAGGGTGAGATCGTCGACCATAACAGCCATGTAGCTATTCGCCCGATCCAGGCCTGGCTCATCCCGCCCGGCAATACGGCACGCGGCATGGAGGCCGGCGACAAGGCCCTGCGCCGCAGCCTCTTCATAACCTGTCGTCCCGTTTATCTGTCCCGCGCAATAGAGGCCTTCGAGGTCCTTCATTTGCAGCGAACGGTCCAAGGAACGCGGATCTACGTGGTCGTATTCGACGGCATAGCCCGGCTCCGCCACCCGGACCTGCTCAAGCCCCTCGATGGCCCGCAGGAAAGCCTCCTGCACATCCACGGGCAGCGAGGTGCTGATCCCGTTGGGATAGACGAGCGGCGTGTCGAGCCCCTCGGGCTCAAGAAATATCTGGTGTCCGTCACGGTCGCCGAAACGATCGATCTTGTCCTCGATCGACGGGCAATATCTGGGGCCCTGCGCATCGATAGCGCCCGAATAGAGTGGCGAACGGGAAAGGTTGGCGCGGATGATCTCGTGAACGCGACCATTGGTGCGCGTCATCGCGCAAAACACCTGCGGGTTGACGCGTTCCGTTGACAGGGGCGACATGGTCCACTCGTCAGGGTCCGATGGCTGGACCGCCAGCCGGGCCCAATCGATCGTCCGCCCATCCAACCGAGGCGGGGTGCCCGTCTTCAAGCGCGCCAGCGGCAGCGAAGCATCCCGCAATTGCCCAGCCAGTGTCGCAGCGGCGCCCTCTGCAATACGGCCCCCTTCGAAGCGTTCCTCTCCGCGAAAAAGCACGCCGCCAAGAAACGTCCCGGTGCACAACACCGCAGCATCGCACGCCAGCTGCATGCCATCTGCGAGCGAGACTCCGCGAACCTTGCCCCCCTCGATCCGAAGGCCCGCAACCTCGCCTTCGATAACCTCGAGAGTGGGTTCACTCGCTACGCGCTCGCGCACGGCTGCGCCGAACAAACGTCGATCTGCCTGAACTCTCGGACCCCAGACCGCGCTTCCCTTGGAGCGATTGAGCATTCGGTAATGGATCGCG
Source organism: Citromicrobium sp. JLT1363 (assembly GCF_000186705.1). Taxonomy (GTDB): domain Bacteria; phylum Pseudomonadota; class Alphaproteobacteria; order Sphingomonadales; family Sphingomonadaceae; genus Alteriqipengyuania. The sequence continues at coordinate 80,477 of NZ_AEUE01000002.1, forward strand.
CCCGCATCCGCTGCAATGCCGAGCAGGCCATCGAATGCATCGACCTCGCGCACGAGGTGCCCCTTGCCCAAACCGCCGATCGCCGGGTTGCAGCTCATCGCCCCAATCTTGGTGGCGTCCATGGTGACCAGTGCCACATGCAGGTCCATGCGCGCGGCGACACAGGCCGCCTCGACGCCGGCATGCCCGCCGCCGATGACTATTATCGGAAAGTGCCGCATGGCACCCCTATAAGAGCACACGAGCCCTCTCGCTAGGGGGCGAGATGTTCCACGTGAAACATCCCGGGCTGAATTACTTGCCTATGCAAAAACGGCCGAACAGCGAGTCCAGCATATCCTCCGTGCCCACCGTGCCGAGCATTGCATCCAGAGCGTGGCGTGCCTGGCGAAGCGCCTCCCCTGCAATCAGCAGATCCTCAACCTGCGCCGCTTCGAGCAGCTGCAGCTGCGCGGTTTGCAGCCTCTCCTTCTGACGCCGGGAAACCGCGACCTGCCCCGGTTTGGGCAATCTGTCCCGTCCCACCTCCGAAAGCCGACCCATCAGTCGGGGAAGGCCCTCGCCCGTGACAGCCGAAACCGCAAGCGACCCCTCGCCCTTGGCTTGCCACGCAGGAACGTCGATCATGCTCGCCACCTCGATCGCGCCTGTCGGACCCTCACCCTCCGGCCCCAGCCAGAGCACCACATCCGCGCGCGCGAGCTCCTGGCCAGCGCGAGAGATGCCAATCCGCTCGATCTCGTCCGCACCTTCATCACGCAATCCGGCGGTATCGACCAACAGGAAGGGAACACCCCCGATCGCAACCGGGCGCTCGATCGCATCGCGGGTCGTCCCCGCAATCGGAGATACGATGGCCGCTGCCTCATCAAGAATGGCGTTGAAGAGGCTCGACTTGCCCGAATTGGGGGGGCCCGCAAGCACAACGCGCAGCCCTTCCCGCAATCTCTCTGCCGGAGGGACCGCCAGCCACGCAGCCATCTCGTCAGCGACGCGCTTCGCTTCCGAACGCCACCCAGGTGTGGGCGCGATACCGTCCTGGTCGTCGTCCGAAAAATCCAGTTCCTGTTCGACCGCGGCGGATGCGGACAGGACGGCTTCGCGCCAATACGCAACCTCTGCCGATGCATGACCCTTGGCCGAACTGGCCAGGACCGCACGCTGCAATTCGGTTTCGGCCGACAGCATGTCGCCCAAGGCTTCCGCCTCGAGCAGGTCCATCCGCCCGTTGAGGAAGGCACGCCGCGTAAACTCCCCTGGCTCGGCTTGCCGCAAGCCGAGGCTCGAGAGGGAACTTTCGATCGCACGGATCACGGCCCGCCCGCCATGGCAGTGAATTTCGGCGCAATCCTCGCCCGTCGCACTGTTGGGGCCGGGGAACCAGAGGACCAGCGCCTCGTCCAGCCAGCCAGCGTGCGGATCGCGTATCTGCCGCAGGCTGGCCTGACGGGGATTGGGAAGCCTGCCAGCCAGTACGTTGAGCGCCCTGCCCGACCCTGCACCCGATATTCGGATAATCGCCACACCGCAGGGCGGCGTACCGGAGGACAGCGCGAAAATGGTGTCCGGAGTGTCAGTCGCCAGATGTCTTCTCGCTGCCCGAGGAGCCCTTTCCGCGCGCGGAGCCGCCCGCGTTCGCATCCATGAACGCCTGGAACATCTTCAGGCCCGCCTGCCCCATGGGGGCCATTGTCCGCGCCAGTTCCTGCAGCTGATCCGGGTTGGAAACGCCGCGCATGGCGCGCTCCATCCCTTCGGAATAGGCTGCCTGCGCCTTGCTCAGATCGGGCAGACCCATGAAGGCCCGCGCCTCTTCCGGCGTACAATCGATTTCCACGTGGACCTTCATTGAGATTTCTCCGTTACCTCTCCAGACAGGTATTTGGGCGGCCCTTCCGGTCCGCGCAAGCACGGCTATCGACGAAAGACGGGAGCACATCGATGAGCGAAACGACACGGATTACCACCCTCGACGGCAACAAGGACTTCATGGCCTATGTCGCGCGGCCCGAAGGCACGCCGCGTGCGGCCATCGTCGTCATCCAGGAAATCTTCGGCGTGAACGCAGGCATTCGCCGCAAATGCGATCTGCTGGCCGAAGACGGTTATCTGGCAGTTGCTCCGGACCTCTTCTGGCAGCTTGGCGAGGGTATCGAGCTCGATCCCGATATCGAACCGGAATTCCAGAAGGCCCTCGATCTGATGGGCAAGTTCGATCAGGACGCGGGCGTCAGGGATATCGAAGCGACGATCAAATGGGCGCGCGAGGATAGCGGCAAGAAGGTCGGTGCTGTCGGCTACTGCCTCGGCGGGCGCCTGGCCTACATGACCGCGGCCCGGACCGATTCGGATGCCTCGGTCGGGTATTACGCGGTGGGTATCGACAACCTGCTGCGCGAAAAGGACGCCATTGCAAATCCGCTCATGCTCCATATCCCGACCGAAGACGGCTTCGTGGACAAGGAAACGCAAAAGGCGATGCACGAAGGGCTGGACGATCACCCGAAGGTGACGCTGTACGATTATGAAGGCATGGACCACGGCTTCGCTACGCAGTTCGGCAAGCGCCGGAACGAAGAATGCGCACAGCTTGCCGACAAGCGCACGAGCGAATTCTTCGCCGAGCATCTCGGATGAACGCGACCGCCCGGGGCCTCGCCCAGTGGCACACCCTTGCCACCGCCCCAGATCCGGAAAGACTCGCAGGGCTCGTGGCAGAGGATGCGGTCTTCCACTCTCCCGTCGTGCATACACCACAGGAGGGCCGCAAGCTGGTGGTTGCCTATCTGAGCGCAGCCGCCGCCACGCTGGGCCAGGGTCAATTCCGCTATGTCCGCGAGATCGTCGACGGGCGCGATGCGATGCTCGAATTCACCTGCATCCTCGATGATATCCACGTGAACGGCGTCGATATCATCCGATTCGACGAAGACGGGAAGATCGAGGACTTCAAGGTGATGATCCGCCCGATCAAGGCAGTGAACAAGGTTTGGGAAATGATGGCCGCGCAGCTGGAAAAGACATCCGCTTCATAGCCTCTCAATCACAAAGGCTGCGCGGGTCGCGGGATCGGCAAAGGGCAGCGTGATCGGGCTATAGCCATAGTCGCGCCATGCGCGGAGCACCGCCGCATCGCTTTCGACCGCCTCCTCCCAGGTCTGAATCCGCTCGTCGTCCTGGCGGTAAATCTCGCGCCAGGGCGGCGCGTGGAAGACCGGCCCCTCGTATCGATACTTGCGGCACACGGCGTTGATCGCAGGCGGAACGGGCAGCCCTTCCAGCCTCAGGAAACCGACGATATCGGCAAAACCGCGATCGAACAGGATCGGCGCATCGCCCTCCCCTGCGCGCTCCCACGAAGCACACTGCGCCTCGAGCATGGCGAGCGCGAAGTCTGTCGGCCGCTCCGCGCGCATCTCCATGCCACCGGGGGCCTGGAGGATCGCCCGCGCGACCTCCTCCCCCGTAGCAACTCCGCGCCGCGCCACCTCGGCCAGCAGGGTCGACTTGCCCGACCCCGGCGCCCCGGTCACCACGGCGCGGTGCATGATCCTACTGGTTCATGGTGTCGAAGAAGTCTTCGTTGGTCTTCGAATCCTTCATCTTGTCGAGGAGGAACTCCATCGAATCGATGGTGCCCATCTGCATGAGGATACGGCGCAGCACCCACATCTTGGAGAGCTTGTCCTTCTCGACCAGCAGCTCTTCCTTGCGCGTGCCGGACTTGCCGACGTCGAGCGCGGGGAAGATGCGCTTGTCCGCGACCTTTCGATCGAGGACGATTTCCGAGTTGCCGGTGCCCTTGAACTCTTCGAAGATCACCTCGTCCATGCGGCTGCCCGTATCGATCAGCGCAGTGGCGATGATGGAGAGCGAACCGCCCTCCTCGATGTTACGCGCAGCGCCGAAGAAGCGCTTGGGCCGCTGGAGTGCATTGGCATCCACACCGCCCGTCAGCACCTTGCCCGAGCTGGGCACGACGGTGTTGTAGGCCCGGCCCAGACGCGTGATCGAATCGAGCAGGATCACGACATCACGCTTGTGCTCGACCAGACGCTTGGCCTTCTCGATTACCATTTCCGCCACCTGCACGTGGCGCTGCGCGGGTTCGTCGAAGGTCGAGGAAATAACCTCGCCGTTCACCGACCGCTGCATGTCGGTCACTTCTTCCGGCCGCTCGTCGACCAGCAGGACCAGCAGGAAGACTTCCGGATGGTTATCCGTGATGGCCTTGGCGATATTCTGCAGCAGCACGGTCTTACCCGTACGCGGCGGCGCCACGATCAGCGCGCGCTGGCCCTTGCCCTGCGGCGAAATGATGTCGATCACCCGCGCGCTCTTGTCCTTCACCGTCGGATCGAGCGTGTCGAGCGACAGCTTTTCTTCCGGATAGAGCGGCGTCAGATTGTCGAAATTCGTCCGCATCCGCACGGCTTCGGGATCGTCGAAGTTTACCGACGTCAGCTTGGTCAGCGCGAAATAGCGTTCGCCCTCACGCGGAGCGCGGATTTCGCCCTCCACGGTATCACCCGTGCGCAGCGCCCATTTGCGGATCTGGTTGGGCGAAACATAGATGTCGTCCGGGCCGGCAAGGTAGTTGGCCTCGGGCGAGCGAAGGAAGCCGAAGCCATCCTGCAGCACCTCGATGGTGCCGATGCCCATGATCTGTTCGTCGTATTCCTCATCCTCGGCGAGTTCGCGCAGGATGCAGAACATCAGGTCCTGACGGCGCATGGTGCCCGCGGCTTCCACCCCGAGCTCTTCCGCCATGCTTACGAGGTCGGCGGGCGCCTTCTTCTTTAAGTCTTTGAGATGCATAGATAATCAGTCCGAAAAATGACGAGCCGAACCCATCGAATTGCGCGGAATCTTCTAGGTGCTTGGGGAAAGCGAAAGATTGCTGACACGGCATGAAAGCCGCGATGCCCGGCTGGGTTGGGCATCGAAATAGGTCTATCGCGCGCTCAGGTCAATCGAGCTTCACGCACAAAATGTCGCTCGCGCCCTATCGATCAGAAGGGTTTCACGACCACCAGCACGACGATCAGGGCCAGCAGGATCGCGGGTACCTCACCCACCAGGCGCAGGCGCTTTTCCGCCATCGGCCGCGCACCCTTCGCCATCTTCTTCGAGAGCGCGACCATGTACCCGTGGTACCCGCTCAGGATCAGCACGAGCAGCAGCTTGCCATGGAACCATCCATCGTCCCACGCGCCCACCGTCACCGAGAGCAGCAGGCCGAGAACCCATGTCACGACGATGCTGGGCGTCAGAATGATATTGGCAAGCTGACGCGTGCGGCCGGCCCACAGCGCTTCCTCGTCCGATCCTGGCGCGGCGGCGTGCATGTAGACCAGCTGGCGCGGCAGAATGAACAGGCCGGCCATCCAGAACACCATGAAAATGATGTGCCCCGCCTTGAGCCAGAAATAGAGCATACCGAGTGTTTCCTGCATGGCTCAGCGCTCTACCGCCTATGCCCCGCGCTGCCAATCACGAACCGTCGCCAACGCCCGTTCGACATGCGCGATGGGCGTGCGCCGGTCGATTCCGTGGCCCAGATTGAACACATGCGGCCGCCCCGAGAAGGCTTCGAGAATCGTCAGGATACGCGGCTCCAGCCGGTCCGATCCGGCCAGCAGCAACAGCGGATCTAGATTGCCCTGAACGGGCATGCCTTCGGGCAGGACGGAGTGAGCCCAGGCAGGGTCTACCGTTTCGTCCACCCCGACCGCGTCCACACCGGTCTGGCGAGCATAGACCGGCAGTTTCTCCCCCGCGCCCTTGGGGAAACCGATGATCGGCGTATCGGGATGCGATTCCTTCAAGGCTGCAACGATCGCCGCATTGGGCGCGATGACCCAGCGATCGAACTCGTCCGGGGCAAGGCTGCCCGCCCAGCTGTCGAACAGCTGCACCGCCTCTGCCCCCGCATCGATCTGGCCGCGCAGATAGGAGATCGTGTGGTCGCCCACCGCGGTGAGGATGGCGGCGAGCATATCGGGATCGCGGTAGGCCATGGCCCGCGCGTCGTGCTGATCCCGGCTCCCTTCGCCCGCAATCATGTAAGTCGCCACGGTCCACGGGCTGCCTGCAAAGCCCAGCATGGTCACATCTTCGACCAGCTGCGCCCTGCACCGCCGCACCGTTTCGTAGACCGGATCGAAGCGGGTGGTATCCGCCGTCAGATCACCGAGGCTGGCGTCCACCAGCGGGGGAGAAAGCTTCGGCCCCTCCCCTGCGAGAAACTCGAGGTGCTGGCCCATGGCATGCGGAACGATCAGGATGTCGGAGAACAGGATCGCGCCATCGAACCCGAAGCGCCGGATCGGTTGAAGGGTGACCTCGCACGCAGCCTCGCTGTCGTACACCAGATCGAGGAACCCGCCCTTGTCCGCGCGCAACTCGCGGTATTCGGGCAGGTAACGCCCCGCCTGGCGCATGAACCAGACGGGCGGGGTCGCGGGCAGAGCACCGCGCAGGCAATCGAGAAGTGGGCCGGGCATGTCTCTAACTAACCTAATAAATTATATTAGTAATAGATGGATGATAGAAGTTGGGCCTGTGGACAGGGGTGAAAACCCTGTCCTGCACATGGCCTGCGAAAAACTCGGACGCGTCCTCCACCATCCGACTCGCCGAATATCCATCGTCAAACGGAACTTATCCCCCTTCTGAGTCGGGTGTCGATAAGCACGCCATCTGTGGGCAGACTCCCTGCGCAAATCCGGCTCGCAATGTTCACGATCTGCGTGCCGGACTTGTCCTTGCATCAGTGAAGTGGTTTATCCCGGCATCTGTCCACAACCCGGATCGCACCTTGGCGCGCACGCATCTGCATCTCTTTTCCGATTCGACCGGCGAAACGCTGCAGATGGTCGCGAATGCAGCCCTTGCCCAGTTCGAAGGCGTGGACGTCGTCCGCCATTTCTGGCCCATGGTCCGCTCGCGCCAGCATCTGGACCGCATCGTTCCCGAACTGGAAAAGATGCCGGGCCTGATTCTCTACACGCTGGTGAACGAAGAAACGCGCAAGGCCCTGGAAGAGAAATGCCGCCAGCTTGCACTGCCCGCGGTGGATGCGCTGGGCGAAGTGACCGCGGTGCTCGAAACGCAGTTTGGCCAGGAAGCGCACGGGCGCCCCGGACGCCAGCACCGTATGGACGACGCGTATTTCCGGCGGGTCGATGCCATTCACTACACGATCGCGCATGACGACGGCGTGGGCAGCGAACAGTGGCACAAGGCCGACATCGTCCTCGCCGGAGTTTCGCGCACCTCGAAAACACCCACAAGCATCTATCTCGCCAACCGGGGCTACAAGACGGCCAATATCCCGCTGGTCATGGAAAGCCCCCCGCCCCCGGTTCTGTTCGAACTGAACGGGCCGCTGGTCGTCGGGCTGACCACCGCGCCGGAGCGGCTGGTGCAGATCCGCCGCAACCGGCTGCTGACGCTGAACGAGGAATCGCAAACCAGCTATGCCGAGCATGAGCGGGTGGAAGAGGAAATCCGGTTCGCACGGCGCATGTTCGCCGACAATAACTGGCCGGTCATCGACGTGACCCGCCGATCCATCGAGGAAACGGCTGCGGCGATCATCAAGCTGATGAACGATCACAAGATGCGCGCCAAGCCGCAGGAGAAGCCGATATGAGCCTCATCCTCGCCTCGAACAGCGCTTCTCGCCGCGCGATGCTGCAGGCTGCCGGTGTAGAGGTCGACTGCGTCGGCGCGGACGTGGACGAACGCGCGCTGGAAGCGGAAATGGCAGACGCCCCGCCGGCCGAGATCGCGCAGGCGCTTGCCGCGGCGAAGGCCAGCGCGGTTTCGGCCGACCATCCCGACAGGCTCGTGCTTGGTGGAGACAGCCTGGTGGTGGTCGACGGCAAACGTTTCGACAAGCCCGCCAGCCGCGACGAGGCGGTCGATCACCTGCGATTCTTCTCGGGCAAGGTGATGCATCTGCACAGCGCAGCGGCACTTGCCAGCGGCGGCCGTGTCGTCTGGCTGGGCGAAGATGCCGCAGCGTTGCACGTGCGCGATCTGGGCGAGGATTTCATCGCGGCCTATCTCGCCGCCGAGTGGCCCGAGGTCGGGCAGACGGTTGGCGTCTTCCGGATCGAGGCGATGGGCGTGCAGCTGTTCGATCGCATCTTCGGCGACCATTTCACGATCCTGGGCATGCCTCTGCTGCAAGTGCTGGGCGCGCTGCGAGAGCAGGGCGTCATCCCTGCATGAGCAGGCCTTACGCGGAAGTCATCGGCGATCCCATCGCGCAGTCGAAGTCGCCCGCAATCCATGGTTTCTGGCTGGACAAGCTGGGGATCGAGGCGGAGTACCGGGCTACGCGCGTCACACAGGACGAAGTCGGGGCCTACCTTGTCGAGCGCCAGGCCGACCCTGACTGGCGCGGCTGCAATGTCACCATGCCGCTCAAGCAGGCGGTGCAGGCACATCTTCACTCGGTCGAAGAGCCCGCCGCGTCCATCGGCGCGGTCAACACGATCTATCGGTCACCCGACGGGCGCCTCCTTGGGACCAATACCGACGCAGCGGGTTTTCTCGAGCCGCTGACGCAGGAACTGCAGGGCGCCCACCTGTTTCGCATGGCGCGCATCCTTGGTGCGGGTGGCGCGGCGCGCGCAATCGCCCATGCGCTTGCCGAACGCAATTTCACGCTCGTCATCGCCGCCAGGCGGACCGAGCAGGCCAGCGCGCTCGTCGCGCAGCTGGCTCGCAGCGAGCAGCATCACGTGGTCTCTCTCGATCACTTCGCGGGAGCGACCGATTTCGCCTTCGACGACCGTCAGGGCATGCTCGATCTGGTGGTCAATGCCAGCCCGCTCGGCATGCGTGGCAAGCCCGCGCTCCAGTTCGACTGGAGTCATGCCCCTCCCGGCGCGATCGCCTACGACATCGTCACCGATCCGCTCGACACGCCATTCCTGCAGGGTGCGCGCGACGCCGGGCACGAAACGGTAGACGGGCTGGCCATGCTGATCGGGCAGGCCGCCGAAGCCTTTCGCCGGTTCTACGGCGCCAGCCCGCCGCGCCAGCACGATGATGAACTGCGCGCGATGCTGACGTCATGAATCGCCCGCTGATCATCGGGCTCACCGGCTCCATCGGGATGGGCAAATCGGCGGTCGCTGCCATGTTCGAAGCGCAGGGCGTACCCGTGTTCGATGCCGATGCCGAGGTGCGGCGCATGCAAGGGCCCGGAGGCGCGCTGCTCGGTGCAATCGAGGCGGCTTTTCCCGGATCGACCGGGCCCGAGGGCGTGGACCGCGACGCGCTCGGCAAGCATGTGTTCGGCAATCCGGAGGAGCTCGGCCGGCTCGAAGCGATCATGCACCCCGCGGTGGCCGAGCGACGGGCGGAGTTTCTTGCGGCCAATGCCGATGCTCCGCTGGTCGTGTTCGACATTCCGCTGCTGTTCGAGAAGGGCGGCGAGGACATGGTCGATGTGGTGATCGTGGTCTCCGCCCCCCATCACGTTCAGCGCGAGCGAGTGCTCGCGCGCCCCGCGATGACGGCGCACAAGTTCGAAAAGATCCTCGACCTGCAGACACCCGACCATCACAAGCGGGCGCGGGCGGACTATGTGGTCCATACCGGCGTGCCGATCGCGGAGACCGAGGCCGAAGTTGCCGCTCTGGTCGAACGGTTGATGACTGAAAGTCAGTCCCGCTCCTGATCTTGCAACGCGGGCTGGAGAGGGCGATAGTCCTCTCATGCGTGAAATCGTTTTCGATACCGAAACCACCGGCATCGACCCCCGGCAGGGCCATCGCATGGTCGAGATCGGCTGCGTCGAGCTGATCGATCGCATGCCGACGGGCAAGACCTTCCACGCCTATTACAATCCCGAGCGGGATATGCCCGCCGAAGCCGAAGCCATTCACGGCCTGAGCGCGCAGTTCCTGTCCGAAAAACCGCTGTTTTTCGACGAAGTCGAAGCATTTCTGGAATTCGTGGGCGACGACAAGCTGGTCGCACATAATGCCGGGTTCGATTTTGGCTTCCTCAACGCCGAACTGGAGCGATGCTCGCGCGAGGCGATCTGCCTGTCGCGCAAGATCGACACGCTGGAGCTGGCCCGGCGCAAGCATCCCGGCGGCAAGCATTCGCTGGACGCGCTGTGTACGCGCTATGGCGTCGATCGCAGCCACCGCGTGTTTCACGGCGCCCTTCTCGACGCCGAATTGCTCGCGCAGGTCTATATCGAGCTGACGGGCGGCCGCCAGATCGCCATGGGTCTGGTGCCGGTGGCGGATAATGTCGGCGAGGCGGCTCGGGACGACAGGATCGTCCCGCTCCACCCTTCGGCCGACCGTCCGGTGCGGCCGCCCCGCCCGCACACGGCGAACGAGGCGGAACTGATGCGCCACGCGGCCTTTCTTGAGCGTATCGCAAGACCTATCTGGAATAGGTAGGCTGCGGCCCACCCCCGGGCCGCGCGAAAAGACGGAGATTGCAAAGCATGGACGTCCGAGTTTCCGGCCACCAGATCGACACAGGCGCAGCCCTGCAGGACAGCGCGACCGAACGCCTTGGCGCGATCGTCGACAAATATTTCAACCGCGCCATTTCCGCGCATGTCACCTTCGGCAAGCTGCCCGGCGGCGCGTTCTCGTGCCACATCGTCGCGCACATCATGCAGGGGCTGATCCTCAAGGCCCAGGGCGAAGCGCACGACATTCACCAGGCGCTCGACGCTTCCGCCACCAAGCTGGAAAAGCAGCTGCGCCGCTACAAGCGCCGGCTGAAGGACCGCCACGAGGCGCACGCCCATTCTGCAGCGGCAGAAGAAGCGGCCTACCGGGTCTTCGCTTCCGAACCCGAAGAGGACGATGTGGAAGTGGCGGACGCGCCGCTGGTGGTGGCCGAAACCAAGACCGACATCCCCGAAGCCTCCGTTGCGGACGCGGTCATGATGCTCGACCTGCGCGATACCAACGCGCTGTTCTTCAAAAATGCTGGCTCTGGCCGGCATAATATGGTCTATCGCCGCCAGGACGGCTCGATCGGCTGGGTCGAGCCCCACTGATGCGACGCGGCACTTCGGCTGAAGGTCGTCCGCGACCTCAGCCAACCGCCGCTATCGACGCATTATCCTGTCCCATCGGGATCGAACCGAAAAACGCTTAGCAAAGCAGGCTATCCCCCGTGTCTTCCCCATTTCGATTGCTACCCGAAGCCGTTCATTGTGCGTCGTGCGCGAACAAGGCGGCGATCCTGGGTGAATTGGCGAAGGGATTCGCGTCTGCCTATGCCATTCCGGCCGATCAGGTGCTCGACGCCCTGCGCGAACGGGAAGTTCTGGGAAGCACGGGGTTCGGCCGGGGTGTGGCGATGCCGCATGCCCGGCTCGACCTGGTCGATAGGCCTCTGGCCGTGCTTCTCCATCTTGACCGCGATGTCGATTTCGACGCCGCGGACGGCGTGCCGGTCCGGCTGGTGATGGGCCTGGTCTCGCCGAGCGATGCCGGCGTGCAGCACCTTCACGCCCTGGCCGCCATGTCGCGCCTGACGCGCGACGAGCGCATGCTGCACCAGCTTTTCGAAGCAAGCAGCGAGGAAGAGCTGTATTCGATCATCGCCAATGCGGGTCTGCGTGACGCAGCCTGAGGCAGGCCCGGGCCCGTCCGCCCATTATCGCGCGCTCGAGCGGCTGTACCGCTCGGCCCCCGTCAATCGTGTCTTTTCATCGGACCTGACGATCGAGGGCGAAGGCCGCGCACGGATCACCTTCGACATCACGGAGAGCTCGTACCACGCCGCAGGGGCGGCGCATGGGACGATCTATTTCAAGATGCTGGACGATGCGGCCTTCTACGCCGCCAACAGCCTCGTCACCGATCGCTTCCTGCTGACGACGGCCTTCAACCTCCATTTCACCAAGCCGGTGCGCGAGGGGCGGGTGACAGCCTCTGGCGTGTGGATCAGCGGGCGTCGCCGCGTGCTGGTCGCCGAATCGCGGCTGGTGGATGAGGAGGGGGACGAGATCGGCCGCGGAACGGGCACCTTCATGCGCTCGCGAATCGCCCTCTCGGGGCTTGAAGGATACGCGAGCGAGGCACCTTGAGCGATTCGCGTCTGCCGACTCACCTCGTCGTAGGCGGGTTGATGCGCCAGATTTCGGCCGACGGCGGTTTCGCCGTTATCCTTGCCAAAGGAGACCCGGACAGCGGCACCTACATTCTTTTGCTGCGTGATCGGACCGGGGCCGTGAAATTAGTCGAAAGACGCCCCTCCGCCGACTTCGCCTTCGAATGGCAAGTCACGCAGGAAGAACCCCTTGAAAACGAACGGAAAATATACGATTTCTGCGATCGGAGAAGCGAACAGGACCCGGATTTGTGGGTCGTGGAAGCACAGATCGACGATGCAGAACGGTTCGTCGCACAAATGCGGCCTTAACTTGACCTAAGGACGCTAACCGGCAAAGGGCCCGCGACTTCGAATTTGCGCAGGCGGTCGGGGCGGCAATGAGGCCGCTTTGATTAGCACGCAGTCGGGGAACGGCCGGCAGGCCTTCGAGAACCCTCACATTTGTACAATCACTAAAGCGCTTCGGCGCGCGATGGTTCCAGCCTGCGTCTGTGTTCGTTCACCGCCCAATGTACGGTATCAATGGGTCAGAAAACGAAATTCGGCTTCGTGTTTTGTGCCGCAGCCGGTCTGATTGCCTCCGCTGGCCTGAGCTACGCGGATGCCCAAGCCCAACAGGGCGACGTAGAACCGATTTCCATCCCGGAGCCTGAGGCTTCGGCAGATCCGGTGTTCATCTCGGACGAGGTCGTTCAGCCTCTGCCGGAACCGGAAGAAACCCCCGCAGTGGTCGAGGCCGTGGTGCCCGACGCTGACTCGCTGAGCGAGCTGATGGCGAATGTGGACGCACCGCAGACGCTGTCCGATCAGCTGGAGTGCCTCGCGGGTGCCATCTATTTCGAATCGCGTGGCGAGCCCATCGAGGGCCAGCTCGCGGTTGCGCAGGTTATCATCAACCGCGCCGAATCCACGGTCTTTCCCTCGGACTATTGCGGTGTTGTCACGCAGCGCTCGCAGTTCTCCTTCGTGAAGAACGGACGCATCCCGACCAACCGCAGCAATGCGGCGGCCTGGGAACGCGCACGCAAGATTGCCCGCATCGCCCACGAGGGCATGTGGGACAGCGAAGCGGGCGATTCGCTCTATTTCCACGCCACCTACGTGCGCCCGAGCTGGGCGCGCAAAAAGGTCGCGCGAGCGACGATCAAGACGCACATCTTCTACCGCTAAACGGTTTCCGGGATTGGCGAAGGGGCGTGGCACGCGTGTGCTGCGCCCCTTTTTCGCGTCAGTCCCTCACCTCGACCCATACGGGCGCGTGATCGCTCGCCTTCTCCCGCCCCCGGGCATCCTTGTCGACGCCCGCCGCGACCAGCCGGTCCGCCAGTTCGGGCGAGAGCAGGCAATGGTCGATCCGGAAGCCGTGATCGCGCTGCCACGCACCGCGCTGGTAATCCCAGAAGGTCCACACGCCTCCCCGCGGGTTGAGCGTGTCGATCGCGTCGGTCCAGCCATCGCCGAGCAGCCGCGCATAGGCATCGCGCGAAGCAGGTTGCATCAGTGCATCATCCGACATTGCCGGGGGCGACCACACATCCTTGTCCTCGGGAATCACGTTGAAGTCCCCCAGGACGACGGCAGGTCTTTCTTCCGTCCAGATGGCCGCCATGCGGGTGCGCAGCCGCTCCATCCACGCCAGCTTGTAGTCGAACTTGGGACCCGGCTGCGGATTGCCGTTGGGCAGGTAGAGATTGGCGATGACGACACCTTCCACCTCGGCTTCGAGGTAACGCGCCTGATCGTCGCTCTCGTCGCCGGGCAGGCCGCGCATCCGCTCGGTCAGAGAAAGGCCGTCCTTGGCGAGGATGGCGACGCCGTTGAAGCTTTTCTGGCCATGCCAGATGGCCTGGTATCCGGCCTTCTCGACCTCATCGGCCGGAAAGCCATCGTCCTGCGACTTGATTTCCTGCAGGCACGCCACATCCGGCTTCGTTTCGTCGAGCCATTCCAGCAGGCGCGGCAGCCGCGCCTTGATTCCATTGATGTTGAATGTCGCAATACGCATGCAAGCATTTCTGCCCGATGCGTGCTCGCCAGTCTAACTCAAATGCCGAAGCTGGAGCCGCAGCCGCAGCCGGCCGCCGCCTGCGGGTTCTCCACCCGGAAGGCTGCTCCACCCAGCGATTCGACGAAATCGACGGCGCTGCCAGCGACCAGATCGAGGCTTACGGGATCGACCACCAGTGTGGCCCCGCCGGTCTTGCTCGTCACGTCGTCGCCCTCGGGCGCATCTGCCAGTTCGAACCGGTACTGGAAGCCCGAACAGCCCCCGCCATCGACGGCGAGGCGCAGGATGGCGGGCTTGCCCTGCTTTTCGGCAATGGCGCAAACGCGTGCCGCAGCAGATTCGGTCAGGGAGGGAGCATTGCTCATGCTCTCGATATGGGCGTTGCGGGGCCGCGTCTCAAGCCGTCCATCTCACGCAGTCTGGATATAGCTGCGCATCTCCTGCGCTTCCTGCTGAACTTTCTCGAACCGCGACTTCACCAGATCGCCGATCGAGACGAATCCCAGCAGCGATCCTTCTTCCACCACGGGAAGGTGGCGAATCCGCCGCCGCGTCATGAGCGACAGCGCCTCGTCGATCTTCTCGGAGCGTTCCACCGTGATCGCGGGCGACGTCATCACTTCGCCCACGGGCCGGTCGAGACAACCGCCGCCTTCCTTCGCCATGCAGTAGATGACGTCGCGCTCGGAAAATATTCCGACGACGCGCCTGTCTTCCATCACGGGCAACGCGCCGATGCGTTTGTCTGCCAGGATGGCGATCGCATCGCGCATCGTCATCCGGGCGTCGCAGGTAACGATGCTGTTGGCATCGCGATTGAGAATAAGCTGTCCGATATCCATGTGTCGTAATCCTTCCCCCGGACACAGGATAATGCCACGAAGTTCGCCACTTGGCGAATCCACGCAGTAACGCTTCACAGGAGGGCCGCTTGGCTCGCAAATCCCCGCTCGACGATCCCGAAAAGGCCGCCTTCGCCTGGGCGCGCTACAAGAAGCTGATGCGCGCGATGCTGGGCGTGACGATTCTCACCGTCTTGATTGCCTGGGCGGCGATCGCATGGAGCGAGCTGCCGGTCTCGCCGCATTTCTTCATCGCAGTCGCGCTGGGGATCGGCTTCACCATGATGCTGGCGAGCGCGCTGATGGGTCTGATCTTCCTTTCAAACGGAACCGGCCACGACGAATCGATCCACGATCCGCGCGAGGACGCGGACAGGTGGTACGGTTCCGACAAGCGCGAATCGAAAGACTGACCGGTCAACCGGCGGGATGGAGGCGGAAGGCCTCCACAGGCTCCCCTCCGATCAGGTGCTGCTGGATGATGACTTCCAGCACATCCGGGGAGCAGGAGTGGTACCAGACCCCGTCCGGCTGGACGAGCGCGATCGGCCCGGCCTCGCAGATTTGCAGGCAATCGGCCTTGGTGCGGCGAATCAGAAGATCGTCCCCATCCTTGCGGCTCGGCCCGATCCCCAGTTCCTTGAGCCGCTTCTTGAGGTAGTTCCACGCCTCCTTGCCCTCGGCCCGGCCGCAGCACTTGGCCTTTTCCGGCATGGCACACAGGAAGATGTGGCGCGACGCGTGCTCCCCACCGGTCTTGGTGAGCGCGTTCTGCGCCTTGCGCAGTTCCTTCTCCTTGCTCATCCGGCGATCAATCGGCGTCTTCGTCCAGCCAGCGGTCGAGCCAGGCGAACACGGTCTCGTGCCATTGCAGCGAGTTGTCGGGGCTCAGTACCCAGTGGTTCTCGTCCGGGAAAACCAGCAGCTGTGAAGGAATGCCCCGTTCCTGCAAGGCGGTGAAGCTGGCGATGCCCTGCGTGTAGGGGACGCGGAAATCCTTCTCGCCGGTGACGACGAGCATGGGCGTCTGCCAGTTCTCGACATAGTTCACCGGGTTCCAGCGCTCGTAAAGCGCGCTCTGTTCGGCGTAGGAGCCGCCGAAATCCCAGCGGGGAAACCACAGTTCTTCGGTCGTGTAATAGAAGCTGCGCATGTCGAACAGGCCGTCGTGCTGGACGAGGCAATCGAACCGGTCGGCCCAGTTCCCGGCGATCCAGTTCATCATGTAGCCGCCGTAGGATGCCCCCATCGCACAGGCGCGATCCCCGTCGATCTGGCTGTCGCGTGCGAGCGCGGCGGCGAGGCCCTTCTGAAGATCCTCCAGCGGCTTGCCGCCCCAGTCGCGGTTGATGCTGTCGGTGAAGTCCTGCCCATATCCGGTGCTTCCGTGGAAATCGACCGAGATCACGGCATAGCCCTGGCTGGCGAGCACGCGCGGGTTCCAGCGGCTGGACCAGCCATCGTTGAAGGAGCCCTGCGGTCCGCCGTGGACGTAAAGGATGGCGGGAAGATCGCCTGCGGCCCCCGACGGCTTGGTGATCTGGCCCCAGACCGTGTCGCCCCCGGCGCCTTCGAAACTGAAGCGCTGCGTTTCCACGGGAGCAAGCGCGGCCACGCGGTCCGTCGCCACCTCGGTCAGCCGGGTCGCCGTCTTCCAGCGATCCGACAGGTAGAGTTCCGCAGGTGCGGCGATCGAATCGCGCGTGAAGAGCAGCCGCTGGCCCCCGATGGGGGTCACATTCCCGATATGCGCCTCGTTACCGGGCAGCAGGTCCAGCTTCGTCACCTTGCCGGTACGCGGATCGATACGGAACGCGGGCGTATCGAGCACGTCCTGCGCGGTCGCGATGATCCAGCGCGAATCGGGCGTCCAGGCGAGCGAGCCGAAGCTGCGGTCGAAATCCTCGGTGAGCGAGCGTGTCTCGCCCGATTCCAGATCGCGCAGCATGATCTGCTGGCGGTCCGATTCGTACCCCGGCCGCTCCATGGCGAGATAGGCGAGCCACCTGCCGTCGGGAGACGGTGTGGGGGCGGTATCGACCGCCTCGTTGTCCGCGGTGATTTCCGACAGATTGCGCACCTCGAGATCGTAATTGTAGATATCGAGGTCGGTCGACATCGGCTCTTGCGCACCGGCCTCGCGGGCAACGAACCAGATGCTCTTTCCGTCGGGCGCGAAGGCGAAATCCTCTGGTCCGCCGAAAGGCTTCGTGGGCGTATCGCCGATCAGCGCACCGTCTTTCAGCGGGCCGTCGACCGCTCGCGGATCGGCCAGACCCTGATCGGTTATGTCGTAGACGAACACGCGGTTGTAGCTGTCCGGCGTGCGCCAGGTATCCCAGTGCCGCACAAAGCCCTCATCGCCCTGGTAGAGGCGGCCCGAGCCGACGGGCTGTTCGCCCGAAGTGGTGTCCGTGCCAGCGCCACAGACATATTCGGTGCAACTGCGCGCGGTTTCTCCATAGATCGCGACCTTGCCGCCGTCGGGCGAGAGCTTGAATCCCTCGATCGCGCGGTTCAGCCGCGACACCTGCCGCACCTGCGCCAGCCAGGCGCGGTCCGTGCGCTGCATCACGATACCGGTAAAAAGCTGCATTCCCTGCGAATTACGCCCGCCCGGCGCGAGAAAATAGATCCGCTCGTCGTCTAGGAACGCGGGCGAGGACGCGCCTTCGGGCAGCGTCAGATCGACCTCGTTTCCGTCAGCCAGCGATCTGATCCGATAGGTGGTGCTGCGTTCCAGCGACGCTTCGTCGGTCGTCGTCACCGAATAGATCACCCGCGAACCATCGCCACTCACGCTCTGGCTGCCCAGGCGTGGCATGGTGACAAGATCCCGCGCCGTCATCGGCTCCGGGGTATCCTGTGCGATGGCCGGGGTGGTGAGAAGCGCCGTCGAAGCGGCAAAAAGAGCGAGCAGCTTGAAGGGTTTGCGCATGGCGCGGGAAACTACGCCCTCGGCGCGCGCCCGCAAGCGAAATCTCGACTCGGGAGGGGGAGGCTCAGCGCTTCTTCTGCACGATCTGGGCAATTTCCTGGCGGACCAGGTCTTCCACCATCGGCGGCAGGTTCGTGTCCAGCCACTCGGCGAGCATGGGGCGGAGCATCTCGCGCACCATCCCTTCGAGCGAGGTTTCGCCAGAGCGTACGATTTGCGGCGATGCACCCGGCTCCGACAGCAGGGCCAGCGTGGCGAGATTGTCTCTCATCGAATTGCGGGCAGCGGCGCTGAGCAGCGATTCGACCGAATCGGCCGTACCGTCCGCTTCGCGCGAGGCCCGCTCTTCCTCCTCGGCAAGATCGGCGTCGGCGAGGTCGTAAACATCCTCGGCCTCTTCCTCCAGTACCGGGTCTCGCGGGGCGGGGGCGGCGTCCTCGCGGGTGGAGCGGCTGCGCATGCGGCGCGCCTCGAGCGCACCGGCCCGGTTGTCCCGAGCGATCACCTTTTTGATCGAATCAAGGATTTCCTCGACCGAGGCTTCGCTGCCGTCCTGCACGTTCAATCCCCCGATTCCGTTCAGATCAGTCGGTTTCCGGATCAAGCACCGGCCCGTAGACATCGCGGATTTCCGCGTCCGCTGCCGGAATGTCAATGGTGCGCGTACCCTGCGCCTCCGGATCGGGGCCGCGATCCCAGTCGTTCCACCGGCCGGAGACGCGATCGTAGTTCACAAGCGGATCGTACAAGGCACCGCCTTCGATGCCGAGATCGCGTGCCTCGGCGAGGCCCATCGCCGCCAGCAGGGTGAAGCCTGCGACATAGGCGTTGCGGCGTGCCGTCACGAGATCGACGCGCGACAGCAGCAGTTCCTGCTCTGCGTTCAGAACGTCGAGCACCGTGCGGTTTCCGATCGAGTTTTCCGCCCGCACCCCTTCGAGGCTGAGTTCGGCGGCAGCCACCGCCTCGCGCGAACTGTCGATGATCGCGAGCGCGGCGGAGTAACTGGCAAAGGCCGCACGCACCTGGGCAATCACATCCCGCTCGGCCGCAATCACCTGATCGAGCGCGGCCGAGGCACGCGCCTGTGCCTGCCTCTGGAGCGCTGCGGGGCGCCCGCCCTGGAACAGCGGGATCGAGAGCGAAAGGCCGGCGGACGATGCCGTGGCGGTCTGCGGACTTCCGACGAGCGGACTGTTGGGATCGTTCGGATCAAGCGGCGAATCGGGCACGCTGCCGAGGAAGTTCTGGTAATCATAGCCAACGAAGGCGGAAACCCGTGGCAGGCGCGAAGCGCCGGCGACGTCGATATCGTAGCCGGCCGCAGCGGCACGCTCGCGCGCGGCGATCAGGTCCGGATTGTTATCCAGTGCAACGTCCACCGCCATGCGCGTATTATCGGGCAGGTTGGGCAGGGGCGGCGGCGGTTCGAGCTGCCCGGGCGCGGAGCCGACCAGCTGGATATAGGTCTCGCGGGCCTGGATCAGCCCTGCCTGCGCAGAGCGGAGGTCGCCCTGAGCGAGCGCCAGGCGGGACTGGGACTGGGCAACATCGGTGCGGGTGACGTCGCCGATCTCGAACCGGTCGCTGGTCGCCTGCAGGTTGACGGTCAGCACCTCGACCTGATTTGCGCTGAGGCCAACCAGCGCCTCGCCGCGCAGCACGTCCATGTAGGCGGCGACGACCTGGCTGAAGATCGCGCTTTCGGTGCCGCGCAGGTCGGCCCGGCCTGCCTGGACCCGCTCCTTGGCCGCACGGACCGAATTCCTGACCGCACCGCCCGAATAGAGCGGCACGCCAAGGTCTACGTTGGCGGTCAGCGCCCGTTCGGGGGCGAAGAAGCTGGTCGAGTTCTGCTTCAGGAATTCGGTAAGTGCGCCCTGTGCGGTCACGTTCGGGCGTCCATCCGCCTTTTCGATCGCCACGTTCTCGTCCGTCGCGCGAAGCTGGGCGCGCGCGGACTGCAGATTCGGATTGGTGCGATAGGCTTCGGCCAGCGCCTCGCGCAGCGTCTCGGCCTGCGCGGGTGTGGTCAGCGCGAGGGCGCAGGTCGCTACGAGTGCGAGATAGGCGGGGCGTTTCATCTTCAGAAGGTCCAGCCCTGCGGCTTGTCGAAGGCGGGGAGCCGGGGAAGCTGCGTTTCGTTCAGCGTGATGAGCGAGATATCGTCACCGCTACGGCGACCGAGTGCCAGCGTCGTCACGCCCTTGCGGAGCAGGCCGGTCAGCAGGCGCCCGTCCGGCGCGAGCGTAGCGATCAGCGAGGCAGGCACGTCCTCCGCGGCACCATCGACCAGCACGAGGTCGTACACTCCGTCGACATCGCCGGAGAGCACCGCGTCGGGCGTCGCTTCGCGCAAATCCGCCACCAGCGGGCCGAGCAGGGCCGCGAGATAGCCGGTGCCCGGGCCCACGATCAGCGCCCGCTCGTCCCGGCGGGGCCGAGCCTGGCTCAAGATCTGGCCGTAGGCGAGCGGGGGGGCGAGGAAGGCCCCGCCGCCCAGGGAAAGCGTGCGGTCCACATAGGCGGCGGCACGCGCATTCTCGGGCACGAAGTCTTCACGCGGCACGGCAGCCATGCGTTCGAGCACGTAGGCATCGTTGACGCCGCTGGTGCGCAGCTGGCTTTCGATCATGTGGCGGCGTGCGGCCGTGAAGTCGGGCGCTTTTTGCGCGGTCTCGATCATGGGTCTCGTCTCGTCCAATGTGCCGGTCGTCGGATCGGCTGCGGGGCCTGGCGCACGCCTTATAGGGGGGGACAAGGCTCGCCAAGACCCGCATCACTTGTCGCATAGGCTCTGGCTGCTCTAGTGGCGCTTCGGTTTCGATCAGCAGGAGGTGCCCGTCGATGAGCGACATGACCATTATCACCGAAGACGATCTCGTCGAAAGCGTCGCAGATGCGCTTCAGTTCATCTCCTACTATCACCCGATGGATTACATCCGCGCGCTGGGCGAGGCCTACGAGGCCGAGCAGGGCCCGGCCGCGAAGGACGCGATCGCGCAGATTCTCACCAACAGCCGGATGTGCGCCGAGGGGCACAGGCCGATCTGCCAGGACACGGGCATCGTCAACGTGTTCGTGAAATGGGGCCAGGACTGCCGCCTCGACAGCAAGCGGAGCTTGCAGGAGGTCGTCGATGAGGGCGTTCGGCGGGCCTACAACCATGCCGACAACAAGCTGCGCGCCAGCATTCTCGCCGATCCGGCCTTCACCCGCCGCAATACGCGCGACAACACGCCGTGTGTGCTGAGTGTCGAGATGGTGCCCGGCAGCACCGTCAGCATCGATGTCGCCGCGAAGGGCGGGGGCAGCGAGAACAAGAGCAAGTTCAAGATGATGAACCCCAGCGACAATATCGTCGACTGGGTGGTGGAGCAGGTGCCGTCCATGGGCGCGGGCTGGTGCCCGCCAGGCATGCTTGGCATCGGGATCGGCGGCACGGCGGAGCATTGCGTCAAGCTCGCCAAGCAGAGCCTGATGGACCCGATCGACATGGGCCAGCTGAAGGCGCGCGGGGCCCAGACCGATATCGAGCAGCTGCGGATCGACATTTTCGATGCGGTCAATGCGCAGGGAATCGGTGCGCAGGGGCTGGGCGGCCTCTCAACCGTGCTCGACGTGAAGATCCTCGACTGGCCGTGCCACGCTGCGGGCAAGCCGGTGGCGATGATTCCCAACTGCGCCGCGACTCGCCACGCGCATTTCACGCTCGACGGATCGGGCCCGAGCTATCTCGAAAAGCCCGATCTCGATCAGTGGCCCAAGGTCAACTGGCAGCCGGACAGCGCGGCGAAGCGCGTCAACCTCGACGCCCTGACGCAGGAAGAGGTCGAAAGCTGGCAGCACGGCGATCGCCTGCTGCTCTCGGGCAAGATGCTGACCGGGCGCGATGCGGCGCACAAGCGGATCAAGGACATGCTCGAGGCGGGCGAAGAGCTGCCGGTCGATTTCCGCGGCCGCGCGATCTATTACGTCGGCCCGGTCGACCCGGTGATGGGCGAAGTCGTCGGCCCGGCAGGCCCAACCACCGCCACCCGGATGGACAAGTTCACCGAAATGATGCTCGACCTCGGCCTGCTCGCGATGATCGGCAAGGCGGAACGCGGGGCAGACGCGGTCGACGTCATCAGCCGGTTCAAGACCGCCTATCTGATGGCCACGGGCGGCGCGGCCTATCTCGTGGCGCGGGCGATCAAGGAAGCCAAGGTCGTCGCATTCGAGGAACTGGGCATGGAAGCGATCTACGAATTCACGGTCGAGAACATGCCGGTGACGGTCGCAGTCGACGCCGCGGGCAACAACGTCCACACCCTGGCGCCCGCCCAATGGCGCAAGCGGATCGCGGAGGAGAAGCTGCTCGAACGAAGCTGAGCCGCGCTCGACCAGCGTCCTGCCTGCCTCGACCGGCGCCATGGCTTCGCGCGGCCGGGTGGAGCAATCAGGGGTTATCGTGACGCAATTATCTTCGGATCAGCAGCCAACAGCGGAATCGAGCCGCCTGCCACTCAGGCTGGTGGTGCTCTCGATCGTCGGCCTGTGGCTGACCTACTTCGTACTGGTGACGCTGCGCGGCGTGGTCGTGGGGCTCGAGTTTCAGGAGGCGCTGCTCTGGCGGCGGTTGACCGTGTGCCTTGCAGGCGGCGGTATCACCTTCGGAATGTGGCTTGTGCTCCGCCTGGTCGATGCCAGCGGCCTGATGGTGAAAACGGCAACCGCTCTGGTTGTCGCCCTGCCTGCCGCTGCGATGATCGCGCAGGTCAATCAGATGGTCTTCGCCGATGTGCAGGAAGAGCTTTACCAGAAATACGCCGAGGAGCAGGGCGTTGTGATTCGCCGGGACGAGGCGGGGAACCTGCTGCTCGAAATCCCGCCGCTGCCGCGCGGAGAGCCCAGCCGGGCGGCCGCGCGCCAGGCAGTCGACCCGCAGAGCGGGCGCACGCTGGTACTCGCACCCGCGCCCAAGGGTGCGGAGAGATGGCGGCAGCTGTCCGAAATCGCGCTCGGGCGCTATTTCCTGCTGCTTGCTTGGGCAGCGCTCTATCTGGCGATGCTGGCCGGGGCGCAGGCCCGCGCGGCGCAGGCGCGCGAGGAGCGGTTCCGGACAGCTGCCAAGGCGGCGGAGCTGCGCAGTCTGCGCTACCAGATCAATCCGCATTTCCTGTTCAACACGCTCAATTCGCTGTCCTCTCTGGTCATCACCGGCAAGGACACGCGGGCCGAGGCGATGATCCAGGCGGTGTCCAATTTCTATCGTCACAGCCTGGCCGAGGAGCCGACTGAGGATGTGGCGCTGGAAGACGAGATCGCTCTGCAGCGCGACTATCTTGCGATCGAGGAGGTTCGTTTTCCCGAACGCCTGCTGGTGGACATTGATCTGCCCGCCCATCTCGAGCGCGCGCGCGTTCCGGGGATGATTTTGCAGCCGCTGGTGGAGAATTCGGTGCGCTATGCGGTGGCGCGCTCCACGACTCCCGTGCACGTCACGGTGCAGGCCTTCGATATCGTTGGCCGGCTGCATCTGGTCGTCGCCGATGATGGACCCGGGCTCGACGATAGTTCGGGCGGGGGCTTCGGGATCGGCCTCTCCAACGTGCGCGACCGGTTGCGCGCGCGGTTCGGCAACCGCGCCCAGGTCCTCACCGGCAAGGCTCCCGACGGGGGCTATCGTACGGAACTCATCATGCCGCTGGATTTCAACGATGAATGACAAGACCCCCTTGCGTGTCGTCCTCGTGGACGACGAGCCGCTTGCGATAGAACGGCTGGAAACCCTGTGTGGCAGGATCCCCGATGTCGAGGTCGTCGGGAAGGCTTACCACGGGCAGGCTGCGCTCGACGTGATCGATCAGCAGGCACCCGACCTGATTCTGCTCGATCTCACCATGCCCGGCCTCGACGGAATCGAAGTGGCCAAGCGGCTGGCGGGCAAGTCCTCCCCACCCGCGATCATCTTCGTGACTGCGCATGAAAGCTTCGCGGTCGAGGCGTTCGATCTGGATGCGGTCGACTATGTTCTGAAGCCGGTCGCCGCCGAGAGGCTGGAGCGCGCCATCGCCCGGGCGATCGGGAAGCGTGGCGAACCGCCCAGGGCCGCCGGCGCGAAGTGGCTGCAGGAGCTATGGGTCCCGCACCGGTCCGAACTGGTGCGCGTTTCGGTCGAGGATGTGCGCCGGATCGATGCGGAGCGTGACTATGTGCGGCTCTATGTGGGCGACAAGACCTATCTGCTGCTGCAGACCATCGCCGGGCTGGAAGAAAAGCTGGACCCTGATGCCTTCATCCGCACCCATCGCAGCACGATTTTGAGCAAGGCGAGCATCGCAGGCCTCCGGCACGATGGGCTGGGCGTCTGGTCGGTGGAAATGAGCGATGGGGAGACCCTGCGGATCGGGCGCACCTATCTGCCCAAGGTGAAGGCCATGGCGGGGCGCTAGGTACGGTCAGCCTGGCCGCCGGCCAGCGATACTCAAGAAAAACCCCCACCGAGCAGTTTCGGCGGGGGTTTTTGACGTAGGGATGTGCATTTAGCCGCCGAGGCGCTCTTTCTCGATAAGCGCGGCGATCTGGGTTTCGATCTGTCGCTTGGCGGTCCTCACGCAAGTGCGGGCGTCCCGGTCGACGACGCGGGTTCCGGTGCGTGCTTCGTCCGCGCCGCATACCTGCTTGGCAGCCTTGTCGATCCGGCGCTCGAGCGCTTTCTGCCCTTCGGGGGTGGCGAGATTGAGGTCCGAGTACTGGACATCGATGGACCGGTTTTCGGCTGCGATGGCTACGGTCGGCAGGGCCAGACCGAGTGCGGCGATCGTTCCAAGAAGCATCTTCATAGCGTTTCCTCCTCATCAGCGGCGCACCAGGGGGTTGGGGGAGCGGTGCGTCGCAGGAAGAGAGATGAAGTGCTGCGGCGGCCGGTGCACGCGAGTTTCGACCGGCGGCGTGATTGATAGACGGACGTTACGGAATCCGGGACAAACGGTCGATTCTGCCCGACGAACTACATCTGTAGTCGTTGGCGGAACAGTTCGGATGGGCCGTGTCGATTCGTTTCTTGGGAGGCCGGCGCCTGGCGGTGCAGCGGCTTCGGGATCGGTCAGCCGGGAATGACGGCCTGCGCGGAGCCGCCGTCGCCTTCGGGGGCGGCGATGATGTCACGCGTCACGCGGCCCTTCGCCACGGTGTTCGTCTTGGTATCGCCCACGGAAGAGCGGATGCCGGGCGCCGCTTCGCCAGCACGCTCCAGCGCCGACGTTTCGACCTGGCTGCGCGCGGCGGGGCCGCCGAAAAGCGCTTCGAGCGCCTGCTCGGACGCCGTGCCTTCGGTCGGCCGCGGGGCGCCGGGCTCGGGCGGAGCGAGGCTGAAATCGGGCGGAACCACCAGCGGCGCCTGGCGCTGCACGGCGAACTCGTCCGGCCGTTCGCGTCCCAGGATACCGCCGCCGCTGCCGCAGGCGGAGAGGCCCATCGCGAAGGTGGCGAGGATGAGGAGGCTCTTGGTGCGCATTATTCAGCTCTCTTTCGCAGCTAACTGCATGTCTTTGTCGGCGCTCTTGTCGCGCAGGAAGAAGGATCGGGCAAGGATGATGAGGACGCCGATGGTGATCGCGGCGTCGGCCACGTTGAAGATCAGGAACGGGCGGAACGTGCCGAAATGCAGGTCCGCGTAATCGATCACGTAACCGAAGAGGATGCGGTCGAGGATGTTGCCCAGCGCCCCGCCCAGGATCAGGCCCAGCCCGAAGATGTCGCCCATGGCCCGCTCGCGCAGCATCCACAGGAACACGATCACTGCGATGGCGGCGGTGCCGAACACCAGGATCCAGCGCGTCTCCACGCTGTCCGCTTCGAAAAGCCCCAGCGAGATGCCGAAGTTCTGGGTGAAGCGCAGATCGAAGAAGGGCAGCAGCTGCTGCACATCGCCCACCGAATCGATTTCCAGCGGGCCGGTGACGAGCCATTTGACGAGCTGGTCCAGCCCGAACACGATCAGCGCGAGCACGAGGCCGGCGAGGCGGCGGTTCCAGGCACCTTCCATCAGTGTGTCACTCCTCGCTCACGACATCGGCACAGCGGCCGCACAGGGCGCCTTCTTCCGAAACACTCGGCAACAGGCGCCAGCACCGAGAGCACTTGTTATCGGAAGAACGCGAAACTTTCACCCCTTCGCCTTCGTGGGTCTCGACTGACGCGGCGATGAACAGTTCTGCAAGATCCTCCATGTCGAATCCTTGCGGGACGCGGGAGGCGGGCACGGACACGGCAGCCTCGTTGCTGGAGCGGATTGTCTTTTCACGCCGCAGCGGCTCGATCGCCTCGGTCACATCCTCGCGAAGCTCGCGCAGCGCGGCGAAGCGCGTGGCGAGTGCCTCGTCGGTCCAGTTTTCGGGCAGTGGGTCGATCTGATGCAGGTGGATGCTCTTGGCCTCGGGGAAGCGGGTGCTCCACACTTCCTCGGCGGTGAAGACCAGCACGGGCGCGGCATAGCGGACCAGCGCGTGGAACAGGGTGTCGAGCACGGTGCGGTACGCGCGCCGCTGCGTCCACGCCGGATCGTCGCAATAGAGCCGGTCCTTGCGGATATCGAACAGGAAGGCCGAGAGGTCCTCGTTCGCGAACTCGGTCAGCAGGCGGGTGTATTCGTTGAAGTCGTAGTCGTGAATCGCCTGCCGCAGCCTGGCATCGAGCTGCGCCAGCTGGTGCAGCGTGTAGCGCTCCAGTTCGGGCATCTCGCCATAGTCGACGGCTTCGTCGGCCTCGTAGCCCTCGAGCGCGCCGAGCATGTAGCGGAAGGTGTTGCGCAGCTTGCGGTACTGGTCGGCGACGCCCTTCAGGATCTCGTCGCCGATGCGGTGGTCCATCGTCGAATCGACGCTGAGCGCCCACAGCCGCAGGATATCCGCGCCGTACTGGTCGACGATCTTGAGCGGATCGACCGTGTTGCCGAGGCTCTTCGACATCTTGCGCCCGTTCTGGTCCATGGTGAAGCCATGGGTCAGCACCTGGTCGTAGGGCGCGCGGCCGCGCGTGGCGCAGCTTTCGAGCAGCGAGGACTGGAACCAGCCGCGATGCTGGTCGGAGCCTTCGAGGTAGAGGTTCGCGGGCCAGGTCAGCGCGGGCCAGCGGTCGCTTTCAAGCACGAAGACATGCGTGCAGCCCGAATCGAACCACACGTCGAGGATGTCGTGCACCATCTCGAAATCGTCGGGGTTGTGATCGGACCCGAGGAATTCGGCCTTGCGCGCCTCGTCCCACGCATCGACCCCGCCTTCGCGGATGGCATCGACGACGCGCTGGTTCACGCCTGCGTCCTGCAGGTAGGTGCCGTCCTTGCGCACGAACAGCGTGATCGGCACGCCCCACGCGCGCTGGCGCGAAAGCACCCAGTCGGGCCGCCCTTCGACCATCGAGCGGATGCGGTTGCGCCCCCGCTCGGGCACGAAGCGTACGCGCTCGATTTCGGAGAGGGCGCGCTCACGCAGCGTGCCGGGCGCTCCCTCTGCATGGCCAACGCCCTCGCTCTCGACGATCGGCGCGTCGACAGGATGCTTCGCTTCGACCAGGGGCTTGTCCATCGGCACGAACCACTGCGGCGTGCAGCGGTAGATGATCTTCGCCTTGGAGCGCCACGAGTGCGGGTAGGAGTGCTTGTAGTCCGCGCTCGCGCTCAGCAGCGCGCCCGCTTCGGAGAGGTCCGAGCAGATCGGCCCGTCGGGCGCGTTGAACTTGGGGTTGATGACCGCGCGGCGGCGCTCGTCATTCCCACCCAGCCATGGCCAGTCGTCGCGGTACACGCCGCCATCGTCGACCGCGAAGACCGGGTCGATCCCGTTCTCGCGGCACAGGTAGAAGTCGTCCTCGCCGTGGTCGGGCGACATGTGGACGAGGCCGGTACCGCTGTCGGTGGTGACGAAGTCGCCAGCCAGCATCGGGCGGAGGGTTTCGTAGAACCCGCCGAGGGTGTGCATGGGGTGGCGGACCTTGGTCCCGGCGAGGTCGGAGCCTTTGATCCTCTCCCAGCTGGCAGTCGGAGTGTAGATAAGCTCGCTAGAGCCGTCGTCAGATCGCTCCAACTCTTTCCGCCAGCGGTCAAGAAATCCTACAATCAACGGCTCGGCGATCAGAACCCGCCTGCCTTCGAACTGCTCAAGCGGCGCAGATTCTTTGAAATCGCCACGTTTATGCGCGTCGAGACCCAGCTGGATGAGCGCATACTCAACTTCCGGCCCATAGGCCAAAGCCTGGTTCACCGGGATCGTCCACGGCGTAGTCGTCCAGATCACCGCATGCGCGCCGACCAGTTCCGGGATCGGCGATTCGACGATCTCGAACGCCACATCGATCTGCGTGCTCGTGATATCCTCGTACTCGACCTCGGCTTCGGCGAGCGCGGTCTTTTCGACCGGGCTCCACATTACCGGCTTGGAGCCGCGATAGAGGTTGCCGGCCTCGGCGAACTTCATCAGCTCGGCGACGATCGTCGCTTCGCTGTCGTAGTCCATGGTGAGGTAGGGATTGTCCCAGTCGCCCAGGATGCCGAGGCGCTTCAACTGTTCGCGCTGGGTGTCGACCCATTTCTGCGCATAGGCGCGGCATTCGGCGCGGAATTCGGCGCGCGGAACCTCGTCCTTGTTCAGCTTCTTCTTGCGGTACTGTTCCTCGACCTTCCACTCGATCGGCAGGCCGTGGCAGTCCCACCCAGGCACGTAGGGCGCATCCTTGCCGAGCAGGCTCTGCGTGCGGCAGACCATGTCTTTCAGGATATGGTTGAGCGAGTGGCCCACGTGAATGTCGCCATTGGCGTAGGGCGGGCCATCGTGAAGGATGAATTTCTCCGCGCCCGCACGCTCGGCGCGCAGCTTCCCGTGCAGGTCGTCCTGCTGCCATTCGGCCAGAATGCCCGGCTCCTTCTGCGGGAGCCCGGCTTTCATGGGGAAATCGGTTTTCGGCAGGAAGACGGTGTCCCGCCAGTCCTTCTTGGTATCGTCGCTCATCAGGCGCGAGGCCTTAGCGGGGCCTTGTGCATCGCGCAATTTTTCGATTGCCGTGCCCGGTATCGGTGCGCGGAGGATCGGGGCGCGCGGGGACGCGACGCAAGCTGTCCTACATGCCGCCGACCCGCTAACCTCGCTGCTGCTCTTTGATACTGTCGATCCCCGCGACCCACTCATCCGCTCTCACGTGATGAAATCCACCCTTGCGAAAGGGGCCGGTTTTTTGGCCCCTGGACACTGTGTCAGGTGTGTCAGAAGCCGCTCTGCGCCAAACGCTAGTCCGCCAGCAATCGCCGCGCTTCGGCACAATCCCGATCCATCTGCGCGATCAGCGCGTCGAGCCCGTCGAACTTCGCCTCGGGCCGGATGAAGTGGTGCAGCGCGACCTCGATTTCCTGCCCGTAGAGGTCGCCCGAGAAATCGAAGAAATACGGCTCGAGCAGCTCCTTGGCAGGCTCGAACTGCGGGCGGATGCCGATATTGGCGGCGCCTTTCAGCTCCTCGCCCGAGGAGAGGATGCGGCCGGTCACGGCGTAGATGCCGTATTTGGGCCGCAGGTAATCCTCGAGCGCGAGGTTGGCGGTGGGGTAGCCGATTTCGCGCCCGCGCTTGTCGCCGTGCTCCACGATCCCGCGAATCGCGAAGGGGCGGGTGAGCAGCTGCGCGGCGGCCTGCGGCTCGCCTGCCTTGAGAAGGTCGCGAATCCGGCTGGAGGAGACGACCGCGTCGCCGTCGCTCACCGCCGATACGGTGCGCGCTTCCAGCCCATGCTTCGCACCATGCTCCTTCAGCAGCGCAGCATTGCCCTTCGCGCCCTTGCCGAAGGTGAAATCCTCGCCCGTCAGCACGCCATGCGCGCCGAACCGCTCGACCAGGATCTGCTCGATGAAATCTTCCGCGCTCGTCCCCGCCAGCTCGGCATCGAAATGGAACACCAGCATCGCGGTCGCCCCGAAGGCGAGATAGAGCTCGTGCCGCTGTTCGAGGCTGGTCAGGCGGAAGGGCGGGGTGCCGGGCCTGAAGAACTGCACCGGGTGCGGATCGAAGGTCGCGACGATCACCGGGCGCTCTTCCTCGCGCGCCCAGCGGATCGCTTCACCCGCGACCGCCTGGTGGCCCTTGTGAAACCCGTCGAAATTGCCGAGCGCGACGATGGCTCCGCGCAAGGGCGCAGGCACCGGTTCGCGATGGTCGAGCCACCTCATTGCGGCACGATACCCGCACGCAAGACCCGGAGAGCATTGCCGCCCATCACCGCGCGGATCTCCTCCTCGGTGAAGCCCTCGTCCAGCAGCGCCTGCGTCACCTGCACCAGCTGCGAGGTATCGAACCGGACGGTCACCGCGCCGTCGTAGTCGCTGCCCAGCGCCACGTGTTCGATCCCGACGAGGTCGCGGACATGCTTCATCGCCCTGGCCGTATCGCGTGGGCTCGTGCCGCATACGGCTCCGTCCCAATACCCGATGCCGACCACGCCGCCGGTCTTCGCGACCCCGCGAATCTCCTCGTCGGTCAGGTTGCGGTTGACCTTGCAGGTCGCCTGCACGCCGCCGTGACTGGAGACGACCGGGCGGCGCGACATGGAAAGAATGTCCGCCACGCAGGCATGGCTGCAATGCGCAATGTCGACCACCATGCCGAGCTCTTCCATTCGCCGCACGGCCTTGCGCCCCTTGTCGGTCAGCCCGCCCTTCTCGACCCCGTGCATCGACCCGGCGAGATCGGTGTCGAAGAAATGGGTCAGGCTGGCCATGCGGAAACCCGCCTCGTGCAGCTTATCGAGATTGGCGAGATCGCCTTCGAGGTTCTGCAGGCCTTCGATGCTGAGCAGCGCGCCGACGGGTGGCTGGCCCCGCAAGGGCGTGTTGAATTTCGGTTTGAGCACAGGCCAGCGGCTCTTGTCGGCGCGCACCGCAAGGAGCTGGTCGATCTCTTCAGCGCTTGTCATTTCGACTAGCTCGCCGTCCGACTTCGCCGCCGCCCGGTCGAGCTTCTCGGCGTGCCACAGAGATCGTTCCAGCAGGCTGGTCCAGGTGCGGGTGGGCTGCAGTTGGGCAATCACCAGCGTGGTGATGTTGTCGCTGTCAGCGTCGTTGGAGTCGTAGTTCTGGCCCTTGGGCGTCTTGGTGACGCTGGAGAACACCTGCAGCGCCACGTTGCCTTCTTCAAGGCGTGGCAGGTCCATGTGGCCGCGATCCGCGCGGGCCAGCAGGTTGCGATTCCACAGCAGCGTGTCCGAATGCAGATCGACGATGGTCAGCGTCTTGTGCAGCGCCTTCGCCTCTTCGGAGACTTCGATCAGCGGCTCGCCGTCGATCTGGTTCATGCTGCGCTCGGCAATGCCGGGGGCGAACTGGAAGAAGCCTGCGATGCCGATCAGCAGCACCAGTCCGGCGATGATCAGGACGGTCTTCTTCACGTGCGACGCTCGTAGGTGATGAAGGAGAAGGCGGGCGTATCGCCGCTGGCCTCGTGATCCTCGCGCGCGACCTCCTGCCAGCGCGATTCGTCGGGCGCGTCCATGAAGGTGTCGCCGTCGTAATCGGCGTGGATCTGCGTCAGCTCGATCCGCTCCGCCTGCGGTTCGAACAGCACGAAGACGTCGGACCCGCCGATCACGGCGGTTTCCTCGCCCCCGGCTGCGGCCAGCGCTTCGGGTACGGACATGGCCCGCTCCGCACCGTCGGCCTCCCACTCGCTGTCACGCGTCAGCACGATGTGGCGGCGACCGGGGAGGGGGGCCTTGAAACTCTCGAAGGTCTTGCGGCCCATGATCATGGGCTTGCCGGTGGTAAGCGCCTTGAAGTGCTTCAGGTCCGCGGGAATGTGCCAGGGAAGGCCGCCATCCTTGCCGATCGCGCCGTTCGCGGCGCGCGCGTAGACGAGGAAAAGCGTGTCTTCGATCATCGGGCGGGCTCCTCTTCCGGCCATTCCAGCCGCGTGATGTGGCCCATCTTGCGACCCTCGGGCGCTTGCGTCTTGCCGTAGAGGTGCAGGTGCGCGGTGGGATCGGCAAGCGCCTCGTGCGCGGTTGCGGCTGCGGGGCCGATCACGTTTTCCATCGTGACGCGCGGCGCGACGCGGCGCGTATCGCCCAGTGGCAGGCCGCAGATCGCGCGCACCTGGTTCTCGAACTGGCTCGTGGCCGCCCCCTCGATGGTCCAGTGGCCCGAATTGTGCGTTCGCGGGGCCATCTCGTTGAAGATCGGGCCGTCCTTGCTGGCGAAGAACTCGAGCGTGAGCACCCCGACATAGCCGAGCTTGTCCGCCACCGCCTTTGCCAGCTTGCGCGCTTCGTTCACCTGGGCGCCGACGATGCCGGGGGCGGGCAGGGTAGAGCGTGCGAGAATGCCGTCCTCGTGACCATTCTCGGAGCTTTCCCAGAATGCGACCACGCCATCCGCGCGCCGCGCGAGAATGACCGAGAACTCGCATTCGAACTGCACGAACCCTTCGAGAATGCAGGGCGCATCGGGCAGGTCGAGCGCTTCGGCCTCTTCGCGCGAGGAGATACGCCACTGGCCCTTGCCGTCGTAGCCGTCGCGGCGGGTCTTGAGGATCGCCGGCGTTCCGAGCGCGTCGATCCCGGCGAGCAGGTCACTGTGCGAATCGACCGCGTGGAAGGGCGCGGGCGTGCCACCCAGATCGGCGACGAAGCGCTTCTCGGCCAACCGGTCCTGCGCAATCGCCAGCGCGCGCGGGTGTGGTGCCAGTTTGTCGGCAATGGCCTCCAGCGGTGCGGCGGGCACGTTCTCGAATTCGAGCGTGATCACGTCGCACCGGTCGGCAAACGCCTTGAGGGCTGCCGCATCGTGCCAGTCCGCGCTGACATATTCGCTGCACACCTGCGCGATCACCGCGTCCCCTTCGGGCGCGAAGGCGATGACCTGATAACCCAGCTGCGCGGCGGAAATGGCGAGCATGCGGCCAAGCTGGCCGCCCCCAAGAATGCCGATGGTTCCGCCCGGCTCGATCATCCTTCGCTGGGCTTCTCGGCAACGGCCTCGCTGCGCCTGGTGCGCCAGGCGACGAGCCCTTGCATGATTCGCGAGTCATGCGCGCCCAGGATCGAGGCGGCGAGCAGTGCGGCATTTGTCGCACCCGCTTCGCCGATCGCAAGCGTGCCGACGGGCACGCCGGCGGGCATCTGCGCGATCGACAACAGACTATCCATCCCGGATAGCGCTTTCGAGCGGACCGGCACGCCCAGCACGGGCAGCGGCGTCATCGCGGCGATCATCCCG
The DNA here is from genome assembly GCF_000186705.1 of Citromicrobium sp. JLT1363. Lineage (GTDB taxonomy): Bacteria > Pseudomonadota > Alphaproteobacteria > Sphingomonadales > Sphingomonadaceae > Alteriqipengyuania. The sequence goes on from NZ_AEUE01000002.1 coordinate 113,614, forward strand.
GGCAGGTGCGCCGCGCCGCCCGCGCCTGCGATGACGATCTTGAAGCCTTCGTCCGCCGCGCCTTTGGCGAAATCGTACATCCGGTCGGGCGTGCGATGGGCGGATACGATCCGCACATCATGCGCAATGCCCAGTTCGTCCAGAACGTCGGCGGCGCATTTCATGGTCGGCCAGTCGGACTGGCTGCCCATCACGATCGCGACCAGGGGGGCGTCAGCCATCAGGTTTCTTCCAGATACTGCCGCTCGCCCGCGACCTTGCCGTTTTCGAAGAGGTAGACGATCGGGCGACCGGTGGGGATTTCGAGGCCCGTGATCTCGTCGTCCGAAATGTTCGAAAGGTGTTTGACCAGCGCGCGCAGCGAATTGCCGTGGGCGGAGACGATCACCGTGCGATCTCCCGTCAGCTCGGGCAGGATGCGCTCTTCCCAGTAGGGCAGCACGCGCTCGATGGTGAGCTTCAGGCTCTCGGTATTGGGCACATCGATGCCTTCGTAGCGCGGGTCCGCGCCTGGATCATATTCGCTGCCTGCTTCCATCGGCGGCGGCGGCGTGTCGAAGCTGCGGCGCCAGATATGCACTTGCTCGTCGCCATGCTTGTCTCGGGTTTCCTGCTTGTTGAGGCCGGTGAGGCCGCCATAGTGCCGCTCGTTCAGGTGCCAGTCCTTGGTCACCGGGATCCACAGCCGGCCGCATTCCTCCAGCGCGAGGTTGAGCGTGCGGATCGCGCGGGTCTGGAGCGAGGTGAAGGCCAGATCGGGCAGCACGCCCTTGTCCTTCAGCAGGCGCCCTGCGGCGCGGGCTTCTTCAACACCCTTGTCGGTCAGGTCGACATCCCACCAGCCGGTAAAGCGGTTGGCGAGGTTCCATTCCGACTGCCCGTGACGGACGAGGATCAGCGTTGCCAAAGTTCATGCTCCCTTGCGGATAGGCTGCGAGCCGTTAGCTGCCTGGCTCTTCTTTGGGAAGATCGAGCTGCCCGCGGCCATCCTTGTGCGCCCGCGCCTGCGCCTTGCGGCGGCGAAGGTTCTCGCGCAGCTGCGCGGCCAGGCGTTCGGCTTTCTGGTCCACAGGCCTGTCGGCTGGAGAATGCTCGCTCATGGCCCGAGCAGATGCTATGGTCGCGGGCGCGACGCAAGCTTTGCTTGACTTGTGTGCGGCACGCGACAATAGCGCGCGGCCTGTGACGGGCTTCGGCTCGCCGATCCCCCATGCTGCTGTAGCTCAGTGGTAGAGCGCACCCTTGGTAAGGGTGAGGCCGGGAGTTCAATCCTCCCCAGCAGCACCACTCCCCCTGTTTATGGCGTCCCTGCCGAAATCGGGCGCCGCCCGCGCCTGAAAAAGGTTGCTGCATTGCAACGCCTTGGCCATTCTCGAATCATGCAAGACGAGGGGGGCAGAGCGGACATGGGTCCGGAGAACACGGTCGATGACCAGCCTTTGCGGCAGGGGCATCCAAATCATCCCAAGGCGATGAGGGTGGCGACCGTCTTGACCGCAATTCCGCTGCTGATCGGCGCGCTGGTCGCCGAATATCTCACCGCGTTCCCCAACTTCATCATCGCCGCGCCCGTGGCGCTGATCCTGCTGCTGGTGGTAGTCTTCCTCCCGCAGCGCCGGTATGCCGTGCGCGGGCATGCAATGAGCGATGACCGTTTGCGCGTGGTCAAGGGCATCATGTTCCACTCGGATACCGTCGTGCCGTTCGGGCGGGTCCAGCATATCGATGTCGATCGCGGCCCGATCGAGCGCTATTACGGGCTTGCCACGCTGCAGCTCTACACCGCCGGATCGCACGGCGATGTGGTGAGCCTTCCCGGCCTTGCCCATGAGGATGCGCTGGAGATGCGCGAGACGATCCGCTCGCATATCAAGCGCGAATCGCTGTGACCGAGAATCCGGCCAATGCGCCGATTCGCCCGCCCGAACAGCCGGAGGCCGGCGAGCTGGAGGCGGAGGCCGCCGACGGACTGCCCAGGCGCACCGATCCCCGCACCTTCATCGTCCAGGCGCTGCAGACGCTACCGAACATGGCGCTGCCATTCGCCGCGCTCGCCTTTACCTTCCGCGACAACGGGCGTTTCGCCTTGCCGGTGCTCCTGGGGCTGGTGGCGCTGTTCCTTCTTCTGAACACGGTCTTCACCTTTCTTGCATGGTGGCGACAAACCTACCGCGTGGGCGAAAGCGATATCCGGCTGGAAAGCGGGGTGCTTTCACGCGCGGCGCGCTCGGTACCGTATGACCGGATACAGGACGTCAGCCTGGAACAGGGGTTCATTCCGCGGTTGTTCGGGCTGACGATGGTCAAGTTCGAAACGGGTGCCGGCGGTTCGGACGAGATCAGTCTGGCTTACCTCACCAATGAAGAGGGCGCGCGGCTGCGTGAACTTGTGCGCGAGTTGCGCGACGAGGCCGACGGCGTGCCGACCGGCGGCGCGCAGGCTGCCGATGCCGCAAACGCATCAGCACAGGATACGGATGCCACGGTTTTGTTCGCCATGGGCCCGCGCCGCCTGTTCGTCTTCGGCCTGTTCGAGTTTTCACTGGCGATTGTCGCCTTCGTCGGCGCAGCGGCGCAGCAGTTCGATTTCCTGCTGCCCTTCGACATCTGGGATGTCGAGACCTGGCAGCGGCTGGTTGCAGGGCCGGGAGAACAGGTCGCCCAGCTCGGGCCGGTCGGGCAGGTACTCGGCGCGATTGCCGCCATCCTCACCCTGCTTGTCCTCGGTCTTGTCACGGGGATTGTGCGGACCTTCACGCGGGACTGGGATTTCCGGCTGGAGCGCAACCCGAAGGGTTTCCGGCGGCGGCGCGGGATGTTCACCCGGACCGACGTGGTGATGCCGGTCCATCGCGTGCAGGCCGTTCGCATCACGACCGGCGCGATTCGCCACCGATTCGGCTGGAAGAGCCTCAAGCTGGTGAGCCTGGCGCAGGATGCGGGCAATTCGAGCCACGTGGTCGCGCCCTTCGCCAAGGCGGCCGAACTGACCCCGATCCTGAAGGTGGCAGGCTTTCCGCTGCCGCCGCGCGGGCTGGACTGGCATCGCACGACTGCCAGCTACCGCGTTGTCGCGGCGGTGCTGGGCGGTGCGTTCTATGCAATCCTCGCCGTTGGTGCTGCGGGCGCGGCGGTTTACCTTGGGGACAGCCGCTACGACTGGCTCTGGCTGGTGGCGCTGGCGCTGGCGGCTTTCGCCGTCTTCGCCGCGGTTCGTGAGCTTTTTCTCTGGCGGGTAGAGCGCCACGCACTCTCATCCCGCCACCTTTACCAGCGACGCGGCTGGCTGGCGCCCGGTTTCGCGATCGCGGATCGCGTAAAGCTCCAGTCCGTCGACATCGTGCGCGGGCCTCTCGGCCGCATGTTCGGCTACGTCACGCTCCACCTTGGGCTGGCTGGGGGCACTTTCTCGCTGCCCGGAATACCCCGGTCCGAGGCGGACCGGCTGCGCGGCGAGCTGCTTGCCAGCATGGTGGAGACGGATTTCTCGCGCCTGGTGCGCTAGATCGCGCTCAGGCGCGCAGATCGCTCCAGTCGTTCTTGTCGAACTTGGCTTCGACATAGGAACAGTCGGGCCGGATCAGGAAGCCCTGTTCGCGCGCGTCGGAGATCAGCCGCTCTACCAGCTGAGCCGCAACCCCGCGCCCGCCGATGGCTTCGGGCACGATGGTATGCGTGGCCACCCGCACTTCCTTGCCGCGCGTTTCGGGGCCCGGCTCCCATTCCAGCGTGCCTTGTGCGTCCTCGCCCTCCAGATGCGCGACATATTTGCCGCCCTGGCCGACGACGTGGTGGGTGATCTTGGTGGTCATGACTTCCTGTCCTTTCGATACGCTTGCATCGAACGTTGGCCAGCGTAGGGGCGTTCCGATGCGATTCCTTTCCGATAATGCCGCGCGCGTCCACCCCCGGGTGTGGGACGCGCTCCGGGCCGCTGATGCGGGCGATGCGCCGTACGATGGCGATGCCTTGTCCGCCCGGCTGGACGAAGCCTTCGGAGCGCTGTTCGAGCGTGAGGTCGCGGTGCTGTGGGTCGCCACCGGCACGGCGGCCAACTGCCTTGCGCTGTCCGCCATGGTGCCGCCGCATGGCGGTGTCGTCTGCCACCGCGAGGCGCATATCGAGATGGACGAGGGCGGGGCGCCCGGCTTCTATCTCCACGGTGCCAAGCTGATGCTGGCGGAAGGCGAAGGCGCGAAGATCACGCCGGGCGCCATCCGGGAGGTGATCGATCCGATCCGCGACGATGTGCATCAGGTACAGCCCCACGCGATCTCGATCACGCAGGCGAGCGAATATGGCCGCGCCTACCGGCCGGAAGAAATCTCCGAGATTGCCGGGCTTGCGCGCTCTCGCGGTCTGGGCTTGCACATGGATGGTGCGCGCTTCGCCAATGCTGTGGCATTCCTTGGCGTCCCGGCGGCGGAAGCTGCCGGCGATGTCGACGCGCTGAGCTTCGGCTGCGTCAAGAACGGCGCGATGAGCGCGGAAGCGATCGTCTTCTTCGATCCGGCTCTGGCCGACGTGGTCCGCTACCGCCGCAAGCGCGCCGGGCATTTGCAGTCGAAGGGCCGCTTCCTCGCCGCGCAGCTGCTCGCCATGCTCGATGGCGACCTCTGGCTGGAAAATGCCCGTTCGGCCAATGCCGCCGCGCAGGCCATCGCGGAGGGCGCGAGCGAGCGCCTGATGCATCCCATCGAAGCGAACGAGGTGTTCATCCGGCTGACCCCTGCGGAGCGCGAGACGCTGCGCGGCGCCGGCTACCAGTTCTATGACTGGGGGGCCGACGCAGCGCGTTTCGTCGCCGCGTGGGATAGCGATCTGGGCGAGGCAAGCACGCTCGGTCAGGCCATCGCCGCCTTATGAGCGATCACGATAGCGGGCTGCTGCGGCCCCGCGTCATCCTGCCGTTTCTTCTGACAGGCGCAATCTGGGGCTCCACCTGGCTGGTCATTACCGGCCAGATCGATGGCGTGCCGGCGGCATGGTCCGTCTTCTACCGCTTCGCCGTTGCCACGCCCGCGCTGTTTCTGGTTGCCGTACTGATGAAAAGGCGGCTGTGGCTGACCCGGCCCGAACACCTTCTGGCGCTGGTGGTCGGCCTGTTCCAGTTCAGTGCGAACTTCCTGTTCGTATACCATGCCGAACTTTACGTGACCTCGGGCATCGTCGCGATGATGTTCGGCCTGCTGATGGTCCCCAACGCGCTGCAGGCCCGGCTTTTCCTTGGCGAAAAGGTGACGAGCGGCTTCATGCTCGGCAGCGCGGTTGCGATTATCGGCGTCTCCTTCCTGCTGATCCACGAATGGCGCGCCAATCCCGATGCGGGTGTTGTCGGTGGCAACGTGCTGCTCGGCATCGCGCTGGCGCTGCTGGGCATCCTCGCGGCCTCTTTTGCCAATGTGGTGCAGGCGAACCCGACCGGGCGTGCGGTGCCGATGGTCAGCCTGCTTGCATGGGCGATGCTCTACGGCACCGCGTTCGACCTGGGGTTTGCCTGGATCACCGCAGGGCCGCCTCCGTTTCCCACGGAGATCACATATTGGGGCGGGATCGTGTACCTCGCGCTGATCGGATCGGTGGTGACATTCCCGCTGCACTACAATCTCGTGCGGGAGATCGGCGCAGGGCGCACGGCATATAATTCGATCATGACGATATCCGTCGCCATGCTGCTGTCGACCCTGTTCGAGGATTATCGCTGGACCTGGCTGACCGCGAGCGGAATGGGGCTGGCGGTGATCGGCATGATCATCGCGCTCAGGGCGAGAACGCCGAGGCCCAAGGAAGTCAGGGCCGAGGGGGCAGCAGTGCCCTGAGGCCTTCGCGGTAGGTCGGATATTTCGGCTGCCAGCCCAGCAGGCGCTTTGCCTTGCCATTCGCCACCCGTCTGTTCTCCGCATAGAAGCCGCGCGCCATGGGCGAGAGGTCGGCCTCTTCCAGAGAGAGCAGCGGCGGCGGTTCGACCCCCAGAAGCGCGCAGGCCTCCTCGACCACGGCGTTCTGGCTGGCAGGCAGGTCGTCGCCGAGGTTGTAGGCACCCGGCGGGACATTGGCGGTCAGCGCCGCAACCGCGCCGCTCGCAATATCGTCCACATGCACCCGGCTGAAGACCTGCCCGGGCATGTCGATCCGGTGCGCCTTGCCCGCCTCGATCCGGTCGAAGATGCTGCGCCCCGGGCCGTAGATGCCGGGCAGGCGGAAGACCCGCGCCCCCTGCTCCAGCCATGCGCGATCGGCCTGGGCCCGCGCATTGCGACGGCCTTCTCCTCCCTGAGCAATGGTGGGTGTCGCCTCGTCGACCCACGCGCCCTGCCGGTCGCCGTAGACGCCAGTGGAGGAAAGATAGCCCAGCCAATCCTGGCTCAACGCATCGCCGTACCGTTCCAGCACCGGGTCGCTTGTGGTCTCCCGGTCCGGCGGAACCGAAGACAGCACTGCGTCGGCAAGGGCCAGCTCCGCTCGCACCTCCCCTTCGTCCGCGAAGGAAAGCTTGCCGTCGCTACCGGTCGCGACCACTTCCCATCCGAGAGATTGCGCTTCTCGTGCGATCCGCTTGGCGCTGTAGCCGAGCCCGAAGATGAAGAGTTTTGCCATTACCCGCCCTGCTGCCACAGTGCGTGACGCGAAGAAACGAGGACTTATGGACCAGCCGAGCAATCCCTCCACCGCCGCCAATGCTCCAGCAGGCGCGCCCGTACTGCCCGATGCGGCGCCCGAGCCGCAGGAGCCTGCGATCATCCGCCGCAAGGATTATGCGCCTTTTCCCTGGCGCGTGCCCGAAATCCGGCTCGATTTCGATCTGGGGCTGGAGACAACGCGGGTCGAGGCGACACTCTCGGTCGAGCCCAATCCCGATGCGCAAGCCGCGGACGAGATACGCCTCGACGGGGACGGGCTGGTGCTGGAAAGCGTGTCGGTCGACGGAGAGCGGCGCGAGGACTGGCGCCGTGAGGACGAGGACCTGATCGTTCCCCTGACTTCCGGCAAGCACACGCTGGCCATCGTCACCCGCATCGCGCCGTCGCAGAACACCCAGCTGATGGGGCTCTATGCCAGCGGCGGTATGCTGTGCACCCAGTGCGAAGCCGAGGGTTTCCGGCGGATCACCTTCTTCCCCGACCGGCCCGATGTCCTCTCCGTCTATACCGTGCGCATGACGGGCAGCCGCAAGACGTTCCCCGTGCTGCTTTCGAACGGCAACCCGGTGGACGAGGGCGCGCTGGAAGATGACCGCCATTTTGTCGAATGGCACGATCCCTGGCCCAAGCCGAGCTACCTCTTCGCGCTGGTCGCGGGCGATCTGGTGGCCCGCACGGACAGCTTCACGACAATGAGCGGCCGCAAGGTCGAGCTGGGTGTGTGGGTCCGCGCCGAAGATCTGCCGCGCACGGGCCATGCGATGGAATCGCTCAAACGCTCGATGACGTGGGACGAGGAGACCTTCGGGCGTGAATACGACCTCGACCGGTTCAACATCGTCGCTGTGGGCGATTTCAACATGGGGGCGATGGAGAACAAGGGCCTCAACATCTTCAACACGAAGTACGTTCTGGCGGACGAGGATACCGCGACCGACGACGATTTCGACGCGGTCGAAGGCGTGATCGGGCATGAGTATTTCCATAACTGGTCGGGCAACCGCGTGACCTGCCGCGACTGGTTCCAGCTAAGCCTGAAGGAAGGCTTCACCGTGCTGCGCGACCAGCTGTTCAGCCAGGACCTGCACGGCCACGCGATCAAGCGGATCGGCGATGTGCGCGTGCTGCGCAGCGTGCAGTTCCCCGAGGACAGCGGGCCTTTCGCCCATCCCATTCGGCCCGATAGCTATAAGGAAATCAGCAACTTCTACACGGCCACCGTCTACAACAAGGGCGCCGAGGTCATCCGCATGATGCGCGGGCTCGCGGGGGAGGCCGCCTTCCGCAAGGGCAGCGATCTCTATTTCGAGCGGCACGATGGCGAGGCCGCGACCTGCGAGGATTTCGTGCGCGCGATGGAAGACGGCGCAGGGCTGGATCTCAAGCAATTCCGCCGGTGGTACGAACAGGCGGGCACACCGCAGGTGACGGTCGAGCAGGGCCACGAGGGCGAAAAGGTGACGCTGACCTTGCGCCAGAGCGTGCCCGCAACGCCGGGCCAGCCCGACAAGGCTCCCATGCCGATACCCCTGCGCATCGCCCTGTTCGATCCCGCCAGCGGCACGCATTCGGGTGAAGAGCTGATCGTGCTGAACGAGGCGGAGCAGAGCTTCACCTTCGATGGCCACGCCGCTCCCCCGATTCTCTCCATCAATCGCGGTTTCACCGCTCCGGTCGCGATCGAGCGGGACATTTCGCGCGACGACCTGATGTTCCTCGCCGCGCATGACGACGACGCGTTCGCCCGGCACGAGGCGATGCAGGAACTGCTGCTCGGCTATCTGCTGGGCGATGGCGGGGACGATGCACGCGATGCGATCGGCACGGCGGCTGGTGCGATTCTGGCGGACGATTCGCTGGATCACGAAATGCGGGCCGAACTGCTGACCCTGCCGCCCTTCGCCTATCTGGCAGAGCGATCGGAAACCTACGATCCCGGCGCGATGGTCGAAAAGCGCGAAGGGCTGCGGACCTGGCTGGGCGAAACCTTCGCCAGCGATTTCGTTCGCCTGCACGACGAGCTTGCCGGCCCCTCGCGCGAGCGCGGAATATCCGGCAAGCAGGCGCGGCGGATGCGCTCGCTCGCGCTGGCTTACGTCGCGGCGGCGGACCCGGAGGCGGGCGCAGCCCGCGCAGCGGCGCAATATCGCGCTGCCAGCGGCATGACCGAGCGGCAGGGTGCGCTCTCCGTCCTCGCCGGACTGGACGGTCCGGAGCGGGAAGAGGCGCTGTCCGACTTCTACGATCGCTTCGAAGGCAATGCGCTGGTGATCGACAAGTGGTTCACGCTGCAGGCCATTGCGCTGCGCCCGAAGGTCCTTGAAGAGATCGAGCGGCTGGCTGACCACGAAGCCTTCACCATGTCCAACCCCAACCGGGTGCGCGCGCTCTATGCCGCGATGGCGGGCAATCCTCTGGCGTTTCACGACGAAAGCGGTGCGGGCTACCGCATGATCGCCGACCTGATCCTGGAACTGAATCTCAAGAACCCGCAGCTTGCGGCGCGTTTCGTGCCCTCGCTCGGCCGGTTCCGCCGTGTCGAGCCCAAGCGCTCCGCATTGATGAAGGCCGAATTGGAGCGCATTTCGCAGGCGCCCACGCTTTCGCGCGACGTTGCCGAACAGGTGAGCGCGAGCCTTGGTTGAGGCTCCGGTCCCGATCCGCGCTGCCGCGCTCGATGGCGTTCCGCACGGGTTCTTCGGTCGTGCCAATGCCGATGGCCCCTGCGGCGTGTCCACCGGCGAGGTCGCGGGCCTTCAGGTGGGGTTCGGCGCGGGCGACGATCCGGAGGCGGTGGCGCAGAACCGACGCCGCGTCATCGCGGCCGTGTTGCCCGGCGCGGATCTGGCCATGCCTTTCCAGGTGCATTCTCCCGACGTGGCGGTTGTTACCGGGCCGGTCGAAGGCGATGCGCGGCCCCGAGTGGATGCGCTGGTCACTGCGACCCCCGGCCTGCTGATAGGCGTGGTCACGGCGGATTGCGCACCCGTTCTCCTTGCGGACCGGGAAGCGCGCGTGGTCGCTGCCGCCCATGCAGGCTGGCGCGGCGCCAAGGAAGGCGTCCTTGCCAATACGGTGGAACAGATGATTGCGCTCGGCGCGCGGCGAGGCCGAATAGGCGCCGCCATCGGACCGACGATCGCCCAGGCCAGCTACGAGGTGGATGCTGGTTTTCGCGATCGGTTCCTCGAAGACGATCCTGCGAACGCTCGCTTCTTCGAACCCGGCAAGCCCGGCCACCATCAGTTCGATCTCCCCGGATTTGTCGCGGCGCAGCTCGAGAATGCGGGTATCGGATCGGTCGAAAACCTCGCGCTCGACACCTATGGCGATGCCGCCCGCTTCTATTCCTACCGCCGCGCAACCCACCGGGGCGAGGCGACCTATGGGCGCCAGGGGGCGTTCGTCGGCCTGCCTCCGGAGAGCCCATAGCAGGTCCTTGCTTGCGCGGCGGCGTATCACAGTTGCGCAAAAGGCCATTGGCAGCCACCACCTTACGCGCTAACAGCCCGCGCTAACGGGAAGGGGGCCTCGCTCCCCGACGCGGTCGTTCGCATGCGGATCGCGCACATTCCCTGAAGGCAACACGGGCGGATCGGCTCGATCCCGATGCGCCGCGACAAGGCAGGAACGATGGCAGAGGCAACTGGTGCCGCGACCGCGGAACCCCATGAAACAGGCGATCTGACCGATGGCGTGCGCCGTCGTGACTTCATCAACATCGCCGCGCTGAGCGCGGCCGGTGTCGGCGGGGCGGCGGTTCTCTATCCGCTGATCAGCCAGATGGCCCCTTCGGCAGACGTTCTGGCCGAAAGCACGACCGAGGTCGACGTATCGGCGATCCAGCCGGGCCAGGCGATCAAGGCTGTGTTCCGCAAGCAGCCACTGTTCGTGCGCCGACTGACGCCTGCGGAAATGGAAGCGGCCGATGCCGTTCCGCTCAGCGCGCTGCGCGATCCGCAGACGCTCGCCGAGCGGACCAAGGACGGCCATCACGACCTGCTCGTCACCATGGGCGTGTGTACCCACCTCGGCTGCGTGCCGCTGGGCGCTGCAGAGGGTGAGAACAAGGGCGAATTCGGCGGCTATTTCTGCCCCTGCCACGGTTCGCAGTTCGATACCGCAGCCCGCATCCGCAAGGGCCCCGCGCCGACCAATCTCGAAGTGCCGGAATATGTGTTTTCGCCTGACGGCAGCACCATCACCGTCGGCTAAGGAATACGAGAGACAGACCTATGAGTTTTCCCTGGGCCAAGGAATATACCCCGGCGAGCGGGTTCACCAAGTGGGTGGACGAGAAGCTGCCCCTGCCGCGTTTCGTCTATAACGCGATCGGCGGCGGCTATCCGGTGCCGCGCAACCTCAACTACATGTGGAATTTCGGCGTTCTGGCGGGCTTCTGCCTGGTGCTCCAGATCGTCACCGGCGTGGTGCTGGCGATGCATTACGCCGCCAACGCGCAGGTCGCATTCGGCACGGTCGAGCACATCATGCGCGATGTGAACTGGGGCTGGATGATGCGCTACATGCACGCCAACGGCGCCAGCTTCTTCTTCATGGTGCTGTACCTGCACATTTTCCGCGGTTTCTTCTACGCTTCGTACAAGCCGCCGCGCGAGATGATCTGGCTGCTGGGCGTGGTCATCTTCCTCCTCGCCATGGCGACCGCGTTCATGGGTTACGTCCTGCCGTGGGGCCAGATGAGCTTCTGGGGCGCCAAGGTCATCACCGGTCTGTTCTCCGCCATCCCGCTGGTGGGCGAGCCGATCCAGGTCTGGCTTCTGGGCGGTTTCGCGCCCGATAATGCCGCGCTGAACCGCTTCTTCTCGCTGCACTTCCTGCTGCCCTTCGTGATTGCCGCCGTGGTGATCCTGCACATCTGGGCGCTGCACATCCCCGGTTCGTCCAACCCGACCGGCGTGGAAGTGAAGAGCGAAAGCGACACCGTGCCGTTCCACCCGTACTATACGGCGAAGGACGGTTTCGGACTGGGCGTCTTCCTGATCATCTACTGCGTGTTCGTGTTCTTCCTGCCGAACATGCTGGGCCACCCGGACAATTACATCGAGGCGAACCCGCTCTCGACCCCGGCGCACATCGTGCCCGAATGGTATTTCTATCCGTTCTACGCGATTCTGCGTGCCTTCACCTTCGACTTCATCCTCGAGGCGAAGCTGTGGGGCGTGCTCGCCATGTTCAGCTCGATCCTTCTGTGGTTCCTGCTGCCCTGGCTCGATCGTTCGAAAGTGCGCAGCGGCCATTATCGCCCGCTGTTCCGGGTGTTCTTCTGGATATTCATGGCCAACCTGGCGCTGCTGTTCTACCTCGGTGGCGCGCCGGCCGAAGAACCCTACGTGATGCTCAGCCAGCTGGCGACGGCCTACTACTTCCTGCACTTCCTCGTGATTTTGCCGATCGTTTCGTCGATCGAAAAACCCAAGCCGCTGCCATTCTCGATCACCGAGGCGGTTTTGAAGAGCGACAAGCAGGCCGTACTGGGCGAAAACACCAGCCCCGCGACCTGAGACGACGGACAAGAGATTAGGAAATTCCGATGATCCGCATTCTAGCTGCCCTTGCCGGTCTCGTGTTCGCGGGCGTTGCCCTGCTCTCGTTCGGCTTTGGTGCCTACGCCTTTTTCACCGAAGAGCCGCTGCATTCGGCAGAGCACGAGTTCCATCTGCAAGCGCACGGGCCCGAAAGCGGCTTCTCGTTCGACGGGCCGCTGGGCACCTGGGACATCGCGCAGCTGCAGCGCGGCTACAAGGTCTACAAGGAAGTCTGTTCGGCCTGCCACAGCCTGAACTACGTCGCCTTCCGCGATCTGGCGGACCTCGACTATTCCGAGGAACAGGTTAAGGCCGAAGCTGCCAGCTGGCAGGTGCCCGGAATCGATCCGAACACCGGCGAGGCGACCACGCGCCCCGGCACGGACACCGATTATTTCCCTTCGCCCTATCCCAACAAGGTCGCGGCGGCGGCAGCGAACAACAATGCCGTTCCGCCCGATCTCTCGCTGATGACCAAGGCGCGCCATCACGGCACGGACTATGTCTATTCGCTGCTGACGGGCTACACCGATCCGGTGACCTTCGAGAACGACGGCAAGCGGCTGATGGAGGAATTCCCCGATTACGCCACGCCTGAAGGGCTCTATTTCAATCCCTACTTCGCCAACCTCAATCTGGCGATGGCGCCGCCGCTGACCTCGGCCGGGCAGGTGACCTTCGACGATGGCAAGGAAGCCACGATCTCGCAGATGTCGAAGGACGTTGCGGCGTTCCTGACCTGGACTGCCGAACCCAAGCTGATCGAGCGCAAGCAGACCGGCTGGCCGGTGCTCGTCTTCCTGCTCTTCGCGACGGTCCTCGCCTATTTCGCCAAGCGGCAGATCTGGTCGAGCGTGAAGCCGAAGAAGGACTGATCCGATCGGCGGCCCGGACAGCCCTGCCGGCCGCCGCGCCCTGCTCGATACAGAGCAACTGCGCGCGAGCATCCGCACGGTGCCGGACTTCCCCAAGCCGGGCATCCAGTTCCGTGATATTTCGACGTTGCTGGCCAACCCGGCGGCGTTGCATACCAGCGTTACCCTGCTGGCCAGAGAGGTGCGCAGTTCGGGCGCCACGCTGGTCGCCGGTATGGAAGCCCGCGGCTTCATCTTCGGGGCTGCCGTGGCGATAGAAGCAGGCGTGGGCTTCGTGCCCATCCGCAAGCCCGGCAAGCTCCCGGTCGAAACGATCGGGGTGGACTACGCGCTGGAATACGGCAGCGACCGGCTCGAGATCGATCCGGGCGCAATCGACGCGGGCGACAAGGTGGCGCTGGTCGACGATCTCATCGCCACCGGCGGGACCGCGCTCGCCGCAACCCAACTGGTCCGCATGACGAGCGCGGATGTCGCGACCGCACTTTTCGTGGTCGATTTGCCGGATCTGGGTGGCGCGACGCGGCTTCGGAACGCTGGCATTTCCGTCACTTCCCTGCTGTCCTTCGAGGGCGAGTAAGACTGGCATCGCCCAGGGGTCTGGAACCCGAGCGGCTGCAGTACCGTTGTCAGCGGATTGAGGGAGGTCTGATCTAACCATGGAATCGAGCGCACTGGTGATTGCCGCGATCGGCGCGCTGGGCATCGGCGCGCAATGGATTGCGTGGCGTACCGGGTGGCCTGCCATCGTCCTGATGCTGGCCGCAGGTTTCGTTGCGGGCCCGGTTCTGGGTATTTTCAATCCGGAAGAAACCTTCGGTTCGCTGCTGGAACCCATGATCGGCATCGGCGTGGCGCTGATCCTGTTCGAGGGCGGGTTAAGCCTGGATTTCCGCGAATTGCGCCATTCTGGCAGCGCGGTCTGGCGCTTGGCGACGATCGGCGTGATCGTGGGCTGGGCGCTGGGCTCCATAACCGGATATTACGTTGCAGGGATCGTGTGGCCGGTTGCCATCCTGTTCGGCGGGATTCTGGTGGTAACGGGACCGACCGTCGTTCTGCCGCTGCTTCGCCAGTCCAACGTGCAGACCCGCCCCGCCTCGATCCTCAAATGGGAAGCCATCGTCAACGATCCGACCGGCGCTCTCGCGGCGGTCATTGCCTACGAATATTTCCGCAAGGTGGCCGAAGCGCCGGGTGCATCGCTGTTCGAAGTCGTGCCGCCGCTGATCTTCGCGGCGGGGGTTTCGGGCATCATCGGTTATGCTGCCGCCTGGATCATCGCCTACCTGTTTCCGCGCGGCGCCGTACCCGAGTATCTCAAGGTGCCGGTGCTGTTCTCCACCGTCATCGCCGTGTTCGTGGGCACCAACATGATCGAGCACGAGGCCGGTCTGGTCGCCGTGACCGTGATGGGCGTTGCGCTGGCGAACATGGATGTGTCCTCCCTGCGCAGCATCCATCCCTTCAAGGAAAACATCGCCGTCCTGCTGGTCTCGGGGATTTTCATCCTGCTGTCGGCCTCGCTGACCTGGGAAGACCTGCAATATGTGAACTGGCGCTTCGGTGCCTTCCTGGTCGTGCTGCTGTTCGTGGTCCGCCCGGCGACCGTGCTGATCAGCCTGCTGGGCAGCCCGATTCCCTGGAACGAGCGATTCTTCGTCGCGTGGATCGCACCGCGCGGGATCGTGCTGGTTGCCATCTCCGGCCTGTTCGCCCTGCGGCTGAGCGACCTTGGCTATGGCGACGGCAACGTGCTGATCGGGCTGAGCTTCGCGGTGGTCGTCGCAACGATCGTGGCACATGGATTCACGGTAAACCTGGCGGCCAAGCTGCTGAAGGTGAAGGGGACCAGCCGCCCCGGCCTGCTGATCGCGGGCAGTACGGCCTGGACGATCGCGCTCGCCAAACAGATGCACGAACTCAAGACGCCGGTGATGATCGTCGATTCCAGCTGGCAGCGCCTTGCCGCCGCGCGGAGGGAAGGGCTCCCGTTCTACCATGGGGAAATCCTCAACGAGGCAACCGAGCACAATCTCGACCTCAACCCCTATCAGGTGCTCGTCGCCGCGACCGAGAACGAGGCGTACAATACGCTGGTGTGCAACGAATTCGCGCACGAGATCGGGCGGGACAGTGTGTACCAGCTGGGCGAGGCATCGGACGATGATCGCCGCGCGCTGCCCGAAAGCCTGCGCGGGCGTGCCCTGTTCGCCTCCGGCTTCGGTGTCGCCGAGGTCGATGAACGCCAGAAGGAAGGCTGGACCTTCCGCCGGACCAAGCTGACCGAAGAGTTCACGATCGACGATGCGCGGGCCAAGCTGGGCGACAAGGCGCAGATGCTGCTGCTGCTCAGGGAAAACGGAACGATGCGCTTCTTCACCCACGCAGCCAAGCCCGAACCGCGTGCAGGCGACATCATCATTACATATTCACCGCAACAGCTTAAGAGGGCCGAGGCGGAGTCCGCAAAACGGGAAGCCGCGTCGAACGCCGGGCGCCCCAAGCCCGCATGAGAAGATTAGTCGAGGGAGGATTGGCCATGCGTGGCCCGATGATGATGCTGGCGCTCGGTGCGCTTCTGGCAGGTTGTAACGGAGACGAACCGGCGCCTGCGCCCGAGCCGACACCGACGCCGGTCGCCACCGAAGACGGTGCGGAGCAGGCCTCCATCATCCGGCCGGAGATGGAGGTCGAACGGCCCCCCATCGCGCTCGAGCCGCTGCGCGCCACGATCCCGTTCGGCGACGGCGGATCGGACCTGAGCGAGATGGCGCTCGCAGAACTCAACGCCATGCTGGAAACGGACCAGTGGCAGCAGGTCGAGCGGGTGATCCTGCGGGGCCATAGCGATGCCGGCGGTCCGGACAGGGTCAATATGCGCGTGTCGGAAGAACGCGCGCAGGCGGTGGCCGACTGGCTGATGGAACAGGGCCTGGACGAGGAGGCGATCCGCGTGATTCCCTTCGGCGCGCAGAACCCCGTGCAGCCCAACCTTCTGCCCAATGGCGAACCCAATGAACGCGGCCGCGCCGCCAACCGGCGCGTGGAAGTCACGCTCCTGGTGCCCGAAGGTGCGACCATTCCCGATCCGGGCCCGACGGTGACGCCCGAGCCCGAGGGGCCGCCGAGTTCGCCCGCATCGGGCGCGCCGCCCAAACCGCGCGCCACCGGCGGCAGCATCACCCAGTAGTTTGGCGCCTATTGCGCGATCGCGCGCAGGATAGGCTGTGCAAGGTCTTCCCGGCAGATCAGCAAGTCGGGGAGCGACGCGCCGGCGCGATTATAGGCCAGCGGCTCCCCGTCGATCCGCGAGCAATGCAGACCATGCGCCTGGGCCACCGCGACAGGCGCGCAATTGTCCCATTCGAACTGACCGCCGCTGTGCAGGTAGGCATCGGCCTCTCCGCGCACCACGGCCATCGCCTTGGCCCCAGCGGATCCCATGCCCACCAGTTCCAGATCGAGCGCGGCGGACACATTCTCGGCCACGGCGGGGGCGCGCGTCCGGCTGACAACCATCTTTCGGGTAGGAGGCGCGTTTACCGGGGTTCCCGGCGTACTGGTCAGCACCACGTCGAGCGCGGGCAGCCCGACCGCGCCGGTGTGTGCCCTGCCATCCACGGCCAGGCCGATATGGATTGCCCAGTCGTCGCGCCCCTCGGCATATTCGCGGGTGCCGTCGACCGGATCGATGATCCACACGCGCGAATGGGCGAGGCGGGCCGGATCGTCTTCGCTTTCCTCGGATAGAATCGCGTCTTCCGGCCGATGCTGGCGCAGGGCCGCCATGAGAAAGGCGTTCACCGTCTTGTCGCCCGCATCGCCGAGCGCGCGCCCTTCCAGCAGGCCATTCGCGCGCACCTCTATCGCAATGGCCCCCGCCGCCCTGGCCAGCGCCAAGGCGAGCTGCGTGTCGTCCGCCGCACTCATTTGAGCGGCATGACCTGTGCGATGATGTGATCCGCCGCTTCCTCCACCGTCATGTCGACCGTGTTGACGCGGATTTCCGGATTTTCCGGGGCCTCGTAAGGGCTGTCGATTCCGGTGAAGTTCTTCAGCTTGCCCTCCCGCGCTTTCCTGTAGAGGCCCTTCACATCGCGCTGTTCGGCCACCTCCAGCGGCGTGTCGACGAAAATCTCAACGAACTCGCCTTCGGGCAGCATATCGCGCACCATCTTCCTTTCGGCGCGGAAGGGGCTGATGAAGGCGGTCAGCACGATCAGCCCGGCATCCGCCATCAGCTTGGCGACTTCGCCGATCCGGCGGATATTCTCGATCCGGTCGGTTTCGGTAAAGCCCAGATCCCTGTTCAATCCATGGCGCACATTGTCCCCGTCGAGCAGGAAGGTGTGGCGGTTCATCAGGGCGAGCTTCTTTTCGACCGCGTTGGCGATGGTCGACTTGCCCGAGCCCGAAAGGCCGGTGAACCACAGCACGCGCGGAACCTGGTTCTTGAGCGCGGCATGATGATCACGCGCAATGTCCGTGGGTTGCCAGTGGACGTTCTGCGCGCGCCGCAATGCGAAATTGATCATCCCGCACGCGACCGTCGCGTTGCTCTCCTTGTCGATCAGGATGAACCCGCCGAGCGCCTTCGATTCCCTGTAGGGTGCGAATGCTATCGGGCGATCGGTGTGCAGCTCGACCACGCCGATGCTGTTCAGCTCCAGCGTCTTGGCGGCCAGCCGCGCGCCCTCGCCGGTCGGATTATTGACGTCGATCTCGTATTTTGGCGGCTGCAAGGTGGCGGTGACGGTGCGCGTACCGAGCTTGAGCCAGTAGCCGCGCCCCGGCTTCATCGCGATCTTGTCCATCCACACAAGATGCGCGTCGAACTGATCGGCGACCTGCGGTGGGTCCTCCGCACTCGCTATAACGTCGCCGCGGCTGCAATCGACCTCGTCCGCCAGCGTCAGGGTGATGGATTGCCCGGCGACAGCTTCTTCGAGCTGACCATCGAAGGTCTCGATCGCCTTGACCGTGCTCTGCGCGCCCGAAGGCAGGATACGCACTGCATCGCCGGGTCGGATCACCCCATCGCTCGCCAGCCCCGCAAACCCTCGGAAATCCTGATTGGGGCGGTTCACCCATTGGACGGGCATGTGGAAAGGCCCGGTCTGGTCTCCAGCAAGCGGGAGGGCTTCCAGATGCGCCACCAGCGTCGGCCCCTCGTACCACGGCATGGCGGGCGACGCATTGACGACATTGTCGCCCTTGAAGCCGGACAGCGGAATCGCGGCGATATTCTCGAACTCGAGCGCGGCGGCAAAGCCCCGGAAATCGGCCTCGATGCGCTCGAACACGTCCGCCGCGTAATCCACGAGGTCCATCTTGTTGACGGCCAGGATGATGTGGCGAATGCCCAGCAGATGGGCGAGAAAGGCGTGGCGGCGGGTCTGCTGCAGCACGCCCTTGCGCGCATCGACCAGCAGCACCGCGGCGTCGGCGGTGGATGCGCCCGTCACCATGTTGCGGGTATATTGCTCGTGCCCCGGCGTATCCGCGACGATGAACTTGCGGTTCTCGGTCGCGAAAAAGCGGTAGGCGACGTCGATCGTGATGCCCTGTTCACGCTCTGCGGAAAGCCCGTCCACCAGCAACGCGAAATCCAGAGTCTCGCCCTGCGTGCCGACCCGTGCGCTATCGCTTTCGAGCTGCTGCAGCTGGTCCTCGAAAACCATGTGCGAATCGTACAGCAGACGCCCGATCAGAGTGGACTTGCCATCGTCCACGCTACCGCAGGTGATGAAGCGCAGCAGGCCTGCATCGCGGTGACGGGCGAGGTAGGCCTCGATATCCTCGGCGATCAGCGCGTCGGGGCGATATTCGGGCGGAGTTTGCGCGTCGGCCATCAGAAATACCCCTCCGCCTTCTTCTTCTCCATTCCGGCGCCGCCTTCGTCCTTGTCGATCGCGCGGCCCTCCCGCTCGCTGCTGGTGGTCAGCAGCATTTCCTGCACCACAGCCTCGATCGTGTCGGCTTCGCTCTCCACCGCCCCGGTCAGCGGATAGCAGCCAAGCGTGCGGAAGCGGACGGAGCGTGTTTGCGGCTGCTCACCGTCCTTGAGCGGGAAGCGCGCGTCATCCACCATCAGCAGGAGCCCGTCACGCTCCACGACCGGGCGCGGGCTGGCGAAATAGAGCGAGGCGATCTCGATCCCCTCGCCCATGATGTATTGCCAGATATCCAGCTCGGTCCAGTTGGAGATCGGGAAGGCACGGATGCTCTCGCCCGGGTTTTTCCGGGTATTGTAGAGGTTCCACAGCTCCGGGCGCTGGTTCTTCGGGTCCCAGGCATGAGCAGCGGTGCGGAAGGAAAGGACCCGTTCCTTGGCGCGGCTCTTCTCCTCGTCGCGCCGTGCGCCGCCGAAAGCCGCGTCGAAGCCATGGTGGTCGAGCGCCTGCTTCAACCCTTGCGTCTTCCACATGTCGGTATGCAGCGCGCCGTGATCGAAGGGGTTGATGCCGCGTTCCCTGGCTTCCGGGTTCTGCCAGACGAGCAGGTCCATCCCCGCCGCCTGCGCCGAAGCATCGCGCACCGCGTACATTTCCTGAAATTTCCATGTCGTATCGACATGCAGCAGCGGGAAGGGCGGGCTCGCCGGATAGAAGGCCTTGCGGGCCAGGTGCAGCATCACCGCGCTGTCCTTGCCTGCGGAATAGAGCATCACGGGCGCGCGCGCCTCGGCCACGACTTCGCGCATGATGTGAATCGCCTCTGCCTCGAGACGCTGAAGGTGTGTCAGTTTCGCCATTTGCGGGGGACCATGGTCACGACGATTGCGCGCGCCAAGAAAGAATCTGTTTCCCGCTTGCAACCGGCATGGCCGCGATGGAAGCGATTGACGCCCGGGCCCGGCCGGTGGCAAAGGCAATTGCAGCGGGCGGGTATAGCATAGTGGTAATGCTCCAGCCTTCCAAGCTGGCTAGAGGGGTTCGATTCCCCTTACCCGCTCCAGATTTTCACAGAAGATCTGATAGCTCTCTGCATCTTCCTCGCCGCCAGTTCTCTCCCGTCGGGATGCGGGCCGGCAGTCGCCCTTGCCGTCGCGGGGCGATGGATCGGCGCCGTCCTATCGACGCGGGCCCACCGGCATATTGTCGATCAGCCGGGTGCCCTGGATATGTGCGGCGACCAGAAGGCGCGCGGGGCGATCCGGGAGGGCGTCGATTCGCTGCAGCGAGGCCGCATCGGCGAGCGCGGCATAATCGACTCTGGTAAATCCTCCCTCGAGCAGAGTGGCCTCAAGCTCGGCCAGGGCATCGGCCACCGGCGTTCCGCCTTCGATCTTTCCGATCGCTTCGCGCATCGCAGCGGGCAGGGCGGCTGCCTGCCGTCGCGCGGTTTCGTCGAGGTAGCGGTTGCGGCTCGACAGGGCGAGGCCGTCCGCCTCGCGCACGGTCGGCACCCCATGGATCGAATCGGCGTCGGGCAGCGTCAGATCGAGGTCGCGCGCCATCCGGCGGATCACCGCAAGCTGCTGCCAGTCCTTTTCGCCGAACAGTGCGATATCCGGCTGTACCTGGTTGAACAGTTTGCACACCACCGTCGCCACGCCCGCAAAGTGCCCCGGCCTGCTGGCACCGCAGAAATCCGCACTCACGCCATCGACGGCGATGCTCGTCGAGAAGCCGTCCGGGTACATCGTCCCGGCGTCCGGCGCCCACAGGGCGTCCACGCCTTCCGCCTCCAACAATTGTGCATCCGCCTCCATGGTGCGGGGATAGGCATCCAGGTCTTCGTTCGGACCGAACTGGGTCGGGTTGACGAAGATCGACACGACGACCCGGTCGGCCTTGGTGCGCGCCTCGCGCACCAGCGTCAGATGTCCTTCATGCAGCGCGCCCATGGTGGGCACCAGGGCGATGGTTTCTCCACCATCGCGCCATGCCTCTATCGAGGTTCTCAAGAGATCGAGCCGGTGAATAGATTGCATGGCTGGGGGGCCTCCGATAGACGATTGGTTGACCGGCCTAGCGCTGCCCGAACTCGGGTTGCAACGGCCCCGTTCCGCAATTCAGCAAAGGATCGCCAGCAAGTGTCAGGCCGCCGCACCCACCGGATCGTTTTCGCCAACGAAAAGGGGGGCACCGGCAAGTCGACCACCGCTGTGCACGTCGCCGTGGCGCTTGCCTATCAGGGCGCAAAGGTGGTGGCGATCGACCTCGACCATCGCCAGCGCACGATGGACCGTTATTTCGAGAACCGCGACGAGACCGCGCGGCGCAGGAAGATCAGCCTGCCTACCGCCGCCTGCGCGGTATTTTCCGGCGGAGACGAAGCGGCGCTGGAAGAAAAGTCACGCGAACTGGCGGAGGATGCCGATTTCCTGATCTTCGACACGCCCGGACGCGACGATCCGCTGGCCCGCTACGTGGCGCAGGAAGGCGATACGCTGGTCACGCCGCTGAACGACAGTTTCGTCGACTTCGATCTGATCGGGCAGGTGGATGCGGAAAGCTTCAAGGTCCGTCGACTGAGCTTCTACGCCGAAGCGATCTGGGAAGCGCGGCTCGCGCGCAGCAAGACCGCGATCGAGCAGGATCGACCGCAGATGGACTGGGTGGTGGTGCGCAACCGCACCGGTCATACCGAAGCGCGCAACATGGTCCGCATCGAACGCGCGCTGACCGAACTCAGCAAGCGGGTGGGCTTCCGCGTCTCCTCGGGCCTGTCCGAACGCGTGATCTATCGCGAACTGTTCCCCTCGGGCCTCACGCTGCTCGACAAGGGCTATCTGGGCGATCTGGGGACCAGCCACCTCGTCGCCCGGCAGGAACTGCGCCAGCTGGTCCAGAACCTGCGCCTGCCCGTTCCCGAGGGCGCGAACCGGGCACTCGAAGCGGCATGATGCGCTTCCTCGTCATCGCCGTGGTGGTCAGCGTGCTGTGCCGCTGGATTGCCGGGCGATGGCCGTGGGATTTTCTCAAACCGAAACCCACCCGCGCGCAGCAGGTATTCCGTGCGCGCAAGCTGCTCGGCGTATCGTCGCAAGCCAGTCATGCGCAGATCATCGAGGCGCACAAGCGGCTGGTGCGCCAGGTCCATCCCGATATGGGAGGGACCAACGCACAGGTGCACGAGGCGAATGCCGCGCGCGACACCCTGATCGACAATCTTCCCGACACTGCGAGACAACCATGAGCCACGCTTTCGATCCCACCATCCTGCGCGAATACGACATTCGCGGCATCATCGGCGAGACGCTGGAGGCGGACGACGCCCGCGCCATCGGGCGCAGTTTCGGAACCTTGTTGCGGCGGGCCGGCGGCACAACCGTCGCGGTCGGCTATGACGGGCGGCAAAGCTCGCCCATGCTCGAACACGCGCTGGTCGAGGGGTTGACCGCGAGCGGTTGCAACGTGGTCCGGATCGGGCTCGGCGCGACGCCGATGCTCTATTACGCCGAAGCTTCTGCGGAGGAAGTGGACGGCGGAATACAGATAACCGGCAGCCATAACCCCCCCAATTACAACGGCTTCAAGATGGTTTTTCAGGGCCGCCCGTTCTTCGGGGAGGATATCCAGCGACTGGGCGAGATCTCCGCTGCCGGCGACTGGGAAGATGGCACCGGCAGCGTGTCCGACAGGCCCCTGCTCGACGCTTATGTCGAGCGACTGATGGAGGGACTCGACGGGATCGATCGGGCCACTCTGGCCAGCCTCAGGATCGGCTGGGACGCGGGCAATGGCGCGGCCGGCCCGGCGCTCGACAAGCTCGTCGCCAGGCTGCCGGGCGAGCATCATGTCCTGTATTCCGAGGTCGACGGCACCTTCCCCAATCATCATCCCGATCCGACGGTCGAGGAGAACCTGGCGGACCTGCGCGCGCTGGTTGCCGAGAAGAACCTCGATTTCGGCGTGGCATTCGACGGCGATGGAGACCGGATCGGTGCGATCGACGGCGAAGGGCGGGTCATCTGGGGCGACCAGCTGCTGATGATCTACGCGGAAGATCTTCTGCAAAGGCGCAAGGGCGCAACGATTATTGCGGACGTGAAGGCCAGCCGCGCCCTGTTCGATCATGTCGCCGCGAACGGCGGCAAACCGCTGATGTGGAAGACCGGCCACTCGCTCATCAAATCGAAGATGAAGGAAACGGGTTCGCCCCTCGCCGGTGAAATGAGCGGCCACGTGTTCTTTGCGGATACCTATTACGGCTTCGACGATGCGCTTTATGCCGGGGTCAGGCTGATTGCGGCTTCGGCCCGGCTCGGCCGGTCCGTCACGCAGCTGCGCGGTGCGATGCCCGCCATGGTCAACACGCCGGAGATGCGCTTCCAAGTGGACGAAGCGCGCAAGTTCGCGGCGATCGAGGAGGTCAAGACGCGGCTTGCCGACAGCCCCGACCAGGTCGATGGCACCGATGGCGTGCGCGTGACCAATGCCGATGGCTGGTGGCTGCTGCGCGCCTCCAACACGCAGGATGTGCTGGTGGCGCGTGCAGAGAGCGACAGCGAGGATGGCCTTGCGCGGCTGATGGAGCAGATCGACGCCCAGCTCGCCGCCTCGGGGCTCGAGCGCGGTCCGCAAGCCGGACACTGATCGCACGGGATTGAACGAAGACGCGTTAGGACGAACCTGGGGGGAAAGGTCATGAAGAAAACAGCACTCGTTGCCGCGCTTGGCTCGCTCGCACTGGCGCAACCGGCCTTCGCGCAGGACTCTGCCGGGCAGGCCGAAACCGATGTCGAGATCGCTTTCGAGAGCGACGATACCGGTCAGGACGACGGGGAACCGGACCCTATGGCGCTCGCCATGATCACCGGGATTCTTGGCGCCATGTTTGAAGCCGATCCGCTGACGGCCGAGGCCGAGGCGAGGCTGCCGGAAGCCAACGCAATCGCCGCGAGCCTCATACCCGAAGGCGTCTATGGCGAGATGATGGGCCAGATGATGGATTCCTTCCTCTCGCCGATCATGGAGCTGGCCGAGGCGGATGGCGGTGCGATGAGCGCGGGCGACCTCACCGAATATACCGGGCTCTACGGCGAAGATCTGGAAGGTCTGTCGCAGGAGGAGCGTGGCGAACTCACGCAGATTTTCGACCCCGTCTACGAAACGCGGACGCAGGCCCAGTTCGATATGATTATCGGCGTGGCCAACTCGGCTTTCTCGGTCCTCGAGCCGGGGGTGCGCGAAGGGCTCGCCAAGGCCTATGCCAGTCGGTTCGAGGCAAGCGAACTGGCGGCATTGAACGCCTTTTTCGCCACGCCTGTGGGTGCGAAGTATGCCAGCCAGAGCCTTGTCATCAATACCGATCCGCAGGTGATATCGGGCATGATGCAGTCGATCCCCGCGCTGATCGAACAGCTGCCCGTGATGCTCGAAAGCATCGAGGATGCAGAGGCGGGCCTGCCCGAACCGCGCGGCTACGACGATCTGACCCCGTCGGAACAGCGCCGGGCTTCGGCAATCCTCGGCGTCGATCAGCAAACCCTGCGCGAGAGCATGGCCGCGGCCGACATGAGGGCGGAGGACGCCGCAGCGGCCGATGCAGAAGCGAACATGGACGCGATGGGCGGTGCTTTCGACGATGCCTTCGACGGCGAGGCCGATGGCGCCGGGGCAGCCGGAGACGGGCTGGAGGGAGATAGCGGCGCCGAATAAGCCCTCGGCTCCAACCCGCCGCTCGTGCATTGTGGTGGCATGACGGGCACCGGCATTCCGCCTGAAATCGAAGACTGGTTCGCGGGGCGCGGCTGGCGCGTCCGCGACCATCAGCGCGCCATGCTTGAGGCGAGCGATCGGGGCGATCACGCGCTGCTGGTTGCCGATACGGGTGCGGGCAAGACGCTGGCCGGCTTCCTCCCCACGCTCGCCGCGTTCACGCCCTCACGCCTCGGCGATGCACCGCCGCCCGAGGGGCTGCACACGATCTATGTCTCGCCCCTCAAAGCCCTCGCGCAGGATGTTGCGCGGAATCTGATCGCTCCGATCGAAGAAATGGGGCTTCCGATCCGCGCCGAAACGCGCAGTGGCGATACCTCGTCGGACAGGAAACGCCGCCAGCGCGACAAGCCGCCGCACGTATTGCTGACCACGCCGGAAAGCCTCTCGCTGCTGCTCTCCTACCCGGAGAGCTTCGATCTCTTTGCCACCTGCAAGCGGATCGTGATCGACGAGGTTCACGCTTTCGCCACCGGCAAGCGGGGCGATCTGCTGGGCCTGTGCCTCGCGCGGTTGCAGGCCATCGCGCCCGATATGCAGCGCGCCGCGCTGTCCGCCACGGTGGCCAACGAAGAAGGCTTCAGGGCATGGCTGGCCCCGTGGGGTGAGATCGACCGGGTCGCGGTGGTGCAGGGCGAGCCGGGGGCGCCGCCCGAGGTCGAGATCCTGCTGCCGGAGGAGAACCGGGTGCCCTGGGGCGGCCATGCTGCGACGTGGGCTATCCCCCAGCTCTACGAGCTCCTGCGGCAGAATCGCACCACGCTGGTCTTCACCAACACGCGCTTCCTTGCCGAGTACATTTTCCAGCATCTTTGGGACGTGAACGAGGACAAGCTGCCCATCGGCATTCACCATGGCTCGCTGAGCCGTGAGGCGCGCGAGAAGGTGGAGGCCGCGATGGCAGCCGGGGAACTGAGGGCGCTGGTGGCGACCGCCAGTCTCGATCTGGGCGTCGACTGGGGCGATATCGATTGCGTGGTTCAGATGGGCGCGCCCAAGGGGTCCTCGCGCCTGTTGCAGCGCGTGGGGCGGGCCAACCACCGGCTTGATCAGCCAAGTCGCGCTGTGCTCGTGCCGGGCAACCGGTTCGAATTTCTCGAAGCGCAGGCCGCCAAGGACGCGGTCGATGAAGGACAGCGCGATGGGGAGGATTTCCGCGAGGGCGGGCTCGACGTCCTCGCGCAGCATGTGATGGCCTGCGTTTGCGCCGCGCCATTCGACGAGGCGGATCTGCTCGCGCAGGTGCGCAGCTGCCTGCCTTATGCCTGGGTCGACGAAGAGGTGTTCGCGCGCGTTCTGAATTTCGTCGCCACGGGCGGATATGCGCTCAAGGCCTATGACCGGTTCCAGCGCATCGTGCGCGACCGTGACGGGACCTGGCGCCTCACCCACCCGCAGCATGCCGCACGCCACCGCCTCAACGCAGGCATCATCATGGATGCGGAGATGCTGGAGGTGCGCTTTCGCAACGGCCGCTCGCTCGGCCGGGTGGAAGAGAATTTCGCGGCGCAGCTATCCCCGGGCGATACCTTCGCCTTCGCGGGCACCTCGCTCGAGGTGGAGCAGCTGCGCGACATGGAGGTGATCGTCCGTGCCTCCACCAAGGCCGCGATGATCCCGAGTTACGGCGGTGCCCGCATGCCGCTGACCACACACCTTGCGGGGCGCGTGCGGGAGATGCTGGTCGACCGGGCGGGCTGGGGCCGCTTCCCCGACGATGTGCGCGAATGGCTGGAAATGCAGGACTGGCGCAGCGAATTGCCGGGGCCAGGCAATCTGGTGGTCGAGAGTTTCCCCAGGGCGGGGCGCGAATATACCGTCTACTACACCTTCATCGGGTGGAACGCGAACCAGTCTCTCGGCATGCTGATCACCAAGCGGATGGAGGATCGCGGGCTGATGCCCGGTGGCTTCGTCGCCAACGACTATTCGCTGGCGGTCTGGGGGCTCAAGCCCGTGAAGGACCCGGCGCCGCTGCTATCGCCCGATATCCTGGCGCACGAATTCGTGGACTGGGTCCAGGATTCGCACTTGTTGCGGCGGTCTTTCCGCGAGGTGGCGGTGATCGGCGGTCTGGTCGAACGCCAGCATCCCGGCCGGCGCAAGAGCGGCAAGCAGGTCACCTTCTCTACCGATCTGATCTACGACGTGCTGCGCAAGTACGAGCCGGACCATGTGCTGCTGGAAGCAGCATGGGCGGATGCGCGCACCCGGATGACGGACGTGGGGCGGCTGGGCGATCTGCTCGATCGCGCGCAGGGCGATCTCGTGCATGTCGAACTGGACCGGGTCAGCCCTCTGGCGGTGCCGGTTATGGTGATGATCGGGCGCGAGAGCGTGCCGCAGGGCTCGGTCGATGATGAGCTTTTGCTGGAGGCAGACAGCCTCGCCGCCGAAGCCATGCGACCTGCCGATTAGCCGCCCGCGCCCGTTCACTGGTCAGTCCGCGGCAAACTCGCGATATTTCTCGTTCCCGACGAACCCGAACCTGGTGACGGGCGAGGCCTCGATCGTGCGCAGCGTGCGGGCAGACAGGTCGTAGCTGGCGTTGGCCTGCGGCTCGAACTGCAATTCGGGTTCGGGCGACATTCTGGCCGACACGCCGAGATTGCCGACGAGTTCGGCCTGCTCGACGGGCGTCCCGTTCCACAGCACCGCGCCACCATCGGTGACCACAACCTTGTTGATCACGGGGTCGACCGTGCCTTCGGACCCGACACCGACATCGATCTCTACCGCATGGGCAGCAAGCGGGATGGTGATGATGAACATGATCAGCAGGACGAGCAGGACGTCGATCAGCGGGGTCATGTTCATTGTGCCCATAGGCTCGGGCGCAGGGGACATCGGCGTAGTGGCCATTGTCACTCTCCCATGACGCGGCCGACCGTTCGGCCTGCGGAGGGCAGAGTACCGCAAATGCAGCGGTGTCGCCAGCGGATACGAAAAAGGGGCGGATCGCTCCGCCCCCTGATCGTGTGGCCGCGCTGTGCGTGGCCTGTCGGATTGCTACCGGCTTACTTGCCGAAAGTCCGGTACTGTTCGTTGCCGACGAAGCCGAACTTCGTCACGCCCGAGGCCTTGATGATGTTCAGCGTCTTGGCCGAAAGGTCGTAGCTGGCGAGCGGTTCCGGCTCGAACTGGAGTTCGGGCTCGGGATCGATCTCCGTGGTCAGCTGGAGGTTGCGTGACAGCTGGCTCTGGTTGATCGTTTCGCCATTCCACAGAATCTCGCCGTCCTGAGTCAGCACGACCTTGTTCTTCACCGGGTCGATCTGATCCTCGGGCGGGGGGTTCGGATCGGGCTGCGGAAGGTCGATATTGACCGCGTGGGTAGCCACAGGAATCGTGATGATGAACATGATGAGCAGCACGAGCAGGACGTCGATCAACGGCGTCATGTTCATGTCGATCATCGGGGCGCCATCATCCGAGCCGCCTGACATAGCCATGGTAGTGGTCTCCTAAGTCTTGTCGGATCAGCCGGGATCGACCGGGTTCGAGATGAACCCGACGGTTGGATATCCGGCAGCCTGAACATTGTAGATCGCGCCAGCCACACACCGCCAGGGTGCATTGATGTCGCCGCGAATATGAACCTGCGGAATAAGTTCCGGGTCGTTCATGATCGCTTCCGGTCCGCCGGCGCGCTGCACGATGCTGTCGAGCCGTTCGAAGGACTGGTCGTACAGTTCCTCGGACGTGACGGGCGTCGTGTTGTTGAAATACACGCGGCAGTCGCCGTCGCGGGCGGCACCGGTGAAGCCGGGCTGTCCCGCGGCATTGCCGTTGCTGTCCGTCGTGCTCACCGTCAGGAGAAGGTTTTCGACCTTGTCCTGCGATTCGCGTGATTCGAAGATCGGAATTTCAAGCTTCTCGATCGTCTGGATCGCGACCGGAACCGCGATCAGGAAGATGATGAGAAGCACCAGCATCACGTCCACCAGCGGAGTGGTATTGATGTCCGCCATCGGCGTGTTGCCGTCGCCTCCCGAAGAAATCGCCATGGTCTGCGTCCTGTACCTTGAGTGACCTGAGAATGATCTGAATGGGGCCGCCCGCTACGCGCGATGCGCGGGGCGGCCCTGCCAGATTACTTCTTGGCGGTCTTGGCGGCCTGCTGGGTGGATGCAGCCGTCATCGGCTTCACCGCACCGTTCGAGTTGATGTAGGCGAGCAGATCGGTCGAGAAGCCGGTCAGCAGCTCGGCGATCCTCTTGTTGCGCGACTGCAGCCAGTTGTACGCGAACACGGCGGGCACGGCGACCAGCAGACCGATCGCGGTCATGATGAGCGCCTCACCAACCGGGCCGGCAACCTTGTCGATCGAGGCCGAACCGGCGAGACCGATGTTGATCAGCGCGCGGTAGATCCCGATCACGGTGCCGAGCAGGCCGACGAACGGCGCGGTCGCGCCGACCGTGGCGAGGAAGGCCAGGCCGCCATTCAGGCGGGACATGATGAGGTCCTGCGAACGCTGCAGCGAACCGTGCATCCAGTCGTGCGCTTCCAGGCTGTCGGTCATCTTGCCGTGCGAGGCCTGAGCTTCGATGCCGTCGTCGACCATCTGGCGCCATGCGCTGTTCTTGTCGAGCTTGGTGGCGCCTTCGTCCAGCGTGTTGGCACGCCAGAACTGGGTGCGGACCTTCTTGTACTGCCGCATCACCTTGGCCTGCTCGAGGTACTTGGTGATGAGGATATAGAACGAACCGATCGACTGGATGACAAGCACGGTAAGGATGGCCCAGGCGACGGGGCCGCCCTGCTCCATCGCTTCCATGAAGCCGAACTGGGTTTCCGGTGCTGCCTCGCCGGCGGCCGCCAAAAGATTGATGAACATCGCGAACTCTCCAAAAAAGAATGGCTAATTAAAACAAACCGACGCGCATCCGCATTTTCCCCACGCGAGGATGCGCGCCACTCCTGAAAATCACCTCGGCAACACGTAGCGGATAGACTGCGACGTGGTTGCCTGGATCGGGTCGCCGGCTGCGTTCAGCGCGGGATTGTAGCGCGCATAGCGCCGCATCCCGCGGCAGGCCGCATCGTCCAGCGTGCTCGAGCCCGAGGAACCGGTCACCGTACACGCGCTGACCCGACCTCTGGTGTCGACGGTGATGCGCATGGTCACGATGCCTTCCTCGTCGCGCGAGAGCGCACGCTGAGGATAGTCGCCCTGGATCTGACCGGCCCAGCGGCCCTGGTTGTCGGGCGACAGACCGCGAGCCTGCGAAGGCGGCGGCGGCGGAGGCGGTGGCGGCGGCGGCGCCGGCGGCGCTACCGGCGCGGCAGGCGGAATCCGCAGTGCCGGCGGTGCGGGCGGCGGAATCGTCTGCTGCGTACGCACCTGGGGCGGGTTTGTGGCCACCGAGATCGGCGGCGGCGGGGCCACCGGGGGTGGAGGCGCAACTTCCTGTTGCGGCTCTTCTGGTGGCGGCGGCTCATCCTCCGGCTCCGGCGGCTCCGGTTCTTCGATGTCGACCGTGGTCACACGTTCGACCATCTCTTTGGTATTGCTGATCCCGAGATACTCCAAGAGCACCCAGAACAGACCAAGGTGGATGAGAACAACGATGATAATCGCGACAAGTTTGTTGCCGCTCATCTGTTGGTCTGAATAAGCCATGCAGTCGCATCACTCCATCAAACACCGGGCGCGGCCCGGCGATCATGTCCGGCGGCTGCACCGGACGGCGATTGTCGGTCCCCTCAGGTCAATCGTTTGCATCCCCGGACACGCCGAAGCCGCAATTTAATTAGCCAGAGGGGCCGTTGCCGGGCCATCTCTTACCGTCCGCCCGGACCGGCCGGGTCTTAAACAGGATGATTACCCTCTGCAAACCCTTTGTCGGTTCAGTGAGGATTCACGGCGAAATGTGTCTCCAGACTGAAAATCTTGTCACCGGAATCATATAACGCGTTCCGACAGGCTTAATTCCGGAGAGTGCCGTGAAGTTCCTCGCCCCGTTCATTGCCACCGCCATGCTCGCAGCAGCCCCCTTGCCGGGTGCCGCCGCTGCGGCGCAGAACTCGGGCAGCGTGGCCGCCGCGCCGACCCAGGCCAGCGATGCGGACCTGATCGACCTGGCGGATTATTCGGATCTCGTCCTGCGCGCAAAAGTGCGCCGCCAGAGCGAGGTGCCGCCCGAGCGTGCGCCCGGACTGAAGCCGGGCCATGCGCGCTTCTATATCGAAGCGGACACGATCGGTCTGATCTCGGGGACGAGTTCCGTGGGCGAGCGCGTGCGTTACCTGGTGGACCTTCCGTATGATGCGCGGGGCCGCAAGCCGAAGCTGAAAAAGGAAGAGGTGCTGCTGTTCGCTCGCCCCGTGCCGCGCAGGCCGGGCGAGATCCAGCTGGTCGCGCCGGACGCCCAATTGCTCTGGAACGATGCGCTGGAACAGCGCACCCGTGCCATTTTGACACAGCTTGTGGCGCCCGGTGCAGCCCCCCGGATCGTGGGCGTGGGCGATGCGCTTTCGGTTGCAGGCACCCTCGCGGGCGAATCGGAAACCCAGATATTCCTGGAGACGGTCGACGATTCTCCGGCCGCGATCAGCGTGGTGCGACGGCCCGGGATGGCGCCGGTGTGGGGTGTATCTTTCTCCGAAATCGTGGATCAGGCGGCCAGCGTTCCGGCCGAGGGCAGCCTCGCCTATTATCGGCTGGCCTGTGCGCTGCCGCGTTCGTTGCCGAGCGAGGCGAACCTGGCCCGCGAGCCTGCCGACCGCGCACGGGCGAGCGACGATTACCGCTTCGTCCTGTCGCAACTGGGCCCTTGCCCGCGCCTGCGCGAGGCGCCGACGCTCTCCTACTGATCGCGCGTCGCGCTGCCACGGGCGCTGCCACAGGCCCGTGAAATATCCCCGGGGGCTTGCCTTCGCGCATGCGGTGCCTAATCGCGTCGCGCCATGGACAGAGCATTCAAACTTGGCATCGCCGGGCTCGGCACGGTCGGCACCGGCGTTGTGCGCCTGCTGAGCGAACACGCCGATCTGCTGGCAGAGCGCAGCGGACGGCGGATCGAAATAGCGGCGGTGAGCGCGCGCAACCCGGCGCGCGATCGCGGGATCGACCTTTCCGGCTACCAGTGGTGCGAGGACCCGGTGGACCTGGCGAATGTCGACGGGCTCGATGCGGTGGTCGAGGTGATCGGCGGCACGGACGGCCCCGCGCTCGATCTTGCCAGGGCGAGCCTCGATGCGAGCCGCTCTTTCGTCACGGCGAACAAGGCGATGATCGCCGAACACGGCCTCGCCCTGGCCGAATCTGCCGAGCGTACCGGCGCCGCGCTCGCCTTCGAAGCCGCGGTTTGCGCGGGGACGCCGATCCTGCAGACCTTGCGCGAAGGCATGGTCGCCAACCGGATCGACCGGATCGAGGGAATCCTCAACGGCACCAGCAATTACATCCTGTCCGCGATGGAGCGTTCGGGCGAGGATTTTGCCGAGACTCTCGCCGAAGCACAGCGGCTCGGTTACGCGGAAGCGGACCCGGCGCTCGACGTTGGTGGCGGAGACGCTGCGCACAAGCTTGCGATCCTTGCTGCGCTCGGCTTCGGCCTCAAGCCCGATTTCGGCAGCGTCGAGGTCGAAGGCATCCGTGATGTGCGGGCCGCCGATATCGCGCAGGCCGAACGGCTTGGATTCGTCATCCGCCTGGTCGCGATGGCCGATCTCGAACGCCGGGAAGATGCGCCCGCTCGCCTCCTGCAGCGGGTCCGTCCCTGCCTGCTGCCCGCAGATCATCCGCTGGCGCGAATCGATGGGCCGACCAACGCGGTGCTGGCCCAGGGCGACTACGCGGGCCCGATCCTGCTGCAGGGCGCGGGCGCAGGCAGCGAATCGACTGCCAGCGCTGTGGTCGCCGATATCGTCGCGCTCGCCCGGGGCGATGCGCGCCCGGCCTTCGGGGTGCCCGCATCCAGCCTGGAAAGCGCGGAAAGCGCCGATTCGGGCTCGCGCGAGGCGCGGTATTACCTGCGGTTCGTGGTTGCGGATCGCCCCGGCGTGCTGGCCGAGCTGGCCGCCGCGATGCGCGATGCGCGGGTGAGTATCCAGAGCCTGATTCAGGAAGGCGAGAATCTGGGCAATGGCGAGGATACCGGCGAGGCCGGGATCATGATTGCCCTGGTTACGCACAAGGCTCCGGCCCGCAACATCAGGGATGCACTGCATCGCCTGGGCGATTCGCCAAGCATCGTCGAAACGCCGCTGGCCATGCCGCTCCTGATGAATTGAGCCCGATTGGTCGGGCGCGCTAGGGTTGCGGCGCAATGCCCTCCTCGTCCGCGGTATCGGTGGCGGGCCCGGGGTCGGACCGATCCGCGGCACTTCCGGCAATCGCCTCCGCTTCGACGAGGGCCTCCCCTTCGTCATACCGGCTGCCACGCGGCGCGAGCCCCCGCGCGATCCGGTCCGCATCCGATCCCGGCGGGGCTTCGGGCAGGGCGGTCACGTCGATCATGTAGACCGGCGGCGGCGGGCACGGAGGCACAACGCACAATCCGCCGACCGTCGCAGGACCCCTGAAGATGCCGGGGCCTGCGACGTCGGGCGCTTCCCCGGCCCAGGACAGGTGGCTGTCGTCGCCCTCCTCCAGCCGCGATGAAACGCGATAGCGCTCCGCATCTGCTTCGACCGGGGCGCACACGATGATGAGGGTTTCGTCTTCGCTGATTTCGCAATCGGCGGGTTTTTCGGGTTCGGGCTCGGGCAGCGTGTAGGCTTCCTTCGCGCGTTCGAGCAGCGGGCCCACGAAATCCGCCGAACCCGCCTCTTGCTCCGCAGGCTGCGAGGATTGCGCCCCCGACGCGCCGGGCCACGCCAGCATGAAGGCGAGCAAAGCGGCGTGCAAATACTTCGATCCAGTCGACACGGCCCCGCTCCCGGACTAGGCGCTCACAGGACCGCCAAGCATACCAGAAGGGCTGAATCACCTATGAACACCGCAAGCGATGGCAAGACGAACGAACTCGACCGGGTGCTCGTGCTCGAAATGGTTCGCGTGACAGAGAAAGCTGCGATTGCGGCTTCGAAGCTGGTCGGGCGCGGGGACGAGAAGGCCGCCGATGCCGCTGCCGTGGAAGCCATGCGGCGCGCCTTCGACAAGCTGGATATCGACGGGACCGTGGTGATCGGGGAGGGCGAGCGGGACGAGGCGCCCATGCTCTATATCGGCGAGAAGGTCGGCGGGGCGCCGGGTGCCGGCCCCAAGATCGACATCGCGCTCGATCCGCTGGAGGGCACCACGATCACCGCCAAGGCCGGGCCCAATGCGCTCGCCGTGCTGGCGGCGGCGGAAGAGGGCAACCTGCTGAACGCGCCCGATGTCTACATGGACAAGCTGGCGGTCGGCCCCGGCTACCCGGAAGGTATCATCGATCTCGCCAAGTCGCCGACCGAGAACGTGAAGGCGGTGGCCGAGGCCAAGGGCGTGAAGCCCGAAGACATCATCGTGTGCGTGCTCGACCGTCCGCGTCACGAGGGCCTGATCGCGGAACTGCGCGCGCTTGGCTGCGGCGTGGCGCTGATCGGCGATGGCGACGTGGCGGGCGTCATCGCCGTCACCGATCCGGACACGACGATCGACATGTACATGGGCCAGGGCGGCGCGCCCGAGGGCGTGCTGGCCGCCGCCGCGCTGCGCTGCGTGGGCGGCCAGTTCAACGGCCGCCTGCTGTTCCGCAACGACGACGAGAAGGCGCGCGCGGCCAAGTGGGGCGTGGAGGATCTGGACCGGATCTACACGCTGGGCGAGCTCGCCAAGGGCGACTGCATCTTCGCCGCCACTGGGGTTACCTCCGGATCGCTGCTGGAAGGCGTCAAGCGCCTGCCGGGAGGCCGGATGACGACGGAAAGCGTGGTGATGCGCTCTTCTTCGGGCACGGTGCGCTGGATCAAGAGCGAGCACCGGGCGCGGTAGGGCGCGACCAGTGGCCGCACCGGGTCATGTGCCTGCCGAGGTCGTGGCACTTGCGCACCGGCTCGGCATCGAAGAGCCGCAATACGGCGGTTCCGTCCTCTTGCGGCAGACCGGCCGGCTGCGCAGCGATGCAAAAGCCCGGTGGATGCGTTTCAAGGCGCGCCAGCACATTGCCGTGGATCGGTGCGGCTTTGCGTGGCGGGCCGGGGTCGGCCCGTTGGGCTTGATCCACGTCGAAGATGCTCTCGACGGTGCAACGCCAATCGGCAGGGTCGCCGCGTTGGGCATAATCCCACTCGCACGGTCCGAATATTCGGTCCCGCTCCTCAAGGGCGAACTGATGCGATATCTCGCCGAGCTGCCGTGGGCACCCGACGCCATCCTCGCCAACTCCGAACTTCAGTGGGAAGCGCAGGGTGAACGGCGACTGGCGGTGAGCGCCACGATCGACGCAATCGAGGCCACGGTCATCTTCCACCTCGACGATACAGGCCTGCCGGTCCGGGTGGAGGGACGCAGGCCACGGCAGGAGGGCGGCGTCTTCCACGAGCGAGAATGGCACGGCGAGTTCGGCGATTTTCGCACGATCGAGGGCCGACTGGTGCCGCATGTCGGGAAAGTCTCCTGGCGCATCGAGGCAGAGCGGGTCGACGTCTGGCACGGGCGGCTTGCGGCGTGGGCGATCACCGGGCCGAAGCGTTGAGTTGCCGGAAACCTCGTCGATCGCTCTGTTGCAATCGCGTGACCGTGGGGTTAGCCGCCGAACCGATCCCGCTCCGCGCGCAACAAGGACTGACCCCCTTATGAAACTGATGGCCGGCAATTCGAACCTGCCCCTGGCCCGCGCCGTTGCGGGCTATCTTGAAATTCCGCTGACCGATGCCAGCGTGCGCCGATTCGCGGACGAGGAAGTCTTCATCGAAATCCACGAGAACGTACGCGGCGAAGACGTGTTCGTGCTCCAGTCGACCAGCTTCCCGGCGAACGACAACCTGATGGAACTGCTGATCGCGATCGATGCGCTCAAGCGCGCCTCGGCGCGGCGGATCACCGCGGTGGTCCCCTATTTCGGCTATGCCCGGCAGGATCGCAAACCCGGCCCGCGCACGCCGATTTCGGCCAAGCTGGTCGCCAACCTGATCACGCAGGCAGGCGCAGACCGCGTGCTGGCGGTGGACCTGCACGCAGGCCAGATCCAGGGCTTCTTCGACATCCCGACCGACAACCTGTTCGCCGCGCCTGTGATGGCGGCGGATATTCAGGCGCGGTATGGCGACAAGGACCTGATGGTCGTCTCCCCCGACGTCGGCGGCGTGGTGCGTGCCCGCGCGCTGGCCAAGCGGCTCGACAACGCGCCGCTCGCCATCGTCGACAAGCGGCGCGACCGTCCCGGCGAATCGGAAGTAATGAACATCATCGGCGACGTGAAGGGCCGCCACTGCGTGCTGATCGACGATATCGTCGATTCGGGGGGGACGCTGTGCAACGCGGCCGACGCCCTGCTCGAACAGGGTGCCGAATCGGTCGCAGCCTACATCACCCACGGCGTGCTGTCGGGCGGCGCGGTGGCGCGGGTCGACGGATCGCAGCTGACCGAACTGGTGGTGACCGACACGATTCCCGCAGCGGAAGCCGCCAAGGACGCCAAGCGCATCCGCTACCTCACCATCGCCCCGCTGATCGGTGAGGCGGTGCGGCGGATTGCGGACGAAAGCTCCGTCTCGAGTCTGTTCGACTAGTGAAACTCGACGACGAACTTGCTGTCGCGCACCGGCTGGCAGACGCCGCTCGCGAGGCGATTCGCCCCCATTTCCGCAAGACTACGCCTGAGTTCAAGGGAGACGCGTCGCCCGTGACCATCGCCGACCGCGACGCGGAAGATGCGATGCGCGTGATCCTGATGTCCGAATATGCGCAGGACGGAATCGTGGGCGAGGAATATCCCGAGCATGAGGGCCGCTCGGGCCGAAAATGGGTGCTCGACCCGATCGACGGCACCATCAGCTTCGTCGCCGGCCGGCCCATCTTCGGCACGCTGATTGCACTGCTGCAGGACGGCTGGCCCGTGCTGGGCATTATCGATCAGCCCATTATCGGGGAGCGCTGGGTCGGGCGGATCGGCGCGCCCACCACGCTCAACGGCAAGGACGTGCGCACGCGCAGCTGCAAGAGCCTCGACGCGGCGATGCTTGCGACGAGCAGCCCGCACTATTTCGATGCGCAGGGCGCGGATGCCTACATGCGGCTGGCCCATGCGGTTGGCGGCAACAAGCGGCAGGGCATGATCGTCTATGGCGGCGACTGCTACAATTACGGCCTGCTGGCGAACGGCCAGCTCGATATCGTGTGCGAATCGGGGCTCAAGCTGTTCGACTATGCCGCACTGGTTCCCATCGTGGAGGGCGCAGGCGGTACCATGTCCGACTGGCAGGGCCATCCGCTCGACGCGGATAGCGACGGCAGCGTGATCGCTCTGGGTGACCCCGCGCGGCTGGAGGATGTGCTCGAAGCTCTGGCCGGGCATTCCCACGAGGCCGGCGACCACGGGCACTGATGCGCCTGTTCGTATACGGCGTGCTGATAAAGGAGCTGGCGCGGGGCCATGCGGCCCAGCTGATTGCCACCCTCGGGCCGGGCCAGCGCGCGGTGGCTCGCGGCGCCTTGTATGCCGTCGGGCGAGAGAGCGAGGGTGGTTGCTACCCGATCCTGTTGCATGATCCTGCAGGGCCGAAGGTCCATGGTTTCGTCCATGAAGCGGGCGAAGTCGACTGGGAGGCGATGGACGCTTTCGAGAATGCGCACGAGGGCCCGGACGCCGAATATGTTCGGCGCGCAATCGACGTGACGCTGGCCGACGGCACGCGCACCAGCGCCTTTGCCTATTGCTATGCGCGCGCCGTTCCGCCGGGTGCGGAAGCGATCCCCGGCGGCAGCTTTGCCGCCTGGCTGAGCGAGACGGGTCGCACCGCTTTCACCTGACCGGCCTTCATTCACCGGCACGTTTCGCGCCGAGTGCCGTTGGCAGAGGCATGAGCAAAAACAGCATCTTCATCACCGGCATCGGCAATGGCATCGGCCGCGCCCTCGCCGTCTTCTACACCCAACTCGGCTGGAAAGTGGCAGGCATCGATCCCGACGGCGAGGCGCTTGCCGAACTGCGCGAGGGGCTCGACGGCGATCTGCTGCTGATCGCGGGCGACGCCGGACGCGAGGCGGATGTGATCGACACTGCCGACCGCCTGTCCGAATGGCTCGATGGCGCGCCGCTGTCCTGCCTGGTCAATAATGCGGGCATCGCCGATCCTTATGCCGGGCCGCTCGAAGACCTCTCGCTCGCCGATTTCCAGAGCTGGATCGATGCCAGTCTGACCGCCGCCTTCCTGTGCAGCCGCGCGTGCCTGCCGCTGTTGCGGCGGGGGACCGATGGCTGCATCGTCAACATCTCCTCCACCCGCGCGGTGATGAGCGAGCCCGATTGCTTCGGCTACGCCGCGGCCAAGGGTGGGCTGGACGCGCTGACCCATGCCATGGCTGTCTCGCTCGGCCCGGATATTCGCGTCAATGCAATCCGCCCCGGCTGGATTGAGACGCGCAACTGGCAAAAGGAGACCGAGCGCGAAAAGGTCGACCACCGGGAGAAGGACAAGGCGCAGCACCCGGCAGGGCGCGTCGGTCGTCCCGCTGATATCGCCGACACGGTGCACTGGTTGCTCGGCGCGGGCTTCGTCACCGGGCAGGCGATCAACGTCGATGGTGGCATGACGCGCAAGATGATCTACGAGCACTAGGCATGACGACGGGGGGCCATCTCGATCTGAGCGGACGCACCGCGCTGGTGACCGGCGCGGCACGCGGACTGGGCAAGCAAATCGCCCTGCGGCTGGCGGAAAACGGCGCATGCGTGTTCGTGTCGGGCCGCGACGAGTCTGCTTTGCGAGAGGTGGGCGGCGGAACGCAGCCGCTGGTGTTCGACCTCGATGACGCGGCGGCGTGCGAGGCTGCGCTGAGCGGGGCGGGCGCGATCGACATTCTCGTCAACAATGCCGGGATGCGCGACCGGCGCGCGCTGGCGGACCTGCCGCGCGAGGCGTTCTCCGCCATGCTGGAGACCAACCTCGCCGCACCCTTCGATCTCGCGCGCCGCGTGGCGCCGGGGATGATTGCGCGCGGGTGGGGGCGAATCGTCAACGTCAGCTCGATCGCGGGCCAGATCGCCCGGGGCGACGTGGCCTACACCGCCAGCAAGGGCGGCCTCGACGCGCTGACCCGCGCGCTCGCTGCGGAGCTTGGCCCCCACGGCATCACCGTCAACGCGGTCGCACCGGGCTATTTCGCGACCGAGACCAATGCGGACATGGTCGCAGATGAAGAGATCGCCGCGCATCTCAAGCGCCGCACATCGCTGGGCCGCTGGGGCCAGCCCGAAGAAATCGCCGGCGCGGTCGCCTTCCTCGCCTCAGGCGATGCAAGCTACATCACTGGGCAGGTGCTCGCGATCGACGGCGGCTACCTCGCCCACTTCTGACTTGCTTTTCGGCACAGAATCGCTAGATCGCGCGCCTTCACCGACACGTGATTCACCACCGGTCTGGCTGTAAGGGCTGCCAGGGCTGGTTCGGACGTGTCTCTGTAAAGGAGATGAAAATGCCCAAGCTTAAGACCAAGAGCGGTGTGAAGAAGCGCTTCAAGTTCACCGCGACCGGCAAGGTCAAGCACGGCGCCGTCGGCAAGCGGCACCGCCTGATCAGCCACAACGCAAAGTATATCCGCCAGCATCGTGGCACCGACCTTCTTGCGAAGGCCGATGTCGACCACGTGAAAAAATGGGCCCCCTACGGGCTGAAGTGATCGCTTGAGGGCAACAGCCCTCGCGTCCCACGCATTTCTGAAAGGATTATACTATGCCTCGCATCAAACGCGGCGTTACCACGCGCCAGAAGCACAAGCGGCTGCTCGACCAGGCCAAGGGCTATCGCGGCCGTCGCAAGAACACGATTCGCGTCGCGCGCCAGGCCGTCGAAAAGGCCGGCCAGTACGCCTACCGCGACCGCAAGGTTAAGAAGCGCAACTTCCGCGCGCTCTGGATCCAGCGCATCAACGCTGCGGTCCGCCAGGAAGGCCTGACCTATTCGCAGTTCATGCACGGCACCAAGCTGGCCGGCATCGAACTCGACCGCAAGGTGATGGCCGACCTCGCCATGAACGAGGAAGCGGCCTTTAAGGCGATCATCAAGCAGGCGAAGGATGCGCTTCCCGCCTGAGTGATCCAGCCTGTCTGAAAAAGAGGAAGCGCCACCCACCCGGGTAGGCGCTTTTTCTTTGCCCACCATTCGTCTAGCGAGCGGCCCATAATGAGCACCGAACACGAAGCACAAGTCACCGAGACGCTGGAGCGGCTGCATGCCGCGGACGATCTCGATACGGTCGAGGCGATCCGGGTGGAGGCGCTGGGCAAGCAGGGCTGGCTCAACGCGCTGATGAAGACGCTGGGCAAGATGAGCCCGGAGGAACGCCAGACCGAAGGGCCGCGCCTGCAAGGCATGCGCGCCCGCGTCGCCGACGCGATCGAGGATCGCAAGGCGGTGCTGGAAGCCGCCGCGCTCGAAGCCAAGCTCGCCACCGAAGTGATCGACCTCACGCTGCCCGCGCCGCAAACCCCGCAAGGCAGCGTCCACCCGGTCAGCCAGGTGATGGACGAGCTGGCGGAAATCTTCGCCGATCTCGGCTTCGCGGTCGCCACCGGGCCGGAGATCGAGGACGAGTGGCACAATTTCACCGCGCTCAACATGGCGGAAACGCACCCTGCGCGCGCGGAAATGGACACCTTCTACTTCCCCGACCGCGATGCGGACGGCCACCGCATGCTGCTGCGCACGCACACCTCGCCGGTGCAGATCCGCACGATGGTGGGTGAGGGCGCGCCGGTGCGGATCATCGCGCCGGGCCGCACCTATCGCAGCGATAGCGACGCGACCCACACGCCGATGTTCCACCAGATCGAAGGCCTCGCGATCGATCGCGGTATTCATCTCGGCCATCTCAAGTGGACGCTGGAGACCTTCCTCAAGGCTTTCTTCGAACGCGACGATATCGTGCTGCGGCTGCGCCCGTCCTACTTCCCCTTCACCGAACCCTCGGTGGAGGTCGACGTCGGTTATTCCAACGAAGGCGGACGCCGCGTGGTCGGTGGCCATGGCGATGCCGAAGGGCACGCGTGGATGGAACTGCTGGGCAGCGGCATGGTCAACCCGCGGGTGATTGCAGCCGCCGGGCTCGATCCCGACGAATATCAGGGCTTCGCCTTCGGCTGCGGGATCGACCGCCTCGCCATGCTCAAATACGGAATGAACGACTTGCGTGCCTTCTTCGATGGCGACGCCCGCTGGCTGTCGCACTACGGCTTCTCGCCCTTCGACCAACCGACGCTTTCGGGCGGTGTGGGAGCGCGCGCATGAAGTTCTCGATCGAATGGCTGAAGTATTTCCTCGAAACCGACGCGTCGGTGCAGGAAATCGCCGACAAGCTCAATGCAATCGGCCACGAGGTCGAAGGGATCGAGGATCCGGCGGAAAAGCTCGCCGGGTTCACCGTCGCCGAAGTGCTCACCGCCGGGCCGCACCCCGATGCGGACAAGCTGCAGGTGCTCTCCGTCTCCACGGGTGGGGGCGAGCCTTTGCAGGTCGTCTGCGGCGCGCCCAATGCGCGCGCCGGGATGAAGGGCGTGCTGGGCCAGCCGGGCGCGGTCGTGCCTGCCAACGGCATGGAGCTGAAGAAGTCCAAAATTCGCGGCGTCGAATCGAACGGCATGATGTGCTCGGTCCGCGAGCTGGAGCTGGGCGAGGAGCACGACGGGATTATCGAACTGCCGGGCGATGCGCCGGTC
Organism: Citromicrobium sp. JLT1363; assembly: GCF_000186705.1. Taxonomy (GTDB): domain Bacteria; phylum Pseudomonadota; class Alphaproteobacteria; order Sphingomonadales; family Sphingomonadaceae; genus Alteriqipengyuania. The sequence continues at coordinate 155,159 of NZ_AEUE01000002.1, forward strand.
GGCGCTAGCTTTGCCGAGTATCATGCCGCCTCGCCGATCATCGACGTGGCGATTACGCCCGACCGGCCCGATTGCATGGGCGTGATGGGCATCGCGCGCGATCTGGCGGCAGCGGGGCTTGGCACGTTCAAGCCGGTCGAAGCGCAAGAGATCGCGGGCGAAGGCGCGTGCCCGGTCGAAATCCGCACCGACGATGCCGAGGGCTGCCCCGCCTTCTACGGCCGCGTGATTCGCGGCGTGAGCAATGGCGCGAGCCCTGAGTGGATGCAGCGTCGCCTGAAGGCGGCAGGCCAGCGGCCTATCTCCGCACTGGTCGATTGCACCAACTACCTGATGCTCGCCTTCGGGCGGCCTGCACATGTCTATGACCTTGCCAAGCTCAGCGGCCCGGTGGTCGCCCGCCGCGCGAAGGACGGCGAGCAGATCGAGGCGCTGAACGAGAAGACCTACACGCTCGACGATACGATGACCGTCATCGCCGACGATGCGGGCGTGCACGATGTCGCCGGGATCATGGGCGGCGAGCATTCGGGTGCCACCGAAGCCACCACCGACGTGCTGCTCGAAATCGCGTATTTCGATCCGGCACGGATCGGGGTAACCGGCCGCAAGCTGGGCCTGACTTCGGACGCGCGCACGCGGTTCGAACGCGGCGTGGACCCCGAATTTCTTGATGAGGGGCTCGCGATCCTGACCGATCTGATCGTGAAGACCTGCGGTGGTACCCCGACTCAGGTGGTGCGAGCAGGCCAGCCGCCGGTCGAACCCAAAGTCGTCCAGTTCGATCCGGCGCGCACGGCGAAGCTGGGCGGGGTCGAAGTGGCCGAGGATCGCCAGCGTGCGATCCTGACCGCGCTCGATTTCAAGGTGGCCGACGACTGGACAGTCACCTGTCCGCCGCGCCGCCACGACATCGAGGGGCCTGCCGATCTGGTGGAGGAAGTCGTCCGGATCGAAGGGCTCGACAAGGTCGCCAGCGTCCCGCTGACCCGCGCGCCCGGTGTCGCGAAGCCGACCGCCACGCCCGAGCAACTGGTGCAGCGAAAGCTGCGCCGCGCGGCGGCTGCGCGCGGTCTGCACGAAGCGGTTACGTGGAGCTTCCTCCCGGTGCCTGAGGCAGAGCATTTCGCCGATGGTGCCGATCTGTGGGTCCTCGACAACCCGATCAGCGAGGACCTCAAGGCCATGCGCCCCTCGCTGCTGCCGGGCCTGCTCACCGCTGCCAAGCGTGCGGCGGATCGCGGCGCGGCGGGTGCGCGGCTGTTCGAGATCGGGCGGCGCTATTTCCGTGGGGAACGCGGCCATAGCGACGAGCGCGCGACGCTTGGCCTCGTGCTCGCGGGCGAGAAGACGCCGCGCGGCTGGGCGAATGGCAAGGCGCAAGGGTTCGACGCCTACGACGCCAAGGCGGAGGCGCTCGCGCTGCTCGAAGCGGCGGGCGCTCCGGTCGATAACCTGATGGTGATGGGTGAGGCTGGACCGCAGTTCCACCCCGGCCAGTCGGCGACGCTGCGGCTCGGCCCCAAGAAGGTGCTCGCCCGCTTCGGCGCGCTGCATCCCGCCACGCTCAAGGCGTTCGATATCGACGGGCCTGTCGTGGCAGCGGAAATCTTCCTCGACGCGATCCCGGCGAAGAAGAACGCCGAATTCGCCCGCTCGACCTACAGCCCGCCGGCGCTCCAGCCGGTGACGCGCGACTTCGCCTTCCTGGTGGACAGCGCCATGCCTGCCGGCGATCTGGTCAAGGCGGTGCGCGGCGCGGACAAGGCGCGGATCGTCGATGCGCGCATCTTCGACCGGTTCGATGGACAGGGCGTGCCCGAGGGCAAGACCTCGCTCGCGCTCGAAGTCACACTCCAGCCGGGCGAGAAGAGCTTCACCGACGAGGAACTGAAGGCGATTTCCGACGCGGTCGTGAAGGCAGCGGCGAAAACCGGAGCGGAGTTGAGAGCATGAAAACCGCACTGATTACCGGCGCGACCGCAGGGATCGGCCGGGCCACCACGCGGCTGCTAGTGGAGAACGGCTGGCGCGTGATCGGCACCGGTCGGCGGCAGGAGCGGCTCGATTCGCTGAAGGAAGAGCTGGGCGCGGATCGCTTCCTCGGCCTCGCCTTCGACATCACCGATGATGCGGCGCGCGATGCGGCGATCGACGAGCTGCCGGAGGACTGGCGCGGGATCGACCTGCTGGTGAACAATGCAGGCCTCGCCAAGGGGCTCAACCCCGCGCAGGACGCCGATCTCGACGACTGGCAGACCATGATCGACACCAATGTGACCGCGATGGTCCGGCTGACGCGGAAAATGCTGCCGGGCCTGATCGAGCGCAAGGGCGCGCTGGTCAATATCGGCTCGGTCGCGGGCAGCTACGTCTATCCCGGCGGCAATGTTTACGCCGGGTCCAAGGCCTTCGTGAACCACTTCACGCTGGCGATCCGCGCGGACCTGCATGGCACCGGCGTGCGCGTGACCAGCATCGAGCCGGGCATGGTCGAAACCGAATTCACCACCGTGCGCACCGGCAGCCAGGACAAGTCCGACGAGTTCTATTCGGGCGCACACCCAATGACGGGCGAGGATATTGCCGAGACGATCCGCTGGGTCGCCGAACTGCCCGCGCACCTCAACGTCAACCGGCTGGAGATCATGCCGGTGACGCAGGACTTCGCGGGCTTCCGCGTGGCGCGGGACGAGAACTGACCATCTTGCCGTCACCCCGGACTTGATCCGGGGGCCCGCTTTCTTTTGACCCTCCGCGAAACGGCCTTAGATTCCCGCCTTCGCGGGAATGACGAGAGTTTTCGATGACCTCCGAACGCCGTACCTTCGCGATCATTTCGCACCCCGACGCGGGTAAGACCACGCTGACCGAGAAGCTGCTGCTGCGTGGCGGCGCGATTCACTTGGCGGGCGAGGTCAAGGCGCGCGGGGCTGCGCGGCGGGCGCGTTCGGACTGGATGAGCATCGAGCAGCAGCGCGGTATCTCGGTCACGTCTAGCGTGATGACCTTCGAGCGCAACGGGATCACCTTCAACCTGCTCGACACACCGGGGCACGAGGATTTCTCCGAAGATACCTACCGCACGCTGACCGCGGTCGATTCGGCGATCATGGTGCTCGATGCCGCCGCCGGTATCGAGGCGCAGACATTGAAGCTGTTCGAGGTCTGCCGCCTGCGCTCGGTGCCGATCATCACCTTCATCAACAAGATCGACCGCGAGGGGCGCGAGCCGTTCGAACTGCTCGACGAGATTGCCGAAAAGCTCGCGCTCGACACCGCGCCGATGAGCTGGCCGGTCGGCATGGGCGGGCTGTTCGAAGGCGTCTACGACTTCGAGGAGAACGAGCTGTATCTGCCCGAGGGCGACAGCAAGGAATTCCAGGGCAAGACCGTGAAGGTCGACGGTCCGGAAGACGCGAAGCTGGGCGAGTATCTCAGCGCCGATGGCGTCGCGCGGGTGGCCGAGGAAGGGCTGCTGGCGCGCGAAGGCTATGCCCCATTCGATTTCGAGGCCTATCGCAACGGCGACCTGACGCCGGTCTATTTCGGCTCCGCGCTCAAGGAATTCGGCGTCACCGCGATCATCGATGCGATCGCGAAATTCGCGCCCGCCCCGCGCCCGCAGCCGACCGACGGGGGCGAGATCGCACCCGACCGCGACGAGGTGACCGGCTTCATCTTCAAGGTGCAGGCCAATATGGACCCCAACCACCGCGACCGGATCGCCTTCATGCGGCAGGTTTCGGGCACCTTCAAACGCGGCATGAAGCTGACGCCTTCGGGCCTCGGCAAGCCGATCGCGGTGCATTCGCCGATCCTGTTCTTCGCGCAGGACCGCGAGATCGCGGACAATGCCTACCCGGGTGACATTATCGGCATCCCCAACCACGGGACCTTGCGGGTGGGCGATACGCTGAGCGAGAAGAACGAGGTGCGCTTTACCGGCCTGCCCAACTTCGCACCCGAGATCCTGCGCCGCGTCCAGCTGAAGGACCCGACCAAGACCAAGCAATTGCGCAAGGCGCTCGACGATCTGTCCGAAGAGGGCGTGATCCAGGTGTTCTACCCGGAGCTGGGCGCGAACCATATCGTCGGCGTGGTCGGGCAGCTGCAGCTCGAAGTGCTGATCTCGCGCCTCGCCGCCGAATACAAGGTCGAGGCCGCGCTGGAACCCGCACCTTTCGCGACTGCGCGCTGGGTGCGGGGCGAGCAGAAGGCGATGGACGAATTCGAAAAATTCAACCGCGCCAACCTCGCCAAGGACCGCGACGGAGACATGGTGTTCCTCGCCAAGAGCCCATGGGACGTGAACTATCAGGCGGAGAAGAACCCCGACCTGACGTTCTCGGCCACCAAGGAGCGGTGAGACCTGCGTCATCCCCGCCTGCGCGGGGGTGACGGATGTTGTGTTGCGGGGTAGCTTTCCCCGCATGGCCGACTTCTTCGACACGCTGACCGACAAGCACATCGCGATGATCGCGAAGCAGCCGGTGTTCTTCGTCGCCACCGCCGCGCCCGATGCACGCATCAACCTCAGCCCCAAGGGTTACAACGCGTTTCGCGTGCTCGCACCGGACCGGGTCGCCTATCTCGATCTCGCAGGCTCGGGCAACGAGACGCACGCGCATCTCGTCGCGGATGCCAATGAAAACGGGGGGCGCATCACGCTGATGTTCTGCAACTTCGATCGGCCCGCGCTGATCCTGCGGATCTATGGTCGAGGCCGTGCGGTGCTGCCACAGGATGCGGGATGGGAGGATCTGGCGCAGCACTTCACCCTGCTGCCCGGCACGCGCCAGATCTTCGATATCGCCGTAGAAAGCGTGCAGACCTCCTGCGGCTGGGGCGTTCCCTTCATGGCCTACGAGGCCGAGCGTCCCACGCTCAAGAAGGCGCACGCGCAGTCCGATCCGGTCCAGTGGGAGGCCAAGATGGCGGAGCGCACCACCAGCATCGATGGGCTGCCAACCCGGCCCACCGACCGTTACATCGCCGGCGAGGATGCCGGATAGCGGCGCTGGCGCCCGCGTAAATCTCCCCTTCAGGAAAGCAGTGCTTCTGGAAGATGGTGGGCCATGTTATGGTTAACGCCACAAGCAATGATGGGGAGTGAACCTTCATGCGTTCGCTAATTCTTGCACTTTCGCTTGCCGTCCTCGGCGTTGCGCCTGCATCGGCGCAAGTCGTCACTCCGGCCGCCACTGGTGGTCTGCCGGAGGATTTCCAGGGCAAGGTCCAGTATTTCGGCAACCACAGCGGCGAAGTCGTCGCGACGGTACCCGGTACTCCGCGCCGCACCGACACCAAGTGCCCCAAGCGCGAAGGCGGCTGTCCCGAACTGATCGGCGGCAGCTTTCAGGCCGAGCTGGAATTCGATGGCGACATCGTGAAGGGCAAGTATCGCGGCACCGGCGGGATGCGCCCCTCGACGCTGATCGGCCGCCGCAACGGCGCCAATTGCCGCCTGTTCGACACCGCCGACGGCTCTGTCTGGAGTGGCCGCTGCGACCGGGAAGCTTTCATAGGCACCGTGCGCAGCGTGCCCAACGCGCCCGAACAGATCGATCTCGCGTTCGAGACGGTCGGCGTGAATACCATCGATTTCTACGAGCGTGATCGCACGCAGCAGCTGATCGACGCATATGATCGGTTCGGCGGCATCGCCTTCGGAGAGGGCGCGGGCGAATCGCGGCTCGACGCGATCCTGCAGCTGCACGGCTATTTTGTGGAGCCGGGCGAGGCCTATCGTCCCGGCACGCTGCGCAATGTCGAGCGGGAGAGCGAGAAGAAGAACAGCCCGATCTACGCGGTCTACGGCCAGTATACCCGGATCGACGGCGTCTCCGCCTGGGCGCGCGCGCGGTTCGAATACGACCGCTTCGTGTGCATCGAAACATCGGTGGAGCAAGGCTTCTGCCGCCCGATCGATTCGGTGCCCCCCAAGCTCGAAGTCGGCGAGGATCTGTTCGACTTCACCGGCACCGCGGCTCCCGCGCAGGCCTACTGAGCGCACCCGGGCGGGGGAAAGCGCGGCTCAGGTCGCCTTTTCCGCCTCGATCACGAAGTCCGCGCAACGCTCCCCGATCATGATCGAGGGGGCGTTGGTGTTGCCCGACACGATCTTGGGCATGATCGAAGCATCGGCGATCCACAGGCCGTCCAGCCCACGCGCCTTCAGCTTGGGATCGACCACCGCATCCTCGTCCGATCCCATGCGACACGTGCCCACCGGGTGGTAGACCGTGTCCGCGCGGGCGCGGATCAGCGCGTCGAGAGCGGCGTCGTCAGACAGATCGATCGGGTGTCTGTCGGTCAGCCCGTAATCCGCCAGTGGCGGCGCCTCCGCGATCCGGTGCGACAGGCGAACGCCTTCGCGCAGCACCGCAATATCCCGCTCGTCATCCAGGAAATTGGGATCGATGGCGGGTGCATCGCTCGCCTCGCGGCTGGCCAGACGCACCGTGCCCCGGCTTTCCGGGCGCAGCACGCAGGCGTGCAGCGAGACGCCGTGGCCGCTCAGCTTCTCGCGCCCGTGATCCTCCAGCATGGCGGGCACGAAGTGCCACTGCACATCGGGTGCGGGGGCATCGGCGGATACGGTCCAGAAGCCGCCCGCTTCGGCATAGGGCGTGGTCATCGGACCGGACCGGCTGCGCCGGTGTTCCAGCACCGCGCGCGCCATGCGCAGCGTACCCTCGGCGCTCCTGCCGATAGGCACGCGGCTCTCGCTCTCCCAGCAAGACACATAGTCGATATGGTCCTGCAGGTTGCTGCCCACCGCCGGGCGATCGAGCAGTACGGGCACCCCCAGCGCATTGAGATGACGGCCGGGGCCGATCCCCGACAGCATCAGTATCTGCGGGGAGTTGAACGCGCCTGCCGACAGAATCACCCCGCGCCGGGCATAGATCTTTTCGCTGCGACGGCCCTGGCGAATCGCCACCCCGGTCACGCGCCCACCCTCGACGATCAGCCTTTCGACCAGGGTGTTGGTGCGAATGTCGAGATTGTCCTGATTGCGGATCGGCTCGACATAGGCGCGGCTAGCCGACCAGCGCTCTCCGTCGCGCTGCGTCACCTGGAAGATGCCGAAGCCCGCCTGCCGCTCGTCGTTGAAATCGTCGGTCTCGGTCAACTGCAGCGCGGCGGCGCTTTGCACGAAGGCGCGGCTGGCTTCGTTGGGCCACTTCTGGTCGGACACGAACAGCGGCCCGCCCGCACCGTGATAATTGCTTTCGCCGCGCTCGTTGGCTTCGGATTTCCGAAACCACGGGAGTACGTCGGCGAAGCTCCAGCCGTCGCAGCCCATCGCGGCCCAATTGTCGTAATCCCAGGCATTGCCGCGGATATAGACCATCGCGTTGATCGCCGAAGAACCGCCCAGCCCCTTGCCGCGCGGCTGATGGCCGATGCGCCCGTTCAGCCCTTTTTGCGGGACGGTTTCGTACAGGTAGTTCGGCCGGGAGCCGAGGAAGGGCATCATGCCCGGCGTCTTGATGCGCATGGTGTTGTTGCGCCCGCCCGCCTCGACCAGACACACGCTGCGCGTCCCGCCCACGGCGAGCCGCCCGGTGACTGCGCAGCCTGCGCTGCCGCCGCCGATCACGATATAGTCGTACTGTTTCATGCGCCTGCCCTCTCTCTACGGAGATACTCTCTCCGTTTACGGAAAGGTTAGGCCGCGCGGCGCGGCCCCGCAATCGGCTTTTGGGCAGGAGGGGCGCCTTCCGGCGGGACAGGCTCTTGCGCGCCATGCGCCTGCTGCTCCTGCCAGCGCGCACGGATCATGTCGGAGGTTTCGCGGCTGCCGTCGTGGCTCCAGCCGGGTTCGCGCAGCAGGTAGGACAGCTTGTGCTTCCAGGGCGCGCGCCAGATGTCGCCCAGCATGCCGACCCATTCGTGGAACACCGCCCACAGCAGGTTGAAGCTGCCCAGCTGCTTCACGATGCCGTAGCGGATCGGCTCTTCCTCGCGCGGACGCTCGGGTTCGAAGGTGCCGAACATCCTGTCCCACACGATGAACACGCCCGCATAGTTGCGGTCGAGATAGCGCGGGTTGGTGGCGTGGTGCACGCGGTGGTGGCTGGGCGTGTTCATCACCGCCTCGAACCAGCGCGGCATCCGGTCGATCGCCTCGGTATGGATCCAGAACTGGTAGATCAGGTTGAACCCGCCGCAGATCGCGATCATGCCGGGGTGGAAGCCCAGCAGCACCAGCGGCAGCGCGAATGCGAAGCCCAGCGTGAAGGCCCCGGTCCACGTTTGCCGCAGCGCGGTGCTGAGATTGTAGTGCTGGCTGGAATGGTGGTTCACATGACTCGCCCAGAACCACCGGCTGCGGTGGCCGAAGCGGTGGACCCAGTAATATTTGAGATCGTCGAGCACGAAGCAGACGGGCCATGCCCACCATTCCCAGCCGATGGTGAACAGGCGGAACTCGTAGGCGGCAATGAACACGGCCAGCGCGAACCCGCCCAGCAGCAGCCCGGCGATGGTGCTGCCCAGTCCGAAGAGGAGACTGACCAGCGTATCCTTCGGCTCGTATGCCTGCGGGCTGCGCCAGCGTGCCCACAGCATCTCGATCAGGACGAGCGCGACGAAAGCCGGGATCGCATAGGATACAGGATCGAAATCGGGCATGATGCGCCTATCCTAGCGCGCCAATGCGCGAGGCCCAAGACCGGGAATCCTCGGCCAGATCGAGCCGGACTTCGCCGAAACGCCGATCGGTCGTCGCGACGACGAGCGCTTCGCCATCGCAGCGCGCGCGCGCGCCCGGTTCCAGAATGCGTGCGGCGAAATGCGTGCCGTGTCGCCTGAGCACCATGATCCGCCCCTCGCCGTCCGTCAGGATCGCCGCCGCCCTGTCCCGCGAGAGCGCGGCTTCGGCAGGATCGAAGCCGGTATCCGCCTGGCGCGCCAGAGCCCTCGCGTGTGCTGCGTCTTCCAGCAGCGGTGGCTGGCCCAGCCTCAGTGCCCAGGCGATCGCTGCCAGCACGAGAATCGCGCCGAGCGAACCAAGCAGCTGGAGCAGGGCCGGGTCCATCGCGCTCAGTGTGGCCTTACTGCAACCGATTCGCGCGCTGGGGCCGTTCGCAGTGCGATTCGCGGTGATGCTGTCATGGACCATGCGCGCGCAGGCGCCTGCCGAACCCCGGCCCGGTTGGAGCAGGACATCGCGTCGGCAAGCCCCGCATCGCGCCGCTTGCCGTCCATCGTCCCGAACGGCGCGAGCGGCGCAGTGTGGGCCGCTGGATGGGCCGGCAGGGCGAGGATATCCATGGAATCGGGCAATGCCCCGCTCGCTCGCCGCGCGCAAGCGGGGCCGGAGGGCCCCGTTCGAAATTGTCACAATACTGCGGAATCTTGCGGCCTTGGCGATTTGGTTCGCGCCGGGCCGCGTTCTGCGGTAAAGGTGGTCTCAGCTTGGCGGGGATTTGCGCTAAACGTCGATCGTTTGCCGAACGAGCAATGCCGGTAGGTGGCCGTCCGCGCCCGCCGGGATTTCGAACTGAGGACGGATGGAAGTAGCAGGGTTTTTGGCGAGTTATGGGTTACGATAAAGGACGTCGGCGCGGGCGCGACAAGCGGGACAGCATCGGCGAAGAGGGATTCGAGCCGTTTCCCGGGGGTGATTTCGGCGGCGGTTTCCAGGATCGCGGCGGCTTCGACGATCGTGGGGGCGGGGGCTTCCAGGATCGCGGTGGTTTCAACGACCGCGGCGGCTTTCAGGATCGTGGCGGCGGCGGTGGTGGTCGCGGCGGCTTCGGTGGCGGCGGCGGTGGACCGCGCGGCGGCGGCGGCGGCGGCGGCGGTGGTGGCGGCGGCTTCAACCGCATGCCCGCCCAGGTCGTCGGCACCGGCAAGGGCCAGGTGAAGTTCTTCAATGGCCAGAAGGGCTTCGGCTTCATCCAGCAGGAAGGCGGCGGGGACGATGTGTTCGTGCACATCAGCGCCGTCGAACGCGCTGGCCTCGAAGGCCTGGCCGAGGGTCAGGAGCTGGAATTCAACCTCGTCGATCGCGGCGGCAAGATTTCCGCGCAGGACCTGCAGGTCGTGGGTGACGTCATCCCCGTCAGCGGTGGCGGCGGGGCAGGCGCCAGCGCCGACAGCGGCCCTCCGCGGCGCGAGCTGACCGGCGAAAAGGCGACCGGCACGGTGAAGTTCTTCAACTCGATGAAGGGCTTCGGCTTCCTGGTGCGCGACGACGGGCAGCCCGATGCCTTCGTGCATATCAGCGCAGTGGAGCGTTCCGGCCTGTCGCAGATCAACGAGGGCGAACGCTACGAGTTCGACCTCGAGGTCGACCGACGCGGCAAGTATTCGGCGGTCAACCTCGTTCCGGTTCAGGAATGATGCTTCGGCCCCTGCGGGTTTGACCTGCACGGCTTGAAACAATAGATCGTCGATAGAATTTCAGATGGCGGTTCCTTCACGGAGCCGCCATTTGTCGTTTCCCCCGAGTCTCTTGGAGTTGCCATGTCGATCCCCGCACTGATGCCCGTCTATCCCCGTTGCGATGTTCGCCCGGTCAAAGGCGATCACTGTCACCTGATCGACGAGGACGGCACCCGTTACCTCGATTTTGCCAGCGGCATCGCGGTCAACCTGCTCGGCCATAGCCACGAAGGGCTGATCGGCGCGATCCAGCGCCAGGCGGAAACGCTGATGCACGTCTCCAACCTCTACGGCAGTCCGCAGCAGGAAAAGCTGGCGCAGATGCTGGTCGATGCGACCTTCGCGGACACCGTATTCTTCACCAACTCGGGCGCCGAAGCCGTCGAAACCGCGATCAAGACCGCGCGTGCCTTCCACCAGCACGAGGATGGCGACCCTGCCAGGACCGAGCTGATCACCTTCACCAACGCCTTCCACGGCCGCACGATGGCGACCATCAGCGCGTCGGACCAGGCGAAGATGCACAAGGGCTTCCTGCCGCTGCTGGAGGGCTTCAAGTATTGCCCGTTCGACGATCTGGAGGCGGCCAGGGCGGCGATCGGTCCGCAGACCGCGGGCTTCCTGGTCGAGCCGATTCAGGGCGAAGGCGGTATTCGCCCGGCGAGCCAGAAATTCATGCAGGGCCTGCGCGATCTGGCCGACGAGCATGGCCTGATGCTGGTGCTGGACGAGGTGCAGTGCGGCGTTGCGCGCACGGGCAGGTTCTACGCTCACGAACTGTACGGCATCAAGCCGGACATCGTGGCGAGCGCCAAGGGCATCGGCGGAGGCTTCCCGCTGGGCGCATGCCTTGCCACCGAACATGCGGCGCGCGGCATGACCTTCGGCACGCATGGCTCCACCTATGGCGGCAACCCGCTTGCCATGGCGGCAGGTGTCGCGGTGATGGAGGCAGTCGCCAACGAGGAATTCCTCGCCAGCGTGCGCGACAAGGGTGCGCGGCTGAAGGCGCGGCTGGAACAGTTCATCGGCAATTATCCCGACCTGTTCGAGCTGGTGCGTGGCGAAGGCCTGATGCTGGGCATCAGGATGAAGGTGGAAAGCCGCCCCTTCTTCCAGCACCTGCGCGATAACCACCAGCTGCTCACCGTGGCGGCGGGCGACAATACCCTGCGCGTGCTGCCTCCGCTCGTGATCGGCGATGCCGAGATGGACGAGTTCTTCGACAAGCTGTCGGCGGGCGCCGCCGACTACAAGATACCGGAACCCGCCTGATGGATAATCGGCATTTCCTCGACCTTTCCGACGCGGGCGGTGACGCGCTCGCCGCAATGCTCAACGACGCGCAGGATCGCAAGACCGCGCGCAGGGGCTGGCCCAAGGGTCGTGGCGATGCCGACGCGCCGCTCAAGGACCATGTCCTTGCGATGATCTTCGAGAAAAGCTCCACCCGCACGCGGGCCAGCTTCGATATCGCGATCCGCCAACTCGGTGGCAGCGCCATGGTGATGGAAGGCGGCTCGATGCAGCTCGGCCGGGGGGAGAGCATCGCCGATACCGCGCGCGTGCTCAGCCGGATGGTCGATGCGATCATGATCCGCACGGACGATCACGCCAAGGTCGAGGAAATGGCGCATCACGCCAGCGTGCCGGTGATCAACGGGCTGACCGACAAGTCACACCCCTGCCAGATCGTGGCCGACCTGCTGACGATCGTGGAGCAGGGCAAGGCGCTGCCGGGGCTGGAGCTTGCCTGGTTCGGGGATGGCAATAATGTGCTGCACTCGGTCCTCGAGGCGGCGGGCATCTTCAAATTCAACGTGCGTATCGCGACCCCGGCGGGTTACGAGCCCGAGAGCGCCTTCGTCGAGATGGCGCGCGCGGGCGGTGCCACGGTTACGCTGACGCAGGATGCGCAAGCGGCCGCCACCGATGCTGATGTGATCGTGACGGATACCTGGGTGTCGATGGGGCAGGAAAATGCGTCCGAGAAGCTCGACGCGATGCAGCCCTACCGGGTGGACGATGCGCTGATGGCACTGGCGAAGACGGACGCGCTCTTCCTCCACTGCCTGCCCGCCCATGTCGGCGACGAGGTGAGCGAAAGCGTGATCGAAGGGCCGCAGTCGCGTGTGTTCGACGAGGCGGAAAACCGCATCCACGCGCAGAAATCGGTGCTGCTCTGGGCATTCGGAAAGCTGTGAGGGCGCCAGGGGGGTTGGGTGGTCGCCCACCATCCCCATATAGCGCGCCGTGAACACGACTCTCCCTCAGACCGAAACCTTCGCCGACCGCTGGCTTGGCGCGTCCATCCCCGATCGCGATGCGCGCCTGCGCCTCGTGCGGCTGGACGAAACCCTTTCCGAAATTCTCGGCGCGCACGATTACCCCCCCGCGATCCGCCACCTGCTGGCAGAGGCGCTGGTCGTCGGATCGCTGATCGGCAGCCTGATCGACGAGGATGAGGGCCAGATGACGATGCAGGCGCAGACCAAGGCCGGCGCCGTCAGCCTGCTGGTATGCGATTACCGGCAGGGGGCGGTGCGCGGGTATGCCGAATTCGACGGGGAAGCCCTGGCGCGACTGGGCGCCAATCCCTCGCTCCCCGCGCTGTTCGGCGAGGGCTATCTGGCGATTACCTTCGACGTCCCGGAACGCGGCGGCCGCTATCAGGGGATCGTGCCGCTGGAAGGGGAGACGCTTGGCGAGGCGTGCGAGACCTATTTCGTTCAGTCCGAACAGGTGCCCACGCTGGTGCGCGTCGCGGTGCAGACCGAAGGCGATCGCACCCTGGCGGCGGGGTTGCTGGCGCAGCATCTGCCCGATGGCGAAGTGGGCCGCGAGAGGCTGCACGTCCGTCTGGCGCATCCCGAGTGGGAACATGTCCAGGTGATGGCGTCGTCCATCCGGCACGAGGAATTGCTGGACGAAACGGTCCCCCTCGAAGCGCTGGTGTGGCGCCTGTTTCACGAAGAGGCCGAGGTGCGCGTCTTCCAGGGCGCGCCTCTCACGCGCGGCTGCCGGTGCAGCATCGAACACTACCAGTCCGTCCTCCGGCGCTTCCCCGAAGCGGAACGCGCCGAGATGCGTAACGATGCGGGCGACATCGTGGTCGACTGCGCGTTCTGTTCGCGTTCCTTCAACATTCCCGACTGAGTGCGCCCGCCGGAGGCGCGATAGGCTTGCCGGGAGGCAGTGCCAGGCGCTAGCGACTGGTCCATGCCTGCCACAGCTCGTGAAAATATTGCCGCAGTGCTCCTGTCCGGGGGGCTCGATTCGATGGTCGCGGCCGGTCTGGCGCAAGAGGCCGGGCATCAGGTCCACGCCTTGACGATAGACTATGGCCAGCGCCACCGGCGCGAGATCGAGGCTGCGCGCAATATCGCCAGGGCGCTGGGCCTTGCGAGCCATTCGGAGATCGCGCTGGATCTTCGCAAGTTCGGAGGATCGGCCCTTACTGCCGATATCGACGTGCCGAAGGATGGCGTCGGTGAGGATATCCCCGTCACCTACGTGCCCGCGCGCAATCTCGTGTTCCTCTCGCTGACGGCTGCCTTCGCGGAAAGCCGTGGGGCGGGCCGGATCGTGATCGGCGTGAACGCACTCGACTATTCGGGCTATCCCGATTGCCGGCCCGAATTCATCGCCGCCTTTGCGGAAGCCGCGCGTCTGGGCACGAAGGCGGGGATCGAAGGGGGCGGTTTCGCCATCGACGCGCCGCTACAGTTCATGAGCAAGGCCGATATTGCGAGCGAGGCCGACCGGCTGGGGCTGGATACTGCGCTCAGCTGGTCGTGTTATGATCCGAGGGGGGATGGCCTCCCCTGCGGATTGTGCGATAGCTGCAGGCTGAGGCTTGGCGGTTTCGCCGCTGCGGGGCTGGAGGATGGGCTGACCTATCCGGCCCGATAAGGACAAGGACGAGGGGATTCATGAGCGAGATTGAGAAGCCTGCGGCTGCCGCAGATGCGCAGGTTCCTAACCCGGATGCGCCCGTGCCTGCCTATAGCTGGTACGCGCTCGGGGTGCTCGTGCTGGTCTACGTGCTCAACTTCGTCGACCGGCAGATCCTTTCGATCCTCGCCAACGACATCAAGGCGGATCTGGGTGTCGACGACGCGTTTCTGGGCTTTCTCTACGGGACGGCCTTCGCGATCTTCTATTCGCTTTTCGGTATTCCGCTGGGCAAGCTGGCTGACAGCTGGCACCGCGTCAGGCTGATGACCATTGGCCTTGGCCTGTGGTCGATCATGACGGCGCTCTCCGGTTTCGCGAAGAATGCCGCAATGCTCTCCGGCGCTCGCGTGGGCGTTGGCATTGGGGAGGCCACGGCCAGCCCCTCCGCCTATTCTCTTATTTCGGACTGGTTTCCAGCGCGTCTGCGCGCCACGGCTCTCGCCATCTATTCCTCCGGCCTCTACGTCGGCGGCGGTATCTCGCTGGTTATCGGCGGTCTGATCGTGGAAAACTGGAATGCGGCCTATCCCGACGGCGGCCCGCTGGGTCTGGCGGGCTGGCAGGCTGCGTTTATCGCGGTGGGCCTGCCCGGCATCCTGCTGGCGATATGGGTCCTGACGCTGAAAGAGCCGGTTCGCGGCCTGATCGACGGCATGCCGAGCAAACCGGTAGAGCGGCCTTTTCGCGGCTTCTTCGAAGAGCTGCTGCAGATCATCCCGCCCTTCACCTTCGTTGGCGCCGCAAGGCGCAGCGCCGCCGCGCTGGCGTTCAACGTGCTGGGCTTCGTGGGGTTCTTCGTTGCGGCATGGCTGATCACGACGCTGGTGCAATCGGGCCAGGGCTTCATCATGGGCGCAATCGCAGCGAGGGTGCCGATCCTCGATGTCGCCATTTCGGATCAGTGGTTCCTGCTGGCGATCGGCTATTATTCGATCTTCAGCTGGGCGAGTGCCCTGCGGTCCCGCGATGCCGAGACCTTCGCGCTGACCTGGGGCTCGCCTGCCTTCCTGTGCACGATCCTGGGCTACGGCACGGTCGCCTTCCTGTCCTATGCGACGTCGTATTGGGGCGCGCCCTATGGCGAGCGCGTGTTCGAGATTTCGAAGAGCGAGCTGGGCCTGCTGCTGGGCGCACCGGCGGCCGTGACAGGCTTCCTGGGCGTAGTGCTGGGTGGGCGCGTGGCAGACTGGCTGTTCACCAAGATGCCTGCCGGGCGCCTTTATGTCGTGCTGTTCGGCCTGCTGGCGCCGGTCCCGGTAATCTGGGTGATGTTCACGACAGAGGATCGCACGGTGTTCCTCATCATGGCCGCGATTGCGCAGCTCTTCGCGTCGAGCGCGCTTGGCGGTGCCGCCGCGACGAGCCAGTCGCTCGTCCTGCCACGCATGCGCGGAGTGGCCACGGCCACCTTCTTCCTTGCCACGACGCTCGTCGGCCTGGCGCTGGGGCCCTATCTTGCGGGCCTGGTGTCGGCAAAGGCAGGCGAAGACCTGGGGCTGGGCATGCTGAGCCTGCTGTGGATAGCGCCCATCGGTGTGGTCCTGCTGTTCTTCGCGTTCAAGCTGGTGCCTGAGGCGCAGGAACGCGTCCTGGCGATGGGACAGGGTGGAGAGGTACGCGCCTAGCTGAGGCGCGTACCTGCCCTGGCAGTAGCGGTCAGGTAGCCGGCTCCAGAACGCCGCAGCGTTCGCGCGGGCCGGCGGCGCCCGATGGATCGGTGCGCCCGTCGTCGGGCTTGGCGTGAATGACAATCGCGGTGCCATCGTCATCGAAGATCGATTCGAGCACGTAATCTCGCGGCCCGTCGATCGTGACGCGTGTGGCGGCCGTCCCGTTGGCGCCCACCACCAGGTTGGGCAGATCGCCCATGTGGCTGCCATCGTCGTCGAGCAGGCCGTGCCCTTCGTCGGAGGGGTTGAGGTGGCCGCCTGCCGAAGTGAAGTCGGGAAGCGCGCAGCGGCCGGTCGTGTGCAGGTGGAAGCCATGCTCTCCGGGCGCAAGGCCCTGGACTGTTACTGCCAGTTCGACCGTTTCATCATAGGCGAAAAGGCGTGCTTCGCCGGTTGGCGCACCTGTATTGTCGAGAAGAACGGCGGTGGCGACAGGATCGTTCTGGGACTCGGGAACGCTGGCACAGGCGGTGAGGGCCAGCGCGCTCGCGAGGTAGAGTGTAGCCTTGGCGGGATGAATCATGTGGGCGGGTCTCCTTTTCCTACTCGCCCAACGAAAAAGGGGCCGGATCGCTCCGGCCCCTTTCCAATTTCGTAGCGGAAACCCGCTCGATTACATGCCCGAACCCGGACCGTAGGTGATTTCCACGCGACGGTTCTGCAGTTCGCGGACACCGTCGGCGGTCGGAACCCGGGGGTTCGCTTCGCCGAAGGCTTCGCTGCTGATGCGCGCGTCGGGGATGCCACGGCCGGTCATGTACGAACGGACGGAAGCATTACGACGTGCCGCGAGGCCGAGGTTGTACTGCACGGTACCCGAACGGTCGGTGTAACCGGCGAGCATCACCGAGGCGGTGCCGCAGTTCTGGTAAGCCGAGACCGCGTTGTTCAGAACCGAGGCTGCTTCGGGCGTGATGTCCGACTTGTCCCAGTTGAAGAACACGATGTACGGGCCGGTGTTGCACGTCTGCGCAGGCGGCGGCGGCGGCGGCGGCGGCGGGGGAGGCGGCGGCGGCGGCGGCGGCGGCGGCGGCGGCGGCGGCGGAGCTTCCGGGGCGCCGAAGTTGTAGGTCAGCGTGCCGAGCAGCGAGTGCGACCGGAAACGACCGTCGACGGCGTCGCCGAAACGATCGACCAGATTCACGTCTTCAGCGTTGAAGAAGCGGTACTTCAGGCCAACGTCGATGTTGTCGCTGAGCGGAGCACGGACGCCCGCCAGGACCTGCCATGCGAAGCCGGTATCCGAATCATCGAGACCGGGAGGGTTGCCGAGGCTGACCTGCGCGGTGGCTTCGGTGCGAGCAACGCCCACACCACCACCGGCGAAGCCCTGAAGGCCGTCATCCGGTCCGAAATCGAACAGGCCGTTGACCATGAAGCTCAGCGAACTGACGTCGCCCGCAGCAGGGTACACGCCGGGGAGCGCGATACCGGTTGCGGTCAGCGGGAAGCCCTGCAGGCCCACGTTGACGTCGTCGATGTCCGCTTCGCGATAGCTGGCTTCGGCTTCGAGGCGCACGGGGCCGAAATCGTAGCCGACGAGGCCGCCGAAATCGTAGCCCACATCCGAGTTGACCGAGAAGTCGTTTGCGACCCCGTTGACGTCGAATTCGATGTCTTGGACGATCATCGGACCACCTTCGACTTGCACGTAGAACGAGTCATCACGTGCAAGCGCCGGCGATGCGAGCATCGTCGAAGCCATCGCCATTCCAATGACGATATTGCGCATTACTGAAAATCCCCTTTTGTAATGATTGGGAGCCACCAGGAGGCCCCCACTTAACTTTTCCCCAGTTCAGAGGCAAGCAGGCAGGCTACCACTAGAGCAAAGCGACAGCACTGTTGCACGATTGCCTCAGAAGCAAGTGCGAGTATCTTGGAAGCCGGCCGGTGAGCCTGTTCCTCCCGCACGCCCAACGCCTTAGCCAAAAACCGGTTCCCGCTAACGCCTCAGGAGCCCAGCCCGACAGCCCGCAGGGCGTCGACCAGGGCCACAATCGCCGCCCTCGCTTCCTCGTCGATCACGCCGCCCCCGGCGGGTGCGGCGGGAAGCGTGAGCGCGTGCCAACCGTCCATCCATCTCAGCGTGGTGCCGGAGGATTTGTCGAACACCTGCCAACCGGCTTGCGGCATGGCGAACATCCAGGCTCCGGCGGAAAAGAACGCGATCGAACCCTCGCGCTCCTCCCAGGAATCCTGCGGTTGGGCGCCCACGATCCAGCATTCGCCCGGCGCGGGGGCGACGGGCGGGGAGCTGGCTTCCCCTTCGATGGCCGGGGCAAGCAGGGCATCGATCCGCGCGAGCGCTTCGTTCACCGTGGCTTCCTTTTGCGCCTGCGCGGCGAACAGGAATGGCAGGTCGAGACGGGCGGAGCGCGTGGCGTAGGTGAGGGCGGTGGTCATGGTCTGAACTCCAGGGCGCAATCATTGGGGAAGGAGCGTGGGCAGGGAAACGGCATGGCTACCCACCTGCCGGACCCAGAGGGCAGCATCGGGATGGGCGGTAGCAAGCAAGGCCCAGTCCGCCGCCGGGAGGCTGAAGCGGGGCTCCGAAACGTCCCAGATCGAGACAGGCGCATCGATCGGCCCCAAGCCGACACGGAAGCTCTCGCGTTCCTCGGCCAGCGGCGTCTCTACGCCATCCAGCCAGCGCCAGGCGCCACGGGCGCGCCTGACCCAGCGCCACTCCGGATCGCCGGAGGCCGTGCGCAATGCGCAGGGATGGACCGGGGGAAGCGGGCGACGCGTCGAGTCGCGTCCGCTCAGCGTGGCGAAGGTGGGCTCGGCATCGCCGATGGTGGCGAAAGCCGCGATTTCCTCGAAGGTTTCCTTCCCCAGCGAGAGCAGCCGTTCGTCGAGGACGATAACAGACGCCCCCGCCGGGTGGCCCACGGCGGCGTGATGCTCGGTCGCACCGCGCCCACGCAGCAGCCCGCTCAGTCGCCAGTGGCCGTTGCTCAGCGGTCGGGCGAAGCGGAATTGCAGGATTTCCTCACCCAGCAGTATCCGGTTGGCACCGTCGAGCAAGACCCGCTCGTCCGCCGACTGGAGCTGCCCCTGCGCGGAGGACAGCGCGATATCGAACGTGGCCTGCGGTTCCAGAACCAGTGCGGGCGATCCGGGAAGCGCGGTGAGGCTTCGGCCCTGCAGGGCATCGCCGTTCGCGGACAGGCCCAGCGCGATGAGCGAGTCGTTTTCCACCCCCGCCAGCGCAACGGTGCCGCGCGTGCTCGCCATGGTGACGGCCGCATAGCGTTGTGGGGAAGTGCCCGCGCCGGTCCCGTCCCACGGCAGCTCGAAATAGCGGAGTGTCAGAGCGCCGGGCAGTTCATCTGCGGGTGGCAGGGCGGTGCCCGGATCGGCGGCGGACTCGATCGGTGGCAGTGCGACAATGCGTTCCAGCGCGAGGTCCGCGCCGTCCGCATGCCAGTCCCACCCCCGCACGAGCCAGGGCTGCGCATCGCCCGCGCGCGTCACGCAGCGGCCCGGCGCATAGTCCGGCGCAGGCTCGGCGATGCGGTACGAGAGCGTCTCGCGCGCCGTCCGGGCCGCGCGATGCAATTCCGAAATCCGGATCTGCGCGCTGCGGGCGGCAAACGCGCCCGCGAACTCGACGATGGCACGTTGATCGCCGCTCGCCCCCGGAGCCCGCTGCAGCGAGGGCTGAAAATCGCGTGCGGGATCGTAGTAGCGCAGCGCAGAGGGCGCCTCGCGATCCGCCTGCGCGCGTCGCACGAGCGGCACGGCCATGTCCTCACCGTCCGGGCGCCCCGCAGTCGCAGGGGGCAAGGCGGAGGTTTCGGACAATCCCATGGGCGTAATGGAGAGACCCTGCGCCGTCGCGGTGGTGGCCAGCGGGAAAACCTGCGCGAGATGGGCGAGCAGCCCCGCACGCGGGCCGCCATCGTCGGCGAAGCCTACTAGTCCGGCCAGCGCGGCGCCCGCCGCAGGGGCGAGTGCTATTCCCTCGAGCACATCCACCACGTCGAGTGTTGCGTCACGCGCATCGATCTCGAAACTCAGGGCCGGGATCCTGTTGCCGAAGCTGGCCAGCTGCAGATCCTCGAACACGGCATAGGCGATCCCGCGAAAGGCGCAGGCCTGCAGGCCCCTGTCTGCCGCGATCAGCGGGTCGACCGGTTCGTCGCCATCGCCCCGGTATATCCGCATGAGCCCGCCGACCTTCAGGTCGCCCGCCTGCCCGCGCAGCAAGGCACCATCCGCCCATACCCGGCCTACCGAGGCGATCGGACGGCTGGACAGTGCGACCGCGAAAGAGATCGAGTAATTATAGGTGGTGGTCCTGGGCTTGCCCTTGCCGCCGCTTGTCTCGCTGCTCTCGACGAGGTCTGTCGACCAGATGATAGAGCCCGGCATCCGCATCGTCCCGAAGATCCGTGGAATGGACTGCCCATAGCTCGACGTCGAAAGCGCCAGTTCGGTCAAGCGTCTGCCTTCGCGCGTCGGTGTGCCGATAAGCGTGGCATCGACGGCGCGGCCCAGCAGAGCGCCGACGGCGCCTCCAACGGGTCCGCCAACCGCCGTTCCGACAGCAGAGAGGATCAGCGTTGCCATTCGTATTCTCCGTCGGGATGCAGCCGCCAGGCGGCGATGATGCTCCAGTGATCGGGCAGTGCACCGCGCACGACCCGGCGCGCCCCGGCATGCGCGTGCACAATGTCCGAGCCTTCGACGGCGATTGCGGCATGCATCTGCGCCGGTGCCGTGCGCAGCAGAAGAATGTCGCCCGGCTGGCGCAAGTCGCCGTCCACACGTGCAAGGCCTGCAGCAGCCAGCGCGCTCTCGGGGATGGCAGGCGCGCGCCGGTGGGGGCGATAATCCTCGGGCAGGCGAGGCCGGATGCCTGCGCGATCAAGGCTGATGAGGATGACGCCGATACAGTCGAGCCCGGTGTCGGGATCACGCCCCTGCAGGCGGAACGGTGTGCCCGCGAGGCCGTTTGCCGCTGCGATCACCGCACGTATTCGCGGCGTCATGTGCGTGATGGATAGCGCGCGACCAGATCATTGCCCGGAAGGAATGGTTCGCCTCGAAAGTTGATCGCGTTGCCGAAGCGGCTGGCGCATGTGGCGATGGTCCGGTCGCAGCCTTCGCGCAGGAGCGCGCGCGTACCTTCCTTCACACCTGCCGGAAACGGACCGTCCAGAAACAGCGCGCCGTCCGCCTCGCCGATGATGTCATGGCGCAGGCCGGTCGCGGGGCCGTCCAGCCAGCGAAGCTCGCCGAACACGAAGTCCGCAGCGGCAATATCGGCAAGGCGCACACCGTTCGATCCCGCGTCCATCCCGGATACCAGCGCAGGCCGACTGAAGCGGGTTGGAGAGAGGTTGCAGCCCGGGCCACAGAACCTTGCACGGCAACCGGGGCTCGTGCGGGGCACGGGATCGCCATCGAGTACAGCCTTGGCGGAGCGCAGCCGCGCGGAAAATCCATCCGCCGTGGCTTCCGTCCGGCCCATGGTGCCGCTGAAGAGGGTCTGCGCCTCTCCGCTCTGCCAGTCGATCGTGCCCAGGCTGACGGTGGCTCCGTCGAATCGGCCCGCCGCCAGATCTTTCGCCGAGATTGCGTCGTGTGTCAGCGCGCCGTCGATCTGTGCATCGTCGTCGCTCACATCGCTGGTCACGCGCAGGGAAGCCGGGCGTACGCCGGGCGCGGCCTGCAGCGTCAGCCCATCGAGCGAGAGATTGCGGTCGTGACTGGTGAAACCGAGTGCCACGCCGTCGCGCCTTTCGATCCGCCAGAAGAAGGCCCGCGTGCCGAGATGGTCGCCGCTCATGCCGCCTCCCTGATCTCGATCAGCGGCACACTGGGCGCCTGACCTGCCGCAAAGCCTGCCGCGCTGACCGCAAGGCGATCTTCCGCGAAGCGGACCGGCACGTCGAACAGAAAGCCTGCGCGCACGGTAACGCCTTCGCCGGGCGCGGTATCGAGGACAACCTCGCCCAGCGGATCGAGCGCAAAAGCGCCGGTTTCCTGCCCGTCGAGCGATACTCGCACCGTACCGGCGCGTGGCCGAGTAATCCGCCGGACCTGAGGTTCGGGCTCTTCGCCATAGCGCTTGACGAGCGCGAAGCGGGTTTGCTCGCCGTCGCCAATCCCCAGGATCTGGTCCTGCGGGCCCGGTGCGCCGCCTGCCTCGCCGGAGGAATGGTCGAACGGGTCTGCCAGGCGAAAGCCGCGTGCGGGGCCGTGGCGGGCGCGAAAGAAGGCCAGCAGTATGCCCAGCTCGCCCTCGGACCGGATCCCCGGCCCCACATCGAAGCGCAGGCGTGCATCGGCCCATTGTGCGGTGCGACGCTCGTGACCGGAGGCCGTGACCAATATCGAGGTGGAAAATTCGGGGCTGGCGCTGGCGTCGGTGCCCAGGGCGAGCGGGTAGAGTACGTCGTCGAAATTCTGCATATCGTCCTCTTCGGGAGGCGCGAGCCGGGTGTATCCATCGCGCGAGACCTGCGGCAGTGCCCAGACGAAGCGCTGATCCACACCGCGTGCCGCAGCCTCGTCCAGTGCGCCGTCGATCCGCTCCCAGAAGGTCTCTGCGTCGTCGGCCGAAAGCACGAAGCCGGACAGGTAATCCTGCCGGTCCACCGGATAGCCAAGCCGCGCATCGACCAGATCATAGGCGGCCCTGCGCCGAGCCGTGGCTCCTGCGGTCAGCCAGTCGTAATCCTCCACCTGCAACCGGTCGAAGGCGGGGTAGGCCCAGCCCGCCGGCATATTGGCGCGCTTCTGCTCCGGCATGGCGGGATCGAGCACGCTTGGCGTGAAGATCAGCAGACTGAGTTCAGCGGGGCCATCTGCCGCGTCGCGGACTGCCTGCGCGAGCGCGGCGGTGGAGTTCGCGAGAATCTCTCCCGCCCGGTCGAGCAGGACGAAGTGGGGCAGATAGAGCCTGATCCTGAGCGTCGGGATCGAAGTCATGATACCCTCGCCCCGCCATATCGCGAGCGCGGCCTGATCGTAGATACAGCAGTGGCCATCGGCGCGCACCCACCACCAGGGCTCGCCGATCTGGAAGCGCACGGGCAGTCCTGCGTCCTCCACCAGCGCGACGAGGTTCGCTGCGACCGCACGCAGCCATGCCATCGCCTCGACGCGTGCTGGAGTAAGGAGCGCCGAAGGCGGCTCCCAACCCGTGCGCGCGGGTGTCCCGTCGAGCGCATATTGCTGCCAGCCTTGCGGACAGTGATCGGCCAGCAGTTCGTAGGACAGCGAAACGATCGGTTCGAGTCCGGCTGTGGCAAGCTCGGCAAACCAGTTCGCGTGCCAGGCCCTCGCCGGTGCGCACAGCGTGCCGCCAGGATCGGCCAGCAAGCGCCCTTCACCCGGCACCAGCCGGAAGAAGTGGCTCATCCCCACATAGTGGATCACCCGCCCGCGATAGCCGAGGCGATGGATCTGCCGCGCAAGGCGGGCCGGTGTCTGGTTGAAGGCATCGTCGTAGGCGGTGGCGATCTGCTCGCCATGTTCGGGCAGCATGCTCTCACCGATTTCGAGCATGGCGCGCGCACCGTCGCAGGATATTTCGCTCAGCTCGGCCCAGCCGTCTGCGCGGCTGGAGAGGGGGGCGGTGTTGCCCGGCGCATAGCCCGGCGGGACCAGCGAGATGAACATGCGATCGATGTCGGACGGATGGATCGGCTCGCCCGGCAGACCGAACCCGCCCTCCAGCGAAGAAAAGGGCAGGGTGACACGCGCGTCCTCGGGCGTGCCCTCGGCATAGTTCCACAGGCGGACATACCACGCACGCGGTGCGCCGTTCGCATCGCGGCCTTCGATGGTCAGCGTGGGGCCATTCGCCGCATCGAGCGCGATCACCCCGCCGCTGCACCAGCGGAATCGCAGGATCGTATGCGCATAGTCGCGATCCGTGGCGTAGGCGTGGAGCGGGTGATCCAGCCGGTCCTCGCTCTCCCAGATCAGTCCGGCGAGTTCGCCCGCATGGTGGAATTCGCAATCGACTCGCAAGGCATCGGGCGCGGTGGTGATGACGCTGGCCATCATCGGGCGGGGGAAGTTCACGGTCCAGAAGCGCGGATCGAAGCGCTGAATATGGTCGTGCTCCTGCCCGTTGCGGCGCTCGCAAAGCCAGTAGGCCATCAGCTGTTCTCCATGGCACGGCGCACGGCGGCCGCGACCTGGCGGCTGGAGCGTTCGAGAGCGACCGGCGCTGCCGTGCCCGCAGGGGCAGCCAGCTGGATCGAGACATCCACGCGCTTCGTCGCGCCATCCTGCCCCAGCGGCAGGATGCGCCCGTCGCCGGGGGGCACGAACAGCTCCGGCCCGCGCTCCCCGACCAGGTAGCCGCGCTGCGCACTCACGGGGCCGCCCGTGGCACGTCCGGGAAGGCCCAGAGCGCCGCCCAGCAGCGTCCCGACAATGCTGCCGAGCGGACTGCTGGAACCAAAAATCTGGCTGAGGCCCAGCTTGAGCGCCTGCGAGGCAATCCGGTCGATCGCGCGGCTGGCGCTCGCCTGCAGATTCTCGAAGCCCAGGCTGCCGCGCCGGATCGCGGTCAGCAGGCTGCGCTCAAGCACGTCGCCTGCGCGGGCAAAGCCGGACACGAGTTCCCCGTCGAGATCGCGGCGCATACGCGCGATATCCTCCGAGAAGCCCCGCGTGCTGGCGCGCACGTCGATCAGCAGGGGGTCGAGATCGTCTGGTTCAAGAGCCGGCATCGGGATCGCGCTCCATCAGGGCTTCGAGGTCGTCGCGCGAGAGGCCTTGCGCGACCGGGGTGGTGGGGCCGAGCGCGGTGGCAAGCTCGGCCGGGGTGGCGCGCCAGAACGCATCGGGCGGCCAGCCGAGCGCCTG
The DNA here is from genome assembly GCF_000186705.1 of Citromicrobium sp. JLT1363. Classification (GTDB taxonomy): domain Bacteria; phylum Pseudomonadota; class Alphaproteobacteria; order Sphingomonadales; family Sphingomonadaceae; genus Alteriqipengyuania. The sequence continues at coordinate 180,025 of NZ_AEUE01000002.1, forward strand.
CGCGGCGAGGGCGGCGAGCGGCGGCGTGCCGCTGGCGAAGTCGCTCATCATCGGCCCTGCAGGATGGCGGCGAGCAGGGCGCGCAGCGGCTTCGTGCTCGCGGCGAGCCCGCCTGCCAGGATCGCATCGCCCACGGTTTCCCGCGTCACGCCTTCGCGCGGGTCGAGGCAGTGCCAGAACAGCGTGGCGATCTCGGCAAGGCGTAGCTGGCCCTCGCTCGCGCGTTCGACCAGCGCGAACAGCGGGCCGATCTCTTCCTCCGCAGCGACCAGCGCTGCGAAGCTGGGGCGCAGTGTGTGGACCTCACCCGCAATGCGGATGGAAGCCTCGCCGCGAACAGGGTTGGCCGCGCTCATGCCGGGACGACCGCGCCCGAGCTTTCGAGCTGGATGGTGTAGTTGCGCTCTCCGTTGAAATCGCCCGAATAGTCGAGCCGCTGGACGAGGAAGCGCCCGCGCAGCCGCGCGCCATCCTCGAACGACAATTCGTAATCGTCGATCGTCCCGGCGAGCGCGTGGGCTTGCACCCGTCCCTCTGCCTGCGAGCCGAGGAAGATGCCACCCGCGCTGACCGAGACCGAGCGTGTGCCTGCGCCCGACAGCAATTCGCGCCAGCCGCCCGAATCCTTGTGCGTCACCACCACGCTACCGCCGTTGATCGAAAGCTGCGTGGTGCGCAGGCCTGCGACGGTTTCGTAGGCGGGCGGGGTGGCACCGTCGCCGATCTTGAGAAGGAAGGCGGAGCCTTTCTGGGCTGTCATGACAGAGGACCTTTCTGGATCATTCGGAAGCGAGGAGGCGGAAGCGGTATTCGCGCAGGTGTGCGCGAGCATTGCGGGGCCTGCGTTCGGCGCGGCCGCGCAGGAAGCTGGCGCTGACCACGTGAAAACCGCTCTGTTCGGCGGGCAACGCAAGCGCGCGCTCGTCGAGCCGTTCGGCCAGCTGCGCACCGGTCGCGGGATCGTCGCCATGAAGGCGCAGCTCGAGCGCGACCCGAACCTCGCGGCCCGCAAGCGTCTTGGTGCTCCAGTCGGCGGAGGCGCTGGCGACCAGCGCGAGCCAGGGGGCGCTCGCCCGTTCGACCTCCGCTTCGTCGATAATGTTGAGCGCGGAAGCGATCGCGGGGTCGGCGCGCAGATGGTCGAGCAGCGCGGCGCGCAGTTGGGTTTCCATCAATCGTCTCCGAAGTCGGGCCAGAGCCTGTCGGGCGCGTGCCAGTATTGGCTGCCCGAGCGGCGGGCGCGTGCCTGCAGGCGGCGCAGCGCGCGGCGTTCCAGAGCATGCGCAAGCCGGTCGAGCGCGGGAAGTCTTACCCGGATCATGCGATTCTCAGCCGCCGTCACGGGCGCCACAGTGCGGCGATGGCTGCTGGCGGTTCGCTGGCGCCCTGCTCGCCCTCGCGGTGGAGAAATGCGGCGAAGCGCAGGATGCCGTGGCGCAGCCCATCGGGGAGCGAGGCCCAGTCGGGTGCGGGCCCCGCCTCCAGCGTCAGCACGACACGGCTGACGAAAGGCCCGCGGCGCAAACGCAGCTGCCCCGCACCGTCGCCAGACAGGTGCAGATCGTACTCGTCTTCACCCAGCACGGTGCGCACGCCTTCGCTGTCGAGCAATTCCACGCTCATCACCTGCGCAATCGGCATGGTCGTCAGGCGCGTCCATTCGTGGCTCGCATCGCGGGTTTCCTCGATGGTCGAGGCGAGCGGGGTGAGGCCGGTGAAGCGCTCGCACGCTTCCACGGCTGCGCCGATCAGCGCGGTCAGCTGCGCATCGTCAGCGGTTCGCGTGATGCCGAGCCAGTGCTTGAGTTCTGCCAGCGCTGGCGAGAGATCGCCGCCGGCCAGGATGGTGCGCATCGTGGCGGTCTCCTTGATGGGTCAAAGGGAAGGCGCCCGCGCCGCCGGGTTCTCGAACGGCCAAGGGGAAAGCCGGAGATTGGCGTGCGGCGCGGGCGCGCAGGGTGCGGGGTCCAAGGCCCCGCACCCTGTCAGCGTCAGGCCTCGATGCGCAGCAGCTTGATCGCTGCGCTATCGAGCACCTGCCCGCCGATCCGCTTGGTCGCGTAGAAGTGGACGAAGGGCTTGTTGCTGAAGGGATCGCGCAGCACCTGCGTCGCGCTGCGCTCCGCGATCAGGTAGCCGTGGCGGAAATTGCCGAAGGCGATCGGGTATGCGTCCGCCGCAATGTCCGGCATGTCTTCCGCCTCGATCACCGGATAGCCCAGCAGCCGGTCGGGCTGGCCCTCGACCAGGCCCGGCTGCCACAGGAACGCACCGTCGCTGGTCTTGAGCTTGCGCACCTGCGCCAAGGTGGCGGAATTCATCACGAAGGCGGCGCCCTGCCGGTGCCCTGCCTTCAGCGTATGGACGAGATCGATCAGCGTCAGGTCCGGGTCGCTTCCCAGCCCGATCGCATCGCCCGTGCCGATATACTGGAGCGAGCCGAAAGCGCGGGAGCTATCGCCCAGCGTGGAGGTGGTCGCCTGCAGGAAGCCCTTGGGCTGGTTGGTGCCGCTGCCATTGACGAAGGCCGCACCCTCTGCCTGCGCGAATTCCATCGCGATCTCGCTCGCCAGCCAGGTTTCGAGGTCGAAGGCTGCGTCGTCGAGCATCGACTGCGATGCCGCCGGGTTGGCGTAGAGATCGCCGCTCGGCGGGGCGATTTCGGCGAAGGTCGGCGTGTCGGTTTCGCCACGCTCGCCGATCTCGCTCGCCCAGCCGCTCGCGGTGCCGCCGGTGGAGATGAGCTTGCGATAACCCGCGGTGCCGGTCTGGACCACCTGAGCGATGGCGCGGATAGGGCTGATGTCGGTCAGCTCGCGGACGATCATCGCGTCGATCTGGCGGGGGACCGCATAGCCGCCGTCACCGGGCGTGGTGCCGGAGAGCGACTTGATTTCATGCGTCGCGCCGCGTCGCAGGTAGCCATCGACGAAGCCCTTCACTTCGGCGGGTGCGCTGTCGCCCGAGCCCAGCACGGGGCGCTGCGCGGCGCGACCAATCCTGTCGACGCGGGCCTTCACCTCGTCGAGATCGGTGCGGATTGTCGCGACGTTCTCTTCCAGCGCGTCCTGCCGGGCGACGATATCGAAGCTGGCGTCCAGCGGGTCGGCGGTGGTCTCGGTAATCGGGGTCTGAATATCCATGAAGAACCTTTCTTTCGGGCACGGGAAAAGCCCCCTCTCCTTGAAGGCGAGGGGGTTGGGGGAGGGGCGGAGAGCGAAGCGGTCGGTCGGTTCAGGCGACCAGATGCACCCGGGCGCCGTGTTGCAGCGGGTGGGTGACGAGGCTGATTTCGATGAGGTCGACGGCAAGCAGCTCGCGGCCCTGTTGCCCATGGTGCGCTAGCCTTGCGCGGTAGCCGAAGCTGAGCCCGGTGACGGAGCGCGCGGCCAGCATCGCGGCTGCGCGGCTGGCGGGCCGGTCGATCCAGGCCACGACTCTCAGCCCGCGCGCATCCTCGCCAATCCGTTCGACCGTCCCGATCCGGTGGCGCGGGTCGTGCTGCCAGTAGAGGGGCAGTGGCTCGCTGTTTCGGGCGAGCGTGGCGGTGAAGGCACCGGGCCGGATCGTGTCGCGCGCCGCATCGGCAACATCGAACAGCGCCGCGTATCCGGCGATCCTCAGCACTGGCTGATCCGTTCGTCCTGAGCTTGTCGATGGGCGAACCCAGCGCCCCGTTCGCGGTTCGACAGGCTCACCACGAACGGGTCCGGGAAGGTTGGCCACGGACCTCACTTGAGCAGCCCCGGCACACCGAGCCGCACTGCGATGCCGAGCAGCAGCAGCGCACACATGCCGCGAACCAGCCACTCGATCGCGGCCTTCCACGCGCTCGCCTTGGCATCGCGCCAGGCCTGCAACAGCTCGCGCAGCTCGTCGATATCGCCCGAGGCCGCTTCGTCCGACAGGCCGATCCGCACCAGCGCACGGTTGGCACCCAGTTCGCCTGCTTCCTCCGCAATGGCGCGCAGGGTGACGAGTTCGGCGCCTTCGGTCCGCGCCTGCGCCAGAAGCGCGGCGAGCATGTCTTCGTTGGTCATGGGTTCACTAGCCTCTTCGGATGGGGCAGGATCGGTGCACAAAAGGGGGGTGAGAATGCTGAAATCGCGCCGAATGGTGATCTTCGCGGCAGCCTTGGCCGCGCCGGTGATCGCGTATCTCGGCTATCTGAATGCGATTGATTTCTGGGCGGCGGACGCCTGCCTGGATCGCGGAGGAAGCTATCATTACGACCTCGGCGAGTGCAGCTTCACCGAGAATTATCGGGGCGACGTGCCATCACTATGGCCGCTCTAGCCCCAGCATCGCGCGGCGTTCCTCGTCGGTCAGGAAGTCTGCTTCGCTGACCTGCTTCCACAGCCGTTCGCGATCCTCGGAAAGCGCGGGCACCCGGTCGAGATCGACTGCGATGTTCGCTCCGTCGAACCAGGGTGCCATCCCGGCGGCGAGCCCGCCGAAGATCTTGTCCGCCAGCGGCAGCAGCGTGAGCCGCCACAGTGCGCGGTTGGCCTCGCGGTAATTCGAATAGGTGTTGTCGCCCGGCAGGCCGAGCAGCATCGGCGGCACCCCGAAGGCAAGCGCAATGTCGCGGGCCGCCGCCGCTTTGAGCGTTGCGAAATCCATGTCGGCGGGGCTCAGGGCCATGCTCTGCCAGCTAAGCCCCCCTTCGAGCAGCATCGGCCGTCCCGCATTGCCATTGCCCTGGAAGGCGCTGGCGAGTTCGGCCTTGAGCCGTTCGAACTGGTCGGCGCTTAGCCCCTGTCCGTCGCCCGGCGCATAGACCAGTGCGCCCGAGGGCCGTGCCGCGTTTTCAAGCAACGCATGGTTCCAGCGGCTCGCCGCGTTGTGAATCGCGATGGCCTGAGCGGCGGCGCTGAGCGCGCCTGCGCCATAGTGATCGTCACCGGGGTTGAGGCATTTGAGATGGATCAGCTCGGGCCAGCCGTCCTCGTCCTCCAGCGGGATCACATGCGTCTGCGCGCCGAGGTGGTAGGCGAAGCTTTCCGGCCAGCCATCGGCGCGCTGGCGGATCGTCACCCGCTCGGGCCGCAGCGCGAACAGCTCGACCGGCCTGCCGCTGGCGTCCTTAAGGATCTGGATGAAGGCATTGCCGTGCAGCAGCAGGTGCGCGGCGATGGTCTCGACCAGCGACTGGCCCGCGCTGGGCGCAGTGACCAGCGTCAGCAGCTCGTCCGCATCGGTGGAGACGGGCGCGGCCCCCACCCCCTCGGCCACGATCCGCACCGCCCTCTGCGCGACCGGGTTGGAGGCATATCCGGCATGCAGGCTGGTCGCATAATCGAACGGCGGAGCGGACGCCCCGTGCATCTCGAACGCACTCGCCCAGGGCGAGGCGAAGCCGCGCGCGATAGGCACGCGGGCGCTGCCCCCGCCCTTGAAGGCGGAGATCAGGTCGGTAAACATGGACACAAGGCGTCTCCCGGGATCAGGAACTTCCCCCGGGCAAACGCGCCCGAGGGGGAAGTGATGAAGTTTCGTCTATCTGTTTGTTGGGCAGCGTTCGCTGCGGTGGCCATGGCTCAGCCTGCATTCGCGCAGGGGCCCGAGCATGTGGTCGAGGCATCGGACGAAGGATGCCGCATCGAAGTGCGCGGCGCGGACAGGGCGTTGCTCATGCGCGCCGATGCCGACGGCAATGCCCAGATCGGCCTCATGTTCAGGGACGCCGCCGCTACCCCGGGGCAGACCCGCGACGGCTATATCTACCTGGGCTTCAATACCTCGACGAGCGGTCCGGTGACCTACCGCGACGGCTACGAGGGCGATTTTTCGAGCGGCTATATCGCCGACATGGGCACCGCTGACCTGTTGTGGCTGGTCGATCCGGTCCACGGCCGCTTCTCGCTTTCGGTCGACAGAAATACCGGCTTCGAGGCGCAGACGGGCGAAAGCGTGGCCGAGTTCGAGGCGTTCAGGGACTGCCTGGCGGATATGCAGGAGTGATCCGCCTGCTGACAGGCGGCCTGTTCGCCCTGAGCGGTCTTGCCTCGTGCGATTCGATCGGCGAACCCGTCGGCACTGCGCCCCTTGTCTATCGGGAAACATCTCGCCTGAGCTCGAGTAACATCATGCGTTGCTTCGAGCGGATCGGTGTCGAAACCTATTTCCCCGGTGTCGAGTCTTTCGCGATCGCCGCGGGCCGGGTCGGCGCTCCAGGATCGGGTGGCTATCGCGCTGAAGATGGAACGAGCATCTCCGTTGTTCACGAATATCCGAACCCGACGATTGTCTCGATCCGCGCCCATGCGCCATTGAATGAACTTCAAAAAGGCATGGTCTCAAAGTGTACCCAGCAGCATTTATAGGGCTTTGATGCCGGGCCTTCCGGTCCGTCCCAGCATCAGCTCGGTCAGCGCCCAGACCAGCGCGTCGGCGCGGTCGGGCGATCTTCCCGGGCCCTCATAGCCTCCGCCAATGGTAAGCCCGCACATCTGATCCTCCAGCTTCGCAAACAGTCCGGCGTGGCGCACGCGGCCTGCTTCGTAGAGCGCGGCGACCGGTTCGGCGCGGGCGGTCTTGCCGCGGCTGGCGTGGACCAGCTTGACCGGCAGACCAACATCCGCTGCGCGCAGCACGCTTTCGACCATCGCGCCGCCCTGGTTGGCTTCGGCGATTACGCGGTCGGCGTCCCATTTCGCGGCGGCTCTTGCCACCGCTCGCGCCCATTTCTCGGGCGAGGCGCGCGCCACGGTTTCGTCGGCGAGCACGGTTGCAACGCCTTCTTCGTCCACGCCGCATGCCACGATCCCGCAGGCATCGCCTTGCGCGCTGGCGGGAGGATCTACGCCGATCACGATGCGGGCGAAGTTCAAGGCCCCACCCCCCGACCCCCTCCCCTGAAGGAGAGGGGGAGTCTGGCGGCACGTCTCCAGCAGCGCGCGGCTCCACAGTGCGCCTTCGATATCTCTCAGCAGTTCTCCGTCCAGCTCCTGCCGCCCCAGCGTGGTGCGGCCGAACTGGCGGCGCATCCGGTTGAGGAAGCGGGTGGGGAGATTTCGCTCGTTGTCCCACGTGGTGCCGCGCGTCACCACGACGTCATCCTCGCCAAGCAGGCGCTGGACCAGCGGTACGGCGCGCGGCGTGGTGGTGGCGGCGACGCGGGGGGTCTCGCCCAGCCGCAGGCCCATCAGAAGGTTGTCCCATGCGGCAACCGCTCGCTCTCCCGAATTATCCCATTTGGCGATTTCGTCACACCAGGCGAACCCGTGCTGCGGCCCGCGCAGGCTCTCGGGCTCGGCGGCGGAGTAGCAGATGGCTTGCGCTCCGTTTGCCCAGGTCAGGCGGCGAAGGCTCGGCTCCCAAGCAGGCGCCGTCCCGGGGGGCGACACTGCCAGGATGCCACTTTCGCCCTCGATCATCACGCTGCGCACTTCGGCCAGTGACGCGCCGACCAGTGCGATCCGCGCCTCCGGCTCGCTGCGCGCGGTCAGCCGCACCCATTCCGCGCCGGCCCGGGTCTTGCCGAAGCCCCGCCCGGCGCAGACCAGCCATGTGTGCCAGTCGCCCGCGGGTGGCAGCTGTTCGGGCCGCGCCCACAGCGGCCAGTAGAAGGCGATGGCCCGCGCCTCCTCGTGCGTCAGCGATGCATACCAGTCGAACCGCGCTGCGGGTGCCAGGGAGAGGAGGGCGCCCAGCGTATCGGCCGTCATCGGTGGCTCCCGGCGCCGTCCTTGTCGCCCTGCGCTGGCGCCTCGGTCCCGGTCAGGCGCGTGCGGATCGTTGCGAGCTTGCGCTCCAGAGCCGCAAAAACGGCGGCTTCGTCCTGCCCCTGGCGCTTCGCGCGTTCGGCGGCGATGGTCTCGCGATGGGCGGCCAGCAGACGGATGGCATTGGCCACATCCAGCTTGCGCTCCGGGTCCTGCCCGCGCAGGCAGGCGAGCACCTCCATCTCGAGATGCTCGTACCCCTCGTAAAGCGCGGCCCTCCACGCCGCCGCGAAATCCGCATGCTCGCGCCGGGCCTTGTAGGCGCGAGCGGAAGATACGCCGGCCTGCTTCGCCGACGCGGTGACGTTCGAGGTCGCGGCAAGCGCCTGAAGGAAGTATGTCCGCCAGTGCCTGTTGGCCGGGCCCTCACCCTCGGCGCTCTTCTGCGTATCGGTGACGCGCAGGTTCGTGCGTGCCCCCGCCTTTGCCGGGGAGGCGCGCCTGTTGCTGGTCATGAATGGGAAGCCCCGAGGTGGCAGTGGCTGTGAGGGCGCGAGAGGCTGTGCCCGTTCGAGGCGTCCGCACCATCGCGATGTTCTTGTTGCCTAACCGAAGAGCGTTGCGATGTCAATCACAAAATAACCAGATAGGTAAACTAAGCGACCGCCGTTTCGCTTGCACGGCCCCCTGGGGTCGCCTAAGCGGCGGTAAAGCGGGGACTGGCCACGATATCGGGCCGAGGGACAGGAAGTGGCCATGCTGCGCGGACTATACGAATGGACGATGGAGAAGGCGGCGCATCCGCATGCGCAGGGCTGGCTCGCGCTGTTCGCCTTCGTCGAATCGAGCTTCTTCCCGATCCCGCCGCATCCGCTGCTTGGCCTGATGTGCCTCGCCGAACCGAAGAAGGCGATCCGCTATGCCCTGATCTGCACCGTCGCTTCGGTGATTGGCGGCCTGTTCGGATACGCGATCGGTGCGCTGCTTTATGAAAGCATCGGTCTGTGGCTGCTGGGCGTGCTGGGATATACGGAGGCGTTCCCGTGGGCCGCCTGCACGGTGAATGCGAACGGGGGCTGGGCGGTTTTTGCCACCGCCAGCACGCCCATTCCCTACAAGCTGATGACGATCACCGCGGGCTTCGTCAGCATGAACCTCGCCACCTTCATCATCGCCAGCATCGCCGGGCGCGGGCTGATCTTCCTGACGGTGGGCGTGCTGTTCCGCCTGTTCGGGGCGCCGATCAAGAAGTTCATCGACAAGTATCTGGTGCCGCTGACCACGCTGTTCGTGGTGCTGGTGGTGGGTGGCTTCCTCGTCATCACGCAGCTGGGGCACGACGATGACGCAGAGACCGCGAATGATCCCTGCGCCAGTGCCACGCTGGAAGACTTCTAGGCGGAAAGCCGCCACACGCCGTTAGCCGGTAAATTCGGTCTCCAGCGTGATCTGGGTATCGAGCAGCTTGGAGAGCGGGCAGTTGTCCTTGGCGGTCTTCGCGCATTCCTCGAACGTCGCCTTGTCCAGCCCGTCGCCGCCGCCCTTCACGGAAAGGGCGGACTTGCTGACCCTGAATCCGTCGCCGTCCTTTTCCAGCGTAACCTTGCAGGTCGTCTCGATCGTGCCGTCCGAATGCCCCTTGTCCGCGAGCTGAAAGGCGAGCGCCATGGTGAAGCAGCTGGCATGTGCTGCGGCGATAAGCTCTTCCGGGTTGGTGCCCGGCGCATCCTCGAAACGGGTGTTGAAGCCATAGGGCTGGTTGTCGAGCGCGCCGGACTCGGTCGAGACATGGCCCTTGCCGTCCTTGCCGAAGCCTTCGTATTTCGCACTGCCGCCGCTGATATTTGCCATTTCGGTAATCTCCTTGTGTCTCTGACAGACGAGAGGAGCGGCAAGCGGTTCCGGCGGTTCTGTGACCGAAACGGTCAGACGCCCTGCCAGCCCAGCGATCCGGCAATCACCCACAGGCCCACACCTGCGACGAGGATCGCGAAGCCTACTTCCAGCACCCGCTTGTGCCCGGCGAGAAGGGTGCCTGCCGCGCGGCCCAGCACGCTGCCGGCGACGCCGCCTGCCACCAGCCAGCCGACCACAACCCAGTCGACGAGCCCGGACAGGGCATAGGATCCGGCGGTCGTCAGCCCGAAGGCGCTTACCGCGACGAGCGAACTGCCGATCGCCAGCGAAAGGGGCATGGCGGTTGCGAACACCAGGCCGGGCACGATCAGGAAGCCGCCGCCAATGCCGAAAAACCCGGCCAGCAGCCCGGTGCCGAGGCCCGTGGGCAGGATCCGGGCGAGCATCGGCCGCGCATTGTCGCGCGTCATCCGGACTGCGGGATTCTCGGCAGAACGCCGCTTCCTGAGCATCAGGAGAGCGACAACGACCATCAGCGCGCCGAACAGGCCGAGCAGCCGCTGACCGTCGAAAGCCTTGCCCGCTTCCGCACCCAGTGCCGCGCCTGCCGATCCGGCGAGCGCGAAGCTGAGCGCGCATTGCCAGCGGACATTGCCCGCGCGCGCATGGCCGACCAGGCCGACCAGCGCATTGAGGGCCACGGCCACCGCAGCGGTGCCGATCGCCATGTGGGGCGATTTCATCCCCACGGCATAGACCAGCAGCGGGACGGCCAGAATCGAGCCGCCGCCGCCGACCAGCCCCAGCACGAAGCCGATCACACCGCCGGAAAGCAGGGTGAGGATGATGGTGGCCATGTCCATTTCAAAAGTCGCCTCGCGTCAGGCGGCGCTCGCGCGCCGGTTCCACGGCATCACCGACAGCAGCCGGGCCATTCCGCACCAGCCGGTCGTGCCTGCGAAGACCAGCCCCGCGCCGACAAAGCCGGACAGCGCGAACCAGCCGGGGGCGAGCGCGAGACCCAGGATGACGCCGAGCAAAACCAGCGAACCCGCGGCGATCTGCACCTGCCGCATCAGTTCGAGCGGCTGGCTGCGATCTTCCTCCACCGGCAGGCCGGCCTTGCGCCATGCTTCCAGTCCGCCTTCGAGCAGGAAGGCCTCGCCCGGGTGGCAGCCCGCAAGCTGCCCCGCATTGCTGCCGGTGCGCATGCCGGATCGGCACATGAACACGATCGGGCCATCGCAATCGATCCGGTCGATCCGGTCGAGCGGGCGATTTTCCGCGTCCTTTGCGCGGGCGCGGGCAAACTCGTCCGGCCCGCGAATATCGACCAGACGCGCGCCCTCGTCGATCAGGCGGCGGGCTTCATCGGGGGAGATGGTTTTGGGGGTGTTGGGGGTAGCGGTCATGGGGGTCACTCCTGACAATAGAGATCGTGAAGGGTCGCCAGCAGGGTGCGGCAGCGCGGGTCGGCGATGCGGTACCAGGCGGTCTGCGCCTCGCGCCGGAAGTCGACCAGGCCTTCCGCCCGCATCTTCGCAAGGTGCTGCGAAAGCGCGGACTGCGACAGGCCGACCTCTTCGGCGAGCGCGTTCACCCGCAACTCGCCATGTTCGGCCAGCTTGCACATCACCATCAGGCGACGCGTGTTGCCGAGCGCCTTGAGCAGCTCGGCGACGGAAGATGCATTGGCCTCGAACGTGGCGAGGTCTGCGGGGGCGAGGAGAGTGTCGTTTTCCATTAGCACTTGCTAAATAAGCAATCGCTAATATATGTCAAGCGTCAACGACGAAAACGAAGGAGACGCATCATGACCAACCCCCGCATTCGTGCCTTTTTCGACGAGCCGACCAACACGGTCAGCTATCTGGTCTGGGACCCGGAGACCTCCCATGGGGCGGTGATCGACCCCGTGCTCGACTTCGATCTCGCCTCGGGCGAGGCGGATGTGCGCTCTGCCGAAGCGATTCTCGCTGCGGCCGAGGAGGAAGGTGTGACGGTCGAGCGCGTGCTCGAAACCCACGCCCACGCCGACCATCTGAGCGCAGCGCCCTTTATCAAGGCGATGACCGGCGCCAAGATCGGCATCGGCGCCCATATCCGCGACGTGCAGAAGATCTTCCGCCCGGTCTTCGGACTGGACGATCTGAAGACCGACGGGTCGGATTTCGATGACCTCTTCGAGGATGGAGAGACCTTCACGATCGGGTCTCTGAACGTGGAAGTGCTCCACGTGCCCGGCCACACCCCCGCGGACGTCGCCTACAAGATCGAGGACGCGGTGTTCGTGGGCGATACGCTGTTCATGCCCGATTTCGGCACCGCGCGGGCGGACTTCCCCGGCGGCGATGCGCACCAGCTCTACCGCTCGATCCGGCGCATCCTTGCGCTGCCCGAGGAAACGCGGCTGTTCATGTGCCACGACTACAAGGCGCCGGGCCGCGAGGATTATGCCTGGGAAACGACCGTGGGCGAACAGAAGCGCAGCAGCGTGCACGTGCACGACGGTGTGAGCGAAGACGAGTTCGTGGCCATGCGCGAGGAGCGCGACAGCGATCTTGCGGTACCGCGGCTGCTGCTCCCCTCCGTCCAGGTCAACATCCGTGCCGGGCGCTTTCCCGAAGCGCAGGACAATGGCGTTGCCTATCTGCGCATCCCGGTGAAGCCCGTGCGGCGAACGCCTGCAAACGCCTAGGAAGGCGCCGCGCCTGCACCCGTCGTCTCGGCAATCCAGTCACGGAAGGCGGAGACGCGGGTGTGGTAGGTCGTCAGGCCGTATGCCCCGGCCCGATAGTCTTCCGGCGCGCCGTCCCAGTAGGTCCATGAGGCGAGGGCGACCAGTTCCAGCCGGCCGTCCTTCACCATCATCAGCGGCCCGCCGCTGTCGCCGCGCCCGATCGAGCCCTCGTCGGGCAGCGCGGCGTCTCCGCGTTCGAAGGTGATCCCGATCCATTCGGGCAGGACCTGCGAAATCTCGTTGCGCGCGCGGCGCAGCGATCCGCGTTGCGGGTGGATTCCCAGTGCGCCGCTCAGCCCGGTTCCACCCTGGCCCTTACCGAACAGGGTCACCACATCGCCCGGCGCAACTCTGCCTTCGTGGAACGCGACCGGCGCGACATCGGTCAGCGGGTTGCGCAGGCGGACCAGCGCGATGTCACGCATCACGAAGCTTGCATCCATGATGGGCTTGATCGAACCGTCCGGACCCGGCCCCGTGGGTGGCGCATAGTCGGGGTGCAGGATCACCTCCGCCACCGCCCGGTCCCGCCCACCGATCGAAACGCTTTCAGGGCGATCGCCCGCCACGGTATGTGCGACGGTCAGCACCCAGCCGGGCGCGATCAGGACACCGTGCCCGCTGCCGGGCCAGTCGGCCAGCGCGGGAATCTCGCTCGCCTGCGCGCGATAGAGCGATGGCGGCGCGTCGTGCCGGACGACGATGCCTGAGGCGGGCCCGCAGGCAAGCGCGCTGGCGGCGAAGGCAGCAAGCGCGAGGCGCGCTTTCCGCCGCATCAGATGATCCCGACCGCCTTGCCCGCGCGTTCGAACATGCCAAGGATCGTCGAGACCTCTTCCTCGCTATGCTCGGCGCACAGCGAACAGCGCAGCAGCGTCATGTTGGCGGGCGTGGCGGGCGGGCGGGCGAGATTGACGTAGAGCCCTTCCTTCAGCAGCGCTTCCCACATCTGCGCGCCCCTGGTCAGGTCGGGCATGATCACCGCGACGATGGCGCTCTGCGGCTCGTCGGTGCCGAGCTGGAAGCCCAGATCCTTGAGGCCGGAGTGCAGCCGCTTGGAGTTCTCCCACAGGTGCGCGCGCTTGTTCGACCCGTGCATCAGCTTGCGGATCGAGGTCGCGGCGGTGGCGACCACGCTGGGCGGCAGGCTGGCGGTGAACACGTAGGGGCGGCAGACCAGCCGCATGATCTCGAAATCGGGGTGGTTGGAGACGCAGAAGCCGCCCACCGTGCCCACGCTCTTCGAGAAGGTGCCGATCACGAAATCGACATCGTCCAGCACGCCCTGATCCTCGGCCACGCCCCGGCCATGTTCGCCGATGAAGCCCATCGAATGCGCTTCGTCGACCAGCACCATCGCACCCGCTTCCTTGGAGATGCGGACCATTTCCTTCAGCGGAGCAACGTCGCCGAGCATCGAATAGACGCCTTCGAGGACGACCAGCTTGCCCGCATCGGCGGGAATGCGCTTGAGCCGCTTTTCCAGCGCCTCGATATCGTTGTGGCGGAAAGGCACGATCTCCGCCCGGCCCATCGAACAGCCGTCGTAGATCGATGCGTGGCTGTCGATATCCAGCACCACGTAATCGCCCTTGCCGGCGATGGTGGAGATGATGCCGAGGTTGGCCTGGTACCCGGTGGAAAAGACCATCGCGTGGTCCATTCCGTAGAATTCCTTGAGCGCGTCCTCGCACTCCTTGTGGCCCTGATACGTCCCGTTCAGCACGCGGCTGCCGGTGGTCCCGCTGCCGAATTCCTCCAGCGCCTGCTTGCCCGCCTCGATCACGTCCGGATCGAAGGTCATGCCCATGTAGTTGTAGGTGCCCAGCAGGATCGTCTCGCGCCCGTTGCAGATTGCGCGGGTGGGGGAGAGGACCTTTTCCATCACAAGATTGAACGGGTCTTCCACCCCGCTGGCCAGCAGACCCTCGCGCATCTGGATCAGCTCGTCGAACTTGGCGAACAGATCGCCCTTCGCGCGTGCTTCGCGCGTCACCGGCTGGTCCGGCTGGCTGATACCTTCGCTCATTCCGCGTCGACCAGCTTCTTCACCGCATCGACGAGCTGGCCGTAGGTCTCGATCTCGGCCTGCTGGTTCATGCTGATGATGATGTCGAATTCGTCCTCGATCGCGGCGACGAAATCCATCACGGTCAGGCTGTCGAACTCCAGGTCGCCCTGGAAGGTGGTGTCGTCGGTAATCGTGACGCCGTTCTTGTTGAACGGCTCGATCAGGGTGCGGATTCGCCGGTCGATTTCGGCACGGTCCATAGCGGGATTCCTTCGGTGTCCTCTTGGCGCCGGGCAAAGCTTGTTAGCCCGGCATTTGTCAAGCGTACCCGCAGGCCGGGTGCGCACGCGCTATTCCCCGATGAGCCCCACGACCTTCGCCGAAAAGGGCACGATGGAGACGGGCTTGGCGAGATAATCCTCCGCGCCTGCGGCCCGGATGCGCTCCTCGTCCCCCTTGCCGGCATAGGCCGTCACGGCGAGCACGGGCACGCCCGAGAGCTGCGCGTCGGCCTTCATCTGCGCGATCAGGTCGAGGCCGGAGACATGCGGCAGCTGAATGTCCATGATCGCCAGATCGGGCCGGAAACGGCGGGCCGCCTCGATCACCGTGTTGCCGTCGGAACAGCCGAGCACCTCGTACCCCTTGGCGCGCAGTACGTCGCAGAACAATTTGCGGTTGAGATCGTTGTCCTCGACAACGAGGATACGCTTTGCCACGTCTCGCCACCTCCCTAGCTTCCGCCACGAATAGGCCAGCCACCGACCGCATGACAATCACACCGCCCGATAATTCCGAGCATGGCGCATCCGGACACGACGGAGCGGAGACGCTGGCCCTGTCCGCACTCGGCTGGATCCTGACCGACGAGAAGCGGGCGGATCGCCTGCTCGCGCTGACCGGGCTGACGCCGGAAATCCTGCGCGATGGCCTGGGTGAACGCCGCGTGCAGGCCGCCGTGCTCGAATTCCTCGCCGGGCACGAACCCGATCTCGTACTGGCGGCCGACGCGCTGAACGTGGCGCCCGAAGATATCATTGCAGCCCACCGGAAACTCTCCGCATGAACGCCACTTCCACGCAAGCCGCTTCCACCCAGGCCCGCCCGCTGGTCATCACCGATTGCGACGAGGTGCTGCTGCGCATGGTCGCCCATTTCCGCGAATGGCTGGGCGAGGCCCACGACATAGACTTCGCCTTCCAGTCCGATTTCGCCCGCGCGCTGACCCGGCGCGAGGATGGCACGGTGGTGGAGCAAAAAGAGATCTGGCGCCTGCTCAACGCCTTCTTCGATAGCGAGATGGACCGGCAGGACCCGGTCGAGGGCGCTATCGAGGCTTACGGCCAGCTCGCCGAGAAAGCGGACGTGGTCGTGCTGACGAACCTGCTCGATCACCGGCAGGAAGACCGCGCGCGCCAGCTGGCCCGGCACGGGATCGATGCGAAGGTCTACACCAACCAGGGGCCGAAAGGCGGCGCGATCGCCCGCATCGTCGAGGAATACGGCCCCCGGCGCACGGTGTTCATCGACGACCTGTCGCAGCATCACAATTCCGCGCGCGAACTCGCCCCCGATACGCTGCGCCTGCACCTTTGCGGAGAGCCCGACCTCGCCCCGCATATTGCGTGCGGTGCGAAGGCGGGCGATGCGCACGCGCGGATCGACCGGTGGGACGAAGCCCTGCCATGGATACTGGAAAACCTGGAGAAACCCGCATGAGCATCCAAAGCCGTCTCGACAAGCTCGGCATCACCCTGCCCGAAGCGGCCGCCCCAGTGGCCAGCTACGTGCCCGTCGCCGTGAGCCGCAACGTCGCCTACATCTCGGGCCAGCTGCCCTTTATCGACGGAGAACTGGTGGTCGGGCGGCTGGGCGAAAACGTGAGCCTTTCGGAAGGGATAGACGCCGCACGCGCCTGCGGGCTGATGATCCTGGCCCAGTTGCAGAATGCGCGCGTTTCGCTCGACCGGGTGGAGCGGGTCGTGAAACTGGGCGCCTTCGTAAACTCCACGCCCGATTTCACCGACCAGCCCAAGGTCGCCAATGGCGCGTCCGAACTGATGTTCGACATTTTCGGCGAAGCGGGCCGCCACGCGCGCGCCGCCGTGGGCGTGCCGGCCCTGCCGCTGGGCGTCGCAGTGGAAATCGACGCGGTGATTGCGCTGACCGACTGATTGCGCCCGCAGGGGCGGGCCAAAGTCGCCCCTGCACGGCGGCCGGTCGCGGCCTATATTGCGCAGATGGCGGATTTCGAACTCACGGCCCGGATTCATGGCGGCGTTGCAGGGATAGACGCTGGCGAGTGGGATCGGCTGGCGGGCACGAACAATCCCTTCGTCAGCCACGCGTTTCTCTCTGCCATGGAGGATTCGGGCAGCGTTGGCCCGGGCACGGGGTGGCAGGCCGCCCCGGTCACGATTGCGGACGACAGCGGTACGATCCACGCCGCTCTGCCAAGCTATCTCAAGATGCACAGCCGGGGCGAATATGTGTTCGATCAGGGCTGGGCGGATGCCTACGAGCGCGCGGGCGGGCGCTATTACCCCAAGCTGCAGATCGCCGTACCTTTCACGCCTGCGACGGGGCCACGCCTGCTATGCGGCGAGCGGGAAGGCGAGGAAGCCTTTGCCGCACCGCTGCTGCGCGCAGCGGAGCAGGTATGCCTGGAGCATGGCCTGTCGGGCGCGCACGCCACCTTCATCGCGCCCGAGCAGGAGGCGCTGTTCAAGGCGGCGGGCTGGCTGATTCGCAGCGATCTGCAGTTCCACTGGGAAAACCGCGGCTACGCAGATTTCGATGCCTTTCTCGATTCGCTTGCCAGCCGCAAGCGCAAGAATCTGAGAAAGGAGCGCGCGCGGGCTCGCGAGGCGGTGGAAATCCGCCATCTTACCGGCGCCGACCTGACCGAGGATGTGTGGGATGCCTTCTGGGAATTCTACCAGGATACCGGGGCGAGAAAGTGGGGCACGCCCTACCTGACGCGCGAGGCATTCACGCTGCTGGGCGAGCGGATGGCCGAGAAGATCCTGCTGATCTTCGCTTTTCTGGATGGGGAGCCGGTGGCGGGCGCCATGAACGTGATCGGCGAGACCACGCTTTTCGGGCGCTACTGGGGATGCCGCATGGACATACCCTTCCTGCATTTCGAGTTGTGCTATTATCAGGCGATTGATGCGGCCATCGCGCGCGGCCTATCGCGCGTCGAGGCAGGGGCGCAGGGCGGGCACAAGCTCGCCCGTGGCTATGCGCCGGTACAGACGCGCTCTGCCCATTTCATCGCCGACCCCGGCTTGCGCGAGGCGGTGGCGGAATTTCTCGAGCGCGAGGCGCAGGGCATCGACGCGGAGCAGAATTTTCTGGAGGCGCGCACGCCTTTCAAGAATCCCTGATAGGTCAGGCAACCCGGCGGTGGTCGCTGAGCCACTGCCGCGCACGGCGCTGCGCTTCGGCGATTTCGCGCGCGGTCATCTCGTCGGAAATGTCGGCCCGGCACCAGGCGGCTTCCTGATGGCCCTGAGCTGCGGCGAGATTGAACCACTGGTGCGCCTCTATCAGGTCGCAGTCGAGCCCGTGCCCGCCAGTCGACCAGATCACGCCCAGTTCGTAGCAGGCTTCCGCATCGCCCTGGGTGGCGTCGCCGATCAGCCGGGCAATGGTGATGTCGGCAATATTGGCCGGCGCCGGTTGGGCATCGGCAGTCTCGATCGCAGTCAGTCGCATGTGAAATCCCCTGTCATTCTTGCGTCGTCGTTGTTGCGTCCCCTTCATCGCGGGTTTGGCCCGCAGATTCCTTTCAACCCTCTTATGGTAAACAGAGGGTTAAACCGGGCGCGGATTTCTGCGGCTTCGTGGTGGCAGGCGGGGGCAACAAGCCATTCGCCGCGTGTTCAGCCGCCCGCCCCCAAAGCGCGTCCGGCAATGGCGCGAGCCGGGATAAGCGCTTGTTCGCCCATGCATGGATGCTAAGAGCCGCGGCGCGAGACCAATGCCGCAAGGCAGGCGAGAGTCGATTGGACCGAAAAGGGTAAAGGACGAGATGGCCGCGACAGCGCTAAGCGATAGCGAAATCCTTGCCCGGGCCAATCGCGCCCTGCCTGCGGATTACACCCCGCAGGACGACGAAGAATACATGAACGAACGGCAGCAGGAGTTCTTCCGCAAGCTGCTGATCGAATGGAAACGCTCGCTCCGTACCGAAGCCGGCGGCACCCTCCAGAACCTGCAGGAAACGCCGCTGCGCGAACCCGATCTGACCGATCGCGCATCGAGCGAGACCGACTGGGGCATCGAACTGCGCACGCGCGACCGCCAGCGCAAGCTCATCTCCAAGATCGACGCGGCGCTGCGGCGGATCGATCAGGGCGAATACGGTTACTGCGAAGTCAGCGGCGATCCGATCGGGCTGCAGCGCCTCATCGCCCGGCCCGTGGCGACCATGACGGTGGAGGCCCAGGAAGCGCACGAGCGGCGCGAGAAGATCTCCCGCAACGATTAAGCGTCCGTCGCGCGGCGCTTAAGTGGGTAAAGCGCCGTTTAAACTTCTTTAGGCTGTGTCGGTCTAAAACGGTTTCCGTCCCTTCACGGGGCCAGCCGAGAAACCGAAACAAGAGCCGAAGGTTACCTACGCTTCATGACTGCCATCGAGACCCGATCGCTGAAGCGCGACAGCCTTTTCCTGTCCGCTGATGTCACGCTTGCCGAGGGCTCCGTGCCCGTGCGCGTGAAGGTTCGCAACCTGTCCGACGGGGGCATGATGGCCGAGGCCGCGATCAGTGTGGAACGGGGCGCGCGGCTGACGATAGACCTGCGCAATATCGGCCCGATCAAGGGATCGGTCGCCTGGACGCAGGACAACCGCTTCGGGATCGTGTTCGACGACGAGATCGATTCCAAGAAGGTCCGCGAGCCCGCTTCCGGCGGCGACAAGACGCCGCGCTATGTCCGCCCGTCTTCCATCGCGCCCGATTCGGCCCGCCAGGTCGACAAGAGCGCTCTTCGCAAAATCTGAAGAATAGCGCGCTGACCCGCGCGCTTCGCCCTGCTAAAGGCCGGGCGTGACCATGCGTTTTGCCCTTACGTGTCTTGCCGGCCTGGCGCTCGCCGCGTGCAGCGGCAGCAATGACGACGATGGCCTGTCGGTCGTCACCATAGGCCAGCCCGAATCGATCTTCGAGGAAGGCCTTCGCCTGCCGCCCGGCGCGCAAATGGTCCGCGATGCGACCAGTTCGGGGATCGTGGCGATCAATTCCGAAGGCGAGGTGGTGCCGGCGCTGGGCGAAAGCTGGATCGTCACCGACGACGGTCGCAGCTTCATCTTCCGCCTGCGGCAGGTGACCTGGTCCGATGGCGATCCGCTCACCGCCGAGCAGGCGCGGGCCAGCCTCGTCAGGACGATCGCCGCCCTGCAGGGCACCTCGCTCGGCCTCGATCTGCGCAAGGTCGAAGAGATTCGCGCGATGACGGGCCGCGTGATCGAGATCCGGCTGACCGGTCCGATGCCCGAATTCCTCCAGCTTCTGGCCCAGCCCGAGCTGGCGATCACCCGCGATGGCGAATCGATCGGCCCCATGCGGCTGCAGCGCGAAGGCGATACGGCGATCCTGGCACCCGTTCCGCCCGAAGAGATGGGGCTGCCCGAACGGGAGGGGGAGGTGCCGGGCGTGCCAATCCGGCTGCGCGCCCTTCCGGGGGAGGAGGCGAATGCCGCCTTTGCCGCGGGCGGCGCGGCCGCGCTGCTCGACGGGACGATCTTCACCCTTCCGCTGGCCGATACCGGGCCGCTGGCGCGTGGCACGATCCGGCTCGATCCCGCGCTGGGCCTGTTCGGCATGATCGTGACCAACGAACAGGGCTTCCTCGCCGAGGTGGAGAACCGCGAAGCGCTGTCCATGGCGGTGGACCGGGCCGCCCTGCTCGAACAGTTCAGCGTCTCGGGCTGGCAACCCTCGGCGCAGATCGTGCCCGGCGGCCTGCCGGGCAATCCCAACGTGAGAGGAGAGCGCTGGCCGGGCATGTCGCTCGACCAGCGACGCTTGCAGGCCAGAGCGCGGGTGACGGCGTGGAGCCGGGCAACCGGGCAGAATGCGCGCGTGCGGCTGTGGCTGCCCGACGGGCCCGGATCGGACCGGCTGATGAATGCGCTGTCGCTCGATTTCGCGACGATCGGCGTGGAGCTGCGCCGGGTCCCGTTCTCGCAGGGGGCGGACCTGGTGATGATCGACCGGCTGGCTCGCTACCCCGGTGCGCGCTGGTTCCTCAACCAGTTCAACTGCACGCTGCTGCCCGGCCCGTGTTCGCCCGATGCCGACGAGCTGGTTACCGAATCGCTGAAGGCCGGCGGCGCCGAAGAAGCGGACAATCTGCTGGCCGAAGCCGAAGGCGCGCTTCTTGCGCGCGAGGCCTATATACCGCTCGGCGCACCGGTACGCTGGTCGCTGGTGCGCAGCGGGCTGGAAGGTTTTTCGGAAAATTCGTGGTCCCGACATCCGCTTTATGCGTTGGCTGGGGTAGAGCCATGGTAAACAGGGGTCGCTGACACAGGGTTTGGGCAATCGGGGACGAATCGAATGGGCGATACGCGCAAGATGAACCTGCTCGGGGTGGAAGTGCCTGCCGGGAACGATCCGGCATCGGTCTACCGCCGTATCCAGATGATGGAACAGCTGATGGAGCGCAGCATGACGATCCCGGGTATCAACTACCCGATCGGGATGGATGCGATCGTCGGCCTGATCCCGGTGCTGGGCGACATCTTCGGGGTCGCCATGGGGACCTACATCGTCTGGGAAGCGCGCAATCTGGGCATGCCCAAATGGCACATGTCGCGGATGATCGGGAATGTCGCCATCGACGGGGTGATCGGTTTCGTCCCGCTGGTCGGCGATGTGGCCGATGTGGCCTTCCGGTCGAACACCCGCAATCTCAAGATCGTGAAGAACTACATGTGCAAGCACTACCCGGACGTTGCGGTGGTCGACTGCTGAACCCGTTTTGCGCTGACGCTCCGAAGCGCTAGGGCAGCGGCCATGCCAGCCAAAGACCCTCAGGAGGAGGTGACCTACGCCTCCTATCTCGATCTCGACCGCATTCTGTGCGCGCAGCATCCCCGCTCTGACGCGCAGGACGAGATGCTGTTCATCATCGTCCATCAGGCCAGTGAGCTGTGGCTCAAACTGTGCCTGCACGAACTGGAACCGGCGCGCGAGGCGATCGCGCAGGACAGGCTGCGGCCTGCCTTCAAGATGCTGTCCCGCGTGGCCCGTGCGCAGGAACAGCTGATCCAGAGCTGGAACGTGCTGAGCACCATGACGCCGCACGACTATTCGCTGGTGCGCCCGCATCTGGGCACCTCCAGCGGCTTCCAGTCCGCGCAGTACCGGTTGATGGAATTCATCCTCGGCGGGCGCAAGCCGAACATGGTGACGATGCACGAAGCCGTTCCGGAAGTGGCGGAGAAGCTGCGCGCGGAGCTTGCCCGGCCCAGTCTTTACGAAGAAACCGTGCGGCTGCTGGCCAAGCGCGGGTTCGACATTCCCGAGATGGTCCTGAATCGCGACCGCGACCAGCCCTGGGAGAAATCCGACGCGGTCGAGGCCGCATGGGTCAAGATCTACCAGAACCCGCACGATCACTGGGACCTCTACGAGCTGGCGGAAAAGCTGGTCGATCTGGAATACCACTTCCAGCGCTGGCGCTTCGGGCACCTGAAGACGGTGGAACGGATCATCGGCTTCAAGCGCGGCACGGGCGGCACGGCGGGTGTCGGCTATCTCGAAGGCGTGCTGAAGGAGGTGTTCTTCCCTGAGCTGCTGTCGGTGAGGACCGCGCTCTGATGGCTAAAGTCCGGGACATCTCGCAGACATTACGCCCCGGCCTTCCGGTTTGGCCCGGCGATACCGGGTTCGCATTCGAGCGGACCTGGCGGATGGAGGACGGATCGCCCGTCAACGTAGGCCGGATGACCATGAGCACGCATTCGGGCACGCATGCAGATGCGCCGCTGCACTATGCGAGCGACGGCGCGGATGCAGCCAGCATGAGTCTCGATCCCTATCTGGGGCGCTGCATCGTGGTCGATGCGCGCGGCGTGGAGGGCGCGATCGACATCGCCGATCTGCCCACGCTCGATTATGCCAACCGCGTGCTGTTCCGCACCTGGGATGCCTTCCCGCACGACCAATGGCGCAGCGACTGGCTGCCGGTTGCCGCCGAGACGATCGAATGGCTCGCCGCGCATGGCGTGGTGCTGATCGGCACCGACGCGCCCTCGGTCGATCCGCAAGAAAGCAAGACGATGGACGCGCACCTCGCGGTGCTGAAGCACGACATGCGCATCCTCGAAGGGCTGGTGCTCGATGATGTGCCCGCAGGCCACTACGAACTGATTGCGCTGCCGCTGAAGGTGGGCGGAGGCGATGCGGGCCTGTGCCGCGCGGTGCTGCGGGAGCTGCCCGATGAGTGATATGCTTGAGCGCGCGCGCGAGCTGGATGCCGCAGACGCCATCGCGCATTTCCGCGACCGGTTCGACCTGCCCGAAGGCGTGATCTATCTCGACGGAAATTCGCTGGGGCCACTGCCCAGGGCGACCCGTGAGCGGCTGCATCAGGTGATCGATACCGAGTGGGGCGAAGGCCTGATCCGCTCGTGGAACGAACTGCCCGGCGGCGGGGGCGACTGGATCGCCATGCCCCAGCGCGTCGGTGCGAAGATCGCCCCGCTGATCGGCGCGCAGGCGCACGAGGTGATCGCGTGCGATTCGGTTTCGGTGAACCTTGCCAAGCTGATCGGCGCGGCGCTGTCGCTGAACCCGGGCCGCAAGGTGGTGCTGAGCGAGCCGGGCAATTTCCCGACCGACCTCTACATGATCCAGGGGCACCCGCAGATCGAACAGCGGCTGGCCGAGCGCGATCAGATGATCGACGCGCTGGATGAGAGCGTGGCACTGCTGCTGCTGACGCATGTCCACTACAAGACCGGCGAAATGTTCGACATGGAGCGGCTGACGAAGGCCGCGCAGGATGTTGGCGCGATCGTGCTGTGGGACCTGTCGCATTCAGGCGGCGCGGTGCCCGTGGACCTGAACGGCGCGAATGCCGACCTCGCGGTGGGCTGCGGCTACAAGTACCTCAACGGCGGCCCCGGCGCGCCCGCCTACGCCTTCGTGGCCGAGCGGCATCACGGCGATTTTTCGCAACCGCTGACCGGCTGGTTCGGCCACGCGCAGCCCTTCGCCTTCTCCGACGAGTACGAGCCTGCCGAGGGCGTCAAACGCCTGCTCGCAGGCACGCCCCCGGTGCTGGCGATGGCGGCGCTTGAATCGGGCGTCGAACTGATCGCCGAGATCGGGATGGAGGCGCTGGTCGCCAAATCGCGCGCGCTGAGCGAGTTCTTCCGCGAGTGCGTGGGCGACCTCGATCTCGATCTGGTCAGCCCCCGCGATCCCGCGCGGCGCGGCAGCCAGCTGAGTTTCCGGCACGAGAACGCCTACGCGCTGTCGCAGGCGCTGATCGCGCGCGGCGTGATCGGCGACTTCCGCGATCCCGATGTCCTGCGCCTCGGCTTCGCGCCCGCCTACCTGCGGTTCGAGGATGTTGCCCAAGCCGCCCGCCACCTCGCGCAAGTGCTGGAGACGGGCGAATGGCAGCAGCCGGAGTTTCAGGAGCGGGCGGCGGTAACGTGATGGCGCGAACCCTCTTCCAAAAGGCATGTCCGGCGGGTTAGGCTTCGCGTCGCCCGCCTCGGGCCAGCCTTGCGGAGGATAGCATGCGCGAGAAAATGAGCCGCTACTCGACAGTATCGATCATCCTGCACTGGACGATCTTCGTCCTGATTTTCGCCAACGCAACCTTCGGGGGCTGGATGGAAGAGGCGAGCAGTGCCGACAAGTTGCAGTATTACGAGCTGCATCGGTCAGTCGGGATCACCGTTCTTCTGCTGAGCCTGGTGCGTCTGGGCTGGCGCTTCGCGCATCCCTGGCCGGCGTTTCCGGAGGCGATGCCCGCGTGGGAGCGCATCCTTGCCCGCACCACCCACGTGACCTTCTACGTGCTGATGATCGGCGCGCCGCTGCTTGGCTGGGCTGCCGCCTCGTCGGGCGGGGCGCCGGCGAGCGACCTGTTCGGTGTCATCCCGTGGCCCAACCTGCCTCTGGCGGACGAGAGCGTGTCCGAAACGCTGGGTTCCGCACACACATTGTCGGTAAAGGCGATCTACGTGGTTCTGGCGCTGCACGTTCTGGGCGCGCTCAAGCACCACTTCTTCGACAAGGATGTGGTGCTGGCGCGGATGGTGCCCTTCCTGCCGAAGCGCTCCTAGGGGAAGCATTTCGAGCCTGCCGTCGGCAGCATGGCGAATCGAGGGCGGCACGCTCTGCGTCGGCCGCCCCTCCGACGTCGTGAAGCCTGTCGCGTCACAACGCCCGGAAGCGTGAACCTAGTCCGCCTTCTCGTGCTCCGGGTGGATGACCAGCGTATCGATGGTGAGCGTTTTCAGAAGATCGCTCACCGTGCTGCCGATGAGGGCCTGGCGCCAGCCGCCGTAGCCATGCGAAGTCAGCGCGCACAGATGCGCGTCGTACTTGCGAATGGTCTTGTTGATGGCGGTAAGCGGCGATCCTTCGACCAGCTCCATGGTCATCTTCTCGCGGCATTCCGGGGATACATCCAGCTGCGCGGTAAAGCTGTCGCACTGTTCCTGCGCAGCCGAGGCCAGCTCCTTGCGGACATATTCCGCGTTCTGCCATGCCTCGTAGGGGACATGAAACGCATGGACGAGGTGCAGCTGCGCCTGCGGGAACATGCGGACCGCCGCTTCCACACCGCGCTTCGAAGCATCCGACAGGTCGGTTCCGATCACGATATGGTCGTAGGACGTGCGCGGTCGCTCCTTGGCGATCAGCACGGGGTAGGGCGAGCGGCGCAGCAGCAGGTCGATCGCGGTGCCGAGGAAAAAGTCGCCCACCGAATTGTAACGCGCCACACCGATGACGAGGCAGAAGGCGTCTTCGTCCTCCACCGCCTGCGCAATCGCGCGCGGGGCGGAGCCTTCGGGGAACAGGCAGCGATAAGAACCGGCATCCTCCGGCATGACCGAAGCGACGCGATCCTGCAGCGAAGGCCCGGTCTTGGTCTCGTTCTCGTCTTCGACTGCGTGGACCACCACCAGCTCGCGCCCGGTTTCGCGTGCGAGCCGGACGGCGCGATCCACCGCCCTGTCCGAACGGGGTTTGAAATCGGTAGCCACAAGGATGGGATGCTGAGTCACGATTACCTCCTGTTGGGAGGCACGTTAATTGGATGGCTCGCCGCCCGCAAGAAATTGCCGTGCGCGAGGTGCGCGCAGACCGCTCCCTATTCCTCCAGCTCGATGTCCCAGTAGAGCCAGTCGCGCCAGGTTTCGTGGAGATAGTTGGGCGGGAAGCTCTTGCCGTGCTGCTGCAATTGCCAGCTGGTCGGCCGGATGGGCTCCAGCATCAGTTTCATTCCCGCCTGTTTGGGCGTGCGCCCGCCCTTCTTCATGTTGCACGGCGCGCAGGCGGTGATGATGTTCTCCCACGTGGTCTTGCCGCCGAGGCGGCGCGGGACGACATGGTCGAAGGTCAGGTGGCTGGGGCTGCCGCAATACTGGCAGGTGAAGCGGTCGCGCAGGAACAGGTTGAAGCGGGTGAAGGCGGGAAATTCGCTGGTCTTCACGTACTGCTTGAGCGCGATCACGGAGGGCAGCTTCATGTCGAGCGAGGGCGAGTGAATCTCCCGCTCGTAGCTCGCGACGACATCCACCCGGTCGAGGAAGATCGCCTTGATCGCGGTCTGCCACGGCCAGATGGACAGCGGATAATAGGAAAGCGGAGTATAGTCCGCGTTGAGAACAAGTGTCGGGCAAGCCGACAAATTCCTCGTCGGGTCTTCATCTACGCTGCGGAACTGAGCCGCGCGGTCGATCAGATCGGCCTTGAACACTTCGCCGTGTCCTCCCCTGATGCGATGAAAGGACCATTTGCCCGCAAAAGCGTCAAGCCTATGACAAAGCAGGTATCCACAGAGCTTTTTGGCGAGTCGCACTTTTTTGCGGCTAAGGACGTCAAGATATGATCGTCACGCGCTTCGCCCCGAGCCCCAATGGCCCGCTGCACTGGGGCCATGCATACTCGGCCATTGTCGCCCATGATCTGGCGCATGCAGCGGGCGGCACGTTCCTGCTGCGGATCGAGGATATAGACGGCCCCCGCAGCCGCCCCGAACTGGCGGACGAATTCCGGCGCGATCTCGGATGGCTGGGGCTTGAATGGCGCGAGGTGCCCGCGCAGGGCACCCGGCTGGCAAGCTATGAGGCGGCGCTGGCCAGGCTGGAGACGCTCGGTGTGCTATACCCGTGCATCTGTACACGCGCCCGGATAGCGGAAGCCGCGAGCGAAACCGGCCCCGAAGGTCCGGTCTATCCCGGCACCTGCAAGGGCCGCACCGTGCCCGGGGGGGTGCCCGCTGCGCTGCGGCTGGATCTGGCGAAGGCGCTGGAGATCACGGGGCCGCTGGTGTGGGACGACGCCGTGGCCGGGCCGCAATCGGTCGGCGATGCGATCGATCGCCTCCCGCTCGGCGACCCGGTTCTTCGCCGCAAGGATCTGCCAGCCAGCTATCACCTCGCGGTGACTCTGGACGACGCCGCCGACGGGGTGACTCTGGTGACGCGCGGGCTGGACCTGTTTCATGCAACGCCGGTGCACCGCATCCTGCAGGCGCTGCTCGGCCTGCCCGTGCCGCGCTGGCACCACCATCGCCTGCTGCTGGACGAACAGGGCCGCAAGCTCGCCAAGCGGCGCGGCTCTCCCGCGATGTCGGATTACCGCGAACGGGGCGAGGATGGGCACGCCTGGGCGGAAAAACTGCGTACCGCACAATGGCCATGTGGCATTTCCATCGGTAAGGCCCACATCTGAACCATGAATACGATCCTCATCATCGCCCTCATCTTTCTCTCGATCATGGTCGTGGTCTCGCTCGTGCGCGGGATCATCGCCTTCCTGAAGACCACCAAGGTCGATCTGGAGAACAACACGAGCGAAACCGTGACCGAGATGCAGATCATGCAGAACAAGGCCATGTTCGACCGCATCAAGTATCAGGGCCTTGCGATCCTCGTGGTCGCGATCCTGCTTGCGGTTGCAAGCTAGGCGCGGCACCTGCCGCCCATGGTAAAGCTCAACAAGATCTACACCCGCACCGGCGACGATGGCTCCACCGGGCTCGTCGATGGCAGCCGGACCGCCAAGCACGCCGCCCGGATCGAGGCGATCGGCGCGGTGGACGAAGCGAACAGCGCGATAGGCCTCGCCGTCCTGACCGCAGTGGAGAGCGCAGACGATCTGCGCCGCATCCAGAACGACCTGTTCGATCTCGGCGCCGATCTCGCCACCCCCAAGGGTGCGCTGGACGGCGAGGGGTTCGAACCGGGCGAGATGGTGCTGCGCGTCGTCGATGGCCAGGTCGAGTGGCTGGAAAACGCCATCGACACGGCGAACGAGAAGCTGGAGCCGCTGACCAGCTTCGTGCTCCCCGGCGGCAACGAGGCGGCGGCGCGGCTGCATGTGGCGCGGGCGACCGTGCGGCGGGCCGAACGCGCGATGACCGCGCTGGCGCAGGTGGAGCCGGTGAACCCCGCAGCCCTGCGCTACATCAACCGCCTGTCGGACCTGCTGTTCACGCTGGCCAGGCTTGCCAATGACGGCGGCGCGGCGGACGTGACCTGGGTGCCGGGCGCAAATCGCTAAGCCCGCGCTAGCCAGCGCTGCCCATCCTCGCTAGCCAGCGCCCATTGCTGCACTCGCGAAGGACAAGGATCATCATGCAGACC
This sequence comes from Citromicrobium sp. JLT1363, assembly GCF_000186705.1. Taxonomy (GTDB): domain Bacteria; phylum Pseudomonadota; class Alphaproteobacteria; order Sphingomonadales; family Sphingomonadaceae; genus Alteriqipengyuania. Next base: position 208,149 of record NZ_AEUE01000002.1, read on the forward strand.
ATCGGTGTCATCGGCGCGGGCCAAATGGGCTCGGGCATTGCGCAGACCATCGCCCGGAACGGGATCGACGTACTGCTGACCGACCGCGAACTGGCGATTGCCGAAAAGGCGCTCGGGGGGATCGAACGCGCGCTGGGCAAGCTGGTCGACAAGGGCAAGATCGAGGCTGGCGATGCTGCGGCGACGCTGGGCCGGATCAAGCCGGTCGGCGATGTCGCGCCCATGGCGCAGGCCGACATGATCATCGAGGCCGCGACCGAGAAGGAAGCTATCAAGCAGGGCATCTTCGAAAACGCGAGCAAGGTGCTGGACGAAAATGCGATCCTCGCCAGCAACACCAGCTCCATCCCGATCACGCGGATGGCCAACTGGTCGCCCGATCCGGCGCGCTTCATCGGGCTGCACTTCTTCAATCCGGTGCCCGTCATGGCCCTGATCGAAGTGATTCCCGGCCTGGCCACCGCGCAGGAAACCACCGACCGCGTTACCGCCTTTGCCGAGCGGCTCGGCAAGGAAGTGGTTCTCTCGCAGGATGAGCCCGGCTTCGTGGTCAACCGCATCCTGCTGCCCATGATCAACGAGGCGGTGTTCGTGCTCGGGCAGGGAACGGCAAGCATCGAGGATATCGACAAGGGTTGCCGGCTGGGTCTCAATCACCCGATGGGCCCGCTTCAGCTCGCCGATTTCGTCGGGCTCGATACCTGCCTCGAAATCATCCGCGTGCTGCAGGACACCACGGGCGACACGAAGTACCGGCCCGCGCCGCTGCTGGTGAAATATGTCGAGGCCGGCTGGCTCGGCCGCAAGACGGGGCGCGGCTTCTACGACTATTCGGGCGATGCGCCGGTGCCGACGCGTTAGCCGGCGTCGGTCCGCTCGCTGCGTTCGCTGCGCCCGGAACCGCTCAAACCCCCCGCCCGTTCATGAGGAAAGGAGATTCCCCATGAGCGACAAGAAAAAGAACGAACTGCCCTCCGACTTCGATGGCGAACGGCTTCAGACCGACGAGCTCGCGCCCGAGAACGAGAATTCGGAGCAGGTCGGTTCCTACGATCAGGCGCAGACCGTGTCCGATCAGGCGCAGGGCGTGTCGACCACGATCCTGAATGCCGACAGCGAGCATGCGCCCAGCGGCCTTACCGCGCCCGACGCGCAGGACGTGGTCGATCACATGAACCAGATGGAACGCGGCAACACGGTCGACATGTCGGCCTACCGGGGCGAGCCCAACCACGACGACAATGTCGACAAGTTCGGCAAGCCGTCCAAGCTCGACGGATTGCGCGGCGATGGGACCTGATCCGGGTTGTGGCGGTCAGCCTTCGACCAGCACCCACAGCCCAATCGTAACGATTATCGCCCCGATGGCGACGCCCCAGGCCATGACCCTGAAATTCGGCGTCGGTATCGGGGCGAATTCGTGTGTGCTGAGCCGGGCCAGCGTTTTGCAGGCGCGCCTTTCCGCCGTGATCGCAAGCCAGCCACCGCCAAGGATAAAGCCGGTGGCGATCAGCTTGGGCATCCACGACGGGTCCCAGCTGCCGAACAGGGCCCGGAAGCCGAGCCCGATACCGATTGCGGCGAAGGCGGTGCGCATCCACCCCGCGAACGTTCGCTCCATCGCCATGATGTTGCGGTCTTCCGCAAGATCGGTCCGGAACTCGGCCCACTGAGTGCTCTTGTCCGGGTCTTCGGGGGGATCGTCCTGCGCCATGAGGACACAACCTATCGCCTGAGGCTGTAAACGCAAAACCAGCAAGCGTTAGCTTTCGCCGCCTTCGCGTTTCAGTTCGTACAGCATGTCGAGCGCCTCGCGCGGGGACAGCGCATCAACATCCAGCGCGGCGAGCTTTTCGCGCAGCGTGTCGCACTCCTCTTCCTGCGCCTGCATCGCGGCGGAAAACAGCGGCAGATCGCCGAGCCCGGCGGCCAGCCCGCCGGTTTCCTCGCGCCCCCGCTCCAGCTTCGCCAGCACCGCGCTCGCCCGGTCGACAACGCCCGGGGGAACGCCTGCAAGCTTGGCCACCGCGAGGCCGTAACTGCGGTCTGCCGGGCCTTCCGCCACCTCGTGCAGCAGCACCAGATCGCCCTGCCATTCGCGTGCGCGTACATGGTGCAGCGACAGCGCGTCGCAGGTTTCCGCGAGCCGCGCGAGCTCGTGGTAATGCGTGGCGAACAGGCAGCGGCAGCGGTTCTGCTCGTGGATCGCCTCGGCCACTGCCCAGGCGAGCGCCAGCCCGTCATAGGTGGAGGTGCCGCGCCCGACTTCGTCGAGGATCACGAAAGACCGCTCGGTCGCCTGCGCGAGGATCGCTGCGGTCTCCACCATTTCGACCATGAAGGTGGAGCGGCCGCGCGCCAGATTGTCGCTCGCGCCCACCCGGCTGAACAGGCGGTCCACCAGGCCGATCCGCGCCGAGCTCGCAGGGACGTAGCTGCCCGCCTGCGCCAGCAGCACGATCAGCGCATTGGCGCGCAGGAAGGTCGACTTGCCGCCCATGTTCGGGCCGCCGATCAGCCACAGGCGGTCTGTATCGCACAGCGCGCAGTCATTGGGGACGAAGCGCTCGCCCGCCCTGGCCAGCGCGGCCTCCACCACCGGGTGCCGCCCGCCGACGATCTCGAGGCAGGATGCATCCTGGATGGCAGGTGCACACCAGTCGCCCTCTGCGGCGCGTTCCGCCAGTCCCGCAGCGACGTCGATCCGCGCCAGCGCATCCGCGGTGCGCGCGATTGCCTCTCGCGCCTCTACCACCAGCGCGACCAGCGCTTCGAAATGCGCTTCCTCGGCGGCCAGCGCGTGGCCGCCCGCCTCGGCGATCCGGGTCGCTTCCTCGTGCAGGTGAACCGAATTGAACCGCACCGCGCTCGCCATCGTCTGGCGGTGGGTGAAGCCGCTGTCCGGCGCCATCAGCCTGTCGGCGTGCTTGCTTGGCACCTCGATGAAATAGCCGAGCACGCCGTTGTGCTTGATCTTGAGCGCGCTCACGCCGGTCTCGTCGCGGTAGCGCGCTTCCAGCGCCGCGATGGCCTTGCGTGCGTTGCCGCTCGTCTCGCGCAGCGAGTCCAGCGCATCGTCGTAGCCGCTTGCGATAAACCCGCCCGAAGAGCGCTCCGTGGGCGGGGAGGGCACCAGCGCACGGGCCAGCTCGTGCACCAATGCGCCATGGCCGGTGAGGCGGGGCAGCAGATCGTCGAGCAGGGCGGGGCGGTCGGGCAGCGCGGCCAGCGCCTCGTGCAGCACGCGCGCTTGCGCCAGCCCGTCGCGCACCTGGCCCAGATCGCGCGGGCTCCCGCGATCCGCCACCAGCCGCGCCAGCGCGCGGGCAATATCGGGGATCGCGCGCAGCGCCTCGCGCGTATCGCCGCGCAGGATTGGATCATCGTGAAACAGGCGGACCAGCGCCAGCCGCGCCTCGATCTGCGGCCTGCGGGCGAGCGGGGCGGACAGATCCTCGGCCAGCTGGCGAGCGCCCGCGCTCGTCACGCAGCGGTCTACGGTGCCCAGCAGGCTGCCCGTCCGCGCGCCGCCCTGCGTGGCGGTGATTTCCAGGCTGGTACGGCTGGCCTCGTCGATCGCCATGCACGCATCGCTGGCATTGATCCGAGGCGGGAGGAGGAAGGGCATCGCCCCGCGCCCGGCATGCTCGAGATAGGCGAGCAGGCCCCCCGCCGCCGCCAGCATCGCCCGGCTGAATTCGCCGAACGCATCGAGCGTGGAGACACCGTGCAGGTCCTGCAGCCGCTGGCGTCCGCGCTCGCTGGCGAAATCGCCTGCCGGGCGCAGCGTCGCCTCGGGCGGGGCGGCCTCCCAGTCCTCCGGCGTTACGATCTCGCGCGCGCCGAGCCGCGAGAGTGCGGCGGCGAGAGCGTCAGGCGTGCATTCCTCCAGCTCCATCCGGCCGGTGGAGATGTCGCAGGCGGCGATCCCCAGCGTGCCGCGCACCTCGCACACAGCGGCGAGCCGATTGGCGCGGCGCGGTTCGAGCAGCGCATCCTCGGTCAGCGTGCCGGCGGTGACGAAGCGGATGATCTCGCGCGCGACCAGCACCTTGGAGGACGGCTTGCCTTCCGCCTTGGCGCGGGCTTTCGCCTGGTCCGGCGTCTCGACCTGTTCGGCAATGGCGACGCGGTGGCCCGCACGGATCAGCCGGGCGAGGTATCCGTCCGCCGAATGCACCGGCACGCCGCACATCGGCACGGCCTCGCCCCCGCTCTCCCCCCGCGTGGTTAGAGCAATGTCGAGCACGCCCGCCGCCATCTTCGCATCGTCGAAGAACAGCTCGAAGAAATCGCCCATGCGGTAGAACAGCAGGCATTCGCCCGCCTGCGCCTTGAGCGCATGGTACTGTTCCATCATCGGGGTGAGTTTGGCGGTCACGATATCCGGCCTAGCGATCCTGCCCCCGATTCGGGAAGCGAGCGGCTGAGCGCTTTCCCCTGTCGGCTATGCACCGTCCCATGCAAGATTGCTTCGCGCGACCACTGGTGCGCGCGCGACGTTGCCTCTACGGCAGGGGCGAATATCGACGAGTACCGAGTGAACGAGGGCGCGAATGGCTGACGAAAACGACATGGGACCCAACGCGGGCTTCGAGGCACGCGAGGCGCTGCTCTACCATGAAGCGGGGCGCCCCGGGAAAATCGAGATCATCGCGTCCAAGCCCATGGCAACGCAGCGCGATCTGGCGCTGGCCTATTCGCCCGGCGTGGCGGCGCCGGTGCAGGCGATTGCGGACGACCCGGCCAATGCGGCGAAATACACCGCCCGCTCCAACCTCGTCGCGGTGATTTCCAACGGCACCGCGATCCTGGGCATGGGCAATCTGGGCGCGCTGGCATCCAAGCCGGTGATGGAAGGCAAGTCGGTGCTGTTCAAGCGCTTCGCCGATGTCGATGCCATCGATCTGGAGCTCGATACCGAAGACCCGGACAAGTTCATCGAAGCGGTCGCGCTGATGGAGCCCAGCTTCGGCGGGATCAATCTGGAAGACATCGCCGCGCCCGAATGCTTCATCATCGAGCAGGCCCTGCGCGAGCGGATGAACATTCCGATCATGCACGACGACCAGCATGGCACCGCGATCATCGCGGCGGCGGGGCTTATCAATGCGTGCCACCTGACCGGGCGCAAGCTCAAGGATGTGCGCATGGTCGTCAACGGGGCGGGCGCATCCGCGCTCGCCTGTACCGCGCTGATCAAGTCGGTCGGCGTGCCGCACGAGAACGTGATCGTGTGCGACCGGACCGGCCCGATCTATCCCGGCCGCGACAATGTGGACCAGTGGAAGAGCGCGCATGCGGTGGAAACCGAGGCGCGCAGCCTGGAAGAAGCGCTGGAAGGTGCGGACATCTTCCTCGGCCTGTCCGCGGCAGACGCGCTGAAACCCGAATGGGTGGAGAAGATGGCGAAGCAGCCGATCATCTTCGCCATGGCCAACCCCGTACCCGAGATCATGCCGGAGGACGCCAAGGCGGTTCGCCCCGACGCGATCATCGCCACCGGGCGCAGCGACTACCCCAACCAGGTCAACAACGTGCTGGGCTTCCCCTTCATCTTCCGCGGCGCGCTGGATGTCCGCGCCACCGCGATCAACGAGGAGATGAAGATCGCCGCTGCCGAGGCCATCGCCGGGCTGGCGCGCGAGCGCGTGCCCGAAGAGGTCGCCGCAGCCTATGGCAAGAGCCAGAAGTTCGGTGTCGACTACATCATCCCTGCCCCCTTCGACCCGCGCCTGATGGAAGTGGTGTCTTCCGCCGTGGCCGAAGCGGCGATGAAATCGGGCGTCGCGCAGTTCGAGATCGAGGATCTGGACGCCTACCGTCTGGCGCTCAAATCCCGCCTCAACCCGACCACCTCGGTGCTCACGCGGGTGTACGAGGAAGCCAAGGCCAACCCCAAGCGGGTGGTCTTCGCCGAGGCGGAAGAGGATGTCGCGCTGCGCGCCGCGATCCAGTTCCGCGATTTCGGCTACGGCACGCCGATCCTCGTCGGGCGCACGAAGGCCGTGGCGGACAAGATGCACATGCTGGGCGTGTCCGACCCCGGCAGCTTCGAGATCCAGAACTCCGCCGACAGCGAGCATGTGCCCGAAATGGTCGAGTTCCTGTACAAGCGCCTGCAGCGGCGCGGCTATACCGAGCGTGACGTGCGCCGCATGGTCAACCAGGACCGCAACGTCTTCGCCTCGCTGCTGGTCGCGCTGGGCCACGGCGATGCGCTGATTTCGGGCCTGACGCGCACCTATGCGCAGACCGCGCGCGAGATCGGCCGCGTGCTCGACCCGAAGCCGGGCGGCATTTCCTTCGGCATCCACATGCTGGTCGGCAAGAACCACACCACCTTCCTCGCCGATACGACGATCAACGAGCGGCCGACGTCGGAAGATCTCGCGCATATCGCGTGCGAGACGGCGGAAGTGGCGCGGCGCATGGGGCACGAGCCGCGCGTCGCCTTCCTTTCCTACTCCACCTTCGGCAACCCGCCGGGCAAGTGGCTGGAGAATATCCGCGACGCGGTCCACATCCTCGACGAACAGCAGCCCGGCTTCGAATACGAGGGCGAGATGGCACCCGATGCCGCGCTGAACGAAAAGGTGATGGCGCTGTATCCCTTCAGCCGCCTGTCGGGCCCGGCCAACGTGCTGATCATGCCCGGCCTGCAGTCGGCCAACCTGTCGGCCAAGCTGCTGCGCGAACTGGGCGGCGACGCGACGATCGGCCCGATGCTGGTGGGCATGGAAAAGCCCGTCCAGATCGTGCCCGTCACCGCGAACGTGCCCGACGTGCTGACGCTGGCGGTGCTGGCGAGCGCCGGGGTGGTCGAATAGGCCTGCTGGTGGAGCGATCCCCTAGAAGGGGATCTGCTCTCCCTTGTAGTTCACGAAGCGGTAGCCTGCTCCGCCGGCCTTCTCGACCACGTCGGCAAGGCCCTTGCAGCTTTCTTCCACGGTGATCTTGGCGTTCGGGCCGCCCATGTCGGTCTGCACCCAGCCGGGGTGGAGCGAGAGGACTTCCACGTCGCGCTCCTTCGCCTGCTGTTCGGCGATGCCCTTGGCCAGCATGTTGAGCGACACCTTGCTGACGCGGTAGAATTCGTACCCGCCCGAACTGTCCGCGATGGAGCCCATCAGCGAAGACATGAAGGCCAGCGTGCCGCCGTCCTTCAGCATCGGCAATAGCGCCTTGCCGACGCGCGCCGGGCCATAGGCGTTGGTCTGCATGACATGGGCGATCTCTTCGTCGGTCGCCTGTTCGGCGGACTGGTGCGATGCGCCGGTGATCCCCGCGTTGACGATGATCGCGTCGAGCGAGCCTTCGCCGAACTTGTTCTTCAGCCCGAGGTAACTGTCCGGCTCGGTCACATCGACTGTGACGATGTCGATCTCGCCCGCGCCGTGCAGTTCGTCGCTGCGCGTGCGTTCGCTGGCGACGACGCCCCAGCCCCGGCTTGCGAATTCCTTCGCAAGGCCAAGGCCGATACCGCGCGATGCGCCGACGATGAGGATTTTCTTGCTCATGGAATGTGCTCCTAGGCCGGATGGACCAGCGTCTTGAGGTTCATGAATTCGTGGAGACCGAATTCGGCCAGTTCGCGCCCGTGGCCGGAGCGCTTGATGCCTCCGAAAGGCGCTTCGATCTTCGATCCATTGACTGCGTTGAAAGTGGTCATCCCCGCTTCGATCGCGTTGGCGAAGTGTTCCTTCTCGCCCTCGTCGGTGGTCCACACCGCCGAGCCGAGGCCGAAGGGGATCGCATTGGCAATGGTGGTCGCCTCGTCGATATCCTTCGCCTTGTAGAGCTGCCCGACGGGGCCGAAAATCTCGTCCGTCCCGGTGTCGCTGGCCAGCGGCACATCGGTGAGCAGGCCGGCGGTCATCCACGCGCCGGGCCGGTCGATCTTCTCCGCCCCGAACACCAGCGTGCAGCCTTCGTCCTTCGCCTTGGCAACCTGATCGAGCACGGTGTCGCGCTGGCCCTCGCTCGAAAGCGGGCCGAGTTCGGTGTCGTCGTCCATCGGGTCGCCCAGCTTCACATCCTTGAGCGCGGCGACGAAACGGTCGGAGAATTCCTCGTAGATATCGGCATGCACGATCGTACGCTTGCCACAGATGCACGACTGGCCGTTGTTCTGGATGCGTGCGGTCACCGCGTCCTTCACCGCCTGGTCGAGATCGGCAGACGGCATGACGATGAACGGATCGCTCCCACCCAGTTCGAGCACGACCTTCTTCAGATATTTGCCTGCCTGGGCGGCGACTGCACTGCCTGCGCCCTCACTACCTGTCAGCGTGGCGGCGACGATCCGGTTGTCGGCGATGACATCGCCTATCGGGTCCGACGAAACGCACAGGTTCTGGAAAACTCCCTCGGGCGCGCCGGCTTCCAGCACCAGTTCCTCCAGCTTGTCCGCCACGCCCTGCACGATGCTGGCGTGCTTGAGCAGGCCGACATTCCCGGCGAGGATGCTGGGCGCGAGGAAGCGGACCACCTGCCAGTAGGGGAAGTTCCAGGGCATCACCGCGAGCACCGGGCCGAGCGGCAGCCAACGGCCTTCGGCCGTGCCGCCATCGCTCAGCTCCCACGTTTTCGATTCCAGCATCGGGGGGCCGTTTTCGGCATAGTGATGCAGCAGATCGGCGCACTTGCTCACCTCTGCGCGCGCCTGCGTGATCGGTTTGCCCATCTCGGTCACTGCGAGGCGGGCAAGCTCTTCGTTCTGCGATTCGAACAGACCGCCCAGCGCGTGGAGCACCTCGGTCCGCCGCGAGACCGAAATTGTGCGCCAGTCGCGGAAGGTGCGCGCCGCCGTCTCCAGCTTGGCGTCGATTCCATTCTGGTCGAGCGTTTCGTACGTGGCGATGGTTTCGCCGGTCGCGGGATTGGTTGTCTGGATCAAGATCGGTGCCTCCGGGCTGGCATTCATCCGATCAATCGCTGCCGTGGCCTGCCGTTCCACTCGGCGCAGCGTCGCCCTTCATCGAAGGCCGCGCAAAAGAAAGCGGGCGCCCGGTCTGGCCGGACGCCCGCGCTTGGGTCGTATGAGGGTCAGGCTCAGGCGGCCTGCTTGTTCACGTCGCCAACCGCGATGTCGGTCATCGCGCGGTCGCCTTCATAAGTCTGGTCGAGGCATTCGTTGAGCTTGGCCGCTTCGTCGTCGAGGCCGAGGCGCTTGGCGAAGGCGACCACGCAGCCATAGCCCGCAAGACCATAATGGGTCATGCGCTGGTACTGCGTGATGATCATCGCATCGCGCACCGCATCATCGCCGAATTCGGCGTTGACGACATGCGCGTCGACTTCCTTGACGATGCCTTCCATGCCCTTGCAGAATTCACCGGTCGGCTTGGCATCGTGGCCTTCGATGATGGGCTTGAGCGTATCGATGCCGCTCTGAATGCCATCGACGCCGCGCTTGAGCGCAGCCTTCAGCTCCGGATCGCTTGCGCGCTCGTGCAGCTTCTTCGTCGCTTCGAGCGATTGGCGGTCGGCGCTGTAGATGTCCTGCAGCTGGTCGATGTAGACGTCTTTGAGGGTATTGAGTGCCATGGTGTCTTTGCTCCTTGGGGGTGTACCCAAGAAGCGCGCAAACCCGCGGGATTGTTCCGAAATCCTTGTCCACGGCGCGATACGCCCAAGGACAGATCGCGCTAACGGGCCGGGTAGATGAGGATTACATCCGGACGCGCGTGAAACGCCGTTCATCCGGGAGAGCGAGGGCAGCCTCCCCCCTCATGTGGGCGCGGCGCCAGAAGATGGCGCTTCCTCGACGCACAAGATGGCCGCGAACGTGGTGGAGCCTGACCCCGCCGTGGCCGGTCAGGGACGTGTGCGCCATGTCCCTCACGATCTCCGGCCGGGAAATCCGCATTTCGGTGTAGTCGAGCAGCGCGGTGCGCCCGCGGGAGACCCGCGCCTTGTTGAGTTTGCCGCGCGAGAATTCCCGCTGGGCGATCTCTCCGCTGCGAAGCAGCAGGACCGAAAAGGCGACCATCAGGGGCCCCGCCAGCCATGATGCCTGCGCGACAAGATGGTCGGTCCAGCCCTTCGATCCTGCGGGCGAAGGTTGTGTTCGTCTGGCGCGGAAGTGGCGGCACAGAAGGTCGATCGACTGGTTCTGATGTGTCATCCCGAACCACTCAGGGTCCGGGTCCAGCGCATGGTCGAGGTCGAACGCGAAGCAGGTGGGCGTGACCTCGGGCGGCCCCCCCGGCCGTTCCCAGACGAGCGTCATCTCGCCCGTGCGCCCGCTCTCGTCTGCCTCGACCAGCAGGCCGACTCTGGGTTCCTCGTATGATTGCTGCCCGTCCAGATCGTAATCCCGCCATTCGAGCCAGAACGTCTCTGCCGGAAGGCGAACCAGATCCAGGCAATCCGCGAGGAGATCCGCCTGATCGATGACGAGCGACTTGGCGAGCGAGCAGACCTGATCGTCCAGCACGAACCGGCGATCGGCCAGCGCGATCCGTGCTCCCAGCTGGATCGGTCCCGCAAGATGGGACGGCATCGTGACGCCCGACTTCACCTGATCGAACAGGTGCATGCTAGCCGCGCGCCGCCTGCAAGGGCACGCGATCTTCGCCGCTGCTCGCAGTCAGCCGGTTACAGAACATCGTTGCGAGTTCCGTAGCGCTGATCAGCGGTGCGGTGTCTTTTCCGTCCGCCGCGGCAAGCGCCGACATCAGCGAGAAGATGCGGTCGATCTCTTCGCTGACATTCGGAACGATGGGGACGCCGCGCAAAGCCATCCGCAGCAATCGCCGTTCCAGCCTGACCGAGAGCGGATCACGGATTCGCCCGCGATAGGCCGGCTCGGCGCTGGCGATCTGACCGGTTGCGATCAGCGCGAGAATTTCCCGATGGGCCTCCCCGGCAAAGCTCTTGAGCAGATAGTCCGCGAAAGCGAACAGGACGTCGTCAAGCGCCAGCTCCCCCTTGGCGCCGCCATCGTTCGGATCGAAATGCAGGCCATTATCGATCCGGGCGACGAGTGCCTGGACGACCGCGTCGAACAGGCAGTCCCGGTCGGCAAACTGATTATACAAAGTGCGCCGCGACAGGCCTGCCCGGTCGGCCACGTCCTGCATCGTGACCTGGGCAGGCGATCGTGTTCGCAGTTCCGCCCTGGCCGCGTCGATCAGCGCCTGGCGCGGGGGAATCGATGCGGGAGCAAGGGCTTCGCCTGCTCTGATCGGGATGGTGTCGTGAAACATCGGGCGTGACCTCCGCAAGCGAAGTTGCGGGAGCCCGACAGCCGCCACCACCGCTATGTCATTGATGACACCGCAGAATATGCAGGCGCAGCGGCGCTCTTACGAGCGACCGGATTTTCAGGATGAGCGACCGCCCGTCATCGCGTCAGTCGGTCGCATAGATCTTGCCCAACCGGTCCCGGTATTTCCGGCCGACAGGCACGAGCTCGCCCGATTGCATTTCCAGAACGCTGCCGCCCCAGCTGTTGCGGGTCACCGCCCTTACCCGATCCGCCCTGACCGCGTGAGAGCGATGAACCCTGATGAAGCAGTCGGCCGCTTCGTTTTCGAGGAAGGTCCCGATGGGGCCTTGCTGAAGGTAGCTGCGCTGTTCCCCGTGAAGCCTGACGTATCCGCCTTCCGCCTCCACGCGCTCGATCTCGCCCAGATCGACCCGGATGATGCCCTTCCCCTGGCGCACCCACAAATCGGGCATGTGCCCGCTGTCTTCCTGCAGGGAGCGCAAACTCGACAATTCGGACTGCAGCTCGGAGAGCCGGCGTTCGGCGTCGCGCGCATGAAGCGCACTGCGCGCCCGCAGAACCGCATCGTGCAGACGCGAGAACCTGACCGGCTTGGAAAGAAAATCGGCCGCACCGGTATCGAACGCCCGTGCCGCGAAGTCCGGGAAGGCCGTGACGAATACGAAAAGCGGCGGCGTTTCGGCCTGGTTCTGCCTGCCCAGGGCCTCGACCACATCGAAACCGTCCAGCCGCGGCATCTCGATATCCAGAAACGCCAGATCGGGCCTGCTCCGGCCGATTGCGTCCAGCGCTTCCTGCCCATTGGTCACCTGGCCCACGATCTCGATTCCCCCGACCGTGTCGAGGAGCTTGGCGAGCCGCTTGTTGGCCAGCGGCTCATCGTCCGCGATCAGCACGCGCAACACGCTCATGGTGCCATCCTCAGCGGAAGACGGATGACGACCCGGAAGCCCATGGGAAGTGCCTGGGCGCTCAGCGAGGCGGCATCTTCATGGAGCGCGCGCAGACGTGCCTCGATATTGTGCAGTCCCGCGCCGTTGCGGGATGGGGCTGCCCGGGGCGATAATCCCTCGCTTCGCGTATCCTGCACTTGCAGCAGAAGGTCTCCGTTGTCGGCCCGCGCCTCGATCTCGATCAGGATCCTGCCGGTGCTGCGGCCTGCCGAATGCTTGATGACGTTTTCGACCAGCGGCTGCAGGATGAGCTTGGGCACAAGGGCGTAGGCCAGCTCGGGCGGCGCTTTCACCTCCACGTCGAGACGGTCGGGGAATCTCACCTTCTCGATGGCGAGATAGCTCTCCTGCGCCTCTATTTCATCGCGCAGGGGCACCTCGTGTTCCGGGCCGGCGGCAAGCACGCGCTGGTAATATTCGGCCAGGTTTTCGACCATCCCCTCCGCTTCGTCGAGGTTCCGGTCCGATAGCAGGGAGGCAACCGAGTTGAGCGCGTTGAAGAGAAAATGCGGATTGACCTGATATCGCAGCGCCTGGAGCTCGGCCTCGCGGACCAGTCGGGTGATCCGGTCGAAACGGTCCTGACGTTCGCGCAGCTTGACCGAATACTGGACCGTCAGAATGGCAATGGTGATGGCAAAGAAGAGGTGGGAGAAGCCGGTCCACATCCCCACCAGCCTCTGGAACGCGGTCTGGTCCGGGCTGAGCTCGGGGAACACTGCCAGATTGAGGAGCGCGTAGGGGATCGGTGCGAGCCATGCGACCGCCAGAACCATCAGCCCCCTCAGCCAGATCGGCCGGTCCCAGGCGAAATCGACGAGCGCGACGACCCCCAGGCTGATGACGATCCCGGCGCCGACCGGGATCAATCGGCGCAGGGGGACCAGCTCGGCATTCGACAGGACCATGCTCCCGGCGAGGGTCAGGCTCAGGTAGTGGAAAAGCCAGACCGCGAGTATGGCCGCGACCGAAGGAAGCCAGATCGAATATCTGGAAGGCCCTCCCACGCTGCGGAAGGCGCTTGCGTAGTCGTTCAAGAGCATCATGCTTCATGATAGACCGTTTCCCGCCACTTTCACCTGTCGTTCGTGATAGCGAGAGGGTCGCTCATCGGTTTTTGGGACGTGAAGCCGGTCCGGGAAAGCCCGGCGGCCACGCCCGCCCGGACCCGCTCTGCCATGTCGATCGCCTGCGGCTGGCGCCCCAGCCTTGCGTCCGACTGCCTTCATGCGCGGTGGTGGGTGCAGCGCTCCGCGCCCGGGGGAGAATCCACTCTCCAGCCTGACTTCAGCCCCGCGATGAGAAGAGGTCTTCTGAAGAGATGGAATTGTAAATTGCTCGATATGTTTACAAGCCTGTGAAGCGGCGAGGTCAATTACGTAAACCTGAATAGCAAGTCATGTGAAAATACTGTGCTGTTGTGATCACATCGCGTTCTTTTGGGAGTATGCATTCATTATCGCCTTGGCTTTCAAGGAATTGCGAAGCCAATGAGCGGCTTCTCAATTTCAGGGAGGCACTAATGAATACGCTTTTGAGAACGCTGCTCGTGGGCAGCTCTTTGACGGTGATGGCCGGGCTCGCCGCTCCTGCCCTCGCGCAGGAGGTGCCGGACGCAAGCGCATCGCAGGAAGAGGATGCGCAGGAAGACGCGGCGCCGACGAACGAGATCGTCGTCACCGGTTCGCGCGTGCGCCGTGAGACCTACAACACCAACGCGCCGGTCGACGTGGTCACCCGCGAGGAAACGGTCCTTGCGGGCACTGCCTCGGTGGCGGATGCGCTTCAGGACAGCACGCTGGCCTCTGGCAGTGCGCAGCTGAACGAAGCCTATCTTGGCTTCGTGTCGCCGGGCGGTGCCGCTGCCAACAGCATCGGCCTGCGTGGCTTGGGCCCCCAGCGAACCCTCGTCCTGCTGAATGGCCGGCGCCTTTCGCCCGCCGGTGTCGGCCCCGAACTGATCGCCGCCGATCTCAACGTGCTCCCCAATGCCATCCTCCAGCGCATCGAGGTGCTGCGCGAGGGCGCTTCCTCGATCTACGGATCGGACGCCATTGCCGGGGTGGTCAACCTGATTACCGACGAGGTCGATGGCGTGACCGTCGATTTCTACACCAACCAGCCGGTCGAGCATGGGGGCGGCGGGCGAACCTACCGCGCCTCGGTCACCGGGGGGACCGTTTTCGACGGTGGCTACGTCACCGGCTCGTTCGAATATCGTGAACAGACCCCGCTCAAGGTGCGCGACCGCGAGGAATTCCGTTGCCCGACCGATCTTCTGACGGACCCGGATACGGGCGAGCCGGTCGGCCAGCGGGTGCCGGGCAGCGACGAGCTTCGCTGTTTCCCCTTCGATTCCGGCGGTATCGCGCAGAATTACCTGCTGGTGGCCGATACCGGGGTCAATCGGTATTCCTACCGCGATGGCGACATAACCCAGCCCTATCTGGTCAACAATCTCGACATTCGCCCGCTGGCCAGCAGGCGCCAGCTCGATGTCGATGTGACGTCGGCCCTGCGGACATTCACCGGCTTCCTGAGCGCCGGGGTGGATGTGGGCGCGCTGGGCAATGCCGAAATCTATACCGAAGCGCTGATCACCCGGCGGGAATCGCAGCAGAACGACCTCGCGCAGATCAATTACAACGCCGATACCATTGGTTTCGAGGTCGGCCCGCGCGCTGCTCCGGCCGGCTTTACCGGGCTTCCGGTCTTGGCCTATCCCTTCGCGCCGACGGCACTGGATACGGGGGGCGCGCAAATCCTCCGGCCCTTCATCGCCCCGCCGATCGTCGATCGCAGCCAGGAGGTGAACTACTATCGCGGCGTGGCCGGTATCCGGGGCGATCTGGGCTTCGGCAATTTCCGCTATGATGCCTCCGTGGTCTACTCGCTGACCGACAGCACCTCCAGCGTCGAGGGAATCGACGCGCGCAAGTTCCGCAATGCGATAACCGCCGTGATCGCCCCGGACGGCACGCCCGAACAGTTCGTGACGGTCGCCGGCCCGGGTACGGTGGGCGCAGGCAACCGGTACACCTGCGCGGCGAACGTCGCTGGCGGCAACTACCTGCCCGGCGCCAATTGCGTGCTGTTCAACTTTGCCGATCCGGCGGTGCTTGCAGGCGATATTCCGCAGGCCTCGCTCAACTATCTCTACGAGGACGTCGTCGGCGAGACGACCTTCGAGCAGATTACCGGCCAGCTGATCTTCGACGGCACGCTGCTCGATCTGCCGGCAGGCCCGGTCAATATCGCGCTGGGTGCCGAGTTCCGGCGGGATTCGATCGACGACAATCCTTCCGAGATTGCGCAATCGGGCAACTTCTACAACTACACGTCATCCGGTCGCACGAAGGGCAGCGACGAGGTCATCGAAGCCTTCGGCGAAGCCAGCATCCCGATCCTGGCGGACAAGCCCTTCTTCCGTGAGCTGACCCTCGATGTGTCGGCCAGAATCACGGATTACGAATCCTATGGTTCGGACTTCACCTATCGGGTGGGCGGCACCTGGGCTCCGACGGACTTCCTGCGCTTCAGGGGGAGCTACGGCACCGCCTTTCGCGCGCCGAACCTGTACGAGCAGTTCGTTGCCGACCAGACCGGGTTCTATCCCGCCAGCTTCGACCCGTGCGACGAGTTCGCTTCGGTGTTCGATCCGTCCTCCAACCGCTATCAGAACTGCCTTGCGGATCTCGAACCCATTCTCGGCACCGCAGGCGCGCTGAATTTCACCGCGACCGGTGGGCCGCAGGTGATCACGCAGGGCGGGCGCGACGTTCTGGAAGCGGAAACCTCGACCTCGTGGGGGCTGGGCGCGATCCTGACGCTACCCGCGGTCGGGTTCAGCCTGACTGCCGACTATTTCAACATCGAGGTCAATGGTCAGGTCGATCTGCTGAACTCCGGCATTCTCAGCCGGTGCTTCAACTCGGACGACTTCCGGAGCGGCAACGAATTCTGCGAGTTCGTCGAAGCGCGCGATGACGGGCAGGGCAACCTGACCAGCTTCCGCAATCCCTATCTCAACATCGCGTCGCAGAAGGTGGAAGGCATCGACTTCTCCGCCCGGCAGTCGATGGAGCTGCTGGGTGGGCAGTTCACGGCCGACTTGCGGGCGACCCGCATGCTGACCCAGGAACTGCAGTCCTTCGAGGGCGATGAGCCGGTCAACTACAACGGCCGCCTCGCCTTCCAGTCGTCGCTGGGCGGACCGAAGTGGGTCGGCGATGCGGACCTGCGCTTCTCCTTCGGCGACATCACGTTCCGTTACGGGCTGCAGTATGTCGGCCCGATGGACGGCAACGAGTTCGTCGAAGAAGGTCTGCTCGCAGCTCCTGTGGTCAACGGCGATCCTGTCGACTTCGACCTGCTGGCCGAGGAGTATTTCGAACACGATATCTCTGTCCAGTTCCGCATCCAGGATCTGGGTCAGCTGACGCTCGGCGTGAACAACGTGTTCAACAACGAGCCGTCGGTCATCAGTTCGGCCGGTGGTTTCCCGCGGGTCGGAAACTACTTCAACTATAGTGGATACGACCTCATCGGCCGCTCATTCTTCCTGAATATGACCCGGTCGTTCTGAACCCTCTCCCCAAGAGGCGGCGGGGTGCCATCCGGCACCCCGCCGTTTGTCCTGTCCGGAACTCCCTCGCTGCGCGAGCGAGGGTCTCGCGCGCTATTACCGCCGGTAGCGGAAGTGCCCGCCACCCTCAGGCCAGTTCGCGGCGCATGCCGTCGATCTTCCGGGCGACCATTTCGACAAACCCGCGCACCGAGTCGGAATCGAAGCTGGCGGGCGCGCACCCCTCGCGGGCTTCGAGAGCTCGGGCGACCATAGCGTCTCGCGGATGACGCCGCAGCCACCAGCGCCCGCCCTCGGTCTTGGAGAGAATTCGGCCCGTTTCGGCGGCATGGAGCGAGCGTGCGGCATTGAGAATGGCATTCACGGGCGTCTTGCCGTCCGAGCGCTCTTCCACATGGCGCAAATGCCATCCCAGTTCTTCGACCAGTGCGGCAAGCAGCAGAGGTCGGGCAACCGATCCGAACGCCTCGTTGGGGGCCTTGCCGCTGAGCGGGATGCCCGCCTCGCGACACAGCGCAATATCGATCAGCATGTCATTCGCCGTTCCGGGCGGCTCGCAGGCGGATTTCATGCCCGGACCGGTCGAGAGCGCGAATGCGAAGGGCAAGTCCAACCGCGCAGTTTGCGCGGCTTCGGCCGGAAAGAGAACGATCTCCAGACCCTGCGCCGGAACGGCAAGAACAGGATGCGAAAGCCGGGATGAGAGTTCCTTGCGGGTGGCCCTGTCCAGATCGCCATCGACGATCCCGAGCAGATCAATATCGCTGCGGTGCGGCGCGAAGTCGCCCTGCACTGCGGACCCGCACAGATACAAGCCCAGCAGTCTGTCGCCCAGCACGGCCTGGCAGGTGCGCGCTGCTGCATCGAGATATTCTCTAATCCCTGCCGGGATGTCGGAGCCGGATGACGTCATGACCTTTGCGCCGTTCTTGGCTGTGGCGGGCCCTCATCGCCTGCGGAACCGGAAGTACCACACCTCGTGGCCCATCTGTTCGCGCGCCTTCTTCTCGTAGCGGGTCTCGCACCAGCCCGAGGGGCGCTGCTGGAAGCTCTTCGGCCCTTCCACCTGCCATTCGAACGGGCCGCTTGCTGGATCGGTGAAGCGGCGCATCACCATCAGCGCGTGGCGCAGGTAGACCGGGTGATCGGTGCCGAAACGAAATTCGCCGCCAGGCTTCAGCTTGTCCGCGATCATCCGCACCGGCCCGTCGTTCATCATCCGCCGCTTGGCATGGCGCGCCTTGGGCCAGGGGTCGGGGTGCAGCAGGTAGACCATGGTGAGCGCGCCGTCGGGCACGCGCGACAGCACGTTCAGCGCATCGCCCGCGTGCAGCCGGATATTGGCGAGCCGCTGTTCCTCCACGTGGGTAAGCGCCTGCGCCACGCCGTTGAGGAAGGGCTCGGCGCCGATGAAGCCGTGATTGGGCAGCAGGTCCGCCCGGTAGGCCAGATGCTCGCCCCCGCCGAAGCCGATCTCGAAATGCAGCGGGCAATCCTCGCCGAACAGCCGCTCGGCGGTGATCGGGCCGTCTTCGGGCACGGAAATCTTCGGCAGCAGGTCGTCGACCAGCGCCTGCTGGCGCGCGCGCAGCGGCTTGCCGACGCTGCGACCGTACAGTCGGCTGAGAGTTGTGGGATCGCCTTCCTTGTGCGCTGTCATGCGCAGGGCCGCTAGCCGCTCAGCCGAAGTAAATCCAGATGGCGACGGACACCGCCAGCCCGACCACGATATTCATGGGCAGGCCGATCTTCACGAAATCGGAAAAGCGGTAATTGGCCGCGCCATAGACCAGCGTGTTGGTCTGGTAGCCGATGGGCGTTGCGAAGCTGGCGCTGGCGCCGAACATTACCGCCACGATCAGCGGCCGCGCGTCCAGCCCGGCTGCATCGGCGAGGCCGATGGCCAGCGGCGTCATGATCACCGCGATGGCGTTGTTGGTGATCGCCTCTGTCAGCGTGCTGGTGACGGCGTAGACCAGCAGGATCAGCACCAGCAGCGAACCGGCGCCCAGCAGCGGCTGGATAGTGTCGACGATCAGTTCGATGGTCCCCGCATTGTCGAGCCCGGTGCCGAAGGCGAGCATCCCGAAGATCAGCACCAGCGTGCTGCCGTCCAGGCTGGCCCAGGCATCGCTCGGCTCGATGCAGCGGGTCGCCAGCACCAGCGCCACGCCGCCCACCGCCAGCGCCTCTATCGGCAGGCCGAACACCGCGGCGCCCACCACCACCGCAGCCAGCGTTGCAATCGCGATCGGGGCCTTCGTCCGGCGGAAGGACTGCGCCGTGGTGAGGCCGACATTGGTCAGCTGGACATTGCCCTGCAGCGCCTGCGCCGCATCCGGCCCCGCCGCGATCAGCAGCCGGTCGCCCGCGCGCACCCGCGTCTCGCCCAGCGAGGGCCCGGGCAGGTGGTGCGGGCGCGCAAGGCCGAGCACGCGGACCCGCAGGCGCGAGAGCAGCGGAATTTCCTTCAGCCGCTGGCCGACCACCGGATGCGTGGCGGAAACCACCGCCTCGATCACGCGCAGGTCGGTGGGGCGCTTGTCGCGCGCGGTCTCCACCCCGCCGCCCAGCCCGACGAGGCCGGTGCGGAAATCGGGTGCTTCGGCGAGCGAGGTGATTTCTTCGGGACTGGCGCTGACGATCAGCTGGTCGTCCGCTGCCAGTTGGAAATCGTCCAGATCCCTTCGGTATAGGTCGGTTCCGCGCTGGACTGCGACGATCCGGACGCCGGGACGCCGCCCGATATTGCTCTCCGCCAGCGTCTTGCCGACATATCTGCTCGTCTCCATCAGGGTCAGATGCGTGAGATAGATGTCGCTCTCGCGCGTTTCGTCGCCCATGCGCGGGCCGCGATCGGGTAGCAGCAGCGGCCCCAGGATCAGCAGCACGACAAGCCCCGCGATCATGCCGACGAAGCCGACCGCCGTGATCTCGAAGATGCCGAAAGCGTCCTGCCCCGCGTCCTGCGCAACGCCATCGACCAGCAGATTGGTCGAGGTGCCGATCAGCGTCATCGTTCCGCCCAGGATGCACAGGTAGGATAGCGGGATCAGCAGCCGCGTCGCGCCCACCTTCAGGACCTTGGCCAGTTTCTTGACCACCGGGATCATCACGATGACGACCGGCGTGTTGTTCATGAAGGCCGACGCCGCGATCGTGCCCAGCCCGATCTCGGCCGTCGCCAGCCGGGGGCTCTGCGTGGTCCGGCGGATGACCCAGCCGGACACTTCCTCCAGCGCGCCGGTCCGCAGCAATGCGCCCGACAGGATGAACATCGCCGCGATGGTTATCGGCGCCGGGTTGGCGAAGGTGCCCAGCATCTCCTCGGGCGACAGATAGCCCAGAGCGAGCATGACGGCGCCCGAGACGACCGCGATGACCACCGGAGGCCGCCGTTCCAGCAGGAAGGCGAGGAAGGTGAGAGCCAGCAGCGCCAGCCCGATCTGGGCCGAATAGTCGGAAAGGAACGCCATGGGGCCCTGCGCAAGCGTGGGAGATCGCTAGCAAATGCGCAGACGCGAGCCGGGTTTCCAAGTGAAATCGGATGGCGCCGGGAAAAGCAATTCTTCTGCGCGCCCGCTGGGCGGGGGGTGTCGCCGCCGGGCGGTTCGCGTTAGGCGCCATTCGCATGGAAGAACTCTTCGCATATCTCGGCGGGCAGCCGCCGCTGGTTCAGGCGCTGGGCGGCGTGGCGCTGCTGCTGCTGATCGCATTTCTGGTCAACCTCGTGCTCAAGAAGGTGGTGCTGCGCCTCGCCGCCCCGTTCCTCGACCGCAGGACCAAGACGCCCGACAAGGCCGTGGGCTGGCTGGTGACCACGATCCCGCTGCTGATCATCTCGCGCGGGATCGTTTTCGTGCGTTACCTGCCCGAAGAGTTCGAAGCGGTCGTCTCCAACGTCGCCAACGCCACCATCGTGCTGGTGATCGCGCTCTCCATCACCACCGGGCTGACCTACGTCAACGAACTGTACAAGCGGCGGCCCGAGGCCAGGCACCGCCCTATCAAGGGCTTCCTCCAGGTGGTGAAGATCCTCGTCTTCGGCGCGGCCGCGATCCTCGGGGTGGCCGCGCTGATCGAACAGTCGCCGCTGCTGCTGCTGTCAGGCCTGGGTGCAATGGCGGCGGTGCTGCTGCTGGTGTTCAAGGACACGATCCTGAGCCTGGTCGCCTCTGTCCAGCTGTCCGCGCAGGACATGCTGCGCGTGGGCGACTGGATCGAGATGCCGCAGCAGAACGCCGACGGCGATGTGATCGATATCGCGCTGCACACGGTGAAGGTGCAGAACTTCGACAAGACGATCACCACCATCCCGACCTACAAGCTGATCAACGAGAGCTTTCGCAACTGGCGCGGGATGGCCGAGGCGGGCGGGCGCCGGATCAAGCGCGCGATCAACCTCGACCAGAACACGCTGCGCTTCCTGAGCGACGAGGAAGTGTCGGACCTGCGGCGTTTCCGCCTGCTGCGCGATTACCTCGATCGCAAGGAGCAGGAGCTGCGCGAATGGAACGCGCGCGAAATGGCGGGGGAGGACAACCCGGTCAACGCGCGGCGGATCACCAATATCGGCATGTTCCGGGCCTACGTGCTCGCCTATCTGCGCACGCATCCGCGGATCAATCACGACATGCTGACGCTGGTGCGCCAGCTGGAGCCGACGCCCACCGGGCTGCCGCTGCAGATCTACACCTTTGCGGCGACCACCCAGTTCGCGGAGTACGAGTTCATCCAGTCGGAGATTTTCGACCACCTGCTGGCGATCCTGCCCGAGTTCGGGCTGCGTGCCTTCCAGGAGCCGAGCGGAGTGGACTTCGCCCGGCTTTCCAGCCCGCGCACGCTGAAACAGTGGGAGCGCCGCGAGACGGAGACGCCGGGCAACGTCGTCTAGCGGGCACGCCTGCCTGTGCCCGGGCCGTGCACCGCCGCCCCGACATAGCAAAACGCCCCGGAGCCAGGCTCGCGGGGCGTGATGCCGTTCCCGTCCATGGGAAAATCCGTCAGGCCGCCTCGGCCTCTTCGTTCGGGTCGCGCAGCACGTAGCCGCGGCCCCACACGGTTTCGATGTAATTCTCGCCATCGCATGCATGGCTGAGCTTCTTGCGCAGCTTGCAGATGAACACGTCGATGATCTTGAGTTCGGGCTCGTCCATCCCGCCATACAGGTGGTTGAGGAACATTTCCTTGGTCAGCGTGGTGCCCTTGCGGAGCGAAAGCAGCTCCAGCATCGCGTATTCCTTGCCCGTCAGGTGCACGCGCGCCCCGTCGACCTCCACGGTCTTGGCATCGAGGTTCACCGCCAGTTTGCCGGTGCGGATGACCGACTGGCTGTGGCCCTTCGAACGGCGCACCACGGCATGGATGCGGGCGACCAGTTCTTCGCGGTGGAAGGGCTTGGTCACGTAATCGTCGGCACCGAAGCCGAAGCTGCGGATCTTGGAGTCCATCTCCGCAATGCCCGAGAGTATGAGAACCGGCGTCTGCACCTTGGCGACGCGCAGCTTCTTGAGCACATCGTAACCGTGCATGTCCGGCAGGTTCAGATCGAGCAGGATGATATCGTAATCATACAGCTTGCCCAGATCGAGGCCTTCCTCGCCCAGATCGGTCGAATAGACGTTGAAGCCTTCCGTGGTCAGCATCAGCTCGATGGCCTTGGCCGTGGTCGGTTCGTCCTCGATCAGCAATACGCGCATGGGTTGCCCCCTTTGCCCCTGTGGATGTGCTGCGACACTCCGTTGCGGAGCGCTGCATTTCATTAACCACACAAGGTCTGAACGGAAAAGGTTAACATCGTGTAAAGCGCATGTTTGCGGCGAATCGCGCGGTGAGGCGAGCCTCCCGTGAGTCGGGCCGTGCGCCGCATGGCAGAGTCACCCGAAAGCCACAGGTGGCCGTGCTTGCAAAGCAAGGCTTGCGATCTTGCACCGCAGCGGATATTTCCTTTCACCGGAAGCGCAAGAGGCAGTGCTTTCGTTTCAATTTTCGCCTCGGGAGCGTTCAGTGATGACCAGGCTTCGGGATATCGCAATCCCCGCTTTGGCCCCAGCTTCGAATTGCGCGTCGCCGTTCACTTCGGCGTCCTTCGCGCGCGTCTCCTATTATACCTATTATTTCGGTTCGTTTAGCGGCCGGTACGCCTGAGCGGCGTATCGGGATCCGCGCGAGGCCCTGCGCATAAAGCGGCCACCAGCTTCCATCGAAAACGACCTTGTGCCGCGCCGCCCGAAATGCGTGCGCGCCGAACCGAAAGACACGAACATGACGAATACCAATACCAATATGCGCGCCATCGATACGCTGCGAGAAGAGATCGACACGCTGGACGAGGAACTGCTCGCCCTGATCGAGCGCAGGCTCGACCTCGCGGCGGCCATCGCGCAGGCCAAGGGTGAGGACACCGCCGATGCCGATAGCGAAGAACTGCTGCTGCGCCCGGCGCGCGAGGCAAGCGTCATCGCCCGCTTGGGTTCGCTGACCCGCCGCATCCCGAAGGATTCGATCACCGCCATCTGGCGCGAGCTGATGGCGATCAACCTGCAGGCGCAGCGCCCGATCGAGATCGCGCTGCATGCCTCGCGTCACCCAGAACGCATGCACCTGATGGCGCGCGCGCGTTTCGGCACGATCCTGCCCGTGCGGGCAAGCGCCTCTCCGCAGGCCGCGCTCGACAAGGCGCGCGCAGGGCGCGCGATCGCGCTGATCGAGATCGGGGAGGGCGACTGGTGGACCAGGCTGGGCGACGATCCCGACCTCAACATCATCGATGGGCTGCTGGGCGAAGGCGGGCGCGGGTCCGCGCTCGCGGTCGGCCGCCTCTCGCCCGACCGGCTGGGGGAAGACCGCAGCTTCGCGGTGCTCGAACAGGCGGAGCTTGCCAACCGGCTGGGCCGGGGCGAAGCGGTCTTGCCGATTGCCGTGTCGGGCAATCTGAACCTCTGCGTGATCGAACGTGTGACGCCGCTGTCGCGCGCGGCGGCCTGATCGCTCCCGACCGGCACGAGTTCATCTTATGCGAATTGCCTATGGCGGGCACCCCGGTGCCTTCGGAGAGCTTGCCTGTCTCGCGCGGTTTCCCGAGGGCGAGCCCGTCGGCTACGCGGATTTTCCCGCGGCCTGCGCGGCGCTGGTCAGCGGGGATTGCGACCACGCGCTGATCCCGTTCGAAAACTCCATCGCGGGCCCCGTGCCCGGCGTGGCCGATCTGCTCGCCTCGCTGCCGGTGCGACGGATCGGCGAACATGCGCAGCCGGTGGCCTTCCATTGCCTGGGCGTGCGGGGAACGCGGCTCGACGAGGTGCAGGTGATCGCCAGCCACCCCATGGCGCTGGCCGAATGCACCCGCTTTCTGGCGCGGACCGGCGCGCGGGCGGTGGAGGCGGGCGATACCGCAGGGGCCGCCGCCACGGTAGCCGAGGAGGGGGATCGCACGCGCGCCGCGCTCGCCTCGGAGCGGGCGGCGGCGCTCTACGGGCTGGAAGTGATTGCGGCGAACGTGGAGGACAGCCCCGACAACGTTACCCACTTCGCGGTGCTGGAGCGGGCCTGATCGCTACCCGATCGCGGCGAGCTTCTTCGCCCGGCGGCGCTGCACGCTCGACCCGATCCCCATCGCCTCGCGGTACTTGGCGACCGTGCGGCGTGCGATGTCGAAGCCTTCGGCCTTGAGAAGATCGACCAGCTTGTCGTCGGAGAGGATCGCCTTGGCATCTTCGGCATCGGTCAACGCCTTGATCCGCGCCTTGACCGCTTCCGCGCTCGCGCCCTCGCCATCTTCGCCGCCACCAACACCGCTGGTGAAGAAGTACTTGAGATCGAAGGTGCCGCGCGGACAATGCAGGAACTTGTTGCTGGTCACCCGGCTGACCGTGCTTTCGTGCATCTCGATCTTTTCGGCCACCTGCTTCAGCGTCAGCGGACGCAGGTGGCTGACCCCGTGCAGGAAGAAGCCTTCCTGCTGGGTCACGATCTCGCTCGCCACCGCAAGGATGGTCTTCTGCCGCTGGTCGAGCGCGCGGATCAGCCAGCGTGCGTCTTCCAGCTTGTCCTTCAGCCATGACCGGCTGTCGCGGTCGCGGCAGCCATCGCGCAAGGTCACCAGATAGGGGCGGTTGACCACGAGGCGCGGCAGCGTTGCCTCGTTCAGCGCGATGCGCCAGGTGCCATCGGGGCTGCGGTCGATCAGGATGTCGGGCGCGATGGCCCCATCCTCGCGCGTGCCGAAGGCAAGGCCGGGGCGCGGGTCGTAGGCGCGCAGTTCCGCCAGCATCTCCACCAGCTCTTCCTGGTCGACTTCACACAGCTTGCGCAGCCGCGCGACCTCGCCCCGGGCGACCAGATCGAGATGGTCGATCAGCCGCGCCATGCACGGATCGTAACGGTCCGCCTCGCGGGCCTGGATCGCCAGGCATTCGGCCAGGTCGCGTGCGCCCACGCCTGCCGGATCGAGCGTCTGGACCAGCGCCAGCGCGCGCTCGGCCTCCGCCAGGGGAACGCCCAGCGCGGCGGCGATCTCGGTCAGCGGTTCGGCGAGGTAACCGGCCTCGTCCAGCCGGTCGACAATGGCGCGCGCGATGAAGATCTCGCGCTCGTCGCTGGCGGCCGCGCCAACCTGTGCGTGAAGATGTTCGGACAGCGAGATGCCGGCAGCGGTGCTCTGTTCGAGGCCGAAGCCCTCGTCCTCGCCGCCGCCAGAACCATCCGCCGCGCCCCAGCTGCCGTCACCCGTATCGCGGTCTATTTCCAGCGCGGAAGAGGCAAGATCGGTCGGCGCGTCGCTCTGCCCGGCGCCTTCCGCGATCAGCGTGTCGGCCTCACGCTCCTCGCGCGGAGTCTCGGGCACGTCGGAATCGCCACCCTCTCCGCGCTCTGCCTGGGGCGTCTCCCCCAGCTCGAGCAAAGGGTTGGATTCCAGCGCATCGCCGATGAAGGCCTCGATCTCGAGGTTCGACAGCGTCAGCAGCTTGATCGCCTGCTGCAGCTGCGGTGTCATCACCAGCGATTGCGACTGGCGCAGGTCGAGGCGCGGGGCGAGGGACATCAGGCGTTGCGTCCATTCGTCCGTTGGCAAGCCAGCAGACTGCTCCCGGTACCGGCCCCGGCGAACCGGCATTGGCCACCGGGAATCACAGCGACGACCGCCGGAAAATTGAACACACCTGGCCGGGTGGGAGTGCGGGCTGGTGCCGCCACGGCGGACCCAGTTCTCCCCTGAGCGGTCACGTTTCGGACCGCCGGAAAATCACAAGGTAAAATTCTCGCCAAGGTAGAGCCTGCGCACGTTCTCGTCTGCCACCAGGTCCTGCGGGGTGCCCGCGAACAGCACCTGGCCACCATAGATGATACAGGCGCGGTCTACGATATCGAGTGTTTCCCGAACGTTATGATCGGTAATCAGCACGCCGATGCCGCGATCCTTCAGGTCGATCACCAGATCGCGGATGTCGCTGATCGAGAGCGGATCGATCCCCGCGAAGGGTTCGTCCAGCAGCATGATCGAGGGGTTGGCCGCCAGCGCACGCGCGATTTCGCACCGCCGCCGCTCGCCGCCCGAAAGCGCCATGGCGGGCGCGCTGCGCAGCCGGGTGAGGCCGAATTCGTCCAGCAGCCGCTCCAGCCCCTCGCGCCGGCGCGCGCGATCGGGCTCCGCCAGTTCGAGCACGGTGGCGATGTTCTGTTCCACGGTCAGCCCGCGGAAAATGCTGGTTTCCTGCGGCAGGTAGCCCAGGCCGAGGATGGCCCGCCGGTACATCGGCAGGTGCGTCACATCCTCGCCATCCATCAGGATGCGGCCGCTATCGGGCTTCACCAGCCCCATGATCGAATAGAAACAGGTCGTCTTGCCCGCGCCGTTGGGGCCCAGCAGGCCCAGCACCTCGCCCTTGCCGACCGACAGCGAAATATCGGTCAGCACGGCGCGCTTGTCGTAGCTCTTGGCGATGGAGACGACTTCCAGCCCGCCCTGCGGGATGGGCGGGGCGGCGTTGGCTTCCACCTGTGCGGAGCTTTGCGCAATTTCGGCGGGGTCGATCTCTGCCATGGGGCCTGCTTAGCAAATGGTGCGCGTGGCGAAAGCTGCAAACGGCGAGGGATCGCGCGCTGGTGCGTGCCAACAGGCTTGAGAGTGGGGCGATGCCGGCCTAACATCAACCTCTTGCGCACGCAGGCGAGAGGACAAGCGGATGGACACGAGCAGCAATTTTCCCACTGGCGATGCCGAACAGGTCGATTGGGCCGCCCGGATCAGCGACAACATTGCGTGGAGCCTGCTCGTCACGACCGCGCTCATCATCTTCATCACCATGCCCAAGATGAAATACGCCTTCGACGGCATCACCGTTTACTTCCTGCTGGTGGTGATGGTGGGCGCGTTCATTCCGGTGCTGCGCTTCTTCGAACATCGCTGGGATAGCCGATCGGGCCACGATCCCCACGATCCTTCGCTGCGTGGCGCGTTTCGCCGCGATCAGGTGGGGCTGTGGCTGATGACCATCGGCGTCCCGCTTCTGCTGGCCGCAGGCTTCGGAATCGCATTTCCGCACTGACGGCGGCGTCATGCCGCGCGAATCGCGGCTGATCACGGGGGGGCTGAGACCATGCTGCGGATACTGGCCGCCTTCTGCCTTGCGCTCATCGCGCTGCCTGCATCGGCGGCGCTGCCCTCGCTATCGCAGGATGAACCGGCGGAGGCTCAGCCCGCGCCTGCGCCCACTGCGGGTAACACGCTGTCGGACCAGCGCGATCCGCAGGCCGATACGCGCATCGCCAACCGCCTGCGCGACATCTACGCGCAGGTTTCCGGCTTTTCCGCCATCGAGGTCGAGGTCAACGAAGGGGTCGTGCGGCTGACCGGGTCCGCGCCCAGCCAGCAGGCGATCGAGGAGGCGGGCGCCATCGCCGCGCGCTTCGATGTCGCCACGGTCGAGAACGAGATCGCGCGCGACACCTCGCTCAGCGGGACGGCGGACATCGTGACCGCCCTGGTGGACCGGATGCGCGAGGCGGTGAACATGCTGCCGCTGATCGGGGTGGCGCTGCTGATCGGCCTTGCGATCGTGGTCGTGGGCTACCTGCTCGCCTCGCTCAAGTTCGTCTGGCGGCTGTTCACTCCGAACGATTTTCTCGCCGATCTGGTGGCGAGCGCGATCCGCTTCATCGCGGTGATCTTCGCCGCGGTCATCGCGCTCGACATTATCGGGGCGACCGCGCTGCTGGGCGCGGTGCTGGGCGGCGCGGGCGTCATCGGCATCGCGCTGGGCTTTGCCATGCGGGACACGGTGGAGAACTACGTCGCATCGCTGATGCTGAGCCTGCGCCAGCCGTTCCGCGCCAACGATCTGGTGAACATCGACGAGTTCGAGGGGCGCGTGATTCGCCTCACCAGCCGGGCCACCGTGCTGATGACGCTGGAGGGCAACCAGCTGCGCATCCCGAACTCGACGGTGTTCAAGGCCAACATCCTCAATTTCACGCGCAACCCGCAGCGCCGCTTCGATTTCACCCTGGGCGTCGACCCGGACGACGATGCCACCGCCGCGGCCGAACTGGGGCGCGAGACGCTGGCGGGGCTGCCCTTCGTCCTGACGGATCCGCCGCCCGAGGCGCGGATTGTCGAGGTCGGCGATTCGAACGTGCTGATCCGCTTCCTCGGCTGGATCGACCAGCGCGAGACCGACTGGTTCAAGGCGCAGAGCGCAGCGATCCCGGCGGTCAAGAATGCGCTGGAGGGCGCAGGCTTCGGCCTGCCCGAGCCGATCTATCGCCTGCGCTTCGACCCGCGTTCGGCCAGCCTCCCGTTCGAGAACATCGCCGAGCGCGATGGCGCACCCACGCGCCCGCGCAAACCGAAGCCCGATGCCGAGGCTGTGCTTGCCGATGTCGCGCCCAGCGACGAGATCGACCAGATGGTGGAAGAAGAGCGCGAAAGCCCCGAGGCCAAGCGCGACCTGCTCGACCACCGGCGGCCGGTGGAGTGAGACGCTTCATCGAGATCGTCTTCGGGCTTGTTGCTGCGACCTTCGTGGCGACGGGCCTGACGTCGGTGCTCGCCCTGTTCGCAGCATCGGTTCAAGACCTGGTCTGGACGGTCGAGAACTCCCGAAGCGTCGCCGGGTGGCTGGTGTCGGCGCTGGCTGGCACGATCGGCACGCTACCCTTCGCGTGGATTTTCGGATTTCCGGGCGCCTTTGTCGTCCTGGCAGCGGTTCTGCTGCCGCTCGGAAGCAACCCATCCCGACGATCTCTGGTCGTTGCGGGAGGGTCTGCAGGACTGTTCCACACGGGAATCGGCTGGGCACTGCGCCTGGCGGATGCGGCGCTAGGCCCGACCGATCCGAGGGAGGACCTCCTCCACGCGATCGTTGGATGGGGCGGTTTCCACCTGACGAACCTGCGGCTCGCGGTGGCTATCGGAGCGATCCCTGCGTCGATAATCGCGGGATGTGCGGCAGGGCTGGTCTTCTACCGCATGAACCGGGGCACTTCACAAGAGCTCCGGGAATCTCGCTCCGCGTAAGGGCCTAGCCCTTCGCCCGTTCGATCGCTTCGACCACGATCTTCTTCGCTTCGGCTGCATCGCCCCAGGCGCCCACGCGCACCCACTTTTCGGCTTCCAGATCCTTGTAGTGGGTGAAGAAGTGCTCGATCTGCTGGAAGATGATGCTCGGCAGGTCCTTCGTCTCGCCCACGTCCGAATAGTACGGGAAGGTCGTGTCCACCGGCACGCAGATCAGCTTTTCGTCGCCGCCATGCTCGTCTTCGAGGTTGAGCACGCCGATCGGGCGGGCGCGCACCACGCAGCCTGCGATGAACGGGCTGCGCGCGATCACCAGCGCATCCAGCGGGTCGCCATCGGGCGACAGCGTGTGCGGCACGAAGCCGTAATTCGCCGGATAGCGCATCGGCGTGTGCAGAATCCGGTCGACGAACAGCGCGCCCGAATCCTTGTCGAACTCGTACTTCACCGGCTCGCCGCCGGTGGGCACTTCGATGATCACGTTGAGGCTTTCGGGCGGATTGTCGCCCGTGGGCACTTTGTCGATACGCATAATTGTGGAGGCTCTCTTGTTGTGACTCGCGCCGTGAGGCGGATGATTACGGCCCCCCTCCCAAACTGCGGCGCGGCTTAACGAAGGCGAGGCGATTGCGGAAGGGGCAATGCCAGCCTAACTGCACCGCCCATGGGCAAGAACAATTCCAAGACGCCGCAGGCGATCCGGGGCACGCAGGATATTTTCGGGGCGGAGGCGGAAAGCTTCGCCTTCGTGGTCGAGACGTTCGAGCGGGTGCGCAAGCTCTACCGCTTCCGCCGCGCCGAGTTTCCGGTGTTCGAAAAGACTGAAGTTTTCGCCCGCTCGATCGGCGAGACGACCGATATCGTCTCCAAGGAAATGTACAGCTTCGAGGATCGTGGCGGAGAATCGCTCACCCTGCGGCCCGAATTCACCGCCGGGATCGCGCGCGCCTACCTGACCAATGGCTGGCAGCAGCACGCGCCGGTCAAACTGGCGACGCATGGCCCGCTGTTCCGGTACGAGCGCCCGCAGAAGGGCCGCTACCGCCAGTTCCACCAGATCGACGCGGAGATCATCGGTGCGGCAGAACCGCAGGCCGATGTCGAGCTGCTGGCGATGGCCGACCAGGTGATCCGCGAGCTGGGGATCGAGGGCGTGACGCTGCACCTCAACACCTTGGGCGATGGCGATTCGCGTGAGGCATGGCGCGCCGCGCTGGTCGAGCACTTCCGTAGCGTGAAGGACGAGTTGAGCGAGGAATCGCAGGAGCGGTTGGAGAAAAACCCGCTGCGGATTCTCGACAGCAAGGACCGCCGCGACCAGCGCTTCGTTGCCGATGCGCCGAAGATCGACGCGTACCTGTCGGATGAGGCGCGCGCGTTCTTCGATGCGGTGACCGGCGGGCTGGATGCGGCGGGCGTGAAATGGGTGCGCGCCGAGAGCCTGGTGCGCGGGCTCGACTACTACCGCCACACCGCCTTCGAGTTCATTCCCGACGAGGGCTCTGCCGCAGCCGACGCGCTGGGGTCGCAGAGCACGATCCTCGGCGGTGGCCGCTACGACGGGCTGATCGAAAGCCTTGGTGGGCCGCCGACGCCTGCGGTCGGCTGGGCTGCGGGGATCGAGCGGCTGGCTATGCTGGTGGGGGAGAAGGGCGAGGGCAGGTTGAACGTAGCGGTGGTCTCCGAGGCTGAGTCGACTGATTTGCTAGCTGCTTGGCTCGCCCCTCAACTTCGGTGGAAACAGTTGTCGGTTGAGTTATTCAACGTTGGCGGTCTGAGAAAACGTTACGACAAAGCGGTAAAAGCCAATCCTCAAGTTCTTCTCGTTCTCGACGATAAAACTAGTGTGCCTCACCAAATTGGAGTGATGCGAGTTCGGTCGCTCACGCATAACAAATCGATTGATCCTGATACTGCGGATCTTATCCGTGATGCGTTGGAAGGAAAGCTCTGGCTTGGAGGTAACCGCATTATCCAACATGGCCATGAGATAGAGCTAGAGCACGACCCACTAGCGGAATAACGACGATCGGGCCGCTTAGAACTGATCGCCAAATCAAGTGCTTCGTCATCCCGGCCCCGGGCCGGGATCCCGCTTTCTTCAGCGCCAAGCCAAAAGAAGCTGGACCCCGGATCAAGTCCGGGGTGACGGTGGAGCGTGAGGCGAGGGAGACCTTTCCTACTCCACCCCCTTCACGCTAATGCGCCTTGCATGACCGCCGACGCACCCGACATTCCCCTCCCGAAATAGCCAACCCACAAAGGCCCGCCTTTTTCACCCCTGAACACTGTGTCAGGTGTGTCAGGCCCGCCACCGGAACGACCATTGACCATCCCCCCCGAACGCCTCGACCAGATCGCCAACCGCTTCGCCGAGATCGAGGCGCGGATGGCCTCGGGCCAGCTCGAGGGCGAGGAATTCGTCCAGGCAAGCCGCGACTATGCCGAGCTGGAGCCGGTGGCGAAGCTCGCGCTGGAGCTGAAGGCCGCGCGCGAGGAAGTTGCGGGGCTGGAAGACATGCTCTCCGACCCCGAGATGCGCGCCATGGCAGAGGAGGAGCTGGAGGCGCTCAACCAGCGCATTCCCGAGCTTGAGCAGCAGCTCGCTGTCGCGATGCTCCCGCGCGACAGCGCCGATGCCAAGCCCGCGATGCTCGAAATCCGTGCGGGCACGGGCGGCGATGAGGCCGCGCTGTTCGCGGGCGACCTGTATCGTATGTACGAACGCTTCGCGGGCGAGCAGGGCTGGAAGGTCGAGCCGGTCAGCATGAGCGCGTCCGAAGTCGGCGGCTTCAAGGAAATCGTCGCGAACGTCACCGGCACCGGCGTGTTCGCGAAGCTCAAGTTCGAAAGCGGCGTGCACCGCGTGCAGCGCGTGCCCGAGACCGAGAGTGGCGGGCGCATCCACACCTCGGCGGCGACCGTGGCGGTGCTGCCCGAGCCCGACGAGGTCGATGTGCAGATCGATGCGGGCGACCTCAAGATCGACACCTATCGCGCGTCCGGTGCAGGCGGCCAGCACGTCAACACGACCGATTCGGCGATCCGCATTACGCACCTGCCGACCGGGCTGGTGGTCACCTGTCAGGACGGGCGCAGCCAGCACAAGAACCGCGAGAAGGCGATGCAGGTGCTGCGCGCGCGCCTCTACGAACAGCAGCGCGAGGCGACCGAGGGCGCAGAAGCCGAGGCGCGCAAGGCGATGGTCGGCTCCGGCGACCGTTCCGAACGCATCCGCACCTACAACTTCCCGCAGGGCCGCGTGACCGATCACCGCATCGGCCTGACGTTGCACAAGCTGCCCGAGATCATCGCGGGCCCGGGGCTGGGCGAACTGGTCGATGCTCTTATCGCCGAGGACGAAGCCAAGCGGCTGGCGGCGATGAATGAGTGAGGGTGGCGTGCCGAGCGTGGCGGACGCCATACGCGAAGCCGCCACTCGCCTCTCGGCCACCAGCGATACCGCGCGGCTCGATGCCGAACTGCTGATGGCGCATGCGCTGGGCATTTCGCGCTCGGACATGCTGCTGCGCGGCATGCGCGATCCCGCGCCCCAGGGGTTCGAGGCGCTGGTCGCCCGCCGCATTGCGCACGAGCCGGTCGCCTACATCACCGGCAGCGCCGAATTCTACGGGCTGGACCTGCAGGTTTCGCCCGCCGTGCTGATCCCGCGGGGGGACAGCGAAACGCTGATAGATGCTGGGAGGGAGCACTTTGCGGATCGCGCATCTCCGCAGCGCATCCTCGACCTCGGCACAGGATCGGGCGCGCTGCTGCTGGCGGCGCTGTCGCTGTGGCCCGAGGCGCAGGGGCTGGGGCTCGACGCCTCGATGCCAGCGCTGCGTGTGGCGCGATGCAATGCGACGAAACTCGATATGGCGGAACGCGCGCGGTTCCTGCGCCGCAGCTGGCGCAAGGGCGACTGGCGGCGCGATCTCGGCACGTTCGACCTGATTCTGTGCAACCCGCCCTATGTCGAGGACGCCGCCGCGCTCGACCCGCAGGTGCGCGATCATGAGCCCGCATCTGCGCTGTTTGCAGGGGCCGAAGGTCTCGACGACTACCGGATTCTGCTTCCGCAAATTCGTCCCTTGTTAACAAATACCGGGATCGCCATCTTCGAAATTGGCGCAGCGCAGCAAAGTGCCGTGGGCGAGATCGCACGAAATCAGGGATTTAGCCCGCGCTTCTGCAAGGATCTTGCAAAAAGGCCACGCGCCATGATTGTTTCGCAAAGCTTTTGACAAGGGGTTGGCAAAGCGACGGGCAGCCGGTAAGCCTCGTCAAGACCCGGCAAGAATTGGACATTCTCGCAAGGGTCGCGATCCGACATCTGCGAGAAGACCGGGCCTTTGAAGGGCCTGCGATCGGCAAGAGTTCGAAGATCATGCTTAGGGACAGGTGGGCCGCGCGGAACACACGGCATTGCTGCAGCGCCGCGATTTGTGAGCCCGACCTAGAGGGAAGATTATTCCTTGAACAACAACAACAACCGTAACAACAACCGCCGGCGCGGCCGCGGCAATCGCAACCAGGGCGGGGGCGGCAACAGCTCCAACCGGATCGACAGCCGCGCGCGGGGCAATGCGCCCCAGCTGCTCGACAAGTACAAGAAGCTGGCGCAGGACGCGCAGCACAATGGCGACCGCGTGCAGGCGGAATACTACCTGCAGTTCGCGGACCACTATTTCCGCGTCATCGCCGACAACAAGGCCCGGCAGGACGAACAGCGCGGCAAGCGCGACAACAACGAACGCAGCCAGGCGAACGACGATTCCTCCGACGACGACGAGGACCGCGGCAATGACGGGCGCAACGACGGCCGTAACGATGATCGCCGCAAGCCGAAGAAGTCCAACCGCAACGAAAAGCAGCGCGGCAAGGCCCGCGGCAATTCGGACAGCGAGGATTCCTCGGACGACAGCGACGAAGAAGAGGTCTTCGAAAGCGAAGAGAACCCCTTCGTGCGCAAGCGCAAGGCACCGGCCAAGCGGGCCAGCGCGCGCAAGCGCGACGATGGCAACCGCGACGACGATGATGGCGACGGCGACGAAATCGACGCCGCCGTCCTGCCGCCGGCCATTGCCGCGGCCACCGCGTCCGACGAGGACAGCAAGCCGGCCAAGCCGCGTCGCCGGACGCGCAAGGCGGTCGAAGAGAACTCGGACGACGGCGACGATACAGGCGACGGGGCACTGAGCGCGGTCGGCTGATCGCGCTGCTGGTACCGGGATGACCGGCATTCGGCCCAAACGCTGCCTGACGACCGGCGGGAGCGCCCGGTGCTAGGCCGCGCGCTCCAGCATCCGCGCATCGTCCTGTTGCTGCTGGGCGCGCTCGCCGCGCTCGGCTTTCCTCCTGTACACCTGTGGCCGATCGCACTGATCGCACTGGGCGCAGGCGCTGTGCTGATCCGTTTCAGCGGATCGGTGCGCAGCGCCTTCTTTCGCGGCTGGCTGTTCGGCCTCGCGCATTTTACCGTCACCAATCTCTGGATAGCGACCGCCTTCACCCATCAGGACCGCATGCCGGCCGTGCTCGGATGGTTCTCGGTCCCGCTGCTTTCGACCTATCTCGCGCTTTACCCGGCGCTGGCCTTCGCCGCCGCCTATCGGCTTGCACGAGGAAAGAGCACGCTGGTCTATGCGCTGGCGCTGGGCGGGGCGTGGATCATCGCCGAGTGGCTGCGCGCAACTTTGTTCACCGGCTATGCCTGGGGGCCGTTCAGTCTTGCCTTGCTGGGGCCGTTCGATCGCCCCGGGCTCGCCGGGCTGCTTCCGCTGACGGGCACCTACGCACTTTCCGGCATCGCCGTGGTGCTGGCCCTCGGCCTGACCGATCAGCTGCTCCGGAGGCAATGGCTGCGCATGGGGCTCGCCTCGCTGCTGCTGCTTGCGGCGATGTACTGGCCCGCTGGCCAGGGCGAGGAAGGCACGCTCCCCTACACGCTGGTCCAGCCCGATCTGGACCAGGATGCGCTCAACGATCCGCGCCAGTACGAGCCCGGGTTCCTGACCCTGGCCGCGCTTACCGTGCGGCCCGAGGAGCAGGAAGGCTCAAGGCTGGTGCTTTGGCCCGAAGGCGTGCTGCCCGACTATCTGCGCGAGGGCTATCCCGAGCGGTACTATGCGGCGACCACCGCCGGGCGCGATCCGCAATTCGCCAGGCAGCGGATCGCGCGCGTCATCGGCGAGGGCAGCCTGCTGCTGACCGGGACGATGGACCTGGAGATCGAGGGCGACAGCGCCGTCGCCGCCTATAATGTCGTCACCGTGGTCGACGACGAGGGCGAGATCGTGGGGGGGTACCGCAAGGCGCATCTGGTGCCCTATGGCGAATACCTGCCGTTCCGCGATCTTCTGGAGCCGATCGGGCTCTCGCGGCTGGTCGCGGGTTCGATCGATTTCGTGCCCGGCCCCGGGCCGCAGACGCTCGATCTGGGTGACTACGGCCGCGCGGGAATCCAGATCTGTTACGAGATCATATTCTCGGGCCAGGTTGCCGACGGCGCGAATCGCCCGGATTACATCGTGAACCCCTCGATCGACGGCTGGTTCGGGCCGACCGGCCCGCCGCAGCACATGGCGCATGCGCGGATGCGCGCGATAGAGGAAGGCCTGCCGATCCTGCGTTCCACCACCACCGGAATCAGCGGCGTGATCGACGCGCGCGGTGTCGTGCGCGAGCATATCGGCATGGGCAACCGCGCGCGGATCGAAGGCAGCGTGCCGCCAGCCGCTGCGCCCACGCTGTTCTCCCTCATGGGCAACTGGCTGGCACTCGTCTGGGCCCTGGCGCTGCTCGGCGGCTCTCTGGTTGTAAAGCGGCGGAGGGCGGTTTAGGGCACGCATGCAGACATAAAGAACTCTTTATATCGAGGTAACAGCCCCATGCGCAGCAGCTATATCTTCACGTCCGAGAGCGTTTCCGAAGGCCATCCCGACAAGGTTTCCGACCAGATTTCGGATGCCATCGTCGATCTGATGCTCAGCAAGGATCCCGAGGCGCGGATCGCCTGCGAAACGATGACGACGACCCAGCGCGTGGTCCTCGCGGGCGAAATCCGCTGCGCGCCGATGTACGACAATGGCGAATGGAAGCCGGGCGCGGCCGAAGAGATCGAAAAGGCCGTGCGCGATACGGTGAAGGAAATCGGGTACGAGCAGGACGGCTTCCACTGGGAAACCCTGACCTTCGAGAACCACCTGCATGGCCAGTCCAGCGAAATCGCGCAGGGCGTCGACGCCGGGAGCGATGGCTCCAACAAGGATGAAGGCGCGGGCGACCAGGGCATCATGTTCGGCTATGCCTGCAACGAGACGCCCGACCTGATGCCGGCGACGCTCGATTACAGCCACAAGATTCTCCAGAAGCTGGCGGACGACCGCAAGTCCGGCGTCGCGCCGTTCCTCGAACCCGACGCCAAGAGCCAGGTCACGCTGCGCTACGAAAACGGCAAGCCGACCAAGGCTGTCGCCATCGTCGTCTCCACCCAGCACGCGCCCGGCTACCATGAAGGCGAAAAGGAAGCCGAGCTGAAGGCCTATGTGAAGAAGGCCGTTGGCGAGGTGATGCCTGCCGGGCTGATCGACGACGACACCGTGTGGCACATCAACCCGACCGGCGCGTTCGAGATCGGTGGGCCCGATGGCGATGCGGGCCTCACGGGCCGCAAGATCATCGTCGATACCTATGGCGGCGCGGCGCCCCATGGCGGCGGTGCCTTCAGCGGCAAGGACCCGACCAAGGTCGACCGTTCGGCTGCCTACATCACCCGCTATCTGGCGAAGAACGTGGTCGCGGCGGGGCTTGCCACGCATTGCACCATCCAGCTTTCCTACGCGATCGGGGTCAGCGAGCCCCTATCGGTCTATGTCGATCTGCACGGCACCGGCACCGTCTCCGAAGAGGCGCTGGAAGACGCGATCCGCGGCATGAGCAAGCTGGGCGGCCTGACGCCGCGCGGCATCCGCACGCATCTTGGCCTCAACAAGCCGATCTACCGCCGGTCCGCCGCATACGGCCACTTCGGGCGCAATGCCGAAGGCGACGCGTTCCCCTGGGAGCGGACCGATCTGGTCGAGGACCTGAAGGCTGCCGTCGGCAAGTAAGCCGTCAGGCCGCAGGACATGAACGGGCCCGGCACTCCGCTGACAGCCCCCGCACGAGCGGGGGGAGCGGGGGCGCCGGGCCCTTCTGCGTCCGGCGATCGCGTGGTCGCCCTCGATGCGCTGCGGGGCATTGCCGTGGCGGGCATCGCGCTGATGAACGTCTACATCTTCGCGTTGCCGCCAGCCGCCTACTTCAACCCGGCAGTGGCGGGGAGCGACGGGCCGCTCGACTGGATGGTCTGGGCGGTCAGCTTCGTGTTCGTGGAGGACAAGTTCCGCAGCCTGTTCGCCATGCTGTTCGGCGCGGGGGTTGCGATCCTGATGGAGCGCGCGCGGGCGCGCGGGGCGGCCCATCCCGTGCGCGAGCACGTTGCGCGCATGGTCGTGCTGTTCGCCATCGGCGCAGCTCACGCTATCCTGCTGGCCAATAACGACGTCTTGCGCCTCTACGCGATGGCGGGCCTGGTCCTGCCTGTGTTCCTGGCGCTCAACGGCCGCTGGCTATTCATCGCCGGGGCCATGTTGATGGCGATGCACGTGGTAGGCGGATCGCTGCTCGCCTTTCTGTGGCTGACCGCCGAGCCGGGCAGCACGCTGGCGCTCCTGCCCGCACAGACCTTCGGCGCGGACCCGCTGGCGCTCGATTATGCGCGCGTGATCGGGACGGAAGACTTCGGCGCGCGCGTGGCCAGGCGCACTATGGGCTTCTTCGCCGCGTTGCAGACACAGGTGCCGGGCATCCCGTCCACGCTGGCGATGATGCTGGTCGGCGCGGGACTGTGGCGTGCCGGCCTGCTGCGCGGCGTCTGGGAGCGGTCGCGGTGCTTCGCGCTCGCGGGGCGCATGGCGCTGGTCGCGCTGCCGCCGCTGGCCGCAATGATGGTGCTGGACGTGCAGGCCGGTTTCGCGGGCGCGATGGTCGGCCCGGTCGCGCTGTTCTGGTCGCTGCCTTTCGATCTGCTGCTGGCGGTCGGCTACGCCGCGCTCGTCATGGGGCTGTTTGCGGCCCGCGACGGCGCCCTGCGCCGCCGCCTTGCTGCGGCGGGGCGCCTTTCGCTGACCAATTATCTGCTCTCCAGTCTGACCTTCGCGCTGATCTTCTATGGCTGGGGCCTCGGGTGGTTCGGCATGCTGACACGCTGGCAAGCCTTTGCAGTGGCCTTGGTGCCCATCACGCTCATGCTGATCTGGTCGCCCTTGTGGCTCGCCCGATTGCGGCAGGGGCCGTTCGAATGGTTGTGGCGCAGCGTGGCGCGCGGGCGGTTGGGGCCGATCCTGCGCTAGTCATCCTGCCCGAGCCTGGGCGAAGGCTCACCCAGCGCAAGTTCGGCGTCGGAGAAACTGAACGGACTGCGCAGCCCGGTGAGGCCCTCGGCCATGGGGAAGGTCATGCCGCGCGCCTGCACCTGCGGGTCTTCGAAAACCTCGGACACCTCGTAGATCGGCCCCGCAGGCACGCCGGCCTTGCGACACGCCGCAAGCAGCGCCTCGCGATCCCACTGCGCGGTCTCGGCGGCGATGATCCCGTCGATCTGTGCCCGGTTGGCGATCCGCGCCTCGTTGGTGGCGAAGCGTTCGTCACCCAGCAGGTCGTGTCGTTCGAACACTTCGAGCAGCTTGCGAAACAGCCGGTCGTTCGCGGGCGCGAGCACCACGGGGCCGTCCTTCGTCGGGAACACGCCATAGGCACTCACCTGCGCGTGCATGTTCCCCATGCGCGGCGGATTTTCGCCTGTGGTGAAGAAACTCTGCGCCTGATGCGCCAGCAGAGCGACCGAGCAATCGTAGAGCGCCATGTCGATATGCTGGCCCTTGCCCGTCCGCTGCCGCATCGCGAGCGCGGCCTGGATGGCGATGGTCGAATAGAGGCCGCAGAACAGGTCCGACACGGACATGCCGTGCTTCATCGGCTCGCCCTCGGGCTCCCCGGTCAGAGCCATGAACCCGCTCATCGCCTGGATGACGAAGTCGTAACCCGGTTCGTTGCGGCGCGGCCCGCCCTGCCCGAAGCCGGTGATCGAGCAGTAGACGAGACCGGGGTTGGCCTGTGACAAGCTGGCATAGTCGAGCCCGAACTTGGCCAGCTTGCCGGGCAGGAAGTTTTCGATCACGACATCGGCCTGGCCAGCCAGACCGGCCACCACGGCCAGATCATCGACGTTCCGGAAATCCGCCGTGATCCCCCGCTTCCCGCGGTTGCAACCATGGTAATAGGCCGCTTCCTTCGCGCCGTTCGAACGCTCTACGAAAGGCGGCCCCCATAGCCGGGTGCCGTCCCCCTCGGGTGCCTCTACCTTGATGACATCCGCGCCGAGGTCGGCCAGCGTCTGCCCGGCGGAGGGCCCGGCGAGGATGCGCGCGAGTTCGAGAACCTTCAGCCCCGCGAGCGGGGCGTCAGGGTTGCGGGGTTTGTCGAGCCACATTGCGAGCGCTTCAGGCCTTCTGGAGCGCCACTTCGTATTTGGCCGTCGTGCTGTTCGCGATGTCCTCTTCGCTCACACCGGGCGCCAGTTCGATCAGCTGGAAGGCACTGTCATGGTCGGGCCGACGGAAGACGCCGAGGTTGGTGATGATCATGTCGACCACGTTCGTGCCGGTCAGCGGAAGCGAGCATTCTGGGATGAACTTGGGGTCCCCGTGCTTGGAGGTGTGGTCCATCACCACGATGATCTTCTTCACGCCCGCGACCAGATCCATCGCGCCGCCCATCCCCTTGATCATCTTGCCGGGGATCATCCAGTTGGCGATATCGCCGTTCTGCGCCACTTCCATCGCGCCCAGCACGGTCAGGTCGATATGCCCGCCGCGGATCATGGAGAAGCTGGTCGCGCTGTCGAAATAGGCGGAATGGTCCAGCTCGCTGATGGTCTGCTTGCCCGCGTTGATGAGGTCGGCGTCTTCCTCGCCTTCCAGCGGGAAGGGGCCGATGCCCAGCATGCCGTTCTCGCTCTGCAGCGTCACATGCATGCCCTCGGGGATGTGGTTGGCGACCAGCGTGGGGATGCCGATGCCGAGATTGACGTAGTAGCCATCTTCCAGTTCGCGCGCCGCACGGGCCGCCATCTGGTCGCGGCTCCAGCCTTTGGTTTCGTCAGTCATCTTGTGAGCCTTGTTCGGATTGTGAGAGGGAGGTGAGCGGCGCTGGCGCGAGAAACCACGCCTCGCCGATCAGTGGGTCGAGTGCGAAGGCTGCGTCGGGATCCTTCAGGAACGCGAACAGCTCGTCGAAATCGCGCTTCTGGTCGCCCAGGATCGCGACGATGCAGAAATCGCCCGCCGCATCGGCGCGGCGCGTGGCCTTGGTTTCGTCTTCGTAGCGGACCAGGTAGAGTTCGTCCGCCCCGCTCGGGTCGAGCCCGCTACGCAGCAGCGCCCGCCGAACGGCACCCGCCCGCACGGCCGTATGGCGCGAAAGCCACAGAACCGCGACTTCCTGCGCGCGCAGGGTCGCCAGGACGCGTGCAAGCTGCCGGGACGTGACGACATCCTCTGCCAGGGGGGCCTCGCTGTCTGCCGGATCGAGATCGACCAGCACCGCGGTCTGCGCGAAGGCACATTCGGCGCGGTCGGGCTTGAGCGTGCCAGGATCGGCAAGAATCGCGGACTTGCGCTTCTCCTGCGAGAATGGATCGCGCTGGGCGATGGCCGTGACCTTGGCGAAAAGCTGCGAATAGGCCGGATCGTCCTGCCCCCCCTGGCCCGAGGGTGGCGGCACTTCCGCATAGGAGACGACGCCCACGACCTCGCCTGATGACAGCAGGGCGACCTGCGCGTCCTCCGCGCTGGCGGCCTGCGATTCCTCTGCCGCCGGGCCCGCGCCGGCCGCGGCGGGAGGCGTTGCCTCGTCGTGCGGCGGCCGGTCGATCCCCCGGCCCATCATCGCTCCGGCAGCGACCGGTACGGCCAGCGCGACGCAGCCCGAAAGGCCGGGCAGCGCGAGCAGCAGCAGCAGGGCGAGCGCGCGATTCATGCCGGATCGGGCGGTCAGGCCGCCTCGCGCACGGTGCGGAATTCGATCTTCTTGTCGTAGGGCGCACCCACGATCATCCGCTGCACGAACACCCCGGGCAGGTGGATGCAATCGGGATCGAGCGAGCCGGTCGGCACGATTTCCTCCACCTCGACCACGCAGACCTTGCCGCAGGTGGCGGCAGGTACGTTGAAGTTGCGCGCGGTCTTGCGGAACACGACATTGCCGGTCTCGTCGGCCTTCCACGCCTTCACGATGGCCAGATCGGCGAAGATGCCTTCTTCGAGGATGTAGTCCTGCGGGCCCTCGCCGGTGTCGAACCGTTTCACTTCCTTGCCCTGGGCCACCTGCGTGCCGACGCCGGTCTTGGTGTAGAAGCCGGGGATGCCCGCGCCGCCTGCGCGCATGCGCTCCGCCAGCGTGCCCTGCGGGCAGAATTCCACCTCCAGCTCGCCGGCGAGGAATTGGCGTTCGAATTCCTTGTTCTCGCCCACATAGGACGAGATCATCTTCTTCACCTGCTTGGTGCGCAGCAGCTTGCCGATGCCTTCATTGTCGATTCCCGCATTATTGCTGGCGAAGGTCAGGCCGGTGACGCCGCTGTCGCGAATCGCATCGAGCAGTCTTTCGGGAATGCCGCAAAGGCCGAAGCCCCCGCTGGCGATCAGCATGTTGTCCTTGAGCACGCCTTCCAGCGCGGCCGCGGCATCGGGAAATAGTTTCTGCATGGTGCTCCGGTGGGTCGGGGATGTGTTTCCGTCGTGTTTTAGGGGGTTGGCGCGGCCTTGTCATCCCGCACCCGCGCAACATTCGTTGCCGCAGTGCAACAAGGAATGGCATGGCGGCGCAACGGAAACGTCGGAAATCCGCCACTTCTTCGACTTGCATTTTCTGCAATATTAAATGATCTTTTCGCACTTGCGAAGAGGATCGTGTTGCGCCACAACAATGAGGCCTTTCAGGCATCCTCTCCCAAACTTAATACCCGGCTGGGTTCGCTCAGCCGGGTTTTTTCTTGTCCGGCGCACCTTGGCCGGCCTTGTCGGACCTATGCGCGCGCTCGCTCATTCCCAAGGGGTCATTCCAATATCCGTAGCGCGACCTATCTAGGCCGCCACGCGAGGCGCCCGCCTACCCGGGCGCGTACCACACGGGAGAGAGCGCAGATCATGGCCGATAGCGAAGCCGCGAGCGAAAACACCGTCCGCCTGCAGGTTGCGGCGGCGCGCCAGGAAGAAAGCGGGCGCGGCGTCGCGCGCCTTCCACGAAGTGCGATGCAATCGCTCGGCGTGACGGAGGGCGATATCGTGCAGCTCTCCGGCAAACGCTCCACTGCCGCGATCGTGATGGCCGCCTATGACGAGGATCAGGCGCTCTCCGTGGTCCGGCTCGACGGGCTTCAGCGCGCCAATGCCGAAGTGGGATCGGGCGAGCATGTGAAGATCGAGGCCGCGCAATCGCGCCCCGCAACCCGTGTGGTGTTCGCCCCCGCCAGCCGCGAGATGCGGCTTCAGGGGCCGACCCAGGCGCTCAAGCGCAATTTCTTCCGCAAGCCGATCGTCAGCGGCGATCTGGTGGCGACCACCGGCCAGCAGCCGGTGCAGAACATGCCGCCCGAAGTGCAGCGCATGTTCAACGCGCCCGCCTACGCGCTCACCCAGATCCGCCTGCGCGTCATCAGCACCGCGCCCAAGGGCATCGTCCATATCGACGAGAACACCGAGATCGAGCTGCGGCCGGACTTCGAGGAGCCCAAGGCAGGTCGCTCCGTGGTCAATTACGACGATGTCGGCGGCATTTCGGAAACCATCCAGCAGCTGCGCGAAATGGTCGAGCTGCCGCTGCGCTATCCCGAACTCTTCACCCGCCTCGGCGTCGACCCGCCCAAGGGCGTGCTGCTGCACGGCCCGCCGGGAACCGGCAAGACGCGGCTGGCGCAGGCCGTCGCCAATGAAAGCGATGCCGAGTTCTTCGCGATCAACGGGCCCGAAATCATGGGCTCGGGCTATGGCGAATCGGAAAAGCGGCTGCGCGAAGTGTTCGACAACGCGAACCAGAACGCGCCCGCCATCATCTTCATCGACGAGATCGATTCGATCGCGCCCAAGCGCGATTCGGTCCCGGGCGAAGCCGAAAAGCGGCTGGTCGCACAACTGCTGACGCTGATGGACGGTCTGGAATCGCGCGCCAACATCGTCGTCATCGCGGCGACCAACCGCCCCGACGCGATCGACGAGGCATTGCGCCGGCCGGGCCGGTTCGACCGCGAGATCGTGATCGGCGTGCCCGACGAGAACGGCCGGCGCGAGATCCTCGCCATCCACACCCGCGGCATGCCACTGGGCGAAGGCGTGGACCTGAAGGAGCTGGCCAAGGTCACGCACGGCTTCGTCGGCGCGGATATCGCCGCGCTGGCGCGCGAAGCCGCGATCGACGCGGTGCGCCGGATCATGCCGCAGATCGATCTCGACGCGCAGACCATCCCGACCGAAGTGCTCGAGAATCTGCATGTCGGGCGCGACGATTTCCTGTCCGCGCTCAAGCGCATCCAGCCTTCCGCCATGCGCGAAGTGATGGTGCAGGTGCCCGATGTCGGCTGGAGCGATCTGGGCGGCATCGACGACGCGATCGAGAAGCTGAAGGAAGGCATCGAACTTCCGATCAAGAACCGCGAGGCCTTCCACCGCCTCGGCATCCGCGCGGCCAAGGGTTTCCTGCTCTACGGCCCGCCGGGCACGGGCAAGACGCTGCTGGCCAAGGCCGTCGCCAAGGAAGCGGATGCGAACTTCATCTCGATGAAGTCCAGCGACCTGCTGTCCAAGTGGTACGGCGAGAGCGAGCAGCAGATCGCCAAGATGTTTCGCCGCGCGCGTGCTGTCTCACCCTGCGTGATCTTCATCGACGAGATCGATTCGCTGGTCCCCGCGCGTGGCTCCGGCACCATGGAGCCGCAGGTGACGGGGCGGGTGGTCAATACCGTCC
Organism: Citromicrobium sp. JLT1363; assembly: GCF_000186705.1. Classification (GTDB taxonomy): domain Bacteria; phylum Pseudomonadota; class Alphaproteobacteria; order Sphingomonadales; family Sphingomonadaceae; genus Alteriqipengyuania. The sequence continues at coordinate 252,503 of NZ_AEUE01000002.1, forward strand.
TCGCGGAGATGGACGGTCTGGAGGAACTCCAGTCGGTCGTGGTCATCGGCGCCACGAACCGCCCGACGCTGGTCGATCCCGCGCTGCTGCGGCCCGGCCGGTTCGACGAACTGGTCTATGTCGGCACGCCCGACGCGAAGGGGCGTGAGCAGATCCTGGGCATCCATACCGGCAACATGCCGCTGGCAGACGATGTCAGCCTGTCCAAGCTGGCGTCCGAGACAGAGCGGTTCACTGGGGCCGATCTGGAAGACGTGGTCCGGCGTGCCGGCCTCGTCGCGCTGCACCGCGCGGGCACCGATGTGCAGGAGGTTACCATGGGCGACTTCACCGAGGCCCTGAAGGACAGCCGTGCCTCTGTGACGCCCAAGATGGAGCAGGAATACAAGAAGATGCGCGGCGAGCTGAAGAAGCGCGCGGCGGAACCAATGCCGATCGGCTTCATCACCGAAGGCATGGTGGAATCAACGCGCGATTCGAAGCACGGGGATTAGGAGTTCCGCGCTCTCCCCGCCCGTCCTGAGCTTGTCGAAGCGCGGCGGGGTGCTCTCCCTTGGTGCTTCGGCAGGCCCAGCACGAAGGGGTGCCAGCCGGCAATCGCCCTAACCGCCCCGCTCGTTCGCGGCCTCGACCTCCAGCCGGTGGCGGATCAGCGCGACCGGCTGGTTCTCGCGCAGCCATTGCAGCATGTATTCGCGCACTTCGCAGCGCAGCGTCCACAGGTCACCGATGCTCGCGGCGGTCATGGACAGACGCAGGGCGATGCTCTCCGGGTGGGCATCGACCACCAGCGCGGCCGCATCGCGTTCATCCCACAGCGCATGCTCGGCGAGGAAGCCGAGGAAGGCCTGCCGGATTGGCTCCACATCGGCGATCGGATCGAGGTTGAGCATCACGATACCGGTCAGCCGGTCGGCGGAGCGTGACCAGTTCTCGAAGCTTTCCTCGAAGAACTTGCCGGTGGGCACCACCAGCACGCGTTCGTCCCAGATGCGCACCACCACGAAGGTCATGCGGATTTCTTCCACCCGGCCCACTTCGCCGTCCACCTTCACCATGTCCCCGATCCGGATCGGTTCGGTCAGCGCCATCTGGATGCCCGCGATCAGCGATTTGAGCGCAGGCTGCGCGGCGGCGCCGATCGCCAGCGCGGCAAGGCCCGCAGAGGCCATCAAGGTCACGCCCACCTGCCGCACGCCCGGTATGCTCAGCAGCACCAGCGCGATCGTTATGACGATTATCAGGCTGGATGCCGTCCGCCGGAAAATCTCGATCCGGGTCTTGCGGCTGCGCATGTGAATCGGGTCGAGCCGGGTCTCCATCCGCCGCTCGTGCGCCAGCGAGGCGCCCTGCACGAAGGCGAGCGCCAGCCAGCCGAAGATGACCGGCGCGATAAAATCGGAAAGCGCATCCCACGCGGGGCGGATGGCTGGCACGCGCTCCGCCACGGCAGATATGGCGATGGCCACCGCAAGCCAGCGCGAGGGCCCTCGAACCGCATCGAAGATAGGCTGGCCGTACTTCGCGGGACCATGGGTACTCGCCCGGCGCAGCAGAACGAAGGCAACGCGGTGAACGGCCAGCGCAAGCACCACGGCGATGCCCAGCGCCGCGGCGATGGCGAACGCCTTGTCCAGCGGCACCGCAAGCTGCGCCGGGTCTAGCATTTCGGTCAGGTTCGCCATGGCCATGCCTGCCGGATATTGGCCGCGCGGTGCGCGATCAAGCGGCACCATCCTTCGGGTGCGGCGGGAAGACAATGCGCACGGTGACGCCGCGAGGGCCGAAAGTCCGTTCCACCTCGCCGCCGAGCTGGCGCCCGGCACCGGTCATCAGCGTGCTGCCGAAGCCGCCGCCAACCTCGGTACGGGCGCCGTTGTCGCCATCCTCTTCATCGATGCTGCCGTCGCGTTCTTCCTGCCATTCCAGATGCACCAGGTTGCCTTCCTTGCGCCAGCGCACGGTCAGCAACCCTTCCTGGCTCCAGCAGCCATATTTGACCGAGTTGGTAGCAAGCTCGTGCAGGACCAGTCCCAGCGGCGTCACCTGGATACGGGCGATGGCCACATCCTCGCCATCGATTTCGAGGCGCTTCTCCTCCGAGACATGCGGCTCCACCGTGGCTTCGACGAGCGCGCGCAGCGATGCGCCGCCTTCCCGGTTCAGGCGATCCGCCGCCGTGCCGGACCCCTGCGTGACCTCGTGCGCGGTCAGCAGCGCGCGGATGCGCGAGCCGATGCGTTCCTTGTAGGCAGCCACGTCCGTCACGTCGCGCGCACTCATCTGGACGATGGCCAGCACCATGGCGAACAGGTTCTTCACCCGGTGGTTCAGTTCCTGCGCCAGCAGATCCGCCCGGTCGCGCGCGGTTTCGAGTTCGCGGGCCTGCGCCGCTTCTGTCTCCGCCTGTGCCGCGCGGGCGACCAGCACAGCCCCCAGCGCGATGGCGCCGACCAGCAGCAGCAGCAGGACGCCCAGTGCCGGCAGGATGCGCTCTTCCGCGGTCCGCGCGCGCTCCGTCTGGTCTGCCAGCAGGTTGCGCTCGATTGCAGCAAGCGTGTCGATCGCGGTGGTCAGGCGTTGCATCGCATCATAACCGTCGCCGGTCAGGATGCGCCGCCGGGCATCGCGCAGATTGCCCTGTTCCAGCAGGCCGACCGTGTCGTCGAGTTCGCTGAACTTGTCCTCCAGCGCGGCGCGAATGCGGTCTACCTGCTGCCGCTGGACGGGGGCTCCGTCGGCAAGCGAACGGTCCAGCTTCTCCAGTTCCTCGACGGTTTGCGTGCGCGCGGTACGATAGGGTTCGAGATAACGCTGGTCGAGCGTGATGAAATAGCCGCGCTGCGCGCTCTCGGCGGAAAGGGCGGCGCGCTCCACGCGGTCGAGCGTCTGCAGGATTTCCGAGGCCCGTTGCGCCTGCACCCGCTCCGCCCGTTCCGCCGCGCCGAGCGACAGCAGCAGCGCGAGCGCGCCGAGGATCGCGCCCGCCATGGCGCCGAGCACCAGCCAGTTGAACCAGCGGCGGATGAAAGCGCGAAAAGGGGCAGGCCGCAGAGCCGGGTTCAATGTGCGTCGTCCCAGCTCTGCCCCGTGCCGATCTCGACGCCCAGCGGCACCGAAAGCGCGACGGTAGGTTCGGCGGCCTCCACCATCACCCGCTGGATCACGGGCGTGGCCTTCTCCACCAGCGATTCGGGAAGTTCGAACACCAGTTCGTCATGCACCTGCAGCAGCATGCGCACGCCGTCCGGCTCATCCGGCTTCAGCCCCGCCGCCGCCAGCGCGGGGCCCATGCGCGCCATCGCCCGCTTGATGATATCCGCACTGGTGCCCTGGATCGGCGCGTTGATCGCGGCGCGCTCGCTCCCCTGACGCTCGGCCTGGTTCTTCGAATTGATCCGGGGAAACCACGTCTTGCGACCGAACAGGGTCTCGGAATAGCCACGTTCCCGCACGGTTTCGAGCGTATTGACGATGTATCGCTGGATGCCGGGAAACCGCGCGAAATAGGTGTCGATCAGAGCCTGCGCCTCGTCCGGCTCGATCCCCAGCCGTCCGGCCAGGCCCCAGCGCGAAATCCCGTAGAGAATCGCAAAATTGATCGTCTTGGCGCGCGCACGCGTATCGCGGTCGACCTCGCCGAACATCTCTTGCGCGGTGCGGTTATGAATGTCCTCGCCCGCCGCGAAGGCTTCGCGCAGCGGCGCCACGTCCGCCATGTGCGCGGCAAGCCGCAGTTCGATCTGCGAATAGTCTGCCGCCAGCAGGACATTGCCGTCGTCCGCCACGAAGGCCTGCCGGATTTCGCGGCCGATTTCGGTGCGGATCGGGATGTTCTGCAGGTTGGGATCGGTCGAGCTGAGCCGCCCGGTCTGCGCGCCGGTGAGGCTGTAGCTGGTGTGCACCCGGCCCGTGCGCGCATTGATCGCCTGCTGCAGCGCATCGGTATAGGTGGACTTGAGCTTGGCCAGCTGGCGCCATTCCAGCACCTTGGTGGCGATCGGCGCGCCCTGGGCGTCGAGCTTTTCGAGCATCGCCTGGTCGGTGGAATACTGCCCGCTCTTGCCCTTGCGGCCGCCCTTGTAGCCCATCTTGTCGAACAGGATGTCGCCCAGCTGCTTCGGGCTCCCGACCGCGAATTCCTGACCGGCAATGGCGTGAATCTCGCCCTCCAGCCGCTTGGTTTCGGTCGCAAACCGTTCGGACAGATTGGCCAGCTGCTCGCGATCCACCTTGATGCCGTGGCGTTCCATGCCCGCGACCACAGGGATCAGCGGGCGATCCACCCGCTCGTAGATCCTGGTGCCGCCTTCGACGGCGAGCCGGGGCTTGAGATGGGTGTACAGCCGCAAGGTAACATCGGCATCCTCGGCGGCATATTCGGTTGCCCGGTCGAGCGCGACTTCGCCGAAGGGGATCGCCTTCTTCCCCGTGCCGCAGATTTCCTTGAAGGTCAGGCAGGTATGGCCGAGGTGGCGCTGCGCCAGTTCGTCCATGCCGTGCCCGCCGCCGATCCCGTCCTGCGAGCGCCCGGCATCGAGTGCGAAGCTGATAATCATCGTGTCGTCGATCGGCGCGACCGCGATACCCAGCCGCGCCAGCACGTTGACATCGTACTTGAGGTTCTGGCCGATCTTGAGGACCGCATCGCTCTCCAGCAGCGGGCGCAGCTTCTCCAGCGCGACATCCATCGGCACCTGCTGCGGCTTTTCGGCGAACATGTCTTCCCCGCCGCCGCCGACGTTGAAATGGCCGAGCGGGATGTAGCAGGCCTGGTTCGGCCCGGTCGCCAGGCTCACGCCGACCAGATCGCAGGCCATGCAGTCGAGTTCGCTGGTTTCGGTGTCCACGGCCACCAGCCGCGCCTTGAAGGCCTTGTCGATCCAGCGATCGAGCGCTTCGGGCGTCTGCACGCATTCGTAAGCGCTGCGGTCCACTGCGGGCATGTCGGGCAAGGGCTGGCGATTGCCTTCGGGCGCATGCGCCTCCCCCTTGTTCTGTGGTTTTGCCGGGTGGAGCCGGGTGGTCGGCCCCGGCGCGCTGCTGCCGCCTTCCAGCCGGCGCAGCAGGCTGTTGAAGCCCTGTTCGCTCAGGAAAGCGGCAAGCGGCTCGGGCGGGATCGAGGAAAGCTTCATCTCCTCTATCGGCATGGGCAGCGGGCAGTCTTCCTTCAGCGTCACCAGCACCCGGCTGAGTTCGGCATCGCCGCGATGTTCCAGCAGCCTTTCCTTCAGCTTCGACTTCTTCATGTCCGGCGCCGCGTCGAGCGCGGCGGTGAGCGAGCCGTGGTCCTGGATCAGCTTGGTCGCGGTCTTCGGACCCACACCATAGATGCCGGGAATATTGTCCACCGAATCGCCCATCAGGGCCAGCACGTCCCCCACCAGTTCGGGCGGGACGCCGAATTTTTCCTGCACTTCCTCCGGTCCGATCCGCGCGCTCTTCATGGTGTCGAGCATGTCGATCGTGCCGCCGGCCTCGCTCGTGCCCACCAGCTGCATCAGATCCTTGTCGGAGGACACGATCGTGACGTCCCAGCCCTGCGCGGCTGCGGTGCGGGCATAGGAGGCGATGATATCGTCCGCCTCGACGTCGGGCTCCTCGATGCAGGGGAGGGAGAAGGCGCGCGTGGCATCGCGGATCAGCGGGAACTGCGGCACGAGGTCTTCGGGCGGCTCGGGCCGGTTCGCCTTGTACTGATCGTAGATTTCGTTGCGAAAGCTCTGGCTCGACTTGTCGAGGATCACCGCAAGGTGGGTCGGTCCCTCGGCCTTGTCGAGGTCCTCGGCCAGCTTCCACAGCATCGTCGTGTAGCCGTAGACCGCACCGACCGGCGTGCCTTGGGGATTGGTCAGCGGGGGCAGACGATGGTACGCGCGGAAGATGTAGGCGGAGCCATCGACGAGATAGAGGTGCTGCTTGTCGGCCATGGCCTCTGCTAGCAGCGGGCCAGGGGCCCGTCAGCCCTGCATGATCCGGGAAAAATGTCCGGATAAGGGCAAAAAAGTGTTCGGCTGCCCAATTTGGGCTTGCCATGCCACATTCTTGCCATTATCTACGAACCAGAAACCGCCAGGAGGGGGTTTCAACCGGCCGCATTCATCTGCGGCAGGTCAATTCTGAAAAGGATATAGATTATGCGCAAGATCGTTCTCGCTTCGGCCATCGCCGTTTCGGCTCTCGGCCTCGCCGCTTGCTCGGAAACCACCGAAGAAAACGCCGAAGACACCGTTGAAGGCGCCGCTGCCGACACCGAAGCCAACCTCGACGCCATGGGCGACGAAATGGAAGAAGGCGCCGCCGAAACCGGCGAAGCTCTCGAAGACGCGACCGCCGAAGCTGAAGAAACCGCCACCGAAGTCGAAGCCGACGTCGAAGGCGAAACCGAAACCGAAGCCGCTGCCGACTAAGGCACGCTTCCTTCGGGAAAAATTAAGGGCGGTGCCTCGCGGCGCCGCCCTTTTTCGTGTGCGTTAGAAGGGGGGCTTACTGACCGCCCGAACCGTAGTTCGCCGAGGCCCAGACCCGGCCGTCGACCGGGGCGTTCTGCCCGAAGCCGCGATAGAGCGCGCCGGTGATCTCCGCGATTCGCGCGTCGCGCTGGCGTCGTGCCTCGAGCTTGCGGGCGCGATTGCCGTTTTCCGATGCCATCGAAACGCTCTGGCCGGTAACATAGATCGCGGCGGCCACCGGGCGACCGTCGGGCGTATAGAATATGCCGATATCGCTCGCCGTGCGGCTGAGCGTGCCCGTCTTGTGCGCCAGATTGGCGCTATCGGGCAGAGCGGATGTCATCCGGCGCTTGCCCGTGACGGTGGAGGCCATCGCATTCATCAGCACCTGCCGCGAATAGGAGCTGAGCCACTTGCCCTGGTAGATTCCGGCGAGCAGACGGCCCATCGCGCGCGGGGTCGCGCTGTCTTCGAAGGCGATTTCCGAGGCGGGATCGATCCGGCCGTCTTCACGCACCAGGGTCGCAATATCGCGGGTCAGCTCGAAATCGTAGATCCCGGCGGTCTGGCGCATCCACGCGTTGACGGCCTGCGGGCCGCCAACCGCGTTGAGCAGCGCATCGGTGCAATCGTTGCAGCTGCGGCTGATCATCAGATCGAGGTGTTCGCGCCCGGAAATATAGGTACCGCGACCGGGCAGCTCGAATTCGCTGGTCAGGCTCCAGCGGCCCTGATCGACCCCCGCCAGGAAGGTCGCCGCAATCGCCACCTTGCTGGTGCTGGCCATCGGGAAGCGCTGATCGGCCAGAATGCCGACTTCCTCGCCAGTCGCCAGGTCGATGGCGTAAACGCCGATCCGGCCGTTCGACCCATCTGCAAGCGTGGCGATCTGCCGTTCGAACGGCGAATCATAAACCGCCTCGAAGCTCTGCGGTGCGCGCACCTCGGTGCCGAGCATGCTGTCGAACTGGGCTTCGAGCGAAACCTGCTGCGCGGAGGCCGGCGCGAACGGGAGGGCGCTGGCTGCCAGCGCGAGTGCGAATGTCGACCCAAGTTTCCTAAGCATAATCCCGTCCATAGCCTGCGACTCTTGTGTGCAGTATTAATGCGCGAGCTTAACAAGGCCTCAACCCCTAATCGAAGGTTGAGCAGGATTGGCACGACCGATCATGCCAATCCTGCGACAAGTCGAGGAACGAGAGCCCTCGCCTCAGGTGTCGGCGATGATTTTCGCAATCTTATCCAAGGGTTCGCCGGTTACGGTCTTGTCGATCTCGCCGACCAGAGCCTTCTCCAGCGCGCTATGGTAATGCCGCCGCATCTCACCCAGCGTCTTGGGATCGGCAAGGACTAGCAGCTGCGTCACCTCGCCCGACACCGCCTTGGCATTGAGCCACTCGGCCACGGCTGCCCCATGTGCCAGTTCGTTCAGATCGGTCGCGCCGGTGCGCTGGCTGACATCGTCCTGATGGCGCACGCCCGCGCTGAAATTGCTCGGATCGAGATCCGGCTGTTCGACCATCTCCAGCTTCGGCTCGAAAATCTGGCCGGTGTTCTTGAGGAACATGAAGCGGTTGCCATCGGCGACGGCGACGTGGGCGTTATGGGGTAATTTCATAGGGCATTTCTCCTTCCCGCAACCAACACACGGGCCCCGGGAATGGTGCCGAAAACGGGTGAAAAAACCGGCCTTCCCAGCGCGCGCAAATGCGGTAGGTTCGCACCAAACCAGGAGATTTACCATGACGACCCGCGCCTTCGCCGCCGCTGCCAGCCTTTTCGCCCTTGCCACCCCGCTTGCCGCCCAGGAGGCTCCGATCATCCAGCCCGGTGCGCCCGGTTCGGAAAACAGGACGCTGCGCGCCGAGGATGCGACCAAGCTGGCTGCCACCAAGTTCACCCCCCAGGACGCGCGCTTCATGCAGATGATGATCCCGCATCATGCGCAGGCGGTCGACATGGTGGCGCTTGTGGAGGAGCGGACCAGCAACGCCGATATCCTCGCCATCGCGGGGCGGATTGCCGCCGGGCAGGACGACGAGATCGCCTTCATGCGCGACTGGCTGACCTCGCGCGGGCAAGCGACGAGGATGCAGCACACCGCGCAGGCCATGGGCGGCATGAGCCACGCGGACCACATGGCTTCCATGGGGATGGCCAGCCCCGATCAGATGGCGCGGCTCGCCACGCTCGAAGGGGCCGCGTTCGACGCCTATTTCATCGAGCTGATGACCCGCCATCACAAGGGCGCGGTCGACATGGTCGACGATCTGCTGGACCAGCCCGGCACCGCCTACGATCCGGTGATGTTCGAGTTCGTGAACGACATCAAGACCGAGCAGCAGGACGAGATCGACCGGATGAACGCGATTGCGGCCCGGCTCTCGGGCGACCCGCGCGCCAGCCTCGCCCCGGGTTTCCGCGATGCGGGCGAAGCGATCAGCAACCTGAGGCTGGTGGCCGCGCTGCCCAAGCCGACCGGCTTCTTCGATCCGGCAAACCCGGCGCAACTGCAGCCCAGGATCGAGGACGAGGAGGATGGCGCGCAAGAGGAAGCACCGGGCGCGGAGGAAGAGCCAGAGCTGGTCGCCGCGACCGCAGCCGACCCGCGCGATGAGGACGACGAGGAAAGCAAGGACCGCTTCGGCCAGCGCGGCTCTCTGCTGAGTTTCGCCAATACCGACATGGCCTTTTCCGGCGATCTGCTGGTGGCGGGCAATTACCACGGCTGGAACGCCTATCGCCTGGGCGAGGATGGCGTGCCGCAGCTGGTCAGCTCGGTCGTGTGCCCCGGCGGGCAGGGGGACGTGACGATCGTGGGCGATCTGCTGCTGATGAGCGTGCAGGACAGCCGCGCACGCAAGGACTGCGGGCTGCAGGGGGTCCAGGGCCGCGTCAGCGAAGAGCGCTTCCGTGGCCTGCGCATCTTCGACATTTCCGACATTACCAATCCGCGCCAGGTCGGCCAGGTGCAGACCTGCCGTGGCAGCCACACGCACTCGGTCGTCTCGGCGGATGATCGCAGACTGGTCGTCTACAATTCGGGCACAAGCTACGTGCGCGATAACGAGGAGCTGGCCGGCTGTTTCGAGACCGGGGGTGACGATACCGCGCTGTTCAGCATCGACGTGATCGAGATTCCGCTCGCCGATCCGGGCGCATCGCGGATTGTCGACAGTCCGCGCGTCTTCGCGGAAAACGGGCAGATCGCGGGCCTGTGGCGCGGTGGCGACCATGGCGAAGGCACGCAGCAAACCAGCAGCACCAACCACTGCCACGACATCACGGTTTTCCCCTCGCTCAACATCGCGGCGGGCGCATGTTCGGGCAACGGCATCATCCTCGACATCTCCGACCCGATGAAGCCCACCCGGATCGACGATGTGACAGACAAGGGCTTTGCCTACTGGCATTCGGCCACCTTCAACAACGACGGCACCAAGGTGCTGTTCACCGACGAATGGGGCGGTGGCGGCCGTCCGCGCTGCCAGGCGGGCGATCCGCGCAACTGGGGCGCCAACGCGATCTACTCGCTGGAAGATGGCGAGCTGAGCTTCGAAAGCCTCTACAAGCTGCCCGCGCCGCAGGGCGACAAGGAGAACTGCGTCGCCCACAACGGGTCGATCATCCCGGTGCCGGGGCGCGATATCTTCGTCCAGGCGTGGTACCAGGGCGGCATCTCGGTGATCGACTTCACCGATGCCAAGAACCCGGTCGAAATCGCCTATTTTGACCGAGGTCCGGTGGACGAGGACCAGCTGGTGACCGGCGGCTACTGGTCCGCCTACTGGTATAATGGCCGCATCTACGGCACCGAGATCAGCCGGGGACTCGACATTTTCGCACTGGAGCCGAGCGAGTTCCTCACCGCAGAGGAAATCGCGGCCGCCGAAGCAGCGCAGTACCAGGGCGACGTATTCAACCCGCAGACGCAGACTCAGGTGACCTGGCCGGACGATGTGATCGCTGCGGTGGAGGCGAGCCGCAAGGGTGGGTAGAGCAGGCTTCTAGCCTCAGCGCCCCCGCCTGGTGCGCAGCAAAAAGCCCCGCCGGATCGCTCCGGCGGGGCTTCTTGTGTTCAGTTCGGTGACTGGGTGGCGTGGCTTAGAAGCCCATGCCGCCCATGCCGCCGCCCATGCCGCCCATGTCGGGCATGCCGCCGCCGGAGGACTTGTCTTCCGGCACTTCGGAGATGGCAGCTTCGGTCGTGATGAGCAGACCGGCGACCGAGGCCGCATCCTGCAGCGCGGTGCGCACGACCTTGGTCGGGTCGATCACGCCGGCCTTCACGAGGTTTTCGTACGTGTCGGTCGCGGCGTTGAAGCCCTGCGTTTCGTCGCCTTCGCGCAGCAGGTTGCCCGTGACCACCGCGCCGTCATGGCCGGCATTGGTCGCGATCTGACGGATCGGGGCGAGGATTGCCTTGCGCACGATGTCGACACCGCGGGTCTGGTCGTCGTTCTCGCCCTTCAGGCCGTCGAGGGCCTTGGTGGCGTAGAGCAGCGCGGTACCGCCGCCCGGGACGATGCCTTCTTCCACTGCGGCGCGGGTTGCGTGCAGCGCGTCGTCGACGCGGTCCTTGCGTTCCTTCACCTCGACTTCGGTGGCACCGCCGACCTTGATCACGGCAACGCCGCCTGCGAGCTTCGCGAGACGTTCCTGCAGCTTTTCCTTGTCGTAATCGCTGCTGGTGTTCTCGATCTGCGTGCGGATCTCGTTCACGCGGGCCTGGATGTCGGCTTCGTCACCGGCACCGTCGACGATCGTGGTGTTGTCCTTGTCGATGGTGACGCGCTTGGCCTGGCCGAGCATGTTCAGCGTGACGTTCTCGAGCTTGATGCCGAGATCTTCGCTGACCATTTCGCCCTTGGTCAGGATCGCGATGTCCTGCAGCATCGCCTTGCGACGATCGCCGAAGCCGGGAGCCTTGACCGCAGCAACCTTCAGGCCGCCGCGCAGCTTGTTGACCACGAGGGTGGCCAGCGCTTCGCCTTCGATGTCTTCCGCGATGATCAGCAGCGGACGGCCGCTCTGCACCGCAGCTTCGAGGATCGGCAGCATCGACTGGAGGTTCGACAGCTTCTTCTCGAAGATCAGGATGTAGGGATCATCCAGCTCGACGGTCATCTTGTCCGGGTTGGTGATGAAGTAGGGCGAGAGGTAGCCGCGGTCGAACTGCATGCCTTCGACGGTCTCGAGCTCGAATTCGAGGCCCTTCGATTCGTCGACGGTGATGACGCCTTCCTTGCCGACCTTTTCCATGGCTTCGGCGATCTTTTCGCCGACTTCACGGTCGCCGTTGGCGGAGATCACGCCGACCTGGGCGATCTCGCTGGTGCCCGACACGTCCTTCGAACGACCCTTCAGGTCTTCGACGACCTTGCCGACGGCCAGATCGATGCCGCGCTTGAGGTCCATCGGGTTCATGCCCGCCGCGACCGACTTCATGCCTTCGGTCACGATGGCCTGGGCCAGCACGGTGGCGGTGGTGGTGCCGTCACCGGCGGCGTCGTTCGCCTTCGATGCGACTTCCTTGATCATCTGCGCGCCCATGTTCTCGAACTTGTCCTTAAGTTCGATTTCCTTGGCGACGGTGACGCCGTCCTTGGTGATGCGCGGGGCGCCGAAGCTCTTGTCGATCACGACGTTGCGGCCCTTGGGGCCCAGCGTCACCTTCACGGCATTCGCGAGCGTATCCACGCCCTTGAGGATGCCTTCGCGCGCTTCGCGCGAGAACTTTACGTCCTTGGCTGCCATTTTCGGGGTTCTCCTGAAATGAGGTTATTGAATTACTGGAAGCGGAAGGGAGCGGCTCAGCCGACGATCCCGAGAATATCGCTTTCCTTCATGATCAGCAGGTCTTCGCCGTCGATCTTGATCTCTTCGGCGCCCCACTTCTTGAACAGGACGCGGTCGCCTTCCTTGACGTCGAGCGGGGTGACCGTGCCGTCTTCGGCCTTGGCGCCCGAGCCTACGGCCACGATCTGCCCTTCGCTGGGCTTTTCCTGGGCGCTGTCGGGGATGATGATGCCGCCGGCGGTCTTTTCCTCGGCTTCGATGCGACGGACCAGAACACGGTCGTGCAGCGGACGAAATGCCATGCTTGATACCTCTTGCTAGGGTGAAAACTGGGCGTTGGCACTCTCATGTGAAGAGTGCCAGCACGGCGCATATGTGCAGCCGCCGTTCGACCGTCAAGCGGTGGCATCCAGAAAAAAATCAGGCAGAGCGCGGCGTGCGGACCGGGCTGACGGGACCGGCTTGGGCACTCGTGCGTAACCAAGTCAGGTGCGGCCCCGCATCCGTTTCAAGACTGCAGTTAACAGGACGAGCATGGCTTCTCAAACCCCCGAAACATCTTCCGCCGGATCCTCCGGCCTCGATCTCAGCTTCGTGGCGAGTATCGTCGACTGGCTGGAAGCCAATATCATGCAAATCATCGGCGCCTTTGCCGTTCTGGTGATCGGCCTGCTGATCGCGGGCGTGCTGTCGCGCTGGGCCGAACGGGCGCTGGGCAAGTCCTCCAAGTTCGAGCCGACGGTGGCGAACTTCCTCTCCAATATCGTCAAGTACGCCTTGTGGGCGGTGGTGCTGGTGACGGTACTGAGCCAGTTCGGGGTGGAGACCGCCAGCATCCTCGCCGCGCTGGGGGGCATGGCGCTTGCAGTCGGCCTCGCCTTGCAGGGCACGCTCAGCAATGTGGCCTCGGGCGTGATGATCCTGGTGCAGCGGCCCTTCGTGGTGGGCGAGGCGATCAGCGTCGACAGGTTCACCGCCGTAGTCCAGCGGATCGGCCTGTTCACGACCGAGCTCAAGCAGTTCGACGGCCTGTTCGTGATGGTGCCCAATGCCGAATTGTGGAACCAGCCGATCGTCAACCTGAACCGCCACTCGACCCGCCGGATCGAGCTGATCGTCGGAATCGGCTATGGCGACAGCATGAAGGAGGCGCGCGAAGCGCTGCTGTCTCTCGCGGCGGCGGACGAGCGGGCGCTGGACGATCCGGAACCCCAGGCCTTCGTCGCCTCGCTCGACGACAGCTCGGTCGGTATCGGCCTGCGGGTCTGGTGCGCCACCAGCGACTACATGGCGCTGACCTGGGACCTGACGGAGGCGGCCAAGGCCAGGTTCGACGAAGCCGGCATCTCGATACCCTTCCCGCAGCGCGAGATTACGATGGTACAGGGTTGATCGCCGCTTCCTGCGGCGTGAAGCGCGTGAGCCCCAGCGCTTCGCGCCGTGCCCATCGCCAGGTCAGCAGCGCGGCGGCGAAGGCGAGGCCGGTGGCGAGGCCGATCCACACGCCGACCCCTGCAAGGTGCGTCGCAAAGCCGAGCGCCAGCGACAGGCCGAAGCCCGGCACCCAGTAAGAAAATACCGCGATCCACATCGGCACCCGCGTATCCTGCAATCCGCGCAGCGCGCCGGCTGCCACGGCCTGGACCCCGTCGACCAGCTGGAACGCGGCGGCGACCAGCAGGTAGCGGGTGGCGAAGGCGACCAGCCCGGCGTTCGCGACGTCCCACGGGTCGATATAGATCGCCAGCAGCGGCATGGGGATCAGCACCATCGCGCTTGCCGTGCAGGACATGAAGACGAGCGCAATCGCGATCCCGGCCCAGCCCGCGCGGGCCATGCCTGCGCTGTCGCGCGCGCCGTAGAAATAGCCCACGCGGATCGTGGTCGCCTGGCCCACGCCGAAGGGCACCTGGAAGGCGAGCGCGGCGATCTGCAGCGCGATCGTATGCGCCGCGAGTTGCGCCGCTCCGATATTGCCCATCAGGAACGCAGCCGCACCGAATACTCCCGCTTCGGCGCAGATCATCAGCGCGATCGGGGTGCCGATCCGCACGATTCTGCCGAAGGCCTGCCAGTCGGGCACCCACCAGCGCCCGAAGATATGGTAGCGATGCAGCTTCGGATCGATCCTGATCGCGATCACGTAAGCGCCCATGGTGAACAGCGATGTCATCAGCGTGGCCACTGCCGCGCCGGGCAGGCCGAGTTCGGGTGCCCCCCAGTTGCCGAAGATGAAGGCGTAGTTGCCCACCGCGTTGACCCCGATACCCAGCGCGGTGATCGCGGTCGCGAAGATCGGCCGGTCGAGCGCGGAGACGAAGCTGCGCAGGACGTTGTTGATGAGGAAGGGGATGGTCGAGCACAGCAGCACCAGCGCATAGCTCTGCCCCAGCGCCGCAAGCGCGGGCTCCTGCCCGGTCAGCAATGCGAATTGTTCGAACCCGAGCATCAGCGCCATGCCCGCCGCCCCGCTCAGCACGGCGAGCCATAACGCCATGCGCGTGGCGCGGCGCACCGGTCGCAGCGCGGGGGCCCGGGCGCCGAGCGCGGCGGAAATCACCGCCGACACCGCGCCGGTCAGCCCGGACAGAGCCCATACGATGAGCCCGAAGACCGAGACGACGAGGGCGGAGGCCGCCAGCGGCTGCTCCCCGAGCCGCGCGATGAAGATCACGTCGATGGCATAGGTGAGCATTTGCAACAGGTTGGCGAGCGCCAGCGGCCAGCTGAGCCGGAGCGTGGCGGCGATCTCCGTGCGCCAGGGAGACGATGCTCCGGAAAGATGTGCTGTATCGGCCATGAAAAGCCGGCCCGGATATGGCCCGTCGAAGCGCTTGCCTAGGGGCGGCGGGCGGGGCATGCCGATTCCATCGCACCTGATACCGGGAGGGCACATGGAACACGGGGAAGCTGCAGCCCATTCCGCGCATTTCGCGCTCGAAAGCGGCGTCGTGCTGCTCGCCGCCGCGTTGCTGTTCGTGATCCTGTTCCGCAAGCTGGGGCTGGGGGCGACGCTGGGTTATCTGGTCGCGGGGGCGGTGGTCGGCCCGCAGGCGCTCGACCTGGCAGGGGGTGGCGAGGCGACGCTGAGCTTCGGCGAGCTGGGCATCGTGCTGCTGCTGTTCGTCGTCGGGCTGGAACTCGCGCCCAGCCGCCTGTGGCGCCTTCGCAATGCGATCTTCGGGCTGGGGCTGACCCAGGTGGTGGCATGCGGGCTGGCTCTCACTGCGGTCATCTGGCTGGCGAGCGCCTATCCCATGGCGACCGCGCTGGCGGTGGGGCTGTCGCTGGGCCTTTCCTCCACCGCGCAGGTGCTGCCGATGCTGCAGTCGGGTGGCAACCTGCGCACGCCGGTGGGCGAGCGCGCCTTTTCCATCCTGCTGTTCCAGGATCTCTCGATCATTCCGCTGCTTGCCATCGTGGGTGCGCTGGGCGCCCAGGGCGCGGGCGCGGAGGGTGGCCTGGGCTGGCTGCAGCTTCCGGTGGCAATCGGCGCCACCGTGGGTCTCGTGCTGGCCGGACGCTTCCTGCTTCGCCCTCTGTTCCGGCTGATCGGCCGGCTCGGCGAGCGCGAGATGTTCGTTGTCGCCGCGCTGTTCGCGGTGGTCGCCTCTGCCGCCCTGATGCAGGCGATCGGCCTGTCGACCGCGCTGGGCGCGTTCATCGCGGGCGTGATGCTGGCCGACACGCCCTACCGGCACGAGCTGGAGGCGGATATCGAACCTTTCCGTTCGATCCTGCTGGGCCTGTTCTTCGTCTCGGTCGGCATGATGCTCGACCTCGAAGCCATCGCCGCGCAGCCGCTGTTCGTGCTCGGCATGGCGGCGCTGCTGGTGGCGACCAAGACGGCGATCATCACCGCGCTTGGCATGCTGGTGAAGCTGCCGTGGCGCAGCGCGCTCGCGCTCGGCCTGCTGCTGAGCCAGGGGGGCGAGTTCGGCTTCGTGCTGTTCGCCGAAGGCCAGCGGGGCGGCGTGATCGACGCCCAGACGGCGAGCCTGTTCACGGCCATCGTCACCCTCTCGATGGCGACCACGCCCTTCCTGATGATGGCGACCGGGCGGCTGCGCAGGCCGCGCACGGGCGACGACCAGGTGCGCGAGGGGCCGGAGGGCGAGACGCCACAGGCGCTGGTGATCGGTTTCGGCCGTTTCGGGCAGACCGTGGCGCAGATGCTCGCCACAGCGGGGCTCGATGTCACCATGATCGACAAGCACGTGCCGCAGATCGACACCGCCGAGGAGTTCGGCATCAAGGTGTTCTTTGGCGACGGCCTGCGGCTCGACATGCTGCGCCAGGCGGGCGGAGGGGAGGCGGAACTGATCTGCTTCTGTATCGACGGAAAGCAGCTGGAGGCGGATTTCCTCGCCTCGGTGCGCGAGGCCTTCCCCCGTGCGGCGCTTTTCGTGCGCACCTATGACCGGGTGCATGTGATGAAGCTGGCAGGGGCGGACATCGCGTTTCAGGTGCGCGAGCTGCGCGAAAGCGCGATCGCGATGGGCCGCGCGGCGCTGGACCATCTCGACACCGACGAGAGCGAGATCGAGCGGCTCGAAAACGACTACCGTGAAAACGACATGGCGCGCCTGCAGGCTCAGATCGAGGCGGGGGACCTGCACGCAGGCAAGGAACGGAATATCCTGCGCGGGCGCGGAGGCTGACCTGAGTCCCTGCGGCGCTCAGGATTGTGCGCAGGACTCTGGGATCGGCACGATCAGGTTCTGCTGGGAAACGGGTTTTTGCGGTAGACGCCGGAGCATGGCCGCCCTCAGCGGCCCGATCTCTCAACCCAGTCACGGAAGAGGCCGATTACCGAAGAGAGGTCTGTCGGGCCACATGCGGCAGAGAAACTGGTTCCATTGGCCTTCGCGATCCACCAGCTTCCCGTCTCACGCCATTCATGAATGTCATCCGCAGGTTCGCCGTGCTCGGCCGCGAAGGTGCGCCCTTCTAGCGAGGTCTCGCGCAGGTCGATTGCGATCGTCCATCCGGGATTGTCCAGGGTGTCGATTTTGACTCCATAAGAGTGCTCCCAATCATCGTCACACTCGCGAACATACCAGTTCATGAGCCATTCGAGATTGTTCGCCGCCATTCGTCCTTGTCGCGCGTATGGCGGCAGGGCGCAAAAAAAAAAGGGCGGCGCCATTGCTGGCACCGCCCCTTCCTTGTCACTCGCAAGCGCGAAGAGCTTACTTGAGTTCGACCGTGCCGCCAGCGGCTTCGATCTTGCTCTTGATTTCTTCGGCTTCGGCCTTGTTGACGCCTTCCTTGAGCGGCTTGGGCGCGCCTTCGACGAGACCCTTGGCTTCGGTGAGGCCCAGGCCGGTGATGGCGCGGACTTCCTTGATGACCTGGATCTTCTTGCCACCGTCGCCGGTGAGAATGACGTCGAATTCGTCCTTTTCTTCAGCGGCCGGGGCGTCGCCACCGGCAGCCGGACCGGCAACCGCAACGGCGGCAGCGGCGCTCACGCCCCACTCTTCTTCGAGCGCGGTGGCGAGTTCAGCTGCTTCGAGGACGGTCAGCTTCGAAAGTTCTTCAACAAGCTTGGCAATGTCAGCCATGATAATTCACTCCAAAAAATAGCGTGGCCGGGCTCACGCCGCGGCCGGATATGTCGTGCGGAAAAACGTCTTACGCAGCGTCCTTGGCGGCATAGGCACCGAAGACACGAGCGAGCTTGTTTGCCGGGGCATTGACGACCTGCGCGATTTTCGTCGCGGGGGCGTTGACCAGACCAACGAGCTTGCCACGCAGTTCGTCGAGGCTGGGCATCGAGGCGAGAGCCCTGACACCTGCTTCGTCGAGCACCTGCGAGCCCATCGAGCCACCGACCACTTCGAGGCGGTCGTTGGTCTTCGCGAACTCCACCACGGCCTTGGCCGCGGCGACCGGATCTTCGCTGTATGCGAGGGCGGTCGGACCGGACAGGTATTCTTCGATACCTGCATAGTCGGTGTCCTTGAGGGCGATCTTGGCAAGACGGTTCTTCGCAACCTGGTAGGTCGCGCCTGCTTCACGCATCTTCGCGCGCAGATCGGTGGACTCTGCCACCGTCAGGCCGAGGTTGCGGGTGACGACCACCACGCCCGCCTCGTTGAAGACGTTGTTCAGCTGAGCGACCGCATCGGTTTTTTGCGAACGATCCATGCTTACTCCTTCACTATGGTCGAGCACGCTTGCGCGTGCACGACCGGCTCACGTTCGACCCCGCGGCAGAAGCTGCGAGGCCATGGGTCCGTTTGACAAGGGAAGGAGGTGCATCCGCTTTTGGGATGCCGATTGCGGCGCACACCGAAGTGGCGAACCGCGAAAAATCTCGTTTCCCCGTCTAGGCTGGAAATTAAGAAGGCCCGATTGCCTTCACCAACTGTCTCGGACGGATGCTCGCAGCGGATTTGACGCCGCATGCGAACGGGGCCGCACTTAGCGCGAGGCTGCGCGAAGTCAAGCGCAAGCGGTGGACTGACGCTCCGTCCACTCCCGGTTCAGGCGGCGCACGCCAGCTTGCTGTCCATGCGCAGACAGCTGATTGCCCTGGCCGCCCTCGGCCTCCTCGCCAGCCCCGCCCATGCGACGGGCGGGATGTACTGTAGTACGGCGTCCGAGCCATCGATCGTTATCAGCCTGGGCTTCGGCCACACGGCGGGTTCCGACCTGTTCAAGCATCGCCTGCGCGTGGACGGGCAGGACATTGCCGTCCACGCCCCGCAATGGTGGCTCGACGACGAGGAACTCCGGCTCCTCCTGACCGATGAACAGGCGGACGAGCGGGTCGTGGTGGTCAAGGCGACGCGCAACGGCGATACCTACGACGGGTCCGTTATCTACAAGGGCAAGCGCCACTGGATTCGCTGCCGCGAGGGCTGATCACCCGCACCCAAAGGAAACGGCCGCGCAATCCCGAGGGACTGCGCGGCCGCCTTTTTCCGGTCGAAAACCGCAGCGAGATCAGATCTCGTCGGCGACTTCTTCCTGGGTTTCGGCGTCGGCTTCGAGCGAATCGGCTTCGTTTTCGAGGGTTTCTTCCTCGGCACCGGTTGCGTCTTCGGCCATCTCGTCGGCGAGATCGGCTTCCGCTTCATTCAGCTCGGCCTGTTCGTCGAGGACTTCGGCGGCGGCTTCGGTTTCTTCCTCGGCCTGGCTTTCGCAAGCGGCGAGCGAGAAAGCGAGGGTGGTCGCGGCAGCGACGGCAACGATCTTCTTCATAATGTGCAATTCCCTGTATGCGATGGTAGGCCCGGCACAATCCTCACGATCGGGGATACGGGCATACCGGGGTCCCTTAATCCAGCCGCCATCGTTTCGCCACAAAAAACGCCCCGCCGGATCGGGCGGGGCGCAGATTCTGGCAACGACATTCCCGAAGCAGGATGTTTCGGCGAAGGGGAGCGGGGCCCCATGGTCCGCCGGACGTTACAATTATCGCTCCGTGGCCTCAGCCAAGGTCGTACCTCAACAGATCGCCGGGCTGGCATTCGAGCTCGCGGCAGATCGCTTCCAGCGTGGAAAACCGGATCGCCTTGGCCTTGCCCGTCTTGAGGATGGAGAGGTTGGCCAGCGTCATGCCCACCCTTTCGGCCAGTTCGGTCAGCGTCATGCGGCGTTCGTGCAGCAGGTCGTCCAGTTTGACCATGATTCGGGTTCCTTCCGTTTCGGCCATCACACGGTTCCTTCCAGGTCTTCGCGCATCGCGGCGCCGTGGCGGAACACGCGGGCAAGGATGAAAAGGATCACCACGAGCAGCCATGCGGTCATGTCGAAGCCGCCGCTGTCGAAGGAAAAGCTGACATCCTCGATCCCCGATTCCTTCACCGCAGCGGCATAGCTGGCGAGCGGGATTGCAATGGCCCCGGCGGGGATCAGCGCGAGCTGCGTGCCCAGCATCAGCCACGCCATCAGGCTGAGGCGCTGGGCGTTTTCCGGCTGGAAGGGATCGCCCTCTCCCACGGTGCCGATGATGCGCCGCAGCTTGCCGAAGAAGACGAACAGCATGGCCACGATAGCCAGGCCAACCGCCATGATCGCGGCGATCCAGATGGTGGGGAAGCGCTCGGTAATCTGGGGCGCTTCGCGGGCGATTTCCGCCTCCACGTAGCCGCCTGCGAAGAGGATGGTCGGGATGGCGATGACGAGCGCAATCGCCCCGATCGCCATTGCTACCTGCAGGATGATCGCGAAGATTTTGCCGATAAGCAGCAGCGGGTCGTTGATGGCTTTGGGCATGCGGTGTCTCCCCTGAAAGTCGTGCAGCCTTGGGTCAGGCCAGTTCGGTGGCAATCATGGCGCCGGTCGGCTGCGCGTATGCGGACGCGGGCACGCTGGTCACGGCGTTGATGCTGCCGCCGGCGATAAGCAGTGCGGCGCAAAAGGCGAAGAGATGTTTGGTAAGGTCGTGCATGGGATATCTCCCTCGTCGAAAAGGGGGTCAGGCCAGGTCGGGCGTCGCCAGCGATGCGATGGCAGGCGCGCTGTCGGCCGGCGGAACGGTGACGATCGCGGTCAGGCTGCTGGTTGCGATGAGAATGGCGGCGAAGGCGGCGGCGATGCGTTGGGTCGTGCTGGTCATTTATCGATCTCCTTTGTGTCCGATATCGATATTCAATAATCCGGCACCGACTTATCGTCAATCGATAAATATCGAAAAACGATAAGACACTGATCGATAAACGAAAAATTTCCCGAATCTTTGACAATCTCCCCGCGGATTCCTACATGGCGCGCTCACGCCAGCTTCGAGCAAGGCCGAATCACGCGCGAGATTCGGATCCAGGAAAGGAAGCGGCGGGCCAGAGCAATCGCGGCGGAAAGAAACCAGTGGCATGCGGATTCTCCCGCGCGCCGCCCATCTCCGCCGTTTCCGGCCAGTTCCCTCGTGCAGCGACAATTCTATTCTCGCAGGACCGGACGGGGGCGCATGCCTTCGTCTGCCCCGCGAACGGCGAAAAAGGTTCTTTCGACTTATGGCGACCAAGAGCGCGAACGACGACGCCAAGCTTCCGATGAAGCGCGGCACGGCCAAGACGGGCACGGCAAAGCGCCGCATCCGCAAGATCTTCGGCGACATCCACGAAGTGGTGCAGATGCCGAACCTGATCGAGGTTCAGCGCGAAAGCTACGAACAGTTCCTGCGTTCCGACAAGGAAATCGACTACGTCTCGGGCCTCGAAAAGACGCTGCGCAGCGTCTTCCCGATCCGCGATTTCGCCGGCACGGCAGAGCTCGACTTCGTCGATTACGAACTCGAACCGCCCAAGTACGACACCACCGAATGCCGCCAGCGCGGGATCACCTATGCCGCGCCGATGCGCGTCACGCTGCGCCTGATCGTGTTCGAAGTGGACCAGGACACCGAAGCCCGCTCCGTGCTCGATATCAAGGAGCAGGAAGTGTACATGGGCGACATGCCGCTCATGACCGAGAACGGCACCTTCATCGTCAATGGTACCGAACGCGTGATCGTGTCGCAGATGCACCGTTCGCCGGGCGTCCTGTTCGATCACGACCGGGGCAAGACGCACAGCTCGGGCAAGCTGCTGTTTGCCGCCCGCGTGATCCCGTACCGTGGTTCGTGGCTCGATTTCGAGTTCGACGCGAAGGACATCGTCAACGTCCGGATCGACCGCAAGCGCAAGCTGCCCGTGACCTCGCTGCTCTATGCGCTGGGTCTCGATAGCGAGGATATCCTCGATCACTTCTACGATCGCGTGACCTGGAAGCGCGCGAATGATGGCTGGACGATTCCCTTCGTCGCCGAGCAATGGCGCGGATCGAAGCCGACCTTCCCGCTGGTCAATGCCGAAACGGGCGAGGAAGTCTTCGCCGCCAACCAGAAGATCAGCCCCCGTGCAGCCAACAAGGCCGCCAAGGACGGCCTCGAGATGCTGCTGCTGCCGACCGAGGAAATCATCGGCCGCTACGCCGCGCGCGACATGATCGACGAAGGCACGGGCCGCATCTACATCGAGGCGGGCGACGAAGTGTCGGTCGAGCATCTCGAGGTGCTGGACGGTGCGGGCGTCGACCAGGTCGAACTGCTCGACATCGACGAGGTCAACACCGGCCCGTGGATCCGCAACACGCTCAAGGTCGACAAGGCCGAGAACCGCGACGAAGGCCTGGAAGCCATCTACAAGGTGATGCGCCCGGGCGAACCGCCGACCAAGGAAACCGCCGAAGCGCTGTTCGAAGGCCTGTTCTTCGATGGCGAGCGTTACGACCTGTCCGCCGTGGGCCGCGTGAAGCTGAACATGCGTCTGGAACTGGACGCCGAAGACACCGTCACCACGCTGCGCAAGGAAGACATCCTCGCGGTGGTGAAGGAACTGGTCGGCCTGAAGGACGGCAAGGGCGAAGTCGACGATATCGACAACCTCGGCAACCGCCGTGTGCGTTCGGTGGGCGAACTGCTCGAAAACCAGTATCGCGTCGGCCTGCTGCGCATGGAACGCGCGGTGAAGGAACGCATGAGCAGCGTCGACGTGTCGACCGTGATGCCCAACGACCTGATCAACGCGAAGCCTGCCGTGGCCGCGGTGCGCGAGTTCTTCGGTTCAAGCCAGCTCTCGCAGTTCATGGACCAGACCAATCCGCTCTCGGAGGTCACCCACAAGCGCCGCGTCTCCGCGCTCGGCCCGGGCGGTCTCACCCGTGAGCGTGCCGGCTTCGAAGTCCGCGACGTTCACCCCACGCACTACGGCCGCATCTGCCCGATCGAGACGCCTGAAGGCCCGAACATCGGCCTGATCAACTCGCTCGCCAGCTTCAGCCGGGTGAACAAGTACGGCTTCATCGAGACGCCCTACCGCCGCGTGATCGACGGCAAGGTCACCAGCGAGGTGATCTACCTTTCCGCGATGGAAGAGCAGAAGCACACCGTTGCGCAGGCATCCGCCGCACTCGACGAGAACGGCAGCTTCGTGGAAGAGCTGGTCTCGGCCCGCCAGAGCGGCGACAACCTGATGGCTCCGCGCGAAACCATTACGCTGATGGACGTGAGCCCCAAGCAGCTCGTCTCGGTCGGTGCATCGCTCATTCCGTTCCTGGAAAACGATGACGCCAACCGCGCGCTGATGGGCGCCAACATGCAGCGCCAGGCCGTGCCGCTGGTCAAGGCGGAAGCGCCGTGGGTCGGCACCGGCATGGAAGAGACCGTGGCGCGCGATTCGGGCGCGGCGATCACCGCCAAGCGCGGCGGCATCGTCGACCAGGTCGACGCGACGCGTATCGTCATCCGTGCGATCGGCGATGTCGAACCCGGCCAGTCGGGCGTCGACATCTACACGCTGCAGAAGTTCCAGCGTTCGAACCAGAACACCTGCATCAACCAGCGTCCGCTGGTGAAGGTGGGCGAAACGATCGAGGAAGGCGACGTCATCGCCGACGGCCCCTCGACCGACCTGGGCGAACTGGCGCTGGGCAAGAACAGCCTCGTCGCGTTCATGCCCTGGAACGGCTACAACTACGAAGACTCGATCCTGATCTCCGAACGCATCGTGAAGGACGACGTTTTCACCTCGATCCACATCGAGGAATTCGAAGTGATGGCGCGCGACACCAAGCTCGGGCCGGAAGACATCACCCGCGACATTCCCAACGTGGGCGAGGAAGCGCTGCGCAACCTCGACGAGGCGGGCATCGTCTACATCGGGGCCGAAGTGCACCCGGGCGATATCCTGTGCGGCAAGATCACGCCCAAGGGCGAAAGCCCGATGACGCCGGAAGAAAAGCTTCTGCGCGCCATCTTCGGCGAAAAGGCCAGCGACGTGCGCGACACCTCGCTCCGCCTGCCGCCGGGCGTTGCCGGGACGGTCGTGGAAGTGCGCGTGTTCAACCGTCACGGGATCGAGATCGACGACCGTACGCGTGCGATCCAGAACGAGGAAATCGAGCGTCTGCGCAAGGATAGCGCCGACGAACGCGCCATCCTCAACCGCGCGACCTACAACCGCCTGCGCGACATGCTGGTGGGCCAGACCGCTTCGGCCGCGCCCAAGGGCGTGAAGAAGGGCACCGAGATCACCGAAGACGTGCTGGAAGGCGTCGATCGCCACGAATGGTTCAAGTTCGCGGTGGAAGACGATGATCGCCAGGCACAGCTGGAAGCGATCAAGGGCCAGTACGACGAGGCCGTGAAGGGCATCGACGCCAAGTTCGAGGACCGCAAGGAAAAGCTCGAACGCGGTGACGAACTCGCCCCGGGCGTGCTCAAGATGGTCAAGGTGTTCGTCGCGGTGAAGCGCAAGCTGCAGCCGGGCGACAAGATGGCCGGCCGCCACGGGAACAAGGGTGTGATCAGCCGCATCCTGCCGGAAGAGGACATGCCGTTCCTCGCCGACGGGACGCCGGTCGACATCGTGCTCAACCCGCTGGGCGTGCCCTCGCGCATGAACGTCGGGCAGATCTTCGAAACGCACCTCGGCATGGCGGCCCGCAACCTGGGCCACCAGATCAAGGATGCGCTGGAAGACTGGCGTGCCAGCAACCCCGATGCGCAGCCCGGCGAGCCGCCTGCGGCGATCAAGGAGAAGCTGCAGGAAGTCTACGGCGAGGATTACCACGAGACGATCGAAGGTCGCTCGGGCGAGGAAATCTCCGAGCTGGCAGGCAACCTCGTCCGCGGCGTGCCGATGGGTACCCCGGTGTTCGACGGTGCGCGCGAAGGCGACGTGACCGTGCAGCTCGAAAAGGCGGGCCTCGACGGCGACGGCCAGTCCGTCCTGTTCGACGGGCGCACGGGTGAAGCCTTCCACCGCAAGGTGACCGTGGGCATCATCTACATGCTGAAGCTGCACCACCTCGTGGACGACAAGATCCACGCACGCTCGATCGGGCCGTACAGCCTCGTCACCCAGCAGCCGCTGGGCAGTAAGGCGCAGTTCGGCGGACAGCGCTTCGGTGAAATGGAAGTGTGGGCCCTGCAGGCATACGGCGCGGCCTACACCCTGCAGGAAATGCTCACCGTCAAGTCGGACGACGTGGTCGGCCGCCAGAAGGTCTACGAAGCGATCGTCAAGGGCGACGACACCTTCGAAGCGGGCATTCCGGAGAGCTTCAACGTGCTCGTCAAGGAAATGCGCTCGCTGGGCCTCAACGTCGAACTCAAGTCCATCGCGGACGAGGACGACGAAGACGGCATGCAGATCGCGGCGGAGTAAAGATCAGGCCGGTGTGGCGGAACGGTAGACGCACCACTCAAGTGGTCCCCGGCGACGGGGTGCGGGTTCAACTCCCAGCCACCGGCAACTGATCGAGATACGGATTTCACCCCCAAGAGGGATTGAGAAATGAACGAACTGACCAAATTCACCAACCAGCTCGCGAAGCCCGAAACCTTCGACGAGATCCAGATCGGCATCGCCAGCCCCGAGCGCATCCGTTCGTGGTCCTTCGGCGAGATCAAGAAGCCCGAGACGATCAACTACCGCACGTTCAAGCCCGAACGTGACGGCCTGTTCTGCGCGCGCATCTTCGGCCCGGTGAAGGACTACGAGTGCCTGTGCGGCAAGTACAAGCGCATGAAGTACAAGGGCGTTGTCTGCGAAAAGTGCGGCGTCGAAGTGACCGTCACCAAGGTCCGCCGCGAGCGGATGGGCCACATCGAACTGGCCGCGCCGGTCGCGCACATCTGGTTCCTCAAGTCGCTGCCCTCGCGCATCGGCCTGCTGCTCGACATGCAATTGAAGGTGCTCGAGCGGGTGCTCTACTTCGAAAACTACATCGTCACCGAGCCGGGCATCACTCCGCTGGAACGCTTCCAGCTGATGACCGAGGATGAACTCCTCGAAGCGCAGGACGAGTATGGCGAGGACGCCTTTACCGCCGGGATCGGTGCGGAAGCCGTCAAGAACATGCTGATGGACCTCGACCTCGAGCAGGAGAAGGCCGACCTTCTCGAAGAGCTCGAAACCACGAAGTCCAAGCTCAAGCCCGCCAAGATCATCAAGCGTCTGAAGGTCGTCGAAAGCTTCATCGAATCGGGCAACCGCCCCGAGTGGATGATCCTCGAAGTCGTCCCCGTGATCCCGCCCGAGCTGCGCCCGCTGGTGCCGCTGGATGGCGGCCGTTTCGCGACGTCCGACCTCAACGACCTGTATCGCCGCGTCATCAACCGCAACAACCGGTTGAAGCGCCTGATCGAGCTGCGCGCGCCCGACATCATCGTGCGCAACGAAAAGCGCATGCTGCAGGAAGCGGTCGATGCGCTGTTCGACAATGGCCGTCGCGGCCGCGTCATCACCGGCGCCAACAAGCGTCCGCTGAAATCGCTGTCCGACATGCTCAAGGGCAAGCAGGGCCGCTTCCGCCAGAACCTTCTGGGTAAGCGCGTCGACTATTCGGGCCGTTCGGTCATCGTGACCGGGCCGGAACTCAAGCTGCACCAGTGCGGCCTGCCGAAGAAGATGGCGCTCGAGCTGTTCAAGCCGTTCATCTACGCCCGGCTCGACGCCAAGGGCCTTTCCATGACGCTCAAGCAGGCCAAGAAATGGGTCGAGCGCGAGCGCAAGGAAGTCTGGGACATCCTGGATGAAGTCATCCGCGAACACCCGGTTCTCCTGAACCGCGCGCCCACGCTGCACCGTCTCGGCATCCAGGCGTTCGAGCCCGTGCTGATCGAAGGCAAGGCGATCCAGCTGCACCCGCTCGTCTGCTCGGCCTTCAACGCCGACTTCGACGGTGACCAGATGGCCGTCCACGTGCCGCTTTCGCTGGAAGCCCAGCTCGAAGCGCGCGTGCTGATGATGAGCACCAACAACATCCTCTCGCCCGCCAACGGCAAGCCGATCATCGTGCCCTCGCAGGACATGGTGCTGGGGATCTACTACCTGTCGATGGAACGGCAGGAGAAGACGCCCGAATTCGTCGAGGATAATGGCGAGCAGATCGAGAAGCTGCCGCGCTTCACCGACATGAGCGAAATCCACTACGCGCTCGAAACCGGTTCGGTGACGCTGCACTCCAAGATCATCACCCGCGTTCCGCAGACGGACGAGGACGGCAAGACGGAGATGAAGCGCTTCATCACCACGCCGGGCCGCATGCTGATCGGCGAATGCCTGCCGAAGAACCACAAGGTGCCCTACGACATCGTCAACCGCCTTCTGACCAAGAAGGACATCGGCGACGTGATCGACGAGGTGTACCGTCACACCGGCCAGAAGGACACGGTGCTGTTCGCCGACGCGATCATGACGCTGGGCTTCCGCTATGCGTTCAAGGCCGGCATCTCGTTCGGCAAGGACGACATGGAAATCCCCGAATCGAAGGAAGAAATGGTCGAGAAGACCAAGTCCCTCGTCGCGGATTACGAACAGCAGTATCAGGACGGCCTGATCACCCAGCAGGAAAAGTACAACAAGGTGATCGACGCCTGGAGCCGTTGCGGCGACCAGGTGGCCGACGCCATGATGGACAAGATCAAGTCGCGCCCGATCGACGAGAACGGCAAGGAAGCGCAGATCAACTCGATCTACATGATGAGCCACTCGGGTGCGCGTGGTTCGCCCGCGCAGATGAAGCAGCTCGCGGGCATGCGCGGCCTGATGGCCAAGCCTTCGGGCGAGATCATCGAGACGCCGATCATCTCGAACTTCAAGGAAGGCCTGACCGTCCTTGAATACTTCAACTCGACCCACGGTGCCCGTAAGGGCCTGGCGGATACCGCGTTGAAGACCGCCAACTCGGGCTACCTCACGCGTCGCCTGGTCGACGTGTCGCAGGACTGCACGATCGTGGTCGAGGACTGCAAGACCGACAACATGCTCGAAATGCGCGCCATCGTGCAGGGCGGTTCGGTCATCGCCTCGCTCGGCGAGCGTATCCTGGGCCGTACCCTGGCCGAAGACGCGGTCAACGCGGCCACCGGCGAAGTCATCGCGAAGGCGGGCACCCTGCTCGACGAACCGATGGTGAAGGAAATCGAGGCGGCCGAAGTTCAGGTCGCCAAGATCCGCTCGCCGCTGGTGTGTGAGGCAGAGCAGGGCGTGTGCGCCACCTGCTACGGGCGTGACCTTGCCCGTGGTACGCCGGTGAATATCGGCGAGGCGGTCGGCGTGATCGCCGCGCAGTCGATCGGTGAGCCGGGTACCCAGCTGACCATGCGTACCTTCCACATCGGCGGGGCCGCGCAGCTGAACGAAACCAGCCACCTGGACTCGGTGTCCGACGGTAAGGTCGTCTATCGCGACATGCCCACGATCGAGGACAAGAAGGGCCGTATCCTGTCGCTCGCCCGCAACGGCGAACTGGCAGTGATCGACAAGGAAGGCCGCGAGCGCGAGATCCACAAGGTGCCCTACGGTACCGTGCTGATGCACAAGGATGGCGAGAAGGTCACCGAAGGCGATCGTCTGGCCGAGTGGGACCCGTTCACCCTGCCGATCATCACCGAACAGTCGGGCGTCGTGCGCTTCCAGGACCTGGTCGAAGGCTCGACCCTGGAGGAACGCGTCGACGATGCGACGGGCATCGCCCAGCGCGTCGTGACCGAGAACCGGGCAACCGGCCGCAAGAAGAAGGAAGAGCTGCGTCCGCGCCTCACCCTTCTGAACGATGCCGGCGACGAAACCGAAGCCGCCCGCTACCTTCTGGCGCCGGGCACCACGCTTTCGGTCGAGGATGGTGCAGAAGTGCAGGCGGGTGACATTCTCGCCCGTGCATCGCGCGAAGCCGCCAAGACGCGCGACATCACCGGCGGTCTGCCGCGTGTTGCCGAGCTGTTCGAAGCGCGTATTCCGAAGGACAACGCGATCATCGCCAAGATTTCGGGCAAGATCGAATTCGTCCGCGAATACAAGGCCAAGCGCAAGATCGCGATCGTTCCGGAAGAGGGCGAACCCGTCGAGTACCTGATCCCCAAGACCAAGGTGATCGACGTGCAGGAAGGCGACTTCGTGAAGAAGGGCGACACTCTGATTTCGGGTTCGCCCAACCCGCACGACATCCTCGACGTGCTGGGCGTGGAAGCGCTGGCCGAGTATCTCGTGAACGAGATCCAGGAAGTCTATCGACTCCAGGGCGTGAAGATCAACGACAAGCACATCGAGACGATCGTTCGTCAGATGCTGCAGAAGGTTGAGATCACCGATGGCGGCGACACCGTGCTGCTGCCGGGCGAACAGGTCGACCTGGAGGAAATGAACGAGGTCAATTCCAAGCTTGGCCGGAACAAGACGCCTGCACAGGGCAAGCCGGTTCTGCTGGGCATCACCAAGGCTTCGCTCCAGACGCGTTCGTTCATCTCGGCCGCGTCGTTCCAGGAGACGACCCGCGTGCTTACCCAGGCTTCGGTCGAGGGCAAGAAGGACACGCTGATCGGGCTCAAGGAAAACGTGATCGTGGGCCGCCTGATCCCCGCCGGAACGGGCGCGACCATGAACCGCATGCGGGTCACGGCATCCAGCCGCGACGCTGCGCTGAAGGCTTCGTGGAAGAAGGCGCAGGAAGCGATCATCGCCGCCGAAACGGCGGAGGAAGAGCGCAAGGCCGAACTCGCGCAGGGTCCGGAAGCCGCGACGGGCGACGATCCGCTCGCCAAGATGGAGGGAACCACGCACGGCACCGATGCCGATGCGGGCGAGTACCTGCAGACCGGCGAAGAGGATGGCGCAGCCGAGTAAGGCAGCGTTCAACCGCGACACATGAAAAGGGCCCCGGGGGAGCGATCCTCCGGGGCCTTTTTCGTGCGCCCTGCGTTTCATCGCGCGAGCGCGAAAGGCAAATGCAGGAGAGCGCGATGCGTGTGATGCCGGTAATATTCGTTGCGGCCCTTGCCGCATGCGCCCCGCAGGCAAGCGAACCTGCCCCCGGCGGCGGTGACGGCGCGACCGCCTCGACGCAGGCCGGGCAGCCCTACGATCTGCGCGGGCAGTGGAGCGTTGCGCGGCTGAACGGGCAAACCCTCGACACGCGCATTCCCTTCACCGCTTCATCCGACACGTTCACCTGGGAGCCTGCCTGCGCCGGACAGCAGATTGCCTATCGCACCGTGGATGGCCGCATAGAGTTCTACCAGCCGCCGCGCGAAGGGGACCGGATTGTCTGCGATATCGGGTATCCCGAGCCGCTGCCGCGCGTGATCGAAGGGCTGGAGGGCCGCTGGGACGTGGAGCAGAAGGGCAATGGCAACCTTGTGCTGACCCGGGGTGAGACCCGGCTGGAGCTGGAGAAGGCGCCCGCTCAGCCGCAGGTGTCGCTCGCCGGGGAGTGGCGCGTTGCAGGGATCGACGGACGCGAATTCAATGAATCCTACGGCCTCGCGCTGAGCGCCGACGAGAGCGAGCTCTGGTGGGAGCCGCGCTGCGCCGGTGTCGCCGTGGAATATCGTATCGAAGGGACGCGCTTCTCCGCGCACAAGCCTGCCGTCGCACCGCCGCCGACGGCCGGATCGGCAGAGCCGCCAGCTGCCCCCGCCCCTGCGGTATGCGCAATCGGGCTGCCGGAGCGCCTGCAGGAGGTCATGGCAGCGATCCGCGCGGCGGACCGGATAGAGCGGACCCGGGCCAATGGAGTGCTGATTTCGGGCAATGGCCGCAGTGTTACCCTGTTCGGTCAGTAACCGCCGAGAAGAGGCCGGCGGCCGCAGCCGTCGCGAGACGGATCCACTCTGCCGACACTCCATAGATAACCCGCTTGCGAAACTATGTTTCAACTTTGCGGCTATGCGCTTGATCTTCGATTAAGAGTTCTGGGTTACGCGTCCGTCCTCGAAGGGGGAAAGGTTTCGTGACTCAGAAACAGTTGGCGATCCTTGGTGAAAAAAACCTGTTGCTGGCTTGGCGGCTGCGTGAATTCATTTCGCACCTGCCCGCGCTGTGTGCGCTGCATTCCTTTGCCGCCCTTGCCTGCATCGCGGCGCTATGGGGGCATCCCATCATCTTCTTCACGGTTCCCTGGGCGGGGGTTATCGTGCTGTGCAATTACCGCCAGTGGCGCCTCTCGCGCAAATGCTATCCCGATACGATCGACGCGGATCACCTTAGGGGGCTGCATCGCGATCTCCAGATCGCCGCCAATATCGAGACCGCCGGATGGGTTGCGGGTGCGATCCTCCTGTTTCCGACATTGTTCGTGATGCACCCGGTCTTCTTCACGGTGCTGATCGCAGGCCTGCTGGCCTCTACCGTGATCGCCTACCGGCCGTTCCCGGGTTCGCTCGCGCTCTATCTCGGTGGCGCGATGTTTGCGGCGGGGGCGCTTTCCTTCACCATGACGGACACGTTCTCCTGGCCCTCGCTCGCGCTGGCGATCGGCTTTGGCTACGCGCTGATCTGTTCGACCCGCAGGCAGGGGCGGCAGTTCGAACAGTCTTGCCGCGAGCAGATCAACCAGTACGCGACGGTGGAGACGGTAAGCCTGCTGCTGCACGAATACGAAGCGTCCTCCTCCGACTGGTTGTGGGAAGTCGACGAGGGCAACTGCCTGGTCAACGTGTGCGAACGTTTCGGCAGTGCCGCCAGGCAAGACCGGGACTTTCTGGAAGGGCGCGAGCTGGTGGGCCTGTTCGATCACGGCCCGGCGAGGGAACGGCTGGCGGGGCTCCTGCTCGAACGCGCGCCGTTCCGCGATCTGGTGCTCGAGATAACGGTGGCGGATCAAACCCGGTGGTGGACGCTTTCGGGCAACCCCAACGCCGACGGTTCGATGCGCGGCGTCATGCGCGACGTTACAGAGACCCGCGAGACCGAGCAGCGCGTGGCGCGCATGGCGCGGTACGATACGCTCAGCGGCCTCGCCAACCGGCACCTGTTCAACGAAACGCTGGAGGAAACGCTCGGCGCGCAGGTGAAGAACCAGCGCGTGGCGCTGCTGTATATCGATCTGGACCATTTCAAGTCGGTCAACGACACGCTGGGCCACCATGTAGGCGACGAACTGGTCCGGGCCGCAGGCGGACGCATCGGGGCCATCGTGCGCGAACACGATCTTGCCGCGCGGCTGGGGGGAGACGAGTTCGCGGTGCTGCTGACCAGGGTGCGCGATCTCGATACGGTTCACGCCTGCGCGCAGCGGATCGTCGATACGCTTGCAGAGCCTTTCAACCTGCACGGCCAGATGGTCCGGGTGTCGGCTTCCGTAGGCGTCGCCTATGGCTCCACGCGCGGGATCGACGGCGACGAATTCATGCGCCAGGCCGACATTGCGCTCTACGCCGCGAAGCGCGCGGGGCGGTCTACCTTTGCCGACTACGACGCATCGCTCAACCAGATGGAGCGGACCCGCCGCGACCTCGAACTGGACATGCGCACCGCGATTACAGAGGGGCAGTTCAGGCTCGTCTACCAGCCGCAGATCAACCTGCGGACCGGCGCCTGGGCCGGGAAGGAAGCGCTGGTGCGGTGGGAGCATCCCACCCGCGGCGCCATTCTGCCGGGCGAGTTCATCGACATCGCGGAGGAAACCGGACTCATCATCCCGCTGGGAGAATGGATCATCCGGCAGGCGATCCACGAAGCGGTCACCTGGGAAGAACCGCACAGGATCGCGATCAATCTCTCGCCGATCCAGATGCGCAATCCGAACCTCGTCGGCGTGCTGACCAGCGCAATCATCAACGCCCAGATCGATCCGCAGCGGGTCGAGATCGAAATCACCGAAAGCGCGCTGATGCAGGACAGCGAAAGCAATGTCGAAATGCTCCATCGCCTGCGCGAACTGGGCGTGCGCATCGCGCTGGACGATTTCGGGACCGGCTATTCCTCGCTCAACTATCTGCGCGCCTTCCCCTTCGACAAGATCAAGATCGACCGGTGCTTCGTGTCCGAGATGCTCGATCGCAGCGATTGCCAGGCCATCGTGCGCAATGTCGTGATGCTCGCACGGGCGCTGGGTATGGAGACCACCGCCGAAGGCGTGGAGACGCAAGAACAGTACGACTGGCTGAAACGCCACGGCTGTACCGAGGCGCAAGGCTACTACATCTCGCGCCCCCTGGAATCCTCCCGCGCGAGCGAACCTTCGCGCGATCCCTCGCAATGGGCGGAGTATCGCGAACTGGGCACCAATGTTCACCCCCTGCGCCAGGGTGCTGCCTAGAACTTGTCCGCGCCGCGCGGCGGGAGTAGCGCTTGCGCCATGATCGTTACCCGCTTCGCGCCATCGCCCACCGGCCACCTCCACGTCGGCAACCTGCGCACCGCGCTGCACAACTGGCTGCTGGCGCGATCGGGGGGAAGCGGGTCCGCCACGGGCCGCTTCCTTCTGCGGATCGACGATACCGATGCGCAGCGCAGCCGCGAAGAATATGTCGAGGCGATCCGGCAGGATCTCGCCTGGCTCGGCCTGCAGCCGGATGGCGAATACCGCCAGTCCGAAAGGATGGACCTCTACGAAGACGCCTTCGAAAAGCTGAAGGCGGCGGGGCGCGTCTATCCGGCCTACGAAACCGCGCAGGAACTGGAACTGAAGCGCAAGATCGCGCTGGGGCGCGGGCTGCCGCCGATCTACGACCGCGCGGCGCTCGCGCTGAGCGACGAGCAGCGCGCGGCGAAAGAGGCGGAGGGCATCGCACCGCACTGGCGCTACAAGCTGGACCACGAGGAGCACATCGACTGGGCGGATGGCGTGCGCGGGCCGGTGAAGTTCGATCCCTCGCAGCTGTCCGACCCGGTGATCCGCAGGGCCGACGGCAGCTGGCTCTACATGCTGCCGAGCGTTGTCGATGACATGGACATGGGCGTCACCGACGTGCTGCGGGGCGAAGACCATGTCTCGAACACCGCAGTGCAGGTGCAGATGTTTTCGGCACTGCACGAGGCGGGGATGGGGCCCGACCATTGCGATGTGGTCGACAGTTTCCCGCGCTTCGGCCACACCGCGCTGCTGGTGGGCAAGGAGGGGAAGCTGTCCAAGCGGCTCGGCTCGCTTTCGTGCGAAGCCCTGCGAGAGCGCGGGATCGAGCCCGAGGCTATCTTATCCCTGCTGGCGCGACTGGGGACCAGCCAGCCGGTCGAGCCGATCGCGGACCGGCAGGTCCTGATCGAGACTTTCGACCTGGAGACCTTCGGCCGCGCGCCTGCAAAGTTCGACGATGCAGAGCTGGAGCGGCTCAATACCGCCATCGTCCACCAGATGGACTACGCCGAGGTGCAGGGCCGTCTGCCCAAAGGCATCGACGAGGCCGGCTGGCATGCGATCCGGCCCAACCTGTCGCATGTCTCCGAAGCCGCCGAATGGTGGCGGCTGGTCACCGGCCCGATCGAGCAACCGGAATTCTCCGACGAAGACCGCGCCTTTCTGGGCGAGGCGGCGAACGCGCTGGCGTGGTCCGACAATCCGTGGGGCGATCTCACCACGGCTCTGAAAGAGCGGACCGGGCGCAAGGGCAAGCCGCTCTTCCTGCCGCTGCGCCAGGCGCTGACGGGCATGGACCACGGCCCCGACATGGGCGAACTCCTCCCGCTCATCGGAGAGGACGAGGCGCGCGCGCGGCTGGAACATGCGGCAGGCCAGACGCCCGCGTGAGGCATTTTTCCGATCCCGCGCAGGGCCGCCACGCGCCCTTGCGCGAACTGCATAATGGCGAGTGGATGGATTACGCCGAAAGTCCCGCGCGGTTCGAGGCGATCCTGCAGGCGCTCGGCCCGGGGGAGCCCGCGCGCGACTTCGGGCTCGATCCGATCCTTGCGGTTCACGACCCCGCCTACCTTGCCTTTCTGCGCGAGGCGCACGCGTTGTGGCGCGCTGCCGGGCGCACGGGCGATGCGTTGGGGTATGTGTTTCCCGTGGTGGCCCGCCGCCCGCTGGACCTCGAGCGGATCGATGCGCGGATGGGCGCTTATTCCATGGATGTCTCCACCCCGGTCGCCGCAGGCACCTGGGCGGCCGCCTATGGCGGGGCCCAGTCTGCGCTGAGTGCGATGGATGCGGTGCTGGGCGGAGATGCCGGCGCCTTCGCGCTCTGCCGCCCGCCCGGCCACCATTGCGGGGCCGATTACATGGGCGGCTACTGCTACCTCAACAACGCCGCCATCGCTGCGCGCGCGGCGCAGGCGCGCGGCATTTCGCGGGTCGCAATCCTCGATGTCGACTATCACCACGGCAATGGCACGCAGGATATTTTCTACGAGGATGGCGATGTGCTGTTCGCATCCATCCATGCCCACCCGAAGAACGACTTCCCCTTCCATTGGGGTCACGCGGACGAACGCGGCGCCGGTCCGGGGGAAGGAAAGACGCTCAACCTCCCGCTGCCGCAGGGCACCGACTGGACAGCCTATGCGCCCGCGCTGGACACCGCGCTGGACGCGGTCCGGGCGCACGGGGCGGATCTGCTGGTGGTTTCCTTCGGAGCGGATACCTTCGTCGGAGATCCCATCTCGCACTTCAGGCTGACCCGGGAAGACTACGCCGCGATGGGCGCGCGGATCGCCGCGCTCGGCCTGCCGAGCGTGGTGGTGATGGAAGGCGGCTATGCGGTCGACGCGCTGGGCGCGAATGTCGCGGCGTTTCTGGGCGGCTGGGATTAGGGCGCCCCGGCCGATCGGTCAGGCGGCCGCGAGCGTCAGCGACGGCGAGACGGTCTCCTCGCGGGCGATCTCGACCCGGTTCCGGCCGTTCTGCTTTGCCGAATAGAGTGCGATGTCCGCGCTGCGCATGGCGGCGCGTATGGATGTGTCCGCATCGAACGCGGCGACCCCGAAACTGGCACTGACCTGCACGTTCGGGCCGATCGCCGGGTGTTGCAGGCTGTCAAAGGCGCTGCGCAGGCCCTCGGCCTGCTCCGCCGCTTCTTCCAGGGTCGTATCCGTCAGCAGAAGCGCGAATTCCTCGCCGCCGATGCGGCCCGCGTGATCGCCCTGCAGGCTCAGCATGCAGGCGAAGGAGCGGATCACTTCGTCGCCCACCTGATGGCCGAAGCGGTCGTTGATCGCCTTGAACCGGTCGATGTCGCACATGATGATCGCCCCGCGCGACGCGGTGGGCTTGTCGATCAGGGTGTCGAAAGCCCTGCGGTTGAGCAGTTCGGTCAGGCCGTCGCGTTCGGAGGAATGCCGGTAGCCCAGGATCACCCTGGCCACGATCCGCGCTACGACCAGCAGCGCCAGACTCGTGTTGAGCACGCCCATGCACTGGATGAAGACACGTTCGAACAAGGCGGCATCGAAAAGCCCCCAGGGGGTCGGTTCGTCGAGCAGTGCCGGGAACATCGGCACGCGAAGGATCACGCCCACGAGCACGAGGAAGCAGAGCACCAGCAGAGCGTGTTCGAAGGCATCGCGGTCGTGTTTGCGGGCCAGCGCCAATGCCGCGTCGAAGAAGACCAGGATGCTCGCCAGCTGGAACGGCACATATTGCAGCGTGGGTGGTACGGGCATCGCCAGCAGCAGGAGCGATAGGGCCGTGAGCAGCGCGGTGCCGGAAACCACGCGATGGCTCGTGAACGCAAGGCCGGTCCCCCGGCGTATGGCCTGCGCGGCACAGACATAGATCGCGGGAACCAGCATGGCGATGGCTGCGACGCCCAGCCTGGAATGCGCTCCGAAGCGCAGGACCAGCAATTCGACGAAGACGCACAGAAGCGCTGCTGCCATCCAGCCGAGCGCCGAACCGCGCCGCAGGGAAAGATGGACGAGCAGCGACACGAGGATCAGTGCCGTGATGATCCCCAGGATGGTCAGATGCAGGTCTACCGCTATTGCCACTATCGCCCACTCCGCTCTCAGGGCGGTCCTACCGCGATAGACTAAACGTTTTCCTTATAGGGCCCGAGGATCATTCGGCAGCGCCAGCTGACTGCGATCGGCTGGCGACATGCCTCCTTCACCCACCGGAACACGGTATCGGGCGATTGACTGGCTTGCCGACTTGCGCGGTGACGCAGATCGCGCCGAACAGGATGGGCACGATCGCCAGGCCCATGGTCAAGGCTGCATACCGATCCGCGCGCCGCTTCTTCCCCCCTGTCGATTTAACAAGCCCGAACTATACGGTAAGCATTGCTGGATTGGCAGCGCGAACCGGGTGTGGGACCTGCGCGAAGCAAGATCGGGAATAAAGGGGCGGAGAATGCGTTTCATTTGCCAGGCAGTGCTCATCGTGTGGGCTGCGGTTCTTGCAGCCGTGCCCGGCCAGGCTGCGGAAAGTCAGCCCTGGGCGGCGGTGGTCAAGCAGGATGCTCTGACCGACGAGGTTTCCCGCCGCGTGTGCGCGGCGCAGGACGACTTCAGGCTGTGCTTCGAATTCGACGATCGCGGGGTCTGGGCGAGCGTTTCGAGCCTCGGGTCCGCCGTGTTCGACACCCAGCTTTTCCCGGCGTTCCGCGTGGACCGGCATGATGCGATCGAATCGGTCAATGCCGATGTCCTGCGCCTCGAAAGGACGCTGCGGGACAAGATAATCCCCCGGCATTGGGAGCCCGGGCATCTGACCTGGCGGGCCCAGGTTCCTTCGGGCTCGGGAGATTGGGAAGACACCCCGCCGCTGCTGATCGGGCAGCTGGTCGAAGGCGAGCGTCTGCTGGTCCGGGTCTATCTGTCCGGCGGCTACCAGAAGGACATCATTTTCCCGCTGGCCGGATTCTGCGCGGCGGCAGCGCAGGTCTATGCGCAGGGCGCTCCAGTCCTGGAATGCCCGGCCTGAACGCGCCTACCGTCCCTTCAGTTCGTCCCCGCTGAGCGAGACCACGTGCAGCAGATTGGTGCTGCCCGGGGTGCCGAAGGGTACGCCTGCGAGCACGATCAGCTTGTTGCCCGCCTTACCGAAGCCATGGCGCAGCGCCATCCGCTTGCCCTTGCCGATCATCTCTTCGAAGGTCTCGATATCGCGGGTCACAACCGCATGCGCGCCCCACAGCAGGGCGACGCGCCGGGCAACGCCCTTTTGCGGGGTCAGCACCAGCATGGGCACCGAAGGCCGCTCGCGCGCCACGCGCCGGGCGGTTGATCCGCTGAAGGTGAACACCGCGATGGCGCTGATGCTCACCGTTTCCGCAATGGTCGAACAGGCATGGCTGAGCGCATCGGCAGTGGTCGGATCGGCCTTCGTTTCGAGGAAGGTCATCCGCTTGGCGTAGCTGCCGTCGCGTTCCACCTTGGTGACGATGCGGTCCATGATGGCGACCGCTTCTTCCGGCCATTCGCCCGCCGCGGTTTCGGCCGACAGCATTACCGCATCCGCACCGTCGTACACCGCGTTGGCCACGTCGGAGACTTCGGCGCGCGTGGGCGCCGGGCTCTCGATCATCGATTCGAGCATCTGGGTGGCGACGATCACCGGCTTGCCTGCCTGGCGCGTCATGTCGACGATGCGCTTCTGCAGCGGGGGCACGTCTTCCGGGTCCAGCTCCACGCCCAGATCGCCGCGCGCGACCATGATGCCGTCGGACAGCTCCACGATCTCGGCCAGGCGGCGCACCGCGCTGGGCTTTTCGATCTTGGCGCACAGGGCGGGGATCATGCCGTCAGCCCCCTTGGTATGGGAACCCATCAGCTTGCGTGCCTCGGCCACGTCCTCGGGCCGCTGGACGAAGCTCAAGGCGATCCAGTCCGCCCCCTGTTCGCAGGCAAAGGCCAGATCCTTGCGATCCTTGTCGGTCAGCGCGGGGATCGGGATTTCCGCATCGGGCACGTTCACGCCCTTGCGATCGGAGATGACCCCGCCGACTTCGGCCGAACACAGGATCTTGTCCTTTTCCGCCTTGATGACCTTCAGCCGGATCTTGCCGTCGTTGATCAGCAGCCGCTGGCCCTTCTCCATCAATCCGAACAGTTCGGGGTGGGGCAGCTGGACGCGCGTTTCGTCGCCCGGTTCGGGATTGGTATCGAGCGTGAAGTGCCCCGAATGGCGGATTACCGCTTTGCCATCCTTGAAGGTGCCGACGCGCAGCTTGGGCCCCTGCAGGTCCGCCAGGATGGCGATGGGCCGGTCGAATTCTCCCTCCAGTTCGCGGATCGCGGCGATGGTCTGCGCATGAGTCGCGTGATCGCCGTGGCTCATGTTGACCCGGAAGGCATCGACGCCTGCCCTGAACAGCCGGCGGAGCATCTCCGGCTCGCGGCTGGCGGGGCCTATGGTGGCGAGGATTTTGACCTTACGGTTTCTTGGATCGAGCTTGGGCATGGCTCAGCGCTATGGCAGGGCAATATTTCAGTACAAGAGCGAAAGGCCCCGAAACATGTCGCAATCCCAAGATCCGCTGGACCAACTGGACGATGCGGTGGCCGCCGCTGCCTTCCGCCGGCTGGTGCGCCATCTGCGGCATCGCCACGATGCGCAGAACATCGACCTGATGGGCCTCGCCGGCTTCTGCCGCAATTGCCTGGCGGACTGGATCCGCGATGCGGGCTATGAAGGCGACAAGGCTGCGGCGCGCGAGCTGATCCACGGCATGCCGGCCGAGGAATGGAAGGCGACGCGCCAGACCCCGGCGACGCAGGAGCAGATCGAGCGGATGGAAGCCAGCCTCAGGAAGAACGGCCCCGATCTGCGCTGATTGCGGCGGCCGATCCACAGGCTTGGGAAAACTCGGCCATGGCCTCGCCTTGCGCCGTGCGCCGCCGCCGCTATCCCGGCGCCGATTGATTCGTCCCCTCACCGGAGATTACCCCATGGCCGAAGCCACCGACGACCGCCTGCGCCTGTTGATCGAGCGTATCGAACGCCTCGAGGAAGAGAAGAAGGGCATCGCCGACGATATCCGCGACGTCTATGCCGAGGCCAAGGCGGTCGGCTACGATCCCAAGATCATGCGCCAGGTCGTGCGCCTCAGGAAGATGAAGCCCGACGACCGCAGCGAGATGGAAACCATCCTCGAAACCTACAAGGCGGCGCTGGGGCTGGGCTGACGCGCCCGGGCCAACGCCTGCAAAATTCGGAACCGGTCCGGTGCGGGGCGGCTTGAAGAGGGTGAAAGACCCCTCTTTTCAAGGACAAGCCCCCATGACCGACCCGACCAGAACCGACACCGCCTTCGTCCCCGAAACCGCCGAAGAGCCCCGCATGCCGGGGCACGAAACGCAGCTGGACGACAAGCCGCAGTGGCAGCCGCGTTACCCCGGATCGGGGCGGCTCAAGGGCAAGACCGCGCTGGTGACCGGTGCCGACAGCGGTATCGGCCGCGCGGTCGCGGTGCTGTTCGCGCGCGAGGGTGCGAAGGTCGCCATCGCCTATCTGGAAGAGCATGACGATGCGCGCATCACGCGCGAGGCGTGCGAGGCCGAGGGCGCGCAGGTGCTGCTTTCCGCAGGCGATCTGGGCGACCCCGACCATTGCGAAGGGCTGGTGAAGGCGGTGGTCGACCGCTTCGGCGGGCTCGACGTGCTGGTCAACAATGCGGGCGAGCAGCATCCCGACAAGGAGGTGACCAGGATCACCGCGCAGCAGCTTCAGCGCACCTTCCAGACCAATATCTTCAGCCAGTTCTATCTGGTGCAGGCCGCGCGCCCGCACCTGAAGAAGGGCGCTGCGATCGTGAACTGTACCAGCGTGACGATGTACAAGGGCGCACCCGAACTGCTCGATTACAGCGCTACCAAGGGCGCGATCACCGCCTTCACCCGCTCGCTGTCCGAAAACCTGATCGAAGACGGCATCCGCGTGAACGCGGTCGCGCCCGGCCCGATCTGGACCCCGCTCAACCCCATGGGCGGCGCGAGCGAGGAGAAGATGGAGCATTTCGGCGAGGGTACGCCGATGGGCCGCCCCGGCCAGCCCAACGAGGTCGCGCCCGCCTTCCTGTTCCTTGCCTGCGAGGATTCGTCCTATATGTCGGGCCAGGTACTGCACCCCAACGGAGGAATCATCGTCAATGGCTAGCCCGTGGAAGACCGCCGAGACCGGCATCATCGTCACCACCACGCACGCGGTGGAAGGCCGCCCGGCGCAGGACTATCTCGGCATCGTGACCGGCGAGGCGATCATCGGCGCGAACATGTTCCGCGATCTTTTCGCCGGCATCCGCGACATCGTGGGCGGGCGCGCGGGCTCCTACGAAAAGGTGCTCAAGCAGGCGCGCCACGATGCGATCGAGGAGATGCAGGCCGAAGCGCAGAAGCTGGGGGCCAATGCCGTGGTCGGCGTCGATCTCGATTACGAAGTGATCGGCGATACCGGCTCGATGCTGATGGTGAGCGCAAGCGGTACGGCGGTGAAGCTTTAGAAGTCTCGCACTACGCGGAGAAGGGCCTGCGCACATGGCGTTGTCGTGCGCGCGCACCTTCGCTAGGGCAATCCGTCTGACCGGGCCCCACTCCGGGGCCCGCGAAAAGTATCACTTTCCGGGGTCAAAATGGCAGGCCATTCCAAATTCAAGAACATCATGCACCGCAAGGGTGCGCAGGACAAAAAGCGGTCCAACCTGTTTTCCAAGCTCAGCCGCGAAATTACCGTGGCGGCGAAGATGGGCTTGCCCGATCCGGACATGAACCCGCGCCTGCGGCTCGCGGTCAACGCGGCCAAGGCGCAGTCCATGCCCAAGGACAATATCCAGCGCGCGATCGACAAGGCGTCAGCCAGCGATGGCGAGAATTACGAGGAAGTGCGCTACGAAGGCTACGGCCCGGGTGGCAGCGCGATCATCGTCGAGGCGCTGACCGACAACCGCAACCGCACCGCGACCAATATCCGCACGGCGTTCTCCAAGAACGGCGGTAACCTGGGCACCGAAGGCTCGGTCGCGCACGGGTTCGAACGGCTGGGCCTGATCGTCTATCCGGCCGATGCAGGCGACGAGGAAAAGGTCCTCGAAGCCGCGCTGGAAGCGGGGGCGGAAGACATCGCCA
The DNA here is from genome assembly GCF_000186705.1 of Citromicrobium sp. JLT1363. Lineage (GTDB taxonomy): Bacteria > Pseudomonadota > Alphaproteobacteria > Sphingomonadales > Sphingomonadaceae > Alteriqipengyuania. The sequence continues at coordinate 294,474 of NZ_AEUE01000002.1, forward strand.
GCACCGATGACGGGCACGAGATCTGGACCGCCGCGGAAGACCTCCACGCGGTGGCCGAGGCGCTGGAAAAGTCGCTCGGCGAAGCGGAAACCGTCAAGCTGGCGTGGAAGCCCAACCTCACCGTCGACATGGACGAGGGCAACGCGGGCACGCTGCTCAAGCTGATCGACGCGCTGGACGATGACGACGACGTGCAGACCGTCTGGGGCAACTACGACATCTCCGACGAAGTGATGGAGAAGCTGGACGCCTGAGCTGGAAAGGGTGGTTTGCGCTGAAAAATGACTTGTTCATGCAAGGCGACTGCATCGACCTTGAACAAGCGCCGCCATGTTGGTTTCTCCGTCACCCTGAACTTGTTTCAGGGTCCAGCTCTCCGATGGCTCTGATCGCTCGGGATGCGGAATGGATGCTGGAACGAGTTCAGCATGACCATCAGGCAAGGCGGGTTCCATGACCATCATCCTCGGCCTCGATCCCTCGCTCTCCTGCACCGGCTGGGGCGTGATCCGCGCCGAGGGATCGCGGCTGAGCCATGTCGCCAACGGCCAGATCGCCACCCTGGCCAAGGCCCCGATGCCCGAGCGGCTTGCGAAGTTGCACCGCGAACTCGCTGCGGTGATCGCGCAGCACGCGCCCGAGCGGGCCGCCTGCGAAGAGGTGTTCGTCAACAAGAACCCGCAATCCACGCTGAAGCTGGCGCAGGCGCGCGGGGCGGTGCTGGCCGCTTGCGGTGCTGCGGGGCTGGCCGTGCGCGAACATGCCGCGCGCAGCGTGAAGAAGGCGGTGGTCGGCACTGGCGCCGCCGAGAAGGCGCAGGTTCAGGCGATGCTCAAGGTGCTGCTGCCGGGCGCGAAAATCGCTGGGGCCGACGCGGCGGATGCTCTCGCGGTGGCCATTGCCGACGCCCACGCGCGCTAGCCTGCGCCCCGCCCCCGCATCATTCGGGCGGGAACACGCGATTTCTCCGAGCGTAGACTATCCATCAACAGGCGAGACTGGTGGCCTCGCACAGACCGGAGACCCTCCATGCGCATTCTTCCCGTATCCGCTCTTCTCGCAGGTGCCATCATGCTGGGCGGTTGCGCCTACGGTTATGGCGATGGCTACGGCTACGATGACGGGTATGGCCCCGGTTACGGCGATGGCTATGGGGGCGGCTACGGCTATTCCTACCGCGACAACAATGATTTCGAGCGTGCGGCGGTGAACGCCTGCGGGCGCGAGGCCAGCCGGTATGGCCGCGTCCGGATCACCTACGCCGAAGAGCGCGAGCGGGGCCTGTACACGGTGCAGGGCCAGATCGAGATTCGCGATCCCCGGCGCGACCAGTTCACCTGCGAATTCGGCGCGCGCGGCCAGATCGTCGATTTCCGCCTGGGCTGATTTCGGCCACCTTGCACGGCTGTCCTACCGGCCGGCATGGCGCTAGGGGTGGGCACGTGCCTCGCCCCGCGCCCTCTCGATCGATCGTCCCGCCGGATCGCTCCGGGCAAGGTGGTTTTTCGTCCCTTGTACACTGTGTCAGGTGTGTCAGGCTTCGTGCCTCTGCAATCCGCCCGGGACACGCGCACTGATGTATCTCGTCGTCTTCCGCAGCCGCAAGCGCGCCGATCACGATGCGGCTGCCTATGCGCGCGACGCGCAGCGCATGGTCGAACTCGCCGGCGCGCAGCCCGGCTTCCTGGGGGTGAAGACCTACGCCGCGCAGGATGGCGAGACGGTGACGATCTCGGAATGGGCGACGCGCGAAGCGGCCAGGGCGTGGCGCCGCCACCCGGACCATTCGGCCGTTCAGGGCGCGGGCAGGCAAGCCTATTATGCGCAATACACGATGTTCACCTGCCCCGATCCGCAGGTGACGCAATACCCGCAGGACGAGGACGCATGACCATCACGATCAACGGCATTCCCAATTGCGACACGGTGAAGAAAGCGCGCAAATGGCTGGGCGGGCAGGGGCTCGACCACACGTTCCGCGATTTCAAGAAGGATGCGCCGGGCGCGGACGAAATCGGTGGCTGGGCCGATGCCGCGGGCTGGGAGGTGCTGCTCAATAAGCGCGGCACCACGTTCCGCAAGCTGGACGATGCCGACAAGGCCGACCTGACGCGCGAAAAGGCGATTGCCTTGATGGTGCAACATCCAAGCCTGATCAAACGCCCGGTACTCGAACACGAAGCAGGACTGCTGGTCGGCTTCAACGAACCGGAATGGAAGGACACCTTGTGCTGAAATGGCTTACGGCGGCTGCAATCGCCCTGTCACCACTCGCTGTCAGTGCGCAGCCCATGGCTGATCTGAAACCCGTCAACGCCGATGGCGACATGCTGGTGATCGCGCATCGCGGCGCTTCGGGCGAGCGGCCCGAGCACACGCTGGCCAGTTACGAACGCGCGATCGATCAGGGCGCGGACTATATCGAGCCCGATCTGGTGGTGACGAAGGACCTGGTGCTGGTCGCCCGGCACGAGAACGAGATCGGCGAGACGACCGATGTTGCCGACCGGCCCGAATTCGCGGACCGGCGCAAGACCAAGACCATCGAGGGCCAGCTCATCAATGGCTGGTTCGCGGAGGACTTCACGCTGGCCGAACTGCGCACCCTGCGCGCGAAGGAACGGATGCCGGCGCTGCGTCCGGGCAACACCGCCTACGACGGACTCTACCAGGTGCCGACCTTCGCGGAGATCGTCGCGCTGAAACGCGCGAAGGAAGCGGAAACGGGCCGCCGGATCGGCATCTATCCCGAACTCAAGCACCCGACCTGGCTGTTGCAGGAGACCGGGATCGACACGGTCGACCTGCTGGTGCGCCAGCTGCGCGAGGAAGGGTTGGACGGGGCCGATGCCGATGTGTTCGTGCAGATCTTCGAGGTCGGGCCGCTGCAGCGGATCGATGCGATGATCGACGTGCCGCTGATCCTGCTGATCCGCCCCGAAGGTGGCCCCTACGACGAGCCGGGCATGACCTGGGCCGGCATGATGACGCCCATCGGGCTGTCCGAGGTGGCGGAGTATGCCGACGGGATCGGCCCGTGGATGGGCCATGTGCTGAACGACGACGGCACGCCGAGCGATCTGGTGCGCGATGCGCATGCGGCGGGGCTACAGGTCCACCCGTGGACCGTGCGCAAGGAAAACGTCTTCCTGCCCCCCTCGCTCCGCTCCGACGCGAGCGAGAACGGCGTGGGCAACATGATCGGGCTGGTAAAGCTGCTCGAGGCGGCGGGAGTGGATGGCTACTTCACCGACGATCCGGGGCTGGTGCGAGGAGAGTAGTCAGGTACGGCGCGCCGCCAGGATGTAGTTGAGGCTCGTATCGTCAGACAGATGCAGCCCCTTTCCGGGTCGCCAGGCAATGCCCTGCGTCGCGGTGACGGTGAGGCCCGCAGCGCCAAGCAGATCGTCAAGCTCCTCGGGCGTGACGAAGTCGTCCCAGTGGTGCGTGCCCCTGGGCACCGCGCCCACGGCCTCTGCCGCGCCGACGAGCAGCGCGCGGCTGGCGAAAGTCCGGTTGGGCGTGGAGAGGATCAGGAGACCGCCATCGGCCAGCTTGCCTGCCAGAGCCGCGATAAAGGCGGGCTTGTCCGCCACATGCTCGATCACCTCCATGCAGGTGACGAGGTCGAAACTGCCGAGGTCCAGCGCGCCGATCTCGCCCGCCATGTAGCGGATATCGAGCCCGGCAGCCTCGGCATGCGTGGCGGCGGCGGCCGCATTCTCGGGCGCGGCATCGACGCCGGTCACCTCCGCGCCGAGCCGTGCCAGCGGCTCGCACAACAGGCCCGCGCCGCAGCCGACATCCAGCGCGCTCTTGCCTGCAAGCGGGCTCGCGCTCCGGATATCGCCGCCCCAGTGCCGGTCGATCGCGTCGCGAATGAAGCCAAGCCGGACCGGGTTGAGCCGGTGGAGCATGGCGGACGAACCTTTCGGGTCCCACCAGTCTGCTGCCAGCGCTCCGAAGTGACTGGCCTCTTCGGGACGGATGGTTGCTGTTGCATCGCTCATCCCCGCTCCCTAACACCGCGCCCGAAAAGGCACCAGCAAGGAGAGCTTACGCCTTGGCGCGGATCGTGATGAAATTCGGCGGCACGTCGATGGCCGGGACCGAGCGTATTCGCCGGGTCGCGCAGATCGTGCGCAAGCAGGCTGCAGGCGGTAACGAGGTTGCGGTGGTCGTCTCCGCGATGGCGGGCGAGACGGACCGGCTGGTCAACTTCGCGCGCGAGGCGCACGCGCTCTACGATCCGGCGGAATACGACGTGGTGGTCGCCAGCGGTGAACAGGTCACCTCCGGCCTGCTGGCGCTGACGCTGCAATCGCTGGGGCAGAAGGCGCGCAGCTGGCTCGGCTGGCAGCTGCCCGTGCGCACGATCGAGGCACATGCCAAGGCGCGCGTCGATGCGATCGACTCCGAAGCGCTGCTCGCCAGCATGGCCGACGGCACCATCGCCGTCATTCCCGGCTTCCAGGGGCTGGGCGCGGATGGCCGCATCACCACCATGGGGCGCGGTGGATCGGACACCAGCGCGGTCGCGGTGGCGGCAGCGGTGAAGGCCGACCGGTGCGACATCTACACCGATGTCGACGGGGTCTACACCACCGATCCGCGCATCGTCGCCAAGGCGCGCAAGCTGAAGGCGGTGACCTACGAGGAAATGCTCGAACTCGCCTCCGTCGGCGCGAAGGTTTTGCAGACCCGCTCTGTCAGCCTCGCGATGAAGGAAGGCGTACGCATACAGGTGCTCTCCAGCTTCGTGGACGATGATGCGACCCCGGCAGACGATCTGCCGGGCACGCTGATCGTCTCCGAGGAAGAAATGGAGCGGATGGTCGAAGAGGGAAAGATGGAACGCAAACTCGTTACCGGCATCGCGCACGACAAGAACGAAGCCAAGATCATCCTGACGCGCGTGCCCGACAAGCCGGGCGCGGTGGCGGAGATTTTCAGCCCGCTGGCCGAAGCGTCGATCAATGTCGACATGATCATCCAGAACGTCGGGAGAGACAAGGGCGAGACCGATGTGACCTTCACGATCCCGCAGGCGGATCTCGCGCGCGCGCAGGCCCTGCTGGAGGACAAGCGCGAGGCGATCGGCTACAACCGCATCATCACCGACAGCCATGTGGCGAAGATCAGCGTCGTGGGCGTCGGCATGAAGAGCCACGCGGGCGTGGCGAGCGACATGTTCCGCGCGCTGGCCGAACGCGGGATCAACATCCAGGCGATCACCACCTCCGAGATCAAGGTTTCAGTGATGATCGACGAGGATGAGACCGAGCTGGCGGTGCGCGTGCTGCACACGGCTTACGGGCTGGACGCGGAAGACGCTGCGTGAGCGACAGGACGAAACGGACCGTCGGCATCGTGGCGCTGGTGATCGCGCTGCCGCTGGTGCTCTGGATCGTATATAATGCCGGTTTCTGGGTGGGCGAGATGGGCACCCGGACCACTCCGTGAGCCACACGGCAAAGATCCTGTTGCTCGGCTCGGGCGAGCTGGGGCGCGAGTTCGTCATCTCGGCCAAGCGGCTGGGCGCCTATGTCATCGCCTGCGACAGCTACGACAACGCGCCCGCGATGCAGCTGGCCGATGCGCGCGAGGTGTTCTCGATGCTCGACGGCGAGGCGCTGCGCGCCGTGATCGAGAAGCACGCGCCCGACCATGTCGTGCCGGAGATCGAGGCGATACGGACCGAGGTGCTGGCCGAGGTCGAGGCTGCGGGCGTCCACGTAGTTCCCACCGCGCGCGCCGCACAGCTGACCATGAACCGCGACGCGATCCGCGACCTGGCGGCGCAGGAGCTGGGCGTGCGTACTTCGCGCTATGGTTATGCGACCAGTCTCGACGAAGTGCGCGCCGCAGCGGGCGACACGGGCTTTCCCTGTGTCATCAAGCCGGTCATGTCCTCTTCGGGCAAGGGCCAGAGCACGGTGCAGGATGCCGACGGGCTGGAGGCCGCGTGGGACTATGCGGTCGCCAATATGCGCGGCGACCGGGCGCGGGTGATCGTCGAGCAGTTCATCGACTTCGATTACGAAATCACACTACTTACGGTCCGGCATAAGGACGGCATCACCTTCTGCCCGCCCATAGGCCACCGGCAGGAACGCGGCGACTATCAGGAAAGCTGGCAGCCGCACGGGATGAGCGAGGCCGCGCTGGGCCAAGCGCAGGAGATGGCGCGCAGGGTCGTCGACAACCTCGGCGGCCACGGCCTGTTCGGGGTGGAGTTCTTCGTGCGCGGAGACGATGTGATCTTCTCGGAGCTCTCGCCTCGCCCGCACGATACCGGAATGGTCACGCTGGTCAGCCAGAACCTGACCGAGTTCGATCTCCACGCCCGCGCGGTCATGGGGCTGCCGGTGCCGGATACGATCCGCGCACGCCCCGCCGCCAGCGCAGTGATCCTCGCCGACCGGGAGAGCGGGACCGTCTCTTACGATGGTCTCGCCGAAGCGATGGCGAACGGAGCGGACATCCGCATTTTCGCCAAGCCCGTTACCCGCCCCTTCCGCCGGATGGGGGTCGCACTGGCGACGGCTGGCGACACGGACGAAGCCCGCCGCCTCGCGGTCGAGGCAGCGGGCAAGGTCACGCTTGCCTACGGCTGACGCTCAACCCAGCAGCATCACGTTCATCAGCCGGCCGGGCAGCGCGAAGGCGAAGATGCCCGGAATCATGAGCGCGGTCAGATAGGTGAACACGATCTGCTTCTTGTGGCCCGCAATATCGCCCTTGCGTGCGGTGGCGATAACCCTCCAGGCCGCATGGAAGGTGATCGGCACGAAGATATGGATGAAGCTGAAGCCGCCGGTGGACTGGATGAAGATGGCGCTGGTCGCGGTGACGAGCATCAGCACGAGCCAGATCTTGCCCAGCGACTTGTGCAGCGGCGTGCCCTTCTTCGCCAGCAGGAGGAAACCGCCCAGCGGGATCGCGGGCAGCACGGTGGCCACGTGAACGATGATCGGCAGCTTGGCGTAGTGGTGAAGGTTGTCCACCATGCCCAGCGCCGCCTTGCCCAGTGCAATGACGCACAGGAAGGTCATCGTGAAGCACACCAGGCCTACGATGGTGCGCGTGACCGGCCCGATGTCGAAGCGGACCGGCCGCTTTGCGCGAGCCGGGAAGAAGGGAAGGGACGGGGCGAGGCTGGTCATCACTGATCTCCGGATGGTCGGTCGGGTGTTCGATGAACCTGTTGTGCCGGCCGCCCGCTGGCGGGCAACGCGGTGTGCGCGAGCCACACCTTGCCTTCGTGAAAGGCGCCCAATTCCGCCATTATGCCACTTTACGAAGCGCGAACGGGCGCTAGGTTCGTGTCGATGAGCGACGAGGCAACCAACGGCCGACACGAATTCGCGCGCAAGCTGCTGATCGACCTGTCGGTCATGACCGTCGTCGGTGTGATCCTCGCGCTGATCGGCCCGTTCGGCAGCGCCGATGCTCCGCTGGCTGTGCGGCTGGTAAGCTGGCTGCTGTTCGCCTGGGTCGGCTATGCGGTCTACAACCCGATCGGCTGGGCGGTGGAGCAGCTTCACCGGTCGCTCCACCTGTCCGAGATTGGCCTGTGGATCGCCGGCTGCCTGATCGCGACCATCCCGATGACCGCAATCGTATGGGCGATCGGCTTCTGGCCGCGGCCGGTGCCGATGCCGACGGGCGAGCAGGCGCTGGAAGCCTATATCAACGTGCTGATCATCGGCGCGAGCATCACCGTGCTGTTCCATCTGATCGAGCGATCCAAGCAGGCGCCGCCGCCCGCTGCGGTGGAACGCCCCGCTGCAGCCGCCCAGCCCGAAACCGTCGATGCGCCCGCGCCCCAGCCCGCGTTCCTCGAGCGCCTGCCCGCGCATCTCGGCGCCGATCTGATCGCGCTGGAGATGGAGGACCACTACGTGCGCGCGCATACTGCGCTCGGCAGCGAACTCATCCTGATGCGGATGCGCGATGCGGTGGCGGAGCTGCAGGGCGTGGAGGGCGCGCAGGTTCACCGCAGCTGGTGGGTCGCGCGCGATGCGGTGGAGGACGTGAAGCGCGAAGGCCGCAACCTTCGGCTGGTGCTGCCCGGCGGGATCGAGGCGCCTGTGTCGCGCACGCGGGTTGCCGAACTGAAACAGGCGGGCTGGTTCTAGAGCTTGCCGGTCGCCGCTGCCGCGCCTAACCGCCTTTTCATGAGCAATACTCCAAAGACTGACGCGCTGATGGCGCGTGGCGCAGACTTCCTCGGCAGCGAGCATGCCATTCTGTGTGGCGCGATGAGCTGGGTTTCCGAACGCAACCTCGTTTCGGCCATCAGCAATGCCGGCGGCTTCGGCGTGATCGCCTGCGGCGCGATGACGCCCGACCTGCTCGACACCGAGATCGCGGAGACCAAGAAGCGCACCGACAAGCCCTTCGGCGTCAACCTCATCACCATGCATCCCGACCTGTTCGACCTGATCGCGGTGTGCGAGAAACACGCAGTCACCCATGTCGTGCTGGCGGGTGGCATCCCGCCCAAGGGCAGCGTCGAGGCGATCAAGGGGGGGAAGAACCCCGCCAAGGTCATCTGCTTCGCGCCCACGCTGGCGCTCGCCAGGAAGCTGCTGCGAAGCGGCGCGGATGCGCTGGTGATCGAAGGCATGGAGGCGGGCGGCCATATCGGCCCCGTCTCGACCAGTGTGCTGGCGCAGGAAATCCTCCCGGAACTCAGCGAAGAACACCTGGTCTTCGTCGCGGGCGGGATCGGGCGCGGCAGCGCGATTGCGGGCTATCTGGAGATGGGCGCGTGCGGCGTGCAGCTGGGCACGCGCTTCGCCTGCGCGAAGGAAAGCATCGCGCACGAGAACTTCAAGAAGGCCTTCTTCCGCGCCTCCGCCCGCGATGCGGTGGCGAGCGTGCAGGTCGATGCGCGGCTACCCGTGATTCCGGTCCGCGCGCTCAAGAACAAGGGCACCGAGGAATTCACCGCCAAGCAGCGTGAGATAGCCGGATCGCTCGACCGCGAGGAGATCGCCATGGCCGAGGCGCAATTGCAGGTCGAACATTACTGGGCGGGGGCCCTGCGCCGTGCCGTGATCGATGGCGATGTGGAAAATGGCAGCCTGATGGCTGGCCAGTCGGTCGGCATGGTCAAGGAAGAAGAGCCGGTGGCCGACATTATCGCCAAGCTGATGGCGCAGAGCGAGGAGGCGCTTACGCAGCGCCGCTAGGCGCTGGCCTTCGGCCTGGCCCCGCTCCTGCGGGGTCAGCCGTATTTTTCTGCAAATCTCTCGTCGTCCATCGTGATGTAGATGATGCCTTCGATAAACGCGATGATTGCGGGGATGAAGGTCCAGCAGAATACCAGGTACAAAATGCCCTGGCCGATCCGGTCCAGATAGAACTTGTGGCCACCAAAGCCGCCAAGGATCCACGCCAGGGCGAATGCTGCGACCTTGTTCTTGCTGCCTGCCTGAGGCCGGTACGCTGCAGCCCTCTCGGATGAGCGCACGGCTTCTTCGGCCTTGCGCATGGAAACGTCGAGCGTTTCGCCGCAATGACGGCATTTCTTGGCCCGTGCGGAAATGTCTTCATCGCAGAACGGGCAATTGATGCGGGCGGCCGTTTCCGGCTCGATCTGCTTTTCGTTCGTTTCGGCGCTCACGGCGCTCGATGTAATATCTGTCACCTAAATACCCCCGAATTCCCTCTCGACAGGTATAGATCGCTGATTCTGTTCGTCCAGTCCCAACAGGCAGCACCGCTACCGCCAAAAGGAGGCATGCACGGGCTGGAACCCAAGCGGTTCTGGGGGCTTTGATGGAGGAGTGCGCCCGCGCGGGCAGGCCTGCGCGCGCGACCATGTCACCGCCAGCCATTTCGGAGCCTTCATCATGCGCATTGCCCACTCCCTCGCAGTATTCACCCTGATCGGTGCCGCCACCGTTCCCGCGCTTGCCTTGCAGGAGGCTCCGGCCCAGCTGCCCGGTGTTGTCGATACCAGCCGCGTGGCAGGCGGAACCTATCAGACGGACCCTTCGCATTCGCTGGTCGCGTGGTCGGTCGATCATTTCGGGTTCAACGATTACTATGGGCTGTTCGGCGACGTCGAAGGCACGCTCGAGATCGATCCCGAGAATCCGGGCGATGCCAAGGTCGACGTGACGATCCCGGTCACCAGCCTTGCCGTGGTGAGCGAAGGGCTGAAGGACCATCTCCTGCGCCCGGGCAAGGATGGCGCCGATCCCGACTTCTTCGGCCCCGAACCCGACGCCGCCCGTTTCGTGTCGACCGCGGTCGATATGGGGGACGACGGCACGAGCGCATCGATCACCGGCAATCTGACGCTCAACGGCGTCACCAGCCCGGTCACCATCGATGCCAGGTTCACCGGCGCGGGCACCAATCCGATGAACAAGGCCGAGACGATCGGCTTCGAGGGCACGACGACGATCCAGCGCTCCAAGTTCGGCGTCGACTATGCGGTGCCGATGGTGTCGGACGATGTGAAACTGATGATCACCGTCGCTTTCGAAAAGCAGTAATGGCCAGGACCGCGCAGGCGGATTGCGGGAAAGAAACGGGAGAGGGCGATGTGCGATGAAGCGAAACTCGCGCGGTGGGCGCGGGAAGGGCTCAACCGGCGGCAGTTCGGCCTGCTGACCGGGGCAGCTGCGGTCGGCGCCTGTGCGCCGATGGCTTCGGGCAGCAATGGGGGCGGCGATGGCGATATGTCGCTGCCCGCCATGACCGAACGGCAGGTGAGCTTCGAGACGCCTGCCGGCACGATGGATGCGTTCTTCGTCGCGCCCGTTTCCGGCCCGTCGCCTGCGGTGCTTTTCTGGCCCGATATCGCCTCTCTGCGCGAAGCCAAGCGCAACATGGCGCGCCGCCTCGCCGGGCGGGGATATGCGGTGCTGGTGGTCAATCCCTATTACCGCGACGTCGCGGGCCAGCAGTTTCAGGATTTCGCCGATTTCGCAGGCAATAACGGCTTTCAGAAAGTGAAGCCCTGGCGTGAAAAGCTGACGGCAGAGGCGATCATGGCCGATGCCACCGCGGCGGTGGGCTGGCTCGACGCGCAGCCCGAGGTCGATACCGCGCGCGGTATCGGCACGCAGGGCTATTGCATGGGCGGCCCCTTCACGTTCTGGTCTGCGGCTGCCGTGCCCGACCGGATCAAGGGCGTCGCCAGCTTCCACGGCGGCGGGCTGGTGCGAGACGACAATCCGATGAGCCCGCATCGCACCTTCGACGATACGCAGGCGCGCTATCTCGTCGCCATCGCGCAGGACGACGATGCCGACGCGCCCGACCACAAGGCGATCCTGCGCGAAGCGGCGGCCGAGGCAGGCCGTCCAGCCAAGGTGGAGGTCTACGCGGGCGATCACGGCTGGACCGTGCCCGACAGCCCCGCCTATGCCGAAGCAGCGGCGGAGCGTGCCTATGCGGATCTCTTGGCGCTTTACGGGGCCGCGCTCTGACCTTTGCCGAGCGGTCCGATTTCCGGTCGGTTTTGCTTTGTTCTGATAGCTGCGCAGGGTACACTCTCTCCGGAAAAAGGGAGAGTTTGAATGGGCTTGTATATCGCGCTCGCGCTGCTGGTCTTTCTGCTGCTGATCTTCGTGATGGCGGCGGTGACCATGGTCAAGCAGGGCTATGTCTACACGATCGAGCGGTTCGGCAAGTTCACCAAGGCCGCCGATCCGGGGCTGACCATCATCTTCCCGCTGATCGACCGGGTCGGCCACCGCATCAACATGATGGAACAGGTGCTCGACATTCCGGGCCAGGAGATCATCACCAAGGATAACGCCATGGTCGGCGTGGATGCGGTGGTGTTCTTCCAGGTGCTCGACGCGCCCAAGGCCGCGTATGAGGTTTCCGGCCTCAACAACGCGATCATGGCGCTCACCACCACCAACCTGCGTACCGTGATGGGCAGCATGGATCTGGACGAGACGCTGTCCAAGCGTGACGAGATCAACGCCCGCCTGCTTTCGGTGGTCGACCATGCGACCTCGCCCTGGGGGGTCAAGATCACCCGCGTGGAGATCAAGGACATCCGCCCCCCGCGCGACATCTCCGAAGCGATGGCGCGGCAGATGAAGGCGGAACGTCTGAAGCGCGCCGAAATCCTCGAGGCGGAGGGCGACAAGAGCTCCGCCATCCTGCGCGCCGAAGGCTCCAAGCAGTCCGCCATCCTCGAAGCCGAGGGCAAGCGCGAAGCCGCCTTCCGCGATGCCGAGGCGCGCGAGCGTGCGGCCGAGGCCGAGGCGAAGGCGACCCAGTTCGTGTCCGACGCGATCGCCAGCAACGGCCAGCAGGCGATCAACTACTTCGTCGCGCAGGAATATACCAAGGCGGTGGGCAAGTTCGCCGACAGCCCCAATGCCAAAACCATCCTGTTCCCGGTCGAGACGACGCAGCTGATCGGATCGCTCGGCGGCATTGGCGAGCTGGTGCGCGGCGCACTGCAGCCGGGCGAGAGCAACCCGGGAGACAGCGGCGTGCCGCTTTCCGGCGGCCGCGATCCGGTCACCCGTGAACGCACGCGTCCCTCGGTGCCGCGCACCGGCCGCGGCGACTCGCAATGATCGAAGGGATCGACAATTACTGGCTGTGGATCGCCCTGGGCCTGGCGCTCGCCGCGCTCGAACTGCTGGCGCCGGGCGTGTACCTCATCTGGCTGGCGGTCGCGGCGCTGGCCACGGGGGCGCTCAGCTTCCTGTTCGATGTCGGCGTGGCGCTGGAAATCGTCAGCTTCGTCAGCCTCTCGCTGATCGCCGTCTACAGCGCGCGCCGCTATCTCAGCTACAAGCCCATTATCAGCAGCGATCCGCTGCTCAACCAGCGGGGCGGGCGCATGGTGGGCGAAACCGCGCTGGTGGTCCAGCCGATCGAGAGCGGCAGCGGACGCGTGAAGCTGGGCGACAGCGAGTGGATTGCGCGCGGACCCGATACCGCTGCGGGCGAGCGGGTCCGCATTACCGGCAATGACGGCGCGATCCTGCTGGTGGAGCCGATCGCCCTGATCGCGGACAAGGGCCAGGCGGGTAGCGAAGAAGCGGGGCCCGCGCCGGGCTGACCTGTCGCCGGCGCGCGCTCGGGGCGCTGGCCCTAGTTCTCCCGCCCCTGCACGGTATCCATCTTGTCAGCAAAGCGGCCATGCTTGCGGTGGTGGACCATGTAGCGGTCGATCACCAGCTCCAGCGGGCGCGGCTGGATACCGAAAGCGGCAAATCCGGGATACGCGCCGTCGGCCACGCTGCCGGCTTTGAGCATGCGCCATTGATCGCTGCTCATCGGCGTGCCGGGTAGCGCGGCGAAGGCGGCGCTGGCGCCATCGGGCATCGGCAGGAAAGTTCGCTTGCGCCGCTGCGCCTCGGCGATTCGCTGGTTCAGCTCCATCATCGTCCAGCGGTCGGGCCCGGCCAGCTCGTAGGTCTCGCCGGCATGGGCGGACGGATCGGCCAGCGATGCGGCGACCGCAGCCGCCACATCGTCCACGTGAACGACCTGCAGCGGGGAATCGGGGGCGAACACCGGCAGGACCGGGAAGGTGGAGATCAGGTCCGCGAACATGGTCAGGATGCCGCCGTCGGGACCGAAGATGATCGAGGGACGCAGAATGGTCGCCTCGGGGAAGGCATCGCGCACCAGTTCCTCGCCCAGTGCCTTGGCCCGCGCATATTCGGACGGGCCATCGATATCGGCGCCGATCGCGCTGATCTGAACGAAGCTCTTTGCGCCTGCATCCTTCGCCGCCCTGGCGAGCGTGCCCGCAGCCTCGCCCATCAGCTTCATCAGGTCGCCTTCGAAGGTGCCGACCAGGTTCACCACCGCGTGGCTCCCCTCGACGCAGGCGCACACGCTGTGCTCGTCCAGGATGTTGCAGCGGGCGAACTGCAGCTGGCCAAGCTTGGCCAGCGGCTTGAGCGAAAAGGCGTCCTCGGGCGTGCGTGCCGCGATCCGGACCCGCGCATTCTGCTGCAGCAGGTCTTCCGCGACATGGCGGCCGACGAAGCCGCTTCCGCCGAAAATGGTCACCACCTTGTCTGCGAGGGGACTGGTCGTGGGCATGTGTCTGGCCTTTCCGGGCAGGGCTGGAGCGCAAGGTTTATGCGGCTCGCTTTGCCGGATGGCAGCGGACGCTGCAAGACTGCCATGGGGCCATGTCGATTGCCTGCGATTTGCCCAGCTATTTGCGTTGACAGGCAGCCCCCTGCTCCGCTAGTGGCCCGCGCCTACCTTCGGCTCCGGACAAAGATGACCGGAATGCCGCGTGTGCCCAGATGGCGGAATTGGTAGACGCACCGTCTTCAGGTGGCGGCGATCGCAAGGTCGTGGAGGTTCGAGTCCTCTTCTGGGCACCACTTTTCCATTCCAACACATCCCGTAACGTCTCGACAAACTGGCAGAAATCTGCCAGTTTCTAGACTTTGTTAGTCCCGTAATGTCCTGCGAGATATCATAACAGCCAAGCCCGTTTTGGGGGCAGCCTGGGGGCAAGTGAGCGATTCGGAGACCGCCTTTGATAGGCGATCTGCCCCCAGAGATTGTCTTGGCCGCTATGTCCAAATCCCCGCTGGACCCGATGAGGGAGTTGGATCATGGCCTTCACCGATGTCGCCTTGCGTGCGCTCAAGCCCAAAGACAAATCCTACAAACGTGCCGATGAGCGCGGCCTCTATATCGAGGTCATGCCGAACGGCTCGAAGCTGTGGCGGGTGAAATACCGCCTGCATGGCGTGGAGAAACGACAATCACTTGGCCGCTATCCGGACGTGTCGCTTGCCGAGGCGCGCAAGCTTCGCGATGAGGCCCGTGCGCTTGTCGCTGCTGGGAAAGATCCTGCCATCGAGCGTCGACAAGCCAAGCTCGTTGCAGCGCTCGCTGCGGAAACCACCTTCGTTTCGGTAGCGCGCGAGTTCATCGAAAGGAAGGTGGCGGGCGAAGGGCGCGCCCAAACCACGGTCGACAAGGCTCTATGGTATTTGGAGCAGCTCAAGCCGCTTCATCCGCTCCCTGTTGGCCAAATTCGGCCAGCCGATGTGCTAGCAGCGCTGAAACGGATCGAGGCCAAGGGCAAGTTCGAGACCGCCAGACGTTGTCGCTCCTTTGTAAGCCGGGTGTTTCGCTACGCTGTTGCAACATTGCGCGCTGAGAATGATCCGGCCGCAGTGCTGAAAGGCGCTCTTCGCAGCCCCAGACCCAAGCACCACGCTGCGCTCGAAAAGCCGGAGCAGGTCGCGCACCTGCTCCGGGCGATCGACGAATATCCCGGCCATCTCGTCACCCGGCTGGCCCTGCAAATCTTGCCTCATGTCCTGGCCCGGCCTGGCGAGCTACGCATGGCACGATGGGATGAATTTAACCTCGATGCAGCCGAATGGCGGATTCCGGCCGAGCGCATGAAGATGCGCAAGCCGCATCTCGTGCCGCTCTCTCGGCAGGTGGTCGCCTATCTTCGCGAATTGGTGCCACTGACCGGCCCAGATGGTTTCGTGTTCCCGGCATTTCACACTTGGAAGCGCCCAATGAGCGAGAACACCATGAATCAGGCTCTGCGCCGCATGGGTTATACGAAAGACGAGATGACCGCACACGGTTGGCGCTCAACTGCATCTTCGCTGCTCAATGAGTGCGGTAAGTGGAACCCAGATGCGATCGAACGTTCGCTGGCACATAGCGATCGGAATTTGGTTCGCGGTACCTACAATCGGGCGAACTACTGGAACGAACGAGTCGATATGCATCAATGGTGGAGCGATTTTCTCGACCGTCTTCGTCACGGCGGAGAAGTTCTTATGATCGACGAATTGCAGCAAGATGGCAGCGGTAATGTCGTGAGTCTGGCAACTCGGCGCGAGCGTCGGACGCGTGTCTGAAAACGTCTATAAGCCCCTCGAATGGAATCTTTCTGACGGAGCTCGGCGAGAGCTCAGACAACGCTGGCCTAATCTAGATGTGCCGGACCTTATTATCGCGGTGCAAATCTTCCGAATGCAAATGGATGCCCATGAGATTGGGGGAACGACGGCTTGGCTAGAAGAGATGGCGCGGCTCTCCACGACATCGCGAGCATTCCTGTCTGAACTCGAAGCTGTGAAATGGACCAAATATTCCTTCCCTGGCCCCGTCGGAGGTTATGGCTCAGTCTGGCTGCTAAGAGTGTTGACCGCCTTGACGAGGGTGGTTTCAAGAATTTCCACACGGCAGATTGAGCTTGCCAAGGATAATGATCGAAGAAGCAAGAAGGGGCCGCGGGCCGAATTCGTTTTGACCGTTGCGAGACAGCTGAAGCACGCGGGCTACGGAGTGAGCGCTCGAGCTAACGACGATCTGGTGAGGATACTCGATCTGATGTTCGACGAAGCGGGTTACCCTGTCGTCGACTCCCGCAAAACGGTCGCCCACGTTTTGCGAAGGGCGGGAAGCGACTGGCATTGATACGCCCTTCGATTCCCATGAGGTCCGTAGAAGTTTTCCGCCGCTTGGTCGAAATGTTGGCTTTAGCCAACAAGGAATGACCATGCGACTGATCCGGCTTCAGGAAGTTTTGAGCAAGACTGGCCTATCCCGGTCGCGCCTTTATGCGGACAGTTCTTTTCCTCAGCGTGTGCGCCTGGGTCGTCGAGGAGTTGCATGGGTGGAATCTGAAGTCGAAGATTGGATTGCGCAGCGGATTGCTGATCGCGAACTCACTTAGGCTTCAGATAACGTCCTCCCTACGGACCAATGTGCAACGCGGTTATGTTGTGCGCGTATTCTTTCACAATGGAGTGTTAAATACCGGGCCTTCGCAGGGCAGATCAGCAGCAATTATGGGGTTTTTTTCATTTATAAAGAGATTCCGCTCCACGTGCGCCTGTCGCGATAGCGACGAAAAGGGCTCTTGATATGCTCTTTTTTGTATGAACGGCCGGAGCTTGGGCCGCGAGCCGAATGTCAACAATCGATCGAGACGTGAAAAAGTAGATGGCTAATAAGGGGCTGAAGAACCGGGGGAAGGGTTCCGCAACCTTTCAAGAATGATGCGCGTGGAATTCTAACGGAACTTCGGTTTGGAGTGTTCCGTCAGGGTTCGCTCATTCAAATAGCGTTTTGAGAGTTCAAAAGGTTTTCGCTGCCCGCCTTGGGACAGACAATCCTAAGGTTCCGCCTGCTACTCGAATTGAAGTCGTGTTTGGTCTGTCACTGTGTGGTTGGTCTTGACCAAGGAGCGGCAGTTCATAGAAGTTCTCGGGCGAGGCGCCCTGGGTCCTGACTGCGGCGACCACAGCGCGGGGGAGGAGCGCGCGTTGCCGACATCGAATGTAGATCTGGAGCCGGGGTTCCCGGAGTGGACCGAGATCGGGCAGGACAGCGGACTCGACCCGCTCGGAATGCAGCGCCCGGTCGAGGTGCTCTTCCAATCGCTCGTTCCCGGCATCAGCACAATCACACTTCGTCTTCGTTATTACTCCTTCTTCGCCTGGGTGCTCGAGGCCTTCGCGAAAACCGAACAGGACAACGACCCGCGCGCCTTCAGTGCTTTTCACCGGCGGGCCGAGGTCTTGCTGGCACTTGTCAGTGCTCGCGACGGCAACGAGGTCGGGGTAACCGGCATAGACTGGGCATCGCGCCGGCTCTCGCAAGCGGCGGAGGGCGATGACCAAGGCAAGACAATCGAGTTTTACGTGGCCGCCGACCCGGACGCCCCGCCTGAGGATCGCTACCTGCGAAACAAGGGTGGCGCGTTTGGCGCCATCTACTCGACGCAGATGTACGAAATGGACCTCGTCGAGCTTTACGACGAGAACATCGGACTCCCCTATTGTACCAGCGCGGCAGTGCCACTGGCGAAGGCGTTCGAAGAGGCTGTGGGAAGCCGCTCGGAGGAATTCTTGGAGGTGCTTGACAGCGGGAAGGCCTCGCTTTTCCAGCTCGACAACCTCTCTGCATTTTTGCCATCGCGAGTGGAGGCGGGAAGCGCCGAGCAAGCGGCGCTAGTCGATGCCCTACTCGGCCGGCTCGGCCAGCCGTCGATCGCGAACGTTCACCGCCGAGAAACGCTCAAGCTCGTGCTGGCGCGGGCCGAGGCACTGGGGAAGAGGCCGAGGACCGACGACCTCAAGTGGGAGTTCTTCGAGCTGGCCGACAAGCCTGGTGGCAACCTCTCGGACGAGGTCTGCGAGGCGTGGGCGCTATACCAGGCGAGCGACCTCCTGCGGTTGGCATACGAGTGCCTGCTCAAAGCATCGCTGGTCGAAGTGCGCGGCGGAGCCGGGGGTCGGCTCACGATCGGCGCCACCGTTTCCAGCCTGGTCGAAGCCCTGGGCGTCCCGGGCGAGACCACCTTCAAGGACTTCCTCGCGACCTCCGGGGAAGACGAGACGATTCGCGAACTGGCCGAAGCGATGCTCTCGGCCCAAGGAGCGGGCGAGACCGAGGAGATGGTGGCGCGCGCGGTTCGCCTCGCCGCCCGGCTTTACCGGCGCGCGGCGGACTTCAGCCCGGGCGTGCTCGAATGGCTAAACGTCGATGAATACTTCCAGTCCCTCGTGACAGAGGTGCAGTTCTACCAAACGCTGCTCGGTCTCTCGGCAAAAGAAGCACTTGGTCGGATCATCACCGAGCGGGTTGTTAAAAGGCACCTGTGGGTCGCGTCGCGCAAGCTTCGCTACAAAGCATACACTTTCCTGTTCGAGCCAGATGAGGGCGCGCTGCGTTACCGCGACGACTTCAAGATTTCGCCGAGTAGCCCTCGCCTCGACCAGGCGATCCAGTTCCTCGTTGACGGCGGCCTCGTCGGCGAGAGCGGCATCACCCCGCGCGGCAAGGCGGAGCTCGCCAAGGGATGAAGTACTACGACGTCTTCGGCGACACCGGCTACCACTCGGCCTTTCTCACGACCTTTGCCTTTACCGCGCAGGCATTCGAGGACGTGCCGTTCCCGAAGCTCAGGGGAGTGGGGTGCCGGAACGTCACCGTTCTCGCGGACCAGTCTATGCTGAACCTGAGCCTCGAGGAGTTCGGCGTGCCGCGTTTCGCGGGTTCGCTCTACCACTTGGCAAAGGTTGACGTACGTGGCGCCTTTCACCCCAAGATCACGCTGTTGCTAGGCAAGGAGAAGGGGCGACTGCTGGTAGGGTCGGCAAACCTCACCGCCTTGGGCATCGCCGGGAACAAGGAGCTCGTCGCCGACCTCGCTTACTCGCGCGACGAACCACATTTCGCGCCGCTTCTCCGGCAGGCTTTCGAGTATATCGAGTCCTACGCACCGGCCGGTGACCCCTGGTTTCCAGTTGCCCGTGAAAGAGCGCTAGCGCTTTCGCCCTGGCTCGCCGAAGAAGAGGCGGCTGGAGAAGGTTTGCCCGACGGCTTGGCGCTGCTGCTAGATCGCGGCCCCGCGACGATTCTCGAACAGATTTCCGCTGCGGTGGGCGACGACGAGATCGACCGGTTGGTGGTCATGTCCCCCTACTGGGACAGCAAGCTCGAGGGCCTCAGGCGGCTCCGCGAGGCGATGGGCATGCCAGCCACCGACCTCCTGCTCGAGAAGAGCAGGGGGGAGTTTCCGATCAGCGCCTTTGACGCTTCGACTGGCATCGAGTTATTCGACATCGAGGGCGAAGGGAGCGGTCGATTTAACCACGCCAAACTGATCGTCGCGCTCAGTCGAGAATCGGACCACGTCGTTTCGGGAAGCGTCAACTGTACCATCCCAGCGCTGCTCGGGTCCTCGATCATGAACGGAAACGCGGAGGCGGCGATTTACAAGCGGGTGGCACCGGGCACGGCACTCGCGCGGCTCGGACTCGACGGATATCGCGGATCCCCGCTTGACCCCCTCTCGTTACCGGAACCAAATCACCCCTTGTCCAAGGCCGAGGAACCAGCTCCCCGCGAGGCGGGCACCTTCCAGTTGCGGGGCAACAGGATCACTTGGAAACCGGCGCCCGGCTTGAAAATGGTGCCTACTAGAGCCCACCTTTTCGACAGGCTGGGAGCAAGCCCTTGGAGTGACCTCAGTATAAGCGTTCTCGAAGAGACCGGCTGGTTTATCGACCTGGAGCCTGAGCGCCCAAGGTCGGCCCGGGTCCAGTTCGCCGACGGCAGCCTTTCTGCCGTGACGATGGTGCTCGACCTCGACATCCTTGCCCCCTCTTCGCTCCCTTCTAGCGGCGGAAAGAAAGCAAAGGTCGCTGACCGGCTGCTGAGAGTAACCCACGAAGACCTCGAGCTCGTCGGTATCTTGACCGAGCTCGAAATAATCGAGCTTGATGAGATCGGGCCCTCTGTGAAGAAGTCCTCGCAGGTCGAAAGAACTGACTCGGGGAAGGAAGAAGAGCGGACCTATTCTACCCTGACCTACGACGACTACGTTAGGGCGCGAGAACGACGGGAGGCGTCGCGTGATCCGGGCTCGAGCCAACTCAATCGCCGGGGAGACCGCGCAGCCGATTTGGTCAGCTCCTGCTTGAACCGGCTCATCGGGCTCGTGTCGCGCGATCTTTCGGAGGAAGAGGACGCCGAGTTCAAGCGAGCTACCACACAGGATCCATCTGTGAATGAGCCAAGCGCGTTGACCGGTCATGATCCCATAGGGGAAGAAGCCGCCACGCCCTCGCGGCCCGCGTCTGCTGCAGAAAACAAAGGATTGCGAAAGGCTCGAGCGGACAAGATCGTCGATGCGATCGCCGCCTTCGAGGCGAGGAGCAGGGCACTGCGTGGAAAGCCGATAACCACGACCGAGCTAGTCCGGCTAAGGCTCCTGCTACAGATCGTCCTGAACTACGCTCAGCCCGTGGACGGGGCTGCGGCTGGGGAGGGAACTTTGCCGCTGGCGGACAAGTCAGGCCATGGCTGGGCCCGCCTCTTGGGCCGCCTTCTCATGCAACACTTCGGGACCTTCCTCGCGGTTCATGGCCTCAGGCTCGAAGAAGACGAGAACGAGCAGCTCCGTGTAATTGAGTACCTCGCCACCGCGTATTTTGCCGCAAAGGCAGCCCTGCAAGCAGTTGAAGGACACCCGCGTGCAGACGTGCTCGTGACGCCTATGGAAAGGCTGACAGCTAACATCGCCCAGCAGGTCGCCATGGTCGTTCACGGAAACCACGCAGAAGCGCTTCACCTCAACATCGTAATTGAAAAACTATCTGACCGGTTTTCCGAGAGACTTGGGATATTTGGTGTGCCGCGTTTGGCGGTACCGGACGGTTCCTAAGATGATGGGAACAGCCATGAACGCCAGATTAGAAATCGCAATTTGAGAACGTTCTTTCCTCCTTGCGCGGCGGAGCTTTCAAAGGCCGCTTTTGGGCCGTAAGCCGCCTGTCCGGTTTTGGGATTGAAACCGCGGGAAGCGGCCGTTCAGCAAACGACCCCATTGCGGACGATGATCATATATTGCCTTGATCGTCAAAACCGACAGGAGCACCATCTCTCACCAAGGAGAGGTGATATGCATGTTCCGAAAGGCTTCGCGGTCGTAACGCCGTATATCTTCGTCGATGGCGCCGAAAAGTATATCGAGTTTCTGGAAGCTGCGTTCAACGCGATCGAGATCGGCAGAAGCAAGGCTCCCAACGGGCGCATCGCCAACTGCCAATTGAGGTTAGACACCGCGACGATCATGGTAAGCGAGGCGTCGGAACAGTTTCCCGCAAGTTCGGGTGCTTTCTATTTCTACGTTGAAGACGCCGACACGGCGATGGAAAGAGCACTCGACGCGGGCGCCGAAAAAATAATGGATGTTGAAAATATGCCCTATGGCGACAGGCAGGGGGGCGTCCGCGATACGTCCGGAAATATCTGGTGGGTTTCTGAGCGCTTGAGCGCAGCGCCGTATTTTTAACGTCAGCCCTGCCCGTCCAATAATTCAAACCTGTCTGTCCGCTTACCACCCTAATTCGGTCGATCACGCCATTCTAACGCCGCCTCAAAGCGGCCGACCGAATAGGTCGGTCGACCGCCTCTGATCAAATCTCAGTCCGCTCTGCCAGCAGCAGGGCGTCTTCTACATCGACGCCCAGATATCGAACCGTGTTCTCGATCTTGGTGTGGCCGAGCAAGATCTGAATTGCCCGGATGTTGCCAGTGGCCCGGTAGATCATCGCAGCCTTAGTCCGCCGCAGCGAGTGCGTGCCGTACTCAGCCTTGCGCAAGCCGATGGCTGTCACCCACTCGTCGACCAGGCGGGCGTACTGGCGCGTGCTCATATGACCTTGGTGATCAACGCGGCTAGGGAAAAGATAATCATGAGCCGAACCGCCACGTCGCTCCAGCCAGGCAATCAGAGTTCCACGAACATCCGCTGTCAGTTCGAACTGGACGGGACGGTTGGTCTTTTGTTGTATGACAATGGCGCGACTGCGAATGTCCGCCCCAGCGACGACATCGCCGATCTTGATTTTGACGAGATCACAGCCACGCAGCTTGCTGTCGATCGCGAGGTCGAAGAGAGCTTTGTCTCGCAAACGCCCTTCGCGATCTAGGTGAAAGCGGATCGCCCAAATTTGCTTCTGTGTCAGAGGTCGCTTGGTGCCGACGTTCTTGCCAGCGTTCCAGGCGGCGCGAGCTTGTATGGCGGGGTCAAATCGAGAGTATCCCATTGTTCATCTCCTCGGCCGTCATTGGCCAAGCAGGGAACGCTGAAAGAGGAGGCTTCTGGGCCGCTTGCGGACTATCCGCTGTGGGGTCTGCGGCGCATGAAGCTGCCGTTGCCTTCGTGGTGCGCCACCAGTGCAGCAGCAATTGCACCTGCCCAGACCAACGGTTCGGCACCAGGGACGGCCAGGGCTGCTACCCCCAGTAAAGCACCTATGCCGCCGCCTAGTGCACCTTTGCCAAAAATATCTTTCGCAGATTCGGTACCGGCGCCATCGGTGGTAGTGGTCTGGCTGTCTTTACGCGCGACCACTGAAATATTGTCATAGCCTGCCCAGCTGTTCTCAAATCGCGAATAGCGCGATCTGCCGCGTCGAGTGTATCGAAAACCGCAGAACTGAGATTGCAGTTATGCTTGGTCATGCCTTAAGGGACCCTAGTCGAATGAATGGCAAATCATCGCCGTTGCGCTTCTTCCTTTCCGTCCAGTACATCTCGCCCACTGGAGTGGTGCGAAGATAAGGCGACCCTGGTGCTGATCGGTACACAGCGCGGGTTGCGAGAGGATCTTTCGCTCTTAAAGGCCTGTGAACGCCGGCCGACACAACTAGTGCTGATTATCGATGAATTTTCACTAATAGTTTTTTACCGCTCCACTCGCGGGGCTCCGGCAAAATCTCCATTGACCGGTTTAGCATCGGACTTCGAACTTGAATTCGACAGTTGTCTTTTATCCTGCCGGACTGCTAGCGACGCGGCATGGCCCCCGGCACTTTTGAACCGTTCCATATCACGTGGATTGAAGCACTACTGCGGATGGGAACCGCGTTCGTCCTTCCTCTTGCGATCGGAATCGAGCGTTTTTATCATAAGAAACCAATCGATTTCAGGCCATTCGTCATTGTCTCACTAGCTGCGTGTTCACTATTCGTTGGCCGCGCTTGAAATCGCGCATAGGACTTTCGAAGACCAAATTTCCATCGACCCAACTCGCGTATTTGCGGGCGTCATCACCGGCATTGGCTTTCTTGGTGCTGGAGCAATGTTCCGGGATGGCGGATTCGTCAAAGGCGGTGGGTCCGCAGCTTCAATCCTTGCAGCGGGAGCTATCGGCATCGTGTCCGGTGTCGGACTTATCTGGCTAGCAGTCATGACCTGCGTCCCGATAATATTGATGCTAATTCTTACGAGAAATATGACTGATAGATATGACGCCGGGGACAGGCAAGAGTAGCTAAATCTACCCTGCAAACCCAAACATAGCTTACCCACATGGCTAGATCGCTAGTGCGTGGACCTACTACAAACGCTTTGTCCGTGAGAGTGGTATTCTTAAATTCCGCATGGAAGCGGTTAACGCTAGAAATACTGAAACCGCCGGCATCTAACCGCACCGACCAGCAGCGCGAAGCTCGATTTTACCACTTGGCGACTGAGGTCCGTCCACACAGGAAACGGAGGGGCAAAAAAGAGGATAAACTCATGCGGCAACTTACGATTACAATCCCGCCTAAGGAGCTGCCCAAGGTCGAGCGTGCCGCCAATGACAATGACGGCACCATAATCGCGCAGATCGATGTCCGGCGTGACGGACAAGACCGGGCGATGCTCTTGTGCGTTATACCCAACGCGCGCATCGAAGGGTTTTTCGCAGACGTCGAGAATGTCGACGAACTCTATGCGACTTTCGCGCCGCAAGGCGTATTATCTCTGGAGCCGCCGGCGGATGAACCTGAAAATCAGGTTACCGATGTTCAGCCTCGCAGTCCGCTCGAAATCTATCTCTCTGGCCTGCAGAGCATCGGCGCGTGGAAGGGCTTCCTAGCATATTCGGCCCTAGGCGGTGTCGTCGTCTGGATCGCGCTGTTTACGGAAAGCGTCTTTCTCCTCGTCGCTGCCATGCTGATCGCGCCGTTTGCCGGCCCAGCTATGACCACGGCCATGGCTACCGCCCGGGGCGATGCCTATCTGCTTCGCCGTTCGCTCCTCCGTTATGTTGCTGCGGTAGCCACCACAATCGCGACCGCTTTCGTATTGAGCCTGATATTTCAGCAGGAAATAGCCACGACCATGATGGGCGAAGTCAGTATGCGCTCGGCAGTTTCAGTCCTATTGCCGCTGGCAGCGGGGGCGGCGGGCGCAGTGAACCTTGCGCAGTCGAACCGCAGCAGTCTTGTGAGCAGTGCAGCCACCGGCATGCTCGTCGCTGCTGCCCTCGCACCGCCGGCCGGGCTCGTAGGCATGGGATTAGCAATAGGTCAAATGGACATCGTTGTTTCGAGCCTGTGGGCGCTGGCGATACAGATCGTGGGAATAAACATAGCGGGCTTTGTGGTGTTCAGGCTTTACGGAGTAACTACCAAGGGAGCGCGCTACCCCCGCGGCAAATCCGTTATCACCTATGTTGCCCTATCGCTGTCGCTCTTGGCCGGAACGGCGTTGCTGTACCTGCAATTTTCCACGCCTCAGCAATTCCAACAGTCCTCACTTGCCCAGCGGATTACGGCTGCAGCACAGGAGCGCATAGAAGAGCGCGAGGACCTAGATCTCATATTCGCCAAAGCCGAGTTCAGCAGGGCCATGAGCGCGGGCGACAATCCGGTTCTCGTTACTTTGCACGTCGAAGGGAGCCTGAGTGATGCGGAGAATAAGTTGCTTGCAGATCGAATTGGCGATCGCCTCGAAGAAGAATTTGGCGTCGTCGCTTTGGTGCAATTGGTAATCGTCTAGAACTCGATAGGAGAAAGAACTCAAGGCATTCTGAACTCAGCTTTGTCCGGCTATCCGCTCTTTGAAGTTGGTATTTTTTGAGTATTCGAAAATAGGACCGATAGGCCTCGCTTGATGCATTAAATACAACAGCAACTACGGAGATAGTGATGCTATGCGGGAAACGTTCTTCAATGAAGTTTTTCCACAATCGCCATGCCATCCCAGCATATCGGCATTTTCAATCATACGGTTGATTTCCTTGGGATCAAATTTCTCGAAACCAAACAGTCCGCTTAGCGATTATCTAACCACAAGCTACCGTGAGCTGTCATTGGCCAGCAAAAAGGAGACGTACTGTGTCTGCCCCGAAAAACCTCGAAGATTGCTACAAGGAAGAATTAGCCGACAACTGGTCTGCAAATGATCAAATGTCGAAAATGGTCAGCCAACTGGCTGACAAGGCTAGTGATGCCAAGCTCAAGGAACGCCTCAGCAAGGCCGCCGAAGGTATTAAGGACCATACCGCAACCTTGAAGGATTTGCTGAAGGATTGCGGCGAGAGCGAGAAAGAGCATTGCAAGGGCATGGAAGGCCTCGTCAAGGAGGCGAAGAAGCATGTCATCGAAGCGGATATCGACGATGATGACGTGCGCGACGTCGTCATCGTGGCGCAGTATCAGCGCATGTGCCATTACGGTATTTGCGGCTTCGGAACTGCCAAGGCGTTTGCCAAAGCACTCGGCAAGGATGACCACGCTGCCAAGCTCGACGCGATTACGGCCGATATCTACGGCGCGGACGAGAACATGACCGATCTGGCGGAACGATCGGTCAATCTCCAAGCCAAGGGCTGACATGACGATGGGTGCCGGCCCCTTGACCAAGCGGGTCGGCAGCCAACGCATTCGCACCTCGTCGATCATCGATGAAGCGGTTGCCGGGTTGCCGTTCAAGAACCAGATTTCTGTCGGGACGGTTGCCTCGTCACTCCCCGCAGAAGCGGATTTCGCTATCTGCGTTCCCGCCCGGAACGAGGAGCATATCCTGCCCGCCTCTCTGGCCTCACTCATCGATACGGTTGAGCGCAGCGGCACGGCTGGGACAATTGTCCTGCTGATCAACAACAGCGCAGACCGTTCCTGGCAGGTCGCCTCCAGCATGCTCGAGATTTCGGGATGCAACTATCTGCTCGTCAAAGTTTCGCTGCGGCCAACCGTCGCCGACGCACCTCACGCACGGCGTATCGCGCTTGATATCGGGGCACTACTCGTTCCGGGTGGCGCGCTACTCACAACCGATGCCGACACCCTTGTCGCTCCGAATTGGGCGGCGGCGAACCTTCGGCATATTCGCGATGGTGCCGATCTGGTGTGCGGAAGCGTTTCGATCGACCCGCAAGAATATTCCGGCCTGCCCCACTCCGTCCGGCATTGCGGGGAGGTTGAAGCAGCTTACTCGGAAGAGCTCGAACAGCTGTGGCAGCGTCGGACCGGCGGGAATGCGCCGAGTTTCCAGATCGCTGCGATGGGTGCCAGCCTGGCGCTGCCGACTGCGCGCTACCGTGCGATCGGCGGTATGCCGATACCACCTGTTGCCGAGGACAAGGCGCTGGCCAGTCTCGCCCGTCGCCGTGACTGGTCCATCAAGGTAGCGAGCGACGTGACGGCCAATACATCGGGACGACTTTTTGCGCGCGCTGCTGGCGGGATGGGCGATGCATTGCGCGACCGGGCCACGCACGACGATCCTTACTGCGATGAGCAGCTGGTGCCGCTCGCCCTGCTGCAACGCCTTGCGGATGTCTGGAATGGTTTGCAGTTCGGCACGGGGAGATACGCGCAGTTCCAGGACGCAATAGCGCGCGATCCTGCGTTGCAGCATCGCCGGATGCGCATGTCCCAAGTCATGGTCAACCTGTCCGATGCTCGAAGGGAGACGCTGGATGACACAACGAGCGAGCTTCACGCAGCGGGTGTCAGAGCGTGACTGACCGTTTGGCAAAACCCGGCATCAATCGAGCAATATTCTCATTGCGAACCGCGCACCTTCAGTCTGCTGCCGAAGAGCAGTCGCCCCGATGTCAAAGCGCGTTTGCATGGATGCGTCCATACCGGCCCGCTGCATGACAGCGCCCGGGCCTGATCCCCGTGATGAAGTGCTCGCTGCCATTGCCGCCCGCGCGGCGGCCAGTGACGGGATGGATGGTGATCTCTCCCATGATATCGCGGCGCTCCACGATGCTGGCTGGCTTGTCTCCTGCCTTCCCTTTACGCACAGGGGGCAGGGCTGGGGTTGCGCGCCGCAGGGCGTGGCTGGGGCATTCGCAGCCTTGCGTGACTTGGGACGGGCTAATCTCTCGGTCGCGCGTTTGTTCGAAGGCCATATGAACGCAGTGAAGCTGGTGGTGCTTTATGGCCGGGAGGATGCGCAGCAACGCCTCGCGCGCAGCGTCCACGCAGGCGAGTTGCTCGGCGTATGGGGTGCGGACGATCCAGACAGCCCGCTGACACTCTTGAACCAACCTGCAGGCATTGTGCTGGGTGGCGCCAAGCGCTTCGCATCGGGGCTCGGCCTCGTTCGCCAGGCAGTGGTGGCGATCAACGGTGAGCAGGGCGCCTTGCTGGCGCTTGCCCCGGCGAACGATCCTTCGCGTTGCGATCCTTCCAGCTGGAACGTCTCGGGAATGCGCGCCACGCGATCCGGGCGTTACGATTTCACCGGGGTCGAGCTTGCAGACGATGCCGTGCTTGGCGAACTGGGGGATTATTCCCGCGAGCCGCATTTCGAGGGCGGGATCTGGCGCTATTGCGCTGCACATTGCGGCGGTGCCGAGGCACTGTTCGCGCATTTCCGCGAAGCCTTGCTGGAGCGCGGCAGGATCGAGGATCCGCACCAGCTCGACCGTATCGCAACTGGCGCTATCGCGCTCGAAACCATGCGGCTGTGGCTGTGGCGAGCAGCAAAAGCGGTAGAGGCGCGCGATGCGAAGCCCGGCACCGCCACCCTCTCGCTACTGGCGCGGCAGGTGACCGAGGACAATTGCCGCACAGTGCTGGCGCTGGTCGAGCGCGGGCTGGGGATGGCAGCGCACGAGGAGGGCACCGCGATCGAGCGGATCCGCCGTGATCTGGGGCTGTTCCTGTGCCAGGCGCAGCCTGATGCCAAGCGCCAGCGTGCCGCGCAGGCTCTGGCCGGGTGCGGGTTACGGGCAGAAGATCTATGAGCGTTCCTGTAATCGCGCAAGGCAGCGTGCTTCGCGCTGCGGAAGGCGGGGCCGCAATCGAACTGGACGAGCTGTCGCCGCCCGGCGGGCTGCTGCTGGTGATGCCGCATCCCGACGACGAGACGCTGGGTTGCGGTCAGGCTCTGGCCGCAGCGGCAGATGCGGGGCGAACGATCGGAGTGGTGCTGGTGACCAATGGCGAAAGTTCGCACCCCTTCTATGATCGCGCCAAACTGGTCGCAATGCGCCGAGCCGAGCTGGAGGAAGCGCTATCGAGCCTCGCCCCGCGACGTCCGGTCGCAATTCGGGCGCTTGGACTGCCCGACGGGCAAAGTCGCCATGGCAATCTCTCAGACGCGGGCCAGGAGGCGCTACTTGCCTTTGCAGATATCATCGATCCGCAGGCGATCTGGACCACCTCGTACATCGATCCGCATTGCGATCACATCACCGCCCATGCGATCGCGCGCGATCTGGCGGAGCATTACCGGGCAACGTTGTGGAGCGCGCCGATCTGGGGCCGCTTTGGCGAGCGACGGCTGCCCGAAACCGAGCTTCGCCTGTTTGAAGCGCCTCCGCTGGCGGAGCGCAAGCGGCTTGCGCTTTCGGCCTATCGCTCGCAATTCACGGACGTCATCGACGACCCGGAGGCCTTTTTGATGCCTGCCCCGCTGCTGGAGCATTTCGCCACGCATCCGGAGATTTTCCACCGTGACTGAGGCACCCAGCGAGCGGCGGGCACGCTTCGACCAGTTGTTTGCCGAAAATCCCGACCCCTGGGACATCGACACCAGCGACTATGAACGCGGTAAGCGGAAGGCTGTGCTCGCCGCACTGGGCAAACGGCGCTTTGCACGGATGCTGGAAGTGGGCTGCGCGGGAGGGGCGCTGACCGAACGCCTGGCGGAACTTGCCAGTTCGATAGTGGCGCTGGATGTCTCGACAAAGGCGATCGAGCTGGCGGCCAGGAGGCTACATCGGTTCAACAGTGTCGAATTCATTGCTGCCGAAGCGCCCGACTATTGGCCGAAGGGGCAGTTCGACGCGGTGATCCTGTCCGAAGTTCTCTATTTTCTCAGCGCCGGGGAAATTCTCCAGGTCTCGCAGCTTGCCCATGAAAGCGTGACCGGGAACGGGCTGTGTCTGCTGGTCAACTGGATCGGCCAAAACGATTTACCGGTCGATGGTGACACAGCGGTCAAACTGTTTCTCGACGCCGCGCCCTGGCAAGTGGCCAAAGCGCGGCGCGAGGAGTTCTACCGGCTCGATCTGCTCGAGCGGACGCCCGGCGACTAGTTCGCCGCAGGCATGTCCATACCCGGCTTGAGCACCACCTTGGTCCAGCTGTCTTGCTCGGTGCGGAAACATTCGTAGCCGCAGGCTGCATCCTCGAGCGGGAGGCGATGCGAGATCAGGAAGGTGGTGTCGAGCGTGCCGTCTTCGATCTTTTCAAGCAGATCCTTGGTGTAGCGCTGAACATGGGTCTGGCCGCTGCGGATCTGGAGACCTTTCTCCATCAGCGCACCCAGCGGGAATTTGTCGGTGATCCCGCCATAGACGCCGGGTATGGAAACGCGGCCACCGGGCCGGACCGCAAGGATCGCCTGCTTTAGCGCACTGGCGCGATCGGCACCCATGCCGACCTTCTGCTTCACGACATCAACGATATTGTCGATCGCGAAACCGTGGCTTTCCATCCCGACGGCATCGATCACCGCGTCGACACCAATCCCGCCTGACATTTCCATCAGCGCTTCGCGGACGTTCGTCTTGCGGAAATCGATGACCTCGGCGCCAAGCTGTTTGGCCAGCGCGAGGCGGTTGGGATAATGATCGATGGCGATCACCTTGCTTGCGCCCATCACGATCGCGGACTGGATTGCGAACAGGCCGACCGGGCCACAGCCCCAGACCGCGACGGTATCGTCGGGCTGGATCTCGGCATTTTCTGCTGCCATCCAGCCGGTGGGCAGGATGTCGGATAGAAACAGCACCTTGTCATCATCAAGATGGTCGGGGATCACGATCGGGCCGACATCGGAATAGGGGACGCGGACATATTCCGCCTGACCGCCCGAATAGCCGCCGGTCATATGTGAGTATCCGAACAGTGCCGCCATGGAATGGCCGTAGAGCTTGGCTGACATATCCTGCTTTTCTGCCGGATTGGAATTCTCGCAGGCCGAGAACTGCTGGATCTGGCAATGGAAGCAGCCGCCGCAACTGATGGTGAAAGGCACCACGACGCGCTGGCCCTTCTCGAGCGTGCTGTCGCTGCCGGTTTCGACCACGCGGCCCATGAATTCATGGCCCAGCACGTCGCCGGGAAGGACGCCGGGGATAACCCCGTCGTATAGGTGGAGGTCGCTGCCGCAGATCGCGGTGGAGGTAACCTCGATGATCGCATCCCGCGAATTGATGATTTCGGGATCGTCGACGGTGTCGACCCGGACGTCGTGCGTCCCGTGCCAGGTAAGGGCTCTCATGTTTCCTTCTCCTGCTGCTTGGCAGCGCGGGTATTTTCCTTGCGGTGGGCGGAGGTAGCGATCTCGCCGGTTTCCATCAGCCCCTTGAAGCGCTTGAGATCGTGGCGCGCCTGCACTTCCGGCTCGCGCTGGAACAGCTTGGCAATGGCACGGCCGAGGTTTCCGGCGGGCGGATCGTAGGACATCACCAGCGAAACGCGGGTGCCGCGATCGCCCGGTGCGTCAGCAAATTCAACGCTGCCGCTCGTCTCGATGTCCGAGCCTTCGACCGAACGCCAGGCGATGCGTTTCCCTTCGACATCCTCGCAGACCTCAGTCTTGATCTCGACTGTCTGTCCGGCGGGAGCCTTGATCACCCAGACGCGGTGGTCGCCCTCATTCCGGATTGTCTCGACGTTCTCCATGAACTTTGGAAGATTGCCGAAATCGCGCCAGAATGCATAGAGCTCGGCGCGCGGCTTGCGGATTGTCACCGTCCGCCCGAGCACCGCATTGTCGCTATCGGTGCTTTTGCGGGTGTAGAAGGGGGCATCGTCATCGCCGCCCTTGCGCCGTTGCGACAGGAAGGCGCCGAAGGCCAGCCCCCCGATCGCGAGGCCGAGGCCGGCAACGGTGCCAGCCAGGCCGAGTTGCTTGTCATTGGTCATGGTCTGTCCTCAATCCTTCTTTACTTCTTCGCGATCCCAAAAGCGCAGCTTTGCGCAGCGACCGATGAAATCCTTGGCGGCATCGGGCTTGGCCAGTTCGACGAAGCCGTCGTCCATCCGCTTTGCCACACCAGCGCCTTCGAGCAGCGCCATTGTCTCGGGGACGTAGGCAATAAACTTGGCGTGGGCGAAGGCGTCATTGACGAAGTCGATGCTGGGCTTGTCCTTGCCGAAATTCTCGGCAGCCTTCTCGCCCATCACCAGCGCCACAGCGTCGTAAACCACCGAGGGGCCGCCATCGATCTTCTGGTCGGCTGCCATCATCTCTCCGTCGGAGAGCTTCGCACCCGCCACGTGCGGGGCGATGATCTCGACCATTGCGCCCGCGCCCTTGGCCGCGTCCTTCAACGCTTTCACCACTGCGGCATCGCCGCCTTCGGCGATAAAGATGCCCAGCTTGCGGCCCTTGAAATTGTCCGGGCCGTTCTTGAGGATGGACAGCGCCGGGCTTTCGGGCAGATCGTCGATCGGCTTGCGCGCGGCGGTGATCTTTTCGGGCAGTTCGGTCAGACCGATGCCGTCGGCAACCAACTTGGCAAGGCCATCGTCGATATGGCGCAGATGGCTCACCATCCGCTTGCGGATGTCCATCCGCTCGACCTTGGAAAGCTCGAACACCAGAGCATTGCCCATATGGTTCTGCTCGATCGCGGTCTGCGAGATGTAGAACTGGCGCGCCTGGCTGTAGTGATCGGCAAAGGTCTCGCTGCGGACCCGAACCTTAGGCCCGGTAACCGGCGCTTCGTAGCTGGTGAAGCCATGCTCGGCACTGGCGCGGGGGCCACGCGGTTCGCGATTGTCGTCCATATCGCCGGACCAGCTGTTGGGTTCGTAATTCACCCGCCCCTTGGGGTTGGTAATAGCCATGTGGCCATCCTGCTGGAAATTGTGGACCGGGCACTTGGGTGCGTTGATAGGGATATGCGTGAAGTTCGGGCCGCCCAGCCGTTTCAGCTGCGTGTCGAGATAAGAGAAATTGCGGCCCTGGAGCAGCGGATCCTCACTGAAGTCCATCCCGGGCACGATGTTCTGCGTGCAGAAGGCAACCTGCTCTGTTTCGGCGAAGAAATTGTCGACATTGGCATCGAGCGTGAGCGTGCCGATGATTTCAACCGGAACCTGTTCCTCGGGAATGATCTTGGTCGCGTCGAGTACGTCGAATTCGAAACTATCGGCGAATTCCTCGTCGAACACCTGGATGCCCAGATCCCACTGCGGGAAGTCGCCTACCTCAATCGAATCCCACATGTCGCGGCGATGGAAGTCGGGGTCCATACCGTTGATCTTCAGCGCCTCGTTCCAGACTACCGATTGCAGACCCTGCTTGGGCTTCCAGTGGAACTTGACGAATTTTGCCTCACCCTTTGCATTGATCATGCGGAAGGTATGCACCCCGAAGCCTTCCATGAAGCGGAAGCTGCGCGGAATGGTGCGATCGGACATGATCCACATTACCATGTGCATGCTTTCCGGGCTCAGGCTGATGAAATCCCAGAAGTTGTCATGTGCGGTCTGTGCCTGGGGAAAGCCGCGATCCGGCGCGGGCTTGGCGGCGTGGATCAGATCGGGGAACTTGATCGCATCCTGGATGAAGAACACCGGGATGTTGTTGCCGACCAGATCCCAATTGCCTTCCTTGGTATAGAACTTCGTCGCGAAGCCGCGGACATCGCGGGCCAGATCGGGCGAGCCCTTGTTGCCGGCCACGGTGGAGAAACGCGTGAAAGTAGGGGTCTTCTCACCGACATTATTGAAGATCGCGGCGTGAGAGTATTCGGGAATCGCCTTCTTCAGCTCGAAAGTGCCGTGAATGCCATAGCCGCGAGCGTGGACGACGCGCTCGGGAATGCGTTCGTGATCGAAGTGGAAGATCTTTTCGCGGCCGATATGATCTTCCAGAAGTTGCGGACCGCGCGGACCGGCGCTGAGCCAGTTCTGGTTATCGGCAACCGGCGCGCCCTGCGCGGTGGTCAGGATATCGTCCTCACCCTTGGGTTTTTGATGGGGGGCACCGCCCTTGGACAGGTTGAGGTCGTCCGACATGCGCAT
Source organism: Citromicrobium sp. JLT1363 (assembly GCF_000186705.1). Lineage (GTDB taxonomy): Bacteria > Pseudomonadota > Alphaproteobacteria > Sphingomonadales > Sphingomonadaceae > Alteriqipengyuania. Next base: position 328,214 of record NZ_AEUE01000002.1, read on the forward strand.
TCTCCGATTGGCTTCCAGTTCGTAAGACAAACGATGAGAGCCAAATTCAGTTGCTGATGAGAAAGAATAATTAAGAATATTAACCATTGTTAATGGAGCGATTGTTCCCTCTGACGCAGTTACGGTGTTCTCGAACCTCTGATCCTGCGTAACTTCGTGCGCCACCGGTTGCATGATCAGAGGTCAGGCGCAGCAAACCCTTTGCGTAATCCCTCATGCCAGAGTCACTGGCGTGCCTACGCGGCCGCGCAGAATTCGATCGCGATGATTGGTAAAGTGGCAGCGATGCGCCGGGGGAGCGGAGCGAGTGGGTGCCTCTTGCTGGGTGACACCCCCTAATACGAGGATCGAGGGCTTTCTCGCCGCGCAGGAGGATATCGAGAGTTTCGACGTTATCTACGCGCCGCAGGGTGTGCTGGCGCTACGGCCTCCGCCCACGAACCCGAAAACCAGACTTCCGATATCCTGGCAGGTGGCCCGCACGGGATAGTTCTTTCTGAGCTGAAATGCGTCGGCTCCATGACCGGCATTTGGAGCTATGTGGCGCTTGGCGGGGATGGTGGTGTGGATCACGCCGTTCACCGAATTCGTCTCGCTTCGGGTCGCCGCCATCCTCATTACGCGCTTCGCAGGACCGGCAATCACCTAAGTTAGCATGCGCTTGAGCGTATCGGTGCTGCTTTCGCTGGCCGCAGGCGCGGTGGGAGCGCTTAACCGGCTCGATCCTGATAACTGGTAAATTACCGGCTCGGCGACCGGGATGCTGGTCGCCGCTGCGCTTGCCCTTCCGGCGGGCACGATCGGTAGAAAGTTCGGGATCGGGCAAATGGGTATCGTGTTTTCCAGCCTGTTGGCGTTGGCAATTCAGATCGTAAGAATCAACATTTCACGGATCGTTATCTCTCGGCTCTACGGTGTGACCAACAGGCGAGGGCATTCGCGTCCTGACGGGCCCACGATTCCGGACTCACACGAATCGGCGGCAAGCGTCAGGACCGCAGCAGAAACATCGGAATGACCAAAATGAAAGTATAACCTTCTGTCGACATTTTTCGTAACGAACGGCAGCTTTCGAGAAGAGGTGGAGACCATCCTCATGACCGGAATCGGGGCGCAAAGCTGCTGTCGGAACGGTCCTGACCGAACGACCGGTTTCGGGCATTATTCGATGTGGCCGGAGTGACCGAGATTAGGGCGCATTGCCGACCGGCGGAAATGGGGCCGACAGCTGTCTGTCCGCTCTTCGGCTCATGAATGCAGATAGCGGACACCGGAGTGCCTAGCATTGCGCGATGCCAAACGCTTGGTATCTAGCTCTCGCCGGCAGCTTTTCGTTTTTACGCGGAACGTCCCGCCCTACAAACTCGAGCGCCCCGTCGCCTTCCTCAGAACCTTCCAGAATGCCCGGCTTGGGCTATCAACCCTTCGTCGCAGTCCGCTGCTAGGCAAGCTTCCAGCGTTGCATGCTCGATGTTGAAACGAGAGGAGACGTGCTGTCGCACCGTTCGCTTCAGGTCTTCGAACCGTTCGAGTGACGGGCTGGATGGCACGATATGCACTTCGAGAGCACGGCGGTGCTCCCCCAGGTTCCAGACGTGAAGGTGATGGATGCTTTCGACGCCGTCGATCGCCTCGAGTTCGTCCATGATTTCTCGCAGTTCGACGTCGTCGGGCACCGCACCCATCAGCAGGCGGACCGTGCGCGGCATCAACGATAGCCCCTGCCAGATCACATAGGCGGCGATGATGACGGTGATGACCAGATCGGCCACGTAGAGATCGTATAGCAGGATCAGGATCCCGGCGACGATCACCCCGACGGAGGCCATGGCATCCGACACATTGTGCAGGAACGCCGCCTTCATGTTGATGCTGTCCTTGGCGCCGCGGTGGGTAATGAAAGCGGTCACCAGATCGATCACCAATGCCACGCCCGCAACGGCGATCACCGTCCATCCTTCGATGGGTTGCGGATCGGCGAAGCGGTTGATCGCTTCCACGAGCAGATAGAAGCCGATGATGAGCAGCGTTGTCAGGTTGATGAGCGCAGCGACGACCTCGCCCTGCGCATAACCGAACGTCATCCGTCTGTCGGCGGGACGCCTGCCGATCCTACGGGCGAACCACGCGAGGCCGAGCGACGCGGCGTCACTGAAGTTGTGAAGGGCGTCGGCAATGAGAGCGAGCGAACCCGAGACTATCCCGCCGACGATCTGGGCGAGCGTGAGCAGGACGTTGATCGCGACCGCGAAGATCAGCTGGCGATCGCTCAGGTTCTCCTCGCCGTGGTTGTGGCCACCATGCCCACCATGTGTGTGATGATTGCTCATGTCCGGAACTGATCCCCCTTCCGATGCTCGCTCCCTTCCTCGTCATGGATGTCCATGTGGGCATCGCGCAGGATCTGGATGCCGCCATAAAGGGCAATGCATGCCACAGCGACGCCTACGACCAGGTCGGGCCAATTAGCGCCGGTGAGCATCACGACGATGCCCGCGATGATGATCCCGCCATTGGCAATAAAATCATTGAAGCTGAAGGTCGTCGCTGCGCGCATGCTGACATCCTTGTCCTCCGTCCGCTGGAGCATCCGCAGGCAGATCAGATTCACCACGGCTGCGACTGCCGCCATCGCGAGCATCATGAATCCACCTGGCTCCGAGCCTTCCACGAACCGACGCACGGCATCGGCAATGACACCTGCCCCGAATACCAGGAGCATGACCCCGGAGAACCGCGCCGCACCACGCTGCCAGATGCGCGAGCGGACCAGCGCGAGCAGGCTAAGCGCATAGACTAACGCGTCGGACGAGTTGTCGAGCCCGTTCGCCAGGAGCGCGTTCGAGTCCGCGAAGTAGCCGACGACGAAGAACCCGATCGCGATCGCGACGTTCAGCCAGAGGACGATCCACAGCGTCCGGCGCTTCCCGGCCGAACCGAGATCGATATCATGGTCGCCACTCATGCCGTGTCCTCCCCGGATCGGGCCCAGTTCTCGGCAACCTGGTGCTGGGAGCGCTCGAAGAACTTCATTTCGGCGCGGATGAAAGGATCGGAGAGCCTGGTGCCCCATTCCTCCCATTTAGCATCGCCGACGATGGCGATCCTGCCGAAGCTGTCCTGGTGACGCGCGTCGAACTTGAGATCGCGCCATAGTCCGGCGAGATCCCAACCTGCAAAATCGGAAGCAAGTTCGATCACCATCGGCAGCTTGCCGGGCTTTCGCCCGACAAGCTGCTCGAACCGAGGAACGAAGGCCTCGTAATCCGAGCTTTCGAGTTGGCCGCTGGCGCGTATGTGCAGCAGCCCGTTCTCTTCATCTATCTTCAACTCCGTATTCTCCGTTCCCGGAACATCATGCGATGTCCGTCAGCTCGCGCTGCTCCTCGCTGGTCACGTTCCGGCGCAGGCGATCCCACCATTTCTCTCGCCAGCTGCGCTCATCATCCGATCGATTGAGCACGAGCCGTGCAATAGCCGGCAGCACGAACAGCGTGAGCGCGGTCGCGGTGATCAATCCGCCGATTACCACCGTAGCCAACGGACGCTGCACTTCCGCGCCAGTGCCGGTTGCAAGGGCCATAGGCACGAAGCCGAGCGAGGCCACCAACGCTGTCATCAGCACCGGTCGCAACCTCGCCAATGCGCCATCGGAGATCGCCTCATCGAGAGGCATTCCGTTATCGAGGCGCTGGCGTATCGCGGTCATCATCACAAGGCCGTTCAATACCGCGACGCCCGATAAGGCGATGAAGCCTACTGCGGCGGACACCGAGAATGGCATCCCCCGTAAGGCAAGCGCGAAGACCCCGCCTGCCAGCGCCATCGGAATCGCGCTGAACACCGCGAATGCCGGAACCCAGCCACCCAGCGCCATGAACAGGAGCAGCAACACCAGCGCGAAGCAGACCGGAACGACGAGGGCGAGCCTTGCCTGCGCGGCCTGGAGGTTCTGGTATTGCCCGCCCCATTCGATGAAGGAGGCAGCCGGCAGTTCGACGCTTTCGGAGACGCCTGCCCGGGCCTCCTCGACGAACGACCCGAGATCGCGTTCGCGCACGTTCGCCGACACGATCACCAATCGGCGACCCTGCTCCCGGCGAACCTCGGCGAGACCATCTACCACTTGGAAATCCGCCAGCGTGCGAAGCGGGACCGTGACCCCGCTTTCGAGGACTATGGGCAGAGCGCCGAGCTGATCGAAATCGTCCCGGGTCGCATCGGCAAGCCGCACGACGACATCGAACCGGCGGTCACCCTCGAACACCAGCCCGGCGGGGCGGCCGCCCAGCGCGATGGCCACGGACTGCGCGACCTCCTCCACGGTCAGACCATAGCGGGCGATCGTCGGTCGATCGAAGGCGATGTCGAGCGTGGGGAAGCCGGTGACCTGCTGGACCTTGACGTCGGCAGCACCCTCGACGCCGCGAAGCACCCCGGCCACTTCTCCGGCTGACCGGGTCAGCGCCGTGAGGTCGTCTCCGTAGAGCTTGACCGCTACGTCGCCGCGAACACCCGCGATCAGCTCGTTGAAGCGCAGTTCGATGGGTTGGCTGAACTCGTAGAGGTTGCCGACCAGACCGCTGAGCGATTCCTCCATCTCGGCGACGAGTTCGTCCTTCGACAGGTCGGGATCGGGCCACTCTTCGCGCGGCTTCAGGATGACGTAGGCATCGGACGCGTTCGGCGGCATCGGATCGCTCGCGACCTCGGCCGTGCCGGTGCGCGAGAAAACTAGTTCTACTTGTGGGAAAGCCTCGAGCTTGTCCTCCACCTGTCTCTGCATGGCGAGCGAGCGTTCGAGCGAGGTCGACGGTATCCGCAGCGACTGAACCGCGATGTCCCGCTCGTCGAGCTGCGGCGTGAACTCGCTGCCGAGAAAGGCAAACATCAAAGCTGCTACGGCAAACATCCCGGCACCCGCCCCGATCACCGGCCATGGGCGTGCGATGGCACGGCGCAGGGCCGGGCCATAGCGTTCCTTCGCGATCCGGACCGGCTTGACCTCCTTCTCGGTCAGCTTGCGATTGAGGAGCACCGCGATCATCGCCGGCACGAAGGTCAGCGACAGCACGAAGGCGGAGGCGAGCGCCAGCATGACCGTGATGGCCATGGGCGAGAACGTCTTGCCCTCGACACCAGTGAAGGTGAGAAGCGGCGCATAGACCAAGAGGATGATCGCCTGGCCGTAGACGGTCGGCCTGATCATCTCCTGTGCCGCCAGCCGCGTCTCGGTCAGCCGCTCGCCGAGGCTGAGCAGTCTGCCTTCGTGGTGCTGCCTCGCAGCGAGCCGCGCGACGCTGTTCTCGACGATGATGACTGCGCCATCGACGATTAGCCCGAAGTCCAGTGCCCCGAGGCTCATCAGATTGCCCGAGACTCCAAGCCTGTTCATTCCCACGGCGGCCATCAGCATGGATACCGGAATGACCAGGGCGGCGATGATCGCTGCCCGGATATTGCCGAGCATCAGGAACAGGACTGCGATAACCAGCAGCGCGCCCTCGACGAGGTTTTTCTCGACCGTCGCGATGGTCGCATCGACGAGCGACGAGCGGTTGTAGACGATCTCGGCGACCACTCCGGCAGGAAGCGAGGCGCGAACTTCTTCCAGTCGCTCGGCCGAGGCGGCAGCCACGGTGCGGCTGTTCTCGCCGCTGCGCATAAGGACCGTGCCCACGACCGCCTCCTCGCCATTGAGCGAGGCAGCACCGGTTCTGAGGTCGCCGCCGATGCGAACCGAGGCGACATCTCCGATCCGGATAGGAACGCCCTCGCGGGTCGCGACCACTGCCTGTTCGATGTCCTGTGTGCCCCCAAGCCGCGCATCGACGCGGACGAGCAGAGCCTCTCCTGCACGATCGACGAAGTTTGCGCCTTCGGCGAGGTTCGCCGCTTCCAGAGCATCGATCAGGGAGTCGAACGACAGACCGTAGCCGGTAAGACGGGCAGGATCGGGCTGGACGAGGAACTGCTTCTCGTAGCCACCGATCGAGTCCACGCCCGCCACCCCGTCGATGGAGCGCATGAGCGGAGCCACCACCCAGTCCTGCACCGTGCGAAGATAGGCTGCCTTGGCGACTTCGGTACCGAGGCGCTCGCCGCGTTCGGTGATGAAGCTCCCGTCCGCCTGCCAGCCGGTTCGACCACCCTTGGGCGCATCGCGACCTCCCGGATACTCGTATTCGATCGTATACATGAGCACTTCGCCCAGGCCGGTCGAGATCGGTCCCATGGTGGGCTCCGCTCCCTCCGGCAGCGACGCACCGATCGGGGCCAGCCGTTCGTTCACCTGCTGGCGCGCAAAGTAGATGTCGGTGCCTTCTTCGAAGATCGCGGTGACCTGGCTGAAGCCGTTACGCGAGATCGAGCGGGTCATCTCCAGCCCTTCGATCCCGGCAAGCCCGGTCTCGATGGGGAAGGTCACCTGCGTCTCCACCTGCGAGGGAGAGAGCGCAGACGCGCTGGTGTTGATCTGCACCTGCGTGTTGGTGATGTCCGGCACCGCATCGATGGGAAGGCGCAAAAGGTTCATGGCGCCGTAGATCGCTGCGAAGACGGTGAGGACGATGACCGCCCAGCGGAACCGCACGGCGATGTCGAGGATGGCCCCGATCAAACCGTGGCGATGGCTGTCCGAACCGGAGCGGCGTCCCACGTCGGGCGCGGGTCCTGTCTCAGTGACCATGTTCGGCGCCCTCCTTCCCGAGTTCGGCCTTGAGCAGGAAGGCATTGGCGACAGCGATCCGCCATCCCTCCTGAAGACCGGAAAGGATCGTCACTTGACCTGCGGATCTTGTTCCGAGCTCAACATCGCGAGCCTGGAAGCCGGTCTTCGTCCGGACGAAAACCACGTCGCGTCCTTCGACCACCTGGATAGCGTCTTCCGGCACTGCAATGCGGTCGCGGTCGATTTCGCCCGAAGGCCTGATCCGTGCCTGAAGGAAGGCACCCGGCTGAAGCCCCGGAACGCCACGTGATAACGACAGGACCGCAGTCGCACTGCGGCTTTCCGGATCGAGCGACGGCGTGACTGAACGCACCCGGGCTCCGATCTCGCGGCCATCGCCGACGACCACCACGGCCTCGTCACCAGGTTGGATGCGAGAGGCTTCGGCGGAAGGCAGCGCCACCTCGATCTGGAGCCCGTTGGGATCGACCACGCGATAGAGTTCCTCGCCGGCATTTACGAAGGCACCCAGCACTATCGGTGCCGCGGTGATCCTGCCAGCCAGGGGAGAGGGGACTGCCAGCGAACGCCCGTCGCCGCTGACCCCAGCTGCCGCTACCGCGGCCTGCGCCCGCTGCAATTCCGAGCGGGCTACGCTGAGATTGGCCTGCGCGCCTTCCAGATCCTGGCGGGCCGTGACATTCTCCTCGAACAAACGCCGTTCGCGTTCGTAGGCGGAGGACAGCTCGGTCACCCGGGCCCGTGCCGTGCTGAGTTGCGAGGCAAGCGCGGCGGCATCCGCGCTCTCGATGCGCGCTACGGTCTCGCCGCGTGCAACGTAGTCGCCCAGCGTCTTGCCCACCGAGCGGACGACACCCGAAGCGCGGGCGTCGATGCGGGCGGTGGAAGTGGGGTTCGCCGCGACAGTCGCCGGAAAGACAAGCTCGACAGCGGCTCCAGACCGGACGGAGGCCAGCTGTATCCCGGCCTCGCTAATCTGCTCTTCGCTAAGCGTGATCACCCCTTCAGGTGTCTCGGTCGCAGCTTCTTCCTGCGCATGGTCATCTTCACCTGCATGGTCGTCGACTTCGGAGGTTGGCCCGAATATCAGCGCCATAGCGCCGATTGCGATCACGATACCGACGAGGATCGCCAGCTTTCTGCGTGTCATTGATATATCCTTCACTGTGCGGCCAGCCCGATCAGTTCGGCTGCGGCCAGGCCCCTCTGCTCGCGGGCGGCGATGAGCGCCTCGCGGATCGTGTCGCGTGCCTCTGCGGCCGCGAGAACTTCGATCAGGGGAAAACGTCCGTTGCGATATCCAATGCGAACGAGGCGCAGTGCCTCCTCCGCCTGCGGGAGCGATGTCTGCGAAAGGGTCTCGACGCGCGCTTCGGCACCAAGATACCTGGCCCGGGCCGTGGCGACCGCCTGCTCGTAATCCGCGAGGGCCACGGCTTCGCGAGCGTTCGCTGCACGCAGCCGAGCTTCGGCAGCAGCGATGTTGCCCTGGTTCCGATCGCGAAAAGGAAGCGGGATCGAAACGCCAACGACGAACGCATTATCGCCGTTTTCTTCGAAGCGCCGCACGCCTGCGGAGACCGTGGGATCGGGAATACGCAGGCTCCGCTGCCGCTCGATCTCCGCCGCTGCAGCGGTGCTCTCGGCTCGCGCGACCCTATAGGTGAGGCTTTCCGCTGCTTGGGTCAAAAGGGAAGCGGGCGGAAGGATAACCGGAAATTGCGCCGAGACGAATGGCGCTTCCCTGCCGGCCCATAGAGCAGCGAGCGCAGTCCGAGCCGACAGGCTCTCCGCCTCCGCCTCAACCAGGCGCGCGCGCGCTTCGGCAAGGGCCGCATCCGCCCTCAGTGCGCGCAAAGGCGGCTCGCGGCCGACCTCCACAAGGACACCGGCAATTCTGGCAAGCTCTTCATTTCGCGCGACCACGTCCTGCGCGAGTTCGACCCGGGCGGCTGCGGCAGCAGCTGCGAAATATCGCTCGCGCACCAGCTGTCCCAGTTCGACCGTGGTAAGGTCGGCCCTGAGAGATGCCAGTTCGGCCTGGGACTCGGCCGCTCCGATCCGCGCAGATCGCTTGCCGCCGAGTTCGAGACGCTGGCCGACGGAGAGCGTATATTCGGTAGACTGGAGACCCGAGAATGCCCCGCTGCCAGCGACGTTCTCGACCTCGAAGGACACTTCGGGATTAGGCCGGAGACGGGCTTGATCGACAAGCGCGACCGCCGCGTCTGTTTCAGCGCGGGGCCCCACGAGGCGGGGGTTGGTGGTGGCGGTATCGGCCTCAGCGGCGACCCCGCTGAGTTCAAGGGCGTCGTCGAGCGTGACGACACGCGGGTCCTGCGCGGTGGCCGGTCCCGTGGACAGGGCGAGCATCAGCACCCAGACGGGGGCTGCTCGCCACGATATAGCGAACATGGATGGGTATTCCTCTGCTGACGTTCAGTTCGGCATCGGAAAACAGGTCCGACGCGCGGCGAACGTCAGCCGCGAGGAGGGGGCGGTGCCAGTTCGGTCAAATTGGACGCAAAAGAGGGCTGGTCGCCAGCGCGCAGGGCACCCATGACCGAGCCAAAGGCAAAGACGTCAGACGACCGCCCGACAGCCTGCGAAGCATGATGGCAATGGCCATGCGCACAGGCGCCGTGCTTCTCCGGGCCACGGTCATCATCACCGGGCTCGTCGTGCTGCTCGAGCTGAGATGCTACCGGAGGCTCTCCCGCGCATTCGGCCGCTTCCGCCACCGGAGCCCACAGCACACCGAATGCAGTGCACAGCGTGATCAGCTGAAGCAAGAGGGAGCGGGCGAAAAGCCGGGTCATCGCGTGTCCGGTAGCAGCGGAGGCTCGGCTGCGAAAGAACTATCTCGCCAGGTGGCATGTGATTTCATAACAATACTATTGATTTACGCATCGGTGTTCTTCGGCGTGAGATCATCACCACACGGCGATTGACCAAGCACACGCCTGATTTCCGGCTCTATTTCCATCCGGGCGAATGCGCTTACATTCGAACGACCACTGTTTCCGGTTGGAAGTCTTCCGGTGATGTTGCCGATGGGGGCAAGAGAAAGTCGGAATATCTGACCGTGAACTTCGCGCCAGTCACGCGTCCTCCACGCAACCTTCAGCATACGCAAATGCGAGGCGCAGTGCGGTCCCAAGCGATCTTGGGCAACCACGTGGGCCCGCTCGAGATGGAGCCACGCTTCCTCGAAATTCTGCTCGTCCGAAGCCTTCGCTGCGCGTCGGTATTCTTCTGCTAGGAATGCATCCCTGCTGGGGATAGCGCCGCTATCCATGACCCAGTTCCTGACGCGCCTGCCCGAACACCTTCATGCTGCCCCAGAGGGCTAGTGCGGCCATGATCGAGGCGACCAGCAGGTCGGGCCACGCTTGGCCCGTTCCGAATACCCCGAGGGCGGCGCCGAGAACCGCAATGTTTCCGATCGCATCGTTGCGCGAGCAGATCCATACCGACCGCATGTTCGCATCGCCATCTCGGAACCGAAAGAGCATGAGCGCGACGATCACGTTCGTCGCCAGAGCCAGCGTGCCGACCATTCCCATCGTTGCCGGCTCCGGATCGGCACCCGCCATCAATCCATAGATGGCATAGCCGAGCACCCAGATACCGAAGGCGAGCATGGTCGCTGCCTTTACCAAGGCAGCTCTGGCCCGCCATGCGAGCGCCATCCCGGCAACGCCAAGACTGATCGCGTAGTTCGCGGCATCGCCGAAGAAATCAAGCGCATCGGCCTGGAGCGAACGGGAATCAGCAGCGACACCGGCCACCATCTCCACCACGAACATGGCTGCATTAGCGATGAGTGCGATCCACAAAATACGGCGCCAGCGCGGATCGATATGCGCGGCGGTGTCAGGCTCCGGTGTCTGGCAGCAGGAGTTCGCCATGCCACTCTCCTTGCAACGTTCGAGTCGCAAGAACATATGCACCTTGTAGCAACTACAAGGTCAAGCGATGCGTATCGGAGAACTGGCGAAAGCCACCGGCACAAAGGCGGAGACGATCCGCTATTATGAACGCGAAGGCATATTGCCGACTGCGGATCGAACTGACAGCAATTACCGCGACTATTCGGACAATCACTTGGCAGCGCTTACATTCGTTCGCCGCGCGCGCCAGCTTGGCTTCAGCATGGCGCAGGTGCGCGAACTTCTCGCGCTCTCCAACCATGAGGACAACCCGTGTCAGGATATTGATCGACTGGTTCAGCTGCAGCTGACCGAGGTTGAGCGCAAGATCGCCGATCTAATGGCGCTACGAGACGAGCTGGGACAGATGTTACGGTCCTGCCAGGCGGATAAGATCGGTGAGTGCCAAATCATCGGCAGCCTAGGGCGCCAAAGCGTCATGTGAGACCTTGATGACCGTCTGCTTATGGGTGACGCAGAGAAGCAATGGAATGGCCGACATGAGGGCGCGAAGCTGACAAATTGCTCACCTTCGATCCTACGTTGCTCTAGAGCCACCGCATCACTTTTGTGGATCGTGGGGTGTCAATTGCGCTCTAATCTCAATCGGATGTGCGCTACCGGCTGAACCAGACTGTCAGTCAGTCGAAGTGAGCGCAGTCCACGCGGCCATCCATGCTCGTCCTTAATCGATGCCATTAGTTTGCTTTCCGATCACCAGCCTCGAATCATATTGCATCGGTGTGCATTCGACGCTCCAAAGGTCCGGATGGACATCCTGGACAATATAAGTGCGCTCTTCGGCGACGACTTGCAGATCGAGCTCGCCACAGCGCAATGGGTCAAAATTGCTGCTCCCTCATTTTCAATCCATGCTTTCGCCGCACTAGAAAAACAGCTTGGTGAGCTCGAAAGTTTCGAGTTCATTTTCACTGGGCCGTCATTCATGACTGATCACGAGGCTGGAAAGTATCACCATCGCGAATTCATCATTCCGCCCGTCATGAACCACCGCGACCTGGCGGGAACCCCGTTCGAGATCCGATTGCGCAATAAAATGACGACGCGGGCTTTGGCGCGGGATTGCGCTGATTGGATACGGAAGAAAGCCAAGTTCAAATCCAATCCAGGAAACCCAATTCCATCATTCCTTTGCATCGGCGGCAGCAGTCAGGCGTTGTATACCGGGCTTCATGGTTTCACGGCGGCAGACCTCGGATACCAGCCCGGCAACCTCACCATGATCAACAAGGTCACTGACGCCAGCGCGGTCACCCGGTACGACCAGCTTTTCGGTGAGTTATGGCAGGAGCCCAACCACTTGAAAGATGTAACCCAAGCGCTCTGCCGGCAGCTCGAGCAGGTCTACGCCGAGAATTCTCCCGCCCGCATTTATCACCTCATGTTGTCGATTATCTTTCGGACGTTTCTTGAGGACATCAACGAAGACCTTTTGCCGAACGATCGGACGGGGTTCCGTAGGACGAAAGTCTGGAACACACTCTACAAGTTCCAGCAGGATGCAGCGCTCGGCCTGATCAACAAGCTCGAGACCTTCAACGGGTGTATCCTGGCCGACAGTGTGGGTTTGGGCAAAACCTTCACCGCGCTTGCCGTGATCAAATACTACGAGTTGCGCAACAAGTCGGTCCTGGTCCTTTGTCCGAAGAAGCTCGCCGACAACTGGCATACCTACAACAAGAACCTGACGACCAACATTCTCTCCGAGGACCGGCTGAATTACGACGTGCTCGCTCACACCGATCTGTTACGAACCAGCGGGCATTCGATGGGAATGCCGCTCGATCAGGTGAACTGGGGAAATTACGACCTCATCGTCATCGACGAGTCCCACAATTTCCGGAACGACGATGCGACATTGGCGCAAGGTGAGGCGGAGACGCGGTACCGGGCATTGTTGAACAAGGTCATTCGAGCGGGCGTGCAGACGAAGGTGCTGATGCTGTCAGCCACGCCAGTGAACAACCGATTTGCTGACCTGAAAAATCAGCTTGCTCTCGCTTACGAAGGTGACAGCGAGGCTTTTGCCGACAAGCTCGGCACCAACCAGACGATCGATGAAATCTTTCGGAAAGCGCAGCGGACATTTAATGAATGGGAGGAGCTTTCGCTTGAGAAGCGAACGCCGCAAGCCATTCTGGATCGACTGGACTTCGCTTTCTTTGACCTGCTCGACAGGGTCACGATTGCGCGGTCGCGGCGGCATATCACGACCTATTACGATACCGAGGAAATCGGCGGCTTTCCCGAACGGCTCAAGCCGGCGTCGTTCCGGCCTGCGCTAACCGACAGGCCGGGAGTTCCGACCTTCAACGACATCTACGACGAGCTCACCAAGCTCAACCTCGCGGTTTATGCGCCGCTGACTTATGTGCAGCCGAGCCGGAGGGGCAAGTACTCACAATACGACACCACCACCGATACCAACGTCCTCAAGGGCACCGACCGCGAGAGCTCGATCAAGGCGCTGATGCGGGTCAATCTGCTCAAACGGCTGGAGAGCTCAGTTCAGGCTTTCCGCCTCACCCTGTCTCGCCTCTCCGCCACGCATCACGCGACATTGAAGGCCATCGCTCAGTTCGAGCGCGGGGGCGGCCCTGGCTTCGCCTATGAGATAGAGCATTCGGACGACGAAGACGACGTGCCAACCGAGCTCGAGCGCGGCCAGGTTCGCGTCGCACTCGAGGACATGGACCTTGTTTCCTACCGCCACGAACTTGAGGGCGATGTCGCGCTCATCGATGGACTACTAGCCGAGATGGAGCGGGTCGAGCCAGAGCATGACGAGAAACTGCAGCACCTGATCGACTTCATCAAGCGCAAGAACGAGGAACCGATCAACGAGGGCAATGGCAAGCTGCTGATCTTCACTGCCTTCGCTGACACCGCCGAATATCTCTACGACCAGATCGCTGGCCTGGTCGCTGAGAACGACGGTCGCCATTCGGCCATCGTCACCGGCTCGGGCGGACCGAAGACGACGCTGGGCCACGGTTTCGACTTCAACGCCATCCTCACCCTATTCTCCCCCGTCTCGAAGAAGAAGGCGCAGATCGAGCGGCTTAAAAAGGAAACCCGTGAAATCGACATCATGATCGCCACAGACTGCATTTCCGAGGGCCAGAACCTGCAGGACTGCGACATGGTGGTGAATTACGACATCCACTGGAACCCGGTCCGTATCATCCAGCGATTTGGCCGCGTGGATCGGATCGGCAGCAAGAATGCACGTATCCAGCTCGTCAGCTATTGGCCGGATATCGAGCTCGACGACTACATCAATCTCAAGGACCGGGTCGAAGGGCGCATGGTCATTGCCGACCTGACCGCGACGGGCGACGACAATCCACTTGCCGCGCGCGAGAACGATGTCGAATATCGCCGCGAACAACTTCGCCGAATGCAGGAGGAGGTCGTCGATCTCGAAGACCTGCGGCAGGGCGTCGGCATTACCGACCTTGGCCTCAACGATTTCCGCATGGATCTGGTCAGCTGGGTGCGCGAAAATGGCAGTCTCGACGATGCGCCGCTCGGCATGCACGCCCTCGTTCCGGCTGGTCCCAAGCTGCCCCCCGGCGTCATCTTCTGCCTGAGGAATCTCGATGCCGAGGCGGAGCTGAAACAGCACAACCGGCTCCACCCCTTTTACCTCGTCTATGTGAATGAGAACGGCAAGGCCGTCGTACGGCACACCGATCCCAAGCACGCGCTCGACATGCTCCGTGCCGCGGCGCGCAACCGGACCGAGCCCGATCCCGCGCTCTACGAGCCCTTCAATCGGGAGACCGAGGATGGGCGGCGGATGGAGAAATATTCCGACCTGCTTTCGGACGCGATCCGTTCGATGATCGAGGAGAAACAGGGACGCGACATCGACAGCCTGTTCGCCAGCGGGCCGACCACGGCGTTGATCGGCGAAGTCGCCGGGATCGATGACTTCGAGCTGGTCGCTTTCCTTGTGGTGCGCGAAACCACTGCATGAGCACGCTTTTCGCCTGGCCTGCTGCGGCAAAGGTGGAGAGCCGCATTCCGCGTGACCGGCTGTTCCGGCAGGCGGGTGGGGGCAAGGCGATCCGCGCGCTCTATGACGCGCAGGTCGAACGGATCGACTGGGCGTTCAAACTGTTCGAGCGTAGCGTAAACCTGCCGCCAGGGGGCGGTGTCGACGAGATCGAGGTGTTTCGCCTTACGCTGCGCAGCGACCGGATCGATGACCGCGTTCTCGCTCATATCGACAAGGCCATTCCGCATCCGATCCTGTTCGAGCTGGTTCGTTATGCGCCCGACGAAGACGAGCTGATGCTCGCCGCCGCATATAAGCGGCGCAGCGAGGGGGACAAGGCGCAGGCGGTCACCCTGGAGCATTGGCATGGAGCTTGGGTCGCCAACACACAGGCCCGCGCACCATTGCCGCAGGCGGCGAGCCTGGAGGGGCTCTATGCAGGGCTGCTTCGCTCCCTCTGGCCGCATGGCCCCCTCGAGGCCGAGAGCCTGCGCGCGCAGGCGCAACGCTTGAGCCGGATCGCCGCACAGGGCAAAGCTGTCGAGCGGCTGCAATTGAAGTTGCGCCGCGAGGGGGACTTTGCCCGCAAAACCGAGATCAATCGTGAATTGCGCGCGGCCCAGACTGCGCTGAGAGAACTGACCGAATAGTATGACCATCGAGAAACTGGACGCCTCCAGCCCCGACCTTACCCAGCAGAATATCGAGCGCCTGCTCGATCTGTTTCCTGAGTGCCGGACAGAAGGGCCGCGGGAAGATGCGCCCATGGTCGACTTCGACCTGCTGCGGCAGGCGCTTTCCGATCATCTCGTTGAAGGTCCGGCAGAGCGGTATCGGCTCGACTGGCCGGGCAAGCGGCAGGCGCTTCTTACAGCAAACACGCCGATAGACAAAACGCTGCGCCCGATGCGCGAGGAGAGCGTGGACTTCGACACCACGCGCAATCTGTTTATCGAAGGCGACAACCTCGACGCGCTGAAGCTGTTGCAGGAGACCTATCTCGGCAAGGTCAAGATGATCTACATTGACCCGCCATACAACACGGGCAACGACTTCGTTTATCACGATAATTTTGTTCAGTCACAAACAAACTATGACATAGAGAGCGGACAAGCCGATGACCAAAAGGGGCGCTTGGTCGCGAACCCAGAAACTAACGGCCGATTTCACTCGAATTGGCTAAATATGATCTATCCAAGGCTTAAGCTCGCCAAAAATATGCTCGGCGATGATGGAATCATATTCATCTCGATTGGTGATGATGAAGTTTTCAATCTTCAAGAAGTTTGTGATGAAATTTTTGGTATCGATAATTTCTTAGGAAACGCTTGCCGCATTTCGAAGAAGGCTAATAACCAAGGGGATTATTGGTCACCAAATTTCGATTATGTTTTGACATACGCCAAATCTAAAGAACACTGCCCGGTCTTTTTTGGCGGAGTGAATTACAAGGCGTATAAGGAGGTAGACGCGGAGGGGCCTCGAGCGGGGGAAAAATACCAGCTCGTTCGGCTTTACATGACAAGCCTCGACCCACTTCGTGGCTGCACAAATCAACGCTATTTTATCGAAGCCCCTGACGGAACATTGCTTATACCCCCGGGCACAGTGTTCCCAGAGGAAAAGAAGGATGGCGCAAAAGTCGCACCTGAAAGATCGGAGGACAAGGTCTGGCGGTGGAGCCAGCAGGCGTATCTCGAAAAAAAGGACGAGATTTACGTCAAAGCCGTCCGATCTTCTAATCTGGTTGATCAAAATGGCGATGAGGTTTTCTGGAATGTCTTCACGAAAACCTATCTCAATGACGTGATTGCAAAATCGTCTTCTAAGCCAAACAGTCTGATTGAGGAGCATATCAATCAGAATAGCTCTCATGAGCTTAAGGCGCTTGGAATCCCGTTTCCACACGCGAAGCCGTCCAGCCTTATCGAATTCCTTTGCGAGATATCGAAGGTAGGTGAGAATGACATCGTTATGGATTTCTTCGCGGGATCTGGATCAAGTGCGCATGGCGTATTTCGACACAATCTGAAAAGTGGTTCGAAGGCTCGATCAATCTCAGTCCAATTGCCGGAGGTGCTTGACCCAGAAGACAAAGACCAAAAGGCTGGTTGGCATCTTTGCGAGGAGCTTGGCCTAAAGAAGACAGTCGCGTCGATTTCTAGAGAGCGCATCCGCAGAGCGGGAAGGAAAATTGCAGATGAAGGAGGAAAGCCGACCGGTAAACTCGATACCGGATTTCGAGCCTTCCGCATCGACAGCGGCAATTTCGTCGACACCAGTGTCACACCAAAGGAAGCAACACAGGAAGCGCTCGCGGGTATGGTCAGCCATATCAAGGACCACCGCAGCGAAGAGGATTTGCTGTTCGGTGCGCTGCTGCGCTGGGGTGTCGATATCACCCTGCCGATCGAGCAGCGCGAAGTGGCCGGGCGCGAAGTCTGGCTGGTCGATGCGCCGCCCAATGATGATGGCGACGGCACCGGAAAAGGCGCGGCGTTGATCGCCTGTTTTGCCAAGCCGGCAAGCAGCGGCAAGGGTGGGATCGACACCGAACTGGCCGACGCCATTGCGGAGCTTGCCCCTTTGCGCGCCCTCTTCCGCGACGATGGCTTTGCCGACGACGCGACCAAGGAAAACGTCCACAGCCGCTTCAAGCAACTCGCGCCCGACACCCAGGTCCGGGTGCTCTGAGCCCATGACAAAGCAGATATTCAAGCCGCTCGATTACCAGGCCAAGGCCGCGCAGGCCGTGGTCGATTGCTTTGCCGGGCAACCGCGTATCGAGGGCGTCAGCTACCAGTTGGACCCGGGCAAGGATGTCGCCGCGCAATCCACCATGTTCGATAACGCACTGCGCAACGCGCCGATCGCCCCGAACCTGGACTTGCTAGGCAATATCCGCGCCGTGCAGATAGCGCAGCACCTGCCGCCCTCCGGCGAACTGGCGACCAGCAAGGCCGCGCCGGTCAATCTCGACGTCGAGATGGAGACCGGTACCGGCAAGACCTATGTCTATATCGACACCATGTATCGGCTCTATGCCGAATACGGCTGGTCGAAATTCATCATCGTCGTGCCGAGCATCGCGATTCGCGAAGGGGTGAAGAAGACGCTGGAGGATACCGAGGGCTGGTTCCACTCGCTCTACGGCCACAAGATCCGGCACTTCGTTTACAACAGCGGCCAGCTCAACAAGCTCACCTCGTTCAGCGAGGATGGCGGGCTGCACTGCATGATCATCAATACGCAGGCCTTCACCGCCGATGTGCGTGCGGGTGATACCGGACGCGGGGCGGGGCGGATTATCTTCGATACGCCTGACAGCTTCCAGAGCCGCCGACCGATCGATGTGATTGCGGGTAACCGCCCGATCCTGATCCTCGACGAGCCCCAGCGGATGGAAGGGACCGCCACACAAAACGCGATGGCGCATTTCGAAGCGCCTCTGGCACTGCGCTACTCCGCCACGCACAAGACTCGCTATAACCTGATCCACCGGCTGGACGCGCTGGATGCCTACAATCGCAAGCTGGTGAAGAAAATCCAGGTGAAAGGCGTGGCAACCAAGGGCCTGCCGGGGCTCGATGGCTATCTCTACCTGTCGAATTTTCGCACCTTCACCGATGGTCGCAAGCCCGAAGCGCGGGTGATGATCGAGCATGGCCTCAAAGGCGGGCAGGTGAAGCGCAAGCCGGTATGGTTGCGCGATGGCGACAAGCTGGAGGAGAAGTCCGGCGGGCTGTCCGAATATGCGGGCTACACAGTTTCCAACATCGACGTGACCCAGCGGACGGTCGCATTCACCAATGGCGAGGTATTGGAAGAAGGCCGCGTCACCGGCGATACCAGCGAAAACGCCGTCCGCCGCGTGCAAATCCGCGAAACGATCCGCGCCCACTTCGAGCGCGAGCGGCTGCTGCATGCACGCGGGATCAAGGTGCTCTCGCTGTTCTTCATCGACGAGGTGGCAAAGTACCGTCTCTATGGCGAAGACGGGGAAAAACAGAACGGCGTTTATGCGCAGATGTTCGAGGAAGAGTATCGGCGCGCGCTCGACGAGCTGAAGGAACTCGACACCACCGACCAGGCGTGGCTGACCTATGTGAAGCGCGACCGCCCGGAGCAGGTGCACGACGGCTATTTCTCGATCGATGGCCGTGGGAGAATGGTCGACACTGCGACTTTCGTTCAGGGTGACCGCGCCGGGGAACCTCGAGATGAATCCTCCTATGATTTGATCCTGAAGAAGAAGGAGCAGCTCTTGTCGCTCGAAGAGCCAGTCCGTTTCATCTTCTCCCATTCCGCTCTGCGCGAAGGCTGGGACAATCCGAACGTCTTCACGATCTGCACGCTCAAGCAATCCGACCATGAAATCGGCAAGCGGCAGGAGGTTGGTCGCGGTCTGCGCATCAGCGTCGACTCAAACGGCCACCGCACCGACGACAAGAGTGTCGTGCACCAGATCAATGTCCTGACTGTCATCGCGTCCGAGAGCTACGACGACTTCGCCAAGGCGCTCCAGAACGAGATGGCCGACGCTCTTAAGGGACGGCAGCGGGAGGCAACCGCCGCGTATTTCCAGACCCTGTCGATTACCACGTCAGGGGGCCCCCAAGAGGTCACGCAAGCCGAAGCATCAGAGCTCGAATATTGGCTAATTGGGGAGCGTTACATCGATCCCGCCCGACACATCACGGCGAAGTGGCATGAGAGCCGCGACACTATTGCCGAGGCCGTTTCAGCCGGCGCGTCTGGCAAGATCGACGAGGCATCAAGCGAAGCTCAAGCTGTCTGGGCTAGCTTCCCTTACGCCCTCCAAGAGCATGCTGCCGAATACGTTGCTCTGGTGGATACCGTATTCGACGAGACCGCACTCCGCCGAATGACCGGCAATTCTCGCAATATGGTGATGCCTGAGGTTCGCCGGAAGAATCTTGAGAAGGAAGCCTTCCTGGAGCTCTGGAACCGGATCAATCAAAAGGCGGTCTATTTCACGGACTTCGATACTGAGAAACTGATCGCGAGTGCCATAGCTCGGCTGGATAGTGACCTAACGGTCGACCGACAGCGGATCATCGTCACAGGAGCTGAACTCGGAACCGGAATTGGTGTGGAGGACGTGCGCAGCCGCTCCGCATTCCGCGAAGAACGCTCGAGATCCGAGTATCACGAGGATGCCGTCAACAGCGATGTTCGCTTTGACCTGATCGGCCAGCTTGCATCGCTCACACGGCTCACCAGGCGGACTACCGGGCGAATTCTCACCGGTATCAGCGCGAACACCTTTGCGAAGTTCGGGCAGAACCCGGAGATGTTCTTGCGCAAAGCTGCCGAGTTGATCCGACGGCAGAAGGTTGCGTTGGCGATCGAGTCCCTTCGCTATGAGAAGACTGGCCAAACCTACGACGTCTCAATTTTCGAAACTGATCGCTACGAGATACCTCTGGAGGGCGCGCTTGAGGCGTCCAACCATGTCTATAACTACGTCGCGGTCGACTCCAAAAATGAGCGCGATTTCGCCAAGGAATTGGAGGCAGCACAGGAAGTTATTGTTTATGCGAAACTGCCTCGGGGCTTCGTGATCCCAACGCCTGGCGGCAGCTACAATCCGGACTGGGCCATTGCTCTGGAGTTTGCCGGAGAACGACAAATCTACTTCGTTGCAGAGACCAAAGCCGACGCCAGTGCTGAGCAATTGCGGCTGGCGGAACTGCAAAGCATCGATAGCGCAGAGCGGTATTTCAAGGATGTATCGCCGGAAGTCGCGTTCAAGAAAATCGAAGGCTATGACGAACTTCTGCAGGCGCTTCGCTAGCTCTCCGCCCTTGGCCCAAGAGCTCCGTTCTCTGTGACTGCGTGGCTCCCTTGGTCCCACGTATCGGCTGGAACCAGTGGCGATTCGAGGCCAGGCGCCCCAGTTTAGATATCCGCTAGCGCTATATTAGTCGCACTCGAACCGCTACACCAAGAAAGTCCCGGGGCAAGCATAGGGGCAAGCACGGCGGCCTCGAGAAAATGCATTGCGATTTCTGATTGATGGCTGTCCGATGTGGTTACTCTTCTGGGCACCATTTTTGCATTTCCAGCATAGTTTTGCGGGCGGGCGAGCCCTTGGCTTTGGGGCTCCCTTTCGCTCAGCCCCGGGGGATTGTCGTAACTGGGAATGGTTGCAGCCGTCGGCCGGGGTTCATTTCCAGCGGGCGAAGCTTGGCTCCTGGCGATTGGTATTTGCTTGTTGGCTGGCCCGATCCACTCGTTTGGGAAAAAAGGTAATGACCTGTGGCGGCGCAACGTCGTGTGAGCCTGGAGAGCGGCGCTCCCGCGCCGTCGGCAAGCCTGAGATCGGGCTTTGCGCAGGCGTTCTTGCGGAGGTTCCGAGCAGTGCATCCCAGCATGGCGGGGTAGGATCGTGAGGAACCCGGCGTTCCCCCCTCGGCCGGGAGTGGCCGGGAGAGGAAACGCAGAAGGTTGCCGCCTGTCGGCCGATCAACGACCGCCCGGGCTTGCCGGTCGCGTCAGGTCGTTTTCACAGTGATGCTGCCGGGTGCGGATCGATCACCGCACGATGCTCCCATCCGGCGTACGAACCTCGACCGGACCCAAATCGAGCGCGCGCACATCATCCTCGATCCGAGAGAGATCGCCCACGATCACCCATGTCATCGCCTCGGGGTCGAGCAGGGAGGAAACCTCTGTCACGCGCCCGGGCGATATCGAGGCATAGCGATCGGGCAGGGTCTCGATCCAGTTCACCGGCCGATCGAAGCGGTCGACGTATTGAAGATAGCCAACCATGGCTCCGTTGGTTTCGAAGCGGTCGGACAAGGTCAGCACTTCGCCGCGGCGGACCAGTTCCAGTTCGGCTTCGGTGGCGGGGCGCGCACCCGTTATCCCATCGAGCTCCTTCTTGATCTCCTCCAGGGCTTCCCTGGTCTTGTCGGTCTGAACGCTGGTGGAAATCTGGAAGACCTGCGGCCCGATGGCAGAGGAAATTCCACTCCCCGCGCCGTAGGTCCAGCCCTTGTCTTCCCGCAGATTGGTGTTCAGCCGGGCGTTGAAGCCGCCGCCCAGCACCGAATTGACGATGTCGAGATCGAAATTGATCGGGTCCAGCCCGCCGGGCACGATCCGCCCTACGCGCAGTACCGACTGGATCGCGCCCGGCTTGTCCACCAGGATAACGCGGGGCGCATCCTGAGCGTCCAGTTCGGTCACGCTCTTCGTTCCCAACGGCGATTGCGGAGCGGTCCAGTCTCCGAACGCGTCCTCCAGCTCGGCCATGAAAGCATCGAACCCGGATGCGCCCGCGGCGTAGATCGTGGCGTTGTCGGGCCGGAGATACGCGTCGTAGAAGGCCGTCAGGTCGGCGCGGTCATAGCTATCGATCACGGCCCGCCGGTTGCCGAGGCGCGTGGCATAGGCATGGCCTTCGCCGTAGATGACACTGCCGAAGGCATCGGCCGCCAGCCCATCGGGATTGTTCTCCGACTGGGCCAGGCGGGAGAGCGCCTGCGCCTTGGCCCGCGCGATATCCTCCTCCCGGAATGCCGGATGGCGGATCATGTCCGCCCAGAGGGCGATCGTTTCGGGGAGATTGCGCGCCAGCGCTGAGGCCACCACCGTGGTCGTATCGACGCCGCCCGTGGTATAGATGCGTGCGCCAAGCCGCTCTTCCCTGTCGGCCAGCTCGTTGCCGGTCAGGCTCTGCGTGCCTTCGCCAAGAAGCGTGTTGGTGAAGCCCTCGATCCCGTCCTTGCGGCCCAGATCGGCACTGCTCCCTGCATCGAAGTTCATCGCCATGTCGACCGTTGCCGTGCCCGGGCGCTCGGCAAAGAGAACTCTGATCCCGTTGGACAGCGTTCCTTCGTGCACCTTCGGCAGCGTCAGTTCGGGATAGCCCTGCAGCGACGGCAGCTGCGTACGATCGGCACCATCGGCCATCGCGGTGCGATCCGGGCGGGGCAGGACCGTGAGCCGATAGTTGGGGCGTGACAGCCATTCGCGCGCGGCATCGCGCACATCCACCGCGGTGGCCGCTTCTATCTGCGCCTGATCCTTCAGGTAGCTACCCGGATCGTCATCGAACACCAGGCCGCCGGCCAGCGTCATCGCCTTCACGAACAGCGATTCCCGCGCACGGACATTATTGCTGTACCAGCCGGTCTTGGTCCGCTCCAGCTCCGCCTCGCTCGGCCCTTCATCGAGAAAGCGATCGATCTCTTCGCGCAGGACGGCTTCCGCCTCGGCAGGGGCCACGCCCTCTTTCAAGCGGAGGCCGATTTCGAACACGCCGGCCAGCTGGTAGCTTTCGTAGTTGGCAAAGACGTCGGTCGCCAGTTCGCGGTCGACCACCAGCGCCTGGTTGAGGCGCGACAGGCGCCCCGAGCCGATCAGGCTGGATGCAAGGCGCAAGGCCGGGCTGACGTCGCTATCCTGGCCCGGCACCGGCCAGCTCCACGAAATCGCAGTCTGCGGAACGGCTTCCTCCACCACCTGCGCTTTCGTTGCGTCGAGCAGCGGCAGATCCTGGGTGAGGCGCGACACCGGCGGACCGGGCGGCACTGCCCCGAAATACTTGGTCACGAGCTTGCGGGCGTCCTCCACCGAGATGTCGCCTGCCAGGCTGACGACCGCGTTCGAGGCGCCGTAGTAGTCCTTGAACCAGTTGTGCATGTCGTCGAGCGAGGCGGCGTCGAGGTCTTCCATCGAACCGATCACCGTGTGGTGATAGGGATGATCGGGCGGGAAGAGCGCCTCGTTGCGCAATTGCGCCATCGATGAATACGGACGGTTTTCGTAGGTGCGCTTTTCGTTCTGGACCACGCCGCGCTGCTCATCGAGCTTGGCCTGGGTGACCGCACCCAGCAGGTTGCCCATGCGATCCGATTCCAGCCACAGCACCCGCTCCAGCCCGCCGGTCGGCACGACCTCGTAGTAATAGGTCTGGTCGTAGCTGGTCGCGCCGTTGACTGCCGAAGCGCCGATTTCCTGCAGCGGCGGGAAATATTCGTCGTCGCGATTCTCCGATCCGTTGAACATCAGATGTTCGAACAGGTGGGCATAGCCGGACTTGCCATCGGGTTCGTTCATCGAACCCACGTGATACCACACGGCGACCGCCACCTTCGGCACGCTGTGGTCCTCGTGTACGACCACGCGCAGACCGTTGGGCAAGGTGAATTCTTCGTAGGCGATCTCGTCTTGGGATGTCGTGACCGCAGGGGCGGCCTGCGCCAGCGCCGGTCCCGGCTGCGCGAGCGAGAGGCCTGCCGCAAGCAGCGGCAGGGCGAGGAAATGCTTGGTCATCGAAGAACTCCGGGGAGGGGGTAAGGGAGGGAATGCGTCGACGCCCCGAGGGCGGGCGCCGACGCCATTGAGAGGATCAGAACGTCGCCGAAATGCCGACCTTGAAGCGCCGGCCACCGAGATAGGTGGCGCGGTGGAAGTAGGCGGGCACGCCCTGCTCTCCGCCGAAGCTGTAGGCGACGTCGGGATCGCCCGTGCCGTTCAGCAGGTCGTTCGCTTCGAAGAAGATGCGCAGATCGGCGAAGTCCGGACGGAGGTAGTATTCGGCCCGGAAATCGAGCGTCTCGACCGCCTCGGTATAATTGCTCAGGCCCCGGGGCCTGAACGACGCCAGGGCACGCGACTGGTAGCCATAGGTCAGGTTCGCATCGATATCGTACTTGGCATAGGTGAGCGCCGCGGTGCCCGAATGCCTGGGCTGCTGCACGAAGGGCAGGCCGGTGAATTCGTACACGTTGTCGGGCGCCGGCTCGTAGGCATAGGTATAACGGTCGGTGCGCGAACTCTCTGTGTAGGTATAGTTGAGGTAGACGCCGAAGCCGCCCCAGATGCCGGGCAGGAAGTCGAACCGGCGCTCCGCCTGCGCCTCGATCCCCCACAATTCGGCCACGTCGTCGCTGTTGACCGGCGTGCCCCCGGTTATGAAGACCGAATCCGGGTTGGCGGGATCGAAGTAGGGCGGCCCGTTGAAATAGGGGTGGTCGGGCAGCGTGATCGCATCCAGCACGGCCGGACCATTGGTGATGTTGGTCTGCAGCAGATTGTCGATCCGCTTGTAGAACCCGCTCAGCTTGAAGATGCCGATGCCCGAATAATACTCGGCGCTGATGTCGAAATTGTCGGTCTTCGCAGGCTTCAGATCGGGGTTGCCGCTGTTGATCTGGAGGATCGGCTTCACGCCCTCCGGACCGGGGATCGGAAAGTTGATGAAGGCGATTCGCGTTTCGGACGAAAGCTGCCCGATCGAGGGGCGCGCCACCGACAGGAAGTAGCCGCCGCGGAAGATAAGATCGTCGCTTGCGCGGTAATTGAACAGCACGCGCGGCAGGAAGTCTTCCGCCACCGATTCCTCGGTCACCAGGCGGGTGAACTCGTTCTGGAAGATCAGGTCGTTGCCGACGCCGCCGCCATTCGCGGGCAGGATCGGCCCGGTGTAGACGGGAAAGACCAGATTGGTCGCCGCCAGCTTCGTCCGGTTGAAGCGCACGCCGCCGACGATCTCGAGCTTGCCGATATCGACCCGTGCCTGGATGTAGGCGGCGAGATTTTCCTCTTCGGTCTTCTCGTTTTCCTGGTCGGGATTGGGGATGATCGGGTTGATCGTCAGCCCGCTGCTCGAGACGTAGCTTTCGAGGTTGTCGGCCAGATCGCGCACCGAAGCTTCACTCAGGACGAGGAATCCGGCATTGTCGATGCCGATCCGGGAAAGATCGGAGGGCACGAATTCGAGGCCCAGCGACGTGACCGGCACGTTGCCGCCGATCTGGCTGCGCACCAGGTTGCTGGTGAAGGACGTGTTCTCGTAGAACACGCCGGCCTCCAGATATTTGAGGGCCCCTTCACCCGGCGTCCAGCGGGCCGATCCGCTCGCGGTATAGCGATCATTGCTGCCCGAATAATCGTCGAACTGGCCGGAGGCATTGTCGATCGTGAAACCCGACGGGTCGTTGATCAGCGCCTTGCCCGCCTCGCTCAGCAGCGGCAGCGGAATTCCCTGACCGGTGCGCGGCCCGAAGCCGGTGAGGATGCGGCCGGTGACCGGATCGACCGCGCCCGGCGTGAACAGATCCGCGCTCGCATCCGCTTCGGGCATGCGCAATTGCACCCCGAACTGGCGCGGGTGGGTTTCGGTGCCCCGCGCATAGCCTGCAAGGTAATTGAAGGTGAAGCGCCCGGCTTCGGTGCGGCCCTTGAAGCTGAACGTATCGGTGACCTGCTTGACGTCGGGATCGTAGCTGTAGGACTGCGTGCGCTGGATCGCCTCGTTTCCGGGGTCCAGAGGCAGGATCAGTTCCGCCTCCCCGCCACCTGCGGGCACGACGTATTCGGCCAGGGTCGTGAACGTGTCGGTAAGCGAGAAGAACGTCGAGGTGGATTGGGAGCGCTGGTAATCGACCTTGAGGTTGGTCCCGTCGCTCACCTGCCACTCGGCGGACAAGGTCCCCGCGAACGTCTCGTTCTCGTTGCTGTAGAACGATGTGTTGAGGCCCGAGGGGAAGACCCTGTCGTCTCCCGGGACGAACGGGAAGACCGCCAGTGGGTCGACCGCTTCGGGCGCGGTGATCGGCTGCCCGTTCCCGTCCAGCGGCAGCGAGGTGCCGAAGGCCAGCCTCCCCCCGTTGCCACCGGCATCGTAGCCGATCGTCCGGTTGTCGTTGCGCCGGTACTGGATCGAGGCGCTGAGCCCGAAATTGCCGCCGAATGTGCCTGAAACCGTACCCGAGGCGAGGAAATCGTTTCCGAAGTCGTCGGGCGTGAAGCCGCCTTCCACAAGCAGGCTGGCATAGCGCCGGGGCCGGTCGAGCGGGGACAGCGTCTCGATTTCGATCAGGCCGCCCGTGCCCGAGGAATCCTGACTGGGCAAAAGCGACTTGTGGATTGTGATCTGGCCGATCGAATCCGCCAGCAGGTTGGAAAGATCGGCAGAGCGACCGGTCCCGCTGCCGACGGGCAGGTTGAGCCCGTTCAGCTTCACCGCGTTCATGTCGGGCTCCAGCCCGCGCACGATCACGTTGGTGCCATCGCCCGTCACGCTGTTGCGCTGGAACGATACGCCCGGCGCCCGGCGCAGGGCCTCCGAAAAGGTGGTCCCCGTGAAGTTGCCGAGATCGTCTGCGGAAATGACGTCCGAACTGTTCTCTGCCGTGCGCTGCACGTTCAGGGCATTGGCCCGTGCGCTGCGCGAGCCGTAGACGACGATCGCATTGCTCTCCGTATCCGGCTGGCCGAGCACGATGGCCAGGTTGCGGGCCTTCTCGCTGCCGACGCTGACGCTCTGGTAGGCGGTTTCGTAGCCGAGGAAGGATATCTCCAGCGTGTAAGTGCCCGCTGGAACCTTCGCGAAACGAAAGTCGCCGAAGCTGTCGACCGCCGTCGTCTGCCCGGTCTCGACGATCCGGACCAGCGCGCCTTCTAGCCCGCGCGTGCTGTTGGCCGCGGTGACCGATCCGGAAATCGCGCTGCGGCCCGTGGTCGCGCTTCGCTGCGAGGGGGAGGAGACGACGAAAGCGCCGCCGCCGGTGCGCCTCAGGACAAGACCCGAGCCAGCCAGGATGCGTTCGAAGGCGGCCTGTGCGGTAAAGGTGCCGCGGATGGCCGGAGCGCGGCGGTCGGCCACGTCCTGCCCGTTGTAGACCACATTGCTGCCCGTTCTTTCGGCAACCGACGTCAGCGCATCGTCCATCGGCTGGGCCGGAAGGTCGAAGGTGTAAGTGGTTTCGGGTGCGGTCTGGGCGTAGGCTGCGGTGCTGATCGTGGCAGCCCCGACGGCAAGCAGCGAGGTAGTGAGTGAACGGTACAATTCGGCCCCCTTTCGACAGGGCCGGTCCCGTCCGCCCCTGCCCCCTAGACGATGCTGCATTGCAAAACCGACAGGCGAGACGAAACTTTTTTTCAGTTTTGCGTCAGTGGACTTTCGATCACGAGCGTCTGGCCGGATTTGCGCACATCAAGATTGTGCAGGGCAGAGACGGCTTCGGCGAAGCTTGCGGGATCGGCGGTGGAGAAGCTGCCGGAGATCGCCAGCCCGGCAATGTCGGCCCCGACCGCGAGCCGTTCGCCGCCATATCGGTTCAACTCGCTGACGGCTTCGCCCAGCGGAACGTCATCGAATACCACACGCCCGCGCCGCCAGGCGGCCACATCCTCGATTGCGCGCCGGTCGCTGCGCGCTTCGCCGTCGACGGTCAGTCGCAATCGTTCGCCTGTCCGTAAAGAGCGCCCGCCCCGTGCGATGGGGACAGGTTCTGCGCGCCCATCCTCGTCCAGTCGGGACACCGCGATCCTGCCTTCCAGCAAGGTCACGGAGGTATCGGTGCCGACATGGCGAACCACGAACCGCGTCCCGACCGCGAGGACCTGCAGCTTGCCGGCCCGCACGATGAAAGGCCGGTCCGCATCGTGTACGACGTCGAACACGGCTTCGCCCTCGTCCAGGGTCAGCGCCCTCCGGGTATCGTCGAACTCGACCGAAAGGCGGGTCATTGTGTCGAGCGAGGCGGTGCTGCCATCCGCGAGGCGTTCGACTGCCTGCTCTCCGGGTGCGGTCTGGAATGTTTCGTTGCCCGGAAGCCGGGTCAGGATGAACGCGCCTGCCAGCATCACGAGCGCGGCGCAGGCGGCCATCGCCCACCTCGGAGCAGAGGCAGCCCTGGGGCCGTGGCTTTCCGCAACGCGCGATTGCGCGGCAGCCCGGGGCAGCATGGACCACACTTCTTCGGCCCTTTCGAACGACCGGGCGTGGCATTCGTCTTCGGCAAGCCAGGCTTCGTGCGCGTCCCGGGTTCGCGCTTGCCCGTCGCTGTCCAGCCGCACCAGCCACGCGGCGGCTTCGGGATCGCTGCCCTTCGTATTGTCCGAAGCGCGGCTCACCAGCTTTCCATCCACTGCATGAGTTTCAGGGTCGCGCGCGCCACATGCTTTTCGACGGCCGCCACGCTCATCTGTTCGCGTTCGGCAATCTCGGCATAGCTCAGGTTTTCCAGCCGGCGCAGCAGCAGGATACGGCGCGTCCTTTCGTTCAGATGGGCGATCCCGTCGGAAAGGTGTTCGAGTTTCGCCCGCGCTTCGAGAATGTCGGCAGGGTCGGGATCATTGCTGGAGACGAGCTGGACATTGGGATGCTGGACGAAGGGCGCCCTTGCGCTGCGACGCTGGCTGTCGATCGACAGGTTGACCGCGGTCGAAACGAGCAGCCCTTCGTGCGACCGGACTTCGCGGGTCTTCGCGTAGGCATCGACTTTGATGAAGGCCTCTTGCACGATTTCGTCAGCATCCTCGCGTGAAAGCCCGCGGCGAAGGACCGCCCGCCGCGCCTTTTCCAACATCTTGGGGATCCTCGACATATCCCTCTATCAATCCTGACGCTTGCGAACCCGAAATCCGACAATACGGATATGGTCGGGCTTGCAAAGAGGCAGCGATGGGGACTCTGGCAGATGCACCGGCGTCACCAGGCGTGGTTTGGTACCAGGTGATAGCCCGCTGGTGATCGCGGGGCGATGCTCCGTGCAATAGGCCGGGCGCCCTAGGGCGCGGTCATCGCGTCTCTGGTGCCACCGCCCAGCGCCACGAACAGCGTCGCGCGGTTCTGCAGCCATGCGCGTTCGGTCGCCAGCAGCTGCTGGCGCGCGCTGAACAGGTTGCGTTCCGCATCGAGCACTTCGAGGTAGTCGGCAACGCCCTCGCGGTATCGCAGGCGGGCAATGTAGGCGATCCGTTCCTGCGATTCGACGGCGCGTTCCAGCGTGGCGACCTGTTCGGCAAGATAGCGCCGACCGGCCAGCGCATCGGACACCTCGCGGAAGGCGGTCTGTACGGTCTTGTCGTAATTCGCCACCTGCTCCACCTCCAGCGCCTGCGCGAGGTCGAGATCGGCCTCGCGTGCGCCCCAGTCGAAGATCGGCAGCGAAATGGACGGGCCGAAGCTCCAGCCAAGCCCGTCGGACGAAAACAGGCCGTCGAGGCTGTTGGATGAAAAACCGGCATTCCCGGTGAGCGAGATGGTCGGGAAGAACGCCGCACGCGCCGCGCCGATATTGGCGCGGGCTGCGCGCAGCTGTTCCTCCGCCGCGATGATATCAGGCCGGATCAGCAGCAGGTCCGAGGGCAGGCCTGCAGCAAGGCGCGGCTTGTCTCCCTGATCGGCCAGCGACAGCCCCTCGGCGAGCCCATCGGGCACGGTGCCGCCGACCAGCACGGCCAGCTGGTTGCGCAGGCGGGCCAGCGCCAGCTTCTCGCTCGCCAGCTGCTGTTCGGCCTGGGTCAGCAGGGTTTCGGCCTGACGATAGGGGAGGGCGGATGTCACTCCGTTGTCGAGCCTGAGCTTCGCGATCCGCAGCCCGTCGCGGCGGCTCTGCGCGGTCGCTTCGGCCAGCGCGATCTGTTCCTGCGTCTCGACGATCTCGTAGTAGGTCGTCGCGGTATCGGCGATCAGCGACAGGTAGAACGCCCGCTGTGCCGCCACGGTGGACAGATACTGCGCGCGTGCCTGTTCGCTCAGGCTGGCGATGCGGCCCCAGAAATCGAGTTCGAACGCGCTGACGCCCACGCCGACCTCGAACCGGTTGGAAGTGATCGCAGCCGGCGCGCCTTCTACGTCGCCTGCATCGAGCGCCGGGTTGACGCCCAATGGCTGGCGCGAACGCGTGGCGCTGCCATTGGAGACGACGCTGGGCAGGCGGCGGCTGTCCTGGATGCGGTAGCGCGCGCGGGCCTGTTCGATCCGCGCCGTCGCGGCGAGCAGATCGCGATTGTTCTCCAGCGCGCTGTCGATCAGGCCGACCAGGCGCGGGTCGGTGAACCATTCGCGGTAGGAAAGCTGCGAGGCGACCGCCTCTCCATCGGGCCGGTATTCGGGATCGAACGCGGGCGCACTCGCCGCGGGCGGGCGGGTATGCTCGGGCGCCATGCTCGCACAGCCCGCCAGTGCGCTGGACGACAGGGCCAGCAGGATGAGGGTTCTGACGGGACGGTTCATCGCGCGGGTTCCCCTTCGCTGCCGGATGCGGGTGGTGTGCTGCCGGGCTCTTCCAGATGCCCCGCGGCATGCGGCTGCTTGCGGCTGATGTTCCTGCGCACCAGCAGATAGAGCATCGGGATCAGGAAGATGCCGAGCACGGTCGCCGCGATCATCCCGCCCATCACGCCGGTGCCCACCGCGATCCGGCTGGCAGCGCCCGCTCCGCTGGCCAGCACCAGCGGGACCATGCCCATGGTGAAGGCAAGCGAGGTCATGATGATCGGGCGCAGGCGCAGCTTCGCAGCGGCCTTCACCGCATCGATCCGCCTGAGGCCGCGTTCTTCTTCCTCGATCGCGAATTCGACGATCAGGATCGCGTTCTTCGCGGCGAGACCGATGATCGTGATGAGACCGACGTTGAAATAGACGTCCGCCGACAATCCGCGCAACATCGAGAACAGCACTGCGCCAAGGACACCCATGGGCACGATCAGCAGCACCGCGAGCGGCACGGCCCAGCTTTCGTACAGCGCAGCCAGCACCAGGAACACGACCACGACCGACAGGCCCAGCAGCAAGCCAATCTGCCCGCCCGCCTGCTTTTCCTCGTAGGAAATGCCGGTCCATTCATAGCCGATGCCCGGCGGCAACTGCGCGGCGAGTTGCTCCATTTCCTGGAGCGCCGCACCGGAGGACTTGCCGGGCGCGGCCATGCCGGAAAGGGTCATGGCGGGATAGCCGTTATAGCGCGACAGGCTGGCGGGAGATGCCGACCAGTCCGCGCTGGCGAAGGCGCTGAAGGGCACCAGTTCGCCTTCCGCATTGGGAATCCGCAGCGCCAGCACGTCTTCGGGCGTCATGCGAAACGGTGCGTCTGCCTGGACGAGGACCTGCAGCACGCGGCCATCGCGGTTGAAGTCGTTGGCATAGGCGGACCCGAAGGTGATCGAGAGCGCGGCGTTCACATCGCTGAGCGACAGGCCGAGCGCGCGGGCCTGCACGCGGTCGATATCGATCTCGACCTCCGGGCTGGGCCCCTGGTCTTCGGGTCGCAGGTTTGCGACCATCTCGCTTTGCGAGGCCATGCCCAGAAGCTGGTCGCGCGCGGCGGTCAGCGCCTCGCGGCCCAGGCCCGCGCGGTCCTGCAGCTTGAGCGTAAAGCCGCTCGCCTGACCCAGAGACTGGATGGCAGGCGGCTGAATCACGAAGGCGAGCGCGCCATCGATCTGGCTGAACCGGGCGGTGGCATCCGCCAGCATCGCGGCCGCGCTGCTTTCTTCCCCGGTCCGCTCGTCCCATGGCTTGAAGGAAGAGAACATCAGCGCGTTGTTCTGCCCCTGTCCGAAGAAGCTGAACCCACGAACGACGACCAGGTTTTCGACCTCCTCGCGGCCCATCCAGTAACTGGTGACCGGTTCAAGCGATTCATCGAGGCGTTGCGTGGTGGCGCCCGGTGGCGCCTGCACGGCAGTGATGAGGTATCCCTGATCCTCGGTCGGCAGGAAGGCGGTCGGCAGGCGCATGAACAGCAGGACGGTCACCAGGCCCAGCGCCAGGAAGACGGCAAAGGCGCGCCACGGGCGCGACAGGATGCGATCATTGGCGCGGCCGTACTTGCCCTGCATGCGCGCGAACCAGCGGTTGAAGCGGGCGAAGAAGCGCGCCGCCGTACCCTGCGCGCGCGCCAGCCGACCGCGCCAGCCGGGCTGCGCCTCGGCCTCTTCGTCGATCTCGGGCCCGGACTCATGATCGTGCCCCTTCTCAATCGGCTTGAGGAAGGTCGCGCACAGCGCAGGGGTCAGCGACAGGGCGAGGAATGCGGAGAAGAAGATCGCGATGGCCAGCGTGACCGAGAACTGGCGATAGATTCCGCCCGTCGATCCGGGGAAGAACGCCATCGGCACGAACACCGCGACCAGCACCAGCGTGATGCCGATGATCGCGCCGCTGATCTGTCCCATGGCCTTGCGCGTCGCCTGGACGGGCGGCAGCCCTTCCTCGCGCATGATCCGCTCGACATTCTCGATCACCACGATCGCATCGTCGACCAGAATACCGATCGCCAGCACCATGCCGAACAGCGAGAGCACGTTGATCGAAAAGCCGAACAGCCACAGGCCAAGGCACGCGCCCGCCAGCGCGATGGGCACGACCAGCGTCGGAATCAGCGTCGCGCGCCAGTTCTGCAGGAACAGGAACATGACGAGGAAGACGAGGAACATGGCCTCGATCAGCGTCTTCACCACTTCTTCCACCGACGCTTCGACGAAGGGCGTGGTGTCGTAGGGGATGGACCAGGTGACATCGCCCGGCAGGGCGGTGGCGATTTCGTCCATCCGCTCCTTCACGCCCTCGGCCGCGGCAAGCGCGTTGGCGCCGGTCGCCAGCTGGACCGCCATGCCCGCCATCGGCTGGCCGTTGAGGGAGGTGGAGGTGGCGTAGGACTGCGCGCCGATCTCGACCCGCGCGACCTCGCCCAGCCGCACCACTGCCGCGCCGTTGCTGGCGCGCAGGATGATATTCTCGAACTCCTCGACCGTGCTGAAGCGCCCTTCGGTGGAGATCGTGGCGGTGATTTGCTGCCCGTCGCCCACCGGCTGGGCACCGATCGAGCCGCCGGCGGTCTGCGCGTTCTGTTCACGGATCGCGGCGAGGACGGCACCGGGCGAGAGGTTGTAGGACGCCAGGGCATCGGGATCGAGCCAGATGCGCATGGCATACTGCGATCCGAATAGCTGCACATCGCCCACGCCGGGCACGCGGCGCAGTTCGTCCACCACCTGCGTCGAGGCGATATTGCCGAGATCGGTCGTGTCATAGGCGCCGCCTTCGGATGTCAGCGCGACGATCAGCAGGAAGCCCTCGTTCGCCTGCCGCACGGTAATGCCCTGTCGGCGGACCTCTTCGGGCAGCCGCGCCTCGACCGTGCTCAGCCGGTTCTGCACCTCGGTCTGGGCGATATCGATGTCCGTACCTGCTTCGAAGGTCAGCGTGATGCTGGCCGTCCCGTTCGAGAGGCTGGAGGAGGACATGTAGAGAAAGCCCTCTACCCCGTTCAGCTGCTGCTCGATCACCTGGGTGACGTTTTCTTCCAGCGTCTCGGCGTCGGCGCCGGGATAGACCACGCTGATGGTCAGCGATGGCGGTGCCACCTCGGGATATTGCTCAATCGGGAGAGCGCGCAGGGCCATGAAGCCCGCCAGCAGGATACCCAGCGAGACGACCCAGGCGAAGATCGGCCTGTCGATGAAGAAGCGTGCCATGGCTTACTCGGCTCCGCTGGTACGGGCGGGCTGGCTGGCGGCGGGTTTTCTGGCGGGCTCGCGACCGGTCGGCGTGTTGGCGACCTTTACCGGAGCGCCGGGGCGGATCTTCTGCAGATTGCTGACGATCACCTTGTCGCCCGGCTTGAGGCCGCTTTCCACGATCCACTTGCCATCGACCATCGCGCCAAGCTTGATCGGGCGCATGGCCGCCTTTCCTTCCCCGTCGATCACGTAGACCGTGCCGCCATCCCTGGTCAGCGTGACGGCGCTCTGGGGCACGGTCAGGCCGTTCTGGACCTGCCCGGCATAGATCTGCGCGCGCACGAATTCGCCGGGCAGAAGCAGCCGCTCGGGGTTCGGAAATTCCGCGCGCAGTTCGACCGTGCCGGTCTGCTGGTCGACCGAGAAGGCGAGGAAATCGATATAGCCGGGCACGGGATATTCCGTGCCGTCCGAGAAGGTCAGCCGCACCTCGATCTGATCGTTGTCGTCGAGGTCCACCTCGCCAGCCGCGACCGCGCGGCGCAGCTTGAGCACTTCGCTCGCGGCCTGGGCGAAACTGACATAGACGGGTGAAATCTGCTCGATCCGGGCCATCAGCGTGCCTTCGCCCTGGCTGACGAGCGCACCCTCCGTCACTTGCGCCCGGCCTGCCCGGCCCGAAATCGGAGCGCGTACGGTGGTGTAACCAAGCTGGAGCGATGCGGCGTCGAGCTGGGCGCGGATCTGCGCCACGTTCGCTTCCGCTTCGCGCGCTGCGGCCAGCGCGGCGTCGTATTCCTGGCCGCTGATGGCATCTTCTTCCACCAGCGGGCGATAGCGGTTGACCACGGCGCGGGCATTGGCCGCTGTGGCGCGTGCGCGGGTCAGCGCCGCCTGGGTCTGCGCATAGCTGGCCCGCAATTCGCGCGGGTCGATCCGGAACAGCGGCTGGCCCGCCCGGATGTCCGTCCCTTCCTCGTAGAGCCGTGCCTGCACGATTCCGGTGACGCGGGCGCGTACTTCTGCCGTGCGCACCGGCTCAACCCGGCCGGGCAGTTCGATGACGTTGGGTATGGTCTGGCGCGCCACCGTGACCGTCTTCACGGGGACCGGCTGGGGGGCAGGCGGTTCCTCGCTGGAGGAGCAGGCGGAAAGGAGGAAGCAGGCAGCCAGGCCCGCGAGGATCGGCTTCATGGGGGAAACGGCTTTCGGTCAGCAATTGTGCAGGTGCGAAGGTGTAATAGGGATTACACCCTTGCCCCGCAACCCGTAATGCTAGAGTTTCGTGAAATGACCGAGCTGCCCGAATTCTGCCGTCTCGATCGCCGCAAGAGAGCGATCGTCGATGCCGCGCGCAGCTTGTTCGCGGAGCAGGGTTACGAGCGGACCACCCTCAAGGACATTGTCGACCGGGCGGGGGGGTCTCTCGCAACGGTCTACAAGGTCTTCGGAAACAAGGACGGCCTGCTCGAAGCCGTGGTGTTCGAAAAGGCAGCCTCGGGGGAGGTGATCGTCCAGCAGGCCGTCGCCGCCGGTGGCACGCCGCAGGACATTCTGCATCGTATCGGCGAGGGGCTGCGCCTGCATTTTCTCGACCCCGAAGTGGTCGCCCTGGTGCGGATCGTGGTGTCGCGCAGTCTGGAGGATGCGGACTTCGCGCGAACTTTCCACGAACGTACCGCTACGCGCACGCACGATGCGCTCAAGAACCTGTTTGCGCGCTGGGAAGCGGGCGGAACCGCGATGGCCGGAACTCCGGACATGCTGGCCGAGATGCTGCTGGGCCTGTTCGTCAGCGATCTGCACACCGACGCGATCAGCCACGGCGCCGGTGCCGATCATACGGAGGCGCGCCTGCGGGCGCGGATAGACTTCTTCATCAGGGGCGCCGGCCTGGCGGACGACGACGGGGAAGCGCCGGATATCGATATCGGCCAGACACGCATGTCGGGCTCTGGCGCGCCCAGGTAGTTTCGGTCCCCCGACCGACAGCGCGGGTGGTTCGCGCCGTCGGCGGGAGAGCGATGGTCGCCCCGCTCAGAAGCGGTAGCTGACCCCGGCGCTGAGCACCCACGGGTCGAGATCATGCTCGGTCTCGATCGCCAGGGTGTTGCCGGCGTACCAGCTGGCCGTGGTGCCAACCCAGTACTTCTTCGCATCGAGCGTCAGGCCGAAGCCGTTCTCGCCCAGCGGCACATCCATGCCGGCCTGCAGCACGAGGCCGAATTCGTCCGACAGGTCGGTCTCGGTCACGCCCAGCGGCACCGTAGCCGCACCGGGTTCGACATCCACCCACAGGAAGTAGGTCGCGCCCGCGCCGATATAGGGTTTCACGGGGCCGAGATCGAAATGGGCCTTGCCGGTGATGGTGGCGGGGATCAGCTTCGCATCGGCAACCAGTTCCGCACCCGCAAGCCCGGTGACGCCATCGACGTCATGCTCGGTCATGCAGCAGATCGTCTCGATCGAGAAATTCTCGGACACGAAGTATTCGATCGCCAGGGTGGGGACGTAGTTGTCGTTTGCCTCGGTCTGCAGGTTCGCCGGCAGATTGATCGTATCCGTGTTGACCGCGGTGATTTTCCCATCGGGGAGGACCGCCGTTCCCAGGACCTTGACCTGCACATCGCCCTTTTCGTCCTGCGCCGCGGCCGGCGCGGCAAAGAGTGCGCTTCCCACGAGCAACGCGGCGAGTATCTGTTTCATCTCTTCTCCATCCTTCCTGTATGGCTGGCCGAGGAATTCGGCATCGCCTCAGAGTGATGGGGGCGGACTAGCGCGATGGATTCGCCGCTGCCTTGATCATGATCAATTGCGCAGGCCGAAATCTTTTCGCGTAATTTGATCCAGCGCAAAGACCGCACAGGGCGCGTTCCTATGCTGGCGGCATGTGGCCTTATTATCCCGAACTGCTGGAAACGCCCGTCCCGCGCTATACCAGCTATCCGACCGCAGCCGATTTCGATGTGCTGCCCGCCTGCCATTACCGCGCCGCGCTGGAGCGGGCGACGGGCGATGTCTCGCTCTACCTCCACATCCCGTTCTGCGAGAAGATCTGCTTCTATTGCGGGTGCAACACCGGGAAGGCGAACCGCCAGCAACGGCTGGAGAGCTATCTTCACGCGCTGCACCGGGAGATCGAAACGGTCGCCGCCCTGCTGCCACCGGGCACGCGGGTGCGGCGCATCGCGTTCGGCGGCGGTAGCCCCAATGCCATCGCGCCGGACGATTTCCTGCGGCTGGTCGATGCGCTGGCGACGCATTTCGACCTCGACGATCCGATCCATTCGATCGAGCTCGATCCGCGCACCATGTCGCGCGAATGGGCGCAGGCGATTGCGGCAGTTGGCGTCGAGCGCGCGAGCCTGGGCGTGCAGACCTTTGCCGAGCATTGCCAGCAGGCGATCGGACGCATCCAGCCCGAAGACCAGATCGTGCAGACGGTGGACTGGCTGCGCGAGGCCGGGGTCACTTCGCTCAACTTCGATCTGATGTACGGCCTGCCGGGGCAGCGCATGGAGGATCTGGAGGATTCGCTGCAGCGCACCCGCGTGATCGGCGCGGACCGGATCGCCCTGTTCGGCTACGCGCATGTTCCGCATATCGTGCCGCGCCAGAAGCTGATCGACGAGAGCAGCCTTCCCGGCCGCGACCTGCGCTTCGAGATGGCGGCCACCGGCTTCGGCTATTTCCTGACCCACGGATACGTGCCGATCGGCTTCGACCATTTCGCCAGGGCGGGCAGCGATCCGCTGGCAACGGCAGCGTTCGACGGCAGGCTGCGGCGCAATTTCCAGGGCTTTACCGACGATCCCGGCGACGTGCTGATCGGGCTGGGCGCATCGGCGATCAGCAGTTTTCCGGGGCTGATAGCCCAGAACGAAAAGAACTCCGGCCGTTACCGGATGAAGGCGGGCGAGGGCCTGCTGACCGTCAATCGCGGGATCGCGCGCAGCGCGGACGACAGGTATCGCGGCGCGATCATAGAGCGGCTGCTGTGCGATGGCCGGGCGGCGATCGGCGGGCGACTCATGGCCGAGGTCGCCCCGCGGCTGCGCGCTTTCCGGGAACGCGGACTGGTG
Organism: Citromicrobium sp. JLT1363; assembly: GCF_000186705.1. GTDB lineage: Bacteria > Pseudomonadota > Alphaproteobacteria > Sphingomonadales > Sphingomonadaceae > Alteriqipengyuania. Next base: position 366,179 of record NZ_AEUE01000002.1, read on the forward strand.
ACCGTTGAGCGTGAGTGGGTGACCATCGAAGCCGACGGACTGCCCTATGCGCGGAGCATCGCGGCACTGTTCGACAGCTACCGCAACCATTCGCCGCGCCGGTTCAGCTCCGCCGTATAGCTGGAGCGAGCCGTGCGGCCCGCTCCCGCGTCTAGCTTACGGGGCTGGTATCGCTGCCAGAAACGAAGACCCACAGCACCACGCAGGCGATCCAGCCGCCGTTGAACAGGATCAGCGCAAGCCACACGGCCCCGGGTGACGCGAACTTCTTCCCCGAACTGCGGACGAACTCACCGTTGCGTCTGCCCCTGAAGATGCGTGCCACATCCGGAAGGTGGAGCAGCAGCCAGATCCCGGCAACGAGGCTGATCGTGGCGAGAGCTCCCATGAGAGTGGGAAACAACCAGAGCGGCATAGGCTTTCTCCTTCAGTCGATCTCGAGTGTGCCGGGCTTGGCAGAACGCTTCCGGCAGTTGCCGGCATGGCACGCCTTCGAGCAGGGGGCGGGCTCCGGCGCTTCTCCGTCGCGCTCGACGGGAATGGAGATCGTTCCCCCACCGCACAGGCGCATGGTGATGCTTTCCTCCCCGGCGGGCAGCGGCCCTGTCATGATCGGGACGAGCGCAAGCAGCGCAATCAGCTCACCGGTCATCGGGGGGCCCTTCCTCGTCGTCGATCAGGATGCGATTGGCCGCGCCCTCCATGTCCTCGTACTGCCCGTTGCGCATCGACCAGAAGAATGCGGCAAGGCCGAGCGCGCCCAGGCCCAGGGCGATGGGAATGAGGAAGACGAGCGCGTTCACCGCGCTGCCCCTGCTAGGCGCAGCGAATTGCCGACCACCACCAGCGAGCTGACCGACATCGCCACCGCTGCGATCAGCGGCGTCACCATTCCGGTCAGGGCGAGAGGGATCGCGAACACGTTGTAGGCGATGGCGAAACCGAAGTTCTGGCGCACCACGCGCATCGTGCGCTTCGCGGCGATCACGGCCAGCGCCACGGGCATCAGTTTCTCGCCGATGAACACCGCGTCGGCCGCCTGCTGGCTGGCATCGCTGGCGGTGCCGGGCGCGATCGAGACATGCGCGGCGGCAAGAGCGGGTCCGTCGTTCAGACCATCGCCGACCATCAGCGGGAGATAGCCAGCGGACTTCAGCCTTTCGAGTTCGGCAAGCTTGTTTTGCGGGGAAACGCGCCCGTGCCCGCTGATGCCGAGGTCTGCCGCCACCCCGGCTACGACCGCGTCACGGTCGCCCGAAATGATCCGGCTTTCGAGCCCGGCCTGGGCAATGCGCGCAATGGCTTGCCCGGCATCGGGCCGCAGCGCGTCGTGGAAGGGAATCGTCCAGCACTGTCTGGCGATGTGCAGCTCGGCAGCGGTAGCACCGCCATCCGCAAGGGGGCGGGTGAGGCTGACCCGCTGGCCTTCGCTCATGGCGAACACGCCTTCGCCCGCAATCTCCTCCGGACTGCTGATCTCGGCAGGCTTCACATCCTGCGCGGCGAGAGCCTTGGCGAGCGCGCGGCTCAGGGGATGGTGGCTCGCCTGTGCGAGCGCGAGCGCCACGGGCCGGGCGTGCGCATCGACATGGGCAAGCTGGGCCACAGGTTCGCCCAGCGTCAGCGTACCGGTCTTGTCGAACAGCGCGATATCGGCCTCGGCCAGCCGTTCTAGCGCGCTGCCATCCTTCACCAGCAGGCCCTTCTTCAGAAGCGCGCCCGAAGCCACCACCTGCGCCGCCGGAACCGCCAGACCCATCGCACAGGGGCAAGTGATGATGAGCACCGCAATCGCGATCACTAGCGACTGGTGCCAGCCCGCCCCGGCGATCATCCAGCCCACGAAGGCAAGCGCGGCGAGGGTGTGAACCACGGGGGCATAAAGGCGCGCGGCCCGGTCTGCGATCCGCACATACTGGCTGCGCGACTGGCCGGCATCCTCCATCAGCCGGGCGATCTCTGCGATCACCGTATCGTCCGCCACGGCGGTGAGCCGCACCTTGATGGGGGCCTGCAGGTTCACGCAACCGGCCAGCACCCGGTCGCCGGGGGCAATGTTCTCGGGTGCGCTCTCGCCCGTGACCATGGCGTTGTCGATGGCGCTTTCTCCCCCCTCGACAATGCCGTCCGCCGCGAGCGCGTCGCCGGCGGCGACCAGCGTGAGCATGCCGGGTTCCAGATCGGCGGCCGCAACCCGGCGGGCCGAACCATCCTCAGCAATCACCGTCGCGTGGCGGCCCATCCGGCTCAGCAACGCGGCAATTCCCGAGCGTGTGCGATTGCGCATCGCCGCATCCAGCGCGCGCCCCGCCAGCAGGAAGAACAGCAGCATGGTGGCGCCATCGAAATAGGCGTGCGCACCGCCGGTTGCGGTCTCGTACAGGCTGAGGCCCGTCGCCAGCAGCACGCCCAGCGATATGGGCACGTCCATGTTGGTCCGCCCGCGCCGCAGCGCTTTGAGGGCAGAGGAGAAGAAGGGGCGGCCGGCATAGGCGATCACGGGCAGCGCGATGGCGGCGGAAAGCCAGTGGAATACCTCGCGCGTGCCGCCATCCGCGCCCGCCCAGACGCTGACCGAAAGCAGCATGACATTCATCATGCCGAAGCCCGCCACTGCCAGCGCCTTGATCAGCTCGCGGTCGGCGGCTTGCGGCCCGGCGGCCGCCTGCCCGATGGCCTGTGCTTCGAACCCGATGGCGTCGAGCGCATCGACCAGCACGAGGTCGTCGATCGACGGGGCATGGCGGACCGTGACCTGCTTGGCCGACAGGTTTACCCGCGCCGCGTCCACGCCTTCGACGGCCATCAGGCCGCGCTCGACCTTGGCGATGCATCCGGCACAGCGCATGCCGGGGATCGTCAGGCGTGTCTGCGCGAGCTCGGCCGCCTTGGGCCGGTCGATGGCCGCGGGCGCGTTCATGGCAGCGCGGTTTCGACGACCCTCTTGCGGTCCCCGTCCGACAGGGTGAGGCGCAAGGTCCAGCGCCCCGCGTCGAGCGGCTCGGAGGACGTGAAGCGCCCGTCTTCGCCGCGCACGAAGGCCAGCTGGCGGTCGACGCGATGGCCGAGCGGATGGCGCGCATGGCCGGTCAGCTGCGCGGTGGAAGGCGCACCCAGTGCCTCCACCACCAGGCGCCCACCCTCATCGCGCGCGGCCTTCAGGTCCCAGCCGGTGGCTTCCTGCCGCGCGGCCTCTTCCAGCCAGCCGTTGTATTTCTGGCTGGCGACGTAGGAATTCTCCACCACCACCCCGCTGAAGCCGTTGGTGGCCAGCGAGGCCATGGTGAAATTGACCGCGACCACCACGCCGAAGCCCACGACCAGGATGGTAGCCATGTGTTTGCCGGTGAACTTCTTCGTCATCACGATCCTCCTGCGGGGGCATCGAAGCGGGTCTCGACCGTGTCGGTCTCGCGCTGTTCGTCGAGCGAGGTCAGCCGGAAGGTGAACTCGCGCGAGGTCGTATTGCTCGGCGCCATGACATAGGCGCGCACGGTGCGGATCTGGTCGGCGGGCACGTTGAAGGTGATGCTGGGCGCCGCCTCGCGTGCGTTGATCGTGTCGGTCCACATGCGCGCGCCGGGCAGACCTTCCACCGACACCTCCATCTCGCGCGGGCGGCTTTCCATATTGCGCAGCTTGAGCGTGTAGGAATTGCGGACGGAGCCGTCGCTCAGCAGCATGTAGGGCGGGTTGCGATCGGGCGATACGGTAAGGTCCGTATGCGAGCGCGTGCCAAGCGCGAAGAGCAATGCCACGCCGATACCGCCCCACACGCCGAAATAGACGAAGGTACGCGGGCGCAGCAGCGCCTTCCATGCGGGCTGGGCGGGGTGCCCCTGCGCTTCCTCGCGGCATGCCTCCAGCGTGGCGTAGTCGATCAGGCCGCGCGGGCGACCGATGTCCTTCATCACGCGGTCGCACGCATCGATGCACAAGGCGCAGGTGATGCAGCCGATCTGCGGGCCTTCGCGGATGTCGATGCCTGTGGGGCAGACTGCGACGCACTGGTTGCAATCGATGCAGTCGCCGTAATGCTCGGGGTCCTTCTTCGCTTTCTTCAGGCTGCCGCGCGGCTCCCCGCGCCAGTCCTTGTAGGTGACGATCAGCGACTTCTCGTCCAGCATCGCGGTCTGGATACGGGGCCAGGGGCACATGTAGATGCACACCTGTTCGCGCATGAAGCCGCCCAGCGTGAAGGTGGTCAGCGTCAGGATGCCCACGGTTGCGTAGGCCACCGGGGCGGCCTGTCCGGTGAAGAAGTCGGTGAACAGCGTCGGCGCATCGGCGAAATAGAGAATCCACGCACCGCCGGTCGCCAGGCTGATGAGCAGGTAGATCGACCATTTGAAGCTGCGCCGCGCGATCTTCTTCGGCCCCCAAGGCGCCTTGTCGAGCCGGGCACGCGCATTGCGGTCCCCGTCCACGAAGCGGTCGATATGCTGGAACAGGTCGGTCCATACGGTCTGCGGGCAGGCATAGCCGCACCACGCACGCCCCACCGCGCTGGTGACGAGGAACAGCCCGATCCCCGCCATGATGAGCAGGCCGGCGACGAAGTAGAATTCGTGCGGCCAGATCTCGATGCCGAACATGTAGAAGCGGCGATTGGCGAGATCGACCAGAACCGCCTGGTCGGGTGCGAAGGGCCCGCGATCCCACCTGATCCAGGGCGTCAGATAATAGATCGCCAGCGTGACGAACATGACGAACCACTTGAACCGCCGGAATGGTCCGTCGATCCGCTTGTTATGGACCGCCTTGCGCTTTTCGTAGAGCTTTTCGGGCATCTGCGTGCGCGGCGGTTCGTGCGGCTCGTGCCGCCGGGTGGGCGCTCCGGTCGAGGCGGTCGCGCTGGAGACGGGTTCGTTGGTCTTGGCGACCCCGTCGTCCAGTACGACCGACCAGTCGCGGTCTTTGCCCGCTCCGGTTTCGTCAGGGTTGTTCATCGACCTCTACCTCGGGATTGTCGGCGACCTCAACAAAGTCTTCGCCTCCCCCGAGCGAGTGGACATAGGCGGCAAGCATCTTGATCGTCACCGGATCGAGCCGCTCTCCCCAGGCGGGCATCACGCCCATCCGGGGGCCGAGAATCTGCCTGCGCAGGTCGGCGCGGTCGCCCCCGCGCAGCCAGATCGCATCGCTCAGGTTAGGCGCGCCGAATTCGCGTCCGCCCTTGCCCTGCGGCCCGTGGCAGGCGGCGCAGTTGTCCGCGAAGATCTGCGCGCCCGCAGCATTGGGCTGCGCCTTGCCGCTCAGCGAGAGGACATGGTCGACCACCGCGCCCAGCTGGGCCTCGTCGAAGGCGCCTTCGAAGGGCGGCATCACGCTCTGGCGGGTCTGGTCGTCTTCCGCCCAGCGAACCCCGTGGACGATCGTGTATTCGATGGCCTTCAGGTCACCGCCCCACAGCCATGCGTCGTCGTTGAGGTTCGGATAGCCGAGCTTCTGGTCCCCCGCACCGCCAGAGCCGTGGCACTGGCTGCAGTTGACCTGGAACGCGGCCCGGCCGCCCGCAACCGCACGGGCCATCAGCTCGCTATCGTCGGGCAGGCGTTCGATCGGGACGCGGGCCAGCTGCTCGCGGAAACCGACCTGCGCCTGATCGGCCAGGCGCATTTCCTCGGCCAGCTCGCCGCGGCTGGACCAGCCGAGCACGCCGTCGGTCGCCTTTTCGATCATCGGCCAGGCCGGATACAGGACGACATAGACGATCGCGAAGATGATCGTGAGATAGAAGGTCCACAGCCACCAGCGCGGCAGTGGGGTGTTCAGCTCCTCGATCCCGTCCCATTCGTGGCCGACGGTTTCGGTGTTGGTCGCCTCATCGATGCGCTTATTGGCCATCGGCCTCGTCCTTGAAAATAGAGTTGGCTGCCTTGTTGGTGCGGCGCTTTGCGCCCGGCCTGAAGGGCCACAGGCACAGGCCGAGATAGATCAGCAGCATGGCAAGCAGGCCGATGCTGTCCGCAAAGTGGCGCAGTTCCTCGTAGAAGGTCATCGGCCGGTCTCCTCGGCCAGTTCTTCGAGCGGGGCACCGCTTTCGAAATCGACCAGCGTACCCAGCATCTGCAGGTAGGCGATCAGCGCATCCATTTCGGTCACGCGGTCGGGATTGCCGTCGAAGTCGCGGATCTGCGCCTTGGGATAGCGTTCGGCCAGATCGCCTGCGTCCATGTCGGGATCGGCCTGGGCGAACAGGTCGGTCTCGGCCTTTTCCAGATCGCTGTCCGTATAGGGCACGCCGACGGTCTGCAGCGCGCGCAGCATGGCCCGCGCATCGGCGATCTTCAGATCGTTTTCCGCCAGGAAGCCGTATTGCGGCATGATGCTTTCGGGCACCACGCTCTGCGGGTTCTCGAGGTGCTGGACGTGCCATTCGTCCGAATAGCGACCGCCAACGCGCGCCAGGTCAGGCCCCGTTCGCTTGGACCCCCACTGGAAGGGGTGGTCGTACATGCTTTCCGCCGCGAGACTGTAATGGCCGTAGCGTTCAACCTCGTCGCGGAAGGGGCGGATCATCTGGCTGTGGCACGAATAGCACCCTTCGCGGATGTAGATGTCGCGTCCCGCCTGTTCCAGCGGGCTGTAGGGGCGCATCCCTTCCACTTCCTCGATCGTGTTGTCGATCCAGAACAGCGGGGCGATTTCCACGATGCCGCCGATCGCGACCGTCACGAAGGTCGCCGCGGCGAGCAGCGTGATATTCCGCTCCAGCTTTTTATGTTTTTCGGTCAGGCTCATTTCGAAGGGTCCTATTCGGCTGGCACTGCGTCGGGAGCGGTCCCGGGAGCTGCGGAGGGCCGGGAGTCGACGATCGGCTTGTCCCTTTCGGCGTCGTAAGGGGTTTCGGTCATCGGCGCTTCGTTGCGCACCTTGCCCGCCAGCGTCATCCAGATGTTGTAGGTCATCACCAGCGCGCCGGAGAGGTAGAGCAGCCCGCCGGTCATGCGCATGATGAACATGGGGTGCAGGGCCGCGACCGTATCCGCGAAGCTGTTCACCAGGTAGCCGTCGGGCCCGTATTCGCGCCACATCAGGCCCTGGGTAACGCCCGCCACCCACATGCTGGCCGCGTAGAAGACGATCCCGACCGTAGCGAGCCAGAAGTGCCAGTTGATCATCCGCAGGCTGTACATCCGCTCACGGTTCCACAGACGCGGGACCAGGTAGTACACGCAGGCGAAGGTGATCATGCCGTTCCAGCCCAGCGCGCCGGAATGGACGTGGCCAATGGTCCAGTCGGTGTAGTGGCTCAGGCTGTTGACGCTCTTGATCGACAGCATCGGGCCTTCGAAGGTGCTCATGCCGTAGAAGGCCAGCGCCATCACCATCATCCGGATGATCGGATCGGTGCGGACCTTGTCCCATGCCCCGTTCAGGGTCATCAGGCCGTTGATCATGCCGCCCCAGCTGGGCATCCACAGCATCACCGAGAACACCATGCCCAGCGTCTGCGCCCAGTCGGGCAGTGCGGTGTAGTGCAGGTGGTGAGGACCGGCCCAGATGTAGAGGAAGATCAGCGACCAGAAGTGGATGATCGACAGGCGATAGCTGTAGATCGGACGTTCGGCCTGTTTGGGCACGAAGTAGTACATCATCGCCAGGAAGCCGGCGGTCAGGAAGAAGCCGACCGCGTTATGGCCGTACCACCACTGGGTCAGCGCATCCTGCACGCCTGCAAAGGCGCTGTAGCTGCGTGAGCCGAGGAAGCTGACGGGCACAGCCAGGTTGTTGACCACGTGCAGCATCGCGATGGTCACGATGAAGGCGAGGTAGAACCAGTTGGCGACGTAGATATGCGGTTCGTTACGGCGCAGCAGCGTGGCGACGAACACCACGAGGTAGGCGACCCATACGATGGTCAGCCACAGGTCCACGTACCATTCGGGCTCCGCATATTCGCGGCTCTGCGTGACGCCCAGGACATAGCCCGTCGCCGCGAGAACGATGAACAGCTGGTAGCCCCAGAACACGAAGCGGGCGAGGCTGGGCAGCGCCAGCTGCGTGCGGCAGGTGCGCTGCACGACGTAGAAGCTGGTCGCCAGCAGCGCGTTGCCGCCAAAGGCGAAGATCACCGCCGAGGTGTGCAGCGGGCGCAGGCGCCCGAAATTGAGGTAGGGCTCTACGTTGAGCCACGGAAAGGCCATCTGCGAGGCGATGAACACGCCCGCGAGCAGGCCGATCACGCCCCAGAACATCGTCGCGATCACGCCCCAGCGCACGATCTCGTCGTCGTAGACCGAAGGCGTATCGGGCATCTTGAAGAAGGTCCGCCCGCCGGCGATCGGATCGAACCGCCCTGCGGTGACCCAGATCATCACGAAGGCGATTACGCCTATAATGACCGCGTGCGCCGCGAATCCGGCATCCTTCGCGGTCGCCGCTACGGCCACCGACAGAAGAAGCAGGAGGAACCACAGGCCGGCCCTCCCAAGTGCTGCTTCGATTTGCATGTACTGCCCTTTCCGTTTGTGGCGCCACTAAGGCCGCCCGGATTCCGGTGCATTGATCGAGATCAATTTCGGGAAATTTTATGCTGCGGCTGCGACTTGTCCGGCACAGCGCGAAAGGCCTTCCGGGTCCACCACCCGAAGAAGTGATCGTCCGCAGGTCTCGATCAGGCCGAGCTCGCGCAGTTCGCTGAACTGTCGGCTCACGGTCTCGATCGTCAGACCAAGGCTTTCGGCAATCTCTCCACGCGACATCGGCAGGACTATCGCCTCTTCCCCCGTCTTGCGCTGGTCTGCCATCCGGGCCCACACGTCCAGCAGGAAGCACGCCAGCCGCTCGCGCGCCGATCTGCGTCCCAGCGTGATCGCATTCTCCCGGCTGGCCGACAGTGCGCGGGCCGTTTCCTCGGTAGCGACCTTCAGCAGGGCGCAGCTTTCGGGCGTGGTGCGCAAGAAGCTGTCCGCCGGCATGACCAGAACCTCTGCCGGAGTGAGTGCGGTCAGCGCGAAATTGTAGCGCCCGCGCGGGGGAACGTGGACGATATCGCCAGCGAAATCGAAGGCCACGATCTGCTCGCGCTCGGTCGATACGAACGCCGCCAGCTTGGTCGCCCCGCTGCCCACGAAGATGAAGTGGGAGCGATCATCGTCCAGATGCAAGCGGCCTCCGGCGGGCAGATCCTCCGCATAGGCTTCGTGCCGCAGCTGCAGGATCGCTGCATCGGTAAGGTTCGCGGGCAGGACTCGATCGGCAAAACGATCGAACAGGTCGGGGAAATTCATGGGGTCTGCGTCCTTCCTTGGGGTACGCCTAGCGCGCCCTGCGTCCGGCATCCTTGATCTGGATCAAGCCGGGCCGGGGGGCACCTGATCGTCGCCGCGATGCTCCTCGCTTGACCGCTCGCTCCCGCTTCTGCAGCATCGGTTGCAAACAGCCACTTGTGGGAGAGAGAGATGAGCGAAGACGTGCTGAGCGAGGTGAAGGACGGTGTGCTGGTCATCACCATCAACCGACCCGATGCCAAGAACGCGATGAACAAGGCTGCGGCCGAAGGCATTGCCGCCGCGCTGGACCGGCTGGATGCCGAAGACGACCTGCGGGTTGCCGTGCTGACCGGCGCGGGCGGCACCTTCTGTTCGGGCATGGACCTCAAGGGCTTCCTGCGCGGCGAGACCCCCTTCGTCGAAGGGCGCGGCTTCGGTGGCCTGACGCAGAAGGGCCCGGCCAAGCCGATCATCGCCGCGGTGGAAGGCTATGCGCTGGCCGGTGGGCTGGAACTGATGATCTCGTGCGATCTGGTGGTCGCCAGCAGCAGCGCGAAATTCGGCATTCCCGAGGTGAAGCGCGGGCTCGCCGCAGCGGCGGGCGGGCTGATGAAGCTGCCCGACCAGATCCCGCACAAGGTGGCGATGGAGCTGGCGCTGACCGGTGAATTCATCGACGCCGCACGTGCCTACGAGCTGGGCCTGGTCAACCGCGTCACCGACGGTTCGGCGATGGACGGCGCGATGGAGCTGGCCCGGGCGATTTCCGACAACGGCCCGCTCGCGGTGAAGATTTCGAAGCAGATCATCGAGGAATCGCGCGGCTGGAGCCTCGAATCGCGCTGGGACGAGCAGGCCAAGCTGACGCCGCTGGTCTTTGCGAGCGAGGATGCGCGCGAAGGCGCCGCCGCCTTTGCGGAGAAGCGCAAGCCCAACTGGAAGGGCAAGTAATGGGCGGCCCGCTTTCCGGGCTGCGCATCGTCGAGTTCGCAGGGATCGGTCCGGGTCCGTTTTGCGGCATGATGCTGGCGGACCACGGCGCCGAAGTGATCCGGGTGGACCGGGCGAGTGGCGGGCGCGGCGGTTCGCAGCCGGTTTCCACCAAGGATGTGCTGGCGCGCGGGCGCAAGTCCATCGCGCTCGATCTCAAAGCCAGGCAGGGCATCGCGCTCGCCCGCAAGCTGTGCGCCAGCGCCGACGGACTGATCGAAGGCTTCCGCCCGGGCGTGATGGAGCGGCTGGGGCTGGGGCCCGAGGTGCTGCTCTCCGACAATCCGAAGCTGGTCTACGGCCGGATGACCGGCTGGGGCCAGAGCGGGCCATACGCGCCCTATGCCGGGCACGACATCAACTACATCGCGCTCGCGGGCGCGCTCGCCCATTTCGGGCGCGCGGGCGAGAAGCCGACCCCGCCGATCAACATGGTCGGCGATTTCGGGGGCGGGGGCATGATGCTCGCCTTCGGGATGGTCTCCGCATTGCTGAGCGTGGCGCGTGGCGGCGAAGGGCAGGTGATCGACGCTGCGATGACCGACGGAACGGCGGTGCTGATGGCGATGATCCACGGCATGGCTAATCAGGGCCTGTGGCGCGAGGATCTGGGGGCAAACCTGCTCGATACCGGCGCGCATTTCTACGACACCTACGAAACCGCTGATGGCAAGTTCGTGAGCATCGGCAGCATCGAACCGCAGTTCTATGCCGAGCTGCGCGCGCGCGTGGGCCTGGCCGACGATCCGGCGTTCGACGCGCAGATGAACCCTGCCGCGTGGCCCGATCTGAAGGAAAAGCTCGCCGCGATCTTCGCGCGCAAGACCCGCGCCGAATGGGACGAGGCGCTGGAGCATTCGGACGTGTGCTACGCCCCCGTGCTGACGATGAGCGAGGCGCGCGAGCATCCGCACAACATCGCGAGGGAGACCTTCGTCGATGTGGCGGGATCGCCGCAGCCCGCCCCGGCGCCGCGCTATTCCGGCACGGCCACGGCAACGCCCGATGCCGCACCGATGCCGGGCGACGATACCGACGCGATCCTGGCCGATCTGGGCATTGATGCTGGCGAGATCGCCGCGCTGAGGGAGGCGGGGGCCGTCTCCTGAACGCGGCGCATCGCCCGATCCATCAGGTCCATTGCAGTTCGCAACCGATTTGATAGTCTCGCCACAAAGAAGATAAAATTCGAGAGGATACTGTCAGATGCCCGTGATCGATGTGCCGCAGCCCGAGTTCATGGAAGACGAGGAAATCTCGATCTTCGCCGATGCCGTAGGCAAGTTCTACGAAAAGCACGCGCCCGAAAAGCGCGTCCTCAAGTGGCGCGAGGATGGACAGGTGGAGCGCGAGTTCTGGCGCGAGGCGGGCGAGGCCGGGCTTCTGGGCGTTTCGGTGCCGGAGGAATATGGTGGCCACGGCGGCGACTTCCGGCACGATCTGGTGGTGATCGACCAGCAGTCGAAAAAGGGCGTCGAAGGCTTCGCGGCCAGCCTGCACAACGTCATCATCCTGCCCTATCTGGTGCGCCACGGCACCGAAGAGCAGAAGAAGAAATACCTGCCCCGCCTCGTCAGCGGCGATCTGGTCAGCGCCATTGCGATGACCGAGCCGGGCGTGGGATCGGACCTTCAGTCGATCACCACCACCGCATTGAAGGATGGCAACGGCTACCGCATCAACGGTTCCAAGACCTACATCTCCAACGGGCAGATCGCGGATTTCGTGATCGTCGTCGCCAAGACCGACCCGAACGAGCGGCACAAGGGCATCAGCCTGGTGCTGCTGGAGACCGAAGGGGCCGAAGGCTTCCAGCGGGGCAAGAAGCTCGACAAGATCGGGCTCGATGCGCAGGACACCAGCGAACTGTTCTTCGACGACGTGTTCGTGCCGGGCGACGCGATCCTCGGCGGGGAAGAAGGCAAGGGCTTCTACCAGCTGATGGGCGAACTGCCGCAGGAACGCCTCATCATCGCGGTGCAGGCGATGGAGGGGATCGAGCGCGCGCTCAACGTCACGCTCGACTTCGTGAAGGAACGCAAGGCCTTCGGGCAGACGATCTGGGACTTCCAGAACACCCAGTTCACGCTCGCCGACCTCAAGGCGCGGGGCACGGCGGCGCGTGTGTTCGTGAACGATTGCATCGCCAAGCTGCTGGAAGGCAAGCTGGATGTGGCGACCGCCAGCATGGCCAAGTACTGGCTGACCGAACTGCAGAGCGAAGTGGTCGACAAGTGCCTGCAGCTGCACGGCGGCAGCGGCTACATCAACGACTATGCGATTGCCCGCCTCTACCGGGATACCCGGATTGCGCGCATTTTCGGCGGCTCGAACGAGATCATGAAGATGCTCATCGCGCGCTCTATGTGAGCAAGTGCGAAGGGCGCGTTAACCTGTTGGCGAAAGGGTGTCCCAGCCCGGATAGCGGCGGGTTCGCGCGCTTGTAGCGGGTTGGCAACCCTGCTCGATTAACCTGTGCAACAGGAACCGGAAACCGATTCGCGTAACAGGGAGCGCACGCAATGGCCGTCATCGCCGTCTACAGCATGAAGGGTGGGGTCGGGAAAACGACCATGGCGGTCGATCTCGCCTGGCGTTTCGCGCAGCGCGGCGGCCACGAGACCCTGCTGTTCGACCTCGATCCGCAGGGCGGCGCGGGCTTCCTGCTGGGCCACGAGGAGCGCAAGGTGCAGCGCGCGATCTCCGCCTTTCACCACGCCAGGGCGCCGCGCGACCTGATCGAGCCGACGCGCTTCGATGGCCTCTCGCTGATCGGCGCGGACCAGTCCCTGCGCGATCTGCCGGTCCAGCTCGCCCGGATCGGTACCAAGAAGCGCCTCGCGCAGATGCTCAACTTCATGAAGGGCGATTATCCGCGCATCGTGCTCGACTGCCCGCCGATGATCAACGAGGTGAGCGAGCAGATCATGGAAGCGGCGGACCTGATCGTGGTGCCGCTGCCCGCATCGCCGCTGGCGGCGCGCGCCTTCGGCTTCATCAAGGAAGAGCTTGCCAAGCGGCCGGGCCACCCGCCCGTGCTCCCCGTGCTCTCGATGTACGACAAGCGGCGCAAGCTGCACCGCTGGGTGCGCGAGAATGCGGCTGCCAACTGGCCGGTGATCCCGCAAAGCTCCTATGTCGAACAGGTTGCGGTGCGCCGCGAGCCGATTGCGAGCTTCGCCAACTGGTCGCCCGCCGCACAGGGGTTCGAGCATCTGCACGCCGCGCTCGAAGCCAAGCTCGCGCAGCTGGGCCTCGCCGGCCCGCCGCCGGGTGGCGGCCAGAAGGACGCCACGCGGGCGCTGCCCGGCCCGCAGGCCGAGCGGCCGGAGGCTCCGCGCGAGGAGAGCCCGAAAGTCGTCCCGATCCGCCGTGCCGAGGCCCCGCAGGCCGCGCACGCGGCGCCCACGCCGAGCGAAGGCCTCGCCCGCCGCGCCTTCAGCTTCTAGGCAGCGGCGGTGCGGCTGACGGAGCCGCAAAACTCTCACGTCCACCGAAACTTGTCATTCATCTGCCCGCCCCTACATTCGTGGGGGAAAGGACTCGCATCAAATGAGTGAACAGAACACGCCCGACGGGCAGGGCCCGAACGGTCCGGGTGGCGGTGGTCCGAACCCCTGGATCCGCAGCCTGATGATCTGGGGCGGCATCTTTCTTGCCCTGCTGCTGGCGGTCTCCATGTTCGGCGGCACCAGCGAAAGCGCGGGTACGCAGATCAGCTATTCCGATTTCCGCGATCGCGTGGCCAGTGGCACGGTCGAGGAAGTGCAGATCGCGGACGATCGCATCACCGGCACGCTCAAGAACGGCGAGACGTTCAATACGGTGCCGGTCTCCAGCGATCCGGGGCTGACCAAGCTGCTGGACGAGAACGACGTGACCTACTCGGGCAAGCCGACCGAGCAGATGAACATCCTGTGGGTGATCCTGATCCAGTCGCTGCCCTTCCTGCTGATCCTGGGCATCGCGTTCTTCGCGCTGCGGCAGGTGCAGAAGAACGGCGGCGCGGGCGGTGCGATGGGCTTCGGCAAGTCCAAGGCCAAGATGCTGACCGAAAAGCAGGGCCGGGTGACGTTCAACGATGTCGCCGGGATCGACGAAGCGCGCGAAGAGCTGGAGGAAATCGTCGAATTTCTGAAGGACCCGCAGCGTTTCTCCAAGCTGGGCGGCACCATCCCCAAGGGCGCGCTGCTGGTCGGCTCGCCCGGTACGGGTAAGACGCTGCTGGCCCGCGCGATCGCGGGCGAGGCGGGCGTGCCGTTCTTCACCATTTCGGGCTCCGACTTCGTCGAGATGTTCGTGGGCGTCGGCGCAAGCCGTGTGCGCGACATGTTCGAACAGGCGAAGAAGAACGCGCCGTGCATCCTGTTCATCGACGAAATCGATGCCGTGGGCCGTTCGCGCGGCCATGGCCTCGGCAATTCGAACGACGAACGCGAGCAGACGCTCAACCAGCTGCTGGTCGAGATGGACGGGTTCGAGGCCAACGAAGGCATCATCATCATCGCGGCGACCAACCGCCCCGACGTGCTCGACCCCGCGCTGCTGCGTCCGGGCCGTTTCGACCGTCAGGTCGTGGTGCCCGTGCCCGATATCGACGGGCGCGAGAAGATCCTCGACGTGCACATGAAGAAGGTGCCGCTGGCGCCCGACGTGAACCCGCGCACCATCGCGCGCGGCACGCCCGGCTTCTCCGGCGCGGACCTCGCCAACCTCGTCAACGAAGCCGCCCTGCTGGCTGCCCGCCGCAACAAGCGGCTGGTCGCGATGCAGGAATTCGAGGACGCGAAGGACAAGGTCATGATGGGCAGCGAACGCCGCTCCATGGTGATGACCGACGACGAGAAGAAGATGACCGCATATCACGAGGCGGGCCACGCGCTCGTCTCGCTGAACGAGCCGGCATCGGACCCGATCCACAAGGCGACGATCATCCCGCGCGGTCGCGCGCTGGGCATGGTGATGCGCCTGCCGGAACGGGACAATTACTCGTATCACCGCGACAAGATGCATGCCGACCTCGCAGTCGCCATGGGTGGCCGCGTGGCCGAAGAGCTGATCTTCGGGCACGACAAGGTCAGCTCCGGCGCCTCGTCGGACATCCAGTACGCGACATCGCTGGCGCGCAACATGGTCACCAAGTGGGGCATGAGCGAGAAGCTCGGCCCGCTGCAGTACGAGGAACAGCAGGAAGGCTACCTCGGCATGGGGCAGTCGGCTCGCACGATGGGCTCTGGCGAGACCAACAAGCTGATCGACGCCGAAATCCGCGCTCTGGTCGAGAATGCGCACAAGCGCGCCACCAAGATCCTGACGGACAAGGAAGACCAGCTCCACCTGCTCGCGCAGTCGATGCTCGAGTTCGAGACGCTGACGGGCGACGAGATCGACCAGCTGCTGAAGGACGGCAAGCTGGACCGGCCGGACGAGCCCAAGGGCCCGGCCAAGCCGCGTTCGGTTGGCGGTTCCTCGGTGCCCAAGGCGGGCAAGCGCTTCGGCGGCGAAGGCGGTGCCAGCCCGCAGGGCGCCTGACGGTTACGCCGCCCTTCATCCGGTAAATATGAAAAGCTCCGTCGGTCCAGCGCCGACGGAGCTTTTTTCATGCGCCCGGTCCGCTCGCTGAGGATCGCGGGGGAACCGCAGCGCGCGGCCGATGGTTAACAAGGTCTGATCGCAGAGGGAGTACCTGCCATGAATCGCCCGAATATTGCTGTGCTGGCCGCGCTTGGCGCCGCTTCGCTGGGTCTCGCCGCCTGCTCCGAACAGACGCAGGAAGACGGCGAAGCCTTCGTGGAAGGCGCCGCTGCCGACACGGCCGCCAATGCCGAAGTCGTGCAGGAAAAGGTCGAGGATGCGGCGATCGTCGCGAGCGACAAGGTGAGCGAAGGCGCCGCCAATGTGCGCGACGAAATGGCCGAGGACGAAGCTGCCGAGGAGCCGACCGACGGCGATCTGGACGGGACCGACTGATCCGGCCCGCCGATCACCTGCGCCTGCTGCCGCGCGCCTAGAACGCGCCGAGCAGCAGCAGGATCTGCAGGAAGATCAGCACCACGAAGAAGATCGCCACCAGCAGCACCAGCAGCCGCCACAAGGCGGACCAGCGCGACAGGCCATAGGCCTGCCTCAGCTGCCGATAGATGTGCAGCGGTGCGATGGTGGCGAAGATGGTGAACAGCCATGTCGCACCCAGCCCGGCCTTGCCCAGCAGCGACAGGGCGATGAACATCAGCGACATGAACGACAGGGAATAGGTGACGAACATCGCGTGGTCGTAGGCCTTGAAGCGGCGCTTCCACGCGAACAGCAGCCATACGAAGGGCAGTGACAGCGGGATCAGCAGCCAGCTGAACTTGTAGCTGTTGGCCTGCAGCTTGTAGAGCATCAGGCCCGGGTTCTCGCGCCACTTCTTGCCGATCTTCTTCATCAGCGCGCCACCGCCGTCAGGGCCCAGGCTGACGGTGGCGCTCTTCGCACCTGCATCGTCACCGAAGATCACGGTGCGGCCCGTGTCGAGCGTATCGATCTCTTCCTCCACGCCGCGCAGCTGCTCGCGCAAGGCAACGCTCTGCGCGCCGGATGCGTTCTCCAGCGCGTCCACCAGATCGTCCCGCTCTGCCACCAGCTTGCTGCGCGTCTCTTCCATATCGCTGCGCAGCTCGGTTGCGTCCGTGGGCTGCAGATCGCTGGGTGCGGTCAGGCCAACCGCCTGGAACACGGCGAACATCAGGAACACGGTGAACAGGAACAGCGCCATCGGCGATACGAAGAAGGCGCGCTCCCCGTCGATATAGCGGCGGGTCAGCTTGCCGGGATCGCGGACGAGCAGCGGCAGCGTGTGCCACAGCTTTCCGTCCAGATGCAGCACGCCGTGAACCAGATCGTGGCCCACTGCGGCCAGCGTGCGGTGCAGGTGCGCCTTCTGACCGCAGGCATGGCAGTGGCTGCCCTTCAGCTCGGTGCCGCAATTGAGGCAGGCCTGCTCAGCGAAGTGGCCGGTCTCGTCCACCGGGCCCGTACCCGTTTCACGCGAAACGGCCTGCGCATAGAGCCCGCCCTCGCTCGCCGTACCGATCGCGTCCGGAATATCGCTCATGCGTCATGCCCCCCGTCGGCCCGTCTTTAGCAGCCACGCGAATGTGGTCGAGAGAGAAGCTGGCGTTCCGCTCAGCCGAGCATGGCGAGCCGCAGCAGCGCTTCGCGCGCAAGCAGCAGGGCCGCCGCCAGGATCACGAGGATCGGTGCCAGCCGCAGCAGCGTGGCCGCGCGATCGAGCCGCGCGAATTTGCCGAGCAGCCATGCGTTGAGCACCACGATCGCCGTGACCAGCGGCGCAACCACGAAGGGCGCCGAGACGCCGAGGCTGTGAACGCCCAGCGCGAGCCCGATCAGCCCCGCCGAAACGCCGAGGCTGCTGGCACCGAAGATGAGCGCCCATTGCGGGTGGCGGCCATCCATCATCGGGCAGGAAAACCGGGCGCCGATAACCCCGACGGGAAGCAGCAGCCAGCCCAGCGTCCACAGCTTGCCCAGGAAGGCGAGCAGCGCGGCGCTGCCCTGTTCGCGCTCTATCTGCTGCGTGGTTCGCGGATCGCCCCGACGCCAGGCGAGGTTCGCCTGTTCGAGGAAGAACGCCGCCGACCGCGCGCGTTCGACACGCTCGCCCGTCTCGTCGCCCGGAGTGTCGTCCGCAAGACCGTCGCTTCCCTCGCCCTCGGCAACCGATTGCAGCGCCTCGCCGCCTGCCGACAGCGCGCTTTGGACCGCGCGATCCTGCCCGATGCGGCCTGTCGGCCCGCCGGCCAGATCGAGCGCCAGCAGCAGGGCCATGCCTGCCAGAAAGATAGTCAGCGCGCGAACCGGCGGGGACGCGCCCTCGGGCGGGTGGGTATCGGCCGGTGCCGGGCTGGTCGTCGCAGGATCGGGCATGGCCAGGTTAATAGCGCGCGCGACCGGCAAGGCCAGCCCGTACCGTAGGAACAAAAAAGGAACGACGCGCGTTCTGAGGCCAAGGAGATATACCGATGGAAACGATCAACGAACACCCCAAGGCCGAGCCGACCTCCAACGCCGAAAAGGCGCCGGAGAACTGGACGACGGGCGACGAAGCGATGACCGGGGCGCAGGCCAGCTACCTGAAAACGCTGGCAGAAGAAGCGGGCCAGCCGGACGCTTTCGATCCCGCGCTCAGCAAGGCGGAGGCTTCGCTGCGGATCGACGCGCTGCAGGAAAAGACCGGCCGGGGCGCATGAGCCGCTCCGTACTCTAGCCTTTGGCGAGCCTGCGTTCCACGTCGGTCCAGAGCTTCTTGAACGCGCGCAGCGCCGGGCTGCGCGGAGCGAAGGCACCGACCGGGGCCTGCTGGCTGGCGCATTGCTCGATCGCGCTTGCCGCCGGGATAACCGGCCAGTCGGGGTGGTTGGCCACGGCTTCGCGATGGAGCGTGCGGCGGCGATCGACCATCGAGAACACGGGCATGATCGGCGGGGCCTTCTTGCCAGCTGCCTCCACTTCCTCCTGCACCATTTCCAGTGCGCGGGCGGACAGGGGCGAGGGCGGGATCGGAACGATGACGAGGTCGGCTGCCCGCACGATCTGGCTGGACAGCTCGTTGAGAACCGGCGGGCAGTCGAGCACCAGCCGGTCGTAGTCTTTCACCAGATCGGCGGTGAGCCTGGCGATCCGGTTCTTCTTGCCGATCTCGGCCAGCTGGACGTCGAGCGCGCGGATCGATTCATCCGCAGGCAGCAGGTCCAGCCGGGGGTAGCCGGTCTTCCTGATGAGCTTCGCCGGGTCCAGTTCCTTGCTGATGACGCTGGTCGCGCGCTTCTTCTTCCTGGGATCGACGCCCAGCAGGAAGCCCGCGCCGCCTGCCGCATCCAGATCCCACAATAGCGTGCGCCTGCTGGACTGCGTCGCGGCGCACCACGCAAGGTTGGCCGCGAAGGTCGTTTTCCCGACCCCGCCCTTGACGCTGTAAACCGCAACGACCGCCATCTGCGTTCTGCTCTCCCTAGTCGAACCTGCAGGTGTGACAGTGTTTCATTCCCACCGCACTTGCAATCGAAAAGCCCCGAAAACCGGCATATCCAGCTTGTGCCTTCGCCGAAACGAAAACGGGGCGGCACCTCAATAGAGGTCCGCCCCGTTTCGCATGCATTTCGTGCTGGCGATCAGCCTTCGTAGTCGCCGCCCACCGATGTGGAGCGGGTCGGGGTCGCGGCAGTCACCCGCAGCGCCTCGGCCGACTGGCTGAGCGAGCCGACTTCATCGACCTCGTCATCGTCGTCCGGCAGAATCTTCTGCAGGTTGGTGATCATGCTTTCCTGCAGATCCTTGGGCTTCACCGTCTGCTCCGCGATTTCACGCAGCGCGACGACCGGGTTCTTGTCACGGTCGCGGTCGAGCGTGATCTCCGCGCCGCCGGAAATTTCGCGCGCACGCTCGGCGGCGAGCAGGACGAGATCGAAGCGGTTGGGAACCTTGTCGACGCAATCTTCAACGGTAACGCGCGCCATAAGCGGGGCACTCCATGGACCTAGAATTTCGGGATCAAGCGCGCCCTATATAGGCACCGCGCCCGATTTTCAACAAAAAGCCGCTTGCGTGCTGCCGGATCAGCCCTCGTCGTAGCTTGAGTAGTCGCGGTACGCGGGCGAGGTGAACTTGGTGTACTCGCCTTCGAAATGCAGCGGCACATTGCCGGTGGAGCCGTGGCGCTGCTTGGCCACGATCAGCGTCGCCCTGCCGGAAAGCTCCATCTGCTTTTCCTGCCACTGCTGATATTTCAGCTTCGCTTCCTCGGTACTGCTGTCGTCGGGCGCGTCGGGCTTCACCTGATTGTGGTAATATTCGCCGCGATAGATGAACCACACCATGTCGGCGTCCTGCTCGATCGAGCCCGATTCGCGCAGGTCCGCCAGCTGCGGCTTCTTGTCCTCGCGCTGCTCCACCGCACGGCTCAGCTGGGAAAGCGCGATCACCGGCACGCCGAGGTCCTTTGCCAGGGTCTTCAACCCTCGGCTGATCTCGGAGATTTCGTTGACGCGGTTGTCCTTGCTGCGGGCCGAACCCTGCAACAGCTGAAGGTAATCGACCACGACCAGGCCGATATCCTTTTTCCGCTTCAGCCGCCGCGCGCGCATCAGCAGCCCGTCGATGGTGAGCGCGGGCGTATCGTCGATATAGAGCGGCAGGTCGGCCAGCCGCTGGCTTGCCTCGGACAGCCGCTGGAAACCGGCGGCCCCGCCAATGTCGCCCGAACGCAGGTTCTCCGACGAGATTTCCGCCTGTTCGGACAGGATACGCGTGGCCAGCTGGTCCGCGCTCATCTCCAGGCTGAAGAAGGCGACCGGGCAGCCGCCCGAATCGGGCCCGCCGTCGCGCTGGCGCTTCAGATGTTCGTAGGCCGTGTTGAACGCGATGTTGGTGACGAGCGAGGTCTTGCCCATGCCCGGACGCCCGGCGAGGATGACGAGGTCCGAATCGTGCAGGCCGGCGGTCTTTTCGTCGATGGTCGCAAGCCCGGTGGTGCGGCCCGAGAGGCCGCGCCCGGAATTCATCGCCCGCTGCGCCTGCTTCAGCGCTTCCTTGGCGGCCATGCCGAAGGATTTCGCCGCATTACCGACATTGGTGCCTTCGGCGATATCGAATAGCGCCTTTTCGGCCGTCTCGATCTGCTTGAGCGGTTCGACCGTTTCGGAGGTATCGAGCGCGCCCGTCACCAGCGTGCGGCCCACGGTCACCAGTTCGCGCAGCAGTGCGAGGTCGTAGATCTGTTCGGCCAGCTGGCGGGTGGCGAGCAGTCCGTGCCCGTCCGCCGTCAGCCGCGCGAGGTAGGTCGTGCCGCCAAGCTGTTCGAGATGCTCGTTGCCTTCGAAATAGGGCTTCAGCGTCACCGGGCTGGCGGTGGCCCCACGCTCCATCATGGCGAGGAAGCGTTCCATGATCTGCTGGTGCGCGGGCACGAAGAAATGTTCGGGCCGCAGCGGGTTGGGCAGTTCCTCGTAAACGCTGTTGTCGATCAGGATCGCGCCCAGAAACGCGGCTTCGGCTTCCACGTTGGAGGGCAGGGCGCGCGCGCCGTCCACCGCGCCGTCGGGCGCTGTATCGGAGGGCGAGGATTTGAGGAGCAGACTATCTTCGGACATTGGGCGTTCAATGTGCGAAGCCGCGCGCAGCTGCAAGCGATCCGGTGGCCGCATTTTCGCTGCTACCCTGTGAATAGCGAGTACAAGCGCAACAGGCCTTGCCGCAGCCCCCGAAATTCTGCGAAGGCATTTACCGACCCATGGCCGACCATCGCATCTCCCACATCGATCTCGACGATTCGACGATCCTCTGGCGCAATGCCGACGTGGAGCAGGAACGGCGCGTGGCGATCTTCGATCTGATCGAGGAAAACACCTTCAAGCCGGTGCGTTCGGCGGAAAAAGGGGCAACCGGGCCCTACACGCTGGGCCTTTCGGTGCGCGACGACCGGCTCGCGCTCGATATTTCCGACGCGCAGGGCGCTCAGCTGGAAACGATCATGCTGGGGCTGGCGCGGTTCAAGCGCCCGATCCGCGATTACTTCGCGATCTGCGACAGCTACTACCAGGCGATTCGCAAGGCGACCCCGCAGGAGATCGAGACGATCGACATGGCGCGGCGGGGCGTCCACAACCGCGCGGCGGAGCTGCTGGTGGAGCGGCTGGAGGGCAAGGTGGAAACCGATTTCGCCACCGCCCGCCGCCTGTTCACGCTGATCTGCGTCCTGCACATCCGCGGTTGAGGACTGGGCGAAGCAATGGCGCGCAAACCACGAAGGCCCCTGTGGCTCAAGCTGCTGCTCGCGGTGCTCATCCTTGCGCCGCTGGGCGTGGGGCTGTGGCTGTGGTCGGACCTCAAGCAATGGCGCCCGCCCGAAAGCGAGTTTCCCGAACAGGGGGCCGATCTTTCGGCCAATACCGGCGATGTGAATTTCGCGGTGCTGAAGGGCAGCGGGGCGGATTTCGTCTATCTGCCCGCCACCGCGGGCGAGGGCGAGCAGGCGGGCGACTTCAGCCGCAATCTTGCCGCTGCGCGCGCCGCGGGGCTGGAAGTGGGGGCGATCCACCGGTTCGACCCCTGCGTCCCGGCGGATGGGCAATCCGCCAATTTCGTCACCATCGTGCCGCGCGACGAGGCTTTGCTGCCCCCCACAATCGCGCTGGTCGAGACGGGCGAGAATTGCCTGGAGCGCGCCAATAGCGGGCAGGTCCGCAGCGAGCTGACCATCCTCGCCAACCAGATAGAGGCGCATGCGGGCAAGCCCGCCATCCTCAAGCTGACGCGCGACTTCGAAGCCGCGCACGGCATTGCCAGCCGGATCGAGCGCAACCTGTGGCTCGTGCGCACCCGGTTCGAACCCGATTATGGCGGCCGTCCGTGGCTGATCTGGACCGCGAACGAGAATTACAACGGCCCGGCCAGCGAAGAGCCCATGGCCTGGGCGGTGGTGAGACCATGAGCGACAGAATGAACGAAAGCCTGATTGCGGCGGCGCGCGATGCGGCGAAAACCGCCTACGCGCCCTATTCGGACTATTCCGTGGGCGCGGCGCTGCGCTTTGCAGATGGCGCAATCGTCACCGGCACAAATGTCGAGAATGCGAGCTACGGCCTCTCGCTATGCGCGGAGACGCTGGCGGTGGCCAAGGCGCTGGCCGAAGGGCGGCGCGGCGGGCTGGAAGCGGTCGCGGTGGTCGGCCCGGCGGACAAGGGCGACGGGCCCCCGATCACCCCGTGCGGCCGGTGCCGGCAGGTGCTGAACGAGATCGCGCAGCTGGGCGCCACGGACCCGGCGATCCTGTGCGTCGGCGCGCACGAGGTGCTGGAGCTGCGTCTGTCGGCACTGCTGCCGCACGGCTTCGGCCCCGCCCATCTGGATTAGGCTTGCACTTCTCCCCCCAAGGGGAGGGGAGAAGTTCTAGTCCTCACTCTCCAGAAACTCGAGCAGCGCGCCCAGGCAGTCGCGGGCCAGCATGCGCGAGCGTTCCGGGCTCCAGCCCTGCACCTCGTCGGGGTGGTCGGCATTGTCCTTGAACGGCATTTCCAGCGTCATCGCGGTGGCGGCATAGCGTTCCGCCACCTGATTGGTGCTGATCGCCAGGTTGGCCTTGCCCGGGCCCGACTTGGGATAGCCCCTGGCGGTCTGGAAGTCGGGGCAGCGGCGTTCGAGGATGCGCTGATAGCGGTAGAAGCGCTCGCCCTGTTCGTCGCTCCAGCTCGGGATGCCTTCGAACCCTGCCAGGAACACCGCGTCGATCGCCTCGTCGCCGTGCACGTCCATCGCAAAATGGACGCCGCTTTCATCCATCGCGTTGCGAATCGCCAATACTTCGGGAGACCGTTCGGCGCTGGGCTCGGCCCATTCGCGGTTGAGGTTCACGCCCTTGGCATTGGTGCGCAGATGCCCGCGTGCGCTGCCATCGGGGTTGCAGTTGGGCACGATGTGGAAGCGGCACTTCTCGCGCAGCGCCCGGCCCAGCGTGTCCGACGGATCGCACAGCACCTGCAGCGCGCCTTCCATCCACCATTCGGCCATGCTTTCGCCCGGATGCTGGCGCGCATAGAGCCATGTCTGCACATCGCCCGTGCCCATGGCGAGGCAATCGAGCGAACGCCCGTCCAGCGTTTCGCCCAGCTTGCGATGCTCGACCCCTTCGGCGCTGGCCGAGATGGAGACCAGATCGTGATGGCGCTCCATCGAGAAAGGCGCGAAATAGGCGAACCAGGCGAGATCGCCTGCCGGCGCGAAGCGGATGGTGAGCGTGCCGCCTTCCTCGTCCTTGTCGAAGGTGGAGGGGGCGCGGCCCCAGAAGTCCCGGTCTTCGGAGACGCAGGCGTTATAGTCCGGCCAGCCCGCCGGATAGGCGGTGTCGTTCAGGCCGACGATCTTGAGCACCAGCTCGCGCCCGCCGCAATTGGCGACGCGGAAGTGGAACCACTGCTTGAATTCGCTGTCCTTGTCGTTCTTCAGGCGCAGCATCGCGCGCGCCTCGTTCACGGTCATCACGTCGATGTTGCCGCTGTCGAATGCGCTGTCGATGATGATGTTGCTCAAGGATTGACCTCCACTTCGATGGTTTCGCCGTTATTGCCGGGGAAGCCGCGGAACAGCGCTTCGGCGAGCGCATCGGCGGCTGGCTGGTTTTGTGCAAGGGGCGATCCTCCAGGCGCATCGAGCAGGGCGCGGCCTTCCCACAGAACCCTGCCCGATTCCGAATCGCGAATGCGCACTTCCATGCGTGTCACCACACGGTCGTCCGATCCGCCGCCCAGATTGATGCCAAGGCCCAGTCCCACGCCGCTGCCGTAGGACCCGGTCGAACCGCCCGCGCCCACGCTGACCGGGCCACGCCGGTCGAGGTCTTCGAGGGTCGAACGCTCGACACGCACGCTGGCGGTCTGGCGGGCGGAGGCGCGGGTATCGTCGACATAGCCATAGGCGGCCAGTTCCCGCGCCACGGCCGCCTTGTACGGCGTCAGCGCGAGGCCCTGTTCGCCCGATCCGGGCGCGGTTTCCACGAACAGGCGCGCATTGCCCAGCTGCGCGCGCGCATCCGTATCCACGAAGCGGGTCACTTCGATGGGACCGGCCGGGCGCGGCGTGGCGCAGGCGGAAAGCGCGAGCGGCAGGGCGGCGAGAGCGATTGCAATGCGGGCCTTCATGACAAAGTGCCTCCTGTTCAATATTGGCAGTGCTGTGGCGCCAACGCACGAAGCCTGCAATCCGTGCCATGCACAGGAGGGATTTGCTTGACTTTCGCGTGGTGCGACATACATGGCACCGCAATGACGACGGCATCGGGAGATGGTCTTCCGGTGCCGATTTCTTTTGAAAAGTCCAGTTTACTCGCAGGGTAATGCCATGAAGATTCGCAACAGCCTCAAGTCGCTCAAGAAGCGCCACCGCGACAATCGGGTGATTCGCCGTCGTGGCCGCACCTATGTCATCAACAAGACGAACAAGCGCATGAAGGCCCGCCAGGGCTGATGCCCGCCATGGCGACCTGCATCGCTGGCTGATTTTCAAGGCATGCGCGCGGGCGGTTCGCCCCGCGCATCGCCGGCTCGCGCGTCATGCGCACGAAAAAAGCCCTCCGCGCCTTGTGGCCGGAGGGCTTTTTGCTTGGGCCCGCCCTTGAAGGGCTCGCCCGGATTGGCCCGGTCGGGAGGGGGCGACCGGGCCCGGAGAGGCCGCGATCAGCCTTCGGTCTGCTCTGCCCGGCATTCGGCCAGAGCCTCTGCGTCGAGGTCCGTGCCCGCGACCGAGAAGGAGGCGACAGGGCCGAACTCTTCCGCGACGGACTTGCACACGTTGGCGGGGCGCGAACGGGCCTGGGTGCCCACGCAGATCGTGCCCGAGCAGATGAAGGTGCCGCCGCGGATGATTTCCTGGCGGCGCTCAACCGGCTGTTCCAGCGTGGCGCGGTAATAGGCGCCCGAACGCGCCATCGCGGGCGTGGGCGAGAGCGCGGCGCCGAAGGTGACGGCGGTGGTGAGCATGGCGATGCCGGCGATCGCGGCCTGGCGAAGCGGGGTCTTGGGAAGGGTCATCTCGGGCTCCTTTGCGTCGGTATTTCCTTGCGCAAAACCGGGGGCGTCCGGTCCGGCGAAAGTTAGGTTGCGAATCGCCACCTACACAGCTACGTTTTAAGTTGCAACTGAAAATGCAGTTTCAATTTTGTGACCGCCATCATCTGGAGTAGGCTTGGCGGGATCTGGAGAACCGAGATGGGAACAGACGTTCGCGAGCCCCTGAAGGAACTGAGCGCCTGCGGCCTGCCCGCAGCGCTGGAAGTGATGGGGGAGCGGTGGAGCTTCATGATCCTGCGCGCAAGCTTCAACGGCGTGCATCACTTCGAGGAATTCCTCAGCGAGCTGGGCATTGCGCGCAACATCCTGTCCAACCGGCTCAGCCGACTGGTCGAACACGGCATTCTCGACCGGGTGCAGGACGAGGCGGACCGCAGGCGGGTGGAATACTGCCTGACCGAAAAGGGCTTCGATCTGCTGCCCGCCATGGTCTCCCTGCGGCACTGGGGGCTCAAGTACGGGGTGGAGAATGTCGGGATGGACCCGGTGATCGTGGACGAGCGGGACCGGATGCCCATCGGCCCGGTGGCGATGCTGGCGCATGACGGGCGCATACTGGGTCCCGCCGATCTCAACATGATCGCGCGCAAGGACCTGCCCGAGGCCGGGCGCGACCGGCGCGAAGGCACGCCTGCCGACGCGCCGCACGCGCTTCACAATTGCGACGATCCGGGCGACGCTCTGGATGCCGAGCCGCGCGAGGCGGCGGAGTAGGATTAGCTCCGGCCTGGCCCCGGATCAGCCCGGCCAGTGGCCGCCTTGCCGGCATTTGGGAATACCCTGATCGCGGGTTTGCACGAGCAGCTGATAAAACGGTTCGAGGCCGTTCGCCGCTGCCGGATCATAGTCTGCCAGAGGTTGGCTCATCATCCTGATCGCCTGGCAGGTGCGGGCACTCATCACACCGTCCTGGACTGCATATCCGGCGGCGATCGTCATCATCGGCAGGCTCTTTGCGATCGCCAGTGCGGTGCGCTGTGCAGGGGTGGATGCCTGTGCGGAGCGTTCGAACAGGATGGTCGCATCGTAAACCGCCTTGCACTCGGCGATCAGCGGTTCGGTATAGCCCCCGTTGACGGCGGCCGAGTTGCAGCGGTGTGCAGCGATGATCCGGGCATCGTAGGGGTCGGCGCGGGAGAATGTGCGCGCCTGTGCATCCGAAGGCATGGGCAACGCGGCAAGGAGCGTTCCCAGCGCGGCGAGAAGCGGCCTCATCGTGAAGCAGCCCGGATCAGCAATATTTGTTGACCGGATTGCCCAGGCACAGGTTCTTTTCATATCGTCTCCAGTTCGCAATATCGCGCGCAGAGCTGCCGAAAGGCGTGGTCGGCGTGCGTACCCGGCCCGGCGAGGTGTAGCCCGCGTCATTGGCCTGCGATCGCCACTGGGAGGCCTGCCGGGCCGCCGCCTCGCGGCGCACACGGGCATCCTCGGCGGCCTGTTGCTGGCGGTCTTCGTAGTCGACCCGCTTCTTCAGCCGCGCAGCGTCGGGGCAGCTTGCCTGAAGCCCGGTCTCGCACGCCTTCGTGTGGAACCTGTACGCGCGGCGGTGATCCCAGTTGGCCTCCAGCGCCTGCGCCCACGCGCGGCAGGCGGTGCCCGATTCATACCGCTCGCACAGCGTTTCGGAGAGATCGTAGGTGATCGCGTTGTAGAAGCCCTTCTCGTTGCGGAAGTAGGCGAGCGCCTGATAGCAGGTGCCCGGCGCCGCGCCCTGCATGCACACGTCGGCCATCACCAGCGCGCGCTTGGCCGGATCGGTGGTGTCGAAATCGTCCCACGGGCGGCAAAGATCGTGCATTCCCTCGAAGCAGGAGACGCGGGCGAACATGTGCGAGATCGGGTAGGGGTCTTCATCGAAGGTGGTGTTCCTGAACCGGCGAAAGCCGATCTCGCACCGGTCCTGATCCCCGGCGAGGCAGGTCTTGAGCCACGTGGTCGCGACGTCGCGGTCGGTCCGGCCGAACAGCTGGGCCGCCAGTTCGACCGCCCGGTCGCACGCCGCGCGGTCGGCGGAGCTGCACGCTTCGAGGCTGGCCCACCATTGCGACTTCGCGCCGGTCGGTGCCTCCTGCGCGGCGGCTGGCACCGCCGCCGTGGCGACGATGACAGCAAGCAATGTCGCCAGCACCGGGATCAGCAACGCCGCCACCTTCACAGCGGTCAGCCGCGTGCGCATCAGCTGTTATCGGCTTCGCAATCGTCCAGCGCGGTCCACAGCGCGCCCGAACCGGTCCAGGTGAACGGGCCGTAGGTGTTGCCATCCATCTCGACCGAGAAGGAGCTTTTCCCCCTCAGGGCCGCGTAGGTCGCGTCGGAGGCCGCACCCGGACCCCAGCCGCCCCAGATATATTCCTCGAAGCCGCCGACATCGTAGCCGCCCGAGCGCGAGGGAGCGCTGGTGCCGGTATCGAAGGCGACGGTGACGGGGAAATTCTCCTGCATGTCGGCATCTCGAAAATTGACCATGAACGGGCCGTAGACCTGGACGCTCAGGTTCCCGTCGCGCAGCCGGCGCGAGAATTCGGCGCGAACCTCCCTGCCTTCGGCATCCTTGCGGAACACGCTGACGTTGCACACGCCGTTGCCGTACTCGGTGGCGAGGCCGTTGGCGTCGGGCTTCGGCCCGTGGACGAAGGTGATGCCCTGAAGCGCGACGGCGGGTGAAAGGGCGAGGGCGATGGCCGTGGCGATGCTCATGCGAAAAGACTCCCGGTGGATAATGACCGGGCAGCCTAATCGGCCTGCGCGCGCGCTCCAGTTACAAATTCTGTCAGGTTTGGGTTTTCGCAGGCGGAAGGCCTCCGGACGCTCCTCAGGCCCACACCTCGATATTGTCCCGTCGCGCGACGCGGATCGGCAGTTCCACCTCCACCAGCGGCGTCAGCTCGTGCGCGGCGAACAGCGCTGTCGCCGCAGGATGGCGGCCTGCGTCGATCAGCCGCTGCCACAGGAAGACCGTGTAGGGCTGCACGCCGCCCGTGTAATCGACCCCGCGGAACGAGGTTTCGACCTGGCCGATCACGCGGCGGTGCGGCTTGTCGGTCACCGGGTCTCCCGGCTGCGGCTGATGCCCGGCCACATAGTCGCGCAGGAAGGCGAGCCGGTCGGTCATGTCGGGCACGAGCTCGTGCGCGATCTGCGCGAGCAGCGGCGGGAGCGTATCGGGCAGGCCGTCCTCGGGAAACGCGGGCGCGGGCTGCGCGAAATCGACGGAGTCGAGGTCGGGTGCATGCATCCGCTCGACCCAGCGGAACACGCGCGGCGCCTCGCGCTGCATGATCCCCAGCGGCACCGGATCGCGCCCCAGATGCGCGAAGAGCGGGCCGAACATGGCGTAGTCGGCGATGCTCGGCGTGGCGCCCAGCAGGAAGGGATAGACCGCGAAATGCGCATCGAGGTTGGCGAGCAGTTCGTGGTAGCTCTCCTCGATCGCGGGGATCGTCGCAGGATCGACGCCCAGCATCGGCAGGTAGGAGTTCATCCGCGCCATCGTGGCTTCGGCACGGTCCGCATCGCCGCCGGTGGCGAAGGCATCGCGCAGGAACAGCTCCTGCTCTGCCAGATAGCTCCAGCGGTAATGCATCGCGTGGCGCGTCAGCCCGACCACCGCGTAGAGTTCGAACAGGTGCGCAAGCGCCAGCAGCCGGGCATCGCCGGGGTAGGCGGGGTGGGGCACCGGCACGCCATCCTCCCCCTCGAAATGGTCGATGATGTCGACCGTGTCCTGGATGATCGTGCCGTCGGGCAGCTCCACCACCGGAATGATCGCGCGGCCGATCGCGGGCATCACCCGCTCAGCGAAACCGGGATCGGTCGGCGCGCGCTCGACATAGGCGATGCGCTGCTTGCGCAGGTAGGCGCGCGCGCGGCCGGTGTAGAGCGAGTGGGGCAGGCCCCACAGGGTAACCGGTCGATTGGGGGGCTGGGTCATGGGCATCCTTTCTCCGGACGGCTGACTATCGGCGTTGCCCTCGCGCGTCGAGCATGCCCGATCAGGCCCCCGGCACCAGCGGTTCGGGCCCGGCGGGGACGATGCCGTACGGATTGATGCGCTCGTGGCTCTCGTAATAGTGGTGCCGGATGTGCTCGAAATTGACGGTCTGCTCCATCCCGTCGAGCGCGAGCACGCGGCGCGTCAGGGCGGCGAGGTTCGGATAGTCGGCGATCCGGCGCACGTTGCACTTGAAATGCGTGTGATAGACAGGGTCGAAGCGGATCAGCGTGGTCCACAGGCGGATATCCGCCTCGGTCAGCCGGTCGCCCACCAGCCACTCGCGCCCCTCCAGCCGCTCCTCCAGTTCGTCGAGCACTTCGAACAGCGGGCCGACGGCCTTTTCGTACGCGTCCTGCGAGGTCGCGAAGCCCGCCTTGTAGACGCCGTTGTTCACAGCATCATAGACCCGGTCGTTCAGCGTATCGATCTCGTCGCGGTGGCCTTGCGGGTAGAGATCGAGCTCTTTCGCGCCGCACTGGTCGAACGCGCTGCCGAGCATGCGCAGGATATCCGCGCTCTCGTTGTTGACGATGGTCTGGTTCTTCGTGTCCCACAGCACGGGCACGGTGACGTGGCCTGAATAATCGGGCTTGGCGCGGGTGTAGACCTGGTGGAGATGATCGGCATCCATCAGCGGATCGGGGGTGACGCATGGTCCCTCGCGGAAGGACCAGCCGCCTTCCTTCATCAGCCAGTGAACCACTACCAGCTCGATCTGGTCGGCGAGGCCTTTGAGGTGCCGCGCGGCATTGGCGCGGTGCGCCCACGGGCAGGCGAGACTGATGTAGAGCCGGTAACGTCCCGGCTCCGCCTTAAAGCCGCCATCGCCGGTGGGGCCGGGCGATCCATCGGGCGTGATCCAGTTGCGAAACGCGCTCTCGTCGCGCTCGAACTCGCCCGAATCCTCGTCGTTATGCGCCCATTCGTCGTGCCATTCGCCGTTCTTGAGAAAGCCCATTGCCTTGTGCCTCGCTGCTGGAAGGTATGTGCGATCAAGCGCGGGGGCGCGGGGGACGTTCCCGGGCGGCGCGGGGCGAGGACAGGCTCGCCGTCGACGCGCGAAACCTGTTGCCTGCCGCGCGGACCGGGTGTATTTCGTACGCACGTTACCGGGCCCCTCTGGCGAGCGCACAGCGCGCTCGTGATGTCGGAACGCAGTCTCTTGCGTAATCCGGGCCCTTTCGATGACCTTGCCATTCGACCTATCGACGAGCGTGCAGCATGTCGCCGCGCCATGCCTGCCATGCGGGGGCGAGGCGTAGCATGCTGCAAATCGCCATCTATCTGCTCGACGCGCTGATCGTCGCCGCAGCCGTGCTGTCCGCATGGTTCTGGCTGCGCGCCAGTGGCAAGCAGGTGCGCCGGGTGAGCAAGCACGAGACCTTCGACCATGCGGATATCAACCGCCTGGTCGTCGCGCTCAACCGCGCGCAGATCCTCAATGCACGGGCAGCCAAGGCAACCGCCGCCGCCGCCCTGCTGGGGGGACTGCGCGTCCTGCTGGATTTTCTGCCATGACTATACTCGTGCTTCTGGGCGGACTGGTGCTGCTGGTGATCGGCGGCGAGCTGCTGGTTCGCGGAGCCGTTGCCATTGCCGGCAAGCTGGGCGTTTCCCCGCTGATGATCGGCCTGACCATCGTGGGCATGGGCACCTCGATGCCGGAACTCGCGGCGAGCCTGCAGGCCGCGCTCTCCGGGTCGCCGGGGATTGCGCTGGGCAATATCGTGGGCTCGAACATCGCCAACAGCCTGCTGATCTTGGGCGTTGCGGCGCTTCTGGCGCCGATCGCGGTCGCGCGGGGCACGCTGTGGCGCGATGGCGGGATCGGCGTGCTGGCCGCCTGCGCGCTGCTCCTCATCGGCATGACCACCGGGCTCGGTAGACTGGCAGGCGTGGTGCTGATCGCGGCGATGCTCGCCTATCTCTTTCTGGCCTACCGGCAGGAAAAGGCTGCCGTCGGCCACAGCGCCGCGATGGAGAAGGCGGAAGCGCTGGAGGGGATCGACCCCGCGCTGAAGCCGGGAGAGGGCAAGTCGGCGGGCTGGGGCCTGTCGCTGTTCTTCCTGCTGGCAGGGCTGGGCTGCATTGTCGGGGGCGGCACGCTTCTGGTGGGTGCCGCGGTGGACCTGGCCATCGAATTCGGAATGTCGGAAACGCTCGTCGGCCTGACCATCGTGGCGGTCGGCACCTCGCTGCCTGAGCTCGTCACGTCTGCGGTGGCGGCGATCCGCAAGCAGTCCGAAGTGGCGCTGGGCAACGTGCTCGGCTCGAACATCTACAACGTGTTCTTCATCGGCGGCGTGACCGGAGCGATTGCCCTGACCCCGGTGCCGGAAACGCTGGTGCGCTTCGACCTGCCGATCCTGATTGGCGTGTCGCTGGCGGTCATGGCGCTGGCCTGGACCGGGGCGCGCCTGTCCCGCTGGGAAGGCGCGGCTCTGATGGCGGCCTACTGCGTATATCTCGGGTTTACGGCGGGGTTGTTTTAGGGGCGGGGGCAGGCGGTCGGTATTGGGACATGCCGCACATTTTCATGGGTTGGCACACGTGTGGAATGGGAAGAAAATGGGAGGGCTTTGCGTGGGAGCATTATGGATTGAGGTGTTGGCTTCGGCTTGCCGCTACCGAAGACGCGGACCATCGTTAGGGCCCCTGATTTTTCCAGCTTGAATGAGATTGCTGTAAGACTCATTCAGTTTCACAACATCTCGATCATTGAGTAGCTTGGCCCGTTTGCATTCATCAACTAACCGCTGGACCCGCTGCTGAGGGAAGGTGTCAGTGACATTCGACAATCGCTCCACCAGAAGAAACTTCTGGTGAGATTTTAGTGGCTCTGCGAGTTTCTGGTCTGGAAAAAAATGTCGAATTCCCTCCGCTAAACCGTATTTTCCGCGCGCGAAACGGACGGAAACCAAGTAGGCATCCAATACGCCGCTTTTCCCAAGGTGATTATCAATCCACGGTGCGAGAAGCCATTCGGAAATTTTTCGTTTAGCGACAGGCTTGAGGCTCTTGAGGAGGTTGGTCCTTACCAGCTGTTGAGTGATAGTAGAGCCCCCCGACTTCGTTCTAAATCGTATTCTACGATAGACAGCGCGCGCTGCGGCAACGAAGCTGTTTCCGTGGTGGCTCATGAAGCGCTTATCCTCAATCTGGATAAGCATGGAATTCATCTGGTCGAGACTGAGATTTATTCTTTTGGCCTCATAGATCGCCAAGTTTAACCGATACAATGTATGGCCAAGATTCTCTTTTGGAGGCATCAATATCATTGATAATATAAGCTTGGCTCCCAGAAAATACGTGCTCTCGTGTTTCTCCTTTAGCGAGAATCGGTAGGCGATCATTAGGGCGAAGCTCACTGTCGTCCCTACTGCTAAAGCGTAAGTGTCCAGTGTGAGATCAAGTGTCTCGACTGAGATCTGTGCCGAGCCCGACGAATCGATGGATTCGCCAAAGGCCGAGGTAAGAGCCGCACTTATCGCTCCAGCGAGAAAGGAGACTGCTAGGGCCGGGATGGCTTCCAACGAGCTTATTCCCGGAAACATTCTTATGATGAACGGTTCGTTCGCTCCGTCGAGCCTATCCGAGGGAAGGACGGCTTCGATGTGTCCGTAGTCCAGACCGAGAAGTCGTCGGAGTACAATGATTTTTCGAGCTGCATATGTGGCGGCTCGTTGCAGGTGGGCGAAATAATGAATCAGTAAAAAATTAGCTATAAATAGAATGGCTAGGGATATGATAAGTCCCTCTGGCCCAGCGTTTTTCGTATAATACTGAAGGCGGCTAGGTTCCGCGGAACTGAAAACTGTAGCGGCCATACCGCCGGAGAAGACGGCAATACCGGCTGCAACATTAAGACTCTTTTGATTCGCGTCTAGCGCCTTGGTGGCCTGCTCGTATTCCTTAATGCCGATCTCATGATCGGATTTGAGACTGTATGTTGGGAAATACTGTTGGGCTTCGTAGATGTGCTTCTCCACCTAAAGTCCTCCCGCAAAAAGTAAGTTTTCTGCCATCTGACTGTCCTACTCCTCCTGTGCTTTCTAAGGTTGCTGGGTTCTTTCAAAACGTCGATCTGCCCCGGACCTCCCGGCCAAAATCCTCCCCATCAGCCTCGGAGGTTTTTGCCCCCAGGACACTGTGTCAGGTGTGTCAGGGCCCGCCGCCCATCACGCCCGCGGCGCCTGCCGCCGGTAGCTCAGCGCCTCGGCCACGTGCACGCGGCCGACATGCTCCGCTCCGCCAAGGTCAGCCACCGTTCGCGCGACCCTCAGCATCCGCACATAGCTTCGCGCCGAGAGGCGCATCCTCTCCGCCGCCTGCATCAGCAGCGTGCGCCCCGCCTCGTCGGGCGTGGCGAAGCGTTCGAGCATGTCGCCGTCGAGCTCGGCATTGGTGCGCACGCCGCTCTCCTCTTCGCGCGACGACTGCACCTGCCGCGCCGCGAGCACCCGCGCGGCGACCTCGGCGCTGCCCTCGGCAGGCGGGGGCAGCGCGAGGTCGGCGGCGCTGACCGGCTCTACCTCCACATGCAGGTCGATCCGGTCGAGCATCGGCCCGCTGACCTTGCTCTGGTAGTCGGCGGCGCACCTGGGCGCGCGGCTGCAGGCAAGCGAGGGATCGCCCAGGTGGCCGCAGCGGCACGGGTTCATCGCCGCGATCAGCTGCACCCGCGCGGGGAAGGTGACATGCGCATTGGCCCGCGCGACGTCGACCTTGCCCGTCTCCAGCGGCTGCCTGAGGCTGTCGAGAACGGGCCGCTGGAACTCGGGCAGTTCATCGAGGAACAGCACGCCCAGATGCGCGAGGGAGACCTCTCCCGGCCGCACCTTCAGCCCGCCGCCGGTCAGCGCCGCCATGCTCGCCGAATGATGCGGTGCGCGAAAAGGGCGCGCGCGGCTGATCCGCCCGCCTTCGAGCAGTCCGGCGACCGATTGCACCATGCTCACCTCCAGCGCCTCGGCCGGGGAGAGCGGGGGGAGGATGCCGGGCAGGCACGCGGCGAGCAGGCTCTTGCCCGCACCCGGCGGCCCGCTCATCAGCAGGTTGTGGCCGCCCGCCGCCGCAATCTCGAGCGCGCGCTTGGCACTCTCCTGCCCCTTGACCTGCTTGAGGTCGGGGCCTGCTGCGGCCTCCTCGACCGTGCCCAGCTGCGGTTCGCTGAGCTGCTGCGTGCCCTTGAGGTGGTTGAGCAGGCTGACGAGATCGGGCGCCGCGATCACCGGGATGCCGCTCGCCCACCGCGCCTCCGCGCCCTGAATGGCGGGACAGATCAGTCCGCACTCGGCCTCGCTGGCATGCATCGCGGCGAGCAGGACGCCGGGCGAGCCGACGATCCGCCCGTCGAGCGCAAGCTCGCCGACCGCGACGAAATCCGCCAGCTGCTCGCGGTCCGCCACGCCCATGGCGGCCAGCAGCGCGAGCGCGATCGGCAGGTCGTAATGCGATCCGTCCTTGGGCAGGTCCGCCGGAGAGAGGTTGACCGTGATCCGCTTGGGCGGCAGCGCGAGGCCCATCGCGGCGAGCGCGGCCTGCACCCGCTCGCGGCTCTCGCTCACCGCCTTGTCGGGCAGGCCGACGACGCTGAAGCGCGGAAGGCCCGCGGCGAGCTGGCACTGCACCTCCACGGCGCGCGCCTCGAGCCCGAGATAGGCAACAGTGCGAACAGTAGCGACCATGAACAGGCTCCCCCCGCAGCCTTGCCTTGCGGCAAAACCTTGCCGGGTCCGCCCGCGCTTGTCGAGTTCGCAGTTTTCCGCATGTTTTCAGCGGCGCACAAAGTGTTACCGGCCCGGCAACCATTATCGGTGGGGTAATGGTAAGGCGCGGGCGGCAAAACGCTGCCGGTGCGCTGGTACACTTCCCTTCTCCTCGCACTTGCGACCACCCTCGGCCTGGTACCCACCCCCCTCCAGGCCGAGGGTTGGATTGTGAAAGTGACCGTGACCGAAGAGTGGATCGACGAGAGCGATCCGCGCTTCCACGAGAGCGAGCCGGTCGACCACTATGTCGAGGGCGACGGCTACGACTATGCGGCGCCGCGCATCGCCTATCCGACGGCGGACCGCGCCATCTCCTCCTTCCGCGCCAGCGCACCCACCGCGCTTGCCGCCTATGGCCCGTTCCGCGTGGTCGATCCGACGCGGGCCGTGCTGGTGGGGACCACCACCTCCGCCACGCCTGCACAGTTCGCCGCGCTGCTGCGCGCCTACCCGCAGCTTCGCACGCTCGACCTGGTCGAGGCGCCGGGCACGGAGAACGACCGGGCCAATCTTGCCGTGGGGCGCATGATTCGCGCCGCCGGGCTGACCACCCGCGTGCCGCGAGGCGGCTCTGTGCGTTCGGGCGCGGTGGAGCTGTTCCTGGCCGGTGCACGGCGCGAGGTGGAAGACGGCGCGCGCTTCGCGGTGCACAGCTGGCGCGACAATCGCGGGCGCGAGGCGGACGATTTCCCGACGGGCGCACCCGAACACCGCTATTACCTCGACTACTACCGCGAAATGGGCATGAGCACGGACGGCGCGCGCGAATTCTACGCGATGACGAACGAGGCACCGCACGCCAGGGCGCGCTGGCTCGATGCCCGTGAAATGCGCGGATGGATGGCCCGCACGCTGCGTAATGCGGCGAACGACAACGAGGCCGCGGGCGATGCTCCGCGCATCGCGTATCTTGACGTGACCGGAGCGACCCAGTAATGGCGCGCGCTTGAGGTTCCGGCCTGCGGGTCGGGAAACATCCGGTGGGTGCCGCGCGTTGCGCAGCCCGCCGATCCAGATTTCGAGGATATCATGAAGCGGACTTTCCAGCCCAGCAATCTCGTTCGTGCGCGTCGCCACGGCTTCTTCGCACGCAAGGCCACCACTGGCGGCCGCAAGGTTCTCGCCGCCCGCCGCAAGCGTGGCCGCAAGAAGCTCTGCGCGTAATTCCATAGGCTTGCATTGCAGGCAGGGCTGTCCGGCCTTGCCGGCAGCGGCATCGACAATGCTTGCGGGCTCCACTTTCGGGGCCCGTTTGCCTATTTAACCGACATGAGCGCGCCCGTTCCTCCGTTCCCCGGTGTCGACCGGCGGATTACCGCACGGAACGTGATGACCGCGCGTGCCGATTTCCTCGCTGCGAATCGGGGCCTGCGCGTGCCCATGCCCGGGTTCGTGCTGCTTGCCCGCCCGAACGAAGGGCGCGGCGTGCGCTACGGCATCACCGTCACCAAGAAGATCGGCAATGCGGTGGTCCGCAACCGGATGAAGCGGCGCTTCCGCGAGTTGTTGTGGCAGCATCTGCCAGCACTCGGCCTTCCCGATCACGATCACGTGCTGATCGGCCGCGAGGGCGGGGTGGAGCGGGACTTTGCCAGGCTGTCCGAAGAACTGGCGACGGCTCTGGGCCGCGCGGCGCGCGGCGAAGGCCAGCGCGGACGGACGCCACGCAGGAGGCGCAGCCGATGAACCCCGTGAAACGCGTGATGGTACTGGCGATTCGCGGCTGGCAGCTGGGCCCCAGCCTGATCCTGCCTTCCAGTTGCCGCTTCCAGCCCAGCTGCTCGCAATACGCCATCGAAGCGATCGAAAAGCATGGGCCAATCAAGGGTGGATGGCTGGGCTTCAAGCGTATAATGCGCTGCCATCCATGGGGTGGGCATGGCCATGATCCGGTTCCCTGAATCCAGCCCGCATCACCGCAAGACGTTTTAAGAACAGCAGGATCGCACGAATCTTGGACAACCAGCGCAATCTCATCTTCGCCGTGGTCCTGTGCGGCCTCATGATCCTGCTGTACGATTCGGCGATCAGCTATTTCTATCCCGCGCCGCCCGAGAGCGAGCAGACCGAGCGCGCGACCACGCCGGAACAGCGCGCCGCGCAGGAAGTGGCCAATGAAAGCGGCCTCGCGCCCAGCGTGGCGCAACAGGCGGTGGACCTCGACGAGGCGCTGGCATCCGGCAATCGCGTGCCGATCGACGCGCCGCGCGTCGAAGGCTCGATCAACCTGGTCGGCGCGCGGGTCGACGATATCGAACTGAAGGACCACCGCGCGACGGTGGATGAAGACAGCGGCCCCGTGCAGCTGTTCGCGCCCGCCGGCACGCCGATCCAGAATTTCGCGCAGTTCGGCTTCGTGGGCGATGGCACGCAGCTGCCCGACGCGAAAACCGTGTGGCAGGCCAGCGGCGACACGCTGTCGCCCGGCAATCCGGTGGATCTGCGGTGGGACAATGACGAGGGGCAGCGGTTCCGCATCCGCCTGTCGATCGACGATAACTACATGATCACCGCCGAACAGACCGTGGCCAACTACGGCGAGGGCCCGGTGGTCGTATCCCCCTTCGCCACCATCACCCGCACCAGCCTGACCGCGAGCAAGAGCACCTGGATTTCCCACTCCGGCCCGATCGGCACCTTCGGCGGTACGGTCGATTACGGCGTCGACTACGACGATCTGGCGGAGGACGGCCCGGTTTCGGGCGAAGGGCAGGCCGCGTGGCTCGGCTTCACCGATATCTACTGGCTCGGCGCGCTGGTGCCCGAAGCGGGTTCCTCACCCGATACCGGCTTCCGTTCGCTCGGAAACGACCTGTTCCGCGCAGACCTGATCTATGATCCCGTTACGCTTCGCCCGGGGCGGCAGATTACGCGCAGCTCGCAGCTCTTCGCCGGGGCGAAGGAAAGCGGCGTGCTCGATGCCTATCAGGATGCGGGCATCGCGCAGTTCGGCCTGGCGATCGACTGGGGCTGGTTCCGCTGGTTCGAAAAGCCGATCCTGTGGCTGCTGCGTCAGATCTTCTCCGTCGTCGGCAATTTCGGAGTCGCGATCATCCTGCTGACCTGCTGCGTGCGCGGCCTGATGTTCCCCATCGCCCAAAAGGGCTTTTCCAGCATGGCGAGCATGAAGGCGATCCAGCCGGACATGAAAAAGCTGCAGGAGAAGCACAAGGACGACAAGGTCAAGCAGCAGCAGGAAATGCAGAAGCTGTTCAAGGACAAGGGCGTGAACCCGGTTGCCGGGTGCCTGCCGATGCTCCTTCAGATTCCGGTCTTCTTCGCGCTCTACAAGGTGCTGATCCTAGCGATCGAGATGCGCCATCAGCCCTTCGTGCTGTGGATCGAGGATCTGTCCGCGCCCGATCCGGCGCATGTGCTCAACCTGTTCGGCCTGCTGCCCTACGATGTGCCCGGCTTCCTGGCGCTCGGCCCGCTGGCGCTGCTGCTCGGCTTCACCATGTGGCTGACCTTCCGCCTCAACCCGAGCACGATGGACCCTGTGCAGCAACAGGTCTTCTCGATCATGCCGTGGGTGCTGATGTTCGTCATGGCGCCGTTTGCCGCCGGCCTGCTGCTGTACTGGAACACGTCCAACCTGCTGACGCTGGCCCAGCAGAAGTACCTGTATTCCAAGCATCCGCAGCTCAAGGCAGCGGCCGAGAAGGAAAAGGCGGAAAAGGCACAGAAGGCGCAGGAAGGGGCGTGAGCGCGCCCGGCCCGCAAACGCCCGAGGAAGTCGCCGCGGCGCGCATGGTCTCGGGCCGGGTGGAATTCCTGCTTTCCGCCCCGCAGCTGAAATTCCTGCCCGATCCGACAGTCCCCGAAGTGGCGCTGTGCGGGCGTTCCAACGTAGGCAAGAGCTCGCTGCTGAACGCGCTGACCATGCGCAAGGGGATCGCGCGTGCCTCGGTCACGCCCGGCCGCACGCAGGAACTGAATTTCTTCGAAGTGGGCGAGCCCACGCAGTTCCGGCTGGTCGACATGCCGGGCTACGGCTTCGCCAAGGCGCCCAAGAGCGTGGTCGAGAAGTGGCAGGGGCTGGTGCGCACCTACCTGCGCGGCCGCTCCGTCCTCACGCGCACGCTGGTGCTGGTGGACAGCCGCCACGGACTGAAGGACAGCGACCGGGCGATGATGAAGATGCTCGACGAAGCGGCCGTCGGCTACCGCATCGTCCTGACCAAGAGCGACAAGATCAAGGCCAGCGCGCTCGAAGCAACGTACGAGAAGGTGGCGGCCGAGGCGAAGAAGCACCCGGCGGCATATCCCGAAATCCACCTGACCAGTGCCGAAAAGGGACAGGGCATCGCCGCGCTTCGCGCAGCCGTGGTGGCCGACGCGCTGACGCCTTAGGCTGCGCTGCGCTCGACAGCGCGCTGGCCGCGCCCTAATCGCTCGCCCAGACTCAGGAAGGCCCCGCCGGACACACCATGAAGCTCATTATCGGCAACAAGAACTATTCGAGCTGGAGCCTGCGCGGCTGGCTCGCCTGCAAGCAGGCGGGCCTCTCCTTCGAGGAAATCCTGGTGCCGCTGTTCGGCGAGGACTGGGATGCGCTGAAGAAGGGCGAGGGGGATCTGACGCCGTCTTCCGGCAAGGTGCCGGTGCTGTGGGACGGCGATGACGACGCGGGCGCCGTGGTGTGGGACAGCTTGGCGATCCTCGAATACCTGGCCGACAAGGTCGGGCGCGATCGCTTCTGGCCCAAGGACGATGCCGCGCGCGCCATGGCCCGCGCGATGGTTGCCGAAATGCACTCCTCCTACCTCTCGCTGCGCCGCGAATGCCCGATGAACATCCGCGTGCGGCACGAGAACGTGAAGATTTCCGAAGCTACCCGGCAGGATGTGGTGCGCATCCTGGGCCTTTGGGCAGAGGCGCGCGCGCGCTTCGGCAGCGGCGGGCCGTTCCTGTTCGGCACCTTCGGCGCGGCAGACATCTTCTACGCACCAGTGGTCAGCCGCTTCATCACTTACGGCTTCGGCGTACCCGGCTTCGCGGAAAGCTACATGCAGGCGGTCTGGACCCACGACTGGCTGCAACAGTGGGTCGCCGCCGCCGAGGACGAGCAATGGGTGATCGAGCAGTACGAGAGCGTGCCGACCTCCTGACCGCCAGGTTCACGGCGTACGCTTCGCGGCGTAGCGCGTGCCATCCTTGTGCGCATAGCCATGCGCGTCGAAGACCATGTCGATATCGGGATACTCGCCCGAATCCTGCTGTCTGTCTCCCGCGCCGATCGCCACGAACACGCAATCGGTCTCGCTGCGGTTCTGGAGGTGGTGGCCGTTTTGTACGCCCGCAGCCCATGCGACGACATCGCCGGGGCGAATGACGGTCTCTTCCGTGTCTTCCACCAGCACCGCTTCACCTGCCAGCATCACCACCAGCTCGTCTTCCGCGCTATGCCAGTGCCGCTGGCTCGACCACGCCCCGGGCTTGAGGACGACATGGCTCGCCCCCATCGAAGTCAGGCCGGCCACGGGCGCGAGGCGACGGTACCAGCGGCCCTGCACCTCGGCATCGAACGGGGCGGGGTATCCGGTCGCGTTGGTCTGCGCGATGGCATCGAGATCGAGCTTGGGCATCGGCGAATACTCCTGCTAGCTGCCAACCATGACTCAAGTGCTCGACCTCGCCAAGCGGCTGATCGCCGCGCCCAGCGTCACCCCTGCGACCGGGGCGGTGTTCGACGAGATGCAGGCGATGCTCGAACCGCTGGGCTTCGCCATCCACCGGTTCACGCGCGGCAACGGACCCGCCGGATCGGATGAAGCGCCGGTCGAGAACCTGTTTGCCATCCGTAAGGGAGCAGGGCCCGGGCACTTCGCCTTCGCCGGGCACCTCGATGTGGTGCCGCCGGGCGAGGGCTGGGCGAGCGGGGCGTTCGAGCCGGAACAGCGCGGCGACCTGCTCTACGGGCGCGGCGCAGTCGACATGAAGGGCGCGATTGCCTGCATGGTCGCCGCGGTGGCCGATGTGCCGCACAACGCTGGCACGATCAGCTTCATCATCACCGGCGACGAGGAAGGGCCCGCCCTGCACGGCACGCGCGCGCTGATCGATTTCATGCGCGCCAATGATCACGCACCGGACCTGTGCCTGGTCGGCGAGCCGACCAGCGTGAACCGGCTGGGCGACATGATGAAGATCGGCCGGCGCGGCTCGGTCAACATGTGGCTGAGCGCCAAGGGCACGCAGGGCCACGTCGCCTACCCGCATCTGGCCGACAATCCGATCCCGCGCCTCGTCGCCGCGATGGCGGAACTGGATGCGCTGGCGCTGGACGACGGGACCGACTGGTTCCAGCCGAGCAATCTGGAGATCACCGATATCGAGGTCGGCAATCCGGCGCACAACGTGATCCCCGGCGAGGCGCGCGCGCGGCTTTCGATCCGGTTCAACGACCGCCATTCCGGCGCCTCGCTGAGCGAGAAGGTGACGGCCATCTGTGCGCGTCATCAGGTCGATGTACGGCCGGTCATCTCTGGCGAGCCCTTCCTGACGCCGCCGGGCGCGTTCTCGCAGATGGTCGCCGATGCGGTGGAGGCCGAAACGGGCGTGGCCCCCGAAGCGTCCACCAGCGGGGGCACATCGGATGCGCGGTTCCTGCGCAGCGTCTGCCCCGTGATCGAGTTCGGCCTCGTCAATGCGACCATGCACAAGCGCGACGAGGCGGTGGCGGTTGCGGACCTCTCGGTGCTGGCCCGCATCTACACCCGGATCGCCAGGGCCGCTCTGGACGGCTGATCGCATCGCACTTGCCGTGCCCCCCGCGTCCCGGCACTATGCGGATCGAGGACTTTTGGGGGATTTCGATGTTCAAGGCCTGGTTTGCGACCCCGTTGTGGGCGCGCGTGCTGCTCGCGCTGATTCTGGGGGCGGTCACGGGCTATCTCTGGGGGCCGGGTGCCGAGAGCATCAAGATCGTCGGCGATCTGTTCATCGACTTCATCAAGATGCTGATCGTGCCGCTGATCTTCCTCAGCCTGGTGTCAGGCGTCACTGCGATCGGCGATCTCGGCAAGCTGGGCAGCGTGGGGTGGCGCGCCATCCTGCTGTTCGTCGTGACCGGGCAGATCGCGGTGTGGCTGGGGCTGGGCCTCGGCACCTTCTTCGCGCCGGGTATCGGCCTCGACACATCGGGGATCGAGATGGGGCCGGTGCCGGAGCCTGCGCCGTTCGAATGGCGGGAGATGCTGCGTTCGATGATCCCGGTCAGCCCGGTGAAGGTGATGGCGGACGTCAACGTTCTGCCCCTGATCGTCTTTTCGCTGCTGGTGGGCATCGGCATCCTGCTCGCTAAGCGGGACGAGGATAGCGAGGGCCCCGACACGCCGGGGGCCACCAGAGGCGCGGTCGGCGCCGTGGCGCGCGCCTTCGATGCGGGCGCGGTGATCTTCCAGAAGATCACCATGGTCATCATGGAGCTGACGCCGTTCGGCGTCTTCGCGCTGATCGCGTGGGTGGTCGGCA
Organism: Citromicrobium sp. JLT1363; assembly: GCF_000186705.1. Classification (GTDB taxonomy): domain Bacteria; phylum Pseudomonadota; class Alphaproteobacteria; order Sphingomonadales; family Sphingomonadaceae; genus Alteriqipengyuania. The sequence continues at coordinate 409,251 of NZ_AEUE01000002.1, forward strand.
CGCTGGGGCTCGATGCGGTCGCCGCGCTCGGCAAGCTGGTGGCGCTCAACTACGCCGGGTGCGTGCTCATCATCGTGGTGATGTATGTCTTCATCCTGCTGCTGTCGCGCGTGTCGATCATCGGCTTCTTCCGCGGGATGATCGACGCGATTGCGGTCGCCTATTCCACCGCCAGCTCCAGCGCGACGCTGCCCGTGACCCTGCGCTGCACCCAGCGCAACCTGGGCGTCACGCGCCCCACCTCCAGCTTCATCGTCTCGCTCGGTTCGACCATCAATATGGACGGCACGGCCATGTATCTGGGGCTGGCGACGCTGTTCGGCGCGCAGATCTTCGGCGTGGACCTGAGCTGGGCGGACTACGGGATGATCGCGCTGCTGGCGACCGTGGGCTCGATCGGTGCGGCGGGTATTCCGGGCGGCGGGCTGGTGATGATGGGCGCGATCTTCACGCCGTCGGGGTTCCGCTGGAAACCATCGCCTTCGTCGCGGGCGTGGACCGGATCATGGACATGATGCGCACCGCCACCAACGTCACCGGCGATGCAACCGTCACCGTGGCAACCGCCACCATGCTGGGCGAGATCGACAAGGAAGAACTGGCCAGCGCGGACGATGTCTGACGAGGAGCGAACTTACTCGGCAGGCGAGAAGGCGTGGCGAATTGCCGTGTCCTTCGTGCTTGTCGTGGTCCTGCCGATTGCGGCAATCGTCATTTTCACAGCACCCCCGGATTTCAGCGAACCGGGTCCGCCAGAAGGGTCGGTCGAGTCATGGTTGCGCGATAATGGCTGGTGGTTGGCCTTCGCGAGCTTCTTGGCCACCGGAATTGTCGGAATTCACTTTCTGCCGGTAGGCCGATGGACGAAGGCAGGTATGACGGCTCTCTACGTGCCTTTGGGCATGGGAGGCATCTTCATCTTCGCCCTGATATGGGCGTGCCATTGTTGCGGCGGCTGCCTCTAACTCTCACTCGTCCATCGTCAGCGGCGCGTCGCTGACCGGGTCGACATATTCGATCGGCGTGAATTCGCTCATGGCGCAGCCTGCACCGCGCTCCAGCTCGCCGCCGTAATTCTCCAGCACGTAGATGATCTCGCCCCGGCACAGCTGCCCGATGGAGGTGGAGTAGGTGAAGCCGTCTTGCACGCGCAGACCCGGGCAGGGCCGGGCGAACCGCGCGCGATAGACATCGCCGCCCGCCATCTTGAAATCGATGGTGCGGTCGTCGCGAATATCGCTGTCGCGGATGCTCGCCGTGCGCAGGCAGGTGCGTGGCTCGCCGAGGATACGCACGTCCGTGTCCTCATCCACGCCCGCGAAGCTGGCGTCCGGCTCGTCTATGGGCGCACATGAGGCCAGCCCCAGCATGCCCGCAATCACCGCCATCCGTTTCATGTCCCGCTCTCCCGCGTCGATTTCGCGCCGCTTTTCGCAGCCCGCGCCTTGGGCGGTTCTAGCACCTTCTTGCGGAAGCTGCACAGGTCCGCGACCTCGCAGTGCCAGCATTCGGGCGTGCGCGCCTTGCAGACATAGCGCCCGTGCAGGATCAGCCAGTGGTGCGCGTGGAGGCGGAAAGGGCCGGGGACGCGCTTCTCCAGCTTCGCCTCGACCGCCTCGGGCGTCTTGCCCTTGGCGAGACCGGTGCGGTTGCCGACGCGGAAGATGTGCGTGTCGACCGCGAAGGTTTCCTGCCCGAAGGCGCAGTTGAGCACGACGTTGGCGGTCTTGCGGCCCACACCGGGCAGCGTCACCAGCTGCTCGCGAGTCTGCGGCACCTCGCCATCGTGTTCGTCCACCAGCAGGCGTGCCATCGCGATCACGTTCTTCGCCTTGGAGTTGAACAGGCCGATCGTCTTGATGTGATCCTTCAGCCCGTCCTCACCCAGATCGAGCATCTGCTGCGGGGTTTCCACTTGCGCGAACAGCGCGCGGGTCGCCTTGTTGACGCCCACGTCGGTCGCCTGCGCGCTCAGCGTCACCGCCACCAGCAGCTGGTAGGGATTGCCATATTCCAGCTCCGTCTCGGGCGCCGGGTTGCCCTCTGCCAGACGGCGGAAGAATTCGAAGATTTGGTCTTTCGTCATGGTCGCGGGGGAAGCACGGCCATCACAGGCCGAGGACGTTCTCCATCGTATAACGCCCGGGTTCGCGGCCGATCAGCCACGCCCCGCCGGTGAGTGCACCGCGGGCGAACAGCGCGCGGTCCTCCGCCACGTGGCTCAGCACGATACGCTCGTTCTGCCCTGCCAGGATCACCGAGTGATCCCCGGTAACGGTGCCGCCGCGCAGCGAGGCAAACCCGATGCTGCCGTCTCCGCGTTCTCCGGTCACGCCATCGCGCCCGCGCTCGCTATTGGTGTCGAGGTCGATCCCGCGCGCCTCTGCCGCGGCCTCGCCCAGCAGGAGCGCGGTGCCCGATGGGGCGTCCACCTTTTTGCGGTGATGCATCTCGACGATTTCGACGTCCCAGTCCGGCCCCAGCGCCTGTGCGGCTTCACGCACCAGCTTGGCCAGCATGGTCACGCCCAGCGAGGTGTTGCCGGTTTGCAGGATGGGCACCGCGCGCGCTGCATCGTCGATCGCGCTGTGATGACGTTCGCCCAGGCCCGTCGTCCCGATCAGCAGCGGCACACCCGCGCCGATGGCGGCGTGCAGATTGCCTTCGAGCGCGGCCGGGGCGGAGAAATCGATCAGCACGTCGCTGCGGTCAGCCAGCCCGGCGACATCCTCGCCCTTGTCGACCGCTCCGGCGAGCGTGTGCCCGCTTTCCTCGACAGCAGCCGCGATGGCCTGCCCCATGCGCCCGTCGCGCCCGATAATTCCGATTGCCGCCATTGCAGTCCCGTTGTTGCCCGTGCTTGATGTGCCTCATGGCAGACATTCGCAGCATCGTCATCCTGACCGGCGCAGGCATTTCCGCCGAAAGCGGGATCGACACCTTCCGCGACGCGGGCGGATTGTGGGAAAAGCACCGGATAGAGGATGTGGCAACGCCCGAGGCTTTCGCGCGCAATCCCGCGCTGGTGCAGGGCTTCTACGATGCCCGCCGCGCCGCGCTCGACACCGTTGAGCCCAATGCGGCGCACAAGGCGCTGGCGCGGCTGGAGCGCGAATGGCCGGACGACGAGGCGCACAGCCTGCTGATCGTGACCCAGAATGTGGACGATCTGCACGAGCGAGGCGGTCTGCAAAATGTGCTGCACATGCATGGCGAACTGCGCAGCGCGCTGTGCGGGGCCTGCGGAGTGCGGACGCGCTGGGAGGGTGCATTGTCCGACGCACCGCCCTGCACATCCTGCGGCGCGCCCGCGCTGCGGCCCGATGTCGTGTGGTTCGGGGAGATGCCCTACCAGATGCCACGCATCTACCAGGCGCTGGCGAGGGCGGACCTGTTCGTCTCGATCGGCACCAGCGGCGCGGTCTATCCCGCAGCGGGCTTCGTGCAGGAAGCGGCGGCTTACGGCGCGCGCACGCTGGAGCTCAACCTGGAGCGCAGCGAAGGCTCGCACTGGTTCGACGAATCGCGCCAGGGCCGGGCGGGGGCACTGGTTCCGGAGTGGGTGGACGGGGTGCTCACCCACCGGTGATACGAGAAGGGCAACCTGGCCGAACGTCTGCGCTCGTTCGGTTATGCAAGGTCTTCTCGCGCTAGAGCCACTCGCCGGTTCCCCCGCACGAACCGCAGGGCCGACCTTGATACGTGCCGGTGCCGTTGCACCGAGGGCAGGGATCGAAGCCGATCTTGGCCGCAAATCCGAGTGATCTGACGAGATTTATCAAGTTCGCAATCATGTCCGCTCGCTCCCTCAATCCTTCGAGGTGTCCTGCGCTGTTCCTTTCGCGCTCTGCGAGCATTCCCCAGCTTGTGGTCGATAGGAAGCGAAACCGGCTCCGGTTTGGATGTGTTTCGATCCACTATCGACGGTTTGAGCCACACCCGCTGCATTCCGGATCTTTCATGATCGCGAGTGTCCGCATCCCTGCATTCAGCCCATCCATCAGGTGCAGCTTGCCCCATTGCGGATCGCCGAGAGCACTCGCGCCGTCCAGCAGCACGCGGATCGCCTGCATTGCGGCGAAGCTACCGACCCAGCCGACCATTGCGCCCAGAACGCCGTCCTCGGCGCAGGTGTCGCAGTCGTCGGCATCGAAGGCATCGCCCACGAAGCAGCGGTAGCAGGGCTGGTCGGGCAGGTGCCCCGCAAACGCGCCGACCTGTCCCTGGAAGCGGCCCACCGCGGCGGACAGCAGCGGCAGGCCGTTCGCCACGCAGGCATCCGATACGGCGAGCCGGGTGGCAAAATTGTCCGTCCCGTCCAGCACGAGGTCCGCGCCGGCCATCAGCCTCGCGGCGTTCTCTCCCCCGATCCGGTTGTCATACACCTCGGCGGAGATCGCATTGTCGAAATTGGCCAGCCAGCGGCGCGCGGCGACCGCCTTGGCATGGCCGATATCGCGGGTGGTGTAGATCGTCTGGCGCTGGAGGTTGGAGAGTTCCACATCGCCGTCGTCGATCAGCGTGAAGCGGCCCACGCCTGCCCCTGCGAGATATTGCAGCGCGGGGCTGCCGATCCCGCCGAGCCCCACCAGCACCACGTGCCGGCACGCCAGCGCCGCCTGCCCCGCACCGCCAACCTCGGGCAGCACGATATGGCGCGCAAAACGTTCGAGCCGCTCGGGAGGAAGCACTATTCGCGGTCCTGCGGGTCGTCCGCCGGAAGACGCCGTTCCTGCTTGAACGCGCCGATCCCGAACCACCAGAGGAAAGCGATGACGCCGCCCTTCACCGGCTGCAGCATCGCGATCAGCATGGCGACGGCCACCGGCAGGATGATCGCGAGCGTCAGCCAGGCGGAGATGCCGTAGCTGCCGATCATCGCGATGACGACGGGCGCCAGCAGGTGCCCGACCACGAAGATGCCGATATAGGCGGGAAAATCGTCCGCCTGCTGCACCGACCAGTCCTGCCCGCAATGCGCACAGGTTTCGACCGGCTTGAGCCATTTGCGAAACAGCGGCGCACCATCGCAGCGCGGGCAGTGCCCCCGCAGGGCGCGCAGCAGCGCCGCGGCGAGTGTGGCGGGGAGATCGACTCGCACTTCACAGGTCTGGGGATCGGGCATGGGAAAGCTGTTGGCAGCCTGTGCGCCAAGTGTCGACAGACCTGTGGAACGGTCTGCCGACAACCGGTGCGTAGATTGTCGATCGGCTGTGCGCCGGGCGATCAGCTCTCCAGCTGGCGCAGCAGGCTACGCACGTCGCCGTCCATGTCCGCATCGCGCGTGCGCAGATCCTCGATCAGCTTGACCGCGTGGATCACCGTCGAGTGGTCGCGCCCGCCGAACTTGCGCCCGATTTCGGGGTAGCTGCGCGGCGTGAGCACCTTGGAGAGGTACATGGCAACCTGCCGGGGGCGGACGACCGCACGCGTGCGGCGCTTGCTGCTCATTTCGCTGCGGTCGATGCGATAGAACTGGCACACGGTGCGCTGGATCTCGTCGATCGTGATCCGGCGGCGGTTGGCCGACAGGATATCGGTCAGCTGTTCCTCGGCCAGCTGCAGCGAGACCGGCTGGCCGGTCAGCTGGGCATAGGCGATCAGCTTGTTGAGGCCGCCGACCAGCTCGCGCACGTTGCGGGTGATGGTGCGGGCCAGGAAGTCGATCACGTCGTCGGGCACGGCCAGCGGCGCGAAGCGGGTCAGCTTGGATTCGAGGATCGAGCGGCGCAGTTCCATGTCGGCAGGCTGGATGTCCGCCACCAGCCCCATCGACAGGCGGCTGAGCAGGCGCGGTTCCACGCTGTCGAGCGCCTGCGGCGCACGGTCGGCGGCGAAGACCAGACGCTTGCCCTCGGCCAGCAGGTGGTCGATCGTATACAGCAGTTCTTCCTGCGCGCTCGCCTTGCCGATGATGAACTGCAGATCGTCCACCAGCAGCAGGTCGAACCCGCGCAGCCGCGTCTTGAACTCGATCATCCGGTTCTGCTTCAGCGCCTGGACGAATTCGATCATGAAGCGTTCGGCGCTGCAGTAGAAGATGCGCGCGCGCGGATGGGCGGCAAGGAACTGGTGGCCGATGGCGTGCAACAGGTGCGTCTTGCCCTGGCCGGTCGCCGCCTTGATGTAGAGCGGCGAGAACTGCGGCTTGTCGTTCGCGGCCATGCGCTGTGCGGCATTGCGCGCCAGCACGTTGGCATCGCCGGTGACGAAGGCGGCGAAGGTGAGCGAGGCGTCGAGGCCGACCGAGCTGAAGCCCGGATCGCCGAGCCCACCATCGGACACGACGCGCAGGTCCGGCCCGTCATTGGCGGGGCGACGCGAGTCGCCCAGCGAGATGTCCGCCATCCGCTTGCGGCTGGGGTGGACCTCGATCGCCACGGTCTTGATTTCGGAGCGCATGATCTTCCACGCCAGCGAAAGGCGGTCGGCGAAATGCTTGCGCACCCATTCGGCGGCGAATTCGGAGGGGAGGTAGAGCGCCAGCGTGCCCGTGGCGGCGTCGAACTCGCCCAGCTGGACCGGCTTGATCCACTGGCTGTGCAGCTGATGGCCCAGATCCTTGCGCAGGCCGG
>NZ_AEUE01000001.1 GCF_000186705.1 Citromicrobium sp. JLT1363
GGATCGGGCGATGGCGCCTGGCGCGCGCCGATGGGCACGATGGTGATTGGCGGGCTGGTCGTATCCACCCTGCTGACGCTGCTGATCGTGCCTGCGGGCTTCAGCCTGGCGGACGGGTTCGAGAAGCGCGTCGGCCCGTGGCTGCGCACGCGCCTGCTCAGCTATCAGCCGGGCGACGACGTGAACCCTCAGGCGCGCGGTGACGAGGCCGACCCCGCACCCGCCGAGTGACCCTGCCACCCGCCCAGACCTTCGCCAGCATCCAGACCACGCCCGATCGCGCGCGCGCCATGCGCCGGGCCGCGACGGCAATGCTGGTGCTGATGGCGAGCGTCTTTGCGATCAGCCATACGCTGATCGATGCGCATCCGGCGTGGGGTTACGTCAACGCCTTTGCTGAGGCGGCGATGGTCGGCGGGCTGGCGGACTGGTTCGCGGTGACGGCCCTCTTCCGCCATCCGCTGGGCCTGCCGATCCCGCACACCGCGATCATCCCGAAGAAGAAAGACCGGATCGCCGACACCATGGCGCAGTTTCTGCGCGACAATTTCCTCACCCCTTCAGTGGTCGCGCGCCGGATGCGGCGGATGAACGTGGCGGGCTCCGCAGGCGAATTCCTTGCCCAGCGCGAAGGGGGGGAGCGTTCGCGGCTGATGGGCGGCGGGGCAGAACTGATCGCCGAAGTGCTCGAATCGCTCGATCCGGAAAGGCTTGGCCTGCGGGTGCGCGCGGGGCTCGCAAGCCAGCTCGCCAAGGTGGAGCTGGCCCCGCTGCTGGGCGGATTGCTCGAGAACCTGATCGCCGATGGTCGCCACCGGCCGCTGCTCGACGGGCTTATCCGCTGGGCCGGGCTGACGCTGGAGGACAACGAGGAGGCTGTGCGTGAGATCATCCGCAGCCGCGCCAATTCGGTGCTGCGCTGGACGGGGCTCGATTCGCGCATCTCCAGCTCGGTGCTGGACGGTGTGTATCGCCTGCTGGCCGAGGTTCTGGTCGATCCCGATCACCCGATGCGCGGCAAGATCGACACCGCGCTGGTCAAGCTGGCCGTCCAGCTCAAGACCGACCCGGAGATGCGGGCCAAGGTCGAGGCGGTGAAGATGGACCTGCTGGAGAACCCGGCGCTCGCCGACTGGTGGATGGGCGTTTGGGAGCGGATTCGCCGCTCGCTGATCGCACGCGCACGCGACCCCGACAGCGAGCTGGGCGAGGAGCTGCGCGGTGCCCTGCGCGAAGTGGGCAAGGCACTGCAGGACGATCCGCGCCTGCAACGCCAGATCAACCGCTTCGCGCGACGCACTGCGGTGGGGCTCACCTCACGCTATGGCGCCCAGATCGTGGCGCTGGTGTCCGAAACCGTGAAGCGGTGGGACGCTGGCACGGTGACCGACCGGATCGAGAGCGCGGTGGGCCGCGATCTGCAATTCATCCGTATCAACGGCACGCTGGTTGGCGGGCTGGTCGGGATTACACTGCACGCGATTACACAGGTGGTCTGAGGGTTTCGAAAAGCGAGGGAACTGCGGAATGGCAGCAGGCAATCTGTACGCAATCAATGCCGCCGGGGAGCTGGTCGAGATGAAACCCTCCGCGCCACAGGATGAAGACCAGATGCAGCAGTTGATCGCGCGTCATCCGGCTGTGATTGGCGATGACGATGGCGAACTCCTCCTGGTGCAACGAGAGCAGTCCATCGCGGATGGGGAATCGACGGGGCGGTGGTCGCTCGATCACCTTTACGTGACGAGCGCGGGAGTCCCGGTCCTCGTAGAGGTCAAGCGGGCCGTCGATACGAGGCTGCGGCGCGAGGTGGTAGGCCAGATGCTGGATTATGCCGCGAACGGCACGGCCTACTGGGAAGCTGGAACCATTGCGGGCAGTTTTTACGAGACGGCTTCGGAACATTCGCTCGATCCGGATGAGGTGCTGTCGCGCTTCCTTGGAGACGACCGGGATCCCTCCGAGTTCTGGGATCAGGTCGATGCCAACTTCGCAGCCGGGCGGGTGAAGCTTGTGTTCGTTGCGGATCGTATTCCAAGCGAACTGGCGCGCATCGTGGAGTTTCTCGACGAGCAGATGCGCGCCGACGTGCGGGCGGTCGAACTGCGCTGGTTCGAAGGTGCTGACGGCACGATGGCCCTCAATCCGCGCATTATAGGTGTATCCGAGAGGGCGCGGCTTGCGAAGCGGTCGGGCCAGTCCAAAACGCCCCTTACGATCTCAGAATGGATCGAAAGAACACCATTGAGCGACGAGGCGCGGCTCGCCGCACCCAAATTCATCGATCTCATCGAGAATGCAGGTGGGACCGTCACCGTCACCAAGGCGCAGGCAGCGCTGGTTGCGATCGTGAGCCGGGCGGAACCGGTCTATCCGCTGTCTTTCAGAAAGGATCGATCCGGATCGATACAGGTCCACTTGGAGCGGCTGGCCCGGACGAAGGCCTACGCGGACGAATCAGCGCGGCAGACCCTGTACGCCGATCTGACCGCAATCGTCGGCCCTCTCTTTTCCGAAAACATAGAGGGTCATCCAGGCTTTCCTGCCGAAAAACTCAACGACAGCGAAGCTCTTGCGGCCCTCTCATCCTTGATCGACGCGCTTTTCAGGAAGCTTGGGAGCGCCTCTGGCTGAAGCGCTCCCGCTTATCTTGGGTTAAAGCTTCTCGGTCAGCTCGGGCACGGCCTTGAACAGGTCCGCGACCAGGCCGATGTCCGCGACCTGGAAGATCGGGGCGTCCTCGTCCTTGTTGATCGCCACGATGACCTTGGAATCCTTCATCCCCGCAAGGTGCTGGATAGCGCCCGAGATGCCGATGGCGAAATAGGCTTCCGGGGCCACGATCTTACCGGTCTGGCCGACCTGGTAGTCGTTGGGCACGTAGCCTGCGTCCACCGCAGCGCGGCTCGCGCCGATGGCGGCACCCAGCTTGTCGGCCAGGGGCGTGATGTATTCCTCGAACGTCTCGGCATCCTTGAGCGCGCGGCCGCCCGATACGACGACGCTTGCGCTGGTCAGTTCGGGGCGGTCGCTCTTGGCGAGTTCGCGGCTCACGAATTCGGAGGTGTCGGCGGTTGCCGCTGCATCGACCGATTCCACCGTGCCGCTGCCGCCTTCGGGCTCGGCCTTGTCGAAGGCCGTACCGCGGACGGTCAGCACGAGCTTGTCGTCGGTGCTTTCGACCGTGGCGATCGCGTTGCCGGCGTAGATCGGCCGGGTGAAGGTCTTGTCGCCTTCGACCGACAGGATGTCCGAAACCTGCATCACATCGAGCAGCGCGGCGACGCGCGGGGCGATGTTCTTGCCGGTGGTGGTGGCGGGCGCCACGAAGGCGTCGTGGCCGTCCATCAGCTTGACCACCAGCGGCGCGATGTTTTCAGCCAGCATATCCTTGTAGGCCGCGTCGTCGGCGCAATAGACCGTGCCGACGCCGGCGATCTTGGCGGCGGCATCGGCCACGCCCTTGCAGTCCGCACCCGCGACCAGCAGGTCGACATCGCCGAGCTTCGATGCGGCGGTCACCGTGGCGAGTGTGGCATCGGCCACCTCGCTGTTGTCGTGTTCTACCAGAACCAGAGTCTTCATGTTCTTACCTCGAAATCTATAACCGGGCTCAGGCGCCAATCAGGCGATGCCGAGCGCCTTGATCTTCGCGACCAGCGCATCGACATCCTCGACCTTTTCGCCGGCCTGGCGAACGGGTGGTTCGGCGACCTTGTGGGTCTTGAGGCGCGGCGCGGTGTCGACCCCGAAATCGCCCGGCGTCTTCGTGTCGAGCGGCTTCTTCTTGGCCTTCATGATGTTGGGCAGCGAAGCGTAGCGCGGCTCGTTCAGGCGCAGGTCGGTGGTGACGATGGCGGGCAGCGTCAGCTTGACCGTTTCCAGACCGCCGTCGATTTCGCGCTTCACGGTCACGCTATCGCCTTCCAGCGTGATCGTGTTGGCAAAGGTGCCCTGCGGGCGGTCGAGCAGCGCGGCGAGCATCTGGCCGGTCTGGTTCGAATCGTCGGAGATCGACTGCTTGCCCAGCAGCACGAGGCCGGGCTGTTCTTCCTCGACGATGGCCTTGAGGATCTTGGCAACCGCGAGCGGCTCCAGATCTTCGTCCGTTTCGACCAGGATTGCACGGTCCGCACCCATGGCGAGCGCGGTGCGCAGCGTTTCCTGCGCCTTTGCCGGGCCGATCGAGACGGCGACGATTTCTTCGGCGTTGCCCGCTTCCTTGATCCGGATCGCTTCTTCGACCGCGATCTCGTCGAACGGGTTCATGCTCATCTTGACGTTGGCGAGGTCGACGCCGGAGCCGTCCGCCTTGACGCGTGGCTTCACGTTGTAGTCGATCACCCGCTTGACGGGCACGAGTATCTTCATTTCATATCCTTTCGTCTGGCAGCCCGGCGATTGCCGACCGGACCGCAGAATGTCCCGACTTTCAAATGGCCGGGGCCGGTGTTGCGTTCCGGATACTGTGCCGTCAAGGGCGTGCGCGCAGCTTCGCCAAGGCGTAGCGTAAGCGAGCAGATCCTGAACTTCGTGAGATCGCGCAAGGGCCGCCGCGAATCACCTTGGAGGGTTTGCGGGCGGCACGGCCGGAACCAACGGCGGTCAGGAATCTTCCACCTTCATGGCCGATACGCCGAAAAACGTCTGTGGGATCATCGATCGGCTGACCGAGATCGGCGACAAGAACGACAAGGTCTCCATCGGGGATATCGTCGGCGCGTTCGGCAGCCGCTCCTACGGGCCCGTGTTCCTGGTGCCCGCGCTGATCGGCGTATCGCCGGTGGGCGGAATTCCCGGCGTCCCGACCTTCCTCGCGGCAACACTCCTGCTGATCGCGGTGCAGCTGGTCTTCGGAAAGGACCACCTGTGGCTACCCGGCGTCCTCAAGAACCGATCGGTGGAGGGCGAAAAGCTCGCCAATGCGGCGGAGGACATGGAAGGTGTGGCCAGGAGGATGGACAAGATCTTCCACGGGCGGCTGGAGATGTTCACCGGGCCTACCGCCGCGCGCGTCGCGGCAGGCGTCATCGCGCTGCTATGCCTCGCGGTTCCACCGCTCGAACTGCTGCCCTTTGCGGTCGCCCTGCCGATGGCGGTGATCGCGGCGTTCGGCATCGCGCTGATCGTGCGCGACGGCCTGCTGATGCTGGTCGCGTTTCTCGGCAGCGGCGCGGCGTTCTACGTGCTCGTCACGCAGGTTCTGCTGGGTAGCAGCGGTTCGGGCGGCAGCGGCGGAATGTTCTGACGAACGCCACCGCTGCCGCCGGGAACCACGGGCCTACTTCGCCTTGTTGACCTCGGCCACGATCTTGCGGGCCGCATCGCCCAGATCGTCCGCCGGGACAATTGCGAGGCCGGAATTGGCGAGGATTTCCTTGCCCTTCTCGACATTGGTGCCTTCGAGGCGGACCACCAGCGGAACCTGGATGTTCACTTCCTTGGCCGCCGCGACGATGCCTTCGGCGATCACGTCGCACTTCATGATCCCGCCGAAAATGTTGACGAGGATGCCTTCGACCGCCGGGTCCTTGAGGATCAGCTTGAAGGCGGCCGTCACCTTCTCCTTGTTGGCGCCGCCGCCCACGTCGAGGAAGTTGGCCGGGAATGCGCCGTTGAGCTTGATGATGTCCATCGTGGCCATCGCCAGGCCGGCGCCGTTGACCATGCAGCCGATGTTCCCGTCGAGCTTGATGTAGGCGAGGTCGTATTCGCTCGCTTCAACCTCGGCTTCGTCTTCCTCGGTCACATCGCGCAGCGCCTCGACATCCTTGTGGCGATACATCGCGTTCGAATCGAAGCTCATCTTGGTGTCGAGCACCAGCAGATTGCCGTCTTCGGTCTCCACCAGCGGATTGATCTCCAGCATCGCGCAGTCGTAGGCGATGAAGGCTTCGTAGAGCTGCTTGGCCAGCTTCTGCGCCTGCTTGTTGAGATCGCCTTCCAGCTTGAGCGCGAAAGCCACTTCACGGCCGTGGTGCGGCATGAAGCCCTGCGCCGGGTCGATGGTGATGGTGGTGATCCGCTCGGGCGTCTCGTGCGCGACGGTTTCGATGTCCATGCCGCCTTCGGTCGAGGCGACCATGGCGACCTGTCCGCTCGCCCGGTCGACGAGCAGCGCGAGGTAGTATTCCTTGGCAATGTCCACCCCGTCGGTGACGTAGAGGCGGTTCACTTCCTTGCCCGCATCGCCCGTCTGCACGGTGACGAGCGTGTTGCCGAGCATTTCGCGCGCGCTCGATTCGACTTCCTCGATCGACTTGGCGAGGCGCACGCCGCCGCCTGCATCGGGGCCCAGTTCCTTGAACTTGCCCTTGCCGCGTCCACCGGCGTGGATCTGCGCCTTCACGACGTAAAGCGGGCCGGGCAGCTCCTTCGCGCCGGCAACGGCTTCCTCCACGCTCATCGCCGGAATGCCCTTGGGGATGGCGATCCCGTGCTGGCTGAGAAGATCCTTGGCCTGATACTCGTGAATGTTCATGGGGGCGGTCCGTCCTTACGTCGGCTGAGGCTGAAGCGGGTGTTCGGCACGCGCATAAGCATGGATGTGGCCGCTTGAAAAGGGCGTGCGGCCCACGCACATCACGCCGTGTCGTCATGATAGACTATTCACGCCTCGATGCGATTGTCCGCGAAGCGGGGCTGATCGCCATGAACCGCTGGCCGGTGGCCGGTAAAAGCGTGAAAAGCTGGGACAAGGGCGACAATGATCCGGTCTGCGAGGGCGACCTCGAAGTCGATGCCTTCCTGCGGCGCGAACTGACGGCCCTGTTGCCGAGCGCGGGCTGGCTTTCCGAAGAAAGCGTGGACGAGGCCGCGCGCCTGACGGATCGGCTGGTATGGGTGGTCGATCCGATCGACGGCACGCGCGATTATCTTCGCGGGCGGACCGGTTGGGCGGTGTCGGTCGCGCTGGTCAGTTCGGGTCGCTCCCTGATCGCCTGCCTCGAGGCCCCGGCGCGCAAGGAAAGCTGGCAGGCCACCGCCGGTCGCGGAGCCACGCTCAATGGCGAGCGTCTGGTCGCCTCGACGCGCACAGAGCTGCCCGGCGCACGGATTCCGGCGGCCGACCTTGCCAAAGCGGACCGGCAGCTGGTGCCGGTGGAGCAGCCCAACGGCATCGCCCTGCGCGCGGCCATGGTTGCATCGGGGCAGGCGGACCTGCTGGCGACCATGCGCTGGGGTTACGAGTGGGACATCGCCGCCGCGACGCTGATCGCGCGCGAGGCCGGCGCCGCGGTGAGCGATATTTTCGGCCAGCCGCTGGGCTACAACAAGCGCGATCCGCGCAGTTTCGGCCTGCTGGTCTGCGCGCCGGACATCCAGCAGGCGGCTATCGAGCATTTCGGACCGCGTGCGCGCGATCGGCTGGGCAGCGCAAAAGGCCCGGCCTGACGCGCTTATATTTTGCCGCCCGAATAGAAAGAGGGGGCCGACGCACGCGGCGCCGGCCCCCGGTCGGATTGGTCGCTGACGGTCCGGCTTAGCGGCGCGCGGCGTTCACCTGTTCCTGGCTGATCGGAACGATCTTGATTTCCACGCGGCGGTTGAGCGGCTCGTTCACGCCGTCACCGGTCTGCACGCGCAGATACTGCGGGTCCTCGCCATAGCCGCGCGTGGCGATGCGCGAACGCGAAACGCCGCGCGACACCAGGTAGTCGGCCACGGCCTGCGCCCGGCGTTCCGAGAGCTGCTGGTTGTAGCCCGGGCTGCCGGTCGTGTCGGTGAAGCCATACACGTCGATCAGGCTGTTGGGATATTCGATCAGGCTGTTGGCCACCGTGTTCAGCGTGTTGCGGAAGTTGGTGTTGATCGTGGCCGAATTGGTGGCGAAGGTCACGCCGTCCGGAAGACGCACGAGAATCGCTTCCTGATCGCCGATTTCCTCGACATCCACGCCGCTGCCCGCGGTCTGTTCGTCGAGTTCGCGAATCTGGTCGTCGAACTGGTCGCCGATCACCGCGCCTGCGGTACCGCCGATGCCTGCGCCGATGATGCGCGCGGCATCGCCGCCGATCACGCCGCCCAGAAGATAGCCGAGCGTACCGCCAAGGGCGGCGCCAACGGCCGTGCGGGAGAAGGTCTGCTCGCCGGTATTCGGGTCGGTCACGCAAGCGGAGGTGCTCATCAGGGCCGCTGCGGCCACCGAGGAGAGCACGATACGGGAGGTTTTCATATTTTCTGTCCCTCTAGTGTTTTTATGCGCGAATGGGTCGCGCACGTTTGGGGGCTCGCGTTCCACCCACGCTCGCCGCCTCCGTAACGTAGCCCCTGCCTCGCCGGTTCCCGTGGACCGCCGGCAAGAACGCTGCAGGTGGGATGATGGCTGGCGCGGCGCCGCATTTGTGCTAGCGCGAACAATGTTGTGACACCTTTCCCCTGGACAGACCTGCTCGTCATCGCGGCGCTGATCGTGCTCAACGGCGTATTTGCGATGTCCGAACTCGCCATCGTTTCCGCCAAGACCACGCGCTTGCAGGCCAGGGCAGACGCTGGCAGCAGCGCGGCCGCAGTTGCAATGGATCTCGCTTCCAATCCCGGCAAGTTCCTTTCCACGGTGCAGATCGGGATCACGCTGATCGCGATTCTCACCGGGGCCTTTTCAGGCGCGAGCCTTGAGGCGCCGGTGGGCGAAAGGCTGGCCGCGCTGGGTATTCCGGCGGATATCTCGCGCGAAGTTGCCTTTATCGTGGTGATCAGCCTGACCACCTATTTCAGCGTGGTTGTGGGCGAACTGGTGCCCAAGCAGCTTGCCCTGCGCGCCGCCGTGCCGGTTTCGATGATAATGGCGCGTCCGATGAAACTGCTCGCGATGCTGGGCGCGCCGATCGTCTGGCTGCTCGACACGTCCTCGGCCACGATCGTTCGCCTGTTCGGCGTGCGACCCGGCGGGCAGAACAGCGTGACGGCCGAAGAACTGCAGATGCTGTTCGCCGAAGCGACCCGGACCGGTGTGCTCGAAGCCGAACAGAGCGCGATTCTGAAAGGCGTGGTCCGGCTGGCCGACCGTCCGGTGCGGGAGGTGATGACGCCGCGCACCGAACTCGACTGGATCGATGCCAGCGCCGATCGCGCAGAGATCGAGCAGACCATCGCGGAGAGCCCGCACTCGCTGCTGCCGGTCGCCGATGGATCGCCCGACAAGGTCGTGGGCGTTGTGAAGGTGCGTGAAGTGCTCGCCGCGATGGTCTCGGGCCAGTCCTTCAAACTCACCGATCTTGCGAAGCGGGTGGAAGTGGTGCCCGACCAGCTCGATGCGATGGACGCGCTGCGTGTATTGCAGCAGGCCGATGTGGCGATGGCGATGGTGCATGACGAATACGGCCATCTGGACGGCATCGTCACCCCGATCGACCTGCTGACCGCCATCGTGGGCCAGTTCGAGAGCGACAAGGATCAGGGCGACATACCCGAGGTGATCGAGAGGGCCGACGGTTCGCTGCTGATATCGGGCGCGCTCCCCGCCGAAACGCTCGGCGACCGGTTGAACCTGGATTATGGCGAGGATCGAGAGTTCGCCACCGCTGCAGGCTTCGCGCTGTCGGTGCTCAAGCGTCTGCCCGAGGAAGGCGAGGTTTTCACCCACCAGGGCTGGCGATTCGAGGTCGTCGATATGGATGGCCGCAAGATCGACAAGCTGCTGGTGGAAGAGATCGCACCCGCTGCCACGTCTCCGCAGGCAGGCTGACGGAACCACGCCGCGCGCGCGCGCTTTCCTAAGCATGGCGAAACAACGCGATATCTGGCTGGTCGCTAACGAAGGCAGCGGCTCCGTGCGCGAGGAGCTGCTCGAGGCGCTGCACGATACCTGCGCAAGCTCGGACCTGTGCATTGCTCACCGCGCGGATTTCCCCGGCGATCCGATCCCTACCGCGCAAGAACTGGATCGCGCAGGCGTCGATACGCTCGTCACGCTGGGCGGGGACGGCACGATCAACGCGGTCGTTTCAGCGCTGGCCGGCTGGGGCGGCGCGATCCTGCCGCTGCCCGGCGGCACGCAGAACCTCCTGACGCACCGCTTGCATGGCGAAGCCCGGGTCGAGGATGTGATCAAGGCCTTTGCCGGTGGCAAGGCGAACAAGGTCCGCCCCAAGATCATCCGCTCCTCGCAGGGCATCGCGCTCGCCGGGCTGATGGTGGGCCCCGGCACCAGCTGGAACGACGTGCGCGAGGCGATGCGCGCAGGCGATCCGGCGCAGATGCTTCGCGCCACGGGCGCCGCGATCGAGGGTACCACGGGGCGCCCTCCGGTGCGCATTGCTGTGCCTCCCGAAGGTCAGAGAGAGGGCTATCCGATCATCGAGCTGGTGCCCCATGCGAAGGGCATGGACGCCGCCGCCTATCACGCGCGCACCGGGGCCGACTTCGTCGCGCAGACCTGGGCGCTCATGCGGCAGGAATTCCGCGAAGGCCCGCATGATACGCTGGGCCCGTTCGACCGGCTGGAAATGGAAAGCACCGGGGGTGAACCGCTTGACCTGCTGCTCGACGGAGAGCCGGCCGATGCAACCCCGCGCGAGACCTTCAGCCTCGAACAATGCCCGGTCGATCTGATTGCCACCATGCCGGGAGGGGGCTGACGCCGATGGCCAAGACTCTGCTTTTCCACGTCAGCGACATTCACTTCGGGCTCGAGAATAACGAGGCGCTCGACTGGTTTTCGGCCGAGGTCACGCGCCTCCGGCCTGCCGCGATAGCCATTACCGGCGACCTGACGATGCGCGCACGGCATCACGAATTCCGGGCCGCGGAGGAGTGGATCGGTACGCTCGATGCGCCGGTCACGCTCGATGTCGGCAATCACGACATGCCCTATTTCAATCTGATCGAGCGTTTCTTCGATCCCTACAAGCGGTTCGGGCGGATGCGCGATGTGGTCGAGCGCGAGATCGACCTGCCCGGCATCGCGCTGGTCCCGCTGAAGACGGCGGTGCGCATGCAGCCCCGCTTCAACTGGTCGAAGGGCTGGGTCACGGGGCGAGCGCTGGAGAAGTGTCTTGCCCGGATCGATGCGTTGCCGCCGGGAACACGGGCACTGGTGACGGTCCACCATCCGCTGCGCGAAGTCGGCACGCAGGGCACGGCGCTGACCCGGGGCGGCTCGAAGGCGCTGGCCGAGCTGGCGAAGCGCAATGTAATCGGCGTGCTGTCGGGCCACGTGCACGATGCGTTCGACATCATGGAGGACACGCCGCACGGCCCGGTGCGGATGATCGGGGCCGGCACGCTGTCACAGCGGCTTCGTTCGACCCCGCCGAGTTTCAACGAACTGCACTGGGATGGCGAGAATTTGCGGGTGGATATCCGCACCCTCGAAGATGTGGACGACGAGGCGATGAAGATCGACGACGTTCCCGAAGACGCGCAACCGCCACGCCATGAGGGCGAGCCGGTGGCGCCCGTTGGCGCGGTCCCGCGAACCGATCCGCCGGTGAACTAGGCGCCAGATGGCCAACCAGGGGCAGCTGACAGGGAATGCCGGCCTGAACTACGTTCTCTGGCAGCTCTCGCGCAGAGGCTGGCATGCCATGCCGACCATCCGCAACGCGCGCGGGTCTGATATCCTGGCGACTGATGCCGCCGAAAGCGTATTTCTGGGAATACAGTCAAAGGCCTTGAGCAAACGCAACCCGGTGCCCCTTGGGACCGACCTGGCGAAGCTGCGTTCCGATTGGTGGGTAATCACGATCCACGCCAATGCGGATCAGCCGATCTGCTTCATCATGACCTTGGACGAGGTGCGCGAGCTCGCGCATCGCGGAGAGAAGGACGGTCGCGTAACCTACTGGCTCCAGCCCAAAGCCTACGATCACGAAGCGTTTCGAGACGCGTGGGACCGTCTCGGCACCCCGGTTCTGAACTGACAAACAAAAAGGGCGGCGCCTTGCGGCACCGCCCCTCCTGGTGATCTTGTACGGGTATAGCCTAAGCCGTACCTGCCATCAACGCTTGGAGAACTGGAAGCTGCGGCGTGCCTTCGCGCGGCCGTACTTCTTGCGTTCCACCACGCGGCTGTCGCGGGTCAGGAACCCGGCGGACTTGATCGTGCTGCGCAGCTTGGGCTCGTACTTGCTGAGCGCCTGGCTGATGCCGTGCTTGACCGCACCGGCCTGGCCCGACAGCCCGCCGCCACGCACCGTGGCGATCACGTCGTACTGGCCCTGGCGTTCGGTGATCGAGAAAGGCTGGTCGATGATCAGACGCAGCGTCGGACGCGCGAAGTATACGTCCTGATCCTTGCCGTTGATCGTGACCTTGCCGCTGCCCGGCTTGAGCCAGACGCGTGCGGTCGCATCCTTGCGGCGGCCGGTGGCGTAGGCGCGGCCATGCTGGTCCAGCTCCTGCTCGCGCAGCGGGGCGGTGCTTTCCGC
Organism: Citromicrobium sp. JLT1363; assembly: GCF_000186705.1. GTDB lineage: Bacteria > Pseudomonadota > Alphaproteobacteria > Sphingomonadales > Sphingomonadaceae > Alteriqipengyuania. The sequence goes on from NZ_AEUE01000001.1 coordinate 12,372, forward strand.
AACCACGGCAGCGTCGGCGGCCGGTGCATCGCTTGCGATGTCGCCCAGATCGGCGAGGTCGCGGATGCTGGCAGTCTTGGGTTCGGATTCCGAACCCGCCTGCGACTCGTTCTGGTTCTTGTCGTCGGCCATTAGCTGAGAGCCTTGTTCTTGCGGTTCATGGAAGCAACGTCGAGCACCTCGGGCTTCTGCCCGTCATGCGGATGCTCGGTACCGGCATAGAGGTGCAGCGCCTTCATCTGCTGGCGGCCAAGCGGCCCGCGCGGAACCATGCGTTCCACTGCCTTTTCCAGCACGCGTTCGGGGAACTTGCCCTCGAGAATCTTCGCGGGCGTGGTTTCCTTGATGCCGCCGGCATAGCCGGTGTGCTTGTAATACTTCTTGTTGCCCATCTTGCGGCCGGTGAACTTCACCTTGTCCGCGTTGAGGACGATCACGTGATCGCCGCAATCGACATGCGGAGTATAGCTCGGCTTGTGCTTGCCGCGCAGATGGTTCGCGATGATCGCCGCCAGACGGCCCACGACGAGGCCTTCTGCGTCGATCACGTACCAGTTCTTTTCGACCTCGGCCGGCTTGATCGACCGGGTCACCTTGCTGAGAGCCTTCATGGCTTTGCTTTCCCTTTTGGGCTTTCCCTTGCGGGGCGGCCCTGTGAAATTCGGGGTATCGCCGGAGCGCTGGCCGCTGGAGTTGCGGATTCGCCTGCCCGGTCGTGGAGCGCGCTAATGCGTGCCGAAGGGCGGCAAGTCAAGCATTCATGCGGGATAGAGAAGAGGTATTATGATACCGCATCCATCAGCCGCCAGGTTTCGCCGCCCTTGCGCGAGAATTGCGGTGAGCTGGTTTCGGCCTCGCGCTGGAAGCTGCGCAGAAGGCCCGATGCCGGGTCGCTCACCGCGATTTCGCGCATGGTCACGATGCCGCTCGTGCCGTCGGGCAGGTCGATGGCCTGGCTGGCCTCGCGTTCTCTCGGCGCGGGGAAGAAGAGATCGCGCGGCAGCCTGGTCAGCCATCGCTGGCCGCTTTGAGACATGTCCGCGACGAACTGGCGGGACGCGGAAACCACCTCGCCCCCGGTCGCGCGGGACCGGGCGAAGGCCACTGCCGCAGCAAGGGCCTCCTCGGGCAGTGGCGCAGGTTCACCCGCCCCGGCGGACAGGATATGGCCCGATTCGTCGAGATGAAGCGGCAGAAAGCCCGTCTCCTCCCGGCGGGCCTCGAGATCGGCGATCGCCTTCAATGGCGGCGGCGCATCGACCTGCACGAAGGACTGCGCGCCGGAAACGCCCATTGCACCGACCTGGGAAGGGCCAATGGCGATGGCCCAGCGGCGCGTGACCCGGATCTGGTTGCCATCCGAAAGCCAGCGCACCAGCACCCGTTCCAGCGTGAAATCCCCCGCCACGGCGGCAGGCTGCGCATGGGCGACAGGCGCGAGGAGGGCGGTGGCCCCCATCCCCAGAAGCACGGCGCGTCTGTTCACGCCCGGTCCCGTGCTTCTCCCGCTCATCCGGTCAGGCCGGCAAGCCAGTCGGCCGTGGCCGCGCCTTGCGCCTCCGCGCGCCAGCCGAGAATTACAGGCGTATCATAGGGGTGGAGCGTCTCGAGGCGCGCGACTGCATCATCCAGCCGCGCTTCGTGTGTCTTGAAGAGCACGGCGAACTCCTCGCCCTCTCCGCGCTCACCCTCCCACTCGAACATGGCTTCGATCGAGCCCAGGAGGTTGGCGCAGGCCACGAGTTTCTCGTCGAGCAACCGCGCGGAGACCGCCCGCGCATCCGCGCGGTTGGCGAACACCGTGTAGATCAGCGCGCTCACTCGCCATGCCCCTGGGGACGGCGGCCGACAGCGTGGGCGGCAGTCGCAGTGGCTGCGACCAGCAATGCACCGGTCACCTGGTGCGCCACCGCGATCCACAGCGACACGCCTGTCACCACGGTCACGATACCCAGCAGAACCTGCCCCATGGCCAGTCCGATCAGCGCCTTGCCCGCATTGTCTTCGCGCGAGAGCGCGCGCAAGCCGAGCCACAGCAGCGCCCCGAAGGCCGCCCAGGCGAACCAGCGATGGAGAAAATGGAGCAGGAAGGGATCGTGGGTAACGGCGAAGAACAGGCCTTGCGACAAGTCGGCCTCGGGCACGATGCGCTCCTGCATCAGGGGCCAGGTATTCGACGCGTGCCCGGCATTGAGCCCCGCGACCCAGGCGCCGAGCAGGATCTGAAGAAACAGGACAGCGCCGGCGAGCATGGCGATCGGGCGGAACCTGGCAGGCCGCGCCGCCCGGTCCCGATCGAGCGCCTGGAGATCGAGTGCGGTCCACACCAGCCCCGCCAGCGTGACCAGTGCGGTACACAGATGGATCGACAGCCAGAAATGGCTCACATCGGTCATCGTGCCTCCCAAGCCTGAGCGGACCATCAGCCATCCGAACACGCCCTGAAGACCGCCCAGCGCCAGCAGCGCCAGCAGGCGCGGTGCGTAGCCTATGGGAATCCAGCCCCTTATCCATGCGAACGCGAGCGGCAGCGCAAAAGCGAGGCCGATGACGCGCCCGAGCAGGCGGTGGAACCACTCCCAGAAGAAGATCGCCTTGAAATCGGCGAGCGTCATGCCCGCCGGGCCCGCCTCGTAGCGGTATTCGGGCGTCGCACGGTATTTTGCGAACTCGGCCTGCCACTGCGCGTCGCTCAGCGGGGGAAGGACGCCCGAGGCGACGTTCCATTCGGTGATCGACAGGCCCGATTCGGTCAGCCGCGTGATGCCTCCAACCGCGACGATCAGCACGACCATCGCCGCGACCGCCAGCAGCCACCACGCCAGCCAGCCGGGACGACTCCGATCGTGCGCAAGATCGCTGGACTGATCCAAAGGTGTGCTGGCCATGCCGTATGAATGCGTAAGGCGTGAAGGACTTGCAAGCGCGCAAACCCGCATGGGCATTGAATCTTCTGCAAGCACGCCCTTGCCGAATGAAACAACATAACATAAATGCCCTGCATGGATCGGCCCTACGCCTCTAACCGCATGAAGCTGGATGCGATCGGCATTGCGCTGTCCGCGCTGTGCGCGGTCCATTGCGTGCTGACCATCGTGATCATCACTTCGATCGGGTTGGCCAGCCACTGGCTGCTCTCTCCCGAACTGCATCGGTGGGGCCTCGCCGCCGCGACGCTGATCGCCGGAATCGCTATCGGGATGGGGGTGGCCCGGCACCGTCGTTGGTTGCCCCTCGCCATCGCCTCGGTGGGTTTGGCGCTGATGGGCGGCGCACTGTTGGGCCCGCACGGCACGCAGGAAGCGCTGCTTACCATCTCGGGCGTGGCGCTCGTCTCGGTCGGCCATCTTCTCAATCTTCGGCGCGGCGCGGCGATGAATGGCCCGGATGGCTTGCGCGAAAAGCGCTGAGGCCCCAAGTCGCCCGCCTATGAGCGACACCAAATCGATCCGGCTGAACGGCGAGAGCCGCACCACCTCCGCCACAAGCATTGCCGCGCTGGTGCGCGAACTCGGCCTCGCGCCGGAGAAGGTCGCGGTCGAACATAATGGCGAGATCGCGCCGCGCTCGCAGCTGGGCGAGATTGCGCTGGGCGAAGGCGACACGCTGGAGATCGTGCATTTCGTAGGCGGGGGCGACCACGCGCAGCCGGATGACGACACCTGGACCGTGGCCGGACACACCTTCCGCTCCCGCCTGATCGTGGGCACCGGCAAGTACAAGGATTTCGCGCAGAACGCCGCCGCGCTGGAAGCCAGCGGGGCCGAGATCGTCACCGTCGCGGTGCGGCGCGTCAACGTGTCGGATCCGAATCAGCCGATGCTGACCGACTTCATCGACCCCAGGAAGGTCACTTACCTTCCCAACACCGCCGGGTGCTTCACCGCAGACGAAGCGGTACGCACGCTGCGGCTGGCGCGCGAGGCGGGCGGCTGGGATCTGGTCAAGCTGGAAGTGCTGGGCGAGGCGAAGACGCTCTATCCCGACATGCGCGAGACGCTGCGGGCGACCGAGACCCTTGCCAACGAAGGCTTCCACCCGATGGTCTATTGCGCGGACGATCCGATCGCCGCCAAGCAGCTGGAAGAGGCGGGCGCGGTGGCGATCATGCCGCTCGGCGCGCCGATCGGTTCGGGCCTGGGCATCCAGAACCGCGTCACCATCCGCCTGATCGTGGAAGGGGCGAGCGTTCCCGTGCTGGTCGATGCAGGTGTCGGCACGGCATCCGATGCAGCCGTAGGCATGGAACTGGGCTGCGACGGCATCCTGATGAACACTGCCATCGCCGAGGCGAAAGACCCGATTCGCATGGCCCGCGCGATGAAGCTGGCGGTGCAGGCCGGGCGCGACGCCTACCTTGCGGGACGCATGGCAACGCGAAAATATGCCGATCCCAGCAGTCCGCTTGCGGGGCTGATTTAAAGCGGACTTAATGCTCCGCCAAGGTTCAGGCAATCTCCGCCGCGAAGAATTCGTCCAGCTTGGGGCCGTGCTCTGCACAAGCATGCTCGAGTAGCGCGAGCTGCAACTCAAGGGGGAAAGACAGGCGGTGCGTCTCTGAGGAGCGCAAACGGTTGCAGATGCGTAGCAGGTCTTCGGTCGCACGGCTCCCAGTTGGCTTTAATCGATAGGCTTCTGACTTCGCGAAACGCCCTGAAAGATCGCTTTCCTCGGCAGTGTACTGGCTGATCTTGTCCAACTCGTCTGCCGAACAGGAAAGGCGAGAGATGAAGAAAAATTCCGGCTTTCCGCCTCTGAAAAGATAGACACAGAATCCCAGGGGCATTGCTCTGACCGTCACTGCGTCGATCAGGGTGTTCACCTCCGCCGTAAATTCGTCGGCACACGCGATACCCAGTTCCTCAAGCAATTCGCGCTTGCTTGCACTGGTAAGCCAATCGACAAGCGAACCCTCGCAACCTGCGTCGTGTAGATCGTCTTCGTCGAGCGACCCAGATCCGCTCGGAGCGACCAGCCCTGCCGACTGGAGGTTCTGCTGAGTCTGGTCGACCAGGATCAAGTAGTGATCGGATGTGAAAGCCAGGGTCGAAACTCCAATTTGGTTTGCACAATCCGATTGTTCCAATCCACGAAAAACCAAATCTGCGCCTTCTGCCTGCAGAAACCCCGAGAGACCGTCATATTGGCATTCGCGACTGTGGCGATTGATCACTTCCTTGAAGGACAGATCATTGGTCGCAAGCGTCGCCAGATAATTGGTACGCTGAAATTGCACCACTTGGGGGAAGTTTCCGCTCTCATCGCGCACCAGATCCGTTCGCATGCGTATCTTGCGATCATTGCTAAATCGGCGCGCCGATGCAGTCCGGCTGAATTCGATGAATGGGGCTATAGAGTCGCGGACGGCAGGCGGGCCGTCGTACTGGGAAGTATCATGTGTGTATTTCGTACTGTTTGCCCGCCCCGAAATCAGCCATGAGCTGACCTCTGGGCTCCAAGCACCAAAGCCATGATGGAGGTATTCTATCCTGTAGCCGCTTTTCAGATAGGCCTTGGGTAGTACAATGCGGTCCGTCAGCCTCACCAGAGAATAGGTAGCGTAGTCTATCACCTTGAGAGTGTTGAACCGGTCGAGCGTTCGTTGGCGAAGCGCCCTCAACTGCTTTCGGTCCGCGAAGAACTGGCGAAAGGTGCCGAGAACCCCTAGCGCAGTAGCGGGTAGACCGATGAATGCGGTCAGGTCGCCAGTCCATGTCAGGAATAGCATCGCGACTGAGAAAACGGTGAGGGCTACACCAGCCCAAAATGCGATACGATTGCCTTTGCCCAAGTCCTGGAGATCGTCCCGTCTGTCGACGAGCGCCTGCACCCGGGCTTCGTGAGCTCTTCGTAGTCGCCGCACTTGAATTTCGTATCGAAGCTCCGCTGTGATGGTACGAAATCCAAGCATTCCCCGGATCATGCATCTTGCGCTTTGCCAAGCCAACCCTCCCCGTAAGTGGCAAGCGAAAGCAGACTTAGCGGATTGTTAACCAAGTTCGGCGAAACATGCTCCCCATCGGATGAAAGCCCGATGGAGGGGCACGATGGCGACCAAGAACAACACCACCAGCCTGAGCATCGCGGAGATGCGCGAATTTGCCAGTTTCTCGCCCTGCGAGCAGCGTTTCATTCGCCGCAACCTCGATATCGGCCTCGGCCGGTGCGACGCGTTCAAGCTGTGGGCCCGCAATTCTTCGGAAAATGTCGCGATTCGCCGCCAGTATGTCGCCTATCAGGATCTCAAAGCCCTGCGGCGCTCCATCCCGGGTGCCGATGGCGGCGAGGCGATCTCGCCCTTCATGGGCCAGCTCTCGCGCCTTGCATCATTCGATCTTGCGCAGGAACGGCTCGACGGTTTCTCGCCCTTCCGCTTCCTTTACGAACGCCTGCTTGGCGCCGATGTGCGCCCCTGGCTGCCCAGCGCCTTCTGTGCCGGGGCCGCCATGCCGAACCTGCGCCCGGCACGGCGCAAGCTGCTGCTGCAAAGCCTGAGCGAAGCGGCCGCGACGGCGCCCGCCTGGTCCAGCCGCGCACCCACGTTCTATCCCGAATATGTCGATCTTGAAGACGAGGCGGCCTGAACCGGCCTGAACCGGACCGCCCCTTGCGAGCGGCCCGGCACTGACGGCGAGTCGGTTCAGAACGCGACCTGCGCGCCTGCCAGAATCACATTCGTATCCGCATCCTGGTTCGACCAGGTGCCGCCATCGGGGAAATTGCCCCCCGACAGGAAGTTGAGCGGGACGTAACCGTTCACGCGGATGAACTCGCCGAACAGGTTCACGTTCGGTGCGGGGAACCACGACCCGCCCAGCACGATCTGGTTCTGCCGCCGCCAGGGGGAGCCTTCCTCACCCGAAATGAACTTCGAGAATTCCGCCGACAACGCGAATTCGCGACGTTGCATCGTCAGGCTCTCGGCCCCGAAGCCGAAGCGGCCGCCGACCGTGAACGCCTCGGGCTTCACTGCGTCATACACGCTCCGCGGATTGGCCGGATCGGGCACGGCGGTGCCCGCCCATTCCTTCGTCGTCTTCGCATATTCGCCAATCAGCGTCAGCGGACCATAGGTCAGCTTGCCATAGGCGGCGATGCCCGGGTTGTTGTCCTGACACGGGTTGAAGTGCGTGACCGGATAATCCTGGCAATAGGCGGTCCCGCGCTGGTAGCTGGCACCGGCCATCAGCGCATTGCCTTCCCCGCCGAGGTCGATCGTGTAGCGCGCATCGACCGCGAAGTTGTTCGCGCGCGAGGGCACGCTGGTGCCCAGCACCGGCACGTTCGCCGAACGGAACTGCGCGCCGCCTTGGATGATCATCCCGCGCACATGCAGCCCGCCCGAGACGAAGCCGACCTGCCCGCCATAGGCGAGCCCCGCGAAGGCGTGCCAGTTGGTCGAATTGGTGAACGGGTTGACCGTGTCGTTGAGCCCGAAGGGCGTGTCCATCTTGCCGATCAGGGCATAGACCGGCAGCTGGTCCAGATCGCCGAACATCACCCAGCCGCGCCGCAGCTGGATCTGGTTGCGCGCCAGCGCGGTGATCGTCCCCTGACCGAAGCTCTGTTCCGGATCGTACAGCAGTTCCGCATAACCGGTGACGTTGGGCAGCAGCCGCGCGGTCAGCGCGAGGTTGGCCGAATGCAGCACCACTTCGGAAACATTGTCGCCCAGCTGGTTGGCGCTGGTCGGGTGGCGCATGAGGTAGCCGAACTTGGAGTCGACCGTCGCCCACTGATAGTTCGCGATCGCGGTGATCCCGCCCGACAGCGTGACCCGGTCGGTCAGCTCGCCCGATTGCAGCGCGGCCAGCTGGACCAGCGGCTTCGTGTTCACGTTCTCCGCATGGTCGAGCATCTGGTACGCATAGGCGGCGTTGGTGCCGACGAAGTTCTCCGACCCGGTTACCTGCATCTCGCGCGGGTCGTCGGCTTCGGTGACCACGTCGACCGGGCGGGCTGAGCCTGCCGTCGTTGCGACGCGCGCCGTGCCGGGTATCTCGGCTTGCGCAGCCGCTGCGGGCACCTGCGCGTCGGACGCCGCGACGACGACATCACCTTGCGCGGTGTTCACGCTGCGCAGGTCTTCAAGCTGCGCGCGCAGCTGCTCGTTTTCGCTCTGCAGCGCATCGAGCCGGTCTTCGAGCGCTTCGAGACGCTCGAGCACGGCCGAGTCCTGAGCCAGAGCCGGCGTCGCCAGCGAGAAGAGCGAAATACCCCCCAAAAGGATTGCGCATCGGCGCACACGGCCGCGTGTTGCGGTTGAGCAACTATTGGTGTTCATCATGTATCCCTATGTCCAAACGGCGGCGCCATTCAGATTGCAAATAACGACCCCGATATAAGTGCAATCCCCAAAAACCGCCGATTGGCGCGTTATCGCGCGTCTCCTTTTCTGCCAAGGCTCCCATTGTGGGCTGCGCGAAAAAAAGTTGCTATCGGGCAACACCGGCTGCCGCGGTAGGGGCGGGGCAGGCGTTTGCCCGAGTGCGGGCGGATCTCGATTTCGGTAAGAACTCGCCAGCGCGGCGCTGGCAGGAGTGGCCTAGCGCTCTTCCACCATGAGGTAGATCACCGGCGTATCGCCGACATTGACCACCTCGTGCCACGCTGTCCCATCGCTCGAATAGTCCGAGCCTGTTTCCAGCGTGACGGTCCGAACCCCTGTCCCGTCGGTGATCCGCATGGTTCCGCCACTCAGCGCGTAGCCGTAATGGGCCGGATGGAAGTGCCTTTCGTGGCCAACGCCGGGCGGAAACGTGCAGCGCAGCACGCGATGAGTCTGCGTCTGGTGCTGCAGCGTGCAAACGCGCGCTCCCTCCCAGCCCGCTTCCAGTGCGCTCGGCAGGGGTTCGGGCGCGGCGCTGACGCTGGCGCAGGCCGATGCAAGCACGGCACCGCCGGCAAGCAGCGCCAGTCGATAAATCGCGCTCATCCGCGGTACAGCCCGTCCAGCCGGTCGCCGTAGCGTTCGCGGATCTTGTGCCGCCGGATCTTCATGCTCGGCGTCATTTCCTCGTTCTCGATGGAGAAGGGTTCGTCCGCGAAGGCAAAGCCGCGCACTTTTTCGACCACCGACAATTCGGAATTCACGCGGTCGACGGCCTTGCGGATCGCCGCGCGGAATTCGGGCAGCTCCTGCGCCTTCGCGCAATCGAGCGGCTTGCCCTGCGCCTTGCACCAGTCCAGCGCCCATTCGGCATCGGGCACGATCAGGCCGACGATGTAGGGCCGGCGATCGCCCGCGACCATCGCCTGACCGATCTCGGGCTGCAGGGTCAGCATGCCTTCGACCTTCTGCGGCGCGACATTGTCGCCCTTGTCGTTGACGATCATGTCCTTCTTGCGGTCGGTGATGACGATCCGGCCCTTGTCGTCGATATGGCCGATATCGCCGGTGTGCAGCCAGCCATCCTGCAGGGCGCGATCGGTCTCCGGCTGGTTCTGCCAGTAGCCGTGCATCACCAGTTCGCCGCGGCACAGGATTTCGCCGTCCTCGGCGATCCGGATCTCCACGCCCTTCATCGGCGGCCCGACCGTATCCATGGAAACGCCGGCCGACGGCCTGTTGCAGCTGATGACCGGCCCGGCCTCGGTCTGGCCGTAGCCCTGCATCATCGGCAGGCCGAGTGCCTGGAAGAAGGTGCCGACTTCGGGATTGAGCGGAGCACCGCCCGATACCATCGCCTTGATCCGGCCGCCGAACTTCTGGCGAATCTTGGGGCGCAGCAGCCGCCCGACGAGCAGATCCATCGGCTTGTCGCGCAGCCGCTTCTTCCCGTTCGGGCCCGCCCGCTCCTCGATTTCGAGCGCGCGGTCCATCAGGTAGCTTGCGGCACCGCCCTGCTTGGCGATCTGCTTCATGATTCTCGTGCGCAGCACTTCGAACAGGCGCGGCACCACGACCATCACCGTGGGGCTCGTTTCCTCGATATTGCTGGCGAGCTTCTCCAGCCCTTCGGCGTAGAAAATCTGCGCGCCCACGCCGATCGGCAGGAACTGCCCGCCGGTATGTTCATAGGCGTGGCTGAGCGGGAGGAAGGAGAGAAAGCGCTCGTCATCCGAAAGCTTGAAATCGTCGATCAGGATGTCCGCCGCGCCCGCCACGTTGCACAGGATCGCGCCGTGGTGCTGCAGCACGCCGCGCGGCGCGCCGCCGGTGCCGCTGGTGTAGATGATGCAGGCGGTGTCCTTGCGGCCGATTCCCGCGATCCGTGCCTCGACCGCACTGCGCGCCGCCTTGGCATCGCCTTCGATCATGCTCGCCCAGCCGTGGCAGGCAAGGTTGCCGCCCTGGTATCCGCGCACGCTTTCGATCGGGATGATGTGTTCGGCAATGCCGGTGTGAAAGATCGCCGGGATCAGCGGCCCGGACAGCTTCTCGTTCGAAACGATCACCGCCTTCGCGCCCGAATTGTCCAGGATATGGATGTGATCGCGTTCGGTATTGGTGATGTAGGCGGGCACGGTGATGCAGCCCGCAGCCATGATCGCCAGATCGGCAATGCACCATTCGGGGCGGTTCTCCGACACCAGCATCACCCGGTCGCCATCGGTGAGGCCCAGCCCGCGCAGGTTTTCGGCAAGAATGCAGACCTGTTCGGCGGCTTCCCGCCAGCTGATCGTCTGCCACTCGCCAGCGACCTTGCGCCCGAGGAAGGGCTTGTCACCGCCTTCGTCGGCGCGTTGCAGGAACAGCGAGACGAGATTGCTCGCCTGTTCGATCTCTCTAAGCTGCGTCAAAGGCGCACCTGCTCCCAGTTTTTGGTCTGTTTATAACGGTGCAGCGCGGCCTAGGCTCCCGCGAACCCTACGGCAAGCTGCCAGAAGGAAGCTGCGTCGTGTCCTCATGCCGGGTATAGGCGACCCCGCGCAGCCTTGGATCATAGGCCGCAACCCAGCCTTGGGGCGTTTTGAGCGCCCCGTTGGTGCGGAACAGGAAGTCGCTTGGGATCACGCTTTCGTGGCCGAGCGCGTTGAACTGCGGTGCGGCATCTTCGAACCAGCTGCCCTTCTCGACGATCAGCCGGTCGCCGAAGATCATCACCATGGGCAGGGCGAGCGCGTCTTCGAGGTCCAGGCCGAAGTCGATCACGCCGATAATCGTGCGCGCGGTCTGTATCGGGATCGTCGCGCCGCCCGCCGCACCCAGCGCAAGAAAAGGCTCGCCCTGCGGATCATAAACGACCGTGGGCGCCATCGAACTGCGCGGACGCTTCCCGCCCTGCACGCGGTTGGCGGAAAGCATCCCGTCCCGCACCGGCGCGAAGTCGAAATCGGTCAGCTCGTTGTTGAGGTAGAACCCGCCGAAGCGCAGGCCCGATCCGAATGCGCCTTCGATGGTGGAGGTATAGCTGACCATGGTGCCGTCGGCGCCGATGGCGACGAAATGCGTCGTGCCGCTCTCCGGATAGCCTTCCCCCGCGGGCGTGGGCGCGGGCGCGCCGGGCGGGGTGCCGGGCGTGACGCTGTCCATCCGCCGGGCCGGGTCGATCAGGAGCGCGCGGCTGGCGAGATAGTCCGGATCGATCAGCCCTGCGGTGGGCACCTCCACGAAATCCGCATCGCCGGTGTAGATCGCGCGGTCCGCATAGGTGAGGCGCTGTGCCTCCACGAACAGGTGCCATGCCTCGACCGAGCGCGGGCCGAGCGCGGCGAGATCGAAGCGTTCGAGCTGTTCGAGAATGCCGATCACCGCGATCCCGCCCGAGGATGGCGGGCCCATGCCGCATACCTTGTAACCGCGATAATCGCCGCATACCGGCGCGCGCTCTCGCGCTTCGTAGGCCGCGATATCGGCGGGGGTCATCGCCCCGTCGCGCGGGGTTTCGGCGGCGATGGTCTGGGCCAGGGCCGTGGCTGAGTCGCCTTCGTAGAAGGCCTGGGGGCCTGCGCTTGCGATCCGTTCGAAGGTGGCTGCAAGGTCTGGCAGAACAATGCGTGTCCCCACCGGCCTGGGCGTGCCGTCCGCCTGATAGAACAGCGCGCGCCCTTCCGGGGTATGGCCTGCCCGATCGAACTGGCCTTCGAGCGAGGAATGCAGCCTCTCGTTGAGAACGAAGCCCTCGCGCGCAAGGGCAATCGCGGGCTGGAACAGCGCCGCCCAGGGTAGCCTGCCGTGCTCTGCGTGGAGCTTCGCGGCGACCGCGACATTGCCGGGCACGCCCACGCTCAGCCCGCTGATCGTCGCCTCAGGTCCGGGCAGGGGATTGCCGTCCTCGTCCAGAAACCATGCGGGCGTTGCGGCGAATGGCGCCGTTTCGCGCCCGTCGTAGCTCTGCACCGTACCGTCGGGCGCGCCGTAGAGGATGAAGCCTCCCCCGCCGATTCCGGAACTCTGCGGCTCCACGACCGTGAGCGCGAGCATCGTGGCGAGCGCCGCGTCGACGGCATTGCCGCCTTGCGCCAGCATTGCTTCAGCCGCCGCCGTGGCGCGCGGGTCCGCCGAAGCGACCGCCCCGCCGAAGGTGGAAGCCGTCGGTGTCGGTGCCGGCGGCGTGAGCGGTGCGTCCGGCACGCTGGCACACGCGCCGAGCGAGACGATGGCGGCAAGGCCGGCGAGCGGGCGAAAGAGCATGGCGATCCTCAGCTTTGCGATCCGATGGCCTCTTCAATCGAGGCAAAGCCTGCGCGCTGCAACCTTTGCTTGAGGCCGCGCGCGATCCGTCGCCCCAGCGTCGGTCCCTGATAGACCATCGCGGAATAGAGCTGCACCAGGCTGGCGCCCGCCACGATCCGCTCCCAGGCGGCATCCGCGCTGTCGATCCCGCCTGCCGCGATCAGCGGGATTTGCCCGCCGGTGGCCTTGCGGAAATCCTTCAGTCGCTGGAGCGCGATGGGGGCGAGCGGCGCGCCGGAAAGGCCGCCAGCCTCCAGCGCATGCTTCGACCGGAGCGGCGGGCGGGCGAGCGTGGTGTTGGAGATGATGAGCGCCGCCAGCGGGCTGTCGCCGGCGATCTTGGCAATCGCATCGATCTCCTTCGGCTCCAGATCCGGCGCGAGCTTGAGGAATACGGGTGTGGTCCGCTCTCCGCGCGCCTCGAAGACCCCGTCCAGCAAGTCCTTCAGCGCATCGCCCGCCTGCAGGTTGCGCAGGCCCGGCGTGTTGGGGCTGGATATATTGACCGTCAGATAGCTGGCGAGCGGCGCCATCAGTTCGGTCAGCAGCGCATAGTCTGCAATGCGATCATCGCTGTCCTTGTTGGCACCGATATTGATGCCGACGACGCCGGGACGCCCCACGCGCTTGCGCAGCCGTTCGTGCGCGGCCTGTGCCCCGCCGTTGTTGAACCCCATGCGGTTGATGACGGCGCGGTCCTCCACCAGCCGGAACAGGCGCGGTTTGGGGTTGCCCGCTTGCGGGAACGGCGTGATCGTTCCCACCTCGACGAAACCGAAGCCCAGTCCCAGCAGCGCGTCGGGCACCTCGGCATCCTTGTCATAACCGGGCGCAACCCCGACGGGCGAGGGAAAGGTCAGTCCGCCGAGCGACACTGCCAGCGCAGGGTCGTGCCGGGGCGGCTTGCCGGTTGGCATGCGTTTCAGTCCGGCGAGCGACAGGCGATGCGCGCGCTCGGGATCAAGGGTGAACAGCAGCGGGCGCAGGGCTGGGAACAGCATGGCACCATGCCCTATGCCGCCCGTGGATCGCTGTCGACAGCCCTTTCCACCAGCGTGGCCGCAAGGCGGTCGGACCGCAACACTTCTCATGGAGGACCGCAGGGGCGCGGGCGGACTGTCCGATCTACCAGTGTGCACCACATGGTGCAGGGATTACGTTGCCCTTCGATCCCGCCCGGCGGGGGCGATATGCTCGGAGGTGACGATGAAACGGTACGGTTTGGGCATGATGATCTGCGTGCCGCTGTGCATGACGGCAGCCGGGGCGAAGCTGGACGAAGCAGGCGTGGCTGCGGCAACCAACCTCGACGAAGCGGTCATCTGCCAGATCGTCACGCGAGAGGCCGCGAATACGCGCGTGAAATCGATCCACCCGGCGCGCGACTGGGACAGTGCGGTGGAGATCCTCTACGCATCGAGCATCAGCAGTCCCGATGGCCTCCGTCCCGAACCCAAGGCAGAGGAACTGACCGCCGACTTGCAGCGCCGCAAGGGAACGACCAAGCGCGACGAAATCAGGTTCACCAAATGGCTGACGGACAAGGTGAACGGGTGCGATGCGGCGATGACGAAGATTCTGGCAATTATATACTTTACTTAGCAGGCGCCGAGTCGCATATATCGGGCCTGCGATGTCAACGTAGGTGCCAAATGGCTGACGCCACTGAGATTGAGATTACGCCTGAGATGATTGATGCGGGGGTTAAAATTCTGCGTCGTGAGTTCGGCGGAGAGTCGGAAGGTCGGAATCGGTTTGTCGACTTTCCTGAAGCGGTCCGTGAACTTCTTCAAACTTGCGAAGCGCAGCGGTAATTCGCCGATCCCTCTTTGTGGCAAACGCGAAGCTCGCAGCCTCAGTCGCCAATATAAGTTGCTCAAGATCGTCGATGACCTGCTGGAGGTCTTCGGCTGAGAGCTTTTGATGTTTGGGGGGCTTGGTCGAGCGCGGGGACTTTATCTTGGCGTGCAGTTTATCCGTTCTGCCATGCACCACATACTCGGCGTGGATGAGCTCGTTGCGTCGATCTGCGAGCGTTTTGGTTTTTTCAATAACATAATTGAGGATGCCTGCTTGCTGCTTGGTCAGTTTCACGGTTTGCAGGGCGAGGGCTAGCAGGTCGCGGCGAGCTTGGTGCGTCGGTTGGCGCTCCCAAATGGCCATTGCGTATTCCGGTCGCTTGGAGGCAATTAGCTTGCTGTAGATCTTGGCCAGCTTCAGCTCCTGGCGATTCCACAGTATTGTGATAACGCCGATCATCTCCGCTTCTTCAGGGAAGAAATCGCGTATCTCGTGCTGGTGCTCAAGCTCACCTAGAGGCCAATACCAATCTGCTTTAGGATCACGAGCCATGAAAGACACCAAACAAAGCGAAGAAACCTATTCCGAAGAAGAAACCAAACGCCGCCGGGAGGCAGCGCTAAAGCGGATGCTGGCGACCCCGCCCAAGCCGCAAGAGAGGGTCAAGAAGGGCGGGAAGCGCAAAAAGTGATGACATGGACCGTGCGCTTCTGGCGCGCTCTTCTTTCCCTTGCTCCCACTCACAGCCTCCAAGAGGCTTTGGGCGGTAGGGAGGGTGTTGTCGCTCGCTTCCTTGGCCCCGGCGAAACTATGAGCCTCGATGTTCGGGGCGTATGCTGGGTGACGATCAACGAGGATTAGCACTGATAACGCCCGTCGATATGGGCGTTGAAGTATCGGCCCTTCGATGGGGCGTTACAAAGTCCTTCCCATATGTGCTGGGGCACGTTGCAGTAGTCATAGGGCTTCCCCTCGGGAAACCAGATCGTCAGACCCCCGGTCGCTGAATTGTATTCGGCTCGCTTGATCGCACTCGAATTGAAATAAGGCATTTGTCACCCCGCTCGCTAAAATACATAATCGCTTAAATCACGATTGAGTCCAGCGTTTGCGAGGCGTTCCGATCTGGCGGGGTATCTCCGCAAACCTAGGCGGCGAGTTTATCAACCCGCCGATAGGTCAGGCGGCGACCAATACCCCCGCGCAGGATTTCGCTAGCGCGCTCCGCGTCGTTCATGTCGCGGGTATTGTAGCGTAGATCGAACTCGGCACAGTAGCGACCAAGGTGGGCCTCGCTCATGTGGTGATAGGTGCCGATCACGCCGCGCTTGAAGATCGAGAAGAAGTTTTCGGCGCTGTTCGTGTGGTCGGTGCCATCGCGGGTGTATTCGCCCGCACCGTGGTTCACGGCAGAGTGTGCAGCGAACTCTTGGCCGAGACGGAAGTAAATGTGGCTGCGGTCGGTCTGTAGCGTGCTGGCTCGGTCGATATTGGTCACGATCAGGCTGCGAACGTCCTTGGCGTTGACGTTGGCGACATGGAACGAGCGGGCAACGCCAGTTTCGCGGTCGATCAGGGAGACGACAGCCTTCTTCTTGGCAGGCTTGCGGTGGGCACGGTTCTTGGCCTTGCCGCCAACGTAAGTCTCGTCGGCTTCAACCGACTTACCAGCGCCGCCCATGGGGCCAGTGGGGGCGGCGCCTTCCATGGCTTCACGGATGCGATGACAGAGGAACCACGCGGTCTTGTAGGAAACGCCGATCATGCGGCCCATCTGCGCCGCGCTCATGCCCTTCTTGGAAGCGGCCATGATGTGCGTAGCCAGAAGCCACTTGTGCAGGGGAACGTGGCTGCGCTCCATAACGGTGCCAGTGCGGACGGTGAACTTGTCGCGGCAATCGTTGCAGAGGAACATACCGGCTTGGGTCTTGCCACCCATCTTACGGACAGCAAGCGAACCACAGTGCGGGCACACAGGCTCGCCATTCCAGCGCTCCGCTTCGATGTGAGCGGTGGCCTTGGCTTCGTCATGGAAGATCGGGTTGGTGATGTTGATGTCCATGCCCGAGTATATGCCACGAACAGGATGCTAAGTAAAGTATATAATTGCCAAGATTCTCGACGCCCGCTGAAGCGCGGCGAGGATGGCAAAAGACGCTAACGACTCGCAAGAGTCGGGTTTTGGTTGAAATCGGACTGATTTAATCCGAATTGGGCGCCATGCGCCTCAGCAACCTCGCCGATTATGCCATTCTCATCATGGCCGCCGCCGCCAAGCATTGCGGCGGTGCGCGCACGAGCGCGTCGGCGCTGGCCGAGGAAACCGGCCTTCCCGTTCCCACCGCGCAGAAGATCGTCAGCAAGCTCTCCGCAGCAGGGCTGCTGCGCTCAACCCGCGGCGCGGGTGGCGGATTGCAGCTCGCGCGGCCCGCGGCGGCGATCAGCATGGCCGATATCGTCGAGGCGATCGAAGGCCCGATCGCGCTCGTCTCCTGCATCGATACCGGTGACTGCGCCGTGGAGCACGAGTGCAGCGTCAAGCCGCACTGGCCGGTGGTCAATGCTGCCGTGCGCCGCGCGCTGGCGGATGTTTCGCTCGCAAGAATTGCGGGCGCAGCCCCTGTGAAGAAAGAACTGGCATGAACGAAACCATCGACCTCAAGAACCCCGAGCAGGATCGGGAAGCCAGGGAAGCCGCCGCAAAGGCCGCCGACTACGAGTTCGGCTGGCATTCGGACATCGAAACCGACTACGCGCCAAAGGGGCTGAGCGAAGACACGGTCAGGTTCATCTCGGCCAAGAAGAAAGAGCCCGAGTGGATGCTCGAGTGGCGTCTGAAGGCGTTCCGCAAGTGGCTGACCATGACCGAGCCGGACTGGGCGAAGCTCGGCTATCCGGAAATCGATTACCAGGACGCGTATTATTACGCCGCGCCCAAGAAGAAGGAGGAGCTCGAAAGCCTCGACGAGCTCGATCCCGAGATCAAGTCGGTCTACGACAAGCTGGGCATCCCGCTGGCGGAGCAGGAAGTGCTCGCCGGCGTGAAGGGCGCGCGCAAGGTTGCGGTGGATGCGGTGTTCGATTCCGTCTCGGTCGCCACGACCTTCCGCGAGGAGCTCGAAAAGGCGGGCGTCATTTTCCGCTCGATCTCCGAAGCGATCCGCGAATATCCCGAGCTGGTGAAGAAGTGGCTCGGCAAGGTCGTACCGCAGAACGACAACTACTTCGCCTGCCTCAACTCGGCGGTCTTTTCGGACGGCACCTTCGTCTACATCCCCGAAGGCGTGCGCTGCCCGATGGAGCTCTCCACCTATTTCCGCATCAATGCGGAGAACACCGGCCAGTTCGAACGCACGCTGATCGTCGCCGAAAAGGGCAGCTATGTCAGCTATCTCGAAGGCTGCACCGCGCCGATGCGCGACGAGAACCAGCTCCACGCCGCCGTGGTCGAGCTGGTCGCGATGGACGATGCCGAGATCAAGTATTCGACCGTGCAGAACTGGTATCCCGGCAACTCCGAAGGCGTCGGCGGGATCTACAATTTCGTCACCAAGCGCGGGCTGTGCCAGGGCGCGCGCAGCAAGATCAGCTGGACGCAGGTCGAGACCGGCTCTGCGGTTACGTGGAAGTATCCGAGCTGCGTGCTCAACGGTGAGAATTCCGTGGGCGAGTTCTATTCGGTCGCGGTCACCAACAACCACCAGCAGGCCGATACCGGGACCAAGATGATCCATAACGGCAAGGGCAGCCGTTCGACGATCATCTCCAAGGGGATCAGCGCCGGGCAGAGCAACAACACCTATCGCGGCCTTGTCCGCGTGGCCGCCAATGCCGAGGGCGTGCGCAACCGCACCGAGTGCGATTCGCTGCTGCTGGGCGACCGCTGTGGCGCGCACACCGTGCCCTATATCGAGGTGAAGAACCCCACCGCGCAGATCGAGCACGAGGCGACCACCTCCAAGATCTCCGACGACCAGCTGTTCTACGCGCAGCAGCGCGGGCTGGACGAGGAAGCGGCGATTGCGCTGATCGTCAACGGCTTCGCCAAGGAAGTGCTGAAAGAACTGCCGATGGAATTCGCGGTCGAGGCGCAGAAGCTGCTGGCGATCTCGCTGGAAGGCTCGGTCGGATGAGCACAACCCTCTCCCCCCTCGTCATCCCGGCCCCCGAGCCGGGATCCCGCTTTTTCCAGCGTGGCGCAAAAGGCAGCGGGACCCCGGATCAAGTCCGGGGTGACGGCTGTGTTTGTGGCTCTGTCGCACTCAGCTTTGAAGGGAATGCGGGGTGATGTTTGCGCGCAATGACCCAAACGGGAGCATGCGGTGGCTTTTGCTAGTCCTCGGCATCTGGTGGCTAGTTACCGCACCCTTCATTTCGCAGGGCTGGTGGTTGCTCGGGCACGCCGCCCTGATTCTCTTTGTTCTGAGAGAAGCATTCCTCTCGTTTCGCCGGCACAAGCGAGCGCAAGACGATGCAGATTCTGATGTTCCCACGGTGATTGAATGACCGACCGCAAAACCCTCAACCTCCGGCCCGCCTCCGAAGACACCACCGCCCCCGCCGTCAAACGCAAGGGCCGCGGGTGGGAAATCTCGGAGAAGCGGCTCGATGCGCTGCATGATCGTGCGCGCGAGATGCGCCGCCATGCGAGCCCGGCGCACAAGGCGCTGGCCGAGAAGTTCTCCAAGGCCGATTTCGGGCGCTATTCCTTCACCCGTTTCGCGGTGGTCGGCAGCGCGATCGTAGACTTCAATTCGCACAATATGGGCCTCGCGATCCTGATCGACGAGGAGGGCGTCGAGCCCGCCATCGCGACCCGGCGCGACAAGAGCCTCGAGGCGGTCGGCATCCGCGTGGTCCACATCCCTGCGGCCGATATCCTCGCCGATATCGACGCCGTGCTGGCCAAGCTGACGCAGGAAATGCGCGCCGCCATCGCCGACCGCAAGGAAGCGCGCCGCCGCCACGAGGCCGAGAACCCGCGCCAGACCAGGCCGCGTTACGATCGCGACGGCAACGGCCCGCCGCGCAATACCTCCCCCCGAGACCGAAAGCCCCGCGATTCCAACCCAGGCAGGAACCATCGCGATGCATGACCTCGAAACACTTGCCCATACGGACCTGCGCGGGGCCTCGCGCGATCTGCGGACGATGCAGGCCTTCGCGCGCGATCTGCTGAACGCCGACGCGCCGCGCCTCGCGCCTCTGGAACGCACGCTGCGCCGCGACCTCGATGCGGCGATCAATGGCCGTGCCGCTCCGTGGACCGCCACGCGCACCCGGCTCGAAGCGCGCAAGCTTGCGAAGCTGGCGCCCGCCGATGCCGGGTCGCCGCCTGTGCAATCGGCTCCGCGTTTTGCCGCGACCAGACCTGAACCCACCGCCGAGCGCAACGAGTTGCTCCATGTCGGCGCCGCGCTTGCCGCGCTGGCGCTGTGGCTCGCATGGGCCGCGCAGCTCGCGACGCAAACCTCCATCGCGTGGGACGGCGGCACCGGCCCGGCGCAAACGCAAAACCTCGTCTCGCTCTATGCCCCTGCAGTGCTGGCGCTGCTCGCCACGCTGATCGCGATCAACCCTCCCTCCCATGGGAGGCGTGCGTGAAGACCGCCCTGCCGATCCTGGTGCTTCTGGCGCTCGACACGCCCGCTATGGCGCAGGAGTCGCTCAGCCCCGAGCAGGCGGAGACGCGCCTGCGCGGCTGCCTGCAGGCAGGGGCCGCGGGCGCGCCCCGGACCGGCCTGCGCGATGCGGTGGTCGCCACGCGCGCCTTCTGCGCGCCGCAGATCAGGCGGGTGCGGGCCAACCGCGTGGCCGCCGCAACGCAAGGCCTGACCGGCGAGGCCGCCGAGCGTGCCGCGCGGCAGGCGACGCAAGAACTGAACGACGAGATTGCTCTCGCCATCGCAAATTTCACTGGATTGAGAACACTTTAGACATGCTCCAGATCGACAATCTCCATGCCGAAATCGACGGCACCAAGATCCTCAACGGCCTCACGCTCAGCGTGAACGCCGGCGAAATCCACGCCATCATGGGCCCCAATGGCGCGGGCAAGTCGACGCTTGCCTATGTGCTGGGCGGGCGGCCCGGCTACGAAGTCACCGAAGGAAAGGTGTTCTTCCGCGGCGAGGACCTGCTGGCGATGGACCCGCACGAACGCGCGGCGGCGGGCCTGTTCCTCGGCTTCCAGTATCCGGTCGAGATTCCGGGCGTCTCCAACATCCAGTTCCTGCGCGAAGCCCTGAACGCGCAGCGTGCCGCGCGCGGCGAAGAGGCGATGACCGGGGGCGATTTCCTCAAGCTCGCCAAGGAGAAGGCCGGGCTGCTCAAGCTCGACATGGAGATGCTCAAGCGCAACGTGAATGTCGGCTTCTCGGGGGGCGAGAAGAAGCGTGCCGAGATGGTCCAGATGGGCATTCTCGACCCGCAATTCGCGGTGCTGGACGAGACCGACTCCGGCCTCGACATCGATGCGCTGCGCGTGGTCGGTGACGGGATCAACGCCATCATGCGCCAGAGCGACAAGGGCGTGCTGCTTATCACCCACTACCAGCGCCTGCTGGAGGTGGTGCAGCCGACCCATGTCTCGATCCTCTCCAAGGGCCGCATCGTGCGCACCGGCGGGGCCGAGCTGGCAACCGATCTCGAGCGTGAAGGCTACGACGCCGTCATGGCGGAGGCGTAATGACCGAAGCGATCCTCCGCCCCACCCGCAAGAACGAAGCCTGGCGCTATTCGGACATCGACGCGCTTGAAGGCACCCCGCCGGAAACCTTCGAAGCGTGGGAAGATGTCCGCGTGGCCGAGGGCGAAACCTGGTCCGACCTGATCGTGATCGACGATGCGGATGGCCTGCAGATGCGCCGCTTGCGGATCGTGCTGGAAAAGAACGCGCGTGCCGAACTTGCGGCCCTCGTGGCCGGTGGCCAGCTCGGACGGCTCGAAGTGGTCGTGACGCTGGCCGAGGGCGCCCATTTCGAGCTTGGCGGGATTACGCTGGGCGGTGGCGACACCACCCGGGAGATCGTGACCCGCATGGCGCACGAGAAGCCGGGTGCGACGAGCAACCAGACCGTGCGCAGCGTCCACTGGGGCAAGGGCACGGGCAATTTCCTCGGCCGGATCGACGTTGTGCGCGACGCGCAGAAGACCGACGCGGCGCAGAGCTTCAAGGGGCTGCTGCTGGAAAAGGGTGCGAGCGTGAACAGCGTTCCGCAGCTGGAAATCTATGCCGACGATGTGCAGTGCGCGCATGGTGCGACCGTGGGCCAGCTGGACGAGTCCGCCCGCTTCTACATGGCTGCGCGCGGCCTGCCGCCCAAAACCATCCGCCGCCTGCTGGTACAGGCCTTCATCGGCGATGCGACCCGCGAACTGGCGGACGAGGCCACGCGCGAGGCGCTGCTGGAAAAGGCGCTCGACAAGCTGGAGGAGCGGGAGGGGTAGGCATGGTCGATACGCTCACCAAGGACGGCGCTCTGGTCGACAAGGCCGACTTTCCCGGCATGCTGACCGAGGATGGCAAGCCCTGGCACTATCTGGACAGCGCAGCCTCGGCCCAGAAGCCGCAGGCGGTAATCGACGCGATGAGTCGCGCACTGGGCAAGGATTACGCGACCGTTCATCGCGGCGTCTATTCGCGCAGCGCGCAGATGACGCTGGGGTACGAAGCCGCCCGCAAGCGCGTGGCGGACTTCATCGGCGCCGCTAGCCAGGACGAGATCGTGTTCGTGCGCGGCGCGACCGAGGGCATCAATCTGGTGGCGGAAAGCTGGGGCGGCGCGAACCTGAAGGCGGGCGACCGGATCGTGCTTTCCGTGCTGGAGCATCACTCCAACATCGTGCCCTGGCAGTTGCTGGCGCAACGCACGGGCGCCTCCATCGATGTGTGCCCCATTACCCAGGACGGGCGGATCGATCTCGACGCACTGGAGCGCATGCTCACCCCGAAGCACAAGATCGTGGCCCTGGCGCACCTTTCCAACGTGCTCGGCTCGCGGCTCGACGCGCGCCGCGCGGCCGATCTGGCGCATTCGGTGGGTGCCAAGCTGCTGCTCGACGGTTGCCAGGCCGCCCCGCGCGAGCCGCTGGATATGCAGGCGCTCGGCTGCGACTTCTACGTCTTTTCGGCCCACAAGCTGTACGGGCCGACCGGCATCGGCGTCCTGTGGGCGCACGAGGCGCTGCTGCAGGCCATGCCGCCCTGGCAGGGCGGCGGCGCGATGATCGACAAGGTGAGCTTCGAGGGGACGACCTACGCCCCCGCACCGCAGCGCTTCGAAGCGGGTACGCCGATGATTACCGAGGCGATCGCGTTGCATGCGGCGCTGGATTACCTGGCCGATATCGGAATCGACCGTATCCGCGAGCATGAAGCATCGCTGGTGCGAACACTGCGCAGCGAGCTTGCCCGCATCCAGGGCGTGCGCGTGTTCGGCCCGGATGATGCACTGGGGATCGTCTCCTTCGAACTGCCGGGGGTTCACCCGCACGATCTGGGCACCATATTGGATGAAGAGGACGTGGCGATCCGCGCCGGGCACCATTGCTGCCAGCCGCTGATGGACCACCTCGGCGTACCGGCCACCGCCCGCGCCAGCTTCGGGGTCTATTCCGACGAAGCCGATGTCGCCGCGCTGATGCGCGGGATCGACCGCACACTCAAGATTTTCGCCTGAGGACGCCACTATGAGCGACGAAGAGAACAAGGACTATATTGCGGCCCCATCGCCGACCGACGATGTGACCGAGCTGCCGCCGCATCTCGCCCGTTCGGAAGGGAACGCGGCGCAGGCGGCGGAGCAGGCGCTGCCGCAGCATATCGCCGAAATGCCGGAAAAGCCCCCGCGCGCGCGGGTGGAGGACGCGGTCGATCCGGACGAGGAATCCGCAGGCGAGAAACTGTCGCGCAAGCGCGACTATCTGGACGGATTCCTGAAAAAGAAGCCAGAGAGTGCGGGCGAAACCGGTGCTGGCGGCGCGTTGCAGGAAGCGGTGATCGCCGCGCTCAAGGAAATCTACGACCCGGAAATCCCGGTCAATATCTACGATCTGGGCCTGATCTACGGAGTCGAGGTGAGCGAGGACAAGGACGTGGTCGTCACCATGACGCTGACCACACCGCACTGTCCGGTGGCGGAATCGATGCCCGCCGAGGTGGAAATTCGCGCAGGCTCGGTGCCCGGTGTACGCGACGCCGAGGTCAACCTCGTCTGGGACCCGCCATGGGGGCCGGACAAGATGACCGATGAGGCACGGCTCGAACTGGGGATGCTGTAATGGCCGATACGAAGACCAGAGAACGCCCCGCCGCCGTCACGTTGACCGAAGCGGCCGAGCAGCGCGTGGCGGACCTGATGGCGAAGGCACCCGATGATGCGATCGGGGTCAAGCTCTCGACCCCGCGTCGCGGCTGTTCGGGCCTTGCCTACTCGGTCGACTATGTCAGCGAGGAACAGGCCTTCGACGAGAAGATCGAAACGTCCGGCGGTGTCTTCTACATCGACGGCGCCTCGGTGCTCTACCTCGTCGGCAGCGTCATGGACTGGGTGGAGGACGATTTCTCCGCCGGGTTCGTGTTCGAAAACCCCAACGCCAAGGGTGCCTGCGGCTGTGGCGAGAGCTTCATGGTCTGAGGGCCCCGAAGGCCACTGGGCTAGCGCCTGAGCGCCTTCGCGCAGGCGGCCCGGTCCACATCCAGCGCATCGCTGGACCGGCGGGCATCGACATAGGTCGCCGTCGGCTCTGCACCGGGGCGGAGCGGGTAGAGATAGACATCGAGCACGCATTGCTCGCCCGCGAATTGCAGCTTGCGCGCATCGCCTTCCAGCACGTCCAGCCGGGCGGGGCCGAAGATCTGCTCAAGCTGGCTCGCCCGCGATCCGATCACGAATTCCAGCCCCGCGACCGCCATTACGCGTGGCGCGATGAACCCGTCGCGCGTAACGGGGCGCGGATTGGTGGGCGGCACGGTGACCGTGCGCGGGGGCGGTGTGCGCCCCGTGTCCGGCTGGCCGGAGGATGAGGCCTGCGGGATCGGCGTGGCACAGGCCGCGATCAGCGGGACCAGCGCGAGGGCGAGGAAATTCCGGGAGTTACGCATCGCGCAGGCGTCCTTGCACGAGGTGAGTGGCGGCGGCGGCGCCGATGATCGGGGCGAGGAAATTGAGGCCGGGGACGGTCAGCATGCCCGCAATGATCAGCCCGAGTGCAAAGCGCGTGCCGCGCCCGATGGGCGGTTCATCCTTGCGATCGTGCCGGTGGCGCAGCCAGGCCATGTCGCGCAGCTCGCGCCCCAGCAGCCATGCGTTGACCAGCGCGAACAGCACCACCGTGCCGAACCCCGTAATCAGCAGAACCAGCGCCAGCGGCAGGATCAGGATATTGACGAAGACCACCCGGACCGCGCCCTTGAAGCTCAGCCACATGCTCTCGCCAAAGCCGATCCGGCGCGCGTCTTCCAGAGCCTGCGGGTAATACTGCGCTTCCACCACCTCCACCACATCGTCGGCGAAGAACTGGATCGCGGCGAGCGCGGTGACGCGGAACAGCAGCCAGCCGCCCAGCACGACGGCCAGCAAGGTGCCGATCGTGGCGACGACCTCCGCGAAATCGGCCGGCAGGTTCTCGTCCAGCAGCGATCCCAGCCCGCGGTCCACCAGCCACATCAGCCCGAGATACAGCAGCGCGCCTGCCGCGACGAACAGCAGCAGCGTGACGATCAGCGATTTGAGCAGCAGCCACAGGATGCGTGGGTCCGCCAGTTGCGCGAAGGCACGGGCAAGGGATGCGGGCAGCGACATCATGGCGGGCAGCTTTTCCGTTGCCACGCCCGGCAAGTCAATCGGTTGTGCGCGATGACTGGCCTTGGCCCTGGCTCGCTTGGTCGCTAGGTCGGCGGCAGAAGACACTGCTACCAGCAACACAGGATCACAACCGCCCATGCCCGACACCCAGTTCGACGTCATCGCCATCGGCAACGCCATCGTCGATGTGATCGCCCCCGTGACCGACGATTTCCTGGAAGCGGAAGATCTGCCCAAGGGCACGATGCGGCTGATCGATGCGGAACGCTCCGTCGATCTGTACGGCAAGATGGGCCAGACCAAGGAAATCTCCGGCGGTGCGGCTGCCAATACGCTGGCAGGCGCGACCATGCTGGGCCTGAAGACCGCCTTTATCGGGCAGGTCGCGGACGATCAGCTGGGCGAAATCTACCGCCACGATCTCACGTCGGTAGGCGTCAGCTTCGATACGCCCGCGCGCCCCTACAGCGACAAGGAAAGCGAGCCGCCCACCGGGCGCTGCCTGATACTGGTCGCCCCCGACGGGGAGCGCACGATGAACACCTCGCTCGGCGCATCGCAGTTCCTGCCCGCCAGCGCGATCGACGAAGACGTCATTCGCGCCAGCGGCGTGCTGTTCCTCGAAGGCTATCTGTGGGATCCGGAAGAACCGCGCGCGGCAATGCGCCGGGCGATTCAGGTGGCGCGCGATGCGGGCCGCAAGGTGGCCTTTGCGACCTGCGCCGACTTCTGCGTCCACATGCACGGCAAGGATTTCCGCAAGCTGATCGACGACGGCCTGATCGACATCCTGTTCGTGAACGAGGAAGAGGCGGGCATTCTCGAAGGATCGGACCCCGATGCGGCGCTCGAATCGCTCGCCAAGGACGTGCCGCTGGTGGTGATGACGCGCGGTGGTGACGGCGCTGTCGCAGCCCGTGGGGACGAGCGTGCTACCGTGAAGCCCGAACCGGTGGAGCAGGTGAAGGACCTGACCGGCGCAGGCGACCTGTTCGCGGCCGGGTTCCTCTCGGGCTACTGCCGCGATGCCAGCCTCGAAGAATCGCTGATCCGCGGCGCGGTGGCGGCGGGTGAGGTCATCTCGCACTGGGGCGCGCGGCCCGAGGCGGACCTGCAGGCGCTGGTGGCGAAGCGGTTGGGTTAGGGGGCGACCGGGTATCGCTGCCCGATCCACCAGTCATTCATCCAGTCTGCATAGCCAAGCAACTCGCCTTCGCGCCGCTCCTCAGTCGCGCTCCAGACTGGCGAGCGCATAAGCTCAATCATCGCCTCCATGCGCCATTCTTCTCCGGGAAGCGCATAGAGGATGCGATGCAACCGTAAATCCGGCCGACCCGGGAATTGGTCGAAGGAATCACGTCGCAAGATTTGTCCGGCGGCAACATGCCTGTCGAACATACGCAGGTATCGCAGCATAGAGAGCGGGTAGCCGCCTTCGGCGTCTGCGAAATGGGCCAGCGGCTTTTCACCGCGAAGCATCAGCCCCAACTCCCGATTGGTATGGATGAGATAGGGCGGTCGCTGAGTACACTTAGTCACGCTATCCGGCGGTCTCCCGCTCCACCTCGCGCCATCCGATATCCCGGCGGCAGAAGCCGTCGGGGAAGTCGATCGCGTCGACCGCCTCGTAGGCGGCGGCCTGCGCCTGCGTCACATTGCTTCCCAGCGCGGTCACGTTGAGCACGCGGCCGCCACTGGAAACCAGCACGCCATCGTCGCCCCGCGAAGTGCCGGCGTGGAAGACCTTGGCGCCGCCATCCTCGGCAGACCCGAGACTGATCGCAACGCCTTTCCTGGGCGTGCCCGGATACCCCTGCGCCGCCATCACCACGGTCAGCGCGGTTTCGTCCACAAACCGCACGGGCTCCGCCTGCGCCAGCGATCCGGTCGCGCAGGCGTGCAGCAGCTTGGCGAGATCGCCCTGGAACCGCATCATCAGCACCTGGCATTCCGGATCGCCGAAGCGGATGTTGTACTCGACAAGCTTGGGACCTTCGCTGGTCAGCATCAGCCCGGCATAGAGCACGCCGACATAGGGCATGCGTTCTTCGCCCAGCGTGCGCACAGTCGGCACGACGATCTCCCGCATGGCCTGGTCGAGCAGGTCCTGCGTCAGCACCGGGGCGGGGCTGTAGGCGCCCATTCCGCCCGTGTTGGGGCCGGTATCGCCTTCGCCCACGCGCTTGTGATCCTGCGCGGTGCCGAAGGGCAGGATCGTCTCTCCATCGGTGAGCGCGAAGAAGCTTGCCTCCTCACCCTCCATGAATTCCTCGATCACCACTTCCGAACCCGCCGATCCGAACCTGCCGTCGAACATTTCGGACAGCGCTTCCTGCGCTTCGTCCCGCGTCTGCGCGATGACCACGCCTTTCCCCGCTGCCAGGCCATCCGCCTTCAGCACGAATGGCGGGTCGAAATGTTTGAGCGCACCCCACGCCGCCTCCAGCGACGTCGCGCGTTCGTAGCGCGCGGTGGGGATGCCTGCGCGCTTGCACAGGTCCTTGGTGAAACCCTTGCTGCCTTCGAGTTGCGCGGCAGCCTTGCCCGGCCCGAACACCGCGATCCCCTTCGCCCGCAGATCGTCCGCCAGCCCCGCGACCAGCGGCGCTTCGGGCCCGACCACGACGAGGTCGATATGGTTCTCGTGACAAAAGGCGGCCACGGCCTTGTGATCGGCGGCATCCAGCGCGACACTATCGGCAAGGCTGGCGGTACCCGGATTGCCCGGTGCCGCGTAGAGCATGGCACAGGATGGGGAGTGGGCGAGCTTCCATGCCAGGGCATGTTCGCGGCCTCCCGAGCCGAGCAAAAGGATATTCATGGGCGCTTCCACTCCGTACGATTCTGGCGATGATGCTGATCCCTCGCTGCTAGCGAACAGCAGGCCGGGCGACAATTCCGAGCCGCTCAGCGTCACCGATCTCTCGCGCAGTCTCAAGCGCGTGGTGGAGGACCGGTTCGGCTTCGTGCGGATGCGCGGCGAATTGTCGGGCGTGAAGCGCGCGGCATCGGGCCACCTCTACTGCAGCCTGAAGGACGAGAAATCGGTGATCGACGGGGTGATGTGGAAGAGTGCCGCCCCGCGCCTCGCCTTCCTGCCGGAGGACGGGCTTGACGTGATCGCGACCGGAAAGATCACCACCTATGCCGGGCGCAGCAAATACCAGATCGTGATCGAGCGGATGGAGCTGGCGGGCGAGGGCGCCCTGCTCGCGCTGCTGGAAAAGACCAAGGCGCGGCTGGAAGCCGAGGGGCTGTTTGCGCCGGAGCGCAAGAAGCCGCTGCCATTCCTGCCGCAGGTGATCGGCGTCGTCACTTCGCCCACGGGCGCGGTGATTCGCGATATCCTCCACCGCCTGCACGACCGTTTCCCGAGCCGCGTGATCGTGTGGCCGGTGCTGGTGCAGGGAGAGGGCGCCAAGGCGCAGGTCAGCGCGGCCGTGCGGGGGTTCAACGCTCTCGAACGTGGGGGCAGCGTACCCCGGCCGGACCTGCTGATCGTCGCGCGCGGCGGCGGCTCGATCGAGGATCTGTGGACCTTCAACGAGGAAGAGGTCGTCCGCGCGATTGCCGATTCGCACATCCCGGTAATCTCCGCCGTGGGGCACGAGACCGACACGACGCTGGCCGATTTCGCCGCCGATCACCGTGCCCCCACACCCACCGCCGCCGCCGAACGCGCGGTGCCGGTGCGCGCCGAGCTGGCCGCTGCCATCGCCGATCTGGGTGCGCGCCAGATGCGCTGCGCCTCCCGCCCCGTCGCGCTCGGGCGTGAGCGGCTGGATGCCTGCGCGCAGCGGCTGCCCAAGCCGGAAACGCTGCTGCAACCCGCTGCCCAGGCCCTCGACGAGGCGACCGAGCGGCAGCGCCGTGCGCTGGTCGACCGGGTGGGCGTAGGGCGCGCCGCGCTCGATCAGGTGGCTGCGCGCCTCGCCCCGTCGACGCTGCGCTGGCGCGTGGCACAGGCGAGGGAACGGCTCGATGCGACGCGGCTGGCGCCCGCCATGCTCACCTCCCGGCTGGCGCGCGCGGGCGAACGGCTGGATGCGGGCGTGACGATGCTGCGTTCGCTCGATCCCAGGGCCCCGCTCAAGCGCGGATATGCGCTGGTTTTCGGGCCCGAGGGGGAGCTGGTCCGCAGCGCGGGCAAGGCACGCGAAGCGGGCACGCTGCGGCTCGAATTTGCCGACGGGCAGGTCTCGGCCACCACCGGCGATTCGGCGCCTGCGCCCGCCGCCCCGCCTCCGAAGCCCAGACGCAAAAGCCCTCCGCCGCCCCCGGGGCAGGGCGACCTGTTCTGAAGAGGGTGTTTAGGCGGCGCAGGATTGCTATATCGCCCGCATGCTTACCACTTCCAGCGATCAGCCCGCCAAGCTTCAGTTCGGCCCCAATTCCTTCCGCGTGATCCGCGCGGGACGCTACGTGCCCTGTGCGGTGACGGGCGAACCGATCGAGCTCGAAGCCCTGCGCTACTGGAGCGCGGAGTACCAGGAAGCCTATGCCAGCTGCGAGATTGCGACCCGCCGCCTGACTGGTCAGGCGTGAATCTGCGTCTGGCAAAGGCGGGGGCCGGATCGATCGCGGTCCTGATGGCGCTCGGCAGTTGCACGAGCGGCGCGGATGATGGCGAGCCCCTGCGCGAGGTGGCCCAGCCGCTGCCGCAAGCCACTGCGCCAGCGCCAACTGCGATTATCCGCGTCCCACCGCCTGCACCCGTGACCGCGCGCACGACCTTCACCTATGACGGCGAGCTGGAGCAGGGCGGCTGGATTCGCGGGAAGGTCCCCTCGAACACGCGCAGCGCCCGTCTGGAAGGGCAGGAAATCGGCTTCGACGACGATGGCCGTTTCTTCGCTGCCTTCGACCGTGACCAGGGCCCCCGGGCCGCGCTGGTGGCCACTCTGGAAGATGGCCGGACCGTCACCAGCGAACTCACCATCGCGCCGCGCGACTGGGACCTCGAATATGTGAACGTGCCCTATCGCGCGGGCCGCAGCAGCGCGGAGTTCCGGCGTCTGCGCGAAGGCGAGATCGCGCAGATCGTTGCCGCGCGCGCGCAGGAGACCGGGGCGGAAGGCTGGCGGCAGGATTTCATCTGGCCCGCCACGGGGCGCATTTCGGGGCGATTCGGCGCGCAGCGCGTCTATCAGGGCAAGCCCGGCCCCTATCACTCCGGCCTCGACATCGCGCAGCCCACGGGCACGCCCTACAAGGCCCCGGCGGACGGCGTGGTGACGCTGGTCGCGCAGGATCCCTTCACGCTTGAGGGTAACCTGCTGATGATCGACCACGGGATGGGGCTGAACAGCGCCTTCCTGCATTCGGCGACGATCGTGGTGCGCGAGGGCCAGCGCGTGCGGCAGGGGCAGTATCTCGGCACGATCGGCGCGACCGGCCGCGCGACCGGCCCGCACCTGCACTGGAGCCTCAAATGGCGCGATTCGCGGCTCGACCCGCTGCTGTTTCTGGGACCGATGCCGGACTGAGCCCTGACACACCTGACACAGTGTCCAGGGCCTGAAAATCCACGCTCACGAAGAGGGTGAATCCCGCGGGGTATCGACGGTTTGAAAGAGCCGCGCGCAAGCTAGCGCGGGCGCAGCATGTAGGACAGCGACGAAAGCGGACCGCACACGAACGACGGGCGCGATCGCAGCGAACTGCGAACGCGCCCGTCGTTCGTATCCAGGGGTGAAACCCGGTGAGGGCTCAGGCTGCCGGAGCGGCGGCGGCCTTCTTCAGCTCGCGCTTCACCTTGAGGGCGCGCGCGGAGAGCTTTTCGTCCTTGGTCTTGAGCAGCCAGTTGTCCAGCCCGCCATTGTGCTCGACCGAACGCAGACCCTGCGTGGAGACGCGGAACTTGAAGCTGCGGTCCAGCTTCTCGCTCAGCAGCGTGACGTTCTGCAGGTTGGGCAGAAACACGCGCTTGGTCTTGTTGTTCGCGTGGCTGACATTGTTGCCTACCTGGCGACCCTTGCCGGTCAGTTCGCAGATGCGCGACATGGCTTATCTCTTCTTAAAAAGGTGATCGGTCTGTGCCGGAAAGTCGCCGCGCTTAGCGGCCAATATGCGAATCGTCAACAACCGATAGTGGCGCTTGCCGACCCGACAAGGGGCTTATAGCGCACATATCACGATGACGCGATGGCCTTTGCCCGATCCCATGCAAGCCGCTCTGGCGCAGGCGCAGCTGGCCGCCAAAGCGGGCGAGGTGCCGGTGGGCGCGGTGGTCGTGCGCGATGGCGCGGTGATCGCAGCTGCGCATAATGCCCCGCGCGGGCAGAACGATCCGACGGCCCACGCGGAAATTCTCGCGCTGCGGCATGCGGCACAAACGCTGGGTCAGGAGCGACTCGAAGGCTGCGACCTGTGGGTGACGCTGGAGCCCTGCGCGATGTGCGCGGGCGCCATCGCCCACGCGCGAATCGCGCGGCTCTACTACGCCGCGCCCGATCCCAAGGGCGGCGCGGTGGCGCACGGCGCGCGCGTTTTCGAACATCCGCAATGCCATCATAGGCCCGAGGTCTATTCGGGCATGGGTGAGGAGGAGGCGGCGGGGCTGCTGCAGGGGTTTTTCGCGGGGAGGCGATGAAGATGGGGCATTCCGAAGCCCATATTCGCTGGACGAGCCGACTGATGAGTTGGGCGTCCTACGGTGCGATCCTGCTTATCCTGGCAACCACCTTGGTAGGCATTTCTCGACCGAACACCGAGATCACAACGGTCTTCGTGATGCTCGTATTCACTCTTGGGCCGATGCTGATGCTGGCTGGCTTTGGGATCGGACTTTACGCAACGCTACGAATACGATGCCCAGAATGCGGGGATCGTTTCTATTCGTCGATTACGCCGACATTCCCGGTGAGTTGGCCGCTGCAGAATCACTGCGTTTCGTGCGGGCATGACGTCGATGTCGTCTGACCGCCGTCTATAAACCCCGCCAGATTTTTGCCGGAGCATCGTCCGCCGCCCCGCGCGCGGAACGCCTGCACGCCGCCGGCATCCAGTCGCGCCCGTAGCAAAGCCGCAGCTCCTCCAGCCAGCCGCGCTCGTTCAATTGCACCGCGATCATCTCACGCCGCCAGTGGGGATTCGCCTGCATCCACGCCATGCGGATATCGCCCGCGGTCAGCTCCTCCTTGCGGGAAAGCCGGTCGAGATCGGGCCAGCGTAGCGAGCGGTGCAGGATGCGGGTGATGCGGAAATAGCGGTCGGGCGTATCGGTGAGGCAGGAGCCGTGCTTGGCCCATTGCCGCATGGCAAGCTGCGCGGAGGGCTGCACGCACATCTGCCGGGCGAGCTGCGCGCCGCTTGGCCGGGCGCGCCGCGCGGCGCACCATTGCGGCCAGTTGCGCCCGCCTCGGCCGGCGCCCTGCGGCCACAGCCCATGCACGATCAGCCCGAAGCTGCCTGCCTGTCCGGAACATTGCCGGGCGTGGCGCGGTGAATCCCTGCGGGTGCGGCAGAATTCCGGGCTCCAGCTGAGCGACAGGACGTAGCCGGTGACCGGCATTGCCCGGCTCGGCCCGTCGCGTGCGATCTTCGGCACGGGCACGCTGCGCGGCTGGTTGCACTGGTAGCTCTGGGCGCTCGCCCCGCTGGCCAGCGCTGCACCCGATGCCAGTGCCAGCGCTATCCGCAGCATCGCTCAGGCATCGGAGCGTGGCGGCGTCTCGTCCGCGTCCCTGCTGTTGAGCCAGCGGATCGAGTCGCTGCGGAACAGCAGCCCCACCGCCACCGCCTGCGCGACCAGACCGGCCAGCGCATAAATCTCGGACAGGGCCATGCTGCCCACGAACAGTCCGCCCACGCTGATCAGCGATAGCAGGAACAGCGCCACGATGATCCACTTGGCGATGATGCTGCGCCTGCGGCTCAGCAGATACCACAGGATCAGCCGGATCACCTCGCCCACGAAATATGCGATCACGTAGCTTACCGGCGCACTGGCACTGAAATATCCGGTCGCAAATCCAAGAAAGCCGAGGAAGATCGAGCCGAGGTAGAAATAGTCGAACAGTTTGATGGAGTTGGGTTTCACGGTGCTCTCCCCTGCATGCCGCCCGCAGGGTGGCGCAGCGCGCGCCTGCCTGCAAGCGCGGTCAGCCCAGAGAGGTGAAATCGAGCCCGATATCCGCCGCAGGGGCGCTCTGGGTCAGCCTGCCGACCGACACGAAGTCGACACCGGTCGCGGCCTTGGCGGCAATGGTCTCCAGGTTGATGCCGCCGCTCGCCTCGGTCGGTACGCGGCCCCCCGAGAGTTCGGCCACCAGCGCAGCGGCTTCGCGCAGGGCCGGAGGCTCCATGTTGTCGAGCAGCAGGCGCGTGGCCCCGGCGGCAAGGGCAGGCTCGATCTGTTCGATCCGGTCCACCTCGCAGATGATCTGCGCAACGCCCGCCTCGCGCGCGCGGCGCACCGCTTCGCCCACTGATCCGGCGACCGCGACGTGGTTGTCCTTGATCATTGCGGCATCCCACAGGCCCATGCGGTGGTTGCTGCCGCCGCCCATGCGCACCGCGTATTTCTCAAGGTGGCGCAGGCCCGGCAGGGTCTTGCGCGTATCGAGCAGGGTGCAATCGGGGTTGTCCATCGCGTCGACATAGGAGCGCACCAGCGTTGCGATGCCCGAGAGGTGCTGCACGGTGTTGAGCGCGGCGCGTTCCGCGGTCAGCATTGCGCGGCCCTTGCCCTCGAGGCGCATCAGGTCCGTCCCGGCGGGGACGCGCGTACCATCCTCGACCAGATGCTCGATCGTGCAATCGGGATCGAGCGCGCGGAAGAAGGCGGCGGCGATCGGCAGGCCTGCAACGGTGATCGGGTCGCGGCTGTCCATCACCCCGGCAAAGCGCGCATCGGCGGGAATTACCGCTTCGGAAGTGACGTCGCGCCCGCCGCCGGGCAGACCTTCGCCAAGGTCTTCGGCCAGCGTTTCGCGCACGAACGCATTGAGATCGAATCCTTGAAGCTGAAAACCCACACCAAATCCAATCCTGGTCGCGTCAGCCAGAGGGCGAGAGCCCGACGGCCATCGGGCCGCCCCCGTGGAGGCCTTCGCGCTAGCGAACTGTCGCGAACGAAAAAATCAATGCACGAACCGTGCCACGACGTCGCGGTAGCTGCGCGAGACCTTCACCTCGGCGCCCGATCCCAGCACCAGGAAGCATTCGCCATTGGTATGCGGCTTCACCTGCCGCACCTGGTCGAGATTGACGATGGTGGAACGGTGCACGCGCTGGAACTTGCGCGGGTCCAGCCGCCGTTCGAGGTCCTTCATCGTCTCGCGCAGGATCAGCGAATTGTCGCCGGTATAGATGCACATGTAGTCGCCTGCGGCCTCGATGTGTTCGATCGAATCGACTTCGACGCGGAAGATCTTGCCCCGGTCCTTCACGTTGAGCAGCTTTTCGAAGCGGTCGGCGCCGTCGCCCGATCCTTCCTGCAGCTCCTCCGCCGTTTCGGGGGCGACTTCGGCGAGCACGTTCATCAGCTTTTCCGCCTCGTCCGCGCCGCGCTTCTCGTTCATGCGCTGGCGCACACGCTCGATCACGTCGGCCAGCTTGTCCTCGTCCACCGGCTTCATCAGGTAATGCAGCGCATTGGCCTGGAAGGCGCGGATCGCGTGTTCCTGGTAGGCTGTGACGAAGACGAACAGCGGCGGTTCGATATCCATCACGCCCTGGACCACGCCGAACCCGTCGAAACCGGGCATCTGGATGTCGAGGAAGACGAGGTCGGGGCGCAGCGTCTTGATCTTGCGGATCGCCTCGCGCCCGTTGGAGCAGGTGTCGATGATTTCGACGTCCTCGAACGGTTCCAGCCGCAGCTGCAGGCCCTGGATCGCGAGTTTCTCGTCGTCCACGATGATCGCTTTGATGGTCATGATCTATTGTCCCATGGCGCGGGGGTACGCCGAATTTTCAACGGACGGCGCGCCGTCCTGTTTCCCGGACGCGAGCCTGCCGTCCTGCACACCTTCGCGCAGCGAGGGATGGGTGGTCAATTCGGGCGGTGGCACCAGCAGCGCCTCCTCCTCCTCGCCTTCGCGTTCGAACGGTATCTCGATCACCACGGTGAAGCCGCCTTCTGCCGGAGACCGGATTTCGAAAAGATGTCTATTGCCATAGGCTTGCGCAAGCCTGTCGCGAATATTGGCGAGCCCCACGCCGGTCGAATCGGGGCTGGTGCTCTGCGGCAGCGAGGTGCGCGTCGATTCCACAGGATTTTTCAGGCCCGGCCCCGTGTCCGAAACAACCAGCCGCAGGCGCGAGCCCGAAATCTGCGCCGAGAGCGAAATGCGCGCCCCGTCCTCCAGCGGCGAAACGGCATATTTGATCGCATTCTCGATCAGCGGCTGCAGCAGCAGCGAAGGCAGGATCGCTTCGGCAGCATCCTCCGAAATATCGAATTCGGTCTGCAATCGCTCTTCGAAGCGCATGCGTTCGATGTCGAGATAGAGCTTCAGCGTCTCCACTTCCTGCGCCACCGTAACCGTGCCGCCGGGTTCGGACACCAGCGTGTGCCGCAGGAAGCGCGACAGGCGGGTGAGCATCGCGTTGGCGGGCTCGGTTTCCTTGAGCAGTACCAGCGTGCTGATCGAATTGAGCGTGTTGAACAGGAAATGGGGGTTCAGCTGGTACCGCAGCATGGCCAGCTGCGCGCTGGTCGCCTGCGCTTCCAGCCGTTCCAGCCGGTCGATCGATTCTTCCAGCTGGAGGAAGTAGTTGATGGCGTAATACAGCCCCGTCCACGCGCCCAGCAGCGGCAGCTCCACCGCCAGATACAGGAAGAACAGCTGCGTCAGCGTGGTTTCGCGGTCGGTATAGTACAGCCCCGCGACCCAGGCTTCGATCAGCACCTGGAGGCTGAGCGCGGTCGCCAGCGCGATGGCCGTGAAGCCCCAGGTGACGATCGGCGGGCGCCCGATCAGGTTGCGGTAGATTACCGAGAGCACGAGGCTGAAGGAAAAGCCCGTGACCGTGGCGATGAACACGATCATCAGCAGGCCGAAGCCCTGCCCGTTGGCCAGGCCCTGCACGCTGCGCAGCACCATCGCGCTGCCCCAGCCCGCGAATTGCAGGTTCCAGAACGCGCGGTTCTTGTTGGCGAAAAACGGTGCAGGGCGGGAGGGCAGCACGGCCATCATCCGGCGTGTCTAGCGCAAGCTTGCGCGCAAGCCCAAACTTTTGCGCGCCGATCTGCGATGGGTTACATTCCACGCAAGAGGAGAGGACATATGCAACCCGCCGACACGCTGCATTCCGCGCAGGAGCGCGCCAAATTTCGTGAGATGAAGGAAGGCACGGCGCAGGACTGGGCGATCATCGGCAGCGAATACCGCGCCTTCGCCAAAGGCCTGCCCGACCGGGTGCTGGACCATCTCAGGCTGCTCGACGGTGATTTCGGCGGTTTCCCGATCTGCCGGCTGGAGCATTCGCTGCAGACCGCGACCCGCGCGCACCGCGATGGCCGGGACGAGCCCTATGTCGTGATGGCGCTGCTGCACGACATCGGCGACACGCTGGGCAGCTACAACCACCCCGAAGTGGCGGCCGCGATCCTCAAGCCCTTCGTCAGTGAGGAACTGCACTGGATCTGCCAGAACCACGGCGCCTTCCAGGGATATTACTATTTCCACTTCCTCGGCATGGATCAAAACGCGCGCGAAGCCTTCCGCGACCATCCGCATTTCGAGGCGTGCCGGGAATTTTGCGAGAAGTACGACCAGGCGGCATTCGATCCCGAGTATGAGAGCGAGCCGCTGGAATTCTTCGAGCCGATGGTGCGCCGGGTGATGGCAAAGCCGCTTGCCTCCGCCTACGCAAAGGCGATGGAGGACGAAGCCGCCGCCTAATCGGAGGGCATGTCCTCGCGCCGGAAATGCTCCGCCCAGTCGGCCTTGCCCGTTTCGGCGACGAGCGATTCGATCAGCGGAAACTCGGCCTCGATGAAATCGCGGCGCTCGTCCCAGCCGTCGTGCGTACGCTTGCGGAAGATCCATCCGCCATGCCGCGGCCCCCATGTTTCCATGAACGCGCTCGCCGCGGAAGGTTCGAAGCCTGCGTTCACGAGCAGCCAGGGCATCAGCCTGTCCGCCTCGCGCTCGGTCAGGCGCACGGTCTTCTGCTGGCGACCGCCATTGGCGTCGAACCAGGCGCGGTGCTTGAGCACGTTATGCGCGAATTCATGCGCGAGCACGGCGGCCAGCAGCGGGTCGGGATAGTCGAGCCCGGCAAAATCGGGGCCGATCACCACCCGATGCCCGTCCGCCACCGCACTGCTGCCTTCGCCGATCTCGAACCGGCTGCGGCAGGCGGGTGATCCAGCGATATCGAAAGTCAGCGGCACGCCATCGCGCAGGACGGAGACCGGTACGGCGCCGGTTTCGGCCAGCACACGCTCGGTCTCGGCCCGGACGGCTTCGATCC
This sequence comes from Citromicrobium sp. JLT1363, assembly GCF_000186705.1. Taxonomy (GTDB): domain Bacteria; phylum Pseudomonadota; class Alphaproteobacteria; order Sphingomonadales; family Sphingomonadaceae; genus Alteriqipengyuania. The sequence continues at coordinate 50,025 of NZ_AEUE01000001.1, forward strand.
GCGCCCACGGCCTGGCCCCTGCCATCGGGATATCGGCGATCCGCAGGTCGCCGATTGCGGTCACCGTGTCGTCCACCCGCAACCCCGCGCGCATCGCCGGGCCATCGGGCACCAGCGCCTGTACGCCCACATCGCCTTCCAGCCGCAGCAGGTCGCGCAGCTTGTCCCCCTCGCCATAGGAGGCCATGTCGTGCAGCAGCATTCCGGCCGAGGCGGTCACATCCTCGCAGAAATCCACATTGCTGGTCGCCAGGCGATAGCCGAGCCACAGAACGCGCGCGTCCTGCGCCCGAAACGCGACGAGCGCGGCGGGCAGCGGGGCGCGTGGCTCAGCCGAGGGCGTGCTCTGGTCAGCGGTCGCGGGCGTATCCTGCGCTGCCGACTGAGCCATCGCAGGCGCTGCAACCAGCGCGAGTGCCAAGATGGCGCGACGGATCACGAATCGTCGTCGGCGCTGTCGGCCGCAGCTTCCACCGCCGTGGCCAGCGCCTCCACACCCTGAGCCCCGTGCAGGATCGTGTTGCCGGTGATCCATGCGGGCGTCCCGGTGAAGCCCAGTTCCTCGGCCAGCAGCGCGTTGCGCATCAGCTCCATCGTTACGTCCTGGCCCTCTGCGTCGGCTCGCGCCCGTTCCATGTCGAGCCCGGCGGCCTCGCCCGCGCGTGCCAGCGCATCCGCATCGGCCGTTTCCTGTTCGAACAGCGCCCCATGGAAGGCGGCGAACCTGCCCTGCTTCGCGGCAGCCAGCGCCAGCCGCGCGGCAGCCTCGCTGCCTTCGAAGATGGGCCATTCCTTGATCACCACGCGCAGCTGCGGGTCCTGCGCGATCAGCTGTTCCAGATGGCCGTGGCTGAGGCGGCAGTAGCCGCAATTATAGTCCGAGAATTCGAACAGGGTGCGCGTGCCTTCAGGGTTGCCGAGCACCGCGCCGGGGAAGGGTGCGCGCCATTCGTCGCCTGCCTTCGCCAGCCGGGCCTGCGTCTCGCGTTCCTGCAGCTCGGTTGCCATGCGCGGGAGCATGTCCGGATTGTCGAGCAGGAAGGCCTCCGTCTGCCGGTCGGCCAGCCCGGTCGCCTGATACAGCGCCGCGCCCAGCACTCCGCCAAGCAGGGCAAGGGCGAACACGCCCACGATGCGCAGGATGGTGTCTTTCATGGTCGCGGGGCCCCTAGCTGTCTTCGCGTTCGCGTTCGAGCGCGGCCTGCGCCTGCATGCGCACGTCCTGCGCGCGCAGCCAGTCGGCAGAGCCCACCGGCAGTTCGGATTCGGCGCGCTGGGCATTGCGCAGTGCCTCGATGTAGCGGCGGGTCATCACCTGCTGTTCCGCGCTGGCGAGCTGTGCGCGCGGCATGTCGCCCTTGGCGGCGTAGACCACGCCCAGCTGATACCAGGCGAAGGGATTGAGCCGGTCCTTGGCGACGGCCGCGCGCAGCACCTGTTCGGCCTCGTCGTAATGGCTCGCATCCTCGGTCGCGATCAGCGCGTGGCCGAAGAGCGATGCGATCAGCGGCTGGCTGCCGCTGAGCGTGCTGGCCTTGCGCAGGTCCGGCAATGCCTCGTCGGGGCGCCCCGATTCGAGCAGCACCTGCCCGCGCAGTTCGAGGAAGTAGGGGTTCTCGGGATTGATCGCGATCAGCGCGTCGGCCTCCGCCAGTGCAGCCTCGACCCGCGCATCCTTGTGGTAGGCATAGGCGCGCGCATAGCGCGCCGGCACGCTTGCATCGGTGACAGGGTAGGTCCGCAGCGTTCGCACGGGTTCGGAAAGATAGCCGAACAGCTTTGCACGCACGCGCTGGAAGCGCGCCTCCAGTTCCGGGTCGGGCGGCGTGTCCCATGCCGGGTCGCGCGTATAGACCTCGCGCAGGCGGCTGATGCGGTCGCCCGAAAGCGGGTGGGTGCGGTTGAAGCCCGCCTCGTCGCTCTGGCTGCGCGCGTAGCGATATTCCTGGTTGAGCAGCGTTTCGAAGAACGACAGCGATCCGCGCCCGGTGATCCCTGCGTCGGAAAGATATTGCGCGCCCGCGGCATCGGCGGCCGATTCCTGCACGCGGCTGAAGGCGAGATACTTGCCGAGCGCCGCGCGCTGGCCCGCCATGATGACGCCCATCGCCGCATCTCCCGCGCCCGCTGCCGCGGCCACCGCGCCCAGCAGCAGCGAAAGGATCGAGATGTTCTGCGCGCTGCGCATGCCATCGCCCGAGCTGACCACGTGGCCGCCGGTGATGTGGCCCAGTTCGTGCGCGATCACGCCCTGCACCTCGTTGGCGCTACCGGCCGCGTTGATCAGGCCCGAATGGATATAGACCACCTGTCCGCCCGCCACGAAGGCGTTGATCGACGGATCGTTGACGAGCACGACATCGACATTGCCGGGGCGCAGCCCGGCCGCCTCCACCAGCGGTTCGGCCATGTCTTGCAGCAGTGCCTCGGTCTCGGCATCGCGCAGGATGCTCTGCGCCATGGCCGGCTGGGATGCGAGCGTGAGAGCCAGCAGGCAGGCGAGCGCCCGCGCCGTGAAGCGGACAAGGAAGCGGGGAGCAGTCACCATGGTGACGCCACGCTAGCCTTCCGGGGGCTGAATGTCTCCTGAAGCTTGCGCTTGCTCTTGCGCGCCGCCTTCGCCCGTGCCGGTTCGCGTGGCCTGCAATTCCCGTTCCCGACGCGCGGCGCGCGTGCGTTCGCGCGCGGCTTCCTGCAGCCTTTCGCGCAGGAAGGTCGTCACCGTATCCTCCACCCGGGGATCGCCGATCCGGCTGCCGTCGAAGGGCCGGGCCAGCGTCATGATGATGCCCGCATGGCCCATATCGTTGAATACGGCGTGCCGCGCGCGCGCGCCCTTGGCGGCGAGCGCGTCGTAGAGAGCCCTGGAATTGGCCGGTTCGACCGCTTCGTCCTGGAAACCCGTCGCGAGCAGCATGGGCGGCGCGTCGGCCCGGGCGAAGTTGACCGGCTGTGTCTCCGCGATTCTCTGGGTCTCGCCGAAGGCATCCTCGGCATTGCCTTCTTCCAGCGGCAGGAAATCGTACGGTCCGGCCAGGCCGATCACGCCGTCGATCGTATCGTCGGGCAGGCCGAGGCGGCGCGTCCAGCGCCGGTCGAGCCCCAGCATCACCGCGTTGTAGGCGCCTGCCGAATGGCCCATTAGGTAGATCCGTTCGGGATCGCCGCCATATTTGCGGATGTTCTGCGTGGTCCACCTGAGCGCTGCCGCCCCGTCGGCGAGCATCGCGGGGTACTTGCCTTCGGGCAGCAGGCGATAGCCCGCGTTGACCACCACGAAGCCCTTGGGGGCGAAATTGCGGCCGATGAAGCCGTATTGCGCCGGGTCGCCATTCGCCCAGCCGCCGCCGTGGAAGAAGATCAGCACCGGCTGCAGTGCATCTTCGGGCGCATCCTCGCTGCGATAGATATAGAGCTGCCGGTCCTCGTGGTTGCCGTAGGCGAGGGGGCCACGCTGCTCGATCCGGTCATTGGCGCTGAAGGCGCGATCGATCGTGTTGGGAATATCGTGGCGCACATTGGGCCAGATCCAGTGCCACAGATTGTAGGCGAGGATCGTCAGCGCCAGAACGAAGATCATCTGGAACAGGCAGCAACCGCCCGGTTCCTTAGGCTTCTTCTCCAGCTCGCGACTCCACCGTTTCCACGATGCGCGATGTTTCCCCATGCGGTGCAACCCCTGCTGCTCTCAGGAAATCCCGACCGACCGCATAGCTGTTTCCCAACCACAGGGGCACCCCAAAGGACTCGATGACCCGTTTCGCGTCAAGTTCGACCTCGGTCAGCACTTTTTCGGTCGTGCGGATGAACACCGCCGCGATCCGCTCGGGCTCGCGCGCGACCGCCTCGGCAAAGGCGGGCAGGTCCCCCTGCGTATCGTCGCCGATGAAGGCGAAGCGCATGTCCGCGAAATGATCGAGGATTTCGGAGATCGACTTCCGCTTGTGCTCGCCGTGGCTCTTCTTGCCGATCGTGGCGCGGTTGAAGCCCCAGTTGCGCAGGAACAGCGCGCCCAGCGGCAGTCCGCGCGACTGCTGGAACGCGACGAGGTAGGAAAACAGGTTCCACGGGGAAGACGAGATATAGAAGAACGGGCGATGCGTTGCCGGGATGAAGCTGCCGGTGGGCTGCTGTTCGCTCGGCACCGCCAGCCCTCCGCCGATCGCGCCGTAGAAGGCGTCCGCGCCTTTCACGAGGATGCGATCCTGCGGCATCTGCGCGAAGATGCGCTTCCAGTTGCGCACCACGTTGTGGATGCCGCCGGTAATGCCCGTTTCGATGATCGTATCGTCGATGTCGGAGATTACGCCGATCTGCGCGTCCTCCCCCGGCACCAGCACATGCCCCGTCACCGACTGGTGGCCATCGGCGTTCTCCCAGCCCAGCCGGACGACTTCCCACGCGGTTTGCGCGTGGTAGGGCCAGTCGCCTTCGAGCGGCACATCGAACCGGAAATAGCCATCGTCGTCGGACGTGACGACATGGTTGAAATCCTCGCCATCCGCGCGGGTGAGGCACAGGGTGACGCGCACATTGCGGACTTCGCTGGCGAAGAACTGCGACATCATGACGCGGAAGGTGCGCCAGCGGCCCGCCTGTTCGAATTCGGGCGCGCGGGAGCGCTGGGTCCGGCCGACCAGCGTCAGCCTGCCGCGGCTGCGATATCCGAAATAAGGTTGCACCCGAACCGGGCGGCGCCTGAAAATCGCCATGGACGCGCAGCTAGCCTGCCCCGGCCCCCGCGTGAACCCCCAAGGAGGTGCGGGTTCACTCTCCCGGTATCAGCCGGCGAGATGCTTCGCCGCGCGGGCCAGCAGGCGGTCATCATCCGCAACTTCCCCGAGAAAGGCGATCTCGCCATTATCGTCGCGGCGGATGACGCACAGCGAATGGCGCGCGCCCTCGGTCGGGATTTCGGAGAGCGGGCGCGCTGCCAGCGTACCCAGCCTGCGCTCGATCCGCGTGCCTGCCGTGGCGGCGGAACCCGAGGGACGGCGCGCAGCACGCTCGCGGGCGACGATTGCCTTGAGGCCGCCCTCTGCTGCCTCGATGGTATCGGCCAGCGTGCCCGGGGCGATCTCTTCGCGGTGCGCAAAGGCGAGCACGGCGGCATACTCGGCCAGCCGCGACTTGTCGTAATCGGTCCCGAAGACGAGCTTGACCACCGGGGTCAACGGCGCGCGCGGCGAGATGGAAATCGCGTTGTCTTCCAGCAGCCGGGCGAAGGCGTCCGGCTCCTGCTGCGCGGCCAGGCTCACGTCGTAGGCACGGCCCACCGCACGGTAGAGCGCGGCGTGGCTGCGCATTTCGGCGCTGCGGGCTTCGGCGGCAAGCGCCCGTGCATCGGCCAGGCAATCGTGCAGACCCGTGGGGCTTTGCGGCGCGGGCGTCGTGCCCGGCCGATCGAACGCGTCGCCGTCCGCATCAGGGCCGCCGCTTTCTTCGGCGGTGGCCGAATCGGTTGCCGACTGTTCGATTCCATCGAGATGGGCGTCGAGCCGGGCGAAGGAAGGGCTGGGAAGAGGCCGCTCGCCCGCTTCCTCGCCACCGGGGGCGCCCGGCCCATCGGCCCAGCGCGTGATCGACGGGGCGGTGGCAGTGCGCGGGGCCTTGCCGCTCAAGGGGTCTTCTTCCTCCCGCTCGGCCGGCTTGCCCGACAGCGCCTGATCCACTTCGAGCAGCAATTCGTCCGTCGTCAGCTGGTCGGCCACTTCCTTCCAGTTGATGACCCCGTAGATGAAGTCGATGGTCTCGTCGTCGGTGGAGAAGGGCAGCAGGATTCCCCGATAGAGAATCGCCACGTCCTGCGCGTTGACGAACTCCGCCTCGAACCCGATCGGGGCCTCGTTGGCGAGGATCTGCATGTAGTGATCGGTCATCCTGCTCAGCAGGGAGCGGCCCGGCACGTCGGCAAGCGTGCGGATGTCCCCTTGCGCGCCGCATTCACCCGCCAGCTTGGCGCCGAGGAAGGTGATGGCCGGATCCTCGATCCCCGCCGTGAAGTCCAGCAACACGCCGTTATCGGCGAAATCGGGCAGGCTGTCGGGCTCGATATCCTCGACGCTGGGATAGCGGCGCTCCCCCAGCAGGGTGGCCCAGTAGTTATAGGCGCGCACCTGCATCCGGCGCTCGTCCTGACCCACCGGGGCCGGCGGGCTGTCGTCCACGGCAAGCTCGCCGTCCTCGTCGCCCGTCCCGTCCCAGGGAGTCTCGTCGTCCGCCCCGTCGGGAAGGCCGAATTTTCCGCGCAAGCTGTCCATGTCTTCAACAAACCCCTGAATGTTTGGGGTCCGTTGTGACGGGCCATGGTAAATATTGCGTTAGCCGCGGCAGCGTGTGTTCGCGCCCGCTGCCGCGCCGGGATCACCGGCTCATGTAGCGCATCCTGATCTTCTGGTAGACCGGCGCGTCGCTATCCACCGTGAAGGCTGCGGCAGAGAATTTCGGCGGGCCGAACCGGGCCTTCGCATCGCGGGAGAAACCGAAGCCTTCCTTGGGCAGGAACAGCACGGTGTCCGCCTTTCCGTTGCCGTTCTCGTCATGCAGCAGCGAAATGGCATATTCGCCGGGCGGCACGTCGTTGAACACGATCGTGACGCGCGCATTCGCCCGCACCATCCGGCGCTGCGCCCGCTCGTCCTCGCCACAATCGGGGAAGGCCCCTTCGCTGGGCGTGAGACAGGCAAGGACCGATCCGTCTGCCGAGCGCACGTCGACCACGGTGACGACAACGTCCTGCGGCACCCTGGCGCTGTTGCCCAGTGTCAGCAGCGCCGCGCCGCCCAGCGCTAGCGCGGGAAGCTTTGCGATAGTCCCCGGTCGGTTTTGCATAAGCGGTCCCAGAATCTGAAATAGAGCCCGTAATTGCACAGGTAGCGTTCGTGATGGAGCTGGTGATGGCTGGCGGTGATGATCCACCCGCCAAGCGGCGAACGGACGAGCCACCGCGGAAACATCTCCCACCCCATGTGGTTCGTGACGCCCATCACGGTCATCACGGCCAGCACGACGCCCAGCATAGCAATGTGGATGGGCACGAGGAAGACGAGAAAGGGGATAATCACCGCACCCGTGAGGGCTTCTATCGGATGGAAGCTCATCGCGGCCCATGCGGTGGGCGGCCGGCTGGCGTGATGGACGGCGTGCGCCACGCGAAAGACACGCGGGCGATGCATCCAGCGATGCGTCCAGTAGAACCAGGTGTCGTGCGCGAAGAGGTAGATCAGCACGGAGAGCGGCAGGTACCACAGCGGATAGGCGGTCCAGTCGCGGTAGATCAGGGTCCAGCCGAAACGATCCCAGCCGAAGGCGACGATGCCCGCCGGGATGCCGAAGATTGCTGCAGAGACCAGCGACCAGCCGATCTCGCGCCGGATCTGCTTGCGCAGCCCCGCGTGGTAACCCGGGCGCACGCGCGCGGTCAGCATGGCGAAGGCCCCGCTGGTGGCGAGGTAACGCAGCGCAACGATTGCGGTCATCGCGATGATCGAGAGGGTGAAGGCAAGCAGCATCGGCGACTTGCCCTATGCCGCAGATGGAGCGCGGTTGCGAGAACCTATTGCTCGCCACCCCAGGGCGCGCAGGCCGGATCGCAGGCGACCGTGGCACGGCGCAGCGCGGTGCGCGCAAGCCGCTCCACCTCCACCTTGCGCCGCGCGGGGGCCAGCGGATGGCGCGCCGCCGGGCGCAGGATCTCCGCATCGTAGCCATCGGCCACGATCAGCCCGCAGCGTTCGGGCTGGAATGCCTCGCCTTCCAGGATCGCGGGATCGAGATGCGCGCCGATCCCCCAGTAGAACTTGTCGCAATGGTCCAGGTAATCGGTCCACTTGCCATCCCCGGTCAGATCAGCGCGGGACACCTTGATCTCCACGATGATGACATGCCCCTTGGCATCCACCCCCATCAGGTCTGCGCGGCGCCCGCCACGCAGCGGCATTTCGGTAAGCGTCCAGATGTCGTTGCGCGCGAACAGCCGCATGATCCCGCGCGCCGCCTGGCTCGCATCGCACAGCGACTCAGCAGGGGTGGCGGGGGTGTCGAGAAGGAAGGGAGCGTCGGCCATGCGCCCTAGGAACAGACCGGAAACATCGTGTCAAGCCGCCTGCTGCGCGCGCGGTGCGGGGAGCTAGCAGGCGAGCGCCGTAGCCGCTTCGCCCAGCACCTGTGCGCGCCCGCGCTCGTACTCGTTCCACAGCCGGATCGCTGCGGCATGCGGGTTGGCGGAGGTGCCGTGCGCGGCGAGCAGCGCGTCGAGCCCTGCGCGCATCGTTGCCACCAGTTCGGCCAGCGCGAAGATCGCCGCATCGCCCCGCGTGCCCTGCACGGCGGCGAGCAGGCCGATGCGCGCTTCGGCGTGGACGTCGTGAACCGGGGTGGGCCTGCCCGCGAGCATCGCGAGGACCCTCGCGGCGTCCTCTACCGCGCCCCACTGTTCGACCAGCGTGGACCCCGCGTCGAGCGGGTGCGGCGGCGCAAGATCTGCTTGGGGGGCGAGGTCGCTCATGACAGGCGGACGCTACCCGTGCGAATCTTGCCAATCTCCTAAGGCCCGGCGCGTGTATGACGGGCAATGCGACGCACCCGGCGATTTTTACCGTGGCGCGCGCCCCGGCGCTTTGCTAAGCGCCCGCTTCGCGCATTCGCGATGCACCCGTAGCTCAGCTGGATAGAGCGCTGCCCTCCGAAGGCAGAGGCCACAGGTTCGAATCCTGTCGGGTGCGCCAGCTTTTCCGCCATTTTTGTCCGACCGACCGATTTTGCACTCCGGTGTGTTTCCGGTGAAATGGGTAGAACATTCGCGAATTATCGCGTCGCCTATGTAGCGGGCGCCGAGCTCAGGGCACATCTGTCCGCTCTCGTCCCCAATCGCGAACGATCCCAAGATGTCCGCTATGCGCCCTAATTTTGGCCATTCGCGACGTTCGCGACGTATCCTGAAAGCCGCCGTTCGTTCAGGGTTCACCAAATGGCAACAAGGCGCCCTAGTTTCGGTCGTTCATCGGCCCGGCGCGCAATCTCGAAAGCCGCCGTTTGTTCACATCGCGCGATACCCGGCGAGCCTCTCGCACTCAGCGGGCGGATGCAGCTGATGACAACAATGGACGCGATCCAGGCGCAAGGCGGCGCCCGCCTTTGGAAGGCAGACGTCCTCGTGCAATGGGCGGGTCGGCGCATCGCGATAGAGATACAGCGCTCCTACCAACACCTTCGCGACTTCGAGCGTCGGCAACAGAGATACCGGGACGCTGACGTGGAGTGCGTCTGGCTGCTGCCGCGCGACGCCTACCATAGGCTCGCGAAAGCCACGGGAAGGGTCCGCCTTAAAGAGGAATTCGGGGGAAGTTTCCCGCCTTCAGGAAGCATCGGACCATGTCTGCGGCACCTACCTGTCGCTAGCCTCCATGATCCCGAGAGGGCGGAGATCGCAGGAGCCGGACTTTTCCGAGTCACCCTCGACGCGTGGTGCCGCGCGATACTGGAACGGCAATTTCAGTGGTCTGATGGCCTATGGATGATCGGAACAGACCCATCATCGCCGATATCCGGAATACACTCTCCGGTGACGAGGCCAACGAACGCGACTGGCGAGCCGCGCTAACATCGGTGCCGCGTCGTGACGTCTATACTCCTAGCGGCTGATCCGGTTGGACATTTCATCACCGACCGCCTCGATCCTGCCGGGGTCGACCCGAAGCCCTAGGATGCTGGGCGGATTGTCACGTTCAAACAGGCGCAGGTCCTCGCGCTCGCGCGGGGTCATGCCGATCGCAGATCGCTTCACGATGCCAGCCACCGCCTGCTGCCTGATCCAGTAGAATAGCTGATCGATGCGCTGCAGAACGATCGGAAGGTTCCCATCCGGATCCTTCCGCGACATGTGCCGATCCATGACGGCCCGGATCGAATGCAGCCGATCCTTGGAGCTTGGATGCGTGGAATCGATGCCTCCAGTCTCACGCTTATGGAGCGACTGACAGGCGTCCACCACCTCGATGCCCTTGAGAAAGATGTAGGGAGCGACACTGGTCAGGGCGTTCGAGTATCCGAGGCGCACCGCGGTCTCTGTCGCGAGAACCGCTCCTGCGGCGTCCGCCTCGAACTCCGCCTCATGGGAGAAGATCGTCGCCTCGGTATCCCCGAAAGCATCGTCCCTGACGCCCACGCTCTCCGACGCAGTCTCAAGGTGACCGAGCATAAGATGAGAGAGCTCGTGCGCGATCACGAAGCGCTCCATCGCGACGTTCAGGGGGATGTAGAGTGTCAACGCGCCGGCTTCAGGGATCCACGGCTCGCTCGCGCGGACGGTGCCCAGGAAGACCATCGCGGCGAACATGTCCTCGATGCGTCGCGCGATGTCGGGGGCTTTGGCGTTCGAGACGATCCGCCGATCCTCGAAGACGATCGCACCGTCCTTCACCACGCCTCGCGTGAAGCAGGTGGCCACGATCTTGGCGAGCGAAGCGCAGAAGATGAAGAGCTCGGAATCGACGAACACATGATGATACTCGTCGTCCCAGGTGTTCGCACAGCAGAAGGCGTTGACGAGGCCCGATGGCACCGACGAGACGAGGAGCTTACGGCCGCCCGGTTCCAGGGCGGCCAGCGCCATCGTCTCCGACACTTGGTCGACGATCTGCTGGATCAGCTCGCGCGTCCGCGGCTCGTCGTATTCACCGACCTTGGCGGAGGCGGGCCTCGTGAGCATCGCGTCGAACTCGCCCATCATTTCGCCACCGGCGCCCTCGACCGCGTCGCGCATCTTGCGCAGGTGATCGTCGCGGATGTGCAGAGGGGCCGCGTTCGTCTCGCGGGCCAGCAGGCCCGAATACCGCTCCGCGAACCGCGCCTGCACCGATTCCGCCCAGTCACGGGCTCCCTGCAGCCGAAGCTCCGGGGTCATCTCCTCATCATCGAAACCGTCAGCCAACTCTGCTTTCCAAACTACCGTGCGGATCGGCCCCATAAACGATTGCGAATACGACGAAACCCATGCCAGCTAGATCAACACGAACAGCCACGAAATCAGCAAGGGTTGCTCAATCGATGACAATGATGGGGCGGCCAAAGCAAGCGCGACTGATCTGACAGCGACACCTGCTCCACACCGCACCCGAACATCAGGACAGGATCACGGCGTAAACTGCGATGAGCGGGAAGCCTGTTTCAGAACTGGCTGATCTCCCATTTGGCGGGGACATCATCGTCGATAAGGTCGAGACGCTCTATAGCGGCATTCGCCTGCACGTGGCCGAAAAGTCCTATCTAATCGAAATCTCGTCTGGGAATACTTGGGAGTGTCCGGAGGAATTATTCTGAGGATATCGCCTAGGTTCAACTACAATGACCACAGAACTCGACAAGCCAAGCTCAAGTCCCAAAAAAATCATGAAGTTGCTGCGACCTGCCTTGGCGCACACTCTCGGTTTCGATAGGGTTTAGCTCGTGCGGAGCTATTCATGCCGGTTGTCGTCCGTAGGCTCGGTCTGCGAACGCTGCAGGTCGCAAAAGCCTGGCACGTTCGAATGCTTCTGGGGGTTGCATGAAAATTACGGAATGGCTCGGTCACGGGCTCATCTATTTCTTCACAGAAATACCAATCATCGGCGATGCGATGGCGGCTTTCTTGGCGATTGTGCTAATCGGCGCTGCGCTCGTGATCGCCTACCATTACAGGCGCAAATATCACGCCCCACTTGCGGGCGCGATCTATGCGCGCGTTCGCCTTCTCGATGAGATAACGGGCGGCAGCACCGCCGATGTAGACCAGGCGCGCCTCGAGTTTGCGCGCAGGTTCAATGACATTGATGAGCAAATGATGGAGGCGAACGGTTCGGAGGCGCTGCCTCTGCGTAGAACTTGGGAGGAGTATCGCGAAACGATTGTCGATCCCTCGGCAGAGGTTCTTCAGAACTCCGCTCGCCCCGAACACTTCTTCGTTAATTTAGGTGACCGCCATCGTGGGTTGAACTGGTTTGCCAATATATTCATCGCACTGGGACTTCTAATCACTTTCCTGGGCATCATCGCAGCCCTTTCGACACTTGATTTCAGCGGCGGTGTCGACGCGATGCAGGAGCGGCTCAATGACTTGATGAAGGTCGCTGGAGCAAAGTTCTGGGCTTCGGTGGGAGGCATCGTGGCCTCCATCATTCTTCGTTCCTATGACTACCGGTTCGGCAAGCGGATCAATGACGGATTATCCATGCTCTGCGACAAGCTCGAGCATGGGATGGCTTATCTGCCACCGCAACGTATTGCGAGCGATCAGCTTGAACAACTTAAAGAACAAACGCCGGCACTCCGTGCCTTCTCAGAGCAGCTTGCTGCCGCCCTCGATGGCGCTTTGGAGAAGCAGATGGCTCCCATGATCACCCATCTCGGATCGATCCAGCAGGGCATAGACAAGATCAGCGGCGGTGGCGGTGAAGCCGTCCGCGACGCGATCGCTTCAAGCGCTGGCGCTGAAATGGCCGGGCTGGCGGATGCCATTGGCGCGATGACACATTCCATGGCTTCGATGTCTGAACGGATCGAAAAACAGAGCGGTGAAGCTGATCGCCAAATCGAAGAAGCTGTCAGACGCTTCGGTCAAGCCTCGGAAGAAATGCGTTCAGCGTTTGGGGAGCTTAGTCGTAACTTCGGCGTTGTTGCTGACCGCATGCGGGAAGAAAATGAGCAGGCCAGCGAACTTGCGAGGAAGCGGATGGACGAACTGCTGAGCAATCTCGGGAATACACTCGACGAGATGAAATCCGGTCTCGCCTCTGCTGCGAGCGAGATGGGTGAAGCGTCTGCACAGGCCGCGAATGACGCGGCCCGGATCGGCCAAGAAGCAATGGAAAAATCTTTCTCACAGTTCGTTGAACGGTTCAATCAGACCGGCCAACCGCTGGTTGGCAGCATGAAAGATGCAGGTGAAGCCATCTCGTCGTCTGCGGATGGCCTTTCCAGTGCGCAAAGCGCCATCGGAGATCACGCGCGTGCGATTGAGCAAGTAGCAGCGCGATCAAGTGATCTCGCTTCTGCTTTCGGAACGGTGGCCAACGACGTCGAGGCGGCTACGGCCCCTGTCCGTCAGTCGGCAGCTTCCATCGCTGAAGCAGTCAAATCCGTTGAATCTATCGTTTCAAACAATGCGCAGTCGTCCGAAAGTGCACGCGACGAGATGCGCCAACTTGCCGCAGCGCTAAACGAGACCGCGACTGCCGCCTCCTCCGCATGGTCTGAATATCGCGCTCGTTTCGAAGACGTGGACAGAGCTCTAGGCGATGCGATCGAGAAGATTTCTGACGCTGCGGGCAACCATGCTTCGAACCTCAACGAGCGGGTCGGCCAGATCGACAAAGCGCTGGGCGATGGGGTGGCGCAGCTCGCCGGCGCTCTCGAACCTCTCACGACCTTGCGGGATACCGTCGAGGAACTTGCTGGCATCCTTGCCAACCAGAACAGGGAAGCCGCTGAATAATGGAAGGCGTGGTCCGCCGGAAGCCGCCTGAGGAGGGCGAAAGCTATTTTATGTCCATGACGGACATGATGGTCGGCCTGCTTCTTATCTTCATTATCCTGTTGGCCTACTTTGCCCTCAATCTGCAGACGAAAACCGAGGAGCTGACAGGCGCTAACAGGACCCGCGCCGAGATCCTCAACGATCTGCAGCAGTCCCTGAAAGACCGAGGGCTCAAAGTGGAAATCGACACCAAGACCGGAGTTCTGAGGCTCCCCGACGACGTCCTGTTCGACAAAGGCCAATGGGAACTGACGGAGAGGGGGCAGGCTGCCATCAGCAAAGTTGCCAACGCCATGGTCGAAGTCCTGCCTTGTTATACCGCTTCCGATCTTTGCGAAGGCGAACGCTCACCCCACTTGATCGACGCTGTCTTTGTCGAGGGGCACACGGACTCTGACGTGATGTCTGGCGGCATCAACAACTATGGACTTTCTGTGCGCCGGGCAGAAACAACTTTCACCATGCTCCAGCGCAACCAACCGGCCCTTCGCGGCTTTCTTAATAGACCGGCGGTAGAGGACGGCGCGGCGCCAATCCTAAGTCTGAGTGGTTACGGTCCTGACCGTCCTGTTGATCGTGGCGATTCCGAAGAAGCCAAGAAGCGTAATCGTCGGATCGACTTGCGCTTCCTGATGACGACGCCAAGCGCAGGCCTCGACCGCGACATATTGAGTCAGGAGCAATGAGTTCGCTGCGGTCTGCAATTGCAAGAATGGATGCCTTGGCATCCACCGGACTGGCGAAACCTCCGACGACACAGCCCGAGTTGCAGCGACAATTAGCCAAGCTTGATGCATGTGTGGGCGAAGCAGAGCCCGTCATCGAACTTAAGCCATTCCTGCGAGGCGCGGCCGATACGGGTGCAAACGGCTTGCCGCGGTTTCAACTCAACAGGGTTCTGCGCGGAGCATGGTGCGACCCGGAGTTCGATGACCTGGGCGTTGCGGCGCTAGAACGGGCCGAAGTCGACCATCGGCGCAGTTCCGACCAGGCCGTGATCAATGGCTACCTTACCTATTTCCCAACGGAACGCTCGATCATGCCGATGCTTGCAGGAGCTGCCTCCCGGGCCGCCGGTCGGCATGACTGGGCGTGGCGCGGGCGTGGAGCAAGGTGGGATCTGTTCAGGCCGCAGATAGGACCAACCAAAGTGGCACGCGATTTTGTTGCGCGCGACGCGGATGGCATTTCCTTCTTGATGCGCGAGACGGGCCTTGGCGCAAACCTTGCGGCAACCGGGTTTGGTCAGGCAACTTTTGCCGAAACCTGCAAAGCGACCGCAGAGCTTCAGCCTGCAGAAGCAATCGGCCCGCAGCGCAGTATCTTGCGTATGTTTGATACAGAAGCGCAGGCAGGACAGTTGGAACTGGTTGTCCGCAGCCTGCTAGAGCCCTGGATCAGGACCAAACCCGAACCCGAGCATCGAAAGGCAATTTCCGAGTTTCTGCTCGATCAGGTGGGTGATCCGCGTCTCCAGCGCACCCGGTGGGACAGGATCGTGCGATCACTCGCCGAGTCGATCGGTGGAGAACGTGCGCGCGAGGTCACTCAGGTGTTCAAGCGCTGGCTTACCGAGGTCGCGATGCGCGAGTTCTTCCGCGCCATTGCAAAAACCACGGATCGGCCCGATCAGTGGGCACAGCGCGAGAAATTCTGGATGGCATACCTCGATGAGGGCCTCGTCAGCGATGCATGGCCCGCTTTGGGGATCCGGGCGCGCAACAGGATCGAGGATCTCATTCGTCAAAGTGGTGAACGCCCGGAATATGGCATCATTCGGGGGGGGGCTGCTTCGTCGTCATCTATTATCATGCAGATAGGCGATCTGCGCATATCAGAATGGAGCGATAACGGATCTTGCCGTTTCTGGAGTGACACCGATCCCGGAGCACCGAAACTCTACGTAAAGGTCTACGACGGCGGGAAGCTGCGGACCACCAGTGGACGGTCGGATTTCGAATATGAGTCTCACGTCCCTGCAAGTCCTGGATGGGAAGGCAAGTTCGCCGGTATCATCCATCGCCGGACATCAATCGCGCATCCCCATTTCGGGAGAGGCCGTGGCCGCAACTGGAATGATCGATGGTAACGACCAAGTTCATTGCCACACAGAACGAGGACGGTGGCGAGACGATTGCACTTCTCCGCGAACAGCCGGGCGGGCTTTTCCGGCGAGCATCGAGCGAAATCGTGCCCGTCCCGGAGTGGCCTAGAGTAGCCCCCGAAGCTGGCCAAGCCGCTCTGGCGCTGGCTCGAGCTCTCGATGATGATGGTCAGATAAGCGAAGAGGCGGAGGGCATAGTCCTTCCACCGCAGATCGTTGCACGGCTCGATGAGGCCGACGCATTCGCACTCGGTCTTCCGCCAGCCACGTCGATGACCCTTCAGCTCAACTCAGGGGGTTCGCTCGCTGAAGGAACAATCAAAGTCGATACGAAATGGGTTCGCCGCGGTGGCCTGCCGGTTCGAGCCGACATCGCTGGCGCGCGTCTTCGAGACGGCGGGCGTGTCGGACGAATTCCCGAGCCGATCTACTCGGCCTTCCAGTCCGCACTCGCAGTCAACGCGGCGGGTGATCCCGATCAGCGCCGTGCTTTCTTTGCCGAGCTTCGTTCGAAGCTCGGAGACGATATCGGCACCGGGATTGAGGCGGATGGCTTTCTCGACCGTGTCCGGATTGCTTATGCCGCCAATTTTTCGCTCAACGCAAAGACCGACCATGGACGTTTCGACTTCGACCCAGTCCTCTTCTCCAAGAACGCAAGCGAGAGCGCTGAGGGTGATCTGGTCGACGAAGAAGAAGCGTCGCTGCTTACCCCCCAGGACAATCAGCATTTTCAGCGTAGGTTCCGAGGCCAGGAGGGCGGGCGGCGAAGCTATCTGCTTTCAGACGGGACGCTCCTTTTTCTCGACCCGATGCTGGGCAAAGCTCTCGACATTGTGCGCGCAAAGCAAGTGGGCACCTCCCGAGAGAAGCGCGAATTTCTGCGTTCCCCGCAGCGTGTCCTTCGAGAAGAGCTCAAGCTAGACGCGAGTGGCGACGACGAAGCCGCTGATTGCCTCTTCATCGAGACACAGCAATTCTCCGAGCGGGTCAGTGGGATCGAGGTCTGGCAAAAGCCGGTCCTTCCCTGGATCAAACCCAAACCAAACAGCTGGCTGCCAGAAGGATTTGGCCTACGGATCGGAGATCCACCCAATGCGCGCCACGTTCAACTAGCGCCTGGCGAAGCCGAAAAACTTGCCGACGATGTCGAGATGGCGATCGATGCATGTAAAGAAACAGTAAGCTGGGCTGCTGAAGAAATCCCGGCTACTCCGGCAACACTTCAGGCTGCCCGCGCAATTGCGAACCTTGAAGACGAGATAAGCTGGGTTCGCGAAGAGCGCGCAGAGTTCGAGCTACCACCGACAGAGACTGCTGAAATCTTCTTCCTTCAGGTCGGTGAGAATTTCGAGCAACTAGATTATGCGCGCCTGCCTCGTCCGAGTACCGGAGTGACGTCTTTTGAGCCTCCCGAGCTCCCGAACGGTATGAGGTCAAATCCCAAGCCTCATCAGGTGCAAGCGTTCGCCTGGTTTGCAGAAGCTTGGGAACGGCGACTACCGGGAGTTTTGCTCGCCGACGATATGGGGCTCGGGAAGACCTTCCAAGCGCTGATGTTCTTGCTGTGGGTGCGCCAGCGATCATCGCAGCGGAAGCCCGTTCTGATCATCGCACCAGCAGGGCTGCTGCGAAACTGGCAAGCCGAAATTTCGCAGCATATTGATTCTGGTCTTTTGGGGCCGGTTGTAGAAGCGTTTGGCGCGAATCTGCGAAATTTTCGTCTTGAAGCCGGGAGCGATATCCGCGGTGGAACATCGCGACTCGACGCGTCCGAATGGACCGACGCCGGTATCGTGCTGACGACCTATGAGACGATGCGTGACTATCACATGAGCTTCGCGCGTATTCCCTTCGCGGCAATCGTCTACGATGAAATTCAAAAGCTGAAAAATCCTGCCAGCCAAATGACCCGCGCGGCGAAGGCGTTGAACGGGAGAATTCAAGTCGCAATGACTGGCACCCCAGTCGAGAACCGATTGCAGGATCTATGGTCGATCGCGGATACGGTGTATCCGGGCTTTTTGGGGTCTAGCCGAGAGTTCGAGAACAGCTTCCCGCCGAACGATCTCGATCGACTTCGCGATCTGCAAAGCCGTCTGACCGAACGAGACGGAGAATTGCCACCCTTTATGCTTCGCCGCATGAAGGACGAGATACTCACGGGCCTCCCTGAGAAAAGTTCGCGCAAATATTCGGTCAAGATGCCGGTGGCACAAGCTCAGGCTTACGACCTTGTGCTTGCTAGGGCCCGAGCACTGCGGGAAAGCGGTGAGCAGGGAGCGATGCTCAAGGTCCTCCACATGCTGCGGGGAACATCGCTCCACCCCTCGCCGCCGCGTGGTGTCACGGATATCGATGAATACATCGGGCAATCTGCGCGATTGCAAAAGACCTTCGATATCCTCGAAGAGGTCAAGGAACGCGGCGAGAAGGCACTCCTTTTCTGCGAAGATCTTGAGATGCAGGCATTTCTCGCAACAGCGATCCAAGAACGCTTTTCGCTTAGTCAACGACCGATGTGCATTAGCGGCAAAGTGGCTGGCCATAAGCGCCAGGAGATGGTCACCCGGTTTCAAAGTTCGCCGGCACCTTTCGACGTTCTCATTCTATCGCCGAAAGCGGGCGGTGTTGGACTGACAATCACCGCCGCAAACAATGTGATCCATCTTTCCCGGTGGTGGAACCCAGCGGTCGAAGACCAGGCGACCGACCGGGCCTACCGGATCGGACAGACCAGACCAGTGACCATCCACATCCCGATGGCTGTCCATCCGGATGAGGCAATTGGGCCCTCGAGCTTTGACGAACGTCTCGATGAACTGATGGAGCGCAAGCGCTCCTTGAGCCGGGGGCTGCTCATGCCACCGGAAAGCGACTGTGATGTGGAGGACCTGCTTTCCGGCGTGCTCAATGGCCGCTCGTCAGGACAGCAGGATGCGAGCAGCTTGCCAGGCATCCCCAGAGAGATTGAGGCGGATGGAGAAAATGATCGGCAAGAGGTCGGCGATCAAGAGCCTGAGGCGTCCTCTGATTCACCAATGGCGTCAGAGATCAATGAACCAGCAGGTTATGGCAAGATTCCCGACCCGCTCGAAAATCCGACCGAGGATGATGAGGCTGAGGCAGCCACCAACGATACAGACAAGAAATCCCCATCGAGTCATTCCTCGGAAGAAGCAGCGCCTTCGGCACCGCCCAAGGCCGCAGAAAATGTCCGCCCTATCGACGCTGGGGAGCAAACTCGCCGCCCCATCCTGTCCCTGGGCACGCCGGTTGAAGCAGCAGAGGCGCGCGCAACCTCGGTTCAACGGGTTGTCTTCGAGCAATACGGGCAGCGAGACTGGACTATCTTCGAACAATACGCTCGCGATGCACGAATAGATTGGCTCGAAATCCAGGATCCCTATTGCTGTGCAAACGAGCTGGCGCGTGGGCGCCTAATCAACTTCATCAGTCGGTTCGAGTGCCTCGCTTCTGAACTAACGGCCGTCCAAATCATCGCTTTTGATGCAGACTCGGTGCAATCGCGCACGCCAGAAAGCACGCCAGAGCAGCGCCGAGACCTCGAAGAGCGCTGGAACCGCATGTTCCCTTCCGTATCCCTTCATTTAGCCCAGAAATCCCGGCGATCGACTGGCGATCTGCATGATCGCTTCGTCAGGGCCAAGCTGGAGAATGGAGACCGCGTAGTATGGGATTTGGGTCGAGGTGTTGACGGCGTCATGAGTGCACGTTGGTCATGTGTGGTGAACGCCTTTTACGAAACCTCTGCGGGGGTAACGAAATGACCAATCTGGAGAAGCTGGAAAGGCAGTTCGATCTAGCGATGTTCGAGGTCTATCGGCGCGCGAAGGATGAGGCCGGCTACAACGCAACGATGTTTCTCCAAATGCTCTCTGACACCAACGGGCGGCGAACCGCGAAGGCCCTCATCAACGCAGCAAAGCCCTCAGATGGTTATACTGCCCTCTGCATTCGAGAACGTCTGGACCTGACTGTCGAAGCTTTGGTCATCGAAGACCAGCGCTGGCATCCCCTCTTCACTGAGGATGGGCTTAAACGGGCACGGCGACGATTGAAGGAATATCGATACGAACCACGCTCAGCGCCGAAAGCAATATGAAATAGCGCCACCAGGGATAGTAACATCGGGCATAGGTGTGTGGGCAAGCCAATTTTGTAAAATGACTGGTTTGCAACTTGAATCGACCAGTCCGCGATGCCCTTATCGAGACCGCGAAGGCTGCCGTGCATTTTCCGTTGACTGTCCGCCTTGGCGGAACAAGCACGGTAACTGAGTTTGCGTTTCGTGTGACTTGGACTGCGAGTGGGTGTGACGTAGGGCTAGCAAAGGCGAACCAGCAGTAGCGTCTCGTAGGGGGGATGAGAATGAGGTGTTCACCTCTCTCAACGAGCGTAGCGAGGCGTAGGTTTTGATTCCCTGCCCGGACCAGATCAAGAATCTTGGCCCCTTAGCCCCCTTAGCCGGCTCGCCGTGCCGCGACTTCAATCCTGCGCAACTCCAGACACCAGCCGGCTCCTTCCAGCCGAATCCTAACGCAATAATTCGCGAATACACGGACCGTTTTTTAGCTGGATCGCTAATCCATTGACATCAGGGTTAGATTGTCTAGATCGACGATCCATGGAGAAAACTTGCTCCCTTGATTCTATTGCGCTGATCAACAGCGGCGTCGCAGTCGACCGATCCGGCGGCGGCGCTCTTGCCGTGGTCGTAGGTGACGTTGGTGCCAAGGTGCTTATCGATACGGAGCTTGGTGAGGTTGCGATTGCTGGTGATGATGCGCGCCTGAAGGATTCGGACATACTCATCTCGCTGCGTGGCAAGCGGAACGGCTCGTCGGTCTTCATGGCAGCGAGGTTTGAAGGCCGGCCCGTTTATGCCTCGCTTGATGTGGCTGTCATCAGGCTGCGCCATCCAGATCAGATGAACGCGCTCGCGCTGTCGTTTTGGTTCAATCTCGAGAGCACCCAGCGACTTCTGTCAGTGCATCGAGTTGGCAGTCACGCGTTCAGGCTCCCGCTGCCAGCGCTCCGGAAATTTCAGGTTCCGCATTTCACCCCGCGTTCGGCCGACCTGTTCGTCCGCGCCGGCGTGGCTGGGCGGCAGGCGACGAAGATTGAGCGTGAAATAACGGATCGCCGAGAGATCGTATTCGAAGAAATGATGACCCAGGCTGCCGCGCAATTTGTGGGTGGCGCAGGACGAGAGGATTAGTCGTGACTGCAATTAAGCAATCGGATGTCAACAAGGCAGCGTGGGATGCCTGCGATACGTTCCGCGGGACGATCGATCCTGCCGCATACAAGGATTATATCCTGGTCTTCCTGTTCTGGAAGTTCCTGAGCGACCTGTGGGCCGACGAACGGAAGGCGGCGGCGGCGCAGTATGACGGAGACAGCGAACGCGTGGCGCGCCGCCTTTCCCGGTTCCGGTTCCAGATCCCGGACGGGGCGAGCTTCCACGATCTCTATCCGAACCGGAACGCCGACAATATGGGCGAGCAGGTCAATGTGGCACTGGAGGCTATCGAGCAGGCCAACATCGCAAAGCTGGAAGGCGTGCTGAGCGAGACAGACTACAACAGCCGCAACAACCTTGGCGAGACGGCGGACCGTAATCGCCGCATCAAGGACCTTTTCGACAACTTCGCGCGTCCAGCGCTCGATTTTTCGCCCTCACGCTTCGGTGGCGAGGACAATGCCGAGGACGTAATCGGCGAGACCTACATCTACCTGATCTCCCGCTTCGCGTCGGACGCGGGCAAGAAGGCCGGCGAGTTCTTCACGCCGCGCAAGGTTTCGGAATTGCTGGTGCGGCTGGCCGATCCGCAGCCGGGTAACAAGATCCTCGATCCAGCGTGCGGTTCGTCCACTTTGCTGGTTCGCGCGGCGGAGTATGTTGCCGGGGTCGAGGGTAAGGATCACGCGAGCGAGGCCGATGCTCAGGTCTTCGGGCAGGAGGCGACAAACCAGACCCAAGCGCTGGCGCGGATGAACATGTTTCTCCACGGGCTCGACAATGCGCGGATTGAATGGGGCGATACGCTCACCAATCCGAAGTTCGTGAACGGCGATGCGCTGATGCGGTTCGACCGGGTAATCGCCAACCCGCCCTTTTCGCTGAAGAAATGGGGGCATGAGGTCGCGGGCGATGATCGCTTTAACCGCTATCATCGCGGCGTGCCGCCGAAGTCCCGCGGCGATTACGCGTTCATCAGCCACATGGTCGAGAGCGCCAAGCCGCGCGAAGGCCGCGTGGCGGTCATTGCCCCGCATGGAGTGCTGTTCCGCAGCGGGGCCGAAGGCAAGATCAGGCAGGCGCTGATCGAGGAGAACCTTCTCGACGGGGTGGTCGGCCTTCCCGCCCAACTCTTCCCCTCGACCGGCATCCCGGTCTGCATGGTGATCTTCGACCGCGCGCGTGAAAAGGGCGGGGCCCGCGAGGATGCCGATGATGTCTTCTTCATCGATGCCAGCCGCGAGTTTGTGCCGGGTAAGAAGCAGAACGAGCTGTCGAAGGATCACCTGAACAAGATCGTCGACACGTGGCGCGCGCGTAAGTTTGTTGATCGCTATGCCAACGTGGTCACGCGCGAGCAGATCGCCGAGAACGGCTACAATCTCAACATTCCGCGCTACGTCGATACCTTTGAGCCCGAGGAGGAGATCGATATCGCGGCGGTGCAGGCCGAGATCGAGGAGCTGGAGAAGGAACTTGCCGAGACGCGCCAGAAGATGAACGGCTACCTCAAGGAGCTGGGCGTCCTCTGATGGCGGACCGTAAATCCAATGGAGAGCTGATCCAGTATCAGACCGAGGATGGCGTGACGGTCATCCGGCTTCAGGCGCGAGACGGCGATGTCTGGCTTAGCCAGGCTGAGATCGCGGATCTTTACCAGGTGACGCCTCAGGCGGTGACCCAGCATATCAGGGCAATTTACGAGGACGAGGAATACGACGAGGAGGCAACTTGTAACGATTACTTACAAGTTCGAACCGAGGGTGGACGCGAGGTAAAGCGCTCGATTGCGCACTACAGCCTCCCCATCATCCTTGGCGTTGGTTTCCGCGTGCGCAGCCCTCGCGGCGCGCAGTTCCGTCGATGGGCGGCGGATGCTCTTTCGGAGTATCTGGTCAAGGGCTTCGTCATGGATGACGAGCGGCTGAAGGACCCTGAGGCCGATTATTTCGACGAGCTGCTCGCCCGCATCCGCGACATCCGTTCGTCGGAGAAGGTGTTCTACCGCAAGGTGCTCGATATCTACGCGCTCAGCGTTGATTACGACCCGAAGGCGGAGACCAGCCAGACCTTCTTCCAGACGGTGCAGAACAAGATGCACTGGGCGGCGCACGGCCACACCGCAGCCGAGGTGATCCACGCCCGTGCCGATGCGCAGAAGGACCACATGGGCCTCACCAGCTGGCCGGGCGAGGCGCAAGGCAATCTGCCGCGCAAGGACGATGCGAGGGTCGCGAAGAACTATCTCGAGGAAGACGAGATCCAGGCGCTCAACCGAATAGTCACGGCTTATCTTGAATTTGCCGAACTGCAGGCGGAGAACCGCAAGCCGATGTATATGAAGGACTGGATCGCGAAGCTCGACCAATTCCTCTCCCTGTCCGACCGCGAAATTCTGACGAATGCCGGTCGCATCTCGGCGAAGCTCGCCAAGAAGAAGGCCGACGCCGAATACGACAAGTGGCACACCCGCGCCATCGAAGCGCCAAGCGCTGTCGAACGGCATTTCCTCGAAGCGACGCAGGCGGTGAAGCAGATCGGTGCGCAGCGGAAGAAGGGGGGCGGCAATGGCTGATGCACCCTCGAAGCTCTCGCATTATTTCACGCACAGCAAGCGCAAGGGCCGCGCAGGCTTGCCGCTGATGTCGGTCACCATGCGCGATGGCCTTGTCCGTCGCGACGCACTAGATCGCAAAACGGATAGCGCGCTAAAGGACGAAGAGCATTTACTCATTGAGCCCGGTGATATTGCCTACAACATGATGCGGATGTGGCAGGGAGCATTAGGCCTCGCGGTTCAAGCAGCGAATGTCAGTCCAGCCTATGGTGTCATGCGGCCGAAGGATACAGTGGACCCCCGCTTCGCAAAGCACTGGTTCAAATCCGATCGTGGCCTCTACATGCTCTGGGCGTATTCTTATGGCCTTACTGAGGACCGGTTGCGCTTATATCCCGCGGAATTTCTCAAAATCCCCGTTTGCTGGCCAAGCCGTGCTCAGCAACAAAAAATTGCCGATATTCTTGATGCTTGGGATTCTGCAATTTCCGAATTGAATAGGTCAGTATCACTGTGCCGCAAACGATTAAGCGCTGCCCGCAAGAAACTTATTACAGGCGATTTGATCCGCCTGACGAAGTTGGCGACGATATCGTTCAGTGGCGTTGATAAGAAAATCGATCACGCTGAGAGAAAGATTCAACTTTGCAATTACACCCATATTTGGCGGCACGATAACCTTGCTTCTGGGCTATCTTATGACGCTGGGACAGCAGGCGAGAAGGAAGTAAAACGCTTCTCACTAAAGCAAGGCGACTTCATCTTTACGAAGGACTCGGAAACCGCCGAAGAAATTGCCGAAGTCGCCTACGTGGCAGAAACAATGCCAAACGTAGTGTGTGGCTATCATCTGGCGCTTGCGCGAACAAAACCGGGTTACAACGGAGCCTATGTTGCGCAAGCAATGCGCGTGCCCTCGATAAGGCATGAGTTCGCTAAGAGAGCCAACGGTGCGATACGATTTGGGCTCACTTTAGACACGATTTCGCAGATTCAAATTCCAGTCCCCGATGAAGCGCAGCAAGCTCGGATTGCAAATTATCTACAATCGCTCGAGGCGGAAATCGCGCTGAAGCAAAGTGAGGTGCATGCCCTTCGGCAGCAGAAGCAGGCGATAAGGCGGAAACTTCTATCTACTGAAGATCCGATCGAGATGCCAGAATGAGCTCCCCCCGCTTCTCCACCAGCGAAGAAGGCGGCGTGCAACTGCCCGCCGTCATGACCCTGGCGCGGCTGGGCTGGCGCTATGTCAGCCGGGCTGAAGGAGAAGCGCAGCGGCGTGGGCGGCTGGAGCAGGTCATCCTCGAGGACGTGCTTGCCGAGCGCATGGTGGCAATCAACCGCATCCGCCAGCGCGGAAAAACCCATCCTGTGCCGGAGGAGGCGGCGCGCGAGCTGATCGAGAAGCTGAAGGAAGCGGCCAGTGATCGCGCCATCGGCCTGATGCCCGCCAACGAGCGGGTCACGAACCTGCTCAAGCTCGGCGAAAGTGTCGACGTCGAAGTCGATGGCGAGAAGCGCGGGCGGCAGCTCAAGTTCATCGACTGGGACAATCCCGAGAACAACCTGTTCCACATGACCGCCGAGTTTCCCATCCGCCGCGAGCGGCGCGAGGATACGCGGCGGCCCGACATCGTCCTGTTCGTCAATGGTATCCCTCTGGTGGTCATCGAGGTGAAATGCTCCGCCATCGAAACCCAGCAGGGCATCAGCCAGCAATTGCGTAACCAGGCGCCGGACGAGATCCCGCGCCTATTCACCGTCTCCCAGATGCTGATCGCCGCCAACGACAGCGATCCGCGCTACGCCACCAGTGGCACGCCGTCGAAGGTCTGGTCGCTCTGGCGCGAAGAGGAAATCGCCGACAGCCAGGTCGAGCGTATCGTCAACGCCGGGCTGGACCCTGACGAAGCATCGAAGATCTGGATCGATTTCGACCGCCACCGCCGGACGCATGACGGCCTGATGGATCCGGGCGCGGGCGGGCGGCTGCCAAACCAACTTGACCGCCTGCTTATTAGCCTTTGTCGCCCCGACCGGCTGCTCGATATCGTCCGCGGCTACACGCTATTCGACAACGGCGTGAAGAAGGTCGCGCGCTATCAGCAGTATTTCGGCGTGCGCCGTTCGCTCGAACGGGTTCGTCAGCACGACGATGATGGCCACCGCAAAGGTGGCGTGATCTGGCATACGCAGGGTTCGGGCAAATCGTTGACGATGGTGATGCTGGCCGGCGCCATCGAGCGCGAGTTCGGCAAGGCGCGCTTCGTGCTGGTGACAGACCGCGTCGATCTCGATCGGCAGCTTACGCAGACTTTTCGCAATGCGGGCAAGCAACCGCAGCAGGCAACGCGGGGCAGCGACCTGATCCGCATGCTGAAGGACAAGCGGCCCGTCATCACGACGCTGATCCACAAGTTCAAGGCGGGGCTGGCTTCGGCGGGCAGCTTTACCGATCCAGATACCGACATTTTTGTGCTGGTGGACGAAAGCCATCGCAGCCAGACGGTGAAGGATATCGACAGCCTGCACCGCCAGATGCGGAAGGTGCTGCCCGGTGCGGCCTATATCGGCTTCACCGGCACCCCGCTTCTGAAGCGCGAGAAAAGCACCTTCGACCGCTTCGGCGGGCTGATCCACGATTACAAGATCGACCAGGCCGTGGCGGACAAGGCGGTGGTTCCGCTGCTCTACGAAGGCCGCCACGTCGAGATGGAGGCGCAGCAGGCGAACCTCGATAAATGGTTCGAGCGCAAGACCCGCAATCTGACGGACGGTCAGAAGGCCGACCTGAAGAAGCGCATCGCCCGGGCGCAGGTCGTTCAGGGCGTGGAGCCCTGGCTGAACGAAGTCGCCCAGGACGTGAGCGAGGATTTCGAGCGAACGATGTTGGGCACGCCCTACAAGGCGCAGCTCGTCGCCCCCTTCAAGCGTGAGGCGGTGCTGTTGCACAAGATGCTCGAGGAGATCGGCATCGTCGAAAGCGCAGTCATCATCTCGAAAAGCGACGACCGTGA
This sequence comes from Citromicrobium sp. JLT1363, assembly GCF_000186705.1. Lineage (GTDB taxonomy): Bacteria > Pseudomonadota > Alphaproteobacteria > Sphingomonadales > Sphingomonadaceae > Alteriqipengyuania. Next base: position 76,479 of record NZ_AEUE01000001.1, read on the forward strand.
CGGCCACGAGGATGTCGGCGACGATGACGACGATATCGTGCAGTCCTTCATAAAGAAGGTCGAAGCGAAGCAGCCCTTGGCCAAATACGAGGAAGACACCATCCGCGCCTTCAAGAATGGCGTGGGGGCGGATGTTTTGATCGTCGTCGACAAGCTGCTCACCGGCTTCGATGCGCCGCGCAACCAGACGCTCTACATTGCCAAGAACCTGCGGGATCATAAGCTGCTGCAGGCAATCGCGCGCGTAAATCGCCTGTTCTCAAGCGAGGAGAAGGACGAGGATGGCGACGCGCTTTATGACAAGGAGCACGGCCGTATCATCGATTACGTCGGCATCCTCGAGGATCTCGACCAAGCGCTGACCGCTTACAGCGCGTTCGAGGGATACGACGAGGGCGACGTGGCGCAGGCTCTGGTGTCGATCCGTGAGGAGGTCGACACCTTACCGGACAAGCACGCGGCTCTGCTCGACCTCTTCAAGGGGGTCGGCAATCACTACGATCCGGAAGCCTATGCGCTTCACCTGCGTGACGAACTTCGCAGGAAGCGCTTCTATGATCGACTGTCCGATTTTGCCCGCACGCTCCAGACGGCCTTCGGCTCCGACCAGTTCGTGGAGAACACCGAGTCCCGGGTGATCGCGAACTACAAGCAGGACCTCAAACGCTTCGAGGCGCTGCGCCGCGCGGTGCGCCTGCGGTATGGCGACGCCGAAGAGGACTACGACTACAAGCGCTATCAGGCGTCGATCCGGGCGCTGCTCGACAAGCATATTGATGCGACGGAGCTGGTGGCGATCGTGCCGCCGGTCGACATCTTCGATGAAGCCAATTTCAAGCGCACCGTAGAGGAGCAGACTGGCACGGCGGCTAGCGTTGCCGATGCTATTACCTCTGCCACTCAGCGCTCCATCACTGAGCGGATGGACGAAGACCCGGCGATGTATCGGCGCTTCGCAAAAATGGTGCAGGACATCATCGACGGGTTTCGCGAGGGGCGCCTTAGCGAGAAAGACTATCTGAGCAAGGCACACGAAATCCGGGACCAGGTCGTCGAGGGATCGCGGGCGAAAACGGAGGAGACCCCGCCATCTCTTCGTGGAGATCCACTGGGCAGTGCCATCTACGGTCAAGCGTGTGATGCGGTTGAAGAGTTGGCAGGCGAGCAGTCTACCGAGATTTCCGAAGAGGTCGCTGTCGAATTTGCGTCGATCATTGAGCGCCACAAACGGGTCGGTTGGACGACCGATCTGAATGCCGAAAACGCAATGCGGCAGGATATGGACGACTATCTGTTCGACCACATCAAGGGCGCGCGAGGCCTTTACGGTTTGTCTGTCGAAGCGATGGACAGCCTGATGGACGCCGCCATCGCTATCGCGAAACGGCAGGCGGCTCGCTAATCAATGGAACAGCACGCAATCGAGATTGGTGGGGAACTGATACGTTTCCAGCTGCGTCGCTCGCAGCGGAAGACCATGGGAATCTCGGTTTCGCCCGATCAAGCGGTTGTGGTCAGCGCACCCGAGAAGGCGGATTTCGCCGACATCGAAAGCCGCGTTCGAAAAAAAGCTGGCTGGATCCTCGATAAGCAGGCCGAGTTCTCGACTAGGAGTGTTGAGGCAACTCCGAGGCAGTTCAAGCCAGGTGAGACATTCCTTCATCTCGGCCAGCAGTATCGGCTGCGAGTGGATCCAGACAGGGTGGGTGTGGTGCGCGAAGGGTCGCGCATAATGGTGGGTGCCATCCGACCGAACGAAGCTGATCGCATCCGCAACCGCTTGATTAGATGGTATATGAAGGAGGCTCGACAGCACTTGCCTGCCGCGCTCGAAAGATGCCTGCCGGTTTTCCGCAACGAGGTAGAGCGAAGGCCTAAACTTCTCATCAGGCCGATCAAGATGCGCTGGGGTTCCTACATCTCGGCGACCCATACGTTGATTCTCAACCGATCACTCGTGCAGGTCTCGCCACCGCTGATCGATTACGTAGTTGTTCACGAGCTCGCGCACGTTGGATATGGCGATCATGGACCGGCCTTCATCGCTCACCTTACTGAAAAAATGCCCGATTGGAGGACGCGTAAAAGGGCTCTGGAGAAGTTAGGGCCGGAGCTTTTTGACGCTCCGGTTCTTCGGTGAATCTCCAGTTAAGTTAGTCGATATTCACGTTGTATTCCCGTATTGTTCCGCGTATTGGAAAAGCAGAAACCTCGGTTTTTCGCCGTTTACGGCAATAGGCGCTGCCCTCCGAAGGCAGAGGCCACAGGTTCGAATCCTGTCGGGTGCGCCAGTTTTTCCTTATAAAACAGCAAGTTGGGCAAGGTCCCGGGCGAGCCCCAACGGCGCACGCCAAGAGGGCCCACCAGCTCAATCAGCTATCTCGTCATAGGATAGGAAAAACACCGGTCGGCCGTATTGGGCAAGATGCTGATCGTAGTCGGACTTCGTTATCCTGCGCGTCTCGCAAATCGTGATCACCTCATCGCTGTCGAGCAGATGTGGCGTGTCGAAGTTCTTCAGGAAAACGGATGCTCCGCCAGGACCCTGCAGGGAAAGGACGGTCAGCGTCATGGCCACTTCTCCGCTGAATATCCCGCTCCGTTCCCACAATTGCGTGGTCTCATCGACGATCTCACCGAACTGTCCGTAAATGGTGGCCCCGCGCAGGCGCCCCGGTTCCGTGCCCGTTTCAGAGGCAAAGCTCGGACTGAAATCCAGAAAGCGCGCGCCATTTCCGACCAGACTCACGGGATTGGGAGTGTAGCGAAGCCTCGCCTTGATCTGCTGTGCGACATCGGATGAACTCGATACCCGCATCATTTCCCGCATCGTCTTGCGCAGCCGGACCGAAGGCAGATCACTCCCGTTTTCCCACCGCGAAACGGATGCCTGCGTCACGCCCAGCTGGCTGGCAAGCTCGGACTGGGTAAGCCCCTTTCTGTTTCGCAACTCCCGAACGATGGACGTCCACCGGCGCGGCCTGGCCAAGCCCTGTGCCGAAGGGGCCGGCGAACATACGTTTCCATTCGCGGGCGACTTGGGAGCGTTATCGTTCCGTGATGAAGCAGTCATGTAGCGATCCTAGGGCCGGTTCGAAATCGAACGACGAGGCGCTCCCGCTATGACTTCTCAACGTTACATCTCCACGATACTCGCTCTTCCGCTTCCATTGTTCATGGCCTCGCCGGCCCTTGCCGAGGATCAAGTCGCTCCGCAGGACGCGAACGAGATCGTGGTTACGGCTACGCGCAGTTCCAGCAGTGCGGAGAGTATCCCTGCCCGCGTCGATGTGGTCACCCGGGAGGATATCGAACTGAAGGGCCTTGTGACGGCCGCAGACGCCCTGAAATCGGTCCCCGGCTTGAGCGTTGTCCAGAGCGGCGGTGCAGGCTCGCTCACTTCGGTCTTTTCCCGCGGCACCAATTCCAAGCACACGCTGGCCCTGTATGACGGAATCCGGCTGAACGATGCGTCCACGCCCAACGGCCAGTTCAATTTCGGCTCGGATACGCTGGGCGATCTTGAGCGAATTGAGGTCCTGCGCGGCCCCGCCTCAGCCGTCTATGGTTCCGACGCGATCGGCGGTGTCATCAACTTCATTCCCCGCATCGGCGGCGCACGCCCCATCATCGCCTATGCCGAAGTGGCTGCCGGGAACCTGGATACCTATCGCGGTCTCGCCGGAGCGCGCGGTACCATGGGGGCCTTCTCCTATGGTCTCACCGCCGAATACTTCGAGACCGGCGGTTTCAACAACGTGGCCGACCGCATCTCCGATAATCTGGGCGAACGCGATGGCAGCAACTTTGTAACGGTAACGGGCAATGGCGAGCTCGCGGTGACCAAGGGTCTCACGATTCGTGGTCTGGCGCGTTACCGCGAGGCGGAAAGCGATTTCGACGACGCCGCGCTGGACCGCATCGGTCGGGGTGGGAAGGACCGATACTTCCTCTGGCGCATCGCCCCTCGACTGACCGCCATGAACGGACAGTATCAGGGCGATCTCGAGTTCGGGCAGGCCGACAACAAGCGGAGCGAGTGGGACAGGCCGGACGTCAACAATGAGTTTGGCGGCCCGGATTCGGAAGCCACGGGCCTGCGGACCTTCGCCGCATGGCGCAACCGGATCGAACTGACACCGTCCGAAACCGTGTCGGGCTCTCTGTCTGCCGGGATCGAATGGCAGAAAGAAAAGATCACCACGGCCGGCGGCTACAACGATCCACTCGCGCGATCGGAAGCGCTGACCGGCTTTTACGGGCTGGCGCAGCTGGCACTTGCGGAGCGGGTCGAACTCAGCGGATCGCTTCGCCATGACGATCCGGAATTCTTCGACGCGGTCACCACCTGGAACGCCGGTGCGGTGCTCGACCTGCCGGAAATCGGCGGGCGCGCCTACATCTCTTACGGCACCTCGTTCAAGGCGCCGAGCTTGAGCGAACGCTTCGCCGAAAGCGCTTACAATGTGGGCAACCCAGACCTGAAGCCCGAACATGGCGAATCGTTCGAAGTCGGGCTGGATGCGGGTGTCGGCATCGGGGCGGCGGGCTGGCTGGGTCTGACGGCCACCTATTTCGACACCACGATCCAAGACCTCATCGAATATGACTACGCGCTGCTGGCGAACATCAATGTCGGGCGCGCCAAGATTGACGGTTTCGAACTGGGGCTCAACGCCCAGGCCGCAGAGATCGTCGATCTGCAGGTCAACTATACGCGCACCAACGCCTTCAACGACACAACCGGAGAGCGCTTGCTGCGCCGTCCCAAGCATGGCTGGACCGCAAGCCTGACGGTAAGCCCTGTCGAACGGCTCGCGCTATCAGCCGACTATTTCCGCCGTGGCGTGCGGGAGGACGTGATCTACGCCCCGGGCAGCGATTTCGGGGCCGGTGGCGGCTATCTCGGCAACGGAACCGTGCCGGGCTACGATCTGGTCAACTTCTCGGCCCGTTACAGGCTGACCGAAGCGTTCGAGCTGTTCGCCAATCTGCGCAACGCCTTCGACGAGAAATACGAGGAACCCGACAGCTATCGCGGCGCGCCGCGCACCTGGACGGTCGGCGCGCGCGCGCATTTCTGATCCCTCCATTCCCTCTCCTGGACTGTCCGAACCATTCGAAAGGTCTCTTCGATGAGCCGTTTGCTTCTCAACACGCTGGTGGCAGCCTCGATCCTTGCCACCGGCACCCCGCTGTCGGCGCAACAGCCGCTGCCGGAACCGCGCGTGCCTGTCTCCAACCCCTATGCAAGTGTGGCCGACCTGTTCGGCTGCCTGCGCGGCAAGGGCACGATGGCCAGCGCGCATCGCGGTGGCCCTGCCCCCGGCTATCCCGAGAACGCCATGGAAACCGTGGCCCACACGCTGGCAGCGCAGCCGGTTCTGTTTGAAAGCGACATCCGCCGCAGCCGCGATGGCGTGCTGCTGTTGATGCACGACGAAACACTCGACCGCACTACGACGGGGACCGGACCTGTCAGCGACCACGACTGGAGCAGCCTCCAGACCCTTTTCCTGGTCGACAATGATGGCAATGCCACCGACTTTCGCATTCCGCGTTTCGGCGACGCCATCGCCTGGACAAAGGGCCGCGCGCTGATGCTGGCCGAAGTCAAGGACAGCAGCGCGCTGCCGCAGGTGGTGCGCGAAATCCAGCAGGCCGAGGCCCAGCCGCATGTCATGCTGCTGGTAAACAGCCTGGAAGACGCCGCCCGTGTCCACGAACTGGATCCTGCCATCACGATGACGCTGGCGGTGGAAGAGCTCGAGGCGCTCGACGCCTATGCCGAGGCCGGTATCGATCTGACGCGCGTGATCGCGTGGAACGGCATCGGCAAGCGGGATCGCGAAACCTGGCACGCCATCCATGATCGCGGGCTGACGCTTGCCTATGGCACGCTGTGGTACATCGACACCACGATCATCAATCTCGAGCTGGAGGGGATATACGCCGAGCTTGCCGAGGACGGTGTGGACCTGATGGCCACCGACCGCCCGATCGAAGCGACCGAGGAAATCGCCAGCGTTCGTCCCATCGTGCCTGCCCTGCGGCAATGCAACGCCGTGCCCTCCGGCGCGGCACGATGACGATTGCCGTCCCCACGCGATGGCCAGTGCTTGTGGCCATGCTTCACTGGAGCACGGCGGCGCTGGCGCTCGCAACCGCAGGCTATGCCATCTATCTCCTGTCTCCACCGGACTGGAGCCAGCCCTATATTGATCGCTACATGGCGGGCATCGGCCTCCACAAGGCGGGCGGGCTGATCGTGCTCACGCTGGCGCTTTGCTGGGTCGCATGCCGCATGGTGACGCCCCGCCCTCCACTGGCGGTGCACGGGGGCATGCGCCGCTTCGTGCTGGGCGTTCACGCCGTGCTGATGGCGCTGGTCATTTTATTGCCCTTGAGCGGCTATGCGATGGACGGCTTTGCCGGCCATGGCCTGGCATTGCCTGGAAACCTGGCTGTACCGCCGCTTCTGCCGCGCAGCGACGCCGCCGCGACTTTCCTTTCCTATCCCCACAAATGGGCCGGCTACGCGCTGCTCGGCCTTGTCGCGCTGCATATCGCCGGAGCGCTGCGCCATGTCGTGGACACCGAAAAAGGCGACGTGCTGCTGGCCATGATGCCCTGGGCATCCGCGCGAAGGTGACCGTTCCTTGAATACTGCAAAACGCCACCATTTCCGTTGCCGGTCGCTTGCCTGCATCTTCCTGTTCTGCCTGTCGTCCTCCCCCGCATCGGGACAGAGCACCATGCAGGGAGATACGAACGACCTGGTGTTCGAGCCCGCCTATTTCCGCGACGCCAACCCAGCCACGGCGCTCGACATGGTCCAGCGTGTGCCCGGCTTCACGATTGATGGCGGGGATGCTGTGCGCGGCTATGCGGGCGGCGCTGGCAATGTGCTGATCGATGGCGCCCGCCCGTCGACCAAGAACATTACCCTGACCGCGGTTCTGCAGGCCATCCCGGCCAGTCAGGTGGAACGGATCGAACTGATCCGGGGCGAACGCCCCGGCATAGACCGGCAGGGCGCGCAATTGCTGGTCAATGTCGTGCGCAAACAGGAACAGAGCGCCACCCGCAGCTACACCCTGTCAGGCTATGCCTATCCGGACGGGATAGTACGTCCTTCGCTGCGCTTCGAAACCTCGCGTCGTACCGGCTCGGGCGGCTGGGAAGGCTCCCTGCTGCTGTCGACCAACCAGGACGAGAGTGGAACAGGCACCCGTCTCAGGCGCGATGCGCAGGGCCAGGAAATCGAACGCGCCGATATCGCCATCGATTCCCCGATCAAGGGCGGCGAAGCGCGGCTGGCGGGGGATTTCCCCTTCGCCGGCGGCACGCTGCGAGGCAATGGATCGCTCACCTATCAGGACTATCGCACGCACGAACGCCTTTCCTTCGCAACAGGCCCGTTTGGCGGGACTGAGGCGCGCATCGATGACCGCATCGAGACCGTGAGTGGCGAACTGGGCGCAGAATGGACGCGACAGTTCGGCAAGGCCCTGACCAGCAAGGTCTTGCTGCTGGGCACGCGCAAGGACACCGCGATCCGATCCGCCAGCGACGAAGGCGGTGTAACCAGCGATTTCGCGAGCGATAGCCTGGCAGATGAGCGGATCCTGCGCATTGCGTTCGACCGTCCATCGGACGATGGGCTGGGCTGGGAGGCAGGTGGCGAAATTGCCTACAACAGCCTGGGCAGCCGCGCGGGGCTGACACTGGACGGTCTGCCCTTTGCCCTTCCCAATTCCAACGTCATCGTCACCGAATGGCGCGGCGATCTGTTCGGCCGGATCAAATGGCAACTCACCCCTGCATTTCAGGCAGAAGGCACGATCCGGGCAGAGCAATCCGCGCTGCGACAGCGGGACCGAAGCAATGGCGAAAGCTATGGCCGCGACTTTACCTATGTGAAGCCGAAGCTGGCGCTGCAATGGGATATTGGTGCGCGCGACCAGCTGCGCCTGCGCGCGGAACGAGAGGTAAGCCAGCTCGACTTCAGCGATTTCGCCAGCACGGCCTCGCTCATCGAAGGCACAATCGATGCAGGCAATGCCGATCTGAAACCAGAGACAGCCTGGATTCTTGAGGCAGCGTGGGAACGGCGCTTCATCCGCGACGGCGCCGTCACCATGACGCTACGCCATGACCGGATCGACAACGTGCTGGACCGCGTAGCCATCGGCACGCTCGATGCTCCGGGCAACATCGGCAGAGGGACCGTCAACGCAGCCGCGCTGGGGCTGAGCTGGCCGCTGGATTCGCTCGGCCTGCAGGGAGGTCGGGTGAATTTCGACGGCGAATGGCGTCACAGCACCGTTCGCGACCCTATCACCGGGAACAAGCGCAGTATCACGGCCAAGGCGCCCTTCGCTGGCGAATTCCACGCGACGCTCGATCGGCCGGAGCTCAAATCGACCTTCACTCTCGACGTCTATTTTGGTCAGGAACTGACCTATAGCCGCATCGATGAGGTGCGCCGGACAAACGCCCAACCCTATGTCAGCCTTAAATGGACGTACCGGCCAAACACACGTCTGACGCTCGAGGCCAGCGCGGAGAACATCCTGTCACGCAGGCGCGACCGTGATCGCAGCCTGTACGACGGCCCCCGCGACAGCGGCGATCTGCTGTTCGAGGAAAGCCGGTCCTTCCGCTCCAGACCGGGCCTGTTCCTGTCCCTGCGCTATCAATAGGCGGCAGCGGCGCCGTCCCCGTCTGCCTCTAGCCGACGGGGTTCTGCCACCGGCCAAGGCAGCCGAGCGATCGGTTCGCGGCCCGCGGATCGATCAGAGGTAACGCATCCGCATCGTCACGTTGGTGACGCCCGAGCCGACGGTGAAGGTCGCCTTCTTCACGCTCGGCTTGCCGAGATTGAAGATGTTGATCGGCGGATCGTTCGACATGGCGGCGCCGTCGATCGTGATATCGTCCTCGTCGTTTCCGTTCTTGTCGTGCCTTGCGCCAAGCGCGTATTCACCCGGCGCGTCGACAGGGATGCAGAACGTCATCGTGCCCGCCTTGGCCGGAATGTCGATCCGCTTGAGCCAGCGGCCCTTCTTCAGCCAGTCGGACTTTTTCGCGTAATAGCTGTGCAGACGAACCTTGCCGGTGCTCGACTTGATGTCCGTGATGGTGACGCGGATGGCCGGCCCCTTGCCGGGGGCGCAGTTCGCAAGGTTGTTCGATATTCTCTGTTCGTACTGCGCCTGGCTGGCGACGGGCATGGCGACCATTCCGCTCGCCAGAAGCCCCAGTGCAAGCCGCCGTGCAGCCTTCTTGCTCATAATCATGTTCGGATGCCCGTTATTGCTGATCGGTCGAAAAATCGGGGCGGGCCTGTGTACGGCGGCGCCCTGTTGGACATGGAATATGGGATCTTACGCTGAATTCCTCCTGAATTTGGTGCGACTCGCCGGAAAACCGGCATCGCGGTGCTTGCCTTCCGGGGAAAACACGCGCGCGGCTGTCTCAATCCGATTCGCAAAGCGCTAAGGGAGCCAATCCGGCCCCGGCCGATTACGTCCTCCGCTTGCGAAGTGCTGTTGCGAATGACCACGCCGCTGATTGCTCCTTCGATCCTTTCCGCCGACTTCGCACGGCTGGGGGAAGAGGTGCGCGGCGTCGATGCGGCAGGCGCGGACTGGATTCATGTGGACGTGATGGACGGGCATTTCGTGCCCAACCTCACCATTGGCCCGGCGGTGGTCAAGGCGCTGCGCCCGCACAGCGACAAGCCGTTCGACGTGCATCTGATGGTCAGCCCGGTCGATCAGTGGCTGGAAGCCTTTGCCGATGCCGGTGCGGACCACATCACGATCCACCCCGAAGCGGGGCCGCACACGCACCGCACGCTGCAGACGATCCGTTCGCTGGGCAAGAAGGCGGGGGTCGTGCTGAACCCCGGAACGCCCGAAAGCGTGCTCGAATACCTGATCGACATGGTCGATCTGGTGCTGGTGATGAGCGTCAATCCCGGTTTCGGCGGGCAGAGCTTCATCGACAGCCAGCTGCGCAAGATCGAGGCGATCCGCAAAATGATCGACGCGACCGGGCGCGACATCTTTCTGGAAGTGGATGGCGGGGTGGATGCGCAGACCGCGCCCCGCTGCATTGCCGCGGGGGCGGACGTGCTGGTGGCGGGCTCGGCCACGTTCAGGGGCGGGCCGGAACGCTACGCCGCCAATATCGCGAGCCTCAAGGGGAAAGCCGGGAAATGACGGATTCGATTGGGCCAGATCCGGTCGCAGGTGGGACGGTTGGCGACGATGCGGACGATGCGCCCGATCGCACTGTTCTCGACAGGGAAGAGCGTGCAGCGCGCCAGCTTATCATGACGCTGGGCAGCAAGCCGGAACCGACCGCGCTGAGCAAGGAGGAAGCTGCGCGCGAAGGGGCCGCGCACGAAGGGGACGCGCGTGAACAAGCCGCTCCGCTGCCGACGCCGCGCGTTGAAAAGACTGCGCCCGAAGTCGAGGTGCTGGCACCCTCGCGCGCGCTGGTGCCGCAGGAAATCGGCGCGCCCCGGGTGAGCCCGGTGGAGCGGCTGGTGCGCATGGCCTATACTGCGGGCGTTCGCGGACGGCTGATCACCTCGCCGCTGGGCAAGCCGGCCAAGCGCCGCGTGCTCGCCACCGTCACCCCGCCGCTGGCCGGAGAGCGGGCTGCCGGGATGGCGCTGCGGGCCGGGCACTTCCTGGTCCAGGGGATCAAGCTGCCGATCTCTCAGCTCGACTTCGCGCCGGGGTCCGCACGCCCTGCGCCGCCGATCGAGCGCCATGTGCATTCCTATGCCTGGCTGCGCGATCTCGCGGGCTCTGGCGCAAGGCCGCAGGTGGAAGCGACCGCGCTGCGCATCCACCGCCTTTGGCTCGACGCGCATCCGCTGCCCGGCAAGGGCCCGGCGTGGGAGGTGGAGGCCAGCGCGAAACGCATGCTTGCCTGGCTGGTCCATGCGCCGCTGATCCTGTCCAACAAGGCGGTGCGCGGGCGCACGCTGGCCGCACTGGACAAGGCGGCGCGCTGGCTCGACGGGGCGGTATCCAAGGCGCCGGACAAGCAGGCCGAGGTGTTCGGCTGGGGTGCGCTGGTCGCGGCCGGGCTGCTTTTGCCCGAAGGCAAGCCGCGCCGCCTGTTCGCCGAAGCCGGTCTGTCGCGCGCGCTCGGCGATTTCGTGGGCGAGGATGGGGGCATCCAGTCGCGCAGCCCGCTGGGGCAGATGGAGCTGCTCGAACTGCTGACCGAACTGGTAGCCTGCTACCGCGCGACCAATACCGAACCGCCCAAGTTCATCGGTGCGGTGTCCGAACTGATCGTGCCGCCGCTGCTCGCGGTGATGCATGGCGAGGGCGGGATGGGCAACTGGCAGGGCGCAGGGGCCGTGACGGCGGATCGGGTCGCCACGCTCATCAAGGCCAGCGGCGTGCGCACACGCCCGCTCAAGGAACCGCGCGGCTGGGGCTATCACCGGGCGAGCGCGGGCAAGACCGTGCTGCAATTCGACGCCGCACCGCCGCCGCTGGCGCGCTACGCACGATCCGGCTGCGCCTCCACGCTGGCCTTCGAGCTGTCCGCCCACGGCCAGCGGATCATCGTCAATTGCGGCGGGGCTGCCTGGGCAGGCGGACAGGTTCCGGCGCGGATCGAACAGGGCCTGCGCGCCACTGCGGCGCACTCCACGCTGGTGCTCGAAGACGTCAACTCCACCGCAATCCTCATCAAGGGCAAGCTGGGCGCCGGGGTGGGCGAGGTCGAGGTCGACCGGCGCACCGTTGGCGGCAAGCGCGGCGGGGCGACCCGTCTGGAAGCGAGCCATGATGGCTATGCCGGCCGTTTCGGCCTCAACCACCGCCGCGTGCTGGTGCTGCGCGAGGATGGCACGGAACTGGCGGGCGAGGATGTGCTGCTGCCCGCGAGCAAGCGCGGCAAGCGCGGCAAGGTAGGCTACGCGATCCGCTTCCACCTCGGCCCGGGCATCGCCGCGCGCCTTTCCGAAGACCGCAAGGGCGCAGGTTTGGCTCTGCCCGACGGAACGCACTGGCAATTCCGGGTCGCGGGCGAATATACGGGCACGCTTTCGGTAGAGGACAGCCTCTTCGTCGATGGCGAGGGGCGGCCGCAGCCGATCCAGCAGCTCGTTTTGCAGGGCATGGCACCGCGCAGTGGCGGCAGCTTTGCCTGGCTGTTCAAGAAGATGGGATAGAATTTTGACCGACATGCCGATCCGCAGGGCCCTCCTTTCCGTATCGGACAAGGAGGGATTGGCGCAGCTTGGCCGCGCGCTGGCCGACCGTGGCGTCGAGCTGGTCTCCACCGGTGGCACCGCAAAGGCGCTGCGCGAGGCGGGGCTCGAGGTGCGCGACGTATCCGACCTCACCGGCTTTCCGGAGATGATGGACGGGCGCGTGAAGACGCTGCATCCCAAGGTGCACGGCGGGCTGCTCGCGCTGCGCGACAAGGACGATCATGTCGCCTCGATGGAGGAGCATGCCATCGGCGCGATCGATCTGGTGGTGGTCAATCTCTATCCGTTCGAAGCGACCGTGGCGAAGGGTGCCGAGCGCGCCGAGATCATCGAGAATATCGATATCGGCGGGCCCAGCATGGTTCGTTCGGCAGCGAAGAACCACCAGTTCGTCACCATCCTCACCGATCCGGCGGATTACGGCGCGCTCATCGAGGAGTTGAAGCAGGCCGAGGGAGCGACCAGCCTCGACTTCCGCCGCAAGATGGCGGCCAAGGCCTTTGCCGCCACCGCCGCCTATGACGGCGCGATCAGCCAGTGGTTCGCCTTTGCCGATCAGCAGCAGCAGTTTCCCGACTATCTCTCGGTCGGTGGCAAGGCCCCCACCGTGCTGCGCTATGGCGAGAACCCGCACCAGCAGGCGGCGCTTTACACGCCCGCCGGCCCGCACGCGCGCGGGATCGCGCAGGCCGAGCAGCTGCAGGGCAAGGAACTGAGCTACAACAATTACAACGATGCCGACGCCGCGCTGGAGCTGTGCGCCGAATTCGCGGGCGAGGAGCCGGCGGTGGTCATCGTCAAGCACGCCAACCCCTGCGGCGTGGCGCAATCGGGCACGCTGATCGAAGCCTGGAACGCGGCGCTGGCGTGCGACAGCGTGTCTGCCTTCGGCGGGATCGTGGCGGTCAATCGCGAACTCGACGGCGAGACCGCGCGCGCGATCTGCGAGATCTTCACCGAGGTCGTGATCGCGCCCAGCGTTTCGGACGAGGCGCGCGAGGCGTTTGCGAAGAAGAAGAACCTGCGCTTGCTGACCGTGGGCGACCTGCCCGATCCGCGCCGGGCTGGCCTTTCGGTCAAGCCGATCACCGGTGGACTGCTGGTCCAGAGCCGCGACAGCGCGACGATCGCGCGCAGCGATCTGAAGGTGGTCACGAAGCGCGAACCGAGCGAGCAGGAACTGCGCGATTGCCTGTTCGCGTGGACCGTCGCCCGGCACGTGAAATCCAACGCGATCGTCTATGCGAGGGAGGGCGCGACCGCCGGGATCGGCGCGGGCCAGATGAACCGCCGCGACTCCAGCCGCATCGCCGCGATCAAGGCGGCCGAAGCGGCGGAGAAATACGGTTGGGCGGAGCCCCGCACGGTCGGCAGCGCGGTCGCTTCCGACGCGTTCTTCCCCTTCGCCGACGGCCTGCTGGCAGCGGCGGAAGCGGGCGCGACGGCCGTCATCCAGCCGGGCGGATCGATGCGCGATTCCGAAGTCATCGACGCCGCGAACGAGGCGGGGCTGGCGATGGTCTTCACCGGAATGCGCCACTTCCGGCACTGATTCGGCCACCTGTGACGTAGCCGACCCCGGCGCATGCACGGATCGGCGGGTGTGTACGAGAAATTCACTGCCGAGAAAGCGGGCGCACTCCATATCGGGTGCACAGCAACGCATTTCGCCAGAGAATCACCCATGAAGATATTCCAGTCAGACCTCTTTCGCAGCTTCGGCATCGGTTTCGGCGCGGTTGCCTTCGCGCTCGTCATGACCCGCTTCGACGGGGCGGAGGCTCTGATCGCGGTGGTTCAATAGTGACGCGCGTATCCGCCGGAATTCTGTCTCTGCTTGCAGCGGGCTCGCTCGCGCTGACAGGCTGCGGCCCGGCGCTGGCAGCGGAAAACCACGTGCGAGCGCCCATCGCGAAGGTGAAGGCGAAGGAGAGCGGGTTGAAGACCGCCATCTTCGCGGGCGGCTGTTTCTGGGGCGTGGAAGCGGTCTTCAGCCATGTGAAGGGCGTGAAGAGCGCGGTCTCCGGCTATCATGGCGGCACGCAGCGGCAGGCCGATTACAAGCTCGTCTCCAGCGGCATCACCGATCATGTGGAGGCGGTGAGGATTACCTACGATCCCTCGCAAATCCGCTACGACCAGCTGCTGCGCATCTTCTTCTCGGTGGTCGCCGACCCGACCCTGCGCAATCGCCAAGGTCCCGATCGCGGTGCGCATTACAATGCCGAACTGATCCCCACGTCCGCCCAGCAGCTGAAAGTTGCCAGGGCCTACCTCGCGCAGATGAAGCGCAGCGGGGTGTGGGACAAGCCGATCGTGACCGATATCGTGCGTGCACAGGCCTTCTACCCGGCGGAGGAGTACCACCAGAACTTCGCGCTCAAGAACCCGCGCCACGGCTATATCCGGCGCTGGGATGCGCCCAAGGTTGCTGCGCTGAAGGAATTCTACCCCGGCGTCTTTCGGGCAAGCTTCCTGAAGGACTGAGCGGCGCGCCAGCCCCCGGCGACAGCCAATCTGGAAACTGCGGCGCGCACGCGCTATCTCTGCCGCATGGCAACCGCACACAAGCACACCCACCGCGAGCACGAGGGCGAGGCGCTGATCGATGCAGCGCGCCGTTCGCTGGAAACGCAAGGCGAGCGCTGGACCGGCATGCGGTCCGAAGTGTTCGAGGAACTGGCGCGCCATTCGCGCCCCGTTTCCGCCTACGATATTGCCGAAAACCTCAGCAACCGCCGCGGTAGCCGGGTGGCGCCCAACAGCGTCTATCGCATCCTCGACATCTTCGTGCGCAAGAACCTCGCCAACCGGATCGAGAGTGCGAACGCCTTTCTCGTCAATTCGCACCCGGGCTGCCGCCACGACTGCATCTTCCTGATCTGCGACGATTGCGGCGCGGCCGACCATGTCGATGACGACGCGCTGACCGGCGCCCTGCGCGAAGCCGGGCAGGCTGCGGGCTATGCCGAGGTTCGCCCCGTGGTCGAGCTGCGCGGCCTGTGCGCCGCGTGCAGCAAGTAGCGGCGGCGACGCGCTTTATCGACAGGTGCGATTGGAGGCTGTAGGAACCTCCATCATGGATAATCGCCCTGAAACGCCGTTGCTCGATACGGTCAACCTCCCCGCCGATCTGCGCAAGATCGACCGTGACAAGCTCCGCCAGCTGGCCGACGAATTGCGCACCGAAATGATCGATGCGGTCGGCACCACCGGCGGGCACCTGGGATCGGGGCTGGGCGTGGTCGAGCTGACCGTGGCGATCCATTACATCTTCAACACGCCCGAGGACCGGCTGATCTGGGATGTCGGCCACCAGTGCTACCCGCACAAGATCCTGACCGGGCGGCGCGACCGGATCCGTACGCTGCGTCAGGGCGGTGGCCTCAGCGGCTTCACCAAGCGCTCGGAGAGCGAGTACGATCCCTTCGGCGCGGCGCATTCCTCCACTTCGATCTCCGCCGGGATCGGCTTTGCCATGGCCAACAGGCTGCAGGACAAGCCGGGCCGGGCCATCGCGGTGATCGGCGATGGCGCGATGAGCGCGGGCATGGCCTACGAGGCGATGAACAATGCCGAACAGGCGGGTAACCGGCTGGTCGTGATCCTCAACGACAACGACATGTCGATCGCCCCGCCGGTGGGCGGGCTTTCCGCCTATCTCGCACGCGTCGTCTCCAGCGGCGAATATCTCGGCCTGCGCAGCCTCGCCTCCAAGGTCGCCAAGAAAATGCATCGCCGCATCCATTCCTCGCTCGGCAAGGCGGAGGAATTCACGCGCGGTATGGTGACCGGCGGGACCCTGTTCGAGGAACTGGGCTTCTACTACGTCGGCCCGATCGACGGCCACAATCTCGACCACCTGATCCCGGTGCTGGAGAATGTGCGCGATTCCGATCAGGGCCCGGTGCTGATCCATGTCGTGACCGAGAAGGGCAAGGGCTACAAGTTCGCGGAAGAGAGCGCGGACAAGTACCACGGCGTCTCCAAGTTCGACGTCATCACCGGCGAGCAGAAGAAGTCCAAGGGCGGGCCGCCCAACTACCAGAACGTGTTCGGCGAGACGCTTGCCAAGCTGGCCGAGACCGACACCCGCATCTGCGCGATCACCGCCGCGATGCCGGGCGGCACGGGGGTCGACAAGTTCGCCAAGGCGCACCCGGAGCGCAGCTTCGATGTCGGCATTGCCGAACAGCACGGGGTGACCTTCGCCGCCGGCCTCGCCGCGCAGGGCATGCGGCCCTTCGCCGCGATCTACTCCACCTTCCTCCAGCGCGCCTACGACCAGGTGGTCCACGACGTCGCGATCCAGAACCTGCCCGTCCGCTTCGCGATCGACCGCGCGGGGCTGGTCGGCGCGGACGGCGCGACCCATGCGGGTTCGTTCGACATTACCTATCTGGCGACGCTCCCCAATTTCGTGGTGATGGCGGCGAGCGACGAGGCGGAACTGGCGCACATGACCTACACCGCCGCCGAATATGACGAGGGCCCCATCGCCTTCCGCTATCCGCGCGGCGCGGGCACGGGCGTGGAGATTCCGGAGAAGCTGCAGAAGCTCGAAATCGGCAAGGGCCGGATCGTGAAAGAGGGCAGCAAGGTCGCGATCCTCTCGCTCGGCACGCGGCTGGGCGAGGCATTGGAAGCGGCGGAGCAGCTCGAAGCGCGCGGGCTGTCGACCACCGTGGCGGACATGCGCTTCGCCAAACCGCTCGACACCGCACTGATCGAGAAGGCCATGCGCGAGCATGAGGTCGTGCTGACGATCGAGGAAGGCGCCATCGGCGGCATCGGTGCGCATGTGCTGACCTATGCGAGCGACAGCGGCCTGCTCGACGAAGGGCTAAAGGTGCGCACGATGCGTCTGCCCGATATCTTCCAGGACCAGGACGACCCGAAGAAGCAGTACGACGAGGCGGGGCTGAATGCGCCGCATATCCTCGACACGGTACTAGCCGCGCTGCGGCACAATTCGGCGGGGGTCGAAGAGGCGCGGGCTTAGGGATTTAGCCCTGTGGGCGAGTTGCTCGGCATTCCCGAATGGCTGTTCGCTTCCCTCTTTGTCCTGAGCGGACTTGGTATCTGGTTCGGGATCGCATGGCGCAATACGGGTAAGCAGGTCCGCAAGACTTCGGCACGGCGCATCAATCCGACTGAGGCCGAGTTCATGCAGATGATGCGAGTCGACGTGTCGGAGGCGGCGTCGGCTTTCCTATGGAAGACTGCGCTGCCTTACCTCGAACTTTATCGGCCACCATTGGCCCCGCATCCCGAGGATGATCTCGTGCAGGACCTCCCGATAAACGATGACGATTTCGGAATGGACTGGCCGCGCGAATGGGCCGAACTCAAGGAGTTCCACGAGAGCAACATGCCGGACTGGCCCGAAGGATGGCCGGTCACGATCCGGAATTACGGTCGTTGGCTCGACATGGCCCCCACCACTTCGTCACCCCGGACTTGATCCGGGGTCCAGCTTCTTCTGCGATACCGTCAAAGAAGGCCTGCCCCCGGCTCGGGGGCCGGGCTGACGAACGGATGTGGGGCTGGCATTGGGACGACCGAAAGGAACCCGCATGTCCCTCCTCACCCTCACCACCGCCAACCATATCGCCACCCTCACCCTAAACCGGCCCGAGAGCATGAACGCGCTCGGGCAGGCGGGCGATGGCGATGCCTTCGTCGAGGCGTGCGACGCGATCAATGCGGACGCAAATATCCGCTGCGCGATCCTGACCGGGGCGGGGCGCGCGTTCAGTGCGGGCGGGGACATCAAGGCGATGCAGCAGCGGACCGGCAACTTTGCCGGATCGCCCGCAGATATCGCCGATGGCTACCGCACCAACATCCACCGCATGCTGCGCGCGCTCTATAACCTGCGCGTGCCGCTGATCGCCGCGATCAACGGGCCCGCCATCGGGCTCGGCGGCGATCTCGCCTGCCTTGCCGACATGCGCATTGCGAGCACCTCGGCCAAGTTCGGCGTCACCTTCCTCAAGCTCGGCCTCGTGCCTGGCGATGGCGGAACCTGGCTGCTGCCGAGGGTTATCGGAGAGGCGCGCGCGGCTCAGCTGTTCTTCACTGGCGAGGTGATCGACGCGCAGACCATGCTCGAATGGGGCTTCGTCTCCCGCGTGGTGGAGCCCGATGCGCTGATGGACGAGACGCAGGCGCTGGCGGAAAAGGTCGCGGCCATGCCGCCCGCCGCATTGCGCCAGACCAAGATGATGCTGCGGCAGGGGCGCGGGCTATCCTATGACGGTGCGCTGGAGCTTGCTGCCAGCACGCAGGGGCTGATGCACCACACGGCGGACCATGAAGAAGGCGTCGCCGCGCTCATCGAAAAGCGCGCGCCCGATTTCAAAGGCGCGTAGCGGGCTTCTTCGCGCCGCCGCAGTGCCGCGCGCGCGCGGCTAGAGCCAGCGCCAGACGCCCGCTTCCACGCCCTTGTGCAGCCAGCTCGCGCCGAGCCACACTGCCATCCCGCCGATCCATGGCAGCAAACCGACTGCAAGAATGCGCTGCAGCTTCGGCCAGTAGCTCGTCTTCGCCTCCCACTGCTGCCACGCATCGCCCATCAGCACCTCCTTCTTGCGGTCCTGCAGATGCGCGCCGATCAGCGCGAGCGCGGCGATGGCCAGCGCCACCACGATGGTCCGCGCGGTGGGGGCTGCGATGAGGTGCGCGAGCGCCCACAGGGCAAAGCCCCACATCATGGGATGACGCGTCACCCTGAACACGCCGCCGGGTTCGCCCAGCGCGGCTTTCTCCGCGCCCGGCGCGGGTAACGCCGGGTTGCCGACCAGCGATCCGGTGAACAGCACCATGGCGACCAATGTGACAATGCTCGCCACGATCCACACGGCGTCGGAGTACCCGCCCCACAGCGGAGCGCCCGCAGGCGTGGCAACGAAGGCGAAGTACATCCACGCCATCGTCGCTGCGCTGACCAGCGAATAGGCGATCATGAAGCCGCCAGACCCAAGCACGCGGACCATGCCTGCGCGCAAGGGATGGGACATGGCGAAATGCGTGCCGACAAAGGCAATACTGGCGGCGATCAGCGAAGTCAGCGGGTCCATCGGTCTCTCCCTCACCGGCCCGCCTGGCGGCGGGCGAGGCCGAGACTATCGGATTTTCCTGCCCGCGCAATCGCTGGCATGCCGGGCGATGCGATGCATTGCGGAAGATCGCCAGCCGCGCCCCCGGATCGCGGGAGAGCGATCCCGCGAATCTCGAGGTGCACAAGGCAGGCAGGCCACGCCTGTCGCCCGGTGTGGCCCTACCAGTCGTAGGCCTTGGGCAGATCGCTCTCGTCGAGGTCGCGGTAGCGTTCGCGCAGCCGGGTCTGGTGGTTGTCGGTCGGCTGGCGGACACCGTCGATGAACACCGCTTCGGCCGCGCTGCCCACTTCCAGCGGGTCGCCGTCCCAGATCACCAGATCGGCGGTCGCGCCGCTGGTCAGCGTGCCCAGCCGGCCTCCGAAGCCCGCGATTTGTGCGGGAACGGAGGTAATCGTGGCCAGCGCCTCGCCCCAGGTGAGCCCGGTTGCGCCTTGCAGGCGGGTAAGGGCGACCAGATTGCCCGCATACTGGCGTGCATTGCGCGGCTGTTCGCCCGTCCCGCCGCTCATCCGACCGATGGCGACCGTCACGCCCGCATCGCGCATCCGGCCGATATTGCTCTGCGTCGCGGCAAGCTGGTCGAACCCGGTGGGCAGATCGTCGAGCGGATCGGCAATCACCGGCACGCCCGCCGCGGCGATGGCGTCGGCTGCCAGCCAGCCTTCGCTTGCGCCCAGCAGGACGAGGTCGAGCCGGGGAAAATCGCGCTTGAGCTTCAGCACCTCGCGGATATCGGCGGCCCGCTCGGCCACCACATACAGCGGCTGCTCGCCGCGTACGACCGGGACCAGGGCGGCGGCATCGAAGCGGGTGAGCAGCACGTCGCCCGCCCGCTCGCTATCCCTGCCATCGAGCCGCGGGTCGAGCGGAACATCGTCGCCGAAGCGAGTCTCGCTCGGGCGCGCGGTCGCCGCGCCGATGGCGGCGCGATCGCCATATTGTTGCGCCTCGCGCAGGGCATTGCGCAGCAGCGCGTGCGCGCTCGTCCGGCTGCCGCCCGAGATGCGTGCGCCGGTCTCGCCCAGATCGACGATCTGGAAGGCGCGCGTGCGCGTAACCATCTCCGGGTCCGCGCCCAGATCGATCACCGCGCCCTGCCCGCCGAAGATCGAGGCCGAGGGGCGCGAATACACGCTGGCCCGGGTAATCCCGTCGGCGCGCGCGACCAGCACGTCCTGCGAATTGGGATTGAGCGCCCTCGAGGCGTCGAGCGCGGCGCTGAAGGGCGAATTGCCTGCAGCCTCGTCGTTGCTCTCGCTCACGCCGTCGACATCGGACAGGCCCAGATCGGTCACGGCGGAGAAGATGCCGGGCGTCACCCATTTCCCGGTGCCGTCGATCACCTCTGCGCCCGCCGGCGCGGAGACGCCGGTGCCAGCCGCGACCACGCGGCCGTCGCGCACCACGACCGTGGCATTCTCGACCGGTTCGGAGCCGTCACCGGTGGCGACCGTGGCGTTGGTGATGGCGAAGTCCTGCGCGAAGGCCGGTGCGGCAAGGGCCAGCGCTGCAGCGGTGCCGAGAAGTGCGCGGCGCATCATTTCACATCCCCTTCGCCGGGCTGGCCGAGTTCGAAATCGCTCACCGGGCGGCGCTTGCGGTCGAGCGCGTCGTATAGCAGCGCGCCGTCGACCCAGACCTTCTCGGGCCGGGAATATACGCTCAGCGGGTCACCGTTCCACAGCACCACGTCCGCCATCTTGCCCGGCTCGAGGCTGCCGGTCATCGCGTCGATGCCCATCGCCCTGGCGGGGTTGAGCGTGATCCAGCCGATCACCTCGGCGTCGGGAATGTCCAGCCCCATGCGGCGTCCGGCGGCCTGCGCCTTGGCGGCTTCCTGGTTGAGTCGCTGGATGCCGTTCTCGTCGTCCGAATGGATCACCACGCACGCGCCCGCCTTCCACAGGAGCGAGGCGTTTTCGGGAATGCCGTCGTAGCTTTCCATCTTGAAGCCGTACCAGTCGGCCCAGACCGCGCTGCATACGTCGTTCTCGCGCAGCAGGTCGCCGATCTTGTAGGCTTCGACCGCGTGGTGGAAGGCGGTGACCTTGTAGCCCATCTCCTTGGCCATATCCATCACCAGCGCCATCTCGTCCGCGCGGTAGCAGTGGTTGTGGATCAGGATGTCGCCATCGAGCACGCCCGCCAGCGTTTCCTTGGCGAGATCGCGGCGGCTGCGGTTGCCCGCGGCATAGGCCTTCGCGTCCAGCCACATCTGGCGGTTGACCGCGAAATTGCCCATCCGGGTGGAGGGCATGCGGCCGCGACCGCCATAGACGCGCTTGGGATTCTCGCCGCAGGCCATCTTCATGCCGTAGGGCGCGCCGGGGAACTTCATCCCCTGTACCGTGCGCGAGGCGACGTTCTTCAGCGTGACCGAACGCCCGCCGGTGAGGTTGGCGGAGCCGGGCAGGATCTGCAGCGCGGTGACGCCGCCATTGGCGAGCGCGCGCGAAAAGCCGGGGTCCTGCGGCCAGACCGAGTGTTCTGCCCAGACTTCGGGCGTGGTCGGACTGGTCGCCTCGTTGCCGTCGCTATGCGCCTGAACCGAAGGGGTGGGATAGTCGCCGAGGTGCGAGTGGATGTCGATCACGCCCGGCGTCACGAACTTGCCGCTGCCGTCGATCACGTCGTAGCCGTCGGTGGCCAGGCCCTGGCCAACCTCGACCACTTCGCCATCGCGGAACAGCACGGTGGCATTGTCGAACCGCTGCCCGGCCCCGTCGTAGACGGTCGCGCCGACCAGCGCGGTCGGGCGGCCGGGGAAGCGTTCGTAGGTAGAGGCGTAGGGCCCGTCAGCCGCACTGGCCGAAGAGGGAGAGGAGGCGGCGCTGCGCGAAGCATCGCCGCCGCCCATCGTGGAACAGGCCCCCAGCGCAATCGCGCATCCGAACGTGGCCAGAGACCGTACGAGCATTTTCTCCCCCTCCCCGAAGCGATCAGTGCGTGGGGCGCGTGGTCGGGTGGATCCCGGCGCCCTGCGGTTCGCCAGGGCCTTCGCTCTGGCCTTCCAGATCGTCGCCCACATCGTCGTCGGCGAGCGTGTCGAGATGCATCAGCTTCTTCACGAAGGGGCTGACCACGATGACGGCAACACCCACCGCCACTGCATACCAGCCGACGCTGGAGTAGACATCCAGCACCACCTGCTTGCCCGCTTCCTCGCCCGAGCCTTCTGCGCCCGTTGCCGCGGCGATGAGGCCGGCGGCGAAGTTGCCGGTGGCCGATGCGAAGAACCACGTACCCATGATCAGGCTGGCGATCTGCACCGGTGCGAGCCGGTTCATGGCCGAAAGACCGACCGGGCTCAGGCACAGCTCACCCGTGGTGTGCAGCAGGTAGATCAGGAAGATGAAGATCACCGGCGTCGGCACATCCACGCCCACGCTCTGCGCGCCCCATACCAGCACCAGGAAGCCCAGGCCGACCTGGATCACGCCGAGACCGAATTTCATCGGAGTCGATGGCTCCATCCCGCGGCGGCCCAGGAACTGCCACGTAATGGCGAACACGGGCGCGAGCAGGATGATGTAGATCGCGTTGATCGACTGGAAGGTCGAAGCGGGAACGCCGCCGCGATCGACGTGGCGATCGGTGAACAGGTTGAGGCTGGAGCCCGCCTGTTCGAACAGCGCCCAGAAGATGATCGAGACGATGATCAGGAACATCGC
Organism: Citromicrobium sp. JLT1363; assembly: GCF_000186705.1. Lineage (GTDB taxonomy): Bacteria > Pseudomonadota > Alphaproteobacteria > Sphingomonadales > Sphingomonadaceae > Alteriqipengyuania. The sequence goes on from NZ_AEUE01000001.1 coordinate 99,527, forward strand.
GGAGACGATCCGGTCGCGGTCATGGTCGGTCTTGGCGATCATCTGCAGGATCATGATCGTCACCACGCCGCCGAAGCCGATCGTCGCGGGCAGCTGCCAGCTTTCATAGCCCTCGCCCTGCGAAACGAAGAACATGGACACTGCCAGGACCACCGACAGCAGCACGTAGGACAGCAGCGCTGCCTTGGGGGCTGCGCTGTAGCGGCCATAGGGCAGCTGGAAGATCGCGATCGAGAGGACGTAGCAGACCAGCGCCGCGCCGAAGGTGCCGAGGAAGATGCCCACCGCATCCTGATACTGGATGGCGACCCAGCACAGCGCGACGAACAGCAGGCCCAGGCCGTAGACGCCGAGTTCGGTCGTCTTGCCGAGCAGCCTGGGCGGCTCGCCCCGGCCGAGCAGCAGCGGCTTGCCCCAGATGAACACGACCAGGCCGGCAAGCATGCCGATCCCGGCGAGGCCGAAGCCGTAGGCCCAGCCATAGGTTTCGCCGATAAAGCCGCACAGCAGCGAACCGGCGGCGGCACCGATGTTAATGCCCATGTAGAAGATCGTGTAGGCACCGTCGCGGCGCACGTCGGTGCGCGGATAGAGCTGGCCGACCATCACGGAGATGTTGGCCTTGAGGAAGCCCGAGCCCACGATGATGAGCGCCAGCGCCAGCCAGAACACGAAGATGATGGGATTGTTTTCGTTACCGGCGCCCGGCGATCCCTCGAATGCCATGAAGAAGTGGCCCAGCGTCAGCAGGACAGCGCCGAACAGCACCGCCTTTCGCTGCCCCAGCGCCTTGTCGGCAAGATAGCCGCCCACCACGGGGGCGATGTAGACGAGCGCGGTGTAGGCGCCGTAGATGACGCCGGATTCACTGTCCGAGAACAGCCAGTGCTTGGTCAGGTAGAAAATGAGGAGGGCGCGCATCCCGTAGTAGGAAAAGCGTTCCCACATCTCTGCGAAGAAGAGCACGAACAGGCCCTTGGGATGGCCCAGAATCGTCCCTGCGGAATCGCCGTGAGGCAGTCCTGATACGTCGTTTGCCATATTCGGCGATATCCTCTTCGAAAAATCATCCAGCCAGCCTCCCTCGGCCTGGCCGCAAGGCGCGCACACTAGCGCCCAAATACGCCATGTGAAGCCCAAGCGATCTCGTGGCGGAGGACAAGGGCTTCTTCGGCAAGGATTAAGCTGGCCGCGGGAACCTTGACCTGCCCCGCTGTATTATGTCACTGAACCACCATGGCAAACGGCAATCCCTCCTCTGCGCGGCCCGTATATCTGCGCCTGCGCGATCTGATCGCCGCCGCGATTCTGGACGGGGATTTCGCCGAAGGGGAACTGCTGCCCTCCGTGCGCGCCTTCGCGGCAGAGCAGGGCGCAAACCCGCTCACCGTCGCCAAGGCCTTCCAGCAGTTTCAGGATCGCGGGCTGATCGCGGTTAAGCGCGGAATCGGCATGTATGTGGTCGATGGTGCGGCCGAGCGGCTGCGCGCGGCCGAAAGGGCGCAGTTTCTGGAAGAGGAATGGCCACAGATTCGCGCGCGGCTCGATCGGCTCGGCCTGTCGGCAAGCGAGCTTCTGGCAAGGCAGCCTGCGGCCGCCGCACCCGCAGACTAACATTTCTTGCATACGTATTATTGCACGTTGGCAAGGTTTCTGGCACGCGATGAAAACCTTGGGTCGCACCAATGGTAAGAATCGAGTCCGCGTGCGGGTAATCGGTCGAGAGCGCTTGAACGGGGGGCGCAAGACATGATCAGGTCTGAGCTGCTGCAGAAATTGGCGCAAGAGAATCCCGAATTGCGCGCGCAGGAAATCGAGCAGGTCGTCGATATCTTCTTCGAAGAGATCGCCCAGCGCCTGGCCGAGGGCGGACGCGTGGAACTGCGCGGCTTCGGTGCCTTCTCCACCCGCGAGCGCGAGGCCCGCACCGGCCGCAACCCGCGCACGGGCGAATCGGTCGACGTGCCCGCCAAGCGCGTGCCCTACTTCAAGCCCGGCAAGGAAATGCGCAACGCTCTCAACGAAGAGTGATCGCGCCCCGGTTCCGGCATCTCGCCAAACCGGGCCGTGCCCGCTATTCGCCCCACCCAGTGCGGGTGTGGCGGAATGGTAGACGCCGGGGACTTAAAATCCCCTGTCCTCCGGACGTGTGGGTTCGAGTCCCACCACCCGCACCAGATCGTCCTCTGAATCGCGTTTTCGCGCCGGTTTCGGTGGCCTTGTTTACCGCTCCCTAACCATTTTCCTTCACCCCTCGGTCAAGCGATCAAGAACCGGGGGCTCTAAATGAGCGAAGCACAAAGCCAGGTACTCAATGTCGACGTGGCGATCATCGGGGCGGGGCCGGCAGGGCTGACCGCAGGCTACCTGCTGACGAAAGCGGGCAAGAGCGTCGCCATCATCGAGAAGGACGAGACCTACGTGGGCGGCATCAGCCGCACCGTGGAGCACGAGGGCTATCGCTTCGACATCGGCGGCCACCGCTTCTTCTCGAAATCGAAGCAGGTGGTGGACCTGTGGAACGAGATCCTGCCCGACGACTTCATCGAGCGCCCGCGGATGAGCCGCATCTATTACGAGGGCAAGTTCTATTCCTACCCGCTGCGCGCGTTCGAAGCGCTGCGCAATCTGGGGCTGTGGCGCTCCACCGTGTGCATGGCGAGCTACCTGTGGGCGCGCGTCTTTCCCAATCGCAATGTCAGGAGCTTCGAGGACTGGACCACCAACCAGTTCGGCAAAAAGCTATATTCGATCTTCTTCAAGACCTACACCGAGAAGGTGTGGGGCATGCCCTGCGACGAGATGAGCGCGGACTGGGCGGCGCAGCGGATCAAGGGCCTGTCGCTGATGGGCGCGGTGGTCGACGGCGTGAAGCGCAGCCTGGGCCTCAACAAGAAGCCGAACGACGGGATGCAGGCCAAGACCCTGCTGGAGAACTTCCGCTATCCGCGCCTTGGGCCGGGCATGATGTGGGAAGCCGCGCGCGACAAGATCATCGCCAGCGGCAGGGGACAGGTGATCATGGGCCACGCGCTCGACCAGCTGGCCAGTGACGGCCGGGGCGGTTGGCGCATGACCGCCAAGGGCGAGGGCGGCATCGTGACGATCGAGGCGGACCACGCGATCAGCTCCGCGCCGATGCGCCAGCTCGCCCGCCGGATGCATCCGCTGCCGCAATCGACCTTCCATGCCAACGAACTGAAATACCGCGATTTCCTCACCGTCGCGCTGATGGTCGAGGGTGAAGACCTGTTCCCCGACAACTGGATCTACATCCACGACAGCAAGGTGAAGGTCGGCCGGGTGCAGAACTTCCGCAGCTGGTCGCCCGAGATGATCCCGGACGAGAAGATGGCCTGCGTCGGCCTCGAATATTTCTGCTTCGAGGGCGACGGCTTGTGGTCGATGGAGGATGACGACCTCGTCGCGCTCGCCACGAAGGAAATGGAAATCCTCGGCCTGCTGGACCCTGCAAAGGTGAAGAGCGGCGCGGTCGTGCGGCAGGAGAAGGCCTACCCCGTCTACGACGAGGACTACGCCGCCAATGTCGCCGCCATGCGCGAGGAGCTGGAGGCGAAATACCCGACACTCCATCTGGTCGGGCGCAACGGCATGCACCGCTACAACAACCAGGACCACGCGATGATGACCGCGATGCTGAGCGTCGAGAACATCCTTGCGGGCGAGCGCGTCTACGACATCTGGTGCGTCAACGAGGATGCGGAGTACCACGAGGCGGGCGACGAGGGCGCCGAAAGGGCGCTTCCGGCCAGAGAGAATGGGCGCGAAGTTTCCGAAGATCAGGCCGCCGCGCTGAATTCGATGCGCGATGTGCCCACCCGGATCGTCGAGGATGACGACTCCGGCGACGCCCGCCGCGCCGCCTGAACGGATTTGCGAAGAAGGAGCGCGAAGATATGCAGCCCGTGCTGCAACGCCTGACCGATCTCGTCCTGCTGCGCTACCTGCTGGCGAGCGTGGGCGCGCTGGCGGTGGACGTTGGTGCCTTTCTCGGCCTGATGCAGCTCGGGCTGGCGGCAACGCCCGCCTCGGCGATCGGCTATGGCGGCGGGATCGTGGCGCACTGGCTGCTGTCCAGCCGCGCGGTGTTCACCGGGCGGGTAGCCGCCACCGGCATGGCACGCACGCGGCAAAAGGCGCTGTTCGTTGTCTCCGCGCTGGCGGGGCTGGGGCTGACGACAGGCATCGTCGCACTTTCCCAGGCATCCGGGCTCGATCCGCGTGCGGGCAAGCTGGTGGCCATCGTGGCAAGCTTCACTCTGACCTGGTGGCTGCGCAACCGGCTGGTCTTTCGTGCCATCCCCTGACCTGTCCCTGACGACCGGGCCCGCGCGCGCAGAGGAAGGCCATCTCGGCCATGTGCTGCGCATGGTTGCGCTGCTGGTGGCCATGGTGCTGCTGGTTTCGGCGGGGAACATCCTGGCATGGCGCTATCCCGACCCGGACGACATCCTGCGGCTGGTGCAGGTGCGCGATCTGCTGGCGGGGCAGGGCTGGTTCGATCCGGGCCAGCACCGCATCGATCCGCTGCGTGACGTGCCGATGCACTGGTCGCGGCTGGTCGATTTGCCCCTGGCGCTGGTGATCGGCGCGCTGACCCCGCTGGTGGGTCAGGCAGCGGCGGAAGCCTTTGCCGTGATCGCCGTGCCACTGCTGACACTGGGCGTCGCCATGGCCTTTACCGGTCTGGTGGCGGTGCGCATGCTGGGGCGCGAGACCGGCGGCTGGGCGGTGCTGCTGGCAGGCACGATGCCGCTGCTGATCCACCAGTTCCAGCCGCTCAGGATAGACCATCACGGCTGGCAGATCGCCTGCCTGGCCGTTGCCTTCTGGGGCCTTTCGCGGGGTGACCGTCGGCTGGGACCGCTTGTCGCCGGGCTGGCCATGGCCTGGGGGCTGACGATTTCCATCGAGATGCTGCCGCTGGCCGGGCTGGTCGGAGCCATCCTCGCGCTTCGCTGGCTGCGCGCTGCCGAGCGCGCTGCGCTGGCCCATTACATGCAGGCGCTGGCCGGGGGGCTGGTCGCGCTGTTCCTTGCGACGCGCGGCTGGCCGGGCTCGCAGGCCTTCTGCGACGCGGTAGGCCCCGCGCATCTCGGCTTCTTCTGCGTGACCGCGCTGGGCACCACCATCCTGCGCCATGTGCGGCCCCTCTCCACAATCGGGACCATCGTCGCGCTCGGTGCGGTCGCTGCTGCGGGGCTCGCCTGTTTCGGCTGGGCGTCGCCCACCTGCCTCGGCACGCCGTTCGGCACGCTCGACCCGGTGGTGCGCGATTTCTGGTACGTCAATGTGAGCGAGGGGCGCCCGATCTGGGAACAGGACGCGGTAATCCTGATCCCCTTCGCGCAGATCGTGATCGGCTTCGCCCTCGCCGCGCTGCTGTGGAGCCGCGCGCCGGAGGAAACTCGCGGCGCGTGGCTGGAATTTCTGCTGCTGTTTGCCGGAACGCTGCTGCTGGGCGTGCTGGTAGTGCGTTCGCTCGCCTTCGCATCGCTGCTGGCGACCATTCCCTTCGCCTGGCTGCTGGGCGCCGCGCTTGCCCGGCTGCGCACCGGCGGGGCGCTGTGGAGCAGGGTGGCGGTATCTCTCGCCACAATGCTGCTGATCATTCCCGCCGCGCCTTTCGCGGTGGCCAAGGCCGTGGACCCGGTTCGCGTCAGCGAGGCGGAGCCCGGCGAGATCGCCATGAGTTCCTGCGATCTGGAAGCCAGCGCGCGCCGCCTGCGCGCGCTCCCCCAAGGCACGGTGTTCGCCCCGCTCGATATCGGGCCGAGCATCCTGCTGGAGACCGGGCATGGCGTGATCGCCACCGGTCACCACCGGGCCGACAAGGCGATGCGCGACGTGATCGGCGCCTTCGTATCGGGTGATCCGTTCTCGCGCCTGATCGTGGAGGCCTACGGGGCGGATTACCTCGTCATGTGCACCGACCTGATCGAGCCGTCCATCTATGCGGGGCGCGGCGGTGAAGGCAGCCTTGCCGCGCGGCTGATCGCCGGGAATGCTCCGGACTGGCTGGAGCCGGTCGAAACCGGCGGGCCGGACACCTTCCGCGTCTGGCGGGTGCGCGACTAGGCGGGCCGGAAGTCCAGGGCCACGCCGTTGAGGCAGTGCCGCTTGCCGGTCGGCTGCGGGCCGTCGTTGAAGATATGCCCCAGGTGTCCGCCGCAGCGTGCGCAGTGTACCTCTGTACGCGGGTAGCCGAGTTTCAGATCGCGCGATGTGCCCACGGCGCTGGATTTGATCGGTCGCCAGAAGCTGGGCCAGCCGGTGCCGCTGTCGTACTTGTGTTCGCTGGAATAGACGGCGTTGCCGCAGCCCGCGCACGCGTAGGTGCCGGCGCGCTTTTCCTTGTCGAGCGGGGAGGAGTAGGCGCGCTCCGTCCCCTCTTCGCGCAAGACCCGGAACTCGGCCGCGGTCAGGCGCTTGCGCCATTCGGCTTCGCTGCGGGAAACGGGGAAATTCTTCGCCTCCACGCTCCGCCCGCAGGAGACAAGCGCGAGGCTGGCGACGCCGCCACCCATCATGGTGAGGGCAAAGCGGCGGTTGGCGGTGGGTTGGGTCATGGCGTCATCCTCTTCCACAGGTCCCATGTCGGGAAGCTGAAGAAGATACGCAGCCCAACCCGGTATGGATGCACCGACCCTAGAAACTCGTGATTTCGACCTCGAGCTTGCGGAAGCCTTCGACGAAGTTCGCGCGCACCCGCTCGACCTCGCCGGCCACGTTTACCCGCAGGCGGCGGGCATGCATTTCCTCCATCAGCACGCGCAGCTGCAATTCCGCGAGCCGCGCGCCCACGCAGCGGTGGATGCCGTAGCCAAAGGCAATGTGGCGCCGCGCATTCTCGCGTGTGATGTCGAGCTGGTCCGCGTTCTCGAACACGGTCTCGTCGCGGTTGGCCGAATTGTACCACAGCAGCACCTTGTCGCCCGCAGAAATGTTCTGGCCGAACAGCTCGGTATCCTGCGTGGCCGTGCGCCGCATGTGCTTGAGCGGGGTCTGGTAGCGGATGCATTCCTGCACTGCATTGGGGATGAGCGATGCGTCTTCCTCGAACAGTTTGCGCTGGTCGGGAAAGCGGTCGAGCGCGTGGACGATCCCGCTCATCGTGTTGCGCGTCGTGTCGTTCCCGCCCACGATCAGCAGCACCAGGTTGCCCATGAATTCCTGCGGGTCCATCTGGTTCATTGCCGGGCTGTGGATCATCCGGCTGATCAGATCGGGCGCTTCGCCGCGCTGCGCGCGGTCGGCCCACAGGATCTGGAAATAGGCAGCCATCTCGCGCAGCATGCCGCGCCGGGTATCGTCCAGCGAGCGGACCGTGGCGAGTTCGGTATCGCCCGACCAGTCGGACCAGTGGGTCAGCAGGTCGCGGTCTTCCCACGGGAAGTCGAACAGGATCGCCAGCATCCCCGTGGTCAGCGGGATCGACACCGAGTTCACCCAGTCGAACTTTTCGCCTCTGGGAAGCGCATCCAGCGTTTCTCCGGTGCGCTGGCGGATGTCTGCTGTCAGCCGGGTCATCTCGGCGGGCGTGAAGGCAGGGGCTACCGTCTTGCGCTGGCCGGTGTGCTTGGGCCGGTCCATCGCGATGAACATCGGCAGCCGCATCCGCTCTTCCTCGGGAATGTCGGGGAGATCGTCGAGGATGGTGATGCCGCCATATTCCCAGCTCGACGAGAAGATGTCGGGCAGCGCCTCGGTATGCTGGATCGCCTTGTGCGAGACCACGGACCAGTAGGGCCCATAAGGGCTTTCGGGGATGTGGTGGACGGGGCCCGCCGCGCGCATTTCCGCGAAGATCGGTTCCCACCGGTTCTCGGCATAGATGTCGCTGCGGCTGGTATCCCACTTGTGCGGGTGATGCGGACGGGTGCCGGGGTTGGCGGCGTAGTGCGCTTCCAGCGCCTCGTGCGCGCTGGGCGAGCGCTTCCACGGGTGGGCGCGCGCAGCTTCGGGCGCATGCATCTGCGTATGGGCGGCAGTGGCCATGGCATCTCTCCTTGCCGGGCGCGCCTGTTGTCGGCGCGTCTCCGGGTCGCAGATCATCCTGACCATCGGGCCATCGGAGTCAAGGTAGGTTCGTTATCAGGACTGATTCGTCGTGAGTCTCAGCATCGCGAGCAGGCCCTTGCGCCCCGCGCCCTTCTCGCGCCCGGCGGTGCCCGACTTGAGGACCGTGCGCTTGAACAGCGTTGCCCCGATCTTCACGAAGATCGCCACCCACAGCACCTGCCACGCCAGCGCCGCCAGATGCCACCACAGCACGCCTTCCTTCGCCGCGCGCGCCAGCATCATGTAGGGGCTCGACAGCGGGAAGATCGCCGCGGCGACCTCTATCCACGAACCCGTCTGGCCGACCGCGAAATTGGCGAGGAAGAAGATCAGCAGCTGCAGGATGGTGGCAGGCAGGCTGATCGTCTGCACGTCGCGCACGGTCGGCGCCATGGAGCCCACGGTGAGGAACACCGATCCGATCAGCAGGTAGGCCATGGCGAAATAGATCACGAACAGCGCGAAGAACAGCGGCCAGCCGACCGCCGGCGGCGGGATCACGGGCAATGCGCTGGCGCCGAGGAAGACGATCGCGCCGCCCACGCTGCCCCACACCACCAGCCCGACGAGGCTGACGCCCAGCATCGCGAACAGCTTGCCCACGAACACCGCATCCATCGGAATGGCAGCGGCCAGGATCTCGATGATCTTGTTGCCCTTCTCCTCCACCAGGTTGGACAGCACCATGCCCGCCAGCAGCATGGTGAGCAGGAACAGCATGACGATTCCCGCCCGCGCGGTCGCGTCCTGCGCGGTGCGCTGGTTGATGATGCCGGTGTCGGTCGTGTCGATCGCGATATCGGCTTCGGGAATCGTGGTGCCCCGCGCCGCGCCGACGAGCAGCGCCGTCTCGCCGCTCCAGCGTTCGATGTCGTCCTTCGGCCCGGTCAGCAAAGGTTCGTCCAGCGTGCCTGAAAGGACGGCGAAAAGGTTCGAATCCTCGGCTTGCAGCAGCGCCCTGGGGTCTTGCGCATCCGCCGGATCGACCGCCGCCACCTCCGGCATGCCCACCAGCGGATCGAGCCGCTCCTGCGCATCGAGGATCGCGGCCGTCGCCTCTGCGGGGAGGGCGATGCCCAGCTGCGGATCGTCCGCGCTGTCGGCCGCCATCGCGCCAACATATCCGCCACCTGCAGAGATCGCGAGGAAGAACAGCGGGCCGATAAGGAACAGCAGGAAGACCTTGCTGAACACGATGGCGGTAAAGTCGCGGCGCGCAATGACGAGCGCGGCCTGCCACAGGGAAAGGCGTGCGGACCTGCTCATGCCGAAACCTCCTGCGCGGGTTCGTCGCTTTGCATGGCCTGCGCCGCGGCTTCGCCCGCGATCGTGACGAAGGCATCGTGCAGCCCGGCGCGCTCGATGGAGAGTGAGCGGATGCCCGCATTGCCTTCGATCAGGCTGCGCAGCAGAGGCTCGATCCCGCTTTCGGGCAGTTCGAACACCCATGCCGCGCCGTCGCGCGTCGCGCTGGCGGGCAGCGCGCTGCGCCATGGGCCGTCATCGTTCTTCGTTTCCAGCCGCACCTGCGGGGGCAGCCGGTCGCGCGCCACCTCGACCGATCCGGCATAGGGCACCTTGCCGCCCGCGATGATCGCGACATCGCTGCACAGGCGTTCTGCATGGTGGATCACGTGGGTGGAGAAGATCACCGTGGTGCCATCCTCCGCCAACTGGCGGATCAGCCCTTCCAGCTTGCCCTGGTTGATCGCGTCGAGGCCCGAAAACGGCTCGTCCAGAATCACCAGATCGGGCTTGTGGACCAGCGTGCCGAGCAGCTGCACGGTCTGCGCCATGCCCTTGGAGAGTTCCTTGATTTTCTTGTCGACCGCATGGCCCAGACCGTACTGTTCCATCAGTTCCGCGCCGCGCCTGCGGCCTTCGGCCCGGGGCAGGCCGCGCAGGGAACCCATGAAGGCAATCGCATCGGTCGCCTTCATGGCGGGGTAGAGCCCGCGTTCCTCCGGCAGGTAGCCGATCCGGCGGGCGATGCGCTGCGGGCGGTCCTCACCGAAGATGCGTCGCACGCCTTCGTCCGGGTCGATAATGCCCAGGATCATGCGCAGCGTGGTGGTCTTGCCCGCGCCGTTGGGGCCCAGGATGCCGTAGATCGCACCGCGCGGCACGGTAATGTCCACCCCCCTCACCGCCAGCGTATCGCCGAAACGCTTCACGAGGCCGCGCGCCTCGATCGCCAGTTCGGTGGAAGTGTCGGGTTTCACGCCCGATTTGTCGCCATGCGGCGCTTGGTCTAGCACGTCGCTCATGGGTGCGGACCGTGCCCGCGCGTGCGCCAAGGAGCAAGCCCGAGCATGAGCGATGCGGGTATTATCGACCAACTGCAAAGCGACCTCGCCAAACGGGCGGGCGAGTTGGGCTTTGCGAGCGTGGGCTTTGCCGACGCGGCCGACGATCCGCGCATGGCGCAGCGGCTGTCTGCATGGCTGGAGGCAGGATACAACGGCACGATGGGCTGGATGGAGCGCGAGCCTGCAGTGCGCAGCGGCCCGCAATCCATGTGGCCCGAGGCGCGCAGCGTGATCGCCCTGGGTGCGAACTATGCTCCGGCGCACGATCCGCTGGAGGCCGCCGAGCCTGCCGAGCGCGCGCGCATATCGGTCTATGCGCAGGGCGAGGATTATCACGACAAGCTGAAGAAGGCGCTCAAGAGCCTCGCCCGCTGGCTGGTCGCGGAGGCGCAGGCGCGCGGGCTGGGGGAGAGCCGCCTCAAGCTGTTCGTGGATACAGCACCGGTGATGGAGAAACCGCTGGCGGAGCGCGCGGGGCTGGGCTGGCAGGGCAAGCACACCAATCTGGTCAGCATGGAGCATGGCAGCTGGCTGTTCCTCGGCGCAGTCTACACCACGATCCCCTTCGTCCCAGACGGCCCGCACGAGGACCGCTGCGGATCGTGCCGTGCCTGCCAGGATGCCTGCCCCACCAACGCCTTTCCGCAGGCCTACCGGCTCGATGCGCGGCGCTGCATTTCCTACCTGACGATCGAGCATGACGGGCCGATTCCGCACGAGTTTCGCGAAGCCATCGGCAACCGCATCTATGGCTGCGACGATTGCCTGGCGGTGTGCCCGTGGAACAAGTTTGCGAAAAGCGCCGCCACCAACCGCGCCTTCCTGCCGCGTGCCGAGCTGGCCCGGCCCCGCCTGGCGGACTTCCTGCAACTGGACGATGCGGGATTTCGCAAGTTGTTCAGCAAGTCGCCGATCAAGCGGATCGGGCGCGACAAGTTTGTGCGCAATTGCCTGATCGCGGCGGGCAACAGTGGCGATGCGGCGCTGATGGCGCAGGTCGAGCCGCTGCTGGACGATCCCGATCCGGTGGTGGCGGAGGCGGCCGAGTGGGCGCAGCGAAGGCTCTCGCCAGCCCCATCTTCAACGTCGCCCCGGACCTGATCCGGGGCAGGGTGTCTTCGAACGAGGCGCCGGAACGAAGCTGGACCCGGGAGCTAGTCGGGGGCGACGAGTTTCCTTGTGGTCGACGCTAAAGCAAACTCTTCAGCGCAACCTCGGGATCGGCCAGCGCATCGCGGTCGGGCTCGCTCTGCGCCTCGATCAGCCTGCGCCCCTGCGCATAGTCGCGCGTTGCGTTGACGCAATCGACCGCGGCCACGCGTCCGTCGCGCAGGTACACGACCGAAAAGCTGCGGCTGTCCGGATCGCCGCGCAGGATCGCCTCGTCATCCTCGGATGAAAAGCCGACCGTCTGCAGGCGCAGATCGTACTGGTTGGACCAGAACCAGGGAATCGTATCGTAGGGTACGCGTTCGCCAGTCAGGTGCTTGGCGACGGTGGTGGCCATGTCGGTCGCGTTCTGGACCGATTCCAGCCGGATCACCTTGTTTTGCGCATAGGCATTGGCATGCGCCGCGCAGTCTCCGATGGCGTAGGTATCGTCGAGGCTGGTCCGGCAGAATTCGTCCACGTCCACGCCGTTGGTGCCCGCCGCCCCGGCGGAGAGCAGCGGGCCGACCGCTGGGACGATCCCGATGCCCGCGATCACCAGATCCGCCTCGATCTCGCCGCCGTCCGCCAGCGCGACCGCGCGTACCCGGCCCTGATCGTCGCCCCGCAGCGCTTCGACCTCGTGACCCAGCAGCAGGTCGACACCCTGCCGCCGGTGCTCAGCCTCGTAGAATTCGGAGAGCTCCGCCCCGGCCACGCGGCTCAGCACGCGGTCCTCACGCTCTATCACCGTGACGGGCAGGCCCATCGTGCGGAACACCGCCGCTGCCTCCAGCCCGATATAGCCACCGCCGATCACCGCGACCTGCCTCACGCCGCCGTCCAGCTGCGCGCGGATGCGGTCCACATCGCCGCGCGTGCGGATCGAGTGCACGCCATCGAGATCCGCACCCTCGCACGGCAGGCGCCGCGGGTCGCCGCCCGCCGCCCAGATCAGCGTGTGGTAGTCCAGCCGGCTGCCGTCGCTCAGTTCCACGCTGCGCAGTTGCGGCGCGATGGAGACGACCGCACAGCGTGTGCGGATGTCCACCGACCGGTCGGCCCAGTATTTCTCGGGCCGGATCAGCATCTTCTCGAAGGGGCGCGTGCCCGCCAGATAATCCTTCGACAGCGGCGGCCGCTCGTAGGGCAGCCAGGCCTCGCGCGCGATCATGACGATGCGCCCTTCGAACCCGCGCTGGCGCAGCGCGAGCGCGGCCTGCGCGCCGCCGTGCCCCCCGCCCACGATCAGAACGTCGGCAAAGCTCATCGAACATAACTCCCGCTGGCTGGAATTGTCGGAATCGCGATCACCGGCCCAGCAGGTTGCGCGCCTGACTGGCGACCTGCGCCAGCGTGGCGGGCGTGACGGGGTTCTGTGCCTGAGCCCGGCGGACCATGCCGCGGAACTGCTTCACCGCAGGCTCGTGCGCTTCGATCCAGGTCTCGACCAGCACGCAGGGCTCTGCCGAAGCACTGCTCTGCTCGCACACGCGGTGCAGGAATTCGAGCCGCATCTGCTGGAAGTCGCGCGCCAGCCCGGCGACCAGCAGGCGGTCCCACACGTCCGACGGAGACATCAGCGCGGCGGTACCCTGCGCCCAGTCGATCCCCAGTTCGGCCCCCAGCTGGGTGAAGGCCTTGGCCATCATCCGCGGTTCTATGTCGAGGTCGCTGGCCAGGTTGGCAATGCCGATCGCCCCGTCGAGATCGAACAGGTGCGCCACCTGCGAAGCGATTTCTTCGGTCGCGCCGCTCTTGGCGAATTCGGCGCGCATCCTGGCGGAACGCTGGCGCGATTCGGCCGCCAGCAGATCGGCCGTGTCTTCCTTGAGGACATCGAGCGATGGGCGCAGATCGGCCACGATCTCGCTGGGCGAGGCGGAGCCGCACACGCGCAGCGCATCGGCCATCTGGATGCGCATCGCGGTCGCCACGCGGTCGAACAGCGTCAGCCGGATATCCTCGGGCATGTCGCTTTCGTCCAGCGCGTCCCAGATCTTCTGCACGTCGAGCAGCCGGTCGGCGGTGACGAAGGCGCTGGCGATCTGGTTGAGGCCGACGCCTTCCTCCTCCGCCAGTTCGAACGGGAGGACCATGCCCATCCGGTTGACGATCCGGTTGGCGAGATCGGTCGCGATGATCTCTCCGCGCAGGCGGTGCTGCCGGATCTGTTCGGGGAACTTCTCGCGCAGGGGCGCCGGGAAGTACGAGAACAGCGCGCTTTCCAGCAGGGGATCGCGCGTAAGACCGCCCGCCTCGATGGCATCCTGCAAGGTCAGCTTGCTGCTGGAGAGAAGCACCGCGAGTTCGGGCCGGGTCAGCCCGATTCCCTCGCCCGCTCGGCGAGTGAAGGTCTCGTTATCGGCGATGCCTTCGGTCCGCCGGTCGAGCATGCCCGCTTCTTCCAGCGTCTCGATCAGGCGGATGGCCGATGCGGTGGCCGCGTCGCCGCGCTGCTGCGCGATCGAGATCGCGAGTGCCTGCAGCCGGTTGTCTTCCAGCACGATGGCCGCGACATCCTCTGTCATCTCGGCGAGCAGGGCGTTGCGTTCTTCCTCGGTCAGTGCGTCGGCCCGGCGGGCGGCGGCCAGCGCGATCTTGATGTTGACCTCGTTGTCCGAGCAGTCGACCCCGGCCGAATTGTCGATGAAGTCGGTGTTCAGACGGCCGCCGGCCCCGCCGTTTCCTTTCAGCGCATATTCGATGCGGCCCGCCTGGGTCATGCCCAGGTTCGCGCCTTCGCCGATCACCTTCACGCGCAGGTCTTCGCCGTTCACGCGCAGCGCGTCGTTGGACGGGTCGCCGACCTGGATGTTGTTCTCCCGCTCGGCCTTCACATAGGTGCCGATGCCGCCGAACCACAGCAGGTCGGCGGGGGCCCTGAGGATGATGGAGATCAGCGTTTCGGGATCGACCTCGGTCTCATCGGTGCCGAGTGCCTTGCGCGCCTCTTCGGACAGGGAAATCGACTTCTCGGTGCGGGGGAACACGCCGCCGCCCCTGGAGATCAGGCCCTTGTCGTAATCGTCCCAGCTCGACCGGGGCAGATCGAACAGGCGCTTGCGCTCGTCCCAGCTCTTCGCCGGATCGGGATCGGGATCGATGAAGATGTGGCGGTGGTCGAACGCGGCGACCAGGCGGATGGCCTTGGACAGCAGCATGCCGTTGCCGAACACGTCGCCCGACATGTCGCCGCAGCCCACGACCTTGGTCGGCTCGGTCTGCACGTCGACGCCCATTTCGCGGAAGTGCCGCTGAACGGAAACCCACGCGCCGCGCGCGGTGATGCCCATTTCCTTGTGGTCGTAGCCGTTGGAGCCTCCGCTGGCGAAGGCATCGTCGAGCCAGAAATCCTCGCTCTCGGCGATGGCATTGGCGACATCGGAGAAGCTGGCCGTGCCCTTGTCCGCCGCGACCACGAAATAGGGGTCCGGCTTGTCGAGGATGCGCACGCCGTCGGGGTGCACCACGTTGTCGTCCACGATGTTGTCCGTGATCGACAGCAGGCTGCGGATGAAGACCTGGTAGCTGGCCTTGCCCTCGGCGAACCAGGCATCGCGGTCGAGCGCGGGATCGGGCAGCTGCTTGGGATAGAAGCCGCCCTTGGCACCCGTCGGCACGATCACCGCGTTCTTCACGCGCTGCGCCTTCATCAGGCCGAGCACTTCGGTGCGGAAGTCGTCGCGCCGGTCGGACCAGCGCAGCCCGCCGCGCGCAACCGGCCCCGCGCGCAGGTGAATACCCTCGACCCGGCGCGAATAGACGAAGATTTCGCGGAACGGGATCGGCTTGGGCAGGCCGGGCACCTTCGCGGAATCGAACTTGAACGACAGTGCGATGTCGGGGTGGAGCGCGAAGGCGTTGGTACGCAGCATCGCCTCGATCACGCTGCGGTAGAGGCGCAGCAGCCGGTCGTCGTTGATTGCGGCGACCTGCTGCAGGCCGTTCTTGATCGCGTCCTGCGCGTCCTTCTCCGCCCGGTTGCGGTCGCCTTCGAACGCGGGATCGTGCCGCGCGACGAACAGCGCGACCAGCGCGCGGGTGATCGCGGGCGCATTGGCCAGCGCATCGACCACGGTGTAGATGGTGAAGCCCATGCCCGTCTGGCGCAGGTAGCGATAGATCGCGCGCAGCCATTCCGCCTCGCGGGCACCCAGGCCCACCGCGATTACCAGCCGGTTGAAGGGATCGTCCTCCGCCAGGCCGTTGAGCACCCGCGCAATCGCATCCTCGATCGCAGGCGCGCGGTCGAGCAGGTCCTCCGGATCGATCCGGGGCCCCAGATCGCACTGGAAATCGTGGATCGTGCCGAGAGAGCCCTGAGCGAGAAGCGTGGGCACTTCGCTGATCGACTTGAGGCCGAAATTCTCGAGCGCGGGCACGGCTTCGGAAAGCGGCAGGGTGCCTTCGTTCTGGTAGATCTTCAGCCGCAGGTTGGCGCCGTGTTCGCCCGGGCTGCGGCGCAGGCGGACCCCGCGCGCGTGCAGATCGGCATCGCCCTCGCCGGCATGGCTCGCCAGTTCACGCATGCGCATGATGTCGAGCGCGGCTTCCTCCGCACCGCTCGCGGCGCGATAGAAGGGCGGGAAATTGTCGGCATAGCGGCGCGCCAGCGACGCGGCGAGGTCCGCATCGACATGCGCGCGCAGTTCTGTCTCGACTGCCTCGGCCCAGACCCGCAGCATTTCCTGCAGGCGGGTCTCCAGGTCCTCTTCGTGATACCGGGTGCTGCTTTCCCTGAAGTCCAGCACGAAGCGCAGCAGCGCCAGATTGCCGCCTTCGATCTCGAGGCTCCAGTCGAGCAGTGTGGAGCCGGTCTGTTCTTCCAGCAGCGCCTGAATCTGCTGGCGCACCTGGGTCGACATCGAGTCGCGCGGCAGCCACACGAAGGCGAACAGGTGCCGGGCGAGCGGCGCCTCGACCAGCGCGAGGCGCGGGCGGGGCCGGTCGGTCAGGCTCATGGTGATGCTGGCCACCCGGCGCACGTCCTCGTCGCGGAAGCCGATCAGCAGATCGTGCGGCAGCGAGGTGAGCGCGTGGACCAGCGCCTTGCCGGCATGGCCGTTCGGATCGAAATCCAGCGCGTCCATCATCTCGGCGAGCTGGCGCCGCAGGCGCGGCACGGCATGCGGATCGGTGGAGAGCGCGGCGCTGGTCCAGATACCGGCGTGGATCGAGACCGCGACCGTTTCGCCGCCCTCGCGGATGGGGATCAGGAACAGGTCCAGCGGCACGCGCCGGTGAACGTTGGAAACCCGGTTCGCCTTGACGATCAGCGGCATGCGCGCATCGGCATTGGCGGGATCGTCGAACCACGCGAAGGCCCGATCGTAGGATGCGTCGGCAAGGATCTGGCGCGCGCTCGCCCGGCAGATGCCCAGTGCGCTGTCCTCGCGCCCGTCGCGGTGGCGCACCAGATGGCCGAGCTGGGTCAGCATGCCGCCGCTCAGCCATTCGAGCAGGCCCGCGCCTTCCTTGTCGTCCAGCTTCTGCGCATCCTGCTGCATGGCCTTGCGCATCGCGGCCCAGTCTTCGACCGAGGCGCGCACATCGGCGAGCGTGGTGCGCAGCTGCTGCGCGAGCTCTTCGCGCGCGTCGGGCTCGGCATGGTCCGTTTCGAGGTAGATCATCGACTCGCGCGGCGTGTCGCTGGCCTTGCCGGGCAGGTCCTGCAGCACGCCGTGCGCATCGCGCTGCACGTGCAGCACCGGGTGGACCAGACGGTCTATCGAAAGCCCGAACTCGGCCACCTGGGCGGAGACCGAATCGACCAGGAAGGGCATGTCATCGTTGACGATGGCGATGCGCAGCTTGCGCTTGCCCTCGCCCCCGTCCGCCATCGCGACAGCGGGCTCGCCCTGCGTGCGGGACGAAGCGGTGTCCAGAACCAGCTCGGCAGCCGTGTCGAGATTGGCGTCGTCGAAGGGCTGGTCCACCGGCAGCAGCGATTCGCGCATCCGATCGGTCAGCCGGGTCAGCAATTCGGCTTTGGACTGCGTATCGTGGCCTGCCATTGCGATGTTGTCTCCCAAAAGAGGATTATTGTGCCTATCCCCCCTCGCTCCCTGCGGGGGCAGCCCCCCGTGGCAACGTCCTTTATGTCGCGCCGTTAGAAGGTCGCGCGGTCCCCCGCAAGGATCACGCGCGCGTCAGGTGGCCTTCCACGGCGGCCAGCAACCGCGCGATGTCCTGCCCGGATGAAAGGCGATGATCCCCGCTTTTGCTCAGCAGAAGAAGAACATCGGGGGTGGTCAGGCGTTCCACCAGCCGCAGGCTTGTCTGCCACGGCACGTCGGCATCGGCCTGGCCCTGCAGCAGCGTGACCGGACAATCGAGCGGGATCGGCGCATCCAGCAGCAGGTGCAATTGCGCGTCCGACCAGAAGCCCGGGTACGTCGGCGTGGGGTCCGGGCCGTAGGGGTTGTCCTCCAGCACGGTCTCTCCGTGCCTGAGCTGCGCCTTTTGCGCATCGTCGTAACCCCAGTCCGAAAAGTCGGGCGCGGCCGCGATGCCGACCAGCCCTGCGAGCCGATCCTTGCCGAGTTTCAGCGCAACCAGCAGCATCAGCCAGCCGCCCATCGACGAACCGACCAGCAGCACCGGCCCGTCAAGCTTCGCCTCGATCAGTGCCAGCGCTTCGTCGCGCCAGCGCGAGAGCGTGCCTTCGGCAAGATCGCCCCCCGATTCGCCGCAGCCCGAATAGTCGAACAGCAGGCAGGTGCGGCCTTGCTCGCGCGCCCATTCGAACAGCGCACTCGCCTTCGATCCCGCCATGTCGGACATGTAGCCCGGCAGGAAAACGATCGCGGGGCCGGTGCCTCGGGTCAGGCGGTAGGCGATGCGGCGCCCGTCGGGCAGGTCGAGAAAGTCGGTCATGTCCCGAAGGAGTAGGAGGCGCGCAGGCCCGTGTCCATGCGCGCAGTGGGCAAGCGCAGGGGCCGATTTTCCTACCCGTTGGCAACGCGCTACAGCATGATGGATGATCGAAGCGCACCCTGTCCGGAAGGCTCTTGAACCTCCGTGCGCGTCCCTTCGGGCCCGGCGGAATTTTCCGCCCCTGGACACTGTGTCAGGTGTGTCAGGCAATGGCGGTGCGGATCGTCTCGGTTCCGTCACGCAAGGCGAATAAGCGCGCCTCATGAGCAATCTTCTCGCCCCCCCGCCCGCCGCCGAAAGCCACCCGCGTTCGGCCCTGTCGATCAATCGCCGCTCGCTGCTTGTGGGCGGCGCGCTGGGGGCGGGCTTCGCGGCCATGCCGCTGTCCGCACAGGCGCGCGCGAAGGGCTTCACGCATGGCATCGCCAGCGGGGAGCCTCACGCGAACGGCGTGCTGCTGTGGACGCGCTTCGTGGGATCGAACGAGGCGAAGCTGGCCTGGCAGGTCAGCGACAGCGCGCAGTTCACGCGCGTGGTGGCCGAAGGCGAAACGCTGGCCGCGCCGGGCAGCGACTGGTGCGCCAAGGCAAAGGTGACGGGGCTGGAGCCCGATTCCTGGTACTATTACCGCTTCGTGGGCCCGGATGGTTCGCGCTCCGCAGTGGGCCGGACCCGCACGTTGCCGGTCGGCCCCACCAGCCGTTTCCGGCTGGGCGTGTTCTCCTGCTCGAACATGGGGTTCGGCTATTTCAACGCCTACGCCCATGCGGCCGAGGCGAACGAATTCGACCTGCTGCTGCACCTGGGCGACTACCTGTACGAATATCAGGTGGGCAAATACCCGGACGCGGACCAGAGCGTCGAAGGGCGTACTCTCGCGCCGACCAGCGAGATCGTGCAGCTGGCCGATTATCGCCTGCGTCATGCGACCTACCGGATGGACCCGGATCTGCAGCGGCTGACGCAGCTCTATCCGATGATCCTGGTGCCCGACGATCACGAAAGCGCGAACGATTCGTGGAAGGGCGGGGCGGAGAATCACCAGCCCGCGACCGAGGGATCGTGGGATGTGCGCAAGGCGGCCTCGATGCGTGCCTATCGCGAGTGGCTGCCCGTTTCCGACGATCCGTGGAAGGCGTACGATATCGGCGATCTCGCCACGCTCTTCCGGCTGGAGACGCGGCTGATCGGGCGCGACCAGCAGCTGAGCGTTGCCAGCGTGCTGGCGGGCAGGAAGACCCCGGACGAGATGATGGCCGCGCTCACCGCGTTCCGCGACGGGGCCTGGGCCGATCCTTCGCGCCACATGCTGGGCGCCGCACAGGAGGCGTGGCTGGCCGAACAGCTGCGCGCCTCGACCCGCAGCGGCAGGCGCTGGCAGGTGCTGGTGCAGCAGGTTCTGATGGGCAATCTCAGCACGCCGACCGCGCTTGCGGGCGCGCTGCCCGCCAACGCGCCCGAGGCGCTTCGCCAGCGGGTGCAGGCGGGGGCCATGGCCAGCCAGGTAGGGCTGCCGCTGAACATGGATGCGTGGGACGGCTACCCTGCCGCGCGCGCACGCGTGTTCGATGCCGCGCTCGCTGCCGATGCCAATCTGGTGGTGCTGGCGGGCGACACGCATAATGGCTGGGCCTTCGACCTTGCGCAGGACAAGACGCCGGTGGGCGTCGAATTCGGCGTGTGCTCGGTCACTTCGCCCGGCTTCGAAGGCTACCTGCCGCAGATCCCGACCGCACTGATGGAGCAGGGCCTGGTGGCCGCCAACCCGCAGCTGCAATGGGCCGATACCTCGCGGCGCGGGTACATGGCGGTGGAGCTGACCCCCTCGGCGGCGACCTGCGAGTGGCGCTTCGTCTCGGGCATCCGCCAGCGCGGCACCACGCTGGCGGGCACGCACCGGATGGCGAGCGCGATGGGATCGAACCGGCTGGGGGTCGCATGATCGGGGCCCGCGCGCGCTTCACCTGTCGCGGCGGGCGGTAATCTCGTTCCAGATGAAATAGGCGATCAGGACGAGCGCGGCGGTGATCAGCACCCAGAAGGTGACGATGCCGACCGAATCGCTCTTTTCCAGCGCCAGTGCGATGTCGTTGCCCACGCTCACCAGGCCCAGCAGCGCGATCACGGCGAGGGCCTGGTTGGTGCGCTTTTCGGTATAGGCGCTCTTCATGCTGGTCGTATCCTCGACCAGCCCCTCGATCCGGTCGATCATGGCGAGGGCGCGTTCGAAGCGGTCGTCGATGCCTTTCTCGTGGAGCAGCATCTCCAGCGCGGCCTTCTCCTTCGGGTAGCGGAAGATCTTGCCGGTGCGATGGATCGTGTGGAAGCGGAACAGGTCGAGCCGGCGCTGCAGGTTCTTCTCCAGAATGCGCGCGCCGCTGCGCCCCGACATCCGCTTCGCATTGCGCCGCACGCTGTCGACGTCGCGCATCGCGATCGCCCGGAAGCGGGCGGGTTCGCGCCCCGGATCGTAGATCATGTCTTCGATCCGGTCCTCGATGGTGGTCACGGTCAGCTCGTCCTGCACCGCCGCGATCCACATCAGCAGCAGGTAGGGGCAGTTGCCCAGCGAATCGAGCGAGTTGGTGAAGGAGCGCCATTCGCGCGCGACCTCGAGGATGAAGCGGGGATGGACGTAGAGAACCGAGTCCACGCTGGCACCGCCGGGCCGCGTGGAATCGTGCACTTCGGACTTGTCCTGCCACGGAAAGTCCGGAACCCCCGTCGCCAGTCCGGCAAGGGCAAGCAGCTTGCGGTCGATATCGTTCTCCGGATCGTCGTGCGGCGGAAGATCGAGCGTGCCGCCGGGCGCGATCCAGGATCGGTCGGCGGACTTCAGCCGCGAAAGGTCGGGGGCGCCGTTGCCGTCATGGTCGAAGATCGCATTCGCCCGCTCGGCCGTTTGCACCAGCTCTTCGCTCTCGATCGAGATGCACAGGTTGCGCAGGTCGGCGGGGCGGACGGCCCGGCGTTCGAAGCCGGGGCGCCGGATGCCGTAGGCGTGGATGAGGTCGCGAAAGGCGCCCGGCTGCGTCGCAGGCTCGTTGCGTTCGAGCCAGGCGAGCCGTGCCTCGACGAAGTCGAAGATCGATCCGCCGAGCGGTCCGTCATGCTCGAAAGGTTGCCAAGTGAATTCGAGGTCTCCGTATCGGCGCACTTCGTCCGGATCTTCCGGCTTCATCGCGAGCGCCTGGAGCTGGAGAACGGTGTACTCGTCGATGCCCTCTTCGGCGTCTTCGGGAAGGACCAGGGTGGGCAGATAGAACACCCGCCCGCTTTCGAACACGCAGAAGCAATCGCGCAGTTCGAAAGCGGTCGTGCGGGGCGCGGCGTGCATCTCGCGCCCCTCGTTCTCGGCCTTGTAGAGCCAGCGTTCAGGGCGCTTCAGCATCACGCGCCTGTTCGGGCTTCCGCGGTAATCGCCCGCCGCGAGGAACAGCAGCGGGCGGCCATTGTGGCCGGGAGGGCCGGTCGTCACATCGTCGAGGTAGGAGCGCGCAGGTTCGATGAGCTTCTCGCGCACCTTCTTGTCGCGCAGCAGCGTGTCCATGATCGACTTGAGGACGATGGCAGGAGGCTGCTCCTCACCCCTGGGGCCGGTAAAACCCAGTTCGAAGGCGAAGGTGAAGGCGGCAGGTCCGTGAAGCGGGATGACGGGCGTTTCGCGGAACCTGCGGTCGAAGCGCGTTCCCGGAAGCCGGCTGACGGTCAGCGTCTTGCGTCCGGCGAGGAAGGCCTCCATCGCGCGCGTGGGTGCATGATCCTCCAGCCGCGTCTGCAGCGACTGCGCCAGTTCCTGCAGCAGCGCCCGAACAGTATGGGCGGAAACCCGCGGTGCGCGCCCCGGATCGGGCGGGTCGAGAACCAGCAGGTGCAGCGCGCGGGGCTCCGCGCCGGGCCGAAGCGGGGGCATGACGTAATCGAAATCGATCGCATAGGCGCCGAGCGCGTCAAGCCGTCGGTGCCGCCGGATCAGGGCTGCGCGTTCGTCCTCTTCCGCATTATCATCGAACTTCTCGGTCTCGGCGAAAAGCAGCGTGGACTTCGACGCGATTGCGGCCAGCGCCTTGTGTGCTGCGTCGACCAGGCGCCGGGACAGGCCTTTCTCCCGATAGTCTTCCGCGATGGCCAGATAGGTCAGCAGCCCGGCGTCTGCCTGGCGGTAGTATTCCACTGTGGCGCCGCCGATCACCTTGCCTTCGCGCAGCAGCAGAATGACCTCGGTATGCGGCAGGGGCGGGGGCAGTTTGCCGTCGATATACTGCGCCCAGTCCTCCGGATTTTCCGCCAGATCGCTGTCGGGAAAGGCCTTATCGTACACCGCTTCGCGATATTCGGCGAGCAGGGCCTTGCGCCTCCTGGCGCCGACCCTGGACAGGAAAAGGACGGAGAGGTCGTGCTGGTCGGGAGCATGCTTCCCGAAGCGTCGGTTCGCCTGCCTCGTGTCGGTGATGTGCTGTTCCATCCGGCCCCTTTCGCAAGGGGCATCGAATACGCGCGGCGTGGCGCGCAGGCCAGCCAAAACGCCGCCGGGGAGGGGCGGCGCCGGTGGCGTCTAGTCGCGCGAGAAAATCTCCTCGATCGCCATGCCGAAGACCTCGGCGATCTGGAAGGCGAGGGGCAGCGAGGGGTCGTAGCGACCGGTCTCGATCGCGTTGACGCTCTGCCGGCTGACGCCCAGCTCGTCCGCCAGCGCCTGTTGGCTCCAGTTGCGCTCGGCGCGCAGGACCTTGAGCCTATTCTTCATCGACCGGACCCACCTTGTGGCGCATGCTTTGCCACGCCTGGCCCAGCCCCATGCCCATCGCCCAGATCGGCACCGCCCACCAGCCGGGCACGTGCGGCACCAGCTCGAAGGTTTCGAGGAAGCCCCAGAAGCTGCCGATGGCGAGCACGAAGCCGAGCCCGATCAGCGAAGCCATGATCGCGCGATGGCGCAGGTACTCGTCCTGCTCCTCCACGATGTACCGGCCCATGACGAAGATCATGGCAAGGATCGGTGCGATCGGCAGCATCGCGAGCAGCCAGGTAAGCTCGACCGAAGGGTCGAGGTTGCGAAACACCCACATCGCGACACCCAGGCCAAGTACGTAGGCGATCGAGGTTGCCATGATTCCGAAGATGTATCGCTTCCCCGCCTGGCTCGTACTCCCGCACCGGTTCTCGCGCTGGTTGGCCAGCGAGCGGAACAGGGCGAAGAGGAGCGCTGTCGGGACGATGGCGAGGAGCAGCGTGGTCGTATCGTTGATCGCGCCGGACGCCTTCAAGCCGAAGATCAGGCCGCAGGTTCCGAGAATCAGCCCGACCCACAAGCCGGGGCGGGCGCCCAAACCTGTTTTCGTCGTGCTCATGCCCGGCCCCCGCAGCGCGAGCGGACCGCGACCGCGCCGATGGTGGCGACGGCCAGCGCGGGCATCACGACCAGCAGTTTCTGGGCATTGTCGCCCGGGATCAGATCGGTGCGGCCCGCTGCGGCGATGCCGATCATTGCGACGGCCCAGACGATGGCGATGAGGAGAGAGCGTTTCATGGTCGGTTTTCTTTCTATGTCAGTATCGGCGAGGCTTTGGCCTCAGGAGCGAACGCGCGCCACGTCGGCACGGCGGGTAAGGCACCCGATCGCGGTCATCAGAGGGAGGGAGAGCACCGCGGCGAAGGTCGCCCAGTCGGGCAGCACGTCCACGATGTTGAGCAGGGCGACGACGACGATGAGGACGCCCCAGAGAATTTGGATATTGCGGGTCATGGTCAAGCTTCCTTTCTGCTATGGAAAGGGTACTTGTCATACCCTACGCGCATTGTCAAGCGACCTTGCCATAAGAGAAAGCGTGCTTGCCAACCGCATCTCTGGACCCCGCGCCAAAACGCGCTATATCCCTCCGCATGGCTCAGAAGATCGCCACGACTACGACCACTACGACCTCGGGGTACCGGGGGCGGATGGTCGTGGCCTGACACGCGATCGCCGCCACCCGGGTTCGGGTGGCGATGCGTCGGCTTCCCCGAACCTGCACCAGCTTGGCGGCGCAACGGGAAAGCGAACATGCGCTATTACATCGATACCGAATTCAACGGCACTGGCGGCCAGCTGCTCAGCATCGCTCTGGTGCGGCAGGACGGCGCGCATTTCTACGAGGTGCTCCACGCGCACGAACTGATCGTGCCGTGGGTGCAGGACCATGTCGTGCCGCATTACGGGCAGGAGCCGGTGGAGCGGCTTCAGGCGGTCAAGAAGATGCAGAAATTCCTCAGGAAAGATAAGGGCCCGCACATCTTCATCGCCGACTGGCCGGAAGACCTCGCGCACTTCAATAGGATGCTGCTGCGCGGCCACGGCAAGCGCAACGATCCCTTGCAATTCGCCTGCCTGCTGCTGAACCTGCCCGGCTTCAGCACGTCGAGCGCCAGCGAAGTGCCGCACAACGCACTGGCCGACGCGCGGGCACTGGCCGATCATGTCGAGCGCAACCTGTCCGGCGAGCTTGCGACGATGGGCCCGGCCGACCTCTCGCTGGTGCAAAGGGCTTGCGCCGACAGCGATCTTGCCTAGGCCACGCGGCGCAAGGCATAGCTCCTTCCCAAGACTTCCCGATGGATTGAACCAATGACCGAACTGCTCAAGATCAGCCTGCCCGATGGCTCCGTGCGCGAGATGCCCGAAGGCTCCACGCCCGCAGATGTCGCCGCCGAAATCGGCCCCGGTCTCGCCAAGGCCGCGCTCGCTGCGCGCGTGAACGGCGAACTGCGCGACATGACGCGGCCCTTCGAAGGCGATGCGCAGCTGGCGCTGGTCACCAGCAAGGATGTCGACGAGGCGCTGGAGCTGGCGCGCCACGACTATGCCCATGTCCTCGCCGAAGCGGTGCAGAACCTGTTCCCCGGCACGCAGATCACCTTCGGCCCGGCAACGGATGATGGCTTCTATTACGACTTCGCCCCCCCGGCGGAGCGTGGCGCCTTCACCGAGGAAGACCTCCCGAAAATCGAGGAGGAGATGCGCCGGATCATCGCCGCCGACACGCCCCTGGAGCGCGAGGTGTGGACCCGCACCCAGCTGATTCAGTGGTTCAAGGACCATGGCGAGAGCTTCAAGGCGGAGTGGGCGGCGGAGCTGCCCGAGGGCGAGGAACTGACGATCTACCGTCAGGGCGACTGGCTCGACATGTGCCGCGGGCCGCACCTCGCCAGCACAGGCAAGCTCGACCCGCAGGCGTTCAAGCTGACGCGCGTTTCGGGTGCCTACTGGCGCGGCGACCAGAAGAACGCGATGCTCAGCCGCATCTACGGCACCGGCTGGCTCAACAAGAAGCAGCTGAAGGAGCATCTCGTCCGGCTGGAAGAGGCCGCCAAGCGCGACCACCGCAAGCTGGGCCGCGAGATGGACCTGTTCCACCTGCAGGAAGAGGCACACGGCAGCGTGTTCTGGCACCCGCAGGGCTATCGCATCTGGCGCCAGCTGGAATCCTACATGCGCCGCAAGATGGACGGCGCGGGCTATCGCGAGATCAAGACCCCGCAGGTGATGGACGCGCGTCAGTGGGAGCAGTCCGGCCACTGGGGCAAGTATCGCGAGAACATGTTCGTCATCCCCGACGAGGTGCCCAATACCGAGGACGAGGGCGAGCTGGTGTCGAAGGACGCCGACTGGATGGCCTTGAAGCCGATGAACTGCCCTGCGCACGTTCTGGTCTTCAAGCAGGGCATCACGTCCTATCGCGAACTGCCGATCCGGCTGGGCGAAATGGGCTGCTGCCACCGCAACGAACCGCACGGCGCGCTCCACGGGCTGATGCGCGTGCGCCAGTTCACGCAGGACGACGCGCATATCTTCTGCACCGAGAAACAGGTGGTCGAGGAAGTGCGTGCCTTCTGCAAGCTGGCCGACGCCGTCTACAAGGATTTCGGCTTCAAATACGCGATCAAGCTGGCGCTGCGGCCCGAACAGCGCCTCGGTTCGGACGAAGACTGGGACCGGGCCGAGCAGGAACTGCGCGACGCGGTGCGCGATGCGGGCATGATGAACGAGGAATACGGCTGGGAAGAACTGCCGGGCGAGGGCGCGTTCTATGCGCCCAAGCTCGAATGGCATCTGACCGACGCGATCGGGCGCACCTGGCAGGTCGGCACGATCCAGGGTGACCGCGTGCTACCCGAGCGGCTCGACGCGAGCTATATCGGCGAGGATGGCGAGAAGCACCGCCCGGTGATGCTCCACCGCGCGATCTTCGGCAGCTATGAACGCTTCATCGGCATCCTGATCGAACACTTCGCGGGACGTTTGCCGGTATGGCTCGCGCCGACGCAGGCCGTGGTGGCGACCATCGTTTCGGATGCGGACGACTACGCGAAGGACGCGGTCGGCAAGCTCGAAGCGGCGGGCATCCGCGTCGATAGCGATCTGCGCAACGAGAAGATCAACTACAAGGTGCGCGAACACTCGCTCGCCAAGGTTCCGCACCTGCTGGTGGTCGGCAAGCGCGAGGCGGAGGAAGGCACCGTCGCCGTCCGCACGCTGGGCGAGAAGGATCAGAAGGTAATGAGCCTCGACGAGGCCGTCGCGATGCTGCGCGAAGCCGCAACCCCGCCCGACCTGCGCGACTGAGGTTTGGAACTCCTCGCAGGATTCACGTGGCTGCAGCTGGCGGTCGCGCTCGGCACGGGACTGGTCGCCGCGTTCATTCGCGGGCTGGCGGGATTCGGCCTGGCAATCCTGCTGGTGCCGGTGCTGGCCCTCGCGCTCAGCCCGGTGGAGGCAGTGCTGACCACCAATGTGGTCGCCTTGCTGATCGGCGGGCTCGAACTGCCGCGCCTGCTGCGCGAGGCGGAGCGCAGCGTCTGGATCATCATCGGCCTGGTGCTGCTGACGACCTTGCCGGGCCTGGCGCTGCTGGCCGCGACCCCGCCCGATCTTGCGCGCCTGCTGATCGCGCTGGTGGCGCTTTCGGCCTTTGCTGCGATCCTCTTCCCCGTGCGCGAACCCGAACGTCCCGGAATGCTGACCACCGGGCTGACGGGCGCGGCGACCGGCATCCTCACCGGATTTGCGGGCATGCCCGGCCCGCCGGTTGTGCCATACTACGTGGGTCGCGCGATCCCGCGGCAGGTCGCCAAAAGCTCCATGATCCTGATCTTCACCTTCGCGGCGCTGATCGGAATCGGGTCGGGCGTAGCGCTGGGCCGGATGGAGTGGCGGCTGGCTCTGCTCGGCGCGCTGCTGCTGCCGGTCGTGCTGATCGGCACCTGGCTTGGGCGACGCGCGGACGGCTACGTGTCCGACCGGGCATGGCGTATCTTCGTGGGGGTCGTGCTGGCCGCGGCGGCCTTGGCCGCGCTGGCGAAGCTTTTCTGACCGGCTCTAGAAGAGCGGAACGAAACGCTCAGCGACGATCAGGGCAAGGGCGCAGGACGTAACGATGATGCCGCGCGCAGCGGCAGTGACGTCGAGGTTGCGGGTGAGGGAGGTCGCACGGGTCATGCTGCGCAGTCTCCCCTGCGCGGGTTAACAAAGTGCTACCCGGCCACCGGCATTTGCATGCTGGCGCAGTGGAATCCGCCCCCGCCCGCCAGGATGTTGCGCATCGGCAGGCCGACGGCCGTACGGTCTGGGAACAGCGCATCGATGGCCGCAACCGCCTCTGCATCCTGTGGCACGCCGAAGGCCGGCACGATGACGAGCGAATTGCAGATCAGGAAGTTGGCGTAGCTGGCGGGCTCCACAAAGGGGCCGCGGCTGATACGCCCGGGCGAGGGGATGGGCGCGACGGCCAGCCCCGCCCTTTCGAGCCGCGCCTTCGCATCGGCATAGATCGCCGCGTTCGGATCGTCCGCGCCGAACGGCTCGGCCAGCGCCACCGTGCCGGCCGCCACGAAACGCGCCAGATTATCGACATGACCATCGGTATGATCGTTGAGCAGTCCGTCGCGGAGCCAGATTACGCGGGTAAGGCCGAAATCCTTAGCCAGCCGATCCTCGATCTGCTCGCGGGTCAGCGAAGGATTGCGGTTGGGGTTGAGCAGGCACTGCTCGGTCGTGAGCACGGTGCCTGCGCCGTCGGTATCGATCGCCCCGCCTTCGAGCACCCAGTCCGGCCGGTCGAGGTCGAGCCCCGCATCGCGGGCGAGTTCTTCGCCGATGGTCTGGTCGCCCGCCATCAGGTATTTGCCGCCCCAGCCATTGAAGCCCGGCCGCACGGCTGCGCGTATTCCGGCGCGGTCGAGCACGATGGGCCCCGTATCGCGCAGCCAGATGTCGCCATAGCTGCGCCGTTCGAGCGTCACGGCGCCCGAAACCAGCGATCTGGCTCGCGCCTCGTTCGCCGCATCGCGCACCAGCAGGCGCACCTCCTGCCCGCTCTCCGCCACCGCGTTGGCGAAGCCGGCGACTTCCTCCTGCGCCGCAGCCAGCACGTCCCACTCGTCAGGGTCGTGCGGGAAGCCGATCCACAGCCAGTCCTGCGGCTCCCACTCGGCGGGGAGCCGCACGTTACTATCGCTCATCCTGGCGCCTTTCCCGGGGTCGCTCAGCAGCCTTCGTTGGTGGCGGCGCAGCTCTCGTCGCGGATGCTGCGGAATTCGTCACCTTCGACCCAGTTGGGCCAGCTGGTGCTCATCGCCATCATCCGGCCCAGGCGGTAGTAGAGCTGCAGGTCGGCCATCACGCCCGACCAGTCCCAGTTCTCGTCGAACTCGTCCTTGGGCCCGTGATAGCGGTTGTCGCGGTAGTCCTTCGACACCGCCTCGCCTGCTTCGCGCCCGCCCTCGACGAGGTCTTCACCGCCGTCGATATAGAGCATCGGAACGCCCTGCTTGGCGAAGGGGAAGTGGTCGGAACGGTAGTAGTAGCCTGCCTCGGGGCTCGGGTTGGGCGTTGCCACCCGTCCGTCGGCCTCAAGCGCTGCCTCGAGAAATTCGTCGAGCTGCGACTTGCCCGGGCCGACCACCGTCACATCGCGCGATGGGCCTGCGATCGTGAACGCGTCCATGTTCACGCCGCCCACGGTCTGGTCCAGCGGGAAGACCGGGTTCTGCGCGTAATAGGACGATCCGAGCAGCCCCTGCTCCTCGGCCGTCACCGCCAGGAACACGAGGCTGCGATCTGCGGCCCCTGCCTTGGCATGGGCTTCCGCCAGCGCGACCAGCGCCGCCGTGCCGGTGGCATTGTCGACTGCGCCGTTGCAGATATCGTCGCCATCGTCGGCGGGCTTGCAGCGCCCCAGGTGATCCCAGTGAGCGGTGTGGAGCACGTATTCGCCGGGGCGCTTGGTGCCCGGCAGAATGCCGATCACGTTCTGCGACATGTATTCACGCGATTCGTTCTCGAAGCTCGTGGAAGCGTCGAGGCCCAGGGCTACGGCCTTGAAGCCCTGCTTCTTCGCCGCGTCCTTCAACTCGCCGAGATCCTTGCCAGCCGCCTCGAAGATCTGCTCCGCAACGCCGTTCTGGATCCAGCCGTTCATCTTGGTGGGCGCAGGCGCGTCCTCGCCCCGCTGCGGATAGGCCTGCGGGCCCGACCAGCTGCTTTCGACCACGTTCCAGCCGTAGGACGCCGGTTCGGTCTCGTGGATGATGAGCGCGGCGGCGGCGCCTTGGCGCGCGGCTTCCTCGAACTTGTAGGTCCAGCGGCCGTAATAGGTCATCGCCTTGCCGTTGAAAGTGCCTTCGAGGTCTTCGCTGTCGAAGTCGGGATCGTTGACGAGGATGACGGCGGTCTTCCCCTCCATGTCGAGCCCTTCATAGTCGTTCCAGTCGCGCTCCGGCGCGTTGATGCCGTAGCCCACGAAGACCAGTTCGCTGTCGTTGATCCGGGTGCGCGGCGTCTCGCGGTAGCTTACGCCCACCCAGTCCTTGCCATATTCGAACGCCATGCCGCTGGCATCGCCCCCGGTGATGGACAGCGGTGCGAAATCGCTGCCGGTAATCTCGACCAGCGGTACGTCCTGCACCCACGAGCCGTTGTTGCCGGGCTCCAGCCCCGCTTCCTCGAACCGGGTCTTGAGCAGATCGACCGTCATCCGCCCGCCCTCGGTCCCGGGCATGCGGCCCTCGAACTCGTCGCTCGACAATTCGCGCGTGAGGTCGACCATCGTTTCCTGCGAGATATCGCCATCGGCGACTTCCGGAATATCGAGTGCGTCGTCTTCCGAACCTCCGGAAAGGACGGCGGCGTCGCAGGCAGCCAGGCTCAAAGCGAGTGTGGCCACGGCAAGGATGCGTTTCATGGCTTGGATATCTCCGGGTTTCCCAATTCCGGCGCTTGTTGCAAACCCGGCGGGCGAGGGCAAGTAATCGGGGCCCTGATCGACCTGCCATCGCGCTTGCCATCCCGAGATGGGGCAGGCAGGGCGCCCCCATGGCATCCGGGCACGATCACGATTGGGCAGGAGCGATCGCGAGGGCGAGGACGAATGCTCCCTTCCTGGCCCGCACCCTCGATCGGCTGCCTGAACTGGCGGACCTTCTGCGCGCGGGCGATGTGGACGCAGCCTTCGACTATTGCGCAAAGGCAGGCGCCGGGGCGGAGCAGGGCGTAGCCCTGCGGCGCGAGCGGCTGGCTCTTGCGCTGACGCTGGCCATCGCCGATCTGGCGGGCGCCTATTCGCTCGACGACGTGATCCAGCGCCTGTCCGCCTTCGCCGATCGCGCGCTGGGTCAGGCGATTGCCGAAGCGGCGCGCAAGCGCACCAAGCTGGACAGCGTGGACGGCTTCTTCGCCATCGCGCTGGGCAAGCATGGCGCACGCGAATTGAACTACAGTTCGGACATTGATCCGATCCTGCTGTTCGATCCCGATGTGCTGGCCGAGGGGGAGCGGTCCGGGCCAGCGGACACCGCGCAGCGCATGGCGCGCGACATCCTGCGGCTTCTGTCCGACCATACGGAGGAAGGCTACGTCTTCCGGGTCGACCTGCGGTTGCGCCCGGCGGCGGAGATCACGCCGCTGGCGGTGTCCGTCAACGCAGCGCTTTCCCACTACGAGAGCGCGGCACTCGCCTGGGAGCGTGCGGCCTTCATCCGCGCGCGCTCGGCCGCGGGCGATATAGAGCGCGGGGAGCGGTTCCTCGCCACGATCCGCCCCTTCGTGTGGCGGCGCAGCGTGGATTTCGGCACGATCGACGATATTGCCCAACTGCGCCTGCGCATCCGCGAGGCCTATAGCGGCGAGCCGGAGCTGGGACCGGGCTTCGATCTCAAGCGCGGGCGCGGCGGCATCCGCGAGATCGAGTTCTTCGCGCAGACCCACCAGCTGATCCACGGCGGACGCGATCCGCGCCTGAGGAGCAGCGATACCCGCGCGGCGCTGTTCGCGCTGGCCCGGGCGGACATCATAGCGGAGGAGACGGCAGGCAGGCTCGCCGCCGCCTATGCACGCCTGCGCGTGGCCGAGCACCGCATCCAGATGCTGGAGGACCGGCAGACCCACACGATCCCTTCGGGCGATGCTCTGGAGCGGCTCGCGCATCTGGACGGCTTTGCCGACGGGGCAAGCCTTCTTGCGGACCTCGAACCCCACATGGCGGCCACGGCCAGGGCTTTCGACGGGCTGCTGACGACGAGCGAGAACCAGCCGCCCAGCGAACGCCCGGTGCGCGAAATGGTGGGCAACAGCCCGCTTGCGACCCAGGATAACCTGGCAGACCGGGTCGCTGGCTGGCTCGACGGACGTTACCGGTCCCTGCGCAGCACCGATGCGCAGACCGCCTTTCGCCGGCTTCTGCCGAGGCTGCTGGAAGGTCTTGCCCAGTCGCCCGAGCCGGACCGTGCGCTGGTGCGCCTCGAACGGCTGCTGGACGCGATGCCGAGCGGGATCAACCTGTTCCGCCTGCTGGAGGCGCGGCCCGCGCTGCTCGACCAGTTCCTCGCGATCATCACGCTGGCGCCCCCGCTGGCCAACGATCTTGCGCTGCGCCCGGCGCTGATCGACGCGCTGATCGACCGGTCGGCTCTGGATCTGCCGGAAGACGTGCCGAACCTGCGGCGCAGGATGATGCGCGCCGAACCGCACGGCAATTACGAGGCCCTGCTCGATCGTATCCGCGTGGTGACGGGCGAGCAGCGTTTTGCGCTCGGCGTGCAGCTGATTGGCGGCGTGCACGATCCGCTGGATATCGCCCGCGGTTTTGCGACCGTGGCCGAGGCCGCGATGCAGGCGGCGCTGGCGGGCACCGTCGCCGAGTTCGAGCGCACGCACGGACGGGTGGAAGGCAGCGAGCTGGTCATCCTCGGGCTCGGCAGGCTTGGCGGCGAAGCGCTGACCCACGCATCCGATCTCGACATCATCTACCTGTTTACCGGCGATCACACCGCGGAAAGCGATGGCGAACGCCCTCTGGGTGCCACCCGCTATTTCAACCGGCTCGCGCAGCGGGTCAGCGCGGCGCTCAGCGTGCCGACCGCCGAGGGGCCGCTCTACGATGTCGATACCCGGCTCAGGCCGCAGGGCGCGCAGGGGCCGCTGGCCGTCAGCGTGGAGAGCTTCGCCCGTTACCAGCGCGAATCGGCGTGGACGTGGGAGCATATGGCGCTCGCGCGCGCGCGCGTGGTCGCAGGCTCGTACGCGGCGCGGGCCGATGTGGACGACATTATCCGCGAGGTGCTGTGCGCCCCGCGCGATGCGGCCACCTTGCGCGACGATGTCCTGCGGATGCGCGGCGAGATGGCGACGCACAAGCCTGCCAAAGGCCCGCTCGATGTGAAGCTGCTGCGGGGCGGGCTGGTCGATATCGAGTTCATCCTTCACTTCCTGCAGCTGCGCGATCACGTCGCGCTCGATCCGCGCCTGTCGAGTGCATGCGATACGCTGGTGCGCGCGGGCCACCTGCCCCGCGCCTTCGCCGACGCGCACGATTTCCTCACCCGCCTGATCGTGGCGGCCCGGCTGCTCGCGCCCGATCTGGAAGTCCCGCCCGGCGCTGCGGGAGCGGCGCTGTCCAGCGCATGCGGTTGCGAGGATACCGGCGCGCTCTTGCACAAGGTGGAACAGGCACGGCAGGAAGTGGCGCGCAGCTGGCACGACATATTCGACGAGAAACTGGAGATTGACCAATGAGCATTGGCGAAGGCGACACCATGCCCGACATCGCGATGGTGCGGCATGATGGTGAAGAGGTGAAACCGTCCGACTATCGCGGCCGCAAGCTGGTGCTGTTCTTCTACCCGAAGGACAACACGCCCGGCTGCACGACCGAGGCCAAGGATTTCTCCGCGTTGAAGCCCGAATTCGAGAAAGCAGGCGTCGCCCTGCTCGGCATCAGCAAGGATTCGAGCAGGAAGCACCAGAACTTCATCGCCAAGCACGATCTCACGGTCGATCTGGCGACCGATGCGGAAGAAAACGGCTTGTCGGACGAGCTCGGCGTATGGGCCGAGAAGAAGATGTACGGGAAGACCTTCATGGGCATGGTCCGCAGTACCTATCTGCTGAATGCCGATGGCACGATCGCGCGCATCTGGCCCAAGGTGAAGGTGAACGGCCATGCGCAGGAAGTGCTGGAGGCCGCAAAGCAGCCATGACGGAGGCGGGTGCGCCGTATCGCGTGGAGCTTCACCGCACGGCAAAGCGATGGGATTCGTCGCTGGAGCCGGGCGTGAAAACACGCGCAGCCCCTTGTTAACCATCGTTTTCCAGAGATGATTAAGCCGCCATTCAACGACTCGACCCGTTCCGCAGGCGGTTTATCGCGGTAGCGCCAGGAAGCGCTTGTGGTCTTAACCTAGGCCCGCCTAATCCTCTAACAGACGAAGGCGGGGAAGGTTCCCGCCGCAAACGAGGGGTCTCGGCGCGCGATGGGATCGCGAACGCGCTTGGGATCGGAACCAGCGGAGCAACCTGCTCCGCCGCCGACAGAGGGACGGACATCTTGCTGACCACTGATCGACTTTTCAGCCGCGCCACCATTCTTTGCACCGCGGCAATTGCCACTTTCGCCATGCCCGCACACGCCAACACCAGCGCCGCCGCCGCGGTCGACGTCTCTGACGCGGCCAAGGAAGCGCAGAGCCCGCTCGGCAATGGCGACACCCAGTTCCGTCAGCTCTTCGCCAGCTGGCAGAATCTCGACATCGAACGCAGCCCCGAACCCGCCGTTGCCCTGCCGACGGTTTCCGTGCCTTCGCGCATGCCGGTCGATAATGCCCGGATGAGCAGTGGCTACGGCATGCGCAACCACCCGGTGCTGCGCAAGCGCAAGAATCACAACGGCGTCGATCTGGCCGCGCCCTCGGGCACGCCGATCTACGCGACCGCCGACGGCACCGTCGAGCGTGCGAACTATTTCGGCAGCTACGGCAATTATATCCAGATCGGCCACGGCAACGCGATCGAAACCCGCTACGCCCACCTGTCGCGCATCATCGTCGCCGACGGGCAGGAAGTGCGCAAGGGCGACCTGATCGGTTATGTCGGCTCGACCGGCCGCTCGACCGGCCCGCACCTCCACTACGAAGTGCGCATCGACGGCAAAGCGGTCGATCCGCGTCCCTTCATGGTTGAAACCGAAGCGCAGGAAGCCTTCCGTCTGGCCATGGGCCCCGGCGGCATGGGCGGCGGCGGCGACGAATAAGTCCTCCGCAATCCGTTTGAACTTCATGTGAAAGGCGGTGCTTCGGCGCCGCCTTTTTTCTTGCGCGACGCACGCACTTTCCCGAAACTGGCGAACGGGAGAGAGACATGCATCCGATTACACACGCGGCCACGCGGCCCGACCACGCGGCCATTATAGACGCAGCCAGCGGTACTACCGTCACCTATGGCGAACTGGAGGCCCGGGCCAATCGCATCGCGCGCTGGCTGCGCGCGCAGGGAGTCACACGCGGGACCAGCGTGGGCCTGCTGCTCGAAAACCGGCCGCTCTATCTCGAGATATTCTGGGCGACCCAGCGGATCGGTGCGATGCTGGTGCCGGTATCCACCCGGCTGACCGCGCCCGAGATCGCCTACATTCTCGAAGATGCCGAATGCTCCTTGCTGCTCACGTCGCGCACTTACGCCGATGTGACGCAGGAGCTGGCGCGATCAATGCCCGATCTTCGGATCGTCGATGTCGATAGCGACGCCTTCTCCGCTGAGGTGTCCGGCCAGTCATCGCAGATGGTGGAAGACCCGGTGCCCGGGCAGTACATGGTCTATTCCTCCGGCACGACGGGGCGACCCAAGGGCATCAAGCCGGCCCCTCCGCCGAGCGAGGATATCACCGCGCCCAACCCGCTGGTGGGGCTGGCGACGATGGGCGTGGGCATGCCCGCCGATGGCAGCATGGTCTATCTCTCGCCCGCACCGCTCTACCACGCGGCGCCGCTCGGCTGGTGCAGCACGGCGCACCGGCTGGGCGGGACCGTTGTCATCATGGACAAATTCACGCCCGAAGGCGCGCTCGCCGCGATCGAGCGGTATGGCGTGACCGATAGCCAGTGGGTGCCCACCCATTTCGTGCGCATGTTGCGGCTGCCCGAGGAGGAACGGGCGCGCTACGATCTTTCCACCCACCAGCGCGCGATCCATGCCGCCGCGCCGTGTCCGGTGCCGATCAAGCGGGCGATGATCGAATGGTGGGGGCCGATCATCCAGGAATATTACGCCGGGTCCGAAGGGATCGGCATGTCGCTGGTGAAGAGCGAGGAATGGCTGGCGAAGCCCGGCACGGTAGGCCGCATGATCTACGGCAAGGCGCATGTCTGCGGGCCGGATGGCACCGAGCTGCCGCCTGGCGAGACGGGTCTGCTGTTCTTCGAGAACGAAGTCCTGCCCAGCTATCACAAGGATCCGGACAAGACGGCCGATGCCATGAACCGTCAGGGCTGGATGACGCTTGGCGATATCGGCCATATCGACGAGGATGGCTTCATCTTCCTGACCGACCGCAAGAGCCACATGATCATTTCCGGCGGGGTGAACATCTATCCGCAGGAGATCGAGGACCTGCTGGTTTCGCACCCCGACGTGCTCGATGCGGCGGTGATCGGCGTGCCCGACGACGATCTGGGCGAGCGTGTGGTCGCGGTGGTGCAGCCGGCGGATATGGACCAGGCGGGCGATGCGATGGAGCAGGCCCTGCGCGACTACCTGGAGCCGCAGCTCAGCCGGATAAAAATGCCGCGCCAGTTTGACTTCCGGCCCGATCTCCCGCGCGAGGCCAATGGCAAGCTCTACAAGCGCGAACTGCGCGACGAATATGCCCGGCTCGCCGAGACGCAGTCTGGCTGAGCGCGCCTAGTCGGCCAGCAGCCGTCTCGCCATTGCGCGCACTTCGTCGCCCATATCCTTGCGCTCCAATGCCAGCGCCAGGGTCGCCTCCACGAAGCCGACCTTGCTGCCGCAATCGTAGCGGGCGCCGTCGAAGGTGACCGCGTGGAAGGGCTGCTGCCCGATCATCCGCGCCATCGCGTCGGTCAGCTGGATCTCGCCGCCCGCGCCCTTGCCCTGCGTTTCCAGCACGCGCATCACCTCGGGCTGCAGGATGTAGCGGCCCGAGATGATCTTGTTCGAGGGCGCCTCGGCCACCGGCGGCTTCTCGACCAGTCCGCGCACTTCGGTCAGCGAGCCGTCTTCCTTGCCCGGGTCGACCACCCCGTAGCTGGAGACGGTTTCCTGCGGCACCTCGAGCACGCTGATCAGATTGCCGCCGACCTTATCGTAAGCGTCCACCATCTGCTTCATGCAGCCCGAGCTGCCTTCCCGGCCGATCATCAGCTCGTCGGGCAGGAAGATCGCGAAAGGATCGTCCCCCACGATCGCGCGCGCGCACCAGATCGCATGGCCCAGGCCCAGCGGGACCTGCTGACGCACGGTGATGATGTCGCCCGGAGTCGCACGGGTGGAATCGAGGATCGCCAGATCCTTGCCGCGTTCCTCCATCGTCTGTTCGAGTTCGAAGGCGACGTCGAAATGTTCGACGATCGCTGTCTTCCCGCGACCGGTGACGAAGATCATCTGCTCGATTCCCGCCTCGCGCGCCTCGTCCACCGCATACTGGATCAGCGGACGGTCGACGATCGCCAGCATCTCCTTGGGAATGGCCTTGGTTGCGGGAAGGAAGCGGGTGCCGAGCCCCGCGACCGGGAAAACGGCTTTCTTGATCGGTTTGTGCGCCATGGCTTGCGAGTATGATGGCCGCTGGGAGGGCGGTCAATGGCGGGCCCGGGAAGCTAGCAATCATTAGTCGAGGAGAGTCAGCCGATGCGGGCTTCGACTTGTCTTGCCGCGCATGCCCGCTAAACGCTCTGGGATGGACAAGCTAAGCATTACGGGAGGGCAGAGGCTCTCCGGCACCATCCCGATTTCCGGCGCCAAGAACGCGGCGCTGACCCTCATTCCGTGCGCGCTGCTGACCGACGAGCCGCTCACGCTGCGCAACTTGCCGCGGCTGGCGGATATCGACAGCTTCCAGCACCTGATGACGCAGTTCGGCGTGTCGGTGAACATTGCCGGGACCAAGCCGGAAGATTTCGGCCGGGTGGTTACTTACGAAGCCACCCGCCTCACCTCGACCACCGCGCCCTACGATCTGGTGCGCAAGATGCGCGCATCGATCCTGGTGCTCGGGCCGATGCTGGCACGCGCAGGGGTGGCCACGGTCTCGCAGCCCGGCGGATGCGCCATCGGCAACCGTCCGATCGACCTGCACCTGTCCGCGCTCGAAGCGCTGGGGGCGGAGATCGAGCTGGCGCAGGGCTATGTCCGCGCGCATGCGCCCGACGGCGGCCTGCCGGGCGGCGAGTTCGACTTCCCCGTGGTCTCGGTCGGCGCGACCGAGAATGCGTTGATGGCGGCGGTGCTCGCCAACGGCACTTCGACTTTGCGCAACGCCGCGCGCGAGCCCGAGATCGTCGACCTGTGCAACCTGCTGGTGGCGATGGGGGCCGAGATCGAGAATATCGGCCAGTCCGACCTCGTCATCCATGGCGTGAAGCGGCTGAACGGTGCGACCTACAAGGTAATGGCCGACCGGATCGAGGCAGGCTCCTATGCCTGCGCCGCCGCGATCACCGGGGGCGACGCGCGGCTCGAAGGCGCGAAGGCGGACGATATGTCGGCCACCTTGCACGCGCTGCGCAATATCGGCGTCCACGTGGAAAGCGATGCCAAGGGCGTCAATATTGCTGCCGACGGCAAGCTGCGCGCAGCCAACCTCTCGACAGCGCCCTATCCCGGCCTGGCGACCGACATGCAGGCCCAGCTTATGGCCCTGCTGACGGTGGCCGAGGGCACGAGCGTCCTGACCGAAACCATCTTCGAAAACCGCTACATGCACGTGCCCGAACTCAAGCGGATGGGCGCCGACATCGAGGTTTCGGGGCGCACCGCCATCGTCAAGGGAGTCGAGGGGCTGACCGGCGCGGAAGTGATGGCGACAGATCTGCGCGCTTCGATGAGCCTGGTGATCGCGGCGCTTGCGGCAAAGGGCGAATCGCAGATCCGGCGCATCTACCACCTCGACCGCGGATACGAGCGGCTGGAGGAGAAGCTGCAGGCGATCGGCGCACAAATCGAGCGGGTCGGCGACGAATAGCACGCCTGCGCAGGACCCAAAGCCGCGCTCCTTCGTTCGCCAGATAGAACGATTATTGGAGACGTGAGATGGGTTTGATTCGCACCGCAATCCTGGGTGGCCTCGGTTACCTGGGTTACAAGGCCTACAAGGACCGCAAGGACGAGAACGGCGTGGCCTTCGCCAAAGGTCAGCCCGAAGGTGCCTTCCGCGAAGCCGGTTCGGGCGCAACGGCCACCAAGGGCGACAAGATGAGCGAGACCGACGAAGCTCTCGACGAGACCTTCCCGGCCAGCGACGCAACCGCGAAGTACTGAGCTAGTCGGACGGGGGCGGGCCTTGCGGTCCGGCCCCGCTCCTCACCTCGGCAACGAGGAATTGCCTGATGGCGCTGGCGAGCCCGGTCGGCTCGTCGGCTTCGAGCCGTGCAACATCGATCTGCGCGACGATGGCATTTATCGGTACGCGGCGCTGTTCGGCCAACTCGCGCAGCAAGTCCCAGAAGACAGGCTCCAGCGAAATGCTGGTCTTGTGGCCGGCGATCTCGACCGAGCGTTTTACGGGTGGGTGGTAACTCACGGAGCCATCGGCGTATCGCCGGGCGCAAGGGCTTCCGCCGCTTCCCACTGTTGCCAGATCCCGCCCGCAATCGAATCGAGCGGGACCCAGTGGCCGCCTCCCTTGAGATTGATCCGGGTGATGTTTGGCCCGCCCGCTTCTTCCAGCCGCTCAACCATCTTGGGATCGACCGTCCCGTCTCTCGTGCCGTGCAGGAGCAGCGCAGGCTCTGTCACGAGAGCAATCGAGGCGAGATTGTCGTAGCGTTCCTTGATGAACGGCCGCGCAAGGAGCGGTGCGGCATCGCGCAGACGGGTGAACGCGCCCATCGTTGCCACGCCGGCAAAATCGTCACGCGCCGCCATTTGCAGGGCGACTGCGCCGCCCAGCGAAAAACCGAAGAGATAAATCCGTGCGTCGGGCCTCAGCTCGCGTGCCTTGGCGATCCACGCTTCGGCATCGCTGTAGAGCCCGCCTTCCGAAGGAGTGCCCGGGTT
This sequence comes from Citromicrobium sp. JLT1363, assembly GCF_000186705.1. Lineage (GTDB taxonomy): Bacteria > Pseudomonadota > Alphaproteobacteria > Sphingomonadales > Sphingomonadaceae > Alteriqipengyuania. The sequence continues at coordinate 139,484 of NZ_AEUE01000001.1, forward strand.
GTCGCCATAGCCGCGATAGGAGGCGACCAGCACGCCGCGCCCCCCGATGCGCAGAGGCTCGGCGCGATAGGCAGATACGAGGTGGTTGTAGCCGTTGCCGTGGAACACCACGACAATCTGGTCGATGCCCTCTTCTGGCGGCCAGAACGCGCCTTCCAGCTCGAGCCCGTCTCGCGTCTTCGCCTGAATCGGCAAAGGCGGCTCACCGCGAAATTCCACCTCGGTCTGGGATAGCGGGACGGGTTGATAGACCCGATCGGAGACCGGGCCGGCATGCGCGGGCGCGGCAGCCGTGCCGATCAGCGAGACCGCGCATGCCGCCAGGAAAAGTCTGAACATGGAAGGCGCTCCGCATGATCCTGCAGCTGGCGATACCGTCGGCGCCGCACGGGGGCGCGCCGCGGCGCCTCAATACATGTGCTGGCCACCATTGATGCTCATGGTCGATCCGGTGACGAAGGCACCATCGTCTGCGGTCAGGAAGGCGACGCCGCGGGCGATTTCCTCTGCCTGGCCAAGCCGGCCGACGGGAATCTTCGCCACGATCTTCTCCAGCACGTTGTCGGGCACGGCGGCGACCATATCCGTATCGATATAGCCCGGGGCAATCGCGTTGACGGTGATGCCGAAGCGCGCGCCTTCCTGCGCCAGCGCCTTGGTGAAGCCGTGGATACCGGACTTGGCGGCGGCATAGTTCACCTGGCCGTACTGGCCGGCCTGCCCGTTGATCGAGCCGATATTGACGATCCGGCCCCAGTTGCCTTCGCGCATGCCCGGGAAGCATGCCTTGGCCATGTTGAAGCAGCCGCCCAGGTTGACCCGCATCACCTCGTTCCAGTCGTCGAAGCTCATCCGGGCGAGCGTGCCATCGCGGGTGATCCCGGCGTTGTTGACGAGGATTTCGACGTGTCCGTGTTCTTCGGTGATGCGCGAACAGTTTTCGAGACAGGCTTCGTGGTCGCCCACATCCCACTTCATCGCGGTGATGCCGGTGCGCGCGGAGAATTCCTTCGCGCGTTCATCATTGCCCGCGTAGTTCGCAATCACCGTGCGGCCCTGTTCTTTCAGGGCAAGGCTGATGGCCTCGCCAATCCCGCGCGTGCCCCCCGTCACGACTGCAACTCGTGCCATCCTCAATCCTCCCATTGCTTTTCAAGTCTTTGAACAAAGACGTAGCGTCAGCCGCAGGCGCGGGCAAAGCAAAACGGGAGCGGAGGAGCTTTTTTCGGCGGCGGGTGCAGCCGGGCGCAATCAGAAGCGCAGCTGCGTGCCGATATAGACCGACTGGCTGTCTTCCGCGCCGTCGGTCAGCGGGGTCAGCCGGTCGCGTTCCTCGGACAGGCGCACGCCGGCGGTCACATCCAGGTTACGCGTGACGCGGTATGCGCCGCCCAGATCGAGCTGACGCTCTCCGCGCCCTTCGAGCGTGCGCGGCGCGCGCCCGGGGGTGCGTTCCTGATCGACCGAGATGCGCGGCTGGAACCGGCTCGGTTCATCCTTCACGCCCTGCGAGGGGCGGAATTCGGAGAGGTCCGGCATGGTAATCTTCGAAACAGACTTGGGCAGTTCGGCCACCGGCTTGGTGAAGCTCTGGTAGCCGCGGGCCACGCCAAGGTCGAAGGCGGACGGGGCGACCGCGACATCGCGGCGGCCCGGTTCGCTGCGCGCCGAATCGATGGCCGAGCGAATCGAGATCGCGCGCGCCGAATCATCGTCGAGGCGGACGGCCACCGTCACCGTACGGTCTGAGACAGCCTTCCCGGCGGCAGGCGTGAAAGGCAATGCCTCGCGACGGGCGGCGTAGCGTTCAGCCACGCGGCGGGCGAGTTCGGGATCGACAGTGGCAGGCGTGAAGCGGGTGCCCTTGGCGTCGGCCCCGGAAACAAGCGTAGGTGCGGTCGCTTCGACCAGGGCGGCGCCGACCACCGGAGCCGCGACCAGCGCCAGCGCCCCGCCAATGGCGGGTGCAAGCAGCTTGCGCAGTACAGGTGCGGTTTTCTTGCCCATATCCCCAGTTCTAACACCGCGAGACTTACACACGGTGAATAGCCACCGAATGCCTCGCCCCCGCTTTCGATCCAGGGTGTTAAGTCATCGCTGGGTGGCTTTCCAGTTTTTCCACAAGGGGTCGCTTCGCTTGCGACAGAGGTGTTGCAAGAGGCACACAGGGTCGCCGCATGCCCTCGCAAGGTTCATCATGCGTACACCCGCACACGCCAGCTTGCGCGCAGGAAGGCAGGCGCGCCCTTGCTGCGGTTGGTCCGTGGCGATAGAGGCATCAGCATGCGCGGTCTGCCGACCTGCTCCTTCGCATTTTTCTTTGGAAAGCCAGCCACGATGATCCAGCGCCGCCTCCCGATTGCTTCCGCCAGCCTGCTCGGCCTCGCTGCCGCCCTGTCGGCCTGCGCCAGCGGCAACGACCTGCCCAGTGCCGATACCGCCGCCAGCCAGGTGACGACGATCGGCGTCAATTCCTATCTCTGGCGCGCCAGCCTCGAAGCGGTGAGCTTCGCGCCGCTGCTTCAGGCGGACAGTGCGGGCGGCGTGATCGTGACGGACTGGTTCGCCAATCCGGAAAACCCGGCCGAGCGTGTGAAGCTGACCGTTTCGATCCTCGATCAGGATCTGCGCGCCGATGCGCTGCGCGTGGCGGCCAGCCGCCAGGTCAGCCAGGGCGGCGGCTGGGTCGATGCGCCGGTGCAGGCCGCGACCGTGCAGAAGCTGGAAGACATCATCCTGACCAAGGCACGCGAATTGCGCCGCCAGGCGATCGCCAGCTAAGCCACTCACCTATCCGATAAAGACCCGAGCATGAACGATACGCGGTTCGACCCGTCCCAGGCAGATGGCCGCTGGCAGAAAGCCTGGGACGAGGCGCAGTGCTTCCGCGCCGACAGCGCGAGCGACAAGCCCAAGAGCTACGTGCTCGAGATGTTTCCCTACCCATCGGGCCGCATCCATATCGGCCACGTGCGCAACTACACGATGGGGGACGTGCTGGCGCGCTACAAGAAAATGCGCGGGCACGAGGTTCTCCACCCGATGGGCTGGGACGCCTTCGGCATGCCGGCCGAAAACGCGGCGATGGAAAAGGGCGTCCATCCCGGCAAGTGGACGCGCGAAAACATCGAATCGATGAAGGCGCAATTGAAGCGCCTGGGCTTCGCGCTCGACTGGAGCCGCGAACTGGCGACGTGCGAACCCGACTATTACGGGCACGAGCAGGCGCTGTTCGTCGATCTGTTCGAAGCGGGCCTCGTCTATCGCAAGGAAAGCGAGGTCAACTGGGACCCGGTCGACCAGACCGTCCTCGCCAACGAACAGGTGATCGACGGCAAGGGCTGGCGGTCCGGCGCGGAGATCGAGAAGCGCAAGCTCTCCCAGTGGTTCCTCAAGATCACCGATTTCGCGCCCGACCTGCTCGATGGACTCGCCAGCCTCGACAAGTGGCCCGACAAGGTCCGCCTGATGCAGGAAAACTGGATCGGCCGCAGCCAGGGCCTGCAATTCGCTTTCGACCTTTCGACCGGCGAGAAGCTGGAGGTCTACTCGACCCGGCCCGACACGATCTACGGCGCCAGCTTCGTGGCGGTCGCGCCCGATCACCCCGTGGCGCGCGCATATGCCGAAGGCGACGAGGGAGCGGCCGAGTTCATCGCCGAATGCAAGCGCGGCGGAACGACGGCCGCCACGGTGGAGACGGCGACCAAGCTCGGCTACCTCACCGGGGTCAAGGCCCGCCATCCCCTGATCGCCGATCACGATCTGCCCGTATTCATCGCGAACTTCGTGCTGATGGATTACGGCACCGGCGCCGTCATGGGCGTGCCGGGGCACGACCAGCGCGATTTCGAGTTCGCGAAGAAATACCACCTGCCGATCCTGCGGGTGATCGGCGCGAGTGCGGCCGATGCGGATCGCCCGCTGGGATCGGGCGCGGAACCGGGCGAGGGCATCCTGGTCAATTCGGGCCCGCTGGACGGGCTCGACGTCGAAACCGCCAAGGGCAAGGTGATCCGGCGCGCAGAGGCGGATGGCTGGGGCGAAGGCAAGACGGTGTGGCGCCTGCGCGACTGGGGCGTCTCGCGCCAGCGCTACTGGGGCACGCCGATCCCGTTCATCCATTGCGATTCCTGCGGTATCGTACCGGTCCCCAAGGACCAGCTGCCGGTGGTTCTGCCCGAGGATGTAGATTTCAAGACGCCGGGCAACCCGCTGGAACGGCACCCGACCTGGAAGAATGTCGCCTGCCCGCAGTGCGGCGCGCAGGCGCGGCGAGAGACCGACACGCTGGATACCTTCGTCGATTCGAGCTGGTATTTCCTGCGCTTCGCCAGCCAGCCCGCCGACAAGCCCTTCGATCGCCACGAAGTGGCCAAATGGCTGCCGGTCGAGCAGTATATCGGCGGGATCGAGCATGCGATCCTGCATCTCCTCTACGCCCGTTTCTGGACCCGCGCGCTCGCGCGACTGGGGCAGATCGACTTTACCGAACCCTTCGCCAGCCTGTTCACGCAAGGGATGGTCACGCACGAGACCTATTTCCGCCGCGAGCCTGATTCGGGCCGTGTGGTCTATTTCGCCCCCGACGAGGTCGAACGCAGCGGGCAGAGCGCGGTGCTGAAGGAAGACGGCTTCCCGGTAACCGTGGGCCGCGTGGTCAAGATGTCCAAGTCCAAGCGCAACGTGGTCGATCCCGATACGATCATCGCGCAATATGGTGCGGACGCCGTGCGCTGGTTCATGCTGTCCGACAGCCCGCCCGAACGCGATCTGCCGTGGTCCGAAAGCGGGATCGAGGGCTGCGCGCGTTTCGTCCAGCGCGTATGGCGCCTGGTTGCGGAGCATGACCCGCAGGCGAGCGGCGAGGATGCGGATCTGGCGCGAAAGACTGCGCGGATCGTCCACGATGTTGCCGAAACCATCGAGGCGCTGCATTTCAACAAGGCCGTCGCCAGGCTGTACGAACTTGTCTCGGCGATCGAGAAGGCCAAGCCGTCCGCCGACCGCACCAGCGCCATCGAGGCGCTGTTCCCGCTGGTTGCGCCGATGATGCCGCACCTCGCCGAAGAGGCGTGGCAGGCAATCGGCGGCGAAGGCCTGATTGCCGAGACCGCGTGGCCCGAAATCGACGAAAGCCTGCTGGAGGACGAATCTGTCACGATCGCGGTGCAGCACAAGGGCAAGCTGCGCGACACGCTGACTGCGCCTGCCGGGGCATCGAAGGATGTGCTGGAAGAGATGGCTCTTGCCAGCGAGAAGGTTCAGCGGTCGCTCGACGGTGCGCCCATCCGCAAGATCATTGTGGTGCCCGACCGGCTGGTGAATATCGTCACCTGATGCGAATCGTCTGGTGCCTTTTTGCAGCGTGCGCGCTCTCGGCCTGCGGGTTGCAGCCGATCTATGCGGGCGCGAACGGCAGCAGCGCGACGGCCAAGCTGTCCGCCGTGGAGGTTGCGCCGATCCAGGGCCGCACGGGCTGGCTGCTTGCCACTGCGCTGGAGGATCGCGTGGACCTGCGTGCTTCCGACACCGCGCCGCGCTACCGGCTCGACGTCCAGATCGACGAGAGCCTCGAAAGCCTAGGCCTGCTGACCGACGAGACCGTCAGCCGCGAAAGGCGCATCCTGCGCGCGCGCTACCAGCTGGTCGACCTCTCGAGTGGTGCGATCCTGCTCGATGCGACGGCGGGATCGGACGCCGGGATCGATGTGGTGTCTAGCGATTACGCCACGATAGCCGCAGAACGCGCGGCGGCGGAACGGCTGTCGCAGGTGGTTGCGGACCAGATCGTCACGCGGGTTTCGCTGGCGCTGCGCAATCGCGACTGATCGCATGGCCAAGGCCCCCTCGTTCAAGGCCAACCAGAACAGCTTCGGTCGCATGGCTGCTCAGGCCGCGCGCGAATGCCATACCTTCTTCTTCTGCGGGCCGGACGAAAGCGCGGCCTCTGCCGCTGCTGCCGCGATCGTCGCTGGCCTGCCCGATGCGGGCGAGCGGGTCGACATGTCGGGCTCCGATCTCAGACGCGATCCGGTGCGGCTGGCGGACGAGGCGCGTTCTTCCTCCCTTTTCGGCGATTCGCGGCACATATTCGTCCGCGCGACCGGTGAAGAAGCGCATGATGCGCTGAAGATCCACTTCGAGGCCGAGGGGGAGGCGTGCCCTGTCCTGGTGGTGGCCACCTCCGCGACAGACAAGTCGCGCACAGCCAAACTGGTTGCGGGCGCGGGCAATACGCTGGTGGCGATGTTCTACCCGCCCAACCTGACGGACATGGCCAACACGGTGCGCGATCTGGCGGATCGCAACGGCCTGCGGCTGGACGGCGATCTGGCGCAGCGCATCGCGCGCGCATCCGGGCTCGACCGGCGGCTGGCGGAGGCCGAGGTGGAGAAGCTGGCGCTGTACCTCGATGCCGCGCCTGATACGCCGCGCAAGGCCGATCTTTCGGCATGGGACGCGGTTGGCGCGACGAGCGAGGAAGACGGCTTCATGCCGCTGGTGAACGCAGCGCTGAGCGGCCACGCGAAACGGCTGCCGGGTGAGTTGGCGCGGCTCAACACGCTTTCGCTCAATCCGGTGGGCGTCGCCCTGGCGTTCGAGCGCCGCGCGGCGCAGCTTGCCCAGCTATCCGCGCGGATGCGCCCGGGCGAGGATGTCGGCTCTTTCGTCGAGGCACAGAAGCGCGCGCGGCGCATCTTCTTCAAGGACGAGCGCGACATTGCCGAACAGCTGCGCATCTGGCGCGGCAAGCGGCTGGACCGTCTCGTGTCGCGGCTGACCGCGCTGCACCAGGCCCTGCTCGCCAACAGCCAGCAGGCCGAACTGCTGCTTGCCCAGGAAATCGCGTGGATCGCGCGCGCCGCCTCCCGTTAGGGGGCAGTGTCGGGCACCTAGTTCTGGGGAACGGAAAAGCTGCCGGTCACCTGGCCACCATCCGCAGCGCCGCCCGCACCGTCGATGCTGGAAAGGCCGGTTTGCAGGTCGATGGTCAGCCGACCGCCGTTCAGCGTGTCGGACCCGCGCCGCAGCCGGACATCTCCGGTCAGGGTGATGATCCGGCGGTTGAAGTCATACACCGCGACGCTGCCGCGCGCGCTTTCGTCGCCCCGGGTGACGGTGACGCCGCCCGTGGCCGAAATGCGCTGGATGCTGAGCGAACCGCTGTCCGAATAGTCGACGATGGTGCGCGCCGCGGTCATCCGCAGGTTGGCCTGATCGATCACCACGTTGCCGGAAAGGACCACCCGGTCCTGCCGATCCTGCAGCTCGATCCGGTTGGCGGCGTAGTTGACCGGAGCGTTGGAGTTGTGCGCGGCGATGGCCTGCGCGTGAAGCTGCAGGCCCGCCACGGTGCACGCGGCCAGCGCGACACCGGCCATGCCGGATCTCAGCGCGAGGCGACCATGGGTCTTGGTGAAAAGGGACATAGGGCGGCGGTTCATCGCATGCTCTCCAGTGCGCCGGGCACCATGCGCAGGCGCGCGTTCCCGTCAAGCAATATAGTACGTGTTTCCAGGTCCACCCGAAGGCTGTTGGCAGAGAACGTGCCCGCAGGGACCGCGCCGGAAACGCCATCGTCGCCGATCAGCAACTGGTCCTTCAGGTCCACCGAAACGCCGCGCGCGACCAGTTCGTATCCGTCGGTCGCCCGCAACATTACGGGGCCCTGCACGTTCAGCAGTTCCTCGTCGATGGTATAGGCGCCCCCTTCGGCAGAGATGCGGGCCGGGCCGTCGCGCAGCAAGATCTGCGCGACCACATCGTCCAGCCGAACGATCCCTTCCGCGCTCGATTGCTGCACGGCCCTGTCGGAGGTGAGCGAGAAGGGGCGGCCCTGATTGTCCGATCCGCGATAGGTCGCCTTGTCGATCCGCAGGCGTTCGTCGATCTGCTCCACCTTGTCCCGGTCGAGGATGAAGGACACCTCGCTGCGCGGGGCGAGCGGGGTCAGCACCAGAAAGGCGACGATGGCGCCCGTGGCCATTGGCAGCCCGATCGCCAGGATCTTGATCAGGCGGTCGTGGAAGCCGCCGGGCGCCGCCTGGCGTTGCCGCCCGCGGCGCTGCCTGCGCGCTTCCTTCGTTTCTTCCACCGGATCGTGATGCATGGCGCTGGGACCTGAGGCCTACTCGTGGCTGAAAATGTCGGCGTTGGGCCACCCGGCAAGGTCCAGCCGCGCACGGGTCGGCAGGAAATCGAAACACGCCTGCGCAATCGGCATACGCTGTTCGCGCAGCAGGCGTTCCTCGAAGATGTCGCGCAGGCGGTGCAGGTAGCGCACGTCGGAGGCGGCATATTCGCGTTGCGCGTTGTTGATCTCGGGCGCGCCCCAGTCCGAGCTTTGCTGCTGCTTGGAAATCTCTTCACCCAGCAGTTCGTTGACGAGATTCTTCAGCCCGTGCCGGTCGGTATAGGTGCGCGTCAGCTTGCTGGCGATCTTGGTGCAGAACACGGGTGCGGCGGTTACGCCCAGCCAGAACTCGATCGCGGCGAGATCGAACCGCGCGAAGTGATACAGCTTCACCCGCGCAGGATCGGCAAGCACCGCCTTGAGGTTGGGCGCATCGTAGCTGCTGCCGACGCCGAAGCGGACCAGGTGTTCATCCCCCTGCCCGTCGCTGATCTGCACAAGGCACAGCCGGTCACGATGGGTGATGAGGCCCATGGTCTCGGTGTCGACGGCCAGCGCCGCGCCTTCGGCCAGAACGCCCTCGGGCAGGTCTTCTTCGTGAAAATGTACGGCCATCGAAATCCTTTATCCGTGTTGGGGGCAGCCTGCTGCCTTTGCTCCCGCACCTAGGCCGATTGGGGAAAGAGTAAAAGGGCGTCTGGCGCGCGGCGTGCTCTGGCCATAGCGGTGGTCCATGGCCGAAGACCTTCCTGCAAGCTGGGCCCCCGTGCTTGAACCCGTGCTGACCACGCCCGAAGCGCGGCGACTGGGCGGCTTCCTGCGTGCCGAAGAAGCGGCAGGCAAGGCGATCTATCCACCGCAGGGCCGCCGCCTGCGCGCGCTCGAGCTGACGCCATTGCAGGAGGTGAAGGTCGTGATCCTGGGGCAGGACCCGTATCACGGGCCGGGGCAGGCAATGGGCCTGAGTTTTTCGGTGCCGGACGGCGTGCCGCACCCGCCATCGTTGCGGAACATATTCAAGGAACTGGCGGACGATTGTGCGATCCCCGCACCGACGAGCGGCGATCTGACGCCTTGGGCAAGGCAGGGCGTCCTGCTGCTCAACAACAGCCTGACCGTGGAGGGCGGGCAGGCGGGCAGCCATGCCGGGCGCGGCTGGGATGCGATTACCGATGCCTGTGTCGCCGCAGTGGCCCAGCGGGACGAGCCTGCCGTTTTCATCCTGTGGGGCAGCCATGCGCAGAAGAAGGCCTCGCGCATTGCGGAATTGAACGCGCCGACACGCCATTGCGTCATTCGCTCGCCGCATCCCAGCCCGCTATCGGCGCATCGCGGGTTCTTCGGTTCCAGGCCGTTCAGCCGCGCGAATGCCTTTCTGGAGCAGGCCGGGCGGGGGGCCATCGACTGGCGGCTGGAGGGCGAAGCGCCCTAAGGCGCGCTGCCCGTCGCCTTCAGGCCACGTCGTCGAGCCGGGAAAGGCGGTCCAGCGCGCCGCGCAGCGCACGGTCGACGTCCGGACCAGCCCGGTTGGCCGGGGCGAGTGCGGATTCGTGGCGGTGCTGGCCGGTGCGGGCGGGGGCGCGCTGCGTTTCGGAGGGCGCTGGCTGCGATGGCCGATCCTGCGATTTCTGCTGGCTCTGCAGGGCGCGGGCGAGGCGTTCCACCAGTTCGGCCACACCCAGTTCCTTGAGAGTCGGCTCTTCCGCTCGCGGCGCGGGCCATGCAGGTGGCGGCGGCGCGGAAAAGGTCGCAGACGCGGCAGGTTCTGGAGTCGGCTGCGATTCGAGGGATTCTCTCGGGAAGGGGTCGGCAGGCTGCGGTTCCTCCGCCTCGGAGGTGTCGAAGCCATCCGCAGCATCGTCCTCGTCCACGCGCACCATGTCGGCGAAGGGGTTGTACCGTGAAGGCCGCGCGGGCGCGGACGCTGGGCCCGGCGCCCATTCGTGCGGGGCGGGGTTGGTCTGCTCCGTCTGGAAGGAGATGGAGGCCTCGTCGAACTGCTCCTCCTCGAAGTCCTCGGAAGGGCGCACCGGTCGATAGGTGTCCGAATCGCTCCACGCAGAGGCGAAATGCGGATCGTCGATCGGGGCAGCGAGACGTTCGGACGCCGGATCGCAGGGGTCGGAATCGTGGGAGAGGTTTTCTTCCGTCAGCTCAAGATCGTCATCCCCTGCGCGCTCTGACGGTCGATCATCGTGCTGATCCTCCTCCTCGTCGTCTTCGTCGTCGAGATCGTAATGGCTGCTGCCAAGCCCCAGCGCGGCGCGCACGTCCAGCGGTGGGCGGGGGTCGTCCTTGCGCGACTTTTTCCTGGTCCTGGGTACGGACTGCGCCGGTTCGGGGGCATCGGTGCGCACCTGCCGGGCGATCAGCAGGCCCAGCACCAGCCCGATTCCCGCAGCGACCAGCGCGAATACGATGCGGGTCTGCGGCCCGAAGGGGGCCGCATCGCCCAGAATAGCGTCGAACAGGGCGGGAGGCAGAAACAGGCAGCCGCCGCCGAACAGCGCGGCGAACCACAGGGCAACCAGCGCGGGAAAGGCGGAGCTGGAGGTCAGCCCACCCGACGGCGCGTCGGTCTCTTCCGCAGGAGTGTCGATATCGGCCACGGTGCCTTCCTTCATCCCGGGCCGCCCTCGTGGGCGTGAAGGCCGTCTGGCGATGGCCTCCACGCCCCGCTTTCGGGCGACCGATCCACCGCCCGGCCTAGCAGGCGATGGTAAACGCCGAGATAACGACGCGCGTTGAGCGACCAGTCGCGGTGCGTGGCGACATAGCTTTGCGCACGCTCGCGAATGGCGGGCCAGGTCTCTTTCGCGTCGAGCAGGTCGGCCAGCGCCTGCGCCACGCCTGCCGGGTCGTCGGCGGGGAACAGCACCCCGGTTTGCCCGTCGGCAATCAGTTCCTCGTGTCCGCCCACATCCGAGGCGGCGACGATCCGCCCCTGCGCCATCGCTTCGAGCGGCTTCAATGGCGTGACCAGTTCGGTCAGCCTGCTGCGTTTGCGGGGAAAGGCGAGAATGTCGATCAGGGCATAGTACTGCGCGACCTCTGCGTGCGGCACGCGGCCGGTGAAGATGATCGAATCGCTCGCGGGGGACGCGGCGGCCTGTTCGCGCAGCGCCGCGTCCTGCGGCCCGCCGCCTACCAGCAGCAGGCGGGTATCGGGGTGGCGCGCGCGCAGGGCGGGCAGGGCGGCGATCAGATCGTCGAGGCCTTCATAAGGGTAGAAGCTGCCGATGAAGCCGATCACCGGGCCGCCGTTCAGACCCAGCTTCGCGGCCAGGGCGGGATCGCGCTCTGCCGGCGTGCCGAACTGCGTCAGGTCGACCGCATTGGGCGATATGCCGATCTTTTCGGGCGGGAATCCGCGCGCGATCAAATCGCTGCGCAGCCCCTCGCAAATGGTGAAGACGGCGTCGGCGCGTTTGACGACGGCGTTTTCGAGCATGCGGGTCAGCCGGTAGCGGGGCGAACCCTCGCGCCCGGTCCCGTTGCCCACGGCCGCATCCTCCCAGAAGGCGCGAATCTCGTACACTACCGGAATGCCGAGCTTCCTCCCCGCGCGAATCGCGGCAAGGCCGGACAGGGCGGGCGAATGCGCATGCAGCACGTCGGGCCGCCAGTCCCTGGCAACCGCCACGATGGCATCGCCATGTGCGGCAACCTCGCGCCATTCGCGCAGGCCAGGCGGGCCGCTGACGGATTGCGGAGTACGGTGGAAGTGCAGCCCCTCGCAGGTTTCCTCCGCCGGACCCTGTGCCGAATGGCGTGGGCCGGTGATCCCGCGCACCTCCAGCCCGTCGTCCATCTGCGCGCGCATGATCGCACGGGTACGGAAGGCATAGCCGCTGTGCAGCGGAAGCGAATGGTCGAGAACATGAAGCACGCGCATAGCGTGGGCTTGCCTAGCGCGGATGTGCTTAACGGGCCGTCAACTCCACCCTGCTAGCCGGTCTTGCGATGCTGGCGCAGGGTGCGACCGGCGCAGCCCGGCCTTGAGACAGGAGCCCGTGCCCGCGTGATCGACATGGCAGTCATTGTGGCGATTCACGGCCTCCTGCTGATTGCGGGCTATCGCCTGATGCTGCGCGACGATCTGGACGAGGATCCGCTGCTGGAAGGCGATGGCGATGGCGACGGCGCGGCGGACGAGCGGACGCTATGACCGACCTGTTCCTGCTCGGCTTCTTCGCTGTCTTCCTGCTGTTGGGGCTGAAGCGCCCGTTCCTCTGGGTCTGCCTGTACCTCTACGTCGATATCCTGGCCCCGCAGAAGATGGGCTACGGTCCGATCACCAGCGTGCCCGTATCGCTGATCGCCTTCGCGGCTGCCTTCGGCGGGTGGCTGATGATGGACAAGAAGACGCGTCCCACCTTCACCTTCCGCCAGGCGCTGATGCTGTTCCTGCTGGTCTGGGCATGGTTCACGATGCAGGGTGCGCAATTCCCGGTAGAGGCCGTCGGCAAATGGGACTGGGTATGGAAGACGCTCGTCTTCGCGATTTTCCTGCCCTTCACAGTGACCACGAAGCTTCGGTTCGAGGCGGCTGCGCTCGTCATGGTGCTCACGGCGGGGGCAATCATCATCTCCGGCGGGATCAAGACCGTCTTCGGCGGCGGCGGCTACGGCACGCTCTCGCTTTTCGTGAACGACAATAGCGGGATCTACGAAAGCTCCACGATCTCCACCGTGGCCATCGCGATCATTCCGCTGCTCTACTGGTTCACCCGCTACGGCACGGTGTTCAAGCCGAGCCTGCCGGTCAAGCTGTTCGCCGCAGGGCTTGCCGGGGCGTGCCTGCTGATTCCGATCGGTACGGAAGCGCGCACCGGGCTGGTGTGTATCGCCATGCTCGGCCTGCTGGTCCTTCGGGAAAGCCGCCACAAGCTGCTGCTGATGGTCGGCGGCGTGCTGCTGTGCATCGCCGCCTTCCCCTTTCTGCCGCAATCCTATGCCGATCGCATGGCCACCATGCTGACCGCTGAGGAAGACGAGAGCGCCTCGACCCGCGTGGCGGTGTGGAAATGGACCATCGACTACGCAAAGGAACGCCCGCTCGGCGGCGGGTTCGAGGCCTATCGCGCGAACAGCTTCACCTACCGCATGCCGCAGACCACGGGCGAGGGGAACATGACCACCACTCGCTACGATGAGGTGGTGGATGAAGGGCGCGCGTACCACTCCGCAATTTTCGAGATGCTGGGCGAACAGGGTTGGCCGGGGCTTGGTGCATGGCTGCTGCTGCAGGCGTTGGGTCTGATCCAGATGGAGCGGCTGCGACGGCGCATGCGCAGGAAGGGTGATCCGAACCTGGCATGGCTCGGCCATCTCGCCATCGCGCTGCAATATGCGCAGGTGATCTATCTGGTCGGCGCGACCTTCCAGGGCATCGCCTGGCAGCCCTTCATCATGATGCTGGCGGGGCTTCAGATCGCGCTCGTCATCTACGCCAAGCGCCATGATTCGCCTGCCGAGGCCACCATCGGGGCGCGGCTGGCGGCGGAGCGAGAGGCGGGACAGCCGCATGCCGTAGCGACAGGCGCAGGAGCGGCCAGCCCTCCATTGCGCTAGGCATTTTCATCCTGCATGGAATGCGCGCAATGCAAGACTAAGGAGAGGCGCGCATGACCCCCCAGGACATCGCCGCAAAGGTGGGCGAACAGATCGGCACCAGCGAATGGATCGAGATTTCGCAGGATCGGATCAACAAGTTCGCCGACGCGACGGACGATCACCAGTTCATCCATGTGAACGAGGAAGCGGCCAAGATGACGCCGTTCGGCGGCACGATTGCCCACGGCTTCCTGACGCTTTCGATGATCCCCTATCTCACCCAGAAAAGCGACGTGCCCCGGCCCGACGGGATCAAGATGGCCGTCAACTACGGTGGCAACAAGACGCGTTTCCTCAACCCCGTGAAATCGGGCAAGCGCATCCGTGGCCACTGGAAACTGCTGGGCATGGAAGAAAAGCGCCCCGGCCAGTGGCAGCACACGGTCGAGATCACCATCGAGATCGAGGGGGAGGAAAAGCCCGCCCTGATCTGCGAATGGATGTCGATGTTCTACGTCTAGGATCCCTCCCCTTCCCTTCGGGGTTAGGGGATTGAGGGGTGGGGGCGCTGGCGCAACGCATGCCGGGCCCCACCCTGCTGCGACGAGGGCTTGCGTCGCAAACCCAGGTTTCGCTGTCCCTCCCTTGAAGGGGAGAGGCAAGTTCAGTTTCAAGGAGTTCACATTATGCGCAGCGCAGTCATCGTATCCACCGCACGCACCGCCATCGGCCGTGCCTACAAGGGCGGCTTCAACGACACCAAGGGTGCCACCCTCGGCTCCTACTCGCTCGCCCCCGCGATCGAGCGTGCGAAGATCGAAGCAGGCGAAATCAACGATGTCGTGTGGGGCGCCGCGCTCCAGCAGGGCGCGCAGGCGGGTAACCTCGGCCGCCAGGTCGCGCTGCGTTCGGGCTGCCCGATCGGCGTTTCGGGCATGACGATCGACCGCCAGTGCTCTTCGGGCCTGATGGCGATCTCGACCGCCGCGAAGCAGATCATGGTCGACAACATGGATATCGTCGCTGGCGGCGGTCAGGAATCGATCAGCCTCGTGCAGACGCCGGACATGCGCGTGATGCCCGACCCCGAACTGATGGCGATGCACAACGCGGTCTACATGCCGATGCTGCAGACGGCGGAAACCGTCGCCCAGCGCTACGGCATCAGCCGCGAGGCGCAGGACGAATACGCTCTGCGTTCGCAGCAGCGCACCGCCGCCGCTCAGGAAGCGGGCAAGTTCGATGACGAGATCGTGCCCGTCACCGTCACCATGAAGGTGAAGGACAAGGAAACCGGCGAAGTTTCCGAGAAGGAAGTGACCGTCGCGAAGGACGAAGGCAACCGGCCCGACACCAAGCTGGAAGGCCTCGCCTCGCTCAACCCCGTGCTCGGCCCCGACACCACGATCACTGCGGGTAACGCCAGCCAGCTGTCCGACGGTTCGTCCGCCAGCATTCTGATGGAAGAAAAGCTGGCCGAAAAGCGCGGCCTGACCCCGCTGGGCCGCTATGTCGGCATGGCGGTCGCGGGCACCGAGCCCGACGAGATGGGCATCGGCCCGGTCTTCGCGATTCCCGCCGTGCTCGAACGCACCGGCCTGAAGATGAGCGACATCGGCCTGTGGGAACTGAACGAAGCCTTCGCGGTGCAAGTGCTCTACTGCCGCGACAAGCTCGGCATCCCCGACGAAGACCTGAACGTGAACGGCGGCTCGATCTCGATCGGCCACCCCTATGGCATGACGGGCGCGCGCTGCGTCGGCCACGCGCTGATCGAAGGCAAGCGCCGCGGTGCGAAGTATGTCTGCGTCACCATGTGCGTCGGCGGCGGCATGGGCGCAGCGGGCATCTTCGAGGTCCTGTGACCCCCGCATAACGGAGACTGACATGGCTGGACGGTGGCCCGCACTCGATTTCGAGGCCGAGAAATCGGTTTACGCCACCGTCCACGCCTACCTCCAGGTGGTCGGCAAGCTGCCGACCCGTGCCTTGCCGTGGTGCAACCACAGCTGGCATCTCGCCCTTCTGGTGGTGCCGCAGGGCTTTCGGACCTACCCGGTCGTGACCGAGACCGGCGAGGCCGAGATTCTGTTGGACTGTGTTTCCTCGCGGCTTGTCCTGACGACGTCGGACGGGCGCGAGCGGGCGATGGACCTGACCGGCCAGAGCGTCGCCGCCTTCCATGCCGAGCTAGCCGGATTGCTGCGCGAGGCGGGGATCGCGACCTCGATCGAGGGTGGTCCCAACGAAGTCGAGGACGCGGTTCCCTTCGCCGAGGACGAGCGTGAACGCGCGTGGGACGGCGATGTGATCCGGCGTTTGCACCGTGCCTTCGCCGATGCGGCACGGGTGCTCTATCATTTCCGCACAGGCTTCGTCGGGAAGTCGAGCCCGGTGCATCTCTTCTGGGGCAGCTTCGACCTCGCGGTGACGCGCTTTTCGGGGCGCGAGGCACCGCTTCACCCCGGCGGTTTCCCCAATCTTCCCGACGCAGTCACGCGCGAGGCTTACAGCCATGAGGTTGCGAGCTGCGGCTTCTGGCCGGGTGGCGGCGGGGTCGAGGAAGCAGCGTTCTACGCCTATGGCTACCCGGCGTCGGACGGGCTTGGCGACACGCCGATAGAACCCGAAGAGGCGTTCTGGCATGCCGGGCTGGGTGAATTCGTGCTGCCCTATGCTGCGGTTCGCGCCGCCGATAATCCCGACGCGGCCCTGCTGCGCTTTCTCGAAACAAGCTATCGCGAGATTGCATCGCGTGCCGGGTGGGACCGCGCGAGCCTCGAAATTCCGACCGGCCTTTTCGGCAGGCCCTATGATGTCGCCGCCCGTCACAAGAGCCTGAGAACCAAGCCCGACTGATCCAATCGTCGAACCGGGTATTGTCGGATGCGCTCGTGTGTACGCGAAGCGCAGCAGCGCAAACAGCTGACTTGTGCGGGACCCAGGAGCTGGGGCGGCGCATTGTCTCGATAACCAACGGGAGAATTTCATGCGCTTGCCCCTTTCCACCCTGTCGCTGGCATTGGCCGCGACAGCACTGACCGCTTGCGGCGAGACCGTACCTGCCGATCAGGCGCGCGAGAGCAGCGTCGAGGATGTGACGATCGATGAACCGCAAGTCCCGCCGATCGGGGAGACGGCTTCCGGAGAGACCCCGGACGAGCGTTTCGCCTCCGCCTATGGCACGCTCGATCTCGACCAGTGCGAAGTCCTCACGCAGCAGGAAGAGGGTGAGGGCGCGACCTTCCGCTGCGGTCTGATAGCCGGGGTACCGATCTTCGTGCAGGCGGGCGATGGGC
Organism: Citromicrobium sp. JLT1363; assembly: GCF_000186705.1. Taxonomy (GTDB): domain Bacteria; phylum Pseudomonadota; class Alphaproteobacteria; order Sphingomonadales; family Sphingomonadaceae; genus Alteriqipengyuania. The sequence continues at coordinate 156,476 of NZ_AEUE01000001.1, forward strand.
GTTTCGATCTCGATGCAGGGGTCGAGAACGATCAGTTCCAGACGATCGCTGCCTTCAACGAGATCGCGCCGCGGATCGAGATTCGCAGCGACGAGGGCGCACCTTTCGCGGTCATCTTCCGCTACCAGGACGCCAGCCTGCAATCCAACAATCGCAGCGTTATCGCGGTCGAACGGATTGGGACGCGCGACGATCCCGGCTGCCGCATCGCGCAGATCGGTGGCGGATCGGGCGCGGCCAACCAGCGCGCACGCGAGATTGCCGATCTGGCAGCCGATGGCGAGACCGATTGCACTGCCGAACCGCAGGTGATTGGCGACGCTGAATGAAGCGCCGGGCCCGGGGGCCGAAGTTCGCTGATCGCGCTCGCGCAAACGTGCTATAGGCACGCCCATGGGCATCATCGAACTGCTTGGGCTGGCGGGTAGCGTCAGCCTGCTGTCGGGCTGGCGGCTCTACGCAACCGTCCTCATCACGGGGCTGGCGATGCGATCCGGCTGGGTGCCGCTGCCCGAACAGTTGCAGATGCTGGACGTGCTCGCCAATCCCTGGGTGCTCGGCATTGCAGGCGTCGGCGCGGTGATGGAATTCTTCGCCGACAAGGTGATGTGGCTCGATTCGATCTGGGACGCGGTGCATTCGCTGATCCGGCCTGTCGGCGGCGCGCTGCTGGCGCTGGCGATCGTCGACCCGGGCGATCCCACCTGGCAGGTGATCGCCTTTCTGCTGGGCGGCGGTGCGGCGTTCGCGGCGCATGCGGGGAAAGCCAGTGCGCGCGCCGCGGTCAACACCAGCCCGGAGCCGGTCAGCAACGTGATGGTCTCGACGGCGGAGGATGTGGCCACCGTGGGCCTGCTGGCGCTGGCCATCGCCAATCCGGTGATTGCGGCGGTGATCGCGGTGGGGCTGCTGGTATTCAGCATCGCGCTGATCGTGCTCGTCGGGCGCACGCTGCGACGCATCTTACGCCCCAGGCCGCGCCAACCCGGCGCGCCCTGAGCCGGACACGACTGGCGCCTTGCGGCTCAGCCGTGGGTGGCGATGAACTGTTCCACCACCGGGGCCACCTTGGTGCGCCACTTGCTGCCGTTGAAGATGCCGTAATGGCCCGCGCCCTCGGCCATGTAGTAGCGCTTCTTGTCTTCGGAGAGGTTGCGCGCCAGCGGCAGCGCGGCCTTGGTCTGGCCGAGACCGGAAATATCGTCACGCTCGCCCTCGACCGCCAGCAGCGCGGTCTGCTTGATATCGCCAAGGTCGATCACCTTGCCGCGATGTTCGAAGGCGTTGTTCGGCAGCGAGTGCTCCTGGAACACCTCCTCCACGGTCTGCAGGTAGAATTCGGCCGTCATGTCGCAGACGGAGCGGTATTCGTCGTAGAAATCCTTGGTCTGCTGCGCGCTTTCATCGTCGCCCGCGACCAGATGCTTGTACATCTCGTAATGACTCAGTATGTGGCCGCCCAGGTTCATGCTCATGAAGCTGGCGAGCTGCATGAAGCCGGGATAGACGCGGCGGCCCGCGCCCGGATACTGGGCCGGGACGGTCGCGATCACGTTCTGGCGGAACCAGCTGAGCGGGCGCTTCATCGCCATGTCGTTGACGGTGGTGGGGCTTTCGCGCGTGTCGATAGGCCCGCCCATCATGGTGAGGGTTTTCGGCGTTGCCTTGTCCTTCGCGCCGTTCATCAGCGCGGTCGCGGCCAGCGCCGGGACGGAGGGCTGGCACACCGCGACCACGTGCGCGGGGGCGCCTTCGTTGCGCTCTGCGATCGTCTGCAGGAATTCGATGATGTAATCGATGTAGTCGTCCAGATCGAAGCGCCCTTCGGACAGCGGAATGTCGCGCGCATCGTGCCAGTCGGTGATGTAGACTTCCGCGTTCTCGACCATCCGTTCCACCGTGCCGCGCAGCAGCGTGGCGAAATGCCCGCTCATCGGGGCGACGATCAGGACGGATGGCGCATCATCGGGCAGGTTCGCGCGGCGGAAGCGCTTCAGATCGCCGAAGGCGCGGTGCAGCACCAGCGTTTCGGCAACCGGATCGTCCTTGCCCTTCACGTTCACGCTTTCGATATCGAACTGCGGCTTGCCCCGGCGGATGGTCGCGTGCGCGAACACCTCCAGCGCGGAGCCCGCGACCGGGCCGATTCCGCTGTAGGCCAGCGGATTGCGCGGGTTGGTCAGCCATTCGGACCCGATCGAGGCCATGGCACTGGCGCTGTTGAGCCAGGCGGTCTGGAGTTCGTGGGCGTGGTAGAGCAAGGGAAGCCTCTTGGAATATTTGCCGGTTAGCGTGGCGGATATATTGGTATTGCCTGCTCCCCTTACCATCCTTGTGCAATGCACAAGAGAATTTGTCGCTTCCTCCCCTGCCGAAACGCAAGGGGCGTGGATTTTGCGGGCGGCCCCCGCTAGGCGGGCATCCTGATGGCACGCGACAACCCCGGATTGAGTCGAAGCAAGCGGATCGACGCTTCCCAGGCCGACGAACCGGCGGAAAAGGCGCGCTCGCTGGCGCCCCTGCGCCTCATTTTCAGCGAGGCGCTGCGCTACCCGGACAAGGTGGCCTACGCGCTGCTGGCCCTGATGGTTACGGCCGCGGCCACGCTTGCCATTCCTGCCGCGCTGCAATTGGTGATCGACCGCGGGTTCGCCGATGGCGGCGATCCGGGCAGCATTGCGCGCTGGTTCCGTTACCTGTTCCTGATCGTATGCGTGCTGGCGCTTGGCACCGCCCTGCGGTTCTATTTCGTCAGCTGGCTGGGCGAACGCGTGGTCGCCAACCTGCGGCTGAAGGTGCAGCAGAACCTGCTGCGGCAGGAACCGGCCTTCTACGAGGCAAACAGCCCCAAGGAAATTTCCAGCCGGCTGACCAGCGATACCGCGATCATCGAACAGGTGGTCGGCACCACGCTGTCGGTCGCGCTGCGCAACGTGCTGATCGCCGTCGGGGGCACGATCTACCTCTTCGTGCTGGCACCCAGGCTGACCGCGATGCTGATTATCGCCATTCCGGTGATCATCGTGCCGATCACGCTGTTCGCGCGCCGCCTGCGCTCGGTCAGCCGGGCGAGTCAGGATCGGGTCGCGGATGTCGGCTCGCTGATCACAGAGACGCTGTCCGCCATGGCCATCGTGCAGGCGTTCACCCAGGAACGCCGCGAGCAGGACCGGTTTGCGCAAGCGGTGGAGCGGATATTCGACACCGCCCGGCGGCGCATTCTCATCCGCTCGATGATGACGGGCGTGGTCATCACGCTGGCCTTCGGGGCCATCGTGCTGCTGATGTGGCGCGGCGCTGTGGCCGTAACCGAAGGGACGATCACGGGCGGCACGATCGGGTCCTTCGTGCTGACCGGCGTGTTCGTGGCAGGCGCATTCGGCGCGCTGACCGAGGTTTACGGCGACCTTCTGCGCGGTGCCGGCGCGGCGGACAGGCTGGCCGAACTGCTGCGCGCCAAGCCCCAGATCGCCCCGCCTGCGAGCCCGCAGCCGCTGCCCGTCCCCGCCCGGGGCAGCCTGTCTTTCCGCAACGTGCATTTCAGCTACCCCACGCGCCCCGGCGAGACCGTGATCGAAGACCTCACACTCGAGATCGAGCCGGGGGAAACGGTCGCGCTGGTGGGGCCATCGGGCGCCGGCAAGTCGACTCTCTTCATGCTCGCGCAGCGTTTCTACGACCCGGACGAGGGCACGATAAGGCTGGATGGCATCGCCTTGCCCAGTGCCGATCCCGCAGAAATCCGCCAGCGGATGGCCTTCGTCCCGCAAGCGGGTACGCTGTTTTCCGGCAATGCGCGCGACAACCTGCGCTACGGCCGCTGGGATGCGAGCGACGAGGAAATCTGGGAAGCCGCCCGGCTCGCCAATGCGGCCGATTTTCTGGAAGCGCTGCCGCAGGGTCTCGACACCAATCTGGGTGAAGACGGCACGCGGCTTTCGGGCGGTCAGCAGCAGCGGCTGGCCATAGCCCGCGCTATCCTGCGCGATGCGCCGATCCTGCTGCTGGACGAGGCGACCAGCGCGCTCGACGCCGAGAGCGAGCGGCTGGTGCAGGATGCGCTGGCGCGCGTGATGCGCGGGCGCACCACGCTGGTGATCGCGCATCGTCTTGCCACGGTGCGCGAGGCTGACCGGATCGTGGTGATGGACCAGGGCCGGATCGTGCAGCAGGGCACCCATTCCGAACTGCTCGCGCGGGGCGGTCTCTACGCCAAGCTGGCCCGTCTCCAGCTCGATCCGGCAGGTCCCGACGCGGGCTGACGCTGGCGGATGGCCGGACCCAATCGACGAGCGACATTGAGCGCCCGACAAACGTCGGCACTGGTCGGGCTTCGCGGTCTATGTCAGCTTCACGATCCATGCGCCGTTCATCCGGTCTGGCGCCAGAGGGTAGCTTGAAAACGTTTTCCAAACAGAGGGTTCAGTCATGATCCGTACCATCCTTGCCACCACCGCCAGCGTCGCCGCATTAGCGATGGCCGCACCCGCCGTCGCGCACGAGGGCGACGACCAGGGCGGGATCGAGATGCTGCTGCAGGATAGCGGCGCCAGCGAAGGCGCGACCGAGACGCCGACGATGAGCTTCGGCGAATGGGGCGTGGATACCTCGCTCCTGTCGGACGAGATCGATCCGGGCGACGACTTCTTCGCCTACGTCAACCAGGAATGGCTCGATGCCAATCCGCTCCCGGCCGAATACAGCCGCTTCGGCGCGTTCAACCTGCTGCGCGAGAAATCGACCAGCGATGTGAAGACGCTGGTCGACAGCCTGCTCGCCAAGCCCGAGGCGCAGCTGACCGGTGACGAGAAGCGCATCGTCGATGCGTATAATGCCTATTTCGACACGTCGGCGATCGACGCTGCGGGCCTGAGCCATGCGCAGCCCTACCTCGACAAGATTCGGGGCGCGAGCACGCTGGCGGAACTGGCCACATTGTGGGGCCAGCCGGGCTATTCCTCTCCCCTCGGCGGCGGCGTGAGCGTCGATTCCAAGGAACCGACGCGTTATTCGGTCTATGTCGGCTCGGGCGGCCTCGGTCTTCCCGACCGCGATTACTATCTGGACGAGAGCGAGAAGGGGCGGGAGATCCAGTCCAAGTATCGCGACTATCTCACCTTCCTGATGGATGAGGCGGGCTACGAAGACCCGGCCGCAATGGCGCAGTCGATCTACGATTTCGAAGACACGATTGCGCGCACCGTATCCTGGGATCGTGCGACCAGCCGCAATCGCGACCTGACCTATAATGCGCTGAGCCCCAGCGAGCTGGGCGAGCTGGCCGAGGGCTTTCCCCTCGCCGCGCTCCTGACCGCCAGCGGTTTTGCGGAAACCGACCGGTTCATTGTCGGCGACCTTCCGCCGAGCCTGGAAGAGGCCGAGGAACTGGGGCTCGATCAGGATACGCTCGACAAGATCGGCGGGGGCACGCCCGCGATGATGGCGCTTGCCGTCAACACGCCGGTCGAGGTTCTGCAGGCCTGGACGATCAAGGAATTCCTCGAAAACAACGCGTCGGTCCTGCCTTCGCGTTTCGACGAGGCCGATTTCGCCTTCTACGGCCAGACGCTGCAGGGCACGCCGGAACAGCGCCCGCGCTGGAAGCGTGCCATCGGCGAGACCGAAGGTCTGCTGGGCGAACTTCTGGGCAAGTCCTATGTCGCGGAATACTTCCCCGCAGAGAACAAGGCCGCGATGGAAGAGCTGGTTGCCAACCTGCGCGTTGCGCTGCGCGAATCGATCGGCGAGATCGGCTGGATGGGCGAGGACACCAAGGAACAGGCTCTCGCCAAGCTCGACAGTTTCGATCCGAAGATCGGCTATCGCGACAACCTGGAAACCTATGAAGGTCTGGCCATCCGCCCCGGCGATCCGATTGCCAATCGCATGGCGGCGGCGCGGTGGAACGCAGAGGAAAATCTGGCCAAGCTGGGCGGCCCGATCGACCGGACCGAGTGGTTCATGCTGCCGCAGACGGTCAACGCCTATTACAACTCGACCAAGAACGAGATCGTCTTCCCGGCCGCGATCCTGCAGCAGCCGTTCTTCGCCTTGTCGAACGATCCGGCGGTCAACTACGGGGGCATCGGCGGGGTGATCGGGCACGAGATGGGCCATGGTTTCGACGACCAGGGCTCCAAGTCCGACAGCACCGGCATGCTGCGCAACTGGTGGACCGATGCCGACCGCGCCGCGTTCGACGAACTGGGCGATGCGCTGGTGGAACAGTACAACAGCTACTGCCCGCTCGACGATGGCGAAACCTGCGTCAACGGGCGCCTCACGCTGGGCGAGAATATCGGCGATCTTGGCGGCCTGAGCCTGGCCTACCGCGCCTACAAGCTCAGCCTGGGCGGCAAGGAGGACAAGGTGATCGACGGGCTGACCGGCGATCAGCGTTTCTTCCTCGCCTGGGCGCAGGTCTGGCGCAGCCAGCAGCGCGAGGAAGCGGCCCGCAGCCGTCTGCTGACCGATCCGCACAGCCCGGAGGAATTCCGGGTCAACGGGATCGTGCGGAACATGGATGCCTGGTACGAGGCGTTCAACGTATCCCCGCAGGACGATCTCTACCTGCCGCCGGAAGAGCGCATCTCGATCTGGTAAGCGGGTAAAAGCTTGCCATCATGGCATTGGGGGGCCGCGCGAGGTTGACTTGCGCGGCCCCCTCTTCATGAGGCTTGGCCATGAGCACAATCGTCACCGCCATCCTGCTCGGCATCCTCGAGGGGCTGACCGAATTCCTCCCGGTCTCTTCGACCGGGCACCTGATCCTCGCGCAGGCGTGGTTCGGTTACGATCCGGCGCAGTGGCGCCAGTTCAACATCGTCATCCAGCTGGGCGCGATCCTGGCCGTGGTGGTGACCTATTTCAGAACCTTCTGGACCATGGGGACAGGGCTGCTCCGGGGCGAGCGGACCTCGCTGATGTTCGTGCGCAACATCCTGCTCGCCTTCATGCCTGCAGCAGTGATCGGGCTGCTGATCCTCGACATCATCGATGCCATGCTGGAAAGCCCGACAGTCGTTGCCATTGCGCTGATCGTGGGCGGCATCGCGATCCTGGTGCTCGAAAAGGCCATCCCCACGCGCGAGGAACAGGGCGTGGAATCGCTCTCCTGGAAGGCGGCCATCGGGATCGGCCTGGTCCAGTGCCTGGCGATGATCCCCGGCACCAGCCGATCGGGCGCGACGATCATGGGTGCGCTGGCGATGGGCGTCGGGCGCAAGACGGCGGCGGAATTCTCCTTCTTCCTTGCGGTGCCCACCATGCTGGGCGCGGCGACGGTGAAGATCCTGCAGGAGCCCGAATTGCTGGCCGGGACCGCGACCATCGGCTGGAGCGAGATTGCGCTGGGCTTCATTGCCAGCTTCCTCGTCGCGCTGGTCGTGGTGCGGGCCTTCGTCGCCTATGTCAGCAAGCGCGGCTTCGCGCCCTTTGCCTGGTATCGCATCCTGATCGGTTCGATCACACTGATCTGGCTGTACGCGTGGTGAGCTGTCTGCGCGGCTGGTAAACGCGCGGGAACCAAAGTCCGTCTTTCCTGTTCCCACTTAACGAACAGCAACTTTCGACGGATTCGATGGGTATTCTGGTACTTCTCTGCAGCGGCGCGGTCCTTGGCTGGCTCGTTGCGCTTGTCACCGGCGCGGAAGATCACCGGGCCGCCTGGCTGCGCGTCGGGCTGGGTGCGGGCACCACGGTCCTGTCGGGCATCCTGGTGAGCGATGCGCCGCTGATCGAGACCCTCGGCGCGCGTGCCCTGATCGTCGCGCTGGCGAGCGGCTGCGTGGTCCTCGGCCTGCTTTCCGTCGTCGGCCCCTACGCGCGCCGCTAGAGCGCCCGTCTCACTTCAGCACAGCCCCCTGCCTCATGCGATTGAGGCAAGTTCGGGGTATCCGTGTGGCGAAAACGTGGCTATGCGGGACTCCCAATCCTAAGAGGGGAAGACCAATGAAGACCACTTTCAAAGCCGCTCTGATCGCTTCGACCGTTGCTCTGGGCCTCGGCGTCGCTGCTTGCGGCGAAACCGAAACCGCCGAAGACACCACCGCTGAAGAAACCATGGCCGAAGACACCATGGCGGAAGACACCATGGTCGAAGACACCATGGCCGAAGACGCGATGGCCGAGGACACGATGGCTGAAGACACCATGGCCGAAGACACCATGGAAGACGAAGCCGCGACCGAAGAAGCTGCCGAAGAAGAGTAATCTTCTCGCGCTTCCCTCAGGGGAAGTGCCGGCATCTTGCCAAAAGCGACCGGCCCCGAAGCGATTCGGGGCCGGTTTCTTTTTTGCCGGCTGGAATGCTCGGGCGCAGCGCCCCGGGGCGCAGTATCAGACCGGGCGCGCTCCGCTTCCGCGCCCGCCGCGCAGCAGATATTCCTGCGTGCCGACATTCACGACATTGTCGACGTCTATGACGGCCGAGTTCGCGTAGGTGAACGAGGGCGACAGCGATTTGTACAACCGCTCGAAATCGCGCTCCACCGTCTTGCGATAGAGATCCTCGAAGCTCTCGATCACGAAGTAGGTCGGCTGAAGGTCGGAGATGACATAGTCGGTCCGCATCACGCGATCGACATTGAGCATGATCCGGTTCGGGCTCTTCGCCTCGACCGAAAATACCGCCTCGGTCGGGCCGGACAGGATGCCCGCACCATAGGCACGCAGCCCCGCCTCTTCCTGCACCAGACCGAATTCGACCGTATACCAGTACAGCGCGCCCAGGGCCTTGAGGCGATTATGCTCCATCGCCCGGAAGCCCGCGCGGCCATATTCCTGCATGTAATCCGCGAAGACCGGGTTGGTCAGCATGGGCACGTGGCCGAACACGTCGTGAAACACATCCGGTTCCTGGATGTAGTCGAAGGTCTCGCGCGTGCGGATGAAATTGCCCGCAGGGAAACGCCTGTTGGCGAGGTGCCAGAAGAAGATGTGATCGGGGATCAGCATCGGCACGGGCACCACGCTCCACCCGGTCAGCTTGTCCAGCGCCTCCGACAGATCGCCGAAATCGGGCACGCCGCCGGTGCCGAGGTCGAGCCGGTCGAGCCCTTCCATGAAGGCGCTCGCCGCGCGGCCGGGCAGAATCTCCATCTGCCGCGCGAAGAGATCGTTCCAGATCGCATCGTCTTCGCTGTCGTACTCGGTCTGCTTGGGTTCCAGCCAGTCCTCGCCGACATGCGCGGGCCGCTTGAGGGGTGCGGTGAACACGTCCTCCGGCATGGTTGGAATTTCTGCGAATTCGCTGTCGTTTTCGATCACTGCATCCATGCCGGCACAGATAGCATCTTGCGCGGGCGCGCACAATTTGACGTTTTACATGCCGCCTGGCGTCGCACTGGCCGTGGTCAGCAGCTCCCCCGCATCGTTGAGCGCTGCGAGATCGAGCGTATCGCCCTCCTGCCTGACCGCGAGATGCAGTGTGTCGCCCGCAATCGCGGGCGAACGCGCAGTAAAGGCGAAACTGCGCAACGCGTTGGGGCCCACCAGATCGGCGGCAAGCTGCAGCAGAAGGGACGAGATCAGCGGGCCGTGCACCACAAGGCCGCGATAGCGCTCCACCTCGCGTGCATAGGGCGCATCGTAGTGGATGCGGTGCGTGTTGAAGGTGAGCGCGGAAAAACGGAACAGCAGCGCTTCGGACGGCGCGAGCGTGCGCACCCGGTCCCACGCGGCGGGATCGAACAGCGAATCGGTCACTTCAGGCGGTACCAGCGGCGAATCGGACGGCGATGCGTCGCGGTAGACGAGAGTCTGCGTCTCGCGGATCGCCGCCTCTGTGTTCGCCGAGATGGAGTGTTCCAGCTTCAGAAAGGCGAGCCGCCCGCTGCGCCCTTCCTTCTCCTCAATCGACGTCACGCGGCTCAGCTTGTCGATCCGGTCGCCCAGCGCAAGCGGGCGCAGGAAGGTGATCTCGCTGCCCGCCCACATGCGCCGTGGCAGGTCTATCGGCGGATAGAGGCTGGCCGGATCGTCGGAGCGGGCAGGATGTCCGTCCTCGCCCAGCATCGCGGTGGGTGCCTGCGGGGTGCACAGCGCGAAGTGGATGCCCTGCGGCATGTCCGCGCCGTCGGGCGCGCCCAGATCGAGCGTCGCGAGCCAGCGCGCCGCCAGCGCTTCGTCGAGCCGGTCGGCGCTGCGTTGCTCGCGCCCGATCCAGTCGGACCAGTCGCTCATGCTGCGCGTTCGAACAGCGCGGCGAGGCCCTGGCCGCCGCCGATGCACATCGTCTCCAGCGCAAAGCGCCCCTCGCGCCGGTGCAGTTCATGCGCCATGTCGGCCAGAATGCGCCCGCCGGTCGCCCCGATCGGGTGGCCCAGCGAAATGCCCGAACCGTTGACGTTGAGCATGTCGCGGCGCGAATCGTCCTCGCTCCAGCCCCAGCCCTTGAGCACCGCGAGCACCTGCGGCGCGAAAGCCTCGTTCAGTTCGACCAAGTCGATATCGTCCCAGCCCCTGCCGGTGCGGGCGAACAGCTTTTCCGTCGCGGGCACAGGGCCGATCCCCATGCGTGCAGGATCGCACCCCGCAGCGGCCCACCCTTCGAACCACAGCATGGGCTCGAGGCCCAGCTCGTCCAGCTTGTCTTCCGCGACCACCAGACAGGCGGCGGAGGCATCGTTCTGCTGGCTGGCATTGCCCGCCGTCACGATGCCGTCCTTCTCGAGCGCGCGCAGGCCGCCAAGGCTCTCCATCGAGGCATCGGGGCGGAAGCCCTCGTCGCGCGCGAAGTGGATCGGATCCTTGCGGCGCTGGGGTACGTCGATCGGCACGGTGTGCGCGTCGAACTTGCCCGCATCCCATGCAGCTGCGGCCTTCTGGTGGGAAGATACGGCGTATTCGTCCGCTGCTTCGCGGCTGATGTCGTAATCCTTCGCGAGGTTCTCCGCCGTCTCGATCATGCCCGAGATCACGCCGAAGCGTTCGATCGGCTGGCTCATCAGCCGTCCGCGCGTCAGCCGGTCCCACAGCGCGACATCGCCCATCTTGGTGCCGTGGCGTGCGCCGGTGGTGTAATGCTCCACGTTGGACATCGATTCGACGCCGCCCGCCAGCACGCAATCCGCCGCGCCGGTCTGCACCATCATCGCGGCCTCGATTACCGATTGCAGGCCGGAGCCGCAGCGCCGGTCCAGCTGGAAGCCCGGGACCTCGATCGGCATGCCCGCCGCTAGCCACGCCCAGCGCCCGATGGCCGGCGCCTCGCCGCTGCCATATCCTTGCGCGAACACGACATCGTCGACGCGCGCGGGATCGACGCCCGTTCGCTCGACCAGCGCCTTGATGATGTGTGCGGCCAGCGGGCCGGCCTCCAGCGGGGTCAGCGTGCCGAGGAAGCGGCCCACGGGCGTGCGGATGGGCGATACGATCGCAGCGCGGCGGAGCTCGGCCATCAGCTCTGCACCCCGGCGGCGAATTCGCGCAGCATGTGCTTGGCGACCTGCAATTGCAGGATCTGCGTGGTCCCTTCGTATATGCGGTAGAGCCGCGCATCGCGGAAGAATCGCTCCGCATCGTACTCGGTCAGGTATCCGGCACCACCGTAGATCTGCACCACCCGGTCGACCACGCGGCCGCACATTTCGGAGGCGAAGACCTTGAACGCGGCGGCATGCTTGATCGTGTTCTCGCCGCGATCGACCCGTGCCGTCACATCGGCCATCATCGCCTCGGCAGCGTAGATCTCGGTCCAGCTTTCGGCGAGCATCTGCTGGATCAGCTGGAAATTGGCGATGGGTTCGCCAAAGGCCTGGCGTTCGTTGGCGTAGCGCAGCGCGCTGTCGAGCGCGCGCTTGGCATAGCCGGTGCTGGCCGCGCCGACCGAGATTCGGCCATTGTCGAGGCTCTGCATGGCAAAGCGGAAACCCTGGCCGGTCTCGCCGCCGAGCAGCGCATCGGCAGGCACCTTCACATCTTCGAGGTAGACGTCGGACACCAGGCTGCCCGCCTGGCCCATCTTGTGATCGGGGCTTCCGGTCGACATGCCGGGCGTATCCATCGGCACGATGAAGGCGCTGACATGCGCGTTCTTGGGCAATGCCTCTTTTTCGGTCCGGGCCATGATCAGCGCGACGTCGGCATGCGGCGCGTTGGTGATGTAGCGCTTGGAGCCGTTGAGGATCCAGCCATCGCCATCGGGATCGGGCTTCGCGGTGGTCTGCATGGCCGCACTGTCCGATCCGCTGCCCGGCTCGGTCAGGCCGAAACAGGCGATTTCGCCGCCCGCGATCCGGGGCCACCATTCGGCCTTCTGCGCTTCGGTGCCGCCGTTCTTGATCGCCGAATTGAACATGCCGACATTGATCGAGAAGATGGAGCGGAAGGCGGGGGCCGCATAAGCCATTGTCTTCACCGTGCGCGCATATTGCGTGACGGAGAGGCCCGCGCCACCGTATTCCTCGGGCACGGTCAGGCCGAACAGGCCCATTTCCTTCATTTCATCGACGATGTCGGCGGGAATCGCGTCATTCGCGATCACGTCCTTTTCGGCCGGGATCAGCCGCTCGCGGACATAGCGCTCCAATTGTTCGTGAAACTGCTCGAAGGTGTCCGCGTCCATTCCCGACATAGTGCTACTCAACTCCGGTATTCACATAACATCATGGGCGGCCCGCCCTGCAGGCCGCCCACGCCCAACTTGCCGACAAACTCAGTTTTCGGCGCTCATCTTGTCGAGTTCGGCCTGGATTTCGGCTGCCGTCGCTTCGGCTGCCGCGGCTTCATCCTCGACCGAGCGGCGCACGGCTTCCTGGCGTTCCTCGTCGGTCTGCGTTTCGACCGGTTCGGGGGCAGGGGCGGGCTCGGGCGCGGCGACCTCGTCGTCCATCATCGGTTCGTCCGTCACGTCGCTCATCGCGTCGTCGGCCGGGATTTCGACATTGTCGGCAATCACTTCATCGCTGGCATCATCGGAATCGCCGCAGGCAACGAGGGCCAGTGCGCTCGCGCCGATCAGGCCCGCACGGATTGTGAATTTCATCTGCCCATCCTCCATCTGAAATAGGTGCACCAAATTGCGGGCTGCGCCCGAACGTGCCGGCACAAGCTAAGCAGACCGCATGCGTGGGATCAAAGGGAAATATGGGGCGTGAACACCGGGCCGCGCCTTAGCGGGTGGTTAACCATTATGCCTTAGCAATTCCCCGCATGACCGAGGCACGCGACCAGACCCAGCCCCCTTTTGCCCAGCGCACCACGCTGGCGCGTCCAACGATGATTGCTGCCGGCGTTGTCGCCGCCGTGGCGGTAGCGCTGATTCCGCTCGCCGCATTGATGGCGCAGCCTGCGCCCGCGCCTTTCACCGTGGTCGAGACCAATCGCGGATTCTCGACGCTGCAGGGCGCGGTCGATGCAATCGGATCGGGCGAGGGCAGCATTGCCATTGCGCCGGGCACCTATCGCCAGTGCGCGGTGCAGAGCGAAGGGCGCGTTGCCTTTCTCGCGACCGAGCCGGGCCAGGTCGAATTCACCGCCACCGCATGCGAAGGCAAGGCCGCGCTGGTGCTGCGCGGGGCCGAGGCGAGCGTTTCGGGCATTATCTTCAGCCGCATTGCGGTTGCCGACGGCAATGGCGCGGGCATTCGCCAGGAAGCGGGCAATCTGACCGTGGCGAACAGCTGGTTCCGCGACAGCCAGCAGGGCATCCTGACCGCGCATGACGAGATGATGCGGCTGGTGGTGGACCGTTCCACCTTCACCCGCCTCGGCACCTGCGAGAATTCGGGCGGGTGCGCCCATTCGATCTACACCGGCGATATCGGCCACCTGCGCGTGACCCGCAGCCGGTTCGAGGAAGGCACCGGCGGCCATTACCTGAAGGCGCGTGCCGCCGTGGTCGAAGTCGCGGCCTCCAGCTTCGACGATTCCAACGGGCGCGCGACCAATTACATGATCGACCTGCCGCAGGGCGCGCGCGGGCAGATCACGAACAACTGGTTCGTGCAGGGCCGCGACAAGGAAAACTATTCCGCCTTCATCGCGGTCGGCGCCGAAGAGCAGACGCACAGTTCCGAAGGGCTGACGATCGCGGGCAACGATGCGCGCTTCGTGCCCTCGCTGGCGCGCAAGTCGGCCTTCGTGGCAGACTGGACCGGCGCGAACCTGCGTATCGCCGACAACCGCCTGGGCAATGGGCTGACCCCGTTCGAGCGGCGCTGAGCGCGCGCTCTTCTGCGGCTCACGCCCCTGCGTCCGGGGTTTCTTCGAGTTCGACCAGAATATCGAGGCCGAGCGTATCGGCTATCTCCGAAGCGCGGCGCGCGATCGCCCGCTCGTCGGCGGCATCGCCCAATGCGCCCAGGGCTGCATCGAGCGCACCGCCACCTTCCCCATTGCCCATCGCAGCGGACAGGAGGAACCAGGCGGCAGCCTCTTCCCGGTCCGGTTCCACACCCTCGCCGTTCCAGATCATCACGCCCACGCCGCGTGCCGCGTGATCGCTCCCCAGAGCGGCCGCGGCCATGTAGTTCCGAAGAGCTGCGGCGTAATCCTGCGCGGTGCCACGGCCCGTCGCCTGCATCACCGCGAGGCTGACCACCGCCTGAAGATAGTTCTCCGCGGCTGCCTGCCGGAACAGCGCGACCGCCTCTTCCGGCTCTCCGGGGGTTTCGCCCTGGTCGATCATGACCCCAAGCCGCCAGCGCGCGTGGTTTTCGCCCTGCGCGGCAGCCGCCCGGTAATAGCGAGCGGCCATCGCCGGATCGCGTTCCACGCCATTGCCGAGTTCGTAGAACCAGCCCAGCCAGTCGAGCGCTTCGGGGTCGCCAGCCTCGGCGGCTTCGCGCGCGATCGAGAATGCGGCCGCGTATTCGCCCCTGTCCGCCAGGGCTTCGATTTCGTCGCCGGTATTGCCCAGGCAGGCCAGCGCAGCGATTGCCAGCAGGATCTTGCGCATGTCATTCCCCCATTGCGCGGGTTCTGAAGACAGCCTGCCGTAAAGTGCTGTCGCTGCCTAGTCTTTCGGACGGAGGCCGAAGGCGGGCGCGTAGATTACGGTGCCCTTGGGGCGCGGACCTTCGCCGAACATGCGGATCTGAAAATACTCGGGCGGGAAGCCGGGCAGGATGAGGTCGGGATCGGGGTGGAAGCCGTAGCGCGCGTAATACCCCGGATCGCCCAGCAGGACGACGCCCTGCGCCCCGAACGCGCGGATCCGCGCGATGCTCTCTTCCGCGAGCTGCGAACCGATCCCGGTGCGCTGGCGCATGGGCATCACCGAAATCGGCCCGGCTGCGTACCAGCCGGGGGTGCCGTCCGAGATTTCGACCGGGGAGAAGGCGATATGGCCGATGACCGCCTCGTCCATATTGGTCGCCACCAGAGAGAGCGTGAGGTCGCCATCGGCGCGCAGCGCATCGATGATATCCTGCTCGTTCCCGTCGGATTGCTTCGCCTTGGCAAAGGCGGCGCGGGTCAGGGCGTGGATGGATGCGATATCGCCGGGCTGTTCTTCCCGGATAGTCAGCTTCCTCATGGAAGGAGGTGGCCGGAACGATCGCGTTTGGTCGCCAGATAGCGGGTGTTGTGAGGATTGGTGCCCGTGTCCAAGGGAAGCCTTTCGACGATTTCGACGTTCTGTTCTTCCATCGCGGTAAGCTTCGCGGGGTTGTTCGTCAGCAGGCGGATACGTGAAATCCCCAGTAGTAAAAGCATCCGTCCCGCAATGGGAAAGTCTCGCGCCTCGTCGGGCAGGCCGAGCCGCTGGTTCGCCTCCACCGTGTCGTAGCCCTGCTCCTGAAGCTGGTACGCGCGCAGCTTGTTCACGAGGCCGATCCCGCGCCCTTCCTGCCGCAGGTACAGGACCACCCCGTAGCCGCCTTTTTCCGCCTCCTGCGCGAAGGCGTGCAGCGCGCTGTCGAGCTGCGGCCCGCAATCGCACTTCAGGCTGCCGAAGACATCGCCGGTCAGGCATTCGGAGTGAATCCGCACGAGCGGAACCTTGTCCGCGCTCTGGCGCCCGATGATGAGCGCGGCATGTTCGCGCAGATCGGCGGGGGAACGGAAGATCGCGATTTCCGCCTGCTCCGCCGCCGCGGTGGGCAGGCGGGTGCGCGCAGCGATGCGCAGGCTCTCGGGGGCGGCGAATGCGGCAAGGTCCGCCGTGGCCACGGCCACCGGCTGGTCCGCCGGTGCCGGATCGAGCATGAAGGCCGGCAGGATGCCCGCGTGGCGCGCGATTTCGAGCGCGGTCGCGGGCCACTCCGTCCCCGGCAGCGCGAGCGCGCGAAACGGACCTTTCATCGGGCTTGCCAGATCGAGCGCGGGATCGCCCACGCTTCGTGCCAGATCGAGCGTGAAGGGCTCGCCACCCTCGATCAGGACGGGTGCGTGGGGCACCGCGGCTTCCCGCTGGTTGGCCAGCTTAAGCGTCTGCGCACGCGCCGCGGAAATCAGCATCGTGTCTGAATGTATATCGGGGCTGGGCGCGGTTTCGACCGGCAGCAGCACCGGGCCATCGTCCACCGCGATCGGCCAGCCGTGGCGCAGCGCGTCTATCGCCTGCGCCAGCGCCCGCGCGTTGCCAGGCGCGGCGCCGCCCGTATCCCTCCCGCTCAGAGGTCGAACTCCGTGGTCAGCGGAACATGGTCGGACGGACGCTCCCAGTTGCGCGCCTCTTCCAGGATGGAATGCTTGGTGGCCTGCTTCGCGAGTTCGGGGCTGGCCCACATGTGGTCGAGTCGGCGGCCCTTGTCGTTGGTCTGCCAGTTGGGATTGCGATAGCTCCACCAGCTGTAATAGCGCTCCGGCGCGGGCACATGCTCGCGGCCGATATCCCTCCAGCCGTGCGCATCCATGAAGCGCTGCAGCGCCTCGACCTCTACCGGCGTATGGCTCACCACCTTCAGCAGCTGCTTGTGGCTCCACACGTCGCTTTCCAGCGGGGCGATGTTGAAATCGCCCACGATCAGCGTCGGCTGGTCGACCGTGTCGGCCCAGCGCGCCATCCGCTCCAGAAAATCGAGCTTCTGGCCGAACTTGGCGTTCACCTCGCGGTCGGGCACGTCGCCGCCTGCGGGCACGTACACGTTCTCAACCACCATGCCCTGGTGCGCGGGATCGGTCAGGCGCACGCCGACATGGCGGGCCTCGCCATTATCCTGCCAGTCGTGGCGGGAGATTTCCTCGAACGGGACGCGGCTGACCGTGGCCACCCCGTGGTATCCCTTCTGCCCGTGGATCGCGATATGATCGTAGCCCAGTTCGCGGAAGGCCTTGGCGGGGAACTGCTCCTCCACGCACTTGATCTCCTGCAGGCACAGGATGTCGGGCGCGTGGGCCGTGAGAAACTGCTCCACCAGCGGCATGCGCAGGCGGACCGAATTGATGTTCCAGGTAGTGACAGAAACCATGCGCGCGGACTTAGGGCGCGTATCGGCACGCGGCAAGCCGGAGCGGCAGGCGCGGCGCGTGCGACACGCAGTTGTCTCATTGATGCGCAATGGGCATAGGCGCTTAGCTAAATTGCCGCGCCAGGGAGCCTGCCATGATCCGCACCGATAGCCATCACGCCAAGCGCTGGGCGACCGCGCTGGCAGCACTCGTTTCGCTGCCGCTCGCGGCGTGTACCACCACGACCAACTATTACGGCGAGGAAGCACAGGCCCGGGCCGCCCCCGCACCGATTGCTGCGGAGCGCAAGGCGAAGAACGTGATCCTGTTCGTCGGCGACGGCATGGGCATTTCCACGATCACCGCCGCGCGCATCCTGGCCGGGCAGCAGCAGGGCCAGCCGGGCGAGGACTACCAGCTGAGCTTCGAGAAGTTCGACAATGTGGCGCTGGTGAAAACCTACAACACCGATGCGCAGGTGGCGGACAGCGCGGGCACGGCTTCCGCCCTCAATACCGGCACGAAGACGCGGATCGGCGTCATCAACACCGCCCCCGACGTTCCCCGTGGCGATTGTGCCGCTGCGCAGGGCCACCTGCTGCAGCCGATCGCGGTCGAGGCGCAGGAGCGGGGCAAGGCGGTCGGCATCGTCAGCACCGCAAGGCTTACCCATGCGACCCCGGCGGCGGTCTACGGCCATAACCCGGATCGCAACTGGGAAGCCGATTCGGACATTCCCGAAAGCCAGCGCGCGCTGGGCTGCACCGATTTCGCGCAGCAGCTGGTCGAATTTCCCTTCGACCTCGCCCTGGGGGGCGGTGCGCGCAAGTTCTACGGCAGCGCCAGGGGGGGCAGCCGCGCGGACGCGAATGCCGATCTCCCCGCGCAGTGGGCAGCCCGGACGGGCGGCACCGTCGCCACCAGTACCGCCTCGATGCGGCAGGCTCCGCTCGGTACGCCGGTGCTGGGCCTGTTCTCGGCCAGCCACATGACCTATCAGCTGGACCGGACCGCGCAGACCGAAGAACCGACACTGACGGAAATGACCGCCGAATCGATCCGGCGCCTCTCCGACGATCCCGACGGCTATTACCTGATGGTCGAAAGCGGACGGATCGACCACGGGCATCATGCCGGGCAGGCCGGCTACGCGCTGGAGGAAACGGTCGAGTTCGCCCGCGCGATCCAGTACGCGGTCGACAACACCGATCCCGAAGAGACGCTGATCCTGGTCACTGCGGACCACAGCCACGTCTTCACCATTGCGGGCTATCCCAAGCGGGGCAATCCGATCCTGGGCCTGGTCCATCCGCCCGAAAGCGGTGACGAGGACCATCCCGGCGCCGCGAACGACGAACCGATCCTTGCCGCCGACGGCAAGCCCTACACCACTCTGGGCTACGCCAACGGCCCCGGTGCGGTGCAGGGCGAGCGACCGGTGCCGGAGACGCGCCCCGATGCCCGCCAGCAGGCGCTGGTGCCGCTGGGCGCGGAAACCCACGGGGGCGAGGACGTCGCGCTGTTCGGCACCGGTCCGGGAGCGCAGCGCGTCCGCGGGGTGATCGAGCAGAACCGCGTCTACGACATCATGCGCGCCGCGTTCGGCTGGGACGAATAGGGCGAGGCTCTATCGCTGCCACTCCGGTCCGCATCCCGGACCGGCAAAAGCGCGCGAGCGCATGGATAGCCGGCACGCGAATGCGCGCACTGGCGCCTGAGGCACATCGAAAAGGAAAAACCCCCGCGCCGGGGGCTGTGGCACGGGGGTTCCCTACGAGCGTTCGTCACGCTTGCGACAAGGCCCTGGTATGAGGGAACTGCGGGGCAACAGGGGGGAAACCCGCAGATTCGTCAGGCCTTGTGATTTGGAAATTAGGCCGCCGTGCCTTGCCTACGCATGAACATGGCGGGCATTTTACCGCTCACACCGGGCATCGCTCGACGAACGGTTTAGCGCGGTCGACGGGATGCGCGGCGCGGGTCCTTGTAGGTGAACGTCGAGTTGCTCACCGACACGCCATAGCGCTGGTTGGCCAGCCGCACCGTGGTGCGGTTGTTCTGCGCATCCAGCGCCACCCAGTTGGTCAGCTCCCAGCCGCCCGGCGCCTTGCCGTTGCGCACGAAGATCAGCGTGATCATGCCGTATTCGGGCTTGTTCGGGTCGCGCACCTCGACCGAAAGCACGTCCGGATTGCCAGTGTTGCGCAGCTTGCCGTACTTCTTCACGTCACGATTGGGATCGAGCAGAGCGCCCAGCGGCGAATTGCTGATCGGCCAGCGCTGGACCTGATTGACCTCGTAATCGATCATGGTCAGCGACTTGCCGTTGGAGACGATCAGCAGCGGCACATCGTCGGCATATTCGAAGCGAATCTTGCCCGGACGCTTCAGCGTCATCTTGCCGCGCACGGTCTGCCCGCTGCGGTCGGTCTGGGTGAAGTCGGCGCGCATCGTCTCGATCCCGCGCAATGCGGCCACCGCATTATCGAGCGTGCCCGATGCGGCAAAAGCGGGAGCAGGCAGCGCGATGGCGCCCGCGACGGGCACGGCGCCGATCAGGGCGAGACTGGCAAGCCCGGCGAACGGGCGGCGAAGCGTGGATTTCATGGTCGTCATGGCGGACTCCGTAAAGGTCTCGGAGTGAACCGCGTGTGAGCGAGCCGGTTCCGCCCGAGCAAGGCGGGAAAACTCGCCAGCAGCGCGCGATGCACGCGCCACCGGGGGCTTACTTGATCTTGGCTTCCTTGAACTCGACGTGCTTGCGCACGACGGGATCGTATTTGCGGAAGGTCATCTTCTCGGTGATGTTCCGCGGGTTCTTCTTCGTCACGTAATAGAAGCCGGTGTCCGCGGTCGACACGAGCTTGATCTTGACGGTTGCGGGCTTCGCCATAACTCAATCCTGCCAGTTCAAGGGCCCGGCCATCGGTGACTTGCTCCGTCGGAGTTCCACGATGTGCAGCGGGTGAAAAAACAACAGGCGGCGCACACGGCACCGCCCGATCGCACGCGCTAATGTGCGCGAGGCGTGGAAAAGTCAAGCTACCAGTCGCTGCGCGTCGGCTTGGAGCGTTTGGCCTTCACATCGCCCCGGGCCTTCTTCGCTTTCAGCCGCTTGGTCTTACCCACCCGGTTGAGCCGCGTCTTCGCGCGCTTCTTGGGTCTGCGGTGCGCTTCGCGCAGCAGGTCTTCCAGTTTCTCCCGCGCAAGCCCCCGATTCGCTTCCTGCGTGCGGTGCTCGCGCGCGACGATCAGGATATCGCCCGAATCGGTCAGCCGGTTGCCCGCGACCTCACCCAGCCGGCGGAAGGCGAAGGGCGACAGGCGCAGCTTGTAGGCGTTGACGCGCAGCTGGACTTCGGTGGCCACCTTGTTGGCGTTCTGCCCGCCGGGGCCGGAGCCTGCGACGAAGCGCTCCTCCGCCAGCGAATGCGCGCGGGCGATGATCTCGTCGATCATCCGTCGGCAAAGCCCAGCGCTGCAAAATCGGCGGGCAATGGGCTGGTCGCGGCGATATCGGGCTTGCCTTCGCGCGCCACGGTGATCGCGCTGGCGTGCAGCATCGTACGCGCGGCACCGCTGCGCGAGCCGTAGACCGGGTCCCCCAGCAGCGCGATGCCGATCCCGCTGGCGGCATGCACGCGGATCTGGTGCGTGCGCCCGGTCGCGGGGCGAAACTCCACCAGCGTGCGGCCCTCATGCTCGGCGACGACGCGCCACTCGGTGAGCGAGGGCTTGCCCTTCCTGGCCGGAATCATCCGCCAGCCCTTTTCCGCGCTGCTGATCTTCGCCAGCGCCAGCTCGATGCGCCCTTCGCTATCCTGTGGCACGCCCGCGAGTACGCCATGATAGACTTTGGTGACCGCCTGCGCCTCGAACGCGGCGGCGAAGCGCTTGTGCGCCTTGGGATTGCGGGCGAGCAGCAGGCAGCCGCTGGTATCCGTGTCCAGCCGGTGGACCGGCGTGGGCGCGCGCTGGAAGCCCAGCTTCAGCGAATCGAGATGGTCTTCCAGGCACTCGCCACCCTTGCGCGGGCGGTCGATCGGCAGGCCGGCGGGCTTGTCGATCACCAGCGCCTCGCCGTCTTCGTAGAGAATGGGAATGTTCATATGAGTCTCGCGCGCATCAGCCCGCGCACGGCATTGCCGATCAGGAAACCTCCCGAGAGGTCGTCCAGCGTCACCTCGCCTTCCACCGCGCGACCTTCGGCGATCAGCGATTCGCGGAAGACTCCCGGCAGCAACCCGTGCGCGAGCGGCGGGGTGACGAGCGTGCCGTCACGCTCCACGAACACGCTGGTCCAGCTGCCTTCGGTCACGCAGCCATCATCGCGCACCAGCAAGGCCTCGTGTGCGTCCATTTCGTGCGCTGCGGCGAGCGCGTCTGCATAGAAGCCGCGATCCGTCGTCTTGTGGCGCAGCCGCCAGTCGCCCCGATCGACGGGCAGGGGCAGGGCGATACAGTCGAGCGGCTCGGTCGGCGTCGCGGGCAGTGGGCCGACCTGAATCGCGCTCGTCCCCGAACGCGCGCAGGTGAGGCGCACGCGCGCCGCATGGTCGAGATCGAAGCACAGCGTCTGGATCTGGTTGCGCGCCGCGTGCCGGTCGAACGCGAAGCCCAGTTCGTTCGCGCTGGCGGAAATCCGCGCGAGGTGCCCTTCGAGCAGCGGAATGCCTTCCTCCGGATCGAAGCGCATGGTCTCGATCAGGTCGAAGGCGGGGGCGCGATTTTCCGGCCCGCTCTTGCGGATGAAGCCCGCCTTGATCTGCGCCTCGCGCCATTCGGCATGCGCGTCGCTGTCCGCCACGATTCCCGCGCCCACGCCCAGCACCGCGCTGCCGTGGCCGTTCTCAATCGGGGTCAGCCGCAGCGTGCGGATCGCCACGTTGAAGCTGGCCCGGCGATCAGCGCCATAGGCGCCGATCGCGCCGCAGTAGGGGCCGCGCGCATCGCGTTCCAGCCGGTCGATCAGCTCCATCGCACGGATCTTGGGCGCCCCGGTGATCGATCCGCAGGGGAACAGCGCCTGCACGATGTCGGCCAATCCCGCGTCCGGCTTCAGATCGCCCCGCACCGTGCTGACCATCTGGTGCACGGTGGGGAAGCTCTCCACCGCGAAGGGCTCTTCCACACGCACCGACCCTGCTTCGGCCACGCGCGACAGATCGTTGCGCATCAGATCGACGATCATCAGGTTTTCGGCGCGGTCCTTTTCGGACGCCGCGAGTTCTTCCGCCGCCGCCTGATCCGCCGCTGCGTCCGCGTGGCGTGGCCGCGTGCCCTTCATGGGCCGCGCGCTCAGCGTTCCGCCATCGGTTTCGAAAAACAGTTCGGGCGACAGGCTGACCAGCGCATGGCTGCCATCCCATACCACGCCGCCGTGGCCTGCGTGCGACGCCCCGCGCAGCGCGGCGTAGAGCGCCAGCGGATCGCCGCGATAGGAACCCGTCAGCCGCAGGGTCAGGTTGGCCTGGTAGATATCTCCCGCAGCGATGTGCCGCTGCAGCTCGGCGAAGCGTTCCTGCCATTGCGCGAGAGAGATGGCCGGTTCGAGGGGGCCAAGGCTGGCCGCGCCCGTCGCGTGCTGCGCCAGCCACGCATCGACCTCGTCCGCTGAAATCGTCTGCTCACGCTCGAACAGGCCCAGCCATACCAGCGGGCCCGCCGCGCCGGTGCGCGCGTCGGCCAGCGGGCGCAGCTTCGGCTCCAGCGCAAGCCCTGCCTCGTAGCCGATGAAGCCCGCCAGCGTTCCGCCCCGCTCGGCCTGCGCGGCCTCGGCTGCGGCGAGCGTCTCCACCACTTCCTCGGGCCGAAGCGCGCGGAACACCTCCAGCGGCGATTCGAACAGGCGCGCGCCGGTCGAGCCGCCGCCGGACGCGGAAGCGCGCGCATCGTCGAGCAGGATGAAAGGGTCGGCCATCGGCATCGTGTCCGCTCTATCGCACGGGCCGCGAATTGGAACCATCTTGACGCCCAAGTGGCCACGCGCCCAAACCGCAAAGCTGCATCGAGGCGGGGAGACACGGCGGGTGAGCACGATTTTTCTGGGGCGCGATTCGCAAGGCGAAGCGCAGGAACTGCTGCTGTCGCGCGCCAACCGCCACGGGCTGATCGCGGGCGCGACCGGCACGGGCAAGACGGTGACGTTGCAGGGTCTTGCCGAAAGCTTCTCCGCGCAGGGCGTGCCGGTGTTCGTGGCGGACGTGAAGGGTGATCTTGCCGGGCTCGCCGTGCCCGGTTCCTCGACGTTCAAGCATGCCGACAAGCTGGAGGCGCGCGCGGCCGAGCTTGGGATGGAGGATTATGCCTATGCCGATTTTCCGGTGATCTTCTGGGACCTGTTCGGGCAGCAGGGCCATCCGGTGCGCACCACGATTTCGGAGATGGGTCCGCTGCTGCTGGCCCGTCTGCTGGACCTCAACGATACGCAGGAAGGCGTGCTGCAGATCGTATTCCGCTACGCCGACGATAACGGCCTGCTGCTGCTCGACTTCGCGGACCTGCGCAGTCTGCTCGCCCATGCTGCCGACAACACCGATGCGGTGGGCGGCGAGTACGGGCGCATTTCGAAGGCCTCGATCGGCGCGATCCAGCGCCGCCTGCTGAGTTTCGAAAGCGAGGGGGCGGATCGCTTCTTCGGCGAACCCGCGCTGGAAGTGGACGATCTGTTCCGCATCGATTCGGGCGGGCGCGGTTTCATCAATATCCTCGCCGCCGACCGGCTGATGCGCAGCCCCAAGCTGTATGCGACCTACCTGTTCTGGCTGCTCGCCGAGCTGTTCGAGACGCTTCCCGAGGTGGGCGACCAGGACAAGCCGAAGCTGGTGTTCTTCTTCGACGAGGCGCACCTGCTGTTCGACGATACGCCGAAGGCCTTCCAGGACACGATCGAGACGGTGGTGCGCCTGATCCGGTCCAAGGGCGTGGGCGTGTTCTTCGTGACGCAGAATCCGATCGACATTCCGGACGAGGTCGCGGGCCAGATCGGCAACCGCGTGCAGCACGCGCTGCGCGCCTTTACCCCGCGCGACCAGAAGGCAATCAAGGCCGCCGCGCAGACCTTTCGCATCAATCCCGATCTCGATGTGGCGCAGGCGATCACCGAGCTGAAGGTAGGCGAGGCGCTGGTCTCTACCCTGGGCGATGACGGTGCGCCCTCGGTGGTGCAGCGCACGCTCATCAAGCCGCCCCGGAGTCGCCTGGGGCCGCTATCGCCGGGCGAACGGGCGGTGATCCTCGGCGCGAGCCCGCTGGCAGGCAAGTACGACGAGGCGGTGGACCGCGAAAGCGCGGCAGAGGTGATCGCGCAGAAGATGGTCGATGCTGCCGAGACCGCCGAGGAGGTGGAGGAACAGGGCGAAGCCGAGGTTCGCAAGCGCCCGCGCAAGAGCAGGAGCATCTGGGAAAAGGCGATGTCGCGCGGGGCGAAGGTTGCCGCCGGGTCGGCTGCCGGGATGGCGGCGCGCAAGGTGCTGGGCAAGAAATCGCGCGCCAACCCGATGGCCTCTGGTGTTACCTCTGCCGCGGGCTCCATCGCGACGGACCTCGCCGGGCCCATCGCGGGGCGCTTCGTGCGCAATCTCGTGGGCGGGCTGATGCGCTAGTTCGCGGGATCGGCGCCGTCCGGGATCAGCGCGCCAGTGGCAGGCGCATCTCGGCCCGCAAACCGCCTTCGGCGCGGTTGGAGAGGAGCAATTCCCCGCCATGTTCGCGCATGATCGCGCGCGTGATCGTGAGGCCGAGGCCCGCGCCGCCCGTGTCGCGATTGCGGCTCGCCTCGCCCCGGCGGAAAGGTTCGAGCATCGCGGCCATTTCTTCGGCCGGGATGCCGGGGCCTTCGTCCTCGACCGCGATCACCGCCATGTCGCCCTCCCTCGCAAGCGACACTTGCGCCGCTTCGCCATAGCGCAGCGCGTTGCCGATCAGGTTGCGCAGCGCGCGCCGCAGCCACGTGACCTGTGCGGGCGCCACCAGCCGCTCGCTGTGCGCGATGGCGACGGGCTTGCCCATATCCTCGAACTCCTCGACCACGCTGGCGACCAGCGCCGATAGCTGGACGGCCTCGGGCGGGTCCTTCGCGCGGCCGATCCGGGCCAGCGACAGGATATCGTCGAGCGATCGGCGCAGGTCCTCGATGGTTTCGGCCATGCGCGCGCGCTGGGTTTCGTCCGACACCGATTCGATCCGCACCCTCAGCGCAGAAAGCGGCGTCTTGAGATCGTGCCCGATCGCGCCGAGCATCACGTCCTTCTCGTCCAGCAGGCTGGCGATGCGCGATTCGAGCATGTTGTGCGCCGCGATCAGGCGGCTGACGTCTTCCGGCCCTTCGGGGGGCAGAGGCTCGCCCGCGTGCTGCGTGCGGGCGAAGCTTTCGACCCGCCGGGTGAGCCGCGCGAGGGGCCGCGTGATCCGCCGCAGCACCAGATAGGTGCCGCCCAGCAGAACCAGGAACAGCAGCACCGTCTGCCCCGCGATCAGCAGGAGCGCGCCGGCCTCCACCGGGGGGCGGACCGTGCGCGCGACGATCCAGCGCTCCTCGCCCGGCTGGCGCATCGCGGCCACCAGCAGATCGCCCTGCGTGTCGGCCATGCGCGCGCGGAAGCGCGGCCGGACCTGCGCGATCTCGGCAAGCAGCGGGTCGCTCTCTATCGGGCGCAGCGTGACCTGCAGTTCATCCGCCACGATGCCCTGCCGCGCCAGGATCTCCCGCAAGCGGCCTTCGGCGGCGGAGTCGCGCTCTTCTCCAGGGAGCAGGGGCGAGGCATCGGCAAGGGTGCCCGACACCGGCGGCGGCAGATGACGCCCCGATCCGCGGCTCTGCCGGCCGAGACCGAAGGGCGAGTCCGCCTCGCGGCGGCGCAGGGCGCGGCGAATGGCGCGGACCGAGCCTTCGTCTCGGCTGGCGGTGCGCAGCAGGTGGAAGGCCGCGGCATTGGCGCTGGCCGTATCGCGCCGTTCCTCCACCGCCCGGTAGAGCAGCAGGCCAGAGACCGCCTGGCCGATCAGCAGCGTCACCGCGATGGCGAGCAGGCTTTGGCCCAGAAGGCTTTTGGGGAGCAGGCGCGGCATGGAACCCGTCAGCCAGAGGTCGTGCGGGTGACGTCGGCGGCGAAGCGATAGCCCCCGCCGCGCACGGTCTGGATGAACTGCGGGTGGCGGCTGTCTTCCTCGATCTTGCGGCGCAGGCGGCTGACCTGGTTGTCCACCGCCCGATCGAACAGATGCGCCTCGCGCCCCTGCACCATGTCCAGCAGCCGATCCCGGTCGAGCACGGCGCGCGGATGATCGAGAAAGGCGCGCAGCATGCGAAATTCAGCGGTGGAGATGGGGATCACTGCCCCCTCGGGATCGGTCAGCCGCTGCTTGAGCGGATCGAGCAGCCAGCCTTCGAACAGATAGGGCGCGTCCTCGTCCCCCCGCTCGGGCGAATGGCGGCCCGCGCGCCTGAGGACGGAGCGGATGCGCGCAACCAGTTCGCGCGGTTCGAACGGCTTGGTCACGTAATCGTCCGCACCGATTTCCAGCCCCACGATCCGGTCGGTCGCTTCGCCCATGGCGGTGAGCAGGATGGTCGGCAGTTTTTGCGCCTCGATCAGGTGGCGGGTGAGCGACAGACCGTCCTCGCCCGGCATCATGATGTCGACCAGTGCCAGATCCGCGCGGTGTTCGCGCAGCAGGCTGCGCGCGGCAGCCGCGCTCTCCGCTTCCAGCACGACGAACCCCTGGCCGACCAGATAGTCGACCAGGGGTTCGCGAAGGCTGCGTTCGTCATCGACGAGCAGCAGGGTGGTGGCCGTAGTGTCTTCGGGCGTGGCCATGGGCGCTACGTTACTGGCTCGCGCGCTCGGCGCGGCGCTGCTCACGGCGTTCCTGCCGTTCGGCACGCATCGCGGCGCGGGCGGCCCGGCGTTCATCTGCCGTGACCGTGCCATCGCTGTTGGTATCGATGCGGTCGAAGCGGGCGAGGGCGTGGGCCTGCATTTCCTGCAGCGTGATGCGGCCGTCGCCGTTGGCGTCGGCGCGCACCATCATGCGGCCGCCCATCATGCCGCGATGTCCGCGCATGCCCCGCTTCCAGCGTTTGCCATGCCCGCGCCGGTCACTGTCGACACCGCGCGCTTCGCGGCGTTCGGCGCGGCGTGCCTGGCGCGCTTCGCGGGCGGCTTCGCGCTCGGCAGCGCTGATCGCCCCGTTGCCGTCGGTATCGATCCGGGCGATGCGCTGCTGGCGGCGCAGTTCACGATCGGCCAGATCGAGCACGCCGTCATCGTTGAGGTCCATCTTCTGGAAGCGTTCTGCGGCCTTCTGGCTCATGTCGGCGCGGGTCATTGGTGTCGCGCCACGCTCGGCAGGCTGGGCGATGGCGGCGGTGCCTGCCAGCAGCGAGAGACCGGCTGCGGCGAGAATGGGAGCTTTCATCGGGTGGTTCTCCTGAGGTTACGATGGGAAGAGCTGCACGACGGGGAGGGGTAGGGGGGAGATCGAAACCCGCCGCGCAGCTCATGACACCCTTTCTAGCCGGCCTTTGTCGCATGGATTTGCCACGATCGGGCTCGATTGTAACGCTTTGTCGCGCGATCGGGCCCACGTTCACACCACCGCAATCCGCGTCTCAGCGGGAACGGTGCTGTGTTCCCTCGCCAGCCGTGATGAACAGCGCGGTTGCCTGCCCGGCGACATCCGCCGTGTGCCACACACCGGGATCGTTGACCGCATAGTCACCCGGGCCCAGCGTCAGCTTTTCGATCTGCCCATCCGGATATTCCTGGATCAGCGTGATCTCGCCCGCCGTACACACGACCACCTCTTGCCCGCTGGGGTGCATTTCCCAGCTGTCCCAGCTTTCCGAAAAGCTGTGCATCGAGACGAGCCGGCCCTCCGCGCCATCGGCAGCGTTGCGTTGGCCATATTCCTCGTACCAGTCCATCCCGGTGAAGGGCGGCTGCGCTTCGGCAGTCGCCCCCAGGCCGAGATGGATCGGGTTTTCGGAGAGCTTGCGCGGTTCAGCCATCCGCCCCGCTACCCATGGGGTGCCATGCAGAAGGCGTTGAGCTTGTTGCCGTCGCGGTCGCGGAAATAGGAGGCGTAGAATACCAGTCCATTCTCGTCCGCCTCCCCGCGCGGGCCGGGCTCGCCCTCGTCGGTGCCGCCGTTGGCGAGCGCGATTTCGTGAAGGCGGTGGACCTGTTCCTTGTCCTTCGCCTGCAGCGCCACCATCGTGCCGTTGCCCACGGTGGCGGTCTTGCCGTCATAGGGCCTGGTCAGGGCAACGCCCGCCGCGCCGTCAGGCTCTCCCCAGGCGATGAAACTGTCGAACTCCATCATCCGGCCAGTGCCCATTTCCCTGGCGATGGCATCGTAGAAGGGCGCGTTGCCCTGCAGATCGTTGGTGCCCAGCGTAACGTAACCGATCATGATCTCATTCTCCCGAGTCGCGACCCTCGCAAGAACGGAACATTACGCGAACACGGGCTGGCAGACAAGCGCCCTTAGAGCGGCTGGCTTAGAGCGGCTGGGTGTGCCGCTCCAGCCAGTCGGTCGCCTGCGTGTCTCCGGTTTGGGCAAGGCGCGCGCCCAGGATTTCGCGGCAGCAGGCGTGATAGTGGTCGACCCAGTCGCGTTCCTCGGGCGTCAGCAGATCGACATCGATCAGCGTGCGGTCGATCGGCACCCAGGTCAGGTTCTCGAACCCGAACCACGTGCCTTCATCCGCGCCCTCGATCTGGCGCTCCTCGATCAGGACGAGATTCTCGATCCGGATGCCGAATTCACCCGCCTTGTAGTAGCCGGGCTCGTTCGAGCAGATCATGCCCGCCGCCAGCGGCTCTGTCGTGCCGCCCTGCGATCCGGTGGTCTTGGCGATCCGCTGCGGGCCCTCGTGTACGCCCAGCGCGCTGCCCACGCCGTGGCCGGTGCCATGTGCGTAGTCGCAGCCCACCTGCCACAGCGCATGCCGTGCCAGCGTATCGAGCTGGCCGCCCGTGGTGCCTTCGGGGAAGATCGCCTGCGCAATGGCGATATGGCCCTTCAGAACGCGGGTGAAGCGGTCCTTCATCTCCGCCGTCGGCTGCGCCTTGCCGTCCTTGCTGCCGACCCACACGGTGCGGGTAATGTCGGTCGTGCCAGCGCCGGTCTCGCCGATGTACTGGCCGCCCGAATCGCACAGGAAGATGCTGCCCGGCGGGATCGTGATATTGCTGTCCTCGTCCACCTTGTAGTGCGGCAGCGCGGCGTGGCCCGCCGCGGCCGAAATGGTGTCGAAGGAGGTATCCTTCAGGTCGCCATCGACCGACCGGAATTCCAGCAGCTTGGCCGCTGCGGTCAGCTCGTCGATCTCGCCCGAGGGCGCTTCGGCCTCGACCCAGGCGAGGAAGCGGGAGACCGCGGCCCCGTCGCGCGCCTGTGCATCGCGGTGGCCGTCGATCTCGGCTTCGTTCTTGATCGCGCGCGGCAGAATCGTGGGGTCGCGCGTCTCGACCACCTTCGCGCCGCCCGCTTCCAGCGCCTGCGCAATGGCAGCAACGCCGTATTCCGGGTCGAGCGCGATGCGCTTGTCGCCCACTTCGCCCAGCGCAGTCTCGAATTCGGCGCGGGGGCGGATGCTCACCGCATTGCCCAGATGCTGCTTCAGCTCGGGCGAGACCTTGTTCTCGTCGATGAACAGCTGCGCCGTGCCGTCCTGCGAAACCAGCGCGAAGGCCATGGCAACGGGCGTATGCGCGATGTCGGCCCCGCGAATGTTGAAGGCCCAGCCGACCGAATCGAGCGCGCTCAGCACGACCGCGTCGAGCTTTTCCTCGGTCAGCCAGTCGGCGATGGCCTGCCGTTTGTCCTGCGCATTGCGGCCTGCATGTTCGTCTGCATGGACCCGCGCGGCCGCATCGCTTTGCGCGGGCTGGTCCTGCCACACCGCGTCGATCGGGTTGCCCTCGACCGCGACCAGTTTCGCGCCGACCTTTTCCAGCGCGGCCGTGGTGGAGCGGACCCAGCCGGGGGTGGCGAGCCACGCGTCGTAGCCGATCTTTGCGCCTTCCTGCGCATTGCGGGCCAACCAGGCCGCCGGGCTGTCTTTCGGAACGCCGCGGTATTCGAACAGGCGTTCTTCCACCTGGTCGCGCACCTGCACGGTGTAGCGCCCGTCGACGAAGATCGCCGCCTTGTCGAGCAGCACCGCCGCGCTGCCGGCAGAGCCACCGAAACCGGTCAGCCAGCGCAGACGCTGCGCATCCTCGCCCACATATTCGCTCATGTGGGCATCGGCGATGGGCACGCAGAACCCGTCCAGCCCGCGCTTTTTCAGTTCCTCGCGCAGGGCGGAAAGGCGGGCTTCGTGGGTCTGCATCAGCATTTGGTCGATCCTGTCATTCGAAAGTCTGGCTATGGGGATGATCTGGGGTCATACCCCGGCAAAGCAAGGCTTTCAAAGCCGCGTCGCATCGCCCAGAGGGGGAGCCGAACATGAGCAAGCTTTTCACCGCAGCCATCGCAATCACCGCATTGACCATGCCGGCAATGGCAGCGGCCCAATCCAGCGGAGCCGATACCAGCGTGAGCGAGACAGCGCCTACTTCCCCCCCCGTGGCAGAGCGCCGCGACTATTCCTTCACCACCCACGGGATCACGCTGAGCGATCCGTATCACTGGCTGAAAGACCAGTCCTACCCGGTCGTCGATGACGAGGATGTGCTCGAATATCTGAAGCAGGAGAACGCCTGGTTCGAGGCGCAGATGGCGCCGCATCAGGCGCTGGTCGACACGCTGTTCGAGGAGATGAAGGGCCGGATCAAGGAAGACGATTCCACGGTGCCGCAGAAGGATGGCGACTGGCTCTACTGGTCCGAATTCGAAGAGGGCAAGGAATACCGCCTGCACTACCGCAAGCCCGTGGCGGGCGGCGATCCGCAGCTGCTGCTGGACGAGAACCAGCTGGCGCAGGGCAAGGACTATTTCCGCCTCGGCGCGTTCTCGATCAGCAAGGGCGGGCGCTACCTCGCCTATTCCGCCGACGACAATGGGTCCGAACGCTACACCGCGCGGATCAAGGATCTCGAGACGGGCGAACTGCTGCCCGACGAGCTGACCAATCTGCGCGGCGGCCTCACCTGGGTCGCGAACGACAGCGCGCTGGTCTACGGCCCCTCGACCGAGGAGTGGCGCACGCTCGAAGCCAAGCTGCACGTGATCGGCACGCCGGTCGCCAGCGATGTGACGCTCTACAAGGAAGCGGACGAAAGCTTCGGTGTCGGCACCGGGCTGACCGCGCAGGAAGACTGGCTGGTCATCGCTACCGGCGACAACGAGACGAGCGAGATCCGCCTGGTCAGCGCCGACAATCCGACCGGCGAACAGATCCTGGTCAAGCCGCGCCAGAAGGGCGTGGAATATGATGTCGACGTGCGCGACGGCACCCTGTTCGTCCACACCAACGACGACCACATCAATTTCCGCCTCGCCACAGCGCCTCTGGCCAATCCGGGAGAATGGACCACGCTGCTCGAAGGGTCGGACGATTTCTACCTGACCGATTTCGAGCTGTTCAAGGACTTCTACGTCACCGAGGGGCGGCTCGCCGGGCTCGATCAGGTGCAGCTGCGCGCCTACGACGATGTCACGGATGTCACGCCGATCCGTTTCCCCGAGGCAAGCTTTACCGCCGGGCTTTCCAACAATCCCGAATACGACATGCAGAAGCTGCGCCTGTCCTACCAGAGCATGGTCACGCCGGGATCGGTCTACGACTACGACGTGAAGACGGGCGCGCTCGAACTCCTGAAGCAGCAGGAAATCCCGAGCGGCTACGACGCGACGCAGTACAAGACGGAGCGGGTGACGATCACCGCGCGCGACGGCACGCAGGTGCCGGTCAGCATCGTGATGCGCAAGGATCGTCCGATGGGCGGCCCGCTGCACCTCTATGCCTATGGCGCCTATGGCTACGCGGTGCCGCCCGGCTTTTCGACCAGCCGCCTCAGTCTCGTCGATCGCGGCATGGCCTACGCCATCGCGCATATCCGTGGCGGCGACGATCTGGGCCGCCGCTGGTATCTTCAGGGCAAGCTGAACGAGCGGACCAACACGTTCGAGGATTTCGTCGATGTGGCCAAGGGCCTGATCGACGCGGGCTATACGAGCAAGGGCCAGATCAGCGCCAGCGGCGGCAGCGCCGGGGGCGAGCTGATGGGCGTGGTGGTCAACACCGATCCCGACCTGTGGGGCGCGGTCGCGGCGCATGTGCCCTTCGTCGACGTGCTCAACACCATGCTCGACAAGGATCTGCCGCTCACGCCCGGCGAATGGCCCGAATGGGGCAACCCGATCGAGAGCAAGCAGGCCTTCGCCTACATGCTCAGCTACAGCCCTTACGATCAGGTCGTGGCGCAGGATTACCCGCCGTTGCTGGTCACGGCAGGGCTCAACGATCCGCGCGTGACCTATTGGGAGCCTGCCAAGTGGGTTGCCAAGCTGCGCGCGACCAAGACCGATAACAACACGCTGCTGCTCAAGACCAACATGGGCGCAGGCCACGGCGGCAAGTCCGGGCGCTTCGCCTCGCTGTATGAAACGGCGGAGGAATTCGCCTTCATTCTGACGCAGCTGGGCGTGGTCGACTGACATGGCGCGCATCGTGGTGATGGTCGCCGCGCTGTTCGCGCTTGTGTTCCCGGCCATCGCCACGGCGCAGGATGCGCCGGACGAACCGCCGGTGCGGGTCGAGGTGGTGCACGGTGCGGGCGGCTGGAGCGCGACGTTCCATTTCCCGAGCGATGCGCAAGGCTGGGCCTTTCCCCGCTCCAACCGCGCGCGGCGGCAGGATTCAGGCTGGCGCGAATTGAGCTGGACGGTCGAGACCGATGGCGTCTCGCTGCAACGGATCGACGAGACCGATGTGCTGCTGGCCGATGACGGAACCGTCCCGCGCAAGGTGACCGTGCGGTTCGTCCCGTTTGCCGACGACCTGATGGCTGACTACGACCCTGCCCTGCGCTTCACCGACGGCACTCTGGCCCTGTTCACCGGCCACTTCGCGGTGATGCCCTGGCTCCGCGAGTCGCAGGAGATGGCGGAGGAAGGGCCGGAGACGGAGATGGTCTTCCGCGATGCGGCAGGGCCTCTGCTCTACAAGGGGCAGCGCCACCAGGCCGTGACCACGGTTGACGATGCCACCTACGTCGTCTTCGGCGATCCGCAGCCCGTCTCGACCGGCCATCTCACCGCGATCATCGATCCGCAGACGCCTGCGTGGCTGCGCCGCGAGCTGCTCGATTTCCTGCCGCAGACCTTCGCGATCTATGCCGACCGGCTGGGCGAACGGGCGGGCAGCGGCAAGCCGATGGTGCTCTCCAGCTGGGCGGGGCCGACGCCGAACCTGTACAGCCAGGGCGGCAGCGTGCTGCCGGGCCTGCTGAGCGTGCGGCTGGAAGGCGAGGGGCTGGTCGCCGAGGATGCGAGCGCATTGCAGGGCGTGCGCTGGTTCATCGCCCACGAAGGCGCGCATTTCTGGCTCGGGCAGACGGTCGAATACGAAACCGATGCCGATGCCTGGATCATGGAGGGTGGGGCGAATCTGCTCGCCTTCCGGCTGATCGAGCAGGTCGATCCCGAATATGATGCCGGCGCGCAACTGGCGAATATCTGGCAGACCTGCTTCGCCATGTCGGTCGGCAACCCGCTTTCCGGCGCGAGCGAGCGGCGCGATTATGACGCCAATTACGCCTGCGGCACGGTGCTCGGCATGATCGCGGAGGGTGCGGCGCAGACAAACGGCGGGCGCGATTTCTTCGATTTCGTCGCCGCACTGGTCGCCGACAACCGCAAGGATGCGGGCGGAGACGGGACCGTCTCGGTCTACGACTGGCTGGGGCAGCTGGTCGCCGAGAGCGGGGATGAAGAACTGGCCGCGCAACTGAAGCACTTCGTCTATCGGGGCACCGACGATCCGCAGCGCGACCTGTGCGCCATGATCGCCCGGGTCGGTCGTTCCGCCCCCGGGTGCGCTGTGGTGGGTGACTGAGCGGTGGATCGGCGTGCGCTGCGCTTCTATGGGACCGGCTGAGACCCGAACCCTTCAGCTTAGCGAGACCGCATGACCGAGCGCGCCACCCCCATCCGAAACGTCGTCTTCGATGTCGGCAATGTCATCGTCCGGTGGGAGCCGGAATCGATCGTCGAGCTCGCCTTCGGCAAGGACCTGCCCGACGGGATCACCAGCCAGGACCTGTTCGGCGGCGACATCTTCCGTGCGCTCAATCGCGGCGCGATGAGCCTCACCGAAACGCAGCGCATGTTCGGCGAACGCCACGGCTTCGACCGCAAGACCTGCGACCGGCTGGTCTCCGCGCTGTTCGAGAGCCTCCACCTGATCGAGGAAACGCCCCCGCTGATGCGCCGCCTCAAGGCGAGCGGCTACGGCATCTACGCGATTACGGACAACGTGCACGAAATCGTCGCCTACCTGCGCGGGCGCTACGACTTCTGGCCGCTGTTCGATGGCGCGTGCGTCTCCGCCGATCACTCCACGCTCAAACCCGATCCGCGCATGTATACCTGGCTGACCGAGACCTATGATCTGGTGCCGGAGGAATGCGTGTTCTTCGACGATCTGCAGAAGAATGTCGACGGCGCGAAGGCGGTGGGGATGGAAGCCTTTGTCTTCACCACCACCGCGCAGGCCGAGGCGGACCTCAAGAGCATCGGCGTCGACCCGGATCGCGCACTCGAACCGGCATGAGCGACGGCACCTCGGAATACGATTGGGCCTTTACCCGCGACTTCACCGCCGAGCCCGGCGACATCGACGAGCTGGGCCATGTGAACAACGCGCGCTGGGTGAGCTGGATTCAGGACATCGCGGTCGCCCACTGGCACGCGGTCGCGCCCGAAGAGCATCAGGCAAGATACATCTGGGTCGTGAGCCGACACGAGATCGACTATCGCGGCAACATCAAGGCCGGCGAGACCGCCCACGGCCGCACCCGCGTATCGGGGAGCCCGCGCGGCGCGCGCTTCGACCGCGAGGTGCAGTTCGTCGATGGCGAGGGCAAGGTGCTGGTCTCCGCGCTGACCCGCTGGGCAATGCTCGACCGCGAGACCATGCGCCCGCAGCGCATCACGAGCGAGATCGCGGCGCCTTTCCTTCGCCCGTCACCCCGGGCTTGACCCGGGGTCCCGCTGCT
This sequence comes from Citromicrobium sp. JLT1363, assembly GCF_000186705.1. Lineage (GTDB taxonomy): Bacteria > Pseudomonadota > Alphaproteobacteria > Sphingomonadales > Sphingomonadaceae > Alteriqipengyuania. The sequence goes on from NZ_AEUE01000001.1 coordinate 191,983, forward strand.
TTCGCGACCCTCAGACCAAAGAATCGAACAGATCATTCCACTTCACGTTGGCCTTCTCGACCAGCTCGATCTTCCAGCCCCGGTGCCAGCGCTTGAGCCGTTTCTCGTTCGCGATGGCATCGACAATGCTGTCGAACCGTTCCGCCCAGACGAGCCGTTTCAATCCGTAGCGCGCGCAAAAGTCCGATCCGGCCCCTTCGCGGTGCTGCGACACCCTGAGCGCGAGATCCGCGGTCACGCCAACATACATCGTGCCGCGATAGCGGTCGGCCATGATGTAGACCCAGCCACCGGATGTTTCGTGATCCATGCAAGGAAAGGAAGAGAAGCGGGACCCCGGGTCAAGCCCGGGGTGACGTAGAGGGTAAAGCCCGTTTGCCCGGGGGTTCTGGTTCGAACGTCCACATTCGCCAGATCAAAAAACCGGATGCCGCGATCCAGCAGGCGAGCACCCCCCCGCTCAGGACAGTGGGAACGAGGATGTCGGCATGCAGCGCCCACACCAAGGCGACCGATGCGACCAGCACGAGCAAGCAAGGCAATGCCATCCCTCTGAACCAAGGGAGTTTGCCGCCACGCACCGCAATATAGATTAGCGCGTTCGGGAGGATAGCGGCGGCAAGCCACGGGCTGGCAAGATCGGAAACTCCGGTCGCCTCCAAGACGAAACAGCCGATTCCGAAAGTGGCGAACAACACCGCGACCTTGAGGCCATTGGTCCGGTTCAGAGCCAGCGCGTGTTGCGAGCGCTCGACGATGCTCATGCCCAATCCGTCCTTCGCCCGGTTAGCCTCCTATTCCCCCGCCACCATCTCCTCGCTCATCGCCCACAGCCGTTCGGCGCTGTCCTCGTCCACCGCGTAGGGTTGTACCTTGCCATAGCGGCTCGGGTTCTCTGCATCGGCCAGCTCCGCCACGTCGCAATCCTCGCAATATTCGCCGCCGCGATCCTTGAGCGCCGGGCTGGTCGCGGCCCACAGCGTGGTCGAGGCGCCTTGCGTGGGCGTCTTGAACATCTTCGCCGCCTGTTCGGACAGTTCGCCGTTTTCGTCCAGCCAGCCCAGCGCGGCCATTTCCTCGGTATCGAGGTGGCGCTGCAGCGGGGTCATGATCCCGCCGGGATGGACCGAGAATGCGCGCCCGCCATGCGGGGCCAGCCGCGCATTCATGCCCACGGCGAACAGCGCGTCGGCGGTCTTCGCCTGCCCGTAGGCCTGCCACTTGTCATACGCGCCATCGTTCCAGTGCGGATCGTCCCAGCGGATGTCGCTCAGCTTGTGGCCGGTGGAAGACAGCGCGACCACGCGTACGTCGCTACCCGGCTCCTTCGCGGTCTTTTCCAGCAGCGGCATCAGCGCCTGCGCCAGCGCGAAGTGGCCGAGGTGGTTGACGCCGAACTGCTGTTCCCAGCCCGGGCCCACGCGGGTCAGGGGGCAGGCCATGATCCCGGCATTGCAGATCAGCAGGTCAAGCCGGTCGTGCTCCTTGGTGAAGGCATCCGCAAAAGCGCGCACCGACGCAAGATCGGCGAGATCCATCTCCATGATCGCGACATCGCCGGCAACGTCGGAAAGATTGCCTACTGCCTTCGCATGGTTGCGCGCGGGCACGATCACCTTCGCGCCCGCTCCGGCGAGACCGCGCACGGTCTCCACCCCGATGCCCGAATAGCCGCCGGTGACGATGGCGACCTTGCCGGAAAGATCGATGCCTTCCAGCACCTCCTGCGGTTCGGTGGTCCGGCCGAAGCCCGAATTGGTCGGTTGCTGCGTGCTCATCGTCGTCTCTCCCGGCTGGCGCCGTACCGGAGAACCGATACGGCGCAGGTGGCATTCCGGGGAGTGTAATCGGTGAAGCGGGGCGATGCCACCATGGGCGGCTCGCCCCGGCAACCGCGCCGCTTGCGAGGTCAGGCAGCGACGGCCTGGTGGTCGTCTCTTGGCGGCTCGCCGAAGACCAGCGTTTCCCGCAGATAGCGGTTACGCCCCTCGTTCTTCGCCCGATAGAGCAACTTGTCCGCGCGCAGATAGAGCACTTCGAAGGGCAGCCCCGCGGCGCTTTCGCCCGGTGCCTCGACCACGCCCATGCTGGCGGTGACAGGCCGATCCATCTGCGGAACGGTCTCCGCAATCCGCGCGGTAATCGCGCGGCGGCGCCGCTCTGCGCGCAAGGTCCCATCGGCTCCGCGCAACACCAGCATGAACTCCTCGCCGCCCAGCCGCACGGCCAGCGTGTCCTCGTCGGGCGCAAGCGCACTGGCGGTGGCGATCAGCGCCGCGTCGCCGACATGGTGGCCGAACCGGTCGTTGATCGACTTGAAATGATCGAGGTCGATCAGGGCGAAGGTGGTGAAGCCGCGCCGCATCAGGCTGTCGTACTGATTGGCAATGCCGCGCCGGTTCAGCAGGCCGGTGAGCGGATCGCGCTCGGCGAGGTTTTCCATCTCGGCAGCCAGCTGGCGCGCCCGGTCGCGGTCCGACCGCAGCATCAGCGCCCGGTCGGTCACGCCGATCGCGACGATGATGATCTCCCAGACCATGGCGTAGTAGACGGTCAGGAAATCGGTTTCGAGAAATCCCCCCAGCCCCACGCCTTTCATGGCCATATCCGTCACCAGAACCATCGCGAAGCACCAGCCGAGCAACTGGTAGCGGACCCAGCGGCTCCCGCGCCGTACGGCTTGGCCGAAAGCGACGATCAAAGCCGTCAGCACGACGAGCTGGGCCAGGCCGAACAGCATCGGGCTTTGTATGATCCCTGCGTTCAGTCCGCCCACGATGAGAATGCCGATGCCGCTCCAGCGCAGCACCCTGCGCATGGCGGGCGACAGCGCCTCGCGTTCGATGAAGTCGCGGGCGAACTGGCACGATGCGAACATGATCAGGACGTAGCCCAGGCGCTCGAACACCAGAAACACGACCAGATTCCAGGAAAACCAGCTGGCGGCCAGGCCGCTTGTCATGGCGATCGTCAGGGCCATGCCGGCGCACATCACCGCATACCACGCCACGAAGGTCTGCCGCAGCGCAAAGGCCAGCATTGCCGCGAGGATGCAGGGGGCCAGGATCAGACCTATCAGCAGGGCTGCAAAGATGAGGTCGTCCACCAGTCCTGCCGGCCTGTCGGCACTCTCCAGAAGGCGGATTTTCGGTGCGTCACGGAATTTTGCGTAATTGTCGATCCGGACGATGACCGCGGCTTGCGGATCGCCGACATCCGGCAGCGGCAGCATCATGTCGTTGACGTTGCTGAGGTGCACCTCGTCCGGGACAAGCCGGTTGCTGGCGATCCGGCCGTCGCTCGCGATCCGGTATACGGTGATGCTGTCGAACCAGCGTGCCTCCATCGCGTAATAGCGATAACCGGCGCTGCCCGCGTCTTCGAAGCGCAGCCAGTTGAAACGCGGAGCCTCCAGGGTCTTCACTTCGTCGCAGACCCATCGCGGATCGGCGCGAACGCTTTCGATGGAGAGGTCTTCGGAGGTCGCGAAGATGCAATCGGGAGCGAGCGGGGCGGCGGACGCGGGCGCCGCCAGGCACGCGCATGCCAGAGACAACAGAATCCCGATCCGACTCAGCAGCGACCCCATGCGTTCCATCTAGCGTCATGGGGTTAACGAAGCGGGAAGGCGACGCCCCTGGTGGCAGCCTTCCTGCCTGGTCGCGTCAGGCGAGCGCTTTCTCGACCGGCACGTATTCGTAGCCCAGGTCTTCGGCCACCGCCTTGTAGGTCACCTTGCCGTCCCACACGTTGAGCCCTTCGGCGAGGTGCGGGTTGGCGCGCATCGCGGCCTTCCAGCCGTGGTCGGCGATCTGGAGCGCATGGGGCAGGGTCACGTTGTTGAGCGCATAGGTGCTGGTGCGCGCGACCGCGCCGGGCATGTTGGCGACGCAGTAGTGCACGATATCGTCGACCACGTAGGTCGGGTTGTCGTGCGTGGTGGGCTTGCTGGTTTCGAAGCAGCCGCCCTGGTCGATGGCCACATCCACCAGCACCGCGCCGGTCTGCATGTCGGACAGCATTTCACGCGTGACCAGCTTGGGGGCCGCGGCGCCGGGAATCAGCACCGCGCCGATCACCAGGTCCGCCTGGCACACCGCATCGTGCAGGTTTGCCGCGTTGGAAAAGCGCGTCTTGGCGCGCGATTCGAAATGCGTGCCCACGCGTTCGAGCACTTCGGGATCGCGGTCGAGGATCGTCACATCCGCGCCCAGCCCGGCGGCCATCTGCGCGGCGTTGAAGCCGACCACGCCGCCGCCGATCACCACGACCTTGCCCGGCATCACGCCCGGCACGCCGCCCAGCAGCACGCCGCGCCCGCCGTGCGCCTTTTCCAGCGCGGTGGCCCCGGCCTGCACGCTCATGCGGCCGGCCACCTGGCTCATCGGCTTGAGCAGCGGGAGCTGGCCCATCGGGCCCGTGACGGTTTCGTAGGCGATCGCGGTGACGCCGGCGTTCACCAGGTCGACCGTCTGTTCCCGGTCGGGCGCAAGATGCAGGTAGGTATAGAGAATCTGGCCCTCGCGCAGTTTCTTGCGCTCGTCCGCCTGCGGCTCCTTCACCTTCACCACCATCTCGCATTCCGCGAAGATCGGGTCCTGCCCGTCGACGATCCGTGCGCCTGCCGCCTCGTATTCCTCGTCCGTCGCATCGATGCCAAGCCCGGCGCCGCTCTGAATCCAGACCTCGTGCCCGCCACGCGCCAGTTCGCGCGCGCTTTCGGGCGTCAGGCCGACGCGGTATTCATGGTTCTTGATTTCCTTGGGGCAGCCGATGCGCATGGGTTGGGGGACCTTCCTTACGTTACGGCGGGACCGTTAGGTGGGAGGGCGGAAGACAGCAAGGCCGGGCGGGGTTTACCTGCCGTCGCCGTACGGTAACGCAGTTGTCACAGGAGAGTGGTTAGGGGCTGCGATCATGCACCACCATGCCTTGATCTGATGGAGAGGCGATCAATGAAATTCACCAATGTTCTTGCTCTGGCGGCGGCTGCCGGGCTGATGCTGACCGGCTGCGACAACGGCGGCGGCTCGCGCGAATCGATTCGCGCGGTCGGTTCCTCGACCGTCTATCCCTTCGCCAAGCAGGTGGCCGAGAGCTTTTCGCGCACCAACCCTGACATGCGTTCCCCGCTGATCGAATCGACCGGTTCGGGCGGCGGCATCGCGCTGTTCTGCCAGGGCGTGGGGGCGGATACGCCCGACATCGTCAACGCCTCGCGCCGGATGAAGGTGAGCGAGTTCGAAACCTGCCGCTCCAACGGCGTGACCGAGATTACCGAAATCCAGGTCGGCCTGGACGGGATCGCCTTCGCCAGCACGCAAGGCGGCATCATGATGGAGCTGACGCCGGAGATCGTCTACCGCGCGCTCGCCGCCAATCCCTATGGCGAAGAGCAGACGAACGAGACCTGGGCCGATATCGACCCCTCGCTGCCCGACGCGCCGATCCTGGTCTACGGCCCGCCCTCGACCAGCGGCACGCGCGATGCGCTGAAGGAACTGGTGCTCACCCCCGGGTGCGAAGCCAATCCCGAGATGGCCGCGCTGAAGGAAAGCGACGAGGACGCGTTCGAGCGCACCTGCACCGAAGTCCGCTCCGACGGTGCCTATGTCGACCAGGGCGAGCAGGACAACCTGATCGTCCAGAAGATCCAGGGCAACCGCAACGCCGTGGGCGTCTTCGGCTATTCCTATCTGGAAGAGAACGAAGGCCGTGTGCAGGGCCTGCCGATGAACGGCGTCGAGCCGACCTACGACAATATCGCCAGCTTCCAGTACCCCGGCGCGCGTCCGCTTTATCTCTACGTGAAGCAGGCGCACCTGCAGGCGATCCCCGGGCTGCAGAAGTTCCTGGAACAGTGGATGGCGATGTGGGAACGCGGCGGCCCGCTGGCCAAGATCGGTCTCGTGGCGCTGCCCGCGGGCACGATGGAAACCATGACCCAGCGGATCGCGCAGCACCCCGCGCTGACCGCCGCCGATCTGGAGAGCGATTCCGAACTCGAGGCCGAGCGCGCCGAAGCGGAAGCGGCGGCTGCCGAGAGTGCCGAAGCCGCCGAATAGGCGCGTCTCCTCCCGGCTATTGAAAAGGCCGCCCGCTTCCCCGGAGCGCGGCGGCTTTTTCGTTTTGTCAGCCAGCTTTCTGTCCGCTGCGGCGGCTGCAATTAGGCGTCGCCTTCGCTGCGCTTCTTTTCGTCCTCGCGCGCGTGCATTTCGGCCCACAGCTTCTCGGTGCCCGCCTCGACGGAGCGGTTCACATATTGCGATGCGACCAGCCATCCCTTGATCGGGCGCAGCGGCAGCAGGCAGCCGATCGTCATCACCGGCACCGCGAGAACCAGCAGCAGCCAGAGCGGCGGTTCCAGCGCCACCTGCACCCAGACCATCAGGAACAGCAGCGGAAACGCGACGAAGCACAGCGAGAAGAAGGCGGGGCCATCGTCGGGGGAGGCGAAGCGGTAATCCAGCCCGCACACCTCGCACCGATCGCTCACCTTGAGCCAGGATTTGAACATGTCGCCCTTGCCGCACCGGGGGCAGAACCCTTTCCAGCCGGACTTGAAGATCCATGCAGCGTGTTCGTTGATCTCGATTTTCATCTCTCGCCTCCGGGCGTGTTCGCGAGCAGCGGTTCGGGAGCGGGCCGCGATGTGGGGGTGAGCGATGCAGGTTCCGTGCGAAGAACGCAATTGCGATGGGTTTCATCGAGATTGCGTGAGACACACGAGCGAGGACGCGTGCAGCCATGTGCGGATGGGGCTCGGGGTTGGACGACCTCCACAAAGAGGATTGCGCCGATAACTCTACATATATAAGATTGACCCCATGGTTCGATCTCGACGCCCCTCTCCGCAGATGCTCGCCGTGCTGGCCGCGCTGTACGATCGGGCCCCCCAACGCATCCACGGGTATGAGCTCATGAAACAGACCGGGCTGAAATCGGGCTCGCTCTACCCGCTCCTGATGCGGATGAGCGAGCGGGGCCTTGTCTCCTCGGAATGGTGCGAGCCGACTGCGCCCGGCCGGCCTCCGCGCCATGCCTATCGGTTGACGGCAACCGGGCTGGCCCTCGCGCGCGAAGCCAGGAGCGATCCGGGCTCGTTCGGCCTCTCGGACGCAAAGGCATGAGCGTGTGGATCGCGCGCCCCGTCATGAAGCTCGCTCTGGCGGGGATGGGCTCCGATCGATGCGAATGGGCTGCGGCAATGCACGCCGAGTTCGCTGTGGCGCAAGAGGCTGGCGATGGACTTTCCTTCGCGTTCGGTTGCCTCACGACCGCGTGGCAGGAATTGCCGAGGCACGCCGAGGGCCGCCTTGCTCTGGCGCGCTACATCTGCGCGCTTGGGCTGATCCTGCCGGTGGCGGCACTGCTGCTGGCTGGCTTGTGGTGTGGCTACCCCTGGGTCGAGCCGCCCTACGCCGGGGAAATCGCAAGTTTCGCAAGGATGCCTACAGGCATGGTGCCGACGATCTACGCAGGCAACGCCGCCGCCATGACTGGTCTGGCGACCTTGTTGCTGCTGCGGATTGCAGGACTGATCGTGCTCGCCTGGTTCGTGGTCGACGCCGATTGGGACAGGGCCGGGGCGATGCAGCGTGCAGGCGCGGCGGCCACGATCACGCTCACACTATTTTCCGCCGTCGCATTCGCGGACCTCACCTGCGTGGTGCTGCCCCTTCTGGCCGTCGGCGCCGAGCTCCTCTCGATCCCCATGCTGCAACGCTGGCACGAAGACGGTGTCGTCGCAGAGGCATAGGCCGGTTCAAACCCATCACGCCCGGCGACCCGCGCGGCGCGACTGCAAGTAACAGCAAGGAAGGACTGGGTGATGATCGAGGACCAGATCGAATCGCGCGTCGGGCCTGCCCCGGCAACGGGGCAGCAACGGCTGGCCAGCCTTGATTTCACGCGCGGTATCGCGGTGATGGGCATCCTTGCCGCGAATATCGTCGCATTCGGCCAGCCCTCGGCCGCCTACATCTGGCCGGGCGGCTTCCTGACCGAACACGGGCCCGTGTCGGACTGGCTATGGGTCGCGCAATTCACCCTGATCGACGGCAAGATGCGCGGCCTGTTCACGCTGCTGTTTGGCGCAGGCATGATCCTTTTCCTCGACCGGGCCTGGGCGCGGGGTAGCGGCCGCTGGCTGCAGGTGCGGCGCCTCTTCTGGCTGTTCGCGTTCGGCTACGCCCACTACCTGTTTATCTCGAAAACCGACATCCTGGCGACCTACGCGACCTGCGGCCTCATCGCCCTCCTGTTCGTCAAACGGCGACCGAAGACGCAGCTTTGGGTGGGGATCGTGGTCTACCTGCTGGCTGCGGTGAAGGATATCGTCGTCTGGGGCAGGATGTATGCGACTGCGGCCGGGGAGATGGCCGCGTCTTCTGGCGGTATGGCGGACATGGCTGCGGCAATGCGCGATGCCGGCGCGGCCGATGACCGGATCGAGACCGCGCTGATCACGGCGGGCGATTACGGCGGCTGGGTCACCCACAACATCGCCGAACATTGGTCGCAGCCGCTGCTGTCTTGGTTTCAGAACGGGCTGGAAGCGGTGCCACTGATGCTGATCGGCATGGCACTATACCGTCTCGGGCTGTTCGACCGGCGGATCGATCCGCGTCGGCAGACGCTGTGGGGGTGGATCGCAGTGCTCGCCGGTCTTGCCGGAACGCTCGCCATCGGGCTGTGGAATCACGCCGGGGGCCTCGGCTATATGGGCGCGCTCTGGTCGTTCGACGGCCTCTCGAGGGTCCCGAACCTGCTGATGATCCTGGGGCTTGCGGCGCTGCTGGCGCTGTGGGGGCCGCGCGCAACGGGTTGGCTCGGCTCGCGGGTTTCGGCGGCGGGCCGGATGGCGTTCTCGAACTATCTGGGCACCTCGATCCTGATGCTGTTCGTCTTCCACGGCTGGGCGCTCGGCCTGTTCGGCGAACTCACCCGGCCAGCCCTGTATGGCGTGGTGCTCGCGACCTGGGCGATCATGCTGGTCTGGTCGCCTGCCTGGCTCGCGCGCTACAAGTTCGGCCCGCTCGAATGGCTGTGGCGCTGCCTCACCTATGCGCACCTCTTCCCGATCCGGCGCGAGTCGGCACCCGCCTAGCGGTTCTCCAGCTTGCCGGGGCCCATCAGTTCGCGCCCGTCGCCGATCACAGCGTCAGCCCGCTGTCCTACACTCGTCACGCACGCTAGAGGTCAACGCGCTCTTTCACACCGTCGATACCCGCCGAAATCGCCCCGCGAGGGGCGCGGCGTTTTTTGCCCCCTGGACACTGTGTCAGGTGTGTCAGGGCGCCCCCGATCCTGGCCCCGGCGCCGCTCGACAAGCGCCCGCTAAAGCGGGTTGCCGTCCTTGTCGCGGTAGACGTCGCGGCGGCCCACGTGGTTGGCGGGGCCGACCAGGCCTTCGCTCTCCATCCGCTCGATCCACTTGGCGGCGGTGTTGTAGCCCACGCCCATCTGGCGCTGGAGCCAGCTGCCGGACGCCTTCTGGTTCTCGAACACGACCTGGCAGGCCTGGCGGTACTTGCGCTCGTCCGGATTGTCGCTCGCGGTGAGTTCGTCCTCGAAGGCGAAGCCGCCGCCGCCGTCCATCGGCTCTTCGGTCACGGCATCGACATAGGCGGGCGAACCCTGCTTGCGCCAGTGCTCGGCCACGGCCTCCACTTCCTCGTCGCTCACGAAGGGGCCGTGGACGCGGGTGAGGTTGCCGATATTGGGCTTGAACAGCATGTCGCCCTTGCCCAGCAGCGTTTCCGCGCCCTGTTCGCCAAGGATCGTGCGGCTGTCGATCCGGCTGGTCACCTTGAAGCTGATCCGGGTGGGCAGGTTGGCCTTGATGACGCCGGTGATGACGTCGACCGACGGGCGCTGCGTGGCCATGATCAGGTGGATGCCCGCGGCGCGGCTCTTCTGCGTCAGGCGGCGGATCAGGATCTCGATGTCCTTGCCGACCACGGCCATCAGGTCCGCCAGCTCGTCGACGATCACCACGATCAGCGGCAGCTCTTCGTAGTCGAGCTCGGTCTCCTCGACGATTTCCTCGCCCGTTTCGGGGTCGTAGCCGGTCTGCACGCGGCGGCCCAGCGGCTCACCCTTGGCCTTGGCGGTCCGCACGCGTTCGTTGAACCCGGCGATGTTGCGCGCGCCCACCTCGCTCATCTTGCGATAGCGCTGCTCCATCTCCTCGATCGTCCACTTGAGCGCGCGGATGGTCTTCTCCGGCTCGGTGACGACGGGCGAGAGGAGGTGCGGAATATCCTCGTAGCTCTTGAGCTCCAGCACCTTGGGATCGACCATGATCAGGCGGCACTCGGCGGGCGTGAAGCGGTAGAGCAGCGACAGGATGATTGTGTTGAGGCCGACCGACTTACCGCTGCCGGTGGTCCCTGCGACCAGCAGGTGAGGCATGGCCGCGAGGTCCGCGATGATCGGTTCGCCCGCAATGTCCTTGCCCAGGATGATCGGCAGGTCGCCCGGCGCATCGACGAAGTCGGAGCACGCGGCGAGTTCCTTGAAGCCGACCATCTGGCGTTCGGCATTGGGCAGTTCGATGCCCATCACGGTCTTGCCCGGCACCGTGCTGACGCGGGCGGAAACCGCGCTCATGTTGCGGGCGATGTCTTCGGACAGGCCGATCACGCGGGCGGCCTTCGTGCCCGGAGCAGGTTCGAGCTCGTACATGGTGACAACGGGCCCGGTCCGCACGGCGGTGACTTCGCCCTTCACGTTGAAATCGTCGAGCACCGATTCGAGCAGCCGCGCATTGCGCTCGAGCGCCTGCCGGTCGAGCGGGGCGACATTCGCTTCGCTCCGGTCGGACAGCAGCTCGAGCGAAGGCAGGTCGAAATCGGCGAACATGTCCTTCTGGCGGGTGAGCGCGTCACCGTCCGCCTTGCGCGGCGCGACCTTGGGATCGACGATCTGCGGGACGCGGCGTGGCTTCTCGGGTTCGCTCGCCGGCGGCTCGGGAGCCTCGATCGCTGTCTCACGGCTCGGCTTGCGGCGGGGCGTCTTCGGCTTCTCCGGCGCTTCCGGTGCCCGTTCCCGCACGAGGCGCTGCGGCAGGCTCGGCAGGGTCATCAGCCCGCGCCAGTCGATCGTGAACACCCGCGCGACCAGCATCGCTCCGACCGCCAGCATGGCCAGCGCAATGGCAAGGATCACCCATCCGGCAGCCCCGCCTGCCAGCCGGCCGGCGATTGCCTCGGTCGCGGTCGCGCCGATCAGGCCGGCAAGGCCGCCCGCACCGGCGGGGAGCGCCATGGCCATGTCCGCGAAGGTGAGCGACAGGACCGTCGCCAGCAACGCCATCGCCATGAGCAGCAGGGCGAGCGGACGCCACCAGCGCGTGTGTGCGGGCGTGTCCGCTTCCTCGTTCGCGGCGCGCCACAGGCTTCGCGCACCGATGTAGAGCAGCGGCAGCACCAGCACGCTGACCCAGCCGAAGGAGAACAGCGCGCGTTCCGCCGCCCAAGCCCCTGCGTTGCCCATCCAGTTGGCAACGGGCCCCGAGGCAGCAGCAGCGGTCGATGGGCTGGGATCGGCCTGCGTATAGCTGATCAGCGATAGCGCCAGGAACAGCATCGCCCCGAACAGGATCAGCGCACCCGCCATCTGCAGCGCACGCTTGAGCGATGCGCGAAAGGCCTCACGCCAGTCGAGCGTCTCGGTCGGGACGAGGGCCTTGCTTGCCATTTCCATCACTCCGCGGGGGTTTGGAACGCATCATGAATCCGAAGGGAGTCCCGGGTCAAGTGCGCAGGGCCATAATCGGTCAGGACAGCCCGTCGATCGCCGCCCAGCGCGAAACGCCCAGCGTCCGCGCGCGCTCCGGGGTCATCCCGCCCAGCGCAATCACCGGCAGGCGGGTGGATCCGGCAAGGGCACGAAACCGGTCCGGCCCCAGAGCTTCGCCGTCGGGATGGCTTCGGGTGGCGTATACCGGGGAGAGCATCACGGCATCCGCACCGGTGCGTTCGGCCGCCGCTATCTCCGCTTCGTCATGGGCCGTGGCGATGCGCAGCATGTCTGCAGCATCGTCCAGCGCGGTGGGCGCGCCGTAGACACCGTCCGCCCCCCAATGCCGCGCCGTTTCAGCTGGGCCGGACAGGATCGTGCAGTGGTTCATGCTGCGGCATATGCTGCGCAGCATTTCAAAGCGTGCCCGCCGCTCTTCCTGCGGCAGATGATAGTGCCGGAACACGAAACCGGAGCCGTCAGGCAGGCGTGCCAGCGCATCCTCGAGCAGCGCATCGTTGCGCGCATCGGATAGCAGCCAAAGGTGGGGGAGGGGCTGGATCGGCATCGTCCAGCCGCTATAGCGGCGCGCGATGGATAGCGCAGCAGCCCTGATCGAAGTCGAAGAGCGGATCGTCCGCACCTGCAAGATCGCCAAGCGCGACCCGGACGAGGTGACGCTGATCGCGGTCAGCAAGACGCATCCGGTCGAGAAGATCGAGCCGTTGCTGGAGGCGGGGCAGCGCGTGTTCGGCGAAAACCGCGTGCAGGAAGCGCAGTCCAAATGGCCCGAGCTGCGCGAGCGCTACGAGGACGTAGAGCTGCATCTGATCGGGCAATTGCAATCGAACAAGGCGGAGGATGCGGCGGCGACCTTCGATGTGATCCATTCGCTCGACCGGACTTCGCTCCTGAAGGCGCTCGCGAAGGCATACGACAAGCTGGGCAAACGCGTGCCGTGCTTCATTCAGGTCGATGTCGGAGAGGAAGACCAGAAGGGGGGATGTGCGATATCCGATCTCCCGGACTTCATCGCCGCCGCGCGCGAGGCGGATATCCCGCTGAAGGGGTTGATGTGCATTCCGCCGCTGAACAAGGAACCGGCCCCCTTCTTCGCGCTGCTCGACAAGCTGGCGCGCGAGCATGAGCCGGAGCCGGGCACATGGGGCCTGAGCATGGGCATGAGCGCGGACTACGAAACTGCGATCATGCTCGGGGCGACTCACGTACGCGTGGGCTCCGCCCTGTTCGGCGAGCGGGGATAGTTTCGCGGCGTCGCTGCTGCCTTAAGGGCCAGCGGTGCGCAGATTGGCGGGCGTATAGCATTCGATCACGGTGCTGATCGGCTTTGCATCGCGGCGGCGCAGGATCGCGCGATGCGTGAGTATCGTGTCCGCCGGGCAGTCCGCAGTCGGCCCCTCGACCGATTCCAGCCGCTCCCGCGTGAAGTCGAGATCGGCGACGGCCCGCCCGAACGGGGTATTGGTGGTTTGCAGGACTTCGTTCATGTCCGCCGTCAGGCGACCGGGCACGTACCAGTTGTGGGCGACCGAAAGGGTGGTCGATCCGCACACCAGCGCGACGTGCCGGTAGCCGAGCGGCTCCTCGGCATCGACTTCGAGCATTCGCCGGATATCGGCAGAGGCTGTCGCTCCATCGGTCGGAAGATGATCCACCGTGATAAGGGCAGGGGTCGCAATATCCTGCCGCGTGCACCATTGCTTCAGAGCTGCCGTGGCGCTTTCGTCCGCCGCCAGCGTCGCTTCGAAACGGCTGCGAAGCCGATCATCAGTGACCGCGCAAGCGCAGAGCGCCACAAGGCAGGCCGCTGCCATCATTAGCCTGGTCATTCTCTGAACACCCCCCTCAATGCCGTACGCGGCCACCATGCGAACCGCCGCGATGGGCTCTAGGCAGGCTCCAGTTCGGCCTGCATCTCGTCGCTCGCCGCATCGACCAGCGCGGCCCGGATCGTTTCCAGCCGCGACGGGTCGGTGATCTTGTCGCCTGTCAGATCTGTGACGTAGAACGTATCCGCCGCGCGCTCACCGTAGTGGGTGATATGGGCGGAGCGGATCATGGCGTGGTGTTCGAACAGCGCGCGCGCCAGCCGGTTGAGCAGGGCCGGGCGATCGCGCGCGGAAACCTCGATCACCGTGAAGCGATGCGAGGCATCATTGTCGAACGCGACGCTGGGACGCACGTCGAAGGCGCCTGCACCCCGGCGCGGCAAGGGGCGCTGGGCGAGCTTGGGCACCAGCTGGGCGCCTCGTTCCAGGGCATCGGCGATGCTGCGCTCTATCCGTTCGAGCTGGTTGTCTTCCCCGAAGCGCTGGCCGAGCGGGTCCTGCACCAGGAAATTGTCGACCGCGTAGCCGGTACGGGTCGTGTGGATGCGCGCATCGATGATGTTCCCGCCCACCAGGTGGATTGCACCCGCGATGCGCATGAAAATGCCCGGATGGTCGGCGGCGATCACGGTGACGAGCGTGGCTCCGCGCTCCTCGTCGGGCTCGCAATGGACCGACAGCGCCTCCCCCAGTTCGCGTGCCACCGAATATTGCACGACGTTGCGCGCGGCGATGTCCGGCGGTTCCGCGATCCAGTAGGGCGCGGGCAGAAGATCGTCGTACTGATCCATCAGCGCGGCCTTGTCGCCCAGCGCTTCGCGCACCGCGGCCTTTTGCGCATCGACGCGATGTTTGCGGCCACTGGTCACGTGGCCCAGCCGCAGCCGCTCGTGCGATCGATCGTAAAGCTCGCCCAGCAGCTGGCCCTTCCAGCTGTTCCAGGTGCCCGGGCCTACCGCGCGGATGTCGACCGAGGTCAGGATGGCGAGCTGCCGCAACCGCTCCAGCGTCTGCACCTCGGCCACGAAATCCTCGACCGTCTTGGGGTCGGCAATGTCGCGCTTGAAGGCAGTGTGGCTCATCAGCAGATGCTGGCGCACCAGCCATGCGACCAGCGTGGTCTCCTCGTCGCTCAGGCCGAAACGCGGGCACAGCTTCTCGGCAATCTCGGCGCCCAGCACCGAATGGTCGCCCCCGCGGCCCTTGGCGATATCGTGCAGCAGCGCCGCGACATAGGCGGCGCGCCTGCTCTTGAGACGGTGAATCTCGCGCGTGGCGCGCGGATGCTCCTCTGCCAGTTCGCCTTTCTCGATCTTCGTCAGGAAGCCGATCGCGCGGATGGTATGCTCGTCCACCGTGTAGTGGTGGTACATGTTGAACTGCATCTGCGCGTTGACCCGCCCGAAATCGGGCACGAAGCGGCCGAAAACACCCGCCTCGTTCATCCAGCGCAGCACGGTTTCGGGATCGTTGCGTCCGGCAAGCAGGTCCAGGAACGCGGCATTCGCACGCGGGTCCTCGCGCACCTCGTCGTTGATGAGCCCGCTGTCACGATCCGCCTGGCGCATCGTGCGCGGGTCGATCTCCAGCTGTTCGCTTTCCGCGATTCTGAAAATTTCGATCAGCCGGACCGGGTCCTTGCGAAACCATTCGTCTCCGGGCGCGGCCAGCTTGCCTGCGAAGACGGTGTAGCCGTGCAGCGTCCGGGGCCGTGAATTGAAGCCTGCCAGCAGCCCGCGCCGGGCGCGCTTCTTGGCGAACTGTTCTTCCAGCTGGCTGAGGAACACCCCGGTGAGCGAACCAACCCGTTTCGCCTGCAGGAAATAGAACTGCATGAAGCGTTCGACCGCGCTCTTCCCGCGCCGGTCGGCAAACCGCATCCGCCGCGCGACTTCCTTCTGCAGATCGAAGGTGAGGCGGTCTTCGGCGCGCCCGGTGATATCGTGCAGGTGGCAGCGCACCGCCAGCAGGAAGCCCTCCGCCCGGCGGAAGCTCTTGTATTCGCTGCGCGTGAACAGGCCCGCGTCAACCAGTTCGGCAGCCTCGCCCACGCGGTGGATATACTTGCCGATCCAGTAGAGCGCCTGCAGATCGCGCAGGCCGCCCTTGCCTTCCTTCACATTGGGTTCGACCACGTAGCGCGTATCGCCCATGCGCTTGTGCCGCTCGTCCCGCTCGCGCAGCTTTTCGGTGACGAACTGGCGCTCGGTGCCCTCCACCACTTCGAGGAAGAAGCGCCGCTTGCTTTCTTCGTAGAGCGCCTCGTCCCCCCACAGATAGCGGCCTTCGAGCAGCGAGGTCAGGATCGTGCCGTCGGCTTTCGCCATCTTCACGATGTCATCGACGTTACGGACCGAATGGCCCACCGTGAGGCCCAGATCCCACAGCAGATAGAGGATCGCCTCGATCAGGGCGACCGTGCGCTCGTCATCGGTGCGTTCGCACAGGAAGACGATGTCGACGTCCGAATGCGGCGCCATCTCCTCGCGCCCGTACCCGCCGACCGCCAGGATCGAGAGCGCGCGCGCGGCCTTGCCTTCGGGCGCCGGGGCCAGCCGCTCTGCCGCGTGATCGTGGGTCAGCCGGATCAGCTGATCGAGCAGGAAGCTGTGCCCACCGCAAAGCGCGTGTCCGGCGGAAGGGTTTTCGACCAGCCGGCGGGACATTTCCTCCCGGCCGGCCTTCAGCGCTTCCTGCAGGATGGCGAGCAACGCTTCGCGCCAGGTGCTTTCATCCCCCTCGATCTCGCCGATTTTTGCAGCGAGTGCGCGCCGGTCGATGATGGCGCGTTGATTGGCGAGGGGCGGTGCGCTCATGTCTCCGCAGTTTCTGCCGTGTACTGGTCGCGCAGTGCGCGCCGGTCGATCTTCTGGGTGCCGAGCCGCGGCAGGGGGCTGTTCACCTGCCAGATGCGCGCCGGTCGCTTGAAGGGCGGAAGTTTCTTCTCGAGATAGTCGGCGAGTTGCTGTTCGGACAGTGTCGCGCCGCTCCTCGCGAGATAGACCGCGCCCACGATCTCGCCGTAGCGATCATCCGGCAGGCCGAAGACCGAGCATTCGGAGACATCGTCATGCGCGTAGATCGCATCTTCCACCTCAAGGCAGCTGATGTTCTCTCCGCCCCGGATGATGATGTCCTTCTTGCGGTCGACGATGAACAGATAGCCGTCCTCGTCCAGCCGGCCGAGGTCTCCGGTCCGGAAAAACAGGTCGTCGGTGATGGCGGAGCGGGTGGCTTCCTTGTTGTCCCAGTAGCACAGGAAGTTGGCCACGGTGCGGATCGCGATCTCGCCCACTTCGCCCGTGGGCAGCTTGTTGCCCTGCTCGTCGAGAATGGCGAGGTCGACCAGCGGCCGGCTGGCCTTGCCCGTGCTGGAAGGCTTGGCGAGATAGTTTTCGTTGAAATTGCCGCAGCCGATGGCGTTGGTTTCGGTGAGGCCATAGCCCAGCAGAGGGAAGCCGCCGGGGAACGCCTCCTTGATCGCGCCGACATGGTCGACGGGGCGCGGTGCGCCGCCCGCTGCGAAGGAGGTGCAGGTTGAGGTATCGTACTTTTCGCGGTCGGGATGGGTGGCCATCTCGTAGCTCATCAGCGGCACGCCGGTGAAGTAGGTCACTTTTTCGCGGTCGATCAGGCGCAGCGCCTCGCCCGCGTCCCATTTCTTCATCAGCACCAGTTTGCGCCCCAGCGCGAAGCTCTGCAGGAAGACCGGAACCTCGCCGGTGACGTGGAACAGCGGCACGGCGACCAGTGCGCAGGGTTGCAGGGCCGATGCCTCGCCCTGGCTGGAAAGGTAGGTGAGCGCCATCAGGCTCTGGATGACGTAGCTCATGGTGCCGTGGACCACCGCGCGGTGATCGGACAGAGCACCCTTGGAACGCCCGGTGGAGCCCGATGTGTACAGCAGCGTCGCGTAATCGTCCGGCCCCAGCGTGGGCAGCGACGTGGCGGCGGGGTCGCCCCAGACCGCGCTCAGCCCCTCGGCCGGGTTGCAGTCATGCTTGAGCGGCAGGATCGTGGCGCCGTGATCGGTCCCTTCGAGACGCTCGGCCCGCTTGCGGTCGGCCAGCACGATGCGGCAGCCGACCATGCTTATCGCGTCCGCCATTTCCTCTCCGCTGGAGAAACCGTTGATCAGCGCGGCGCACCCGCCCGCCATCGTGATCCCCATGTAGGCGACGATCCAGTTGGCCGAGTTGCGCGCGGCAATACCGACGCGGTCGCCCTTTATCAGGCGGTGCTGCGAGAGGAGCCCCGCCGCGACATGGCGCGCGGCATCGTAGGTTTCGCGGAAGGTCAGGCGGCAGCCGTCGTCCACCAGGAATTCCGCATCGCCGTGCTGTTCCACATACTGTTCGAAGTAGTGGGAGAGGCTGGGCGGCGCGTTCTTCAGGCTGGGCATGGTCACGCCGTGACGGGTGAACGGCACGGTCTCCGCCGGGGCGCCGGGGGCGACCAGCTGGTCCATGATCGTGTCCAAAGTAATGTCGAGCTGCGTCGGCATGCGTATCCTCTCTCATGGTGCCGCGCGGGCCCCGGGGCCGCGCGTGCATTGTCCCTTTTGTCCTGGCCCCGCCTGTGCCAATGCACGCCGCACTGACGCAAGACCGGGCCGTTCAGGCGTTATCTCTAAGGGGTCGATGGAATGCTGTCACTACTCGCGCAAGCCGCAAGTGAACCGATCTACTGGGAACAGCTGGGGCTGACGCCGGGAATCGACCTGGGGTTCTTCACCCTGCGCTGGTATTCGCTCGCCTATATCGTTGGCATCATCCTCGCCTACTGGCACCTCACCCGGATGATAAAGGCGCCCGGCGCCCCCATGACGCAGACCCATGCGGACGACCTGCTGTTCTACTGCACGCTGGGCGTCATCTTCGGCGGAAGGCTTGGCTATGCGCTGTTCTACAAGCCGGACCTTTTCCTGGATTTCAGCCACGAAGGCCTGATGCCATGGGGGCTGCTGCGCCTGTGGGACGGTGGCATGTCGTTCCACGGCGGGGTGATCGGCGTGGTCCTCGCGCTGCTGTGGGTCAGCATGCGCAACAACCTCAACTGGCTGCGGGTGGCGGATTATATCGCGGTCAACGTGCCCTTCGGCATGTTCTTCGGCCGGCTGGCGAATTTCGTGAACGGAGAGCTTTACGGCCGCCCCGCCGATGTGCCCTGGGCGATGGTGTTCCCCTCCGATCCGAGCGGCCTCGCCCGCCATCCCAGCCAGCTTTATCAGGCGGGGCTGGAAGGGCTGGCGATGATGATCATCATGCTGGCGCTGTTCTGGCTGACGAAGGCGCGGTGGAAGCCGGGCGTGCTGGTGGGCGTGTTCACCATCGGGATCGCGACCGCGCGTTTCATCAACGAATTCTTCCGCCAGCCCGACGCGCACCTGACCGAGTTTGCCGCCTCGACCGGCCTTTCGATGGGACAGTGGCTGAGCATCCCCATGATCCTCGTGGGGGTCGCGGTGGTGATCTACGCGCTCAGGAACCCGTCGGCTTCGAAGGGCGCGCCGCTCTCGGCGAGCGAATCCTGAGCACGCAGCCGCAGCCCGCCAGCCTGGCCGAACGGTTCCGGCGTCTGATCGCCATGCACGGGCCGATACCGGTCTCGCGCTACATGGGCGAAAGCAACGCGCACTATTATGCGGCGCGCGATCCGCTGGGCGCACCGCGGGAAGCGGACGGCGGCGATTTCGTGACCGCGCCCGAAATCAGCCAGATGTTCGGCGAGCTGGTCGGCCTGTGGCTGGCGGATATCTGGAGCCGCGCGGGCGCGCCGCCCGATCCGATCTACTGCGAGCTGGGCCCGGGACGCGGCACGCTGGCGAAGGACGCGTTGCGCAGCATGGCGCGTTTCGGCCTCTCGCCGCAGGTGCATTTCGTCGAAGGCTCGCCCGTTCTTCGCGCGCTGCAAGCCGAAGCCGTGCCGGGCGCGCAATTCCACGAGGATGTCGCCAGCCTGCCGGAAGATCGGCCGCTGCTGCTGGTCGCCAACGAGTTCTTCGATGCGCTTCCCGTTCGCCAGCTGGTGCGCACCGACGCGGGCTGGCGCGAACGCATGATCGGGCTGGACGATGGCGCGCTGGACGATGGTGGGCAGGGTGAGGGCGCCTTCCGCTTCGTCGCCGGGGACCAGCCGATGGACAGCGCCGTGCCCGAAGGCTGGGCCGATCGGCCCGCAGGCACGATCATCGAAACCTGCCCGGCGGCGACGGCGGTTATGGGGGAGATCGCCCGGCGGCTCGCCGAACAGGGCGGTGTGGCGCTGATCGTCGATTATGGCCACCTGCGGCACCGCACCGGATCGAGCTTGCAGGCGGTGGCGCAGCACAAGAAAGTCGATCCGCTGGTACGGCCCGGCATGGCGGACCTGACCGCCCATGTCGATTTTGCCGCGCTCGCAACCGCTGCCCGCATCGACGGGGTGCGTGTGCTGGGCACGGCGACGCAAGGGGAATTCCTCGAATCGCTCGGCATAGGCGCGCGCGCCGCTGCGCTCGCCAGGGCGGCACCCGAGCGGGCGCTGGAGGTGGAAGAGGCGCGCGAACGGCTCGTTTCGGCCGAGCAAATGGGCGAGCTGTTCAAGGTAATGGCCTTCGCCGCAGCCGACTGGCCCGCCGGCGCGGGCTTGCACTGAGGGCTGCGGCTTGCGGAACGGGGCCGGGTGTGGCTTGTTCGCAAATCATGAAGAAACTTCTCACCGCCACGCTGGCTGGTACGGCCGCCATTGCCGCGCTCGCCGTTCCCGCTCTCGCCGCCGATCCGATCTCTGGTCGCTGGGTGACGCAGGAAAAGAATGCCATCGTCACAATCGGCAATTGCGGCTCTTCGGTCTGCGGCAAGATCTCGAAGTTTCTGGAAACGCCGCCCGACGGGGCGAACCAGCGCGACGTCAACAATCCGGACAAGAGCCTGCGCAGCCGCAAGCTGATGGGCCTGCCGGTGCTGACCGGTCTGCGCGAGGATGGCGATCTGTGGCGCGGCGACATCTACGATCCCGAAGCGGGCAAGACCTACCGTTCCGTCATCCGCCGCAAGGGTGCCAACCGGCTCGAGGTGAAGGGCTGTATCGGCCCCTTCTGCCAGACGCAGATCTGGACGCGTCCCTAAGACCCGGCACGCGCCGGAACTCTATTCCAGCCCGACTTCCTCGGCGAGCCAGCGTGCGGCCTCGCGCGGGGTCTTCTTGTTACCGTCGGTCCGGTCGACGGAGAAGTTCGCTTCTCGCATTGCCTTCACATCGATGCTGCCCAGCAGCGGGCGCAGCGCGGCGATGAGCCGCTCGTCATTCGCGCGCTCGGGCGAGAGGATGATGAGCGTGTCGTAGCTCGGCAGCGCCTCGCGCGGGTCTTCGAGGATGACGAGATTATCCGCCGCGATCCGCCCGTCGGATGTGTAGGCGCTGATCACGTCGGCGTCGCCGGACCTAAGCGCATTGTACATGAAGGTGGGCGAGAAGTTGCGCTCGTTCGAGAAGTTCAGGCCATAGGCGTCGCGCACCGCGAACCACTCGGGCCGCTCGAACCATTCCGGATCGCCGCCTGCCACCAGCCTTGGCGCGGCGCGCGCCAGATCCTCGATGCTGCGAATGCCCAGCTCGCGCGCCCGGTCCTCGCGCATGGCGAAGGCATAGGCGTTCTCGAATCCCAGCTTGCCGAGCACGCGGGTGCCCTGCACCTCGCGCTCCCACTTCACGATAGCCTCGTACATCGCATCGCGGCCGGGATTGTCGGTCCGCTTCATCTGGTTCGCCCAGATCGTGCCGGTGTAGTCGAAATAGATGTCGATCGACCCGTTGGCGACCGCCTGCGCGACCACCGCCGAGCCCAGGCCTTCACGATATTCGACGTCGTAGCCTGCATCCTCCAGCTGTTCGCCGACCAGCCGGCCAAGGATCAGCTGCTCGGAAAACTGCTTGGTACCGATCACAATGGTCTCGCGCCCGTCGTCGCGGCTCCAGTCCACCTGGCTCACGAAGGCGGCGGCCACGCCCGCGGCGACCGCGATGGCGCCGCCCAGCCAAAGCCGCCGGTCGCGCCGCCGAAAGCCCGCCTCGATCGTGCCGAGCAGCGCGTCGGCCACGATGGCGAGCCCCGCACTGGCAATGCAGCCTGCGAGCACCAGCGACCAGTTCTGCGTCTGCAGCCCCGCAAAAATCGGATCGCCCAGACTGGGCTGCCCGATGGTGGTGGACAGCGTGGCGGCACCGATGGTCCAGACCGCTGCGGTGCGAATGCCCGCCATGACGTACGGCGCGGCGAGCGGCGCCTCGACCAGCCGCAGGCGCTGCCAGAAGCTCATCCCCACGCCGTTCGCCGCCTCGATCACGCCGGGATCGAGATTGGCCTGCGCGGTTACCGCGTTGCGCAGGATCGGCAGCAGCGCGTAGAGCGAGAGCGCCAGCAGCGCAGGCAGGAAGCCGAGCGTCGGCAGCCCTTCCCCGAACACCGCGCGCAAGGATAGCAGGATCGGGAAGAACAGCGCCAGCAGCGCCAGCGCAGGGATCGTCTGCACCAGGCTCGCGAAGCCGAGCGCGCCGCGCGACACCGCCTGGCTGCGGCTGGCCCACACCGCCAGCGGCAGGGCGACAGCGATGCCCAGCCCGATGGCGCATGCGGCCAGGATGACATGCTGGGCAAGCACGTCCCCCAGACCCGTCAGGGCATCCCACACGCCGCTCATCCCTCAAGGCCTTTCAGCTTTTCGGCCTGATGGCGCGGTACCGCGACCAGTTCCTGCGCAACCTCGCCACCCTTGCCGCGGCTGAGCGCCTGCGGGGTCTCGTCGGCAACGATCCGCCCGCCGTCCATCACCAGCACCCGGTCCGCCAGGATCAGCGCTTCGGCCATGTCGTGCGTGACCATGATCGTGGTGAGGTCCAGCTTCTCGTGCAGGTCGCGCACCCGCGTGCCCAGCGCATCGCGGGTCACGGGATCGAGCGCGCCGAAAGGTTCGTCCATCAGCAGCAGCGAGGGATTGCCAGCGAGCGCCCGCGCCACGCCGACGCGTTGCTGCTGACCGCCCGAGAGCTCTTCGGGCAGGCGGCCTGCCATCGCGGGATCGAGATCGACCAGCGAGAGCAATTCGCCGATCCGATCCTCGCCCAGTTTCTCGCCCACCAGACGCGGGCCGATCGCGATGTTTTCCGCCACGCTCATGTGCGGGAACAGGCCGATCCGCTGGAACACGTAGCCGGTGGTGCGGCGCATCGCGGTCGGATCGCTGGCGGCGACATCCTGCCCGTCGAGCAGGACGCGGCCCTCGGTCGGCTCCACCAGGCGGTTGATCGTCTTGAGCAGGGTCGACTTGCCCGAACCCGATGCGCCGACCAGGGCGACGAAGCTGCCCGGCTCGATCGCCAAGTCTATCCCGGCGAGAGCGCGGGTGCTGTCGTAACGCTTGGTGACGCCTTCGAAAGCGAGCGATGCGGCCATCCGCCGGTGCTAGCCCGCGACCACGGGCAGCGAAAGGTCCAGCCGGACCGCGAGCCCCTGGTCGGTCCATTCGCGTTCGATCTTCCCCTGAAGCTGGCCTTCCACGCTCATCCGCAGCAGGCGCGAGCCGAAGCCTTCGCCGTTCTCTGCCTTCGTCGCGACGCCCGGCTCGAGCCAGACGATGCTCAGCCTCTCGTCATCCCCGGTAGAGATCGCGACATCCACCTTGCCTTCGTCCTGCGAGAGTACGCCGTACTTGGCCGAATTGGTCGCCAGTTCGTGGAACACCAGCGCAAGCGGCGTGGCGGTGCGCGCCTGGATGGCAAGGTCTTCGCCGGACACGGCGATCCGCGGGTCGCCCTCGTTCGAATAGGGCGCGAAGATCTGTTTCAGAAGGCCGTGCAAGGAATTCTCCTGCACAACCCCGGCAGGGGCCACGAATTCGTGCGCACGGCCCAGCGCGGCGATCTTGTCGGTCATTTCCTGCGCGAAGAATCGCAGATCCGGATCACGCCGGGCGGACAGGGTGATGAGGCTGGCGACGACCGCGAAGATGTTCTTGATGCGGTGCGAGAGTTCCCGCGCCAGCAGGTCACGCGCTTCGGACAGGCGATGGGCATCGTCTATATCGATGATCGTGCCCACCCAGCGCCAGGACCCGTCGGCCAGTTCGATCGGGACCGCCCGGCTCAGCGCCCAGCGGTAGGAGCCGTCCGCCAGCCGCAGGCGCCATTCGTCCGCGAAGACGCGCTTCTGCTTCGTCGCTGCCGAGAACTTGGCGACGGTGGCCCCGTAATCCTCCGGATGGATATGCGAGCCCCAGTCATCGACCGTACGCGGCGGTTGCGCCTGGGTGATTTCCGCCCAGCGGGCATTGAAGAAATCGAAGTTCAGGTCCTCGTCGGCGGACCAGGCAATGCCGGGGACAGAATCGAGCACCAGGGAAAGCATGCGAGCCCGATCCTTCTCGCCCTCGCGCGAACGCTTTGCCTCGCGTTCGTTGACGAAGCGCCGTAGCGCCGAGCGTGCGAGGACGCGCAAGCCATCCTGCTGCAATTGCGTGAGCCCCTCGGGCCGCGGCTCGGTATCGATCACGCATAATGCGCCCAGTTCGGTTCCGTCCTCGGTAACCAGCGGCGCCCCTGCGTAGAACCGCAGATGCATCGGCCCGGTGACGAGCTCGTTCTCCGCAAAGCGGGGGTCCTTCGTGGCGTCCGGCACCACGAACAGCCCTTCGCCCTGCATCGCCTGCGCGCAGAAACTGACCGAACGCGGAGTTTCGCGGCTATCGATCCCATGCTTGGCGAGAAAGCGCTGTCGGCGTTCCTCCACGATGGTGACGCTGGCGGTGGGCGTATCGCACAGGCTGGCCGCGAAATGCGCGATCGCGTTCAGCTCTGCATCGTCCTCGAGCGAATCGATCCCGTATGCGGCAAGCTTGCGCGAGCGCTCCTCCGGCCCGGAAACCGGTGCGTCCGGGCGATTCGCGCCCGTGCTATCGATATCGCTGAGAGATTCCATTCGCCCCCTGTCCTTCCGCAGATATAGGGTGCTGCCCCGGCTTGACCAGAAAAGCTTGCTGCCGCGCGATATCGGCCCCCCGTCTCCCACCCGGTTCGCATGCGCCGGGTAGCCCTTCGGGCAGGCGCTGTTTGCCAGCGCCCGCGCGCTTGCTATGCGCGGGCACGAACAAGAGGATACCCCCCAATGTCCAGCATGCGCGCAACCCCCGATTTCGATTTCCAGCTTGGCGAGAGTGCGGAGATGATCCGCGAGAGTGTCGGCCGTTTCGCCGACGAGCAGATCGCCCCGCTGGCGGAGAAGATCGACCGCGAGGACTGGTTCCCCAAGGACGCGCTGTGGGCGCAGATGGGCGAACTCGGCCTGCACGGCATCACCGTGGACGAAGCCGATGGCGGGCTGGGCCTCGGCTATCTCGAACATGTCATCGCGGTCGAGGAAGTCAGCCGCGCCTCTGCCTCGCTCGGCCTCAGCTACGGCGCGCATTCCAACCTGTGCATCAACCAGATCCGCCGCTGGGGCAATGAAGAGCAGAAGGCGAAGTACCTGCCCGGCCTCATCAGCGGTGAGCATGTCGGCTCGCTGGCGATGAGCGAGGCGAGCGCCGGGTCGGACGTCGTCTCGATGAAGCTCAAGGCCGAAGCTGTCGATGGCGGCTACAAGCTCAACGGCACCAAGTTCTGGATCACCAACGCGCCCTATGCCGATACGCTGGTCGTCTACGCCAAGACCGACAGCGAGGCCGGATCGCGCGGCATCACCGCCTTCCTGATCGAGAAGGGCGACGAAGGCTTCTCCATCGGCCAGAAGATCGAGAAGGTCGGCATGCGCGGCTCGCCCACCAGCGAGCTGGTGTTCGACGACTGCTTCGTGCCCGAGGACCGCGTGATGGGCCCCGTCGGCGGCGGCGTGGGCGTCCTGATGAGCGGGCTCGATTACGAGCGCGTGGTGCTCGCCGGGCTGCAGCTGGGCATCATGCAGGCCTGCCTCGACACGGTGATCCCCTATCTTCGCGAGCGCACGCAGTTCGGCAAGCCGATCGGTTCGTTCCAGCTGATGCAGGCCAAGGTGGCGGACATGTATGTCGCGCTGCAATCGGCGCGGGCCTACACCTATGCGGTCGCCAAGAGCTGCGACGCGAACAAGACCACGCGCTTCGATGCGGCAGGCGCGATCCTGCTGGCGAGCGAGAATGCCTTCCGAGTGGCGGCGGAAAGCGTGCAGGCGCTGGGCGGTGCGGGCTACACGCTGGACTGGCCGGTGGAACGCTACATGCGCGATGCCAAGCTGCTCGACATTGGTGCGGGCACGAATGAAATCCGGCGGATGCTGATCGGCCGCGAACTGATAGGAGCCGCAGGGTGAGCGCTGCCGAAGATTCTGGCGAAGACTACGTTTACGACGAGGAAAGCGGCGAATGGATGCCCGCCTCGGAGCTGGCGGCCAAGCAGGCTGCGGCGGACACGGTCGAAGTGCGCGACGCGGTCGGCAACCTCCTTCAGGACGGCGACCAGGTAACGCTGGTCAAGGACCTGGAGGTCAAGGGCGCGGGCCAGACGCTCAAGCAGGGCACCCTGATCAAGTCGATCCGCCTGACCGGCGACGCGCAGGAGATCGACTGCAAGTACCCCGGCATCAAGGGCCTCGTCCTGCGGGCCGAGTTCGTGAAGAAGCGGTGATCTCAAGCCTGCCGCCCCCGATTGGAGGCGCGGCAGTATAACTAATCCTCCCGAGGGGGGAGGGTTGGTGGGGCGTCCACGTTCGGCGAGAATTGTGCGCGGATCTGTTCGATCGTCATCGGTTCCGCAGGGAGCGAAAAGCGCTCTGCCGGAATGGGATCGAGAGACACATCGGTCAGCTCGATGGACATCATGCGCAGGGGCGCCCCCTTGCGCATCACAGCAACCATCTCGTCGTTCATCATCCGGAGCACGGTACCCATCGCACCCCACCCGCTCATCGAATTGGCCATTGCCTCATTTGAATTGGCCAGTGCCTGCCCGAGCGGGGCCAGCTGCGGATCGTCGCTGATAACTAGCAAGGCGTACTGCGGTTCGGGGTTGTCCTCATTCACGATGCCGTAGCCCGTCCCGACGCGGCCCCCGACGGTTTGCTTGTCCATCGCTGCGAAGGTCTCGGTCGGTTCTTCCCATGCCTCGGGCCGGTCGGCGAAGAACTTCTCGGCGAGCTCCTGCTGAACGGCCATCAAGTCGGCCAGGCGGATGACTAGGGGGCCATCTTTGCCCGCCATTACTTGGTAGAACTCGCCGTTGGTGAGAAGGTAATACGACCCAAGTCGCGCCATTTGCGTGCGGACGTTGCCGTGTTCGTCCGCCTCTACGGTCA
Organism: Citromicrobium sp. JLT1363; assembly: GCF_000186705.1. Classification (GTDB taxonomy): domain Bacteria; phylum Pseudomonadota; class Alphaproteobacteria; order Sphingomonadales; family Sphingomonadaceae; genus Alteriqipengyuania. The sequence continues at coordinate 218,878 of NZ_AEUE01000001.1, forward strand.
ATTCCATTTCCATGATCGCATCGTCGTCGACCGTCTCGTACCGCCCGGCGATATCGGCATAAGCGGGCGTAGAACCCACGCTTGCCATAACAAGACCGGCGCAAATGGTTGCCGCAATCCGCATTATGAGCCCCTCCTAACTTGGCGCGAAGATGCAGTGGCGTTAGGGCGCACACAAGGAGTTTTCATGACCGCACCCACCCTCACCTCGATGCTCGACCGTGAAGCGCCCGATGCCAAGGCGCGCTTCGATCATAACAAGGCGCTGGCAAGCGAGCTGCGCGAAAAGGTGGCAGAAGCTGCGCTGGGCGGAAGCGAGAAGCATCGCGAGCGGCACGTGTCGCGCGGCAAGCTGCTGCCTCGCGAAAGGGTCGAGCGGTTGCTCGATCCCGGTAGCCCCTTCCTCGAAATCGGCCAGCTCGCCGCCAACGGCATGTATGAGGGCGACGTCAACGGCGCGTCGATGATCTGCGGCGTCGGGCGCGTCAGCGGGCGGCAGGTGATGATCGTGTGCAACGATCCGACCGTGAAGGGTGGCTCCTACTACCCGATGACGGTCAAGAAGCACCTGCGCGCGCAGGAAATCGCGCAGGAGAACCGCCTGCCGTGCATCTATCTGGTCGACAGCGGCGGGGCGAACCTGCCCTACCAGGCCGAGGTTTTTCCGGACAAGGAGCACTTCGGGCGCATCTTCTTCAACCAGGCGCAGATGAGCAGCCTCGGCATTCCACAGATCGCCTGCGTCATGGGCAGCTGCACCGCGGGCGGGGCCTACGTGCCCGCGATGAGCGACGAGAGCGTGATCGTGCGCAACCAGGGCACGATCTTCCTCGCCGGGCCGCCGCTGGTGAAGGCCGCGACGGGCGAGGAAATCAGCGCCGAGGATCTGGGCGGCGGCGACCTGCACGCCAAGAAATCGGGTGTGGTCGACCATCTGGCCGAGAACGACGAGCACGCGCTGACCATCGTGCGCGACATCGTCAGCCATCTGGGCGCGAATACCGATGCGGCGACCAATATCGACCTTCAGGAACCGGTGCCGCCGAAGTTCGACGCGGAAGACCTCTACGCGCTGATCCCCGAGGATGTGCGCGCGCCCTACGACGTGCACGAGGTGATCGCGCGGCTGACCGACGGCAGCGAATTTCACGAGTTCAAGAAGGACTACGGCAGCTCGCTGGTGTGCGGGTTCGCGCATATCTGGGGCATGCCGGTCGCCATTCTGGCAAATAACGGCGTGTTGTTCAGTGAAAGCGCGGTGAAGGGTGCGCACTTCATCGAGCTGGCGTGCCAGCGGCGCATCCCGCTGCTGTTCCTGCAGAACATCTCCGGCTTCATGGTCGGCGGGAAATACGAGGCGGAAGGGATCGCCAAGCATGGTGCGAAGCTGGTGACGGCGGTCGCCACGGCGAGCGTGCCCAAGGTCACCATCCTGATCGGCGGCAGCTTCGGCGCGGGCAATTACGGCATGGCGGGCCGTGCCTATTCTCCGCGCTTCCTGTTCAGCTGGCCCAACAGTCGCATCTCGGTGATGGGCGGCGAACAGGCGGCCAGCGTGCTGGCGACCGTCCACCGCGACGCGGACTCGTGGACCGAGGAACAGGCCGAGGAGTTCAAGGCCCCCATCCGCCAGAAATACGAGGACGAGGGCAATCCCTACTACGCCACCGCGCGGATGTGGGACGATGGCGTGATCGACCCGGTCCAGACCCGCGACGTGCTGGGCCTCGCCTTCGCCGCCTGCCTCGAAGCCCCGATTCCGGATCGTCCGCGCTTCGGCGTGTTCCGGATGTAGCCTCTCTGCGAGGGGCGCAGGGTGACGCGGGTCGCCCATGTGCCACCCTTTGAAACAGCTTGTTTCTCAAGAGCTTGCCTTCGGCCCGGTGACAGTCGGCGCGTTTCGGGGCGCGAGAGGTCCTTGCGTGGAACGTGCCGGCTATGGGCAAACGACGATGGGTAAGAGCCGCCCCGTGCTAGCGCCCGGCAGGCGAGTACGAAAACCGGATCGAGCCCACCCGCGACACCCGGCAGGCGGTGCTTCGCCTAGTCGATCACCGTAATCCGGTCGATCGCAGGCAGCGCGCGGACGCCTTCCCCGTCGAGAAAAGCTTCCATCGCATCGAGGTCGACCGGCCCCGTCACCGCATCGGTCCCCTCGGCGAAGGTCCCGAAGCCGTCGCCTCCCGTGGCGAGGAAGCTGTTCATGGTGACGCGATAGGTCGCCGCCGGATCGATAGGTTGCCCTTCGAAGGTAGCGGAAACGAAGCGATAGCCGCCATCGGCGTCGTCCGGATCGCGCTCGAAGACCTGCGCGAAGCCGCGCGATCCGGCGAATACGGTGGAGCCGCCCGCGCTCAGCCCCGCATCGGCGTGCTGGTTGCGCAGGATTTCGAGCAGCTGCGCGCCGGTAAAGGTCTTGGTGATCAGCGTGTTGCCGAAAGGCTGGACGGTATAGATCTGTCCGAAGGTCAGCGTGCCGTCATCGGCGGGGATCAGATCGCCGCGAATGCCGCCCGGGTTCATCAGTGCAATCTGCGCATCCGCGCTGCGCGTCGCATCGAGCTGCGCATCGGCGATCAGATTGCCCAGCGCATTCTCGATCCCGATTTCGCGCGCCGGGCCGGCAAGCTTCCCGACGGGCCGTGTCTCGGCTTCTTTCGCGGCGGCGGCATAGCGGGCGACATAGGCCGCGATGTCCGCGCGCGCGGCGGGGCGCAGCACGCCTTCGCGGGCATCGTCAGCCTCGTTTGCGACTACGAGGTTACGCGCGGTCTTCTCGATCACCCGGTCGCTCGCCGGGTCGATGGTCAGCGCGATGTCGGTCAGCATCTGCCCGCCCCACGCCGCGCTGGTCACCAGCATCGGACGCGCAGCGTCGACGGTGGAATAGTCGCACACGTAGGGGCGGTGAGTGTGACCCGAAATCACGACGTCGATACCGGGATTCAGCCGGTCGAGAATCTCGCGCAGGGGCCCGGAGATCGCCGCGCAGCCGAACACGTCGGGCTGCTCGTCCGGGACGAGGCCCTGGTGGATGGCGACCACCACCGCGTCTACGCCGTTCGCATCAAGGTCGGCCGCGGCGGCGTTGATCGCCTCCGCCTCGTCGATGAAGGTCAGCCCGGCAATGCCCTCGGGCGTGACCAGATCGGGCGTGCCTTCCAGCGTCAGCCCGATGATACCCACCGCCACCTGGCGCTCGCCCGCGCCGAAGCGGCGGATGGCGGTCCCGGGGAACAGGGTGCCGCCCTCCGCGATCTCTGGGGCGGCGAGTACGTTGGCAGCGAGGAAGCCGAATTCGGCTCCGGAGTAATTGGGCTCCACCGCGCAAGGTTCGCGCATGGTCAGCTTCTCGCACCCGCCTTCGGCCAGCCGCTTCAGTTCGCGCCAGCCACGGTCGAATTCGTGGTTGCCCACCGCGTTGAAATCGAGCCCGATCCGATTCATCGCGCCCACGGTCGGCTCGTCGAGGAACAGCGAGGAGACCAGCGGGCTCGCGCTGATGAGATCTCCGGCAGAAATCACCAGCGTGTTTTCCTGGCGTGCGCGCAGGGTATCGATGGCGGTGGCGAGGTGCGCCGCGCCGCCTGCCCGAACCTCCATCGTGTCATCGACCCGCAGCGGCCGGGCGACCGGCTGCAGGTTCCCGTGAAAATCGTTGAGGCCGATGATGCCAACGGTCACAGGCTCGGTGGCGCGTTGGTCGGGGGTGGTTGCACACGCGCCCAGAGACACGGGGAGTGTCAGGGCAAGCAGTGCGGAGAGAATGGTTTTGCCGGTCATGCGGCGGGGCATGCGCGCGTGCTGTTGCAACTTCAAGAACCCATGTCGCTCAGGTCCCTGTCGATCAGGGCACGCGCCGGTAGACCCCGCTGAAGGTCACGTTCACGCCGCCGCACTTGTTGTTGTCAGCGATCAGCAGAAAGTCGGGCAGCAGCGTCAGCTCCAGCTCGCACAGGTTGTCGTCGGCATAGGTTGCGCGGTGGCCGGAGATCGCCAGTGGCCCGTCGACCTCGCCGATATGGATCGTGGGCCAGGTGTTCTCTTCGGGCCGCGCAGGCCAGAAGGCTGTACCCATGATTGTGGCGCGCCCGTCCCTGGTCAGGATCGTGACGTCTGCGCTCGCGCCATCGCTCCAGTCGCCCAGCCACCGGCGCAGCGGCGGTGCCGCGTCGAGCGGGGGAACGGAGAGCGCGCCGCTATCGAGCCAGCCCGCGGTGCCGCCGTCATCACTGGGATAGAAGGCGCACACGTAATCGCCAAGACGCCGCCCGATCACCAGCGCATCGCCGTCGATCACGTAGGCGTTGCTGCGGCAGTCCTCGCCGGCGGGACAGCCTCCGGTATCCTTCCGGAAAAACGCCTTCGAGGCGGTAACTTCGGCCTGCGCGAAGGCCGCCTGCCGGGTGAACGGGCCGCTACGGCAGGTGCTATCCTGCGCGAGCGCGGCAGCCGGTACGCCCGCCATCAGTCCGAGCGCGATTGCCCAGCGAAACATGGAGCGCAGCATTTAGGATCCTCCTCCCGAGGCGCGACCCGCGCTGGAGAATGCCGCGATGCGCGTTGAATTGCTAGAGCGCCTCGCCGCAGGCCTGCCCGCTCGCCCAGGCCCACTGGAAATTGTAGCCGCCCAGCCAGCCGGTGACGTCGACGGCCTCGCCGATCGCGAACAGGCCGGGCAGCTTCTTCGCCTCCATCGTCTGCGAGGAGAGTTCGGCGGTCGAGATGCCGCCTGCGGTCACCTCGGCCTTGGCGAAACCCTCGGTCCCGTTGGGGTGGAACTGCCAGCCATGCAGGCGTTCCTCGGCCGCGGTGAGCGCCTTGTCCGAAAGCGACTGGAGCGGCCCGGTCAGCCCCAGCCGTCCGGCGAGCGTGTCGGCAAGTCTCTCGGGCAGCAGCGTGCGAAGGACCTGGGCGAGCGTTGCCTGCGGTGTCGCGGATTTTCGCTTCACCAGCCAGCCGCGCGGCGTGTCGGGAAGGAAGTCGATCCGCAGAACCTCGCCGTGCCGCCAGTAGGAACTCGCCTGCAGGATCGCCGGGCCGGACAGGCCCTTGTGCGTCAGCAGCGCCGCCTCGCGGAAACGCCCGGTGTTCTTGCCCTTGCCCGCATGTGCTTCGACCGGGGCGGAGACGCCCGAGAGCTCGCGGAACAGCACATCCTCGCCGCCCAGCGTCAGAGGGACGAGCGCGGGGCGCGGTTCGACCACCTTGAGGCCGAACTGGCGCGCGAGGTCGTAGGCGATGCCGGTCGCGCCCATTTTCGGGATCGACGGGCCTCCGGTCGCGATCACCAGCGCGGGCGCGCGATGCGTCTCGCCGTTCGCCTCGACGGCGAAGCTCTCGCCGTCATGCGCGACGCTGCCGATCTCCTGCCCGGTGCGGATCTCGGCCGCGCCCTTCTCGCATTCGGCGAGCAGCATGGCGACGATCTGTTTCGCCGAACCATCGCAGAACAGCTGGCCGAGCGTCTTTTCATGCCAGGCGATCCCGTAGCGCTCCACCAGATCGAGGAAATCGCGCGCCGTGTAGCGGGCGAGCGCGGACTTGGCGAAATGCGGGTTGGCGGAGAGGTAGTTGGCCGGGCCCGCACCCAGGTTGGTGAAATTGCACCGCCCGCCGCCCGAGATGAGGATCTTCTTCCCCACCGCCTCGGCCTTTTCGAGCACCAGCACGCGGCGCCCGCGCTGGCCCCCGACAGCGGCGCAGAACAGCCCGGCGGCCCCGCCACCCAGAATGATTGCGTCATGATCCATGGACAAGCGCCGTGAACCTTGGACGACGGCATGTCGAGCGAACGCGGTAAGGATCGGGCGGCGAATTGTCCTGCCGAGAGACGCCACGCTTCGCGCGCGCGACAAGCCGGGGGAAGCGGCGCAATAGCGGTCCATGCAGCCCGCATCGCCGCCCCTCACGCAACGCTTCCACCATCTCGACGCAGCGCGCGCGGCGTTCATGCTGCTGGGTATCCCCTTCCATGCCAGTCTCGCCTTCGCCGGAGGCCACTGGCTGGTGATGAGCGGTACGCGCGACCCCGTCCTTTCCCTCATCCCGCCGATCCTCAGCGATTTTCGCATGCCCGGGTTCTTCCTGATTGCAGGCTTCTTCGCCGCAATGCTGCTGGAACGGCGCACACGGGGGGAGTGGCTGGCGGGCAGGGCGGAACGGCTGGGCCTGCCGCTGGCCTTCGGGGTCGCCGTCATCGTCCCGCTTCAGGCGGCAATCCTGAATGCCGCGCCCGCCGGGATCGTGGACCGCGCTGCGGCTGGAGACGCGCTATCGCACCTGTGGTTCTTGCCGACCCTGTTGCTGCTATGCTGCCTGCTGGCGGCGGTCTGGCCGTTTCTCGGGCGTTTTGGCTCGCATCCGGCTCCGCGGATCGTGACCCTCGGACTGGCGATTGCCGGATACGAACTGGCGCTGTTCGTCGCCGAACATGTCCTTGCGTTCAATCTGCGCCTTGCGGGGGGCTTTCTCGATCTCGATGCGCTGGCGAAGTTCCTGCCGTTCTTCGCCATCGGTGTCGCCCTGCGCCGGTCGCCCATCCTGTGGGACCGGTTTGCCCGGTTTGATCCGGTGGTCGCCGGGATCGGGCTGGTCGCGCTGGCTCTGCACGTGTGGCTGTGGGACGATCAGTCGCGGATCGGCATCGCGTGCGACCTCATCTTCGACGGGCTCTCGTCGCTCTGCCTCACCCAGACCATCCTTGCGGTTCTGATGCGACTGGTGCGTGAGCGTTCGGAGAGCATCAACCGGCTGGTGGATGCCTCTTTCACGATTTACCTGCTGCATCACCCGGTGGTGGTCGGGCTGGCGATCCTCTGTATCTCGGCTGCGCTGCCGCCGCTGGTCTCATGGCTGGCGATCTGCCTGGGCGCTTTCGCGGTGCCCTACGCCGCGCACCGCCTGCTGCGGCATAGCCCGCTGGCGCTGTGGCTGCTCAACGGCGTGCGTCCGAAGGAGCAGGGATGGGGGCTGCTGGTCGGGCGCCGGGCGACCGACGCGGCAGCCTAGATATCGAGGTTGGCGACGTTCAGGGCCCAAGCAAATCCGATCTCTAGCGTAAGCTAGATATCGAGATTTGCGACATTGAGAGCATTGTCCTGGATGAACTCGCGCCGCGTCTCGACCACGTCGCCCATCAGGCGGCTGAAGATCTCGTCGGTCACGTCCGCATCCTCGATCTTCACCTGCAATAATGCACGATTGTCCGGGTCGAGCGTGGTCTCCCACAGCTGTTCGGCATTCATTTCGCCCAGGCCCTTGTAGCGCTGCACCGACAGGCCCTTGCGGCCCGCCGCGATCACCGCGTCGAACAGCTGGGTCGGGCGGATGATCGTGCCCTGTCCCGTGGCGGGCGAGCGGTCGGGCGTCGCGCCTTCCTCTTCCTCGGCGTCCTGTTCGGCAGCTTCGGCTTCGGCCACGCTCGGCTTCACCAGCCGCGCTGCGCTTTCATAGGCATCGAGGTTCTCGGCAGCGACCTTGTGCAGCTTGCGCGCTTCGGCACTGTCGAGGAACTTCTCGTCGATCAGGTGGCTGTCGGTCACGCCGCGCCACAGCCGGTCGAGCCGGACGCCGCCGTCCACGCTGCGTGAACCGCTCCACTGGGCTTCGGTGTCGCCCATCTGGAGCCGCGCGGCGGCGCGATCCAGCGCGTCTTCCGAAGCGAGGTTCTCCGGGTCGAACGCGCCCGCCATCGCCAGCGCTTCGATGATCGCGCTATCGTACTTGCGCGGCGCGTAGGCGAGCAGGTTGCGCATCCGCAGGGCATGATCGACCAGTGCGGACAGGTCCGCCCCGGCGCGCACGCCGGTCGCGCTGTCGAGCACGCGGTCCTGCAGCCCTTCGGCGACGAGGTAGCGGTCGAGCGCGCGCTCGTCCTTCAGGTATACCTCGCTGCGGCCGCGCGCGACCTTGTAGAGCGGGGGCTGCGCGATGAAGAGATGGCCGTTCTTGACGATCTCGGGCAGCTGGCGGTGGAAGAAGGTCAGCAGCAGCGTGCGGATATGCGCGCCGTCCACGTCGGCGTCGGTCATGATGACGATCTTGTGGTAGCGCAGCTTCTCGAGGTTGAAATCGTCGCGGATGCCGGTGCCCATCGCCTGGATCAGCGTGCCGACTTCCTTCGACGAAATGATCCGGTCGAACCGCGCGCGTTCCACATTCAGGATCTTGCCCTTCAGTGGCAAAATCGCCTGCGTCTTGCGGTCGCGCCCTTGCTTGGCGGAACCGCCGGCGGAGTCACCCTCGACCAGGAAGAGTTCGCACTTGCTGGGATCGCGTTCCTGGCAGTCGGCCAGCTTGCCGGGCAGGCTGGCGACGCTCATCGCGCCCTTGCGGCTCATTTCGCGCGCGCGGCGTGCGGCTTCGCGGGCGGCGGCGGCGTCGACGATCTTCTGGACGATGGCCTTGGCGTGGTTGGGGTTTTCCTCCAGCCACTCGGTCATCTTGTCGCCCATCAGGCTTTCGAGCGGGGAGCGGACTTCGGACGAAACCAGCTTGTCCTTCGTCTGCGAGGAGAACTTGGGATCGGGCAGCTTGACCGAAACGATCGCCGTCAGCCCTTCGCGCATGTCTTCACCCGAGAGCGAGACCTTCTCTTTCTTGAGCAGGCCCGACGCGGCGGCATAGTTGTTGAGCGTGCGGGTCAGCGCGGTGCGGAAGGCGGCGAGATGCGTGCCGCCGTCGCGCTGCGGGATGTTGTTGGTGAAGGCGAGCACGTTCTCGTAATAGGAATCGTTCCATTCGAGCGCGACGTCGATGCCGATCCCGTCCTTTTCCGCCGAGACCGCGATGGGTTCGGGGATCAGCGCGTCCTTGTTGCGGTCGAGATAGTTCACGAAGGCCGCGATCCCGCCCTCGTAGAACAGGTCGTGTTCCTCCACGTCCTCGCTCCGCCGGTCGCGCAGTTTGATGTGCACGCCCGAGTTGAGGAAGGCGAGTTCGCGGTAGCGGTGCTCCAGCTTTTCGAAATCGAACTCGGTGACGTTCTTGAACGTCTCCTCGCTCGCCTTGAAGGTGACGCGCGTGCCCTTCTTCAGGCCGTTCTCGTCGCCGTTCGAATCGACGGGGGGCGCATCGCCGGTCACACGCAGCGGCTCCACCGCATTGCCGAGCTCGAAGCGCATCCAGTGCTCCTTGCCGTCGCGCCAGATGACCAGCTCCAGCCATTCGGACAGCGCGTTGACCACCGAGACACCCACGCCGTGGAGGCCGCCCGAGACCTTGTAGGCATTGTCGTCGCTGGTGTTCTCGAACTTACCGCCCGCGTGCAGCTGGGTCATGATGACCTCTGCCGCGGAGACGCCTTCGCCCTTGTGCATGTCCACCGGAATGCCGCGGCCATTATCTTCCACCGAGACGCTGCCATCGGGATTGAGTTCGATCAGGACGAGATCGCAATGGCCCGCCAGCGCTTCGTCGATGGCATTGTCCGACACCTCGAACACCATGTGGTGCAGGCCCGAACCATCGTCGGTATCGCCGATATACATGCCGGGGCGCTTGCGGACCGCATCGAGGCCCTTGAGCACCTTGATCGAATCCGCACCGTATTCGCCGGTATTCCGGCCGTTTTTCGTGTTCTCGTCCATCGGGCGAATATAGGCGCGCGGGGGCCGAAACCCAAACGAAACATGGCGAAAATGCGGGGTTTTTCCACGGGGTGTCGCTGGCCGTCGGGCACAAGCCGCAGGGAGGCGCATTGAAGGGGCAATGATGATGACCCTTATCGTGGTTGCCGTGGTCTCCGGCGCGTTGCTTTTGGGTGCGGCGTGGGGCCTCTACGCGCCGCTCAGCAAGAAAACCGAAGGCTTTCTCGTCGCGCTGGCGGGCGGCGCACTGCTTCTGTCGGTAACGAGCGAGCTGATCCAGCCGTCGATAGAACGCGGATCGCTGACCATTGCCGCGCTGGCGGTGCTGGCGGGTGCGGGCGTGTTCACGCTGGCCGACTGGCTGGTGAAGGAGAAATGGGGTGGCGGCTCGGGCGGCGGTCTGCTGGCTGCCATCACGCTCGACGGGGTGCCGGAAAACCTTGCGCTGGGCGTCGCGCTGATCGGCGCCGGGCCGATGGAGGTCGCCGCGCTGGCCGGATCGATCCTGCTCTCCAACCTGCCCGAAGCGGCGGGCGGCGCGAAGGAAATGCGCGGCGATGGCCGTTCGAAAGCGAAGATTTTCGCGCTGTGGGCCGGTACGGCGGCGCTGCTGTCTGCCGCCGCCATCGCGGGCAACCTGCTGCTGGAGGGCGCGAGCGAGAGCCAGCTTGGCGCGATTCGCTGCTTTGCCGCGGGCGCGGTGATCGCCAGCCTTGCGAACGAGGTGTTCCCGCAGGCCTTCAAGGAAGACGACTACTGGGCCGGCATCGCAACCGCGATCGGCGCGGTGCTGGCCTTCCTGCTCGGCTCGCTGGGCGGTGGCGGAGGTTGAGCGGGCGGGGCCGAGCGGAGCGGGCGCACCGATAGCGATTGACGTTACGGCAGTGCTTCACCATCGCCGCTCCGATGCTCTCTGTTCTCGACATTTTCCGGATCGGTATCGGTCCTTCGTCCTCGCACACGGTCGGCCCGATGCGGATCGCCCGGCGCTTCGTGCGCGTGCTCGAGAAATCCGGCGAGCTCGACAAGCTCGCGCGGGTGGCGGTCGAACTGCAGGGCTCGCTCGCGCTGACGGGTGTCGGCCACGGCACGGTTGATGCGAGCATCCTGGGGCTTGCCGGGTTCAGGCCGGAGCGCACCGATCCGGACGACGCCGCGCGCGTGCTTGCGTCCATCCATGCGGACAGCCGCCTCTCGCTAGGCGGCAAGCGCGACATCGCCTTCGATCCGCAGGCCGATATCGACCTCGCAGGGCAGATCATCCCCAGCCTGCATCCCAACGGCATGGTCCTGCGCGCGTTCGATGCGGCGGGCGAACTGCTGCGCGAAGGCACCTATTTCTCGACCGGCGGGGGGTTCGTCGCCTCCGAGGCGCAGTTGAAGAAGCCGCCGAAGGACGATCAGGTGAAAGCGGGCGCCACGGTGCCTTATCCCTTCGGTTCGGCGGAAGAGATGCTGGCGCAGTGTGCGGCGCAAGGCCTTTCCGTGTCCGACCTGATGCTCGCCAACGAGGACGCGATGCGCCCGCGCGAGGAAACGCTCGCCGGGCTGGACGCGATCGCGCAGGCGATGGACGGCTGCATCGATCGCGGGCTGAGCCAGCGCGGCGTGCTGCCCGGCGGGCTCAAGGTCCAGCGCCGTGCGCCCGACCTGTGGGACAAGCTGTCCGCCAATCCGCAATCGAACGAGCGCGAACAGCTGTTCGACTGGCTCAACTGCTACGCGATGGCGGTGAACGAGGAGAACGCGGCAGGCGGCCGCGTCGTCACCGCGCCCACCAACGGCGCGGCGGGCATCATTCCGGCGGTGATCCGCTTCTACTGCAAGACGTCCGACGACAGCGACTGCGCGGAGAAGCGGCGGCACTTTCTGCTGACCGCTGGTGCGATCGGCCTGCTCTACAAGCAGCGCGCGAGCATCTCGGGCGCCGAAATGGGCTGCCAGGGAGAGGTCGGCGTGGCGTGCTCGATGGCCGCCGGTGGCCTTGCGGCGCTGTGGGGCGCCAGCCCGGTCCAGGTCGCCTGCGCGGCGGAAATCGGGATGGAGCACAATCTCGGCCTCACCTGCGATCCGGTCGGCGGGCTGGTGCAGGTGCCCTGCATTGAACGCAACGCGATCGGCGCCGTGAAAGCGGTCAACGCCGCGCGCCTCGCGCTGCATCGCACCGGTGCGGAAAGCCGCGTGAGCCTGGATCAGGTGATCGAGACCATGCGCCAGACCGGGCTCGACATGTCATCCAAGTACAAGGAAACCAGCCAGGGCGGCCTTGCGGTCAACGTCGTCGAATGCTGACGGTTCGCGTCTAGTCCTTGCGCCCGAACGCGCGGCGGAAATGGACCGCGCCCTGCCAGATCGACTGGTCGAACACGCTGGCGAGCTGCGCGCGCGATGCTGCATCGAACTGGGTGACATGGCACTGCACGGCCCTGGCCGCCCGCGCCAGTTCCGCATCGTCGTACTTCGCGTTCACGCTGAGCAATTCGGGCGCGGTGGTCGCCCAGCGCTGCAGTTCGGGCACCGGGGGAAGCGAGCCATCGGGAATGCCGGGATAGAGCAGCTGCGGCGCGCCCTCGTCCAGCGTCATCCCCTGCACGATCTCCGCGACCAGCGCGTGCACCATCCGGTGATCGGCGTGGCCATAGCCGCCATCGGGGCCCCAGGTGATGATCGTCACCGGATCATGTTCGGCAATCAGCGCGCGCAGTTCGGCTTCGAGAGGGCTTTGCGCGCCCTCCAGCGATTGCGCCTGCTGCCACAGGGTGCCGTCACCGTAATCGAGGAAGATCGGATCATCGAGGCCGAGTGCGCCCGACGCGCAGCGCGCCTCCTGCTCGCGCGCGGCGGCGAGCTCTGCACCTTTTTCGAAATCGGAAACGCCCGGCCCGGCATCGCCGCGCGTCGCGTAGACCACCTTCACCCGCACGTCGTCGCCTGCGGCATCCGCGAGCGCGGGCGCGACAACCAGTTCGTCGTCCGGGTGGGCGAAGATCGCCAGTATGGTCGGCTTCGCGGTGCGAGCCTCGGTTTGCGTCTGCGCAGCCGCAGGCCCGGCCATCAGCAGGCTGGCGGCGAGAATGGCTCTGATCATCGGCATGGTCCCCCGTTAGACATATCTGCGTGGCTTATGGCGGCCTGAGCCGCGAGGGTCGAGAAGGGGTGCGCAAAGAAAAGGCCCGCTTGCCGGAGAGAGGGCAAGCGGGCCTGGGGATCAACCTTCGGGGGAAGGGATCAGAAAGTCACCGCGCTGACGAGAACGACGGAGCTGATAGACACCGCCGCCAGCAGCGCGAAGACGTTGGTCGTCATCGTGCGCATGGTATTTCCTTGATTTTGTTGTGTTGGCCGGGGGCAGGCTCAAGGGGGGAGGGAGGACAGCCCGCCGCCCGGCTCGAGAGGTGAAATAATCTTACGCCCCTCTTTATGAAAGTGAGAAAATGCGCAGGTATGTTCAGTTTTTTGCACCATACTTGATGCATGGCGCGCAAAGGTGCGAGATTGATTACAATCTGGCGACCCTGCGGCCCGGGGTCTCGTCACTTTGTGTCGTGCCGTCGCTCGATGTCGGCAGCGGCGCAATCCTGGTGCCGTGTTCGAGCATCGCGTTGACGCGCAGTACCAGCTGCTCGCGGTCGAAGGGCTTGCCGACATATTCGTCCACGCCCGAATAATACGCGATTTCCTCGTCCGAGCGCGAACTGCGCGCCGTCAACATCAGCACCGGGATCCGCCGGCAAAGCTCCGATCCGCGGATCTCGCGCAGCACCTCGATGCCGCTTTTTCCCGGCATCATGCAGTCCAGAATGAGCAGGTCCGGCTGCTTCGTTTCGAGCACCTGGGTCACGCGGGCGCCGTCCTCCAGCGCGCCGACAATATGGCCTTCCCTGCTCAGCGCCTCGCGGACCAGTTCGACGATAATCGGGTCATCGTCGGCGATGATGATGCGTGCCATGGCGCGTTCCTTCGTCGATCGTGAGATTGGCGTGCAATTTCGCTCGTAAATTCCTCAGGTTAACATGCGCCTAGCCGGATGGGCCGGTACGCCCGCTTGCCATGGCGAGTGCCCCCCGCCTAACGGAACGCATGATCGAACATGCCCTCCCCGATTCCATCCTGATCGTCGATTTCGGCAGCCAGGTGACCCAGCTGATCGCGCGCCGCGTACGCGAGGCCGGCGTCTATTCCGAAATCGCGCCCTTCAGCGCCGCCGAGGAGGCCTTCGAACGCCTCAAGCCGAAGGGCATCATCCTCTCTGGCTCGCCCGCCAGCGTGTGCGACGAAGGCAGCCCCCGCGCGCCGCAGGTGCTGTTCGATTCGGGCCTGCCGATTCTGGGCATCTGTTACGGCCAGCAGGTGATGACCACCCAGCTGGGCGGCGAGGTGAAGCCGGGGCATGAAACGGGCGAGGGCGGCGAGTTCGGCCGCGCGTTCCTGACCGTGACCGAACCTTGCGTGCTGTTCGAAGGTCTGTGGGAAGTCGGCGAGCGGCATCAGGTGTGGATGAGCCACGGTGACAAGGTGACGCAGTTCGCGGACGGATTCCGCATCGTCGCCACGAGCGATGGCGCGCCCTTCGCGCTGATCGCGGATGACGAGCGGCGGTACTACGGCACGCAGTTCCACCCCGAGGTGTTTCACACGCCCGACGGCGCCAAGCTGCTCGCCAATTTCGCGCGCCATGTCTGCGGCCTTTCGGGCGACTGGACCATGGCCGAATACCGCGCGACCAAGATCGCCGAGATTCGCGAGCAGGTGGGCGATGCGAAGGTCATCTGCGGCCTCTCCGGCGGAGTCGATTCCTCCGTCGCCGCGATCCTGATCCACGAGGCGATCGGCGAACAGCTGACCTGCGTCTTCGTGGACCACGGCCTGCTGCGGCAGGGCGAGCGCGAACAGGTCGAGACCATGTTCCGCGACCACTACAACATCCCGCTGGTGGTGGTGGACGCCGAGGAGCGCTTCATGGCGGGCCTCGCGGGCGAGACCGACCCCGAGAAGAAGCGCAAGTTCATCGGGGGCGAGTTCATCAACGTCTTCGAGGAAGAGGCGAACAAGATCGGCGGCGCGGATTTCCTGGCGCAGGGCACGCTCTACCCCGACGTGATCGAGAGCGTTTCCTTCACCGGCGGACCGAGCGTGACGATCAAGAGCCACCACAATGTCGGCGGCCTTCCCGAGCGGATGAACATGAAGCTGGTCGAGCCGCTTCGCGAGCTGTTCAAGGACGAGGTCCGCGATCTGGGCCGCGAGCTCGGCCTGCCCGACATGTTCGTCGGCCGCCACCCGTTCCCCGGACCCGGCCTCGCGATCCGCATTCCGGGCGAAGTGACCAAGGAACGCTGCGATATCCTGCGCAAGGCGGATGCGATCTATCTCGAGGAAATCCGCAACGCGGGCCTCTACGACGCGATCTGGCAGGCCTTCGCGGTGCTGCTGCCGGTAAAGACGGTCGGCGTGATGGGCGACGGGCGAACCTACGACAGCGTGTGCGCCCTGCGCGCCGTGACCAGCACCGACGGGATGACCGCCGACGTCTACCCCTTCGATGGGGCGTTCATCGGACGCGTGGCGACGCGCATCGTAAACGAGGTGCGTGGGATCAACCGCGTGGTCTACGACTATACCAGCAAACCGCCCGGCACGATCGAATGGGAATAGCCGGGCGTATCGGGGGGTACGACGATGGTTCGCAAGATGGTGGCAGCTCTTGGCATTCTGGCGCTTGCCGGATGCGCACCTCTTCCTCCCCAGCCCGATGCTGATGGTCGCACCGCCGCGCAGGCCGGCATTCTCTCGCTCGGCACCCAGCAGCCGGACCGGTTAGAGGCGATCACGGTAAGGCTCGATCTGCCCGCAGCAGCTGCGGGATCGGTGCTGTCCTTTCCCGAGAACTGGGGGCCGGAAGAGAGACTGTCGCAATTGCGCAGAGATACCGCGACTCGCGGGCTGGAGCGGCTCCCCGGTGACGAGGAGGCCTATCGTGTCGCGCCCGGCGGCGGCTGGATCGCCTATACGGTGGCGCAGGATTACGACGGGGAGCCGGACTGGGAGACCCATCGCCTGCCCGGCACGCGCGTCCGGACGGCTGAGAGCCATGCCTTCCTCCTCGGCCAGACCTTCCTCCCGCAATGGTCGCAAGGCGGCGTGCCGCTGACGCTCGACCTGCAATCGCTGCCGCAGCGCGCGGCATTCAGCTTCGCAGCCAGCGATTGCGCGACGGGCTGTGCGCTCGACGATCTGGCGAATTCCGTGCTCGCGCTTGGCGACTTCGCCTTCGATACAAGCCAGGCCGGGGACACCACGGTCCGCAGCGCAATTCGCGGCAGCTTCGCGATGGACGCGGAGGCGATGTCCGGCGTGCTGGCCGGAATGCTCGACCAAGGGGCGCAGCGGTTCGACGATGCGCCCTTCGCGTCCTATCTCTTCGCAGTGAACCCGATCCCTGCGCCGCCGCAGGGCTCGGCGGTCGTGGGCACCGGCCTGCATCGCAGCTTCCTGCTGCTGGCGAGCGAGAATGCCGATGAAGAGCGGCTGCGCCACACGATCGCGCACGAGATCGTGCACGAATGGATCACCCGCCGGATGGGGCCCACCGACGAAGCGACCGACGCGCAGCGCATGTGGTTCACCGAAGGGGCGACCGAGTATTTCGCATGGAAGCTGCAACTCGCCGCCGGGCTGATCGACACGCAGGACTTTCTCGCCGGCATGTCCGATCTGGCGAACGCGTATCTTGCATCGCCCGTGCGGGAGCTGCCTGCGGGCGAGCTGGCAGAGCGCATTTTCGAAAGCGAGGAGGCGCAGCGCCTGCCCTATCAGCGCGGCGCGCTGCTGGCCTGGCACTGGGACATGCTGGCGCGCGCGCGCGGTGCCGCGCTCGACGCGGTCATTGCCGATCTGATCGACGAGAATGCGGGGCAGGAGCTGACCGATGCGCAGATCCGCGCGGCGATGGCGCGGCGGATCGGCGGGCAATTCGACAGCGATCTGGCGCGCCATGTCGTCCGCGGAAAGGCGCTCGATCCGGAGGCGCTGACCTTGCCGGCCTGCGTGATGGCGACGCGGCAGCCCTCCGGCACGGTCCGATTCGCGGTTCGGGATGGCATCCCTGCAGACACCTGCCGGATGGAGATTCTCGGGCCCGCCTGAGGCGATCGGATCGGCCTGGAATGAGCCCTGGGCGGCTGCCGGGCGTCAGCTCGTTCCCCATGCTGGCCGGCGCGCCGCGAGAACCGCGCGCGAAAATCCTCGACAGCGGGCAATAGCATGTGGGTCGATCGGGCTTCCTCCTGTAGAACAGGGGTGTAATCCGCACGGTTCGGGGAGGGACACCACATGCGCTGGATGATCTTGCTGCTTGCCGCAGCCCTGGGGAATGGCACTGCATTCGCGCAGGACGCGGATGGGGCCGGTGTTAGTGATGTCTTCGCGCGCGGTTGCGGCGACGATAATGGCGTCGACCGCTGCGATGCCGAAGTGCAGCAACAGATGCGCGACCTCTACGGCGTCGAGCGTGCCGAAGCTCTGGTCGCCTCCGGCATCACGGCCTACCGCGCCATGTTCGTCGACGGGTATGGACGCGACATTGCCATCGTGAGTTTCGTGCGCGAACCCGGCGTCTCCCCTTTCGTCGAAGTGCGGACGCCGAAAGCGCAGGATGGCACCGCGCAGGCCGAACCGCTGCGGGCGCCGGTCGGCGGCGAGATGTGGAACGATGTGATCGCAAGTGCTGCGCATTTCGATGAGAAACTCGCGCGCGAGGTGCGCCCTCGTGATGAAGACGGGACGCTTCGGTTGTGCCTGCATGGCTGGTTCATCGTTGCCGAAGCCGCCGTCGCGCCTCGCGTGAACCAATCCGTTATTGCCGGGACGGGCAGCATGGACGCCGAGAGAGACAGCAGCCTGCCGGTCGAAGCCGTGATCCGCGACAGTTCGATCCGCAGCGATGCGGAAGGTTCGTGCGCGAACGGCCTGGCGGTCGGTTTCGCGTTCGGATTGGCCGATTTTGCGGTGAAGGCCCTGCCGCAATGCGCGACATTCGACATCGAGGATTTCCGTAACTCTCCCATGATGCTGTCGGCATGCGCCCGATCGTCGGGAGACCGGATGGCCGCAGGCACCGCCAGCCGCTTCGTGTCCAAGCTCCAGCGGACGCTGAGGCTGGAACAGGACGACGACCTGAAGTGGCTTTTCGTCGGCTTCGGCGACGAACGCGCCCGGCGCTTCATGGCCGCGATCGACGGCGGGAAGGTCTATCTGGGGCAGCCGGTGGGCCTCGACGCCGATCGCGCGCGGGTCGAGGGGCAAATCCTCTTCCGGGGAGGAGATTCCGGGGAAAGTCGGCAGGTCGCGGACATCACGCTCCATCTGTTGCGGCAGACGAACGATTTCGTGATCGATACGTTCGAAGTCGGCAGCCGACGACCCTTCGGGGCGGACTAGACCGGCAGCATTACCGGCTCCACCGCGCCAGAACGCGCAGCGCGCGCGACCTGCCGGACCGTAACCCCAGAACAAATCCGCGCCTTGCTGCGTTGCCCGGACAAACCCCGAAGCAACGGAGCATTTCCATGAAAGCCGTCAAAGTCCGCAATCCTGCCAGCCTCGATTCGCTGGACGTCGTCGAAATCGACGCTCCGGGCGAACCCGGCCCGGGGGAGGTGCGGGTGAAACTGCATGCCTCCTCGCTCAACTTCCACGACTATGCGGTCGTCGCGGGGGTGATCCCCACGGACGACGGACGCATTCCGCTGTCCGATGGCGCGGGCGAGGTCGAGGCCGTGGGCGAAGGTGTCGAGGAGTTCGCGATCGGCGACCGGGTGATGTCGGTCTTCTTCCCCGAGTGGCAGGATGGCCGCCCGCCGATGGGCAGCTTCGAAACAACGCCCGGCGACGGGATCGACGGTTTCGCCTGCGAAAAGGTGGTGAAGCCCGCGCACGCCTTCACCCGGATGCCCGCCAATCTCGATTTCGCGCAGGCCGCGTGCCTGCCCTGCGCCGGGCTGACCGCGTGGCGCGCGCTGATGGAGGATGGCAACCTGCAGGCAGGCCAGACCGTGCTGCTGGAGGGCACCGGCGGCGTCTCGATCTTCGCGCTCAGGATCGCCAAGGCGGTGGGCGCGCGGGTGATCATCACCTCCAGTTCGGACGAGAAGCTGGCCAGGGCGCGCGAGCTGGGTGCCGACCATACGATCAACTACAAGGCCACCGACGACTGGGGCGACGAGGCGTTCGACTGGTCCGGCGGCGGAGTCGATCATGTGGTCGAGGTCGGCGGGCCGGGCACGGTCAACCAGGCGATTTCCGCCATTCGACCGGGCGGCCATATCCATCTGATCGGGGTGCTCACCGGGCAGAAGGGCGAGGTCGAGACCGCAGCGCTCATGCGCAAGATGGGGCGCCTGCAGGGCCTGACCGTGGGAAGCCGCGCGATGCAACTGCGGATGATCGCCGCGATCGAGGCGACCGGCATGGAGCCCGTCATCTCGGACCGGTTCGCGCTGGCCGATCTGGCCGATGCCTTCCGCCACGAGCAGGACCAGAAGCACTTCGGCAAGATCGCGGTCGATATCTGAGCCGGCTCGAAGCTCGGCGCGGATTTGATCCGCGTCAATGATCTTGCGGCCGACCTGCTGTATCGAGGCACCAATGCCATCAATGCGGGAGCCGTTTGATGTTTCGAATAACGCTCATCCTGTTGCCGATCGTGGCGACCACTGTGATGGGGATGGCCGTGATTGCGGTCCTTTCCATGGATATGCAGGCCGGATGGCAGCCCATCGCGATCGCGTCGGCCGCGGGTCTGGTCCTCGCCATTCCGATCTCGTGGCTCGTCGCCCGACAGATCGTCGCCAAGACGGGCCTGGGCCGCTGACCATCGCACGCGAGGATGCTTGCCGTCTTCGCGCAGCCCGGCCTATGCCGGACCGATGCAGCTTCCCCTCGGCGAAGACCCGCGCACCGAAACGCTCAGGCGGCTTCAGCCGCTGCTGGTCCAGCGCTTCGGGCGCATAGAGCGCGCGCCGAGGGAGCGCCGCGCGCCGGAATGGGTGCTGGTGCAGGGCGTGATCGGCGCGCGCACGAAGTCGGAAATCTCCAACGAGGCGACCGACAGCCTGCTGGGGAAATATGGTAGCGGGGAGGCGGTGGCCGAAGCTCCGCTCGAAAATCTTCAGGCAGACCTGAGCACGCAAACCTATCCCAACATGGCGGCCGAGCGACTGAAAGCCTGCCTCACGGATCTGGTCGCCCGCCGTGGCGCGGTGGACCTGTCGCACCTCGAAGCGATGGACACGCAAGCCGCGATGGACTGGCTGGAGCAGCTGCCCGGCATCGGCCGCAAGATCGCGGCGGGGGTGATGAATGCCTCCACGTTCGACCGGGCGGTACTGGTTCTCGATTCGCACCATCGCCGCATCCTCCAGCGCATGGGGCTGGTGCCGCCGAAGGCCGACACCGCGCGCGCCTACGCCGCGATCATGCCCGCCATGCCGCCCGAATGGAGCGCGGCGGATTACGACGAGCATCACCTGCTGATGAAGAAGGTCGGGCAGACCTGGTGCCGCCCGGGCAGCCTCGATTGCGCAAACTGCGTGGCGCAGGCGCTGTGCGAAACGGGTCGTGCCTCGACGGGCTGATCTTCGCGGCCTTTCATGGAACCACGCCGCGCCGCCATGTTTTGCGATTGGCAGAGCAGCAGACGGAGGCCCTATGTCAGATCCCATTCGCCTGATCGTCGAAGACTATGGCTGGATCCACCGCGGGATCGGCCTGTTCGGCAATCTCGCCTTTCTGGTCGGCTCGGTGCTTTTCCTGCCCGCGTTCGAGGCATGGAAGACGATCGGGGTATGGCTGTTCATCGTCGGCGCTGCGGCCATGTTCGTCGGTGCGCTGGGGCAGTTCTTCGTGAACCTTGGCGACGGGGACGACTGAGAGCGCCCGGCCTGCCTACCAGGCGTGGCCCCTTTCGATCGCCCGCGCTTCGGCCGCGCTCGTTTCGCGGCCGAGAACATCGTTGCGATGGGGGAAGCGCCCGAACTGCGCGATCATCGCGTAATGGTCGCGCGCGAAAGACAGGGCCCCGCCCAGCCGCGCGAAGAGCATGAGGCTCAGCCGCTGGTCGGCGATATCCTCGCTATGCATGAAGGGCATGAAGAGAAACTGGCGTTCGTCCCTCGTGAGGGAGCGATGCCAGCCACGGCGCAGCACCTGCGTGGCGATTGCGCGTGCGAGCGGATCGCTCGCATAGCTTTGGGCCGAGCCGCGAAACAGGTTGCGTGGCACCTGATCGAACAGAAGCACGGCGGCCAGCGCCCCGCGCGGCGAATCCAGGAAGCTGGCGGCGGGGAGATGGCGCAGGGCGTGCCATTCGCGCGCGAAGCGGCGTCTCAGTTCGGAATCGACGCTGGAGTCGGAAGCGTACCAGTCGGAAGGGCCGAGCGTGCGGAACCAGAAATGGTGCAGCTCGGCCATCCATGGGCGCGCGAGCGCGGCTATCGGATCAGCCCTCTTCGCGGACGCGTTCGTAGGGGATGAAGTCCGTGAGGAAGATCACGCCGCTGAAGGTGTTGGACCCGCGGTCGCGCGTGGTGATCTGCGTCGTGCGGCAGATGTTGGGCGTCGGATTCCTGAGCACGAGGTAATCGTGATCGTCCAGGCTTTCCGGATCGCTCGTGTAATTCACGTAGATCGTGCTGCCCGCGTCATAGACTAGCGCGGTCTCGTCGATCACGTACAGGCGTGCGTTGGGGCGGTGCATCACGCAGTTGGTGGGTTCACCTGCAACGCGGCCTTCGAGAAGCTTGGCTAGCTTTTGCTCGCCGCGATCCATCTTGGCGGTTTCGGCCTGGGTGTCGTTTTGGGCCGCGGCTGGCACTGCGAGTGCAAGGGCGGCCAGGGCGGGGAGTGCTGAGCGCAGTTTCATGGTGTCGTCCTTTCAGGAGGTGCGGATACCGCATCCGTCCTGAACAACGCCTGATCGCGGCGTAAGGCTCCGCAGACGCCGCGCGCCTCAGTGCCCCGGGTCGGCGCCTTCGCTGATGTCGGGCAGCGCGGCCTGGTCCACGCCGTCGGCAGGGCCGCCTTCCAGCACGAATCGCCGGTCGCAATAGCCGCAATCGACATAGCCGTGCTCGTCGATCTCGAGATAGACCTTCGGATGGCCCAGCGCGGCGGGCTTGTAATTCTTGCCCGAGCGGATGTCGGTCGCCCCGTCGCACCATACACGGCGGGTGAGGACCTTGGAGATTTCGGGTGGCGGCGGCATCGGCATGGCTGTGTCGCATATCTTCGCGCTCGCCCCCGGGCAAGAGGGTCGCGCACGACCATGCGCAACATCGAGGCAATTCAAACGGCTGGAAATGCTTTCGCGCGCGCACTAGGGCGGGGGCATGCAGGATCGCCCAGCCATCTCGATCAAGAACCTGACCAAGCGCTACGCCCCCAACAAGGGCGAGGGGGAGGGCAAGCTTGCCCTGAAAGGCGTCAGTTTCGATGTGCCGCAAGGCGGCGTGTTCGGGCTGCTCGGCCCCAATGGCGCGGGCAAGTCCACCCTCATCAACATTCTGGCGGGCCTCGTCAGCCGCACCGGCGGCAGCGCGGAAATCTGGGGCTTCGACACAGCGAAGAACCCGCGCAACGCCAAGCGCGCAATCGGCATCGTGCCGCAGGAGATCGTGTTCGATCCCTTCTTCACCCCGTTCGAAGTGCTGGAGAACCAGGCGGGCTTTTACGGCGTGCCGAAATCCGAGCGGCGGAGCGAGGAGCTGCTGAAGGCGGTGCGCCTGTGGGACAAACGCGATGCCTATGCCCGCACGCTATCGGGCGGGATGAAGCGCCGCCTGCTGATCGCCAAGGCCATGGTGCACTCCCCGCCGATCCTCGTTCTGGACGAGCCGACGGCGGGCGTCGATGTCGAGCTGCGGCGGCAGTTGTGGGAACTGGTGACGGAACTGAACGATCAGGGCGTCACCGTGGTGCTGACCACGCATTACCTCGAGGAAGCCGAGGAATTGTGCGACCGGATCGCCATCATCAACCATGGCGAACTGATCGCGGACAAGCCGACCCGCGATCTGGTGGGCATGGCGCGCGAGAAGATCATCCGGCTGGAGGTCGACAAGGATCTGGCCGGCCCCCCGATGGACGATGCGTTCACCCGCGCCGAAGTGACCGCGCCGCGGACGCTCGAGGAGACTTACGACCGCGACACGATGACGGCGGGCCAGGTGCTGACCATCGTGCAGGGCCACGGCTACGCGATCGAGGATGTCTCGACGCTGGAGCCCGATCTGGAAGACGTGTTCGTTCAGCTGACCAGCTGACCGGTCCGGGGAACGCAAGACCGGTCAACCGATCGCCACCTCCGGCCTGCCGCATTGGGGCCGGCGGAAAGCGGGCCTTTTCGTTAATATTTTCCGCTCGCGCGATAACCTTTGGTCAATGCATCCTCGTTAATGCGGCGGAGTGAGAAGATTCTCATCTCTTTCAAGGGTTTCGGCCCGCTCTGCCGGCGCCGTGTGGGGCGTGGCTGCCGTATTGCTCACGTTTGTCGCGACCCCGGCCTCGGCGCGTTGCACGGGCAGCATCGATCCGGTCGTCGCCCAATTGGAACTGGAGGCGGGGCGCAATCCCGCTGCTGCAGCCGAACAGATCGCGCGACGGATCGCCAGGACCGACAAGGCCAATACGCGCCGGCTGGCAGAGCTGCATCTGGTCCAGTCGATCGCGTTGAGCATGGGCGGGATGGACCCGGCGCCGGCGTCGAAAAAGGCGGGTCGCGTCGCCAGCGCCCTGCCCGATGGCGATCCCGTGAACCTGATGGTGCGGATGGATGATTACTTCCGAACGCAAGCCGGTCCGGAAAAGCAGAGCAAACTGGCCTCTATCGAGCGCGACTACCGGGCGCTGCCGGATGGCAGCGATGCGAAGGCCTGCCTGGCGATCGATCTGGCCTACGACCTCGCCGTGCAGGAAAATCCGCGCCGGGCCTTCATCTTTGCAAGCCAGGCCTATCGCAACAGCGCGGGCAAGGGCCAATCCATCGCGCATGCGCAAGCAGCCACGATGCTCGCCTTCCTCGTCTCCTCCGGGCATGACTTCGATTATGCGAAGAGCCTGAATTCCGAAGCGCTCAAGACATATCTTGCGCTCGACCTGAGCGATCTGGCGGCAAACGAGCTGGTCCTGCGCGGCTATACCCACCTCGCCGATGGCGACTGGCAGCGTGCCATCCGTGACTTCGAGGCTTCGGCGCAACAGGCGCATAGTTACGGCAACGAATATGCCGTCGATTATGCACAGCTGGGCGTGTGCCGGGCCGCGCTCGAGGGGGGTGCGCTGGGCAAGGCAGCACCTGCGTGCGAGCGCGCCTATCAGGGGCTGGCGAGGCCGAACGAGCGCATGTCGTTCCCGGCGACTGCGCAGATGGCCCAGCTTCGCGTTGCGCAAGGCGATGAGAGGCAGGCCCTCTCGCTGATTGATCCGCTGATCGCCGAAGGACGGGGCGATACCCCGGCCGAAGACTGGGCCGAAGCGCTCAAGACCCGCGCGCAGGCGCTTTCCGCGCTTGGCCGCAATGCGCAGGCCTATGCCGACATGCACCAGGCCAACGAAGTGCTGGAAGAATATCGCAGGGACGAACTTCAGAGCGGGGTGGCTGCCTTGCAGGCCCGCTTCCAGACCGAGGTATTGCAGAAACGCCTCTCCGCCGAAGAGCGGGCGAGCGAGGCGCGTCTGCGGCTCGCCATCGCGGTGATCGTCGGCTCGATTACCGCGCTGCTGCTGCTCGGCACGCTGATCTTCTTCCTGTTGCGCCACCGCCGCCGCTTCCGCCGCCTGGCGATGACCGATCCGCTGACCGGGCTTTCCAACCGGCGCGCGGCGCTGGAAAAGGCAGCGGAGGCGCTGCGCATCGTGGGATCGGCAAGGCCACGCGCTTCGGTGGCGCTGTTCGATATCGACCACTTCAAATCCTGCAACGACCGGTTCGGGCACGATGCGGGCGACCGGGTGCTCAGCGAATTTGCGCGGATCGTGGAAGACAGTGTCCGCCCGACCGATATCGTGGGGCGCTGGGGCGGGGAAGAGTTCCTGGTGATCTTCCCTGCGACGAATGCGGCGCAGGCCGCGCGCATCATCGATCGGGTCCGTATCCGGGCCGAGCGCGAGGCGTTCGACTTCGCGCCCGATTACCGCCTGCGCTTCAGCGCCGGGGTCGCCATGCTCCACGAGACGGACGACAGCATGGACGATTGCGTCAAGCTGGCGGACAAGCGCCTCTATGCGGCCAAGGCGCAAGGCCGGGACCGGACCTGCGCGAGCGGCCATGCGGAGGATCCCGGATTGCCGCCGGCACAATTGCCCGAGCCCGTCGAGCCCGCGCAATCGAGGCCCGTCAAGGCGGCCTGACCTTCGCGGCGCGGCCCGGCAATCACGCAAAACGTTGCAGCCGGGCAATGCTGAGGCCATGACGCGGGGATGACCGAAACCCACGACGTGCTCGTCATCGGGTCGGGCGCCGCAGGTCTGACCGCGGCGCTGGCCCTCGCGGAAGAAAAGAAGGTGCTGGTGCTCGCCAAGGGCTCGCTCACGGGCGGCAGCACGGCGTGGGCGCAGGGCGGCATCGCCGCCGTGCTCGACGCGGGCGATACGTTCGAGAATCACGTTCACGACACGATGGTGGCGGGCGCCGGGCTGAACGACCGCGACACGGTGGAATTCGTGATCGAACGCGCGCCGCATGCGATCGACCGGCTGATCGAACTGGGCGTGCCGTTCAACAAGGAAAGCGGGGCGCTGCACCTCACGCGCGAGGGCGGCCATTCGCATCGCCGGATCGTGCATGTGAACGATGCGACCGGCTGGGCGGTGCAGGAGGCGCTGCTCAGGGCGGCGGAGGCCAACCCCAACATCACCATGCTGCCCGGGCGCAGCTGCATCGATCTGATCACCGGGCGGCACGAGACGCGCTATTCGGGCGCGGGGCAGATTTGGGGCGCCTACGCGCTGAACGAGAAGACGGGCAAGGTGGAAGCGCATGTCGCGCGGGCCACCGTGCTGGCAGCGGGGGGCGCAGGCCGCTGCTACCTGTTCTCCACCGCGCCGCGCGGCGCGACCGGCGATGGCATCGCGATGGCATGGCGGGCGGGCGCGCGCGTTTCCAACATGGAAATGATGCAGTTCCACCCCACCTGCCTGTACAACCTGGAGGTCAAGAACTTCCTCGTCACCGAGGCGGTGCGCGGCGAAGGCGGGCGGCTGTTCAACCCGCGCACCGGCGTGCGCTTCATGGAGCAGTACGATCCCGAAAGGATGGAACTGGCCCCGCGCGACATCGTCGCCCGTGCGATCGATGCGGAGATCAAGCGCTTCGGGCTCGACTACGTCCATCTCGACATCAGTCACCGCGAACCCGAGTTCGTGAAGGAGCATTTCCCCACGATCCACGAAAAGCTGCTGGGCCTGGGCATCGACATGACGACGCAGCCGATCCCCGTGGTGCCCGCACAGCACTATACCTGCGGGGGCGTGCTGGTGGACCTGTATGCGCGCACCGACCTGCCGGGCCTTTGGGCCGCGGGCGAATGTACCGAGAGCGGGCTGCACGGGGCCAACCGCCTCGCGTCCAACTCCCTGCTCGAATGCTTCGTCTTCGGTGAGGCGGCGGCGCGCGATATCCTGTCGATGTGGGACGAACTGGACGCCCCGCCCGAAATTCGCCCGTGGGACGCCAGCCGCGTCACCGATTCGGACGAAGAGGTGGTCATCAAGCAGAACTGGACCGAGATTCGCCGCTTCATGTGGAACTATGTCGGCATCGTGCGCACCACCAAGCGGCTGGAGCGCGCAGCCAACCGCATCCGCCTGCTGCAGTCCGAGGTGGAGGATTACTACGGCCAGTTCCGTGTGACGACGGACCTGATCGAGCTGCGCAACCTGCTGCAGGCGGCCGATCTGATCGTGCAATGCGCGCTCAAGCGGCAGGAGAGCCGGGGCCTGCACTTCACGCTCGACCATCCCGAAACCGATCCGGTGGCGCGCGATACGGTGCTGCTGCCGCGCTGACGGAGCAGCGCGACTTGATAATGGTTAGTTTGTGGCCGGATCGTGGCGGGCGCCCATTAGTGGGGTGAACCGCCCGTCGTGGTGGAGGCAACAGCAAGGAATTATCATGAAGAAGCTCGCAATTTTCGCCGCCCTTCCCGCCGCCGCCCTCGCGCTCAGCGCGTGTGGCGAAGACAGCGCCGTCGAAGAGCAGGGCGACATGCTTGAAGAGCGCGCCGACGAAGTCGAGGATTATGGCGACGATACCGCCGCTGCCCTCGAAGAGCAGGCCGACGAAGCCAGCACCGATGCCCGCGAAGACGCACTGAACGAGCGTGCAGAGGAAATCGACGACATCGGCGACGAGCGTGCCGACGAGATCAACGAAGTCGCCGACGAAATGGAATAAGCATCTGCGTTCGCTGTCACGCGAACGAATCCGGATGTCATATCGAGAGGGCCTTCGCGCATCCGCGCGGAGGCCTTTTTCGTTGGAACCGGCGCCTGTGCCGCGAACCCAAGGAAGCGACGATAGGCAAGCGGAAGTTTTTCACAGATTGATCGCCGCCCGGTCCGCGCGGCGAATCGCCGGGGGGCTTGGCTTTGGCCTTTCGTCCAGACTCTTCGCAGCGTCGCTTTGCCGATTTTGCCCGCCGCTCCCCTTGCGCCATCCGGCCACCTGATTCATGTTCGCAACCCTTCGCGATGCGGATGAAGACCGGAGCCAAGGTTCGGCAAATCGGCACGCAGAGGCACCAGGGTGACGCTCGCAACAGGCGGGGCGCGTCACACGTGTCTTTGCGCGACGAACCGGGATTCCCCGCAGAAGACATTCAAGCGAAGGTGGGGCGCGCGGATCGCGGTTTCACCGGGAAATGCTTTAGGGGCGAATCCATGGAATTCAGCACTGGCGAAACCGATATGACCGATACGGACGAAGGCACGGTGCGGCCCGCGAGCAAGGCCGCTTCGAAAGCCAAGGCGAAGGGCCAAGCGAAGGCAATTGCGATGGACAAGAACGATTCAGGTTCGGAACAGCTGGTGGAAACCGCCGCAGCGGACGCGATGGCCAAGGCCGTCGCCGCCAGCGGCGCGGGCGATGCCGTGCCCGACAGCAAGAAGGTCAATCCGCGCCGGTTCGAGATCGTGACCGATTCCTCGCGCGATGCCAACCTGACCGAATTCGGCAAGGAAACGCTCAAGGATCGCTACCTGCTGCCGGGAGAGGAATTCCAGGATCTGTTCGCGCGCGTGGCCGACGCCTACGCCGACGATCAGGAGCACGCGCAGCGCCTGTACGACTATATCTCGAACCTGTGGTTCATGCCCGCCACCCCGGTGCTGTCGAACGGCGGCACCGCGCGCGGCCTGCCGATTTCCTGCTACCTCAACTCGGTCGAGGACAGCCTCGACGGGATCGTGAACACCTGGAACGAGAACGTGTGGCTCGCTTCCAAGGGCGGCGGGATCGGCACCTACTGGGGCAATGTGCGCGGGATCGGCGAGCCGGTCGGCCTCAACGGCAAGACCAGCGGCATCATCCCCTTCGTGCGCGTGATGGATTCGCTGACGCTGGCGATTTCGCAGGGTTCTCTGCGGCGCGGTTCTGCAGCATGCTATATCGATATTAACCATCCGGAGATCGAGGAATTCCTCGAAATCCGCAAACCCAGCGGCGATTTCAACCGCAAGGCGCTCAACCTGCATCACGGCGTTCTCGTCACCGACGAGTTCATGGAAAAGGTGCGCGCAGGCGAGGAATTCGACCTCGTCTCGCCGCGCGACGGCTCGGTGCGCAAGACGGTCGACGCGCGCAGCCTGTTCCAGAAGCTGGTCGAGACGCGGCTGGCCACGGGCGAGCCCTACATCGTGTTCTCCGACACGGTGAACCGCATGATGCCCAAGCATCACCGCGATCTGGGGCTGAAGGTTTCGACCTCCAACCTGTGCAGCGAAATCACGCTGCCGACGGGCCGCGACCACCTGGGCAATGATCGCACGGCGGTGTGCTGCCTGTCCTCGCTCAACCTGGAAAAGTGGGACGAGTGGAACACCGACAAGCAGTTCATCGAGGATGTCATGCGCATGCTCGACAACGTGCTGCAGGACTATATCGACCGCGCCCCGCCAGAAATGGCGCGCGCCAAGTATTCCGCCGCGCGCGAACGCAGCGTCGGCATGGGCGTGATGGGCTTCCACTCGTTCCTGCAATCGAAGAACCTGCCGCTTGAAGGGCCGATGGCGAAGGCGTGGAACATCAAGATGTTCCAGCACATCTCGACCGCGGCCAACGAAGCCTCGATGGTGCTGGCGCACGAGCGTGGGCCGTGCCCCGATGCCGAGGAAATGGGCGCGATGGAGCGCTTCAGCTGCAAGATGGCAATCGCGCCGACCGCGTCGATCTCCATCATCTGCGGCGGGACCTCGGCCTGCATCGAGCCGATCCCGGCAAACATCTATACGCACAAGACCCTGTCGGGCAGCTTCATCGTGAAGAACCCGTATCTGCAGGAACTGCTGGCTAAAAAGAGCAAGGATTCGACCAATGTGTGGAATTCGATCCTCGAACGCGGCGGCAGCGTTGCGCATCTCGACTTCCTGACGCCGGAGGAGAAGGCGGTCTACAAGACCAGCTTCGAGATCGACCAGCGCTGGCTGCTCGAATTCGCGGCCGACCGTTCGCCGATGATCGACCAGGCGCAGAGCCTCAACCTCTTCATCCCCGCCGATGTCGACAAGTGGGACCTGATGATGCTCCACTTCCACGCGTGGGAGAAGAAGATCAAATCGCTCTACTACCTGCGCTCCAAGAGCATCCAGCGCGCGGGCTTCGCGGGCGGCGTGGAGGCGGACAACACCTCCGAAGCTGCGAAGTACGAGCTGGCCGCAGGCACGGGCGAGCAGACCGACTACGAGGAATGCCTCGCCTGCCAGTAAGTCCGGCAGGGGAAGCGCGGATCTGAAGGGCGACGCGAAGGGGCGGCCATGGACATTCTTCCGGTCGCTACGATCATCGTTGCCGTGCTCGTCATCGCCGTGGCGATCTACACGATCCGGGTGCCGCAGGAGCGACGCTCGAAGATCATGCTGCTGCTTGCAGCGCTGCTCATGCTCATGGCGGTGATGCTGCTGTTCGTCTCCCAGGGCTATTGACCCCGCATATGAAAAACCCCGGCGCGCCGCGATGGCGTGCCGGGGTTTTGTTTCGGAGCCGGTTATCCGGCTCGCCTCTCCAGCTGCTTATACAGTGGTTGCCTTGTTGCCGAGGCCGACGGGCAGCGGCGTGCCTTCCTTCAGGACGACGCGGTTGTCTTCCAGCGAATCCACCGCGTCCAGCGCGATGAAGTGGTGCTGATCGTCCATCGCGTCGGACTTGGTCAGCTTGATGCGCTCGTCTTCGACTTCGTCCACCGTGCCGACGTGCTGCTTGGTGGCATCGACGACTTCCATGTGTTCCTTGATACGAATCTTCTCGAACATAAAATGCTCCAATCTTGTCTTTATTTTCAAGGGCCTGCTTGGGCCCGCCTTACATGAACACAATGGATGGAGCGGGGGATTCGTTCCGGCCCGGGGCCAAAGGCGGTAGTCGGGCCCCGGCTTGCGGAGGTGCGGAGCGTGGGGCATGTTTTGCGCCATGGGGGAAGATGCGGCTTTTCATATAGGCGCAGCGGAGATCACGCAGGGCGATCTGTGGCTGCTTGCCATTGTCACACTGGTGGTACCTGTCGCCCTGCTGTTCCCGTGGGCGATGTGGCACCTGCGGGGCTGGCGCATCCGCAAGGCGCGCGCGGGAGGCAAGCACGACATTGCCGACGTGCTCGCGCTCGATCACGATGAGGACGCCCCACCGAAATCGCCGGCAACCCTTGTTCCCCGGGCAGCGCTGATGATGATCGGGGCGCCCCTGCTGATCGTCTTTCAGGAAAACCTCATGGACGAGCTGGAGCATATGATGGGCAAGGGCTGGGGCTTCACCGCGATGGCCCTCACCAGCGGCTTCTTCCTCGCGTGCGGGTGGATGTGGGCCAAGGTGAAGCGCAATGCGATGTCGCCCGAAGAACTCGCCGCGATCGAGGAAGACGAAGAGCACCAGAGCTGGATGCGCGCCTTCTTCAACGAACCGGCCGCGGGTCTCGGCGCGGCGATAGGTATCGGCATCGTGATTGTGGTCGTAGTGCTGTCTTTGTTGATCGGCGGATTGCC
This sequence comes from Citromicrobium sp. JLT1363, assembly GCF_000186705.1. Taxonomy (GTDB): domain Bacteria; phylum Pseudomonadota; class Alphaproteobacteria; order Sphingomonadales; family Sphingomonadaceae; genus Alteriqipengyuania. Next base: position 249,714 of record NZ_AEUE01000001.1, read on the forward strand.
CGGCTAGGCGTGATCTGGGTCAAAGACCGTAGCACCGCGTACTGCTTATCCCCGATCCATTCGCCCCGCTTGCTATCGAATCACCGCTGTGATTCCTTATGTTGGTACATCCAGTCAGACCGTAAACACCGAAGAAGGCCCACGCGCCCCGGAGAACCACCAATGTCGCTGCTCGAAGCCCGCAAGACCTACAAGCCCTTCGAATATCCCTGGGCGTACGACTTCTGGAAGCGCCAGCAGCAGGTCCACTGGATGCCCGAGGAAGTGCCGCTGGGCGAGGATTGCCGCGACTGGGCGCAGAAGCTTTCGGATCACGAGCGTAACCTGCTCACCCAGATCTTCCGCTTCTTCACCCAGGCCGATGTCGAGGTGCAGGACTGCTATCACGAAAAATACGGCCGGGTCTTCAAGCCGACCGAGATCAAGATGATGCTCGCCTCGTTCTCCAACATGGAGACGATCCACATCGCGGCCTACAGCCACCTGCTTGACACGATCGGCATGCCCGAAAGCGAATACGGCATGTTCCTCGAATACGAGGAGATGAAGGACAAGCACGACTACCTGCAGCAGTTCGGCGTCGACACGGACGAGGATATCGCCCGCACGCTCGCCGCGTTCGGCGGCTTCACCGAAGGCATGCAGCTGTTCGCCAGCTTCGCGATGCTGATGAACTTCCCGCGCTACAACAAGATGAAGGGCATGGGGCAGATCGTCAGCTGGTCGGTGCGCGACGAAAGCCTGCACTGCGAAGGCATCATCCGCCTGTTCCACGAATTCGTGCGCGAGCGGGACTGCTACACCAAGGCGGTGAAGGAAGACATCATCGACATCTGCCAGAAGTCGGTGCGGCTGGAAGACAACTTCATCGACCTCGCCTTCGAGATGGGCCCGGTTTCCGGCATGACCGCGAAGGAAATCAAGAAGTACATCCGCTACATCGCGGACTGGCGGCTGGGCCAGCTGGGCCTGCAGCCGATCTACATGATCGACGAGCACCCGCTGCCCTGGCTGACCCCGCTGCTGAACGGCGTGGAGCACGCCAACTTCTTCGAACAGCGCGCGACCGAATATTCCAAGGGCGCCACCAAGGGCGACTGGAACACGGTGTGGAGCACCTTCGACAAGCGCCAGGGCGCCGGCAAGGCCGCGAACGAGGAAGAGGCCGACGACGGCCCGGGCCTGTTCGGGGATGATGCTGGGGGCGTGCAAGCGGCGGAGTAGTGGCGTTTGCTTGAGCTAGAAGTTGAGGTCCAAGAACAGTATGACCGAAATTTAACTAAGCTAGAGCCGATCCAAGAATTTGGTCGGCCTATACTCTCTGTGGGCGACGTGCTGCGATCGCATTTTTTAATTGCTAATCACTTCTATTTAGAAGGTACAGGGATTGGTGGTATCGGTGTGAAGTCGCCAAACCTTCTGGAATCAGCTGTATATCGTCAAGTCGCTTCCTTCGGCGGCGAAAAGAAATGGGATACGGTATTTGATGCAACCGCGACGCTGATGTTTGGCATAATCAAAAATCATCCATTCTACGACGCCAATAAGCGCACGGCCTTTCTGACATCTTTATATCAGCTTTACGACGCCGGATACTGTCCGTCAGTCCATGAAACTAAGTTTGAGGATTTGACGGTTCAAATAGCAGAGAACGCTCTGACGAAGTTTCGCCGGTATAGAGATTTTCTCAAGCAAGGTGTGGATGATCCTGAGATAAGATTTGTTTCTAAATGGCTCAGAGACAATACTAGAAAGCTAGATTCCCGAACTTATCAAATCACCTATCGCGAGCTCAAGGGGATACTTTCGGGCTTCGGCGTGGAATTAGAAGATCCCCACGGCAACAGAATTGATGTTGTCCGATACGTTCAAAAGCAAAGAGGTTTTGGGCTCCTCAAGCCATCAACCCAGCGCGTTCGGCTGGGCACGATAGGTTTTCCTCGTTGGGGCGCTAAGGTTGCTCACGGAGAAGTTAAAAAGGTAAGAGCGCTTACCGGTCTTTCATATAGCGATGGCGTGGATTCGGCCGCCTTTTTTAAGGGAGTTGATCCGATGCAATCACTCATCGCAACTTACAATGAGCCTCTAATCAGATTGGCCGATCGTTAAAAAGTTCTCAATTGATACTGGTTCGGCGTACCAGCAACCGCGCAAGGTGATCGGCCTGCGAAATCGCGTCGCGACTCATTCCGCCGAACTCGCCGAGAATTGGAGGCGCGCCGAGGCGCTGCTACCTCTGGAGCAGATACCCGGAGCCGATCAGAATGATTAAGCTAACCCACGTCGAACGAAGCGGGCCGCGGTGCCTGTCTCTTGCCTTCTCCGACTGCAGCCATGGCGAGTGGTCGGCGAAAGACCTGCTCACCACGCAAACCGTCCTGACCAAACCTCTTTCGGACAGAGCGTTCTTCGAACGTGCCTTTATCAGCTTCGGCGCGCTGGGATGCCCCAATGGGCTCGAACTCTCGGCAGAGTCGCTCCATCGGAAGCTGGTCGACGCAGACAGGCTCTCCTCCGCAGAAGCAACCTGATACCTCAACACCACGCCTTCCCGGCGCCGCCCCACCGCGCAGCAACACCCTCCGCCACCAGCGCATCCACCGCGCTCGATCCGCCGCGCGCCAGCACGCGTAGCTTGCGGCCGTAGCGGTCTGCGTCGCGCCCGTCGGGGTTGGGGTGCACTTCGAATGCGCCTGCGTTGAGCCACACGGTCAGTCGCTCGGTCGCGCGCTGTCCGGCGATCCGCTCTGCCTCGCAGTCGGGATCGAACACCTCGGGCGCATCGATATCGGCGATGCGGATTTTCACATCGTTCAGCCAGATCGTGTCGCCATCGACCACGCAGGTATGGCGTTCGCCGCCGATGCAGGGGCCGAACCGCTTCTCGACCCGCTGCACCTCCGCCGCCGCCTGCGAGTTCTGTGGCGTCGCGCTCAGGCTGGGCAAGCCGTCGTGCAGCAGGATGGCGGTGAACACCGCCAGCGGCGCGGCCACCAGCACCAGGCCCAGCCCGCGTGCGGCGTCCCACCAGGCTGCGCGCTTCGTCTTGCGCGAAGGCGCAGCCGGGCGCGCGCCCGGGTCGCCGTGTGACGCGGAGCGGAAGGAGGGGCGGCGAAAGGAGACGGGATCGCCCATGCCCCGCTATCGGGGGCAAGGTCTCAAGGGCCGATTAAGCCTGATCCTTAATGCGCCCCTACCGGGGTGAAAGGCGTCTAACTCTCAGAAAAGCCACGTCTTCGGACGGGGCATGGACCGCCGGTTGGCCGCATTGGCGAGCGAGAGGATGCTGCGCACGCAGTACCACACGAACATCAGGAAGCCGATGCCGACGCCGCCGAAGATCGCGGCGATAATTCCGGCGGGCGGCTCGTGCGGGGCCGCGTCGATCGCCGTCTGGTCGGCAAAGGCGGGCCCGGCGGTGGTCGCCACGGCCAGCGCGATGACCGCGCCGAACACCAGCAGGCACACCCAGAAGCCGATCCAGAAGGTGCGGATGAGGTAGGTGAAGTGCGTCTCCTCCCACTCGGTCACGTCCGCGTCGTTGCGCCATACGTAGGCGAGGATCAGGCCGATCAGCACGCTGAAGCCCGTGAACAGGTTGGCGAGGTAGAGGATCGCCACGATGATCGGGCGGTAGAGCGTTACGCCCGTATCGGGCTCCGCCCCGGCCGCACCCTCGCCATTGCCCGCGTAGTCATCGCTCATCTGCGCTCTCCCCCCTTCGCCCGGCCTCGTACCGGCCACCGCCGGACCTTATAGCCCAGGCAGGCCCTGCGGGAAACTGCGCGGCTTGCCATCGCTGCGGCGCGGTGCAAGATTTGCCGCCAGCCTTGTCCTCACAGGAGAATCGCCATGGCCGTTCGTTTCGCCCCTGCCGCACTCACGCTTACCGCCGCGCTTTGTCTTGCCGCCTGCGGCGAGCCCGAGGAAACCACCTACGAGGTCGACGCCGTCGACAAGAGCGGCGGCGAGCTGATCGTGGCCGACGAGGATGCCCAGGGCGTCCCGGTGAATGTGCCCGAAACCGAGATGACCAACGTGCCGCCCGAAGAAATGGCGGAAGACGAAACGGCGCAGGAAAGCGATACCACCGAAGAATAGGCCGCAGCGCGCGGCGTCTTTCGCCCGTCGCGCCTGCGTGCCCGCCGCCCGCGCCTGCCGTTCTGGCGCTGTCCTACAGGCACCGCGCTGCGCTATGTCTGCGGCCATGACGGTCGCCCCCCCCGCACGTGCTGCCCCGACGCGCGCCTTCGCGCCGGGAGCGGCGGTTTGCTCCCGGGGCGTTTTTCGCCTCCTAGACACTGTGTCAGGTGTGTCAGGTGTGTCAGGTGTGTCAGGCGCGCGGCAGGCCGCTCGCCGGGGAGCGCGCGGAACCTCGGCCCGCTGCCGCTTGTTGGAAGGGCAAGCCGCCTTGCGCGGACATCCCTCAGCAACAGGAGCAAGCACCATGGCCGACGACGATGTGATCGAGAAGAAGAGTTCGAGCAAATGGCTCTGGATCGCGGTGATCGCGGTTCTCGCACTGGTGGCGATCATGGTCTTCGTGAACGCCGATGGCGATGATCCGGACCTGCCCGATAGCGCGGTTACCACGACCGAAGAACGGCTCGACACCGATCTGAGCGACGAATCCGAACTCACCACCGAAGCGATCGACGATGTGAACGGCATCGATCCCGTCGCGACCGTGGCCCCCGAAGGCGCCGAGGCGGAGGGCGATGCGCCCGAAACCGCGATCGATACCCCGCAGGACGAGTAGGACGGCGAGGCGGGGCGTGTGGTCCCGCCTTCCCAAACCGCGCGAGCCCCGCTAGCGCGCGGGGCATGAGCGAGAGTCCACCGGTGAACGGCGGGGGCGCGGCCCCCCGCAATGCAGGCCCGAATGCGGGCCTCGATGCAGGCGCAAAGGCCAGCGTGCTGATAGAGGCGCTGCCCTTCCTGCGCCGCTATGCCGGGCGCACCTTCGTGGTGAAGTACGGCGGGCACGCAATGGGCGACAACGCCGCTGCGGCCAGCTTCGCGCAGGACATCGTTCTGCTGAAGGCGGTCGGCATCAATCCCGTGGTCGTCCATGGCGGCGGCCCGCAGATCGGCGCGATGCTGGAACGCGTGGGCGTGGAAAGCCGCTTCGTCGATGGTCTGCGGGTGACCGACGAGGCCACGGTGGAGATCGCCGAAATGGTCCTGTCCGGCGCGATCAACAAGCAGATCGTCGCCGCAATTCACGCCGCGGGCGGTCGTGCGCTGGGCCTGTCGGGCAAGGACGCAGGGCTGGTGAAGGCGCGCAAGGTCAGCCGCGATACGCGGGTGGAGGACAGCGCGATCGAACAGCTGGTCGATCTGGGCTTCGTGGGCGAGCCTGCAGAGATCGACCCGCAGGTGATCGAAATGGCCACCGCCAGCGGCCTCATCCCGGTCATCGCCCCCATCGGTGCGGGCGATAATGGCGAAACCTACAACATCAATGCAGACACGATGGCCGGCGCGCTCGCCGGGGCGCTGGGCGCGGCGCGGCTGCTGCTGCTGACCGATGTGGCGGGCGTGCTCGACGGCGACGGGCAACTGGTGAGCGAACTGGACGAGGCCAGCATCGAAAAGCTGCGGGCCGAAGGCGTCATCACCGGCGGCATGATCCCGAAGCTGGAAACATGCCTCGCCGCCACGCGCGAAGGGTGCGAGGCAGCGGTCATCCTCGATGGGCGGGTGGAACATGCCATGCTGCTGGAGTTCTTCACCGCAAGCGGCGCGGGCACGCTCGTAAGAGCCGTCCAAAACGGCTAGGCCTGCGGGCGAACCGCACCCTTGCCTTCGCATATTGGCGTATTACTCTTGTAAGACGCTACCGAAAAACGCTCAGGAGACCGGGCCGCCATGCAAGCCCTTTTCGCCATCTACAACATCGTCGAATTGCTCACGAACGTCTTCGTGATGCTGATCATCGTGCAGTTCGTGATCGGCCTGCTGCTCGCCTTCAACGTGGTCAGCCAGGGGAACGACTTCGTGGTTGCGATCTACCGTTCGATCAATTCGCTGCTCGATCCGGTGCTCAGGCCGATCCGCAACCTGCTCCCGCAGACCGGCGCGATCGACTTCTCGCCGCTGGTGCTGATCATCGTGCTGCAGATCTTCCTGATCATCCTCGGTTCGGTGATCGGAGGCCTGGCGTGAGCGCACAGATCATCGACGGAAAGGCCTTCGCGGCCAGTCTGCGCGAGCGCGTCGGCGCGCATGCGGCCACCTTTGCCGAGAAGGCGGGCCGCAAGCCTGGCCTCGCCGTGGTGCTGGTGGGAGAAGACCCGGCCAGCCAGGTCTATGTCGGTGCGAAGGGCAAGGCGACGCTGGCCGCCAACATGGAGAGCTTCGAGCACCGCCTGCCTGCCGACACATCGCAGGACGATCTGATCGCGCTGGTCGAGCAGCTGAATGCCGATCCGGCGGTCGACGGCATCCTCGTCCAGCTGCCACTGCCGGGCGATCTCGACGAACAGGCGGTGATCGCGGCGATCGATCCGGGCAAGGATGTCGACGGTTTCCATGTCGAGAGTGCGGGGCGGCTGATGGTCGGGCGCGAAGGGTTCGTGCCGTGTACGCCGCTTGGCTGCATCATGCTGCTGCAGGACCGGCTGGGCGATCTTTCGGGCCTGAACGCGGTTGTCATCGGGCGCTCCAACATCGTGGGCAAGCCCATGGCGCAGCTGCTGCTGGACGCAAACGCCACCGTCACCATCGCGCATAGCCGAACGAAGGACCTGCCCGAGGTCGTCCGCCGTGCGGATATCGTGGTCGCCGCGGTGGGTCGTGCCGAGATGGTCAAGGCGGACTGGATCAAGCCCGGAGCCACGGTGATCGATGTCGGCATTAATCGCCTTGCGCCTGCCGAGGGCGAAAAAAGAGGGCGTCTGGTGGGCGATGTCGAGTTCGCGGGCGTCAAGGATGTGGCGGGCGCGATCACGCCCGTCCCCGGCGGGGTCGGCCCCATGACCATCGCGGTGCTGCTGCGTAACACGCTTGTCGCGGCGCACGCGCATGAGGGGCTCGAACCGCCGGAGGGCCTGTGAAGCCAGCGCACACTTTCGCCGCGACGATCCTCGCCGGTTGCATGCTGGCCGCTTGTGCGGGCCCATCGGGTCCGCGCACCCCACGCGACGTAATCGACCGCGCGCTGGGCAGCGCGCCCTATGCAGCCCAGCCCGGCGAGATCGTCGCGCGCGAAGTGGAATACCAGCTCGCTGCGCGCGAACGGGGCCAGTATACCGCGATGCTGGACTTCGCCGCAGGCGATGCGGTGGTGCATGGGCGAAACGGGCCCGTGCCTGCGCGCCCGGTCTTCTCCAGCCTCCAGGACCCCGAAACCACCATCGAGTGGAGCCCGCGCACGGTCATCATGAGCTGCGATGGCAATCTGGCCGTCAGTTCCGGCCGTTACCGGGAGCCCGAAGGCTTCGTCGGCACCTTCGTGACCGTGTGGGAGCGTGACGACAGGAACGACGATTACGAGTGGAGCTACGATGTTGCCGGGCGCGACGATCCGCAGCCGCCGCCCGAGGTCATCGACGAGGATGCGATCGTCGTCACCGCGATCGATACGATCCGCGGGCTGGTGGCGGACTGTCCGCGCGCGGGAACGACGGTGCCCGCGCCGCCGGTGATCGAACCTGCCGCAGGTGCCAGCCACGGCCAGGAGGTTTCGCCCGACGGAACCCTGCGCTGGTACTGGGAGCACCGGGCCGATGGAACAAGATACGCCCGCGGCGACTTCTACACGTCCGGCGCGTGGGATACGGTGATCGAGCGATCCTTCGCCTCGCCGCCGGAATGACCGAAGCCGAACCCTAGGCCCGCAGCCCATGCTCGAACTCTTCTTCTCCGCCTTCGTGACCTTCTTCGTGGTGGTCGACCCGCCCGGTTGCGCGCCGATCTATGCCGGGCTGACGCGCGAGGCGAGCCGGGCGCAGACCGTATCGATGGCAATCCGCGCCACGGTGATCTCGGGGCTGATCCTGCTGGTCTTCGGCCTGTTCGGTGAACAACTGCTCGGCGCGCTGGGCATCGAACTGGACAGCTTCCGCATCGCGGGCGGCATCATGCTGTTCATGATCGCGATCGACATGGTGTTCGAGAAACGCACCGAGCGGCGCGAGGAACGCGCGGAGAAGATCAACGCCAATCCCGAGATAGAGGATGTCTCCGTCTTCCCCATGGCCATGCCCATGATGGCCGGGCCCGGCGCCATCGCGGCTATCATGCTGCTGATGAACCAGGCGACCGGGATCGAAGAGAGCGTCGTCGTATTCGCGGCAGCCGGGCTGGTGCTGCTGATCACCATGGCATCGCTGATTGCAGCGCGCCCGTTGATGAACCTTGTCGGCACGCGGATAGAGGCAGCGATCACACGGCTGCTGGGCGTCCTGCTGGCCGCACTCGCCTCGCAATTCGTGATCGACGGCCTGCGCGGCACCTTGCTGGCCTGACCGGGCGCGCGGCCCCGGCTACTGCAGGGTAACCCTGTCGTCGGTGCCGTTCTGGCGGCCGAAGAAATACATCAGCTGGATCAGCAGTTCGCACCGCGCGGCAAGGTCCGGCGATTCGAGCAGGGCCTGCTTGGATGCCGCGTCGAACGGTGCGATCTGGCTGACCCCGTTGATCAGCGACTGGTCGTCGAGCTGGGCGACCGCGTCCCAGTCCACCGAATAGCCCTGCGCATCGGCGAAGCGGCGGGCCTCGCGTTCGAACCCGGCGCGCTCGATCCCGCTCAGCACTTCGTCGCCGTCCTCGGCGATAAGTTCGCCCTCCACCTGACGGAAGGGGGTTGAGACGTCGAGTTCGCGGATCATGCGAAAGCGGCTCTCTCCGTCGAGCACCAGGTTGTAGCGCCCGTCGTCCAGCGCCTCGACCTCGGCGATCTTGCCCACACAGCCGACTTCGTAGAGGTCCGAGCCCTCGCGCGCCTGCTTGGGCTGGATCATCGCGATTCGCCTGTCCCGCGCGAGGGCATCGCCCACCAGCGCGCGATAGCGCGGCTCGAACATGTGCAGCGGCAGTTGCAGGCCGGGAAACAGCACGGCACCGGAAAGCGGGAAGATCGACAGGCGCATGGGGGCTATCCGAAGAGGATCTTCGACAGGCGCCGACGCGTGGCGACCACCCATGGATCTTCCAGCCCGACGGCTTCGAAAATCTGCAGCAGCTTGGTGCGCGCCGCGCCCTCGTTCCATTCACGGTCTTCCTCGACCATGGAGAGCAGCTCGTCGGCGGCCGCATCACGCTGGCGCGCCGCAAAGGCCGCTTCGGCATAGGCATAGCGCGCGTCCATATCGCCGCCTTGGGCCTTTTCGCGCAGGGCGGTCAGTTCGCTGTCGTCCACCTTCTCGCCCGCGAGTTCAAGCTGCGCACCGGCCTGTGCCACGGCGGGGTCGGCCTTCTGTTCGTCGGTCAGCGCGTCGAAGGTCGCCTGCGCCTGCTCCTGCTGCCCGTTGGCCAGCAACGCGCGAATCAGGCCGGACTGGATTTCGGGACGGCTTGCGATCTCGGGCGGGGCGGCGCCTGCGATCTCGCTATAGAGCTGAACCGCTTTCTCGTTCTCGCCTGCCTCCAGCAACTGTTCGCCCATGGCGATCAGCTGTTCGACATCGGGCATGCCGTCGTTCGGTCCGCCTTCGGCACCATCCGCATTCGGATCGAGCGGTATCTGGGCAAGAATCTGGTCGAGCGCCTGCTTCAGCTGGCTTTCGCTGCGCGCGCTGGTGAGATCGGCAACGGGGCGGCCCTGGAACATCGCGTAGACCGTCGGGATCGACTGGACCTGGAACTGGCTGGCGATGAACTGTTCCTCATCGACATTCACCTTCTTCAGGATCACGCCCTTGTCGGCATATTCGGCGGCGACCTTTTCCAGCATCGGCGCCAGCGCCTTGCACGGCCCGCACCACTCGGCCCAGAAATCGAGCACCACCAGCTTCGACATCGAAGGTTCCACGACCTCCTGCCGGAAGCGATCGACTGCTTTTTGTTCCTCGATATTGAGCCCCATGCTGGCCAAGTGCGGTCCCCTTTCTATGCGGTTGCGAGAAGCCCCAATGTGGGCTTTTCGCCGAAGATGTGAAGGGCGGGAATGCGCGTGCAATTTTGCGCTTGCGATAGCCTCTCCTCATTGCTAGGTGCCCGCTTCCCATTCCGGCGAAGAGCTTCGCGCCTTGCCGGAAACGCCATGTGAGCGGGCGTAGCTCAGGGGTAGAGCACAACCTTGCCAAGGTTGGGGTCGGGCGTTCGAATCGCCTCGCCCGCTCCATTGTCCTTTTTCCGACAAACAGCATTCGCAGGCCGGTCAGCATCGCGACCGGGTCTTGCATGATACTATATCACCCGCTAGCGGAGCGGATGATATAAAGTCACTCAACTCGGAAGGTCTCCCATGAAAAAGTTCTCCACGAGCGGTCTGCCACTGCTTGCTCTTGCCCTTGGCCTGGTGCCGCGGGTCGCGATGGCGCAACAGGCAGAGCCTGCGCCGCAGGCCGGAGACGAGGCCGACTTCGACGACGACTTCCACAACCGGAGCAACGAGGCGGGCGAGATCGTCGTCACCGCCAGCCGCAGCATCCGTGAGCTGGACATCCTGGCGGGCACCTCCGTGGTCGAGGGGCTGGAACTGCAGCGCAGCATGGACGGTCAGGTCGGCGAAATCCTCGAAGAGCAGCCCGGCGTATCGGGAACGGGCTTCACACCCGGCGCGTCCCGCCCGATCCTGCGCGGTTTCGGTGGCGAGCGGATCCGGGTGCTGACCGACGGCGTCGGGACGCTCGACGCCTCGAATACGTCGGACGATCATGCGGTCAGCATCAATCCGCTGACCGTGGAGCGGATCGAAGTGCTGCGCGGTCCCGCCGTGCTGCTTTACGGGAGCCAGGCGATCGGCGGTGCCGTGAACGTGATCGACAAGCGGATCCCGCTCCGCCTCACGGAAGAGCCGATCCACATCGATACTCTGGCGAGCTACGACACCGTTAATGACGAATATCGGGTCGGCGGATCGGTCGACGTGCCGTTCGCCAACGGTTTCGTCTTTCACCTCGACGGAAGTTATCTCGACGCGGGCGATCTCGACATTCCCGGCTTTGCGCTGACCGACGATCTGCGCGCGGACCTGCTGGCCGACGCGCTGGAAGAGGAAGGCGAGGGCGAGTTCGACGAAGCCGCGGAACTGCGCGAGCAGGCCAATGCGCGCGGCACCGTGCCCAATACTTTCGTCGAGACGACATCGGTCAACGGCGGGCTCGCCTTCTTCAGCAACGGCAGCTCCTTCGGTTTCGGCGCAGGCTATTACGACTCCACCTATGGTGTGCCCGAGAATCCGGCCGGCGGACATCACCACCACGAGGAAGGTGGCGCCGGAGGCGGCGAAGAGGAGGAGGAAGGCGTCTCCATCGGGCTGGAACAGTTCCGCGCCGATTTTCGTGCCGACCTCGACCTTGGCTCGGGCTTCCTCGATCGCATGCTGACGCGCGTGGGCTACAGCGATTACACGCATACCGAATTCGAAGGCTCCGAAGTGGGCACGGTGTTCGACGTCACGGGTTTCGAAGGCCGTGCGGAATTCGTGCAGAACCCCGTTGGCGATCTGCGCGGTTCCTTCGGCGGACAGTTCTACATCCGCGATTTCGCAGCGGTCGGCGAAGAAGCCTTCGTCGCGCCCAACCAGACGGAGCAGTACGGCTTCTTCACCCTGCAGGAGCTGAGCCTCGGCAATTTCCAGATCGAAGGCTCCGCCCGGTACGAGACGACCGATGCGCGATCCAACGCGCTGGGTGTGGACCGCCACTTCGATGTGCTCTCGGGCGCTCTGGGCCTGTCCTACGATCTGGGCGGCCTGCGGATCGGCGTGAACGGTTCACGGGTGGGCCGTGCGCCAGCCGGTGAAGAGCTGTTCGCCGACGGCCCCCACGTGGCGACCGGGCAATACGAGGTCGGCGACGTCAATCTCGATGTCGAGCGCGCATGGGGCCTCGAAGGCTTCGTTCGCGGCCAGGTCGGCCCGGCCACGGTGAACCTGACCGTGTTCAAGAGCTGGTTCGACGATTACATCTTCCTCGACAACACCGGCACCTTCGTCGACGAGGAAGGCACTGCGGTGCCTGCCGACGACGAGGAAGCCATCCCGCTGTTCACCTACCTCCAGCAGGATGCGAACTACTTCGGCGTCGAGGCCGAAGTCAGCGTGCCCCTCATCGAGAATGACGGGTTCGCGGTGATCGGCGAAGCCAGTGCCGAATATGTCGAGGCGGAGCTGGACGATGGTTCGCCCGTCCCGCGCATCCCGCCGCTGGGCCTTTCGGGCGCGCTGACCGCAACCACGGGCGCATTCGACGTGCGCGGCGAGGTCGAATGGTTCGGCGAGCAGGACGATGTGCCCGCTTTCGAGAGCACCACCGACAGCTTCACTTTCGTCAACGCTTCGGTCGCCTGGCGCCCGATCCGCGGGGACAAGAACGTCACGCTGCTGGCCAAGGTGGAGAACATCTTCGACCAGCAGGGCCGCCGTGCGACCAGCTTCACGCGCGACTATGTGCCGCTGCCGGGCCGCAACTTCTCGCTGAGCCTGCGGACCAGCTTCTAGCTCAGACCGCGGTGCCGTCGGGGGCCTTTTGCCGGGCCTCCTCGGCGCCGTTTTCTGTCCCCCCGGCCCGCGCGGCGCGCAGTTCTGCGCGTCGCGCGCGGTCGCGTTCGCGCCACACGTCGACCGATCCGCGCGCCTGCCCGTAGGCGAAGACCATCAGCAGGCCGCCCGCAATGGCGAGGTTCTTCAGCGCGACCTGCAACTGCGCATGGTCGGCCAGCGCATTGTGGAAGAAGAAGATGGTCGCCAGCGTGAAGCCGCACAGCAGGATGCTGCTGACCCGGGTCATGAACCCGATGGCGAGGAACATGCCGAACACCACTTCGAAGATCCCTACCGGCAAGGCGATGCCGGTGGGCAGGGTGGTCGTCTGTTCGAGGAAGGTCTGCGTCGCACCCAGGTTCACCAGCTTGGTGATCCCGGCGACGATGAAGATCAGGGCCAGGAGTATCCGGCCGAGAACGGAAGCAAGAAACGCCATGTCGTAAGTCTCCCCGTTGCTACCCCAATCCAATGGTCCGGGAGCGCAGAACGCTCCCGGCGCGCAATCATTCCTCCACCTCGAAGGTCAGCGCGGCATGATCGCGCAACCGCGCGACCAGCGCTTCGCCCAGGATCGATCCCGGGGTGCCGATGCCGCCCGGCGCATCGCTTTCCAGAAGCGCGATACCCGTTTCGGAAATCATCCGGCTGGTGGAGCCATAGCCCGGATCGTACTTGCCCTTCACTGCGTAGCGCAGCGTTTCGCCATTCGCGGTCTCGCCGATCAGCAGCACGTCGTAATAGCCGTTCTCGCGCTCTTCGGGCGTGGGGCCTTCGCCCGGCTTGGGCGGCTTCGAGCCGAACGGGTTCTTCATCATCTCGGCGGCCGCATTGGCCGCTGCCTTGCCCGCTTCGCCGGGGCTGGTCAGCACCATCTCGTCGTAGCGGAAATCCTCGCCCCACGGGTGCCCCAGCAGGAAGTTGGTGCGGTGGACGTTCTTGGTGTTGATCGGCGCCATCACGAAGGGCGCGGCCCATTTGCCCAGATCGCTTTCGTACTTCGGGATCATGCCGTTAGGCTGGTCGGGCCCGTCGAACCCGGGGGTGAGGCCGAAGGGGCTGCGCATGATCTTGATGAGCGAGGGGTCGCGCGCCATCGCCTTCATGCTTTCGGTGAGGCTGGCGGCGGTGCCGCCGCTGAAGGTGCCCTTCATCGCGCGGACCCGCCCGCGCACGGTCTTGCACGGTGCGCCGAACCGCTCGCGCGCTTCCTTCTGCAGCATCAGCACGCCCAGATCGAAGGGGATCGAATCGAACCCGGAGGAAAAGCTGATCCGCGCTCCGCTGGCCTTTGCGTCTTCGTGGTACTTGTCGATCATCTGCCGCATCCACGCAGGCTCTCCGCAAAGGTCGGCATAATGCGTGCCGCTCTTCGCGCAGGCAGCGAGCAGCGGTTCGCCATAGAGCTGGTACGGGCCGACCGTGGTGATGATGACCTTCGCCTGCTCGCACATTTGCTCGAGACTGACTGTGTCGGCGGCGTCGGCAACGATCGTGGGCGTCGAATCGGGTGCGCCGATCTCGCGCTTCACCGCCGCCAGCTTGTCCGGATCGCGGCCCGCCATCGCCCATGTCGGCGCATCGGGCCGGTCGCCGTATTCGCGCAGGAAATGCTCGGCAACAAGGCGCCCGGTATAGCCGGTTGCACCATAGATCACGATGTCGAATTGCCTGTCGGTCACAAGTCTTCTCCCGGGTTGATCGTTTCGCCTGACACACCTGACACAGTGTCCAGGAGAGAAAAAGCCGCCCCCGTCGAAACCGGCGGCCGAAGGTGCGCAGGGCAGTACGGATGGCAGGCATGGCGCATGGCCGCACTATCGCAGGTTCTGCCGCAGTAGGAAAATGCGAGCACAAGCTGCTGGGAACGCGCGGGGGGCTTTGCTAACCGGGGATCGTCCGACTGGCGCCCGTTTCTGCGCAAGATCGGGGGGAGACGGTAGCATGAAGAGCTGGACGATATTTGCCGCAAGCCTGGCCGCGTGCACGGGCATGGTCTCGCCCGCGCAGGCCCAGCCCGGCGCGCTCGACGGCGAAGAGCCCGAAATGTTCGAGGATGCCTATACCTTCGTGTGTCCCGATGGCGCGTATCAGGGCGGCTGCACGAGCGAGGATGTGGAACTGGCCGTCATGCTGGACGATGCGCCGCAGGACATGCTGGCGACGCAGTGCCTTTACCGAACGCGCGCGGAATGCGCCGTTACCGCAAGCGGGCAGATTGCCGCGCAGACACTGGGCACGACGCTGTACTGGCAGCTTCTGGCGCTGCAGCCGTCGGATGGACCGGCAACCGAAATGATGGTCCTGTTCGAACAGGACGGTGCGGTGCCCAGCCTGCTCGTCTCGCATCAGACCGAAGGCTGGTTCGATCCGCCCGTGGCAGTGCGCGACGGGGACGGCACGTTCCTGCTGCATGTGCCCGCGCGCAACCGGGGGCTGGGCAGTGCCGACATCCTTCTGAAGAACAGCGGCGCGGGCTGGAACTGGACCACCGCCGATCGGCTGATGGACGATGCGAACCGCCTGCTGCCTGCCGGCTTCACCCTTGCCAGCCCGCTGGTTTTCAATCCGAGGGAAAATTCGGCCTTCGCGCTGGTGCGCCGCGAGAGCGACGCGGGCTGTTGTGCCACCGGTGGCGTAGCGACCGTGGATTTCGATTTTTCGCAGCCCCACACGATGGAGGTCGCCTCCGTCGGCTTCCAGGAGACGACGCCCGGCAAGGCGCACCGCATGTCGAGCGGCGACAGGGCGACGGAGTCCGGCGACTAGGATCGGGAGCGGCGCGCGCAGCGCGTGCCGCCCCCGCCCGTCGCATCAGAAGCTAGCCGTGAGGCGAAGGTACACGGTGCGCGGCGCACCGAAATAGACCGTGCGGATATTCCCGATCGAGGAGAATTCCTGCCCGTCGGTCTTGTAGAGCTCGTCGAACAGGTTCTGGCCGTAAACGCCGATCGTGTAGTTCTCGCCCGGGGCGGTCCATTCCACGCGCGCATCGACGAGGCTGTAGCCGTCTTCGAACAGGCCTTCGATGCGGGTCGTGGAATCGATCAGCGTGTTGTCGACCGACAGCGCATATTCGGACCGGTACTTGTACTGCGCGCCGATCACCAGATCGCTGCCGTCACCGAATTCGAACGTGTACTGGCTGCCGACGCGGATGGTCCAGTCCGGCGCGAAGGCAGGCGTCTGGAAGGCCCGGCTGCCATTCGTGCTGGTGAACCGGTCATCCGCGAACTCGTCGTACTTGGCGTCGAGATAGCCGATCTGGGCATCCAGCAGGAACGCCCGCGTCGGGGTCCACGCAACCTCCAGCTCTGCGCCGGAGATTTCCAGCTTGCCCGCGTTGAGCACACCCAGCGTTGGCGTGGGCACGTTGGTGATGGGATCCACCTCGATGCCCGACACGCGTGCCTGGAAATCCTCGTAGTCGTTGTAGAACACCGCACCGGCGAGCCGGATCTGGCCGTCGATCGAGGCCTTGAAACCGGCTTCGTAGGACAGCACGGTTTCCGGCTCGTACGCGCTCGTCTCGGTCGCCGAGTTCGCGCGGCCGTTGAAGCCGCCCGACTTGAAGCCCTTGGCGATGCGCAGATAGGCGCTCGCATCCGGGCTGAACTCGTAGCGCAGCGATGCCATGGGCGAGACGTCGTCCCACGAATCGCTCGGCGCGAACTCGAACGGGGCCGCGCTGTTGAGGAACGGCGCGGAGGAGAAGGTGGAGGTGGTGCGGAAGTAGTCCTTCTGCTCGTAGGTATACCGGATGCCCGCCGCGAGGGTGAGCGCATCGGTCAGTTCGACATCGACATTGGCGTAAGCGGCATAGCTGTCGGTCTGGAGATCGTCGGCGATGGTCCGCAGGAAGGTCGGGAAGTCATCCGGGCCAAGCAGGGCGGGGGGCAGCGCATTCACTGCGCGGAAGCCCCTCAGATCGACCAGATCGTCGGCAAAGGCCCGCTGGTCGGAGGTGATGTTCTCCTGCAGGTAATACAGGCCGGCCACCGCCTGGAAGCCGACGCCATCGTAGACGAACTGGAATTCCTGGCTGAACTGGTTCTGGTCCACCCCGACGAACACGTCGCCCACTTCCAGCTCGGTCGCGTCGATATCGATGTAATCGTCGGTCACGAGTTCGCGGTAGGCCGTGATCGAACGCAGCTGGATTTCCGGGCCGACATCCCATTCCATGCGCGCAGAGGCGCCCCAGTGGTCGAGCTTGGTCGAATTGGGCAGGCCTGGGGTCGTGCGGGCGGTGTAATCGTAATCCTCCGGATCGACGGCGAGCGGCAGCAGCTCCAGACCGGTGAAGAGATAGCGCAGTTCGTTGATCGGCGCGCCCACGTTGAGCGAGGCATCGTCGCGGCTGTAGTCTGCGGAAATGTCGATCCGGAAATCGTCGGACGGGGTCAGCGCAAGGCTGCCGCGCAGCGCGAGCGTATCCTTGTCGTTATAGTCGCGGTCCAGCACCCGGTCCTCGACGAAGCCGTCGCGCCGCGAATACATCGCCGCGATCCCGGCCGATACGCCCTCGGCGAGCGGGCCGGAAACCGAGCCCTTGAGATCGAGCTGGTTGAACGTGCCGTAGTTGAGGCCGAAATTGGCCCGCAGATCGTTACCCGGGCGGCGGCTCACCAGTTTCAGCGCACCGCCGATGGTGTTCTTGCCGTAGAGCGTGCCCTGCGGCCCGCGCAGCACCTCGACCCGCTCGAGGTCGAGCAGGTCCAGCTGCGTCCCGCGAATACGGCTGAGATAGACATCGTCGACATAGACGCCGACCGCCGGATCGAAGGTCTGCAGGGCGTCGGGCTGGCCCACGCCGCGGATGAAGATGTTGGTCGCGTTGGAAGACCCGCGGCCCTGCACGATGTTGAGGTTCGGCACCGCGCCCTGCAGGCCGGTGGTGTCCTGCGCCTGGATGCGTTCCAGCGCTGCGGTATCGAAGGCGGAGACGGAGGCGGGGACGTCTTCCAGCGTTTCCTCGGTGCGCCGCGCGGTCACGACGATCGTGTTGGTGACGTCGGGCGTCTCGTCGATCTCGGTTTCGTCGGGCACCGGCTGGGCCATTGCGGGCACGGCGAGCATCAGCGCACCCAGCGCGGACCCCAGTTTCAGGGCGATGAGCGTAGTCTTGGTCTGGGCCATAAGTATCCTCCTCCTCACGTTGTTCTATTCGTCACGCATGGGCCGGGTGGGCCGACTGCGCATATTTCTTCAGGAAACCTGTGATCGCCCGCGTTGCGGCGGGCTCGTCCAGCATCGGGGCGTGGCCGCGCCCGGCAATCTCGGCCAGTTCGAACGGGCCGGAATGCTCGGCGCCCATGCGGCGGGCCGTTTCGGCCGACAATATGTCCGAACTCGCGCCGCGCACCGTCAGGATCGGCAGCGCGTCGAGGGCCGACCAGAGCGGCCAGAGGTCCGGCGCATCGGTGCTTTCGCCATTGGCGAGCGGCTTTGCGATGGCTGGATCATAAGCGAAGGCGATGGTGCCGTCGGGCCGCTGGGTGCACAGCCGCTGCGCGAACCGAAGCCATTGCGCGTCGGAATAATCGGGCAGCGCGACCGCGTTCTGGCGGCGGCAGGCATCCGCCGCTTCGGCCCAGCTGGCGAAGGGGCCGGTCTCGCCGACATAGGAGGAGATGCGCGACAGCCCTTCGGCGGAAACTTCCGGGCCCACATCGTTCAGCACCAGCGCCGAGAGCCGTTCGCGCTGCGTCGCCGCCATCAGCATGGCGATGATGCCGCCCATCGAGGTGCCGATGGCGGCTACCCGGTCGATCTGCAGCGAATCGAGCAGCGCCAGCATGTCCTGCGCGTAGATATCCGGGCGATAGCGCGCCGGGTCTGCATCCCACTGCGAGCGCCCGCGGCCCCGCTGGTCGGGCACGATCAGGCGGTACTGGCCGCCAAGCGCGCTTGCCAGACCTTCGAAGTCCGCCGAATTGCGGGTCAGCCCGTGCATCAGCAGCACGGCAGGCCCGCTCGACGCGTAATCGCGCGCATAAAGCGTCAGCTCGCCATCGCTGCTGCGATAGAAATGATCGCCGAACGGCATCGTCTTCCCCAAGTCCCGGGCCTTTGTGGCCCTGTCTTGCGACCGCTATACTGATAGTTGAACCGGATTTCAACTTGGATCGTTGTGCAAGCGGCCACGGGCGGTTACGCAAGGGGGATGAGCAGGCTGGACGCGCAATCATCGCAATCGCAGAATTCCGATCCGCACGTTTCGGATTCGCATGTTTCGGATTCGCACGAGGGGGAAAAGCAGCCCCGGACCGAGCGTGGACGGCGGACCATGCGCAAACTGATCGATGCGGCAGAGGTCGAGTTTGCGGAGAACGGGTTTCACCAGGCGTCCATCGTGGGCATCACCCGCCGCGCGGGCGTGGCGCTGGGCAGTTTCTACACCTACTTCGACACCAAGGAGGCGATCTTCCGCGCACTGGTGCGCGACCTTGGGCAGCAGGTGAAGACGACCGCACGCGAGGCGATCAGCACCGAGACCAAGGCGATGGAAATAGAGCGTGCCGCGCTCGCCGCGTTCCTGCGCTTCGCCCGCGAGAACAAGGAAATCTATCGCATCATCGATGAATCCGAATTCATCGACCCCGCCATCTATCGCGATCACTACGAAACGACGGCGAAGCGCATTTTCGAACGGCTGGAACGGGGCATGGCAAGCGGCGAGCTGCGCGACGACCTGTCGGAAGTGCACGCCTGGGCCATCATGGGAATGAACGTGTTCCTGGGCCTCAAGTTCTCCCTGTGGAGCGAGACCGACCGGAGCGACGAGGTGGCCGCCGCCGCCAACCTGCTGATGCGCGAAGGGATCGCGGGGCCCGCTTCGAAAGACCCGGAATGATGCGAGCGAGGGCCTGACACGCTCCTGCGCGTCAGGCCCGCTCCCCCGGTTCTATCGCGGGCCGCCCGGCAGGTTCGTGCCTGTCAGCCCCGCCAGTACCGGCGGAATTCGCTGCGCGGATCGCTTTCCACCCGCAGATCCTCGTCGAAGATCATCGTCGTGCGCTCGGGCGGGGAGTAGGGCTTCCACTCGGGCACATGTTCGTTGTTCGGGTCGCCGTTGGCCGCGAAGGCCGCCCAGCTCGATGCGATGGCCTTCGCCAGCCTGTTGGCCGCCGCGCTCGATCCGTTGAGCGCGCCGCGCGTGTTGTAGAGGCTGGGCGCGACATCGATCCCGTGCACCGCGCCGAAGCGGCCATCGGCTGCCGGGCTGGGTTCGGTCCACAGATAGGTCCATACGTTGGCGCCCGGCTGCTTCGCCTTGAGTTCGGCCTGCGCGAAGGCACCCTTGCGGAAGGTCTGATCGGAATCGAGCCGTGCGGCGAGGATGAAGGGCTTCGCGTCCGGGTCTTCCGCGCGATAGGCGGCGACGGCCTCCTCCGCCCTGTCGCCCACCCGCTCGCGCGCGAACTCCACCAGACCGGCCTCGTCCATCGAGAAATCGCCCATCCGGTACGACCGCTCGTCGAGGACGGAGGACACGATCATCGGCACGTGGGACGACACATCGGGCGCGTCCGGCGCCCAGGGGTGGCGGGGCAGGGCGATGCCGTCGACCACGGGGGCGAAGGACCGGGGCGCCTCGCCCCGCGCGCGGTCCGCCGCTTCCAGCTTGGCCTGCGTCTCGAGCAGCGTGGTCCAGGGCACCTCCTGCAGCTTGCGCACATCGCCCGGCGCGATCTCCAGCGCGTCCATCAGGCGTTTTGCCGTGGCGCTGGCCATTTCGGGCGGCATCATGCGCAGGGCCGATCCGCTCATCACGCCCGCGCGGTGGAACAGGCCCTTGCCGCCGGGCATCGCCATCAGCACGCTGGTCTTCGCGCCGCCGCCCGACTGGCCGTAGACCAGCACCCGGTCCGGATCGCCGCCGAATTGCGCCACATTCTCCCGCACCCAGCCCAGCGCCGCGACGATGTCCTGCATCCCCACCGTGCCCGATGTGGTGAAGTCTTCCCCGCCGAATTCCGCCAGATGGAGGAAGCCGAACGCGCCCAGCCGATGATTGATCGCAATCACCACGCTGTCGGAAAAGCGCGCCATCGCCTCGCCATCCATGCCCACCGAATTGCCAGAGCCGGAATAGAACCCGCCGCCGTGGAGCACGACGATCACCGGCTTCTTCGCGTTGGCGTCCACATCGGGCGACCACAGGTTGAGCGAGAGATTGTCCTCCCCCATCCCCGAAGGATTGCGATCGACCATGATCAGGTCGGCATAGGTATGGCGCCGGTCGCCGGGGATCTGCGGGGCCACATCGGTCCAGTGCAGCGCGTCGCGCACGCCCGCCCATGGCTCCACCGGCTGCGGCGGCATGAAGCGATTCGCGCCCGAGGTATCCGCCGCGTAGCTGATCCCGCGAAACACCGCGACGCCGCCCGAGTGCAAGCCGCGAAGCTTGCCCTGAGCGGTCTCGACCACCGGGAACATGGGGGAGGCCAGCGCAGGCCGCGCCATCGCCGCTGCGCCGAGCGCCAGCGCGCCGCCGAGTGTCTGCCGCCGTGTCATCATCCCGATTCTCCCTTGCCTGTTTGCACTGACACTAGAACCAATTGGAGTTGCGTGTTAAGTCCTTTTTCGTAAACAGGGTATGCCAGCGACGTCCCGCGTATGTGGGCGAAAGGTTTTGGTTCAAATGCCGGGTTCACCGCCAGAGTGTCGGCTGGGCCCGTGGGGAGAGGCGGACATTTGCATCCTGTGCGGATCTCGCGGCGGAGCGCGCTGGCAGGCGCGGCGGCAATGATGGCGGCGCCTGCCGTCCAGGCGCTGGCCGGTCCGGGCGGTCGCCTGGCGCCGGCGGCCAGCTCGCCTCAGCGCCAATGGGCGGCATCGCACCTGCGCGGTTTGATGAACCTCTTCCTCCCGAGCTTCCGCGAGGATGGCCGCACGCTGGACGAGGAGGCGATCCGCCACGACGTTCGCCATGCCATCGCGCAAGGCTTCTCCGGCACGATGCCGATGATCAACTGGACGCTGCCCGGCGATCCGCGCTGGGCGCAGTTCCACCGCATCGTGATCGACGAGGCGGGCGATGCGCTTCCCGTCCATGGCATCCTGGCGAGCGGCAAGGTCGAAACCGACCTAGCGATGCTACGTGCGCTGGAAGACATGGGCGTGCAGCTGGTGCTGCTCGCCTCGACCTATCCGGCAGAGAGCAGCGCGGAGCAGTTGCACGACCTGATGGCGGCGCGGATCGCGGCAACATCGCTGCCGGTGATGCTCTATGCGGCGACCGGGCGGCGCGCCTTTCCCGCGCTCGGCCCCGCAGGCCAGCCGCTGGACGTGTATGACCGGATCGCAGACATGGACAATGTCGTCGCGGTCAAGATCTCGCAGCCCGTCTCGCTCACCTCGACCATGCAGCTGTGCCAGGAGCTGGGCGATCGGCTGTCCATGGGCCCGGTCAATCTCGATTTCCTGCCGCTGCTCTCGCGCCATTTCCGCATCGACTGGAGCGGGCAATGGAATGCCGAGGCGGTACAGACGCCTGCACGGCAGATCGGCAACCGCCTGCTCGCCGCCAGCGCGGCGGGGGACACCGCGAAGCTCGATGCGCTGGCCCGCGACATAGAGCCGGTGCTGTCGCACTTCTTCGCCGTGCAGGCACCTGTGATCCGCGCGGGTGCGCACCCGTGGCAGCATAATCGCTATTACCAGTGGCTGGGCGGCGGCAACGGTGGCCTGCTGCCGTGCGACTCGCACGCTCCCGAGGGCGCAATCCCCGTGCTGGATGCCAAGGCGCGCGCCGCGATGCGCGCGGCCTTCCGTGCTTCGGGGCTGGAGCCGACCGACGCGCCCGAAGAGCAATTCGTGGTGGGCCGCGCAGCCTGGGCGCGCGGTGTGCGCGCAGGCGACCTGGCCGATCTGCCATATTATTCAGAAGACTAGAACGAGAGGGACGAGGGAAAATGACCATCCGCACATTCTGGGCCGGTCTGGCCACAGCCGCCGCGCTGGGGCTGACCGCTTGCACGACACCCGGGGCGCAGGCGCCGCTGGCGCAGGCCGATGGCGCTCCGGTCCTCGACACCCGCTACGGCCCCGTGTCCGGGACACGCGAAGGCGAATCGAACTCGGTCAACGTCTTCCGCGGCGTGCGCTATGCCGCCTCGACCGAAGGCCGCCGGTTCCAGCTGGCAGCCGATCCCCAAAGCTGGACCGAAACGCGCCCCGCGACCGAATTCGGCAGCGAATGTCCGCAGCGGCCCATGGGTGAGGTGCCGGTCTTCGAATCCTGGGCCAACACGGTCGGCACCAGCGAGGATTGCCTGTTCCTCAACGTCTGGACGCGTGGCCTTGGCGACGGGAAGAAGCGCCCGATCATGGTCTGGCTGCACGGCGGCGGCTATGTGACCGGCTCGGGATCGAGCAACGGGTATGACGGTTCGCGGCTGGCGGAACGCGGCGATGTGGTGGTCGTCACGCTCAACCACCGACTCAACGCGCTCGGTTATTCCTACCTCGCCGACCTGACCGACGATCCGAAATATGCCGACAGCGGCAACCTGGGCAGTCTCGATATCGTCAAGGCGCTCGAATGGGTGCGCGACCATGCGGAAGAAATCGGCGGCGATCCCGACAACGTGACCATCTTCGGCGAATCCGGCGGCGCGGCTAAGGTCTCCACGCTAATGGCGATGGAGGATGCGCGCGGCCTGTTCGACCGCGCCATCGCGCAGTCGGGCTCCATGTCGCTCGCAGGCTTCACCCCACGTGTGGCCACCCCGCTGGCGAAGAACCTGTTGGAAACCGCAGGCGTCTCCAGCGTGGAAGAGCTAGCCGCAATGCCGATCGACGATTTCGTCACCGCGATGATGAAATCGCGCACGAGGGGCGCCTTCTATCGCCCGGTCGTCGATGGCCGGTCGATCACGCGCCAGCCCTACACGCCCGACGCCAACCCGGTTTCCGCCGACATCCCTTTGCTGGTGGGGACCAACAACAACGAGATGCGGCTGCAGGGCGGGCTGGGGAGCCCGGAGAACTTTTCGCTGACATGGGATCAGCTGCCCGCGAAGCTGAAGGCGTTCACGGGCGATGCCGATGTGGCAGAAGTGATCGCGGGCATGCGCGCGGCGCATCCGGACTACGACGCCAGCGACGTGTTCTTCCAGGTGGCGACCTTTCGCAATTATCGCGGCACCGCGCTGCTGCAGGCCGAACGCAAGAGCGCGCAGAGTGCGCCGGTCTACATGTACCGGCTCGACTGGAAGACTCCTGTGGAGGGCGGTCGGCTGGAAACGCCGCACGCGCTCGATATCGCGTTCGTGTTCGACAATGTGGCCCGCTCGACCAGCTTTACCGGGCCCGAGACGGCGGAGACGCAGCGCATGGCCGACCTGATGGCCGATGCCTGGATCGCCTTTGCGCGCAGCGGCAACCCGAACACGCCCGCGCTGCCGCAATGGCCGACCTATGATCCGCAGAGCCGCGCGACGATGATCTTCGATATCGATCCGCAGGTGGTGAACGATCCCGACGGGGCGGAGCGCGCACTGCTGCAACGCCTGCTGCCCGAGGGCCGCGGATTGTGAGCCTGCGCAAGGGAGGGGGGCTCGCACTCGCCGGGGCGCTTGCGCTCTCCGCTTGCGCGAGCATGCCTGCGCCCGGCTCTTCGGGCCTCGTCGAAACCACCTCCGGGACCTTGCAGGGTTCGCCGGAAGGCAATGCGATCGTCTTCAGGGGCGTGCCCTACGCTCAGCCTCCGGTTGGCGAGCTGCGCTGGCGCGCGCCGGAGCCGACCCGTTGGGATGGTGTGAGGGCGGCGGACAGCTTCGGCCCCGCCTGTCTTCAGCCAGTGAACGAGGATGGCTCGCCCAATTTCGGCGGCTATGCCGGGCCGGTTTCCGAAGACTGCCTGACGCTCAACATCTGGGCTCCGCAAGGTGCGACCAATGCGCCGGTGATGGTCTGGCTGTTCGGCGGCGGCGGCGTTGTCGGCGCGGGCAGCCTGCCGACCTATCACGGCGATGCCTTTGCGCGCGACGGCGTGATGCTGGTGAGCATCAATTACCGGCTCGGCGGATTGGGCGGCTGGGCGCACCCCGCGCTCACTGCGGAGAAATCCGGCGGACCGAACGCCAACTATGCGCTGATGGACGCCATCGCGGCGCTACGCTGGGTGAAGGACAATGCGGCGCGGTTCGGCGGCGATCCCGACAACGTCACGCTGTTCGGCGAAAGTGCGGGGGCGACGATGACCGCCAATCTGGTGACGTCTCCGCTGGCGGAGGGTCTGTTCGAGAAGGCGATCTTCCAGTCGACCGGATCGCTCCCGACGCCGGGCACCCCGCTGGCGAAAGCCGAAGCGCGGGGCGAGGCTTCGGCCAGGGCGCTTGGCCTGCCGAACGCGACGGCGCAGCAGCTGCGCGCGCTGCCCGCGGAACGTTTCCTGTCCGACCGCGCTGCGGCTTTCGGCCTGCGCACCATCATCGATGGGGTCGTGAAGCCGGCCTCCATCATGGAGACCTTCGAGGCGGGGCAGGAGAATGATGTCCTGCTGATGCTCGGCACCAATTCGGACGAAGGGCGGCTGGTCGGCACGCAGCGCGTCGCCGATCTGGCAGAAGATGGCGCGCCGGTGTTCCAGTATTTCTTCGACTACGTTCCCGAAGCCCTGCGAGAGCGCGATCCCAACGGTGCGCCCCATGCGGGCGAGCTGCCCTTCGTGTTCGATACGCTGGGCACCTATCAGCTGCTGCCGCAGGGCCCGACCGGTGAGGACCAGCGCGTGGCATCGCTGGTGCATTCATGCTGGGTCGCTTTTGTAAAAGCTGACACCGGCGCCACGACCCTCGATTGCGGCGGCGATTTTACATGGCCCGCCCGCAGCGAGGCGAACGACCACGCGGTCGCATGGCTTGCGGCAGAACCGCGCATGGTGGCTGCCGAAACGCTACGCTCTCCGCCGAACGGGGCGGAGCCGGGGCGCACCTGGCGGGACGAAGACTAGGGCGGGGCGCCGCTAGGCTGCGGCGCTTCTTTCGCCCATCTGCATGATTTCGATTTCGTGCCCTTCGGGCGTGTGCACGAAGGCGATCCGCGCCGGTCCGAATTGCACGGTCTCGCCATTCTGCTTCGCCCCCGCCACCAGCGCGCGGGCAAGATCGGCGTCGAGATCGCGCGAGATCATGCCCACCGGGCCGTAGCCATTTCCGGTCTCGATCGTGCGGCCGTCCTTCCAGTGGAACAGCACGATCGTCGTCGATCCCTTGCTGCCGGTCATCATGTGTTCGCGGAAAGTCGGCGTGTCGACCGTATCGGCATGGGTCAGGCCGAAGCCTTTTTCGAAGAAGGTGGTGGCCGCGTCGATATCCGCGACGGTCAGTTTGACGAAGGTGAACAGGGCTGGGGTCGTCTCGTTCATGCTATGTCCTTTCGGGCGGCCGGACGGCTCGCGCTGTGATGTATGCGGGCCGTCACGAAGCCTTGTCCTGCAACAGTCTGTCCCGCGCCTCGCCTCGGGGACGCATCAGGCTCTCCTGTGCGACGCTGGCGACCATCCGGCCCTGCAGATCGTAGAAGTGGCCGCGATTGAGGCCGCGGGCATGGCCCGCCCAGGGGCTCTCGGTAGCGTAGAGATGCCAGGCATCGAAATCGGGCGTTTCGTGAAACCAGATGGCGTGGTCCAGCGATGCGGCCTGCACCTGGCTGCTCCCCGGCCGGACGCCATGCGGAAGCAGGGCATTGCGCAGGAACATCATGTCGGATGCGTAGGCGAGCAGCGCGCGCTGCATCAGCGGGTCCGCACCCGACGGCTCGCGCATCCGCATCCAGACCGCGGTCTGCGGCTTGCTGGCCCCCGCGCCGAACAGCGAATCGGGTTCCAGCGGCACGATTTCTATCGGGCGCTTCTGCAGGCGATCGACAAGCGGGGCGTCGTTCGCCCGCGCACTTTTCGATCGCCAGTCTTCCAGCGCCGATAGCGCCGCATCAATGTCCAGATCGAACGGGGATGGGGTCGCATGCTCGTGGCCTGCTTCCTCGATATGGAAGGATGCCGTCATCGAGAAGATCAGCGTGTCGCCCTGCATGCCGTCGATCCGGCGGACCGCGAAGCTGCGGCCTTCGGAAAGCGTCGTCACGGTGTAGCGCACCCGATCCGTACTGGCCCCGGCTTTCAGGAAATGCGCATGCAGCGAATTGGGCAGGCGGCCGCCGTCTTCCGCCGCGCAGCCTGCCATCAGCGCCTGCGCGATGGCCTGTCCGCCGAACAGGCGCGGGCCCATCGCCGGGCCGGCGGGGCCTTCGAAAACATGCTCCCCCATCGCTTCGACCGCGAGAATTTCCGGTAGCTGGACGATGTTCTCTCTCCCCCGTTTCCATACCCGATATTCAGCGTGAGCGAGCCTGACAAGCTCTCCGGTGTGGATTGCATCGCAATTTCCGCGAGAAAATGCGGATTTGTTTCGTATTGACACCCTAACCAATAGCGTGAGATAAAGCAGGGCGATAATTCAGGAGATGCCGATGACTTATACGAAGGGCCGGATCGTCAACGACGCCGATTCGCACACGATGGAAACGCAGGACTGGCTCGCCCCCTATCTGGAGGGCGAGTACAAGGAGATGTATTCGCAGGTATATTCCAAGCGCGACGGCGGCGACCGGATCGTGAAGATGATCGATGCCGCGAAGGCGCGTAAGAGCGATCCCGAAGCGCGCGCCAAGGCGCTGGAAAACCCCATCGAGGGGGCCAAGGGCTGGCTGGGCTACGGCGGGTTCGACAAGGACGAGCGGGTCGAGGCGCTCGACTGGCTGGGCTTCGAGCGGCAGCTGGTGTTCCCGACCTTCGGTCTGGGGGCGATCACCAAGGCGGAAAGCGATGACCAGCGCTATGCCGCCGCGACTGCGCTCAACAAGGCGCAGCAGGATTTCTGCGATGCTGACGGCCGCATGGACTGCGTGGCATTCACTCCGCTGGACGATCCCGAGCGCGGCCTGGCCGAGGCGAAGCGCGCCGTCGAAGCGGGCGCGAAGGCGGTGATGTTCAGCGCGGGCCCGGCAGGCGACAAGAGCCCCGGCCACCCCGATCTCGATCCGTTCTGGCAGTATCTGGAGGACAACAAGATCC
Source organism: Citromicrobium sp. JLT1363 (assembly GCF_000186705.1). Taxonomy (GTDB): domain Bacteria; phylum Pseudomonadota; class Alphaproteobacteria; order Sphingomonadales; family Sphingomonadaceae; genus Alteriqipengyuania. The sequence goes on from NZ_AEUE01000001.1 coordinate 277,451, forward strand.
CCTTCATGCTGCATATCGGCCCGGGCACGAAGACGCAGCCCGCCAAGTTCAAGAACAACGGGCGCGAGCGCGCGGCGGACCTGCACGGTGGCGGCGAGAACCTGCGGTTCCCCGACTTCCTGTGCCTGTGGTTCGCCCCCCAGGAATTCCTCACCGCGATGGTCTATGATGGCGTGTTCCAGCGCTTTCCCGATCTGCGCGGCGGCGTGATCGAAAGCGGGGCGGGCTGGGTTCCCGAATTCCTGCGCATGCTCGACCATGGCTGGTATTCGTTCAACAAGACCGACCAGTACCTGAAAGACATGGACAAGCTGCCGTCCGAATACATCAGGCGGGCGGTGCGCTTCACGCCGTTCCCGAACGAGGATGTGGGCCGCATGATCCGCGATTCCGCGCCGGAGCTGTACCTCTTCTCGAGCGATTATCCGCACCCCGAAGGGACCAAGGATCCCTACGGCAAGTTCGAGGCTTCGCTGGAAGGCTTCGACGAGGAGGTGAAGGACATGTTCTACCGCACCAACTACGATCACATGATGTACCGCAAAAGCGAAGCAATGGCCGAAGCGGCCGAGTAACGCTCCTCTCGAGCAGACTGGGGGAGGCATCCGTTGGGTGCCTCCCCCTTTTTTTCCTCTAAGGTCAGGCGTTTTCGAAACGCATCAGCGCCACGATCGGATCGACACTGCCCGCATCGTCCAGATCGTCGCACAGCGCGATCAGGCGGTTCGCCGCCGCAACCCCGAGTACGGGCTCGATCAGTTCGTGCGCCTTTTCCTCCACCTCGGCCTTCGCCAGCGGGTGCGTGGGATAGCCCGGCACATAGGGCACGTAGCGTTCTTCCTGCGTGCCGTCCTTGCGGGTGAGCGTGACGCGCGCGCTTTCGGTGCGGTCCTCGCCTTCGCCCATTTCCTGCGCCTCGTCCCGCACCACGGTGACCTTGCGCGCGAAGTCGCGGGCAGCCGCGTCGTTCTCCTGCCGGTCGAGCGATTGCGCGTCGACGAAGTCGAGCCTTCCGTCGAGCATGATGATCGCGGCCAGATAGGGGATGTTGAGCGCGGGCATGTTCGCCCGTTCGAAAGTGGCCGCCTCGCCCGGCATGGCGACCACGATCTTCGCCACCTCTTGAGGCGACACGGTTCTACGCAGGTCCAGCAGGGCGCGCACGGCCGGCTGCGTCGGGCCACCCACCGGGTAGCGCTTCATCGCTGCCAGCGAGAGTTCGTACTCTTCGTTCAGTCCTTCGACGAGCGAGGCGTGGTTGGCCCCTTCGCCCTGGAAGGCGCGCCAGCGGAACCAGCCATTCTCATTGTCGAAGCTGGCCGGAACGCCGGTGAAGCCGATCTTCGCCATGCGTGCCGCCTGCATTCCGTTGCGCGCGCCCATGCCACCGAAGACGAACGCCTTCTCCACGTGCCGCACGTCGAGCAGCCACTGCCACGATCCCGAGGCCTGCTGCGCGCAATAGGCCAGCATGTGATCGACCTCATCCGTCGTCAGGTCCATCAACGGCGCTGCCGCTGCCGCTGCTCCGAAAGTGGGAGCAATGCCGTGATTGGCGAGGCCGGCGAGGTAGAGATTGCGCGTGCCGATCGCCTTGGGGAGCCTGCCAGCGATTTCGTACCCTGCAACCACCGCGCCCACGAGGTCCGCCCCGCTGCGCTGGTTCAGGCGCGCAGTCTCGATGGCGGTGGGAACGATGGCAGGGCCGGGCTGGACATAGGCCGACGGGATGAAATCGTTGATCTCGGCTGCGTGCGCCGTCATCCCCGAGGCGAAGACCGCATCCACCGGCGAGGCTGTCTGCCGCGAACCCAGGATCGGGCTGGTGCCCTGCGGCGACATGGCCTGCGCATAGCGGCGGCCCAGCTGCGACGCCTCGAGCGAGTGGCACGCGACGATGGAGGCCAGCGTGTCGAGAATGTGGAGACGCGCGCGTTCCCTGATCTGCGCCGGTATGCCGTGGTCGCACGCGCCCGCAATATAGCCCGTCAATGCAGGCGTAATCTCGCGCCAGCCCGCTCCGTCTGCCGCAGATTCCGGACCCTGAGAAGCTTGTCTTGCAGCCAGCGCGGGGGCCGTGACCGCCAGCGCGCTCGCGACCGATCCCGCCTTGATAAGCCCGCGCCGTGTCATGCCTCCGCCAGAACTCCTGCCAATCCCATTGCTCACCCACACTCTCCTTCTTTTCGCGTGGAAAGGTGCCGGGCTGCCTCCTGACAGTCAAACCAATAGTTATAAAAGGGTGCGGACCCAGGCGTACCACCTTGCCAATGCACCGGGGTGGCTGCACAGCGGGAGGATGGAAGCCGTGGCGGCAGAAGGAGATCGCGAGCAGGAAGTGCTCGCAGCAGCGGAAGCGCTGATCCGGGAAGGCCGGACGCTGAATCTCTCGCTCGGAGATATTGCCGAGAGGGTCGGTGTCAGCCGAAGCCTCCTCTACGTCTATTTCGACGGCATCCCGGCGATGATCGATGCATTGTTCAACCGGCACCTGGACCGGATGGAACGGACCGTCCTTCCCGATCCGGCTGAGGGGTCATCAGACTTCCACGACCGCGCGCTGGAGGCGTTCGATGCCTATCTCGATTACCTGATCGACAATGGCCCGATCCTGCAGCTGATCCTGCGAGAGCGGCATCAGGACAGCCCGCTCGGTCCGGCAAGCCGCCAGCGGTTTCGCAGCCTGCTCCGGCGCATCGCGCGCGAAACCTGCCAGGCACTGGACCTCGCGCCGCGCGAGGCATTCGTCCTGCTGGAACTGATTGCGGGCATCCCCGAATCGCTCGCGCCCCTCGTGCGTCTCGATCAGATCGACCGGGCAACTGCCCACGCAACCTGCCGCCGCCTTGTCGCGGCCGCGCTGAATGCGTTCAAGGTGAGGGCTGGCTAGTCTGCGTTTCCTGCGGCGACGCTTTCGTCGCTGAACGCTCCGGCCATTACCACGCCAAGGCAGATTTCCTCGACCATCGGGAAGGGCGCGCGCCTGCTTGCCGCGATGCCCCCGGCCTTCAGCGCCACTGCCGTGAGCGCCGCGGTCGAGGCGCGCGCGCTCTGCAGATCCATCCTTCCCTGGTCGACCAGTCTCTGAAGGATCGGTTCGCGAGCAGCATCTCTCAACGCTGCAAGTTCGGGCTTCAGGGCATCGCGCACTTCGGGCGTACGGAGCAGCATCTGCAGCAGCGGGCCGCGCTGTGCTGCCTCGTGCAAATAGCCGATGGTCGAAAGCATCACGCGCGTCTGCCGATTGGTACCACGCGCGATCCGCCTGCGGCGCTGCGATTCCTGGGTCGCGATCTCGCGGCGGGCGAGGGCCAGCAGCAGTTCCGTGCGGCCGCCGAAGCAATTGTGGACCTGCGTTTCGCTGATGCCGGCCTGGCGCGCCACTTCGCGCATGGTCACGGCAGACAGGCCATCCGAAATCGCGATTGCGGTGGCGGTGTCCATCAGGTGCCGCCGCCTCTCCTCCGCCGACATGCGCGTGCGCGATCCGGGCGACTGGCGGGCCTGGCGCCGCCCCAGCGCGAAGGTTTCGCTCAGGCCAAGGGGGGCGGGCGGAAGCTCGGGCTGCGGTGTGCGGCTGGCCGGATTGCGCGTCCAGTGCGATCGGGACGGACGGGGAATCGCCAGCCGGTCGCAGATCTTGGCGAGGCCATTGCCCGTCAGGCCATACCGTGCCGCGACGGTGCCCATCGGTTCGGACCAGATATGGTCGAAGAGTTCTGCCCGGGTCAGCTGCATCGCGCCAAGCTATTCAAAAGCGCCCGTTCCTGTCCAGCACATTGCCAAGAGAGGCGCTGTAATTAATCCGTCTCGAAATCGTACCCGATATTCGAATGTCTATGTTGTTAGATCGTAAACGGTGCGCTATGACAGCAGGTCAGAGGGGTTGGGAGAGAGGAATGAGGCAGCTTATTCTGTCGTTGATGGCCGCATCGGCGGGTTTGATCGCCCAGCCTTGCATGGCGCAGATGCCCGATCCGATCGACGGGGTCGAGGTTCAGACGCAGGCCGGAACACTTCTGGGATCGCGTGAAGACGGCGTACTGGTTTTTCGAGGCGTTCCCTATGCCGCTCCGCCGGTGGGCGACAATCGCTGGCGCCCTCCGCAGCCGGTCGAACCGTGGAAAGGCGTCCGCGCCGCGACCGCGCACGAGGCCCCGTGCACGCAGCCGGTCGATACCGACACGATGGTGGCCAATTTCGGCGGCGTGAACGGCGCGCAATCGGAAGATTGCCTCTATCTCACGATCACCGCGCCCGATAATGCGCAGGGCGCGCCGGTGCTGGTCTGGTTTCATGGAGGCGCGTTCTTCCTGGGGGCGGGCAGCCTCGGCTCCTACGATGGCACCGCCAACGCGAAGCGGGGCGTCGTCACGGTCAGCGTCAATTACCGCCTCGGCGCATTGGCCAACTTCGTCCATCCCGCGCTCGATGCGCAAAACCCGCAGGAACCCAAGGGCAATTACGCGCTGCAGGACAGTGTCGCCGTGCTCGAATGGGTGCGCGACAATATCGCCGCCTTCGGGGGCGATCCCGAACAGGTGACCATTGCAGGACAATCGGCAGGCGGTGGCATCGTCACCAACCTGCTTGCGATCCCGTCCGCGAAGGGCCTGTTCGACAAGGCGATCGTCCAGTCCGGCAGCCTGCTGCTGCCCGATCGCCCCAGGGCACAGGCGCAGGGCATGGCGATAGAGGCGCTGGAGACCATCGGCATCGGGGCGGACGCGACGGCAGACGACCTGCGCGGCATCTCCGCGCAGACCTTCGCTGCGTCCGAGCCGCTGCGCGCCGGCTTCTTCTTCACGCCGGACGACAGCTTCAAGCCGACCTCCACGATTGCGGCACTGCGGGCAGGCGAAGAGATCGACGTGCCGCTGCTGGTCGGCTCCAATCAGGGCGAGGGCGGCTTTCGCGGCGCACGCACTTTCGCAAGTCTTGCCGGAGACGAGGGCGCCCCGGCGTTCCTCTACCGCTTCGATCACACGCCCGCCTTCCGGGAGGGCGAGTGGACCAAGGGGCCGATCCACTCGGCGGAACTGATGTTCACCTTCGATTCGATCGACCAATCGAGCTGGGGCGGCGAGCGTGCCGACGCGGCGGATCGCGCTCTGGCGAGCACGGTCAACGAATGCTGGGTCGCCTTCGTGAAGATGGCGCCCGGGGCCCGCAGTTTCGAATGCGGCGCAGGGTTCGAATGGCAGCCCTATCGAGAGGGCGGCGATGTCGCGCTGATCGAGACAGGCGGGCTGCGAATGGCACCGGCCGACGGATTGCCGGACGGCCCCGAACAGGAGGAGGCCGCAAGCCCCTAGATTTAGAGCAACGACCATAAAAAGCCGGAAAATCGGCGATGAGGGAGAGAGACATGATTGGTAAACCGCAACTGCTTGCAGGCGCTGCATGCGCCGCATTCCTTGCCCCGGCGGCGATGGCGCAAAGTGCGCCTGCCTCCGAAGAGCCGCGAGACCCCGTGCTCGCCGAGCAAATCGAGTCCGACCCGGATACGACCATCGTCGTCACCGGCTCCTACATTCGCGGCCAGCGTGAAGACGGGGCGCAGCCGGTCGATGTCTTCGGCCAGGCAGAGCTGGATGCGCGCGGCATCGACAGTCCGCTGGAATTCATCAAGAGCCTGCCGTCCGTCGGCCCTGTGCTCGGCGATTCCAACCAGTACGGCGCCGGCGGCAGCCAGGGCGTGGGTTCGATCAACCTGCGCAGCCTTGGCCGCGAGCGCACGCTGGTGCTGTTCAACGGCCGCCGTTTCGCGACCGAACCGGGCGACGGCGCGGCGGACACCAACCTGATCCCGCTTTTCGCGCTCGACCGGATCGAAGTGCTCAAGGACGGCGCGGCATCGACCTACGGGTCCGACGCCATCGCGGGGGTTGCCAACTTCGTGACGCGGCGCAATTTCGACGGGATCGAAGTGGCCGGCGACTGGGAATTCGTCGACGGGTCGGACGACAATTACCGCGTCAGCGCGCTCGCCGGGTTCGATATCGGTACCGCCAACCTCATGATCGGTGCAGGGTGGCAGCATCGTTCCGAACTGCCGACCACCGCGCGCGATTTCACGCAGGTCCCCTATGCCGAAAACCCGACCGGCTGGTCCTTCCTGTCGAACCCCGGCCTCTACGCGCCGCTCGCCGTCGTTCCGGGCGCTGGCGTCACGACTGTCGGCCTGGGCGTGGATGGCAACCAGGTTGGTGCCTGTACGGCACTGGGCGGCGTCAGCGGCGTGTTCCCGCGCCCCGGCGCCTCACCGCTGCCGGTTTGCCGCTACAGCTACATCCCCTTCGTGAACCTGATCGAGGAGGAAGATCGCTACCAGGTCTATGGCCAGTTCACCGCCGATCTTTCGGACAAGGTCAGCTTCATGGCGGAGGCGCTCTATTCCCATACGGAGCTGCTCGAACTTGGCTATTCGCCTAGCTATCCCATCACCCAGGGCCCCAACGGCCCGGGTAGCGCGAGCGCCTTCACCGTGCCGGCCAGCAACCCCGGCTACGCCGCTTACCTGCAGCAGACCTTCGCGCCGGGTACGCCGCCGCGCCTGTTTACCCCGGTGCTCTCGTCCATCGTGCTGTTCCGGCCCTTCGCGCTGGGCGGCAATCCGCTCGACCCGCGCGGGGCAGGCCAGGGGCAGGCGATCAACGATGCTTGGCGCGTTTCGGGCAGCTTCGACATCGAGCTGTCGGACGCCCTGACGCTGCAAACCTCGGGCACGTACATCAACAGTTCGCGCACGGCGTTCTCCAACGATATCGTCAGCGATCGCCTTCAGCGCGCGCTGAACGGCTTCGGTGGGGAGAACTGCACGGGCACCACCCCGGGGGCCAATGGCTGCCTGTATTTCAACCCGTTCATCAATTCCGCGCCCGGCAATCCGGCGCTGGGCCTGACGAACCCGGCCTATGTTCCGGGTAACGAGAACTCGCTGGAAGTCATCAACTACATCACCCGGCGCAGCGGGACCGAAGCGACCGAAGAACAGTACATCTTCGATGCGGTCTTCGCCGGCGAGGCAGGTCTGTTCGGGCGGACGCTGGGCTATGCCTTCGGTGCGCAATACCGCAAGACCGACTTCGCGACCGATCCGATCAACCGCTTCAGCGATCCGGCCGCGTACCCTTGCGCCATCGACGGCGACACGACGTGCCTCGACGATCCGAACGACACGAACTTCCCGGTGGGCGCGTTCACCTTCCTCGGCCAGTATCCGCGCGCGCGCCTGTCCCAGGATGTCTACGCCATCTTCGCCGAAGCCCAGATGCAAGTGTTCGACGGTTTCGAGCTGACCGGTGCGATCCGTTACGAGGATTACGGCGGGCTGGTCGGTTCCACCCTCAATCCGAAGCTGTCCGCGCGCTGGCAGGTGACCGATTTCCTCGCCCTGCGCGGTTCGGTGGGTGACACGTTCCGCGGTCCGCTGCCCGCCGACCTGGGCACTGCCGGTGTCAGCGCCGTGGCCGGGATCGACGTGCTGGGCGGCGCCTACAAGGCGACCGACACCGTCGGCAATCCGGCGTTGGCGCCCGAAACGGCCCTCACCTACAATATCGGGGCCATCGTCGAATTCGGGGGCTTCAACTTCAGCGTCGATTACTGGACCTATGAATTCGAAGGGCGCTTCACCGTGCTGCCGGTCCAGGCGATCGCGGAGAACGTGGCGCCGGGCGGGCTCGACGGCACGCAGCTGGTGGATTGCTCCAGCCCCTTCGTGGCGTATGTGGTGTTTGCGGGCGGTACCTGCACGCAGGGCACGACGATCGGCAACGATATCAGCCGTATTCGCACGCAGGCCGTCAACGGCCCGGATGTGACCACGAGCGGGCTCGACTTCAGCGTCAACTACCGCACCCATCTGGGTCCGGTGAGGGTCAGCGTGGGCGGCAACGCGACCTACACGCTGGAATACAAGTTCAGCGATTTCACCTTCAACGGCCTGCTCTTCAGCCCCGGCTACGATGCCGCCGGCTTTTCCAACTACGATCGCGCCCCAGGCACGGTTTCGGAGTGGCGGGCGAGCGGTTACGCCAACTTCCAGATCGATCCTGTCAGCCTGACCTGGTCGAGCAACTTCATCGGCGGCGTGGACGACAACCGTTGTATCGGTCAGCAGTTCTGCGCGACGACCCCGGAATTCGGCGGCACGAATTTCGGGCGCCAGGTGGACGACTTCTTCGTCCACGACATCTTCGCCACGATAGACCTGCGCCTCGCGGGCGTCACGGCGGAGCTGCAGGCGGGGGTCGAGAACGTGTTCGATACCGATCCGCCCGAGGCGCGGCTGGAATACAGCTACGATCCGTTCATCGGTACCGCCAAGGGACGCACCTTCAAGATCGGCACGAAGGTCCGCTTCTGAGCGGCTTCGGCTGAACTACCAGCGAGGGGGCGGGAGTCTGGCACGGGCTTCCGCCCCTTCGTGTCGCAGACACATCGAACGGAGAGACCTTCATGCAACGTCATTTATTCGCTCCCCTCGTCTCGCTTGCCGCGCTGGCCATCGGCGGCGCGGCGAGCGCGCAGGAGCCGACCCTTGCCGACGCTACCCCCGTCGTGGAAACCGAAGCGGGACCGGTCCAGGGGCTGGAGCAGGGGGGCATCGATGCCTTCCTCGGCGTGCGCTATGCCGCGCCGCCGCTGGGCGATCTTCGCTTCCAGCCACCCGCCAAGCCCGAAGCCTGGGAAGGGATTGCCGACGCCACCGGCTACGGCGCGCCGTGCATGCAGCTCTATTCGGCGAGCGGGCCCAACGAGTCCGAAATGACCCGCCGCATACAGGCGATCTTCCCGACCTCGACCGAGGCGAAGATGGACAATGAGGATTGCCTGTTCCTCAACGTGTGGACCCCGGAGGCGGGCGATGGTGGCAAGCGGCCGGTGATGGTCTGGTTCCACGGCGGTGGCTACGCCTACGGATCGGGCAACTGGCCTGCCTATAACGGGCGCAATCTGGCCGAAAAGGGCGATGTTGTCGTCGTCACCGTCAACCACCGGCTCAACGCCTTCGGCTATCTCAACCTGGCGGAAAAGTTCGGCGAGGATTTCGCCGCCTCGGGCAATGTCGGCAATCTGGACCTCGTCCGCTCGCTTGAATGGGTCCGCGACAATATCGCGGCCTTCGGCGGCGATCCGGAGAATGTCACGATCATGGGCGAATCCGGCGGCGGATCGAAGGTCAGCCACCTGATGGCGATGCCTGCGGCGGACGGGTTGTTCGACAAGGCGGTGATCCAGTCGGGTCCCGGCGTGTTCAGCGGCAAGCCTGCCGAGGCGGCGGACTATGCGGCGAAGATTCTGAAGGCGGCGGGCGTCGAAACGCTCGACGACCTGCGCAACGTGCGCAGCGACGAGATCGTCGAGGCGGTGCGCAAGGCCACGCCTTCGGGCGCGATGGGCAGCGGACCGCAGTTCGGCCCGATTGCCGATGGCACGATCATCCCGCGCGATCCCTTCCTGCCCGCAGCGCCCGAGCAGTCTAGCGATATCCCGGTGCTGATCGGCTACAACAAGGACGAGATGACTTTGTTCGTCGCTGCGCAGCCGTGGTTCGGTCGGCTGACCGAGGGCACGCTCAATGCGATGACCGGGGCGATGGGCGAACAGGCGGTTGCGGCCGTCGCGGCCTATCGCAAGCGCTACCCCGACTATTCGCCCACCCACCTTGCCGCCATCGCGATGGGCACCCGTTTCGTGCGCGGCACCTATCTGCTGGCGGACCAGCAGGCGAAGACCGCGAGCGCGCCGGTCTATGTCTATCGCCTGACCTGGGAGACGCCCATAGGCGGCGGAATGCTGCGCACGCCGCACACGCTCGACATCCCGCTGATGTTCGACAACGCCGTGGAAAGCGCGGCCCTCGTAGGCACGGGCGAGGACGCGCAGACAATGGCCGACATGATGAGCGATGCGTGGATCGCCTTTGCCAAGACCGGCACCCCGTCGAGCGAACTGCTGCCCGAGTGGAAGGCCTACACGCCCGCCAATCGCAACGTGATGGAACTGAACGTCGAGCCGCAGCTGGTCGACGATCCCGAGAAGGACATCCGCGAACTGCCAAGCGAACTCTGATCGTGAACACAAAAAAGGCCGGCGTCCCGCGTGGGGCGCCGGCCTTTTCGTGTCCGGGCGAGGGAGAGCCTAGTTGAAGCTCTCGCCCGCCTCGGCTTTCTTGCGCAGGTAATCGCTCACCGGCAGGCCGTGCTTTTCGAGGCCCGCAACCACGGTATCCAGGCCGATCGTGTCGGCCCAGAACATCGGGCCGCCGGTGTAGAGCGGCCAGCCGTAGCCGTTGATCCACACCACATCGATGTCGCTGGCGCGCTGCGCCATGCCTTCATCGAGGATCTTCGCGCCTTCGTTGACCATCGGGTAGAGCAGCCGTTCGCGGATCTCGTCCTTCGAGATGTCGCGCTGTTCGTTGCCTTCCTTCTCCGCGAAGTCGGCGATAATCTGCTTCACCTCGTCCGACGGGGTGCGCTGGCGCGCTTCGTCGTAGTCGTAGAAGCCCTTGCCCGCCTTCTGGCCGAAGCGGCCCACCGCGCACAGCGCCTCGCGAATGGTCGTCACCTTGCTCGGGTCGCGGTGCCAGCCGATGTCGATCCCGGCGAGGTCGCCCATCTGGAACGGCCCCATGGGGAAGCCGAAGTCGAGCAGCACATCGTCGACGTCCCAGTAGTTCGCGCCTTCGAGGATCAGCTGGTTCGCCTGTTCCTGCCGCTTGGAGAGCATGCGGTTGCCGATGAAGCCCGGGCACACGCCCGAAACCGCCGCGACCTTGCCGATCTTCTTCGACAGCTTCATCGCGGTCGCCAGCACATCGTCGCGCGTTTTCTCGCCGCGAACGACTTCGAGCAGCTTCATCACGTTGGCGGGGCTGAAGAAGTGCAGGCCCAGCACGTAGCCGGGGCGCTTGGTCGCGGTCGCGATCTCGTTGATGTCGAGATAGCTGGTGTTGGAGGCGAGGATCGCGCCGTCCTTCACCACCTCGTCGAGCTTGCCGAAGACGTCCTTCTTCACGTCCATGCTCTCGTACACCGCCTCGATCACGAGATCGCAATCGGCGAGGTCGCTGTATTCGAGCGTGGGGGTGAGAAGGCCCATTGCCTGTTCGACCTGCTCGGCGGTCATGCGGCCTTTCTTCGCGGTCGCTTCGTAGTTCTTGCGCATCGTGGCGGTGCCGCGGTCGAGCGCTTCCTGCTTCATCTCGAGGATGGTGACCGGGATGCCAGCGGACAGGAAGTTCATCGCGATCCCGCCGCCCATCGTGCCCGCGCCGATGATGCCGACTTTCTTGATATCGATCAGCGGGGTGTCGGCGGGAATGTCGTCGACCTTGTTCGCGGCGCGTTCGGCGAAGAAATAGTGCCGCATTGCCTTGGACTGGGTGCCGGTCATCAGCTTGCCGAACAGCTCGCGTTCCTTCTTCACGCCTTCGGCGTAAGACAGCTCGCCTGCGGCCTTCACCGCCTCGATGGCGGCGTTGGGCGCATCGAAACCGCGCATCTTGCGACCGTTTTTCGCGCGGAATTCGTCGAAGATATCGGGGTTCTTGATGCCGTCCTGGTTGGCGTCGCCCTCGCTGGAGCGCGGGACGGGCTGGCCGATCTTCGACTTGGCGAAGGCGATAGCATCGGCGGCAAGACTGTCCTCGCCCACCAGCTCATCCAGCAGGCCGATCTCCTTGGCCTTCTTGGCCGAAATCGGGTTGCCGATCGCGACGAGGGGCAGGGCGGCTTCGGCGCCGACCAGACGCGGCAGGCGCTGCGTGCCAGCGGCGCCGGGGATCAGGCCCAGCTTAACTTCGGGCAGGCCCATCTTCGCGCTCGGCACCGCGACGCGGTAGTGGCACGCCAGCGCGACTTCGCAGCCGCCGCCCAGCGCGGTGCCGTGGATCGCTGCCACCACCGGCTTGTCGCTCTCTTCCAGCTTGTCGAGCGCTTCGGGCAGGCTCGGCCCCTGCGGCGGCTTGCCGAACTCGGTGATGTCGGCGCCTGCAAAGAAGGTCCGCCCGTCGCAGCGGATCACCACCGCCTCGACGCTATCGTCGGACAGCGCTTCGCTGATGCCGTCGACCAGCCCGGCGCGGACCGCCTGGCCCAGTGCGTTGACGGGGGGATTGTCGGAAATGATCACCAGCACATTGTCGTGGCGTTCGGTTCTAATGGGTGAGGTCATCGGTTCGATACTCCTTCAGGCGTTCGAGTGGGTAAGGGCCGAATAGATCAGCGTCTTGAGCTGTCGGCGGATCGGGTAGGTGGAAGATGGGTAGAGCTGGGTCATGAAAACCATCGTGATCCGCTCCACCGGGTCGACGAAGAAGGCGGTCGAATAGGCGCCGCCCCAGTAATACTCGCCCCTGCTTGCGGGCATGAGCGTACGTGCCGGGTCGGTTACCACGGCGAAGCCGAGCCCGAAACCGGTGCCCGCATTGCTCGCCTCGCTGAACATGCTCTCGCTCATCTGCGTCAGGTCGGCCCCGCCCGGCAGGTGGTTGGCGGTCATCAGGTCGAGCGTCTTGGGGGCGACGATCTGCCCGCCCTCATAGGCCCCCCGGTTGACCAGCATGGTGCAGAAGCGGTCGTAATCCGCAAGGGTCGAGATCAGGCCGCCGCCGCCCGAATGGAAGGTCGCGGTCTCCATCAGGCGCGATTCGGCGGCCTTGTCGGTCAGCCGCGGGGGCTTGCCTGGCCGATAGAGATAGGCGTCGGCCAGCCGATCCTGCTTTGCCGGGTCGATATCGAACCCGGTGTCCTCCATTCCCAGCGGAGCGAAGATGTTCTCGCGGAAATAATCGCCCAGCGCCATGCCGCTGATCCGCTCCACGCACACGCCCAGCACATCGGTTGCGACCGAGTAGTTCCAGCGCGTGCCCGGCTCGAACTCGAGCGGGATCTTTGCAAGCGTGGCGACATATTCGTCCGAGGTGATCGCCGCGCGGGACAGGTCGAGCCGGGCCTTGCGGTAGGCGGCGTCGACGCTGGTGCGGCTCTGGAACCCATAGGTCAGGCCGGACATGTGGGTCATCAGGTCGACGAAGCGCATCGGGCGGCCCGGCCTGGTCGGCGCGAAGGGCAGATCGCCGCCGCCGCCCGCATAGGCGCCGAGCCCTTCGAACTCGGGCAAGACGCGCGCCACCGGATCGTCCAGCGCCACCTTGCACTGCTCCACCAGCTGCATGAACGCGATCGAGGTAATGGGCTTGGTCATGCTGGCGATGCGGAACAGCGCATCCTCGCGCATGGGCGTGCCGTCGTCGCGCAGCGTGCCGCCGTGCCAGTAATGCACCGGCTGCCCGTCGCGCGAGACTAGCAACTGCATGGTCTTGAGGCGCCCGGTGTCGAGGTAGGATTCTGTCAGGAAGCGGTCGATCCGCTGTAATCTCTCGCCGTCGAACCCCCGGTCTTCCGGGCTGGCCAGTTCCATTGCTCTCTCCATCGCTATGGGCGCTCTCTCGCAGCGTACCTTATCTTTATCCGTGCCGGGGTAACGGATTTTGCGCGGATGTGAAGGCTCATACCCCTCTTTCAGAAAAATTCACACGGCGCTTGCCTGTCGGCTCCCGCGAAGGCTAGATTGGTGGCCAAGCCGCACGAGTCGGCACGAGGGAAAGGAATGTCTGAAACCATGCGCGACGCAGTCATCGTGTCCACCGCCCGTACCCCGCTTGCGAAATCGATCCGCGGGGCGTTCAACGCAACCCATCCGGTGCAACTGGGAGCCTGGTCGGTCGAGGCTGCCGTCCAGCGCGCCGGGCTCGACGGGTCAGAGATAGAAGACGTCGTCTTCGGTGCCGCCAGCCAGGGCGGGGCGCAGGGGTTCAATATCGGCCGTCAGATCGCCTTGCGCGCAGGTCTCCCCGTGGATGTCGCAGGCATGACGATCGATCGCCAGTGCTCCAGCGGACTGATGGCCATCGCCACCGCGGCCAAGCAGATCATCGTCGACCGGATGGACATCTGCGTCGCGGGCGGGGTGGAATCGATCACCGCCATTCGCAACAATACGGGCAAGCCGCAGCGCGACGAAGAGCTGCTGAAGATGCATCCCGATATCTTCATGCCGATGATCGGCACGGCGGAGGTCGTCGCCAAGCGCTACGGCATCAGCCGGGAAGATCAGGACGCCTACTCGCTCCAGTCGCAGCAGCGCACCGCCGCCGCACAGGAGAGCGGCAAGCTGGCGGACGAGATCATCGAAGTCAGCACCGTGATGGATGTGAAGGACCGCGAGAGCGGTGAGGTCTCGAAGAAAGACGTCACCATCTCCATGGACGACTGCAACCGGCCGAACACCACGCTCGAAGGGCTGGCGAAGCTCGATCCCGTGATGGGCGAGGGTCACACGATCACCGCCGGCAATGCGAGCCAGCTGGCCGATGGGTCGGCGGCGAGCGTGCTGATGGAAGCCGAGGTCGCCAGGGCGCGCGGCCTCACGCCGATGGGCCGCTATGTCGGCATGGCAGTCGCAGGCACCAAGCCCGACGAGATGGGCATCGGGCCTGTGTTTGCGATTCCCAAGCTGCTCGAGCGGTTCGACCTCAAGATCGACGATATCGGGTTGTGGGAGCTGAACGAGGCGTTCGCGGTGCAGGTGCTCTACTGCCGCGACAGGCTGGGCATCCCGGATGACCGCCTCAACGTCAACGGCGGCTCGATTTCCATCGGGCACCCCTTCGGGATGACCGGCGCGCGCTGCGTCGGCCATGCGCTGATCGAAGGCAAGCGGCGCGGCGTCAAATATGTCGTCGTGACCATGTGCGTGGGCGGCGGCATGGGCGCCGCCGGCCTGTTCGAGGTGCTGTGATGGCGAGCACCGCGAAATCCAAAGACCTTGCCTCCGCGATCGGCTGGACCCCGCCGGAGAACTGGCCTGCGCGCAGCCGTGCCGAATGCAAGGCGATCCTGACCGCGCCGGGCATGCGGTTCGAAATGGAGGAAGTCGACATTCGCGGCGTAAAGACCCGCGTGTGGAAGAACGCGCCGCCCAACCTTCGCGCCATCGCGCTGCTCGGCCAGTCGCACGGGGATCGCGATTTCGTGATCTACCAGGGCGAGCGGATGACCTACGATGCGTGGTTCCGCGCGGTCGCGACGCTCGCGCACGAATTCCAGTCGCGCGGCATCGGCAAGGGCGACCGCGTGGCGCTCGCCATGCGCAACCTGCCCGAATGGCCGGTGGTGTTCTTCGCCACCGTCACCATCGGCGCGATCTGCGTCCCGCTCAATGCCTGGTGGACGGGGCCGGAGCTTGCCTATGGCCTCTCGGATTCGGGCACCAAGCTGGTGGTGTGCGACGAGGAGCGGTGGGAGCGCATCGCGGAGCATCGCGGCGAGATTCCCGAGCTCGAGCATGTGCTGGTGACGCGGCAGGAGGGCGAGCTGAAAGGCGCATCGCGCCTCGAAGACATTCTCGGCACGCCCGATACCTACAAGGACCTGCCTGCCCGCACGCTGCCCGAGGTGGACATCGCCCCGGAAGACGACGCGACGATCTTCTATACCAGCGGCACCACCGGCAAGCCCAAGGGCGCGCTGGGCACGCATCGCAACCTGTGCACCAACATCCTGTCGAGCGGTTTCGGCGCAGCCTGCGCGGTGCTTCGCCGGGGGGAGGAAATCCCCGCGCCGCAGCCCAAGACCACGCTCACCGTCATTCCGCTGTTCCATGTCACCGCCTGTTCGGCCGGGCTGATGGGGGCGATCGCGGCGGGCAACACGCTTGTTTTCATGTACAAGTGGGACCCGGTCGAGGCCTTCCAGATCATCGAGCGCGAGAAGGTGAATTCCACCGGCGGCGTGCCGACGATCGCCTGGCAATTGCTCGAACATCCCGAGCGCAAGAACTACGATCTCTCCAGCATAGAGGCGATTGCGTACGGAGGCGCGCCCGCCGCGCCCGAACTGGTACGCAAGATCCGCGAGGAGTTCGGCGCGCTGCCCGGCAATGGCTGGGGCATGACGGAGACGATGGCGACCGTCACCGGCCATTCGTCCGAGGATTATCTCAACCGGCCCGACAGCTGCGGTCCGCCCGTGGCGGTGGCCGACCTCAAGATCATGAGCGAGGATGGCACGCGCGAACTGCCGACCGGCGAGATCGGCGAATTGTGGGCGCGCGGCCCGATGGTGGTGAAGGGCTACTGGAACAATCCAGAAGCAACCGCCGAGACCTTCATCGACGGCTGGATCCGCACCGGCGACCTCGCCCGGCTGGACGAGGAAGGCTGGTGCTACATCGCCGACCGCGCGAAGGACATGATCATCCGCGGGGGCGAGAACATCTATTCGTCCGAGGTCGAGAACGTGCTCTACGACCATCCGGCAGTGACCGATGCGGCGCTGGTCGGCATCGGTCACCAGCAGCTGGGCGAAGAGCCTGCCGCGGTCGTCCACCTGGCGCCCGGCATGCATGCTACCGAGGCAGAGCTGCAGGAATGGGTTGCGGAGAGGCTGGCGAAGTTCAAGGTGCCTGTGAAGATTGCCTTTTCGAAGGAGACCTTGCCGCGCAATGCCAATGGCAAGATCCTGAAGAAGGAGCTTTCGAGCTTCTTCTGAAGCCTCTACCGCACGCCGGATCGATCGGGTGCGCGGATGGCGGATAACGATGCTGGGGGAGCGGATGGCGAAGAAGCCCGACGTCACGAAGAAGTTCGGCGAGAAGCGCAGCGCCATCGTCCACGCCGCGTCCGTGCTGATCAACGATACGGGCGTGCAGGCCACTACGCTAACCAAGGTCGCCCGCGCGATCGGGCTGAACGCGACCAGCGTCACCTATTACTTCCCCCGCAAGGACCAGCTGATCGTCTCGGTCTATGCCGAAACCATCGCGCTGCTGAAGTCGATGGCGCAGGAAGCGCTGGCGGAGGACACCCTCGAGAAGCGTATCGCCAAATACGTGCATCTGCATGTGACGCTGCGCGAACGCATCCGCCGGGGGGAGCGCGGGCTGATGACCGCGCTGTCCGAAATCCGCTCGCTCGACCAGGATCAGCAGGACGAACTGCTGTTTGCCTATCGCGAGATGGTGAACGAGGTGCGTGCCTTCTTCGGCGAACCCGCAGATGAAACGCAGCGCGCGCTTTTTTCCGCGCGCGCGCATATCCTGATCGAGGCGATGCTGTGGTGGCCGGTCTGGTCGCGGCGCTACTCGGTGCTCGATTTTGCCCGGGTCGAAACCAAGATCGTCGACATCCTGTGCTTCGGCATTCCCGTAACGCGCGGCGAATGGAAGCCCCTGCCGCTGGAAGATGGCGGCTGGCGCACGCACGAAGAGGTCCAGCCCCAGCAGAACGACGAGTTCCTGCGCGCGGCCACGGTCATGATCAACGAACGCGGCTATCGCGGTGCGTCGGTCAACCGGATTGCCGAAGCGCTCAATGTGACCAAGGGCAGCTTCTACCACCATCACGACGCCAAGGACGATCTGGTGCTGGAGTGCTTCCAGCGCAGTTATGATCGCCTGTCCAAGGTGCAGATGGCCGGGCGCGACGTAGAGGGATCGTACTGGACGCGCCTGTCGAGCATCCTCAACGAGCTGCTCGAGCTGCAGTTCTTCGATCCCATGCCACTGCTGCGCACCACCGCGCTGCAGGCGCTCGACAGCGAGCACAAGACGGACGTGGTCATGCGGTCCAACCGCCTTGCGCGGCGTTTCGCGGGTTTCCTCATCGACGGGTGGGGCGACGGATCGGTGCGCGCGGTCGATCCGCTGGTGGCCAGCCAGATCATCATGTCGACGCTGAACGGCGCGTACGAGGCGCGCCGCTGGGCCGCCCGGTTCGACGATCCGGAGCGGGCGGTAGAAACCTACCTGTCTGTTCTCAGCGAAGGAATGCTCGCCGAACGTAGCTGACTTGGGCTCGGCCCAGCGTCAGAACAGCGCGGCGCGGTGGCGCGGCTCGCGCACCTTCACGACCAGCAGCGCCAGCGCCGCAACCTGCGCGGCGAGCACGATGACGAACAGCGGTACGAACCCGCTGAACGCTACCAGCACGCCAGCCAGCACCGGGCCGCTCGCGGCGATGGCGCCTTCCAGCGTGGTGACGAAGGCGAGCCGCATTGGCGTATCCTGCGGCTCGCCGAATTCCAGCACCATCGTGGTCGAAGCGAGCATCCAGCCCGATCCGCCCACCCCGAGCAATACGAAAGCGGCGTAGATCGGCACCGCGGTGCTGCCGAGGATCAGCAGCGCGACGCCGCATACCGAACTGCACAGCGCAAGCACGTAGATGATCTTGAAGCCGAAGCGGTCGCCAAGGGGTCCCCACAGCACGTTGGACACCGTGTCCGAGCCGAGGAAGACGAAGCTGAGGCCTCCGATCAGCGCACCATCCAGCCCCAGCTGCGTGCCCGCGTAGATCGTCCAGAACGGCGCACCGACGCGGGCCATGGTCGAAAAGCACTGAACACCAAGGAACCACGCGAAGTCGCGGTCTTCCAGCAGCTCGGGAAACTGGCGGATGCGCTGCATGATCGGCATCTGCGGGCGGGAAATCGGCGCCGCAGGCTCCCGGATCATGGTCTTGAGCACCACCAGCCCGGCGCTGGTCAGCAGGAAGGCGAACAGGAAGGTGGTGGCGTATCCGTTGCCAAGCCACTCGTCCGCGATCAGGTAATTGCCCGCCACCCATGCAAGCACCGCGGCGATGAGCCCTCCGGCGAAATTCCGGTAGCCCTGCAGGCGGCCCCTTTTCCTGATGGGGATCAGCTTGCTCATCAGCATCTGGAACGCGACGCGCTGTGCGCCGGTGAAGAAGCCGAGCAGCAGGAAGCAGGCGAAGGTCGCGATCAGCAGGACGTTGCCGGTGAGGAAATAACCCGTCAGCGAAAGGCCGAGGATCATCAGCCGCATCAGCGATCCGACGCGGATGGCGTAGGGCAGGATATGGCTGCGATGCTCGATCCGCGATCCGCTGGCGATGGGGCTGATCGTCGCGCCCAGTTGCAGCAGCGCTGCGCCCAGCCCCACGGCGGCCGTGCTGCCGGTCAGCAGCAGCAGGTAGGCGGGGATGATGGTGGGCGCGTAGATCAGCCGGAAGCCGGTCATCCCCAGCACGCCATGGATGAAGTTGGCGGTGTAATTGCGCTTCAGGTTCGCATCGACGAAGCGCGCGTGTTCGGCCAGCGCGCGTCGCTGCGCGCCGGCCTTGTCGTCCAGTCCTTCGGGATCCTCCAGCGGATCCAAGGCCTCAATAGCCGCCCAGGGTTGCGAAGCGGTTCTTGAGGTAGCTTCTGGTGCCCCATGCGGCCTCCAGCACGCGCGCGCGCTTGAGATAGAGGCCGATGTCGTATTCGTCGGTCATCCCGATCCCGCCGTGCAGCTGGATGCCTTCGTTGCTCATGGTGTGGAGCACGCGATTGGCTTCCGCCTTGGCAACGATGGCTGCGCGCTCGGCCCCTGCGCCGCTGTCGATCGCCTGCAGGCCCGCCTCGACCGCAGAGCGCATCTGCGCGAGGTCGGCGAACAGGTCCGCCATGCGGTGCTGCAGTGCCTGGAAGGAACTGAGCACCTGATTGAACTGCACGCGTTGCTTGAGATAGGCGAGCGTCGTGTCGAACACGATCTGCGCCATGCCGAGCATCTCGGCCGCAGTCAGCACCCGCGCACGGTCCAGCACCTTGTCGAGCAGGTCGTCGCCGCCATTGGCCAGCTTGTCCGCCGCAGCGCCATCGAACGCGATGTCGGCATGGCTGCGCTGGTCGGTCAGGCGGCGGGTGGTCAGCGTGACGCCGTCCCCCTTCTCGACCAGATAGAGCCCGTCCTTCGCGGCAACCACGAACAGGTCCGCACCGTGCGCCTCGGCGACGAAGGCCTTGGTGCCGGTCAGCTTGCCGCCCGAGACGCTCGCCTCGATCGCTTGCGGATCGTGGTGCGGACCTTCGTCGATGGCGAGCGTGGCGATGGCTTCACCGCTCGCGAGCTTGGGCAGCCACTTGGCCTTCTGATCCTCGCTGCCGCCAAGGATGATCGCGCTCGCGGCGAGGGTGGTGGCGATCAGCGGGCTGGCGGTCAGCGTCTTGCCGAGTTCCTCGACCACGAGGCCGACCGACATGAAGCCGAAATCCGATCCGCCGTGGTCTTCGGGAATGATGATCCCGGCCCAGCCCATTTCCGCCATCGTGGCGTAGGCCGCCCGGTCGAACGCCTCGGGCTCGCCGCTCGCGCGGACCTTGCGGAACTCGGTCACCGGGCTTTCGTTGGTCGCCCATTCGCGCGCCATGTCGCGCAGCATTTCCTGCTCTTCGTTGAGAACTGCCATGTCGTAATTTCCGCTTCTTACTGGTGGTCGAGCATGCCGAGCACGCGCTTGGCGATGACGTTGTTCTGGATTTCGGTCGAGCCGCCGTAGATCGTGGTCGCCTTGCCGTAGAGCCAGGCGCGCACGCCCTGCAGTTCGACCGGGCTGAAGTTGTCGCCTTCCCAGCCGAGGCCCTGCAGCCCCATGATCTCGATGGTCAATTCGGCGCGTTCTTGGCCCAGCTTGGTGCCGAGCTTCTTGAGCGCGGAGCTGATTTCGGAGACGCCGCCCTGTGCCTTGCTTTCCTCCACCGCACGCCGCGCGGTGTGGAGGAAGCTGGTCCAGCGGATTTCGAAATCGGCGATCCGGTCGCGCAGGACGGGATCGGCCAGAGTGCCATCCTTGTTGGTCCGGCCGTACTTCTTCGCAATGTCCGCCAGGCTCGCGCCCGCGCGGCCGCCCGGCGCTGCACCCGAAAGATTGGTGCGCTCATGCTGCAGCAGGCGCTTGCCGATGGTCCAGCCCTGACCTTCCTCGCCCACGAGGTTTTCCTTGGGCACCTTCACATCGGTGAAGAAGGTTTCGCAGAACGGGCTGGTGCCGCTGATCATGGTGATCGGGCGCACTTCGACGCCCGGCGAATCCATGTCGATCAGCAGGAAGGAAATGCCCTTGTGCTTGTCGCTGCGGTCGGTGCGCACGATGGCGAAGCACTTGTCCGCCCACTGGCCGCCGCTGGTCCAGGTTTTCTGTCCGTTGACGAGGTAGTGGTCGCCCTTGTCCTCAGCCATGGTCTGCAGGTTGGCAAGGTCGGAGCCGGCATTGGGTTCGGAATAGCCCTGACACCAGCGGATTTCGCCGCGGCAGATCGGCGGGATATGCTCGTGCTTCTGCTCTTCGCTGCCATATTCGAGCAGGGTGGGGCCGAACATCATCACGCCCATCCCACCGATCGGGTTGTAGGCGCCCGCGCGTGACAGTTCTTCGTTCAGGATCGCCGCCTGCTTGCGGTTCAGGCCACCGCCGCCGTATTCCTTGGGCCATGTGGGCGTGCCCCAGCCGCGCTCGCCCATCGCTTCACGCCACGCTTTCTGTGCTTCGGTTTCCTTGATCGGACCTTCGGTCGCGCTGAGCGAGACGCTCTTGCCCTTGAGCTCTTCGGGAAACTTGTCGGCGATGAATTGCCGTACTTCCTCGCGGAAGACGTCGGCGCTGTCGCGCGCCTCGGGTTCTAGCTGGGTGGCCATGTCTTGCTCCTTGGTCGGTCTGTTTCTTCTGAAGGGTGGGCGCTGCTACTGCGCGGGATCGGGAATTTCGTCTGCGTTGACCGAACTCGCGCGGTCGCGCCGGGCGAGCTCTTCCACGTTCGCTTCGTGGCTGGTGCGGTCGATGCGATAGGCGAACAGGAAGCCTGCGCCGCCAATGTAGAGAACGATCAGCGTGGGCACGTAGACCAGCGCCAGCATGCGCGGGATTTCGGGGTCGATCGTGCGCGGGTCCGAACCGGGCACGATGCCGACGATCGCAACCAGCATCCCGGCGGCGAAGACGCCGAGGCCGGAGGTCGATTTCTGCATCAGCGTGTTCGCCGCGTAGAACAGCCCTTCGGACCGGCGACCGGTGCGCAGCTGGCTCTCCTCCACGATGTCGCCGATCATCGCGTGGGTCAGCACCGCCGAGGAGACACCGCACAGCTGGAACAGCATAGAGAATACGAACACGCTGGCGACAAGGCCCGGCTCGCCGTTCTCGGGCATCAGCCCGGCGAAGCGCAGAATGTAAGGCGCGCTTGCGAACATCACCGCGAAGATCGCGAGATAGAAGGCGGCATTACGCTTGCCCAGCCGCTTCGAGACGATCGGGGCGAGGAACAGCGCAAGGAACGCGCCCGCCAGCGAATCCACCGTCAAAATCGCGAGCTGCGCCGAATTGAAGCCCCAGAAATAGGTGCCGAAATAGATGTTCAGCGCCGAGGTCATCCCGACCGAGGTGTATTTGAGAACCCCGAAGGCGAGGATCGCGAGGAAGCCCTTGTTCGAGAATGTCTTGCCCATCTGGCCGAGCGTCTTGACCGGGCCGATCTTCTCACGCTCGGGCGGCATCTTGAAATACTTGACCCGGTGCAGCGTGCCGAAGCTCGACAGCAGGATCGCGCCGAACATGAGTGCGGCACCGACAATCGCGAAGGTCTCGTAACCCGCGGGGTTAAGCTGGCCGACGGGATATTCCTCGGTCGGGGCGAGGAACACGAGCAGGGTCAGGAAGGCCATGCCGACACCGCCGAGATAGGCGAAGAAATAGCGGTAGCTGGCGATCGAGGTCCGCTCGTCGTAGTCGCTCGTCATCTCGGGCGCGAGCGCGGAACTGGGAATCTCGTAGAAGGTGATGAAGGTGCGCACGCAGCAGCCGACCACCAGAATGTACCAGAAGGTCTGCGTGTCGCTCATGCCCCCGGGCGGGAAGAACAGCAGCAACAGGCTGGCGGAGGCGGGCAGGGCGGATGCGATCATCAGCGGATGGCGCCTTCCCAGGCGGGTGCGGATCGTGTCCGACCACTGGCCCACCAGCGGGTCCGATATGGCATCCGCCACCAGCGCCACCAGGATCGCGAAGGAAACCAGTTCCGCGCGCACGCCGACGACCTGGTTGTAGTAGAGCAGCAGGAAGGACCGGAAGGCGACGTCCTTGATGCCGTAGCCGATCGAGCCCGTGCCGTAGAGGAACTTGGTGAGCAGGCCGAGCTTCGGCGCGCTGGGATCCGTGACCATAGCTGGGAACCTATCTTGCCGGGGAGCCGAAGGCGCCGTCGCGGATCGTCTGTTCGCGCGCCTGTGCCTCGCGCGCCTTCAGCCGCTCCACGTTCTCGCGGTGCTGATCTTCGGTGATGGGATAGAAGAGGAGGAACAGCGCGCCGACGATCCACAGGCCGAGCGAGGCCGGAATGTAGTGCATGATGAGGCTGTCCTCCATTGCGGGAGTGATCTGCGAAACCTCTGCCTTGGTCGGGAAATCCGACAGTTCGAGCACGATGCCCGCCATCATGATCCCGAACCCGGCGGAGCATTGCTGCATGAAGCTGGAAGCCGAGAAGAAGACGCCTGCGGTGTGCTGGCCGGTGTTCACCGCGTGGTCTTCCACCACGTCCGCCAGCATGGAGGACGTGTTGATCAGCGAGATCGCGATCATCGCGCCGTAGATCGCGCCGATCACGAACAGGGTGGGCAGCAGCATGGGATCGCCCGGTTTGAAGAAGGCGTCGATCAGTGTGAGGAACAGCGGCGAGATGCCCAGCGTGATGCCGATGATCGCCATGAACATCGATGTGTTGCGCTTGCCCAGCCAGCGCGAGAAGCGCGGGGCGAGCGGCGCGGCAAGCGTGGCCGCGATCAGGCTGTCGAAGGTGAGCAGCGCCAGCTCGTCCGCGCCCAGCTTGAACACATAGGTACTGAAATAGACGGTGGTCGCCGCGTACAGGCCGATGGCGGTGTACTTGAAGACCCCGAAGCCGAAGATTGCCAGAAAGCCGCGATTGCGGAAGGCGGTGAACATCTCTTTCAGATGCGAGGCGGGGGTTGCGCCCTCGCCGGGTTCGTCGCGCTGGCGCAGGTGCGGCACGCGGCTCAGCGTGCCGAAGCCGCAGACAAGGATTGCAGCGAGGATCAGCGCACCGCCCAGCCACGCGAACTTGACGTAGCCTTCGGGGTTGAGCTGGCCGCGCTCGAATTCGGGCGTCGCGACGAAGAACACCGCGAGCGAGAAGGCGGTGAAGCCGAACGTGCCGAGATAGCCGAAGAAATAGCGCAGGCCGAACAGCCTGGTGCGCTCCGCATAATCGTCGGTCAGTTCGGGCGCCATCGCGCTGGTGGTGATCTCGAACGCGCTGATCGACATGCGGGTGAGCGAGGCGAGCGCGAAGATCCAGAACCCCATCTGCATGTCGCTGAGGCCAGCGGGTGGGAACCACGACAGGACGAAGAAGCCAGCCGTGGGCAGGGCCGAGCCGAAGATGAACGGATGGCGCCGCCCGATGCGCGAGCGCGTCACGTCGGACCAGCGGCCGATGAAAGGATCGGCGAAAGCGTCCACCAGCAAGGTCAGCGCAATCGCGCCCGAAACGATGGCGGCGGGCACGCCAAGGACCTGATTGTAGAACAGCAGCAGGTAGGTGGAGAACGCGGCGTTCTTGACGCCGTTGGCGATCGCACCGGACCCGTAGGTCAGGCGATGCATCCGCGTCATCGGCGGGGCGGGAGCGGGCGCGGTGGTGGCCATCGCGCTACTCCGCCGCCTCGACGATTTCCTCGACCGGATCGTACATCTCGTGCGCGCGGGCGCGCCGTTCGATCAGCGAATAGTCGGGGAACATCGGGTCCGCGACATCGCGGTAGGCGCGCAGGTGCTGCTTCGCCACGGTGACCTTGTGGACCTCGGTCGGCCCGTCGGCGATGCCCATCACCATCGACCCGATCAGGTTGCCGACGAAGGGCATCTCGTTCGACACGCCGAGCGATCCGTGGATGTGGATGCAGCGCTGCGCGATGTCGTGATAGACCTTCGGCATCAGCGCCTTGATCGCCGCAATGTCCTTGCGCACCTTGCGGTAATCCTGGTGCTTGTCGATCATCCAGGCGGTCTTCAGCACGAACAGCTTGAACTGCTCCAGCTCGATATAGCTGTCCGCGATCTGCATCTGGACGCTCTGGTAGTCGGCGATGGTGCCGGTGCGCGTCTTGCGGCTGACCGCGCGGCGGCTCATCGCATCGAGCAGCCGCTTGCAACTGCCCACGGTGCGCATCGCATGGTGGACGCGCCCGCCGCCCAGCCGGGTCTGCGAGATCGCGAAGGCTCCGCCGCGTTCGCCCAGCAGGTGATCGGCCGGCACCTGCACGTCGGTATAGCGGATGTAACTCTCGGAGCCGCTTTCCTGCCCGTAAACGCCCACATTGCGCACGATCTCCACCCCCGGCGTATCGACCGGCACGATGAACATGCTCATCCGCTGGTGGCGCGGTGCATCGGGATCGGTGACCGCCATCACGATCAGGAAGTCGGCCCACTTGCCGTTGGTGGAGAACCACTTCTCGCCATTGATCTTCCAGCCGCCATTCTCGCCATCGCCGTCGGGCTCGGCGCGGGTGATGAAACTGGTCGGGTCCGATCCGCCCTGCGGTTCGGTCATCGAAAAGGCCGAAACGATCTCGTTCTGCAACAGCGGTTCCAGATACCGCGTTTTCTGTTCCGGCGTGCCGTAATGGGCGATGATCTCTGCATTGCCGGTGTCGGGCGCCTGACAGCCGAACACGATCGGAGCGAAGCTGGCGCCTCCGAGAATCTCGTTCATCAGGCCCAGCTTGACCTGACCGTATCCCTGTCCGCCCAGCTCCGGCCCAAGGTGGCAGGCCCACAGGCCCTGGCGCTTCACCTCGTCCTGCAGCGGACGAACAAGCTCGTTTCTGCGTGGATTTTTGACATCGTAGGGATGGATGCCGAGCAGGCCGAGCGGTTCGACCTTTTCGCGCACGAAGCTTTCCATCCAGTCCAGCTTTTCCTGAAAGCCGGGCTCGGTCTCGAAATCCCAAGCCATCTCGAATCTCTCCCATGCGACGCACTTCGGTGCGTTCGCAGGAGAGCATACCTAGTTTTCGAAAAGGAACAAGGGATCGTCTGGCGCAGGCGCGAGGTTTCGTGCCGCGCCATGCGCAAGGCGTGGGCGGTGCGGTGTATCGGGGAGGCCGGGGCGGGCGCTCAGCTGCGGCCGATAATGCTCCAGTAGCGTGTCGGCAGCAGGCGCTGGATCTTTTCCGCCAGCCGCGCATCCTTGCCCACCAGCACTCTGGAATGGCGCCCGTCGATGGCCGCGACGATGCGCTCCGCCGCATCGCGCGGTTCCATGGTCAGCTTGCGCTCCATCGCCGCGACCTGCTGTTCGCGCGCCTCGGCATTTGCGCCTTCCGGCGCGCGGGCGTTGCGCGCGATCCCGGTCTTCACCCCGCCCGGGAATACCGTGGTGACGCCGATTGTCTCCCGCCCGGCAAGCTCGTGCGTCAGCGCCTCGCTGAAGCCGCGCAGCGCGAACTTGCTGGCCGAGTATGCGGTTTGCCGGGGCGGGGCGACGATGCCGAAAATGCTGGACACGTTCACGATCCACCCGCCCGCGCCTGACTCCAGCGCGGGAAGCAAGCCACGCACCAGCTGTACCGCTGCGCCGAAGTTGATCTGCATGCAGGAATCGAAGTCGGCCGCGTCCACCGCCTCGAACCCGCCGCCCAGCGCGATGCCGGCATTGTTGACCAGCAGCGCCAGATCATCGCCGTAGGCGGAGCACAGCGAGTCCGCCAAATCGCGGACCGCCTGCGGCAGTGCGAGATCGACCACGTATGTCGCGACCGCGGACCCGTATCGTTCGCGCAGCGCATCGGCGTGGGCGTTCAGCCCGGCTGCATCGATATCCACCAGCGCCAGGCGATAGCCGCGCGCGGCGAGGATCGAGGCAAGCTCGCGGCCGATTCCGCTGGCAGCACCGGTGACGACGGCGACCGTTCCGCAGCGGGCCGTCACCGCGAGGCCTCCACCTTGGCACCGGCGCAATCGCGGAACTCGACTTCGCTCTTCTCGATCGGGCTGAAGTGATAATCCATCGTGTCGCGCGCCACATTGGTGCGCACCTGCCAGCCGCCATGCGATCCCTGCATCGGCAGAATGTCCGCTGCGCGCTTCACATAGCCCGCGTCGAGCGCGATCATCGGCTTGCGGTGTCCGTGGGGTGCGCCCTGCGGGACGAGGAAAGCGGCGTCGTTCCGCCGCGCCGATTCATTCAGCAGGCGGCAGAAATTGCGCGCGGTCAGGTCGCACTTGAGGGTCCAAGAGGCATTCACGTAGCCGAAGGCCAGCGCCATGTTCGGCAGACCGGAGATCAGCATGCCGCGATAGAGAGTGCGCTGCGTCATATCGAATGGCCGCCCGTCGACCGTCAGCCGTGCGCCGCCGAACAGTTCCATCTTCAGGCCGGTCGCGGTCACGGCAATGTCGCATTCGATCAGACGGCCCGAGCGAAGGCGGATGCCGTTCGATTCGAACCTGTCGATCTTGCCGGTGACGACTTGCGCGCTCCCTCTCTCGATCGCGTCGAAAAGATCGCCGTCGGGGACCAGGCAGATACGCTGATCCCACGGGTCGTAATCGGGGGTGAAGTGCCGCTCCACCAAGCGCGCGTCGGATATGCGTTCGCCCACGCCTTTCAGGATGGCCTGCCTGACCTTCTCGGGCCGTTTGCGCGCGAGGCCGTAGGTCGCCATGCCGTAAGCGACGTTCTTCCACCGGACCAACCGGTCGGCCACCGGGCCGGGCAGTAAACGGTGGAGCCGGTTGGCGATCCTGTCCTTTGGATCGCGCGAGACGACATAGGTCGGGCTGCGCTGCAGCATGACCACCCTGGCACCGCGCGCGGCGAGCGCGGGCACCAGCGTGATCGCGGTCGCGCCGCTGCCGATCACGACGATGGTCTTCCCCTCGACCTGCTGGTCCTCCGGCCAGAACTGCGGATGAATGATCTGCCCGGCAAAGTCCTCCACGCCCGCCAGCTGCGGCGCGTGCGCTTCGCTGTAGCTGTAGTAGCCGCTCCCCCAATAGAGATAGCGCGCGCGAATCGTACTCTCTTCGCCCGCCGCGTCGACCGTCACGATCCAGCGGCATGCCGCGCCGTCCCAGTCGGCGGAGACGACGCGCAGGCCGAAACGGATATGCCTGTCGATCCCGAATTCGCGTGCGGTGTCTTCCAGATAATCGCGGATCGCCGGGCCATCCACGATCGCGTTCTCGCCCCGCCATGGCCGGAACGGCAGGCCGAGCGTGTGCATGTCGCTGTCCGAGCGGATGCCGGGATAGCGGAACAGGTCCCACGTACCACCGATCCGCTCGCGCGCTTCCGCGATGATGAAGCTGCGGTCGGGGCACCGCTTCTTGAGATGATAGGCGACGTCGATGCCGGAAATGCCGGCGCCGACCACCAGCACGTCGACTTCCTGATCGTCCGAGGGCGTAGTGCTGCGCATCAGGAAGGCTCCTGCGATTTCTGGCAATATCTGTTTGCGAGGGCCCGCCACGGGCCGGGGCTGACCCCGGTGGAAATGGCGGTATCTGCGGCGAGTTCGGCAGACTTGCAGCGGTCGACATCGTTGCGGAAGCGGTCGTCGGCGGCGAACCTTTCGACGAGCGCCTCCATCGATCCGGTGTAGCGCATCATGCGCGTGCCGCTGGTCTCGTCGGTGTCGAACACCATCGTCCGGCGCTTTTCTGCGGTCCACGGTCGCCAGGCAAGCGAGGTTCTGGCGGGGCCTTTGGAAGGGTTGCCCGTGTGGGCGAAGTTGCCCCAGTAGGCCATCATCCGTTCGGACAGCTTGAGGCGCTGCTCTTCGTTCTTATCGGTGAAGAAGAAACCGAAGGGGTCGGTGTAAGGGCTTTCGAAGTCGCCCAGTACGAAGCCGATTTCCATCGCGTGCGAAGCGCCGATCAGCGTGGCGAGATCGCTGACGATGGCATCGCCTTCCTCGTCCCAGTCGAAGCGGTAGGCGAAGACCGGGGCCGATCCGGCTTTCGCGCGCAGGGTGGCAGGGCCTGCCACCGCGCGTTCGAACCAAGTCGCGCTGGGGTATTCGCCCTGTGCCAGATAGGCGTCTGTATCCTTGGCGAAGAACGCCACCCCGCCGATGGAGCGGGTGAAGTGATCGTCGAACATGCCCGCCGCGCGCGTCTCGTCCCGGTTGGTCCCGAAGATCACCGGAACATCGTGCAGCCCGGCCCTGCTGACGAGCAAGGCGGGCAGACCTTCCTCGGGCAGAACGATCCCGTCGGCGGTAATGTCGATGGGGTCGATACTGTCGCCTAGCCCGCCTTCGTCGGGGCGCAGATCCTGATACGCCTGGAACAGGTCCTGTGCGGGGATGGCGCGCATTGTTGCAGGCGTTTGCTCGGCGTCCGAAATGCCCAGCTGGACCAGCGCTTCACGCGAGGCGACCCCGCGTCTGGCGCCTTCTGTATCGGGCCCGAACTCCGCCTCCTGCATCGTGTGCGTGGCGAAGCCGCCGCTCTGCATGATCGCACCATCGAAGAGGTCTTCGCTCAATGGCGATGCCAGCAAGGCGCCCACGTTGAACGCGCCCGCCGATTCGCCGAAGATCGTCACCCGGTCGGGATCGCCGCCGAACGCCGCGATGTTGTCCTGCGTCCAGCGCAGTGCCGCGATCAGATCGAGCAGACCGAAATTGGCCGAGCCATCTTCGGGCTTCTCAGCGCTGTCGCGCAGCGCCGAATGCGCGAACCAGCCCATCGGGCCGAGCCGGTAATTGGGCGCCACCACGATCACGTTCTGCGACAGCGCCAGCCGCGAAGGGTCGAGCTGCCCTCCGAAACCCCAGACATTCGCGCCGCCATGAATCCAGACCATCACCGGCAGATCGTCGACAGGCCCGGGCGGTGCCCACACGTTGAGGAACAGGCAGTCTTCCGATCCCGCCAGTTCGCCCCCTTCGAAACCCGGCTCGATCTCGGATGCGTATTGCAGGCAGCGCCGCGTGCCATCCAGCGCCTCGTAACGGTCGCTCCAGCGTGCAGGTTCGCGCGGTGCCCGCCAGCGCAGGTCGCCGATCGGTGCGTCCGCGTAGGGAATGCCCAGCCAGGCGTGCGCGCCTTGCGGCGTCGTGCTGCCGATCAGCTCGCCCTGTGAAATCTCTCTGACCGTGGCCCCATCGGCCACGGGCTGGACGGGTCCTTCCTCTTTCGAACAGGCAGGCAGCGCCAGCCCGAGGGCGAGGATCAGCGCGCCCCCGGAGGTGCGAAACAGAGCGGTTCTCATGCTGTCGATCATAAAATCATCCACATGGATTGTTTTTGACAGGACGCAGGAATTTGCCGCAGCAGGATGTCGCACCGCTGCGATCAGTTTTCGGGTACGAAGATCTTCAGGACCGCGTCGATATGCTCGTCGATCACGGCCTCGTCGGTCATGTCGACGCCGTAGAGCACCTTCATCTGCTGCGAGAGCACGAAGGGCATCTGACAGACCGATACGATGATGTAGAGCAGCGCGACCGGGGAAATGTCCGGCAGCAGCCCGGCTTCCATATATTTCCTGAGATGTGCCAGCGCCATTTCATGCCGCGGACGGATGAAGGTCTCGCTCATCCATTCCAGCCGCTCGCCGCCGGTGACCGATTCCGAAATCGTGATCAGGGCGTGGTTGACGTTGGCGGCGCTGTAGCGGGCGTAGCTGCGCAGATAGCGGCGCAGAAGTTCGGTCGGAGACTTGCCGTCCGTATCCTCGACAAGCGTCAGCTCCGCCTCTTCCGCGACCTCGTCGTACATCCGGCGAACGACTTCGCGCCACAGCTCTTCCTTGGTGCCGAAGTGGTAGCGGATGGCCGCGTGCGTGGTGTCCGCCGTCGCCGCGATGGCACGCGTATTGGCGCCTTCGAAGCCCTGCTTGGCGAACGCCTCGTAGGCTGCGTCGAGGATGCGCTCGCGCGTTTCCTCGGCCCGCGTCTGGACCAGTTCGCGCTTGCCCGCCGGTTTCTTCGCACCAGGTTTCGGCAATTCTTCATCCTCATGGATGGTCGCAGGATCGATTTCGGCCATCATGCTGGAAACGACAGGTCCGGCCAGTGCGCCGGGGTGTCAAGAAAGGCTGCCCTGTCCTCGTCGGTCCGGCTGCTCCCGGCGACATAAAAGGCGTGCCGGATGTTTTCAATCCGCCAGCTTTTCGATGCCACGTCGTAGTAGGCGAAGTCACGCGGGGTCAGCGTGAACGACACTGTCGCGCTGGCGCCGGGATCGAGCGTGATCCTCTCGAACCCGCGCAGCAGCTTGACCGGGCGACCGACTTCGGAGCCGGGAAAGCCGACATAGCATTGCGCGATCTCGTCCGCGCGAAGCGATCCGGTGTTGGTGACCTGAGCGCGCACGATAATCTCGTCGTCTGCCAGTTCGGCCTCGGCCGCGCCGTATTCGAACTGCGTGTAGCTGAGCCCGAAACCGAACGGGTAGGCCGCCTCGATCCCCTCGGCATCCAGCTTGGTATAGCCATGCAGGGGGCCATACTCGATCGCCAGCGCAGCCGGATCGAAGAAGGGCAGGTGATCCGCATCCCTGGGGACGGTGAAGGGCAGTTTGCCGCTGGGCACGCGTTCGCCGAAAAGCACGCGGGCGATGGCAGTGCCGCCTTCCATGCCCGAATACCAGGTCATCGCGATGGCGCCGACTTCCATGTGCCAGGCGTTCTTCATGATTGCGCTGCCGCCGACGAGCGCGACCGCAACCTTCGGATGCCGCGCGCCGATCCTGGCGATCAGCGTTTCGTCCTGGGGCTTGAGGCGCAGGTGATGGCGGTCGCCGCCGCTGGTCGAGAGCGCGTTGGGATCGTCATCCTCAAGCGCCTCGTCGCCGGGGATGAACTCCCCTTCCTCTCGCCAGGTGAAACCTTTTACGCACAACACCGCATCGGCATTTTCGGCGACTGCCACGGCGCGGTCGTGGTCCGACCCATCGTCGAACAGGATGTCGACATGCTCGCCCACCAGCCTGCGCAGACCTTCGAGGATCGTCACCGAATAGGGCGGCGTCACCCGGCTCGATCCCTTGTCGCCCAGGTTTTCGACATCGGCGAGCTGGCCGATGACCGCGAGCGATGAAAGGCTCTCCCTATCGAAAGGCAGGACGCCTTCGTTCTTGAGCAGGACGATGCTCTTCTCCGCCGCTTCGAGCGCGAGCGCGACGTGCTCTTCGCAGGCCAGGTGGTCGACCGAGTATTCCTGCGGATCGGGCTCGCGGGCGAAGCGCAACTGCGTGCGCAGGATGCGGCGCACTGAGTCGTCCACGCTCGCTTCGGACACTTCGCCCTCGTTGACCGCCGCGACCAGCCGCTTGCCGAACTTCACGCCCTCCGGGTTCTCGATATCGAGCCCGGCTTCGACCGCGTCGGGCCCGTGCACGCCCAGGACCCAGTCCGAATGGACGAAGCCCTTGAAGCCCCAGTCGTTCTTCAGAATGTCGGTCAGCAATTGCCGGTTATGCGCGCAGTAGTCGCCGTTGACCTTGTTGTACGCGCTCATCACCGAACCGCAGCCGGCATCCAGCGTGCGCTTGAAATGGGGGAGGTAGACTTCGCGCAGGGTCCGCTCGTCGATTGACACGTCGATCTTGAAGCGCGTGTTCTCCACGCTGTTGACCGCGAAGTGCTTCACCGTGGCGATTACGTTGTGGGTCTGGACGCCGCGGCACAGGGCCGCGCCGAATTCGCCCAGCTGGAACGGGTCCTCGCCATAGGTTTCCTGCGCGCGGCCCCAGCCGGGATGGCGCAGCAGGTTGATGCAGATATTGCCCGAGAGCGTGACGCCCAGCGCACGTGCCTCCACGCCCATCGCCCGGCCGATCCGTTCTTCCAGATCGAGGTCGAAGGTCGCCGCGCGGGCCATCGGCACGGGGAAGCAGGTGGTCGCTTCCTTGTGGCGCACGCCGCGCGGCCCGTCCGAGAAATAGAGCGGCTCGATCTCCAGCCGCTCGCACCCGCTGCCCGCCGCATAGGCACGCTGGCCGAACTGCCGGTTGTCGACCTGCGTGAAGTAGTAATGAAATCCGTGGCCGGACATCATGCGGACCTTCTCTTCGAGGGTCAGCTCCTCCAGCAGGCCGTCGATCTCGGCCTCGATCGCCGGATCGGGCTGCGCGGTATTGAAGTCTTCGAAAGGCATTCGGTATCAGGTCCCTTGATTGCGTGGCTGGCGGTCCGCGATGTCGCGCACGATCTGGCCGTGCAGGACGCGATCCAGCGGGAATTTGATGACGAGGGGCAGGCAGATCAGCCCGGTGGCGAGCGGCACGAGCGAGACGAGCGCCTTGATCCCGAACAGCGCAGTGGCCGTCTGCGGCTGGTTGGCAATGTAACCGAAGGCGTCGAGCAGCAGACCCGCCATCAGCGTTGCGAAGCCGAGCGACAGCTTTTGCGCGAAGGACACAGCGCCGAAGATGATCGCGTCTATCCTGACGCCGGTTTTCCATTCGCCGAATTCGACCGTGTCGGGGATGATCGCCCAGATGCTGAAATAGTGGGCCGCCCCGCCGATCGCGCCAAGCACGAAGAGCGGCGTCACCACCCCGACCTGCTGCACCGGATTGATGAACAGCAGGAATGTGCTGCAGATCGAGATGACGGTGCCGGCCAGCCAGACCCGGCGCTTGCCGAACCTCTGCGCAAGCACACCCCAAAGCGGCACGAAGATCATCAGCGAGACCGCCACGCTGACCAGCACCAGACCGGTCATATCCTCCGCATCGAGGTTGTACTTGAGGTAATAGAGGACACCCTTGTTGGCGACCGTCATGCCCGACATGCCGACGACGATGATCGCAAAGGCATAGAGGAAAGCAGAATTGCCGCGCAGGCCCGCAAACGTCTGCTTCAGCGAGGGGTGGCGGGGCGCCTCGAGCGGTCGGGCGGGTTCTCGGACCACCGTGCCGCACAGCAGGATCGCCACCAGCCCGAGCCCGGCGTAGATCATCGCGATCCGCTCGAACCCGAGCGCGAGATCGCCTGCCCCCAGCGCATCGGCACCGGCCCGGGTGAGTCCGGCAACCACCACGCCCGCGGCGGTGGCGAAGACCATCCGGTGCACCGCCAGCCTGCTGCGTTCGTCCGCATCGCTGGTCATGCTGGCGGAGAGCGAGCTGTAGGGAACGCTAACCACGGTGTAGCAGGTGCGAAACAGCAGCTGCGATCCGAAGGCGTAAGCCACCATCGCGCCCACGCCCGCTTCCGGAATGCTGAACATCAGCCAGAAGGAAATGCCCAGCGGCAGCGCGCCGAGCAGCAGGTAGGGCCGGAATTTCCCGAGCCTGCTGTTGGTCCGGCCGATCAGATACCCCGCCACCGGATCGGTCACCGCATCCCACAGCATCGCGCCGAAGATGATCGTGCCGGAAGCGATATTCGATAGCCCGATAACATCGGTATAAAAGAACATGGCGAACAGGTTCGTCGTGTTCCAGAATATATTGATCCCGAAATCGCCGACGCCAAATCCCAGTCGCCTGAAAAATCCGAGCCGTGAAGACGCCTCGTCCCTGGCGGCATATAATGCCTGATCCATATCTCTCCCTTCGGGCGTCTCCAGACTCCATTTAAGAGCCCGGCGCTCCGACAATTCATGGGAAGAGGGCCGCAACGCCGTCTCCCTGAAAATTTTTTCACATGACGACTGGCGCGCCAAGGTGGCCGGAGCTATAGGTTCAAAACCATCCAGTTGGAAGGAAAAAATTCAAGGGCTCGCAAGCCGACTGATTTCATTACGAAAATCAGCGACTTGCAGGGAGAGGTGACGGAAGCGATGGCTGTTGCAAGCCAATCTGAAGACGAGTCGCATGACGCAGCGCGCGCACCGCGCTGGCGCGTCTGGGCAATTCGCATCGTCCTTGCACTGCTCGTCCTTGCTGCGCTTTTGGCGGTCCTCGGCTTCGTCTGGCTGCGCTCCGACCTCCTCGACCGAATGGACCCGCCAGCGGCTTCCGCCCGACCGCCGCTTGCATCATATGCAGAGAATGCGCCCCGTACCGGCACGCCGCCGGACCTGTCGCGCACGCTGGGCACACTCGACGCCGCGACGCTCCTGAAGCCGCCTGCCCGCGTACGCCCGTGGACGCGCTGGTGGTGGCCGGGGGCGGATGTGAACCCGCAAGCCGCCTGCAAGCAGTTGCGCGCCCTGAAGGCGCAGGGCTTTGCCGGGGTGGAGATACAGCCCTTCACCGCCGACCTCGCGACGGTCGAAGACCCCGCCTGGCGCAACCGCATACGCGACACCGGATCGGCCGAATATCACCGCACGCTGCGCAAGGTTCTCGATTGCGCCGGGGATGCCGGCATGCAGGTCGATCTCACGCATTTGAGCGGATGGCCGGCGGGTGGACCGCAGGTCTCTGCGAGCGAGGGATTGAAGGAACTCGCCTTCTCGGAAGTGCAGGTGGATGGCGGAGACGACCTCGACATCGCAGTCCCTCTGCCATCGCCCGGCTTCAACGATTACCTGCTGGCCTTTGCGGAGCGCGATTTCGGCGAAGACCTGAGCAATTTTCTGCCACAGCTCGCGCAGCTGAAGGCGGTGGTCGCTGCGCCCGTGGTGGAGGGCGAGCGCGCCTTCAACGTGCTCGACGTCACCGATACGATCACGCTCGACGCCGAAAAGGTCATCGACCTGTCAGACAAGGTCGAGGACGGTCGGCTTGTCTGGACCGCGCCGGATGGCCGCTGGCAGATCGTGTTCGTCTACGTCATGCCCTCGGGCGAGGCACCGACCCTCACGGCGACACGCACCCCCGGTTTCGTGATCGACCATGCGGACGCCCCGGTGCTGCGCGCGCATTACGATTACGCCTTCGGATCGCGCACAGGGCTCTCACCCTATTATGGCGAGGCGCTGCGCGGCATTTTCAACGACAGCCTCGAGTTCAAGGTCGACCGGCTGGCTGCGAGCGATATCCTGCCCGAGTTCGCCAAGCGGCGCGGCTATTCGCTGACGCCCTACCTGCCCGCCGTATTTCAGGATTTTCAGGACAACTACTTCGTTCGCGAAGTGGGGCGGCGCTCGGCTGCTCCCGCATTCCGACTGACCGAAAACGACGAGCGCCTCCGTTACGATTATGCGCTGACCATGTCGGACCTGATGCGCGAGCGGTTCGTCGAGACCAGCGCACAGTGGGCCAATGCACGCGGGATGCTCTCACGCGGGCAGAGCTATGGCACCGATGTCGATACGATCCGGGCGCTGGGCGCGAACGATATTCCCGAGACGGAGCAGCTTTATGGCGGAGGCAGCCCGCTGTTCCTCAAGCTCGCGGGCGCGGCGGGGCTCCTGTACGACCGGCCCGTCGTCTCGGCGGAATCCTTCGTCTGGGCCAAAAGGGCCAACGCGATCACCCCGGCGCAGATCAAGGCGGCGGCGGACAAGGCATATCTCGCCGGCGTCAACGCGCTCGTGTGGCACGGCATTCCCTATGAATACACGCAAGGGCGCAATGGCGAGGCGCTTTCGCGCGAGTTTGGCCCGGCAGGCTGGTACCCGTTCACCGACGCGGCGGGCGGCTTCATCTTCTCCGGCAATTACGGGCGTGGAAGTTCTATCTGGTCTGCCCAGCCCGATCTGACCGGCTACATGGCGCGGGTCCAGAACCTGCTGCAGGCGGGCGAGGCGCAGGCCGATGTGCTGGTCTACTACCCCTTCCTCGGCTTCCCGCTGGAGATCGAGGATTCGGCGGCAGCGCGCGAGGACTTCCTGTTTGCAGGTGCGATGAGCGCCGAAGACCTGTTCGATCCGTCCGAACCGCTCTCGCTGCCCTTCGCCAGCTTCCCGGAAAAGCAAACCGACCCGCGGCTCGCCTGGATCGAGCGCGTGCTTCCCGCGCTGCGCGCGCTGGACAGGGCGGGCATCACCTGGACCTGGGCCAATGATCACGCGCTGCAATCTGCCGATCCGAGGGGCGGCGATGCGGCGGTGCTGGTCGCAGACGCACCACACATGCAGCCACAGACCGCCCGGGCCCTGCGCGCGGCAGCGCAGGATGGGCGCAAGGTCATCGTCTATGGCGATCCGCCCACGCGTCAGCCGGGGTTCAAGGATTTTGCGCGCAATGATCGCATCGTGGCGGGCGCCATGCGCGCAGTAGCGCAAGGGCATGCCGCCGCAACGCCCAAGGACCTGCTAAAGCAGATCGCACCGTCCGTCAGCATCGTATCGCAGGGCGATGTGCGCCGGATTACGCGCGATCTGGGGCGGGGCCGAATCGCGCACTTCCTCGCCAACCAGTCCACCACGCCGCAAGTTGCCAAGCTGCGCATGCGTGGCGCGGCGGGTGAAACCGTGACGCTGTTCGATCCGCTCGGCGGGAAAATCTGGTCGGCTATCGCCAACGAGCAGGGCGTCGTTGCGCTCAAACTTGGGCGGCTGGAATCGGTCTTCGTGATCCGTGGCGCGGATCCCATCGCCCAAACGTCCCAATGTGTTCCGGGCAACCAGCAATGGACCGCCCGCAAGCCGGAGCAATGGCGGGTCGCGGCAGGCGGCAGCTCGATGAAGGTCGCAGGGCCGCTGAAAGACCTGCGCCAGAGCAGGGCCTTCGCCGATGCCGCCGGGCCGGTGCGCTATCGCACCACGATCACGCTTGCCGCTGCGTCCGCGGGCCGTTGCGCCATGCTCGACCTCCAGCGCATCGAAGGAGCCGCGCGGGTAAGCGTCAACGGAAAGCCCGTGCCGCACTTCGTGCTGCCGCCCTTCCGCGTCGACCTCACCGGCAGGCTGCGGCGCGGCGCGAACACCATCGAGATCGAACTGGTCCCGCCGCTGCGCAACGCAATGGCTGCGAAGCAGGAGGGCGACGGGCTGATCGATGACGCCGCCGCGCTCTTCGTTCCGGTCGGCATCATCGGGGAACCGCGCCTGCTGATCGGCGCGCGGGATGGCCCTGGCAGGCGACGTTCGAGGGATTGAACTGCGGGCTGCGCCGCGGCGCCTTGCCCGGAGACAAAATAACACCGGCTGACAAAAGCCGGATTTGGGAGAGTGAAATGAAAGTCCAAGCAGCATTCTACGTGTCGTCGGCGGCCATCGCCCTGATCGCGCAACCTGCCTTCGCGCAGACCGAGCCGCTCGATGAAGAGGTCGTGGAAGACACCACGATTATCGTCACCGGCACCTCGATCAGGGGTGTGGCGCCCGTGGGCACCAATGTGCTGACCGTGGACGAGGAGAGCATCGCCGCCAGCGGCGCGACCGACACCAACGACATCCTCGCCTCGGTTCCGCAGGTGGCCTCGGCGTTCAACACCGTTCCCACCGTCCCTTCGCTGGGCGCGGCCATCACCTCGGTCACGCCCGCGCTGCGCAAGATCGGCGGCAGCAGTTCGGGGGGCACGACGCTCGTACTGCTCAATGGCCACCGTGGCCCCGGCGTAGGCGTGCTGGGCACGCCGTTCGATCCCGGCACCATTCCCGTCGCCGCGGTGGAGCGGGTCGAGGTGGTGCTCGACGGCGGGTCCTCGGTCTATGGGTCCGATGCCGTGGGCGGCGTGATCAATTTCATCACCCGCAGCAGCTTCGACGGGGTGCAGGTGTCGGGCGGGTACGGTTTCGCCGACGATTACCAGCAATATGATGCCAACCTGATCGCCGGGAAGACCTGGGAGGGCGGATCAGCCTACATCGCCTATTCGCATTCGTGGAACGACGCGCTGTTCGGTCGCGACCGCGACTATGTGCAGCAGATCAGCGCCAATACCGGCGGCTGTGCGCCGGGGACCGTCTCGATCGATCGCGGCGGCGTGGTGACCACCTACGCGCTGCCAGACCGCACGCCGGGCACGATCTCGCAGTGCGACAACACGGACAATGGGGCCTTCCTGCCCGAAGAGACGCTGCATTCGGTGTTGGGCAATGTCGATGTCGATCTGGGCCCGGGCGTCGCCTTCGACCTGGAGGTGCTCTATTCCAGTCGCACGACGCGCCAGACCTACGATCTGAACGGCGCAGGCGGATCGGCCAACTTCGCACAGTCGGGCATCATCACCGCAGCGAATCCCTACTACCAGCCGATCGCGCCCGATCCGCTGTTCCAGACCGTGAACTTCTCCTACGCGGGCGTCTTCAACGACAAGGGGCAGGTGGATCTGGACCTGTTCAATATCGCGCCCACCTTCACATTCGATCTGGGGGGCGGCTTCGAAGCGCGCGCGCTGCTGAGCTATGGCGAGACGCGGACCGAGTCCAACTCGCCATCGATCAACGCCGTCGCGCAGGAAGCCGCGCTGGCGGGCACCACCTTCGATACAGCACTCAATCCCTACGATCCGGGATCGAGCGACCCGGCGGTTCTCGCCGGCATCTACCAGAATTTCTACGGGCTGGCGGACCGCAGGCAGGCGATTGGCCGGCTGATCGTGGACGGCCCGCTGTTCGCGCTGCCGGGCGGAGACCTGCGCGTGGCGGCCGGGCTCGAAGGCATGCAGCAGCACATTGATGCGCGGTTCGGCAACGTGGCCGTCGGGGCGGAGAATACCGCCCCGCGCGCCGCGGGAGAGCGCGATGTCGTCTCGGCATTCGGCGAATTCGTCGCGCCGCTGTTCGGAGGTGCCAACGCCATGCCGGGGCTGCGGGAGCTGACCCTTTCCGCCTCCGTCCGCCACGACGATTACAGCGATTTCGGCAGCACCACGAACCCGAAGGTCGGCTTTGCGTACAGCCCGTTCGATGGGCTCAAGTTCCGGGGCAGCTACGGCACGTCGTTCAATGCGCCCAGCCTTGGCGACACGACCGGCGCGCCCGATTCGCGTGCGCAGATCATCCAGTTCAGCCCGTTCCGCGATCCCGCCGACCCGGAGATTCCCAACCTCCTGCGGCCCACCGTGATCCTGGCCGGGGGCAATCCCGACCTCGGTCCGCAGAAGGCTGAAACCTGGTCGCTCGGCGCCGAGGTGGAGCTGGGGGCGCTGCGCGCCTCGGGGACCTACTACAACATCGATTTCGAGGATCAGATCGCGATCGTTCCGTTCACGACGCCGGCGGTCTTCACCGGCCTGTATTCCTCTTTCGTGACGCGCAATCCCACGCTCGCGCAGCTGACCGCCGCGGTCGGTGATCTGCCGCTGGACGGCGCCTCATCGCTTGCCGCGCTCTATGCCGGGCCCTTTGGCGGCCCCTACGTTCTGTTCGATGCGCGCCGCCAGAACCTGGGGCGGGTCAAGGTCGACGGCATCGATTTCGCCGCCAATTTCGAGCAATCGCTGGGCAATGTCGGTGTCGACCTGGGTGTGACCGGCACCTATCTGCTCAATCGCAAGGTCGCCGCGCTCGCCGGACAGGCGCTGGTCGATGCGGTGGATCAGGAGAGCCGTCTGAACCTGCTCGCCTATGTCGGGCTGGGAACGCGAACGCTGCAGGGCCGGGTGGAGCTCAACCACAAGAGCGGGATCGAACTGGCCCTTCCGCTCACCGCCAATGGCGTGACGCAGACCGAGGTGGACGGCTTCACCACCGTCGATCTGTTTGCCGCGTACACTCTCGGGTCGTTTGCGGGCGGGCGCGATGCGCGCCTGACGCTCAATATCGACAACGTCTTCGATGCCGAACCGCCGTTCTACAACGCGGACCCGGGCTACACCAATGGCTCCACCCGGGGTCGGCTGGTGCAGATCGGGCTGAGCTTCGGCTTCTGAACCGGGAGGGCACTCTTGCAGGGCAGGTCGTCATGAAAATCGCGAACCACAAGTGGAAGTTGACCGTGGCTGGGTTGACCGCCCTTGTCCTGGCGGCCTGCTCTGCTCCCATTCCGGGCTTCGAGCGGATGGAGCGCCCGGAATTCGCCGCCGCCATCCCCCTGCCGTCGGGGGAAGACGCCGGGGAAGACGAGCAATGGTATCGGACCAAGGACAATCTGGTCGTCCGCAACGTCCGCCAGCCGGAACTGATCGCCTTCCTGCCCGAGCCCGAAAAGGCAACGGGCGCGGCGGTGCTCGTCCTGCCCGGCGGGGCGTTCCAGATTCTGTCCATGTCCACCGAGGGGACCGAGGTGGCCGAGCTTCTGGCCGATCGGGGAATCGCGGCCTTCGTGCTCAAGTACCGGCTGAACGAGACGCCGGGCAACGATCTGCTGTTCGCGGCGAAGATGGCGGGAATGCTGTCCAGCATTGGCGATGGCGCACCGATAGAAGTGAGCGAGCCCAGGGCCACCGCCGATGCGCTGGCGGCGTTGCGGTTGCTCGACGAAGACGCCGAGAGGTGGTCTCTGGACCGC
Organism: Citromicrobium sp. JLT1363; assembly: GCF_000186705.1. GTDB lineage: Bacteria > Pseudomonadota > Alphaproteobacteria > Sphingomonadales > Sphingomonadaceae > Alteriqipengyuania. Next base: position 318,519 of record NZ_AEUE01000001.1, read on the forward strand.
GCGCGGATCGGCATGATCGGTTTTTCGGCGGGCGCGATGACTGCGCTGAATGTGGTGGAGGAAGGCAAGCCATGGGGGCCGGACTTCCTCGGTTACATCTATGGTCCGATGGATGCCGCGGTGACCGCGGATACCCTGCCTCCGATGCTGGCCGCCATCGCGCGCGACGACGAGCTGATCCACGATCGCACCTTCTCTCTCCCGCAGAGCTGGCGTGAGAAGGGCGGCGAGGCGGAACTGCTTGTCTACGAGGACGGCGGCCACGGCTTCGGGCTGGGGAAGACGGGCACCGACAGCGCGCGCTTCGAGGAAGACCTGCTGCAATGGCTGTCCCTGCAGGTCGCCCCTGCCGAATAGCGAGGCCGGGAAGGGCCGCGTGCGGGGTTCAGCGCGGGCGGTGCGCGGCCAGATCCATCGTCCGGTCGAAGATCGCGGGATCGGGTGGCCGATGGGTGACGGCGATGATGGTCATCGCCCGGGTCATGCTTTTAAGGTTGGCAAGGATGCGCGCTTCGGTGCGGTAATCGACCGCGCTGGTCGCTTCGTCGAGGATCAGCAGGCCGGGGCGGCGCAGGATCATCGCGGCAAGGAACAGCCGCTGGCGTTCACCGCCCGATAGCTGCATCCCCATCTCGCCCACGCGCGTATCCAGCCCCTGCGGGAGGCTTTCGACGAAGTCCCTCGCCGCAGTGATATCGAGCGCGTTCAGGATATCCTCGTCGCTCGCCTCGCTGCCGCTCCAGAGAAGGTTTTCGCGGATGCTGGTATCGAACAGCACCGGGTCCTGCGTGGCGTAGGAAAGCGCGGCGCGCAGGCCATCGCGGCCCAGTTCCTCCCCCCCGGCGCGCCATGCCCGCACCGTGCCGGTATCGGGCCGCACGATCCCGGTGACCAGATCGAGCACGGTGGTCTTGCCCACGCCCGTCGGGCCGAGCAGCGCCACCATCGTGCCGGGTGCGATCTTCATGGAAAGGTCCTGGAGCACCGGGGCGCCCGACGAACGATAGGCAAACGAGACGGAGCGCAACTCCACGCCGATGCCCCCCTCCCGCGCAGAGGACCGAGTCGGTTCAGCCTGTTGGGCGGAGTGATCGCGGATCGAAGCGCTCAGCGAGGCATCGACCGCGATCACATTCTCGAACGCGGGCAGGGTGTTCGCCATGGCCTGGACGCTGCCCACAAGGGCGAAGACCGGCGGGGTGATCCGCAGGATGATGGCGAGGAAAACGATCAGGATTGCAGGGGCGGTGCCGAACACCAGCAGCCCCAGCGCCAGCAGCACGAAGAGAAGGGCCGCCGATCCCAGCTGCAGCGCCAGCTGCACGTTCGCCTGGTTCCTGGAGAAAGCGAGCATATTGTCCGATATCGCCTCGGCGATCTGCTTCATCCGGCGCCCGAAATCCCGGTGGGGATGGATTTTCGTCGTCTTCAGTCCGGCAAGGTAATCGTTGAGATCGCTGTATTGCCGCCTCGCATTCTCCACCTGGACTGCGCCGCGTTTTCTTGACGTGGTCAGCAGCGCTTTGCGGAGAGGCAGCAGGGCGGCGATCGCTATCGCCAGAAACACTGTCGCCAGAGCGGGAGCGATAGCGAACGCCACGCATATCTGGGCAAGGATCAGCGCCACTCCGGTCGAACTGCGGATCGTGCTTTCGGCGCCATAGGCGATGCGGCCCACATCCTCTGTGAGAACATGCTGTATCTCGTACTGCTTGTGATCGAGCGCGTTCTGCCAGTCGGCCTGGTCGAGCGCGGCGAACAGGCGAATTCGCCAGTGCCTCACGAAGCCTTGCGATACCCGCGCAAGCTGCATCGTGCGGAACCATGCGATCGTGCTCCGTGCGAGGACGAGTACGGAGAAGAGCGCGCCCGCAAAGACAAGCAGCACGCTTTCGTCCCCGAAGCCGGAGCGGCGGAGCAGGTCCGCGACACGATCGCCCGTTCCGCTGCCCGAGATGCCGAGGAAGACCTCAAGCACCGGTACCAGCGACAGCGCAAGCAGCCCTTCGACCAGTGCGCCCGCAAGGGTCAGCGCCGTAGCGACGAGAACGCCCTTGCGGTCGATCGCGAAGAAGGACCGCAGGTAGAGAAGGAAGGTTCCGAACATCGCCGGCACCGGTGCCACAGATCGGCAGGCAGGTGAAACGCTGCGGGCGTTTGCCCGGATGGCAATACCCGGCTTTCAAGACCTCGTGGCCCCGCAGCGGTACGCAAGGGGCCGCGAACCATGTCTTCTCGGATAAGGGGCATTCCGGGTGCGGGATTGCTCGACCAAGCAGGGCCGATTTTCGACAAACCGTAAATGCCCGGCTTGATTGCCTGCGAGAGCCTGCCATTGTCCCGATCGTCAGGGGGGCAGTGGGAATGGATTACATGAACGCGACGAGGATCGGGGGGCGCCGTGCGGCTCCGCTCGTGGCCGTGGCGATTCTCCTTGCCCTTGGCGGATGCGCCACCCTGTCCGAAGCGCCGCCCCCGCTCGAGCAAGTCCAGCCCGTTCCCGGAAGCTGGGCGATAGCCGACGCCACGGGGCCGGAGATCGAGCTGCAGGCCTACTGGCAATTGCTGGACGATCCGCTGATCGACGACTTCGTGGCGCGTGCCCGGTCCGACAATCTGGACCTCGCGCAGGCCGTCACTCGCCTGCGTGCGGCCCGTGCCCGCCTGCGCGAATCGCGTTCGGGCCGTCTCCCCTCGGTCAGCGCCAACGCGGGCGTAGGCCGCGATGTGGGCGACCTGGCGCAGGACGATCTGCAACTGGTGCTCGGCGCCGATATTGCATGGGAGGCGGACCTCTTCGGTCGCATTTCGAACTCGGTCGAAGCATCGCAGGCGGATCTGCGCGCCGCCGGATATTCGCTTGCCGATCTGGAGCGCGTGATCGTGGCCTCGGTCGCGACGCAGACGATCACCGCCCGCTCGCTCGCCCGGCAGCTGGAGATTTCGCGCGACACGCTCGCCAATCAGGACGACAATCTGCAGATCGCGCGCTGGCGCAACCAGGCGGGGCTGGTCTCCAGCCTCGACGTGGAGCAGGCACGCACGCAGCGCGCGCAGACCCTGGCGACCATCCCGCAGCTCGAAAGCAATCTGGTCGCCACCGCGAACGCGATCTCGACGCTGATCGGAGAGCCGCCGGGGGCGGTCTACGAACAGCTGATTGCCGAGCCGCGCGAGGTGCCCGTGCCCCCGCTTCAGGTCGGCCTGTCAGCGCCTGCGGACATGCTGCGCCGCCGGCCGGACGTGAGCGCGGCCGAAGCCCAGCTGGCGGGCGATCTGGCACGCACCGGAATTGCGCGGGCGCAGCTTTACCCCGCGCTGCGCCTGACCGGATCGGTCGGCAGCACCGCGCTGGGGATCGACAATCTGCTCGATGTCATCACCGGCAACGTGTTTGCAGGGCTCACCCAGCTGCTGTTCGACGGCGGGCGCACGCGTGCGCAGATCGCCGCGGCGGAGGCCATCGCGGACGGATCGCTCGCCGCGTGGCGGCAGAGCATCCTCGTCGCGCTGGAAGATGTCGAGACCGCAGCCGTCGACCTGGACGCCAGCGATCAGCGCGTTGCCGCCTTCGTGGAGGCGAGCGATGGCGCCCGCAACGCCGCCATCCTCGCCCGCAGCCAGTACGAGGCCGGGCTGATCGACTTTCAGCGTTTGCTCACCGTCGAGAGCTCTCTTCTTGGCGCGCGCACCGCCGAAGTTTCCGCAGAAGCATCCCGCGCGATCGCCTTCGTCAGCCTTGCGCGCGCGCTGGGCGGCGGCTGGCGCTCGCCCCAGACCATCCAGGCGGATATCGCCACAGGACCGCAAGAGCCATGACCGATCCCGACACCGCCTCGCCCGAAAAGGTCGACGAATTTCTCGGCGAAAAGCCCCGCCCGCGCTGGCGTCGGTGGATGAAATACTGGGTGCCCGCGCTGATCGTGATCGCGCTGTTGCTGTTGGTATCGACCTGTTCCGGCGGCAGCGAGGGCCCGACCTACATCACCGAGGAAGTCGAACGGGAATCGCTGGATCTGACGGTCACGGCGACGGGCAACCTGCGGCCGACCAACCAGGTCACGGTCGGCTCTGAAGTGAACGGCCCGGTCGAGCGCGTGCTGGTCGACGTCAACGACCGGGTCACGCGCGGGCAGGTCATCGCGGTCATCAATACCGAAATCATCGACCAGCAGATCGCGCAGTCGCGCGCCAACCTCAACGCGGCGCGCGCCAGCCTGGCGCAGGCGCGTGCCACTCTGGATGTGGACACCGCGCAGCTGCAACGTCTGGAGGAGGTCCGGCGGCTGTCGGACGGGCGCGTGCCTTCGCAGGTGGAACTGGAGCAGGCGCAGGCCGCCGTCTCGCGCGACCGGGCGGCGGTCGCCTCCGCGCGGGCCAATATCGAGGCCGCGCAGGCCAGCCTGCAGGCCAACCTCACCACCCGTAGCCGCGCGGTGATCCGCGCGCCCGTGACCGGCGTGGTTCTCGCCCGCCAGATCGAGCCGGGGCAGACCGTGGTCGCCAGCTTCAACACGGTGACGCTGTTCGTCATCGCCGAGGATCTTTCCGCGATGCAGCTGCGCGTGGGTATCGACGAGGCGGATGTCGGCCAGGTCGAGGCCGGGCAGCGCGCAAGCTTCACCGTCGATGCCTATCCGGGGCGCCGCTTCCCGGCGCGGGTGGAGCGCGTCGATCTTGCGTCGGGCAACACCGTGGAAGGCGCGGCCGCAGGCGGCAATTCGGTCGTCAGTTACGAGGCGCGGCTGGCGGTGGACAATCCTGAAGGCCTGCTGCGGCCCGGGATGACCGCCACGGCCACCATCGCCACCCAGTCCACCGGCCAGGCGCTACTGGTGCCCAACGCCGCGCTGCGCTTCCGGCCGGACGAGCAGCAGGCGAGCGGTGGCGGCGTCTTCAATCCGCAGATCGGGCTGGAAGAGCAGGAACAGCAGTCCGGCATCGGTGCGGGCAGTCGCCAGCAGGTGCATGTGATCGAGGAAGACGGCACGCTGCGGGCGATCGAGGTCGTTACCGGGCAGAGCGACGGCCGCCGCACGGTGGTGCGCTCCGCCGATCTCAAGCCGGGCATGGAAGTCGTCACCGGGGTGCGGGCCCAGGGCGAATGAACGCGCCATCGCCCCCGGAGCCGCTGATAGAGCTGGAAGGCATCACCAAGGTCTTCGGCACGGGCAGCGCGGCGTTCCAGGCCCTCAAGGGTGTGGACCTGAAAATCGATCGCGGGCAGTTCGTGGCGATCATGGGTCCCTCGGGCTCCGGCAAATCGACCACGATGAACATTCTGGGCTGCCTCGACGTGCCGACCGACGGTATCTTCCGCTTCAAGGGCGTCGAGGTGCAGAAGCTCGACCGCGACCAGCGCAGCCTGTTGCGGCGCAAGTATCTGGGCTTCGTGTTCCAGGGCTTCAATCTGCTGGCGCGGACCACCGCGCTCGAGAACGTGGAACTGCCCCTGCTCTATCGCGGGGAGAAGAAGTCCGTCCGGCAGGAGGCCGCGATGCGCAGCCTCGATGCGGTGGGGCTTGGCCCGTGGGCCAGCCACACCCCGGCGGAACTTTCGGGCGGCCAGCAGCAGCGCGTGGCCATCGCCCGCGCGCTCGTCACCGATCCGGACGTTCTGCTCGCGGACGAGCCGACCGGCAATCTCGATAGCGAACGCTCGGTCGAGATCATGGAGCTGCTGCGCAGGCTGAATGCCGAGGGCATTACCGTGCTGATGGTGACGCACGAGGAAGAAATGGCGGCCTTCGCGAAGACCATCGTGCATTTCCGCGACGGGCTGGTCGAGAGGATCGAACGCGGTGCGCGCAGCATGGAGGTGCCTGCCTGATGCTGGGCGCAACCTTCCTGCTCGCCCTGCGTGAGATACGGCGCCACATCCTGCGCTCTATCCTGACGACGCTGGGCATCATTATCGGCGTCGCCGCCGTGGTGACCATGGTGACGCTGGGCAATGGCGTGACCGCGAGCGTGCAGGACGAGATTTCTTCGCTGGGGGCGAGCAACTTCATCGTCTTCCCCGTGCGGACCGATCGCGGCACGCTGCGCCCGTTCGATCAGGACGATGTCGACGCGGTGCAGCGCCAGATCGCCGGGGTGACGGTGGCGGCGGGCAACGTGACCGCCAATGTCACCGCCTTTCACAACGGGCAGGACTGGGACACGAGCGTAACCGGCGCGAACAGGGCTTTTCTGGAGGCGCAGACGGTTGAGGTGACGGAGGGCCGGGCCTTCACGCGCGACGAGGAGACTGCGGGCAAGAACGTGTGCCTGCTGGGTGTGAAGGTGCGCGAGGAAATCTTCCTGCCCGATGTCTCTCCACTGGGCGAACAGATGCGACTGAACGATGTCTCCTGCACCGTGGTCGGCGTGCTGGAAGAGCGCGGGCAGGGTGCCAGTGGCGCGGACGACAACGACACGGTGTTCATGCCGCTCAAGACGGTTCAGCGGCGGTTTCGGGGCAATGACGATCTCGATTTCTTCGTCCTCAAGTACGACGCGGCCTATGCCTCTTCCGCGATCCAGGATTCGCTGGTCGACCTGCTGCGCGAACGGCGCCTGCTGCGCGATGCGGAAGCCAACGACTTCAACGTCATCGACACCGCTCAGGTGAACGATGCGCTCGGCTCCGTTACCGGGGCCCTCACCGCGATGGTGGCGGTGATCGCCTCGATCAGCCTGCTGGTGGGCGGGATCGGGATCATGAACATCATGCTCGTTTCCGTGACCGAGCGGACCCGGGAAATCGGCATTCGGCTGGCGATCGGAGCGCTGGCGCGCGAGGTGCGGCTGCAATTCCTCACCGAGGCCGTGGTGCTGTGCGCGCTGGGCGGGCTGGTCGGCCTGCTCCTCGCCTTTCTTGCCTCGATCTCGCTCGCCTCGGCAATCGAGGTGCCCTTCGTCTTCGATCCGACGATCAATATCCTCGCGCTCGCCTTCTGCGCCTTCATGGGGATCGTCTTCGGCTATTACCCGGCGCGCCGCGCCTCCCAGCTGGACCCGATCGAGGCGCTGAGACACGAGTGATGGGCCGCCGCCGGTGCGATGTCGCAGCGGCAAAGAGCGTGATTGTCGACGATTCTGATCAGCTTGTCGCCCAGAGCTCGGGCGCCTAGCGCGGCGTATCTTCGGCGAATTCGGGGCCGGGGCGCAACTTCCTCTCCCGAGCCAGGCGTACCATGTTGCGATAGGCGTCCCGCAGGCGTTCGTGGGATCGGACCAGCGCCTCTTCCCGCGCAGCCAGCGCGTCGAGATCGGCACCGGGTTCGCGCAGATCGCTCCGGTAGCGGTGCAGCGCCGCGATGTGCCGGTTGAAGGCGCTGTCGGGCTCCAGCTGCGGGAGCGGCCGACTGAATTGGGCGCTCATCTCTTCGAATGACGCCATCCACTCTTCGCTTTCCGCGATCATATCGGTGCCCTGCTCCATCAGCGATTGCCGTTCCTGCTGCGTAGCATGCGTAGCCGAAGCGCAACCCGGCAGCGCGAAGGCGGGCACGCTTGCGGCAAGGGCGAAAAGGAAGAATGGTTTCATCATCGGGCACCCGTGTTGTGCTGCAAGGATAACATGAGCAGGCTCCGATCCGGAGACAAAAAAAGGGCGGCCTTCCCGAAGGAGGGCCGCCCCGTTTGTTTCCGGCCGGTCCGCTTAGAAGCGGAACGTCGCGGTCGCCTGGTAGCTCTGGTACGAGACGTCTTCACGCTCCAGCGTGGTCTCTGCCGATACCGACAGGCCGATATTGCCGGCCTGGTATCCGATACCGCCGCTCAGTTCGACCCAGTCGTTGTCCGTACCCGGCAGGGCGAAGCCCGCCGCCGGGGCCAGGCCGCCGACGAAGTTCACGCCGACCAGAGCGGGCCGATCCTCGAACTCGTGCACGTATTCGGCATTCAGGAAGGGACGGAACGCCGCCTTGCCGACCAGGTTGAGCCCGGCCCGCGCCTGGATGCTGTCATAGGTGCCCAGGTCGTAGGTCAGGGCAGGGCCACCGCCCGTTTCTGCGACGTTGGAGAAGTCGATCACGGCAGCCCGGCCGGCCACCCGCGGGGTGAGATCGAACGAGCCGAGATCGATCACCTTGCCCAGCCCGATTTCGGACGAGAAGGTGAAGGCCGTTTCCTCGCCCTCGATCGCGAAGGAGCTGGTGCCGAAGGAGACATTGCGCAGCGTGCTCATGTCGTAGGCACCGGCGCTGACCTGGGCGTCCAGCCGCAGGCCGGAGAAGTCCTTCACGCCGTACAGCGTGCCCTGATACAGCTGGCCTTCGGCCGAACGGTTGGCGCCAAGATTGTCGCTGTCCAGATCGGTGTAGGTGAAGGCGAAGCCGAGCGCACCGGTATCGAAGACCTTTTCCAGACCGCCACTGATGAAGAAGCCGTCGAACTTGTCTTCGAAATTGCCGGAGGCGGGCAGGCCCGTGCTTTCCCCGTCGATATAGCCGCCTGCGATGAAGCCGGACAGCGTATCGGGCAGCGCGCCTTCGCGTACGTAGTCCGTACCGTCGGCACCCATCGCCGCCTGTGCGGCAACGCCCGAGCTCGCCATTGCGAGGCTGGCAACGCCGGTCGGCTGGCCCATCACGGCAAGCGAGCCGCCCTCATTCCGGTCCCGGCCGAGCCGCGCCAGGCGGTTGCTCACCAGGCGGCTGTTGTTGTTGAGCGCTGCAATACCGAGCGATCCGCCGGCCACAACGTCGCTGGGTGCGAAGCTTTCCAGCGCGCTGCGGATCGACGCCGCATCGAGCCGGTCCAGCGGGCCGTAAAGATCGGCCAGGTTGTCGTAGAACGCGCGGTTCCGGTCGAGCAGACCCGCGAATGCCACCTGCGTGGTCGAAGCCGGATCGATCACGTCGAGGTAGGAACCGGCCTCGACCGTCAGCTGGACCGACTGGGGACCATAGGTGAATTCCGAGGTCAGAATGGCGCTGAGGTCCGGCGATTCGAACGTGCCTTCCACACCGCCTTCGGCCGTGAGGATGGTGAAGGTGTCGCCGTCGCGCACGGCGTAACCATCGACCGCGTTGAGGATCACGGTGCCGCCGATGCTGGCGATGCCGTCGAGCGGAACTTCTTCCTCGAAGCCTTCCGGCGTCACCTGCGTTTCGAACTCCGTCGCGTTGACGCGGATCAGGTCGGATGCACCGTTCGGCCCGAGGTCGATGCCGTAGACACTGCCCGAGGTGAGGATGATGTTCCCGTTGAAATCGAGCGTTCCGACCGACCCCATCGTACCCGGCGCGACAATGCCCATCATGTTGGTGAAGTAAGGCGTCACGATGGTACCGGAGCCGCTAAGCGCACCGGTGAACAGCAGGTAGTCGCCCGGCGTGGTCAGGGTGCCGTCGACATTCATCGTACCGGCCATCTGCGTGATGTCGATCAGGCTGGTGAGCGATCCGGAGCTCTGGATGTCGAGAGCGGAATCGGCACCGGCGATGGTCAGCTTGTCGATTTCCACGGTGCTGCCGAGCGTGGTGGTGCCCGCAGCCGCGAGCGTCACGTCGTAGTAGCGCGCATCGACGCGCGGCAGGCCGTTGAAGCCGTTGTTGAAGTCCTGGTTGTTCGGCACGAAGCCGGTGGCGCCAGGCAAGCCGTTCTCGACGGTCGGCGCGATCGCCATCGCTTCGTCCAGCTCGCTCGGGTCGATGCCCTGGGCGGCCGTATAGTCGGCGAGCAGCTTGAGCGCCTCGACCGTGCCCAGATTGTTCTGGTCGGTGGCACCTTCCTCTTCGGTGATCGGCGTGCCGGGCTCGAGGATGTTGCCGTCATAGTCGACGATGTCGCGCGTGGCGAGGTCGAGACAGAAGGCGCCGTTGCAGACCTGGCCGAACTTGCCGCTGGTCGCCCCGCGGCCCTCACCGGCGGTTTCGGGCACGCCGTTCACGGCGTTTCCGTTCTCGTCGATGATGTAGAAGTTGGGATCGAGCGCGGTCTGCCAGTGCGTCGGGTCCATCCAGTCGCCGTCGCCGGCCACCGTCTGGGTGTAGCGATAGGGGCTGTTCTCGGCGATCCAGTCCCAGAAGGCGTAGAGCGGCTGATAGAGGCTCGACGTGCCGTAGGACGAGCTGGGCTGCGCCTGGAAGAAGCGCGAACCGCCGGACAGGACGCCGATGATCAGCTCACGCGCGAACGTGTCGGTCAGGATCAGCGGGCCACCGGAGTCGCCGCCCGCGGTGCTGCCTTCGGGATCGCGCGCGTCGTCACGGAAAAGGTTGAAGTCGAACGGATTCTCGCGGCTCGGATCGTCGAAATCGGTCTGGTAGAGGTTCTGCGGCAGGCCATAATCGCCCGGGCCGAACAGGAACTCGTTGCGATCGTTCAGCGAACCGAGGATGCCGACGACGTTTTCCGCCGCACGGCGCCGGAAATCGATGCCGTTGGTATCGCCGGTGTCGCCCACGCCGGAGCGGCCGTAGCCGGTCACGCGGACATTGTAGCCCGTGCCACCTTCGGTCGTGATGCTGTCGGGCACCGGAAGCGGCGAGAACAGCATCGCCCAGGTCGGTACGTTGACTGCCGGAGTATCGAGCGCGGCCAGCGCGATGTCGGCTTCGAGGAAGCCCTGGGCCTGCGGATTTGCGAGAGACTCTTCATTGTAGAGAATCTGCGCGATGTTGTAGACGAACAGGTCTTCGTTGGTCTGGTAGTCGTTGAGGACCCAGCTCAGGAGCCCCGGGAAGGCGTCCGCCTCGAACGCGAAAGCCGCGGGAATGGCGCCACCTTCCGCGCCGTAGCTGTCGGGCGTGTAGTCGTTCACGCAGTGCGCCGCGAACAGAACGGTGCGCGGGTTGATGAGCGTGCCGGTGCAAACGCCGCCGGTGAAGTCGTTGTAGAACTGGCCCACGCCGGTCACGTTCACGGCATCGTCGTACAGCGAACCTTCGTCGCCCGGGTTCGGCGAATAGCCTTCGCCCGGACCGGGCACCACGATCCGCGGGTCGTCGATCGCGGTTTCGGGTGCCGCGCCGGTTGCGGTGACGTAGTTCACCCGCATGTCCTGTGCGGTATCTTCTGCGATTTCGGGTGCGCCGAAAGCGACCCCGCTCGCCTGCTGGCCATGGGCCGAGTCGATTGCGAACTCGGGCCCGACCGGATCGGCCACCTGGGCATGTGCCACGCCGCTGCCTGCCACACAGGCAATGGCCGTCGTTACGAGCAGGCCTGCCCGACGCTGAGTATTGAAGCCACGCATATTCAAAATCTCCCCACGGAATAATTCACCTCGTTTTCCTGCGGCAGAAGGGGGGAAATGAGAAGGGCTGGCGCGCCGATTTTTCAAGCTGCCCGCAGACTGTAGCACTTTGGCAACATTCGCAGAATTGCACAGGGGGGCGTCTCGCGCAGCCCGATCGAGTGCAGCCGATCGGTGCCCGGCAGGCCGGTCCCTGTCGTCTGCGGCGGCCACGGATTGCCCAGCATCAAATCGCGCCCCTCACGCCCTCACCGGGCGCTGACCGTCCAGTCCGGACAGGCGCGCTGTCTGCCGCAATCACGCGGCGAGACGGGGATCGACCGGCACGCGCCTGCGGGCATCGCAACGCGCGATCGGAGCAGGCGCGGTCGGCAGCGCGATGGCGGGGCGCCACTCGTTGAATTCGCGCACCGTCTGCGCGAGCGTGAAGGGCGGTATGCGCCGGTCCCTGCAGACGGCCTCCTCCAGCCCCGGCCCCCCGATCCCGATCCGCCGCCGCACCATCCGCATCCGCCGCGGAGCGATCAGCCCGCGCTCCACCAGCAGATCTTCCAGCCTGCGATAGGGGCTGCGCAACTGGCGGCGAATGGCGCGATCCGTGCCTTCGATGATCGGGCCGTCCATCAGGCTGACCGCAATCGCCTGCTCGATTGCCATTTCCTGCGCGGTTCCGGCAAAGCGGATCGCGTAGGCAATCTCTCCCAGCGGGGCGATCCTGAAGCACGGCCGGGAAACTCCGGCGCGCCGCAGGGCAGCTCTGAGCGCGCGCCATTCGCGCGGGGCGTAGTCTTCGCCGACGTACACCTGCACGCTGCCATCTTCCGCCCGCTGCGCGAAGGCGGAGAAGCGTTCCGCCTCGTGCCGCGAGAGAAAGACCGAGTTATGGCTGTCCAGCGGGCCGTCGAGATGCGCGAATTCCAGCCCCAGCTTTTCGCCCAGCGCCTTGGCGATGGTCGCCGGGTCGGCCAGCCGCAGGTCCTGCAGGGCGAGCGAAAGCCGCCGCCCCGTGCGGCTGGCGTAGGCATGTGCGGCCTTCGCGTCCTCCGGTGTCAGGGCGCCCGAGTGGACGAGGATATCGGTAATCCTGGTCTTGCCCAGCGTAAGGGCGGAGCCGGGCCGCGAAGGCTTGGCGCCGCCTTTTTCCGGGTCGCAATTCTCAGTCCGCTTCCCGTTGCCCGTGCGCGAGGCGCGCAGCACGGCGTGGGTGGTCACGAGCGCGGCAACTGCAAGGCTCACGGGCAGTATGGCTGCGGCGACGAGCCCGCGCGTCTTCGCGGTCAGGATGACCCGTTCGACCAGAGCCGCCACTGCTAGCGCAGCGTTCGTCGCCAGCAGGGCGAAGACCCACGGTGCCTCGATGAGGGCAGGCATGCTTTCGAACCCGGGAGTCGCCTGCCCGGCAAGCAGGAGGGCGCCCGCCGCCAATGCCGTAAGTGCCACGAGGCCGAGGGTGGCTGCCACCGGCACGATCCGCCGGTCGCGATAGCTGAAATACTGCGCCCAGAGGCCGGCCTGATTGCCGGGCAGCGGCTGCCAGCCGGACAGTGCGCGGGATGAGAGTCGCGCGGCTTTGGCGCCGACCGCTTCGCCATAGGTACGCGGCGCCAGGGCCTCTGCGGCAATTACCCTCCCTCCCCGGTCGTGCTGCCAGACGAAGGTGGAAAGGTGCCCGCGTTCGTTCAGCCGTCGCACGGCGTCGAACACCGGGCTTTCGCTGCGCGTGTCGAACATCTCGCCATGATGGCCCAGCGTCCAGAGCGCATCGCGCCGCAGCGCCAGGCCCATAGTGCCGACCGGCAGGTGGTGCACAACGCGCGAACGCAGCTGCAGCTCGCGCGCGCGCTGCTCGCCCAGATCGTCGATGCCGCCTCCGAGGATCGTCGGCAGGCTGACGCGCGGGGCGGTGAGCAGGGGCAGCTGGACCACGCTGGCGAGTTCGCAGTGCCAGTTGACCAGCTTGAGCGTGAGGGGGTGGATCGTGGTTTCGGCGCCCTGCAGGAAATAGGTCCGAAAGTCGGCGTCATGCGCATGTTCGAACTGCCGCGCGGCGGCGAACATCGCGTTGAGAACACGCCCTTCCGACACAGTATCGCGCGCCTCCAGCAGGCATAGTTTCACCTTGCTGTCCCGACGCGCTGCACGCTGGACGACGGCGAGGGTCTGTTCGTCATGCGTACGCACGCCGACGAAGATCACGTAATTCTCGTAATCGAGCGTTCGCCCGATCCTCGCCAGCATGGCTCCGGCAAGCGGGGCGGGGGCGGTGATCGGGATCAGGATCGCGGCGCAATCCTCCCTCTTGCGCTCGATCATCTCGATCGTCGGTTCGCTGCGGCGATGGCGCCAGCGCTGGAAATCCGCCGCCAGCTTTATGGCGATGCTCTCACAGCCGAGCGCGAAGACGATGATCGCCAGGAAAGCGACGACGCGCCCCAGGATCGTCCAGCTGTCCCATAGAAACAGAACCGCGTTTTCCATTGTCCGTGTACCTTTTGCCAATCTTCCTTGGCGGTGGTGCAGGGCGGTTTCTGTCTGCCAGATTAAGGCGTAAATGTGTCAAGGTTCGGTGAGGCGTTGCGCTTCATCGATGAATCGACGCGGTTCCGGCGAGTCGTTGGCGGAAATAAGGCAAGAAAAGGGCGCGCCCGGAGCGACGCAATTCTTCGAAGTCAAGCGTGCAGTTGTCTTGCGCGGGCGGCCCAAATCGAATTCTCGGGCGGCGAATCGGCATGATACCCCTTCCCGATTCGCTGTGCGGGACGGGGCCGGTCGGTCCGGCAGACGCGTGGCGTCTCAGGCCTTCAGCCGCTCGGCGTGCCAGGCCACATGGTCGGCCATGAAGCTGGAGATGAAATAGTAGCTGTGATCGTATCCCGCTCGCAGGTTCAGCGTCAGCGGGATATCCGCCTTGCTGCACGCCGCTTCCAGCAGTTCGGGCTTCAGCTGTTCTTCCAGGAACTGGTCTGCCGTGCCCTGATCCACCAGCAGCCCCGGGGCGCGGGCGCCATCCTCGATCAGCGCGCATGCGTCGTAGTCGCGCCACGCGGCGCGATCATCGCCGAGATAGCCGGAGAGCGCCTTCTCCCCCCACGGGCAGTTCAGCGGGCTGGCGATGGGCGCAAAGGCGCTGATGCTGCGGTAGGTGCCCGAATTGCGCAGCCCGATCGTGAGCGCACCGTGCCCGCCCATCGAGTGCCCGGTGATGCCCTGCCGTGCCATGTCGACCGGGAATTGCCCGGCAATCAGAGCGGGCAGCTCCTCCTCGATATAGCTGCGCATCATGAAGTGCGGGGTCCACGGCTCTTGCGTCGCATCGACGTAGAAGCCCGCACCCTGGCCCATGTCGTAGCTGTCCTCGTCCGCCACGCCTTCTCCGCGCGGGCTGGTGTCGGGCGCGACGAAAACGATGCCGTGCTGCGCACAGGCAGCGCGGTACTCGCCCTTTTCGGTGACGTTCGCGTGGGTGCAGGTCAGGCCGGAGAGATACCAGAGCACCGGGCAGGGACCGTGCTCCGCCTGTGGCGGCACGAACACCGAAAAGGTCATGTCGGTGCCCGTCGCGCGCGATGCATGGCGATAGACGCCCTGCGTGCCGCCGAAGGCCTTGTTCTCGGAAAGGGTCTCTGTCGTCACGCCGTTACCCCGGACGATACATCGCGCAGACCTTGTTGCCGGCCGGATCGCGCAGGTAGGCGAGGTAGAGCTTCATGCCCGCGCCTTCGCGCATGCCGGGCGGGTCTTCGATCGGCGTGCCGCCATTGGCCGCGCCCGCTTCGTGCCAGGCATCCGCCATTTCCTCGCTGGAGGCGGCGAAGCCGATGGTGGAGCCATTGCCGCAGCTCGCGGGCTGGCCGTCGATCGGCTTGGTGAGCAGGAAAACCCCGCCATTGTGCATGTAAATCACACGCCCCTTGGGATCGACCGAGCCTTCGCGCCCGCCGAGCGCCTTGAAGCAGGCGTCGTAGAACTTCTTCGAAGCGTCGATATCGTCGGCGCCGAGCATCACGTGGCTGAACATTTTTCTCTCTCCCTATGTGTTCTTAGTAGACGACGACGCTGCGGATGCTCTCGCCCGCATGCATCAGGTCGAAGCCCTTGTTGATCTCTTCCAGCTTCAGCACGTGGGTAATCATCGGGTCGATCTGGATCTTGCCGTCCATGTACCAGTCGACGATCTTGGGCACGTCGGTCCGGCCCTTTGCGCCGCCGAACGCGGTGCCGCGCCAGTTGCGGCCCGTCACCAGCTGGAAGGGACGCGTCTCGATCGTCTTGCCCGCTTCGGCCACGCCGATGATGATGCTGGTGCCCCAGCCCTTGTGACAGCATTCGAGCGCCTGGCGCATCACATCGGTATTGCCGGTGCAATCGAAGGAGTAGTCCGCCCCGCCATCGAGCATCTGGACCAGATGGGCGACCACGTCGTCGACGTCCTTCGGGTTGACGAAGTCGGTCATCCCGAAATGTTCGGCGTAGGACTTCTTCTCGGGATTGATGTCGACGCCCACGATCCGGTCCGCACCCGCCATGCGCGCGCCCTGGATGACGTTGAGGCCGATCCCGCCGAGGCCGAACACCACCACATTGTCGCCCGGGCGCACATCCGCGGTGTTGACCACCGCGCCGACGCCCGTCGTCACGCCGCAGCCGATATAGCAGCTGGTGTGGAACGGCGCGTCCTCGCGGATCTTGGCGACCGCGATTTCGGGCAGGACGGTGAAGTTCGAGAAAGTGGAGCAGCCCATGTAGTGGTAGATCGGCTTGCCCTGGTAGGAGAACCGCGTCGTGCCGTCGGGCATCAGGCCCTTGCCCTGCGTCTCGCGGATCGCGCTGCACAGGTTGGTCTTGCCGCTGAGGCACATTTTGCACTGGCGGCATTCGGGCGTGTAGAGCGGGATCACGTGATCGCCTTCCTTCACGCTGGTAACGCCTGCGCCGACCTCGCGCACGATTCCCGCACCTTCATGGCCGAGCACGCTGGGAAACAGGCCTTCGCTATCCAGCCCGTCGAGCGTGTAGGCGTCGGTATGGCAGATGCCGGTCGCCTTGATCTCGATCAGCACCTCGCCCGCCTTGGGGCCTTCGAGATCCAGCTCCACGATCTCGAGCGGCTTCTTGGCTTCGAAAGCGACGGCGGCGCGGGTTTTCATAGGGCGGTCTTGTCCTTGTTTCTGGATCGGCACGCGTTGCCAGAGGATACGCGAGTTTCTTTCGCGGACCGCTTTAGCCACCGTGCGGCCGCAGTCAAAGTGCGCGGGCGGCGAACCGAGGCAGGTGGGCGAGAATCGGTGGACAGGTGGGCCGGGCGCGTGCCCGCTGATCGCGCGGTCTTCTGTCGGAGCCGCTCATCGAGTGGCTTGCGCTTGTTCGCCAGCCTGCCTACTCGCTCCATCCGTGATCGATCAATCCGCCTTCCGCGATGCGCTCGGCACCTTCGTGACCGGCGTCACCATCGTGACCGCCTATGATGCCGAGGGCGAGCCGACCGGGCTGACCGCCAACAGCTTCAATTCCGTCTCGCTCGACCCGCCGATGGTCTTGTGGAGCCTCTCGCTCGGCAGCCGCAACCTGCCGGTGTTCCGCACCGCCAGGGCCTGGGCGGTGCATATCCTGGCGGCCGACCAGCAGGACCTTTCCAACCGCTTCGCCAGCCGGGGCGCGGACAAGTTCGGCGGCCTCGATTGCGGCGACGGGCCCGAAGGCGCGCCCCGCCTCGAAGGCTGTGCCGCGCGCTTCGGGTGTACGGCGCGTTTCGAATACGAAGGCGGAGACCACGCGATTTTCCTGGGCGAAGTCGTCGATTTCGAACGCACCCCGGCGGAGCCGCTGATCTATCACGGCGGCCGCTACGGACGCGTGATGCCCGAAGGGGACAACGCCAGCGACGCGCAAAAGGCGCAACTGGTGGCCGACGGGCTGGTCCTGCACGACGGGGAGAGCTGGCGGCTGAGCAAGGCGGGCCATTCCCAGCTCCGGCTGCTGCGGCAGATCGAGGGCGGCTGAACGGGGCCGCAGTCTCGCTTCATCGTCCGTCTGCGCCCACGGGGCCCGCAAGACTTGTAGATATAAAAATATCTTTATATGTCCCGGTTCATGCGGACCGAAGCCATCCTTCGCGCGCTCGGCGACAACACACGGCTGCGGATCATGCGTCTGCTGGGCACCATGGAGCTCGCCGTGGGCGAGCTTTCGCAGGTGCTGCAGCAAAGCCAGCCGCGCGTTTCGCGCCATGCGTCTATCCTGTGCGATGCCGGGCTGGCGCTGCGCCGGCGGGAGGGCAGCTGGATCTATCTGCGCGCCGCGCCTTCGGGGGCCGGCGCCTCTCCGCTGACGGGGGCGGTCGCCCGGTTCCTTGCCATCGCCGAGCAGGAAGACGCCGAGTTCGCGGAACAGTGCGAAGAGGACCGGCGCCAGCTTTCGGCGATTCGCACCGCGCGCGAAGACAAGGCCGCAGACTGGTTCGAGAGCCATGCGGGCGAATGGGACGACCTGCGCCGCCGCCACAGCCCCGACGAGCAGGTGGAGGCCGCGCTCGGAAGCGCTCTCGACCACGAGCCGCTGGGCGAAATGCTCGATATCGGAACCGGTACGGGCCGGATGGCCGAACTGTTCGGGGCCGATGCCGAACGTGTCGTCGCGCTCGACAAGAGCCTCGAAATGCTCCGGGTTGCGCGGGCCAAGCTGCAGAACCTGCCGGCCGACCGCATCGAACTGGTCCAGGGCGATTTCCACGCCCTGCCGTTCGACGCCGGTTCCTTCGACACCGTGCTGTTCCACCAGGTGCTGCACTACGCGGTCGATCTGCTGGTGCCCCTGCGCGAAGCGGCGCGCGTGCTGCGCCCGGGTGGGCGCCTGGCGATCGTCGATTTCGCCGCGCACGGGCACGAGGAGCTGCGCGAGCGCTATCAGCATGCGCGGCTGGGCTTCGAGGACGACCACATTGCCAGTGCGCTGGAACAGATCGGTTTCATGCCCGAGCCTCCGCGCGCGCTCGAGGGCGAAACCCTTACCGTAAAAATCTGGGTGGCACGGCGCGTCGATGCGCTCGGCACCCGCGACACCAAGCGAAAGGCGGCACGATGACGGCCCAACCCACTCCCGCGCTCGATCCCGCTCGTGAAGAGACCCGCGCCAAGGACGATCCGCTGTTCAGCGGCCTGCCGGGCGATATCGACGCCAGTTTCGAATTCTTCCCGCCCAAGAACGAGAAGATGGAGGAATCGCTGTGGAACGCGGTGCAGGAATTGAAGCCGCTCGATCCCCATTTCGTCTCGGTCACCTATGGCGCGGGCGGCTCCACGCGCGAGCGCACGCACAAGACGGTGGAGCGGATCATCGCCGAGGCGGGTCTGCCCGCCGCCGCGCACCTCACCTGCGTCAACGCCTCGAAGAAGGAAACGCAGCGCATTGCCGAAAAGTACTGGGAAGCGGGCGTGCGCCACATCGTCGCGCTGCGGGGCGACATGCCGCAGGAAGACGGCACCCTCGGCCCGTTCGAGCCGCATCCGGAGGGTTATAACAGCGCCGAAGAGCTGGTTCACGGGCTGAAGGAAGTGGCCGATTTCGAAATCTCGGTCAGCGCCTATCCGGAGATGCACCCCGATGCGCAGGACCAGCAGACGGAGATCGACTATCTGAAGCGCAAGATCGATGCAGGCGCCAGCCGCGCGATCACCCAGTTCTTCTTCTCGCCCAACACCTTCTTCGATTACCTCGAAAAGACCGACAAGGCGGGGATCGACGTGCCGATCGTGCCGGGCATCCTGCCGATCACCAACGTCGCCAAGGCGCGCCTTTTCGCCGGGCAGAACGGGGCCGAGTTCCCGGACTGGATGGATGACCTGTTCGAAGGGCTGGACGACCGGCCTTCCGCGCGCAAGCTCGTCGCCGCGACAGTGGCGGGCGAGATGTGCCGCCGCCTCTACGCCGGCGGCATCCGCCACTACCACTTCTACACGCTCAACCGCGCCGATCTGGCCTATTCCATTTGCCACCTGCTGGGGATGCGGCCGAAGGGCGGCCAGGAGACCGGCCAATGACCGACGCTAGCACCAGGGGCGAGGGCGCCCGCGAAAGACTGATGGCCGAAGCGGCCAAGCGCATCCTGATCTCCGACGGCGCCTTCGGCACGCAGATCCAGAACCGCAAGCTGGAAGAAAAGGACTACGCGGGCGATCTGGGCCTGACGGCGGACCAGAAGGGCAATAACGACATTCTGGCGCTGACCCGGCCTGACGTGATCGAGGACATTACCCGCGCCTATTTCGACGCCGGTTCGGATATCGTCGCCACCAACACCTTCTCCGCCAACCGCATCAGCCAGGCGGATTACAACGCGGAAGACAAGGTAGAGGCGATCAATGTCGAATCCGCGCGCATCGCGTGCGAACTGGCGCAGGAATATGCCGGGAAGGACGGGCGCCCGCGCTTCGTTGCCGGGGCCATCGGTCCGACCAACAAGACGCTCTCGCTCAGCCCGGATGTGGAAGACCCGGGCTACCGCGAGATCACCTTCGATCATCTGGTGGACGTCTACCACGAACAGGCCGCCGCGCTGGTCAAGGGCGGGGCGGACTTCATCCTGATCGAGACCGTGTTCGATACGCTCAACGCCAAGGCCGGCATCTTCGCGGTGAAGAAGCTGGAGCGCGAGGTCGGCCATGAGGTGCCGATCATGATGTCCATGACGCTGACCGATCTTTCGGGCCGCAATCTTTCGGGCCACACGGTGGAGGCGTTCTGGCATTCGGTGCGCCACGCCAAGCCCGTCACCATCGGGCTCAATTGCAGCTTCGGTGCGGAGCAGTTGCGCCCGCATGTGCAGCTTCTGGCCAAGCTCGCCGATACGCTGGTGATGGTCTATCCCAACGCGGGCCTGCCCAACGAGCTGGGCGAATACGACGAGGCGCCCGAAACGACGGCGGAACTCGTTTCCAAATGGGCGACCAACGGCAACGTGAACATTCTTGGCGGATGCTGCGGCTCCACCCCCGAACATATCGCCGCGATGGCCAGGGCCGTCGATGGTCTTGCCCCGCGCACTCTGGCCGAAGCGAAGCCCGCCATGCGGCTGGCCGGCCTCGAACCCTTTGAGATTGCAGCCTGATGACAGATCAAGCCACAGCCAGCTTCGTCAATATCGGCGAGCGTACGAATGTGACCGGGTCCGCCCGGTTCAAGAAGCTCATCATGAACGGCGATTACACCGCCGCCGTGGAAGTTGCGCGCCAGCAGGTGGAGAACGGCGCGCAGGTGATCGACGTGAACATGGACGAAGGCCTGCTCGACGCGGTCGAGGCGATGACCACGTTCCTCAAGCTGATCACCGCAGAGCCCGATATCGCGCGTGTGCCGATCATGGTCGACAGCTCCAAGTGGGAGGTGATCGAAGCGGGGCTGCAGTGCGTGTCCGGCAAGCCGATCGTCAATTCGATCAGCATGAAGGAAGGCGAGGAGGAATTCCTCGATCATGCGCGCAGGTGCATGGATTACGGCGCCGCCGCGGTGGTGATGGCCTTCGACGAGGTCGGCCAGGCGGACACCAAGGAGCGCAAGGTCGAAATCTGCACCCGCGCCTACAAGCTGCTGACGGGGATCGGCTTCCCGCCCGAAGACATCATCTTCGATCCCAATATCTTCGCTGTGGCGACGGGGATCGAGGAGCATGATCGCTACGGCCTCGACTTCCTGGAGGCGGTGAAGGAGATCAAGGAAAACTGCCCGCACGCCAAGACCAGCGGCGGCCTTTCCAACCTGTCCTTCAGTTTTCGCGGCAACGAGATCGTGCGCCGGGCGATGCACTCGGTCTTCCTGTACCACGCCATCCCGCTCGGCTTCGACATGGCCATCGTCAATGCAGGCCAGCTGGACGTCTACGACGATATTGATCCCGAACTGCGCGACGCGTGCGAGGACGTTATCCTCAACCGCGAGGTGGAAGGCGACGAGACCGCGACCGAGAAGCTGATCGCGCTCGCCGAAAGCTACAAGGGCAAGGACAAGAAGGCGGAAAAGGAAGCCGCCGAATGGCGCGGCTGGCCGGT
Organism: Citromicrobium sp. JLT1363; assembly: GCF_000186705.1. Lineage (GTDB taxonomy): Bacteria > Pseudomonadota > Alphaproteobacteria > Sphingomonadales > Sphingomonadaceae > Alteriqipengyuania. Next base: position 339,747 of record NZ_AEUE01000001.1, read on the forward strand.
CGAGAAGCGGCTGGAGCACGCGCTGGTCAAGGGCATCGACGCGCATATCATCGACGATACCGAGGAAATGCGCGCCGCCACCGCCGAACGCGGCGGGCGTCCGATCGAGGTGATCGAAGGCCCGCTGATGGACGGGATGAACGTGGTCGGCGACCTGTTCGGATCGGGCAAGATGTTCCTGCCGCAGGTGGTCAAGTCCGCCCGCGTGATGAAGAAGGCCGTGGGCTACCTGTTCCCCTTCATCGAGGAGGAAAAGGACGAGAACGCCAAGGCCAAGGGCAAGATCGTGATGGCGACCGTGAAGGGCGACGTGCACGATATCGGCAAGAACATCGTCGGCGTCGTGCTCCAGTGCAATGGCTACGAAGTCATCGATCTTGGCGTGATGGTGCCGTGGAGCGACATCCTGAAGGCCGCCAACGAGAACGATGCCGACATCATCGGCCTGTCGGGCCTGATCACCCCCTCGCTGGACGAGATGGTGACCGTGGCCGAGGAAATGCAGGACGCGGGGATGGACATTCCGCTGCTGATCGGCGGCGCGACCACCAGCAAGGTGCACACTGCGCTCAAGATCGACCAGGCCTATGACGGGCCGGTGATCCACGTGCTCGATGCGAGCCGTGCGGTCGGAGTCGCCAGTCGCCTGCTGTCCGACACGCAGCGCGATGCCTTCGTCAGCGATACGGCTGAAGAATACCACACCGTGCGTGAAAAACGCGCGGGCAAGGGGCCCAGCAAGCTGCTGCCGATCAGGGAAGCGCGCGAGAATGCGGCGCCGATCGACTTTTCCGAGAAACCGCGCGCGCCCATCAAGCCGGGCCTGCATGTGTTCGACGACTGGTCGATTGCCGATCTGCGCAGGTATATCGACTGGACGCCCTTCTTCCGCGCGTGGGAGCTGCACGGCAACTATCCCGCGATCCTGGAAGACGAGACCGTGGGGGAAACCGCGCGCAGCCTGTGGGACGACGCGCAGGCCATGCTCGACACGATCGTCGAGGAAAACTGGCTCAGGGCGCGCGGCGTTGCGGGCCTGTGGCCGTGCCACCGCGATGGCGACGATCTGGTGATCCATCACCGGCACGTGCACGACGTCGTGAGCAAGGATGGCGGCCATTACGAGGACGGCGCGATCCCCGATCTCGACCGCACGAACGAACGCAGCGCGCGCCTCCCCATGCTGCGCCAGCAGGTGCAGAAGAGCCGGGAACGCCCGAACATGTGCCTGGCCGATTTCGTCGATCCGGCGGGCGACTGGGTCGGCGGCTTTGCGGTCGGCATCCATGGTATCGACGAACCGTCCAAGCGCTTCCAGGAAGCCAAGGACGATTATTCGGACATTCTGCTCAAGGCGCTGGCGGATCGCTTCGCGGAAGCCTTCGCCGAGGCGCTGCACGAGAAGGTGCGCAAGGAACTGTGGGGCTACGCCCCGGACGAACAGTTCACCAACGAAGCGCTTATCAAGGAGCAGTATCGCGGCATCCGGCCCGCTCCGGGCTATCCGGCATGCCCCGACCATTCCTTGAAGCCGATCCTGTTCGACATGCTGGACGCGGAAGAGAACACGGGCCTTTCCCTGACGGAGAGCTTCGCCATGTGGCCCACCTCCGCCGTCAGCGGCCTTTATTTCGGGCATCCCGAAAGCGCCTATTTCGGCGTCGCGACCATCGGCCGCGACCAGCTGGAGGATTACGCGAAGCGCAGGGACGTGGATATCGACACCGCCGAACGCTGGCTGCGGCCCAATCTGGATTGACGCACTGCAGCAGATGACGCACACGAACACTGTTCTCCGCAGAAGCGATTCTGCGGCGGAGCGCGCGGGAGAGCCCGCCGGCCTGCAAGCCGGCGGCGCCGAAGGAGCAACCGCCCCGGAAACTCTCAGGCACGACGAACCGCGCGCGCCGAACGGACACTCTGGAAAGCGCCTCGCCCGACAAGGCAGGCCACCGAAGGGGTACGCTCTCAGGTTTTCCGACAGAGGGGGCTGGCGGCAAGGATGCGCGATACCGCGCGTCTTCCCGCGACTGTCGGATATTGAATGATGAGCGAAGAAGAGACCGAAACTCCGCCCGAAACCCTGGCCCTCGATGCGTGGCATCGCGCCCATGGCGCGCGCATGGTTCCTTTCGCGGGCTATGAAATGCCGATCCAGTATGAAGGGATCGTGGCGGAACACGACTGGACGCGCGCCCACGCGGGCCTGTTCGACGTGAGCCACATGGGCCAGCTGACGCTCTCCGGCGACGGTGCGGCGCAAGCGCTGGAAGCGCTGGTCCCCGGCCTCGTCTCCAGCCTCAAGCCCGGCAAGATGCGCTATTCGCTGCTGCTGGCGGAAGATGGCGGCATCCTCGACGATCTGATGATCACCAATACGGGCGAGCATATCGCGCTGGTGGTCAACGGCGCGTGCAAGTGGGACGATATCGCGTTCCTGCGCGAACACCTGCCCGACGAGATCACTCTGACCCATCATGACGAGCAGGCGCTGCTGGCACTGCAGGGTCCCGAAGCGGTCGATGCACTGGGCGAACTGGTGCCGGGCGCCGCCGAACTCGTGTTCATGACCGCAGGCTATTACGACTGGAACGGCGTGCCGCTGTGGATCAGCCGCGCGGGCTATACCGGTGAGGACGGGTTCGAGATTTCGGTCCCCGCCGAACATGCCGAGAAGCTCGCCACCGCGCTGGTGGAAGACAAGCGCGTGAAGCCGATCGGGCTGGGCGCGCGCGATTCGCTGCGCCTCGAAGCGGGCCTGCCGCTCTACGGGCACGACCTGACCGCCGAGATCGACCCCGTCAGTGCCGACCTGACCTTCGCGCTGAGCAAGAAGCGGCGCGAGAGCGGCGGCTATCACGGGCACGAGCGGATCAGCGCCGCGCTGCTCGATGGTTCGCAGCGCACCCGCATCGGCCTCGTGCTCGATGGGCGACTTCCCGCGCGCGAGGGTTCGGAGATTTTCGCGGGCGACACCCAGGTCGGTACCGTCACCAGCGGCGGCTTCTCACCCACGCTCGGCCACCCCATCGCCATGGGTTACGTCGAGGCGGGCCGCGCCGAGATCGGCACCGCGCTCGAAGTGCAGGTCCGCAGCAAACGCCTTCCCGCGCGCGTCGCGCAAATGCCCTTTGTCCCACATCGCTATTATCGAGGGAGTTGAGCAAATGTCCCGTTACTACACCGAAGACCACGAATGGATCGAAGTGGAAGGCGAAGCCGCCACCGTCGGTATCACCGAATATGCACAGGAACAGCTGGGCGACATCGTGTTCGTCGAATTGCCCGAGGAAGGCGCCGAGCTTGAGAAGAGCAAGGACGCGGCGGTCGTCGAATCCGTGAAGGCGGCGAGCGACGTCTACGCGCCGATCACCGGCACGGTGATCGAAGTGAACTCCGCGCTCGAAGACGACCCCGCTCTGGTCAATTCCTCGCCCGAGGAAGACGGCTGGTTCTTCAAGCTGACCATCGCCGACGAGAGCGAGCTCGAAGGCCTGATGGACGAAGCCGCCTACAAGAGTTTCGTCGACGGGCTGTGATGCCTCAAGCCCCCTCCCCTTCAGGGGAGGGGGTGACTGGAGAAATTATGCGCTACCTCCCCCTGACCGATGCCGACCGTGGCGAAATGCTGGCCAAGATCGGTGCGTCCAGTATCGACGACCTGTTCGTCGACGTGCCCGAAGAGGCGCGGCTCGACGGCCCGATCCACGACCTGCCGATGCACGCCAGCGAGATGGCGGTGGAGCGGCATATGCGTGCGCTCTCCAAGAAGAACCTCGCGGCAGCAGACGCGCCGTTCTTCCTCGGCGCGGGCGCCTATCGCCACCACGTGCCCGCGAGCGTCGATCACATCATCCAGCGCGGCGAGTTCCTGACGGCCTACACGCCCTATCAGCCGGAGATCGCGCAGGGCACGCTGCAGATGCTGTTCGAGTTCCAGAGCCAGGTCGCGCGGCTCTATGGGTGCGCGGTGGCCAATGCCTCGATGTACGACGGCTCGACCGCGTGCTGGGAAGCGATTGCGATGGCGGGGCGGATCGCGCGGGGCAAGCGCAAGAAGGTCGTCCTCTCGGGCGCGCTGCACCCGCATTATGCCGAGGTCATCCGGACCATGGCGAAGTTCACCGAGGACGAGATTGCCGACGCGCAGCCAACCTTGCAGGGCAGCCCCGATGTCGATGGTCTGGTGAGCCGGATCGACGAGGATACCTCCTGCGTCGTGGTCCAGTACCCCGACATCCTCGGGCGGCTGTGCGACCTCGAGAAGATCACCGAGGCCGCGCACGCCAAGGGCGCGCTGGTGATCGCGGTCAATCTGGAGCCCGTGGCGCTCGGTGCGATCAAATCGCCCGGCGAGATGGGCGCGGATATCGTGGTGGGGGAAGGGCAGGCGCTGGGCGTCGGCCTGCAGTTCGGCGGGCCTTACCTCGGGCTGTTCGCGGTCCGCGACCAGAAGCACGTGCGCATGATGCCGGGGCGGCTGTGTGGCGAGACCGTGGACGCGGAGGGCAAGCGTGGCTTCGTGCTGACGCTCTCGACGCGCGAACAGCATATCCGGCGCGAGAAGGCGACCAGCAATATCTGCACCAATAGCGGCCTGTGCGCGCTCGCCTTCAACGTCCACATGACGCTGCTGGGCGAGGAAGGGCTGCGGCGGCTGGCGGCGGAGAACCATCGTCTTGCCTGCATCGCGGCGGACAAGCTGGCGCAGGTGCCCGGCGTCACCGTGCTGAACGATCATTTCTTCAACGAATTCACGATCCGGCTGGGTCAGGATGCGCGCGAAGTGGTGCGCAAGCTGGCCCAGGACGGCATCCTCGCGGGTGTCTCGCTCGGTCGCCTCTATCCGGATGCGGACGACCTGTCGGACGGGCTGCTCGTCACGCTTACCGAAACCACCAGTGAGGAGGATATCGACGCCCTCTGCGCTGCCCTGAAGGAGGTGCTGGCATGAACGCGCCCAACAAGTCCGGCTGGAAGCCCAGCGCGCCCGTAACCGGCGACAGCGACAGCCCCACCACCACCGGCAACCGCGCGCTGATGCTGGAAGAACCGCTGATCTTCGAGATCGGGCGGACCGGCACAACCGGCGTCGACCTGCCGCCGGTGCCGGAGAATACCTCCAACCGCCTCGGCGGGATGGAGCGCAGCGAGACGATCGGCCTGCCCGGTCTCTCGGAGCCCGAAGCGGTGCGCCACTATACCCGGCTGAGCCGCCAGAACTATGCGATCGACCTCGGGCTCTTCCCGCTGGGCAGCTGCACGATGAAGCACAACCCCCGCCTGAACGAGAAGGTGGCGCGCATGCCCGGCTTCGCGGACGTTCACCCGCTGCAGCCGGCGGATACCGTGCGGGGCGCGCTGGAAGTGGTCAGCGAACTGGCCAACTGGCTGGTCACGCTCACCGGCATGCACTCGGTCGCGATGAGCCCGAAGGCGGGCGCGCATGGCGAGCTGTGCGGGATCCTGTGCATCCGCGCCGCGCTCGAAGCGCGCGGCGATGCGCGCAAGGTCGTGCTGGTGCCCGAGAGCGCGCACGGCACCAACCCCGCCACCGCCGCCTTCGCGGGCTACGAGGTGGAGGATATCCCCGCCACCGCCGAAGGCCGCGTGGATCTGGAAAAGCTGAAGGCACGCCTCGGACCGGACGTTGCGGCGGTGATGATCACCAACCCGAACACCTGCGGGTTGTTCGAGCGGGACATGAAGGCGATCTCCGACGCGGTCCACGCGGCGGGCGGCTTCGTCTATTGCGACGGCGCGAACTTCAACGCGATCGTCGGCAAGGTGCGCCCCGGCGACCTCGGCGTGGATGCGATGCACATCAATCTGCACAAGACCTTCTCCACCCCGCACGGCGGCGGCGGGCCGGGCAGCGGCCCGGTCGTTCTGTCCGAAGCGCTCTCTCCCTACGCCCCGCTCCCCTTCACCGCGAAGGGTGAGGACGGCACGGTGCATCTGGTGGAAGAAGAGAACGCCGGTGAATGGGGCCATTCGGACGCCTTCGGGCGGATGACCGCGTTCCACGGCCAGATGGGCATGTTCACGCGTGCGCTGGCCTACATGCTCAGCCACGGGGCGGATGGCCTGGCTCAGGTGGCCGAGGATGCGGTGCTCAACGCCAACTACATCCTGCGTTCGCTCGACGATCTGCTGCTTGCGCCATACGGCGAAAGCGGCCCCTGCATGCACGAGGCGCTGTTCGGCGATGAAGGCTTTGCAGAGGATATCTCCACGCTCGACCTCGCCAAGGCACTGATCGACGAGGGCTTCCATCCGATGACCATGTACTTCCCGCTGGTGGTCCACGGCGCGATGCTGATCGAGCCGACCGAAACCGAGAGCAAGGCGGGGCTCGACCAGTTCATCGCCGCGCTGCGTTCGGTCGCGGAACGGGCCAAGGCGGGCGACGATAGTCTGAAGGCCGCGCCGTACTTTGCGCCGCGCAGACGGCTCGACGAAACGCAGGCGGCGAGGAAGCCGGTGCTGGCGTGGGAGGGCGAGCTCGCCCCCGCAGGCAAACCTGTGGCGAGCGAGATCGGCGGGCAGTAGTCTTGTAACGCGCGCGCCTGCCCGGCATGATCCTTCCTCGCAACCGGGGGAGGTCAGACATTATGCGTTTTGCGATCGGGATCGTGGCTGCGGCCATTCTGGTGAGTGGCTGCGGAGAGGCATCGGCGGATGATGTCCCCTCGGCAGGTGAAGCAGCCTCCGCCACGCAGGCCGCCGCCTCGCCGGAGGCAGCCGAACCCGAACCGCTGCGCGGTCCGGACCTTTCGGGCCTTTTCGACGCGGACGAGAACCATGTACTCGCGCCCATGACCATGGATGCGCGCATGCTGCTCGACTATTCCTTCAAACGCAGCGAGGATGGCACGGCGCTGGTCTCGACTGGCCCGCGCCCGGTGCCGACCACGGAGTCCACTGTCACGTCGCGGATCATCCCGCCCGAGGGCGCAGACGGCCTGTGGAAGGTGCGACTGGATTTCGAAGGTCAGTGGGAAGGTCTGCAGGTTCTCGGCCTAGGGACGGACACATGGCCCGAAGCCTTCACGCCAAGGCCGAATCTAACGATGATGTACTTCGCGCAGCCCGTGCCCGTCGTCGCGGCGAAGCTCGCGGAACTCGGGATCGAGGTGAACCCGGATGGCTCGCCGAAGGTGCTTAACCGGACGCCGGCCGATCTCCACCCGGCCGGAGTCGGGAATCGCTTCGACTGGCACGGTCAGGTCAGCATGGTGCGCGAGGTGGAGGGCAAGACGGCCTACGTCTTCTGGCAGGGCTTTTTCGACGACGGCACCTACTGACCGGAAACGGAAAGACAATGTGCGGATAATCTTCAGCCGCAAGGGGTTCGACAGCGGATCGGGCGGGGGATCCTCGCCCATCGTGGACCGCGTTCCGGTTTCGCTGCCAATCCCCGACACCAAGGGGATCGCGCGCACGACCTACGGCGATCTGGGCCTGGCCGAGCATGTCGCACAGGCGAGCAGGGGTGCCTATGGTACGGACAGTCTCTGCCACCACGATCCGATGTTTACCCCCGACGGTCGCTGTATCTTCGGGCAGGTCGGCTCGGCGCAAACGCACCTTGCCAACAATGGCGTGCGGCGGGCCGATGTGTTCGTGTTCTTCGGGCGTTTTGCGGGCGAGGGGCAGGGGCCGCATCATCGCATTTTCGGGTATTGCGAGGTCGAGCAGGTGATCGACCTGACCAGATGCGACGAAGCGATGCGCTCCGAATACGCCGCGCTCGGTCATCCGCATGCGCTGGGCCTGCATGGGGCGAACGATACGCTCTATGTCGGGCCGGGGCGCATGGCGGGCAGGGCGTCCGACGCGCTGCGACTGACTGCGCCGGGTGAAGCGCTCAGCCGGTGGGTGCGGCCGAAGTGGCTGCGGCGCGGCGACCTTTCGTTTCATGATGCCGATTGGCGCTGGGCCGAGCGCGGACGTCTGATCGCGGTCAGCCGCGGGCAGGAATTCGTTGCGGATGTGGGCAGGCGCAAAGCCCCGCGCGAATGGCTCGCGCGGGTGATCGCGCAGATCCACGCATAGTTCGTCATTGCGAGCGGCGGAGCCGCGCGGCAATCCAGAGTGTGCGTGAGGGCCCCTGGATTGCTTCGCTCCGCTCGCAATGACGAGGAAGTGCTACTTGTACGTCTTGATGATCGCCGAGAAATCGAGGCCGTCATTGCCCGCGCCCGCGAAATCCTCGTACAGGCTCGCCGCGCGTGCGCCCAGCGGAACGCCCGCGTCGACCTCTTCCGCGGCCGCCATCGCGAGGCGCAGGTCCTTGAGCATCAGCGCGGTCGCGAAGCCGCCCTGGTAGTCGCGGTCGGCGGGGCTTTCGACGCCGACGCCCGGGAGCGGGGTATAGGCGTTGAGCGACCAGCAATAGCCGCTCGACTGCGACGAAATCTCGTAAAACTTCTGCGGATCGAGGCCCAGCTTCTTCGCCATCTGCATCGCTTCGGCGACGCCGATCATGCTGATCGCGAGCAGCATGTTGTTGCAGATCTTCGCGGTCTGGCCCGCGCCCGCGTCGCCCGCGTGGATCACCGCCTTGCCCATGCCTTCGAGGATCGGCTTGGCCGCCGCGAAGGCCTCTTCGCTGCCGCCAACCATGAAGGTCAGCGTGCCGCCGTCCGCCGCCGCGATCCCGCCGCTGACCGGCGCATCGACCATCTTGTAGCCCTTGGCGGTGGCCATCTCGCTCACTTCCTTGGCTGTGGCGACGTCGATGGTCGAGCAGTCGAGCAGCGCGGCACCTTCGGGCGCGTGGCCGATCACGGCGTCCGAATAGACCGACTTCACGATTGCCCCATTGGGCAGCATCGAGACCACCGCATCGACGCCCTGCACCGCTTCCTTCGCGTCGGTGAAGGTCTCGCAGCCATTGCTCTTGGCCTTGGCGAGCGCGTCTTCGGACAGGTCGAACGCGCGCACTTCGTGGCCGTTCTTGACCAGGTTCGCGGCCATCCCGCCGCCCATGTTGCCGAGGCCGATAAAGGCGATTTTCATATTGCACCTGCTTCTTCGAGGAGACCGTATACACTGAAGCTAGTCAGCAGCACTCCGAAGAGTAGCGACATGACCAACTGAAAATAATGGAGCCATTTGTCGAAGGCTGTGCGGGGTTCTGGCTCCTCCCCCGCGACCTTCAGTATCGCAGCTTCAGCGACGCTGATCGAACCACCATCTCGATACTTCCAGAGCCGTGAGGCCATCCAGAGGAAGAACAGACCGCCAATCAATAAGACCAGTCCAAAGATTACCGCCCCTTCCATTCACCATCCCTCTTTTCGATGAAGGCTTTCATGCCCTCGGACTTGTCCTCGGTCGCGGTGAGGATCTGGAACAGGCGGCGTTCGTGGAGCACGCCCTGGCCGAGGAAGGTCTCGTAGGCGGCGTTGACCATTTCCTTGTTCACCATCGCGGCCATCGGCGGCATCCCGGCGATCGTTGCGGCGGTGGTGCGCGCCTCGTCCATCAGCGTGTCATGCGGCACGACGCGCGCGACGAGGCCGCTGCGCTCGGCTTCCTCGGCGTCCATCATCCGGCCGGTCAGGCACATTTCCATCGCCTTGGCCTTGCCGACCGCGCGGGTGAGCCGCTGCGATCCGCCCATGCCCGGCGCGACGCCCAGCTTGATTTCGGGCTGGCCGAACTTCGCCTTGTCGCTCGCAATGATGAAGTCGGCCATCATCGCAAGCTCGCACCCGCCGCCCAGCGCGAAGCCGTTGACCGCCGCGATCCACGGCTTGCGCACCGCCTCGACGATGTGGCTGGTCCACTTGGCGAAGAAGTCCTGCAGATAGAAATCCGCCGCGTCCTTCTCGCTCATTTCCTTGATGTCCGCGCCTGCTGCGAAGGCCTTGTCGCCCGATCCGGTCAGGATCGCGCACAGCTGGCTGTCGTCGTTCTGGTAGGCGGCGAAAGCCTCGATCAGCTCGTCGAGCACCACGCTGGAGAGCGCATTGAGCGCCTGCGGGCGGTTGAGCGTGATGGTGGTGACGGCACCGTCGGTCTGCGTGGTGATGGTTTCGTAGGCCATTCAGGGCTCCTCAAATTCGTCACCCTGAACTTGTTTCAGGGTCCAGTCTTCGATCCGTACCGTCTGCCCGAGAGGCGGGCTGGATGCTGAAACGAGTTCAGCATGACGGTCTTGCCAAAGGATCAGCTCAGCGGCGTCCACTCCTCGCCCTCGGGCAGGACGGCGAAGATCGCCTCGATCTGTTCGTCGGTTACGCCTTCGGGCGTGGCGGGGTTCCACTGCGGGTCGCCGGTCTTGTCGACGATCACCGCGCGGACGCCTTCCGCGAAATCGTGGCTGACGAGCACGCGGCTGCCGATGCGGTATTCCATCCGCATCTCGTCGGCGAAGCTGCCCAGCGTCAGGCTGTCCGCCAGCTGGCGCAGCGCGACCTTGCAGCTCTGCGGGCTCTTGGTGCGCAGCGTCTTGAGTTCCTTCGCGGCCCACTCGGAATCGTCGGCCTCGAGCGCGGCGAGGATCTCCTCCAGCGTGCGGCCTGCGAACAGCCGGTCGATATTCTCGCGGTTGGCGAGGATGCGCGCCTCGGGCGGCGTTTCTGATGCCTCGTCGAGGATCGCCTGGATATTGGCCGGATCGTCGATGATCGCGGCCTTCACGCGCGCCAGCTTCTCGCTCGCGATGTAGTGCGTGGCGAGGCCGATGGCGTGGCACTCCGCCCCGTCGAGCCGCGCGCCGGTCAGCGCGAGGAACTTGCCCGTCTGGCCCGGCAGGCGGCTGAGATACCAGCCGCCGCCGACATCGGGAAACAGGCCGATCCCCGTCTCGGGCATGGCGAACTTCGTGTTCTCGGTCGCGACGCGGTAGCTCGCGGGCTGACTGATGCCGACCCCGCCGCCCATCGTGATCCCATCCATGAAGGCGACCACCGGCTTCTTGTAAGTGAACAGCTGGTGGTTGAGCTGGTACTCGGCGTGGAAGAATTCGCGGCCCGTCTTACCCTCGTCATTCAGCGCCGAGTTGCGCAGCATGGCGATATCGCCGCCCGCGCAAAACCCGCGCCCTTCGGCATGGTCGATCATCACCGCAGCGATGCCATCGTGGCTGGCCCACTCGGTCAGCGCCTCGGCCATCGCGACGCACATCTCGGTGGTCAGCGCATGGATCGCCTTGGGGCGGTTCAATGAGATATGGCCCACGTTCTGGTGGGCGTGGATGTTGAGCTGGTCGGTCATGCCGCGTCCTTGTGTTCGATGAGATCCCAGCGGTTGCCCCACGGATCGTTGAAAACCGCGACGGTGCCATAGGTCTCTTCGCGCGGTGCTTCGGTGAATTCGACGCCCCATTGCGCCATGCGACGATGGTCGGTCGCGAAGTCATCGGACTGGAGGAACCAGCCGACGCGCCCGCCTGCCTGATGGCCGATCGCCGCAGTCTGTTCGTCGTTTGCGGCGCGCGCGAGCAACAGTTTCCCGCCGCTTGCCCCTGCTACCACCACCCAGCGCTTGCCGCCGCCCAGATCGCTGTCTTCCTCGACCGCGAAATCGAGCGCGTCACGGAAGAAAGCGATCGCCTCGTCGTAATCGGGGACGAGGAAGGTGGTCATGGCAAGGCCGGTCACTGCCGCAGCAGATCCCGGCCCACGATCATCCGCATCACCTGGTTGGTGCCTTCGAGGATCGAGTGCACGCGCAGGTCGCGCCAGTAGCGTTCGATCGGGTAGTCCTTGAGATAGCCGTAGCCGCCGAACAGCTGCAGCGCGTCGTTGACGACCTTGCTGCCATTGTCGGTCGCCAGTCGCTTGGCCATCGCGGAGAAGCGCGACTTGTCGGGCGCGTTGTCGGTGACTTTCGCCGCCGCGAGATAGAGCAGCGCGCGCGCCGCCTCCAGATCGGTCGCCATGTCGGCGAGCATGAACTGCGTGTTCTGGAAGTCGGCAATCTGCTGATCGAACTGCTGGCGTTCCTTGGTGTATTTCACCGCCTCGTCGAGGCAGCGCTGCGCCCCGCCGAGCGAGCAGGCGCCGATGTTCAGCCGCCCGCCGTCGAGACCCATCATCGCGAAGCGGAAGCCTTCGCCTTCGTCGCCCACCCGGTTCTCCACCGGCACGCGCGCATCCTCGAAGATGACCTGCGCGGTCGGGCTGGCATTCCAGCCGAGCTTCTTCTCGGGCGCGCCGAAGCTGACGCCGGGCGTATCCTTGTCGACCACCAGGCAGGTGATGCCCTTGGTCTTGTGATCGCCCGTGCGGACCATCGTGACGTAGACGTCGTTCACGCCGCCGCCCGAGATGAACTGCTTGGTGCCGTTGAGCACATAGTGGTCGCCATCGAGCACCGCCTGCGTCTTCAGCCCCGCCGCGTCCGACCCGCTGCCCGGTTCGGTGAGGCAGTAGGAAGCAAGCTTTTCCATCGTCACCAGCTGGGGAAGGTACTTCTCCTTCACGCCCGCCCCGCCGAAGCGGTCGATCATCCAGCTGGCCATGTTGTGGATTGAGATGAACGCGCTGGTGGTGGGGCAGCCATAGGCCATTGCCTCCATGATCAGCGCAGCTTCAAGGCGGCCGAGGCCGATCCCGCCCGATTCCTCGGACACGTAGATCGCGCCGAAGCCGAGTTCGGCGGTCTGCTTGATCGTGTCGACGGGGAAGATCTTCTCCTCGTCCCACTTGCCCGCGTGAGGCGTGATGTTGTCGGCGGTGAACCGCTGCGCCATGTCCTGGATCGCGAGCTGGTCTTCTGAGAGCTGAAATTGTCCGGTCATGGCCTGCGGCCTAGCCCCGCCAGCCGGGCAAGAAAAGGGGGCGCGCGAGAGCGCAGGGGCGAACCCTGCCCGGGCCGGGTCAGGACGAAGGGTCGGTCCGTTCCGCAGGGCAGCGGCGGCGCGTCGTGCCCGGGCCCGATTGCGAGACTTCGCGCACTGCAAGCTGCTCGCGATTCTCGCCCAGGTTCATGGCGTACTGACTGGTCCAGCTTTCGCCTTCGCCTTCCATGGCCAGGCTCAGAACGATGCCGGGCCGCCCGCGTCGCACGGCGGTGACCTCGCCCTGCGATTCGTAGAAGGTGATCGTGCCCGGCCGGATGGTCATGAACATCTCCGATTCGGGCGAGCACGGGCCGTCGGGGGCATCCCACTGGCCGAGAAAGCGTGCCGGGATCGCGGTGAGCGCGGCGCGATCCTCTGCCACGTCGCCCGCCGGAACGTCGGGCAGGTTGTACAGCGTGGGCTCGGGCGCCGGGCTCTCGCCGTCCTCGGGCGCGGCGGGAGTGGCGCCATCCGCGGCTTCGGTCGGAGAAGGCGCAGGCGTCATCTCGCTCGCGGCGATGTCGATTTCCTCGCCGTCGATCGCGGCCGTCGTCTGCTGGGCAGACGGCGCGGGCGCCTGGGTATCGCATGCGCTCAACAGGCTCATGCATGCCAGCACAGTTACAGCCGTGATTCTCATGCGCCGTCTCCCTGTCCCGAACCGCGCGATACGGACCTTCTACCGCAATCCGCCCGAGTTAGCGATAGGCCTGTCCGGGCGGCGTGGGCGTCAGCACCGGTTGTAGTCGAACGGCTCCATCCCATCGAAGAGCTCGCTCAGGCGCTCGCCGTCGTCCGAAAGCTCGATCTCGTGGCTTACGGGTTCGGTGGTCGGTTTACCGTTTTCGACATACCGGCCTTCAACCGCGATCGTGTTCGCGCTGACCCGGCGAACGCTGGAGATTTCGACCCGTCCGGACCCGTAGTAGACGATGCGGTTCGCGGTGATCGTCATATCCTGCCCGGAGTTTTCTCGGGCGCAGGCCATGTGATCGCCTTCCCCGCCCCAGGTCCCTCGATAGCGTGCCGGGATGGTGTTGAGCGCCGCCTGATCCGGGCGGGCGGCGGTTGCGCTTTCACCGTCGCATCGCACGAAGTTGGTTGAGGACATCTGCGGGGCGAACAGGGTCATGCCATTCCCGTTGCCGTTCAGCGCAAGGCCGAAGCGCTGGTCCGCATCGGGCGCGTTCGGATCGGGTTCGCCCAGCAGCTCCACCGTATTGGCGTTGATGATCCTCACGTCGACCACGCGGTTGCGCTCGCCATCCCAGGCGCTGGTCCAGTTTTCGCCGACCACATAGCGAGGCTCGCCAGGCGTGCAGCTGTCGGACGCGCGCATGTCCCACGATCCGCGGAAGTCCGCCGGAATGGAAACGGAGGGTTCGTCCCCCTTCGCATCGCTCGTCTGTTCACCCTGGGCCGGGGCCTGCGCTTTGCCAGCGTCCCCGGTTTCGGCTGCTTCGGTATCGCTGGCAGATGCGCCGCAACCGGCGAGCGCAAGCAGGGTTGCCGACGCGATGGCGAAGATCTTCCGCATGATTTCCCCCTCTTGTGCAGGCTGCGGCCTACTGACCGTCAGCCCGATCCTCACGGCAGGCTAGCAAGAAAGGCCGGAATTCACAAAACCCGGCGGGCACCCGCGCTTGCGCGCGACGCCACCGGTTCAGTCTGCGTTGTTGGCGGACCTTCCCAGTACGCGGGCGTCGAATCATTCCTGCGCGAGATCGGTGTTGTTGCCGCGATACCACCGCGGGGCGGGCACACCTTCTTGCCATGCCACCTGCTCTGTCAGCGTACCTTGCGCAAAGGGCGTATCGTAGGTGGCCGCGTCCGCCGCGATGGGATCGGCGAAAGCTTCGTCCGCGCTCACGATGGTCCACCCTTTCGCGCGCAGCGCCCGCACCAGATCGTCGATCCACATGGCCGCGATGTCCGTTTCGTGCAGCAGCAGGACATGGACGGGCGAGCGGCCCCATGCCTGCCGCGCGATACCCTCGTAGAATTCGGCGGCCTCGACATGGGCCTCCACATAGAGGTCGCGCAGCGCGTCACGGTCGACCGGGGTGCCCGCCGCCACCGCCTTCTTGGCCGCAGCTTCGTAGAACCAGTCGCTCGCATCGATCGTCGCATAGGCGTTGAGCAGACCGCGTTCGGCCAGCGCGGCGCGCATGGCATCGCGCTTCGGCTTGTCGCGGCTGCCTTCGTCCAGATACGGGTAGCGGAACCAGGGGCGATAGCCGTCCTGCCCGCGCAGCCAGCTCTCCGCCGCGTCCAGATCGGCAAGATAGGCCTCCAGTCCGACCTGCGAGAGACGCGGATGGGTGGCAGTGTGATTGGCAATGACGTGGCCTGCCGCGACATAGGCAGCGATGCGATCTTTCGCGCCCTCGCGCTGCGTGATCCGGCCCGGGTTGAGGAAGAAGGCGGCCTGATCGACGCCCGCGCGTTCGAGATTGGCGAGCAGCAGGAGCGTGCGATCGTCTTCCTCCAGCCAGGGGCCGGGCGCGCGCGGAACATCGTCGAAGGTGATCGCTACGCGCTTTTCGCCCCCGGGCGTCTCTTGCGCGCTGACGGTGGCCGTGGCGAAAAGCGCCGCGATGGCCAGCACCGCCACATGAAAGAAGCTCATCATTCCAGTCCCTCCAGACCCGATACAAGGGGGAGGGCTAATGCGATTGCCTGCTGGGGAGAAGGCTGCTGCCGGCAACGTGCCGCGAAGCCGAAACGTCCTGGCGCTTAACCGCTCGGGCAGCGGCGGTAGGTCACGGTGCCGCGCTCGCCTGCGTCGAAGTTTTCGACCGTCAGCGTTTTGGCCACGGGATCGACCCGGAATTCCAGCTCGTCGCGCGTGGGTTCGTCGGCATAGGTGGTGTCGAACAGCGCGCGGATGTGGCCCGGTTCGCGGGCCGAGACGGAGATGAAGCGGCCGCCCGTTTCGAAGAAGGAATAGCTGTCCTCGCGCACCGTGAGCACCTTGCCAATGTTCGCGCTCTCATAGCCGTCGCATTCTTCGCGCGTGACGGCATCGCCATCGGTCGCGCGCCATTTCCCGCGGATCGCCACGGGGAAGGTCTGCGCGAAGGCGGAAGGCTCCTCCGCCTCTCCCCCATCGTAACCGATGGGCGGGCCGGCTCCATCGCCGATCCCGCCATCGGGTTCGACGGGGATCGCGGTTTCGGTAGGGGCCGGTTCGGTCGGCTCATCCGGCGCGGGCGTACAGGCGCTGGCGAGCAGGGCCAGCGGAAGCGCGGCGCAAAGGGGGGCGAGTGTGTTCATGTCCATCCCAATGCGCCGCAACCCGGTTTTATCCCATGGTCGGGATGACAAAGGCGTCCTTGTTGTCCGCATCCGCCGTGCCATCGGGCCAGCGCTGCGTGACCTTCTTGGACTTGGTCCAGAAGCGCAGGCCTTCCTGGCCGTACTGGTCGATGTCGCCGAAGCCCGAACGCTTCCAGCCGCCGAAGCTGTGGTAGCTGACGGGCACGGGGATGGGCACGTTGATGCCGACCATGCCCACGTTCACCCGGTGCGCGAATTCGCGCGCGGCGTGGCCGTTGCGAGTGAAGATGGCGACGCCGTTGCCATACTGGTGCTCGCTCGGAAGCTTGACGGCTTCCTCGAAGTCCTTCGCGCGCACGATCTGGAGGACGGGGCCGAAGATCTCTTCCTTGTAGCTTTCCATGTCGGTGGTGACATTGTCGAGCAGGGTCGGGCCGACGAAGAAGCCTTTCTCGTGCCCCTGCAGCGTGAACCCGCGCCCGTCGATGACGACCTCGGCGCCTTCCTTCTCGGCCGTGTCGATCCATTGTTCGATGCGCTGCTTGTGCTCGGGCGTCACGACCGGGCCGTAGTGCGCTTCGGAATCGTTGGAGACGCCGACGCGCAGGGCGTTGATCGCGGGGATCAGCTTTTCGCGCAGGCGCTTCGCCGTATCCTCGCCCACCGGCACCACCACGGGCAGCGCCATGCAGCGCTCGCCCGCCGAACCGAAGGCCGCGCCCGCCAGATCGTTCACTACCTGGTCCAGATCGGCGTCGGGCATCACGATGCCGTGGTTCTTCGCGCCGCCGAAAGCCTGCACGCGCTTGCCGTTCGCGGTGCCGTGCGAATAGATATATTGCGCGATGTCGGACGAGCCGACGAAGCTGATCGCGGGGATATCCGGATGGTCGATGATTGCATCGACCATTTCCTTGTCGCCGTTGACCACCTGCAGCAGCCCCTCGGGCGCGCCCGCTTCGACGAACAGCTGCGCGAGACGGATCGGCACGCTCGGGTCGCGTTCGGAGGGCTTGAGGATGAAGGCATTGCCCGCCGCGATGGCCATGCCGAACATCCACATCGGGATCATCGCCGGGAAGTTGAACGGAGTAATCCCCGCCCCGATGCCGAGCGGCTGGCGCATCGAATAGACGTCGATGCCGGGGCCCGCGCCCTGCGTGTACTCACCCTTGAGCGCCTGCGGGATGCCGCAGGCATATTCGATCACTTCGAGCCCGCGCTGCACGTCGCCATGCGCATCGTCGACCACCTTGCCGTGCTCGCTCGAGAGAAGCTCGGCCAGTTCCTGCTTGTTCGCTTCGACCAGCCGCTTGAATTCGAACATCACGCGCGCCCGGCGCTGCGGGTTGGTCGCGGCCCATTCGGGCTGCACTTCCTTCGCCTTGGCGACTGCGCGTTCGAGCAGCGCGGCATCGCCCAGCGCGACCTCGGCCTGCACTTCGCCGGTCGAGGGGTTCCACACCTTGTGGGTGCGAGTGGCTTCGCCGGCGGCAACGCCGGTGGCGAGATGATGGTCTATCTGGCGCATGTGGGGGAACTCTCTCCGCGTGATGTTTTCTTGCCCTGCGCGCTAGCGCCGGAGGGCTCGTCAATCAACTGACGGAAAGGCGAGGCGTTTCCGGATACCCGGTTCACCCCCCGCTGACCGCGCGCATCATCTCCGCACACAGGATCGCGCCATAGGTGCCCAGCGCATAGCCCAGCACCGCCAGCAGCACGCCCACAGGGGCGAGGGCGGGGTGGAACGCGCCCGCCACCACCGGCGCGCTGGCCGCTCCGCCGACATTCGCCTTGCTGCCCACGGCCACGAAGAAGAAGGGTGCCTTCACGATCTTTGCGACGGTCAGCAGCAGCACCGAATGGATGGTCATCCAGATCAGGCCCACCGCCATGAACAGCGGGGCATCGCCCAGCTGGAAGATATCCATCTTGGTCCCGATCACCGCGACCAGCAGGAAGATGAATACGGTGCCGATCTTGGAGGCGCCGATGCCTTCCAGTTCGCGCGCCTTGGTGAAGCTTGCGGCAAGCCCGATGGTGGTCGCCATCACGACCACCCAGAAGAACTCGCTCGCCAGCACGGCTTCTGCGCCCAGCGCGGACGTGAAGTAGTAAGACAGCCAGCCCGCGCTCCAGTGCGCGAAGGCGACCGCGCCGAAGGTGAAGCCGGTCAGCACGATCAGCTCGTTCGCGCTCGGCACCTTTTCCACCTGCGCACTGTAATCGGCCATCGAATCGCGCAGGCGGGCAATGGCGCTTGCATCCGCACCCAGCCAGCGGTCGATCCGTTCGTGCATCCCTGCGCCATAAAGCAGGAACGCCATCCAGATATTGGCGACCACGATATCCACCGCGACCATCGCGCCATATTGTTCGATATTATAGCCGTAGACCTCCAGCATCGCGGTCTGGTTCGCACCGCCGCCGATCCAGCTGCCTGCCAGCGTGGCGAAACCGCGCCAGGCCGCGTCCGCGCCCTGGCCCGCGATGATCGAGGGTTCGAACTGCGCGACGATCCACAGCGCGATCGGCCCGCCGATAATGATGCCGAGCGTGGCGGTGAAGAACATGATCAGCGCCTTGGGGCCCAGGCCCAGGATGCCGCGAAGATCGATGCTGAGCGTCAGCAGCACCAGCGCGGCGGTGAGGAAGTAGTCCTTGGCGATCGTCCACAGGTTGGATTCGCTGGCGTCGATCACCCCGAAGCTGACCATCAGCGAGGGGATCAGGTAGGCGAGCAGGATGATCGGGACGAAGGTGAAGACCTTGTCCCACACACCCCCGCGCTGGCGCAGGAAGAACAGGATGCCGAGGATCGCGGCGAGAATGCCGAAGATGATGGTGTCGCTGTGGATCATGTGGGCGGGTCTCTCCGGCGGAAGGGGGTGGCCTGGGACGATGCGTCCGGCCGCTGGGGCATTCCTGCCGATCAATTGGCGAAGGTGCAATCATCTGCATGCGGGTTTTCAATGGAGCGAGTCGAGGGTTCGAGATTGCCTTCCGGACCCATGCCGATTCAGCATTGTCGGCCGGATGGGCGGCCCGAGTTGGCGCACGAAATTCTTAGTTTCGTTCGCAAATCCGTAGTTTTGCGCATGCATCTTGCGCGCCTTTCGATTTCATGAAATATTTTCCCAATGGATCACAGATTTTTCTGTCCACCATCCGGCTTGATCGCCGTTCGCCGTTCGGTCGAATTTCACCTGACCGACTGGTTCGATGAATGATCTTTCTCTCGCGCTCTGAGGGCTGACGAGACAGGACAGAACATGTGTGCCCCGTTTCAGGGGGCATTTCCCGAAATCCGGCTCCCGCCCTGTTGAGCGATACATCGCCATGCGCGCTGCGCGTGGACGACGAGGTATCCTTGTGGAGGGAACGATTCATCATGATCACCAACACCAAGAGTTTCACTGCGCGCTGCGGCGTGTTTCTGGCCCTGTTGATGGCCGGTTCGGCAACTCCGGCGCTGGCGCAAACCGCGTCGCAGACGGACGAGAGCACCGCCCCCGACACCGATCAGGCCAACGAGCCGGATGCAGACGATGAAATAATCACGGTCATCGGCACGCGCATCCCCGGTCTTCCCACGGATGGTCCCGTACCGACCGAGACCATCACGCGCGAAGACATCATCGAAAGCGGCGCGGGCACGCTGATCGAGGTGCTCGAGGATCTGCCCGTGACCACCGGCGGAGGGCAGACATTCTCCACCGCAACCGCAGGCGCGCTTTCCTCGGACACGCCGGTGGGTGCTTCGGCTGTCTCGCTGCGCGGGCTCGGAGCCTCGGCAACGCTCACGCTGATCAACGGCCGGCGCGCGCAGATCAGCGCCTTTGCGCGCGGGCAGGAGAGCTTCATCGACGCAAGCTCGATCCCGCTCGCCGCGATCGAGCGCGTCGAGGTCCTGCCCTCGGGTGCCTCGGCGATCTATGGTGCCGACGCGGTGGCGGGCGTGGTCAACTACGTGCTGCGCAGTGATTTCGAAGGGATCGAGCTGTCAGGCTCCTACGGCAATTCGACCGCAGACACCGATGAAGGCCGCTTCAACCTGACCGGCGTGGTTGGCACGCGCCTGGGTGAGCGCAACTCGATCATGCTGGTGGTCGATTACTTCAAGCGCAATCCGTTCTTCCTGCGTGACCGGGCGATCAGCGCGAATAGCTTCCGCCCCAGCCAGCAGGGTTTCTACCCCAGCTTCAACGACCTCTTCTTCCTGGTCGACGCCAACGATCAGACCGAGGAGCCGCAGGACGGCGGCTGCCCGGCAGACGATTTCGGCGTCGGCAATCTGGGCGAGTTTTGCGAGGTCAACACCAATGCCTTCGTCTCGGCCAAGGACCGGCTCGAGACCATCGGCGGCCTGTTCACGCACCAGTTCGAGATCAGCGACAGCCTGACCTGGTACAACGACGTTCTCTACCAGCACGTGGAATCGCGCGGGATCAGCTCGCCAGCCAACTTCTCGCGCACGCCGGTCGATCCCGAGAACCCGTTCTGGCCCGCCGCGCTCCAGCAGGATATCGTCGATGAAGGCGGCGTCGGGGATTTCAGCGACTTCTTCGGCTTCCCGATCTTCGCCTGGGGCAAGATCCCCGAACCGCGCGCGGTCGAAATCTCGTCCGACAGCTACCGGATCACCTCGGGCTTCAAGGGCGACATTTCCGACGACTGGCAGTTCGACGTGGCATTCCTGTTCGGCGGTAACGACCGGGTGCAGCGCGGGCTGTCCGGCCTCTATCTTTCGGAGAACTTCTACGATCTCAACCTCGGCAATATCTGCACCGATGGCACGCGCGTGGAGCGGTGGGACGTCGATCCCGAGCGCCCCGACGCCGACTTCGTGGGCGACACGTGCGAGGGCGTGGGCAAGACCACCTTGTGGTACAATCCCTTCGGGGGGCAGGCGACGCAGGAAGACGGCGTGCTCGATCTGCTCGAAACGCAGGCCGAGCGGACGGGCAAGTCGCGGCTTTATGCAGTCGATGGCTTCGTCAACGGCAACCTGTTCGAAATGCCCGCGGGAATGGTCAAGGTTGCCCTTGGCGGCGAATTCCGCCGCGAAACGCTGAACGATACGCCCTCGGGCGTAGCCGTGGCGAGTGCGAACAATCCCGAGCCGATCCTCGGATTTTCCTCCACCAGCGCCGAGGCAAGCCGCAATTCCTGGTCTGCGTTCGGCGAACTGTACATCCCGCTCGCCGATACGCTCGACGTGCAGATTGCCGGGCGCTTCGACGATTTTCAGGGCTTCGGCAGCGACTTCAACCCCAAGATCGCGGCGCGCTGGCAACCGCTCGAATGGCTTGCGCTGCGCGGCAATTATTCGACCAGCTTCCGCGCCCCGTCGCTTGCGCAGAGCGGGGCGGGCGTCCTGCTGTCATCCTACCGCGTCGATTGCGAGGCGACGCCCGGCGCGTGCGATGGCGATGCGACCGAAGATGGCGAGGCGCTTCTGTCCGAAGATGTCGGCAACCCCGCGCTGGGCGCGGAGAACGCGCGCAGCTTCGGAGGCGGAATCGTTATCCAGCCGGGCAATGGCATCGAACTCCTCGTGGATTACTGGAACATTCGCCACGAAGATCTGGTCGGCATCGACGAGGATGATTTCATCCGCCGCGCGCTTGGCGGAGAGTTCCCTGTGGTCGGGCCGGGCGAACTGCCGACCGGCACGGCCGGGCTCGAAGTGACCGGCGGCTTCGTCACCGATGCGCATTTCCAGATCACCAATCTGGGCTTCCAGAAGACCGACGGGATAGACTTTGTCTACACCCATCGCTTCGCCGATGGCCCGGCGGGCCGGTTCACCCTGACCGCGGATGTGACCCACATCTTCAACTTCGAACGGCAGGGTTCACCCGCCAGCCCGGTGGAACAGCTGGCAGGCGACTACCTCTATCCCGACTGGATCGCGTCGAGCCGCCTGCGCTGGCGCAAGGGGGACTGGCGCGCGTCCGTCGCGGGCTTCTATACCAGCGGGTATCGCGACGATCCCTCCGACCGCACGCTCGAAGCATTGGGCCTGCCCACCGGAGAGGACTATTTCGTCGACGATCATGTCACCTTCGACCTCAGCGTGAGTTACGACTTCGCGCGGGACAGCTACATCCAGCTGGCGGTGCGCAATATCTTCGATGCCGATCCGCCGCGTGTGCTCGGTTCGTCGTCCAATGTCGATCTGTACAATCACGATCTGATCGGGCGGTATGCCACCGTGCGCGTAACCAAGCGGTTCTAGGCTCGGCGGCCGCGAGAGGTCACGATCGGTCTGTCCCGGCGGGTTGCCAAGGCAAGCCCTCGCCGGGGCAGACCGGCAAAGGAAGCATCGGCAATGGCAGACCCTATGGACAAGGCAGGCCCCGAAGGCGCGACGCCCGCAGCGGCATGGCGCGTGCCCGACACCCTGCTTATCCTGTTCGTGCTCGCGCTGGTCGCCTGGGCAGCGACTTTCGTGTTCACGCCGGGCGCGTATTCGGTCGCGGGCGATCCGGCGCGTATCGTGCCCGGCAGTTTCGTCGCTGCCGATGGCCCGTCGCCAGCCCCCATCCTCGGCGATGCCGAGAGGGTCGGCTTCCTCGATTTCTTCTTCGCCGGGTTGGTGAGCGGCGATCGCTACTCGGCCACCGTCGGCCTGATGGCCTTCATCCTCGTGATCGGCGGCGTGTTCGGGATGATCTCGCGCACGCGCGCTATCGACGCTTCGCTGATCGCTGCTTTGCCCGGCGGCAAGGCGCGCAGCGAAAGGCTGGTGGTAGGCCTGTTCATCGGCTTCTCGCTGGCGGGCGCGGTCTTCGGCATGTCAGAAGAGGCCATCGCGCTCACGCTGGTCCTCACGCCTGCGCTTGCCCGTGCCGGTTACGACGCGATCACGGCCCTGCTCGTGACGATCGTAGGCACGCAGATCGGTTTCGCGACGAGCTGGATGAACCCGTTCAACGTGATCGTCGCGCAGTCGATCGCGGGGCTTCCGCCGCTATCGGGCATGGGGGTGCGGATAGGCGTATGGACCGGCTTCACCCTCCTGGCTGCGCTGTTCACCTGGCGCTATGCCCGCAGCGTGAGACTGGGCGAGCGCGCAGGCCTGCGCACCGTCTCATCGGCCAGCGAGGCGCAGGGCGAGGAGGATCCGGGCCTGGGTCACGCGCGCATCGCGATCATGATCGCCATCGCCGCGACCATCGCGTGGGTCGCATGGGGCGTTGGTGCCCGCGGCTATTACCTCGCCGAACTCTCGGCGCAGTTCATGGCGCTGGGCATTTTCGTTGCGCTGGTGGCGCGGGCCGCGGGGCTGGAGGGATGCTCCCTGAACGCCACGATGGATGCATTCAGGGATGGCGCGGCGCAGCTCCTGCCCGCAGCGCTGATCGTGGGTGTGGCGAAGGGCATCCTGCTGCTGCTGGGCGGCGACGAGCCGACCGCTTCGTCGCTGATGAACACGCTGCTCGACGGTCTTTCGTCCCTGACGGCGCTTTCGCCGGACTGGATGACCGCCTGGGTCATGTATCTCGCCCAAAGCGCGATCAATTTCTTCATCGCCTCGGGATCGGGCCAGGCGAGCGTCACCATGCCGATCATGGCCCCATTGGCCGATCTTTCCGGCGTCACGCGCCAGACAGCGGTGCTGGCCTTCCAGCTGGGCGATGGCCTTACCAACCTGGTCATTCCCACGTCCGCCGGGCTGATGGGATGCCTTGCCGCCGCACGCGTCAGCTATACCGACTGGCTGGCCTTCGTGTGGAAACCCTTGCTTGTCCTCATGGGCATCGCTTCGATCGTGATCCTCGCAGCGCACGGGAGTGGATATTGATGCGCCTTCTCACCGCCCTGATCTTTCTCGTAGCCGCGGCACTGCCCGGCGCCGCCCTGGCCGAGGGGCACCTCGTCATCGTGGGCGGCGGGCTGAAGGCGGAAAACGCAGCCGTCTACCGCGCCTTTCTAGACGCGCGCCCGGAAGGGGCGCCGGGAATCGTTATCATCCCCGCGGCATCGGGCGAAGCCAGCGCTTCCGCCGAGGCCGTGCGCGATGCGCTGGTGAAACACGGGGCGAGCGCTGCAGACATCGCCATCGCGCAAATCGCGATGAAGGACGATCCGGGCACGCGCACCGTCGATGAAAGCCGCTGGGCGAGGAATGTCGAGAGCGAGGAGGAGCTGGCCCGGCTCGAAAACGCGGGCGCGATCTGGTTCACCGGGGGCGACCAGTCGCGCATTACCGGACTGCTGCTGACAAAAGACGGAGAAGACACGCCGTACCTCTCCGCCATCCGCGCGCGCTATGCGGAAGGGGCGGTGATCGGCGGGACGTCGGCGGGCGCGGCCATCATGAGCGGGGCGATGATCACGCAGGGCGATTCCATGGGCGCACTGCTGCCCGGCGATTCGGGCGAGGACGTCGGCCTTGCGCGCGGTCTCCATTTCCTGCGCAGCAATCTTATCGACCAGCATTTCGGCGAGCGCGCGCGGCTCGGGCGGCTGGCGGTGGCGCTGATCCGGCTGAAGAAGGCGCTGCCCATCGGGCTTGGTATCGACGAGAATACGGGCCTTGTCGTCGCGCCGGGCCAGCGCAGCGCAACCATTTTGGGGGCAGGCTATGTGACCGTGCTCAACGCGGCCCAGGCCACCGCTTCGTCGGGAGAGCACGCGCGCATCACCGGGCTTGTCGTGGGCCTTGCAGGCAATGGCGACGAAATCGACTTGGACGACGGATCGGTGAAACCCGCCTGGTATCGCAAGGACACGAAGGGACGCGAATATTTCGAGCGCGCGGTTCCACCAGCCGGAGGGATGGCCGTGCCGGGCACGATGCTGGCCGATGTGATCGGCGAGGCGCTGATGGACAATTCCGGCGCGGACGAGGTCGTGCGCTATTCCTTCAGCGGCGATCTGGGCGTTGCCTATCGCTTCGGGCAAGCCGAGTCCTCGCGCGCCGCATGGGGCCGGGACGAAGCGGGCAAGGCCGCCTATTCCATTTCGGGCGTGCGCTTCGACATCGAGCCGATTTCCGTATCCATCCAGCCGATCGAGGACCAATGACCGCCAACTACGCCATCGCGCTGCACGGAGGCGCGGGGGTCGATCCCGCGCGCGACTACCGCGAGGTCGAAGACCATCTGGCCGACCTGATCGCCCGCTGCGCCGACAAGATGGGCGCCGGGCTCAGCGCCATCGACGCGGTCGAGTGGGCCGTGAGCGAGCTGGAGGCGAGCGGGCTCTATGTTGCAGGGCGCGGTTCCGCGCCCAATGATCGCGGATTTGTCGAATGCGATGCCGCGATCATGGATGGCGCGAGCGGCAAGGCGGGCGGGGTGTGTGCCTTGCAGGAGGTCGCAAACCCCGTGCGTGCGGCGCGTCTGGTGCTCGACGAAACGCCCTTCGTGCTGCTCGCGGGCGACGGAGCGCGGCGATTTGCGCTGGATCATGGCTGTGCGCGGGTGGGCGATGCGGCAGCGCATTACCGCTTGCCCGTGGGGGTCGAGCAGGAGGATCTCTCGCGGCTTGATCCGGGCCTGGTCCACGGAACCGTGGGTGCGGTGGCGCTGGACGGCAACGGCAGGCTGGCGGCGGCAACCTCGACCGGGGGGCTGCTGGGCAAGCAGGCGGGGCGCGTGGGCGACACGCCGATCACCGGCATTGGCAACTGGGCCGACGGCAAGGTGGCGATCAGCTGCACCGGTATTGGCGAGAGCTTCATCCACGCAGGCGGCGCGCGCGATGTGACCGCACGCATGGCCTATGGTGGCCAAACCCTCGAACAGGCGGCGGCAGGCATGCTCGACGCGGTTGCCGCCAGGGGAGGCGATGGTGGCCTGATCGCCCTGGACCACACGGGACGATGCGCGATGCCGTTCAACTCGCCGGGCATGAAGCGCGCCCTCGCACGCGCGGGCGAGGAGCCGATCGTGGCAATCCTGTAGAGCCCATGGCGGCCCTGAGGGTTCGCGGCTTGCTCTCGGGGCCGGGGCTCAGAACCAGGTTCGCAGCCCGATGACGGCCTTGAAACCGTCGGGGTCCGCCCCTCGCGCGCGCGCAATGTCGGCCGTTCCGCCCAGCTTCGCCTCGTATTCGACGCCGATATACGGCGCGAATTCCGGCACGATCTCATACCGCAGGCGCAGCCCCGGCTCGATGCCCTTGAACCCTGCGCCGGTCTCGCGCTCGGGAATGTCCTGCGCCGCGAATTCCGCCTCGATCCGGGGCTGGAGGATCAGGCGCTGGGTGATCTTCTGGTCGTATTCCGCCTTGATCCGCGCGGTCAGGTCGCCACGGTCGGACAGGAACAGCGCCCCATCGACATGAAACATGTAAGGCGCCAGGCCAGCCACGCCGACCACAAGATGCGTCAGGCTGTCGGGTTCTGGGTCGAAGCGCGCCCCCGCCTGCAGATCGAAGAACGGCCCGATGGCTCGGCTGAAGAGGGCCTGTATCTCGGCGTCTTCCAGTTCGCCGCCGAACTCGCCTTCGCCTTCGGTCTTGAACACGACACGGTTGAGGTCGCCGCCGTACCAGGCTTGCGCGTCCCACACGTAGCCATCCGGCCCGCCATCGGTCGCGATGC
This sequence comes from Citromicrobium sp. JLT1363, assembly GCF_000186705.1. Classification (GTDB taxonomy): domain Bacteria; phylum Pseudomonadota; class Alphaproteobacteria; order Sphingomonadales; family Sphingomonadaceae; genus Alteriqipengyuania. The sequence continues at coordinate 366,383 of NZ_AEUE01000001.1, forward strand.
GCGCTTCCAGCCGTTCGACCAGGATCATGCCGGTTTTCATGCCGCCGTTGTTGCGGGCGAGTTGAACGCGAGAAGGCTCCATCGCCTCGCGGCCCCAGATGGCATCGGCGGCGTGCCGCGGACCTTCGAGCGCACGCGCAGGGACGGCCCCCTCGGGCGCGGCGCCGGGCGCGGACTTGCCAGACATCTTGTCATGCGCGCCATGATCCATGCCGGACATGTCATCCCCCGGCAGGTCTTCCTCCGGCGTGTCTTCGGGCGGGCACTGCTCGGGCGGGAGGTGCCCCATCGCGCAGTGATCCATCTCCGGCACGGGCTCGCCCTTGCTGCCATGGCCCGAATGGTCCTGCGCGGCCAGCGGAGTGGGCAGCAGCAGGGCGCCGGCGAGCATCGCGGTGCGCATCATGCCTCACCTCCATCGGGGAACGGTCGCACCGTCACCACCTGCATCATGCCTGCGTGCATGTGGTAGAGCAGGTGGCAGTGGAAGGCCCAGTCGCCCGGCTCGTTCGCGGTCAGGTCGAAGGTAGCGGTGCCGCCCGGCTGCACGATCACCGTGTGCTTGAGCGGCTGGTGCATGTGGTCCGCGCCGTTGACCAGTTCGAAGAAATGGCCGTGCAGATGGATCGGGTGCGCCATCATGGTCTGGTTGACCAGCTTGACGCGCACCCGCTCGTCATAACCGAAGCGGATCGGATCGTCGGTGACGGCGGTGAACTTCTTGCCGTCGAAGCTCCACATGTAGCGTTCCATGTTGCCGGTGAGATGGATTTCTATCTCGCGGTCGACTTCGCGGTGCGGGTTCATCCGCTTCGCCTTGAGGTCGGTGTAGCGCAGCACGCGGTGGCTCACCTTGTCGAGGCCGAGGCCGGGGAAATCCATGCGATCCATCGGCATGGGCGCGATCATGTCCACGCCCGGCCCGACCTTCACGTCATCGGGCACGAGGGACTTGTCGCGCATCGAGTGGTCCATCCCACTCATCCCCTCCATGCCTTCCATTCCGCCGTGGTCCATCATGCCCATATCGACCATGCTGAGCGTCGGGATCTCGCGCAGCGGCGGCGGGGTGGCACGGTGGCCCTTGTGGCTCGTCAGGCTGGCGACGCCCATGCCGCTGCGGTCCATCGCCTCGGCGACGATCGCGTGGCTGCCATCGGGCGGGGTCACGATGACATCGTAGGTCTCGGCCACGCCGATCTGGAATTCGTCCACTTCGACGGGGTCCACGTCCTGCCCGTCCGCCGCGATCACCGTCATCGGCACGCCGGGCAGGCGGACGTTGAAGAAGGTCATCGCCGATCCGTTGATGACGCGCAGCCGCACCCGCTCGCCTGGTTCGAATGCCAGTTGCAGATCGTCCGCCGGACCGTGTCCGTTGATGAGGAAGGTGTAGGTGCTGCCCGTGACGTCCGAGATATCGCGCGGGTTCATCCGCATCTCGCCCCACATACGCCGCATCTCGCCCGACATGTCGCCCTCGGTCGCGGTCAGCATGTCGCGCTGGAAGTAGTGCTCGCCCACTTTCAGCTTCCGCATGATCTCGTGCGGATGCATCGGCGTGAATTCGCTCAGCAGCACCACATAATCGCGGTCGTAGCGCGGATCGGGATCGGCGCTTTCGACCACGATCGGCCCGTAATGCCCTGCCTGCTCCTGCAGGCCCGAGTGCGAGTGCCACCAGTAGGTGCCGCTCTGGCGGATCGGGAATTCGTAGGTGAAGCGCTCGCCCGGGCGGATACCCGGGAAGCTGACGCCGGGCACGCCGTCGAACTGGAACGGCACCAGCAGGCCGTGCCAGTGGATCGAGCTGTCCTCTTCCAGATGGTTGGTGACGTGCAGGCGCACGTTCTGCCCTTCGCGCAGGCGCACCAGCGGGCCGGGAACGGTCCCGTTGACCGCAACCGCGTGGCCCGAGCGGCCGCCGGTGCTGAAATGGTGGTTGCGAATCGCGAGTTCGATATCCTCGCCCGAAACCTCGCCGAAACCGTTGCCGGCGTGTGTGAGCGACTGTCCACGAGCCCAGGCAGGCATCGGCAACGCGCTGACGGCGGCCAATGCGGCCGTGCTCTGGATGAGGCGTCGTCGGGAAATGGGGGGCATGGTGTCTTTTCGCTGATTGATCCTGTGCGCCGCGCTATATATACCCCCACCGGGTATGACAATCGGACCTAAGGCCATGGCTGAATCGACCTCTCCCAAAACCGGCACGCCTGACGCGAAGGCCGCAAAGATCAATCGGTTGAACCGGATCGCCGGGCAGGTGCGCGGGCTGGCCCAGATGATCGACGACGACCGCTACTGCATGGACATCCTGCACCAGATGCAGGCGGTGAAGTCCGCGCTGGCCAAGGTGGAAACGCAGGTTCTCAAGGATCACGCCGCCTGCTGCGTGGCCGAAGCCATCGCCAGCGGCGACGAAGCCGACCAGCGCGAGAAGTTCGAGGAACTGGTCGACCTGTTCGCCAAGCGGCGCTGACGCCTATTCCGCTTCGGTCAGGCCCGCATCCTCGCGCGCCTTCCGGCGCAATTCGGCCGTCAGTTCGGCGGTGCGCGGGGCCAGCACCTCGCCGCTACCCTGCTCGCCATTCTCCTCGATATCCTCGAGCAGCATTTCCATCTGCGCGATTTCCTTCACCTGTGCCTCGATGATCGCATCGGCCAGTTCGCGCACGCGCGGATCGCTGATCTCGGCGCGGCGACTGGTCAGCACGGCGATGGAGTGGTGCGGGATCATCGCCTTCATGTAGGCCTGATCGTTCACCGTCGTCTGGCTGCGGGCCAGAAACAGGAACAGCGCGAAGCCCAGCACCGCCCCGATCATGACCAGAACCTTGGTCATGAAGGTGCGATACATGCCCCACATGAAGCCGAGCATGATGACGATCATGGCCATGCCCATCATCAGCGCCATCCACATGCGCGTCTGGCTGAACCAGATGTGCCCCGTGTCGTAGACGTTGGAATACTTGAGCACGAACATCGTGACGATGGAGGTCGCAATCATCGCCGCGAAAGTGGGCCATTTGTTGCCCTGCCCGTGTCCGTTCGTGGTTGCGTTTTCGTGTGCCATGCGTGCCTCCTCTGTGGAACCTACACCCCCCGGGGGTATCGGGTTCCGAAATTGCGGGTGGGGCACCGCATGCAACAGGGGCGGGCAACCGGGCCGGGCCAGGGGCACGCCTGACGACTACCGCAGTGGATCGACCGCCAGCTTCTGCATCATATAGGTGGCCATGATCGCGGCGGTGCGGAATTGAGTAACCCTGGGTCGGACAGTCCACTTCCGGCCCGGGCGCAGACGCGGCACATCATCCGACTTTCCCATGCCGGGCGATGAAGTCGATAAGGATCTCGACCCGCCGGGGAAGGTTTGCCGCCCGGCCGGTGTAGACGATGTGAAATGGTTCGGTGAAGGTTTGCGCTGGGTCCAGCACGCGCAGATGTCCGCTGTCGAGCATGTCGGCTATGGCGAAACGTGGGACGAACCCCTGGGCCGATCCTGCCCGGACTGCCGCGATGATCGTTGCGCCATCATCTGCGAGGAAAGGCGGCGGGCGTCTGTGCCACTTCGTATCGGCGCGGGCGTAGGACAGACCGAAAAAAGGCAATCCGGCAGTCCTGCCCGCATTCACCAGCTCAATCTCACCCAGTGATCGGGTGAACAGACCGGAGTCGGGTAGCGGGCCAGCCCTGATCGCGAGATCAATACCCGCTTCGGCCAGCGGCGAGACACGATCGGACAGGCAGAGTTCGATGCCAATAGCGGGATGTTCTGCGTGGAACCGATTCAACAAGGGCGCGAGAATATGGCCGGCATAGACCGCGCTGGTCGCGATCCGGACCAGTCCTTCGGGCCGGTCCTTTGCCATGTCGCGTTCCAGGGCGGATAGTTCGGCAACGATCGTCCGGCCTCGCCCGGCGAAAGCCTCGCCCGCTTCGGTCGGCGTTACATGGCGGGTGCTGCGATGGAAAAGCACGACGCCCAGCCGCTCTTCGAGCCGCGCGATCGCCTTGCTGATCGCGGACGCCGTGCGGCCCGTACTGCGGGCGGCTTCGGAAAAGCTGCCGCCATCGATGACGGCGATCACCAGTTCCAGTTCGGCAAGGCGGTTGTTGGGCGCGATCATCGATGAATTCAATTCACAAGAGCTGGTCTGAACCATAGCCTAATATCACAAGTCCGCGCGGCCTATCCAATGGTTCCTCCACACGCCGGGACCGCCGATGACCGATTGCACACACCCTTTCCTTCCATCGAACGCGACGACCGACCATGCCCGATCCACCCCGTCCAACCGGCGCGGCCTGATCGCGCTGGCAGCGGGATCCTTCGGGATCGGGCTGACCGAATTCGTCATCATGGGCCTGCTGCCGCAGGTCGCGCGCAGCCTCGACGTCGGGATCGCGAGCGCGGGTCTGCTGGTGGCGGGTTACGCCCTCGGGGTCGTCTTCGGCGGGCCGGTGCTGACGCTGCTGACCGCCAGGGCGTCGCGCAAGATGGTGCTGCTGATGCTGATGGGTGTCTTCACAATCGGCAATCTCGCCTGCGCGCTCGCCCCGACATATACGACCCTGATGCTGGCGCGGATCGTGACCGGGTTTGCGCATGGCACGTTCTTCGGGGTCGGCGCGATCGTGGCGCAGCAGCTGGTCCCGCCGGAGCGGAAAGGCTCGGCCATCGCACTGATGTTCACCGGGCTGACGCTGGCCAACGTGCTCGGCGTGCCCTTCGGTACTTGGATCGGACATGCCTGGGGCTGGCGTGCGACCTTTCTGGTCATTTGCGCGCTCGGATTGCTCGCCCTTGCAGCGATCGCGCTGTGGGTGCCGCGGCTGCGGGTCGAACGCGCGCCGCGCAAGGCCCGCACCGAATTGGCGGCCATGCTGGGCAAGGGGCCGCTGCTGGGCTTCGCGATGACGGTGCTGGGCTTTGCCGGCGTCTTCCTGCTGTTCACCTATATCGCGCCGGTGCTGACCCGGATGAGCGGGTTTGCGGACAGTGCAGTGGCGCCGCTGCTGCTGCTGTTCGGCATCGGGCTGGTGGGCGGCAATCTGGCTGGCGGATGGCTGGCCGACCGGAACCTGCGCAAGGCGGTTCTCGGCACGCTGCTGGCGCTTGCGGCGACGCTGATCGTGTCGCGCTGGGCCTTCTGCTCCATGCCCGGCGTGGCGCTGGCGATCGCGATGTTCGGCGCGGTGGCGTTCGGCACCGTCGCTCCGTTGCAGGCGTGGACGATCCGGCAGGCGCGCGGCGCGGACGAGGCGCTGGCCTCCACCTTCAACATCTCGGCCTTCAATCTGGGCAATGCCATCGGCGCATGGATCGGCGGCCTCGTGCTGAGCGCCGGATGGGGCCTGCCCGCCCTCTTCTTCGTCGCCGCAGTCCCGCCGGGGCTGGCCGCGGCCATCGCTTTCCTGACCATCGAACCGGAGACCACGCCATGACATATTGCAGGCCGCTTGCCGCAACACTTCCTCTCGTCCTTGCCGCGCTCATGATCCCCCAAGCGGCTCACGCCCAGGCCGTTGATGCCGGGGCCGATCAATGGGTTCCGCTGTGGACGGCCAGCCCGCAGCGCGTGTGGGACGATGAGAATTCCTTCTTCGAAACGGGGCTACCTGCGCCAATCGAGGGGACGACGGTCGACCAGCCGCTCACGCTCGCGCTGCCGAGCGACCATGTCCGGATCGAGTTCTCCAACCGCTACGGGGCGGGTCCGCTCGAGCTGGCGGAGGGGACGGTGCGCTGTCTCGATGCGGGCGCGGGGAAAAGCAGCACACCACTCACCTTCGCGCAGTCGGTACGGGCAAGCGCGCCGGCCGGCACGACCGCGCTCAGCGACCCCGTCGCCATCGATGGCTGCCGCCGGATCGCCGTGCGGATTCGCTTTGCCGGAGAACACGGCGGCGACTTCCACTGGGACGCGCGCGAGACGAGCCGCTTCGTCACCGCCGATGGGGCCGAGGGCACGATGACCGCCCGGCTCGCCCTCTCAGCCGTCTATGGCGATGTCGAGGCGCGCGGGGTCGTGGTGGCGCTGGGTGACTCGATTACCGACGGCAACGGCGCGCCGGTTGATGCGCTGGCCCGCTGGCCCGACTATCTGGCGCAGGATCTTGCCCCGGAGAACATCGCGGTGGTGAACGCCGGGATCTCGGGCAATCGCCTGCTCTCGCCCGGCATGGGGGAGCCCGTGCTGGAAAGGATCGCGAGCGAGGTCTTCGCGCTCCCGGGGGCGGACACGGTGGTGGTCCTGATCGGGACCAACGACATCGCCTGGCCCGGCACGCCCTTCCGGCCCGACGAGCCGATGGTGACGCTCGGCGCGCTGCAGGACGGGGTCCGCAGCCTGATCGCGCAGGCGGAGCTTCACGGCGCCCGGATGATCCTCTCCACCATCGCCCCCTTCGGCGATGCGCTGCCCGGCACGCCGATGGAGGGCAATTACTGGACGCCCGAAAAGGACGCGCTGCGCCGCGCGTTCAACGAGTGGCTGCGCGCCCATCATGGATCGGCCACGCTGTTCGATCTCGATCGCCTGCTCGCCGACCCGGCCGATCCGGCGCGGCTTCTTCCTGCCTACGACAGCGGTGACCGGCTGCATCCCGGCGCGCAGGGCAACCGTGCGATCGCCGATGCGTTGGTGACACTCATCCAGTCAGGAGACAGACATTGAAACTCGACCTTTCGGGCCGTTCGGCCCTCGTGACCGGTTCCACCGCCGGGATCGGCTTCGCAGCCGCCAAGGCGCTGGCCGAATGCGGCGCGCGCGTATTCGTCAACGGGCGCGATGAAACCCGCACCGCCGAGGCGGCCGGGCGAATAGCGGCGGGCGCGCAGCCCGTGGCCGGCGATGTCGGCACGGCGCAAGGGTGCAAGGCGATCCACGCCGCCACCGGCCCGGTCGACATCCTCGTCAACAATGCCGGGATCTTCGAGCCGGCCGATTTCTTCGATACCGACGACGAGACGTGGGATCGCCACTGGCAGGTGAATGTGATGAGCGCGGTGCGGCTGTCGCGCGCCTATGCCCCGGCAATGGTCGACAAGGGCTGGGGCCGGATCGTGATGCTGGGCTCTGAAAGCGCGTTCAACATCCCGGCCGAGATGATCCATTACGGCGTCAGCAAGACCGCCGACGTCGCTTTCGCCCGCGGCCTTGCGAAACGGTTGGCTGGGACCGGGGTGACCGTCAACTCGGTCCTGCCCGGCCCGACGCTGTCCGAAGGGCTGGAAGACATGCTCGCCGACCGGGCCGCGCAGAGCGACAAGCCACTGGAGGAGGTCGCCGCCGACTTCGTGATGGAGAACCGGCCGACCTCGATCATCCAGCGTGCGGCGAGCGTGGAGGAGGTGGCCGCTATGATCGCCTATGTCGCATCGCCGCTGTCCAGCGCGACCACCGGCGCATCGCTGCGCGTCGATGGCGGCGTGGTGGACAGCCTCTAGCGGCGAAGCGCAGGCGCTGCCTGAAGCAGCATTGCCTCTGCGGTCAGGCCGACACCCCCTCGATCGAACGGCAACGACCGCTCCGGGGAGGCCAGGCGACAGGGCGGATGGCCGCGATCGGGGCGCGAAGCTGCCCTCGCTCCGCCAAGGATTGCGAGATGACAGCATGAACTGCCACTCGGCCTCGGGCGGAAGAAACCGGCGCAACCGATGCGTTGATGAAAGCGATTGACGCAGCCCGGTAACTAAGACATCTGCCTGCGCGCTGTAAAAAGCACTGTAAAAGATCGCTTGCGATGACGATTAAGTCATTGAAGTGCGGGTGTAGCTCAATGGTAGAGCAGCAGCTTCCCAAGCTGACGACGAGGGTTCGATTCCCTTCACCCGCTCCAGCGCTTCCCGGCTGGCAGCCGCAGCCTTTCCATACCGGCGTGTCGAGCCTTCCGGCTCCATCCCCTATCCGGTTGAATTTTCGATAAACCGCAGCTGAATTTGCTTGTTCTGCAACCGGTTCTGGCGAATGCATGCGACGGACGAAACGGGGGGCGATTCAGCCATGAATTCAGGACGTATTTTCTCCGCTCTGCTGCTGGGCGCGAGTGCGATTTCGGTAGCAGGCTGGCATGGCGAGGCGCGCGCCGACGAAACGCCCGGCTGCAACGCGAGCGAGGGGCCCGACGCCACGCTCGACACCGATGACGACGGGCTCGAATGCGGGGTGGCCTCCGAAGCGACCGGAGATCGGGCTGTCGCCATCGGCACCACGGCGAGCGCGACCGGAGACGGGTCCGTCGCGCTGGGCGAGCGTGCGGGCGCGTTCGGCACGGCAGCCATCGCCATCGGCTTCCAGTCGACCGCCAATTTAAGCGGTTCGATCGCAATCGGGGGTACGGCGAGGGCGGGATTGGACGCGGTGGCTCTGGGATATGGCGCGAGCGCGGAATTCACCCGGGGCGTTGCGGTCGGACGAACGGCCTATGCAACAAACGACGCCGTTGCTCTGGGGGCCAACACTCTGGCGAACTACGTGGGGTCCGTCGCTCTGGGCACGAACTCCAGAACCTACGCCGAAAACACCGTCTCGGTCGGCAACGACGATCTGCAGCGCCGGATCACGAATGTCGCCAGCGGTATCGATAACAGCGATGTCGCGACCATCGGCCAGTTGAACTCCGCCATCGCCGGCCTGGCCGGCGGGGGCTCGCAATATCTGGTCGTCAACAGCACCGGCGGCGGGGCTGCGGCGACGGGCACGGATGCCATTGCCATCGGCAGCGTCGCGCAATCGGAGGCAGAGGGGGCGATTGCGGTGGGGCGTGCCTCGTCGGCCGGCAGCGGCGACGCCGTTGCCATCGGATCGGAATCGGTTGCGCAATTGTCCAGGGCGATTGCCATCGGGCCCAAAGCGAACGCCACCGGCCTGCGCGCCATCGCCATTGGGGGCGACGGGTCGGACGATGACGATCTGGGTGCGGTAAGCGACGGCCTGGGATCGGTCGCGCTGGGCAGCGATGCGAGCGTCACTGCCGACCGGGGTGTCGCAGTCGGGCTGGATGCCAGTTCCGAAGCCGTCGATTCGATCGCTGTCGGCGCGGACAGCCGCGTCACGCAACGCTCCGCAGTGGCGATGGGCAAACGCGCAGCGGCCGTAGGCGAAGGCGCGGTGGCGATTGGCGGCGAAGCGGTCGAAGGGTCGTTCAATGGTGCGCGTGCGCGCAACGCGGGTGCGGTCGCCATCGGTGCCAGCGCGCTGGTCGACTTCAGCGCCGCGCAGAGCGTTGCCATCGGGTATCTGGCGCAGGCAAGCGCGGCAAATGCCATCGCCATCGGCGCGAACTCGATTGCCGACGAGGCCAACACGGTGTCGGTCGGATCCTCGACCAACAGGCGGCGGGTGACCAATCTGGCGGATCCGATCAACGCGAGCGATGCGGCGACCAAAGGCTACGTGGATGCGGTAGCCTCTTCGATCGGTGCCACTTCGGCCGAGCTGGCCTACTTCGCCAGCGGATCCTCGCAAGGCACGGCCATCGCCAGCGGGACCGACGCGCTCGCCATCGGCGGCGACGGTTCGGACGGCGATACCAGCGGGGCGCGCGCCACCGGCCAGGAATCGCTGGCGGTCGGCGCGGACAGTGCCGCCACCGGCCTGCGGACCACTGCCTTCGGCTACGGCGCGACCGCCAACGGAGTGCAATCGACCGCGGCAGGTGCGGGCTCTACCGCATCGGGTGTCGGCACGCTCGCTTTCGGAGCCTTCGCCACCGCGCGCGGCAATTTTGCCACCGCGCTCGGCTATTCGAGCTTCGCGCCCGGATTGCGGTCGACCGCAGTGGGCAATGGAGCACAGGCGACCGGCGAGAACGCCACCGCGCTGGGCCGCGCGGCGTTCGCTCGCGCCAATGGCGCGACCGCGCTGGGTACGGGCGCCATCGCCGACTTCACGGGTTCGACCGCGCTGGGCGCAGGCGCGGTGACCACGGCGGGCAATCAGGTGGCCATCGGCCAGGCGAGCGGTACGGTAGAGGTCGCAAGCCTCGCTTCGTCCAGCGCGAAGCAGGAGGGCACGATCTACCTCGTCACCGCCGATGAGTCGGGCACGCTTGGGCGCACCGCGATCAGCACGAGCGCGGCCGGGGGCTTCCAGCGCGCACTGAGCATGCCGATTTCCGCCGTGAGCGACGCGCAGTTCAACGCGCTTTCCTCGGACGTGACCGCGCTCACCGGAAGGGTCGGCGCGCTGGAGGGGCAGTTCGCCGATCTCTCCTTCCAGCTGGAAGACCTCGATCGTTCGCTCTCTGGCGGGATCGCGGCGGCCATGGCGATGGGCAATGCGCCGATCATTCCGGGCAAGAACGTGTCGGTGTGGCTCAACGCGGCGACCTATAACGGGGAGCAGGCGCTGGCAGGCAGCGTGAGCGGGCGGTTGACCGAAGCGGTCTACATCTCCGCAGGCGTCACCAGCAACACCGCCGACGACGAGTTCGGCGCGCGCGTGGGCTTGGGCTTCGGCTTCTGACGGCGCAACTTCGTTGCTATGGGGGAGGGGCGGCCACTGCGGTCGCCCCTGCAAGTCCCGCTAGTTCGACACGATCCCTGCGGTGGCCATTTCGCCGGGGCTGACGACCCCGTCGCGGTCGGCATCGATAGCGTCGAAATTGCCCTGTGTGGCAATGCGATATTCCAGCAGGGTCACCACGTTGTCGCCGTCGCGATCGAACCGGGCGAGGATCGGGCTGGCGGCGATGGGCACGGCGTCGGGGTTGGCGAGGCGAGCGAATTCCTGCGGGCTGAGCGAGCCATTCCCGTCGCTGTCGAGCGAGGCGAACACGGCCTGGTTCTGCCGCAGCGCCTCCCGTTCTGCCGCAGCGCGCTGGCTGGCGGCGATCTCCGCTTCGGTAAGCACGCCATCGCCATTGCCATCCAGCCGCACGAACTCGGCATCCATCTCGGCGATGAACTGCTGCCGGGTGATCGGTTGCGCGCCCGGCGGCGCATCTGCCGCAGCCTCGTTCTGCTGGGCAAGCACCGGCGAGCCGGTGGCGGCCATCAGCCCGGCCAGAATCACAATCTTGCGCATATCGTACTCCGTCGCCGCTACGCGCCTGCATAGCGGCTGGATAAACCGCACATCAACCGCGTAGCGGGCATGCCCGAACGGGACGCCCCCCTCAGAAAGTGTCGAGCCGCGACAGCGCGACGAAGATGAACCCGGCGCCCAGCACTGCTGACAGGCCGGCCCACACCTCGCTCGCGCCCGCCATGGCCCAGCGGCCGAAGGTCACGAAGCGCTCTCCCGCGGCAAGCAGCAGGATGCCCTTCACGACCAGCAGCCCGCCGAAGCCCGCTACGGCGATGAACAGCCAGTCATCGGGTCGCCACGGCGTCACCAGATAGACCACCGCGCCCAGCAACAGCGTGATGATCCCGGCGATGAACCGCATGCCCGGCGACTGTTCGAAATCCGCCAGCATGCCGTTCCATGTGCCCGGCATGCGCAGTTCGCCCATGGCGGCGGCGAAGGAATAGATGCCGAGAAACATGACGATCCAGGCGGGGAGGGTATCGGCAGTGGCCATGACGGGGGAGGTGCTCCTTGAAAGTGTTTTCTCGCCCTTGCCGTGCCGGTGGCCTGAAGGCTCAGCAGGAGAGGGTAGTCATGTCGCGCGGCATGGGTGGCCCAGGCCGAAGACGTGCGGTCCTGCCTGTCAGATACCGCAAATCCGTTGCATCACAACGGGTTCTTAATGCGCGCGCATGCGGAAAACCAGAAGCGCCAATCTGCCCTGTGTTTCAGCCGGGAACAGCGACCGGAGCGGCGATTAACGCCGGGCGTGCACCGCTTTCCCGCCTGCCTGTCGGCTCAGCCGCCCCCGGCGGCGATCCAGCGGTCGATCTTCTGTTCCAGAACCGGCAGCGGCAGCGCGCCCGTGCCCAGCACCTGTGCGTGGAAATCCTTGATGTCGAAGGCATCGCCAAGCTCGCTCTGCGCCCGCTCGCGCAGTTCCTGAATCTTCAGCGCGCCGATCTTGTAGGCGAGCGCCTGGCTGGGGATGGCGATGTAGCGCTCCACCTCTGCCACGACTTCGGTGCGGGTCATGCCGGAGTTCTCCAGCATGAAGTCGATCGCCTGTTCGCGCGTCCAGCCCTTGGAATGCAGCCCGGTGTCGACCACCAGCCGCATCGCGCGCAGCTGTTCGTCCTGCAAGGTGCCGTAGCGATTCCATGGGTCTTCGTAGAAGCCCATCTCCTCGCCCAGCGTTTCGGCATAGAGCGCCCAGCCTTCGACATAGGCGGTGTTGCCGCCGAAGCGCATGAAGGCGGGCAGATCCTGGTTTTCCTGCGCCAGGCTGATCTGGAAATGGTGCCCCGGCGCGCCCTCGTGCAGGTACAGGGTCACGTTGCCGGTCGTCAGGCGACTGGGCAGGTCGTAGGCATTGAAGAAGAAGGTGCCGGGCCGCGATCCGTCGGGCGTGCCGCTCTGATAGGATCCGCCCGCGCTGAACTGTTCGATCGACGGATCGTAGGGCTTGATGACCAGATCGGTCTTGGGGACCAGCGAGAAATAGTCGCCGATCTTCGCGTCGACCTGCTCGCCGATATCGTAATAGCTCTGCGTCAGCGCCTCGCGGCTCTCCGGCTTGAACTGCGCGTCGGTGCGCACGTAGTCGAAAAACTCGCCCAGCGTCCCTTCGAAGCCGACCTCCGTCTTCAGCGCTTCCAGTTCGCCCTTGATCCGCTCGACCTCGGCGAGCCCGAGCCGGTGGATATAATCCGCCTCCAGCGGCAGCGTGGTCGTCTGCTCGATCAGCAGGGCGTAAAGCTCTTCGCCGCCCTTCATCGCGCCGAGGCCGACATCCTCGCGCGCCGCCGCGAGATATTCGTCGCGCAGGAAATCGCGCATCTTTTCGTGTGCGGCGTAGATTTCCTGGGTCTTGGCGCGATAGGCCCGGGTCAGGCGCGCCTTCTCGGCTTCGGAGAAATCGTCGGGGAACATCGCGACCGGCCCCATGAACTGCGATTCCTCCACCGGGATCGCCAACTGGGTGTTGAACTGTTCGATCACGTTGCCGATCGTCAGCTTGGTTTCGACCACGCCGCTTTCCATCCCTTCGCGGAACCTCGCGATCGCCCGGTCCGTGGCGGCGATGTAATCGTCGTGACGGCCGAGGTTGTCCTCGTAATTCGCGATCGTCCTGAACGGCGCCGCGCCCGTGCCGCTGGCGAAGTTCGGGTAGAAGGTGTGGAACCCGCTGAAGTGATTGACCGGGCGTACCTCGGTCAGCGCACGGATTTCGGGCGTGCTGGCCGCCAGCGCCTGCTCCTGGTTGTAGAGGAACACGTCATAGGCCAGCCGGTCCGTTGCGGAGAGCCTGCTGCGGTCGATCTGCTGCAGCAGCGCGACGTTGAGCTGCGTGTCGCGCAGCTGCGCGTAATAGGCGGAATCGGTGAAGAAATCGCCCAGCCGGTCTGCATTGGTGTCGTCCCCGCGGAACAGGCGGCTGAGCGGGTTGAGTTCGAGGCTGCGCTCGTCGGAATTGGCGAACAGCGCGAACAGTTTGTCATGTTCCGATTGTTGCGCGCTTGCGGAGGTGTCCGCCTCGGGCGACTGGGCAAGGGCGGTGCCCGGTGCGGCAAGAAAGGCGAGCGCGGCGGCTCCGGCTAGCAGGCGGCGATTGGCCATTGTTTCCCCCTCGATTGGATCGCGCGCGACGATAGGCGTGCGGTCGCGCCGCGCCAATCGCGTTCTGCAAAGGCCCGGCACGGTTCGACGGGCGCCGAAGACGGCATGCGGGCAGGCCAATTCGCGCCCGGACGCAGGGAGAACACGCCTCGCCGGTTGTCGTTGCGCGCGCGCGATGTATGAGTCCGCCCATACGAATTCACGAGAGGACCCCTATGACCCGCACCCTTCTTGCCGCCGCCACCCTGCTTGCCGGCGTTTCGCTCACCGCGACCGCGCAGGCGCGCCCGATGACGCCCGAAGATGTCGCCCAGCTGGAAAGCCTGGGCGCGGTCGCGGTCTCGCCCGATGGCAGCCGCGTCGCCTATACCACCTCCAGCCTGCCCAACGTGATCGAGGGCGAGGATAATGGCAGCACCACGCAGCAGCTCATGATGGCCTACGGGCCCGACAATGCCCGCGTTTTCCTGCCCGAGGACGTCTCGGTTTCCACCGTCAAGTTCTCGCCCGACGGGCGCATGGTCAGCTTCCTGTGGAAGAAGGACAAGGAAGAACGCGCCGTCTGGGGCATTCCGGTGGATGGCGGTGCGCAGGTGAAGCTGGCCGCGCTCGAGGATGCCGGCGTGCGCAGCTATGCTTGGGCCCCGGACGGCAACATGCTCTACCTGCTGGCATATCCGGCGCCCGACAAGGAGCGCGAGGCAGAAGACAAGGATGGTTTCGACGCCGTCGTCTATGAAGAGGAATCGCGCTTCAACCGCCTGTTCTCGGCGCGCGTGGGCGGTGACGAGATCGATGCGGCACCGGCGGAAATCTCCATCCCCGGCTACGTCACCAGCTTCTCGGTTACGCCGGACAACCGCTACGGCGTGATCGAGAGTCAGCCGACCCCGCAGATCGACGACACCTACACGTCCAGCCGGGTCAACATCCTCGACCTGGCAAGCGGCGAAGTGCTGCGCGAGGTGGCAACGCCCGGCAAGCTGGGCGATATCGAAATCTCGCCCGACGGCCGCCAGCTCTCGATGGTTGCCGGGATCGACGTGAACGATCCGGCTGCCACCACGCTGCACCTCGTCGACGTGGCGAGCGGCAATTTCCGTGCGCTGAACGAAGGCGCGGCGGAAGCGACCGGCGATACCGAGTGGATGGCCGACGGCAAGCTGGCCGCGATCATCGACAAGGGTGCGGACACGATCCTGCGCATCTACAATGCCGATGGCAGCGTGGCGCAGGAAGTCGATCCGGGCGCGCTGATCCTCACCAGTCTCGAAAACGGGGGCAGCGGCCGCATGTTCGTGGCTGCCAACAGCCCGCGCCACCCCACGGAACTGTTCGCCTTCGATGGCAGCAGCTTCACCCGCTGGACCGATCACAACCCGTGGCTGTCGGAAATCGACTTCGGCGAACAGCGCGCGTTCACCTATTCGGCGCGTGACGGGCAGCAGATCGAAGGCGTGCTGATCGAGCCGGTCGGCGGCGCGCCGCGCGGGGGCGCACCGCTGATCATGGATGTGCATGGCGGCCCGGAAGCGCATGAATCGAACGGCTGGGTGACCGCCTACAGCAGCCCCGGCCAGGTCGCGGCGGGCCAGGGCTATGCCGTGTTCCTGCCCAATTATCGCGGTTCGACCGGCTACGGCACGGCGTTTTCCAAAGCCCACCAGGACGATTACGCGGGCAAGGAATTCAACGACATCGTCGACGCGAAGCGCGCGCTGGTGGAAGAAGGCATCGCCGATCCGGAGCGCACGGGCATCACCGGCGGTTCCTACGGCGGCTACGCCAGCGCCTGGGGCGCCACCGCGCTGAGCGAGGAATATGCCGCTGCGGTGATGTTCGTCGGCATCTCCAACCAGATCAGCAAGTTCGGCACCACCGACATTCCGATGGAAATGTACAACGTCCATGCGCGCAAGTGGCCGTGGGAAGACTGGCAGGGCATGCTCGAAGTCTCGCCGATCTATCATGTCGACAAGGCCGAAACGCCGATCCTCATCATGCATGGCGACAGCGATACGCGCGTTTCGCCGAGCCAGAGCTACGAGCTGTATCGCAACATCAAGGTGCGCAAGCCCAATACGCCGGTGCGGCTGGTGCTCTATCCGGGCGAAGGCCACGGCAACCGCCAGGCCGCGGCGCGCTACGACTACAACCTGCGCATGATGCAGTGGTTCGACACCTACCTGAAGACGGGCGACCGCGATGCGGAAATGCCCGCGCCGCGCCCCGAACTGAAGATCGAGGACGGCGAGGACTAGGGCTCAGGACGTCCGAACAAAGAAGGGCGCGCGGATCAGCTCTGCGCGCCCTTTTTCTTGTTTGTCTCAGTCGTTGAGCGGGTGCCAGTCCTTCAAGCGATAGGTCGACCCCTTGGAGAAGTAGGAGCGGACCCGCACGTTCGACCCATAGCTGTGGTGTTCGCCCCCCAGCTGTTCGATCACGAACCGGACGACGGCACCAATGTACCTTTTCATGGGATCGGTGAAGGCGGCCTCGCCCACCTCGTCAATCAGAAGCGGTTCGACAGCGGGCTGGGGAGGACGGGTGGGAGCGGCGAGAACTGCCCCCAGAAGCAGGTGCGATCCGATCCGCGAAACGCAGATGGCAAAGCACTTCTGGCCGACTTCGCTGTTGTGGGCGGCGCCATGGCTTCCCGGATTGTAGGCATCCAGATCGATGAAGGGATTGGGCTGGCGGTCGATGGAATCGTGCTGAGTGGGTACGGACATTGAAAGACCTCGTGCTTCGTATTGAAAAATACCCCCTTGATCGTGGAGCGAGGCCGCCTCGATCGGCGGCCATGAGGTCTTATTGCACCATCAAGGTTTCAGATCCGTGACAGCAGGCCAGTCGGGCCTGAGTTTAGAAAGTGTAGCCGATTCCCGCGCCCACGATCCACTGGTCGGCATCGCCGCGCTGCGCGACGTAGGGCGAATCGGCGGCATCGCCGATCACCTTCGAATAGCCGCCCATTGCGAACAGCGCGAAGCCGCCATTCGTCAGGTCGCCATCCAGATCGAACGCGCCCAGCAGCGTCGCGCCGACCTTGTTGAAGCCGCCGTCGGCCTCATAGGCAGGCAGGCCGCTGGCCAGCGCCTGCGCGGGCGTGACCGAGAAATAGTAGGAATTGAAATCGTCGTCCCCATGCTCGGCCGAAAGCGACAGGCTGACGGCGGCACCCCGGCTTACGGGCGTGAAATAGGTGATCGACGGGCTGATCGTCATTCCTTCGTGTGCGCCGGCAATGTCCCAGCGCGCATCCACGTTCACGCCGATGCTGTCATAGGGATTGAGCAGCCCGGAATAGCTGATCCCTGCGCTCGGCCCGATTTCCACCGCCGTATCCAGTTCGCCCGCCGCGGCGACCACCGGGTCTTCGATATCGCCCGTCCGGCTGGTGCGCAGCCGCAGGGCCGGGCCGAAGCTGAAGGCGACATCGCCATCGCCGTCGGGCACCACGTCCAGCGCGACCCCAGCCGCGCGCGGCTGGATGTCGATCCCGCCGATACGGCCCCGGATCAGCGGCAGCGGGAACGCCTCGTAATCGTCCGAACCATCGTAGTCGGCCGAGTAGGCAACCCCGATCCCCAGCTGGATATAGTCGCCGTCCAGCGCGGAGCCTTCCATCATGTCCGGGGAAGGGGCATCGCCTTCGTCGCTCTGGGCAAGGGCGGGGGCGGCAGTGCCGCCAAGGGCGAGTGCGGCAAGGGCGGGTGCGATACGGCGCATGGTTTCGGGGTTCCTCCTGTAGTGCATCCCGAACGGGCTGCGCGGCCCAATGTTCCGCAACTGCGAAGTGGCCCGGCCACTGCCCTCAAGGCCATTTGCACCTTTCAGCCCAGCGCCCTACGGCCAGGGCATGACACGGGCCACGCCGCGACCACGCGCCGACATTGCGATTATTGGCGGCGGCCTTGCGGGCGGATTGATCGCGCTCGCGCTGCGGAGGGCGGATCCATCGCTGGCGGTGCTGCTGATCGAGGCGGAAGAGACGCTGGGCGGCAACCATCGCTGGAGCTGGTTCGAAAGCGATCTGCCCGAAGGCGGGGAGGCGCTGCTCGCCCCCTTCCGCAAGACCCAGTGGCCGGTCGGCTATGCCGTGCTGTTCCCGCAGCACACGCGCACGCTGGACAGCGTATATTCCTCGCTCTCCTCGGTCGATTTCGACGCCGCGCTGCGGCGCGAGCTGGCGCAATCGACCATCCATGCGGGCCGCAGGGTCGCAACGCTCGATGCGGGCGGAGCGACGCTAGAAGGGGGCGAGCGGTACGATGCGCGCTGCGTGATCGACGCGCGAGGCTTCGTACCGTCGGACGCTTTCGAGGGCGGCTGGCAGGTCTTCATGGGCCGCCACCTGCGTACGCAGGCCCCGCACGAGCTGGACCGCCCGATCGTAATGGATGCGCGGGTGAAGCAGCACGACGCGTTCCGCTTCCTCTACACCCTGCCGCTTGCCGCCGACGAGCTGTTCGTCGAAGACACCTACTACCAGGACACGCCCGAGCTGGACCGTACGGCGCTGTCTGCCCGGATCGACCGCTACTGCGCGGCGGTGGGCTGGCAGGGCGATCCGCTTGCTTTCGAGACGGGCGTGCTGCCGGTGGTGACGGGTGGAGACCTTGCGCGCTACCAGCGCGAGGTGCGCGTGGACGGTGTGGCGATGGCGGGGGCCCGCGCCATGATCGCGCATCCGCTGACCAGTTACACGCTGCCCTTCGCGGTGGAGACCGCGCTGCTGGTGGCGGAAAACCGCGATCTGCCCGGCGAACAGATGGCCGCGCTGCTGGAAGCGCATGCGCGCCGCGTGTGGAAGCGCACGGGGTTCTACCGGATGCTGGGCAAGATGCTGTTCGGCGCGGCCGAACCTGCCAGGCGCTACCGCATCTTCCAGCGCTTCTATCGCCTGCCGCAGCCGCTGATAGAGCGGTTCTATGCCGGGCGCTCTACCCCGGGTGACAAGATCAGGATACTCGCGGGCAAACCGCCTGTGCCCGTCACGCGCGCGGTGCAGGCCCTGGCGGGCCATCGCCCGCCGCTTTCCATGAACGCCCAGACAATCGAAGAAGGATCGCAAGGACATGGCTGAAGGCCGCAACGCATGCGTGATCGGCGCCGGTTTCGGCGGCATGGCGCTCGCCATCCGTCTCCAGAGCGCCGGGATCGCGACGACCGTGATAGAGGGCCGCGACAAGCCCGGTGGCCGGGCTTATTACTGGGAGAAGGAAACCGACGCGGGCACCTTCACCTTCGATGGCGGGCCCACGGTCGTCACCGATCCCGATTGCCTGCGGGAACTCTGGGCGCTCTCGGGTCACGACATGGCGAGGGATGTCGAACTGGTCCCGGTCATGCCGTTCTACCGCCTCAACTGGCCCGACGGGACGAATTTCGACTATTCGAACGATCACGAAGAGCTGTTCTCGGAAATCGCCAAGCTCAACCCACGGGATGTGGAAGGCTACCAGCGCTTCCTCGATTATTCGGCGGGCGTGTACGAAGAAGGTTACGTCAAGCTGGGCACCGTGCCTTTCCTCGACTTCAAGTCGATGCTCAAGGCCGCGCCCGCGCTGGCGAAGAAGCAGGCCTATCGCAGCGTCTATTCGATGGTGTCGAAGTTCGTCGAGAACGAGAAGCTGCGCGAGGCGCTGAGCTTCCACACGCTGCTGGTCGGCGGCAATCCGATGAAGACGTCGAGCATCTATGCGCTGATCCACAAGCTGGAGATGGATGGCGGCGTGTGGTGGACCAAGGGGGGCACCAACCGGCTGATCGCTGGCATGGTCCGCCATTTCGAGCGGCTGGGCGGCACCATGCGCGTGGGTGACCCGGTGACGGGCATCGAGGTCGACGACAAGCGCGCCAGGAGCGTGCGGACCGAGAGCGGCTTCGTGCAGGGGTTCGATGCGGTCGCCAGCAATGCCGACATCATGCATTCCTACCGCGACCTGCTGGGTCGCTCCCAGCGCGGGTGGAGCATGGGGCGCAGGCTTGCCCGCAAGAGCTACAGCCCCGGGCTGTTCGTGGTCCATTTCGGGCTGGAGGGCAGCTGGCCGGGCATCGCGCATCACATGATCCTGTTCGGCCCGCGCTACAAAGGCCTGCTCGACGACATCTACAGCCACGGCGTGCTGCCGGAGGATTTCTCGATCTACCTCCACCATCCGAGCAAGAGCGACCCTTCGATGGCGCCGCCGGGCCACAGCACGTTCTACGCGCTGGTGCCTGTCGCCCATCAGGGCAAGCTGCCGGTCGACTGGGACGAGATCGGCCCGGTGCTGGAAAAGCGCATCCTCGATGAAGTGGGCAAGCGGCTGGTGCCGAACATCCACGAACGCATCGTGACCAAGTTCCACTATGCGCCCAGCGATTTTTCGCACGACCTCAACGCGCATCTGGGCAGCGCCTTCAGCCTCGAACCTGTTCTGACGCAGAGTGCCTATTTCCGTGGCCATAATCGTGACGATGTGATCAGGAACTTCTACCTCGTCGGCGCGGGTACCCATCCTGGCGCCGGCATTCCGGGCGTGGTCGGCAGTGCCAAGGCGACCGCCGGGCTGATGATAGAGGATTTGCTGAAATGATGATGCTCGCCGCCTTGCTCCTTGCCGGAGCGACCGTTCCCGGCCCCGAAGTCTCGCCTCTGGCAGAGGCCGATCATGTCCACGAATGGACGCAGGCCTACACCGATGACGAAGGCATTCTCTGGGTAGATCCCACGTGGCACGCTTCGTTGGACGTCGATGGCATCGAACTGCCGCTGTTTCTTATGCGCATGGAAATGACCCCCGATGGTATGACAAGCCCCATCATCGCCGACATGGCGATGGCAGTGGACTGCGAGCGCGACCGGATGGGGATCGCCGGTTCATGGACCGAAGCTCCGGAAGCCGAGACGCAAGGTGCCGCATGGTTTGACGAGGTGGACATGAATGTGACCGAAGAACCGCTCGGCGAAGACGATATAGCCGTTTTCCGGGCGGTCTGTGGGCCGAACTGGCAGCCGTGAACCGTCTCGCCATCTATTGTGGGTCGGCCACGCCGCCCGATCCGCGCTATGTCGAACTGGCGCGCGAAGTCGGCAGCGACCTCGCCCGGCGGGGCATCGGCGTGGTCTATGGCGGCGGGCGGCTGGGCCTGATGGGCGCGTTGGCGCAAGGCGCGCTGGCCGAGGGCGGCGAGGTGATCGGCGTGATCCCGCATGCCATGGTGGAGCGCGAATTCGCCAATCATGACTGCACGCAGCTGATCACGGTGGACACCATGCACGAACGCAAGGCCCGTTTCACCGATCTGGCGGATGGCTTCGTGACGCTACCCGGCGGGATCGGCACGATGGACGAGCTGTTCGAAGCGCTCAGCTGGGCGCAGATCGGCTACCACGAAATGCCGGTCGGCCTGCTCAACGCCTTTGGTTTTTACGATGGTTTGATCCAGTTCGTAAACCAGATGGGCGATACGGGTTTCATCAGGGCAACACATCGCGAGATTCTGCAGGTTGCGGACAGTTTGCCGGAACTGCTGGACAAGCTTGCGTCTTATGTCCCCAATACGCCGATCTATCGCATGAGTGTCGACCAGTTGTGAATCAGCCCCGCCCGCTTGTCCCTTCGCGCTTCGTGCGCCCGTCGATCCCGCGCCCCGGGGGCGGGCGAGACCGCGCCGCGCTGGTGCGGGAGGCCTATGAGGCGATTGCGCAGGGATCGCGCAGCTTCGCGCTTGCGTCGAAACTGTTCGACCGGCCGACCCGCGAACGCGTGTGGATGCTCTATGCCTGGTGCCGCCGGTGCGACGATCTGGCCGATGCGCAGGACCTGGGCGGCGAGCTGGGCGACCAGGCGGGGATCGAGGATCGTGTACAGGCGATCAAGGTGCTCACCCGCCGCGCGCTGGAAGGCGGCGCGACAGCCGATCCGGCCTTCGATGCGCTGGGCCAGGTCGCGGGCGAGGCGGGGATCACGCTGGACATGGCGAACGAGGTGATCGCCGGCTTTGCGATGGACGCGAACGGCTTCAGCCCCGCCAGCGAAAAGGAGCTGATGCGCTACTGCTACCACGTCGCGGGCGCGGTGGGCGTGCTGATGGCGCGGGTGATGTTCGCGCCCAACGACAGCTTTATCTACGACCGCGCGTGCGACCTGGGGCTGGCGTTCCAGCTGGCCAATATCTCGCGCGATCTGGTGGAGGATGCGCGGGCCGGGCGATGCTATCTGCCGGAAGACTGGCTCGCCGAAGCGGGGCTCACTTGCGAGAACTACGCGGACGAGGAAAACCGCTTTGCGCTTGCGGCCGTGTCCGCGCGGCTGGTCGACCGGATGGAAATGTACGAGGCGGCATCCCGGCTGGGCGCGAAGCACCTGCGCTTCCGCCAGCGCTGGGCGGTCCTCACCGCCGCGCGCATCTACGGCGCGATCGGACGCAAGGTGCGCGCGCGCGGCCAGCTGGCATGGGATACCCGCACCTACGTGACCTTGCCCGAGAAGCTGTGGCATGTCGCCGCAGCCTTCGGCGAGGCGCTGACCAAGCACGCGCCCGAGCCCGAGCAGTGGCCGCCCTACAAGCGCGAAGACCTGCGCCCGGTCGCCGGGTGGTAGACCTGCGCGCTGCTTGGCGGTAGCGGGTTGGCCATGATCCAGAAGCTCCTGATCGCCAATCGCGGCGAAATCGCCTGCCGCATCATCCGCACCGCGCGTTCGATGGGTATCGCCACCGTCGCGGTCTATTCCGATGCCGACGCGAGAGCGCTGCACGTGCGCTCCGCCGACGAGGCGGTGCATATCGGCCCCTCGCCTGCGGCGGAGTCCTACCTTGTAGGCGAGAAGATTATCGCCGCCGCGAAGGAAACCGGCGCGGAAGCGATCCATCCGGGCTACGGCTTCCTGTCCGAGAACGCCGATTTCGCGCAGGCGGTGAAGGATGCAGGGCTCATCTGGGTCGGCGCGCCGCCTGCCTCGATCCGCGCGATGGGACTGAAGGATGCCGCCAAGAAGCTGATGCGCGAGGCGGGCGTGCCCGTGACGCCGGGCTACGACGGCGACGACCAGTCCGCCGAACGGCTGAAGCAGGAGGCGGACGCGATCGGCTACCCCGTGCTGATCAAGGCGGTCGCGGGCGGCGGCGGCAAGGGGATGCGCAAGGTCGATGCCGAGGGCGATTTCCTCTCCGCGCTCGAATCCTGCCGCCGCGAGGCCAAGGCCAGCTTCGGCAATGACGACGTCATCCTGGAGAAGTGGATCACCTCGCCCCGCCATATCGAAGTGCAGGTGTTCGGCGACAGCCACGGCAACCACGTCCACCTGTTCGAACGCGACTGTTCGCTGCAGCGCCGCCACCAGAAGGTGATCGAGGAAGCCCCCGCGCCGGGCATGGACGAAGCCACGCGCGAGGAAATCTGCTCCGCCGCCGTGCGCGCGGCCAAGGCGGTGGATTACGAGGGCGCGGGCACGATCGAATTCATCGCCGACGCCAGCGAAGGCCTGCGCGCCGACCGCATCTTCTTCATGGAAATGAACACCCGGCTTCAGGTCGAGCATCCTGTTACCGAGGAGATTACCGGGGTCGATCTGGTCGAATGGCAGCTGCGCGTCGCGGCGGGTGAGCCGATACCGCGCAAGCAGGACGAGCTGAGCATTGCCGGCTGGGCGATCGAAGCGCGGCTCTATGCCGAAGACCCGTCAAAGGGCTTCCTGCCATCGACCGGCCCGCTCCATCACCTCGACCTCGGCCATGAGGGGCGGATCGAGACCGGCGTGGAAGAAGGCGACGAGATCAGCCCGCATTACGACCCGATGGTCGCCAAGCTGGTGGCCTGGGGCGAGACGCGCGACGACGCGATCGACCAGCTGATCGAAATGACCGACGGCGTCGAAATCTGGCCGGTCCGCACCAATGCCGCCTTCCTCGGCAATGCGCTGGGTGAGGACGACTTTGCCGACGCGCAGCTCGACACCGGATTTATCGAGGCGAAGGGCGATGCCCTGCTTGCCGATCCCGAACCCAATGATGCCATCCGCGCGGCGGCGGCCGACATCGCCCTGCTTGCGGCGGGCGTGACCGAGCAGCCGATGGCGGGCTTCCGCCTGAACCGACCGCTGCGGCTGACCGTGGCGCTGGGCCAGGGCGGCGAATTCACCACGGTCGATCCGGCCGAGGCAGCTCCCTTCGAATCGCTCCCCGGCTTTGCCGACGATTCGCGGGTGGTCGTGTTCGCGGACGGACAGGCGCACGAGTTCGATCTGGCCGCACGCGGCGGCGGCGCTCTGGCGGCGAGCGACGGCGCGATCCTCGCCCCCATGCCGGGCAAGGTCATCGCGGTCGATGTGGCCGAGGGCGACAGCGTCACCGCAGGCCAGCGGCTGATGGTGCTCGAAGCGATGAAGATGGAACACGCGCTCACCGCGCCGTTCGATGGCACCGTGACCGATCTTGCCGCCAGCGAAGGCGGTCAGGTGCAGGTCGAGGCGGTGCTGTGCGTGGTGGAGCCTGCTTCGGAATAGAACCCGCCCCGCACCCCTCCCGCAAGCGGGGTGCACTCAAGCCCAAATCAGTCTGCCACCACCGGCGGGCCGAACAGCTTGCCGCGTTCGGCGTAGAGCACCAGACCCACGCAGATCAGCGCGCCGGTGAACAGCGCGGTTGCCAGCGGTACCGCCGTGCCGTCGTAGGCATAGCCGATCCCTGCGCCGATCAGCGCGGCGGTGGTCATCCGCATGAAGGTCTGCACGCTGGCCGCCGCGCCCGCCGTCTCGCGGAAGGGATGCATGGCGATGGAGCCGAAGTTCGCGCCGATGAAGCCGAGCAGCATCATGTTTGCCGCCATCAGTGGGACGAAGGTCCACAGCGTTTCCTCGGTCATCGTCGCGAAGAACAGCTGCATCGCGGCCACGATCAGAAACAGGAACAGGCCGGTATGGCTGACGCGGCGTGCGCCGAAGCGTTCGACGATCCGCGAATTGGTCCAGCTCGCCACCGCCATCGCGCCCGCGCAGCTCGCGAAGATCAGCGGGAACCACGGCCCCGCGCCGAACGCCTCGCCTACCAGCTGCTGCGCGGAGTTGATGAAGCCGAACAAAGACCCGAAGATCACCGCGCTGCCCAGCGTATAGCCGAGCGCCTGCGGCATGGTGAGCGTGGCGCGCATGTTGCGGGCGATCACCTTGGGACGGATCGGCTGCTTGTCTTCGGGATGCAGCGTCTCGGGCAGGTTGCGCCATGCCCACAGGCCCATGCCCACACCCGCGAACGCAGTGAACACGAAGATCCAGCGCCAGTCGCCCATCAGCATCAGCACGCCCTGGCCAAGGCTGGGCGCGATTGCGGGCACCATCAGGAAGATGACGAAGATCAGGCTCATCATCCGGGCCATCTTGTCGCCGCCCACCCGGTCGCGGATGATCGCAGGCGGCAGCGCCACGATGCCGGCCGCGCCGAAGCCCTGCAGGAAGCGCAGCGCGAGCAGCGATTCGAAGCTCCACGCCAGTGCGCACAGGATCGAGAATGTGACGTAGAGCGCCAGACTGGTGAACAGCACCGGGCGGCGGCCGTAGCGATCCGCCAGCGAACCGGGCACCAGCGCGCCGAGCCCGGCGGCGAGCAGGTATGCGCCGACCACGAACTGGCGCGAATTACCCGTCGCGCCCAGATCGGTGGCAAGATTGTCCAGCGCGGGCAGGATGGCGTCGATGCCCAGCGCGTTCAATGCCATGAGCAGCGCCATCATGCCGATCAGCTGGCGTTCGCCGATCCTCTTGCCCGAAGGGGGCAGTGCCGCCGGAGAGCGCACATCCGCGCGCGGCTCCTGCCGGTCAATCGTCTCGCCGGTCGCATAATGTCCATTTCGCATCTGCACAAAACCGCAGATGGCGTCGTCGGTTCCGCTTGGCAACCTGTGTGCTATTCACGGGCCGCGATGAGCGAGGATGATGCACGGCCGGACGATGGCGCAGAGGAGAGCGCGGGCGAACAGCGCCAGCGCAAGATCATCCATGTCGATATGGACGCCTTCTTCGCCAGCGTGGAACAGCGCGACAATCCCGAATTGCGGGGCAAGCCGGTCGCGGTCGGCGGGTCGAGCGGGCGCGGCGTGGTCGCCGCCGCCAGTTACGAGGCGCGCAAGTTCGGCGTGAAATCCGCCATGCCCTCCGTCACCGCCAAGCGGCTGTGCCCCGACCTGATCTTCGTGAAGAGCCGCTTCGATGCCTACCGCGAAGCGTCCGAGCAGATACGCACGATCTTCCGTCACCACACCGATCTGGTCGAGCCGCTCAGTCTGGACGAAGCCTATCTGGATGTGACCGAAAACAAGCTGGGTATCGCCGCAGCAACACAGGTCGCGCAGATGATCCGGCAGGAAATCCGCGCGAAGACGCAGCTGACCGCGAGTGCAGGGGTGAGCTACAACAAGTTTCTCGCCAAGCTGGCGAGCGACCAGAACAAGCCCGACGGGATGTGCGTGATCCGCCCCGGCGAAGGTGCGGCCTTCGTCCAGACCCTGCCCATTCGCCGGTTTCACGGGGTGGGCCCCCGCGGGGAGGAGAAGATGGCGCGGCTCGGCATTGCGACGGGCGCGGACCTTGCGGCGAAAGACCGCGCGTGGCTTGCGCAGCATTTCGGCAGCTTCGGCGAGTATCTGTATCGCGCGGCGCGCGGCATCGACGAGCGGCCCGTGCGTGTGAACCGCATCCGCAAGTCGATCGGGGGGGAGCGGACCTTCTCGGCGGACCGGCACGAGGCGGAGGAACTGCGCACCACGCTCGACGAGATCGTAGAGATCGTGTGGGAGCGGATCGAGCGCGCGCAGGCGCGTGGGCGCACCGTCACCCTGAAGCTGAAGTACAACGACTTCCAGCTGATGACCCGCGCGCGTTCGCTGCCGCGCAATGTCGATGGCAAGGTGGAATTCGCCGCGCTGGGGCACGAGATTCTGGAAAGCCTGCTGCCGCTGCCGAAGCCCATCCGGCTGATGGGGCTGACGCTTTCCAACCTCGAGCGCGATGGCGACGAGGAGGCGCTGCGGCGGGACGGCAAGACCGGCCAGCTTTCGCTGCTGTAATTTCTTGTCGGTATTGCGAAACGGCATTACTGGATGGCGATGATCCGCTCGTTCCTGCCGCTTGCGGCACTCCTCGCTTCGCCCCTCGCGGCACAGGAAACGCCTGCTGCGCCGCTCGTCAGCTACGACGACGCGGTTGGATGCGCCTTTATCGCCATGGGTTTCGTCATGCGCGACGATCTCTCGCCCGAAAAGAAGAAGGCGGCCGGCGCTCTTGGCACCCGTTACATGGAGTATGCCAAGAGCTTGAGCGGTAAATCCACGGAGGAGGTAGTCGACGACATGTCGGCCGCCGCGAAACCCATTCTTGCCGAGGCGAAGCAGGACGCCAGGCCGGCAAAGCGGTTCGACGCGCGCTACGCAGACTGCGAAAGCAAGGCCAAGCTGTTCTAGCTTTCGGCGAGGATCGCGAGCCTGCGCCGGGTCAGCGCGCTGATCGGCCCGGGCACGCCTTCGGGCGCGAAGAACCGGGCTTCCACCACCTCGCGCCCGTCCGGCCGTGGCTCCGCGTTGGCCATGCCCGCGAAGACGTGGGCAGTCTGCGGCGCGCCGGAAACCGTCTCTTCGAATGTCGCCAGCAGGGTCGGATCGGGCAGGTCGAGGCCCAGTTCCTCGCGGATCTCGCGCCTCGCCGCCTCTGCGGGCGGCTCGCTCCCGACGATGCCGCCCCCCGGCAGCGTCCAGCCGGGCGGGCCGTAGGAATGGCGGATGAACAGCACGCGCCCCTGATCGTCGCGCACCAGCACGGTGACGGCATGCAGCTGCGGTTTTGCGATCTGCCGCCAGTGATGGCGCAGGCGGTTCGCAATGCGAAGGGCGAACCTGTCAACGGGTTTGGGGAGAAGGTGGCGCACGCTTGCCGAGGATAAAGCAAAGGGCCGACCCGGCAAGCGCCGGATCGACCCATGATGACGTTCGAAAAGCAGAGGTCGCGATCAGCCGAGCGTCGACTTGAGGAACCAGGCGCGTTCTTCCGCCATGTCGGTCCAGTCGTCCAGCAGGCCGTCGGTCGCGTTGTCGCCAGCCTCTTCGGCCAGCGGCTTCATGCCCTTGAGGCGCTTGACCATCGCCACATTGTCGTCGTGCAGTTCCTTGACCATCGCGTCGCCGTCCAGATCGGTCGAATCCTGGTCCTTCACCTGCGTTGCGCGCGCGACCGACCCGATGGAGGTCAGCGTGACTTCGCCCAGCTTGCGCACACGCTCGCCGATCGCATCGATCTGGTCGCGCAGTTCGATCGCCTGTTCGTCGAACAGCAGGTGCAGATCGCGGAAACGCGGGCCCTTCACATGCCAGTGGAAGTTCTTGGTCTTGAAGTAGAGCGCAAGGTGATCGGCGAGCAGGCCGTTGAGTTCCTGCACGAGTGCGGTTTTCGAATTATCGCCGGCTTGGGCCATGATCGGTCTCCTTTTTCTGGTCTTTTGGCTCGATGCTCCAAATGGGGGCTCGGAGGCTTCGTTTCCATAACGAGCGGGCGCGCGCGGGTTTCCCTCAAGAGCTTCGATCACAGTGATTGGTGCCGCACGGATCGGCGATGCAGGCCTCGACGTGCCGTCAGATGAGCCCGCGCGCGCCAAGGCCCAGCAGCAGCCCGCCGATCAGCACGATCGCCCCCATCGCCAGCCGGAAGCCCCGCAGCGGCAGCGCTTCGAGCTGATCGCCCAGAGCCCATCCCCCCGCCAGCGCGAGCGCGGCGCCCGCCGCCCCGCCAAGCGCGACATATTCGGGCAGGGCCGTGGCCGCCGCCAGCGCGAACAGCAGGAACCGCGCGGCGTCCCCCCATTGCCGCGCCATCAGCACGACGAAGGCCGCGAACGGCGAGCGGGTGGGCTCTTTGGGGCGTTTCTCCCGCGTCGGCCAGAACAGCTCCGCCGCCGCGACCAGCAGCGCGATGGCCACCAGCATCTGGCGCGCGGCCACCGGCAGCAATTGCGCAATCGTATCGCCTGCCAGCGCCATGAGGCCCGCGGTAAAGACCGCCGCCAGCAGGCCGGCGAGCAGGATCGCAGCGCCGAGATGCTGGCTCAGCCGCGCCACCAGCAGCTGGTCGCGAGCGCCGATCGTCAGCAGCAGGGCTGCGGCAAATCCGAAGAGGAAGGACGACATGCCCGGGTTGCGCCCGCCTCAGGCCGCGTCCTGCGCCGCGTCGCCGGGCCCGGCGCCTTCGACCAGCACCTTGTTGCGCCCGGTCTTCTTCGCTTCGTACAGCAGGTCGTCGGCCTTGCGCAGCGTGGCCTCGCTGGTCTCCGCATTGACGGCGACCCCGGCGGAAAAGGTGATCGGCGACATTGGCTCGTCCGTCTCGCGCACCTTGAGATTGCGTTCGGACAGGGCTTCCTTGGCCGCCTCCACCTGCTCGGCAAGCTTTGCGGCGTCGGGCGTTTCGGCAAGGACGAGGAACT
This sequence comes from Citromicrobium sp. JLT1363, assembly GCF_000186705.1. Taxonomy (GTDB): domain Bacteria; phylum Pseudomonadota; class Alphaproteobacteria; order Sphingomonadales; family Sphingomonadaceae; genus Alteriqipengyuania. Next base: position 395,473 of record NZ_AEUE01000001.1, read on the forward strand.
CCTCGCCGCCCCAGCGCGATACGGGCCATGGCTCCAGCGCTTCGGTCAGCGCCTCGGCCACCAGCCGCAGCGCACGGTCTCCCACTGCGTGGCCGTAGGAATCGTTGATCGCCTTGAAATGATCGATGTCGATGATCGCGGCGCAATAGCGGACCTTGCGGATTTCGAGATCCTGGATCAGCCCGCGCGTCGCGCGGCGGTTGGGAATGCCGGTCAGCTCATCGACCAGCGCCTTGTTGCGCGCCTCGTCCAGATCGCGCTGGAGGCGGTCGATCCGGCTGGAAGCGGTGGAAAGCTCACGCTCGGCCTCGGACGCGCGGTCCAGAATTCGGCGGATCGCGCCCTTCAGGTCCTCCCCCTCGGCGCCCGCGCGGATCGCCTGGCTTTCCTCGGCAATATCGCGCCCCACGCCATCGGCCTGCCGCTTGGTTTCGCGCGCCAGGTCTCCCGCAGCGTTGAGAAACATCTCCACCGCTTCGTCGCGCGCCGCAATGCGTTCTTCGGGATCGTCGGAAGCAGAGGCGTGCTTGCCCATGATCTCCACGATCGTCTCCTGCTTCATGCGCAGGCCGTTCTCGATATAGGTGTCCGTCTCGTGGCAGATCACCTTGCTCGACCGGGTGAGGTAGAGATAGCCGAAGCGATAGTTCAGCGGTGTGGGATCGAGCAGATTCCCGGAAAGAAAGGCGAGTACGTCGCGCCCGATTGCATCCTGTTTCATGCGCCAACCATTGTGTCTGCCCCCGGTGCGGGGGCGCCAATGCCGCCCGCACGAAGCGCAACCATACGACCCGCAGGTGAATTTTTACTCAAGGGAATCCTTGAGCGCCAGAGGCTTGGGCCCTGGAAAAGGGGATATCTGCGTCGAGCGCGCAGGCGGCGGCGAGACGATGTCTTGCGATCGCCCCGCCGCCGTCATCGCCTTGCGTCGTATCAGAAGCCGAAACTGGCCGACACGGTGCCGCCGAAGCTGTCGTCGCCCGTGTTTCCGGAGACGCCGGCGGAGATATAGACCTTTTCCGAAACGCGCCCCGTCAGCGAACCGGCGAAGCCCTGCTGGCCGTTATAGGTCGCCCCCGCGACGGTGACCGAGAGATTGCTGTCGGGCACGATCCTGGCCTGGCCCAGCGCCATGGCCGCCGCGATGCCGCCCGAAAGCGCGCGGTCCAGTTCGTCCATCCGGAAATTGTTGAGCGTGACCTGCCCCTCCAGCGTGCCGACCCGGTTGGTGAGGCCGCCCATCTGCCCTTCCAGCGTGCCGACGCGGCTGTCGAGAGCGTTGAACTGCGCATCGGTGACGGCCGCGACGGGCATGGCAGCGGCGAGGCCACGCTGGAAACCCGCGCTGCCGCCAAGACTGCTCATGTTGAAGGCGGTGCGGCCTAGCGTGCCCGACTCGTCGGCGGTGACGAGGTAGATCGTGCCTTCCTGCTGCGCGGTGGCATTGTCCAGGCTGGCGACTTCCACCGTGCTGGTCGACGTGCCGATAGCGATCTGGTTCGCCGCACTGGTGGTCGCGCCCGCGCCCAGCGCGGTGGAACCGGTAAAATCGGCGGTCGCGCCGGTGCCGAGCGCGGTGGCGCCAGAGGCGCGGGCCAGTGCAGCGCGGCCCAGCGCGGTCGCGTTCTCCCCGGTCGCTTGCGCGCGATTGCCTACCGCCGTCGCCTGCAGCGCCGGGGCAAAGCTGGAATAGCCCAGCGCGGTCGAGAAATTGCCACGCGCCTGCGAAAACGCACCGAAGGCCAGCGCTCCGGTCCCCGATGCGCCGGCACCCGAACCGAAGGCGGCGGCCTGCACGCCGGAGGCGGTCGTGCCCTGGCCCACGGCGGTGGTGTTGAGGCCGGTCGCCGAAGAGTTCGCGCCCATCGCCGTCGTCAGATCGCCGTCGGCGAGCGCTTGCCGACCCATCGCGACCGAATACTCGCCCGTGGACGAGGCATCGTTGCCGATCGCGATCGCTCTGTTGCCAACGGCTTGGGCGCCTTCACTACCAGTTTCACCGCCGCCGATTGCGATCGCGTATGACCCGGTGGCCCGCGCCCGGTCATTGGGGCTCACTGACGCGCCCAGAGCCACCGATCCCCGCCCTTCGGCTGCAGCCCAGGCGCCCACCGCAAGGGCGGCCGTACTGCTTGCGACAGAGGATTTCCCGAGAGCCTGGGAATTGCCCCCGCTGGCGGTCGCACCCTGACCCAGCGCTGTCGCTCCGATAGCGCTCGCGCTTGCCATCTGGCCGAAAGCGCTGGCGCCGGACCCCGTGGCTTCCGCACGCGAGCCCATGGCGGTGCTGCGATCACCTCCGGCCTCGACGCTGTAGCCGACCGCGGTCGTCTCGGAGCCCGTCGCCGCCGCCAACGTGCCGATTGCAGTGCCGCTTTCGCCGGTGGCCGACGCACTGGCACCGACTGCCACATTGTAACGGTCCGTCGCTTCGGAATTGCTGCCGATCGCGACCGTATTCACGTCCGTGGCGCCACTTCCTTCCCCGATCGCGACCGCACCGGTCGATGCTTCGGAATTGGCCCCGAAAGCAACGGCTCTGAGCGCAGCCTGGGCGGAATGGCCGACTGCGGTTCCCCCGCTTGCGCTGCTGTTGGCGCCGATCGCGATGCCGGTGGTGCCCGAAGCCGTGGAAAGGGACCCTATGGCAATGGCGTCGTCGTCGGTCGCAGAGCTGTTAATCCCGAGGGCAACCGAGCGAAATCCCGTTGCACTGGCCAGCGTACCCAGCGCGGTGGCATCGATCGTCGCCTGCGAATCCGACCCCACGGCCACACCATTGTTGAATGCCACGCTGATGAAACCGATCGCGGTGCCATTTTGCAAGGAACTTGCGCCGCTGCCGAATGCCGAGGCCCCGTCGCCGCTCGCCGAGGTCTGACCGCCGCCGTTATTGTCCGAATCGCCACCGACCGCCACGGCGCCGATGCCGTTCGCCGAAACGTCGTTACCGATGGCCGTCGTGCCCGGGCCGCGCGCGGCTGCGTTGTGGCCAAGTGCGACCGCACCATCGCCCTTCGTGTTTTCCGGGTCGGCCAGCGAATTGGTTCCGCAGGCGAGCGACTGCCCGTTGGAGGTGCTCGCGTCATTGGCGCCGCCTGTCGTATCGACACCGTCGTCGGCATCGCCGTCGCCATTGGTGTCGAGCAGACATTCGGCCGCCGCAACCTCGCTGGTCGGCATGCCGAGCGAAAGGATCGCGGCAAAGCCGAAAGCCGCTCCGCCGATCGCCGTCCGCACCGAAAGTCCCGCCTTTTTTGAAATTGCCATCGTCAGTCTCGCTATTGCTGGTCGTGATGGCGCGGCTTTTGTTAGAGGCGGGGGGACGTGTCATATCCCGTTTGGGGTATGCGGCGGCGACCCGGACACGGCATGGAAGGACGCGATGCCCGATCGTGAAATCGACCTGGAGATCGTCTCCGCCTCGTGGCAGTCGCTGACCGACACCGAGGGCTATGATCGGATGATGCAGGCGTGGGACCGCAAGCTCGCCCATGCCGCTCGTTCGCCCGGGCTGCTCGACCGGATCCTCTCGCGCCAGTTGCATGCGATCGACGATCTCCTGTCGAGCGACATGGATATCAAGGTGGAGGACCCGATAGAGGCGGCGGTGCGCGAAACCCCGGCGCCCGCTATGGTGCTTTCGCCCGATGGCCGGGTCATCACGACCGGCGGCGGGGGAGAGCACTGGTTCGGGGTCAAGCAGGGCGCCCTGGCGGGGACGGAATGGCTGCGCGACGATTCCCGTAGGAACTACGAAGCGGTCCGGCGCACCGCAGGCGGACGCGGCAATGCGGCCTATGCCATCGTGCGGACGGTGAACGGGAACGGCGGCGAACAGCTGGCCGAGGTCTATGCGCTGACGGTGCGCGGGCATGACCGGGGATACACCGTGGTCCGCTCGCTCGAGCTTGAATGGTATCCCGAAGTCTCCGCCAATCTGTCGCAGGCCTTCGGGCTGACCGATGCCGAGACCGAGATATGCAAGTTGCTGTTCCGGCTGCGCGAAACGCCGTTGATCGCGGACGAACGCGGCGCGCAGGCCGAAACGGTGCGCACCCAGCTCAAGCGGATCTATGCCAAGGTGGAAGTCGGATCGAAGGTCGATCTGGTGCGCATGCTCGGCCTGCTGTGCGCACGCGCCGCGCTCAATCGTGAAACGCGCTCCATGCATTATGCCGATCCGCTGGGGCGCGAAACGATCCTCCATCGCGCGGACCGCAGACGGCTTGCCTATACCTGGTGCGGGGCGGAACACGGGACGCCGATCCTGTTCGTCCACGGTGAAATCCCCTACTTTGCGCTGCCGGAATCGACCCGTGCCATGCTGCGCGCGCGCGGGCTGAAACTCATCTGCCTGTCGATGCCGGGGCACGGGAATTCGGATCCCGATCCATCCCGGGAGCAGATCGACGATGGCGTCGCCGCGATTGCCGAGTTCTGCGATCGCCTGGGGCTTCGGGGGCTCGGCGCCTTTGCCAGCTATAGCGGGCAGTTCCCGCTCACCCGGGCCGCCGCGCGCCATCCGCGCCTGTTCTCGGGCGTGATGGTGCTCGGCTTTCCGTGGAACCTGTGCGAGACGCGGTTCAGGGCAATGCCGCTCGCCCAGCGGACGCTGGCCGGGCTGGCGCGCAAGGCGCCCGTAGCGTTCGAGCTGGTGATCCGTCTGGCGCTGCGGCGAATGCAGGAGGAAGGGCCCGATTTCTACCTCTCGCGTGCGTTCGACGGCACGCCGATCGATCTCGCCGCGATCCACGATCCCGAAATGCAGGCGCCGCTGCGTTCCGGCTGCCGCCACCTTGCCAATCAGGGTCACCACGCCTTCGTCCGCGAACAGCTGATGGTGGCGCACAACCATCTTTCGGACTGGTTCGGCGAGATTGAATGCCCGGTGCATTACCTGCTGCCGCCCGACCTTGGCCGGTTCCGGCGCGAGGACTACGAAGCGCTCAAGGCGCTCGGCCCGACGGTGACGGTCGAGCAGGTGCCCGATGCGGGGGAGCTTCTGCCCTACCAGCGTCCCGAACTGTTCGTCGAACGGCTTGCCGATCTCGCGGGCGAGGCACCGGGCCACGTGTTCGCCGCGCGCGACAGCGGCGTGGCGGCGACCTGATCGGGCGCGGAAAGAGGGGCGGCGGAACAGCGTTCTTGCCCGGAATGATCGGCGTATTGTCCATCCCCCATGCTTCGCGGAGGGCATGACCGGGCTGAGTGGGCGTTCGACCGCCGCTGGGCGGTTTACCTGTGGCCGCGAAACGCCTACACCTCTCCCATCCCCGGGGAGCCTGCCGCGCAAACGCAGGTTGAGAGCGGAATACACCGCGACCCGTCGAACCTGATCCCGGTAATACGGGCGGAGGGAGGGAGCGGTTTTCGGAAAAACGCCCGGTCTCCGCCCTCGCTCCGACTTTGTAAGGAGCGTTTTTTCATGGCCGACATTCCCGCACGCACAGAAATCGGCGTCACCACCGGGCCCATTCGCGGCAGCCGCAAGGTCCACGTCGCCGCGCGCACCGGCTCCGGCGTGCGCGTCGCGATGCGCGAGATCGACCTGGAGGGCGGCGAGCCGTCCTTGCGCGTCTACGACACCTCCGGCCCCTACACCGATCCGAACGCCGCGATCGACATCAATGCGGGGCTTCCCGAACTGCGCCGCGAGTGGATCATGGGCCGCGGCGATGTGGAGGAATACGACGCGCGCGAGGTGAAGCCGGAGGATAACGGCCAGCTTGGCCCCGATCGCTCGGGCGGCGTTCCGCAGTTCCCCAACGTGGTGAAGCGGCCTCTCCGGGCCAAGGCGGGCCAGAACGTCAGCCAGATGCACTATGCGCGCAAAGGCATCATCACGCCCGAGATGGAATATGTGGCCGAACGCGAGAATCTGGGCCGCGAACAGATCGCTGCCGAGCGCGATGGGCAAAGCTGGGGTGCCGAGATCCCCGACTTCATCACCCCCGAATTCGTCCGCGACGAGGTTGCGCGGGGCCGCGCGATCATCCCCAACAACATCAACCACCCCGAGAGCGAGCCGATGGCGATCGGGCGCAACTTCCTGGTCAAGATCAACGCCAATATCGGCAACTCCGCCGTGGCATCGGATGTCGCCAACGAGGTCGACAAGATGGTCTGGTCGATCCGCTGGGGCGCAGACACGGTCATGGACCTCTCCACGGGCCGCAACATCCACGACACCCGCGAATGGATCATCCGCAACAGCCCCGTGCCGATCGGCACCGTGCCGATCTACCAGGCGCTGGAAAAGGTCGGCGGCGTGGCCGAGGATCTGACCTGGGAAATCTTCCGCGACACGCTGATCGAACAGGCCGAGCAGGGCGTCGACTACTTCACGATCCACGCCGGGGTGCGCCTGCCCTATGTCCCGATGGCGGCCAAGCGCATGACCGGGATCGTCAGCCGCGGCGGCTCGATCATGGCCAAGTGGTGTCTCGCGCATCACAAGGAATCGTTCCTGTACGAGCGCTTCGACGAGATCACCGAGATCATGAAGGCCTACGACATCGCCTACTCGCTAGGCGATGGCCTGCGTCCCGGATCGATCTACGACGCCAATGACGAAGCGCAGTTCGCCGAACTTTACACGCTGGGCGAACTCACGAAAAAGGCGTGGGAGCAGGACGTGCAGGTGATGATCGAAGGGCCGGGCCACGTGCCCATGCACAAGATCAAGGAGAACATGGACAAGCAGCTCGAAGCCTGCGGCGAAGCGCCCTTCTACACGCTCGGGCCGCTCGTCACCGACATTGCGCCCGGCTACGACCACATCACCAGCGGCATCGGCGCGGCGCAGATCGGCTGGTATGGCACGGCGATGCTCTGCTACGTGACGCCGAAGGAACACCTCGGCCTGCCTGATCGTGATGACGTGAAGGTGGGTGTGGTCACTTACAAGCTCGCCGCCCACGCGGCGGACCTCGCCAAGGGCCACCCGGCGGCGCAGGTGCGCGACGATGCGCTGAGCAAGGCGCGCTTCGAGTTCCGCTGGCGCGACCAGTTCAACCTCTCGCTCGACCCCGATACCGCCGAGCAGTACCACGACCAGACGCTGCCCGCAGAAGGCGCCAAGACCGCGCATTTCTGCTCGATGTGCGGGCCGAAATTCTGCTCGATGAAGATCAGCCAGGAAGTCCGCGAGTTCGCCGCCAGGCAGAACAGCGACAGCTATCTGGCGAGCGAGGATCTGAAGGGTGAAAACTCGCCCGACCAGCGCGCCGAGAACGAGAAGGGCATGGAGACCATGAGCGAGGTCTACCGCGCCAAGGGCGAGCGTCTGTACCTGCCGGAAGAGGAAACGAACGAGGGCTGAGGGCGCGCCCTTCAACTGATACCGCGTGGTCGGGCGGTCTCATCCCCGCCCGACCGCGCTCGGTATCGCTCACGGCTCATACATCGGATCCTGCAAGCCGCGCGGTTCGACCTGATCGAGCCCCTGCTGGATGCTCAGCGTCTGCTGGGTCATCGCCGTCATCAACGACTGGCTTTGCAGGATGAAGGTCATGAACTCCCCGAAATGCTCGGCGATTTTCTGCGCCGCTTCCTCGTCGGGCAGCGTGCCGTGGCGGCGCAGGTCGACCTGGTCGGGATGTTCGAACGAGACATCGAAATAGCGCGCCGTGGGCACGAACCAGCCACCCATTGCCGCAAAGGTATCGCGCGGCGCGACGAACATCTCGAAGCTCGCGCCCGCTTCGGGGCCCGTCGGGGTCTGCAACCAGAGCCCCGCCACGCGCACCGGGCCCTCGCGCCCGGTGGCATCGGCTATGAAGGTGGAATAGCGCCCGCCCGCATTGTCGATCGCCTCGCTGAACATGTCCGGAATGGAGCCGGTGAGGTCACGGCGTGCAACCACTCTTGGCCCGGTCACGCCCTCATGCGCCAGCGCCTCGCGCAAGCCCTGTTCGAAATCGACCGGCGCACCTTCCACCGTGAAGATTGCGGCACCGGCAAAGGCCGGATCGTCGGGCAGGATGCGATTGGAGGAATAGGCGGTCGGCGCGTCGTGCCATCCGGCCAGAATGGTGTGCGAGCCGTCGCGCTGTACCGGCTCGGGGACGAGCCGCGGGAAGTCCCGCGACGCCGGGGTAGCTGCGCTCTCGTCCGAGACGCCCTCCGACCCGTTCTGGGCGGATCCGCTTTGGGGCGCGCAGCCCGCTATCAGCAGCGCCAGCATGGCATGGCGGAACGAGACGGGCATGGACGATTCCTCTGGCAAGTTTGCTTCGGCGCGAGGCGCTAGCTACTTCTGCCGTCCGGGCAACAGGCGAAGGGCGAGCCGTGGCTCGGTCCGGACGGCTGCCCCTGACGCAGGGTGAGGCGGAGTAGCCGCCCGATCCGGGGCGCAGAACGAGAAGGGCATGGAAACCATGAGCGAAGTCTACCGCGCGAAGGGCGAACGGCCGTACCTGCCCGAAGGGGAAGCGGAATAGGACGCAGGAGAATGCCGGGGCGGGCTGGAGGGCGGGGCGAATGGAAGAATACCTGATTTTCTTCGCCCTCGTTCTCGGCGTGAACATGCTTCCCGCCTTCGGGCCGCCGACCTGGTCGATCATCGCGCTTTACGCGTTCAACAGCGACCTCTCGCTCGCCGCGCTGGTCGGGACGGGCGCGCTGGCGGCGGCGAGCGGGCGTTTCCTCCTCGGCCATGCGACCCGCGCGCTGGGCACGCGCTTCCTGCCCGCAAAGACCAAGGCCAACCTCGCCGCCGCGCGACGCGCGCTGGAAGAGCGGCGGCGCGGCGGCCTGCTCGCCCTCGGCCTCTTCGCACTCTCGCCCGTGCCCTCGGCGCAACTGTTCGAGGCCGCCGGGCTCGCGCGCCTGCCGCTGCTGCCCTTCACCGCCGCCTTCTTCGCCGGGCGGATCGTGAGCTATTCGATCTACGGCCTCACCGCGAAGACCATCCGCGCGACGAGCCTGGGCGACGTGCTGCGCGAGGCGGTCAGCAGCCCGCTGGGCATTGCGCTGCAGGTCGCAATGCTGGGCGCGCTGGTGTTGCTCGCGCGGATCGACTGGAGCAAACACCTGCCATCGCGCGGCCAGCGCGGGGGAGAGCGCGCAGGAGAGGATCGACCGTGAGCGACCAGCCGACCGACACCGATGCCGAGGCCATTCTCGACGACCCCTACGAGGAGGAACGCCGTGAGCGCCGCCGCCTGCCGGTGATCGGCCTGTGGCTGACCGCGCTCTATGGGGTCGGGCTGGTGATCTACCTCGTCGCGCAAGGGCAGAACCCGGCGGACCTCAAGCTGAACGAGCTGGGCGACTTCCTCGGCGGCATATCCAGCCCGCTCGCCTTCCTGTGGCTGGTCCTCGGCTTCTTCCAGCAGAGCCGCGAGATCCGTCTGAGCAACAAGGCGCTGCATCTGCAGGCACGCGAAATGCGGCGCAGCGTTGACGAGCATCGGCGGATCGCGGGTGAAGTGTCACAGCCCGAGTAGCCGCAGTATAGTGCGCGTCGTGGAGAGCAGATTGCGTTTCGCTGCTGTGTGCCTAAGCCCCGCCGTCGTGCTCGGCGTCCACGATTTCCAGATTCGCGAGAGAGGAAAACAGTTCCGGTCGATAGTCGCAGTTCTTGTCGCTCGATGACAAACAGGTGACTAGCTCGGGATCGATGGGAGCGTAGTGTGTCGGGCCCAGAGCAAGCGATTTACGCTCGTTCCAGAGTTTCTGCCGCAGCGCCTCGAAGTCGTCTGCACCGAGGCACGTGGTGAGGTCGTCATTACGGATCGACTCGATCAAGCGTCGACCCCGATTCGACTTCGCCTGATGCCCCAGTACGAAGGCAAAGTCGTGCGGCTCCGTTCCTCTGGCGAGCATCGGGCCGCTTACCATTTGCTGTTCGAAAACCGTCTTGCGCGTACCGGCGTCGATGACGCAGAACATGCCAATATTTTCGAATGAACTATTTATATATACGAAGAATTGGTCGGGATAGGCTCGTTTGAGCCGTTCCAGTCGCATTAGGTAATTGACCGTCATCGTGCTGACGATCTGATAGCGATGAACAGTAATGCCACGGCCCAGGGCGCGCTCGATTGCCGATTCTATCGGTGCGGCATTCTTGAGGCTTTCGGCGTTTCTGAGATTAAAGCCGTCGCCGGTGATAACGATTTCCGATTTGGCCTTGTCGATGCATTTGCGGAAATAGGCGTAGAAATCTCTTTTATCCGTCGGGAATTTGACCTGGGTGAACTTGTGCTGCCGGCGTTTGGAGCGCCACAGAAGGATCGGCGAAATTATCGCCCATCCGAAAACCGCCAGTGAGATGAACGTCTCAAGGTAGCCGATCTGTTCGAAAAAATCTGTCATACCCCCCCCGAGGAAACCTACCTTGTAAAGAACTTCTCCAGATAAGGCTCTACTTCGAATCCGCTCATTCTCGCGGAAAGATCTATTTGCAGCTTCATCCGTGCTTTGAGATAATTGAGTGTGAAAAATTCGCGATAGATGAACCGGCCCCTGTCCAGCTTCTCGGTCGAGTTTCGATAGAAATACTCGTTGAAAGCCGAGCCGCTCGGGCAGCGTGTTGAAACGACGCATGGGATATGGGCGGTCAGGTCTTCCTCGATTTTGGACCGGACGTCGTCGGGCATGGATCCGGTTCCCATTCCTGCAATGACGAGACCATCGAGCCGCCCCAGGCTCTTCGTGTCCAAGTCCATGTCAACGTGTGTCATCAGCACGCCGACACGCGCGATCTTTTCGAAGGTCTTACCGTCGTTGAGCGTAACGCCATGGGTCGCTGAATCGCGCGAGCAATTGAACGGAATGCTCGCCTGCCCGTTGCGCATCTCGCCAATGGGTCCCGGCGAAGCGGAGAACCCGTCGAGCAATTCGGAATCCTGCTTGAACAGCCTCGAGGCGTCGAAAAAGCGGTCCGCGATCGTGAACACCACATCCCCTGCCCGAAGAGCCGAACTCTGGAGCGCCGTGATCGCATTGTAGAGGTTCGAAACGCCATCATAACCCTGAACCTGGGTCGGCTTGCTCGCCCCCACCAACACTACTGGCCTGGGATAGGGGCCAAGATAATCGATGGCGAAGCCTACTTCCTCGGCAACGTCGGTCCCGATCGTAATGATGGTACCGGCCACGTCGTCGGCCGAATGCAGCACGTGGGCCACCTGCATGATATCGCGAAGGGTGAAATTCGCCGCTAAGCCTGAAAACAGCTCCTCTTCGCGAAAGTCGATATCGAGCCCGGTTCTCTCGATCAGATTTGCAAGGGAAGCTGTCCAGGCCATTTTCGCATCACTGTGCTCTTGAACGATCGTGCCGCCGCAATTGAGGAACAGTAATTTCATGCAGTCAGTCTCATCTATGGACGTGCGTGGCAGCCCGGTGATGGGCGGGACCGGAGTTGACTAACATGCCCCCCGTGGTGCGGCTAGGTCGGAAACCCTTCCGGATAGGAGCCGCATTGTCGGCTCACGGTATCGTGCGGCGATACGTTGTTCATGATCGAGAGAATGACCGTGATGCTGTCGGCGACGCGTACACGGAGAGCAGCAGAGCCAGGCGCAAACCATCGCCTATTTAAGTGTTGCGGGTTCCGTCGGTCACATACCGGGTGCCGACCAGGCTCCCCCGCCGTTACCCCTCCGCAGCACCCGGCTGCCGGAGTGCCCCCAATGACCAAGCCCGCCCCCAAGACCTGGCCCGAACTCGCGGTCGAGAGCTGGATGCTCGGTGCCGAGATGGGCATGGTCGTCTGGCTTCGCTCGCTGCGAATGATGGCGGGCGGGAAGCTGGCCGAGCGGGAGGCGCAGCGGATGGTGAGCGAGAAGGTGAGCGCCGCGATGACCTTGTGGCCTGCGATGATGGCTGGGGGCTTCAGCCAATCTCCCGAGGAGGCGACGGGCCGCGCGCTGGCGCATTACGGCAAGCCGGTACGCGCCAACCGCAGGCGGCTCAGCCGGTAGGGATCGCTCGGCCAACTTCGCAGCCTCTTCGCGTCTCCGCATGAATAGAACGCTGGAGCCCGGATCCCCCGCCTGCGCGGGGGCAGGCAAGTCCGGGGTGACGATTGGGGGGCATGACGCGCGGCGGCGCGGTTCGGCAAGGGCGGCGCGCGTAATCGGCGCTTCTGTCACCCTGTCGCCCCGGCGACAGCGCGAAAGCCGGTCACACGAAAAACCCGCCCCGGCGCGGGTGGCCGGGGCGGGCATGTGTCGCAAGCTATCGTGCTGCGCGTGTTTACATCGCGGCGGGCATCTCCGCGTCGGGCAGTTCGGCGAGCTGGCGCGCGCTCTGGGTGGTCTGCACGTTCATGTCCCGATCCATGTCGTCGTCGTCGGTTTCGGGACGCGCGACGAGATCGTTCATGGGCACGAGGACGTAGCGTTCGGTGCCTTCGAGTTCGACGACCAGACCTTCGACCGTGCCCATGGCGTTGCGGCGGACCTGCTCGATATCGCCCAGATCGTTGCCGTCGGCATCCACGAGGTCGGCATCGATCAGCTGTGCTTCGGTCATGCCGAGGGCCGCTTCCTCGTTGCCCGATTCGGCTGCGCTCTGTTCGGCCTGCATCTCCATCTGGTCCTCGGCCATGTCGGCTTCCTGCTCGGCCTGGGATTCGCAGGCGGTGATCGCCAGAGCGGCCAGCGGAAGGACGACGAACTTCGAAAATTGCATTGGTTTCTCCTCTTGAAAGCGACAGAATGAGCCGCGCGCCCGTGCGTTCCTGACAAATGTTACGCAGAGCGGACGGAAACCGGCGCGCCGAAAATCCATCGTTAGGTTATCGGGCGAAGGCGTGCTAAAGAGCTTGGGCTGACGTCGAAATTTGCGACGGACTTCGGAATTTGCCTCGCCGCTTGCCACAAGAGCCACCAGCTCAGAACCGGCCCCGGCGTAAACCAGACGACGTTTTCCTTTCTTCGGACGACCTGATGCACGACCCAGGGGGCACTCTGCCTTGCGGGCAACCCTACGTTCTCGAAAGGAACATCACATGGCCAAGACTGGCACCGTAAAATTCTTCAACGCCGACAAGGGCTACGGCTTCATCCAGCCCGACGATGGCTCGCCCGACAGCTTCGTGCACATCACCGCCGTGCAGGCGGCGGGCATGCAGTCGCTGGATAAGGAACAGCGGCTCAACTACGAAGTCGAGCAGGGCCGCAATGGCAAGGAAAGCGCGGTCAACCTTTCCGCCGCCGACTGAGCGTTTTCAAGGGGCGTCGCATCGATCGGATGCGGCGCCCTTTTTATTTTTCCGACACTCCCCCCTCCAGCACGGAAGACAGCCCATGGCCCAGAGCTACGAATTCTACTGCCAGCGCGCGGACGAAGCCGCCGCTGCCGCCAGCGCCGCCAAGCTCGACATGGTGCGCGAACGCGAATTGCGGGCCGAGAAGACCTGGCGCGGTCTGGCCGAACACGCGCGCGGGGTGGCCGAGGAACGCGCCAAGATCGTGCGCGACAAGGCGGAAGCTGCCACCAGCGACGAGGCTGCCTGAGGGGCCCTGCCTGAAAAGCCTTTCCTACACCGGCCCGCCTGTGGCCTATCGTCCCCGATGATTGCGCTGCCAGCCATCCCGGATCCCATGGAGAATTCCGCGAGATAGGCCTGGCGCATCCGAAGCACTTTTTCCTGTCCTGAACACTGTGTCAGGTGTGTCAGGGGGCTGCGCATTTGGCCTGGCCCACATGATACCGATTTTTGCATGGGTCCCCCTGGACGCGGCCCGGACTACCTCCTTTGGTGCCATGTTGTCGCCATTATCGGAACATCGCCCCGAGCGATCGATTGGTTGGGTGGACGGCGCGACTATCCTGTTGTGCCGCAAAGCCAAGCCCCCAAAAAACGACCCCGAGGATGACAACCCCATGAAAAAGCTTAGCATTATGCTCGCCTCTGCCGCGGCTCTCTCGCTTGCAGCCTGCGCGGAAACGGACACCACCGCAGACGATACCGCAATGGCGGACGACATGACGGCCGATCAGATGGCCGTTGACGACACCGCGGCCGGCACGATCGTCGAAGTCGCGCAGAACAATCCCGATTTCTCGACGCTGGTCGAAGCCGTGACCGCGGCCGATCTTGGCGAAACGCTCTCGAGTGGCACCTACACCGTCTTCGCGCCGACCAACGCCGCGTTCGATGCGCTGCCCGACGGCACGCTGGAGACGCTGACCACCGAAGATACGGACCAGCTCGGCTCGATCCTGACCTACCACGTGATCGAGGGCGAAACGATGGCCGACGCGCTGACCGCCGCGATCGAAGGTGCGGGTGAGGAAGGCTACACGCTGACCACCGTGAACGGCGCCGAACTCACTGCGATGATGGAAGACGGCAATGTCGTCCTGCGCGATGCGGCCGGCAACACGGCAACCGTGACGCAGACCGACATCGACGCCTCGAACGGGGTGATCCACGTGATCGATACGGTGCTGATGCCCGAATAAGGCACGCCGCCATACCAACGCAAAAGGGCTCCCGGACGGGAGCCCTTTTCATGTGCGCTGTGCTCATGTTGCCCGCAAAGGGGCATGACCTGCTGCGGTTCAGTGACCCGCCCCGCTGGTGTCCTGAACCACCGGGCGGGAGACATAGCGGACCTTGGCTTCGGAGACTTCCGCCGGACGGTCGAGCTGAAGCGGGCGCTGCGCGGTCGTCGTGGTCACGACGCGCGTCCGGGTGCCTGCCCGCCGCTGCTCGGCTTCCCAGCGCTGCTGGTCGGTCTGTGCGGCGGCAAAGTCGAAATCCTCGGCCTGCGTCTCAGGTTCATAGGTCTCGTAGGCGTCGGCGTAGCGCTTCTGGCTGTAGAGCCCGCGTTCGCGCAGCTCGGCCACGTCGTAGGTCTCGCCGTCGGTTTCGAGGGGGTAGTGATTGGCGGTCAGCGCCCGCTTGCCGCTCGTCATGTCGATGTCGTTGCCGGGGGTGGGCAGATGCGATGAATCGAAGATCTCGCGTGGGGTCGTGTCGATTGCGGCGCCTGCGACCGCGCCGCCGATTGCAACGATCACGGCGGTACCCGCGAAATAGGGCAGGACGCGCATGTTCTTGGACTCCCACAATGAATTGCCTTCGTGGACCCAACCGACAATACGCGCCTGGCGTTCCCCGAAGGTCCGGAGCCTCGGCCCACTTCCGCTGCGCCGCGCGACACGATAGTGAACGCAATGCATACGCCAAGCCCCGAGATGTTGCCGGAGAGACCCTGCCATGCGCCTGCTGCTGATCGCCACCTCCCTGCTGCTCGTCGCCTGCCAGACGGAAAACGGCGCGAACGCGCCCGGCAACTCGCCCGAAGGTTTCACCGGCATCGGCCCGGACGAGACGATCCACTTCCTGGGCACGGAACCCTTCTGGGGCGGATCGACCACCGGCACGCAGCTGACCTACGAGACGCCGGAGAATATCGAGGGCACTACCTTAGCGGTCGAGCGCTTCACGGGGCAGGGCGGGCTGGGCTTGTCCGGCCGCCTAGATGGCGCGCCTTTCGACATGACCGTCACGCCCGGCGCCTGTTCCGACGCCATGAGCGACCGTACCTATCCCTACACGGTGACCCTGCGGATCGGCGAAGACATGCGCCGGGGTTGCGCCTGGACGGATGCGCAGCCGTTCGAAGGGCCCGAGCAGCCCTGACGATAAAGCCTAGCGCTTCTTGCGGGCGACACCCGCGCGGTCGAGCTCGGGGCCGAGCCGCCCGCCGAGCCACATGAAGAACATGCGGAAATCGGCTGCCAGGCTCCAGAGCGGATAGGTGAAGGTCGCGGGGCGATTGCGCTCCACCCTGAAATGCGCGACCCAGGCGAAGAAGTACCCGGCGACCGGCAAGGCCACCAGCAGCCACCATGTCCCGCTGGCCACCGCCAGCACCGCCAGCGCGATCACCAGTGCAGTGCCGATATAGTGCAGCGTCCGGGTGGCGGACCGACTATGTTCGCGCAGGTAGAAGGGCCAGAATTCGGCGAAGGTATCGTACGCGCGTTCGGCCATGGGCTTTCTCTCCTCCATTCTCGGAACGCGTCCGGCGCCAGATTTGTTTCATTCTGGCGCGTTTATGCAGGTTGCGTGGAACGGGTGGCGTGCATCGTCGTTCAGCAAGTTCATGCTCATTCCACCTGCCAAAATACGGCTGAATCTACTGGATTTCTATGGCTGACTATCCCGAGGTGCCCAGCCAGGCCAGCACCAGCGATCCGCAGGCGCGCCCGCGCCGCGACATGAAGGAGGTCGGTCAGGAGGATCGGTTCTCCGACAGTTCCGGCGTGCTCTTCGAGCAGGCGATGGCGCAAACCCGCATGGCCGTGTGCCTTAGCGATCCCCATCAGCCCGACCAGCCGATCGTGTTCGCTAACCGCGCTTTTCGCCGACTTACCGGGTACGAGGAAGAGGAAATCCTCGGCCGCAATTGCCGGTTCCTGCAAGGCGCGAAGACGGACCGCGATGCAGTCGCCCGGGTGCGCGAGGCCATCGAAAATGAAGACGTGCTGGTCATCGAACTGCTGAATTATCGCAAGGACGGCACGCCTTTCTGGAACGCGCTCCACCTCGGTCCGATCTACGATTCCAACGGCAAGCTGATCTACTTCTTCGGCAGCCAGTGGGACGTGTCCGATGTACGCGCGGCGCGCGCGGAAGAACGCCATGCGCGTGAAATGGCGCGCGAACTTTCGCACCGGATGAAGAACATGTTCGCCGTGATTTCCGGGATCGTGAACGTGGTGGGCAGGGTGCGCGGCATCGAGGATGCCACTGGCGAGATCAACAGCCGCATTCACGCCCTTGGGCGCGCCTACGAGACGACGCTGGACGAAGCGTCCGTCGGGGTGATCGAACTTGGACCCGCAGTGAAGGCGATCCTGGAGCCCTACGCGGTGGGCGAAAGGCTGAAGTTCCTGGGCAATGGCGTACAAGTGCCGTTTTCGGCCATGTCGCTGATCGGGCTTGTGCTGCACGAACTGGCAGGCAATGCCACGCGCTTTGGTGCTTGGGCCGAAGAGGGCGATGGGCAGGTGAAGCTGGATTGGCAGCGGCATGGCGGGCAGGTGGTGCTGACCTGGATCGAGAGCGGTGGCCCAACGCCGGGTGGCCCGCCGGAGGAAACAGGGCCGGGAGCGGTCATCATGGACAGGATGGTGGCCGCCGCACGCGGTACGATCGAACGGGAATGGAAATCCGGTGGTCTGCACGCCGTCCTCACCGTACCCATCGAGGGAGAGCAAGCGTGAGCGAAGGGTGCCGTATCCTGCTGCTGGACGACGAGCCGCTGATCCTGATGGATCTCGAGTTTGCCGCAGAGGACAAGGATTGCAAGCCGCTGACGGCTACCAACGTGAAGGAAGCCCTGGCCCATATCGAGGCCCATGGCGGTGTTTCCTGCGCGGTGCTGGATGTGACCTTGCGCGATGGAGAAACCTGCGTGCCCGTGGCGCGCGAGCTTGAGCGTCGGTCGATCCCCTACATTCTGCATTCGGGCGATCTCAACCGGCAGGAAGGCACGCTGGCGTCGCTCGATGCGCAGCTGATCGCCAAGCCTGCCTGCTCGCGCAGGGTGGTGGATACGGCGCTGTCTCTCGCGACGGAAACGACCAGACCCAACTGAGACCGGCCGCGTCAGATCACTTGTGGGACGCGCCGCCTGGTCGGCAGGTTCTAGAACAGGCCGGGTATCTGGTACTGCGCGGCTGAGGGTGCATCGGACTTCATTACCTGAACCCTGCGGCCCGAGGCCGCACCCTGCGTTCCGCTCGCTGTGATCGCGGTACATGTCCCGCCGCGAAGGAAGCTCAGAGAGGTTGCGGTGGAATCCTCTGCCACCGATCCCAGCTGATTGAGGTAATCGTCCCGCGCCGCGCAGGTCGCCGGATAAACTTCGGCGAGGCCATTATAATAGTCTCCGCCGCCAGCCGCGTTCACCGTGCGGAAGGCGAGAACGCGCAGCCGATCGTCGCACGCGGGACGATCGCGTGCGATCTGGCCGGAGGGCTTGCCGAACGTATTGCTGCCGACCAGCGCGGTGTCGTTGCCCAGATAGGGGATGAAGGCATTGCCGACCAGTTCGCTGGCCGAGGCCGTGGCGCCGGTCCCGATCAGGGCGATCCTGGTTGCAGGGATGGCCCCGGCTGCCGGTTGGAAATACTTGATCTCGTTGTTGTTCGACAGCGATTGCCGGAAGAGCGTCTGGCTGAAAACATTGCGATTCTGGGCAGGGGTCGCATCCGTTGTCGCCTTATCGGCGCCGAGCAGATCGCCGAGCAACTCGGCCACCGAAACCAGTCCGCCACCATTATAGCGGAAATCGAGGATGACTTCGGTCACACCCTGCTGGCGAAACCCGTCGATCGCGGTGCGCAGCTGCGGCCCCGCGCTCTCCACGATGAAAGTCCGCAGGTTGATATACCCCACCAACGTCCCGTTGTTATCGATCACCTGCGCCCCGTAGCGGTCGGAAATCGGATCGAGAGAATATTCGGCCTTGGTGACCGTCACGCTGCTTTGCGTGCCCCCGGGCTGCCGGACCGTGAAGCTGCGCGTCACGTCGGGCTCGCTGGGGCCGAGCGCGGCGCTGAAGGCAGCGGAGCCGCCCGAGGCGAGCAGACTGGCGGTCGTTTGATCACCGACCGAGAGGATTTCGGTGCCACGATCGAAACCCTGCGGGAAGGCGGGCGCATTCTCGAAGGCTTCCAGAACGAAGACGCGGTTGTTGACCGTGTCGTATCCCAGACGGAAACCGAACCCTGCCGAGGAGCCGGAATTGATCAGATCCTGCTCTTCCTGGATCGAGGTTATGTAGGTGAACCCGCGATCGCGGCCCGCAGCGCGCGCAGGGGCGACGAGCGCATCGATGTAGCTCTGCACCGAGGCGTAATTGTCCGGATTGACGTTGGCCGCCAGCAGATCGGGAAAGAGATAGTAGGTCTGCAGCTGGTCGAGCACCCAGGCCTTGCGGTCGGAAAGCGAACATGCCGTGGGGGTGTTTGCCCTGGGCGGTGTGGCGCCATCGCTCCCACAGGCGGCCAGAGCGCCGGCAAGGAAGAGCGAAAGCAACGCGCGAACGGCGGACATTCTTGACATCCTCTCCAAAACTTTAACCTCTAATCTATTCGGAGGGGCCGCAGATTGTCCATCAGCAATCGCTTGCGGCTCCATGGGTTGAGGAGTGCACCACCACCCTTACATCGCTGCGCACAAACGCCTAGCAAGCCCCTCAAGTTACGGAGAATCGACGCATGACCGACTGGCTTTCCGCCATTCTGCCCTCATCCTGCCCGGCCAATAGCGGGCTTGCCGTGGCCCGGCTCGCTTCGCGCGAAGTGATCGGCAAGGGCGGCTTTTCGCTTTCGAGCCCTGCTTTCGGGCAGGGCGAGGAACTGGACCCCTGCTTTACCGCGGACGAGGAAGACGCTGTCGCTCCGCCCATGGAATGGACCGCGCCGCCCAAGCTGGCGGAGGAAATGGTTCTCGTGGTCGAGGATGCGAGCACGGATGAACCGACCTGCCACTGGCTCGTCTGGGGGCTGACGGCCCAGCACGGCAAGCTGCTGGAAGGCGAGGCGCCGCCGCGTACGGGGAAGAACGACCAGGGCAATTCAGACTGGCTGCTCCCGCGGGTCGATCCAGAGGGCAAGCCACATAATTTCGTGTTCCAGCTCTTTGCTCTCGACCTGCCGATCGCTCTGATGCCCGGCGCGGGCAAGGCGGAGCTGTTCGCTGCGATGGAGGGGCACGTCATCGCCGCCAGCGTGCTGACCGCGACCTATAGCGGGTCGGACGAAGAGGACTTCGTCGATCTGGAAGACGACGCCGAAGGCTAGGCGCGTGGCGTGAAGGGCCAGTCGATTACGCGGCCTGCCCACAACGCGGCCCAGATGATGATCGGTTGCGCGATCATGCGGGGGATGTGGTAGGCAGGGCCGAGCCCGCCACTGCCGCCCAGATCGTCTATCATGTGCTGGATATTGGCGGGCCACACACACAGTGCGTAAAGCGCCAGGCCGATGGCGGCCGCACGCCTCAGGCCAGGCGACGCGCCCTGCGCCAAGCCGATCGCACCGAGGATTTCGGCCACGCCCGTCCAGAAAACGACCGTTTCGGGCAGGGGTACGAAGCGCGGCATGATGCCGAGGAACGGTGCTGGCACCGCAATGTGCAGCACCCCCGCCGCAAGGTAGGCGGCCACCAGAAACCAGCGCGTGATGATGCGTGCCACAGGTCGGGTCCGCGATCAGGCGCGTCTGGGCGCCCAGCCGGGCGCGGCCAGTTCGAACCCGGCGAATTCGAAACCGGGCGCGACGATGCAGCTGACGAAGGCATAGCCATGCGGCCCGGGCAACGGCTGCGCTGCCTGCCACTGGTCTTGGGGCACGACACCCTGCCACAGCCGCACGGGCCCTTCGGTATCCCCCAGAACGAGGGTTTCGACCGCTGCGTCCTCGTCCTCCGCGATCCGCAGGGCGAGTGGATCGCCCGCGTGCCACAGCCAAAGCTCGTCGGCATCCACCCGATGCCAGTGAGAGCTCTGGTGCGCTTCCAGCAGGAAATGGATCATGGTCGCGGTGGCACGGCCATCGGGTGCCGGCCCCCGCCAGGTCTCGCGGTACCAGCCGCCCTCGGGGTGGGGTTCGAGCCCGTGGGCCTCGATCAGGGTGCGTGCTTCGGTCATCTCGGTCTGCTGCTTCCCTTTTGCTCGCGCGGCGGTATGCCTAGCCGCGAACTTGTCCGGGAGTCACCACATGCTGCACCGTTGCACCACCAATCTTCTTGGCGCCTGTGCGCTTGCCGCCCTCGCGTGTGCACCGCTCGCCGCCCAGAGCCCCGAGGAAATCGCCGAGGCAGCGCTGGAAGCCGCGCCGGTGTGGGATGGTCATAACGATGTCCCTATCCAGCTGCGCAGCCGCGCGGGCAACGAGATCGAGGATTTCGATTTCGAGCATACCGGGCACACGCAAACCGACACGCGCAGCGCGATGCATACCGACCTTGCGCGGCTGAGGGCGGGCAAGGTCGGGGCTCAGTGGTGGTCCGTATACGTACCCGCTTCTCTCGACGAGCCCGAAGCGGTGCAGATGACGCTGGAGCAGATCGACGTGACGAAGCGCCTGATCGCCCGCTATCCGGAGGACATGTCGCTCGCGCTGAGTGCGGACGACGTCGAGCAGGCACGCACGCAGGGCAAGATCGCAGGTCTGCTGGGTATGGAAGGCGGCCACTCGATCGGATCGAGCTTCGCGGTTCTTCGCCAGATGTACGATCTGGGTGCCCGCTACATGACACTCACCCACAGCCGCAACACCCCCTGGGCCGACAGCTCGACCGACGATCCCGAGCATGGCGGGCTGACCGGCTTCGGCAAGGATCTGGTGCGCGAGATGAACCGGATCGGCATGGTGGTGGACCTGAGCCACGTGTCCGAAGCGACCATGATGGACGCGCTCGATGTGGCGCGCGCACCCGTGATCTTCAGCCATTCTTCCGCGCGCGCGCTCAACGGCCATGCGCGCAATGTGCCCGACGCCGTGTTGCGTCGCCTGGGCGAGAACGGCGGAATCGTGATGGTGACTGCGGTCCCCGGCTTCATCAGCGAGGATGCGCGTGTGTGGAATGCAAACCGCGATGCGGAGGAAGCCCGACTCAAGGCATTGTGGCAAGGCCAGCCGGAAGCGGTCGCGGCGGCTCTGGCGGCCTGGGACGAGGCGAACCCCTATCCGCCTGCCGACCTTGGCGACATGGCCGACCACATAGACCACGTGCGGGCGGTCGCCGGGATCGATTCGATCGGCATCGGGGGGGATTACGATGGCATCCCCTTCGCGCCCGACGGGCTGGAGGATGTCTCGACCTATCCAGCGCTCTTCACCGAGCTTGCCCGGCGCGGCTACAGCCAGGCCGATCTGGAAAAGATCAGCTTTCGCAACATGATGCGCGTGATGCGCGCGGTGGAGGCGGCCAGCGCGGCGATGGCGGATGTGCCGCCCTACGAATATGCGATCGATGAGGAGCGCTGACGGGCGCTCCAGCGTGCGAGACTAGTCGTCGTCGGCTTCTTCGGGCAGGTCGTCCCGGTCGGTCGACGCCATTTCCTCAAGCTCGTCCTCGGTCATGCTTTCGTACATGCCGACCGACGCACCCTGAAGGTCTGACTTCTTCTGCTCGCCGCGCTTGGCGGCGAGCGCTGCGCCCGCCGCCTGTTGCTGTTTCTTGGATTTTGCCTTCGGCATCGTTCAGGTCTCCTGTGCTTCGATTTCGGAGCCCAGCTTGAGCACCTCGTCACCGTCGTCCTGTTTGATGAGGTAGGCCGGATTATCCTCGCTGCCCTGCTTGGTAATCTCGCTTCCCTGCAGGGTGCGGGTCACTTCACGTTCGAAGCGTTCGGTGATCTGGCCCTTGGCGGTGCCATTGCCCCAGTCCCACTGGACGTACTGGTCGCTCTGGAAGCTGTTGGAATTGCTCATCGAAAAGAGGCTCCTGGCCGCTGTCACGTCTCGACCGGATCAACCCGCAGTCAGTCGGCGGGTTCCTCGCTGAAGCCTTCGTCGCCGAGGTCTTCTTCAAGGACGACGCCGTCCGTGTCGTTACCTTCGCTGTCGCTCGTCGCTTCCATCGTCCCGGCAACGGTCGCTTCTTCCTCTGCATCGCCCTGCGTCAGCGCGGGGATGATCCAGATGAGGGACAGGGCGACCACCGCGAGCACGAGGCCCACGCCAAGGACCCAGCGTACCACGCCTTCCTTGCTGCCCCCGGTTACGTCCTGTTCGCTGATGTGAGTTTCGCCGTTCTTGTTCTGAGTCATTGTTTTTCCTTTCCCGTCCACCGCGCTCATCAAACGGCTTGGCCGCCGCGCAGTTCCGCTATGGGTCTTGTCAGTCGCGCAGCAACTCGTTGATTCCGGTCTTCTCGCGGGTCTGCGCATCAACCGTCTTGACGATCACCGCGCAGGCGAGCGCCGGACCGCCATCCTTCGCCGGGAGCGTACCGGGCACCACGACCGAATAAGGCGGAATATGGCCGCGCAGCACTTCGCCGGTCTCGCGCACCACGATCTTGGTCGACTGGGTGATGAACACGCCCATGGCGATCACGCTGCCTTCGCCCACGATCACGCCTTCGACGATTTCGGAGCGCGCGCCGATGAAGCAGTTGTCTCCGATAATGGTCGGGTTCGCCTGCAAGGGCTCCAGCACGCCGCCGATCCCGGTTCCGGCGGAAATATGGCAATTTGCACCGACCTGCGCGCAGCTGCCCACGCTTGCCCAGGTGTCGAGCATCGTGTTCTCACCGACATAGGCACCAATATTGGTGAAGCTGGGCATCAGCACGCAGTTCTTGCCGATAAAGCTGCCGCGCCGTGCGATTGCGCCCGGCACGACGCGGAAGCCCGCTTCGCGGAAGCGCTCTTCCCCCCAGCCGGCGAACTTGCTCGGCACCTTGTCGAAGGCGGGCGAGCCCACGGCACCGTCCATCAGGCGATTGTCGCTCAACCTGAAAGACAGCAGCACCGCCTTCTTGAGCCACTGGTTGACCTGCCAGCCGCCTTCTCCGTCCGGCTGCGCAACGCGGGCGCTGCCATCATCGAGGCTGGCAATCGCCGCATCGACCGCATCGCGCAGATCGCCATCGCCGGTATCCAGGTCGGCACGATTGTCCCACGCCTGTTCGATCACCAGCCGCTGGTCGTCACTCATCCTCGCATGCTCCTGTCGCTTCTCGCCCCATATTCCGGCGTCCGCCCACGCGTCCGCGAGGGCAGGGGCAGGTTGCTAGCCGCGCGGTGACAGCGGCACAAGCCGCCCTCGCGTGCCATGATATTGTTCCGAACCCTCCGGCCAGTCTTGATGCAGAGCCCTGATCCGCGCCCGGCTGGTTCAGCCATCGTTTACCACATGGCTCTAGCGTGCGTGCCACCGTCGAAAAAACACTGGCACAATAGGGGCTTGTCTTGATCTCATATCACCGCGGAACGGTCTTGAAGACCGGCGTTGCCCTCAGCGCCATTGTGCTGCTGGGCGCCTGTTCCGGCGGCTCCGGAGGCGGCGGCGTCTCCACCCTGCCACCTCAGCCGGCCCCGGCGCCCGCGCCTCCACCACCTCCCCCGCCGCCGCCGCCACCGCCGGTAACCAGCTTCGATACGCGGGAAGTGGAGCGGTCCGACGGGCCGGAGTTTCACAATGCCATAACCCCCTGGCAGCAGGGCATCACGGGCCGGGGCTCCGCGATCGCGATCATCGACACCGGCATCGACAGCGATAGCCCCGAATTTACCGGCCGCATCCTGCCGGCATCGCGCGATGTCGCAGGATCGCGCGGTATCGACGGGGTCGACGATCACGGGACCAATGTCGCGCTGATCGCGGCCGCCGCGCTCGACCACGCGGGCATCGTCGGGCTGGCCTACGAGGCCAGCCTGCTCGTCCTGCGTGCCGACCGGCCGAACAGCTGCACGGCAGACGAAGGCGACGGCGATCTCGCCGGGTGCAGGTTTGCCGACGCCGACATCGCCCGCGGCATCGATGCTGCAATCGCCGCCAACGCGCGGGTCGTGAACCTCAGCCTGGGGGGTGGGACGCCCAGTCAGGGCCTGGTGGACGCGGTCCGCCGCGCCGCGCAGGCAGGTATCGTCATCGTCGTGGCCGCGGGGAATGACGGCGACACTACGGACCCCGCGCTCGACCCCGATAATCCCGATCCTTTTGCTGTCGGCACGCTTGCAGGGGGCAATGGCGCGGTCATCATCGTCGGGTCGGTCGACGAGAATGGGCAGATATCCGATTTCAGCAATCGGGCTGGCAACTTCGCCACAGACTATCTCACCGCCCGGGGGGAGAGACTGTGCTGCGCCTACGAGAACGGCGTCCTCAAGGTCGAACAGCAGGGCAATTCCAGCTTCGTGACGCTGTTTTCCGGCACCAGCTTCGCCACCCCTCAGGTCGCGGGGGCGGTGGCTCTGCTGGCGCAGGCCTTTCCCAACCTGACGGGCCAGCAGATCGTGGAAATCCTGCTCGATACCGCCCGCGATGCAGGGGCAGCCGGCACCGATGCTATCTACGGGCGGGGCATCCTCGATCTGGTCGGAGCCTTCGCTCCGCAAGGGGCTACGAGCATGGCGGGAACGCAGCGCCCGCTTTCGCTGGCAGACGATATCGTGATCGCCTCGGGGCCGATGGGTGACGCGATGCGTGGGGCGTCGCTTCCGGGGATCGTTCTCGACAAGTACGACCGGGCCTATACCTACGATCTGGCGTCGCGCGCGCGCGTGGCGAGTGCCGACCGATTGCTTGAAAGGGCGGCGCAGACCGGGTTGCGGCGCGTTGCGGTGGGCAGTGAGCAGGTGGCGATGGCCTTCACGCTGGACCAGCGGCGCATGGACGAGCGTGAAACGCCTCTGACACCCCTTCGCCTTTCGCATGAGCAGAGCGACGCGGCGCGCGTTCTGGCGGCCAGGGTGGCTATGCGGATTGCGCCCGATACCAAAATCGGCCTCGCCTTTGCCGAGGGACCCGAAGGGCTTTCGGCCCAGCTGCAGGGCCGCGAGCGGCCGGCATTCCTGATCGCACCGGGGGCTGCGGGCGAGCTGGGCTTCGCCCACCGCGACCGCCAGAGCGCGGCGGTTCGCCGCGACCTCGGCCCAGTCGCCATCACCCTGAGCGCGGGAACCGGCGAGGCGCTGACCGGCGCGGCACGGCAGGGGCGCGATATCATCGGGCTGCGGCGCGAAGGCTTCGGCCTGACGCGGGTCGGCGTGACGGCGGACCGGCAGTTCGGCCCGCTCGACCTGACGCTGGGTGTGGACCTGCTGCGCGAGAATCGCACCGTGCTGGGTGCGTATCTGCATGACAGTTTCGGATCGCGCGGCGCGCAGAGCATCTTTGCCGATGGGGCCGCCGCGCTCGATCTGGGCGATGGCTGGAGCCTTGGTGCGCAGGGCCGATACGGCACGACCAGCGCCAATGCCGGTGGAAACGTGGACGCGGGTACACGCTTCAGCAGTCTCGCCTTTTCCTTCGACGCCAGCAAACGGGGCCTGTTCCAGGCGGGGGACCGGCTCGGCTTCCGGTTTGCCTCGCCGCTCAGGGTAACGACTGGCGCTCTGGTACTCGATCTGCCCGACAGCTACGATTACGCGACGCAAAGCGCGGATTTCGCCCTGCGCCGCGTGTCTCTGGCGCCCGACGGGCGCGAGCTGATGGGCGAAATCGCCTGGACGGGCGAGGTGCTCGATGGCGTGCTCGCCACCAGCCTGTTCTACCGCAGCGAGCCCGGCCACATCGCCGCCGCGCCCGACGACGCGGGGCTGATCGTGCGATGGAGCCGGGGTTTCTAGCGGATCAGTCCATCCCCGCGCGTTTGGCGAAGCCGTAGGCGGTCTGCACCAGCGGGCGCACGCGTTCGCTCATCTGCTTGGCATGGGCCGAGGATGCCGTGCCGTCGATCACGCGCTTCTTGATGCCCTGAATAATGCCCGCGAACTTGAACAGGTTGAAGGCGAAGTACCAGTCCATGTCGGGCACGGGGTAGCCGGTCCGCTCGACATAGCGCTGCGTCACCTCTTCCGCCGACGGGATGCCGAGCTTTTCGATATCGACCCCGCCCAGGCCCGCGCGGCCATCGGACGGATTGTGCCAGTTGAGCACGAAGTAGCTGAAATCCGCGATCGGATCGCCCAGCGTCGACAATTCCCAGTCGAGCACGGCGGCAACCGAGTTGGCCTGCGGCTGGAAGATCATGTTGTCGAGCCGGTAGTCGCCATGGACGATGCCGCTTGCGTGCTGTTCGGGCACGGTTTCCGGCAGCCACGCGATCAGCGCTTCCATTTCCGGTATCTCTTCGGTCTCGGACAGCTTGTACTGCTTGGTCCAGCGGGCGATCTGGCGCGCGCAGTAATCCTGCGGCTTGCCGTAATCGCCGAGGCCGATTTTCTGCGGATCGGTGGTGTGCAGATCGGCGAGCGTATCGACCATGGCGTGGTAGATCTCGCGGCGCTCCTCCGGCGAGGAATCGGGCAGCGAGCCGTTCCAAAGGTTGCGCCCCTGGATCAGTTCCATGACGAAGAACTTGGAGCCGATCACGTCGGTATCCTCGCACAGGCCGAAGGTGCGCGGTACGGGGAAGCCGGTCGGACCCAGCGCGCTCATCACCTTGTATTCGCGGTCCACCGCATGGGCGGAGGGCAGCAGCTTGCCGAAGGGCTGGCGGCGCAGCACGTAGTTGCGGTTGCCGGTTTCGACCTTGTAGGTCGGGTTGGACTGGCCGCCCTTGAACTTCGAAAGCGCCATCGGCCCTTCGAAATCGTCGACATTCGCTTCGAACCAGGCGGTCAGCGCCGCTTCGTCCAGCTTGTCGGCCTCGGGCACGTCGATCGTGCCGACCATTTCCTTTTCGTAGTCGATCTTCGCCATCAGTCGAACATCACAATGCTGCGCGCAGAGTGCCCCTCTCTCAATTTGTCGAAGCCCGCGTTGATGTCTTCCAGCCCGATCCGCTCGGCGATGATCGTGTCGAGATCGAGCAGGCCGCGCATGTAGAAATCGACGAGGCGCGGCAGGTCGACCGGGAAGTGGTTCATCCCCATGATCGCGCCCATCAGCTTCTTGCCGCCGAGCAGGTCCATCGCGCCGAGGCCCACCTTGCAGTCGAGCGGCATCATGCCGAGCACCACCGCGGTACCGCCGCGTCGCAGACAAGCGACCGCCAGGTCCGCCGAGGCCTGCCTGCCGACCGCCTCGATCCCGTAGTGCACGCCGCCGCCGGTCAGTTTGACGATCTGCGTCGCCGCGTCCTCGGCCAGCGCGTCTACCGTGTGCGTCGCGCCCAGCGTCTCGGCGAGCGCGCGTTTCTCGGGGAGCGGGTCGGCGGCGATGATCATGCCCGCGCCCGCGATCTTCGCGGCGTTGATCGCGGCAAGGCCCACGCCGCCGCAACCGATCACTGCGACTGTTTCGCCCGGCGTCAGGCTGATCGCATTGAAAATGGTACCCGCGCCGGTGGTCACCGCGCAGCCGAGCACCGCCGCACGATCCATCGGCATGTCCTTGTCGATGGCCACGCAGGCGTGTTCGTGGATCAGCATCTGTTCGGCAAAGGCCGACAGGTTGAGCAGCTGGTGCACCGGCGCCCCATCCTTCGACAGGCGCGGAGCGGCGTCCTTGGCGCGCCGGGTGCCCTGGCCAAGGCACAGCGCCATGCGACCGGTGACGCAGAATTCGCACTGGCCGCAGAAGGCGGAAAGGCAGGTGACCACGTGGTCGCCGGGCTTCACCATGGTCACTTCGCTGCCCACCGCGCGGACCACGCCCGCGGCTTCGTGCCCAGGGATCAGCGGCAGCTGGTGCGGATACTTGCCGTCGATGAAATGCAGGTCAGAATGGCACAGGCCGCACGCCTTCGTGTCGATCAGGACTTCATGCGGTGCCGGGTCGGCGACTTCGATCTCGCCGATCACCATCGGTTCGCCGGGTTTTTCGAGAATGGCTGCTTTGGTCATTTTTCCTCCTGAGCCCCCCTCTTCCTCGCAAGGAGGGGCAGCGAGACTTGGCGGCGTGCTGCCTGGTCGAAGCGGGGTGGTGCGCGGGTTGGCGCTGGCATCCAGACCCCCTCCTCAGCTGAGGAGGGGGTGAGTTGCGTTAGCGCGTGGCGCCCATGTCGCCCGAGCTGTAGGTCTCCATCTCGTCCTCGCTCGGCGCGTGGCGAGCGAATTCCATGCGCGCGATCGAGCGGGCGTGGACCTCGTCCGGGCCATCCGCCAGCCGCAGCGTGCGCTGGTGGGCGTAGGCCTGCGCCAGGCCGAAGTCGTTCGACACGCCCGCGCCGCCGTGGGCCTGGATCGCATCATCGATAATCTTGAGGGCCATGGTGGGCGCGGCGACCTTGATCATCGCGATTTCCTGCTTGGCGGCCTTGTTGCCGACCTTGTCCATCATGTCGGCGGCCTTGAGGCAGAGAAGACGCGTCATCTCGATATCGATGCGGGCCTGCGCCACGCGCTGTTCCCAGATCGAGTGCTTGTAGATCGGCTTGCCGAAGGCTTCGCGCGCCTGCAGGCGCTTGCACATCTTTTCCAGCGCCTCTTCCGCTACGCCGATCGTGCGCATGCAGTGGTGGATGCGGCCCGGGCCGAGGCGGCCCTGCGCGATCTCGAACCCGCGGCCTTCGCCCAGCAGCATGGCCGAGGCGGGCACGCGGACATTCTTCAGCGTGATTTCCATGTGCCCGTGCGGCGCATCGTCGTAGCCGAATACCGGCAGGTGACGGTCGACCGTCACGCCTTCCGCGTCCAGCGGCATCAGGATCATGGACTGCTGCTGGTGACGCTGGGCGGACGTATCGCTCTTGCCCATCACGATGGCGACCTTGCAACGCGGATCGCCGGCGCCGCTGGACCACCACTTGCGCCCGTTGATGACGTATTCGTCGCCCTCGCGGATGATCGAGGTTTCGATGTTGGTCGCATCCGAGCTGGCGACCTGCGGTTCGGTCATCAGGAAGGCGCTGCGAACCTTGCCGTTCATCAGAGGGTCGAGCCACTGTTCCTTCTGCTCGCGCGTGCCGTAGCGGTGGAGCACTTCCATATTCCCGGTGTCGGGCGCGGAGCAGTTCATCGTTTCGCTGGCAAAGCCGATCCGGCCCAGCTCCTCGGCAACCATCGCGTATTCAAGGTTCGTGAGGCCGGGGCCCTCGAACTCGAACGTCTCGTCAACGTGATGGTGGCTGTCGTTGCGCGGGGGCATGAACATGTTCCACAGGCCCTTGGCCTTGGCCTTTTCTTTCAGCTCTTCGACCACAGGGATCACCTTCCAGCGATCGCCCTCGGCATCCTGCGCCTTGTAGGTCGGGACGGCGGGGCGCACTTCCTTCTCGATGAAATCGCGCACGCGGTCGCGCCAGTGGGTCTGCCGTTCGGTCGGTTGGAAATCCATGGATGGCCTCTCTTGTTTCGGACTGTCTTCGAATATCAGGTATGCGATTAAAACGTCTGGTGGCAGAGCCGCGCGCCTGCGCCAACCCTGTTGCGTCAATTATGGCGGCAGCACCTCGCCTTCCGCGTCGGCCCGTGCCGCATCGTCGAGGAGCGCGAGCCGCGCCTCGTGGCTTTCGCGCGTGATCGGGAAGCGGGCGAGCCAGTAGGCGGCGATCACCGCGAGGATCAGGGATACCCCTCCGTAAAGCAGGATCATCGGGGTCAGCACGTCCATCCCGACCTCGCCGGCCTTGGCCTTTGCGGGCATCTGGGCGAGCGCGATGATCTGGCCGGAAATGAAGATCCCCGCGCCGGTCGCGCATTTCTGGACCAGCCAGTTGCCTGCATAGAACTTGCCCTCCGCCCGCTCCCCGGTGCGTTCCTCGAACAGCTCGATGATCTCGGCCACCATCGAGGACGCGGAGATCATCGAGACGATGCCCGATGCGTTGGCGAAGACCAGGAACAGGTAGAACAGCATGGTCGAATTGAGCGTGCCGACCTGCGGCCATGCGCCGAGCAGGAACAGCATATAGGGGATGAAGGCGAGCACGAAGGCCGCCAGCGCGCCGCCCGCGGCGGTATAGGCCTTGCCGAAGCGGCGGTGCAGCGGGCTGACCACGATGAACATCAGTACCGCGCTGAGGAACAGCACCAGTGGATAGGCGGTCAGCCCGGTCAACCGGATCGGCAGGCCGGGAATCTCCACCTGGTCGAGCTGCCAGACGAACACGTTGAGATAGTTGGAGATCGAAAACGTGGTCCCCTGGCTGATATAGGCCGCCATCGCCCCGGCGGCGAAGATCAGGAACGCCTTCTCGCTGAACGCCTCCTTGATCTCCGCAAAGGCATCGCGCCAGCGGAACGGGGGCGGGCGCTTGGCCGGCGGATGCGCGACCAGCTTGTGCAGGCCCAGCGCCGATCCGATGACGGAGAGTGCCATGATCGCCGCGCCTGCGATACCGAAGCCGACATAGCCTTCCGGCTCCAGTATCCCGTCCGGCCCGCGCATGAACACAGTGTAGGCCAGCACCATCATCAGGATACCGCCGCCCCAGCCCATCAGGTAACGATACCGGAACAGCGTGGTTCGCTCGTCATAGTCGGCAGTGATTTCGGGCAGCAGGCTGACCTGCGGCACCTCGCAAGCCGACAGCAGCACGCGCACGCCCACTGCGATGCCCAGCAGGCCCAGGAAGCTAGGGGCTTCGCCGCCCGGCGGCGACCACAGCAAGATCCACATGATCGCCAGCGGCCATGGCGCGATGTACAGCCACGGCAGGCGGCGGCCCCATTTGGTATAGGTCCGGTCGGAGAAATAGCCGATCAGCGGGTCGAGCACCGCGTCAACCACCAGCGCCAGTGCCAGCGCCAGCCCGACCAGCCCGGCATCCATGCCGAGCACCTGGTTGTAGAAGATCAGCAGGAAGAAGGAAAAGCCGCTGTCCTTCACGCCGAAGGCCATCGCGCCAAGCCCCTGGGTCAGCCGCAGGCGGATCGGCAGCGGGCCTTGGGTGAAAGCCATGGTGTGAAAATCTCTCCCGGCGGCGCTTTTCTGGCCGCGTCTTACGTACACGTAACACTAAGGGCTGTGTCGTTGCGTGCAAGCGCAATCGCCCTGCCGCTACGGCATACCCGTTTTACGAATGTGCGCTTGCAGCAGGGGCTCGCTTGCCTTTACGAAGGCGTCAGCAAAGCATCGGCGGCGAGAGTCTACGACCGCTCCGCCGCGTACCGAGGAGAGAGATACATGGCCGATCTGGAGCAATTCCGCGCGGAAACGCGCAGCTGGCTCGAAGCCAACTGCCCGCCCGAAATGCGCGAGCCGGTGGAAACCGACAAGGACGTCTACTGGGGCGGGCGCAACGCCCAGTTCAAGAACGACGCGCAGAAGGCGTGGTTCGAAGCCTGCCGCGACAAGGGCTACACCGTGCCCATGTGGCCGAAGGACTATGGCGGCGCCGGACTTTCGGCGCCCGAGGCCAAGGTCCTGCGCGAGGAAATGGCGCGGATCAACGCGCGCCCGCCATTGAGCTCGTTCGGCATCTGGATGCTCGGCCCGGCGCTGCTGCACTTCGGCACCGAAGGCCAGAAGCAGCGCTTCCTCAACGAAATCGCCCGCGGCGAGATTCGCTGGTGCCAGGGCTATTCGGAGCCGGGCAGCGGATCGGACCTCGTCTCGATGCAGACCTATGGCGAGGACAAGGGCGATCACTGGATCGTCAACGGCCAGAAGATCTGGACCTCCTATGCCGACGAAGCAGACTGGATCTTCTGCCTCGTCCGCACGGACAAGGACAACAAGTACCAGGGCATCACCTTCATGCTGTTCGACATGACCAATGACGGTGTGTCGACCAAGCCGATCAAGCTGATCAGCGGCAACAGCCCCTTCTGCGAAACCTTCATGGACGATGTGAAGGTGCCCAAGTCCTACGGCGAGGATATCCCGGCCTATGTCGGCGAGATCAACCGCGGCTGGGATGTCGCCAAGTACCTGCTCGGCCACGAGCGCGAGATGATTTCCGCCACCGGTGGCGTCGACCGTGCATCCTCGCTGGGTGCCGTCACCAGCCGCCAGGGCGAGCTCGACCCGGTGCTGCGGTCCGAGATGGCGCTGTTCGATGTCGACGCGCTGGCCTTTACCGCGATGAGCGAGAAGTTCCTCGACGAGGTGAAGATCGGCAAGGGCCATCCCGCCCAGCCCAACATGCTCAAGTATGCGGGCACCGAAATGAACAAGCGTCGTCACGAACTGCTGATGGCGGCGGGCGGCTCCCGCACCCTCGAATGGGAAAGCGAGGAGACCGAAAACGGCAAGCCCGCGCGCAGCTGGCTTCGCACCAAGGCGAACAGCATTGAGGGCGGCACGTCCGAAATCATGCTGAACGTCATTTCCAAACGTATCCTCGAACTCCCGGGAGCCTGAACCCATGCCACTTTACTACGACGACGATCAGGCGATGCTGGCCGACAGCGCCAGCGATTTCATGCGCGAGGAAGGCGCAATCGCCAAACAGCTGCGCCACTGGCGCGACCGCGACTGCAAGGATGGCTTCGGCCATGGCCTGTGGGAGCAGTTCGGCGAGATGGGCTTCACCGGCATCCTGCTTCCCGAAGAGGATGGCGGACTGGGCATGGGCCAGGTCGAGGCGAACATCGTGCTGGAGGAGATCGGCGCGAACCTCACCCCGTCGCCCTTCCTTTCCAGCTCCGTGCTCGCCGCCACCGCCCTGAAGCACGGCAGCGACGATACGCGCGGCCGCTGGCTGCCCGATCTGGTCGCGGGCAAGAACGTCTACGCGGTCGCGATCGACGAAGGCCCCAAGCACCGGCCCGAACGCATCGCCTGCAAGGCGGAGAAGTCGGGCAACGGCTTCAAGCTCAGCGGCAAGAAGGACTTCGTGGTCTACGGCGCCAGCGCGGAGATGATCGTGGTCGCCGCCCGCACCTCGGGCAGCGATAGCGACACCGACGGCATCACGCTTTTCGCCGTGCCGCAGGATGCGAGCGGAATGAGCCATGACAGCGTGCGACTGGTGGACTCTTCGATGGCCAGCCACATCACTTTCGACGGCGTCGATCTCGATGGCGATGCGGTGATCGGCGAGGTCGATGGCGGGCGCGAAGTTCTCAACGCGATGCTGCGTGCGGGCCGCGTCGGCGCGGCTGCCGAAGGCGTGGGCGTGGCGCGCGGGGCGATGGACATGACTGTCGATTACCTCAAGCAGCGCAAGCAGTTCGGCACGCTGATCGGCACGTTCCAGGCGCTCCAGCACCGTGCCGCGCACCTTTACTCCGAGGTCGAGATCGCGCGGGCCGTGGTCCTCAAGGCTGCACAGCTGGTCGACGGCGAGAGCGAGAAGGCCGAACTGATGACCTCCGTTGCCAAGGCCAAGGTCGCCAAGGCGGCCGGCCTTGCGGTGCGCGAAGGCGTGCAGATGCACGGCGGCATCGGGATGACCGACGAATACGACATCGGCCTGTACATGAAGCGCGAGCGCGCGCTGCAGGAATTCCTCGGCGACATGTACTACCACGCTGGCCGCGTTGCGGAACTCAGCGGGTATTGAGTCTTTCACTCCCCCTCCTTTCAAAGGAGGGGGTTGGGGGGTGGTTCGCGACGCGCCAGCGTCGTTCTGCGTGATCGCACCACCCCGTTGCGACTAGGCGGCAAGCCGCCAAGTCTCACTGCCCCTCCTCTCAAGAGGAGGGGGTAAGGGAGAGAAAACAATGATGAAACTCACCGACCTTTTCGGTCTCGAAGGCAAGATCGCGCTGGTTACCGGCGGCAGCCGCGGGATCGGGAAGATGATCGTGGAAGGCCTGCTCGAAGCGGGCTGCGCCAAGGTTTATATCGTCGCCCGCAAGAAGGAGCAGGTGGACGAAACCAGCGCCGAACTGGGCGACAAGGTGATCGGCCTGGTCGGCGATCTGTCGCAGATGGAAGGCATCCAGAAGCTGGCCGATGAACTCGCTGCCCGCGAGGACAAGCTCGATCTGCTGGTCAACAATGCGGGCGCCGCCTGGGGCGAACCCTTCGAGGATTTCACCGAGGCTGGCTGGCACCGCACGATGGACCTGAACCTGAAAACGCCGTTCTTCCTCACCCAGAAGCTGCACGGCCTGCTGAAGGCCGCGGCGACGCCGGAGCGCCCGGCCAAGGTGCTGATGATCGCCAGCATCGACGGGATGAAGTCCAACCCCTGGGAAACCTACCCCTATCAGGCGAGCAAGGCGGGCCTCATCCACCTCACGCGCAGGATGGCCGCGCGCCTCATCAACGACAACATCGTGGTCAACGGGATCGGGCCGGGCGCCTTCCCCAGTGCCATGAACCGCGCCGCGCGCGACAATGCGGAGACCGTGAAGCGCGGCATTCCTTCGCGCCGCGTGGGCGTGACCGAGGATATGGCGGCAGGCGCGATCTACCTGCTGAGCCGGGCGGGCGACTACGTGGTGGGGACGACGATCCCGATCGACGGCGGCGTGGTCAACGCCAATATCGGCGCGGGCAACTTCGCCGATGCGTCCGGCGAATAGCGTGGGCCTGACACACCTGACACAGTGTCCAGGGGGTGAAAAACTGCTGCCCTTGCGAAGGGGGCAGACCGCGATTTCTTCAGAAGGGGCGGGCCGCAAGGTTCGCCCCTTTCTGCGTAAAGTGCGCCAACGATGCGAAAGAGCCCACCCCGTGCCTAGCGCAGCTGCGCGAAGTAGGAAAATCGGCGCTGAACAGGGGAGCGGACCCTCGCAAAAGCCCGCTCCCCCGCGCGATCAGAATGCCTTCTGGTAGCCCAGCGTCAGCATCCAGTCGCCCGCCATCTGCGGGCCGTTGAGGTCCTGATAGACCGGCGCGCCGATCTCCAGCGCAAGGCGATGGCCGGCCAGCGGGCCATGCGTGCCGACAAGGTTGATCCCGCCGATCAGATCGATGCGTTCACCGCCCTGGAAATCGGGATTGGCGGTCTGCACCGGCCCCATGATGTTCGGATCGATTCCTTCGACCTGCCCCATGGTGCGCCCCTTCACGCGGCCCGACAGGCTGAGCCACTGCGCGGGCCGATAGCTGAGCCATGCGGTCCCTTCGTACGCATCGCCGAAGGCATAGCCCCACTTGTTGTCGTCCAGCCTGATCGACGCGCTGGCCTGCGCGCCGAAGCCGATCCTTCCGCGACGGCCCTTGTAGGTGATCGCCGGTTCCAGATCGAAGGTGCCGCTGCCCGCCTGCATCATGTAGGGCGCACGCACGGTCGGCGTGCCACCCATGGGCGTGAGGATCTGCGCGGTCTCGTCGGTCGATCCGGTCGGCAGGCTGACGCCCGCCTTCAGGGTCAGCTCGTCTGTGTCCATGGAGCCCGCTTCCGGGTGGCCTAGCAGCGGGAACAGTGCCGAAACCTTGGTATCGCCCAGCGCCTTGGGGTTGGTCTGGAACGTGCCCCGCACATTCGTGCCCATGCCGCCCATGTAGGTGACGTGGTCCATCTCCTTCTCCAGGTAATTGGCCATCACCATCAGCGTCACCGCGTCGGCCGGGGCGTACATCGCGCCCAGCATCACCATGTCGGTGCGCATTTCGGTCGGCACGATCCGCAGCGTCGGCGGCTGGCCCGGCATTCCCGCAAAGCGGTTGGGCACGGTGGTGACGATGGTATCGGGCGACACATCGTCGGTGCCGATCTGATTGCCGCTCATCTCCATGTGCATGACGCGGGCGGAGATCATGAATTCGCCCTTCTTGTGGGCATGATCGCCCATAACCCCGATCGGGGCATGGTCGTCCGCATGGACATTATGTGCAGAGGCGGAGGTGGCATTGGCGGACAGGGCGAGAGCCAGCGTGGCCCCCGCCAGAAAGTTGACGGTCTTCATGTGATATTTTCCTGTCTGAAAGGGAATCGAAACCGGCTTTCGCGCCGGAAACGTGTGTCAGACAGTGGGCGGCGGCCCGGTGGATGGCGGAAGGCTGGCAGGAAAAATCCCGGTCAGCGTATCGGGCAGGTCCGGCACCTCCATCGCAGGCACCGGCATGCTTTCGGGTACCACGGGGCCATCGGGCAGCGACGCGACGGCGGCGACCGCGTAGTTGCACCGCGTTTCATGGTCCGAAGCAGCGTCCGGGCTGTCGCCGGGGGCATGGCCGTCCGCATGCATCGCCATCGCGCTCGCTTCACCGGCGGCGCCGTGATCCATCGGCATCGTGCCGTCGCATATCCGCAGCACGAACGCGCCGTTCTCTGCCCGGTCCGGCATGTAGCCGAACGGCATGCTCGCCAGCGAGACGATTGCGAGGATCGAGAGGAAGACGAGGGCGCGAAGCACGATCGGCCCGCTAGCCGCTCGGCGCAGCCATTGCCAGCGGGACGCGACGAATTGCAGCGCGTATTGCCGGCCTAGCCCATCAGATCGCGGACGAAGTCGATCAGCCCGGTCTGGCGCTGGCGCTTCATCCGCTCCGCATTCAGGATTTCACGCACCTTGGCAAAGCACGTGTCGACGTCGTCGTTGACGACCACGTAGTCGTAACCATCCCAGTGGCTGATCTCTGCCCGCGCGCGGTCCATGCGGGCATCGATGATTTCCTGGCTGTCGGTTCCCCTGCCGGTCAGGCGGCGGCGCAATTCCCCAAGGCTGGGCGGGAGGATGAACACGCGGACCACATCCTGCTGGTCCTTCTGGTAAAGCTGCTGCGTGCCCTGCCAGTCGATATCGAACAGGAAATCCTGCCCGTCCTTCAGCGCGGCGCGGATATGGCCCTTGGGCGTGCCGTAGCGGTGGCCGAAGACATGCGCCCATTCGTAGAAGCCGTCTTCTTCCAGCAGCCGGTCGAACTCCGCATCGTCCACGAAATGGTAATGCACGCCGTCTTCCTCGCCCCGGCGCATGGGGCGGGTGGTGGCGGAAACCGACAGCTTGATCGCCGGGTCCGCTGCCAGCAGCATGTTGGAAATGGTCGTCTTGCCCGCGCCCGAGGGGGAGGAGAGGATGAACATCAGCCCCCGGCGGTGCAGGGTGTCGGGGGAAGCGCTGGGTGCTGCGGGAGTATGCGAAAGCTCGGCCATGTCCGCCATTGGACGCCGCAGGGGCCATAGATCAACCCCGCGTTTTGCCGCGTTCCCCCGTGGGGTCAGTCTTCGGCGGCGCGTTCCAGTATCTCGGCATCGCCCTTGGCGCGCGCCTTCTTGGCCTGCCGCCGGTCGTACAGCGTCTTGGCCAGCATGCCGCTGCCGACCATGATCGCACCCGAGGTGGAGCGCGATGCCATCTTCGAAAGCGCGAGCGCGGTCAGAGTCGATCCCAGCCCCTGGTTTTCCGCCGCCGCTTCGGCGGTTTCCTTGCCGTAGCGGTTGCGAAGCATGCGCTTGTCGACCGCCTTGCGCAGCAGGATGGAGCCCGTGCGCACGATCGCATTGGCCATGATCAGGTTGCTGGCCGGATTGGGCGAGAGGCCGGTCACAGGCTCACCACGCGCGCGTGCCTGGCCGCGGGCGACTTTCCTGCGCAACTCTTCACGCTTCTTGCTCATGCTGGTGGGCCCCCATGCTGGCGGGCCGTGCGCACCAATCGCGGCGCGAGCCCTATTTCTTGCGGCCGAAATCGACCGTCACGACGTTCGATCCGTCCTCGCTCTTGCCAACGGCCTCGTCGCGCGCGTGTTCCGAGTCATCGCCGTCGTTCTCCGCCGGGTCGATGGGGGTGGCCGGCTCTTCGGCGGCGGTCGCCTGGAACTGCAGGCCGAAATCGACCGCCGGATCGACGAAGGCGGTAATGGCGGAGAATGGCACCACCAGGTGCGAGGAAATCTTGTTGAAGCTCAAGCCCACCGAAAAGCCGACATCGGTGACGTTCAGGTCCCAGAACTTGTTCTGGAGGACGATCGTCATCTCGTCGGGGAAGCGCTGGCGCAGGTGATCGGGAATCTCCACGCCCTGCACCCCGGTCTTGAAGGTGATGTAGAAATGGTGGTTGCCCGGCAGGGTGCCGCCGCCCGCCTCGATCTCACCCAGCACGCTGCCGACCACGGCGCGCAGGGCCTCCTGCACGATCTGGTCGTAGGGGATCAGGCTGTCGGGCGCGTCATCACTCATAGTGGGGTTTAGGTGAAGGGGAGCGGGCGTGTGGTCAAGCGCAGAATGCTTGCGCACGTGCCTTGCGGGAGATAGCGCGCTCACCATGCGAACAGGCTCGATCGAACGCGATACCAAGGAAACCCGCATCCGCGTGGCCGTGAACCTCGACGGGACGGGCAGCTACGATGTCCATACCGGGATCGGCTTTCTCGATCACATGGTGGAACAGTTCTCCCGCCATTCGCTGATCGACGTGGAAATGCGCGTCGAGGGCGACCTGCATGTGGACCAGCACCACACGACGGAAGACAGCGCGATCGCGCTGGGCCAGGCGCTTTCGCAGGCGCTGGGCGACAAGGGCGGCATCGCGCGCTACGGCCAGGCCTTCTCGCCCATGGACGAAACGCTGGCGCGCGTCGCGCTCGACATTTCGGGGCGGCCCTGGTGCGTGTGGCGCGCCGGCTTCAGCCAGACGAAGCTGGGCGAATGGGACACCGAGCTGATCGAGCACTGGTTCCAGTCCGTCGCGCAGACCGCCGGGCTGACGCTGCATGTCGAGCTGCTGTACGGCAGCAACAACCACCATATCTGCGAAGCGATCTACAAGGGCTTCGCGCGCGCCATGCGGCAGGCGGTGGAGATCGACCCGCGCAAGGGCGGGGCCATTCCCTCGACCAAGGGCATCCTGGGTGGCTGAGGCTGTCGCGCTGATCGATTACGGCGCCGGGAACCTGCATTCGGTCGAAAACGCGCTGAAGCGCGTAGGCGCGCAGGTCGCTCTGGTGTCGGACGGCGATGCGCTGGCGCGGGCGGAGCGGATCGTGCTGCCGGGCGTGGGCGCGTTCGGCGCCTGCTATAACGGGCTGGCCGGCCTGCCCGGTGTGATCGACGCACTCGAACAGCGGGTGTTGCGCGATGGAGTGCCCTTCCTCGGCATATGCGTGGGCATGCAGCTGCTCGCCGACCGTGGGCTGGAGCATGGCGAGACACCGGGTCTCGGCTGGATCGGCGGCACGGTGCGCGCGCTGGAGCCGTCCGAACACGTAAAGGTGCCGCACATGGGCTGGAACGATGTGGTCGTGGCCGACGATGCGTCGGGCCTGATCCGTCCGGGGGAGGCCTATTTCCTCCATTCCTACGCCTTCGATGTGACGAATAACGCCCACGCCGCCGCGCGCACCGACCATGGGGGATCGGTGACGGCGGCGGTGGCGCGGGACAATATCCTGGGGGTGCAGTTCCACCCGGAGAAGAGCCAGGCCTACGGGCTGGCACTGCTGGAGAGGTTCTTGAGGTGGCAACCATGATCATCTTCCCCGCAATCGACCTGAAAGCAGGCAACGTCGTGCGTCTCGCGGAAGGCGATATGGACCGCGCGACCGTGTACGGCGACGATCCGGGCGAACAGGCCGCGCGCTTCGCCATGGCGGGCGCGAGCTGGCTGCATGTCGTGGACCTCGACGGAGCCTTCGCGGGCGAGCCGGTCAACGCGCATGCGGTCGAGAGCATTCTCACCCGCTTTCCGGGCAAGGTGCAGCTGGGCGGCGGCATCCGCACGCGCGAGGGCGCGGAACGCTGGCTGGAGCTGGGCGTGGCGCGCGTGGTGATCGGCACCGCGGCGCTGAAGGACCCCGAACTGGTCAAGGCGCTGGCGAAGGACCATCCGGGCAAGGTCGTGGTCGCGGTCGATGCGCGCGACGGCATGGTCGCGACCGAGGGCTGGGCGAGCGTGTCGGATCTGCCGGTGGAAGACCTTGCGCGCCGCTTCGAGGATGCAGGCGTTGCCGCGCTGCTGTTCACCGACATTGGCCGCGACGGGCTGCTCAAGGGCTGCAATGTCGAGGCGACGCTTGCGCTGGCAAAGGCGCAGTCGCTGCCGGTGATCGCGAGCGGCGGGGTCGCGGGAATCGAGGATATCCGCGCGCTTGCCCCGCATACGCAGGACGGCATCGAGGGCGTGATTACCGGCCGCGCGCTCTACGACGGGCGGCTCGATCTGGCCGAGGCCTTGCGGCTCGGGGCGGAGATGTGACCATCGCCGATATCGCCCTGATTGCCACGGTCGTGATTCTCTGCGTCGCTGCGATCGACGCGGTGCGTGGGAAGACCGCGCTGGGCAAGTTCCGGCTGAGCAAGAAGGACGAAGACCCGACGCGCTTCTGGTTCGCCATCGTACTCTACATCAACATGGCGTTCGGCATGTTCTGGCTGGCGGGGCAGGTGCAGCAGGACGAGCCGCCGCAGGCCACGCCCGCCGACGAATCCTCAACCATTACCGTAACGGCAGCCAGCCTATGACCGTCCGCATCCGCGTCATCCCCTGTCTCGACGTGGCCGAGGGCCGCGTGGTCAAGGGCGTCAACTTCGTCGATCTGCGCGATGCGGGCGATCCGGTCGAGCAGGCGCATGCCTATGACCTCGCCGGGGCGGACGAGCTGTGTTTTCTGGACATTTCCGCCAGCCATG
Organism: Citromicrobium sp. JLT1363; assembly: GCF_000186705.1. Lineage (GTDB taxonomy): Bacteria > Pseudomonadota > Alphaproteobacteria > Sphingomonadales > Sphingomonadaceae > Alteriqipengyuania. The sequence continues at coordinate 436,433 of NZ_AEUE01000001.1, forward strand.
AAGGGCGCGCGACGCTGGCCGATATCGTCCGGCGCACGGCTGAAGTCTGCTTCATGCCGCTGACCGTGGGCGGGGGCGTGCGCAGCGTCGAGGATGCGCGCACGCTGCTGCTTGCAGGCGCAGACAAGGTTGCGATCAACTCCGCCGCCGTGGCGCGGCCCGAACTGGTCGACGAGATCGCGCAGCGCATGGGCAGCCAGTGCGTCGTCGCGAGCGTGGACGCGCGGAAGAACGAGAGCGGACGCTACGAGATATTCACCCACGGCGGCCGCCGCGCGACGGGGATCGACGCGCTCGAGCATGCGACAAGGCTCGCCCGGCTCGGCGCGGGCGAACTGCTCGTCACCTCGATGGATCGCGACGGCACGAAGGACGGCTACGACCTGGACCTGACCCGGATGATCGCGGATGCGGTCGATATTCCCGTGGTCGCCAGCGGCGGGGTCGGCACGCTCGATCACATGGTTGCAGGCGTGCGCGAAGGCCATGCCAGCGCGGTGCTCGCCGCAAGCATCTTCCATTTCGGCCACTACAGCATCGCACAGGCGCAGGATGCGCTGCGCGCGGCGGGCTTGCCTGCGCGCCACCCGGAACCCTACGCAGGCACGCGCGCTTGAGCCGAAGCGCAAAACCAGAAAGAGGCCCACTGCCCATGGAAACTCTCGCCCGCCTTGAACAGATCATCCTCGAACGTCGCAGCTGCGATCCGGAAACCAGCTACGTCGCGCTGTTGAAGCGCGAAGGGCGCCCGACGATGGCGCGCAAGCTGGGCGAGGAAGCGGTCGAGGCAACGGTTGCCGCGCTTTCCGGCAGCGATGAGGACATGGTGGGCGAATCCGCCGACTTGCTGTTCCACCTGATGGTGCTGCTGGCCGACCGCGACATCGCACTGGCGGACGTCATGGCCGAACTCGACCGGCGCGAAGGCATTTCGGGGATCGAGGAAAAGGCGAGCCGCCCGAAGCAGGGGGAGACGACGAATGCCCATTGATCCGACCGCACCCTATGATGACGACAATATCTTCGCCAAGATCCTGCGCGGGGAGATCCCGTGCACCAAGGTGTACGAGGACGAATGGGCCTTCGCGTTCGAGGATATTGCCCCGCAGGCCGAAATCCACACGCTGGTGATCCCCAAGGGCAGGTATGTCAGCTGGGACGATTTTTCGGAGAAGGCCTCCGACGAAGAGATCGCCGGGCTGGTCCGCGCGGTCGGCACGGTGGCGCGGGCCAAGGGCCTGGTGGAGCCAGGCTACCGCCTGCTCGCCAATGTGGGCGAGAACGGCGGCCAGGAAGTGCCGCACTTCCACGTGCACATCTTCGGCGGGCAGAAGCTGGGGCGGATGATCGCCTGATCGCTGGCATCCGGCGCACTCGGCGCGCCAAATCGCTCCCACACTGCGACAGGCCGCGCGATAGTGATTGCCGCGAAGACTCGCTTTGCCGTAAAGGCGCGGCCTGCATGACCAGCTCGACCAATCCAGTGGCCCCGAACCCTCCGGGTGGCGTATTCGACGGTACGCTGCACCTCTATGCCGTGCGGGTCTATTACGAAGACACCGATCTTTCGGGCATCGTCTACCACGCCAATTACCTGCGCTGGTTCGAACGTGCCCGGTCCGACGTATTGCGCATGCTGGGAATAGACCAGCGCGCCGCGATCGAGGCGGGGGAAGGGGCCTATGCCCTCGCGGATGTGCAGCTGAAATATCTGCGCCCCGCCTTGCTGGACGACGATATCGTCATTCACACGCGGTGCAGCGAACTGCGCGCAGCAAGCGTGCGGATGGCACAGGAAGCGAAGCGCGATGGCGAAACGATCTGCACCGCTGAAATGCGGGTCGGCTTCGTCGCACCCAATGGCCGCCCGCGCCGCCAGCCCGAGGCGTGGCGCGATGCCTTCAAGAAGATTCTCGATGATCGCTCACCAGGGGAGCATGCCTGAATGCTGTTGTTAGACCTGCTTGCCGCCGCCACGCCCGCTTCGGTTCCGGCGCCGCCGACCCGGCTCGAGCCGGTGGAGCTGTTTCTCGATGCCGATATCGTCGTGCAGGCGGTGATGGCGGGGCTGCTGCTCGCCTCGATCTGGAGCTGGATGATCATCATCTCCTTCGCGCTCAAGATCGGCGGGGCGAAGAAGCGCGCGCGCAAGTTCGAACAGGACTTCTGGGCCTCGGAAAATTACGAGGAAACGCTCGACGCCTATCGTGACCGGGATGTGGCTCCCGCACGCATCGCGTGGGGTGCGATTACGGAGTGGAAGAAGTCCACCAAGGGCGGCGTGAAGGACGTGCGCGGCGCGCAGGGGCGGATCGCGGCGGCGATGGACAGCCATGTGGCCGAAGAGGCGGACCGGCTGGCCAACCGTCTGACCTTCCTTGCGACGCTGGGCTCTGTCGCGCCTTTCGTGGGCCTGTTCGGCACCGTGTGGGGCATCATGAACAGCTTCTTCCAGATCGGCGCGCAGCAGAACTCCTCGCTCGCAGTGGTGGCGCCCGGCATTTCAGAGGCGCTGTTCGCCACCGCCATCGGGCTGTTTGCCGCCATCCCGGCAGTGATTGCCTACAACCGCTTCGGCGCGAGCGTGAACCGCTACGAGGCGATCCTGCAGCGCTTCGCCGACCGCTTCAACGCGAACCTGGGCCGCGAGCTGGAGCGCGTGTGATGGTGTTGATTTCGGCACCAGCCCACACCCCCGCCCGGCCAGCCCAACAGGATAATGCCATGGGTTGGCCGGGCGGGGGTGTGGGCCGGCACCGCGAAGGAGAATTCTGATGGCGATGGGCGTTCACACCCACAAGCGCGGGCGCAATGCCAAGCGCGCGCCGATGGCGGAGATCAACGTCACCCCGCTGGTCGACGTGATGCTGGTGCTGCTGATCATCTTCATGGTCACGGCCCCGCTGCTGACCGCTGGTGTGCCGGTCGATCTGCCGGACAGCCGAGCCAACGCGCTGCCGCAGGAAGACGAGCCGCTCAATGTGGCAATCGCCAGCGACGGGACGATCTACGTGGGCGAGGATGCGGTGCCGCAGGGCGAGCTGGGCGCGGCGCTGGCCGCTGCCAGCCAGGGTGTTGCCTGCTCCGAGCGGGAGGTCGTGCTGCGCGCCGATCGTACGCTCGACTACGGCCGGGTGATGGGCGTGATGGGCGAACTGAACCGCATGGGCTGCAACGCGATCTCGCTGGTCACCAACAGTTCAAGCGAATCGCTTTAGGCCGACAGGTCGATGCAGGCGAAATCGTCTCTGGGCCTCGATGCCGTTGCGCTGATTGTCGCAGGGCTCCTGCATGTGGCGCTGGTCGCGGTGCTGCTGCTGCAAGGCGCGACGCGCGAGCCGATTCCTGTCCCGGAACGGATCACCGTGAATTTTGCCGAGGAGGTCGGGATGACCTCTGCCGCGCCCGATCCGGTGCGCGAATCGCAGGCCTCCGTCGCGCCCGAACTGGGCGAGCAGGCGGCCCCACCACCGATCGAATACACACCGCCTCCGCCCCTGCCGCAGCCCACATCCGCCCCTGCGCCGCGCCCCCAGCCGACGGCCCGCGCAACCAGCCGTCCGCAACCCCGGCCGACCGCCCGCGCGACCTCTCAGCCGCGCCCGCAGCCTCGCCCTACGGCGCGTCCGACGCGCTCGGGCGGAAGCCGTGTGGGCGATGATTTTCTCGCCGGATCAGGTAGTTCGACGACCACATCGGACACCCGCATCCCCGCCTCGCAGGTGGGTGCGAGCGCACGCGCCAGCATTGCCGCTGCGATATCCCGCCAGCTCAAGCCGCATTGGGCGCCGCCGAGCGGACCCGATGCCGAAAAGATCGTCAGCGTCATCGCCTGGCGCCTGAACGAGGACGGGTCGCTCGCCGGGCGTCCCAGGCTCGTCCGGCAGACGGGCATAAACGATACAAATCGTGCGCAGGCGGAACGTCACGCCGAACAGGCCATTCGTGCCGTTCAACTGGCCGCCCCCTTCGATTTGCCGCCCGAATACTATAACGCGTGGAAAAACGTTTCCGCGTTCAGCTTCGACTGGAACCTGTGAACATGACCATTCGCTCGATGCTCTCCCTGGCTCTGGCCGCCCTTCTGGCTGGCATGCCGAGCGCGCTTTTTGCCCAGAACGAAGATCTCGGCGCGGCCCCGCCGGTCGGCGGCGAGGTCGAAACCGTCGAGATGCCGGACAGTGCGGCGGACGATGAAGGTGGCCTCACCGGGTCGGTGTCGTTCGAAGGCAGTCTCGACAATCTCGCCATGGCGATCCCCGCCTTCGCAGCCGAACGCGATGTGGCCACTGCGGCCAATGCGCGTGGCACGGCGGCGCTGGGCGCGGAACTGGCGCGCGTGGTGACGGCCGACCTGCAGAACAACGGCCTGTTCGATCCGACCGGGCCGGATGCGCTGCCCCGGCCCACCTATCCGCAGATCACCGATCCCGTGTGGGGCATGTGGAGCATGCGCGGTGCGGAAATGCTGGTGCAGGGCTATGTCCGCCCGCGTGCCGACGGCAAGCTGGTGGTCGGCTGCTATCTCTACGATGTCGCGCTGCAGGACGAACTGGTCCGTTCCGGCTGGGTCGTCCCGCCTTCCGACTGGCGGCGCGCGGCACACAAGTGCGCGGACCTGATCTATTCCCGGCTGACCGGCGAGAGCCCGTTCTTCGACAGCCGGATCGCCTATATTGCGGAGACCGGCCCGAAGGATAACCGCACCAAGCGGCTGGCGATCATGGACAGCGACGGGGCCAACCACCGCTTCATCACCACGGGCCGCGCCACCGCGCTGACCCCGCGTTACTCGCCCGACTACCGCAAGCTGATGTATCTCAGCTATGTCGACGGCAATCCGCGCATCTACATCTACGATATCGGCACCGGCCGCCAGACGCTGGTCACCGAAAGCGCCAACCCCACCTTCGCCCCGCGCTGGAGCCCGGACGGGCGCTGGGTGCTCTATTCGATGGCGGTCAACGGCAATACGGACATCTATCGCGTCTCCGCCAGTGGCGGGGCGAGCGAGCGGCTGACCACCGCGCCGGGCATCGACGTGGGCGGGTCCTACTCGCCCGACGGCAGCCGGATCGTGTTCGAAAGCGACCGTTCGGGCGAACAGCAGATTTACATGATGAATGCCGATGGTTCGAACCAGCGTCGCATCACCTTCTTCGGCGGACGCGCTGCGACGCCCGAATGGAGCCCGCGCGGCGACCAGATCGCGTTCACCTACATTCCGGGTGACTTCAACATCGCCACGATGAGCCCCGAAGGCCGCAATTTCCGCAAGCTGACCGATGGCTGGCAGGACGAGGCCCCCACCTGGGCGCCCAATGGCCGCGTGCTGCAGTTCTTCCGGACCGAGCGTAACACGGGCCGCACCGCGATCTATCAGGTGGACCTGACGGGCGAGAACCTGCGCCGCCTGCCGACTCCGGTCGATGCGTCGGACCCGGCCTGGGGCCCGATCCTGCCCTGATGCGTTTCGTGAAAGAGTGAGCAATTTCGTGGGGTCGCACCGACGAATGGGAAAGCACTTTTGGAGGAGAGACCTATGACTTCGCGTATCAAGTTTGCGATCATCCTTGCCGGTTCGGTATCGCTGGCGGCCTGCCAGTCCGGCGCGCCCGACCAGCTTCCGCCCGAACCCGGCGTGAGCCAGCCGGACACCGGCGGCGATTACACCAGCGGCCCGCGCGAGGGCACGCAGGAGCATTTCGTCGATGCGGTGAACGGCCAGAACGTCATCTATTTCGACACGGATCGCTACAACATCGACACCGCCGATGCCGCCGCCCTGCAAACGCAGGCGCAGTACATGGCCCGCTATCCCAATGTTACCGTCACGATCGAAGGCCACGCCGACGAACGCGGCACGCGCGAATACAACCTCGCGCTGGGCGAGCGCCGGGCCAACTCGGCGAAGAACTATCTCGTCAGCCTGGGCGTTGCGGCCAACCGCATCCGCACCGTGAGCTATGGCGAGGAACGCCCCGTGGCGACCGCCTCCACGCCGAGCGCGTGGGCGCAGAACCGCCGCGCGGTGACGGTCGTTATCGACTAACGCCCTTCCAGGCGTTCATCGACCAAAGCATGTCGGAAAGAGGGCGGGCGATCCAATCGGGTCGTTCGCCCTTTTCGTCAGGACAATAGCGGAGCGCTGCCTGCGCCGCCCTGTTCGAAGACCATCAAGCGGCCCGGCAGAGCGAGAAGATAGACACCGACCGGCAGGGCCGGGGCCACTCGATGGTTGCAGGTCCCGCCCATCGCTTTAGATTGGTGCGATGGCAAAGGCACGCAGATCGAACGACTGGGGCTTCCCCCGCTGGCGCGGGTACGACGAAGGCCGCGAGGCGGTGACCGTGCGCCTGTGCGATCGCCATGGATGCGAGGAACGGGGCGATTGCCCCGCGCCCAAATCGCCCAACAGCCCCGAACGCTGGTATTTCTGCCAGAAGCACGCCGCGGAATACAATTCCAAGTGGGATTATTTCGAAGGTCTCGACAAGGCAGAAAAGGAAGCGCGCGCAAAGAACGAGCGGCGCGACAATGCAGGCTATGCCGAAGCGTCGCACTACAGCTGGGGCGGATCGGGCGACGGATCGCGCTCCGCCGACGAGATGCGCGCGCTCGACCTGCTCGAGCTTGAAGCCGATGCCGATTTCGCCACGATCAAGCGCGCGTGGCGCGAAAAGGCCAAGACTGTGCATCCCGACGTGAAGCCGGGCGACAAGGAAGCCGCCGCCGAATTCCAGAAGCTGCAGGTGGCTTACGAGGTTCTCAAGGCGGGCGAAGCGCGGCGCGAATGGCACGGTTGATGCGGAAAAAACGGACCTTCACCAAAGCGTAACCTGACAGACGCGGTTCGGTCATGCGACCGGCCTAACGCCCCTTCGCACACGCAGCATAAGGGGTCTCGCCATGCGCTCTTCGTCCATTTCCACAATCCGTTTCGTCCTGCTCGGCACCGCCGCGCTTCTGCCCGCCGCCGCGCTCGCGCAATCGCCCGTCGCGCCGGAGGGTGAAGAAGCCGTGCCCGAAAGCGTGGGCAACGAAATCGTCGTCACCGCGCAGAAGATCGAACAGCGCGCCCAGGACGTGCCGATCACCATCAGCGCGCTGACCGGGGAGCGTATTTCCGATCTGGGCGTGACCGATCTGGACGAGCTTTCCAACTACGTCCCCGGCCTCAACATCCAGGAACAGAGCGCCAATAATCCCGGCATCGTGATCCGCGGGATCACGTCCGACAGCGGCTCCGCCCAGCAGGGCCCGCGCGTCACGCTGTACTACAACGGCGTCGATATCTCGCGTTCGCGCGGGTCGTACCAGGCGATCTACGACATGGAGCGGGTCGAGGTCATCAAGGGCCCGCAGGCCACCTTGTTCGGCACCGCATCGGCGGTCGGCGCGATCAGCCTCGTCTCCGCGCGCCCGAAGCCCGGCCTTTCCGCCGCGATCACCGGGGGCACCGGCAACTTCGACGCGACGCTGCTTTCCGGCTTCGTCAATGCCGGTTCGGATGTGGTTGCCGGGCGCATTGCCTTCGAATGGCGCACGCGTGACGGCTATGTCGAAAACCTCGCCACCAACCAGACCGAGGATCTGTACGCGAAGAACCAGTTCGGCGCGCGTGGCTCGCTGCGCTTCACGCCCACGCCCGACATCACCGTCGATCTGATCGGCACCTACGACCAGCAGCGCCACGGCGGCACGCCCTTCATTTCGGGCACGCTCCCGGCCTTTGCCGGCGCGCCCGGCGGTGCTGCGAACGCGTTCGAGGATGCCAATCTGGGCGGATCGCCCTTTTCCGCGCAGGCGCTGGGCGGCGACCAGCTTGGTCTCGAGCGCGAAGTCTATGACGTGAATCTCACGGCAGAATGGGTCTTCTCCGACAACTGGACCTTCACCACCGTCAACGGCTACCGCAAGTTCGACAGCGACGAGATCTTCGACGCCGATGGGTCCGCCGCGCCGTTCCTCGAATTCGCCGAAATTTCGCAGGGCGACCAGTTCAGCCACGAAGGCCGGTTCACCTATCTGGGCGACCGCCTGCGCGGTTCGTTCGGCTGGAACGTCTTCACCGAAGACGGCATCCAGAACGTGCCGTTCTCGACCGAGGAAGGCCTGTTCATTCAGTGCCTCACCACGGTTTTCGGTGCACCCGCCGTCCCCGGCGTTCCCTGCGTGGCACCCGACGGTTCGTCGCCGGCGACCGGGCTCACCGCGGCGCTGACCGGCGGTGCGCTCAGCGCGCTGCCCTACGCCTCCGTGTTCGAGAACCAGGGCCAGAACGACAGCTATTCGGTCTTCGCCGATGCCACCTTCATGCCGACCGACAGCCTGGAGCTGACGGCGGGCGTGCGTTACCTGTGGGAAGACCGGTGGTCGGGCTTCCGCGCGGATGTTCCCGTACCCGTCTTCCCGAGCCTTCTGCCTGCGGCTCTGCGCGCGCAGCTGCTGGGCGCTCTGCCCAGCCTGGCAGTGTCGCTGATCCCCGGGCAGACTGACACCGGCGGGCAGACGGTCACGGCCGAGGACAGCTTCGATGCGTGGCTGCCGCGCTTCAACGTGCTCTACCGCATCAGCCCCGATGTGAACGTGTTCGCCACGGTTTCGAAGGGCCGCCGTTCGCCGGTCGTCCAGGTGGATGCTGCCGGCCCCGATCCGGTCGCCGAGGAAACCGTGTGGAACTACGAAGGCGGGCTCAAGCTCGCTGCCGGCCCGGTCTCCGGCTCGCTTGGGGTCTATTACCAGGTCTATGACGACTTCCAGGTTTCCGTCGAAGATCCGAACAACCTCGGTTCCTTCATCACGCAGAGCGCAGGCAGCGCGAGCAATCTTGGCGTCGAGGCGGAAATCGCGGTGCAGGCGACCGACTGGTTCAGCCTGTTCGGCAATGTCGGCTATATCGACGGCGGGATCGACGATGAGGCGGGCAATGGCCGGTTCGCCGGGGCGCGCTTCCGCCTGCAGCCGGAATGGCAGGCGGCGGGCGGCTTCACGCTCGATGTTCCGATCGGCGATGGCGCGCGCTTCTTTGCGACGCCTAGCGTGACGTACCGCAGCCGGATCGTGTTCGAACTGCCCAGCGCGACCCGCCCGGACCCGATCTCGCAGGGGCCGGTCACGCTGGTCAACGCGCGCGCGGGCATCTCGATCGACGACGAGCGGTTCGAGATCGCGGGCTTCATCCGCAATGCCTTCGACGAAGATTACCTGCTCGACGCGGGCAACACGGGCGGCTCCTTCCGCATTCCGACCTACATCCCGGCCGAACCGCGCCTGTTCGGCATCGAAGTGACCGCGCGCTTCGGCGATTGATGCAAAAAAATGGGCGGGGGCTCGAAAGCCTCCGCCCATTCATCCGTTTCCGGGAGGATCAGACCGCTTCGAGCGCCTGCTCGAAGTCCGCGATCAGGTCTTCGGCGTCCTCGATCCCGATGCTGATCCGCACCAGGCTGTCCGAAATGCCCAGCTGCTGGCGGCGGGCATGCGGCACCGAGAGGTGCGTCATGCTGGCCGGATGGCTGGCGAGCGTTTCCGTACCGCCCAGGCTGACGGCCAGCTTCGCCACTTTCAGCGCGTCGAGGAAGCGGAAGCTCTCCTCTTCGCCGCCCTTCAGGAACAGCGAGAAGGTGGAGCCTGCACCAAGGCAGTGGCGCGCGTAGATGTCCTTCTGCCGCTCGTCCTTCAGCATGCCGAGATAGCCGAGGCCTTCGACCTTGGGATGCTTGGCGAGGAATTCGCACACCTTCTCCGCATTCTCGCCCGCGCGCTGCATCCGCAGCTCGACGGTTTCCAGCGAACGCAGCAGCATCCAGGCGGTGTTGGGATCGGCGATGCCGCCCATCGTGTTGCGGATCATGCGGACAGGGTTCATCCACTTCTCGTCACCGGCAATGCTGCCTGCCACGAGGTCCGAGTGGCCGCCGACATATTTGGTCAGCGAATAGCACACGATGTCCGCGCCGTGCTCCAGCGGGCGCTGCCACAGCGGCCCGAGGAAGGTGTTGTCGATGGCAATCGGGCAATCGGCGGGCAGCGCCGCATCGCGCGCATCGCGGACCATCTCGATATCGACCAGTGCGTTGGTCGGATTGCCCGGGCTTTCGAGGTAGATCATGGCGACCTTGCCGCCATTCTCGCTCGCCATGTCCTTCGCCTTGGCGAGAACCTCGTCGAATTCCTCACGCGTGGCGCCTGCGGGGAAGTCGATATATTTGACGCCGAACTTGCTCAGAACCTTGGCCACGAAGCCTTCGCTGGCGGCATAGAGCGGGCCGGAGTGCACGATGACATCGCCCGCACTGCAATAGGCCATCATCATCACGCAGATCGCGGTCATCCCGCTGGAGAAACACAGCGCGTCCTCCGCACCGTCCCAGATGGCGAGGCGATCTTCCAGGATTTCCTGGTTGGGCCCGTTGAAGCGCGAATAGACGAGGCCTTCGGCACCGCCTTCGCGCATGCCGGTGATCCCTTCGAAGTGGCGCTTGCCTGCGGCCGCGCTTTCGAAGGCGAAGGTGCTGGTCAGGAAGATCGGCGCCTTGAGCGATCCTTCGGACAGGGCGGGGTCGTAGCCATGGCCCATCATCAGCGTGGACGGCTTCATCTTGCGCCCTTCGATCTTGGTGATCTCGGGCTTGGGCTTGCGGCGGGGGGTAGGGGTTTCGACTGCGTCGACGGCGTCGGTCATGCGAACGGCCTCCTCAAATGCACCCCCAGGGAGGCGGGGGCTCGGGTTCGAGGCATGGCCGGAGGCGGCCCGTTCCTAACCTCCGCAGGAACGCATCTCCACCGGCTGCCGATTGTCGAACGCGCGACTAGCCGGGCGGGTTTCCACGATCAAGTAGCGTGCATCAAACCAGCGAGGCGACGGCCCAGACCACGCCCACGATCAGGACTATGCCGAGCAGGTCCAGCACCAGCCCCGCAGTGACCATCCGCCCGATCCGGATTCGCCCGGTGGACCAGGCAATGGCGTTCGGCCCGGTCCCGGCGGGCAGCATGAAGCCCCAGCTTGCCGCCAGCGCAACCGGCAGGGCAAGCAGTTCGGGCTGCGCGCCCAGCGCCACGATCAGGCTGGCGACCACGGGCACGATGGCCGATGCGGTGGCGACGTTGCTGGCAAACTCGGTGATGAGGATCACCAGCGCGACCACGCACAGGGCCACCAGCAGCAGGGGCACGGCGGCCAGCGGCAGCAGCGCGTCGCCCAGCCAGGCGGCCAGCCCGCTGGCGGTCATCCCCGCGGCCAGCGCCAGCCCGCCGCCGAACATCATGATGACGCCCCAGGGCGCACGGTTGGCCTCCTCCCAGTCGAGCAGCGCGCGGCCCGTGCCGTCTGGCAGCAGGAACAGCGTCAGGCTCGCGGCGATGGCGATGGTCCCATCGGTCAGCGAGCCTTCGGGCAGCAGCGGGCCCAGCAAAGGCTGGCCCATCCAGAGGAGGAAGGTGACGGCGACCACGGGCACGAGGCGCCTTTCGGGCGTGCTCCATGTCCGCTCGACCGGGATGGCAGCGCGCGCCGCAGCTGCATCGAAGGCCTGCTTGCCCACGCACTGCACGCGCGCGATGATCGCGGCAGCCAGCGGAATGCCGAGGATCACCACTGGCAGGCCGTACAAGGTCCACGCGGCAAAGCTGATCTTTTCCCCGATCGTCTGGTCCAGCAGTCCGACCGCAATGGCATTCGTGGGCGAACCCACCAGCGTGCCCAGCCCGCCGATACTGCACGCAAAGGCAATGCCCATCGGCAGCGCGCCCGACAGGCCCTCGGTATCCCCCTCGGCCAGCCCGGCACTCGCGATCACGGCGAGCGCGACGGGCATCATGATAAGCGCGGTCGAGGTGTTGGAGATCATCATGGAAAGGATCGCCGCGCTGGCCATGAAGGCCAGCAGCAGCTTTCCGGGGCCGGCGCGCGGCCCGGCCAGCCGCAGTATGCCGAGCGAGAGGCGGCGGTGCAGGCCGACGCGTTCGATGGCCAGTGCGATGAAGGCTCCGCCCAGCAGCAGAAACAGGATCGGCGAGTAGTAGGCGCTGGCCGTTTCCCGCGCGTCCATCACCCCGGCGAAGGGGAGGACGAGGAAGGGCATCAGCGCGGTCGCGGTCAGCGGCAGGGCTTCGGTGATCCACCATGCGGCCATCAGCACGACGAGCCCGGCGACAATGAACCCTTCGCGCGACAGACCCTCCGGTGTCGGCGCGAAGGTCGTCATCAGCAACGCGCCGGCACCGATCGCCAGCCCCGCCTTGCGAACCATGTTCCCCTCCCTCTCCACCGCCCGTGATAGGGCTTCGGGCGGTTCCGGCAAGAGCGCTGGCGATGGGCGGGGTGCGCAGGCCGGGCGTTCAGCGCGGATGCATTGCCCGTCTGCCAGGGCAGGAGCCATGAAAAGACGCAATTTCCTGGTCGGCGCGGGTGTCGCCGCGACCTGCTTCGCTGGTGTGGCGGCGACGCCGGGCGCCATGCTCATGGCGCAGACCGCAGGCGCCACGTGGTCGATCGGCCCGACGCTCAGGGGCAAGAACCACTCGCCCGGGCTGCCCGCCACAATGCGCGAGACGCCCGAGGGGCCGGCGTTCGATTTTCCTTATCCGCGCGCGAGCGCAGGACATGTGCACTATGTCACCGCGCCTGCCGGTTCGCTCGCCGGGGCGAGCCGGATGGTGATTCGCTACCGGATCGACGCGGCACCCGGAACGCGCTTCGTGGCGCAGGAAGATCCGCAGGGCACGGCGACGATCTCCCTCTATTTCCAGCGCGCGGGCGACACATGGACCATGCGCACGCCGCGCTATCGCTGGTATTCGCCCGAGGATCGTCTGGTTCCGCTCAGCCCCGGCACGCACGAGATCGCCATCGATTTCGATGAGGAATGGCATGCGATGACGCACGAACGGCGCTCCGCCATTCCGGGTGCGTTCGAGGCAGCATTGGCCCGCGCCGAAAGAGTGGGCTTCACCTTCGGCTCCGCGCCTCTGCGCGGACACGGCGTCTACGCCACCGGCCCTGCGCGTTTCACACTGCTGGATTTTCGGGTGGAATAGGCGGCTGCGTCAGCCCGGTTCGACATCGAACTGGCGCACGTGCCAGCGCAACTGATCGGCGGAGGCGCCGGGCACGTCGTTGACCCGGCTCAGTACGATGTCGCCCGTCAGCTCCTGGCCGTTCGATCCGGTGATCGTGATGGGCGCGCTGTAATAGGTCGTGCCTGCCGCGCCCTCCAGCTGGCCGCCGGATGCGGAGACGGTGATCGTGCCGAAATCGGCAAACCGCTCGGTCAAGGCGGCGCCGCTGGTGCCTTCGCGCGCCTGGCCGCGCATCAGCCCATAGGCCTGCTCGAATTCCTTGAGCTCCAGCGCCCGCACGAAGGCCTGCAGGACGTTGCGCGCACCCTTTTCGCCGCGCTCCGCCTCATCCTCCAGCGGCGCCGGGGTCAGATCGGGATAGCCTTCGTTGACGCCCGAACCATCGGTGTAGCCCGGCGGCGGCGTTTCGCTGCCCGGTTTTTCGTCAGAGGTGGGCGTAGCTGACGCGACCGCGCCCGAATCATCCCCGATCGGGGGCGAAGGCTGCGGGGCATTGGCCGCATCGCATGCGGCAAGCGACATTGCGGAGAGGCCAAGGCAAAGGGCGGCGAGACAGCGTGCAGTGCTCATGCAAACTCAATTCGCATTCTTTCGCATCCGTTCCGCCGCCGCGTCGGGCTATCCGATTGCCGGACCTACTTGGGCGCGAGAACCATCAGCATCTGACGGCCTTCGAGGCGCGGGAACGCTTCGACCTTGGCGATTTCCTCCACATCGTCGCGGACGCGGTTCAGAAGGTCCATGCCGATCTGCTGGTGCGCCATTTCACGACCGCGGAAGCGCAGGGTGACCTTCACTTTGTCGCCGTTCTCGATGAACTTGTTCACGTTGCGCATCTTCACGTCGTAATCGTGCGTGTCGATGTTCGGACGCATTTTGACTTCCTTGATGTCCTGCGTCTTCTGCGTCTTGCGCGCGAGGTTCGCCTTCTTCTGCGCTTCGTAGCGGTGCTTGCCGACATCCAGGAACTTGCACACGGGCGGGTCTGCGTTGGGCGAGACCTCGACCAGGTTCAGGCCCACTTCCTGAGCGCGCTCGATCGCTTCGCGCGTGCTGAGGACACCGATGTTCTCCCCGGTGTCGTCGATGACGCGGACCTTGGGGCTCTGGATAAAATTGTCGTAGCGCGGGCCGCTCTTGATAGGCGGCTGAAGGGAACGACGGGGGGGACGTGCTATGGGATGCTCTCCTGAAGTCTTTCGAATGGAGCGCCGTATTTAGGTCTTTTTTGCGCGATGCGAAAGGGGGGTAGGGCGGCGCACGCGCGAAATTGCGCGGCGCGTTGCAATCAGGCTGCGCGTTCCTCCGCCCGCCAAAGCGGCAGGCGGACCAGCCGGTCGCGTACCGCGCATGCCGCCTCGATGGTTTCGGCGGGGCTCAGACTGGCGCGAATCGCCGCGTGCCCGGCGTCCATCCCGCCCGTGAATGCCCCGAATGCAGGCAGCACCATGCGCGGGCCGTATCCCTCGTGCCGGGCGACCACGGCGCAGGGGCGGCGGATGCGGCGCCCGCGTACCGTCACGTCGAGCTTGGGGTGCCAGTGGCCGGAAAGCTCGCTCCGCGTCTCGCCCGCGCGCGCCTCGTGGCGACAGATCACGCCGCCGATTTCGATCTCGGCGAATTGCTCGCCCCCGCATTCGGCAGGCGCGCCGTCGGTGTGGGCGGAGGCATCGTGATTGCCCGTCACCCAGATCCATTCCACCTCGTTCGTCAGGCTATCCAGCAGATCGCAGGCGGCAGGCTCCAGCCGTGCCGCGCCATCGGGATCGTGGAAATTGTCGCCCAGCGTGACGACCCGCCGTGCCTCCGTCTCTGCCACGGCCCGCTCCACCCGGTGCAGGGTTTCGCGGCTGTCGTAGGGCGGCAGCGGCTGGCCGTGCTGAGCGAAGAAGCTGGCCTTTTCGAGGTGCAGGTCGGCAACGAACAGCGTGTCCTCGCGCGGCCAGTAGACCGCACCGTCGCCGCGCAGAAGCAGCTCCGCTGTGCCGAACGAAAGGGGAACCATGGCCCTCCCTTGCCCAAGGCTGGCAGGCTTGGCAAGGGGAGGGGGCGTCAAGTATACAACGACAGGAAGACGATGCCCGACTGGTCCGAACAAACCCGAGAAGCCCGTGGCTGGTTCGAGGACCTGAGGAACCGGATATGTGCCGAGTTCGAGGCGATCGAGCGCGAGGCAGGGTCCGAAGCGACCTTCGAATACACGCCCTGGAACCGTGAGGAGGAAGGCAATGCCGATCCCGGCGGCGGTGTGCGCGGGGTGATGAAGGGCCAGGTGTTCGAAAAGGTCGGCGTCAACGTGTCGACCGTGCAGGGCAGCTTCGCGCCCGAATTCGCCAAGACCATCAATGGGGCGGAGGACGATCCCAGCTTTTCCGCCACCGGCATCAGTCTCGTCGCGCACATGGCCAACCCGCACGTGCCCGCCGTGCACATGAACACGCGCTTCCTCGTCACCGCGAAATCCTGGTTCGGCGGCGGGGCCGATCTCAACCCGCCGATCCCCTACGAGGAGGATACGCAGGAATTCCACGCCGCCTTCCGCGCCGCCTGTGCCAAGCACAACCCGACCTATTACGAACGGTTCAGCAAGTGGGCGGATGACTATTTCTACATTCCCCACCGGGGCGTGCATCGCGGGGTCGGCGGAATCTTCTATGACCATCTCGAGTGCGACAACGAAGCGGCCTTTGCGCGCAACCTCGACTTCACCAGGGATGTTGGCGAGACGTTTCTCGACGTATTCCCGCGCATCGTGCGCAGACGGATGGAGAGCGACTTTACCGAGGAAGACAGGCGCACCCAGCTCGACTGGCGCGGGCGCTACGCCGAATTCAACCTCGTCTACGATCGCGGCACGCTGTTCGGCCTCAAGACCGGCGGCAATGTCGATGCCATTTTGATGAGCCTGCCGCCCCACGCCACCTGGGCCTGATCCGGCCCGTTCAGCCCAGCTTACAGCGGGCTATGCCAAATGCCGTGCCACGCTTTTTATCCGGAGAACTCCATGCGCATTGCCGCAGCAGCCCTTGCCCTTTCCTTCACCGCAACCGCCTGTACCACGCCAGATGCCGCTTCGCAGTCGGCCAGCATGACGCAGCCCATGGTCTCGCCGATCCTCACCACCGCGCAGGCCTTCGACGACCAGACATACGCGCAGCCGCAGGTCGCGCGGGTGACGCATGTCGACCTCGATCTGGATCTCGATTTCGAGGGCCAGCAGGTCGGCGGCAAGGCGACGCTGGATGTGCTGGCCGCGCCGGGTGCGAAGGAAATCGTGCTCGACAGCAATGGTTTGCAGATCGCTTCCGTTACCGATGGTGCCGGTCGCCGGCTGAGCTACTCTGTGGGCGCAATGTCCGATGATGGCGGCAAGGGTGCGCCCCTGACCATTCAGCTCGACGGTGCCGAACTGATCGTGATCGACTATCGTGCGGCCCCGAACGCCGCCGCGCTGCAATGGCTGATGCCCGAACAGACCGCGGGCGGCGAATATCCGTATCTGTTCAGCCAGGGGCAGGCGATCCTCAACCGCACGTGGATCCCCACGCAGGACAGCCCCGGAATCCGCCAGACATGGGAAGCGCGCATCACTGCGCCCAAGCCGCTGGATGTCGTGATGAGCGGCGTGCGTCAGGGCGAGCCCGAAGACCTCGGCAATGGCCGCCGCGCCTTCCGTTTCGTGATGGACAAGCCCGTGCCGCCCTATCTGATTGCGATTGCTGCGGGCGATATCGATTTCCGCGCCATCGGCCCCCGCAGCGGCGTGTGGGCGGAGCCGGTGATGCTCGACCGCGCATGGCGCGAGGTCAACGATACCGAGCAACTGATCGAGGCGGCGGAGGAACTTTACGGCGACTATCGCTGGGGCCGCTACGACATGATCGTGCTGCCGCCCGCCTTTCCCTACGGCGGGATGGAAAACCCGGTGATGACCTTCCTGACGCCCACCTTCATCGCGGGCGACAAGTCCAACAACGGCCTGATCGCGCACGAACTTGCGCATAGCTGGTCGGGCAATCTGGCGACCTATTCCAGCTGGCGCGACGGCTGGCTGAACGAAGGCGTCACCTCCTATTTCGAGAACCGCATCACCGAGCAGGTCTACGGCGAGCAGCGGGCGGAGCAGGAATATGCGCTCAGCTATGCCTCGCTGGTCGAAGGCATCGAAGAGGCCGGGGCCGACAGCCCCACCACCGCCATGCGTTCGCCGGATTCGATCAGCCCCTTCGAAACGGAAGGCGTCGCGATCTACGACAAGGGTACGGTGTTCCTGCGCACGGTCGAGAACATGGTCGGCCGTGACAGGTTCGATGCCTGGCTGACCCAGTGGTTCGACAATCACGCCTTCGAACCGGTGACGTCCGAGATGTTCCTTGCCGATCTGCGTGAGAAGCTGATCGGCAACGACGCGCAGCTGGAAGCGCGCCTGATGCTGGACGAATGGGTCTACGGCACCGGCCTGCCGTCCAATGCCCTGAAGCCCGATCCGCAGACCTTCGCGGCGGTGGACAATGCGGTGGCGGCCTACGCGGCCGACGGCACGCTGCCCACTGCCAATACCTGGACCGGATGGACGGCTGCGGAACAGCGGCGCTTCCTGGAGCGGATGCCGGAAGAGCGGACGGACGAACAGCTGGCCGCACTCGATGCGAGGCTCGGCCTGTCCGAGGCGGGCAACAACGAAGTGCTGTTCCTCTGGCTGGAAGCTGCCCTTCGCAATCAGTACGATCCCGCCGTGCCGCAGGCCGAACGCTTCCTGTCGCAGGTGGGCCGCAACAAGTTCGTCAGCCCGCTGTTCACCGCGCTCAGCGAAAGCGACTGGGGCAAGCCCATCGCGCGCCGCATCTATGCCGAGACGCGCGACAGCTACCATTCCTACACCCGGGGCCGGGTGGACGCCACGCTCGGCATGACCGCGGGCGAGTAACCGCGAAGCGTCGGCGCGCAGCGGTTGCCTGCGCGCCGACATTCGAAAAACGGCAAGCAATTAACGCGTTGCAATAGTTTGTACTGCACCGCACATCTGAAGAACGATGCTGAGGCAATACGAACTTGTTGAGCGGGTAAAGGCCTACGACCCGGACGCCGACGAGGCGATGCTGAATCACGCCTATGTCTATACCGTGCAGAAGCACGGCAGCCAGAAGCGCGCCAGCGGCGACCCGTATTTCAGCCATCCGGTCGAGGTTGCGGGCCTGATGACCGACCTGAAGCTGGATCAGCAGACGATCGCCACCGCGCTGCTGCACGATACGGTCGAGGATACGCTCACCACGATCGACGATATCAAGGCCAATTTCGGGCCCGAGATCGCGCGACTGGTCGACGGCGTCACGAAGCTTTCCAAGATCGAACAGATGCCGGAGGACGAGCGCGCGGCGGAAAACCTGCGCAAGTTCCTGCTGGCGATGAGCGAGGATATCCGTGTGCTGCTGGTGAAGCTGGGCGATCGGCTGCACAACATGCGCACGCTCCACTTCATCAAGAACGAGGACAAGCGCCGCCGCATCGCGCGCGAGACGATCGACATCTACGCGCCCTTGGCAGAGCGTATCGGCATGTACGAATACATGCGCGAGATGCAGGCGCTGGCGTTCGAGCATCTCGAACCCGATGCCTTTGCCACGATATCCGGGCGGCTCGCGCAGATCCGCGAGCAGGAAGGCGGGCAGGTCGATGCCATCGCGCTGGCGATCAAGCAGGCGCTGGCCGAAGCGGGCCTGAAGGTGGAGGTGCAGGGGCGCGAGAAGCAGCCCTATTCGATCTGGCGCAAGATGGCCGAACGCCATGTCAGTTTCGACCAGATCACCGACATTTTCGCCTTCCGCGTGCTGTGCGAGAAGCCGGAGGATTGCTATCTTGCGCTGGGCACGCTGCACACGACCTGGCAGTTCATCCCGGGGCGCTTCAAGGATTACATCTCCACGCCGAAGAACAACGGCTACCGCTCGCTCCATACCGCCCTGATCTACTCGGGCTCGATGCGGGTGGAGGTGCAGATCCGCACGCAGGAAATGCACCGGACCAACCATTTCGGGCTGGCCGCGCACTGGGCCTACAAGCAGCACGACGAGCCCGACGGGCAGGTCGCCTGGCTGCGCGACCTGATAGAGATCGTGGATGCGAGCCATGATCCCGAGGAGCTGCTGGAGAACACGCGGCTGGCCATCTACCAGGATCGCATCTTCGCCTTTTCCCCCAAGGGTGCGCTGTTTCAGCTGCCCAAGGGAGCGACCCCGGTCGACTTCGCCTTCGCCGTCCACACCGATCTGGGCGCGCAGACGATTGGCGCGAAGATCAACGGGCGGCACATGCCGCTGCGCACGCCGCTGGCCAATGGCGACGTGGTGGAGATCATCAAGGGCGGCGATGCCGAACCGCAGCTTTCGTGGCTGGGCTTCGTCGTCACCGGCAAGGCGCGCGCCGCCATCCGCCGCGCGGTGCGCCACAAGGAGCGCGAGGAAGTCGCCGAACTGGGCGCCAAGCTGTACGACCAGATCGCCGCGCGCACGCCCGCCAAGGTGGGCAAGAAGGCGCTGCGCGAGGCGCTCAAGCGGCTCGACATGGAAGAGGAAGAAGACCTCATGTACGCCATCGGCGCGGCCAAGATTTCCGACCACGAGGTCATGGAAGCCCTCGTGCCGGGCAGCACCGCCGATTTCGAGGACAACACGGACGACCGGCACAACCGGCAGCCCATCTCGATCCGCGGCCTCAAGCCCGGTAACGCCTATACGCTGGCCGATTGCTGCCACCCCGTTCCCGGCGACAGGATCGTGGGCCTGCGCCGCAAGGGGGAGAGTGTGGAGGTGCACAACATCCAGTGCCTCAGCCTTGCCAGCGGTATCGACAACGACTGGCTCGATCTGGACTGGGGCGACCGGTCGGGCGTTGCGATCGGCCGGCTGGTGGTGACGCTGTACGACCGGCGCGGGACCATTGCCGAGATGGCCAATATCGTCGCGCGCAACCATGCGGACGTGCGCAGCCTTGAACAGGTGCGGGTGGAGAACCCCTTCGCCACCTACGAGATCGACGTCGAGGTGCAGGATCTGGCGCACCTCACCCGGCTGCTCAGCGCGTTGCGCGCCAGCGATGCGGTGGCGCAGGCCGAACGGGTCTGACCGCGTTCAGGCTCTGGCGAAGGGCGTCACCCCTCTTCCGCGACGATTTCGAAGCGCCGGACCGGCACGGGGATATTGCAGATATCCGCGCCGCCCGCAGGCACGATGAAGAACGGATCGCGCCGGTTGGCGCGTGCGTCTGTATATCGTGCGAAGCTCTCGCTGTCGGTCGCAAGATATTCGAAGCGCGGCTGCTCGGCTTGCGGCAGGTCCGCACCTATCCGGACCGAAACGATCGGCACGCGTTTCTCCGGGTCCTCGTAGAAGCCCAGCGGCCCCTTGCCGCGCGGCAGGCTGGAGAGATGCTCGATCCCCTCGATGATCCGCCCGACAACCGCGATATTACGGTCGAGATGGCGCGGCGCGTGGCCTATCACGGTGTAAAGCTGCGATCCGTCGCCGGTATCGGGCGACATGTTCCGACCCACGCCGACCATGCCGTAGCAGTGGACGGGCCACCAAGGAGCATCGCCGCTTTCACCTTCGGTCGCAACTGGCCAGCCTCTGAAAAACTCGACCCATTCGGCGTATGAGTCACGTTGGTGCCAGCCCGCGAATGTGCCGGAAGTCTGCGTCGATTGCACATCGGGACTGGTATTGTGAAACGCGGGGTCCTCGTTCTGCGACCAATCCATGTTGCCATAGTCGGCCCGATTCTCTTCGGCCAAAGGTCGATTGTTCCAAGCCAGATTCACATCGATCGTGTCCGCCGTATAATCCCCCTCATCCATCACCTTCAGCCCCGCAGGCACGGGCTTGGCCTCGACACCCATGTCCGGGTCGGGTTGGCCCCACTGAACCACGTAGTTGTCCTGCACCCGCAGGATCGCGCTGCCGTCCCAGTACCGTGCGCGGGCGAGGGTGCGGATGTTCTCGACCCAGCCTTGCGAGAAAGGCTCGCCGATCAGCTGCATCACCACCTTGCGCTCCGTACCATCCTCCAGCGGGGGAAGGGTCATCACGACAAGGTCTTCTGGATCGATGATGACCCATTCATCCTGCGACGCTGCGTTCACGATCTCGCCCGGTGAGGGTGCGGGCGTTTCGGCCTCCTGCGCGATGGATGCAGTGGTGAGTGCGAGGGTGGCGACGGCGAGCGTGATGGCGTGCTTCATGGCTGATGGTCTGCCACTAAAACCCACCAACACAAACCCCGCTCGTGCTGAGCTTGTCGAAGCACCGTACTTCTTGAAGAAAAACGACCGTTAGAGCTCCGCGCCCTCTTACCCTCCGACAGGCTCAGGGTGAGCGAGTTCGGGTGTTCAATCCCCTGCCATGTCTTCCAGCGCGTGCATGTCGTCGTCCGACAGGCCGAAATGGTGGCCGATCTCGTGGATCACCACGTGGCGCACGAGGTGCTCCAGCGTTTCGTCGCCGCGCTCTGCCCATTCGTCCAGGATCGGACGGCGGAACAGGCGGATGCGGGTGGGCAGGGTGCCCGACATTTCGATGCTGCGTTCGGTCAGGGCATGGCCTTCGTAAACGCCCGTCAGCTCGAACGGATTTTCCATGCCCAGCTCGCGCAGCGTTTCCTCGCCCGCGAAATCTTCCACGGCGAACACCACGTCGCCCAGCTGTTCGCGGAAGGCATCCGGCAGGCCCGCAATCGCCTCGCGCCCCAGCTCTTCCATCTCTTCCAGCGTGACGGGCGTACCGAAGTTTCTCATGGCCATACGTCTAGCGCTCCATCACTGCCTTGCGAAGCGATCACATCGCGGCTAGGTGCGCTGGCTTCCCGAACGGGCGATGCGGAGCGGTGGCCGAGTGGTCGAAGGCGCACGCCTGGAAAGTGTGTATACGGTAACCCCGTATCGAGGGTTCGAATCCCTCCCGCTCCGCCACCGGCCTTTTCAAGCCGATCCCATCTTCACCGCTTATGCGATTACGGTTTAAATCGATTCCAAAGTACCTTTGAGCGGTCAGCATCTTCTGGTCGCCACCGTGTCTGGGTCAGCGACGAATCGAATGGGAAGCCGCTCCAATCCCTATCAAGCCACAGCCATCAGGCTCGCATTGCCGCCAGCGGCGGTGGTATCGATCGAAACAACCACTTCTTCCAGCATCCAGGCCGCCATGTAGCCGGCGCCTCTACCGCCAAGTTGTACGATGGGGATCGGACCGTCACCGGCGGCAATCGCCTTCAGAACCGGGCAGATGTCATCGCCATTGTCTTCGATCAGCACGTGGGCAAAGTCACACGCTGTCTCCCAGTTTGGGGCCCAGGAAAGCCCGCTGGTCAGTTCTGGCCCAACAGCTGCAAACAGTTCGCGCGTGGCAGGTTCGTCGGGGAGGACGGGAATATTCCCCGTCGCGCTTATCAGCCCCAGCTGCTCCTCGAGACCAGCCGCCGTCCTGGCGAGCAGGAGCACGCGCCCGCGCGGCCTGACGCTGTAAAGGTTGCGTTCGCCGACGGGGCCCGGAAGCCCGGTCATGGCCCCCAAGCTCCGCGTATCGCCCGGATCGTCGATCCTGGCTGAGTTTCCGCAGTCCGGCTTCACCAACCGCGACAGATAGAGCGGACCGCCCGCCTTGGGGCCCGTGCCCGAGAGGCCGCGGCCGCCGAATGGCTGAACGCCCACGATAGCGCCGATGATGTTGCGGTTGATGTAGATATTTCCCGCCTCGGCCCCGGCGACCACCTCCGCAATGGTCTCGTCGATGCGGCTGTGAATCCCGAACGTCAGACCATAACCGGTGGCGGAGATCTGCTGCATCAGCCTGCCCAGATCGCGGCGGGCGAAGCGCACCACATGCAGGACCGGGCCGAAAACTTCGGGACCCAGTTGGTCGATCCTATCGATCTCGATGATCGTGGGCGGCACGAACGATCCGTGCTCGGTAGCGCCGTCGAGCGTCAGCTGTTCGACGCGGAGCCCCTTGGCCCGCATGGCCTCGATATGGGCGACGATCCCGGCCTGCGCTTCATCCGAGATGACAGGGCCGACATCGACGCACAGCCGGTCGGTCGCCCCCACCTGCAATTCTGCCAGCGCGCCGCGCAGCATGGTCAGGAGTTGGTCGGCGATGTCATCCTGCACGCACAGGATGCGCAGGGCCGAGCAGCGCTGGCCCGCGCTGTCGAAGGCGCTGGCGATCACGTCCCGCACGACCTGTTCGGGCAGGGCGGAGGAATCGACCACCATCGCATTCTGCCCGCCCGTCTCGGCAATCAGCGGGATCGGTGCGCCATCGGGCAGGGTGCGCTGCGCCAGTTGCCGCTGGATCAGCTTGGCCACCTGAGTCGATCCGGTGAAGATGACGCCGCAGGTCTGAGGAGCAGCGACGAGCGCTGCACCGATCTCGCCAGCGCCGGTCACCAGTTGCAGCACCGCAAGCGGTACGCCGGCCTCATGCAGGATCTGCACCGCCTGTGCGGCGATCAGCGGGGTTTCCTCGGCTGGCTTGGCCAGCACCGTGTTCCCCGCCACCAGCGCCGCAGCGACCTGCCCGACGAAGATGGCAAGCGGGAAGTTCCACGGGCTGATGCAGACCATCGGCCCCACCGCTTGCGCCCCGGCCAGACCGCCCCGCGCCTCGTTGGCATAGTAGCGCAGGAAATCGACCGCCTCGCGAACCTCGGCAATGGCGTTTGGGGCAGACTTGCCCGCCTCGCGCATGATCAGGCCCAGCAACGCCTCCATCCGCTCGTCGAGCAGATCGGCCGCGCGATCGAGGCACGCGGCCCGATCGGCCACCGGGCTCGCGGCCCAGGCGGGAAAGGCATCCGATGCGTTGCGCGCCGCGATCTGCACATCGCCGGGAAGCGCGTTGCGAACATGCCCCACGATGTCGTCCCTGCGCGCAGGGTTGCACACCGGCTCGGCCTGCCGGGCACCCTCAATGCCGGGGATGAGCGGCGCGGCCTGCCAGTCCGTGACCGCGCTTTCGCACAGAGCCTCGCCAAGCTGTGCCAGCACCGTTTCGTCGCTAAGATCGAGCCCGCGCGAATTGCGGCGGTCGGGGTAGAGATCGGGCGGAAGATCAATCACCGGATGGCTCGATCCCACAGGTTCGATGGCTTCGGCCTCTACCACAGGATCGGTAACCAGCTGGTCGATCGAGAGATCCTTGTCCCATATACGGTTCACGAAAGACGAGTTCGCGCCGTTTTCCAGCAAGCGTCGCACCAGATAGGCGAGCAGCGTTTCGCGCGAGCCGACCGGGGCATAGATGCGGCACGGACGGTCGAGCCGGTTGGGGCCGACCACTTCGCCATAGAGCTTCTCACCCATGCCGTGGAGGCACTGGAACTCGTAGTCTCCCACCGCGAAATCATCGCCTGCCAGATGGTAGATCGTGGCCAGCGTCTGGGCGTTGTGGGTGGCGAACTGCGGGAACACGTGCTGGCGCGCGGCCAGCAGCTTGCGCGCGCAGGCGATGTAGCTCACATCGGTGTGGACCTTGCGCGTGAAGACCGGGAAATCCGCCAGCCCATCGACCTGCGCGCGCTTGATCTCGCTGTCCCAGTAGGCGCCTTTGACCAGCCGCACCATGATCCGGTGGTCCGAACGCTCCGCCAGATCGACGATCCAGTCGATCACATGGGGGCAGCGCTTGCCATAGGCCTGCACCACGAAGCCCAGCCCGTGCCATCCGGCCAGCGCCGGATCGAGCGCCAGCGCTTCGAGGATATCGAGCGACAGCTCCAGCCGGTCGGATTCTTCGGCGTCGATGTTGAACCCGATGTCGTAGTCGCAGGCCAGCAGGGCCAGAGCGCGCACCCTGGGCAGCAGTTCGCCCATCACCCGGTCCGCCTGCGCGCGGGCATAACGGGGATGCAGCGCGGATAGCTTGATCGAGATTCCCGGCCCGGCATAGACGCCGCGCCCCGAGGATGCCTTGCCGATGGCATGGATCGCGCGCTCGTAGTCGGCATAATAGCGATCGGCATCGCGCATCGTCATCGCCGCTTCGCCGAGCATGTCGTAGCTGTAGGTGAAGCCGCGCTTTTCCTGCTTCCTGGCCCGTTGCAGCGCCTTGCCGATGGTCTCTCCGGTGACGAACTGATCGCCCATCATTTCCATCGCCATGTTCACCGCGCTGCGGATCACCGGCTCGCCGGCGCGCTTGATCAGGCCGGCAAGCGACGCCGACAGGCCACGTTCGCGCAGGGGAGCTACGAAGGAGCCTGATACGACCAGCCCCCAGGTCGCGGCGTTGACGAAGATGGAGCGCCCATCGCCCAAGTGATCGCGCCACTTGCCATGCGCGATCTTGTCGCGGATCAGCCGGTCGCGCGTGGCGCTGTCGGGGATGCGCAGCAGCGCCTCGGCAAGGCACATCAGCGCCACGCCTTCCTGCGTGGAGAGCGAATATTCCTTCATCAGCCCGTCGACGCCGCCGGGCTGGCCGGTGCGCCGCAGCTTGCCGACGATATTGCCTGCAATCCCGGCGACCGCCGCGCTTTGGGGCGGGGTCAGCCGCGCTGCTTCGATCAGCGGTGCGACGGCCTCAGGCTCCGCCAGACGATAGGCATTGGTGATCGCGCTACGCAGCGGCGTCGGCATGGCAACCGGCGGCGCAAAGCGGGCGAAAGCCGGGCTCGGGCCGAGTTCGAACATCTTTCCCATGACTGCAAACTCCGGGCAGGCGCAGCCGTCCATGCCCGCCGGTTGCACGGCGGGCATGGGTCGGTTCTGGTTTGTTGAGGGTTGAAGGAGAGCGGCTAGCTCACGTAACCGTTTTCAAGATCGCGCTGGCGTCGTTCGGCGCTGCGCTGTGCTGGGTCGCCGAAGCCGCCCCCGCCGC
Organism: Citromicrobium sp. JLT1363; assembly: GCF_000186705.1. Classification (GTDB taxonomy): domain Bacteria; phylum Pseudomonadota; class Alphaproteobacteria; order Sphingomonadales; family Sphingomonadaceae; genus Alteriqipengyuania. The sequence continues at coordinate 462,391 of NZ_AEUE01000001.1, forward strand.
CGGTCGCCACGCGCACCACGCTGCCCGCCTTGAGCGGCAGGGTGCTGGTCTTGAGCAGGTCGTCACGCACCGTGCCATCGGGGGCAACGATCTCGACCTGGGGGCCAAGCCCTTCCGATCCGCCCGAGAGGCCCCATGGCCGTGTGAGCGAGCGTTCGAACCAAAGCGACAGCGTGGTGTCGCCGTCCAGCTCGTATTCGCGGTAGCTGCCGTTGCCGCCGCGGAACTCGCCTTCGCCGCCGCTGTCCTGGCGGATACCGTACTTGGTGATCCGCATGGGATAGCGGTGTTCGAACACCTCGATGGGATAGTCGCGGAAGCTGCCGTTGACGTTGTTGATCAGGCAGTCCTGCCCGTCGCCGCCGTTCCATGCGCCCCAGCCGCCGCAGTTCGCCTCCACCGCAACGAAGAAGGCATCGTCGTTGCGCGCGTCGGTGCCGCTGAAGATGGTGACCATCGAATCGCCGTAGTGCGCTGCGGCGGCGCGCTGCGGCAGCGCCGGTGCCAGCGCCTTCACCACCATGTCGATCAGCATGCCCAGCGAGGAGAAGTACCAAGAGCACGCCGCCGGAGCCGCCGCGTGAAAGATCGTTCCTTCCGGGGCGACGATGTTCAGCGCCCGGAAGGTGCCGCCGTCCACGGGGCGCTCCGGGTTGATCAGCAGCTTGAATGCCACGCGCAGGGCCGAGACCGTCTGGGTGAACCCGCAGTTCACCCCGCCGACGGTCTGCTTGGACGAGCCGGTCAGGTCCATTTCCATGGTCTCGCCGCTCACGCGCACGGTCAGCTTCACGGGCACCGGATCGGTCGAGATGCCATCATTATCGAGCGCGCCCTCGGCGGTGTATTCGCCGTCGGGGATGGCGAGGATCGCCTGGCGTTCCAGCTCGGCCGACTGGGCGAAGATGTCGTCGCGCGCCGCCTGCACCGTCTCGTAGCCGAACCGGTCGATCAGCGCGCGCATCCGCATCTCGCCGGTGCGTCCGGCCGCGATCTGCGCGTGCAGGTCGCCGATCAGGGCGTCGCCGAAGCGGCTGTTGGCGCGCATGAAGGCAAGGATGTCGTCCTGCGGCACGCCCTTGCGATAGACCTTGGTCGGCGGCCAGCGCATGCCTTCCTGATAGATCTCGCGGGCATCGGTGGGAGAGCCTGCATCCTTGGCCCCCACATCCAGCCAGTGTGCGCGCGAGGTGGCGAAACCGATCCGCTTGCCCTCCCAGAAGATCGGCATGATCACGGTGATGTCGTTCAGGTGTGTGCCCGCGATATAGGAATCGTTGAGGAGGATTACGTCGCCCTCCTCGTAATAGTCCCAGCCCTTCATCTCGGCGACGATCTGCACGCACAGCGACAGATTGCCGAGGAACAGCGGCAGCCCCAGCGACTGGCCGAGCACGTCGCCGTTCTCGTCGAGCAGGCCGACCGCGCAGTCCTTGCCTTCGTAGATGATCGGCGTGAAGGCGCTGCGGATCAGCGAGGCGTTCATGTCTTCCGCGATGGCGTTGAAGGCATTGCGGATGATCTCGGTGGTGACCGGGTTGGAATGGGGATTGCTGGTGGTCATGCGCTTTCTCCTGCCGCGACGAGCATGTTCCCGAAGGTGTCGATGGTGATGGTGTAGCCGGGAGGCACGACGGTGGTGGCGCTCTCCTCTTCAATGATTGCCGGGCTGGCCATCGGCTTGCCGGGCACGAGCCGCGCGCGCTTCAGGATCGGCGTGCTGTGGGTTTCCCCGTCGAAGATGACATCGCGCGTGCCGACCTGCGGTTCGCCTTCCTCGGGCGTGAAGCTGGCCTCCTCGCCGCCATGCTCAAACTGGCCGGTGGCCGCCAGCCGCAGGCTGATGATCTCGGTTTCCGATTCCGGCTGCGAGTGGCCATAGCGCCGCTCGTAAAGCGCATGGAAACGGTCGAGCATGTCGGCCAGGGTGTCCCCGTCTTCGAGGGGCACGGCGATCGAATATTCCTGTCCTTCGTAACGCAGGTCCACAGCGCGGGCGAAAGCCATCGCGCCCTCTGCCACGTTCTCTTCACGCAGCCTCTCGCGGCCCTGTTGCTCCAGATCGGCGAAGGAAGCCTCCAGCTCCTTCTCGTCGACGGCGCTCATCACGCCGATGTGGCTGGCGACAAGATCGTGGCGGATATCGCTCTGCAACATTCCCCAGGCGGAGAAGGTGCCGGGAAAACGCGGGATGAGGACCTGCGTCATGTCCAGCTCGCGCGCCAGTTCGACCGCGTGCATCGGGCCCGCCCCGCCGAAGGCGACGAGGGTGAACTCGCGCGGGTCGATGCCTTGGCCGACGGTGATGGTGCGCATGGCATCGGCCATCTTGGCATTGCTGATCGCAAGGATGCCTTCGGCCAGCTCGCGGTCCGAAAGCCCGATCTGCCTGCCCAGTCGCTCCATCGCTTTGCGCGTTGCTTCGCTGTCGAGCTTCATCTTGCCATCGAGCAGCGAATCATCGCCCAGACGGCCGAGGAACAGGTTGGCATCGGTCACGGTCGGCTCGGTGCCGCCGCGCGAATAGCTGACCGGGCCGGGATAGGACCCGGCGCTTTGCGGCCCCACGCGCAGACCGCCGGCCTCGACCCAGGCAATCGAACCGCCGCCGGCGCCCACGGTGTCGATGCTGACGATCGACATCAGCAGCGGCAGGCCTTCCAGCACCGTCTCCGAGGTCATTTCCGGCTGGCCGTCGATCACGAGGCTGAGATCGAACGAGGTGCCCCCCATGTCGACGCACAGCAGATTTTCCAGACCCGTCCGCCGCGCCAGCTCGCAGCCGCCGATGCTGCCGCCCACGGGGCCGGACATAAGCGTGGCAATCGGCCGCTCCTTGGCGAGGCGGTCGGTCATTACGCCGCCGCTCGATCCCATTACGTGGACGGTCTTTTCCATCCCCGACTTGGCCAGTTCCGCCTTGAGCGTATTGAGATAGAGTTCCACCACCGGCGCGACATAGGCGTCCATCACGGTAGAAGAGGCACGTTCGACCTCGCGCCATTCGGGCGCCACCTGGTGCGACAGCGAAACCGAGACATCGGGCAGGGCCGCCTTCAGGACCTCGCGCGCCCGCAATTCGTGCGCGGGGTTGGTATAGGCGTGCAGCAGGCACACCGCGATGGCCTGAAAGCCCTCTGCCTTCGCCTTTTCGATGATCGGGGCGAAGTCTTCCTCGGCCAGCTCGGTGATGACCGAACCGTCCCAGGCGAGCCGCTCTCGCACCTCGTGGACATTGCGCCGCGGGACCAGTTGTTCGGGCTTGCGATAGTGCAGCTTGTACAGCTCTTCGCGATGGCCACGGGCGATGGTGTAGGTGTCGCTGATGCCGCCGGTCATCACCAGCATCGTCTTGGCACCGCGCCGCTCGAGGAAGGCGTTGAGGCCGACCGTGGTGCCATGCACGAAGAAGTCGATCTCGGACGGGTCGCCGACCAGCTGGCCGATGCCCTGCAGCACGCCCAGCGCCGGGTTCTCCTTCGTCGTCGGGACCTTGCCGATGCGCACTTCGCCCGCATCGTCCTCGACCACGATATCGGTGAACGTGCCGCCAATATCGGCAGAAACCTTGAATTTAGCCATTGTTTCAGTTCCACTCTCTGGGCGCCTGCACGCCCGATTTTTCTAACAGTCGTGGACGACCGTGAGCGTGATCGGCTCGCTCAGGTAATCCGTGTCTTCGGCGCGTTCGTAGATGCGCCTGAGGGTGTCGAAGCCCGACGTGACCCGTCCGAAGACGGCGAAGCCCTCGCCATCCGGTTGCCGGGTGCCGCCGTGATCCAGTTCCGGTTCGTCGCGCATGCAGATGAAGCAGCTGGGATAGACTTCGCCTTTCCCGAAGCGGGCTGCGGAAACCGCCCACTGCTCGTGCTTCAGTCCGCTGGTGTCCGTGCCTTCATGCGCAATGCGGTCCAGCGGTCGGTCGTGGTGGTCCAGACCAACCTGGATGACCTCGATCGGGACTCCTTCGCCCACCGATGAATTCGTCGGGGTGACGATGCGAAACACGCTCGCATCGACGAATTGCGGCTGCGCGAACTGGCGCGTGAAATAGGCGCAGGTCGCAGGTGCAGCCTCGGGGGCCAGCGTGATGCCGAAAGAACCGAGCGCGCTGATGAAGCGGTAGCTTGCCATCGCCTCCTCCTGGGTCGGCCCCATGGCGGGGCCACACCGATCGTCAGACCGGCACTGCCCCGCCACCGGGACCATCAGAAGTTGAACCGAAGGTCGGCCCGGAACACGTCCGGCTGGGCCGCATAGGCATAGCCGCCGGTCACGAACTCCGCGTTGTAGACCTCATCGAAGATGTTGCTGCCCGAGAGCGTGAAGCTCCAGCGGCCATCCAGATCCTCGATCCCCACGCGGGCATTGACCAGCTGGATCGCAGATCGCGCGGTGCTGTTCTCCGGATCCCAGAACTGGCGCCCGCGATTTTCGAAGTCACCACGAACGAAGAAGCCCAGCGTGTTCGAAATGTCGGTACGATACTGAAAGCCTGCGTTGATCGTGTTGCTGGCGATGTAGGGGGCCTCATTGCCCACCAGCGCGGGATCGACGGCGTATTCCTTGATCTCGGCATCGGTGAAACTGACCCCGAGATAGGCCGTCAGCCCGTCGGCGATCTCGGCCGAGCCTTCCAGTTCGACCCCGAAGATGTCGATCTGGTCGATCGGCACCAGCACCTGCGCGCTGACCGCGCCAATGAACACGAAGTAGGGCGCATTGCTGAGATCGGTCTTGTAGACCGCGCCGCTCACGCTGGTGCGCGGCGCCAGCTGGGCCCGGAAACCGGCTTCCAGCGTCTCGGTCTCTTCCTGCGGCAGGACGTCGGACACGCCGTTTACCCCTGCACCGGCGGCAATCGCACCGACGCCGTTGGGATTGAACTGCCCGCTGCGGAAACCCTTGCCCCAAGAAGCATAGACCGTCGCCGTGTCGGTGGGCTGGTAGCGCAGCGTCACCTTGGGCTGGAACATGTCGAACGTCGCCTTGTTGACGGCGCCCGGCTGGCCGATCGGACCCGTCACATTGCCCGCCCCGTCATACAGCCCTTGCGCGGGATCGACGTATTGCGTGCGCTCGTCCTTGTCGTAACGACCGGCCACCGAAATCTCGAAGCTGTCGGTAAGGTCGTAAGCCGCGTTGAAGAACACCGCCCAGGCCTGATTGTCGTTATCGTCGGCAATGAAGCTGGTCAGCGGGTTGGACGGATTGGTCACCGGAGCACGCCGGATGCGGATGATCCCCTGTTCCAGATCGCTCATGATCGAGGACGAGGTGAAGCGGCTGGTGTCGAGATAGTAGCCGCCGACCATCCAGCGGAAGGACTGGCTCGAGTTCGAGGTCAGCCGGACCTCCTGGCTGAACGTTTCCACATCGAAGAACTGCGACTGGGTCGCGTCGTAGAACGGAAACGCCGGCGACGGAGTAATGCTACTCGCCGCAGTGTAGGGGAACTGGTCGCTCCCGGTGCTCTGCGTGATGCGATCATAGGCGGAGATCGACTTGAGTTCGCCGAACCCCAGATCGATCGCCACCCGCAGCGATACCTGGTCGATATCGCGATCATCGAGACCCAGGTTGTTCGCGTAGAAATCGCGGTCCACCAGATCCGCGTCGTTGATCGTGAAATCGAATGCGGTCGGCAAGCCCGTGGCCGGATCGATGATCGCCGGCTGGTAGGTGTAATTGAGCGCCCCGGCCTCTGTCCGGACGAGCGAACCGCGCAGATCGATCGTCACCGCATCGGCGGGCAGGAACCGCAGGTGACCGCGTAGGGCGATGTCTTCCAGCCCGTCGACCTTCTCGCCGAGAAACAGGTTGTCGAAATAGCCGTCGCGATTGGTATAGCTGCCGGACAGGCGGAACAGCACCGCGTCCTTTGCGATCGGCCCCGAAACCGAAACCTCGCCACCATATTCTCCGCCGGTGCCGCCACCCAGGCTGACATAGCCTTCGAAATCATTGGTCGGCATCTTGGTGTTGATGATGATCGCGCCGCCGGTCGCGTTGCGGCCGTAAAGCGCGCCTTGCGGACCGCGCAGCACTTCGATGCTATCGAGGTCGAACAGCGGCTGGTCGAAGCTGCGTGAGTTCACCTGCAGCACATCGTCGACGACCACGGCCACGGGCGGTTCGCCATTGCGCGTCTGCGACAGGCCGCGAATGGAGATGAAGTTGGTGCCCGCATCCTGCGCGTTCGAGAAGGTGACACCCGGCGTCAGTGCGATGAAATCGTCGGTGCGCGAAATATTGGCATCCTCGATCGCCGCCGAATCGTAGGTCGTCACCGAGACGGGCACGTCGAGCAGTGTCTCTTCGCGACCGCGCGCGGTGACGATGATTACGGAACCTTCGCTATCGGCCTCGCTTGCCGGGGGCGCACTCTCCTGCGCACTCTCCTGCGCGCTTGCAGGGGCGACAAGCAGGACGCCGCCCAGGCTCAGTATGGTTGTTGTCAAAGCTGTTCGCAGGATGGTGCTCACGTTTCCCTCCGATGATACCCGATCCGATTGGACTTCCGACTATATCGACGTCGATCGCAGATGCTCTGGTCGCGACGGGTAGGCCTGGGATGGAGAAGAGTAGGCGCGCGTCACACTCCCACCCGATCGGGTGGGGGCCCTGGCGATTACTCGATCAGCTGGGAATCGCGGGCCTTTGCAATCGCCTGCGTGCGGCTGTTCACGCCCAGCTTGGCGTAGATGTTCTTGAGGTGGAACTTTACCGTATTTTCGGTCAGTTCGAAGCGGCGAGCGATTTCCTTGTTGGCCCTGCCAGAGGCCAGCTGTTCGAGAATTTCCTGTTCGCGCGCGCTCAGCAGACTGTTGTCCGACAGCGGGCGCACCGCACGGCGATGCTTGGTCACCTGCGAGACGAAGTTCAGCAGGAGGATGCTTTCCTGATTGAGGCTGAGATCGGACTTCACCCCAGCAAGGATCGCCGTGATCGGCTCCAGCCCGATGAACGGGCCGAACGCCCGCTCGGGTGCGGCGATCACCAGCGCCTCTCGCAGCCTTGCGACCGAGTTGTCCTGCTTGTCGAGCTGCCACAGCAGCAGTGCCTCTGCCACCAGCACGCGGATGGCGAACAGACGCGCTCCGCGCTCCTGCGCATCGGCGATCGCCCGGCGCACCGCGCTCGCCGCAACGGACAGCGACATCGCCCGCGCGATCGCGAGGTTGCTGGTCGCCATGAGATGGTTCTGCCAGTCGCGCGCCGCCGTCTTGAGATCATGCGAGGAGACCCATTCCGACACCTCGCCTGCCAGCCGCGTCACCTCTTGGGCATGGCCGCGCAGATAGGCCGCGCGCAGCTTCAGGATTTTTGCCTGCCGTTCCAGCCGCGTCAGGTTGCGACGCTGGGCAAGGCGCAGCATCCGGTCGCAGATCTCCGCAGCAGTTGCCAGATCGCCATGCTGCTCGCTTGCAGCAAAAGCCGCGTCCAGACCGACCAGATAGATCTCGCACCACCCGTCGTTGTTCTCGATATGCGCAAGCGCTTGCGAGAAAGCGTCGATATCGCTCTGATCGGTTTCCCCGCTCCATGTCCGGATCGCGAACTCCATCACCTGCGCCATGCGCTTGAGGCCGCTATCCGATCCGAAATTGTTTTCGGCCAGCTCCAGCGCCTGTGTGGTGTTGGCTTTCGCCAGATCGAACTTGCCCCGGTAAAGAGCCAGCGTTGCCGCATGGAGGTAGCAGTAATTGAGGCCCAGGACCGAACCACTCTGCCGCATCTCGCGAAAGGCAAGTTCGAGATTGACTTCCGCCCGGTCCAGCTCGCCGGTGGAGAACAGCGCAATCACCGCCTCGCACAGCAAGGTTCCGGCTTCCAACGGGGTCCACTCGTCGAGCTGGCCCGGCATGTCGCGCCGCGCCGTTTCCAGCGTCCATTCGCGGGTGTCTTCGTAAGCCCCCAGCATCGCGCCAACCAGGCGGCGGTCGCGCTGGTACAGCTCTTCCCCGCCGGTCGAACGCAAGGCCTGCGAGGCGTCGAGCAGGCCGCGCGCCTCCTGATACTTGCCGTCCTTGCACAGCAGATAGGCCTTCGCCAGCATCAGCCGCGGGCTGCCCGAGAACTGCATTTCGGGCACCAGTCGTAGCAGCGTGCGCATCACGTTGATGCCCTCGGTCAGGATGATCGACCACCCGCCAGCATCGAGTATCAGCCGCTCGACCAGCGCATTGTCTTCGGCCAGCCGCGCATAACGCACCGCAGGGATCAGCTGCCCTTCGCTTTCGAACCAGCGGCTCGCCGCCTGATAGATTTCGATCGCCCGGTCGGGGGCTTCGGCGAACAGCGTCTCGCGCAGGTACTCGGCAATCAGATGGTGCAACCGGATCCAGCCGCCGCGCGCTCCGGTGGGGACCAGCAGCGCGTTGATCGTGTCCAGCTCGCGCAGCATCGCCAGGCTGTTGCGGGTGCCGCGCACGGCATCGGCCAGCGGCGCGTTGAACTGTTCGAGCACGCTCATTTCGAGCAGGAACTCGCGAACATCATCCTCCAGCGAGTTGAGCACCTGCCGCGTCAGATACGAGGCGATCAGGCCGGAAGACACCTGAGGCTTAAGCGCGACATTGGGCTGGGCCTGCTTCTTCACACGCGCAAGCTGGACTGCAACCGGCCATCCCTCGGTCAGCTCGAAGATCTCCAGCGCGAGGCTTTCGGGGATTTCGCTTCCCAGCGCGGCCCATGATTCCTCTTGGGTCAAGCGAAGCTGCTCCGCGCCGATCTGAATCGCATCGCCCGCCGCGACGAAGCTTGCCACGTCGATCGCCGGAGGCACGCGGCTGTTGAGTACGAGAGAAAAGTTCTCCGGCGCTTCGCGGATCATCTGCTCAAGCAGCGCATCGGTTTCCGGAGAAGCCGCGAGGTGCATGTCATCGAGGATCAGCACGCACTTATGGGCCAAGGCGGCGATGCGGCGCATCAGACTGCTGAGAACAACCTTCGGGCGCGAGTCTGAAAAGCCGTTGCGCGCAGCCGCCTCGAACTGGTCGAGATCCGCGCCGGCGGCCGCCAGTGCGAGCGTCACATAAGACAGGAACTGTTCGGGCGCGACGTCGGATTCATCAAGACTCAGCCATCCATAAATATCGCCCGAGGCATCCTTTGACGCGTACCACTGGTACAGCAGCGACGACTTGCCGAACCCCGCAGGCGCAACCAGAAATACCGCCTTGGTCGCCACGCCTGCTTCAAGACGTTCAACCAGACGCGTCCGGTCGACGAGGCTGACGTTCGGCCTGCTGGGCATGAACTTGCTGGCCACGATCCAGCTTTCATCCCCGCCAAAATCCTCTTCGTCCGCCATTTCCTGTCGCCACCCTTCCGTCGACCCACTGGCATAGCGTGACGGCGCCGAGGGTGCCAGCGGGGCACCGTTGCGGCCTGCGGGGATGCGCGGCGGGGCGTTCACAGGCGGTTCTTGAAGACGCTGCCATCCTTCACGATCAGCGGCATGTGCGCGCCCTGCTCCTGAAGGACGCCAAGATCCTCGAGCGGGTTGCGGTCGAGCAGGATCATGTCGGCGATAGCCCCCTTGGCGATCACGCCCAACCTGCCTGACTGTTGCAGGATCTCGGCGTTCACGCGGGTCGCGGAATCGAGGATCTGCGCGGGGCTTTCGGCCTGAGCGCGGATCGCGAACTCACGCGACTGGTGATCGAAGCTGTCGCCGAGCAGATCGGTGCCAAAGCCGATCTTCACCCCGGCCGCGCGGCAAATCCTGATCGAATTCAGCCCCGCCTCGCGCACCCGCGCCAGCTTTTCCAGCATCTCGCCGCTCCAACCGCTTTCCTCGGCGGTATCGCTCAGCACGTCGTAGGTGCTCAGCGTGGGGACGAGATAGGCCCCCTTGCTCGCGGCCAAAGCGGCGGTTTCCTCGTCGATCATATTGCCGTGCTCGATCGAGCGAACCCCGCATTCGAGCGCCACCCGGATCGCATCGGCGGTATAGGCATGGGCCATGACATAGGTGCCGCGCCGCTGCGCCTCCTCCACGATCACCGCGATTTCCGACGGGCTGTACTGGTTCTTGTCGAGCGGATCGTGTGGCGAGGAGACCCCGCCCGAGACCATGATCTTGATCTGGTCCGCCCCCCGGCGCAGCTCTTCGCGCACGGCCCGGCGCACATCGTCGATCCCGTCGGCAATGCGCGAGGTGAAGGCCAGGGCGTGCTGGCAATGGCAGACGTCGCGATCGTCGGTCAGCGCGCGAAAATCGCCATGGCCGCCGGTCTGGCTGAGGGCTCTGCCTGCGATGAACAGCCGAGGACCTGCAATCAGTCCATCCTCGACCGCCCGTTTGATACCCCAGTCGGCCCCGGCAGCATCTCGCACGGTTGTAAAGCCGCGTTGCAGCATGCCCTCCAGAATGCGGCCCGCCCTCGCGCTCATCAGAGTGGGGGGCACTTCGTTGAGGCGCGCCAGATTGGCATCGGCAAGGAATGGGTGGACGTGGCAATCAATCAGCCCCGGCAGCAGGAAGCGGCCGCCGCCTTGGATCCTCTGGCCGTCCTCGGCGCCAAGGCTGGTGCCGATTTCGGCGATTTGATTCCCGAGAATCGCGATATCGACAGGCTCGGAAGCGGTCCCCTTATCCGGCGCAACGATCCGCACATTCTCGATTGTCAGTTCGCCCATCTTCGCACTTGTCCCATCTGCCATTCCCGTAGAATCAGTATCATGCACGGCATGCAGTGATCTGGTAGCTATCCATTCGGGTGGCCTTGATTGCCGGGTCCGCCTCCCGCCAATGGCGACCGCTCGGCAGCAGGCGACGGATCGAGCGGCAACCATATGCCCGCACATCCTTGGTTTGAGGCATGCGCCAAACTCGACCGACCGCGAAAACAGGGCAAATACAGCAAGAACCACTGTCTCCCGTTCGCTGAAACTGAATAGCGGGGGCACCGGTTCTTGAACCGAAATGCCCAAAACACTTTCTCGCGCGGACAATCCGCCAGCGGGCAGCCGCGGCTATCCCAGCGGTAAGGGATCACCTCGTCGATCGCAGCGCATCGGCGAGGTGATCGCAGGTAAGGCTTCCGATCAACGGGAGGCGCCGGGGGAGTCGCATGGATTATTCGGATCACGTGGCCATTCAGGGCCATCTCGCCAAGTACTGTATCCTCGTCGACACGGCGGAACCCGCCGCAATCGCGGAGCTGTTTTGGGACGATGCCCGACTGGAGTTCGGCGGGGAATATGAAGGCAAGGACGCAATCCTGGCCTGCTTCGAAGCCTGGGCGAAGGATATGCGCGAACCCATCGAAGGGCTCCGCCACTTGCTCCACATCCCGCATATCGAGATCGACGGCGAGACCGCGACTTCGAAGTCCTACGCCGATGCCGATGGCCACGCGAAGCGCAGCGGCAAGCCGATCCGCAACCGCGCGATGTATGTCGACGTGCTGGAGAAGCGCGAGGGCGCGTGGAAATTCAGGGACCGCCGGATCGTGTGGATGCGCGGGCTCGACGGTGCCGCGCCGCCAGCGGGGCACTGAGCCTGCCACGAGCCATGCCAATCGCGAATGAAGGAACGACGATGAACCAGCAGCCCGGAGAATACGCGATCAAGGAACTGCTCGCCGCTTTCATCTGCGGCGAGATTGCGGATGACGATGCGGTGTCCTTCCCCGCGGGCATCCCGGAGATCCGCGCCGGGGTTTTCCTCGCCAACCTGATGCACGCGCCGAACCTCAAGATCCAGACGACAATGTCCGCCGTCAACGTCAGCCAGGCGGACCGGATGGAGGATTTCGATTCCGCGATGGACTGGCGCTTCCACCGCTTCGCCGAAGGGTACTACCTGCACCACGAATGCTTCGACTTTCCGGCCAAGCATTCGACCGCGTTCTTCGTCGGCGGGCTGCAGATCGACAGGTTCGGCAACACCAACCTGATCGGCACCGGAAGCGACCCGAAACACCTCGATTTTCGCGGGCCGGGCTCGCTCGGCTCGACCTCGATGGCGACGCAGGCGGGCCGCTATTACATCTACACCAACGCCCATTCGAAGCGCATTTTCGTCGAGAAATGCGACTACATCTCTGCCTTCGGCTGGGGCGAGGGCGGAGCAGATGCGCGCAGCAATCTGGGCCTGCCCGGGGGCGGCCCGAAATACGTCATCACCCCGCTATGCGTGATGGACTTCGAAGAGCAGACCAAGGCGCTGCGCCTCAAGCATCTCCACCCGGGCGTGTCGAAGGACGATGTCGTCGCGAACACCGGATTCGAGGTGATTATTCCCGAGGCCGTCGAGACCACGCCCGTGCCGACAGCGGACGAACTGCACCTGCTGCGTGAGCGCGTCGACATTGCGGGGAGGCTGCGGAACTAGGCCGGAGAGCCCGGTCCGAAGGTGACTATTTTTCTTGTCTGTGCGGACCATCGGGGGCGGCGCGGGTGCTGACATACCGCGAGCCATAAGAAGAATGCGAAGGGGGGAGAGGCCCGTGGAATTCAGCAACATCATCCTAGAGACGTCGGATCGTATCGCCACGATCACGCTCAACCGGCCCGCTGCGCTCAACAGCCTTAGCGCCGCGCTGCTCGGCGAGCTGGAAGCGGCGCTGACGAAGGTCGAGCGCGATGACGAGATCGACGTCCTGATCCTGACCGCCGCCGGTGAGAAGGGCTTTTGCGCGGGGATGGACCTGCGCGATTTCGAGGCGGGCAAGACCGATCTTACCTCGACCAAGCGCGTGCTCGACAAGCTGGAGGACTTCGCAAAGCCGACGATCGGCGCGATCACCGATGGCTATTGCATCACCGGCGGGCTTGAGTTCGCGCTGTCATGCGACATTCTGGTCGCGTCGGACAAGGCGGTGTTCGGCGACACCCACGCGCGCATCAACGTGAGCGGTGGCGGTGCGACCGCGCGGATGCCCCGGCTGATCGGCCTGATGCAGGCCAAGTACCTGATCTTCACGAGCCAGTTCATCGATGCCCACGAAGCCAAGCGGCTGGGGCTGGTGATCGAGGTGTTCCCTTCCGCCGAGCTGCTCGAGGGGGCACGCGCCATGGCGGGCCGGATGCTCAAGCAGAACCAGCCGATCCTGCGCAAGATGAAGGAACTGCTCAACCGCAACTGGCGGACCGATCTCTACGGCGCGTGGTGCCTCGAAGAGGCCGAGTGCCGCCGCGGGATGGAAGCCCAGATGGCGAGCGGTTTCAAGATGGACGAAGCGGTCGGCCAGGCGCGGTCCGAGGCGGCTTCGAAGGCGCAATAGCGTCGCGCCCCAGGGGCAGGGAAGCTCGGGGCGATAGAGACAAACGGGAGAGTGAAGGCAATGCAACGGTTGAGCGGCAAGGTCGCAATCGTCACCGGCGCGGGCAGGGGCATCGGACGCGCGCATGCGCTGGCGCTGGCCGCGCAGGGCGCCAAGGTGGTGGTCAACGATTACGGCGGTGAGCTGGACGGGGAGGGCGTCTCGACCAGCCCGGCAGCGGAAGTCGTCGCCGAGATCGAGGCGCAGGGCGGCGAAGCGGCAGCCAATTTCGGCAACGTGGTGGAGCCCGACGGCGCGCAGGGGATCGTCGAGACGGCGCTGGAGGCGTTCGGGCGGGTCGATATCTTGGTCAACAATGCCGGGAATTATCGCCCCAAGATGATCTTCAACATGCCGTTCGAGGATTGGGACGCGGTCGTGAAGGTGCACCTCTACGGTCACTTCAACTGCATCCGCGCGGTCGCGGGCCTGTTCCGCGAGCAGCGCGGGGGGCGGATCATCAACACTGCCTCCGAGGCGTGGCTGGGCGAAGCCGCCGTGTCGAACTACGGCGCGGCCAAGGCGGGCATCGTCGGGCTGACCCGCGTGGTCGCCCGCGATCTGGGCAAGTACGGCGTCACCTGCAACTGCATCGCCCCGCGCGCGTCGACCCGGATGACGGCAGGCCTCGCCTTCGACCAGAGCGCCGAGCGTGAAGGCCTGTCGGATACGCTGGCCAAGCTGCAGCCCGAAGATGTCAGCCCGCTGGTCGCCTACCTTGCGACGGACGAGGCGAAGGACATCAACGGGCGCGTCTTCCTCGCCAGCGGGGGCACGATCGCGCTGTTTTCCGAGCCGAAGCCTGAACACACGATCAGCAAGGATGGCCGCTGGACGGTGGACGAGCTCGCCCGGCTGTTCCCCGAAACGCTCGCCGCCGGGATCCGGAACCCGGCCCCGGCGCAGGAGAGGTGAGCGCGATGGGTTCGCTGAGCAACGTGTGTTCGATCGTCGGGATCGGGGAGACCGATTACCTCGTCAACTCGGGTCGCGATCCGCTGCTCCTCGCGCTGGAAGCGATCCGCAAGGCGGTCGATGACGCGGGACTGGAGCCGAAGGATATCGACGGGATCGTATCTTCCTCGATCGATGCGTCGGGTTCTGAGCAGTTCATCGCCTCCAACCTGGGCTTGTCGAACGTCAGCTACACATCCGAGGTGACGGGACTGGGTGGAGCGGCCTGCGCAACAGTCGCCCACGCGGCGATGGCCGTGGCGAGCGGCATGGCCCATACCGTGGTCTGCTTCCGGGCTTTCACCCCATACGACTTCACCGTGGGGGCCAAGCACAACCAGTCGACGCTGTGGGCCAAGGCTTCGGGCGTCGGCGAATTCCTGCGCCCGTTCGGCTGGTCGGCGATGGTCGATACCTTCGCGATGAATTGCCGCCGGCACATGCACGAATACGGCACGACCAGCGCGCAGTTGGGCGCGATCGCGGTCGCGATGCGCAAGCATGCCTCGATGAACCCGGCCTCGATCAGGTCCGAGCCGATCACGCTGGAAGACCACCAGAACTCGCCCTTCATCACGCAGCCGCTGCGCGAACTGGACGGCCTCATTTCCAATAATGACGGTGCCTGCGCGATGATCGTCACCACGACCGAGCGGGCGAGGGACCTGCGGCAGAAACCGGCGAAGATCATGGCCGCCGCACAGTCTCTCGGCTCGCATCCGGGGCTGTTGTGGGAGCTGTCGCCCTTCAAGCCGACCATCACCGAGAGCGAGGCTGCGCATATCGCGCCCCGGCTCTACGCGATGGCGGGGCTCACCCCGCAGGATATCGACGTCGCGCAGATCTACGACTGCTACACCTACACCGTCCTGACGATGCTGGAGGACTACGGCTTCTGCAAAAAGGGCGAGGGCGGCAGCTTCGTGGAAGGCGGGCGGATCGAGATCGGCGGGGAGCTGCCGGTCAACACCCACGGCGGCCATCTGGGCGAGGCCTATATCCACGGGTTCACCCACATCGTCGAAGGCGTGAAGCAGATGCGCGGCACTTCGACCGCGCAGGTCGAGGATGCCGAGACCACTCTCGTCGCCAGTGCCGTTCCCGGCCCCACCAGCGCGCTGATCCTGGGGAGGTGATGCAATGACCGACTATGCCAAGCCGCTGCCCAAGGTGACCGACGAGTCCGCGCCTTTCTGGGAAGGGTGCAGGGCGCAGGAACTGCGCATCCAGCGGTGCGATTCCTGCGCGCGCTTCCGCTTCCCGCCGCAGAAGATGTGCCGCCACTGCAACTCGGTCGAGTTCACCTGGGCCCCGGTGAGCGGGAAGGGGACGGTCTACAGCTTTACCGTGCCGACCAACACCTCGCCCGGCGAGTTGCCCGCGCGCGGTTTCGACTATCCATACGCCGTGGCGCTGGTCGAACTGGAGGGGACCGACGGGGTCCGGATCGCGAGCAATATCGTCGATTGTCCGGTGGACGAGATCGCCATCGACATGCCGGTCGAGGTCACCTTCGACCAGGTGACCGACGAGATCACGCTGCCGAAGTTCCGCCGGGTCTGACCTGCGGTTGCCATAGCGAAAGAGGGACGAAGACGTGCGCAAGAGCAGAATTCTTGAAGAGGACGATGCGCTCGACCTGATCGAAAGCGGGATGACCGTGTCGATTGGCGGGCACCTCAATTCGGCGCACCCGATGCTGCTGATCCGCGGCATGATCCGCCGGGGCCTGCACGATCTCACTATCGTGACCTCGGCGCAGGGCGGGCCGGAGATCGGCTTCCTGATCGCCGCGGGCTGCGTGCGCAAGCTCATCACCTCGGGCGTGCATGCCGAAAGCCTCGCCGCAATCGATCCGTGCTATCGCTACGCCGCGCAGAGCGGCGTGGTCGAAATCTGGGAGGCGGACGAGGGCATTTGCTACGCCGGGCTGAGGGCCGCTGCGCAGGGGCTGCCCTTTACTGTGTGGCACGGCGGCGTGGGCACCTCGATCCCCGATCTCAACCCGGACCTGAAGGTCATCGAAGACCCCTTCACCGGCAAGCCGATCTTGGCGGTGCCCGCGATCAAGCCCGATGTCGCGATCCTCCACGCGGCCTGCGCGGACGAATACGGCAACGTCCAGCACATCCACGGCTGGGGCGACCGCGCGCATTACCGCGCGGCGGACAAGACGATTGTGCAGGTCGAGAAAATCGTCGCCAATGAGGACATCCGCCGCGATCCCTCGCGCACCTCGATCATCGGCGCGGATGTCATCGTGCGCGCTCCCTTCGGCGCGCATCCCTTTGCGAGCCCGGGCCATTACCTGGAGGACCGCGAGTTCATCGGCGAATATGTCTCCACTGCGAGCCAGGCCCACAAGACGGGCGAAATGGCCCCTCTCGATACATTTGTGAAAGAGAGATTTGCTTCACCCGGCAACCATGTGGAATACCTAGAAAACATCGGGTTGCGGCGTTTGCTGTCGCTGCACGAATACTGAAAGCCGGCAGGCGGATAAGGCCCGATAAAGGGCCGGGCGTCATGTCGGTCGAGGAGAGGAAATGGGCCTGCTGCCATGCTGGCCACCATCGCAGCGTCGCCCCCGGGCCGCGCTCCGGGGTGGTGGATGAAATATACGACCTATTCCGGGTTCCAGGCCATCGTCCGGGCGATGGAGCATTACGGCATCGCGCGTGAGGCCGTGATCGACGAGCACGGAATTGCGCTCCCCGAGATTGCCGATAGCGGCCAGCATATTTCCCCGAAACTGACCGAGCAGTTGCTGCGCCTCGCGGTCACCGAGATCGACGATGCGGCCTTTCCGCTCAAGGTCGCGGAATTCATTTCGCCCAGCACCTTCGGCGAATTCTCGCTCGGGCTGCTGACCAGTTCCAGCCTGCGCAACTTCCTCACCCGGCTGACGAAGTATTACCCCTACATCGCGACTACGCAGAAGCTGCGCCTTGTGCGGGGCACGGACGAGGTCGTCCTCCTGAGCCATTTCGCCGAAAAGTCGATCGACGAGGATCTGCGGTCGGTCTGGACCGAAGTCACCCTCGCCTTCGTATTCCGCTTCATGCGGCTGATGGGCCGGCCCGATTACAAGGCGTCGAAGATCGAGCTGACCCGCCCGTTCTGCGGCCAGGATATCGCGAGATATCGCGACTTCTTCGGTGTGGAGCCGACCTTCGGCGCCAGCCGGAATGCGATGCATCTGCCGCTGGCGGGCCTCGACGAACACCTTGCCAATGGCGGTTCGGAAATCGCCATCGAATACGAGCTGCGGATCGCGGACAAGATTTCGGCCATCGAAGACAGCAACCTGCCGCTGCGGGTGCATGCCCTGCTGGTGAGGGAGCTGCCCCGGCAAATCCTGTCCAAGGAAATCGTCGCGTCGCATTTCGCGATGAGCCCCAAGACCTTCCAGAACAGGCTGGGGGAGGCGGGGACGAGCTACCAGCGCCTGCTCGACGAGGCGCGGCGCGAGCTGGCCGAGCTGTATCTGCCGTTTCCGGATATCACGCTGGCCGAGGTTGCCGATCTTGTCGGCTATTCCGATGCGAGCAATTTCTGCCGTGCCTACAAGCGCTGGACCGGGCACGTTCCGCGCTCGGACTGACAGGCCTCAGCGCTTGCCGAAGGAATCGATCAGCTTGCGCGATTCCTCGGTCAGCACCAGTTCCGCCTGAACCCGGGCTTCGTCGCGCAATGCCTCGTCGAGCGTTGCGGTCGCGGCGAAATCGAACTGCCGTTTCATCGCTGCGAGTGCCGGGGCGGTTGAGTTGGCGATCATCTCCGCCGCGATGGCTCTCGCGCCGTCGAGCAGCTCGTCTTCGGCAAAGACCTCCATTGCCAGCCCCCAGTCCTTCGCGGTCTCTGCATCGAGCGCGGCGCCCGTCAGCGCCATTTGCCGCGCGCGGTGCTGCCCGATGGATCGCATCAGCGTCCACGAAGCGCCCAGATCCATGCCCACGCCGATCTTGCCGAAGCTGAGGATGAACCTTGCGGATTGCGCGGCGACGATCAGGTCGCAGGCCAGCGCGAGGCTGCATCCGGCCCCGGCCGCCGGGCCCCTTACCGCTGCAATCACGGGCAGGGGCGAACCGGTGATCCGCTGGGCGAGTGGATTGAGATGATCGTTGATCCACGTCTCGAACGCGCCATCGCGCATGTCGACGATCTCGGACGTCAGGTTCGCGCCCGAGCAGAAGCCGCGCCCCGCGCCGGTCAGGACCACAGCGTCGACCTGCGCGCTCCGTTCGCACTCGGTCAGCGTGTCGAGAAACGCGGTCATCATGGCAGGATTGAGCGCATTGAGCGTCTGCGGATCGTTCAACGTGATCGTGGCGACACCATCTGCGATGTCCGTGTTCACATAGCCGCCCATCATGTCCCTCCAGCGCCCGCGCGCTTTTTCGCGCTGGCGCATCCCTACCCTACGCGACGCATCAAATGGGGCAGCAATTTCGGTCATACCGGCGATTCCGCGCCCGCCCATGGGAGCGGCCAAATACGCTGCCTGTTGTGACCAATAGAATTGTCCGGGCAGACAATCCGGCTCGTCCCGAATGCCATATTGTCGGGAGACAGAGGCACCTGACCCGACGCGGGCAGAACAGGGGCCCGAAACAATCAGGCCTGCCCGGATCCCGCCGCGATGCGGGGCCGGAAAACGATCGAAGGATCGCAGCTGGCCGGTGAGGGAGAGTCGGGCATGCTCATGGCATCCGGGGAAGTCGATCTGCTGGCCGCTTTCCGGCGACACCGGGCGGAAAAGGGCGACGAGCCCTACCTGATAGATCGCGGCACCCGATCGTACACCTGGGCAGAAGGCGTCGATCTCATCGAAGCCATCGCCAGATCGCTTGCTGCAGTCGTGGGCGGTCGGGGCGAGCGGGTGGCGATCCTTTCGAACAATTGTTCCGCCTGGGTCCTGGCCGACTGGGGCATCATGCTCGGCGGCCATATCTCGCTGCCGCTGTTCCCGTCGATGACCGCGGACAAGGTCTCCGGCGTATTCGAAAGGGTCGGGCCGCGGCTGCTCTTCATCGGCGAGGCGGCTAACTGGGAAGCGGTGAAGGCCGTGTTGCCCGCTGGCATGACCGTGGTGGCGCTGCCGCACATCGAGCCGCCCGAGGGTGCGATGTCCTTCGCCGAATTCCTGCGTGCCGGCGAGGGCGAGGAGATGCCCGTGGACGTTTCGGCAGACGACCTGTGCACGCTGATCCTGACCTCGGGAACGACCGGGCACCCAAAGGCGGTGATGCATTCGCAGCAGTCGCTGACCAACATCGCGACCTCTTTCGTCAAGCTGACCGGTCAGGACCGGCTCGAGGACATTCACCTCTTCTGCCACCTTCCGCTCGGCCATATCGGCGAGAAGACGGTCAGCGTTTACCAGTCCGTGCTGACGGGTGCGACGATCACCTTCAGCCGGGGCCCGGCATTCTTCCTCGAAGACCTCCGCCATGCCCGCCCGACCCTGATGCTCGCCGTGCCCCGCTTGTGGGAGCTCCTGCTGGGGACCGCGTCCGAGAAGTTCGGCCTGTCCGCCGCGCAGGTCTCGCAACTCGCCGCGAACCCGGATCCCGAGCTCGGTCGGAAGGTGCGGGAATTCCTCGGCGTGGACCGGGTCGAATGCGCGATCAGCGGCGGGGCGATCTGCCCGCCCTACGTCAAGAACTGCTTCAAGGCCTTCGGATTCCAGATTTCGGACTTCTACGGGCAGACCGAAATCCTTCCGCTTGCCTATGACGGCGATGGCGAGGCGAACGACAGCGTCGGCCGCGCCGCCCCCGAATTCGAGCTGCGCATCGCACCCGATGGCGAGATCCTCGGTCGCGGGCCGGGCATGGCGCTGGGCTACTTTCGCGACGAGGAAAGCACGCGCAGGACCTTCCGCGACGGCTGGGTCCACACCGGCGACAAGGGCCGGCTCGACGATGCCGGCAACCTGTTCATCACCGGCCGTGTCAGCGAGGAATTCAAGACCGCAAAGGGCAAGTTCGTCGCGCCCGGCCCGATCGAAAAACGCTATTCCGGGATCGCGCTGGTCGAACAATGCGCGCTCGTCGGCCTCGGGCTGACCCAGCCGGTCATCCTGTGCACCTTGAGCGCCGCCGCCCGGGCGATGGAGCGTGCCGAGATCGAGCGCCAGCTGCTGGCCGGGACCGACAAGCTGAACCAGGAGCTCGAGAAGCACGAAAGGATCGCCGGCATCCTGATTTGCGGCTCGCCCTGGACCATCGAGGACGGCCTGCTCACGCACACGCAGAAGATCATCCGGCCCAAGCTCACCGAGAGGTTCGCGGACGAGATCGACCGGTTCGATGTGCCGCTTTCCGCAGGTGAGCGGGGCATCGTGCGGTGGGCCTGACCGGCCGCGACCGACCGCTCCGGCACCGCCTCATTTTCTGATCACAACGCACGGCAGATTGGCAGCACAATGTCCGACATTTCCAGATACGGCTTCGATGACGAGTACCAGCAGCTGTTCGATATGGTCGATCGCTACGCGCGGGAGAACCTGCACGAGCTCTCGGCCAAAATGGACGACGACGACTGGTTTCCGAAGGACGAGTACGCCAAGCTCTCCCAACTCGGAGTACTCGGCATCACGCTGCCGTCGGAATTGGGCGGCGCCGGAATGGATGAGGCCGCGCAGGCGATGGTCGCGCACGCGCTCGCCAAGTGGAACCCGTCGCTTTCGCTCAGCTACCTCGCCAGCGACAATCTGTGCGCCAACAATCTCAACCGCCACGGCAGCGATTTCCTGCGCGAGAAATACCTGCCCGGCTTCTGCGACGGCACGATTCTGGGCGCGCTGGGCATGACCGAGCCGGGCGCGGGCTCCGATGCGCTGGGAAGCATGGCGACCCGGGCACGGCGCGACGGCGACAATTACATTCTCAACGGGCGCAAGCTCTGGATCACCAATGGCCCCGAAGCCGACGTCGTCCTCGTCTATGCGAAGACCGACCCCGAGGCGGGCAACCGGGGCATATCCGCCTTCCTCGTGGAAACGGGTTTTCCCGGTTTCGGGGTCGACAAGAAGCTCGACAAGATGGGCTATCGCGGCAGCCCGACCGGTGAGCTGGTGTTCGAGGATTGCGTCGTGCCCGCAGAGAACCTCGTCGGCGAAGAGAACAACGGCGTGCGCGTGATGATGAGCGGGCTGGACCTCGAGCGGGCGCTGCTCGCCGCCCACTGCGTAGGCATTTGCGAGCGGGCGCTGGAACTGTCGATCGACTGGGCAAAGAACCGCGAGCAGTTCGGCACGGCGATCGGCAACCAGCAGCTGGTCCAGCGAATGCTCGCGCACATGTATACCGATACGGCTTCGGCCCGAAATTTCTGTTACCAGATCATCCGCGAGTGCGAGGGGCTCACCGACGATCAGGTGGGCCGCGGCGAAATCCATATGCGCACCGCTGCCAGCGTGCTGCTGGCGGGAGGCGCAATCAACCGCGTGCTCGACAACGGCATGCAGATCCATGGCGGGATGGGCTTCATGCGGGAGATCGAGATCAACCGGCTCTACCGCTGCGCCAAGATACTCGAGATCGGGGCCGGCACGCGCGAGATCCGCGAGCTGATCGTCGGTGGCGAACTGGTCAGGTAGGTGGCGAGCCTTCGCGTCCCGATGCGACCATCCGCCCACCCGAAATGACCAACCGAATTGCCACTTATGATTTTCTTGCCGGGTTAGCCTGAGGGCACTTGATCGCAAGTAATGGCTGAGACGTCCGACCGAACCAGGGCGCCAGCCGGGAGAACAAACGCCGGAACAACGCGGCGTATCGGGGAGGATAGCGCGATGCACAAGACTTCTAAGACCACGCGGCGGAGCAAGCTGCTCTTTTCGGCGTGCGCACTGGCACTGGTCACCGGGTTCACTGCGACTGAAGCGTCGGCGCAGGTGGAGGGATATTCCAACGAGATCATCGTCACGGCGCGCAAGAAGGAGGAGAATCTCCAGGACGTCCCGCTATCGGTCGCGGCACTGGGCGAAGAGCAGATCGACGCCCAGAAGATCCGCGACCTGTCGGACGTTTCGACCGGGATACCTAACGTCTCATTCCAGGATGTCGGCACGCAGAAGGGCACCGCCAACTTCTCGATCCGCGGGCTTGGGATCAACAGCTCGATCCCGTCGATCGACCCGACCGTCGGCACCTTCGTCGACAATGTCTATCTGGGGGTGAATGCTGGCCTCGTCTTCGATGTCTTCGATCTCGAAGGGATCGAGGTTCTGCGCGGGCCGCAGGGCATCCTGTTCGGGCGCAATGTCACCGGCGGCGCCGTACTGCTCAGGACGAAGCGGCCCGGCAACGAGTTCGAAGGGCAGGCCCGTGTGGCCGTCGACGGTGGCGGCGATGGTGGCCTGAACACATATGTCATGGGCAGCGTCGGCGGGCCGATCGGCGACAATGTCAGGGCCAAGATTGCAGGCTATTACAACAAGGACGACGGCTGGTTCGAGAACCTCAACACGGGCGAGAACTTCGGCAAGCTCAAGCAGTTCATGATCCGCCCGGTGATCGAGTGGGAGCCGAGCGCCAACACCGAGCTGTTCCTGAAATACGAATATACCGAGATCGACGGCGACGGTCCCAACGGCCAATCGCACACCAACGGATCGGGCGTGCCGGGCTCGCCCGTCAATTTCGATCGCGACAGCTTCGACTTCAGCATCAACACCGAAGGCTATCACCGCTCCAAGAGCCATTTCGCGACCGCCGAATTCAGCGTGTTCGTGGGCGCGAGCGGGCAGATCACCAATATCGCCGGATACCGCAACCTGAGCCAGGATTCGCTCGCCGATCTCGACGCGCAGCCGATCTCGCTGTTCGACGCCCGGTTCCAGGTGGAATCCGAACAGTTCAGCAATGAATTGCGCTACACCGGCCCGGTGGCCGAAGGTCTCGATCTCACCGCCGGGCTCTACTACTTCCAGAATCAGGTCGGCTATGGCGAGGGCCGCCGCCTTCTCGGCGCAGCCACGCCCACCGGTGCCCCCGCACTGACGCAGGACGGCGGCGGCGATTACAATGTGAAAACCTACGCCGCTTTCTTGACGGTGGACTATGCGCTGAGTTCGCAATGGTCCATCCTTGGCGGGCTGCGCTACACCTTCGAGGAAAAGTCGGTCGAGATCGCCTCGCTGAGCCTCAACGTGAACTCGCCATGCAGCATCATCGATGACACCTGTGCCTTCGACTTCACCGACGACGCGAGCTGGAAGAGCCTCGACCCCAAGATCGGGCTGAGCTTCGAGCCGCGCGGGGATGTACTGATCTATTCGCACTGGGCGCGCGGGCACCGTTCGGGCGGATACAACCTGCGCAATACGGCTGCCGACACGGCGAACTTCGGGCCCGGCCCCTTCGACCAGGAGACGGTCGACAATTTCGAGATCGGCTGGAAGACGAACTGGGATTTCGGGCGCATCAACGGCGCGGTGTTCTACAACAATATCCGCGACATGCAGCGCGAAGTGCTGCTGACCGACCCGACCTCGGGCGTGGTTCAGCTGGTCCGCAACACCGCCGATGCGGAGATCCTCGGCTTCGAACTGGACGGGGTGTTCTTCCTGTCCCCGTCGCTCGTCCTCGATGCCTCGATCGGCTATATCGATGCCGACTACACCGACATCTTCTTCGACCTTTCGGGCGACGGAGTGATCAACCAGACCGATTATGAGCTGGCCATTCCGCGCGCGGCGGACCTGACCTGGTCGATCGGCCTCAATCACGATCTGCCGATCGGATCGTGGGGTACGCTGTCTTCCAGGGTCAGTTACTCCTATCGCGCCGAGGAGGCCTTCTCTGACGATAATCGCGGCTATATCGACCCGCAGGACATCCTGAATGCCGGGCTCGATCTTCGCACCACGGACGATCGGTGGACCTTCTCGATCTACGGTCGCAACCTGCTCAACAGCGTGAAGCATGGGGGCGATGGGCAATTGCCGTCCAATCTCGGGCCGTTCCCCCTTGGCGGAACCTTCGCTCCGCTCACCAAGGGACGCGTGATCGGCGCGCAGATCACGCTGGATTTCTAGGATGACTGGGCCGATCCGCTCAGGTCGACGGACATGAGCGGATCGGGGCCTGTCGCAACTGACCGGGCGGATCAGGGGACCTTCCGATCGCCTGCAGTCGGCCGTGCGGCGTCTGGAGGCAGGCGATAGCGGTGCGGCGCCCCTGCCATATACGGAGAGTCGGCTCTCGGCCCAATTCCAGCCGTTCCGAAGCGCTTTCGACAGTCATCTATGCCGCGAGTGTAGCCGGACAAAATTTGCGGCCGTGAGAGCATCGCTTGCGGGCTAAAAACCGACCACCCAGGCCTCGTCCGCCGGGGTCTTCCCCAGAGCGACTGCACTCCATGCCTGCTTCACGGCATCGGCACCTTCCTCGCGGTGGATCGTCAGCCAGTCGCGCGATTTCAGCGCGGTGTCTTTCCAGAAGTCGTGCGCGCGCTTTTCGAACACGCCCGCGCCCCACTCCTTGTGGCGCTTCTGGATATGGCCGGGCGCAAAGAACATCTCGCTGCGGTCCCGGATGAAGCCGCGCGGCATGGTGTTCGCGTCATAATGGGTGACGCCAACGTTGGAGGTATATTTCATGGCGTCGCCCAGATGCTGGTGCAGCCGCCCGAGCACGCCGCCATCGCCGGACATGTCGATGATGACGGTCGGTATGCTCGCGTCGATATTGTCCAGCGCGTCGTAGGTCAGGACCTCGTCGTAGAGGCCCAGCTTTTCGACCGAAGCGGCATTGCGGGGCGACGTGACGCCGACGCTCCTGGGCGCAGACGCATCGGCGGAGATCGCATAGGCGCAACCGATTGCGGTCTTGGACGACGCGCTCAGCACGACGACCTGCCTGGCGCCGTACCAGTCATGGTCCTGCATGAAGTCGTAGATGCAGAAGGATGTCGCATAGAGCGGGAACAGCACCATGCGCGCATCGTCCAGGTCGCCGTCGTAGCCGGGCTCTGTGGCGACACGGGTGTAGGAATTGTACACCGGCGGCAGCCCGGCGCGATGCTCCGCGCCATCGACGAAGCGGCCTTCGCTGACCTTTGCCGGTTGCATGACGAGGTGGCTCGCCATGGGGAAGAAGCCGTAGATCCGCTCTCCAACCGGCACCTCCGGATGGGTGGATTCAACGATCTCGGCAAAACCCCATACGGGAATGACGCCCTCACCCTCGCTTTCGGCGGGAAAGAACTTCCAGTATCCGATGCGCTCTCCCATCACGCCATAGGTGACATTGTTGGCGGTCAGCGCGAAGCGGTCGATCCGCGCGAGGACCTCTCCATCGTTGAGCGGTGACAAGTCCCGCGTTGCGATGCGGCCATCGGAAAGGTCGTTCTTGCGGACAACAAATTGGGTGATCGTGGTCATGGGCGGGTTCTTTGCCTGGCGTGGAGGGGCAGGGATACCCTGAGGGTATGTCGTCGTTTGTCGAGAGACGGAAGGCACCTTCGCGGGAGAAGGCAAGGGCGCTTCCGCCTCTCGTCCGCACGACGGGCTTGGCCGTCAAAGCGACTGATAAAGCGCTTCCAGAAGGCGCAGCGTGCGCGGATCGCCGACCAGATCGGTGCCCATCGCATTCATCACATAGGAGAACGCGAGGCCGCTCTCGGGATCGGCGAAGGCGAAGGAGCCGCCCCAGCCCGAATGACCGAAAGCCCCCTCATGCGGGCCGTAGATATTGAGCGAATTGCGCAAGAAACCTGCGGCCCAGTTGGCGTCGATCGTCAGCACCGCATCGGGGCCGCTCATCCGCACGCGGGTCGCCTGCTGCAAGGTCTCCTCGGACAGCTTCAGCCCGGCCTCGGGTGCCCCGAGGGTGATGCTGGAATAGAGGCCGGCCAGCCCGCGGGCATTGGCGAACCCGTTGGCGGAGGGAATCTCCGACTGCCGCCAGCCTGCCGTGTTCGCGGCATCCGGCTCGAGCGCGGGGTTGCCCAATGTCGCAGCCTGAAGCGCGTTCAGATCAGGCACCACGCCTTCGGCGTTCATTCCGGCTGGCGGTACGATGGTCGCCACGCGCCCCAGTTCGGAATTCGCGATCCCGATATGCAGATCGAAAGGCTTCAACTCCCGCTCGACGAAGCTGGTCAAGCTGGCGCCCGTTATGCGGCGGAAAAGTTCCACTGCGAGGAAGCCGATGGTGACCGCGTGATAGCCCGACTGCGAGCCGGGCTCCCACAGCGGAGATTGCGCCGCGAGGCTGTCCGCCAGCCTGCGCCCGTCGACGAAGTCATCCAGCGAAGTAGGCTCCGCAAAGGCGCTGAGCCCCGCCTGATGGGAAAGCAGCTGCGCAATGGTCACCTCGTCCTTGCCGCCAGCGGCGAACTCGGGCCAGTAATCGGCGACCTTGTCGTCGTAGGCGCATTTCCCGCGATCGACGAGCAGGGCGAAGCAGCTCGCCGCGACGCCCTTGGTCGTGGACCAGACGTTGACCAACGTATCTTCCTGCCACGGCACGGTCTTGTCCGCGTCGCGAAAGCCCGACCACAGGTCGATCACCAGTTCGCCATCAAGGTAGAGCGCGATGGCAGCGCCGATCTCCCTCCCGTCGTCAAAATTGGCGCGGAACGCCTCTTCGACCGTGTGGAATTTCGCCGCACAGCGGCCCGAGATTGCTTGATCCTGCGCCATCAGTTGAAGTGCTTCGTGAGAGTGAGGCCGTAGGTGCGCGGTGCGCCATAGACCCTGTAACCGAACCCGAAGGACAGCTGGTTCACAGCCTGCGTCACATAGCGTTCGTCGGTGATGTTCTTGCCCCACACCGACACGTCCCAATCGTCCTCGCTGAAGACCGAGAGCCGGGCATCGAGAGTCCAGTACCCGTCCGCCTTGATGAGGGGATCGTTGAGCGCGTCCTTGAACGAACTCGACTGATGCCGCCCGTCGACCGACAGACGCAGGGCGATATCGCTGCCAAGCTCCGCCTCGTAGGACGCGCCGCCGTTGAAGCTGAACGAGGGTGCGTCGGGCAGTTCGTTGCCCGCCGGAACAGGTCCGGTACCGGCGGTGAAGGCGCCCAGCTCGGTATCGAGCAGCCCGATGCCAGCGTGCAGGTTGAGGCCGGGCAAGGCGAGCGGTGTCCACGCCAGATCTGCATCGAGGCCGTAGATGGTGGCGCTATCGACATTGCCGAGACGCTGGACCGGAATGCCGCCGATGTCTTCGCGGATGAAGGTCTGCACGTCGCTGTAATCGTAGTAGAACCCGCTGACCGAGTAGTTGAGGTCAGCCGCGCGCAGCCTGCCCTTGATGCCCGCCTCGTAGGCGACCAGCTTTTCCGGGCGATAGGGCTCGAGCTGCGCGGAGTTCGTCGCCACCCCCGCGAAGAATCCACCGCTTTTCCAGCCTTGCGTCGCGCTCGCGTAGATCAGCGTATTGTCCGCAGGCTTCCAGTTGAGGCCGAGCTTCCACGACCAGTTCTCGTCAGTGATCTTCGCATCGCTCACTGCCAGATCGATCGGCGGAGAACCGAATGGTGCCATCGTGAGAAAGCTCGCCGGTGCCAGCGAGACAAGATCGGTCGTGGCGCCCAGATTGGTGCGTTCTTCGTCGGTATAACGCAGGCCCGTTACCAGGCTGAGCGACGAGGTCAGGTTCCACTCGGCGTTGGCGAAAACCGCCGCCGAGCTCGATTCCTGGTCGGAGAAGGTGAAGGACGTTGTGTTGAGCAGGTCGCTCAGATCGCCGGCGTAGGTCGTCCGGATATCGTCATGCGAATAGAACGCTCCCACCGTCCAGTTCGCGAAATCGGTTTCGCCAGACAGCCTGAGTTCCTGCGTGAATTGCTCGACATCGTCTTCGGAACGGAAATCCAGCTGGGCGAAAGGTGTCGCATCCGTATCGGCCGACCATTGCCGGTCGAAATCGATATAGCCGGTCACCGAAACGAGCGTGGCAAAGCCCAGGTCCGCTTCGATCCTGCTGGATAGGGTCAATTGGTCCATATCGTAGGAGGGATCGACCGACCACGCGCCACGGAACGGGTCCCCATCGAGATCGGCATAGCCCAGCGAGTCCGCACACTCGGGCGAGCCTGGGCAGGTGACGCCAGCGGGGGTCTGCGTGGTGGCCACAGCGCCGAAGAATTCGCCTCCGCCCAGCTCGGAGCGGCCCTGCTGCACCTCTGCCTTGAGCAGCCATTCGAACCCGCTCGAAGGCTCCCACAGCGCCTGCGCGCGGCCGAGCACAACGTCGCGGCGGCCGACGTCGCGGTTCAGGCTCTCGTTGAACCAGTAGCCTTCGTCCTGGAAAATACCCTTCCCCGCGAACCGCAGGCTCAGCGTATCGGATACGGGCAGGTTCAGGTTTCCTTCGACCTCCTTGAGCGCGTAACTGCCAACCGAGCCGCTGACCATGCCCGAGACCCCGCGAAAGTTGGGCCGCGCGGTGACGATGTTGAGCGCACCCGCAGTCGCGGTGCGCCCATAGAGCGTGCCCTGCGGCCCCTTGAGAACCTCGATCCGCTCCAGGTCGAAGAAGTCGAAGTTCATCAGCGCGAGCGAGCTGAGCGAGACTTCGTCGACATAGACGCCCGCGCTCGGATTGTTGGTCGCGCTGAAATCGTTGAGGCCGACCCCGCGGATCGTGAGGACAGGGACCAGCCCGGGGACGTTCTCCTTGATCGAGACATTGGGCGTGATCGCAACGACGTCGGTCGCGTCTTCGATGCGCTGGGTCTTCAGCGCCTCGGCATCGGCCACCGAAATATTGATGCCCACGTCGAGTGTGCTCTGCTCACGCCGCTGGGCGGTGACAACGATCACGTCGCGGTCCCCGACCGCTGGCTCTTCCATCTCTTCCTGCGCGAACGCCGACGTGGCCGAGCCCGTGGCGACCAGCGCAGCACTGCCAAGCAGGATGGCGCGCCGAGTGGTTGTGGGAATCTTCATCGCTTCTGTCCTCTCCGTGCCGTTTTCGACATTTGAGTATGCAGCTATACCCCGGCGGCCATTCCCGCAACTATTTTCGACATTGAGGTATGTGCGCGGACCCATGCGCAAATACTGGAGACGATGAGAAAAGCGGGCTAGGAACGCGAAATGCCAGACACTTCGGAGCACGCAGCGATGCCGGTCGCGACCCCAAAACAGGCCGAGCGGTGGCGGAAATTGCTCGAGTGCGCTGCGATCCAGATCAACAGCCACGGGGCCGGCGGGATCGGCCTGGATGCGGTCGCCAAGGCGGCGGGCCTGTCTCGCAACGCGCTGTATTACTACGTCAGCGACAAGTCCGAGCTGGCTTACCTGTGCCTTGCGCATTCGTGCGAGGCGATTCTGGCCGACCTCGATTCTGCGATGGCGGCATCCGACGATCCGGTCGCCCAGATCCAGCTGTTCGTCGAACGCAATCTGGTCGACCGAACGGGGAGCCTTGCGGTGCTTGGCGACTACGACGTGTTCGAGGGCGATCGGCGCGAGGATCTGCTGGCGAAGGAAAAGGCGATCCTCGATCGCGTGTGCGGTTGCGTTTCGCGCGGAATGGAAGGTGGGATTTTCAGACGCGGCGATCCGCATATCGTCGCGAATTGCCTGATCGGCATGATGAATTGGGTCCGCCTTGCGCCGCGCTGGCTGGGCGAACCGCTGGAAGAGGACAACGGCCGACGCCTCGCATCTGCGATCGACCAGCTGCTCCTGCGCGGCTGTGCGGCGGGTGAGCGACGGCCGACCGACCACTGGCCGGTGGCGCAGCAGCTGACCGCGACGGCGGTGAACCCGTTTGATCGCGACGAAGTCAGGGAACAGAAGCGCGAGCAGCTTCTCGCCACCGCCTCCCACCTCTTCAACCGTCGCGGGATCGGCGGCACGTCGCTCAACGATATCGTCGCGGAGCTGGGCGCGACCAAGGGTGCGTTCTACCACTATTTCAAGGACAAGACCGAACTGGTCGTGGAATGCTACGCCCGATCGTTCGAACTCTACGACACCTTCCTGGAAACGGCGCGCTCCTGCGGGGCGGACGGGCTCGAACGGGTGCTGATTACCCACCATCTCAACTGCCAGGCGCAGCTGGGATCGGCCCCGCCGCTCATGCTGCAGGCGGGGCTCGACGCGCTGCCCGAGGCCGTTCGCTCACAGTTTGTCTCCCGCTCGCAGGATATCTGGCTCAAGGCCCAGCAACTTCTCGCATCGGGTGTGGAAGACGGCAGCTGCATAGCGGACGATATCCGGCTGGTGACCGAAGTTTCGGCGGGCACATTTGCGTGGCTGGCGAGGGGTGGGCTGCGCGACGCCGATGTCTCCGAGTGGGATTTGGCTGACGCAGTGAACGACATTGTCGGCTACGGCATACTTGTCGATCGTGCATAGAGAATGTGTCGCTCGGAGTTCCAGGTTTGCGGTCTAAGGCCAGCAAACGCCCCTTAAACCGCCTAGCGGTTTTCTGATGTTTCCGATGACATTCGGCATGCCACCCTCCAACAGCGTAAGCGAGCACTCCCTCCGTATTGGCCTCTCCGACGCCGTTCTGCTTCCTTCCAGCTTTGCGCTAAACGCAACAAGCTTGCACTTTGTTGTGCATTGAACGAACACGCGCCCTTTGACACTCTCTCCCGACACATTCTGACAGTCGGGGCCGTCTGACTGTCAGGTTCGGAAAGTCTGGTTAACTCGGGGGGCGCTACATGCGACGATTTCACGCCAAGTCAATTCTGGTCGCAGCGATCATCGTTGCGGGCTGTTCCAGCGGAGCTTCCGACGATGCCACCCTCGATCAGCGCGAGGAGGCGGTCGCCGCGGCCGACACTGGCGCGCTGACGTTCGAGGAGCCGGTTCAGGACGACGTTCTGACCAAGATGTTCCAGTGGTGGAACGAAGCTTACAAGGATCCCGACGGCTTCACGACCGAAGCGTTCGCCCAGTATTTCACCGATGATAGCATAATGCGCATCAACGGCTCTGTCAGGGTGCGCGGGGTGGAAAACCTTGCCGAGCATTTCCGCAACATCCAGGCGAATTCGGACAAGGTCGTCATCAACCTTCCGTTCCTGCGGTCGTTCTCCTCGCCCGACGGCAGCAAGATCTTCACCTATCACACGATCGATGCAGAAGCCGATGGCAAGCCGTCGAAAGAGCTCGTGATGGGATACGCGGAGCTTCGGGACGGCAAGATATCTGTCATCGAATTCCTCAGCGTCGATGGCGAGCACGAGCCATACGCATCCGCTGAATAACCAGTTCCTGCATCACAGGGGGTCTCGCTTCGCGATCGGCTCGAAAGAAGCTTGGCGCGAAACGTAAAAGCAAAGGGATAATCATGAACCGCAAAAGCCTATATCGTTACGCGATCCTTTCCGGGATCTCATGCATCAGCCTGTCGACGTCCTGCCTGGCCCAAGAGGTGGAAGAAGAGGGTGCCAGCGAACCGACAGTGGCGAGCGACGAGATCATCGTGACTGCTCAGCGCCGCGCCCAGATCGCGACCGATGTGCCGATCAGCCTCACGACCTTCGATTCCGAAGACATCGACCGGCAGAATATCAAGGGGCTGGACGACTACTTCGCGAAATCCCCCAATGTCAGCTTCATTTCCACCGGCGCGCGCGACCGCAAGGAAATCAGTATTCGCGGGGTCACCAACCAGCTGAGTACCGAAGCCAATCCGCGCACCAGCACCTTCGGATTCTATATCGACGACTTCAATGTTTCGACCGGCACGGTGAACCCCGAGATCGTCGATATCGAGCGGATCGAGGTGCTCCGCGGCCCGCAGGGCACATACTTCGGACGAAACGCCATTGGCGGTGCGATCAACATCTCGACCAATCAGGCCAATCCGAGCGTCTACGAAGGCGAGGCTTCGATCGCCTATTCCAGCTTCAACACGATCGACACCCACGCCGTGTTCAACGCGCCGCTGGTCGAAGATGTTGTCGGATTGCGGATGGTCGGGCGCTATCAGCACAGCGACGGCAATATCGAGAATATCAACCCGATCGGCGGCGGCAATAATGCCGATTACTATTATGGCAAAGCGTCGCTGCGGATCACGCCGAGCTACGATCTGACTCTCGATATCACGGGCACATATACCCGGGAAGATGTCGGCATGCGCGAAGGCGTACCCTCGGGCGTCCTGGGCGACACTGCGCTCGCGGTGGTGTTTCCGGGTATCGAAAATCCCCAGGCCGATCCGGATGGCGTGGGCTTCTTCCCCGAAAACACGGACAAGGTGAATTTCAACCGTCCGCAAAGCATCGGCACCGAATTCTACTACGTTACCGGCCGCGCTGTGTGGGAACGCGAGAACTTCACGGTGACCAGCGTCACTGGCTACATCCATTCCGACCAGTTCCTGGAAGGCGACATCGACGGGTCCAGCAAGGACTACTACTACGAACAGAAGCCCATCCAGCGCGAGTCCTTCAGTCAGGAAGTTCGCGTCCAGTCGCCCGACAACGGCAGTGCCCTGTCATGGACGTTCGGCGGCATGTATGCCGAGGACAAGGGTGAACTGAACCAGTTCACCTTCACCGGTGCGGACAATCCCTTCGGCCTCCCTGCCGATCTGGCGATCACCAGCACGCTGAGCAACGGCAAATCCGAAAGCTGGGCACTCTTCGCGCAGGGCGAGTATGAATTTACCGACCGTCTGTCGCTGACGTTGGGCGGTCGCTTCACCCACGAGAAGGTGACGGTTACGCAATTCAACACGTCGAACGGCGAAATCAACGGTCAGGTGGATGACAGCGCGTCGTTCGACAATTTCTCCCCGCGGGCAACTCTGGCCTATGAACTCGGCTATCGCACCAATGTGTATGTGACGGCTTCGCGCGGGTTCAAGGCGGGCGGTGTCCAGATCAATCCCAACCTGGATGATACGTCCTACGATCCCGAAACACTGTGGAACTACGAGCTGGGATTCAAGACGCAGGCGTTCGACGGGCGCCTGCTACTGAACGCGGCGGCTTTCCACATGGTATGGTCGGATCTGCAGACGGCTTTTGCCCAGGCCGAAGTCGATGGGGATGACATCACCTTCTTCTCGGGGATCGAAAACGCCGCATCCGCCAGCAGCACCGGCGTCGAAATCGACGCCACGTATCGCATCATACCAGGTCTGCAGATCGGCGGTGCGATCGGCTATCTCGACGCGAAATTCGACGAATACGAAAATTCGTTCGTGAATGGCGAAATCGTCGATCTGAGCGGCTTCCGGATGCCGAATTCACCCGAATGGACGTTGAGCGCGTTCGGTGAATACGACGTCACCCTTTCGGACGACGTGGATGCCTTCTTCAGGGCCGAATGGACCTATCGCGACGAGATCTATTCCAGCAAGGAAGCGCTGGTTTACGACATCTGGCCCTATCGCGTTCCAAGCTTCGACGTGGTCAATCTGCGCGCCGGTTTCTCGTGGCAGAATTTCTCGGCCCAGGTTTATGCCGAGAATCTGCTGGATGAGAAATATTTCACCAACGCCTACGAGAAAGCCTTTGCCGGCGGCCTGTATGTGCAGCCCTCGGTGCGCAATTTCGGCGCGCGCGTAACGGTGACGTTCTAGGATGGGGTGGGGGAAAGACATGGATCGGCGCAGCGCGATAACGGTAATTGCAGGGGCGGTAGCCATCCCGGCAATCCTGCCGAGCCAATCGCTGGCCGCCATGTCTTCCCCCAATCCGGATGGCCAGCTGAAGGGGCTGCTGCAGGAGGCATATCTACGCACGATAGAGCTCAGCCCGATGCTGGGGGCGGCGGTCGGTTCGGCAGTCGGCAGGGATCGGTGGGACGATTTTTCCGCCGCCGGCGAGAAAACCGTGCAGCGCGCCGCGATGATCAATCTCGATCGCCTGCATGCGATCGACTTCGATGCGCTGACACCCGATGCACAGGTTCAATATCGTGCTTTCGAAAGCGACCAGCAGATCATTGCCGAACGCTATCGCTGGCGCCGCCACGATTATCCGCTCAACCAGATTGTGGGCCTGCATATCGACGTGCCCAATGTGCTGATCAATCAGCACCCGATCCGCAGCCTTCAGGACGCTGAAGACTACATAAGCCGGCTCAACCTCGCGTCGCAGGCGTTCGATCAGATGGTCGCGCGGTTGCAGGATCACGCCGCGCATGGCTTCTACATGGCGGCATCTGTTTATCCGCTTCTCATCGCCGGGGCGCGCCAGATCGTCACTGGAGCGCCTTTCGACCAGGAGAGCGACAGCCCGGTCTGGGACGACTTCAAGCGGAAGGTCGATGGGCTGGAGGCGGAACCCTTCGTCAGGGAGACGCTGCTGGCGCGGGCAAGATCCGCGCTCATCGGCCCTTTCAAGGGCGGCTACGAACGACTGATCGCAGAGCTTGAGGCACAGGCGAAGAAAGCGCCCGGCGATGCCGGTGTCTGGTCGCTGCCCGACGGCGACGACTATTATGCGTTTCTGATCCGCCAATTCACGACCACCGACATGACGCCGGAAGAAATCCACCAGTTGGGGCTGGCCGAAGTCGACCGCATCCACGGCGAGATGCACGGGATCATGGAGAGAGTGGGTTTTTCCGGCACGCTCCAGCAGTTTATGGAGCGGCTGAAGCAAGACCCGAAATTCTATTATCCGAATACGGACCAGGGCCGGGAAGACTACCTGGAACGCGCCCGCAACCTGGTATCCGCGATGTCACAGGCGCTGCCTCAGGCCTTCCACGATGGCGCGCCATTGCCGCTGGTCATAAGACGGGCCGAAATCTATCGCGAACCCACTCTACCGGCCGCTTACTTCGATCCGGGGTCGCCCGACGGGGAACGGCCCGGCTACGTCTATCTCAACCTTTCCGACATGGCCAATCAGGCTACGTTCGATCTGGATGCCCTGCTGTTTCACGAGGGCATTCCCGGGCACCACATGCAGATTTCGACGATCCTCACGAATGATGCGGTGCCCGAAGTGCGCAAGACCAATCAGTGGTGGCAGAATACTGCCTTCGTCGAAGGGTGGGCGCTTTATGCCGAAGCCCTCGCCAAGGAAATGGGCTTCTACAAGGACCCCTATTCCGATTTCGGGCGCCTGGGCGGGGAATTGTGGCGCGCATGCCGGTTGGTGGTGGACAGCGGACTTCACTACAAGAGGTGGAGCCGGGAACAGGCGACGCAATATCTCGACGAGAACACCGCAAGCACGCATGCGGCCAACAAGATCGCGGTCGACCGCTATCTGGCGGTGCCGGGACAGGCGACCGCCTTCACGATCGGGATGAAATCGTTTCAGAAGCAGCGCGCGCGGGCGGAAGCGGCGCTGGGCAACGCCTACGATATTCGCGACTATCACGACGTCGCACTGCATTACGGGTTTCTGCCGCTTTCGGCGCTTGAAACGGCTATCGATCACTGGATTGGCAGCGTCCAATCGAACTGAATCTTCTGGAGATAAAAATGCGCTCGGTTGTTTTGGCATGTCTGCTCGCGGGGATCGCGACACCCGCGATCGCGCAGCACGGAGGAGCGACGCAAGAGGGTACCCCTGTCGCGGCCCCCCTGCCGCCTGCGGTCGAATGGTCCGGCGCGAGCGAGGCGCTGATTGCAGATGGTGCCGATCCATGGATCACGCCTGCGGAACAATCGGGCATGACCGAAACCGCGACTTACGATGAGATGAAGGCCTATCTGGCTCGGCTGGCCGATGCATCACCGCTGATTCACCTGGTGACGATCGGGAAGTCCGCGTTGGGCCGCGATCTGGTTGCCGTCATCGCGACCAGGCAAGCGGGCGTCTCCGGACCCGCCGATCTCGATGATGTGAAGCCAACCGTGCTGGCGCAGGCGGGCATCCATCCTGGGGAGAGCGATGGCACGGATGCCGGTATGATGCTGCTGCGCGATATCGCGCTGCGCGGGAAGGACGACCTTCTCGATCAAGCGAACTTCGTGTTCGTGCCGATCTTCAATATTGACGGGCACGAACGCGCTTCGCGCTTCAGCCGTCCGAACCAGCGTGGCCCGGTAGAGCAGGGCTGGCGTACAACGGCGCAGAACATCAATCTCAACCGCGATTATATCAAGGCCGACGCGCCGGTCATGCATGCCATGCTGGGGCTGATCGATACGCTGGACCCGGCGCTTTATCTCGATCTGCATGTGTCCGACGGTGTCGATTTCGCTTACGACATCACCTTCGGATTCCAGGAAAAGGAGTACAGCTATTCACCCCAGCAGAATGCATGGCTGCATGACGTATTCCGGCCTGAGGTCGAGGCAGCGCTGACCGCGCAAGGGCATATTCCGGGGCCCTTGGTACTGGCGGTGGATGATCGCCATCCCGAACAGGGCCTGTATCTGCCGGGCTTCCCGCCCCGCTTTTCACATTCGTATGGAGACTTGCGGCACCTCCCCGCAGTGCTGGTCGAGGACCATGCCTTGAAACCCTATCGCCAGCGTGTGCTTGGCGATTATGTTCTGCTGGAGCAGTCCCTGCGTAGCATCGGCACGCACTGGGATGTGCTGAAAAGCGCCATCGCGCAGGACCGCAAGACGCCGGATCAGATGGTGCTCTCCTGGAAGGATAGGGCCGATCCTGTCCGGTCCATCCCGTTCCGCCAGATGGAAGCCGTACATTACGATTCCGAAATCTCCGGCACCGAGGAAATCCGCTATCTGGGGGAAGTCGCCCCAGAAAAGCCGTATCCGCTCTATGGCTCGGATGCCGGCGTAACGATCGACCTGCCCCGTGCCTATTGGGTGTCCGTTGCCTATCCCGAAGTGATCGAGAGACTGCGGCAGCAGGGCATCATGATGGAAGTGCTGGACGAGCCGCGCACCATCGAGCTCGACATGATCCGTATCGTCGATCCGCAAGTTTCCGACATGCCGCTGGGCAACCGTATCCGGGTGAGCGCGGGCGATTATCGGCATGAAACGCTCACACGCAGCTTCATGCCGGGATCCGTGCGCGTGCCGACGGACCAGCCGCTTGGTCAGCTGGCCGCGATGATGCTGGAACCGCAGGCGGATGACTCGCTGTTCCAGTGGGGCTTTTTCATGAGCATCCTCACCCGTACGTCCTACATCGAAGGCTACGTTGTCGAGCCGATGGCCCGCGCGATGATGGAGCGTGACCCGCAGCTCAAGGTGGCGTTTGAAGAAAAGCTCGCGAGCGATCCGGAATTCGCGGCGGACCCGGATGCCCGGCTTGGCTGGTTCTACGAACGCAGCCCCTATTACGACAGCGAGTACCTGCTGTACCCCGTGGGCCGCGAAGTGGGCAGATAGGGCGGGGACGGCGATCCGGACCAGACCCGGCTATCCTTCCGTTCGCGATGACGCGGGATGCGCAGGGTCCGGCCCCTCGCGCTCGTTGAGGCGAGGGGCCGGCGGGATCAATCCAGAACCGCAGTGGCCTCGATCTCGATCAGGAATTCCGGCATGGCGAGCGCCGCAACGCCGATCAGCGTATTCGCTGCGGGCGTAGCACCGTCGTAGAAAGCGCCGATTTCCGGCAGGACCACACCCAGCTTTTCCGGCTTATGGTCGACGATATAAGTGCGCAGCCGCACGACATGTTCAGGTCCGGCGCCCGCTTCGGCCAGCACCGCCTTGAGATTGGCCAGCGCCTGGCGGGTTTGCGCAGCCAGGTCATCCGCGCCCACAACGTTGCATTCCGGGTCCCACGCGACCTGTCCTGCGAGGTGCAAGGTACGTTGCCCTCTGCTCTCGACGGCATGGGAGAATCCGAACTCGACGGCATTGTAAAGCTGGCCTGGGTTGATGGGCTTATTCGGCATAGCAGTTACTCCAGATGCGCAGGATTTCAGTCGACAATCTCGATCGCGTTCCCGAAAGGATCGCGAAGATAGAGGTTCTTCTTACCGGCCAGGGGACCATCCTCGATCGCGATGATTTCCTGCACTTCGCAGCCGTGCGCGGCGAGGTATCGGGAGGCCTTCTCGACATCGTCGACCTTCAGGCCGAGATGATGGCCGCCTGCGTCGCAATGACGGGGACGCTCGATGCGCCTGTCATCGGGTTTCGAATACGCGATGAGCTGCAGGTTGAGATTATCGGTCAGGCGCAGCATGACCAGCGAGATGCACGCTCCCGGAACGCCAATATGCGCTTCGGTCCAGTCGCGGCCTTCAGCATCCCTGGGCAGGTCTGCCGCGTCCAGCGGACCCATTCGGAACAGCTCGCTGGCGCCGAACACGTCGCAATAGAATGAAACTGCCGGTTCGAGATCGTCGACCGTGAAAGAAACATGGTCGGCGGCCAGGAAACTGGGCTTTTCGGCGTCCTGCATGTGCAATTCTCCGCTGTTGCTACAGCGTGATGCTACGAAACGAGGCGTGCCATTCAAGAAACGAGAATGGCGTTTTCGTTGCGTTCAGGGCAACGGTTTCTCGAGCAGGTCGGCGATGCTGACCGGGCGGGCAGGGAAACGCCCCGTAAAACCCTTCATGGTTTCCAGGCCACGTCCTTCGGCAGCGGCGCTCATGCGGATGAGCATATGCTCGCAATTGCGGCCCTGGCACAGCCCCATGCCGCAGCGGGTGATCCGCTTCACCGCATTGACATCGGTGGTGGAGCCAAGCGTTTCCCGTACTGCGGACGCGCTCACCTTCTCGCAGCGACATATGGTGGTATTGCTCGCGGCGACCCGATCCAGTGCCTGCTTGGGGGCCGCGATATCATCCAGCATTGCTGCAAAACGCATGGCGGCCTTGCGACTTTGGCGGAATGGTGCGGCGCGTCTGGTCGCGTCCCGGTTCGTGATCAGCCCCAGGGCTGCGGCAATGCCAAGACCCGCGATACGGCCTTCATCCCTCGCAATCGGGGCTCCGGCTACTCCGGTGGTCTCGCCCGCCACCCAGACCCCCTCAACCGAGCTCTGCATCCATTGATCGTGGCACGTCGCCCAGCCGCCAGAAGGAGAAGACCACCGCACGGAAAGGCCCGCCTGCCGGGGCAGGTCCGATTGGGGAAGAAAGCCATAGCAAAGCCCGATGGAACCGCATGGCGTCGTCTCCGGGTGATCAGCCTCCCCGAACACGGCGCCGGTCACCCGATCCGCCCCGGTAATCTCCTGCAATGGGCGCCCGAAACGCACGGGGACGCCTGCCCGCCGCAGGTCCATCATGGCCTTGCCTGCTTCGCCCAGCAAAGAGCCATTTCGCAACGCGGTGGCACAATGCCGTATCATCGACTTGCCGATGGTCGCGAGGGATCGATCGAAGGCGACTTCGGCGACCTTGCCGCCAGCACGCGATATCTGCGCGGCAATCAGCAGCATCAGCGGGTGCGTACCGGCGAAAACGATTGGCTCGCCGGTTACGATGCCCTGCGCCTTCAACAAGGTCTGCATGGCGCCGGCGCCCATCGCGCCGGGCAATGTCCAGCCCGGCGCGGGATAAGGCATGTCATAGCAGCCCGCCGCGATCAGAACATGCGCCGCCGAAAGCTCTTGCAGCCCATCGGCGCCCGATGTGGTCAGCGAATGCCCCTGTGGTCCGGGTTGCAGACCGATGACCGAGCGGCGACCGAGCCATGCAATGGCGGCCTGGTTTTCGAACACGCGCAATTGCTGGCGCAGAGGGCGGTAGCTGTTTTCGTCGACCCAGTTCTGCGCGGCGAAAGAAACGGGCGGCTGCCGCAGGATCTGCCCACCGGGGCGAGCCTGTTCATCGATCACCGCACAGCGTGCGCCCACCGCTGCCAGTTCGAGGGCTGCGGCCTGTCCTGCCGGGCCGCCGCCGACGATCAACACATCATAGGATGTCTCGGCGTTATCAGTCATCTTGCGTGTGCGATCCGGTTGCTATGCGCATCCCATCCGTTGCTTCAAGAAGGCAGGCGCGCACGCGGCGCGAACGGCCATGTTCGAGCAATCGAACGAAGCACTCCGAACAGGTCCCCATGTTGCACCACAGGCCCCTGGCATCTCCGTCGCGATCGCGGCGGGACATGCCATCACGATGCAGAACCAGCAGCGCGGCCACGCTTTCCCCTTCGTATGCTTCCACCACCTCGCCATCCAGTTCGATGTGGATCGGGGCCGGGGGCTCGACGAATCCTATCCTCTTGCTCATCGCCCCATGAATCCGTTCAAGCTTTCGAAACGGGCCGGAGAGGCCACGCTGAGCAGTGCATCGGCCTCATCGCGCCGACGTTCCAGCATCTGGTCGGCTACCAACCGCGCAAAGGTGGGGCCGAGGGTGAATGCCGATCCGCCTGCTGCACAAAATAGGCCGGGCAAGGAGGGAAACTCCCCTGCGACGGGCAGCTGATCCTGCGTTACGGCGGTGATCCCGGTCCAGCTCCGCAACAGTTCGTGCTCGCCAATCACGGGCATCGTTTCGACCGCGGTCTGCAGATTGCCCGTCAGCGATTGCGGCACCAGTGCAGGCGCGCGCGAGAAGTCGAAGCCGGAGCCTGTGCGGTGCAACCGCGACGGCCAGCCCCCTCCGATCAGCAGATTGCCGGCCGCGGTCTGTTTGATCGAGAGCCGGCGGCCGACATGCTGTATCAGATAAGGAAGGAAGGCGGCCGTGCGCGCTGTTGCGTTCATCGTAAGGGGCGCGGGGAACAGCGGCAGGTGCAGGCCCGCCATTGCTGCGATCTGCGGCGACCAGATACCGGCGCAGATCAGCACCTTGGCGGCGGTGACGGTTTGGATCTCTTCCCCTTTTTCGAGCCTGGCTTCGAAAAGTGCGCCGCGTTTCTGCAGCGAAGCGACGCGCGTTGCGTCCAGAAGTCTGGCTCCGGCACTCTGCGCCGCATCGGCGAAGGCGGGCGCGATGATGCGCGCATCGGCATGGCCTTCATCGGCCATGAAGTTCGCAGCCAGAATATCCGGCGAGAGATACGGAGCCAGCGCTTGCACTTGCGCGCGATCGATCGTCTCGACGGCTAGGCCCATCGCCTGTTCGCGCGCCGCCTTGGTTTCCAGCAGGCGCACCTCCTGCGCGCTGTGCGCGACCATCAGGCCACCTTCCATGTGGACGCCCAGATTGCGGCCTATCTGCCGTTCCAGGTCTCTCCAGTCCTGCACAGCGAGGCGGCTCAGCTGTGCGGTCTGTTCACCTTCCCGACCGACGCCGTCTTCGCGTTCGAGGAAACGGCGTTCTATCTGAAAGTGCAGCGATCCCGCATTCTGACCGGAGGCCCCATGTCCGGGACTGGCCTGCTCGCATAGCCAGACCTTCGTTCCCGCGCTGGCGAGGTGCCAGGCGGAGGCGGCGCC
This sequence comes from Citromicrobium sp. JLT1363, assembly GCF_000186705.1. Lineage (GTDB taxonomy): Bacteria > Pseudomonadota > Alphaproteobacteria > Sphingomonadales > Sphingomonadaceae > Alteriqipengyuania. The sequence continues at coordinate 503,807 of NZ_AEUE01000001.1, forward strand.
GACGAGGCCGCCGCCTATCACCAAGAAGTCTATGTCAGACAGAAAGACATCCGAGTTCGTCCAGTGTTCGACGGACCTTCTCGCGATCTTCTTCACAGATGTCGAGCAGGGGTGCACGAACATGGCCGCCTGGCAGACCCCGGGCATCGAGCGCAGCCTTGAGGATTGCAGGCCCGGATCCGAATTTGCCGACGAGATCGGGCGTGTACCACTCTTTCATCAAGACGCGATCCATGCGGCCACACTGGCGGGCCTTCTCGATCTCTCCGGCCCATAGATGATTGTAGAAATCCGGCTGATACCGGCCAAGCACGCCGCCCGCGCCCATGGTGCCGTCGCCGCCGCGCGCTTCGAGAAGTGCCAGACCATGCTCATCCATCGCATGACCGAAGACGAGTACCTTTTCGCGCAAGGCGAAAAACGTCGCGACAAATCGATCGAGCCGGCTCGTGGATTGCTTGACCGCGATGATATTGTCGATGTCGGTCAACCGTTCGAGAAGGTCGAGTTCGCAGTCGATCCCGGTTCCGGGGGGCCAGTTGTAGATACAGACAGGCAGCGGCGATCCCTTCGCCACACTGCGGTAGAAGTTGGATATCTCGGTGGAACTCGGACAGATGTAAGGAGGGGGCGTGACCAGGATGCCGGAAAAACCGGCTTTGTGGGCTTCGGTGGCCATCGCGATGACGCGCTCTGCCGTGAATGCGCTGCATCCTGCCAGCAGCGGCAGCTTGCCGGACAGCTGATCGCCGACGGCGGCAAATACAGAGCATCTCTCGGCGTCGGACATCGATGTCCACTCGCCGGTCGTTCCCGCGACGACCAAGCCGTGCATGCCTTCACCGTGCAGCCAATCCAGCAAGGTGGCGAGGCCCCCGAAATCGATCGCGCCATCGGCAGCGAAAGGGGTGGTGATCGCCGGAATGTAACCTCGCCATTCAACGATTGAGCGTTTGTCCAAGAAAGCCCTCCTCATCTCACTTGGGCTATTGCCTAGGACCTGACGCTTCTTCGCCGCAATAACAACGAACGTTGAATATTGTTGCCGAGAGTGCAACATTGCCGCCACGGAGGGCTTATGTCGCAGATTGCACTGATGTATTTTTATGAAACTGCGATGCATGGAACCATGCGGCTTGCCAGCGACAAGATTGGCGTCGCGGTATCGTCTATCAGCCGCCAGATCGGGCAGTTGGAGCGAGAGATCGGCATGCCTCTGTTCGAGCGCGGTCGCCGGACGATAAAGCTGACTGCCGCAGGCGAACTGACGCTGGAATACTACAAGTCGACACAGGCAGAAAAGGACGCTTTCCAGAACCGCCTTGCCGATCTGCGTCACTCGCGAACCGGCAATATCCGCCTTGCCGTGGGCGAGGGGTTTCTCAACCGCTCCTTCACGACGATCATCGAGGAATATCAGGCAAGCAATCCCGGCATAGAAATCTCGATCAAAAGCGGGTCGACCGCCGATGTGACGCGGATGATCGTAGAGGACGAAGCGCATATCGGCCTGGTTTTCGAAGTCGGACCGGATCCCAAGATCCGGCTGCGCGCTTCCGCGCTTCAGCCGCTGTCCGTGATCTGCGCGCCCGATCATCCGCTGGCGAAACTCAAGGGGGTGAGCATGGCGGAGCTGGCCGAGCAGCCCCTGTGTCTTGCGCCACGCGGCTTTTCGATTCGCACCGCGTTGGCGGAGGCTGAAGCGCGCCAGAACGTCTGGCTCAGTCCCAAGCTCGTCACGGACTCCATCCATGTGATGAGGGAAATGGCCAAGAATGGGCGCGCGATCGCCGTCCTTCCGGCGATTAGCGTTCGCGCGGAGATCGAGGACGGCGTGCTGATCGCCAAGCCCATTATCGATGGCGAGCTCGAACATACGACGATCGGCTTGATCCATCGCCACGCTCGCCAACTGCACGGACCGCCGGTCGACTTGATGGCATTGCTTGAACGGCAGTTGCGCAGCTGGACCAATCCTGCGGACTGAACCGGTCGCGTTTCGTTCAGGCGGGAGCCTGGACGTTCGATTTGCGCTGCAATGCGTTGAAGAGCGGGCTCAATACGAGCACGACGACAGCGTTGCCTGCCATCGCCACGAGGCCCTTCTCCCATTCCGGGAACCAGACCAGTACGGCTGAGGCAGCAGGAAGCAGCAACACGGCATAGCCGGTGGCAATGCCGCCCAGCACCGCAAACGCATTGGTTTTGCGCCACAGGAATGCGAGGAAAACGCCCGGCGCCAACATGCCGATGGAGGCATAGGCGTTCAGCCCGATATCGACGAGCGACTGGTTGGCACCGATCGTCAGATAAACGGCTACCGCCGCACATCCGACCATCGACGCGCGCGAGATCAGCAATTCCGACCTGTCGCTGAGATCGGGCAAGACCGGCCGCACCACGTTGCGGGCGAAGATCGATCCCGCCGTCAGCAGCAGAACCGAACCGGGCACCAGGGCCAGCAGGCAGGCGGTGCCAGCGAACAGGCCGATAGCCCATGCCGGATAGCGATCGGCGACGAAGCTGAGCAATACCGCGTTCGGATCGCCCCCCGGTGGCATCGTTCCAGCCAGCAGCGCACCGAAGCCAAGCAGGATGATGAAGAAATAGGAGAGGGAATACAGCGGCTGGAAAACCGCGTTGCGGCGCACGGCCCAGGTGTCGGACGCGGAATAGGTGAGCTGAAACATGTGGGGGAAGACATAGGTGCCCAGCGCCACGTTGATCCCCGCGGTCATCATCCACACCGTAGACAGGCCGCTATCCGCGTCACGTCCGGGCAGGCTGCCGATCCCCGGGTAGGCGTCCTGAACCCGGGTGAAGATATCGCCAATCGAACTTGCCCCGACATGGCTTGCGACGGTGACGCACAGGGCGACCACGATCACCACCATCAGGATATCCTTTACCGCCGCGGCAAAGGCAGCCGAACGCAGCCCCGCCGACATCACGAACAGCAGCATGAGAGCGGCCGCTGCGATGGCGGAAGCAGTATTCGAGATATCGGCATCGACGGAGAGCCGCAGCACCAGGGCCAGCGCCGTGATCTGGATCTGCACATAGACAATCAGGGCCGCAATGCCTGCCAGTCCGACAATGACGCCGAGCCACCGGGCCTGGTAATGATGCGCAAAAAAGTCGGCCTGCGTGATGAAACCACCCTTTTTCCCGGCCTGCCAGATATGCGGTGTCAGCCAATAGCCGACGGCTGCGGTCAGCGAGACCGAGAGGAAAGCGAGATAGGCTGGCGCGCCATAGGCCCAGGCATACCCTGAAATGCCCAGCACGGCGAAGGTGGTGTAAATCTCGCCCGCATTGAGAAACCAGAAGATCAAGGTTCCCATCCGGCGTCCACCGACAGCCCATTCGGTAACTCCGCCCAATCCGCGATTGCGCGATCCGTACAGGACGGAGCCGGCGATCGTGAGGACCACGAGCAGGATGGTGATGCCCAGCGCCATCAGGAGTTTTCTTCCTCGTCCAGGGAAAGCTCTCCGGACTCGTGGGCGCGCTTCCGATCGATCCGGTAGACCGCCCCGATGCTGGCGGTAGCCACCACGATACCGATCATCTGCCACAGCATGGGGAAGGGCAGAAACAGGCCGTCCCACGTTATGTCATTGATCCAGGGAATTGCTCCAACCTGCCATACGAAAGGCACCAGCAATAGCAGGAGATGCCACCGGCCTCGGGTGCCGGAACGCCGATCATTCTTCATGTTGTGTTTTTCCAAGGGGGTGGGCTGCTCAGCGCGCGCTCATGCCGCGATCATCGCGAACAATCTCGCCACCCTTCATGACGAAGTCGATGCTGCGCAATGCGGAAATATCCTCCAGGGGGTTGGCCGGCAGCGCGACGATATCGGCATAATATCCGGCTTCGATCTTCCCGATATCGTCCCTGCCCATCATTCGCGCCGGTTCGACCGTCGCCGACTGCACCGCTTCGAGCGGAGTCATCCCAGCCTTCACGTAAAGTTCTGCCTCGCGGATCGTTGCCGTCGTTCCACTATTGGGCTCGAAGGGAAACTGATCCGTGCCCAGTGCGATATTGACCTTCAAGGCGATCGCATTTTGCAGAGTTTTCCAGTGATCCTCACCGGTTTCAGCGACCCGCTGAAGATACCATTCGGGCGATCCGATCTTCCGGTAAAATTCCATGGCTCCGGGCTGCGTCACCACGATGGTCGGCACCAGCCAGGTGCCCTGACGCTTCATCTCGCGCAGGACTTCGTCATCGAGATGATATCCATGTTCGAAGCCGTCGATTCCGAAGGCGAGCGATTGCTTGGCTGCGGGGGAAGAGCCGTTATGGGCCGTAACCTTCACATTGTTGCGATGCGCGACCTCGATGAGTGTCTTCATTTCCTCATCCGTCATGGGCGCGGCGGAAATGGCACCGTGGGTATCCGAAATACCGCCGGAGATCGCGATCTTGATCCATGTGGCACCGTGCTTGATCTGCTCGCGCGCAGCCGCAGCGAGTGCATAGGGACCATCGGCTTCCAGCGAGCCATGGCCACCGGTGGGAACAATCACTTCCCCTGCGGTTTCGATCCGCGGGCCGGTGATCTGCCCGCTATCGATCGCCTTTTTCAGGGCAAAATCCGTTCCATGGTCTTCACCGATCAGGCGCAAGGTCGTGACACCGCTTTCCAACGATCGACGCGCATTTGCGGCCATGCGCAGCACTTCTTCCACGTCAGTCTCGTCAACCAGCGCGGCACCGGCCGCCCCGGGAAGTTTCAGACCGAGATGGACGTGCATATTCATCAGGCCGGGGACCAGCCACCGGCCATCCATGGGAATGATCGTCGCATTCGCGGGCATTGCCAGCGTGCCGGCAGGGCCGACCGCTTCCACCCGCTCCCCGCGAATGATCACCACCGCATCGGCCATGGTCTCGCCGGAGGTCACATCGATCAAGGTCCCCCCGGTGAGGACCGTCACATCGCTGCCGTTTGCGTTTGCGTCCTCGGCGAGGACAGGCCGTGCACCGATAAGTCCGGCGAGGAGGCAGCAGGTCACCAGCAGGTACATGCGCCGGAATGCGGTTTGCCAGAACTGGTTGCGCGTCATGAGCGATCTTCCCGTGAAGTGGTCTTGCGACTGATCCTGACAAGGATGCGATTTGCAGGCAATGATGCGAGTTAGCAGCTTTCATTGCGCAGAGCGCAAATCAGTACTGCGGTTCGCACTGCGCGGGTTCTGCTCGTGGGTAATGGTTTACCAGTAGAGGTGAATGGCGGTGCCTTGAGTGGGCGATGTATCGATCTGCAGGGAAATTCCAATATTCTGCGCGCGCTGCCGCATTCCCTTGAGCCCCAGCCCACTTTCCGAAAGAGGACGATCCGCTTCCGCTGCCAGATCGAAGCCCTTGCCATTGTCGCGGACCCAGATGTTCCGGTCGTCGGCATGCAGTTCGATCACGCTTGCGTCGGAATGCTTGACCGCATTGGTGATTGCTTCCTGGACTATACGCATGATCCCGAGAACGCCCGAGCGCGTCTGATTGTCAAACCGCGGGTCGCCTTCCACATTCCATTCCAACCGCGCGCTATGGCGGGCGAGCAGCGGTTCGAGCCGGTTGCGGATCATCCCCAGGACTGCCGGTATGTCGGCATCGGCATGCAGGCTGTCGATCATCAGAGCCATGTCGGTGAGCGCGTCCTCGATCGCGTCGCGCAGCACCGGATCGTCCCGTCCCGAGTTTTCAAGGTAGGCGAGCGTGTTGACCAGTTGCCCGCCGATCCCGTCATGCAGATCGAGCATGATCCGCTGGCGTTCCTGGGCAACGACCTGCTTTTCCTTCTGCCGGCCCAGCGCGCGATACATCTCGTCCAGTTCGACAGACTTGGCGCGCACCTGGTCTCGCAGTGACTCGCTGAGCCGGTCGCGCTGGCGTTTGATCTCGACCAGCCATTGCACCAGCGTCCAGCTGATCCCGGCGAACAGGAGCGTCACCGCGACCTGCCCCAGCGGCAGGCGGACGACCTGCTGAGCCAGGAAGGAATCGAGCCAGGCGGTCACCGCGCAGCTCGCCGAGAGGCTGAACAGCAGGACCAGCGCAATACGGTCCGCGCGCGCGAGGAGGGGCGTCGTAAGCAGGATCCAGAGAATGCAGATCACAGCGACAGCGACGCCGATGAAACTTGCGCCAGCTGCGCTAACGCCCAGCACCGGGTACCCTGCAAGCAGGATCGCCAGGCCGGCTGCGATCGTCGCGTGGACCGCCACGAACGCCGGTTGCGAACGTTCCTGAAAGAAGTCGCGCAGGAACATGTAGAGGCAATAGGCGGTCCCATGCATCGCCAGGATCGAGGCAAATCTCCACCAGGGCCCTGGCGGGGCCATGTTCGGGTAGGCCAGTTGCCAGCCGAAAATCGTCGCGCCTGCCATTGCCAGGGGGAGCCAGCCCAGTCCCTGTCCCCGACGGTTCATGCGCCAGAGCGCGAAGAACGCGCCCCCGAGAATGGCGGCCAGACCGATATTCATCCGCACCATGCCGGTCCGGAAGGCGAACCGGCTCAGCCAGGTCAGCCGGATCGCGTCCGCTTCCCCGACATAGACGGGATAGAGCGCCAGTCGGCCGATATCCGATTGCGTCAGCGTGATGTCGATCCGGTTGGCACCCGGGCGCAGCACCGGCTCTGGCAGGGCTCCGTAAATCGGCCTGTTCCAGTCGTGCCACAGCGGGCCGTCCGGCTCGGAGTTGGGCGACATCCTGATGCCATTGACTTCGATCCGCGCATGGTCGGTCACCCGCGGTGCAACGAAGGCCTGAAGGTCATCGCTGGCGGGCCTGTCGAAACTGAGCCGGTAGTGGGCACTCACCACGCTCGTATCGCGCTCCAGCGCGGTGACATGGGGGAGTGTGACGGGCCTGAAATCCTGACAGTCCGGCTGGGGCGCATCCGCGCGCTGAAGGCACATCTCGGCGCTGTCGAGGCGCTCGCCCCGCGTCATTTCGGGATAGGGGTTGATCGCCAGCAGCTGGATCAGCGCGGTCAGCGCGCCGATGAAAAGCGGGATCGCCAAAAGCAGACAGAGCGTGCGCAATAATCCGCGCGGCGCAGCCTCGACCTCGCCCCTTTCAATAAGCAGCTCTTTCAAAACAGGCCGAGACGGTTTGCGGTGGCCACGGCCTGGGTGTTCGAGCCGACTTCAAGCTTGCGGTAAACATTGTTGATATGCGTCCCGACCGTGCCGACTGTGATGTTGAGCTTGTCGGCGACTTCCTGCCGTTTGAAGCCATGCGCAATCAGCCGGAGAATGTCCTTCTCGCGTGCGGTCAGCCTGATCTCCAGCCCATCGTCCTTCGGCTCCTCTGGCTGCGGGACGAGATTGAGGAGATAGCGCGCGATCTGCGGGCTGATCGGGCTGCCGCCTTCGAGAACGGTCAGCAGGTTGCGCCCGACCTCCTCGGGCCGGTCGTTCTTGAGGATGTAGCCCGTTGCACCCGCCGCAATAGCTTCGATTACGCGATCCTCATCGGCGAAGACCGTCACGACAAGGCTGTCGCAGGGCCAGTCGGCCGCCTGGGCAGCGCGGATGATCTCTACGCCGGAGCCATCGGGCAGGCCCAGATCGACCAGAATTGCGCGTGGTCTGACCTGAGAGAGTTCGAAAAGACCTTCGCGCACCGATCGCGCGATCGAGCATGTCCGTACCTGTGTCAGCTGCAAGACCGCCCGCGCGAGCCGGTCGGCGGTTTCCCGCCGGTCCTCGACGATCACGACATCGACCGGCGGCGACACGGCCTGAACCGATCGGTCGGTCACAGCGGTTCTGCCGATACGGGTGGATTGGGATGCTGCGTCACCGTCTGGCTTCCTTATACCCGATCGATCCTGCGGTCGCTCCGGGAGCGAGGGTCTGTAAAGGAATGTGTCGCAACGGCACAATCCGGGTCGGGACCAGGGCCATAGCAGACGTCAAATCGACCGAACATCAATGGATCCGTAGATGGTTCGGCCCTCACCAAAATTCTAAACCGCCAAACAACTGGTTCAATCCGGGGAAAATGCGGACCGGCATTCAGGGACGTGCCGCCGCCGCACCCGGTCATTGATCGCGTTGTTGAGGTGGGCAAAAGTGACATTCGGAACAAGCGCAAGGCGTGGCTTCGGCTGCGCCCGGTGGCGTTTCTGGCAACGACCGGGACACGTCCGCCAATCGCTTCGGGCTGCCCTAATGCGCACCCCTCCGGCGTTCCGGGGATCGATCCTGTCCGTTTTTCTCGCGGCGCTCGCGCTGTTCCTGCCTGCCGCCGCTGCGGCCCAGCCCGTGCTGCAGGTTTACGGTGTGGTAGACAGTACGTCCGTAGCCGTTCCCAACGGGTCTTCGTCCCGAACCGTGGCAACCGATTTCGGGGCTGTCGACGAGGCGGGTGGCCAGGTCCTGCGGTATTTCCTTCTCTACAATCCCGGGAACGCCCCGCTGACGATCACCGATGTTTCGGTGTCTCCGGGAAGCGTGTTCCGGATTCCCCAGGACAATACGGGGGAGATCACTGCGGGCGGCAGCAAGACGATCGCAATCGCATTCGATCCGAACGGAGGCGGGCCGTTTTCGGAGACGGTCAGCGTGGCGAGCGACGATCCCAACAATCCCAGCTACACCTTTCAGGTGTTCGGCGATGGCATCGCCACCTCCGGACCGACTGTTACGCTGGGCGCGCTCACCGACGCCGGCAGCAACACCTACACTTCCAGCATTACCTTTTCGGCACCCGTCACAGGCTTCACCGCCGGCGATCTGGTAACGACGAATGCCAGCGCGACGCTGAGCGGGTCAGGGGCCAATTACGTGGTCACGCTGAGCCCGTCCGCGTCCGGTCAGTTCAGCGTGCAGGTACCGGCCAACATCGCGGTCGACGGATCGGGAAACTACAACCGTCCGTCGGAAATCCGCACCGCGACGTTCGATCCTCCGCCGGGGGGTGTCCTGCGCGTGACGGGCAGGGGCAACACGATCGCAAACGGAGACATGTCGCCGCGTAACGCGGACGGAACCTCCTATGGCCGGATCGTCGTCGGAGAGAGCGCCGTCGACCGGACCTTCGTGCTTCATAACGACGGGGCGAACGCGCTGGCGGTTTCTTCCATCACTGTCGACAATGCCACGGGCAGTGCGTTCAGCCTTGTCGGAGCTGCGCCGGGTCCGATCGCTCCGGATGGGTCCGCGTCGATTACCGTCCGGTTCGATCCTCCCGCCGAGGGAGCATTCGATGCGACGGTGCGGATCGCGAGCGATGATCCGAACAACGCGACATATAGCTTTGCGGTGCGCGGAGCCGCCGAGGCTGCGGCGCCGCAGCTCTACGTTTTCCGCAACGGTATGCCGGTGCAAGATGGTGCCGCGCCCAATGCGAATACCGATTTTGGCACGATCGACGTCGGAGGCTCCGAGAACCTGCAGTTCGTCGTGTACAATGCCGGCAATGCAGAGCTGACCTTTGCCGCCTCCATCTCCCCGACCGAGGGGTATCGCCTGTCGCTGGTGTCGTCGGGCACCATTCCGGCCGGTGCCTTCAAGGCCTTCGAGGTGTTCTTCGAACCGCAGGCCGAAGGCAGTTTTCCGACCACGGTTTCGATCGCGAGCAACGATCCGAACACTCCGGAGTTCACCTTCGAGATGGCAGGTGCTGCGGTCGCGCCGGTTCCAACGATCGGCGCGATTTCGCCGGACGAGGGGGGAGGTGCCGGCGGGACGACCGTCACCATCTCCGGCACGGGATTTTTGACCGCGCAAAGCGTGACGTTCGACGGAACCGACGCGACCAGCTTTACCGTGGTGAGCGACACCGAGATAGAAGCGGTCACGCCCGCCCATGCGCCGGGCGCCGTCGATGTGGTGGTGACGACTGCGGGCGGAGCCGCAACCGCCACTGGCGGCTACACCTACCTCGCATCGAGCGACGCGACGCTGGCATCGCTGTCGGTCAGCGAGGGGACGCTGAGCCCTGCATTCGATCCTGCGGAGACCGATTATGCGGTCGCGGTCGGCGAAGCGGTCGCGACGATTGTTCTGACGCCCACCGCTTCGGATGCCGGGGCCACCATCACCGTGGCGGGCACCGTCGTGACATCGGGCCAGGCGAGCGCCCCGATCGCACTGTCGGCGGGGCAGAACACGATCGTGGTCGAAGTGACCGCCCCCGACGGCACGACCCAGCAGTATAATGTCGTGGTAACGCGCGCGCCCTCGAGCGACGCGACGCTGGCAGCGCTTTCGGTCAGCGAAGGCACGCTTACGCCAGCGTTCGATTCCGCGCGCTCCAATTACACGGTGCGGGTCGCCAACGATGTGGAGACCATCACCGTGACGCCGACCGCAGCGGGTGTTGGCGCAACGATCACCGTGAACAGTGTCGCCACGGCATCCGGTAGCGCGAGCGCGCCGATTTCTCTGGTAGTCGGCACTACGCCGATCACAATTCGCGTGACCGCCGCCAACGGAGCGTCGCGTGTCTACAGCGTACCCGTAACGCGCGCTGCGCCGCCGACGGTCCGGGTCTATTCCATGACCGGCGGTCAGGCTGTCGTCGCCAATGGCAGCACCGCTGCGACCCCAGGCACCGATTTCGGCGAGGTTGATGTCGGGGCGCAAGGCACGCGCCTGTTCGTCGTCAATAACGCGGGCGATGCGCCGCTGACGCTGAGCGGGCTCTCCGTAACAGCCGGGCAAGGCTTCTCCGTCCCCGCGCTGGCGTCGCAAACGCTGCAGCCCGGCGAAAGCTACCAGCTCTCTGTCCCCTTCAGGCCGACCAGCACGGGCGACGTCACCGGCACCGTTTCGATCACCAGCGACGATCCGAACGCGCCGACCTACAGCTTTGCGGTTTATGCAAGCGGGGTAGCGCCGGTGCCGACGATCGGCTCGGTCTCACCGGAACAGGGAGTCGCGCGGGGCGGCGCCTCGGTCACCATTACGGGCACGGGGTTCCTGACCACGCAGAGCGTGACCTTCGGCGGCACGGACGCAACCGCTTTCACCGTCGTGAGCGATACCGCGATCCAGGCGACGACACCTGAGCATCCGGCGGGCGCCGTCGATGTGGTCGTCACCTCGCCGGGCGGAAGCGCCACGGCCACCAATGGCTACCGCTTCCTCTCGGGCGATTCGACTCTGGCGAGCCTTGTCCCGAGCGACGGGACGCTGTCGCCCGCGTTCGACGCGGCAGAGCAGGACTATAGTGTACGGGTGGCCCATTCGGTCGACACGATTACCCTGACCCCAACCGCTAGCGATGCGGGGGCGACGATCACGGTCGACGGAAACGCGGTGGCTTCGGGAAGCGCGAGCGCTCCGATCGCCCTGCCGGTCGGCGTCACAAGGATCGTTGTCCAGGTGAATGCCGCCGACGGCACGAACCGCCAATACTCGGTGGCGGTCACGCGCGCTGCGTCGAACGATGCGACGCTATCCGCGCTGACGGTGAGCGAAGGGTCGCTGACCCCGTCCTTCGATACAGGCGAGCTGAACTATTCGGTGGCGGTGGCCCATTCGGTCACATCCATCGTGCTGACCCCTACCGCTTCGGATGCAGGCGCAACGATCAGGGTTGCCGGTAGTATGACCGCGTCCGGCAGCGCGAGCACGCCGGTAGCACTCGGCGCGGGCACGACATCGATCGCGGTGATCGTCACGGCAGCCGACGGCACGACGCAGCAATATACCGTTGCGGTCACCCGCGCCCCGTCGAGAGACGCGACCCTCGCCAGCCTCGTGCCGAGCGATGGCGGGCTGACGCCTGCATTCGACCCGGCGGAGCTGAGTTATGCGGTATCGGTCGGCAATGATGTCGACGAGATTACGCTGACGCCGCGTGTCGCCGACGCCGGAGCGACGGTGACGGTTGCGGGCAACGCGGTGTCTTCGGGCAGCGCGAGTGCGCCGGTATCTCTGCCGGTCGGCACGACCTCGATTGCAGTGGTGGTGACCGCCGCCGATGGCACGACGACGCAGCAATATGACGTGGCGGTAACGCGCGTGCCGTCCAACGATGCCAAGCTCGCGGCACTGACGCTGAGCGAAGGCACGCTCCAGCCCGCCTTCGGCCCGTTCAACACGAACTACCTGGTCGATGTCGCCAATTCGGTCACATCGATCACCGTGACGCCTACCGCAGCGGACGCCGGTGCCACGATCACAGTGGCCGGCAATGCAGTCACTTCGGGCAGCGCGAGCGCGCCGGTGGCGCTGGCCGTCGGCAGCACTTCGATCGCGGTGGTCGTCACGGCGGCGGACGGCACGACGCTGGAATACACGATTGCGGTAACGCGCGCTGCGTCGAGCGATGCGACGCTATCGGACCTGACGGCGAGCGAGGGGTCTCTGTCGCCGGCCTTCGACTCCGCCCGGACCAGTTATTCGCTAGCCGTTGGCACTGCCGTCGATTCGATCCGCCTGACGCCGACCGTCTCCAATGCAGAAGCGACCGTGACGGTGGCGGGCAATGCGGTCGCATCGGGCAGCGCGAGCGCGCCGGTGGCGTTGAACGTCGGCGCAAACTCGATCCCGGTGGTGGTGACGGCGGGGAACGGCGCCACCCGAAGCTATACCGTTGTGGTAACCCGCGCCGCGCCCCCGACGATCAGCGTTTATTCGACCAGCGACGGCGTCCAGCCGATCGCCGACGGCTCGACTTCGAGAACTCCGGGAACCGATTTCGGCGAGGTGACGGTCGGCTCCTCGGCATCGCGCAGGTTCCTGATCAGCAATGGTGGCAATGCCGATCTCATAATCTCGAGCGTCACCGCGACGCCTGCGACCGGATTCACGGTACAAGCCGCGTCGTCGAGGACGATCGCTCCGGGTGGGTCCTACGAGTTTGAGATCCGGTTTGCCCCGCAGACCGAGGGAAGTTTCACCACGACGATCGCTATCTCAAGCAACGATCCTGCAACGCCTTCCTTCAGCTATTCCCTCTACGCAACTGCCGCGGCGCCGATCCCGACGATCACCGCTATCGCGCCGGCGCAGGGCCCGGCATCGGGCGGAACCGCGGTTTCGATCACCGGCATGGGTTTCCTGACGGTGAGCAACGTCACCTTCGCAGGGGTGGGGGCAGACGCGTTGACCGTGGTCAGTGACACGCGGATCGATGTCACGACGCCCGCGAATGCTGCAGGCAGTGTCGATGTGGTCGTCACATCCCCGGGCGGCGCGGCGACCGCGACCGATGGCTATCGCTTCCTTTCCGGAGATGCGGCGCTGTCCGGCCTTGCGGTGAGCGAGGGCACGCTGACACCGGCGTTCGATCCGGCGCAAACCGACTACGCGGTATCGGTGGGCAGTACGGTCGAGGCGATGACACTGACCCCGACCGCCTCGGACACCGACGCCACCATCACCGTCGCTGGCAACGCGGTCGCCTCGGGCAGCGCGAGTGCGCCGGTGACGCTGTCGGTTGGCACGACCTCGATAGCGGTCGTCGTGACCGCCGCCGATGGCACCACCCGGCAATATAGCGTGGCGGTAACCCGCGCCGCGCCTCCCACGATCGCGGTGTATTCGAGTAACGGAGGCGTGCAGCCGATCGCCAACGGCACGACTTCGGCGACGCCGGGGACCGATTTCGGCCAGGTGGCGGTCGGATCCTCGGGATCGCTCACATTTCTGATCTTCAACGAAGGCGATGCCGATCTCGTGATCTCGGGCCTCACCACGTCTGCGATGGCCGGATTTACCCTGCCAGCTGCGTCCTCGACGACGGTCGCTCCGGGCGGTTCCTACGAGTTCCCGATTGTCTTCGCGCCGAAGACCGATGGCAGCTTCGACACGACGATCACAATCACCAGCAACGATCCTGCGACGCCGAGCTTCACCTACAGCCTCTACGGCACGGCTGCCGCGCCCGTCCCGACGATTTCGGGCATCGCCCCTGCGGAAGGTCCGCCCTCCGGCGGCACCGCCGTCACGATTACCGGCACGGGCTTCCTGACTGCGAGCAGCGTCACCTTCGCGGGTTCGGAGGCAAACGCATTCAGCGTCGTCAGCGACACGCAGATCGATGCGACCACCCCGGCGGGCGTGGCGGGTCGTGCGGATGTGGTCGTCACATCCCCGGGCGGCGCGGCAACGGCTACCGATGGCTATACCTACCTTTCCAACGATGCGCAGCTTTCGGCGCTGTCGGTGAGCGAGGGCGCGCTGAGCCCGGCCTTCGACCCCGCGCAGTCGAGCTACACGGTTGCGGTGGGCAACAATGTCGACACGATTGCGCTCACCCCGACGGCATCGGACGCCGACGCAACCATCACAGTTGCGGGCAACGCGGTGGCCTCGGGCAGCATCAGCGCCCCGATCACGCTGGCGGTTGGGACAACCTCCATCGAAGTCATGGTGACCGCCGCCGATGGTACCCGGCAGAGCTACACGGTCTCTGTGACACGCGCCCTTTCGAGCGATGCGACCTTGTCGGCGCTGGCGGTAAGCGAAGGGTCACTGAGCCCGGCGTTCGATCCGGCGCAGCTGAGTTACGCGGTTGCAGTGGGCAATGATATCGATGCGATTACCCTGACCCCAAGCGTGTCAGATGCCGACGCCACGATCACGGTCGCTGGCAATGCGGTCGCCTCCGGCAGCGCGAGCGCTCCGGTGGCACTGCCGGTCGGGACCACGACGATAGAAGTGG